>NZ_CP155838.1:3975817-4011081 GCF_045348205.1 Microbulbifer sp. ARAS458-1 | reverse complement strand
TGCTGAACCCGGACAAGGCGGTAAATTGTTAAAGAGCTGATACCTTAAACGCGACAACTACGTTGACAGATACCGGATGTGTGGCGACGCTAATATCGTTACCGAAAATGCTACGCGCTTTGGCGCCGCCCATTTGCCAAAAGCCGTTACCCGGAGACTCCAGACCTTCGCGGACTCGCTTTTCAAGATCAAACACACCGTAGCTCAGTACCGCCGCTTTTATCGGGCTCTGCTCCCGGTTTGCGATCTGTTCCGGTGTTTTTCCGGCGGGGATATAGGTAGGCCGGAATGAGAGGTTACCCGGGCCGAAAGGTCTACTGCTCAGATTAGTCGCAGCGAGCACGACCATGGCGCTCAAGTGGCCACCGGCGCTATCGCCGGTAACGGCAATACGGCCCGGATCACCGCCATACTTGGAAATATGCTCTTCTACCCACAGAAATCCGCCGAGCGCGTCCCCAATAATTTCGCCCATGGTTGTGGTGTTCTGGTTATCACCGAGCAGTCGGTAGTTCATGTTGGCGACCACAAACTCGCCATTTCGTGCGAGGTATCTGGCAGTGGATTCCATGATGCTGTTGTCGTTAATCAGCCAGCCGCCGCCGTGATAGATGATCACAACCGGATACCGTTGGCGGCCGGTGTTAGGTACATAAATGTCGGTGGTGAGGGTCTTGGCGCCGGCCTTTGCCCACGGGATATCCCGGTATTCGAGCTGGGGGCTCGTTATCTGCTCCGGCGTTGATTCGGCCGAAGCCGAGGTTGTGTAGCCTGCGAGTAGGAATAGCAGAGTGACGAGGGCAGAGCGAAGGGCGCTAGGTGAGCTTTTGAGGAGCATGGGTGGCCTCACATGTTGTGGTGAGGCCACTCTACGGGGCATTTCGAGTGAATGCCAGACGGGCTGTCGTTTAGCCGGCTTCGGCAGTACAGGTGCGCTCTTCGGCGCTTGCGGAGGTCGCTGAAGCCCTGGCGAGCCGGCGGCCGTATGCGGCAAGCAGGAACCCGATCGGGAACATGATGACGCCGTAGATGGCCGAGGGTACCGACATCTCATTGGATTGCAGCAGGGTGAGTGTCACCATCAATCCGAGTGTGCCGTTTTTGATACCCAGCTCGGTGGCGACCGCAAGGCGTTCGCGGCTTCCCAGGCCGGCAGCGCGGGTGCAGAGCAGGCCAATAGCGATACCCAGAATATTCAGGGCGACGGTAGCGGGGCCGGCCTGGATCAGCAGGTCGATAACGCGGTCGCGCATGCCGTAAATGATCCCGGCGATCAGCAACGCCAGCACCAGTCCACCAAATACACTCACCAGACCCTCAGCCCGCGCTGCCAGTTTCGGGCGCAGGGCTTTCAATCCCATGCCGATGGCGACCGGCAGCAGAACGATGGCGGAGAGCATCAGCACGGTTTTGCCGAAGGGCAGGGTGATCTCCTGCTGGGTACCTGAGAACGCCTGCAGTGCGTAGTTGGCGAACAGGGGCAGGCTCATGATGGTGATCAGGCTGGCAGATACGGTGAGGACAATGGATAGAGCGACATTGCCCTTGGCCAGCAAGGTAAACAGGTTGGAGGTGGTACCCCCTGGGCAGGCGGCAATAATCACCAGCCCCACGGCCATGGCCGGCGGCAGCTGTAGCGCCCATGCCAGTGCAAAGGCGACCAGCGGCATGACGACAATCTGGGTGATGGTGCCGATGATCAGTCCGGCGGGTTTGACCGTGACCTGGTGAAAGTCCCGGGCGGAGAGGGTCATACCAATGCCGACCATGATGATAAACAGGGACAGGGGGAGGCCGATCGAGATAAGCGGGCTGGATTCCATGGGAAGCTCCGGGATTATTATTTGCTCTTATTGGTATAGCTCAAAGTGCCGGAGCTTCCATCTGTTGGCAAGTTTTCTGAGGACATGGGTGCCGCACCGGGGAGGTGGCCGTGGCAGCCGTCGTCTCGAGCAAGGCATTGAAAATAAAACTGGGCAGTCTACCCCGCTGTGTTATAGTGCCGCGGCTGGCGTAACTGCCAGTTGCGTCATCTGTAGGCCGGATCGATTTTCGGCTCAATTCCGGAACACTGTTCTTAATCGTGTCTCTGAACCCATTTCTACTGAATGCCGCACCCAGCCGTTTGAGTAAATTCGGCTAACGCCTTTGGCGGCTACCAATCTCACTCCGTGGAACATCGGCCCTGCTAGTAAGAGGGTGCGGCGGTTTGAGCATTTCTATTTTTGCCCGGAGCAACTGGCTCGGGCGCAACGCGAGCCGGCGTGATTGTTCCGCAGGCTGCACTCAAGTAAGAAAACCTATGCTTTTTGAAGATCTCGGCCTTGTGCCGGAAATTGCCCGCGCCGTTGCGGAGCAGGGCTATACCCAACCCACCCCGATCCAGGAGCAGGCCATCCCTGTGGTGATGCGTGGTGGTGATGTGATGGCGGCGGCCCAGACGGGTACCGGTAAGACGGCCGGTTTTACCCTGCCGCTGCTGCACAAACTGAGCGCCGGTGAGCGTGCGCGCAACAACCAGGTGCGCGCCCTGGTGCTGACCCCTACCCGCGAACTGGCGGCGCAGGTGTTCGACAACGTACAGAGCTACAGCCAGTACCTGCCCATGCGTCACTCGGTGGTGTTTGGCGGGGTGAAGATCAACCCGCAGATGATGCGCCTGCGCGGTGGTGCGGACATTCTTGTCGCCACTCCGGGCCGTCTGCTGGACCTGTATAACCAGCGCGCGATCAAGTTCGACCAATTGGAAACCCTGGTGCTGGACGAAGCCGACCGCATGCTGGACATGGGCTTTATCCACGACATCAAGAAAATCCTGAAGGTACTGCCGGCCAAGCGTCAGAATCTACTGTTCTCAGCGACCTTCTCTCCGGAAATCCGCAGCCTGGCCAAGGGCCTGGTGAATGACCCGGTAGAAATCGACGTGGCGCCGCGCAACAGCACTACCAAGACCGTGCACCAGAAGCTGCACCCTGTGGATAAGTCCCGCAAGGCATCTCTGCTGTGTCATCTGATCAAGGAAAATGGCTGGCATCAGGCGCTGGTGTTCAGCCGTACCAAGCACGGTGCCAACCGTCTGGCCAAACAGCTGGAACAGAGCCGGATTCCGGCGGCAGCGATTCACGGCAATAAAAGCCAGAATGCGCGCACCAAGGCCCTGGCCGACTTTAAAGCCGGCAAGGTGCAGATTCTGGTGGCCACCGATATCGCCGCTCGCGGTATTGATATCGACCAACTGCCGCAGGTAGTGAACTTCGATCTGCCGAACGTGCCGGAAGATTACGTGCACCGCATTGGTCGTACCGGCCGTGCCGGTGCTTCCGGCCAGGCGGTGTCTCTGGTTTCAGCGGATGAAGCCAAGCAGCTGTGGGATATCGAAAAGCTGATCCAGAAGCCGATCGAGCGGGAAGAGATTGAAGGCTTTGAGCCGGATCACCAACTGCCGGCCTCCGGTGGCAAAGCGGGCAAAGGTAATCAGGTGCGTCGTGGTGGCGCCAAGCCGGCAGCGAGAAGTGGCGGCGGCAATAAAAGCGGTAACCGCAGCGGCAATGGCGGCCGCGGCGCCGCTTCTGGTAGTCGCTCCGGCGGTGCTGGCCGTGGTGAGGGCCGACGCGGTGATGGAAACCGTAGCGATGGAAATCGCAGTGACGGTAACCGCAGCGAAGGAAACCGTGGCAATGGCAACCGCCGCAACGGCAATGGCGGTAACCGCAGCCGGTCCGCGTCCGATAACGGTAATGGCAACAACAGTAGTAACAACAATGGCAACCGCGGTCGTCGCCCCCAGCGTCGCACGGAATCTGCGTAACACCACGATTTTCGCTTGCGCCAGCCGGTGTTCAACAACTGACGCCGGCGCGCTGTAAAATCGATCCGATACTGGCGACGACGGCCTGGCATTTTTCCGCATTCAATGCATCTATATGAGGTGCGGAAAAGGCGCCTTTGTCGTTGTCGAAATATTTCCCTGAGGCGCCCTCGAACTCACTGGAGAGGGCCGCACGGACAAGGATGTCCGCCCCTATCTGAATATCATTACCCGCCTGCCCGAATCCCTCTTTCACCATTTTGGTGGCGAGTAGGGAACCTGGATTCACCGCGACTATCAATGGGCCCTGACCCCCGTTCCGTCGAGCCTGGTGTGCGCTCCACATGGTCAGTGCCAGCTTGCTCTGGGCGTAAGCGTTAAAGGCGTCGGCGATAGGGCGCTGCCCTTCCAGTGCCTGGAGATCGACCGGTGACTGCGCGGCCGATGACAGGTTCACCACGCGCGCTTCCTCTGTGAGGGTTGACATCAATAACCGGGTAAGCAAAAAAGGCGCGAACGTATTTACTGCGAAACGGATATCGAGATTATCTGCAGTGCGTGTTTCCGCTGCCTGAAAGACACCCGCATTGTTAATGATGACGTCAATGGTGGCATGATCCCTGGCTACCGCTCGCGCGAAGGTTTTCACCTCTTTCAGTACCGATAAATCAGCGAGGTAACTATCTGCGGGGTCGAAGGGCGCGTCGCGATTCGCTGATGCCGTTTCATCGCATCCCGCGATGGTATCCCGCGCGGCGGCCAGCTTGGTGGCGCTACGACCGTGCAATAGAATCCGGTGCCCCTTGGCATACAGTGCTCGCGCCGTTGCCAGTCCGAGGCCGTCGGTGGCTCCGGTGATAAGGATGGTTTTCTTGTTCGGGTTCATGGAGTCTCCACTTGTGTTCGCCGGTACACGGGCCTTACGCTTGAGTATTCACGCGCAACGATCACTCAATACGGTATCGTCCGTTGGAGTTGATATAGAGCACCGTTTGACTGTCAGTTTTGATTCGGTGTTTGCCGTTCCCGTTCGAGCTGAAAAAGCTGCTTGGTGATAAAGCAGTCTTTGATTTCTCACTATTCCACTGATAGGTGGCATCACCACTCACCACGACGGCTTTAAGGCCTCGGTGACTTTCGATAACACCGTTAAACCCTGCAGGTAATTTGACAAAGCTGCCATTGGCAGCCTCCGTTCTGCCCCAGAGGTAGGCCACCTGAGCATTGCCTTTATCCAGCCAGGAAATATCGTTTGCGTCCAGCCAAACCAGGTTGCGTTCATCAATATTGATGGGGCGCTCGCCATTATCGAATGCTTTCTCCGCTGGCTGTACGAGATACGGACCGCTGTCGATTTCCAGGTAAATCAGATTGCTCTGCCCCTTGGCAGCGGTGATGTGTGTTTCACCCGCAGGCTGAGTCCAGAAAGAACCGGTTGAAAGCCACATCTTCTCGGCACCTGGGTCGTCATTGTGCATTTGCCCCTCGATTACCACGCCACGGTAACTGGTGTTGTGGATATGCGGCGGCGAAGAGAAGCCTTTTTCGAATTTCACCAGCATACCGGTTGCCATATTTTTGGTGCGGTCCCCCCACAGGTCCGCGGCTTTGGGGCTGGCATCCCCTCTGAGCGGGTTTAGCAGACCCCATTGGATACTGTCGGCGGCAATCACTTTGTGACTGTCTGCAACGCTCGGCAAAGCAAACAGGCTTACCGCGAGAGTTACAGCGGCTAATACAAATTTTTTCATCTGGTTTTTCTCCCGATCATGAATTGCGCCCCGCCTTCGGGAGGGCGCTGAGACCTCGCGTGGCCTTACGGGGTAAATTAATTTTCTACCACAACCTTGCCGACAGCTTTGCCCTGGGTGAGGTGATCCTGAGCGCGGCCGATATCTTCCAGTCTAAAGTAGGTGTCATCCACTAAGGGTTTCAGTGCACCGGTATCAATAATTTCTGCCAGCTCTTTTAGAATGGCGCCGTGGGTTTCCCGCTGCACGTTGTGCAGCATGGGGATCAGCATGAATACTACGTGCAGCGACAACCCCTTGAAATGCGCCGGGCTCAGGTCCAGATCGAGCAGTGCGACGGTAGTGGCGATATCACCGTTGAGCGCTGCGGCCTCAAAGGAATTTGTCAGGTTCGCACCACCCACGGAGTCGAACACGATATCGAAGCCGGTCCCGCCGGTGTGTTTTTCCACATAGTCAGCGACCTTCTCTTTCTTGAAGTCGATGGCGGTGGCTCCGTACCCTTGGATAATCTCCAGTTGCTCGCCGTGGCCGGTGGCGTATGTATCGGCACCGAAGTGTCGCGCCAGCTGGACTGCGACGTGGCCGACGCCACCGGCACCGCCGTGTACCAGGACGCGTTTGCCTGCCTGTGCGCCGGCCCGTGTTAAGCCTTCGAACGCGGTGATACCAACCAGGGGGAGTGCGGCTGCTTCACGCATGGAGAGGGTTTCTGGTTTGTGTGCGACCAGGCGCGCGTCAGCCAACATGAACTCGGCGAGGCTGCCCTGCAGGTCTGCCAGCCCGCCGGCGCATCCGTAGACTTCATCGCCGGGCTGGAAATCTCCGACACCTTCACCCACCTCTTCCACGGTGCCCGCAAAGTCCATGCCGAGGACTGCGGGCAGTTCCGGTGACAGGGGTAGCTCCTTGCCCATCTGGCGGATCATGGTGTCGACAGTGTTTACGCTGGAGGCGGCGACGCGTACCAGCAGGTGGCCGGGTTTGACGTCCGGGCGCGGTAAGTCGGTGGCGTGAAAACTTGCGTTTGCGCCGTACTCATTGAGGATCATGGCTTTCATGGTGTACTCCTTTCGATGCCGGGACGCTGGATGAGCGGTCTCCACAGCAAATGGCTATTGAACGAAATCCGTCGAATAGCTCTACGATAGGCGTTTTATTTTTCGATAAAAACGGCCTAAATCGGAGTTCACTATTTGGTTTTTCTATATAAATGGCTTTGTAGCCAGATGGGTCGCTGGCCGATCCGGTCGAGCAGGAAGTCGATAAACACCCGGACCTTGGCGGTCAGGGCGTTGGATTGAGGGTAGACAAGCCACAGCGCCGCACGGGTTTCGGCCTGGTAGTCCGGGAGTACCTGGACCAGGGAGCCGGCATCCAGGTCCCGTTTGACACTCCATAGAGCGTTCAGGGAAATACCGGCGCCGGCGATGGTAGCAATGCGCTGGCTGGCGCCGTCGTCCATGGTCAGGCGCGAGCCAGCGGCACGGGGGGCGAACTCACCGCGGCGGCCATCTTCGGCGACAAGGGGCGTGGCCGCGAGTCCGCGAAAGGCGATCAGCTGGTGCTGATTCAGGGCCTCGGGGGTTTCTGGTATCCCGTAGCGGTCGAGGTATTCGGGGGACGCGCACAGCACCAGTACATCGTCCGCAAGCTTACGCCCTTTCAGGCTGCTGTCTGGCAGTGCCGCGTAGCGCAGTGCCAGATCAAAGCTCCCCTCGATCAGGTCGAACTCCATATCCGTGAGTCGCAGGTCCAGATGGATCTTGGGGTGGCGCTGCATAAATTCCGGCAGGATCGGCGCAATGTAAAGTTGCGCAAACGTACTCGGCGCGGTGAAGCGCAGGGTACCGGTGGCTTCGAGGTTGCCTTTACCGAGGGCTGCAAAAGCGGCGCTTTCCTGAGCGAGAATTTCGCGGGCAAAGGGCAGGAATTCGGCCCCCTCCAGAGAGAGGGCCACCTTGCGTGTCGAACGGTGCAACAAATCTGCCCCAAGGGACTTTTCCAGCTTGGCCAGTTTGGCGCTGGCCACTGCCGGTGCCATACCCAGCTCGCGCCCGGCGGCGCTGATATTCAGCATTTCTGCGGCCCGTACAAACAGGCGTATGGCTTCGGTATCCATCGGCAAGATTCATCTACTGTGAAATAAACGCGGCCGTTTGCCGCCGCGTTTGTGGAGCAATGGTTTCCGAATCAGTTTTTCTGGCTGTCGAAATAATCCAGCGCCAGCTGGGTAATCGCTTTGGTGCCGATGGCCAGTGCACTTTCATCCACATAAAAACGCGGTGAATGGTTGCTGGCGGCGGTGGCCGGGTCGGTGCCCTTCGGGGTGACGCCGAGGAAGTAGTAAAAACCCGGTACTTCATTGGCGAAGAAGGAAAAGTCCTCGGCGCCGGTAATTTTCGGGATCACCATGACCTTGTCATCACCGGCTGCCGCTTTCAGTACGGGGATGGCCGCTTCGGTGAGCTCGGGGTTGTTCACGGTTACCGGGTAGCCTTCGAGAATTTCCACTTCCGCTTCTGCGCCGCTGCTCTCGGCGATTTTCTCTGCGGTCACCTTGAGGCGTTTGAAAATTTCCTGGCGGTTGTCCATATCGAAATTGCGGATGGTGCCGTTCAGGTAGACGCTGTCGGGGATGATGTTATTGCGCACACCGCCGTCGATCACGCCGTAGGAAACCACCGCCGGCTCCTTGGTGATGTCGATCTGGCGGCTGACGATGGTCTGGGTGCCCATCACGATCTGCGCCGCGGCGGTGATCGGGTCCACGCCTCCCCAGGGACGGGAGCCGTGGGTCTGGCGGCCTTTTACGTTGATACGAAATTCATCGGAACTCGCCATCAGCGGGCCGGAGCGGTAACCGATCACGCCCACCGGCAGGCTAGAGGTCACGTGCTGGCCAAACGCCACGTCCGGTTTGTATTTCTTGAACAGGCCTTCCTTCAGCATCAGTTCCGCACCGCCTTCCTCGCCATCCGGCGCGCCTTCTTCTGCGGGCTGGAAGATAAACAGCACATTGCCGGCCAGCTCATCGCGCATATCTGCCAGTACCTGGGCGGCGCCCATCAACATGGCGACGTGGGTGTCGTGGCCACAGGCGTGCATCACGCCCACTTCCTCACCGTTGTACTTGGTCTTGGCCTTGGAGGCGAAGGGAATATCCACCTGCTCGGTCACCGGCAATGCATCCATATCCGCGCGCAGCGCCACCGTGGGGCCGGGCTTGCCACCCTTGAGCAGAGCGACTACGCCGGTGTGGGCGATGCCGGTTTCCACTTCCATACCGAGGGCTTTCAGGTGCTCGGTGATGTACTTGGCGGTTTCGAATTCGCGGTTGCCGAGCTCCGGGTTCTGGTGCAGGTGGCGACGCCACTCAATGACCTTGTCTTCGGTCTGCTTCAGCTGTTTGTCCAGATCGGCGGCGTGTGCCGCAGGCACAAGGGCGAAGGCCGGGGAGAGGGATACGGTGAGTGCGAGGAGTGTCTTTTTGATCGGATTATTATTCACACGGATTTCCTGTGTTGCAGTGCATGGCCAACAATTAGGTAACCATGCGCTGCAGCAAGAATCAATCCTGATCGCCGAAGGCGGCTGTGACGATTGCGCCGGGCAAAAAAACCGCGCTCGGGGGCGCGGTTTCGGGAAGTCAGGAGGAGGTTGGGATTTACATATTGAAGTAAGTCGCCGCGCCCGGTCCCACCGGCATACCGGCCACAAACACCCACAGGAAGAACAGGGCGGTCCAGCCGATAAAGAAGAAAATGGAGTAGGGGATCATGGTGGAGATCAGCGTACCCATGCCCAGGTCTTTCTTGTAGCGGGTGGCGAAAGACACGATCAGGCCGAAGTAGCTCATCATCGGCGTGATGATATTGGTCACGGAGTCGCCGATCCGGTAGGCCGCCTGGATCACTTCCGGGGCATAGCCCAGCAGCATCAGCATCGGCACAAAGATCGGCGCGGTCACCGCCCACTGGGCCGACGCGCTGCCCAGGCTCAGGTTTACCACGCCACACATCATGATAAAGAACAGGAACAGAATCGGGCCGGTGAGGCCAATGCTCTGCAGCGCCTCGGCACCCAGCACCGCAAAGATGGTGCCCAGGTTGGTCATCTTGAAGAAGGCCACGAACTGCGCGGCGAAGAACACCAGCACGATGTACATGCCCATGGTGCCCATGCTCTTGGACATGGCGTCGATCACGTCGCGATCGTTCTTCATGGTGCCCACGGTCTTGCCGTAGACGAAGCCCGGGATCGCAAAGAACACCACGATCAGTGCCACGATGCCCTTCAGGAAGGGGGAGCCGGCCACGGCGCCAGTCTCCTGGTTACGCAGCACGCCCCACTCGGGAACGATGGTGAGTGCCAGTAAACCGCACACGCCCAGTACCGCGAGGCCAGCGAACTTCAGGCCGCGTTTTTCCTCGGCGGTCAGCTGGGTCATTTTGTCCTGGGACAGGTCCACGGAGGCTTCGCTGTTGTCGTATTTACCCAGTTTGGGCTCGACGATCGCCATGGTCACCCAGCTGCCGAGGGCGGTGATCAGGAAGGTACTGACGATCATGAAGTACCAGTTCACTTCCGGGCCAACTACATAGTTGGGGTCGATCATATGCGCGGCGGATTCGGTGATACCGGACAGCAGCGGGTCCACGGTGCCCAGCAACAGGTTGGCGCTGTAGCCACCGGACACACCGGCAAAGGCCGCGGCCAGACCGGCCAGCGGGTGACGGCCGAGGGAGTGGAAGATCATCGCCGCCAGCGGGATCAGTACCACATAGCCCAGCTCAGACGCGGTATTGGAGATGATGCCGGCGAACACCACGATAATGGTGACGGTGCGCTTGGAGGCCTTCAGTACCATGCCGCGCACGGCGGCAGACAGCAGCCCGGAGTGTTCCGCAATGCCCACACCCAGCAGGGCCACCAGTACCGTGCCCAGCGGCGCAAAGCCGGTAAAGTTGGTGACCAGTGTTGTGACGATGGTTCTCAGTCCCTCGCCGGAGAGCAGGTTCACCACGTGGATCACCCCGTCTGCGGAGCGGCCCGCGGCGCCTTCCGGGCGCGGATCGATCACCGAGAGATCGAAGAAAGAGGCGATGCCGCTCAACACCACCACGCCCAGGGCGAACATGGCGAACAGGGTGATGGGGTGAGGGAGCAGGTTGCCCAGCCACTCGACCGTATCGAGGAAGCGGGTAAACGCGGTTTTCTTACCAGGCCCGGCAGGCTGGATGTCACTCGAGGAAGTGGATGTCGTCATTATTTCTCCTGTGGCTCGCCTGCCGGCTAAAAAATGATCAAATGGCGCGCAATCATACATGAAAAATGACAGCGATGCCTTTTGGCGCAGCGATACCGGTTTTTATTCTCTGGTTATGCAATTTTCGGGCAATGTTCCGCCCAATTATCGGTTTATTAAAGGATATGCTGCCAGTTAATTGGCACACAATGCAATGTTTGTCAGGGACTGGCAGGGCTGAGTAGAACGGGGCAGTGCGATACGGCGGGCGCGGGCACCGGCGGTGCCCGCGTAATGTTATGGTCAGAATTTGTAGCCGAGACCGACGGAATACACCCAGGGGTCGATATCCACATCGGTGGTGATGCGGGTGTTGTAGCCCTGGTTGGTGCGGAAGTCGATTTTCGCCTTGGTATCGATGTCCAGATACCAGACGGCCGCGTTAAACAGCCAGTTGCTGTCGCGGCCGAACATGATGTCGATCCCCAGCTCGCCGGCCAGGCCCCAGGAATCGTCCAGTTTCAATTGGGCGTTGCTGCTGGCGTCGAGTACGTCCTCAAAGTATTCCTGGGCGACGTTGCTGATGTCCTCGTCCATAAAGGTGGTGAAATTCACACCGATACCCACATAGGGCTGCACCCAGGATTCCTTGCACACCGGGAACCACTGTACGGTGAGGGTGGGGGGAAGGTGCTCGATGCTGCCGAGATCGACTTTGCCCAGCAGGCCACCGTTTGGATCCGGCAGGCCAGCCACCGCGAGGTCGTGCTCAAATGGCAGGGCCGCCAGCAGCCCCAGAGCGAAGTGGTCGGCGAACAGCCAGCTGGCGGTAAAGGTTGCGCTGTCTCCATCGTCTACATAGACACGGGTATCGTCCAGGTAGATGCTATTGTCGATGCGCAGCAGGTCGGAGTCGTCATCCGGATCCACAAGGCCCCAGCCTATGCGGACAACAACGTCCCCCTGTTCATAATCCGCCAGGCAGTGATTGGCGCTCAGAGAGGCCGCTATTAGGGCGGCGGCGAGGCTGAGAGTTTTCATGAGGTCGCTCCTTGAACTACATGGCGTTGCAAAACATCGGGTTCCCGCAACACTCTGAGTCTAGACGGGCGTTGGTTTACGCAACCTTTTTGCGTCTTATCCGGTGCCAGCCTGTCAAAGGTTCCGTCTCCCGGTGCGCGCAGGGTTGTTAGAAGCGTGGCCTGGCGCAATAATGTGATCACAAATTCGGATCTCCGGCGTAATTTAGGTGAAGAGATGAAAATTGGTGTTCTGAAGACGGATGATGTGCGGCCACAGTTGGTGGATGAGTTTGGGGAGTACCCGGAGATGTTTGCGGCGCTGCTGCAGCGGGAGGATCCGTCTCTGGAGTTTGTGACCTATGAGGTGCAGCACGGGCAGTATCCGCAAGATATTGATGAGGTGGATGCCTATCTGATGACGGGCAGTAAAACTGGTGTCTACGATGATCAGCCGTGGATTGCGCCGTTGATGGCGTTTGTGCAGGAGCTGCACCACCGGGAGAAGCCGACCCTGGGGATCTGTTTTGGCCACCAGCTGATTGCGCAGGCGCTGGGTGGCGAGGCGCGCAAGTCGGAGAAGGGCTGGGGTGTGGGTGTGCACAGTTATGAGGTGCAGGAGACGCCGGGCTGGATGTTGGAGCCGCAGGAGAACTTCAGTCTGTTGGTGAGCCATCAGGATCAGGTGGTGGCGTTGCCGCCGAAGACTAAGGTGATTGCATCCAGTGATTTCTGTCCTTATGCGATGCTGCAGGTGGGTGAGCACATGCTTACGATGCAGGCGCACCCGGAGTTTACCAAGCCGTATTCGAAGGGGCTGATGGAGTTGCGTCAGGAGGTGTTTGGGGCGGATATGGTGGAGAAGGGTAAAGAGTCCTTGCACAACGATATCCATGCGAGTGCGGTGGCGCGCTGGATGCTGGCTTTTTTGAAGAGTGCTTCGTAGTCTCGGGCGAAAGATGCTATTTGAGTCCGGTGGCGGTGCCGCTACCGGGTACGGCCTTGCAAGACACGCCGTGAACCCATCCATGGGGGCTCTTCCGCGAGGTGGCCCGGCCGCTCCATGTATTCACGGCGCCTTCGGCCCCTCTCGCGGAAGGTTTCACAAACCTGTACCCGGCATCGCCCTCTTCGCATCTGACGCTGTGCTTCGTTAGCGATAGTGCTTTATTTCCACTTTATATTGCAGCCGATAGACGGCGTCTGATCTTCACTCGGTTTCTCGCCGGTTAGAACTTTATCCACAGCTTCCATTAAATCCTTTCCATTCACTGGCTCATCATTTCCCGGTCGACTGCCATCAAACTGGCCGCGATACGCCAGCTTTCCTTCCTGATCGAACAGAAAAAAGTCCGGGGTGCAGGCCGCGTCAAAGGCTTTGGCGATGGATTGATCCTCATCCACTAGATAGGCAAACGGGTATCCCCGCAGTGCAATTTCCTCGCGCATTTTTTCAGGGCTGTCTTCCGGGTAGCTGGTGAAGTCGTTGCTGTTGATGGCGACGATACCGAGGCCTTTGGGCATGGTCTGGTTGGCGAAGGCGGTGAGGGCGTCGGCAATATGTTTTACGAAGGGGCAGTGGTTGCAGATAAACATGACCAGTAGCGGTTTGCCGGCGTAGTCGGTGCTGCTGACGGTTTTGCCTTCCGCGTCGGGGAGGGTGAAGGCGGGCATGTTGGTGCCCAAAGGAATCATGGTGGAGGGAGTGAGGGCCATGGGGTGTTCCTTGCGGGTTTGATGATGGCTGTTCCGCTGAGTGTACGGGGTTCATAAGGCGATTGCAGCGGTGCGGGGCGCGGCGAGAGAACTACGTCAATTGACGCATACCGCCCCCGGGGGATTCTTGTTTTGATTGTCCTCAAATCCAACCAGTGACTTTGTGGCAGCGATTTGCCGTGCCACGCGACCTTTGATGAATCAGCTCGTTATTCCCGCTATTGCCAACACTCCCGACGCTACCAGTGCGACCCGCTGGCAGGCGGATCTGGAGTTGCGTTTTGAGCGCACGGTGCGGGGCTGTCGGTTGGCGCGGAATTACCACCGCGGGCCTTTGTATGTGCAGAAGCCGTTCTTTCCCGAGGGGCGGGATCTGGCCCATGTGTATCTGTTGCATCCGCCCGGGGGGCTGGTTTCCGGGGATCAGTTGGATATTCGGGTGGCGGTGGATGAAGGGGCGCAGGCGCTGGTGACGACGACCGGAGCGGGGCGGGTTTACCGGGCGCGGCCGGATGCGTTGCTGCAGTGTCAGAACACGTTTTTGCGGGTGGCGCGCGATGCCAGCCTGGAGTGGTTGCCGCTGGAGAATATTGCCTACCCCGGTGCCAATGGTGCCATGACCATGCGGGTGGATCTGGAGGCCGGGGCGCGGTTTGCCGGTTGGGAGGTGACCTCGCTGGGGTTGCCCGCCTGTGATGAGGATTTCAGCGGTGGCCGGTTGTTGCAGCGGCTGGAAATTTTCCGTGAAGGAAAACCGCTGCTGGTGGAGTCCCTGCGACTCGGTATCGCCTCTGGGGGCAATGGTGAGGACGGCAATATTTTACAGGCCGCGGCGGGGCTGCGGAGTTTTCCGGTGAACGGACTACTTGTGATGGGGCCGTTTACAAACGCTTTCCCCGAAGAGCTGCTGGAGGATTGCCGTGCGCTGGTGGCGGATGCAGAAAAACGCTGTATCGGCGGCGTTACGCTGGTGGCCAATATGTTTGTGGTGCGGGTGCTCGGCCACTGTGCGTTTGAAGTGCGCGGGCTGCTGACCAAGCTCTGGGAAATTGTTCGCCCGGAACTGCTCGACCGGCCGGCCTGCGCGCCGCGTATCTGGCGCACGTGAATAACGAATCGCAGATTGTATTAAAAAGGTTTATCCATGGAATTGCTGCCGAGAGAAAAAGACAAGCTACTGGTGTTTACCGCCGCGCTTTTGGCCGAGAGGCGCCTGGCGCGGGGCTTGAAGCTCAATTACCCGGAAGCGGTCGCGCTGATCACCATGGAAATTATCGAGGGCGCGCGGGATGGTAAAAGTGTTGCGGAACTGATGGGTTATGGCCGCGAAATTTTGAATGCCGACCAGGTGATGGATGGCGTGGCAGAGCTGATCCATGAGGTGCAGGTTGAGGCCACTTTTCCCGACGGCACCAAACTGGTGACCGTGCACAACCCCATCAGCTAAAGCGGAGACACGTTTATGATTCCCGGAGAAATCCAGGTCGCCGCAGACAGGGGCGATATTGAACTCAATCCCGGCCGTGAAACCCGCACCCTGCGGGTGGAAAACACCGGCGACCGCCCAGTGCAGGTGGGCTCCCACTATCATTTTTTTGAAGTGAATCCGGCGCTGCGTTTCGAGCGCGAACAGGCCCGAGGTTTTCACCTGAATATTGCCTCCGGCACCGCGGTGCGCTTCGAGCCTGGGCAGGGGCGCGAGGTGGAATTAGTGGCGTACGCGGGCGCGCGTGTGGTCTTTGGATTTCGCGGTGAAGTCATGGGACCGCTCGACGGCGAGGGAGCGGAAAAAGTATGAGCCGGAAGGATCGAGCCCATATGGACCGAGAGAGCTATGCGCAGATGTTTGGTCCCACCACCGGCGATCGTGTGCGCCTGGCGGACACCGAGCTGTGGTTGCAGGTAGAAAAAGATTTCACCCGCTACGGGGACGAAGTGAAATTCGGCGGCGGCAAGGTAATCCGCGATGGCATGGGCCAGAGCCAGCGCCCGTCTACGGAAACACCGGATCTGGTGATTACCAATGCGCTGATTCTCGACCACTGGGGCGTGGTCAAGGCCGATGTGGCGGTAAAGGACGGGCGTATTTCCGGCATCGGCAAGGCGGGTAACCCCGATGTGCAGGAAGGGGTGGAAATTATTATCGGCCCGGGCACGGAGATTATTGCCGGTGAAGGTTCCATTCTTACCGCCGGTGCCATCGACGCGCATATTCATTTTATCTGTCCGCAGCAGGTAGAAGAGGCGCTGATGTCCGGCGTCACCACCATGATCGGCGGTGGCACCGGCCCGGCTACCGGTACCAACGCAACCACCTGCACACCGGGGCCGTGGAATATCGGCAAGATGCTGCAGGCCACCGACAGCCTGCCGATGAACTTTGGTTTTCTCGGCAAGGGCAATGCAAGTCTGCCGGAAGCGATCGAGGAACAACTGGAAGCCGGCGCCTGTGGCCTGAAACTGCACGAAGACTGGGGCACCACACCGGCATCCATCGACTGCTGCCTGACGGTGGCAGAAAAATACGATGTGCAGGTGGCTATTCATACGGACACCCTGAATGAATCCGGCTTTGTGGATGACACCTTGGGGGCCTTTAAAGGCCGCGCCATTCACACCTATCACACCGAAGGTGCCGGTGGCGGTCACGCGCCGGATATTATCAAGGCCTGTGCCTCGTCGAATGTATTGCCGTCGTCCACCAATCCCACGCGCCCTTACACCATCAATACCGTGGACGAGCATCTGGATATGCTGATGGTGTGCCACCACCTGGACACCAGTATTCTGGAAGACATTGCCTTTGCGGATTCCCGTATCCGCAAGGAAACCATCGCCGCGGAAGACCTGTTTCACGATCTCGGCGCCTTCAGCATGATCGCGTCCGATTCCCAGGCCATGGGACGGGTAGGGGAGGTGGTTACCCGCACCTGGCAGACAGCGCACAAAATGAAAGTGCAGCGCGGCACATTGGCCGAGGACAGCAGTGGTGATACTGCCGGTGCGGATAATTTTCGCGCGCGCCGTTATATCGCCAAGTACACCATCAACCCGGCCATTACCCACGGAATCGCCCACGAAGTGGGCTCTATCGAAGTGGGGAAACTTGCGGACCTGGTGCTGTGGAAGCCGGCCTTTTTCGGCATCAAACCGTCGCTGATCTTAAAGGGCGGCATGATTGCCGCCGCGCCCATGGGCGACCCGAATGCCTCGATTCCCACACCGCAGCCAGTGCACTACCGCCCCATGTTCGGTGCCCTCGGCATTGCCGCCGCAAAAACATCGCTGACCTTTGTGTCCCAGGCCGCCATGCAAAACAAGGTGGCGGAACAGCTAGGGCTATTGCGAACCCTCGCCCCCTGTAAAAACACCCGCACCATCAGCAAAAAAGACATGATCCTGAACGACTGGCAACCCGATGTCAGCGTCGATCCGCAGACCTACGAAGTGCGCGCTGATGGCGAGCTGCTCACCTGTGAGCCCGCCACCGAGTTACCACTGGCACAGCGCTATTGTTTGTTTTGAATACCTGTTTTGATTGCTGTTGTTGTTTAGAAGAATAGGAGTAGACCGTGGCCCTGGAAATCTTTCAACGCCTCGGCGTCAAATCCGAGTTGAGCGCGGATTACCACGTAACCCTGGATCACCTGCAACGGGACCGCGGTCGTCTGCGCGTTTTTGCGAATGATGGCACCGAGGTTCGGATCTTTCTCGAACGCGGCAAGCCACTACTGGTTGGTGAAATTCTGCAAAGTGAATGTGGAAAAATCATCAAAGTGGTCGGCGCAGAAGAACCCGTGACCACCGCCCGCTGCGACGACTGGGTGACCTTCTCTCGCGCCTGCTATCACCTGGGCAACCGCCACGTAAAACTGCAGATTTCGGACAGCGCGGAAGATCGCTGGTTGCGCATTACTCCGGATCACGTACTGGAAGAAATGCTGGAATTACTGGGCCTGACGCTGACCCGAGAGCAGGCCGTACTTGTCCCCGAGTCCGGCGCCTACAGCGGCGGTCACAGTCACTCACATGGCCATTCGCACGGCCATGAAGAGGGTGGCCACGGACGTCATCACGATTATCATGACAGCCACGGCGAGCAGCATGAGCATCACCACCACTGATGCCGCCCTGCTGCGACTGCTGCAACTCTCCAGTGCCAGCCTGCCCGTGGGCGGCTATGCCTTTTCTCAAGGGCTGGAATATGCGGTGGAGGCCGGATGGATAAAAAATCTTGCGGATACGGGAGAGTGGCTGTCATTGCAGTTGGCAGAATCCTTCGCACAGGTGGATTGCCCGCTACTGCTGCGTTGCCATCGAGCCCTACAGGAAAACGATACCCAGCAACTGAATTACTGGAATGACTACAGCCTCGCCTGCAGGGAAACCAAAGAGCTGCGCCTCACCGACACCGCAACCGGTATTGCCCTGATGCGTCTGCTTTCTCAGCTGGACATTGAAACCCCGACGCTTGAAGGCGACAGCAGCTTTATCGCCGCCTTCGCCATCGCCGCCCACCACTGGCAGCTCAATGAAGAGGCCGCGGTACTGGGGCTGGTCTGGTCCTGGCTGGAAAATCAGGTGGCCGCCGCCACCAAACTGGTGCCCCTGGGGCAGACCCAGGCCCAGCACTTGATCGGTGACATCCAGCAGCAGGTTCCGGCCGCCATCGCGCGGGCGCAAGTTATTCAGGATGTCGAAATCGGCGCAGGCCTGCCCGCACTCGCCATCGCCAGCGCCCGTCACGAAACCCAATACAGTCGGCTGTTCCGCTCGTAGAGAACAGCCTGCGTAATTTCAGAAACTCTTGTTTAATTTAATCTAGGGGGAAGAAAAGAATGAGTACCGCAAAAAAACAGACCCTCCGCGTCGGTATCGGCGGCCCCGTCGGCTCCGGTAAAACCGCACTGCTGCGCGAACTCTGCGCCGCCATGCGCGACCACTACCACATCGCCGTCGTCACCAACGACATTTATACCCAGGAAGACGCCCAGTTCCTGACCCGCCACGAAGCGTTGGAAGCCGACCGCATCCTCGGCGTAGAAACCGGTGGCTGTCCCCACACCGCCATCCGCGAAGACGCCTCCATGAACCTCGCCGCCATCGACGAACTCATCGCCCGCCACGGCGAACTGGACGTCGTATTCGTAGAGAGCGGCGGCGACAACCTCAGCGCCACCTTCAGCCCCGAACTCTCCGACCTCACCATCTACGTCATCGACGTCTCCGCCGGCGACAAAATCCCCAGAAAAGGCGGCCCCGGCATCACCCGCTCCGACCTCCTGATCATCAACAAAATCGACCTCGCCCCACTGGTCGGCGCCTCCCTGGAGGTCATGGACCGCGACGCCAAAAAAATGCGCGGCGACCGCCCCTTCGTCTTCTCCAATTTGAAAGTACGGAAGGGCCTCAAGGACATCATCCAGTTCATCGTGCGGGAAGGCATGCTGGAAGAAAAAGCCATCCCCGCAATCGCGTAAATTGATTACCAGAAAAAACCAGAAGTAGAGACCATTATGAAACTGAAAAAACTAGCACTCGCACTGACCACTCTAATCATTACGACCCTCAGCCTGTTCTCCCAAGCCCACGAAGGCCACGCCCCTGCAGGCGTTGTACATGAATTGCATCACATGCTGTGGGTTGTGATGGCGCTTGCCGTGAGCGCCGTAGCGGTATTCCTGATCAGGAATCACGGAAAGAAAAAAGAAAGTACAGAAGACTAATCGGCTACGTAGCAAGATATCCGATGAGAAGGGCGGGTGCCGGGTAAGGGTGTTCAGGAGCGTCGGCAACAGGGATGTTGCCGACGCAGCGTACAGGGACGTATTCACAGGGGGGCGCCTAGCTCGGTCCTGAACATCCTTACCCGGTGCCCGGCCGCCACTAAACGAAAAAAGAACGTATACCTCAGGAGTCCGGATTCAGTGCTCGAATCGCAATCCCCGCCGCAGCGGTCCGATTCTCAACCCCGAGCTTCGAAAAAACCCCCTCAAGATGTTTGTTCACCGTCCGAGGGCTGACATCAAGAATTTCACCAATCTCCCGATTCGTCTTCCCATTCCCAATCCAGAACAAAACCTCCGACTCCCGCCGAGTCAGTCCTAACTTTTCGCGAAGAACCTCCTCCCCAGCAGGCCCCCCATCATCCACCAGTTTCAGAAGGCAAGTCTGCGCATCCCGCCGCTCAACAAACACCACCGCCAGCGAACTCTGCAAACCCTCGAGCTTCAACTTGTGCCCCGCTCCCGGAGCGCGCGACAACCAAACCTGCAACGCCGCCCTCATCTTCCGCTGCTGTTGAGACTCCAACGCCCCCGCACTACTCAACAACGCATAGGTCTGCGGTGTAGCCCACTGCATTTGCCCCGACCCATCCACCGTAAACAGAAACTGCCCCGTAGAATCCAGAGCCTGATGGGCGCTCGACGTCAAACGCGCATTACTCAAATGCACCTTCATCCGCGCCAGCAGCTCACTGGGCTGAATCGGCTTGGTCAAATAGTCCACCCCACCGCTTTCCAGCCCGCGCACAATATCCGCCGAATCCGTCAGCCCCGTCATAAAAATAACCGGGATTGAAGCCAGCGCCGGATCGGCTTTCAGTAACCGGCAGGTCTCAAACCCATCCAGCCCCGGCATCACCGCATCCAACAGAATCATATCCGGGCGCAGGCGGCGGGCAATATTCAGTGCCTGGCTGCCATCCAGCGCCACCAGCACATCGATCCCCGCCTGTTCCAGGGTATCGTTAATCAGACTCAGGGTATCCGGGGAATCGTCCACCACCAGCACAATATCGCCCGTCTGAGAATCCATCCTGTTTCCCTGGGCGCTTGCTGATTGGGACTCGTCGCAAATCGTCATGGGTATTCCTTGCATTCAAGCGCTTCGGTCAATTGTTCGAAGCGCATGGTGTCTGCCAGCTGGCGAAATTTTTCGATGCGGTGTACGGGCACAACCGACTCGCTGGCCAACCGGTCCAGGGTGCGGTGCACACCGCTGCGATAGCCGATGCGGGAGTAGGCCAGCAGCTCTGCCAGTAGCGGGTGTTCCGGTAGTGGCCGTTCGTCGTCGTTTGCAGTGCGCGCCGGGTTGTTGGTGCTCTTCGGCGTATCGTCGTAGCGCCACTCCAGCTGCAGCAGTCCCGCGATGGTGTCGAACAGTTTCTGATTGACCAGGGGCTTCACCAGGTAGGCATCGTGGTGGGCGAGGGGTTTGTCACCGGGTTTCAGGTGGCGCTCCTTGGCGTCGGCGGAGAGCATCACAATGGGGGCATTGATTCCGAGTTCGCGCAGTTTTTCCGCCAGGGTCAGACCGTCCATACCGGGCATGGTGACATCCAGTAAAAACAGATCCGGCCGCTGCCGCTGTACCAGTGCCAGGCAGTCTTCCGCACTCTGCGCCTCCATCAGGGAGAACCCCATGGGTGTGAGCAGATCGCCGATCAGGCCGCGGTGAATGGGCTCGTCATCGACCACCATGACACTGCGGCGTGGGCCGTTATACCCGGTGATCTGGCGGGCCGGCGCCTCGACGCGCTGCTGCGAATCCACCCAGGACAACAGCAGGGAAACCGTAAACCGGCTGCCTTCACCGGGGGTGCTCTCCATTCGCAATTCGCCGCCCATGATCTCCGCCAGCAGGTAGGCAATGGTGAGACCGAGGCCGGTGCCGGTCACTGCGGGCGTCGCGCCATGGCGCACCCGTTCGAAGGGTTTCAGGATCCGCGCCTGGTCTTCCGGGTCGATGCCGACACCGGTATCGGCAATGGTGAACTCCGCTACCTGGTTGCGATAGCGAATATGGAAATCCACCTGGCCCTCACGGGTGTACTTGATCGCGTTCGACAGCAGGTTGATCAGTATCTGGCGCAGGCGTTTTTCATCGGCAATCACGGTGGAGGGCAGCGGGCTGTGGATATGACAGTGCAGCTGTATGCCCTTGGCTTCCGCCTGGGGGCGGAACATGTCGACCATTTGCTCAAGCAGTTCTGGCAAGCGCACATGGTTGCGATAAATATCCAGGCGGCCGGCCTCGATCTTGGAAATGTCCAGCAGGCCTTCAATTAGATCCGTCAGATATTCGCCGCTGCGCTTGATGATACGCAGGCCGTTGCGATGTTTTTCCGGAATATCCGGTTGCTGGTTCAGCAGCTGTGCATAACCGAGGATGGATTGTAATGGCGTGCGCAGTTCGTGGCTGATACCGGACAGATAGCGGCTCTTGGCACTGTTGGCACTCTCCGCTTCCTCCTTGGCATGTTGCAGGGCGCGGTCGGTTTCCTTGTGCGCTTCGATTTCGTTCAGTAACAGGCGGGTCTGGCGGTTGGATTCCATCTGCGCCACCACCCGGCTGTCGTGGGTGAGCAGGAACAGCCAGCCCAGTACACCGGCGATCAGCACCAGTATCACAAACAGGGTCCACAGGGTCTGCTGTAAAAGCTCCGCTTCTGCGGGTGTGGCCGGTGTCATCTGTCCGTAGATCAGTGACAGTATGCCGGCAATACAGGCACCGGCGCCGAGCAGTAATCCACTAAACCGTCCCAGGCGCGAGTCCACGCCGTTGACCACCCGCTCCGGGACCAGCATTTTCAGCAGGTTAAGCATCTGCTGGGAGAAGTGGGCTTCCGGTTTGCAGGCGTCCAGGCAGCGGGAATCCAGCGAGCAACACAGGGAGCAGATGGGTCCCTGATAGGCGGGGCAGTGGCTCATATCCGGTGCTTCGAAATCCTTTTCACAGATGCAGCAGGTCTTGGCGGTTTGAATGGTATCGACGGCCGCGGTGTCGTCGCCATTCAATGAGTTGCGGCGGCGCGCCAGATAAAAATGTCCGCGGGTCACAATGCCCAACAGTGGCACCGCGACAAAACAGATCGCCAGGCTGATAAAGCTGGCAAAGTTTTTTGCCCCGTCGCCAAAGTGCCCCAGATAACACAGGATGCCGATAATCGACGCCAGCAACATGGAGCCCACACCCACCGGGTTGAAGTCGTACAGGTGTGAGCGTTTGAATTCCACATAAGAGGGGCTGATCCCCAGCGGTTTGTTGATCATCAGGTCCGCCGCCAGGCAGCCCAGCCAGCTGATCGCCACCAGTGAAAATATTCCAAGCACACCTTCAAGCGCGCGATAAATTCCCAGCTCCATCAGAATCAGCGCGATGCTCACATTGAATACCAGCCACACCACCCGCCCGGGGTGGCTGCGGGTCAGCCGCGAGAAGAAATTCGACCAGGCAATGGAGCCCGCATAGGCGTTGGTCACATTGATCTTCATCTGTGAGATCACCACCATCACCCCGGCCAGAATCAGCGCCATGGTGGGAGACTGGGTGAGGTAGTTGAACACCATCTGATACATATACACCGGGTCCGCCGCCTGCACTGCTGAGGCGCCGCGGGTGATGGCGAGATAGGCGAGGAAGGAGCCAAACAGCATCTTGATCAGCCCGATCAGAATCCACCCGGGCCCGGCAAGCGTCAGCCAGAACCACCAGCGCGCGCGATTCTCGCGGGTCTTCTCCGGCATAAACCGCAGGTAATCCACCTGCTCACCGATCTGCGCCACCATGGCAAAAAACACCCCGCTGGCCGCACCAAACAGCATCCAGTTGAACTCGGCCCCCTGTGGATTGTGCTGCGGGGCGTACTGGGTCCAGTCCTGCACGCGGGAGATTTCAAACCAGGCGGCGATGCCCAGGGCCAGGCATTGCAGAAGTAGCCACAGGGGCTGGGTACCAATCTGGAATTTACTCACCGCGCGGATGCCGTGGGTCACGATGGGAATGACCGCGACCGCGCACAGGATGTAACCGATGGCCGGTGGTATCCCCAACAGGGCGTGCAGTGCGGAGGTGAGAATGGCGGCTTCGATGGCGAAGAAGATAAACGTGAAGCTGGCGTAGATCAGTGAGGTGATAGTGGAGCCGAGGTAGCCGAAGCCGGCGCCGCGGGTGAGCAGGTCGATATCCAGGCCGTGTTTGGCGGCATAGTAGCTGATGGGGAAGCCGGTAATAAAGATCACGGCGGCCACGGCGAGCATGGCGGCGACGGTGTTGATAAAGCCGTAGTTGAGGGTGACGGAGGCGGCGATGGCTTCTAACGCGAGGAAGGCGGTGGCTCCGAGGGCGGTTTTGGCTACCTGTTCGATGGTAAAGCGGCGCCCGCGCACGGCGGTAAAACGCAGTGCGAAGTCTTCGAGTGTTTCGTCTCCTACCCACTTGTTGTAGGTCCGCCGTACGCGGAATACCTGTTGTGCGGGTCGCATGGCCTGTTGTTCGTTGTCGTTATCGTTGCCCGTAAATATTCCAACCACCGGGTATCGCCTGTTACTGCTTGGTTTTCGTCATATTCTTTCTTTGCTTGCAACAAGAATACCGGAATTGCTTCTGTGCTCGCTGCATGAATTGTGGGAAATAGTGCAATACGCAGGTACCGATACCGGGTAAAGCCTTGCGAGACCTTCAAAAACAGGATGTTTTTACAGAGCCCCCAGGGATGGGTTCACGGCGTGTCTCGCAAGGCTTTACCCGGTATCGGTACCGCCACTGAACCAGGTCCGGATCCGGCACCTTTAGTGTACGTCCATCCCTTCCCCTGAAAACCGTCAAATGACGTAGTCCTGTACCCCAATACGCGTATGGCTCCCCTGTCCGGTCGGTCGAATAATCGATAGCAACAAAAAATAACCAATCAGGGCCAAGACCAAGGGGAAACTTATGGAAAGGTTGTCAGGAGGTATGAGACTGGAAAGTGGTACGCAGTCGAATAAGTGGTATTTACGCAGCGCGATTGCCGCGGCGGTAGTGGCTGGCAGTGCGGTGGCGACGCCGGCGCTGGCCAAGCAGTTTGAATCGGAAGGTGGGCAGACGTTCAGTATTGGGGCGGGGTTCCGGTCTCAGTTTCAGTCTGTGGATGGGGATAGTGAATTTACCCTGCCGGATATCCGGGTGTATAGCTCGGGCCAGCTGAGCGATACGGTGAAGTTTACTTTTAATCTGCAGCAGCGCGATAACGATACTGCGGATGTGCTGGATGCGATTGCGCAGTTTGAATTTGCTCCAGAGTTCAATATCTGGGTGGGGCGGATGTTGACGCCGGCGGACCGGATTGAGATGAGCGGTCCTTACTACGCGCTTTCCTGGAACCAGTATCGCCAGCCGCTCTACGCATCCGACCAGGGAGGCCAGGCGGGGCTGATCGGGCGGGATGAGGGGATTACCTTCTGGGGTACCGCGGGTAAGTTTCAGTATGCGGCGGGCTCGTTTTACGGGGTGGACGGTTACAGTAACCAGGATGACAACCCGCTTTTTGCCGCGCGCTTTGCGTATAACTTCCTGAATATGGAGTCCAATCCGGGCTACTACACCAGCTCTACCTACTACGGTGGCCTCGGCAATATTTTCACTCTGGCGCTTTCCTTGCAGAGCCAGGAAGACGGTGTGGGCTCTGAATTCGAAGCGGGGGATTTCTCCGGCTGGACCATCGACATGCTGTCGGAAACCGTGCTCGGTGGCGGCGGTGTGGTGACGGTGGAAGCGGAATACAAAAGCTTCGATGCGGATTACACCCTGGCTTCCATGCCTACCACGGGTGACTGCTTCTGTCTGTTTGATGGCGAATCCGCTTTCGCCACTGCGGCCTACCTTTTCCCGAACGACGTTGGCCCGGGCAAGTTCCAGCCCTACCTGCGCCTGGTGGAGAACAGCCCATCTGATGGTGCCAGCAGCAGCTCAACCGAGCTCGGCCTCAACTATGTGGTCAACGGTCACAACACCCGCCTCAACTTCAATTATGTCTCAGGCGATGCCAATGCCTCGGGTTACGCAGGAGCAGACATGGATGTCCTGAGCCTAGGCATGCAGGTGCAGCTGTAAACCCAATTCAAATAATTCTGGAGCAAGTTTATGAAACTCAAAAAATATTTCGCCGGTCTCGCCCTGGCTGCCGGCACCACTGTTATCAGCAGCGTGGCCCTGGCCGCGGAAACCATCAAGGTGGGAGTTCTGCATTCTCTCTCCGGCACCATGGCCATCAGTGAAACGACCTTGAAAGACACGGTACTGATGATGGTGGACGAGCAGAACCGCAAGGGCGGTCTGCTGGGTAAGAAACTGGAAGCGGTAGTGGTGGACCCTGCATCCGACTGGCCCCTGTTTGCAGAAAAAGCCCGCGAGCTGCTGACCAAAGAAAAAGTGGATGTGATCTTCGGTTGCTGGACTTCCGTATCCCGCAAATCCGTTCTGCCGGTGGTGGAAGAACTGAATGGCTTGATGTTTTACCCGGTGCAGTACGAAGGCGAGGAGTCTTCCAGGAATGTGTTCTACACCGGTGCCTCTCCCAACCAGCAGGCGATCCCGGCGGTGGACTACCTGATGTCGGATCTGGAAGTGGAGCGCTGGGTGCTGGCGGGCACCGACTATGTGTATCCGCGTACCACCAACAAGATTCTGGAAGCCTATCTGGAAGCCTCCGGTGTGGCCAAGGAAGACATCATGATCAGCTACACCCCGTTTGGCCATTCCGACTGGCAGAGCATCGTGTCTGATATCAAGAAATTCGGCAGCGCCGGCAAGAAAACCGCGGTGGTCTCCACCATCAACGGCGATGCCAATGTGCCTTTCTACAAAGAGCTCGCCAACCAGGGCGTCAGTTCCGAAGACATTCCGGTAGTGGCTTTCTCCGTGGGTGAGGAAGAACTCTCCGGCATCGACACCGGCCCACTGGTAGGCCACCTGGCCGCTTGGAACTACTTTCAGGGCATTGATAGCGAAGCCAACGAGTACTTCGTACAGCAGTGGAAGAAATTCATTGGCGACGAAAAACGTGTAACCAACGATCCCATGGAAGCTACCTATATCGGTTTCAACATGTGGGCCAAGGCGGTGGAAAAAGCGGGTACCACCGATGTGGATTCCGTGGAGCAGGCGATGATCGGTATCGAGTTCCCGAACCTTACCGGTGGTGTGGCGAAGATGAACAAGAACCACCACCTGTCCAAGCCCGTATTTATCGGTGAGATTCAGGACGATGGCCAGTTCGAGGTGGTGTGGGAAACCGATGGCGTGGTTGCCGGCGATGCCTGGTCCGACTTCCTGCCGGGCTCCAAAGACCTGATTGCCGACTGGACGGCGCCGATCAAATGCGGCAACTACAACACCCAGTCCAAGGCCTGTAGCGGCCAGGCCCAGTAAGCTGAATGGCAAGCCGAACGGCAAGCTTACGGTTGAAACGTAAAAATGCGGAGAGTTTAGTGAAGGTTTTACTACTCAAGCTTTGGATGGCAGTAGCGGCGGTATTGCTGCTGCCAACCGGCAGTCCGCTGGCGCAACCCGAACCCACAGCACCCGCTGTGGGTTCTGTGCTCCAGCAGCTCCCAGGCGCCAGCCTGAAGAAAACCGGCGATCTGGTGCGACAGCTGGAGCAGGCCGGGGGTGCCGAGATGCGCCCTCTGTTTGAAGTGATGCTGGCCGGCGACCTCTATTATGTAAAAGAGAGCGGGCAGTTACTGCAGATTCAAAAAAACAGCGATGGTGCCCGCATGGGTATTTCGCTGTTTGAAGGCAAAAGTCTCGGGGAATTCAATTCCCGCGATATCAAAAAAGTACGGGTAAACAACCGTTTGCGTAGTCAGCTGCGCGACGCCATTGCCCGCATCGAACTGTTGCAC
The DNA here is from genome assembly GCF_045348205.1 of Microbulbifer sp. ARAS458-1. Classification (NCBI taxonomy): domain Bacteria; kingdom Pseudomonadati; phylum Pseudomonadota; class Gammaproteobacteria; order Cellvibrionales; family Microbulbiferaceae; genus Microbulbifer; species Microbulbifer sp. ARAS458-1. The sequence goes on along the minus strand of NZ_CP155838.1, from coordinate 3,983,869 downwards.
GGCGATGAGGCGGCTCAAATAGCGGCGGTGCTCGCCATGCTGGACGATTTGAATGAACAGAATTTACGCCTGTTGCAAACCGCGCAACAGGCGGGGGTAAGCGCCGAGGTGAGCACGCTGATCGAACTGGCCGAGGCCATGGTTCAGTTGCGCACCAGCACCGATACCGCCGATCGACTCGCGGCCATTGAGGTGATGCAGGGGCGATTGGAGACACCGGTGCGCAATCAGCTACAGCGCCTGGTAAACAGCGATTCCGAACAGGATGTCGCGGTGGTGGCCGCCGCGCAAAAAGCACTGGATAAAATTTCCGGGCGCATGGAGTTTTACGGGCAGATGGAACAGCTGTTCTTCGGCCTGAGCCTGGGCTCGGTACTACTGCTTGCTGCCATCGGTCTCGCCATCACCTTCGGGGTGATGGGGGTGATCAATATGGCCCACGGCGAAATGATTATGCTGGGGGCCTATACCACCTATGTGATTCAACAGCTAATGCCAAACGCCATCGGCTATTCGCTGCTGGTTGCGGTGCCTGCGGCCTTTCTGGTTTCTGGCAGTGTGGGCGTGCTGATCGAGCGCGGAGTCATCCGACATTTACAGGGACGACCGCTGGAAACCCTGCTCGCCACCTTCGGTATCAGCCTGATCCTGCAGCAGGCGGTGCGCAGTATTTTCTCGCCGCTGAATATGCAGGTGGTTACCCCGGAGTGGATGAGTGGATCGCTGGCAATTAACCCGGTGTTTTCCATTACCTATAACCGCCTGTATATCCTGCTGTTTTCCCTTGCAGTGTTCGCCGCACTGGTGGCCATTCTGAAAAAATCTTCCCTGGGGCTGAATGTGCGCGCGGTATCCCAGAACCGGGATATGGCCAAAGCCATGGGTGTAAGAACGGAAATGGTCGATGCCATGACCTTCGGGCTCGGCTCCGGTATTGCGGGCGTTGCCGGTGTGGCGCTGTCGCAGTTGACCAACGTGGGGCCGAACCTCGGCCAGTCCTACATCATCGACTCGTTTATGGTGGTGGTATTCGGCGGTGTGGGCAATATGCTCGGCACTTTGGTGGGGGGCTTCTCCCTCGGTGTGGCGAATAAATTCCTCGAGCCTGCCACCGGTGCGGTGCTGGCGAATATTATTGTGTTGGTGTGCCTGATCCTGTTTATCCAGAAGCGGCCGAAAGGGCTGTTTCCCCAGCGCGGGAGGGCAGCAGAATGAGCACAGTAAAAACTGCCGCGCAAACCCTGTATCGCTGGTTTGCAGAATTCCGTCAACCCGGTCGCGGAACCTCATGGCTGGTGGGCGTGCTGCTGGTGGTTACCCTGGCCATGTCCGCCGCCAACCTGCTGTTGCCGCCGGAGTCTCCGCTCTATGTGAGCACCTACACCATCACCCTGATGGGCAAATACCTGTGCTTCGCCATGCTCGCCATGGCAGTGGATATTATCTGGGGTTACTGCGGCATTCTCAGTCTGGGACACGGGGCATTTTTCGCCCTCGGTGGCTACGGTATGGGTATGTACCTGATGCGCCAGATTGGCGACCGCGGTGTCTACGGCAATCCGGATCTGCCGGACTTTATGGTGTTCCTCAACTGGCAGGAATTGCCCTGGTACTGGTTCGGCATGGACCAGTTCTGGTTCGCAGTATTGGTGGCACTGGCGATTCCGGGCTTGCTGGCCTTTGTGTTCGGATGGCTAGCATTCCGCTCGCGGGTGACCGGCGTCTATCTGTCGATCATGACCCAGGCGCTGACCTACGCGCTGATGCTGGCGTTTTTCCGCAATGAAATGGGCTTTGGCGGTAACAACGGCCTCACGGACTTCAAGGATATTCTCGGCTTTGACCTGCAGGCGGATAGCACCCGGGTGGCGCTGTTGCTGGTTACAACCCTATTGCTGGTAATTGCTTTTCTGACCAGCCGCGCCATTGTCCAGTCGCGTCTGGGCCGCGTAATCGTCGCGGTGCGCGACTCCGAGGCGCGCGCGCGCTTTCTCGGCTACCGCACCGAACGCTACAAGGTTTGGCTGTTTGTCTACTCTGCGCTGATCGCCGCCGTGGCCGGAATGCTGTATGTACCCCAGGTGGGCATTATCAATCCCGGTGAATTCTCCCCGCTCAATTCCATCGAGGTAGTGGTGTGGGTGGCCGTGGGTGGTCGCGGCACCTTGTACGGTGCGATTGTCGGCGCGCTGCTGGTGAACTACGCGAAAACCCGTTTTACCGCACTGATGCCGGATGCCTGGCTGTTCGCGCTCGGCGCCCTGTTTGTAGTGGTCACCGTATATCTGCCGCGCGGTCTGGCAGGTCTGTTTGATCGCTTTACCAGCAAGAACGCTGAAACGGCCTGGCCGGAGCGAGCGAAAGAAAGCAATGGCGGGTTATCCACAGCGGAGGTAAGCGCATGAACAGCCTGAATCAAATTACCGAACAGGCGCGGGAAGTGATGCGCCGGGATACCACCTGGCCGTTTCTGGTGCCGCGCAAGCGCTCGGTGAATGTGTCGAAAAATGTGATTCTCTATCTCGAGGGGCTGAATGTCAGCTTCGACGGTTTTCAGGCGCTGAATAATCTGAACCTGTATGTAAACGATGGCGAACTGCGCTGCCTGATCGGCGCCAACGGCGCCGGCAAAAGCACCTTGATGGATGTGATTACCGGCAAGACTCAGTGCGATAGTGGCAGTGCCTGGTTCGGCCAGAACATCGACCTGCTGGCCCACGATGAAGCGGAGATTGCCCAGCTGGGTATCGGCCGCAAATTTCAGAAACCCACGGTATTTGAAGCGCACACGGTATTTCACAACCTGGAGCTTTCGCTGCAGGGCGCCAAGGGCGTATGGCGTGCGCTGACCGCCACATTGTCTGGCAGTGAACGCGATCGCATAGATGAAGTACTGGAAATTATCGGACTGGAAAAATCCCGTCATCAGCTGGCCGGGGCACTGTCCCACGGTCAGAAGCAGTGGCTGGAAATCGGTATGTTGTTGGCCGCGGAGCCGCGCCTGCTACTGGTGGATGAACCCGTGGCGGGAATGACCGCCGAGGAAAGCGAACGCACCGCGGAGCTGCTCACTTCCCTTGCCGGCAAGCACACGGTCATCGTGGTGGAGCACGATATGGAGTTTGTGCGCAGTATTGCGCGCACTGTAACGGTACTGCACCAGGGTTCGGTGCTCGCCGAGGGCACCATGGATCAGGTACAGAATAACCGCGACGTTATTGAGGTTTATCTGGGAGAGGAAGCATGATCCGGATCGAAAAGCTCAACCAGAAATACGGCGGCACCCAGATCCTGTGGGATCTGGACCTGGATATCGCACAGGGTTCCTGTACCTGCATTATGGGGCGCAATGGCGCGGGGAAAACCACATTGTTGAAATGCCTGATGGGATTATTGCCGGCCAGCGATGGGCGTATTCTGTATGAAGGAAATCCCATCGAGGGCAGTCCTGCGCAGGCGCGGGCCAAACTGGGTATCGGCTATGTGCCCCAGGGGCGGGATATTTTTCCGCTGCTGACCGTGGAGGAAAATCTGCAGATCGGTTTGCCCGCGCGCAGGGATGGACTGAAAAAAATCCCGGAACGGATCTTTGAACTCTTCCCTGTATTGAAAGATATGCTGCATCGCCGCGGCGGTGACCTGTCCGGCGGTCAGCAACAGCAGCTCGCCATTGGCCGCGCGCTGGTGATCGCCCCCAAAGTACTGATCCTCGACGAACCCAATGAAGGTATCCAGCCCAACATCGTTCGTCAGATTGGCGAGGTGGTAACGAAGCTCAATGAGGAGGACGGGCTGACGGTGATTCTGGTGGAGCAGAAGCTGGGCTTTGCGCGCAGAGTCGGCAAGGAGTTTCGTTTGATGCAGAAGGGAGCTGTGGTTGCAGCGGATAAAATGGCGAACCTGAATGATGAATTGATTCGCCAGTACCTGGCCGTATAAATTCCGTTATCTCTATTTTACCTGAGTACCTGCAGGTACTCGCTTTTCCCGTAATAATGGAATTCTTCCAGCGCGCTGTACGCCAGCTTGATGACATGGTCGTCGTCACTGTGCAGCGCCTTTTCCACAATCTCCGTCTGGCGTTGTGAGATGGCGCTCACTTCACTCTTCTCTACGGGCTGAATGTTTTTCGATCCGGTACTCAAATACGCAATCACCAGCCCCTGCCAGAAATAGCGCAGTGCCTCCTCGCGATTGTCGCAGTAGGGCAGGATCAAACGCAACGCGTGACAGCCGGTTACGCCGTGGAGCAGGGTAAAATCGCCGGTACCGAGATAAGCGTGTATGGCGACATCCGCAATATCCTCCAGCGCTATCGACTGTGGCTGGATAGGAGTATCCATCCAACCCGGTTGTCCGGTAACCGATTGCATATGGTCGGCGATATTGCCGGGAGCGAGGGGAATATCTGCAAATTTATTGCCAACCGATGTGAGTATTTCACTGGCTGAAGCCGCGACCTTTTCGTTGCTACTGCCCAGCTCGTGGTAATCCAGCGTCCAGTACGCGAGCCCCATGGCCACTTCTTCCAGGTGACGGGCGTCTACGCCGTAGGCGGTGCGGATCAGACCGTGAAAAGCGGCAGTAGAAATGGAGGGTAGCAGCGGTGGCAGTTCCTGCTGCAGGCACTTGGCAATACCTAATTGCCTGAGTTGCCGCTCGTAGTAATTGAGTACGCTGGGAAATAGATCCTCGCGATTGCGCCCCCGGGCGGGGTCTGCAATCTGCTCTACCGGGCTGGCCGGACGCGGTTGCAGGTGCGGTACGCTGCGATCAAAGGTGTACTTGAGCCGTAACGGAGCTGCACCCAGCCGGTCCAGTGCAATCAACACCATCGGCAGATGATTCGCTAGGTGATCGCCGTAACGCACGTGATACCGGCTACCGGCCTCCAGTAACTCCACGCAGTGTCGGGTGATGCTCACATTGTCTTCCTTCGGTCGAAATTTCGCCGTTCTCTGGATTTTCCTGCATTTTCAATAGTTTATGTTGGCGTGCTGCGCCTCTCCAAGTCTGTGGTTTGGATAAACTGTGATCTGGCAAACAATAATATTGTCCAACAAATAGAGTTTTGCTAGCGTATAGGCTCTTCGGGCCTAGATGTACGAAGAAAACAAAAATAAATGAATAAAAATGTGATGAGAGGGAAACGCCTTGAATATCAAGTACTTGATAGGCTTAGTCCTGCTCGCCAGTCTGGCGGGTTGCGACAATGGTTCCAGTAGCGATTCGGATACCAACCCACCTGATGTTGTGGTTCCTGAGCCAGAACCCGAACCCGAACCCGAACCCGAACCCGAACCCGAACCCGAACCCGAGCCAGAACCCGAGCCAGAACCAGAGCCCGAACCCGAAACAGGCCCCAATTTCGCCCGCGGTAGCCTGGGTGATAACGACTCTGTTCCTGCCATCAATTGCGATACCACAGTAAACAGTACTTCCGAGCTGGAAGACGCGGTCAGTTATGACATGGCTGCAGGCACTACCGTATGTCTCGCTGCCGGTGAATACACCGGTCTTGAGCTGAGCTTCGGTGGTATGGGTACCGAAGAAGCCCCCATCACCGTTGCTGCAGCGGAGTCTGGTGCGGTCACCATCGGTGGTGAAGTCAGCGTCAACATGAGCGGTGAATATGTGGTGCTGCAGGGCTTCGTCTTCAAAGATGGCACTTCTGCAAATAGTGACCTGATCCAGACTCGTGGTAACAGCAATACCCCTTGCAACAATTGCCGAATCACCGAAATATCCATTGTCGATTTTGACGTGGATAGCGAGGATTCCGGCAAATGGGTGCATATCTACGGTGCCAATAACCGCGTGGATCACAGCTGGTTTGCCGGCAAAACCACCCGCGGCGCGCTGTTGGTGGTGGATCGCTGGCTGGATACCGAAGGCGGTATGACTGTGGAAACCATGGAGGTGGACCGCGCGACCATCGACCACAACTACTTTGGCGATCGTCCGCCGGTGAATGGTAAAGCTTATGCCGATAATGATGACAACGAATACGAAGCGATTCGTATCGGCACCAGTGACTCCCACAAAGGCGACTCATTCTCCACCGTAGAGTACAACTACTTCGAGCGTATTCAGGGCGAAGCGGAAGTCATTTCCAATAAGTCTGGCAATAACACCATTCGCAATAACACCGTGCGTGACAGCTATGGTTCCATCACCACTCGTCACGGTTCCAGTGCCACCATCAGCGGCAACTTTATTCTGGGCGACGATCACCCGTTTGCCGGAGGGCTGCGTGTTGTGGATGACGGTCATACCATCGTCAACAACTACATTCAGGGGGCGCGTTATCTGAGTACCTTGCACCACGGTGGCATTGTGCTGATGGGCTCCGACGGTAGTGAGACGAACGGCTATCAGCAGGTCGAAAATGTTTTCGTTGCCCACAATACCATTGTGGATAGCGTGAACAGCCTGAATGTCGATGGCGGCGGCAAGTCTGCGAACCCACAAAATATCTATCTGCACAACAACATTATTGTCGATGCCGTTGGTCCGGTGATTGTGCAGGCGGCCGACGGTATGCCGTCCAACTCAGTGATCGGTGGTAACGTCTTCTACGGTGGTGCTTTCTCCGATAGCGAGGCACTGTCGTCTGTTGAGGGTATTACCTTTGCCGACGCACAGTTGGCAGCCGACGCGCGCGGTATTTTCCGTCCGGACGGTAGCGTCAATCTGGCGGCCGTCAGCGGGCTGGAAAGTGGCGGCTTCGGAGCGGTGACCGTGGATATGGATGGTCAAATGCGTAGTGAAAGCACCCTCGCCGGTGCAGACGAAGTGTCTGATGGCGCTGTCACTACGGGTGTTCTGACTTATGAGGATGTGGGTCCGATCAACTACACCCCGCCCATGAGTCGCGGCTTTGTCAAACAGGTAGCACTCGCCAACCACGATTTCGACAACGGCCTCGACGGTTGGACCAACAACGGCGCAGTACTGGCCACTGACCCTGCGGAAGTATTCTCTCGTGGCAGCAGCATCAAGCTGGATTCCCCGTCAGCGAGTGTTTCCCAGACCGTCACTCTGGAACCCAATACCAACTACACCCTGTCTGCCTTTGTAAAAGGGCACGCGAAACTGCAGGTGGTGATGGGCGAGGAAACCGTCAGTGGCGACCTGAGTAGCACCGACCAGTACCGGTTCGCCAGCGTGACCTTTAATTCCGGCGATGCCACCAGTGCAGAAATCTTCGCATTGATTGACGACGATGTTGCGAGTGAAGCCGCGATCGTGAATCCGAACTTCGACAATGGACAGGATGGCTGGGACGTGTACGAAGGCACTGGAATCGGCCAGGTTCAGGATTCCAGCAATTCGGCCAGCGGTGCCGATGGCTCCATCAAGTTTAAGTACAACGCAGATGATTTTGGCACTCCGGCGGACCCGAGTATTTCGCAAACCGTCAGTGTCGTCGCCAATACCGATTACACCCTGTCCATGTACATTCTGGAAAAGAATGGCTATGACGCAAAAGTGAAATTCGGTGTGAAAGGTGCCGATGGCTCGACGGTTGTCGCAGAAAAAGTATCGGATTACAGCCTGCTGGATGAAGCGCTGGAGGGCGACGACAGTTTCCGTCCCGACACCATCCAGTTCAATAGCGGTAGCAACACCTCACTGACCATCTTTGCTGAATACCAGGGAGATGGAAGTGAAGTGCGTGTGGACGATTTCAAGCTGGCGTTTGAAGGCGCACCTGCGGCCGATGCTGTGGTTCTGTTTGACAGCTTCCGCCTGGTTTCTCACAAGAGCGGAGAGTAATAGGTTGGCCGCGGTCACCACCGTGATGGCAGCGGCCACATCACTGGATACACAATGCACCCTTGCTATCGGGAGCATCCAATGAATTTATGGAAGCGAGGTGAGCTGGATATTCTCTGGGTCTGGGGGGCGCTGTTGCTTGCGACCTCTGCCTGGGAAGCATTTCAGTAAAACCATCAAAAAAGCCGGCGTACGCCCACTGCTGTCCCACAGTTTGGGATAACTGAAAAAGCCTGAACCAATCTGGTTACAATGATTCTGCGAAGAAAACAG
>NZ_CP155838.1:3825371-3975717 GCF_045348205.1 Microbulbifer sp. ARAS458-1 | reverse complement strand
GCCCGCCACCCAATCAAAAAGACCAGCCTCAAATGAGGCTGGTCTCATGACTGTCAAACTGTGGGACAGCAGTGGGCGTACGCCGGCTTTTTTTTGGGGCCCCCGGGGGGATTATTCATTATTACCAAGGCGGTGTTTGTGGCTTTCCATTAGTGAGATGCTGGATTGCCGCGCTTTTTCTGCATCGCCAGCCATAATCGCTTCGTAAATCTGACGGTGCTCCTCGATACACACACCGCCCTCCTTGGATGAAAATTGAATAAACCACTTCAGCATAGCAGCCATCACATTGCCGAAGGGGATAAAAAAACTGTTTCCGGTGGCGAGAAAAATAATTCGGTGGAATTGGGTGTCGACCTCGGTCCAGAGGGTTTGGTCAAAGCGCTGTGCAATCGTATCCATCTGCCGGAAGACTGCTGTTAATTCTGCGCGGTGCTCAGGGGTCGCGCGAATTGCCGCGAGCGCAGTTGCCTGAGGCTCAATAGATCGCCGTAGTTCCAGAAACTGGTGGTACACATTTTCTGTAGTTTCTATGTCTGCGAGCCATTCAAGTAGCTGCGCATCGAGGAAATTCCACTGGGTCTCGTTACATACCCGGGTCCCCACTTTGGGCTTCGATTCCAGCATGCCCTTGGATTTGAGCAGTTTTATCGCCTCCCGTAGTACAGTGCGACTCACGCCAAACTGGGTACAAAGGTACACTTCACCAGGAATGATCTCACCCTGGGGAAGGTCACCGGAAAGGATTTTTTGCGCGATTTCCCTGGCAATCTGAATGTTCAGGCTGCGGCTGGTCTCGGTAATCAGCTGGAATTGCGCGGTCATCGGTCGCTCGTATCTGGTCGGGATATGGGCGAAGATTGTATAGACAATCTCGGGCGTAAGAAACTCAAGTGTGCGATTACGGCATTGCGGTTCTGGGGTTGAACACGGATGTACTCCAGAATCCTTGGTCGTGCTCATCGAACAATAGCTCTGCCTCGGTATGAATGGGAAGAAGTGCGCGGTCAACGCACCTCCACCCGATCGCCCAAGTGTATGGTCGCCATGGGCTGGTCGGAAAATGCTGGTGCCAGGTTCATGCCGAAGTAAATCTGCCCGTCTTCCCCGCGTCGGTAACTGGCCAGTGTGCGCAGCGGTTCTTTCTGGGCGCGGCCAGTGAACGGGTGTAACCCGGGAATGGCGCAGCGGGCGCAGGGGTGAGTGCAATCGAATACCAGTGGTCCATCATGGGTATGAACGGTCAGTGTTTTCCAGTGATCTTCGGCAAAAGGCTCGCAACCACTTACCACCAGATTGGGGCGAAAACGCAGCATGGATACAGGCTCAGCCAGGCGACTGTTGAGATCGTCAAGCGACGCCTGGCTGATAACCAGTAAAGGCGCCGCATCCGCAAAGCCCACCTGGCGGTCCTGGCGAGGAACCTCCAGTGGCCGCCGGAACTCCTCTCCCATGGTCACCAAACGCACAGGTGACTGTAATTGCTCACTCAGCCACCGAGCGGCGTCCGCGCCCGCATCCCTTGCGACGACATCATCATTCCATACGGTCACCCTACAGCGTTCGGCATTTGAGCCAGGATGATCGACTTCAAAACGTTCTCCGTGCATGTTTTCCAGCAGTAGGCCCTTGGTGGTGACCGTTGCCTTTAATTGGGCCATGGCGCGGGTGCGGCGCTGAGTGACGAACTGGTTGTCGGCATCGACCAGCATCCAGCGGCGATCGTTCACTGCGCCAAAGTTGTCCAGAGGAAGAGACTTGGTCTTGTGTCCCTGTAAGGATTTGACGGGAAAATGGTAGAGCGCGGATATTTCCACAGTGGGCTCCAGGTTAGGGGAAGCGAGCTTTCGATGGGCAGTAACTTGCCTGCTTTATCTTGCCGGCGTAATGGTACAAGCGGCGGCCACCAAGTCCTATCCGAAAGTGCCCACTCGCGCTGCACCGCCCGTCTGGCGCAGTGAGCGGTCCAGTGTGATCAGAGAAAAAGGTGGTAGTATCCCCTGTCATATACGAGAAGAATAAACGGGAGTCGAGACGGCGATGTCTTTGGCGAGGTGGATCTGGGGGGTAGCACTGGTTTGTGCCTCAGTTTGTGGCTGGGGAAAACCGCTCGTTGTCGGCAGTGAGCAACCGCTCCAGGCACTTGCTCCGCACCTTCGCATACTGGTTGATACGCAGCGCAGCCTGACATTTCCTGAGGTTGTGGGGCCGCAGTTCTCCGGGCAGTGGCAGAGCATTGACGGGGATGGAAACAACTTCGGGTTCAGCGATGCTGCTTACTGGGTGGCGGTCACCTTACGCAATCCTACCGCGTCGCCGCTCGGGCTGATATTCCGCCAGGATTATCCACTCATCGACCACCTGGATTTCTGGCAGCCGGCCGGCAACGGCGACTGGTCACATACCGCAACCGGTGATCGCCGCAAGTTTGACTCCCGTCCGGTAAATCTGCGGGATTTCGTATTTCCCGTCACTGTGCCGGCCAACACCACCCAGACCTTCTATTTTCGCTATCAGACGGCGGGTTCGATGAATATCGGGCTCAGTATCAGCAGTGAAACCACCTTTCTGCCACAGCTTGCGAAAGAGCAGTTATTGCTTGGGATCTATTACGGTGGATTCCTGGTACTGGTTGTTTACAACCTGTTTCTATTTTTGGCGGTACGTGATCGCGCTTATGCTTTTTATATGGGGTATGCCATCTGCTACGGGCTTTATTTTGGGGTGCACAATGGGGTTTCCTATCAGTACCTATGGCCGGGAAATCCGTGGCTGGCTAACCAGAGCCTGGTGGCTCTGCTTGGTCTTACCCTGATTTTCGGTATCCAGTTTGTGCGCACCGTGTGCGCGGGCCCGCGACTGGCTCCGCGCACTGATGTTCTCGCGCGCGTTTTGCTGTACGCCCTTTTTCCGTTGACTGCCATATCGCCGTTTGTCAGCTACGGCCCCATGATTCTGACATTGGCGATTCTGACCCTAGTGCTTTCAATCCTGTTTATGGTGATGGGGGTAGTCAGTCTGCTGCGGGGTTCGGTGCCCGCGCGGTATTTTCTTGTGGGATGGGCAGCGTTACTGGTCAGCGTGGTTGTATATATGCTGAAAACATTCGGCCTGCTGCCGCACAACAGTATTACCCACAACGCGTTTCAGGTAGGCGCACTGGTTGAGATGGTATTGCTCTCTCTCGCCCTGGGTGCGAGAGTCGGCGAGATTCAGCGGCACGGTTATACCGATCAATTAACCACGCTGTTCAATCGCCGCTACTTCGACGAACAATTACCCAAAGAATTTGCATTCACCGTGCGTAACGGCACCTCATTGGCTCTTCTGATTATCGACCTGGATCACTTCAAGATGATTAATGACCGTTTAGGGCATGTGCGGGGTGATGCCGCTCTCGCCGCGGTAGGGCAGTTGATCAGAAAGCAGGTGCGGAAGCCGGTGGTGGCCTGTCGTTACGGCGGTGAAGAGTTTGCTATCCTCTTGCCGCGCACGAACCGGGAGCAGGCGGTGGAAGTAGCGGAGCGTTTGCGCCAGTCAGTAGCGGGCCTCAACCTGAAGGATATTTCACTGACCGTGAGTATTGGCGTAGCGGCCAGCGAGCAAGACAACTACGCGTCCGCCATTCAGTTGTTTGAGGCCGCAGACGGCGCTTTGTATCGTGCAAAGCATGCGGGCCGCAATCGTGTGGAACTGGCGCCACTCAACCCGGAAAACGGGGCAACGCAACCGGCTTTTGTCGCGGCGACTTCTTAGGTCGGGGCGTTTAGTCCGGTGTCGTTCCTGTTCAGTGCCTGTGTCGCTTGATTGTACAAGCGGGCCATCTCTCATTACCGGCAAGCGTCAGCGCAACAGGAGGCGTTCCCCAATCGGAAAAAACTGATTGGCCGCGCTGATGAGGGATGTCGATGTTTGCGGGGCAACGCCGTATACCTCCACAGTTTTTCCGCGCCCGGTTCGTAACGTCTCCACCAGCAGGTCAAAGTCCCCATCCCCGGAAACCAGTACGATCACATCGGCTGCGGCGCTCCGCTCCAGTGCATCGATGGTGATTCCCACATCCCAGTCACCTTTGGCGGAACCATCGGAGCGCTGGATAAAAGGTTTCAGTTTCACCTCGAAGCCGATGGCTCTGAGAATATTCTGGAATTCCCGCTGCTTTTTATCTCCACGGTCGATAGCGTAGGCGGCGGCGTAGATCACCTCCCGCCCCTCGGTAGCCTGGGCCCAGAATGCGTTGTAATCAAAGTTGCGTTGAAATGCCTGGCGCGCGGTGTAATACACATTCTGGACATCAACAAAGATCGCGACTTTTTGCATGCCTGTGGCACCGTACCGGTTTGGAGAAATGGAGCATTCTGATTCTTTTGCAAGGAAATTGTTAGAGGCTATCGCGTTGATATCCGTGGACTATAAGTGGAGTGGCTTTAATTGCTGTTGTTTATTGGGGCAATAATAACATCCAATTTCAAGGTGATTGTGTGGGTCTATAGGATTCAGTTGTCCGATAGATTATGCCGTAAGGAACGCAATCCAATGCTCAAGAAATCCCTTTCACTGGCCGTCGCCCTGTCGACTGCCCTCTCTGTCAACGCGAACGCAGCACCTTCTGGCGAGCCGATGTCCAACCAGGACTGGTGGCCCAACCGCATTGACCTGCAACCTCTGCGAATGAATGCGGAAAAGTCGAACCCCATGGGCGCCGACTTCGACTACGCGGAAGCGTTCAGCAAGCTGGATCTCGATGCTGTCAAGAAAGACATCGAGCAGGTGCTCACCACATCTCAGGACTGGTGGCCGGCCGACTACGGTCACTATGGCCCTTTCTTCATTCGTATGGCCTGGCACAGTGCCGGGACCTACCGTGTGTACGATGGTCGCGGTGGTGCCGGCGGTGGTCAGCAGCGGTTTGAACCGCTGAATAGTTGGCCCGACAACGTCAGCCTGGATAAGGCTCGTCGTCTGCTGTGGCCGGTAAAGCAGAAATATGGCAACGCTATTTCCTGGGCCGACCTGATGGTGCTGGCCGGCAATGTGTCCCTGGAATCCATGGGTTTCGAGACGTTTGGTTACGCCGGTGGCCGTGAGGACGATTGGGAAGCCGATGTTGTCTATTGGGGTTCTGAGCGCGAGTGGTTGGGCAATGACAAGCGCTTTGATGGGGGCAAGCTGGAGAAGCCATTGGCGGCAGACCACATGGGGCTTATCTACGTCAACCCGGAAGGCCCCAACGGTAATCCAGACCCGGTTGCTGCGGGTCACCGTATTCGCGATACCTTTGCCCGCATGGCCATGAGTGATGAAGAAACCGTGGCTCTGATTGCCGGGGGGCATACCTTCGGCAAGGCGCACGGTGCGCACAAGCCGGAGAAGTGTATTGGTGCGGCGCCCGGTGATGCGCCTATCGAGCAGCAGGGGTTCGGCTGGGAAAATAAATGTGGCAAGGGCCACTCGGAAGACACGGTGACCTCAGGATTGGAGGGTGCCTGGTCAGCAAACCCGATCGCCTGGAGCTCCCAGTTTCTCGACAACCTGTTCGGATTTGAATGGGTGAAAACCAAGAGCCCGGCGGGCCACACCCAGTGGGAACCTGAAAATGCGGAACAGGTGAAATTTGTCCCCGATGCACACGTCGACGGCAAACGACATGCGCCAATGATGTTTACCACGGATCTCTCGATGCGTTTTGATCCGAAGTACAAAGAGATTGCCGAGCGTTTCCACAAGAATCCGGATGAGTTCCAGCAGGCCTTTGCCAAAGCCTGGTTCAAGCTCACTCACCGCGACTTGGGTCCGCGTGCGCGCTATCTGGGAGATGAGGTGCCGGCGGAAGTTCTGAGCTGGCAGGACCCGATCCCGGAAGTGGATTTCAAGCTGGTGGACGATCGTGATGTTCAGCGCCTGAAAGCGCAAGTACTGGATAGTGGTCTCACGGTTCCAGAGCTGGTACGCACTGCCTGGGCATCCGCATCTTCTTTCCGTATTACCGACATGCGTGGTGGCGCCAACGGTGCGCGTATTCGCCTTGCTCCGCAGAAGGATTGGGCGGTAAACAACCCACAGGAACTGGATAAGGTTTTGACTGGGTTGGAGGCTATTCAACAGGACTTTAACCGCAAGGCACGCGGCGGCAAAAAGATCTCAATGGCAGACATGATCGTGCTTGCAGGAGCGGCGGCGATCGAGCAGGCGGCGAAGCAGGCTGGCTATGAGGTGCGCGTACCGTTCAAGCCGGGCCGCAACGATGCCACCCAGGAAATGACCGATGTTCAGTCCTTCGGCTATCTGGAGCGCAAGGCAGACGGTTTCCGTAACTACTACAGCGAGGAAGCGCACCTTGCGCCGGTGGATATGCTGATCGATAACGCCAACCTGCTGGACCTGAGCGTGCCGGAGATGACCGTTCTGGTCGGTGGTATGCGTACCCTGGGGGCCAACTACAACGGCAGTAAGCACGGTGTGTTTACCGACAAGCCGGGCACCCTCAGCAACGACTTTTTCGTGAATCTGCTGAGCATGGACACCAAATGGTCCAAGTCTGACCGCGAGAAGGGGCTGTACGAGGGTAAGGATCGCAGCACCGGCGAACTCAAGTGGACTGCCACCCCGGTGGATCTGATTTTCGGGTCCAACTCCGAACTGCGGGCGGTCGCTGAAATGTACGCAACCAATGACAACGACGAAAAGTTTGTCAATGATTTCGTTCAAGCGTGGACCAAGGTAATGACACTTGACCGCTTCGATCTCAAGTAACCCAGACCCTCACAGGGTGAATCTGCACGGATAGCGTATCGCCACAATCAGGACGTGGCAATTGACAAGGGCAGCCATCGGCTGCCCTTTTTCGATGCATATTAAATGGCTGCGCTGTCATTTTGCAGGCCTGCAGGAAGGTTGTGATAGTATTTCTGAACCTGTTCAGCAGGCGTAGCAGAGCTGGTGGCAAGGCACAATAATGAAAAGTGTGGGCTGCTGCGGAAGATTTGATTTCACTGGGTTAGGTTTTCGGATGAAACTGATCGGTGCTCTCCTGTGCTGTACCCGCGCAATACTAATGTGCACAATGTGGCTTGCCGCGCCACTTCTCGCCCGCGCGGAAATCCTTGAGGTCGCTCCCGACCAACCTCCGCTCTCTCTTACTCCCTATATACAGCTGTATGTGGACCGGAAACATGTACTGCCGGCGGATTCCCTGAACGCCGCAGCACTTGCCGACAGATTAACCCCACTCGATCGAAGCGCCGCCAACTTCGGCTTCAGCGATGCAGCCTACTGGGTTGCCTTTACCTTAAAGAATTCCAGCGAAAATGACCTACCCCTGGTCATCCGCCAGGATTACCCCTTGATGGATCATCTGGATTTCTGGGCACCGACTGGCAATGGTGATTGGCACCATATACGCACCGGAGATCACCAGCCTTTTACCAGCCGTCCGCTGGCATTGCGGGATTACGTATTTCCCGTCACTTTGCCCGCGCACAGCCAGCAGACCTTTTATCTTCGTTTTGCTTCTGCCGGTAGCATCAACATCGGGCTATCGGTGAGCAGTCAGCAGGCATACCTGCCACGCCTGGGCCTTGAGCAACTGCTGTACGGGATATATTACGGCGGGTTTCTGGTGTTAGTGCTGTACAACCTGTTTTTATTCCTGGCTCTGCGAGACCCCGCCTACGCCTACTATATGGGGTACAGCATCTGCTGCGGCCTGTTTTTTGCGGTATTGAACGGCTTTACCTTTCAGTTTATCTGGCCCGAATACCCTTGGCTGGCAAATCGCGCGCTGTTACTTGCCCTCGGCTTGACCCTGACGTTCGCCATTCAGTTTGCGCGCCTGATCTGCAACGTAAAACAGCTGGCGCCACAGGTGGATAAGTTCTGCGGCCTGTTGCGTTATGGGACCATTGCTCTGACGGTGCTTGCGCCCCTCGGTGACTATGCAACCATGACAGAGATCTTCTCGGTCGCCGCCCTGATCGTTTCATTGACATCACTGTCGGTGGGAGCCGTCAGTGTCTGGCGTGGCTCCGTTTCTGCGCGGTACTTTCTGATTGCCTGGATCACCTTGATGTGGACGGTGGTCATGTACATTTTCAAGACGTTCGGCCTGTTGCCCCACAATGCCGTTACCCACAACGCTTTTCAGGTGGGAGCATTGATCGAGATGGTCTTATTGTCCCTTGCCCTGGGTGCACGGGTTGGTGAAATCCAGCGCCAGGGGCATACGGATCAGTTGACCGGGCTGTTCAATCGACGCCATTTCGATGAGCTGCTTGCCAAAGAGTTTTCACTGGCTGCACGTCAGGAAACACCACTCGCCTTGGTCGTACTGGATCTCGACCACTTCAAGGCCATCAATGATCAACTCGGGCACGCGCGGGGCGATGAGGCATTGCGGGCTGTCGGGCAACTGGCAAGCAAGCTGGTACGAAAGCCGGCGGTTGCGTGTCGGTATGGTGGTGAGGAATTCGCGGTACTGTTACCCGGCTGTGATAAACAGACCGCTAACAGAATCGCCGGGCGACTTTTGGATACTGTAGGGAAAATGAACTGCGATGGTGTTCCCCTGAGTGTCAGTATCGGGGTGGCGAGTTACGAGAAGGGTAATTATCAATCCCCCATACAGTTGTTTGAGGCGGCGGACAGCGCCTTGTATCTGGCTAAAGAAGGAGGGCGAAACCAGGTTGTGATGAGTGGAGATAGCGAGCCTTTACCTCAGCAGGCCGGGCCTTTAGTCGAAGTGCATTGAATGAACCGCGGGCTTAGTCGGAGGTCACCCGATTGAGCCGTGTGACATGACTCTTGATCGTGGCGATGAGCTGTGGGAATGCGATTGGTTTTGTCAGGTAGGCATTCATGCCCGCTTCCATGGCCATATTCTGCTGGTCACTAAACGCCGCCGCCGAGAGTCCGATGATCGGGGTATCGCCTATTTCCGGATCCTCCCGAATCTGTCTGGTTGCCTCGATACCGCTGAGGCCAGGTAGTTGCACATCCATAAAGATCAGATCCGGTTGCAATACCCGGGCCTTCTCAATTCCCTCTCGACCATCCGCCACAAAGGTGGCGCAGAGCCCGACATCGTCACAAAACGCCTGCATCAGTGCCTGGTTTAACGGGTTGTCTTCAAACACGAGCACTTGCCGGCCGACAAGTTCCGTTGAACGTGAATCTCCTGTGATTACCTCCGCTGGAGCGGGGTTACCTTCTTGCAACGGTAATTCGACCTTGAAACTGGTGCCGGAACTACCATCACTGGTAAGGCTGATATTTCCGCCGAGCAGTTCTACCAGGCTGCGGGTGATGGGCAGGCCGAGGCCGCTACCCCGTGTTTGCCCCAGGTGAGATTTGTCCACCTGCTCGAAGGGCTCAAAAATAATCGCCTGCTGCTCTGGCGCAATACCAATGCCGCGGTCCCTTACCTCGATCACCAGTTGCGCGTTGTTGTGATTTTTCAGACGGAGCTCGACGGTACTGTTGGCGGGTGAGAACTTCACCGCATTGGCGATCAAGTTGATCAGGATCTGGGAGAGTTTCCCCCGGTCGCACTGGATGTATTCTGGCAGCGTCGGATCGATATCGCAGTGGATACGCACTCCCTGGCGTATAGCCTCGGGCTCGCAGGAAACCAGAATACACTGCAGTAGCCGCTGCAGAGGAAAGTCTTCATTGACCGCCTCGATCTTGCCCGCTTCAATGCGGGAAATATCCAGCACATCGTTGACCAGTTCCGCCAGTCGCTGACCGCTGATGGCGATTTTTTCCAGAAAGGAGTGAAAATCCCGGGGTAATTCAACGCCTGCACTACGGCTTTGCAGCACCTGACTGAACCCGACGATGGCGTTGAGTGGGGTGCGGATCTCATGACTCATATTGGTCAGGAAGCGGGTTTTCGAACGGCTGAAAAATTCCGCCTTTTCCTTTGCCGCCAGCAGATCGCGCTCCAGTTTTTTGCGCTCGGTAATATCCAGAATGACGCCGATCAATCCCCCAACGCGACCATCTTCCAGTGTGTAGGCCCCTTTGTTGAAGACCACATCGTGCAGTGTGCCGTCCGCGTAAACCACCTGGGATTCATACACCTGATGGCCGCGCTGGTGCATCAATTCGAGGTCCTTTTCGTGATAGATCTTGGCCTGGGGGCCGGGGGACACACCAAATACGGAGCGGCCAATAATTTCGCTGCGGGGTTTACCGAGAAACTCCTCAAACGCCCGGTTGCAGCCGGTGTAGATCCCCTTGGCATCCTTGTAGAAAATTGGCGCAGGAATGGCGTCTGTAAGAACCTGCAGAAAGTGCAGTTGATCGGAAAGCGCCAACTCGGTGGCTTCCCGCTCCAGCAGTTCCCGCTGATAGCGTGCATTCAGCTTTTTCTGATGCTGCAGCAACTCCGTCAGTTGCCGGTTGAGCTTGCGCTGTCGGCGCAGCAGATAATGCCAGAGGGTGACCAGAAGGAGAGTGACGAAAACGATTCGAACGGTCAGACCGAGAGGGGCGCTACGCTGTGGAACCCAGGTATCCACCGCCCACTCACTGATGCCGATCAACGTTGCCGTGAGCACCGCAATAGGAAGCAATTTGTGCCCTGAGGGACGTTGGACACCTGTGGAGTTATTCATAGGCCGGTATTGATCGGGATTGTTTTTTTCACCACATTACGCAATTCAGTGAATACCGGCAATATTGCAATCTGGTTACGCGCCAATAAAAAAGCCCGCGGGTGCGGGCTTTAATTCTGCCACCTGGGGATGGCTCAGGTCTTCAGTTTCTTGTACTGCATCCGATGCGGTGTGGCATTCTCACCATTGCGGGCCACGAAGTCCTCGTGGTACTCGGTGTAGTTGCCCTCAAAGAACACCACATTGCTGTCGCCTTCGTAGGCCAGAATGTGGGTGGCCACCCGGTCCAGGAACCAGCGGTCGTGCGAGATCACCATGGCGCAACCGGGGAAGCTCAGCAGGGCTTCTTCCAGTGCGCGCAGGGTTTCGATGTCCAGATCGTTGGACGGTTCGTCCAGCAGCAGCACGTTGGCGCCCTGCTTCAGGGTGTAGGCCAGGTGCAGACGGCCGCGTTCACCACCGGACAGTTCGCCCACGCGTTTCTGCTGATCGGAACCCTTGAAGTTGAAGCGGCCGATGTAATTGCGCGACCCAACTTCGTAGTTGTTGATCTTGAGCATATCGTGTCCGTCGGACACGGCTTCCCACACGGTCTTGTTGTCATCCAGGTTTTCGCGGCTCTGGTCGACACTGGCAATCTGTACGGTTTCCCCGATCTTGATTTCACCGGAGTCCGGCTTTTCGGTACCGTTGATCATACGGAACAGGGTGGACTTACCCGCGCCGTTACCGCCAACGATGCCGACGATGGCGCCCTTGGGCACACGGAACGACAGGTTGTCGATCAGTACGCGGTCGCCGAAGGATTTACTCACGTTGACCAGCTCGATCACATTGTCACCCAGGCGCTCGCCCGGTGGAATGTAGATCTCGTTGGTCTCGTTGCGGGCCTGGAATTCCTGGGACTGCATTTCTTCCAGGCGGGACAGACGGGCCTTGTTTTTGGACTGGCGGCCTTTCGGGTTCTGACGGGCCCACTCCAGTTCTTTCTGCATGGCCTTGGCGCGGGCCTGCTCACCTTTCTGCTCCTGCTCCAGGCGCTTCTCTTTCTGTTCCAGCCAGGTGGTGTAGTTGCCTTCCCAGGGAATGCCGTGGCCGCGGTCCAGTTCCAGAATCCAGCCGGCGACATTGTCGAGGAAGTAGCGGTCGTGGGTAATGGCCACCACGGTGCCTTCGAAGTCGTGCAGGAAGCGCTCCAGCCAGTACACGGATTCCGCGTCCAGGTGGTTGGTGGGTTCGTCCAGCAGCAGCATGTCCGGGCGCGACAGAAGCAGACGGCACAGGGCCACACGGCGTTTCTCACCACCGGACAGGTTGTTCACGTCGGCGTCCCAGGGCGGCAGGCGCAGAGCGTCGGCGGCCACTTCCAGGCGATGCTCCAGGTTGTGGGCATCCCAGGCCTGGATCACGTCTTCGAACTGCTGTTGTTTCTTGGCCAGGGCGTCGAAGTCGGCGTCGGGTTCTGCGTAGTCGGCGTAGACCTGTTCCAGGCCGGCGAGGGCGTCGATGGCTTCGCGCATGCCGTCTTCGACGTTGCCGCGCACGTTTTTGGATGGGTCCAGTTGCGGTTCCTGGGGCAGGTAGCCGACGTTGATGCCGGGCATGGCGCGGGCTTCACCGTTATAGTCCTGATCGACCCCGGCCATGATGCGCAGCAGGGTGGATTTGCCGGCGCCGTTCAGGCCCAGTACGCCGATTTTGGCGCCGGGGAAGAAGGACAGGGAAATATCTTTCAGAATCTCACGCTTGGGCGGAACAACCTTGCCCACGCGGTTCATTGTGTATACGTATTCAGCCATTAGAGCTCTAATCCAGTCGGTCAGAATTTGCGCGCAAGTTATCAGTTTGTTGGAAAACTTCAACCTGCGCTTAGTGGTGCTTTTTTAATCGCCGGTAAGGTCACCTTTCGGGGAAGCCCCGGGTAATGCCACCATCACCCCAACTATGTTTAACTTTATTCCAAGTAAAACAGTTGGGAACCATTATGACCCAGGAATCACCCGTACTCGTTGAGCGCCAGGGCGCGCTTGGTAAATTGACGCTGAATCTGCCCAAAGCACTCAATGCCCTGAATCTCGATATGATCGATATTCTCGCCGCCCAGCTCGATGCCTGGGAGCAGGATGAGAGTGTTGGCTGTATCTGGATCGATGGGGCAGGGGAGAAGGCATTGTGCGCCGGTGGCGATGTGGTGGCGTTGCACCGGGAGTCCGGCAGCTACGGTGAGCAGGGTGCGAGCCGATTTGTGCAGGACTTTTTTACCCACGAGTACCGGCTCGACTACCGCATTCATACTTACTCCAAACCGATCGTGGTGTGGGGCAATGGCATCGTGATGGGTGGTGGTATCGGCATTATGAGTGGTGCCAGTCACCGCATCGTTACCGAGTCCACCCGCATGGCAATGCCGGAAATCACCATTGGCCTGTTTCCGGACGTGGGCGGCAGCTGGTTTCTGAACCGGATGCCCGGCCGCACTGGTCTGTTTCTCGGCCTCACCGGTGCCCAGTTCAACGGCACCGATGCGCTGTATTGCGGCATGGCGGACCGCCTGTTGCCGAGTGATGCGAAACAGGCGTTGATCGACAAACTGGCGGTGCTGGAATTTGCTGGGGGGGATCAGCAGGACCACGCCCGGGTCAGCCGCGCGGTGCAGTCCCTGGAATTGGGCGCGGCGGATCACCCGGCGCCGAATCTGCGCGAACACTACGATGTGATCCAGCAGCTCACGGATGCAGCGACGCTGCCGGAGGTGTACCGGGATATCGTCGGCTACAGCGGGGAAGATCCCTGGCTGCAGCGTGCCGCCAAAACCCTGAAAGCAGGCTGCCCGCTTACCGCGTGGATCGTGTGGGAACAACTGCGCCGGGCCCGGCATATGTCTCTGGCGCAGGTGCTGCAGATGGAACTGGCGCTGGCAATGAATATGTGCAGCAATGGCCAGGTAAAAGAGGGCGTGCGCGCGCTGTTGATCGATAAGGATCGCAACCCGCAGTGGCAGCCCGCGCAGATAGATGAGGTTACCGCGGAGCAGGTTGAGGCTTGTTTTGTCGAGCCTTGGGAAGGAGAGAATCCACTGGCGAACCTTGAGTAAATCGGTGGATAAGCGCAGCGCATCCACGAGCTAAACTAGAAAAATAATAAATAAATGGAGAGGGAAACATGTACCCAATCAAAAACATCGCCTTTATCGGCCTCGGCAATATGGGCGGTCCCATGGCGGCGAACCTGGTAAAGCAAGGTTTCAGGGTAACTGCGTTTGATCTGTCGGCACCGATGCTGGAAAGCGCGGTAGAAAACGGTTGTGCGAAAGCAGACAGCGCGCACGCGGCAATCGAAGGTGCCGATGCGGTGGTGTCCATGCTGCCGAGTGGTGAGGCGGTGCGCTCTTTATATCTCGGAGTACACGGCCTGTTGCAGGCGATGGATGCCAAGACCCTGCTGATCGATTGCTCCACTATCGCCGCCAACGATGCCCGCCAACTGATCGCCGCTGCCGGCGAGCGCGGTATTGATGCACTGGATGCGCCGGTATCCGGTGGCACCGCAGCGGCCACTGCCGGTACGCTTTCTTTTATGTGCGGTGGTGATGAAAGGTCCATCGAGCGGGCGCGGCCGGTGCTGGAAGCCATGGGGGCGAATATCTTTCACGCGGGGCCCGCAGGCTCCGGGCAGGTGGCGAAAATCTGCAACAACATGCTGCTCGCCATTCATATGATCGGTACCGCTGAAGCTCTGCAGCTGGGGGTGGATAACGGTCTGGACCCGGCGGTGCTGTCGGAAATCATGGGCGCCAGTTCCGGTGGCAACTGGTCGCTGGAGAAGTACAACCCCTATCCCGGCGTGATGGACAATGTGCCTGCTTCGCGGGAGTATCAGGGTGGTTTTTCCGTGGCGTTGATGCTGAAAGATCTGGGGCTGGCCATGGATACCGCGGCGGGTAGTGCCTCGTCTACGCCCTTGGGTGCCCTGGCGAAGAACCTCTATCAACTTCACGGTGGCGATCCCATCAATCGCGCTCTGGATTTTTCCTCCATTCAGAACCTGTTCCGTCGGCCAGCGGGAGACTGATAAAAGCAGCGGGGAATTTCCTGGGGATTGATTTGGATCAAGTACCAGGGCCCGCTACTGCGTAACGTACGCTGATCCAATTTCCAGAGAAAAAACGGATCAGAGGTATTTCCAGATGGCCGATGCAGACGGTTCTACAATGCCCCACTCGGGCAGGTCGAGCGACCTCACGGGTAACCAGGAGGGGAGTCCGGCAGCGGTCCTCAACACCGGGTTGCTCGAGCGCTATGCTGGCCCCTGTCCGCGCTATACCTCTTACCCGACCGCAGACCGGTTCCGTGCGCTGTGCGCAAACGATAGCGGCACACAACCCTGGGATGCGCTGAATTCTGTACAGGCGCTGTCGCTGTATGTACACATCCCGTTCTGTCGGTCCCTGTGTTATTTCTGCGCGTGCAACAAAGTCATCACTCAGCAGTACGGTCTCGCCTCGAGTTATCTCGACCATGTGCTGCGTGAAGCCGAGTGGTATCGCACACGTGTGGCGCGTGCGCCGGTTGTGCAGTTGCATCTGGGTGGCGGTACACCAACCTTTCTGAACGACGGTGACCTGCGCCGCCTGATGTTCGGTTTGGGGGACGTATTCGATTTGCGCAGTGGTGATCAAGTGGAATACAGCATCGAGGCGGACCCGCGGGTGCTGGAGTGCGAAACGTTGGAGACGTTGAGAGAGCTTGGATTCAACCGCCTGAGTCTCGGAATTCAGGATTTCAATCCGAGCGTGCAGCGCGCAATCAACCGCATCTGCAGTCCGGAACAGGTGCGCCTTCTGACCGAAGCGGCCCGCCAGTGCGGATTTGGGTCCATTTCCTATGACCTGATTTACGGTTTACCCGGGCAGGATGTGGCAAGCCTCGATAAAACACTGGATACGGTACTGGACCTGGCGCCAGACCGTATTGCGCTGTATCACTACGCGCATTTGCCGGACCGGTTTAAGGCGCAACGCCTGATCAACTCGGATTTAATGCCGCCGCCGTCGCATAAGATAGCCATGCAACTCGCGGCCAGCCAGCGCTTGACTGGGGCCGGCTACGTCTTTCTGGGGATGGATCACTTTGCGCGACCCGATGATGCGCTTGCCAGGGCCGCAGAAGAGAAGCGGCTGGCGCGGAATTTTCAGGGGTATACGCTGATGCCGGCGGATGCTCTGGTGGGGCTGGGAGCGTCGGCGATCAGTTACAGCCGCGATGGCTACTGGCAGAACCATCACAGTAACAAGGAATATGCGGCGGCTATCCAAGAGCGTGGAGAGGCCATCGCTCGAGGTTGGAATCTCAGTGATGACGATCGACTCCGCCAGTGGTTGATCATGGAGTTGATGTGCCATCTGCGAGTGAGCCGATCGGACATCCAGGCCAGAACCGGGCAGCCATTTGAGCATGCTTTTGCCGTGGAACTGGCGCGGTTACAGCCGATGTTTGCCGACGGGCTGCTGGGATTAAATAACCGTGACCTCTACGTCACCGAACGCGGGCGCTGGTTTTTGCGCAATGCGGCCGCTGCATTTGATACTTATCTGCATCGCCCGGACCAACACGCCCGATACTCGCGGGTGCTTTGACAGCATGCTGGGGATACAATTCATGCAGGCATTGGTGCCTGTCCATAAAATATAAAGTCCCGGTAACGAGATGAAAGAGACTTCTTCAGCCGTCAGTTGTGGCAACTGTTCCGTTCGACGCCTGTGCCTGCCCATGGGGCTGAGCGATGGGGATATCGAGCGCCTGGAGCAGGTGACCCGCAAGAAAAAAATCATCAAAGCCGGGGAGACTTTGTTCCGCGCGGGAGACCCTTTTACCAACCTTTACGCCATTCGCTCGGGCAGTTTCAAGTCCGCGGTCATTGGCGCCGGAGGCGATGTACAGGTTACGCACTTTGCGTTACCGGGCGAACTGCTGGGGCTCGATGCTTACAGCGGCAGTATTCACCCTGGGTATGCTGAAGCGCTGGAAGAAAGTAGTGTGTGCGTACTGCCGTTTACGCAGCTGGAAGGACTTGCGCAGCAAGTGCCCGCCTTGCAGAAGCAGATATACAGCATTTTTTCCGAGGAACTGAAACAGGAAAATGAAGCCCTGCTGCTTTTGGGCAAGCGCTCGGCGGAAAGTCGGCTGGCGGCTCTATTGATCAATATATCCAGCCGCTATTCCCGCCGCGGTTATTCCGCCAGCGAGTTTGTGCTCTCCATGTCGCGTATGGATATTGCCAACTACCTCGGTCTCACCGCGGAAACGGTCAGCCGCCTGATCAGCCGTTTTCAAAAACAGCAGCTGATCAGTGTGCAGGGACGGTCGGTGTCGATAAAGGATCTTATTGCCCTTAGTGAACTGGCGGGAACACACTGTAGTTACGAGGGCTAGTTTGTCTGTACCCCTATGGCAGGGGTACAGACGAGAGCTATCACGGACCGGCCACCACTGATGATCAGAAGTAGTAATCTTCCAGCTCGATCTCTTCCCAGTCATAGACCAGGTGGGCACCATCGGCGGTTATCAGGCTGACCTTGTCGGCCTCCAGACATTCGGACCAGTCAACTCTGTTTAAATCCACCATCTCTGCGCCACCGTGCACTTTTACCAGGGAATCCTCCCAGGCCTGGTGACAGTAGCGGGGTATTTCCCCCTGAACGATCAACTCCCGGCCGAGGTACTTTTCGTAATCCAGCTGTGGAACCGAATTCAGGTGATAGCGTTCTTCCGAGCCCATCAGATAGAACTTGCCGTTTTCCTCAACCAGCAGACCTGTCGCGGTCAGAGGCTGCGGAGCCTGATTTGTCGCGCATCCGGCAAGAAGCAACAGCGGAAGCAGGAAGCCTTTTCGAGAAGTCATAATTATTACTCTTTAGTTACTTGTTACTAAAAAGTAACAAACGACGATTGCAATAGCGTTGCAGTTTTGTTGCGCTACTTCAACCCTCGCCGGCAAGCCGGGTCAGGCCGCGTCGCTGTTCTTCTCCTTGTGGCCATCCTTCAGATGCAGGGCAACCTGCTTTTCCAGACCTTCCAGTGCGTACGCCTGACCGAAACCTTTCACGTAGCGGCCGGCGCTGGGTTTCAGTTCGAACAGATGGAAATCTTCCAGATCTTTCAGATGATCCATTACCGGGCCAAATTTTTCCCGTAGCTGCTCGATACGTTGCAACCACAGTTCCTCACCGCGGCCGACAATACTGGCTACCACATTGAAGGTGACACGCAGGCGGGCGAAGGCCTGTTTGGTGTCCGCTTCGTCGGCATTGAATATCACCGACGCCTTGCTGTTGGCCTTGAGGTTGGCACAGTGCTCGGACAGATCGGAGATGTACAGGTAGAAATTGCCATCGGCGGCCAGAAAGGGCGCGGTGCTGGCGTGGGGCTGGCCGTCTGCGGCGAGGCTGGCAAGGTTCAGCAGTTTGCGGGTGGCAATAAAGTCGCGAACTTCGGCCACCAGGTCGGCGCCGTCACTGGTTTTCTGCGCTGCTTGTTGTTCGTTGTGTTCGGTCATGTCCGAATCTCCCCTCAGGAATGTGCAGCACTGGCGCCTGCCAGTTGCTGTTTTAATTGTTTGAATCGCTCGACCTGCTCTGGAATGAGTTTGCGCTCGGCATCCCGGCCCAGGAATACTTTGAATACACAGTTGCCGCTGGGGGCGAGAAAGACCATGGAGTGACTTTCGGACCCGCGGTGGGGTTTGCTGACAAAGGCGACTTCGGCCAGCGCTTCGACCAGCAGGTGGCCGTGGAAGGGGTTTTTGTGGTGCATGAAGTTGTAGTAGCCGTGGGCGATGCTGCCTTTGGGAAACTCGCCTTTAAATTCAAACACGGAGCCTTCGTTCTGAACGATGGCGGTGACTTTGCCCCAGGTGGGCAGTTCTTCAATCAGTTGCCAGACGGCGTCGCTGCCGGCGAGGGATGCCATTTCGGTCGGCAGGTTGGCAATAATCTCGCGCACGCTGGTATCAAGCTGTTTCGCCATTTGCTCCAGAGTAAAGCCAGATTCACTGGCAAGCAGTTCCTGTACTTTGTCTTGCATAAGCAATACCAATAGATAATCCGTTTTAATCCGCTACCACACATATAGCCGAGTCAGTGGTGGCCATTGCGTAAACGATTGCCGATGAGGTTGTTTGCGCGGTGGCCACCACTGATTCGGCGGGCTACGGAGCTGTCGACTCCGCGAGCCGCGGCCTTCGGGGTACTTACTAGTCAAACAACCTAGCGGCAATCGTTTGCCAAGTAAGTTCCCCGGAGGTCGCTCGTTTGTGGTGGATTTCGATTTTGACTGTTTCGATCAGAAACGGTAGCTGGCAGACAGTTTAATGTTGCGGCCTGGCATATACAGTTCCTGGAAGGCTACTCGGTACTCTTCGTCCGTGAGGTTATCCAGGGCCAGGCCCAGCTTGATACCGTTCAGGCTGCCAGCGGCCGGTTCCCAGGTTACATAGGCATCGGCCAGGGTGTAGCTGTTGTACTCGTTGGTCACTTCTTCCGGCAGTTGGTCCTGGGCAGAAACTACAGAGGTGCGCAGGCCTGCTTTCAGGTCGCGCTGCAGGAAGTAGTGGCCTACATCCAGCACGAACTTGTCCGCGGGAATACTGCTCAGATAACTGTCGTCGGACAGGTCTTTACCTTCGGTCTGACCGTAGCTTACGCCCACCGCCAGGTCGTTCACCAGATAGTTGGTGCTCAGTTCAAAACCCTTCAGTTCCGCTTCGTCCACGTTCAGATACGTCGTATTCATCGGGAAACCGAAAACCGGGTGCGGGTTGATCACTACCTGCTCGATAAAGTTGTCCACTTTATTGCGGAACACAGATGCACTGGCGGTCAGCTGGTCGTTTTCGGTGGCGAGGCCGCTGAAGGCGAAGTCGGCGCGCAGCTCGGTGTTGGCGGCTTCTTCAGACTCCAGGTCCGGATTGGGGATAAACGTGTTGGCGAGAAAGCCCATACCCATGAAGCTGAAGTCGCCGTAGGCGTAGTGAGTGCCCTGGGTGTACATCTCCTCCACGCCCGGTGCGCGGAAAGCTTTGGCGTAGCTGGCGCTCAGGTTCAGCCAGTCGGTGGCTTTGACGGAGGCGGCGATGGATGGGGAGACGGCGGTGTCTTCGCGGGCGGATTCGCTCAGCTGCTGGCTTTCGGCTTCGAAGCGGTCGTAGCGCACGCCCGGGGTCAGGGTGAATAGGTCACCGAAGGTGAAGGCGGCCTGAGCATAGAGGCCGAGGACGTTTGTGTCGGCATTCAGGTTTTCGGGACGGTTGTCGCCGTCGCGCACGGTGGTGACGTCATCCTGGTACCAGTCGAGGCCGTAAACCCACTGGGCGTCGAGGCCTTCGGTGGCCCAGTTGGTGGAATTGGTCAACGCGAGGCCGGTGGTGGTGACTTCGGTGTTGTCGTTCTGCCCATCCTCACCCTGGGTGGGGCGGAATTCGTCGAACTGGGTGTCGTTGCGATAGAGGGTGAGCTTGGAGGTGTGTTTGCCTTCCAGTGCCTGTACCCAGTAATTTGCAGTGACGTTCTGATCGGTAATGTCGCGCTCAACCAGCGGGGAGCTGGTACCAACGTTGGTATTGGGGTTGGAGGGTACGCCTTCTTCGCGGTTGTTGTGGCGGAAGGACAGGTCGATGCGCTGGTTGTCGCTGATCTTGAAGCCGCCGCGAGCAAGCAGGGCGGTGTTTTCACTGGCGCTGTTTTCCAGCTCTTCGCCACTGCCGATTTCCACGTTGTCATGCTCGGATACGGAGCCGTTTACCAGATAATCGAAATCACCAGCCAGGCCGTAGACGGCGGCGGTGGTTTCGGTGGAATCACCGTTGCTGCCCAGTTCCTGTTTCAGATAGCCGCCCAGGGTGTCGCTGCTTTTCAGCAGGTCCGCAGAGCTCTTGGTGGACATGGCCACCACACCGCCGATGGCGCCGGAGCCCCACAGGCTGGAGGCGGGGCCTTTCTTCACTTCTACCTGTTTCAGCAGTTCCGGATCCAGCTGGTAGGTGCCGCGGTGGCCGGAATTGAAGTTCTGGCGGGCACCGTCGATGGTTTGTAGTACACGCACGCCGGACAGACCGCGGATATTCGGAGCCTGGTTGGAGTAACGAGGGCCGCCGATCACTTCGATATTGGGCTCGTATTTCAGGGCCTGGGCAATGGATTCCGGTTGCTGTTCTTCCAGTTGGGTGCGCTCAATCGCTACCGTACTGGCGTCTTTCTCCCGTGCTGCGGGGTTACGGTCTGCGGCGACCAGTATCTCGCCAAACCGGATTATCGGCTCTTCGCTATTAGTGGCGGTTGTCTGTGCCGCGGCGGTCCCCGAGCAGAGTGCCAGTAGTACTGCGGCAAGTGGATTTAATTGCAAACTCTTGAATTGGCCCATGGTGGTGTCCCCTTTTTTCATTCCCTGGTGATTACCGTTGTGGCGGTATGTCGCTGTTGCCAACTGGTACGGATGCGCCGCATCATATTCCTGGTAAATCATATTGTAAATGCAAACAATTATCGTTTGATGTTTTTTTGGCGAGTTGGTAGCCTTCGCGCTGCCGGGTGTTCAATCGGGACATCTGTACCGGTGAGGGGCGGGACGCCTTCAATCTTATCGGCAAACCGGAAGCGCAAATACAGGGCATCGGGAGTTGCGGGGCAGGTGGACAGAAAGTGCGGGGTATCACCGTGAAATGGCGCATGGTCACAATGATGGCCCTGTCCTTCATGCTGCATGGATGGCTGCTCTGGGCTGCGCCGGTACGGGAATTACAGGCGCCCTCGGGGGTAGTGGCACTGAAGCTGGGGCAGGTAAAGCTCGCCTCTGCGGCTGCGCCGGAGAGGGCAGTGGCACGATCGGAGAAAGTCGTCGAGCAACCACTGCCAGAAGCGCCTGAGCTCTCCAGGCCCCCAGTGAAACCGGCTAAAAAGAATCCGTTAGAAAAAAAAGTCGAGGCGGAAGAGGCAGACACGGAAAAGCCAGAGTTGGTTGAGCCACCCAAGCCCTCGTCGGTTAAGGGGGGCATTGCCGAGCCCGCGCTAAGCCAGTCATCCAGCGCACCGGCCCCGGCAAAGTTGCAGAGTGTCAGCGAAGAACCGGTACTCGTAGAGCGCCCGGCCTTTGCCAGCCCGCCCGGCGCGCCGGTCTATCCGGAACTGGCGCGGCAGCGCCGTCAGCAGGGTACGGTGGTGGTGGAAGTACAGCTGGATCACAACGGCGCGCAAGTGGTGCGACGCCTGTTGCGGTCTTCCGGCGTAGACAGCCTGGACGAAGCCGCACTGAAGGCGGTAGCGGGGTGGCGGTTCCTGCCCTACCGGGAAAATGGTCAGGCGCGACTGTCGCGCGTGCAATTGCCCATTCGGTTTTCTTTGTAAGTCTTAATGGCAAACGTCGTAATGTCGTAATAAAGAACGAGAGCGATATGTTCGAGCATCAAACCTGGCGAGAACTTTTCCTTCAGCTTGGCCCCATGGGCTGGCCTTTATTGGTGGTGTCCGCGGTAGCGTTGGCGCTGCTCGGCGAGCGCCTGTGGTTCCTGCTGACCACCGGCCATCGGGGAATCAGTAGTTCTTTCCGGCGCTTGCAATGCGCCGGTGCTCACGAGCTGGATGCATTGAGCGGCCAGTGCGAACGGGAGCAGGCACTGGCCAGCCGCGCTATAGCGCTGCTACTAAAGCATCGGCAGGCGGAGAGGCCCCAGCGTGAAGAAATTGCCGCAGTGTGGCTGCAGGATCAGCGCCGACAGTTACACAGCGGCCTGCGTCTGTTGATGGTGATCGGGATTGTCAGCCCGTTGATGGGGCTGCTGGGCACGGTGTTGGGATTGATCGGTATGTTTGCCGGTCTCGCCGGCAGCAGCGATCCAGTTACCCCGGCGCTATTGGCGGACGGGTTGGGAATGGCACTGAGTACTACGGCCGCGGGCCTGATGGTCGCGCTGCCGGCCATTGCCGGCGCGCACTTGCTGGCGATCTGGAGCGACCGCGTGGTGGCCGACCTCGAACACCTGTTCAATCGCGGCAACCTGTGGCTGGAAGGTCTGGATCCATGCTGCAACACACCTGACGCCTGCGTACGTGAGGCGGACCGTCTTGCGGTGCCGGCGCAGTGATCAATATCAATCCGCCAGACAGGCGGGAGTACTCCCTAGCCAATCTGACACCAGACCTGACTCCGCTGCTGGATATTATCTTTATCGTATTGGTGTTTTTGTTACTCACCGCCAATGTGCGGCTGTCGTCATTACCCATGGATCTACCCGCCAGTGAGTATACGACGGCCATATTGCCCGCTGATCCCATTACGGTTTCCCTTACCAACCACGGGCCGAATCTGTGGGGTATCGGAGATCGCGGCTACAGTAATCAGACGGAGTTTGAACAGGCGTTACTCGCCGCTCTGGCCGCAGAGCCTGCGCGGCCGGTAGCTCTGGCCTCGGATCGCAATGTGCCGGTCCAACGTATGCTGGATTTATTCGCGCTGCTGCAGAAGCAGGGGGTGGACGTCGCGGAAATTGCCATGCAGCCCCCTGCGGTAGTGCCCTGAAACTGAAAACTACTGTTTGGGAAATGTGCTTCTAATCGATTGGACTCGAATGATGATTTTTTCAATAACCCGTCCTCTGAAACGTTCTTTCAATCATATCGTCGCTGCGGCCGCACTTCTTTGTATGGGCTCGGTGGCGGACGCCGCGCCGGAGCGGGTGATCAGTACCGGCCACTCCATCACTGAACTGGTGCTGGCCCTGGGGGCCGGTAACAGCCTCATCGCGGTGGATTCCTCCACACGTCTGCCGGCGGGTTTCAAAAAAGTACCGGTGATCGGTTACTACCGTCAGTTGCCGGTGGAAGGAATGCTGGCACAGAACCCGCAGCTTTTAATTGGTGGTGAACATATGGGCCCGGCAAACACCCTGACCCTGCTGGAAAATGCCGGTGTAAAAATTGTGAAACTGCCGGAAGCAGAGAATGGTGAGCAGCTGATTGCCAATATCGACCGACTGTCTAAAGTGCTGGAAAAGCCGGCTGCTGAGTTGACCAAAAATGTAGTGGCTCAGTTGCGTGAATTGAAACGTGCCCGTACCTCTCTATCTGAAGCACCGCGTATTTTATTTGTCCGCACTCAAGAGGGCCGCGGTCTCAAAGCCGCCGGCACCGGCACCAGCCCGGATAGCCTGATCCGCATGGCGGGCGGTGCAAATGCGGTGGATTTTTCCGGTTACAAACAACTCTCTGACGAAGCGCTGATTGAGTTGCGCCCGGACTGGATTCTGTTTTCCAGCGATCAGGATGCACAGTTGCAAGGCGGCGCGGCATTGTTGGAATGGCAGCCGCTTTTAAAGCTGACCCCGGCCGGCAAAAACGGCGCTTTCTTTTCTGTAGATGGTTTTGCGCTGCTCGGCGGTATGGGGCTTGCCAGCCTGAAGGAGGCGAAAAAGTTGAACGAAAAGTTTTCCGGAAACTGATCTTGCTATGTAGCGTCACCTTCGCCCCAAAGTAGTTTACATGGAGCCCCCACCCTTGGAATTTCGCCTGAGTGACAAAAGCCTGCTGCCAGCACTGATCGCGCTGTTGCTGTTGGGGAGTTGTATTTCCCTTGCGGTGGGCGCCATGACCATCGGCTGGCGGGATGTGCTCGCCGGGCTGATGCAGTGGAGCTGGCCGGGTATTCTGGATCAGGATGTGCCGGAACAGTACGCGCTGGTGCTGGGTGAAATCCGCCTACCGCGTTTACTGCTCGGGTTGATTGTCGGCGGCACCCTCAGCGTGTGCGGTGCGGTGATGCAGGGTATGTTCCGCAACCCATTGGCGGAGCCTGGCATTATCGGTATTTCCTCCGGCGCCGCCGTGGGCGCTGGCATCGTGCTGGTGTTTGGCGGCGTGCTGAGTGTTTGGCTGGGCGCATTTTACGAAAAGTTGCAATGGCTGCTGTTGCCCGCATTCGCCAGCACGGGAGCAATTATGGCGACCTGGCTGGTGTATATCCTCGGTGACCGCGGTCGCTCGGTGGTAATGATGCTGCTCGCCGGTATCGCCATTTCCGCGCTGGCCGGTGCCGCCCTTGGGATGTTCGCTTACGTGGCCACCGACACGGCGCTGCGGGATATGACCATGTGGCAGTTGGGTTCGCTGTCCGGGGCAACCTGGACCAGTGTGCTGGTGACAGGTTTTATTTTTGCCTTTAGCGCCGGCCTGTTGTGGGCGCGGGCGAATGATCTGAATGCGCTGCTGTTGGGTGAGTCGGACGCGCGGCATCTGGGCGTGGATGTGATCGGACTGAAGCGGCAGATTATCGTGCTGAACGGTATCGCCGTGGGCGCTGCGGTTTCGGTATCGGGAATTATAGGCTTTGTGGGTTTGGTGGTGCCGCATATCGTGCGCCTGCTGCGCGGGCCGGATCACCGTTACCTGATTCCCTACAGTGCCCTGCTTGGCGGTCTGTTATTGACCGTGGCCGATACCATCGCGCGCAGCGTCTTCGCACCGGCGGAAATGCCGGTGGGGATTATTACCGCACTACTGGGTGCACCTTTCTTCCTGTTCCTGCTGTGGCAACAGCGCCAGCAGATTTTCTAAGGGGAGGTTGCCCTATGTTGATGAAAAGTTTGTTGGAAATTTCCGATCTCTCGATCCAGTACCCGCGCGCGGCATCGCCGTTGCTGGAGCATATATCCCTGGGTTTTGCCTGCGGTGAAGTCACCGCGCTCCTTGGCCCCAACGGCTGCGGCAAAACCTCGCTGCTGCGTGCCATCAGCGGTGAGCTGGATTATTCCGGTCGCATTCACCTGTTCGGCCGCCCGCAGGCAGACTGGTATCGTTCCCAGAGCGAACACCGCGCCCTGGCGCGCCGCTACGGCCTGCTGGCCCAGCACTCCAACCTGAATTTCGCCTTTACTAGCCGCGAAGTGGTGCAGCTGGGGCTTGGCCCGGGCAGCCTGTCGCGGGTGGAGCAGGGCGATCGGGTAGAGCACTTTATGCAGCGCGCGGATGTATGGCATCTGCGTGACCGACTTTTCCCCAGCCTGTCCGGCGGTGAAAAACAACGGGTGCAGCTGGCACGGGTCCTGTCCCAGCTCAGCCTTGCGGAACCCGGTGAAGAAAAGATCCTGCTGCTGGACGAACCCACCTCCGCCCTCGACCTCAAGCATCAGCACCAGGTACTGGCGCTGGCAGGTGAAATCGCCGGTGAAAATACCGCCGTTGTCGCCGTGCTCCATGACCTCAATCTTGCCGCCCGTTATGCGGATCGCATGGTGATGCTGGCCAATGGCCAGGTTCAGGCGGACGGCACCCCCGCCGCGCTGCTGCAGCCGGACCTGGTGGAGCGGGTTTACGGCTACCACGGGCAGTTGGTGGACGTGGCGGGTTACAGCGCTCTGCTGTGATTTTGGTGTACTGCACGGATTGTTGAATGCCGCGACAGTTGGTACGCCCGCATCCAAGGATTCTGCCGGCGTCGCCAACATGAACCGAGTGGGGCGCTGAATTGAATTTGTTTCAAGTGCACCCTTTGCGCCGCAGTGCCTCCCTTGGTGTACAATGCGCCGCTTTCTGGGGGCGGGCCGGTCACAAACGGGTCGGGATTTGCCCTTGTCGAGATTATGCTTGCGCGATTCGCGCCTTATCATCCGAGGGAATACCATGTTTGATAAATCCGTCACCCTTTCTTCCTACGATCCCGATGTGTGGTCCGCCATTCAGGACGAAGACCGCCGCCAGGAAGAGCACATCGAGCTGATTGCCTCGGAAAACTACACCAGCCCGCAGGTGATGGAAGCCCAGGGCACCAGCCTTACCAACAAATACGCCGAAGGCTACCCGGGCAAGCGCTACTACGGCGGCTGTGAGTACGTCGACAAGGTAGAAGCCCTGGCTATTGAGCGCGCCAAGGAGCTGTTCGGTGCCGACTACGCCAACGTTCAGCCGCACTCCGGCTCCCAGGCCAACGCCGCGGTTTACCAGGCGTTGTGTGCACCCGGCGACACCGTACTCGGTATGAGCCTGGCCCACGGTGGCCATCTGACCCACGGTGCCAAGGTCAACTTCTCCGGCAAAATCTACAACGCAGTGCAGTACGGTCTGAATCCGGAAACCGGCGAAGTGGACTACGAAGAAGTCGAGCGCCTGGCGCTGGAGCACAAGCCGAAGATGATCGTGGCCGGCTTCTCCGCCTACAGCCGCATCATGGACTGGGCCAAGTTCCGCACCATCGCCGACAAGGTTGGCGCCTACCTGATGGTCGATATGGCGCACGTTGCCGGCCTGGTTGCCGCGGGCGAATACCCGTCTCCGGTACCCCACGCAGACGTGGTGACCTCCACCACCCACAAAACCCTGCGCGGCCCTCGCGGCGGTATCATCATTGCCAAGGCCAATGAAGAGATCGAGAAGAAGCTGAACAGCGCAGTATTCCCAGGCGGCCAGGGCGGCCCGCTGATGCATGTGATCGCAGCAAAAGCGGTTTCCTTCAAGGAAGCCATGAGCCCCGAGTACAAGGCCTACCAGAAGAAAGTGGTCGAAAACGCCCGCGCTATGGCCGAGACCTTCCTCGACCGCGGTATCAACATCGTTTCCGGCGGCACCGACGACCACCTGATGCTGGTGGACCTGATCGGCAAGGAATACACCGGTAAGGATGCGGACGAAGCCCTGGGCAATGCCAACATCACCGTGAACAAGAACGCCGTCCCCAACGACCCGCGCTCCCCGTTCATCACCAGCGGCCTGCGTGTGGGCACCCCGGCGATCACCACCCGTGGCTTCGGCGTGGAAGAGACCAAGCAGCTCACCCACTGGATCTGTGACGTGCTGGACGCGCTGGAGAAAGGCAGCCCCGAGGCGACCATTGCCGAAGTGAAGGCCAAGGTACTGGAGATCTGCGCGAAGTTCCCTGTCTATCAAGGGTAAGTGCTCCCAGCGAATCTTCGGCTCTGAGCCCAGGCGGCCCCATATGGGGCCGTTTTTGGTTGTGGGTGGCAGACCCCGGGGGGCGAAATGTTAGAATCCCGCTCAAAGCAGATGAGAGCATGTCCATGAACAAAAGACAGGTAGAGCAGATACTGAACCGGGCCGACGAGCGCTGTCGGGCCAAGGGCGTGCGCTTTACCGAAAAGCGGCAGAACATCCTGCGGGCGCTGCTGAAGTCACCGGTGCCGCTTTCCGCCTACGAGATTGCCGATGTATACCGGGAAGCGACCGGTGAGACCATTCAGGCGATGTCGGTGTATCGCATGCTCGATTTCCTAGTGGAAAACAGCCTGGTGCACAAACTGGCATCCGCCAACAAGTTTGTAGCCTGCTCTCATATCGCCTGTAGTCACGACCATCAAACCCCACAGTTCCTGATCTGTGAACGCTGCGGTGCGGTGAAAGAGATTGGCATCAAGGGAGATGTCATCAAGTCCCTGCAGAAGGGCGCTTCCAGTGCAGGCTGGCAGTTGCTGAGCCCGGCGTTGGAGTTGCCCTGTCTTTGCGACCGGTGCGCCGCCTGAGCCTGTCCGTCCCGCCCGCTATGCAATTACCCCGGCGCGCAAGGCGTGGGCACTTCTGTGGTAAACTCCGCGCATTTTCCGAACGGGCCAAATCCTCATGCACTGTCCTTTCTGCAGCGCAGACGAAACCAAAGTCGTAGATTCCCGCCTGGTGGCCGATGGCGACCAGGTGCGGCGCCGTCGTGAGTGTCTGCAGTGCCACGAGCGCTTCACCACCTTTGAAACCGCCGAGCTGGTGCTTCCGCGGGTCGTCAAGCAGAACGGCCAGCGCGAACCCTTCAACGAAGACAAGCTGCGCGCGGGCATTCAGCGCGCGGTGGAGAAGCGCCCGGTGAGTACCGAGCGGGTTGAGGCTGCGGTGGCCCAGATTAAACACGCCCTGCAGGCCACCGGTGAGCGCGAGCTCCCCGCCATGCATATCGGCGAGCTGGTCATGGAACAGTTGCGCGAGCTGGACCAGGTCGCGTTCGTGCGCTTTGCCTCGGTGTACCGCCGGTTTGAAGATGTCAGTGATTTCAGCGATGAGATCGAGCGTCTGAATACGCCCAAGGGAGCGGATCAGTGATTATTACCCCCCGTGAACTGATGGCGCGCGCGGTCCAGTTGGCCGAGCGCGGCACCTACACCACCATGCCCAACCCGCGGGTGGGCTGCGTGATTGCCGATGCCGAGGGCAATATTGTCGGTGAGGGCTGGCACAAGCGCGCCGGCGAACCCCATGCGGAAATCGAGGCCCTGAACGACGCCGGTGAGAAGGCGAAAGGCAATATCGCCTATGTGACCCTGGAACCCTGCAGTCACACCGGCAAGACCGGTCCCTGTGCCGACGCCCTGATTGCCGCTGGCGTGGCCAAAGTGGTCTTCGGCATGGAAGACCCGAACCCCAGCGTCAGCGGGAAAGGGTTACAGAAACTGCGCGATGCGGGCATTGAAGTGGAAGGCCCGTTGCTGGAAGAATCCTGCCGGGCGCTGAATCCGGGCTTTATCAAGCGCATGACCCTGGGCCTGCCCCTGGTGCGGACCAAATCCGCCATGAGCATCGACGGCCGTACCGCCATGGCCAGTGGCGAATCCAAGTGGGTCACCGGCCCCGCCGCCCGCGCCGATGTGCAGAACCTGCGCGCGCGCAGCTGCGCCATCGTTACCGGCGTGGATTCGGTGCGTCACGACAACCCGAACATGAACGTGCGCCCGGAAGAAATGGCGCTGCCGGAGGCGGAAGCCACCGCTGCGGCAGAGAAGCAGCCCCTGCGGGTGATCGTAGACAGCAAACTGCGCACCCCGGCCAAGGCCTTTATTTTGCAGGGTGACGCCCCCACATTGGTGGTCACCACCGAAGCGGCGGACAGCGAGCGCCGCGCACGGCTGGAAAAGACCGGTGCCGAGGTGCTGGTACTGCCTGCGGATAAAGAAGGCCGCGTACACCTGGGCGAACTGCTAAAAGAACTCGCCCGCCGCGAATGCAATGAGGTGCTGGTCGAGAGCGGTGCGACCCTCTCCGGCGCCTTTATGTACCAGGGCCATGTGGATGAAATCATCGTCTACGTGGCGCCCAAGATCCTCGGCTCCAGCGCCAGACCGCTGTTCGAGCTACCGATTGAGCGCATGGGGTCCATGCTGCCCATCACCATTACCGATATGCGCGCAGTCGGCCACGACTGGCGCATTACCGCGACAACCGATATTGAGCGGTAAGCGCGAGGGTGCTTCTAAAAAGCAGGATTTTCGCGCGAGGGCTAGGAAGCCCCGCGCACAGGACCGGAATGTATATAAATACATGAGGACCCGAGCACGGAGCTGACGACGCCCTCTCGTCAAAAGACAATTTTTAGGAGTGCCCGGATTGTTTACTGGAATTGTTGAAGCTGTAGGCGAAATTACCGCCCTGCAACCCAAGGGGGGCGACCTGCGTCTGCGGGTAAAAACCGGCAAGCTGGACCTGTCCGACGTCAAACTCGGCGACAGCATCGCCACCAACGGCGTCTGCCTGACGGTGGTGGACCTGCCCGGCGACGGCTACTGGGCCGACGTCTCCGCCGAGACCCTCGCGGTCGCCACATTGCAGGACTGGAAACTGGGTGACAGGGTCAACCTGGAAAAGGCCCTGACCCCGCAGACCCGCCTCGGCGGCCATATGGTCAGCGGCCACGTGGACGGCATCGGCGAAGTGGTGTGGCGCAAACAGACCGCCCGCGCCGAACAGTTTCGCCTGCGCGCCCCCAGCGAGCTGGCCAAATACATCGCCCACAAGGGCTCCATCACCGTCGACGGCACCAGCCTTACGGTGAATGCGGTGGACGGCGCCGAGTTCGAACTCACCATCGTGCCCCACACCATCGCGGAAACTGTGATCGGTGGCTATCAGGCGGGCACCAAGGTGAACCTGGAGGTGGACCTGATTGCGCGCTACCTGGAGCGGCTACTCTTGGGAGATGCCGCCGCCGAGCCCAGGAGCGAAGGGCTGACCATGGAATTTTTGGCGCAGCACGGGTTTTACAAGGCCTAAACGAGAGGGCCTGAAGGCTCCCACAACATTATTGAGAGAGTTATGGAACTGAATAGCGTTGAAGAACTGATCGACGATATCCGTCAGGGCAAAATGGTCATCCTGATGGACGACGAAGATCGCGAGAATGAAGGCGACCTCGTCATAGCCGCCGAGCAGGTGCGCCCGGAAGACATCAACTTCATGGCCACCCACGCCCGCGGCCTGATCTGCCTGACCCTGACCGGCGACCGCTGCGAGCAGCTCGACCTGCCGCTCATGTCCCGCGACAACGGCGCTCAGTTCAGCACCAACTTCACCGTCTCCATTGAAGCCGCCGAAGGCGTCACCACCGGCATCTCCGCCGCCGACCGCGCCCGCACCATTCGCGCCGCCGTCGCCCGCAATGCCAAGCCTTCCGACATCGTCCAGCCCGGCCACATCTTCCCGATCAAAGCCCAGCCCGGTGGCGTATTGAGCCGCGCCGGCCACACAGAAGCCGGCTGCGACCTCGCACGTTTGGCCGGCTTCGAGCCGGCCGCCGCCATCGTCGAAATCATGAACGAAGACGGCACCATGGCCCGCCGCCCGGACCTGGAAAAATTCGCCCAGCAGCACAACCTCAAGATCGGCACCATCGCCGACCTGATCAACTACCGTGCCCTGAACGAAAAAACCGTCGAGTGCGTCAACCAGCGCAATGTGCACACCGAATTCGGCGAATTCAAACTGCGCACCTACCTCGACAAAGCCCGCCGTGAACGCCACTTCGCGTTCAGCCTCGGTGACTTCCAACCAGAAGAGCCCACCCTGGTGCGCGTCCACGTCGCCAGCACCCTGCGCGACGTATTCTCCCTGCGCCGCGGCGACGAAAAATACGAACCCTGGACCTTCCGCAACGCCCTGAAAAAAGTCGCGGAAGAGGGCAAGGGGGTAGTGGTCGTGATCTGCCACAACGAAACCACCGAGGAAATCGAGGAAAGCATCGACTGGCTGATCAGCGGCAAGCAGCAGCGTCCGAGCCAGGACCTGGTGTACAAACAGGTCGGCACTGGCTCGCAGATTCTGCGCGATCTGAAAGTGCGCAAAATGCGCTTGATGAGTGCACCGTTTAGATTCAGCGCCATTTCCGGATTTGATCTGGAAGTGGAAGAGTATCTGAACGCGGAAGAAATCTAAGACAAATTACACTGGTGGGTAATACCACCAATGTACAACTTGAAGGTGGAGTGCCGGGTATCAGTTTTCAGGAGCGTCGCAAACAGGATGTTTGCGCCGCAGTGCCCAGGGATGGGTTCACAGCGGTCCTGAAAACTGATACCCGGTGCTCCACCGCCACTGCACCAGGACCCGAAGCATGAAAAGGGACCCGCAGGGAACTACCAGAAAACGGAAAAGACCATGAGCAATATCAAAGTAATCGAAGGGGATTTCGTAGGCAGCACCGGTAAATACGCGCTGCTGGTAAGCCGCTGGAACAGCTTCGTAGTAGAAAGCCTCAAAGACGGCGCCCTCGATACCCTGCGTCGCAAAGGCATCAAAGAAGAAGACATCACCATCTACTACGCACCGGGCGCCTTCGAATTCCCGCTCGCCGCGCAGAAGATTGCCGAAACCAAAAAGTTCGACGCCGTAATCGCACTGGGCGCCGTCATCCGCGGCGGCACCCCACACTTCGAATACGTCGCCGGCGAATGTACCAAAGGCCTCGCCCAGGTCTCCATGAACACCGGCATTCCTGTGACCTTCGGCGTCCTCACCGTAGACTCCATTGAGCAGGCCATCGAACGCTCCGGTACCAAAGCCGGCAACAAAGGCTGCGAAGCCGCCGAGACCGCCCTCGAAATGGTCTCCCTGATCAGCAAAATCTGATTGAGAAATCACTGAAATGACCGTAACCGCATCCGCCCGCCGCAAGGCCCGCCACTACGCCATGCAGGCCCTGTACCAGTGGCAAATGGCAGGCTCCAGCCTGAACACCATTGAAGCCGAGTTTCATGCCGACAACGACATGAGCAAAACTGACGTGGCCTACTTTCGCGAACTCTTCCACGGTGTAGCGAAAAATCTCGACGAAGTCGAAGGCGCCTACAGCCAGTACCTTGATCGCGACGTCGAAGAACTGGACCCGGTATCCCGCGCCCTGTTGCGCATGTCTACCTATGAGATGAAAAATCGCGTCGACGTACCCTACAAGGTCGTCATCAACGAAGCCGTCGCCCTGGCGAAAAAATTCGGCCCCACCGACGCGTTTAAATTTATCAACGGCATCCTCGACAAAGTTGCGGCGAAAGAGCGCAGTGTCGAAGTAAAGGCCGACAAAGGCTAAACCGCCCATGCCCGGCCCCGGTGAATTTGAATTGATTCGGGAGTACTTCAGCTCCCGTTTTCAGACCGGAGCCCGGCCGGGCAGTGCGGCAAATACGGTGGTACTGGGGATTGGCGACGACTGCGCGCTATTGAATCCCCCTGCTGGCAAAACACTCGCCACCAGCGTCGATACCCTGGTGGCAGATGTGCACTTTCCCGCGAACGCAGATCCTTACCGCATCGCCAGCCGCGCATTGCGCGTCAATCTCTCCGACCTCGCCGCCATGAATGCCGAGCCCCTGTGGTTCACCCTCGCGCTTACACTGCCGGAAAGCGACCCGGAGTGGGTGGAACCTTTCGCCCGTGGTTTGGCGGAAACGGCGCATGCATACGGTGTCGTTCTGGTGGGAGGCGATACCACCAAGGGGCCTCTGTCTATCACCATCCAGGTCACCGGCGCCTGTGAAAAACCGCTGCGCCGCGACGGGGCCAGCGCTGGCGATATTGTGTTTGTTTCCAATCAGCTGGGCGCCGCCGCTGCAGCGCTGCCGATCGCGCTCGGTGAGATGGAAGGCACTGTTGAACAGCGTCAGCAGATGGAAGCCGCGTATTATTTTCCCGAGCCGCAGTTCGCCGTGGCCCGCGCCATTGGCAATTACGCCAGCGCCGCACTGGATATTTCCGACGGGCTGCTTGCGGATCTCTCGCATATCTGCGAAGCGAGCAAACTTGGCGCAGAGCTGGAATTGGAAGAGCTCCCGGTAGCCGGACTGGCGCAGTCGATGAATGCGGAATGCAATACGGAAAGCGCACTGGAAACCGCACTCACCGGCGGGGACGACTATCAACTGTGTTTCACCGTTCCCGGACAGCACCTGGATACTGTGGATAAGCTGAACCTGCCAATCACCGCCATTGGTCGCATGAGTGCAGAACCGGGTATCCGCTGTCGTTTGCATGGCAATCCTTGGCAGCCGCGCGGTTCCGGTTACCGGCATTTTTGACGGTAAAGATTGATGGAAAAGAATGACGGGTAAACAAAACATAATGATGAGCGAGAAAAAGACCCCGCTGCCAACGCCGACATTTTCCGAGCTGCTTCGCAGCCCGGTCATGCTGCTGGCATTTGGTTTCGGCTCCGGTCTTGCCAGAAAAGCGCCGGGAACCTTCGGTACCCTGGCTGCAATTCCTTTCTGGTACGGCCTGCAGTTTCTGTCACCGGTCGCCTATATGGGCGTGATCCTGGTGACGTTTATTCTCGGCTGTTACCTGTGCGGCGCCTCCTCGAAAAAGCTCGGTGTGCACGATCACGGTGGTATCGTGTGGGACGAATTTGTCGGCTACTGGCTCACCATGTTTATGGCCCCCGCCGGCTGGCTGTGGGCCGTGTACGGCTTTGTACTGTTCCGGATTTTTGATATCGCAAAACCTCAGCCTATCGGCTGGGTCGATCGCCGGGTTCACGGTGGTCTGGGAATTATGCTCGACGATATACTGGCGGGCATCTATGCCGCGCTGGTGTTACAGGGCACGGCATACCTGATTCACATTCTCTGAGGCAGGACGCCCATGAAAATACACAACCTGTTGGTATCAATCGCTCTCGCGCTGTCACCGCTGGTTAGCAACGCACAGGACGTGCGCTTGCAGGCGATCTTCGGCACCAGTGCCATGTTTGAAATTGATGGCAAACAACGGTTGCTGAAGTCCGGGAAAACGTCGCCGGAAGGGGTCAGGCTGGTTTCGGTTACCAGCGATTACGCACTGGTGTTGATTGATGGCCGAGAGCAGAAACTCACCCTGGCGGCACCGGTAGCGGCGAATTATCAGCAGGTGGAGCGGGCGGAGGTGCGCCTTAACGCAGACAGTCGTGGTCACTACAGCACCACCGCCTGGATTAATGGCCGCCG
This sequence comes from Microbulbifer sp. ARAS458-1, assembly GCF_045348205.1. Lineage (NCBI taxonomy): Bacteria > Pseudomonadati > Pseudomonadota > Gammaproteobacteria > Cellvibrionales > Microbulbiferaceae > Microbulbifer > Microbulbifer sp. ARAS458-1. The sequence continues at coordinate 3,940,885 of NZ_CP155838.1, read as the reverse complement.
GGTGGATGTGATGGTGGATACCGGCGCGACCAGTATCGCGTTCAACTACCCCACCGCAAAGAGCCTAGGGTTGGATCTCGCCCGCGCGCGACCGATGACCGTCTCCACCGCCAGCGGTGTGGAGAAGGCCTATCGCCTGAATCTCGCCAGCGTCACTATTGGCGGTATTACCGTTCACAACGTGGATGCCACGGTGCTGGGAAGTGACTTTCCTCAGGTGACTCTGTTGGGCAACAGTTTTTTGAGCCGCGTGGATATGCAGCAACAGGATGGCCTGTTGTTGCTGCGCGCGCGCAATTGATCACGCATTTTGATGGATTACGAGGTATCAGTTTGACCATTCGTTTTGTGGAATCCTGCAAACTGCCCACTTCCTGGGGCATGTTCGAGATGCACGGTTTTGAAGAAGTGGAAACCGGCAAGGAACATGTGGTTCTGAGCATGGGGGATCTGGATACGGATGAGCCGGTGCTGGCCCGTATTCATTCCGAGTGCCTGACCGGGGATGGACTGTTTTCCCTGCGCTGTGATTGCGGTGCCCAGTTGCAGCACGCCATGCATCGCATTGCCACCGAGGGACGGGGTGTGGTTTTCTATCTGCGCCAGGAGGGCCGCGGGATCGGTCTGTTGAACAAGATCCGTGCCTACCACCTTCAGGATGCGGGGGCGGATACGGTGGAGGCCAATGAACAGCTGGGATTTGGCGCGGATATGCGCGACTACTCGATTCTGAAGCCGATGATCGAGCACCTGGGGATCCAGTCGATTCGCCTGATGACCAACAACCCCCGCAAGGTAAAGGCACTGCAGGATCTGGGTGTGGAGGTCAGTGAGCGCCTGCCACATCAGTCCGGTCGCAATCCCCACAATGTGAACTACCTGTCCACCAAAAAGGGCAAGCTGGGGCACCTGTTCGACGACGAGAGCGGTACCGAGGAGGGGTGAAGGTGGAAATGGTGACTGCGAGCCGCTTTCGCTGTCACAAACCTTTCATAAAACCGTCACGGTAAGGCAACGGGAAAACGCCAATCTATACGTGAGCAAGATGCAGAGCGCGAGAAATGCTCAGGAAGAGCAAATCAGTTACTCAGGGACAGCGTGCTCAGAAATTGTGTCTATACTCAAAGTTATCTGATCGTTGGCGGTCGAGAAAGGTGATGTACCTCCAGCGCTAAGATATAAGGGCCGGCTTTATGCCGGCTTTTGTTTTTGTGTTTTATGTGCCGTCGAGACAAATGACATCCATGTCATTTTTCTCTCCGACGCAATCGAAAACGCTGGCGCAGAGGCGTGGCTCTGCTGGGTTTTCGATTGCTCGCGCCGGCCTGCGGCCGCGGGCGCTACCTCCTGTAGCGCTGGGCACTTCGTAGCCCGTCTGTTTTTCTATCCTATTGCACAGGGGCGGCTGCCCTGCTAAATTGCGCGAAATTACACCAGCGGAGGCTTGTTGATGAGTGTATCCAACCCCCGCCGGGCCAGCCGCGACTGACCGTAACCTAGTCAGCCACCTGCCCGGCAAGTTCCCTTTTTGTCGGGTTCCCTCGGAACCCCTGAAAAACTACTGCGCGTCTGCCTGGCGATTCCCGGCGGTGCTCGGAATGCTCATGTACTTAAGTACACTCCGCTTCCTGCGCTCCGGCGGTAACCACCAGACAACCGCTCGCTACGTTTTTCAGCGGTCCCGCCCGGAAACCCCATCCAATCGTGCCTGTGTCCAGAATAGCTCTGGATATGAGGCTAGAATGATCTGTGCCTGACAGTCACAAAATCGTGTCAGGCACCTTTGAGGGTTTAGGACATTGAGTAAATCCCTGATTTCACGCCGCCCGGCATTTCGGCGCGGTGCCTCTCCGTGTACGGACAATAACCGTCAGGCCAGTATTTCGCCGCTTAACGCTCTTGGCTGGAAGCCGTTCTTTCAGCAACAGCTGAGCCTGGACGAGTTGAGCGAGTGCGAGCCGGTCAAGGTGATGGCGGTGCATCGCAGTCAGATTGAAGTGGCAGGTGACGCCGGTGACGAGGCGGTGCTGGTAAACGGCCCGCTGTTTGAAGGCGTGGCCGAGCGGCCCACGGTGGGCGACTGGCTGTTGCTGGAGCGGGAAACCCGCAGGCCGGTCCGCAGGCTCGACCGCGTCAGTCTGTTCAAGCGCATGGCGCCCGGGGCCAAGCAGGCGCAGCTGATCGCGGCGAATGTGGATAACGTGCTGATCGTTTCCTCGTGCAATCACGACTTCAACCTGTCGCGGGTAGAGCGCTACCTGGCTCTGGTGAAAGAAGCCGGTTGTCGCGCCTGTCTGGTGCTTACCAAGGCGGACCTGGACCAAGACCATGAACAGTATCGCAACGCCCTCAACGGGTATCGCGACCTGCCAGTGGTGTTAGTGAACGCGTTGGATGCCGAGAGTGTGGAGCCGCTGCGCGAATACTGCCGCAGTGGAGAAACCCTGGCGCTGCTGGGCTCATCCGGTGTGGGTAAATCCACGCTGTTGAACAATCTCGCCGGCACCGAGCTGGCCGAGACCTGTGGTATCCGCGAGGACGACAGCAAGGGCCGGCACACCACCCGGCACCGTGCCCTCTACGCCATTCCCGGTGGTGGCTTGCTGCTGGACAGCCCGGGTATGCGTGAGCTTGGACTCGCCGATGTAAGCGAAGGGCTGGCGGCAACCTTTGCGGATATCAGTGCACTGGCCGCAAAATGCCGCTTTGCCGATTGCGCCCACCAGTCGGAACCCGGTTGTGCGGTGCAGGCGGCGGTCGATTCCGGCGAGCTGGACGAGCGACGTCTGCGCAACTGGCGCAAGCTGGAACGGGAAGTGGCGCGCAACAGCAAGACGCTGGCGGAAACCCGTGCGGACGACCGTGCCCTCGGGCAGTTTTACCGCTCGGTGCAGAGCCACGCGCGGGCCCATAAAAAGCGTGTCGACTGACTGTTAACACCCGTGCAACGCGATAAACCCGCAAGCCATATGCCCACGTGGTATCTGGCTTGCGGGTTTTTTTGTGGGAGTTTTGATAGTCTGCCCGGCAAATAACCCATTCCCCCCGTACCGCTTCATGAACCCCGATCGCAATCTCTACCCCAATCCAGACGCTGCCAGCTGCCGTATTCTGATCGCCGAAGACGACGCCGAGCTCAATCAGCAGATCGCCTCCCTGATCCGCGATGCTGGCTATCAGACCGGCAGTTGCTGGGACGGGGAAGCGGTGTTGCAGGAGGTGGCGGCCCAACCCTATCAGCTGATCCTACTGGATCTGATGTTACCGAAACTGGATGGTCTTTCTGTACTGCGTCTGCTGCGCAAATCCAGTCAGGTTCCGGTCATTATCGTTACCGCCAAGGGCGCGGAAGAAGAGCGGATTACCGGGCTGCGTCACGGCGCCGACGACTATATTTCCAAGCCGTTCAACCAAGAGGAGCTGCTGTTGCGGGTTGAGGCACTTCTGCGCCGCGCGCAACCGCAGGTCGTGCAAAAGCGCGAATTCCTGGAAATCGATCAGTTGCGTCTGCGGTTGTCGGACCTGACGGTGCGGGTAGGGGCACGGGAGATGGAGCTCACCGCGATTCAGTTCAACCTGCTGTGGGAGCTGGCGGCAAATCGCGGAGAAGTCCTGAGCAAGGCCTATCTTTCGCGAGAAGTACTCAATCGCCCCCTCGGCGCCTTTGACCGCAGCCTGGATATGCATCTGAGCCGGGTACGCCGCAAGCTCACCCAGGCCGGCTGGCGCGGTGAGCGCCTGCAAACGGTGCGCGGGCAGGGGTACTGTCTGAAATGAACCGACTTCTGCTGTGGAAACTGATTCTGCTGATCACCGCCGGTATCGTCGCCATGTTTTACCTGATCAATTATGTGACGGTGCGCGCTGAGGAGGAGATGAGCATGCTCAGCCAGGCGCACCGGAACGAGTTGCGCGGGTGGGGACGAGAGGCGGAAACGCGCTACCGCTCCGGGGATATGGCATCGCTGCAAGAGTGGTTGGAAAATTTGCAGCATCGGGAGGAAACCCTTGCGGCAGTCGTTGGCTACAGTATTCGCCACGTCGCCGGCAGCCGCGGCCTCGAAGATCGCTATAGCGGAAACAACCTGGGGCGGGACGTGGAGTGGAAGATTCACCTGTATTTTGAAAATAACCCGGTGATGGAGATTCCGTTTGAGAATTCCGATACCAGTTTCCTGGTACTGCTACCAGACCGGATGCGCCCCGGCAGCCACTGGCAGACCACCCGTCTTCTGCTGCAGATTTTCCTGCCGGCGCTGATCCTGGCCATAGTATCGATGCTGCTGTACCGACATATCATGAAGCCTCTCGGCAGTCTGCAACGGGCCACCCGGGACTTCAGTCGGGGCGATTTTCCTGTGCGGGTGCGCCCGCAACTGGGGCGGCGCAAAGACGAGTTCAGCGAGCTCGCTACCACCTTTGACCAGATGGCCGCGCGCATCGGTGAGCAGCTGGTGAATCAGCGCCAGTTGATCGCTGATTTTTCCCACGAACTGCGCACTCCGCTCACACGTCTGGAAATTGCCATCGAAAGTCTCGGCAAGCAGTACCCCGGGGATCCCGATGTTCAGCGCCTGTATCGGGAATCCCGGCATTTCCGCAAGCTGACGGAAGACACTCTGGCACTGGCGTGGCTCGATAACGAGCAACCGCAATTGAATCAGGAAACCCTGGATCTGGTGGATCTGATCGATGTGATTGTGGATGACGCCCGCTTCGAATTCCCGGACCGGAATATACACACCTGCCTGCCGGATTCCGCCGAGCTCAAAAGCAGCAACCACCAGGCGGTGGGCCAGGCGCTGGAAAATATCCTGCGCAACGCCCTGCGCTATACCCCGACGGGTGAGGCGGTGGAGATAGCGCTGGGGGACTACCCGTTGGAGGGGGGTAAGGCGGGGTTTAGAGTCACGGTTCAAGATCGCGGCCCCGGCGTGCCTGAGGCACTGTTGGAGACCATATTCCGCCCCTTTTTCCAGGCGGACCCCTCGCGTAATACCGGCCAGTCAGGCAATGGTCGCTCCGGTGGGGTTGGGCTCGGGCTGGCACTTGCGCGCCGTCAGCTCAAGGCGGTGGGCGGAGAGGTCGATGCCAGCAACCGCCCGGGTGGCGGTCTGTGTATGACGATTATCTTGCCGGCGACCTAGCTGGTACCGGCGCTCAATGTAACAATTGCAACAGGGCTGTACTTTAAAAGGGCTAATAGGAATAATTCGCGTTTACGGTTAAGTGAAACTGCGAATCCACCTGATTCACCTGAAAAGGAAAGCCCAATGCCCAACAAATCCCTGCTCAACCACTGCGCGCTGCTGCCGCTACTCGCGACCGGCGCGCTTTCTACCAGCGCACTTACTGCGACTTCCGCTTTCGCTGCAGATGAGCAGGCAGAGCGGGAAAGCCTGGAAAGCGTCGTTGTGGTGGGTGTGGCCACTGATTCCGAAATCACTCCGGAGCAACTGGAGAAGCAGCAGGCCAATGATCTGGCGGATATCTTTCGTCATATCCCATCGGTGTCCGTGGGGGGCTCTATCGGTATTGCCCAGAAGGTCTATATCCGCGGTATGGAAGATACCCTGCTGAACGTTACCGTGGATGGCGCTCCGCAGACAGGTACCCTGTTCCACCATATCGGCCGTGTCTCCATCGAGCCGGAACTCCTGGACAAGGTGGAGGTGCAGTCCGGAGCCGGTGAAGCCACCAGCGGTCCCGGTGCCATTGGTGGTGCCATCCGCTTCAAGACCAAGGATGCCGATGATCTGCTGGCCAGCGACGAGCAGTTTGGCGCGCGGGTCAAGGGCGCTTACTTCAGTAACGACGGCAGCAAGGGCAGCGCTTCCGTGTACGGCAAGCTCAGTGAGAACTGGGGTGTGATCGGCTCATTTGTACAGGTCGAGCGCGACAACATGGAAGATGGCGATGGGAATGAAATTCTCGCAACCGCCGCCGACCAGAGCCTGGCCTTTGTAAAGGTCAGCGGTGACATTTCTGAAAACCAGAAACTGACCGTCAGCTATGAACAGCGTGAAGAGTCCGGCGAACTGGGTCGCCGACCAAACTGGTACGTGCGGGAAGGTGACACGCTGTATCCGATGGACGCCGAGCGCGAAACCCTGGTAGCCAATTACAGCGCCAGTCTGAGCGACGCGGTGAACCTGGAAGTTACCGCCTACGATACCAGTGCCGACATGGTTCAAGATGGCCCCTGGGGCCTGTACGGCGGCAATACCGCATCGATTGGTTTTGATATCCGCAACACCAGCAGTTTTGGCCCGCATACGCTGATTTATGGGGTTGAGCGGAGGAACCAGAAAGTGGTTGCCGGTGGGCGCGAGGTGGATTCGACATCCAGCATTTCTGAGACCGGGCGTGTGCAGGGAGTCTACATTCAGGACCACTGGCAGGTGAGCGAGCCTCTGATGCTCAGCTTCGGTGTGCGTTACGACAGTTACGAATTGACTCAGAACAATTTTGACGGTGAATTCAGCAGCGACGATGTCAGCCCGAATGTCGGTTTTTCCTATGCGCTGAGCGATACCTGGACCCTTTCTGCAGGGCATGCCCAGGCCGTGCGCGGCAAGGAAATTGGCGATTCCTTTACCCTGGATATAGCCCAGATCGATCCGGACCTGAAGGCCGAATCCGTGGACAACAATGAGCTGGCTCTGGAATATGCCGGAGACGCCCTGGCACTGAAGGCTGCAGTCTATCAGAGCACCATTGACGATGTGATTTATGATGAGGACCTGTTCGAGAATATCGGAAAGCTGGAGTCGGATGGTTTCGAATTGAGTGCTGCGTACACCTACGATAAGTGGTATCTCTCTGCTGCATACAGTCACAATGACTCCACGTTGAATGGCAACGATATCGAGGGTTACGAGCACAACGGGCTGGGTAATACTCGAGGCGATACACTCACCCTCGCCGTGGATTACGCGCTTACTGATCGCCTGGACCTCGGCTGGAACCTGACCCATGTTCAGGGAATAGACGTTGATGTACTGCACCGCTCCGTGGAGCTGGGCTGGATTGATGAGCTACAGACCATTGATAAGCCGGGCTACCAGGTACACGACATTTACCTGCGTTGGCAGCCGCTGCAGGACGATAGTCTGGCGGTCAACTTTGCGGTACAGAACCTGTTCGACGAGCACTACCGTGATCACTCCAGCGTAGGGGATTACAGCGACATTCCAGGCTGGGAAATCGTATCCGGCCTGTACGAAGCCGGCCGCGATGTACGTTTGTCTGTAGATTATCGTTTCTGATTTCTGCTGTTAATGAACAAAAGGCGCGGTGTGTGAACACCGCGCCTTTTTATTTATCTTAGTCCTTCTTCACTGGCCTTAATCGCAGAATTTTTTTGTTGGCGTATAAGAAAATTCAATAACATCAAATAAAACTATGAAATCCAGAACTCGTTTACTGTGGATTAAACTCCACACTTATTTTTCCTGTTTCTTTCTTCCCCTGGCGGTGATGTATCTCGCCACCGGCATGCTGCATATGATGGATATCGACGGTGGAGTCCGCACCGAGAAGCAGTTTGAAGTTAGCCTGCCCAACGGCATTCCCAAGGACGAGGAAGCCGTGCGGGCAGTGATACTGCCGCTGATGCAGGAGAAAGGGCAGGATATGAAGTTACCTGCGGACTACTATTACGAGCCGAAAGAAAATTATATCGGTTGGTATGGCTACAAGGGGCAGGTGTTCTTCGAGCCGCTGGAAGACCCGAACAAGGCAATACTGCACGTTAAAAAGCACGATCTGTGGCACCAGTTTCTGTTGATTCACAAGGGGCACGCCGGGCCGGTATTCTGGGTGCTCGGTATCATGTTTGGTCTCAGCCTGTTCTTCAGTCTGGTCAGTGGTCTGGTTATCGCCATTGCGGTACCGATGTTCCGAAAAACCTCCATCGTATTTACTTTACTGGGAGCTGCCACCCTTGCGATCGGTATAGCGCTGAGTGTGTAGAGTTCTCATTTTTTGATTTTGGCGTGGACAACTCAAATAAAAGCGCGCCAAAATTTCATAATCTATCAGACCAATTTTTACCGGCAGTCGCGAAAAAAGTGCGACCCGCATCAAAATATTTTTTTCCTTCCGAAAGTATTCGGAACTTTTTTCGCGAAAAAATTCTTTTAGTTTCATTTGTCTACAGTGATTGGTTGACCAATAAGTCACTGTTTGGCGCGAAATTAAATATTGGTGTTGATTTCAATTTCGCTATTTTGTAGCCGGTTCATACGGTGTGCTTTCAGGAAAAAATTTTTCATTTGTTTTCATTGGTTTAGCGAATTTGGTTAACCAATTTTGCTGTTTCTGCAGATTTTTTATTGTTCGGTTTTCGGTGATATCTCTGAAAATTGACAGCCTGTTCCGGCGGACATTAGCCTTCCTCGCGCTTCGTCTTTTCGTTTTTATTACAGATACCTTCCCTTTTTTGGGGGAGATGTTTTTGTGTGTGGTTGGCAAGTGCGAAGCGCTATAGCGAGTAGATGTTCCGAAATAAAAATCAATAATCAGGTCTCTATGCGATGAGAAAATTCACACTGAAAAAAATCAGTCAGAAAATGGCGCAGTCCGCGCTTTATCTGGCGGTCGGCGTATCCACAGCGGTTGCGGCGACCATTGAAAACCCGGGTTTTGAATCCGGTTGGTCCGGTTGGGATGATTCCGATCCTTCCGCTATTTCCGGTGTTGCCCTCGGCGGCAGCAGCAGTGCAAAAATCACCGGCTCCGGTGGGGCTTTTTCCCAGCAGGTTGCGGTAGATCCGTATACGGATTACAGCCTGAGTGCCTGGTTGCGTGGTGCCGGTGGGATCGAGGTCACCGTCGGATCCGAAACCTACCGTGACGCCGATACTTATTCCGATTGGGGTGAGCTGGGGGTGACGTTCAATTCCGGCAGCCACAGCAGTGTGACGGTCACCGGTACCTATAACGGCGGCGAAGGTCGTTTTGACGACTTCTCCATCGTAGATGGCGGCGGTTCTAGTTCTGGTGGTGGCTCCAGTTCAAGTTCCAGCTCCAGTTCCGGATCGGGCTCCAGTTCCGGTTCCGGGGGGGGCGGCACTGACTTGTGTGAAATCCAGTCTTCCAGCGCCAGTTCCGATGACGGCAACGGGCCGGCCAATGCCCACGACGGCAACCTCGGTTCACGCTGGTCCGCCAATGGTGCCGGCGAATACATCACCTTCGATCTGGGTAGCAGTTGCATGGTCAGTGCACTGAATATTGCCTGGTACAAGGGCGACAGCCGTACGGCATCGTTTGAGGTTTACGTAGGCGATAACCAAAACAGCCTTACTTACGTCTACGGTGGCAACAGTTCCGGTAACAGCCTGCAACTGGAGGCGCACAATTTTGACGATTTCTCCGGTCGCTATGTGCGAGTGGTAGGCCTCGGGAATACGTCCAATAGCTGGAACAGTATGACCGAGATTGAAGTGGTGCGCGGCGAAGGCGGCCCGGGTAGCCCCAGTGCGGTGATCGATGTGCCGAGTAATGTAACCGTGGGTATTCCGTTTACTCTGGACGGCAGCGGTTCCTATAATTCCAATGGCGGGTCGCTGAATTACAGTTGGGATTTCGGTGACGGCGTTACCTCGCTGGATGAGAGCCCGGTACACACCTACAACAGCACCGGTGTGTACACGGTGAATCTGCAGGTCACCAACGCCGCTGGCATTACCGATAGTGCCAGTGCCGAAGTGACCGTGAGTGAACTTCCCTCCGAGTACCCGGTGGCCACCATCAGCGGCTCTACCACCACGCGGGTAAACACCAGCCTGAACCTGAGTGGTTCGTCTTCCTACGACCCGGACGGTGGCGACATTACTGCCTACGCGTGGGACTTTGGCGATGGCAGCGGCGGCAGTGGCGCCAATGTTTCGCACATCTACAGCGAGCAGGGCAGTTACACGGTTACCCTGACGGTTACCGATGATGAGGGCTTTGAATCCTCTACGACTGAAACCATTACCGTGGATAATGCGGCAGTGGAAGACCTGTGGCCGCTGGTCAACAACAGCTTTGAGCTGAGTTCGTCCACCGGCGGCTGGGAAGAGCGTGACCCGGCCAACGTGGTTTCCACTAATGGCACCTCCAATCCAATGCCGGTGGACGGTGGCCGTCTGCTGGTGATCAAGGGCGATGGCGGTCGTATGGAACAGGCGATCTACAAGCCGGCTGCGGGCAACCGCTATCAGGTGAGCGCCTGGGTCTACAATCACGGCACCATCGGTATTCAGGACCTGGGTTCGGATAACGTCTACGAGACCACGACCAATCACGGCGATGGCTGGCAGCAGGTTACCGTGGAGTATGTTTCTACCGGCTCACCGGCACTGGCCTATGCCCGCTACGGCGATGGCAGCGGCGATGCAATCTTCGACCTGTTCGAAGCGGAAAATGTCACCACCCAGGCGGACCTCGAAGTACCTCCACCGGCACCCATCATGCGCTACGCCTCTCAGGTGATTGACCTGTCCTGGTGGAAGCTGACCCTGCCGATTAACGGAGCCGAGGAACACTACACGCCGGACCTGTATACCTTCTCCAGTGACGAGTGGTTCAAACTGATCTTCGACGAAGAGGAACAGGAGTACGCGGTTCAGTTCCGGGCCAATCACCACGGGGATTCCACCAGTGGCTCCAGCAACCCGCGCAGTGAGCTTCGGGAGATGACCCAGAACTACCATTTCCAGAACTCGAAAAGTGCCGCAGCCTGGTCCAACACCGATGGCAAAAAGCACACTATGTGGATCAAGCAGAAGGTCACCAATCTGACTCATGTAAAGCCACACGTGGTAGTGGGACAGATTCACGACTCCGGCGACGATGTTGTGGTTTTCCGTATCGAAGGTCATAACGGCACCTGCCCGCCGGGCACCGATGACGACTGGGATAACTGCGGTACCGTGGGGAACCCGGACACTCACGCCAATTTGTGGATCACCAATGGCAACGACCGCCACGGCTACCTGGTGGATGGCAACTACGAGCTGGGTACCGTGTTTACCGTGAAGATGGAATCTTACGACGGGCAGACGCACTTCTACTACAACGAAGAAAAGGTGCCCTACGTACACGACGAAGCGATTTCCGGCTGCTACTTCAAGCTGGGTAATTACACCCAGTCCCACGATGGTACAGCGCCGGGAGAAAGCTACGATAACTATGCGGAAACCTATGTGTACGATTACTATGTGTCGCACGAGTAGGGTACAGCGAGTAGACTGAAGTCGATGTATTGGCTTCGCACATAAAATCAGGGCCGCGAGAGCGGCCCTGATTTTTTCTGAAACGAATATCGATTTTAATGAAGTGCCGCCTGGCCACCGGCATCACTCACCGGGCTGGTAGCGCTGATCGCGCCGCCCTGTGATTCGATCCAGGTATTCATACGGCTTTCCAATACATTCAATGGCAGTGCGCCGGCGCCGAGTAGCGCGTCGTGGAACTGGCGAATATCAAAGTTTTTACCCAGTGCCTCTTCCGCGCGCGCGCGGATTTCCTTGATTTTTAACTGGCCTATCTTGTAAGCCAACGCCTGACCCGGCCACACCAGATAGCGGTCGATTTCCACTACGATGTCGTGCTCAGGTTTTGCGCTGTTATTCATAAAATACTGAATCGCCTCGTCCCGGCTCCAGCCCAATTGATGCATCCCAGTGTCCACCACCAATCGCACCGCTCGCCACATATCGTAGGTGAGTGCGCCGAATTCGTTATAGGGATCCTTGTACAGTCCCAGGTCGTACCCCAGGCTCTCGGAGTAGAGGCCCCAGCCTTCCACAAAGCCCGTGTACATTTTTGTGCGGCGCAGCGGGTGGATATTTTTCTGTTCCTGAGCGAGAGCAATCTGTAGGTGGTGTCCAGGCATCGCCTCGTGCACGGTCAGCGCTTCCATTTCCCAGGTTGGGCGGCTCTTCAGGTTGTAGGTATTGGCGAAGAAGACGCCCGCGCGGCCGGATTCCATGGAGCCCGGCTGGTAATAGGCGGTAGTCTGGGATTTTTCTGAGTAACTTGGAATCGGCTTGATGCCGTAGGGCAGGCGCGGCAGAGTACCGAACTGTGCCGGCAGTTCACCGTCGATGCGTTTGGCGATATCCCGGTAGTTTTTCAGCAGGTCTTCTTTGTTCTCGTAATAGAACTGCGGATCGTTGCGCAGGAAATCCGTAAACGCTTTGAAATCACCATCGAAACCGGTCTTCTTGATGATCGCATCCATTTCATTCCTAATACGGCGCACCTCAGCCAGACCGATGCGGTGGATTTCCTCCGGGCTCAGATCGGTGGTGGTTTCCTCTCGCACTTTATACGCGTACCAGCGGATACCGTCATCATGCTTGGTGAATGCGGTTTCGGTGTTCGCATTCGGAATATAATCCCGCTCAACATACTCGGCAAATCGCTTCCAGTTCTGCACCAGCGTTTTCTGATAAATGTTGACGGCACGGGTCCGCAATCTGTTTTGCTGCGCCGCGGGAATGCTCGCGGACATTTCAAAAAACGCCTTCAGCAGGGGGCTTTGTTTGGGGTCGGCGGGTATCAGTGCGCGGATCTGGCCGGGCAGGTCGCGTAGGGTGATTTGCGGCGGCGTCAGTTTCTGTGCGAGGCCTTTCTCCATCAGAATTCTGGTTTGCTCGATCAGGCCGGGCAGTTTGTCCAGGCGGGCGAGAATATCTTCGTAATCGGCAGCGGTACGTTTGGGCATGGCGTTCAGCACCGCAGGCACTCTGCGCTGGATACCACTCATGTGATTGACGGGCATCAGGTGCTCGGGGAACTGGTAGCCGCGTACCTGCAGCAGCAGGTCCTGATACATCAGCTGGTAATCGAGCTTTTCACTGTCGCTGAGTTTGTCTTCGTCGAGGTGACGGCTGGCGGCGAGCAGTTCGCGGGTCTGGCCTTTGCGACGTTCGATGCCTTTGATGGATTGATCGGTCCAGTTCTGTTCTACGCCGGGGTAGCCTTCGTAGGTGGCGGCTTCGGGGTAGCTTTCCATAATCCAGCGGTAGCGGAGATCTTGCAGTGCTTTAAGTTTGTCACTGGCACCACTTTTCGGAATTTCACCCATGGCGTTGTCGAAGGCTTTATGATCCATGGCCTGTACATGCAGGCTGGCAGCCATAATGGCAATGGATACCCCGAGGCGTTTGGAGTTCAGGATTTGCTTAACGGAATGGGTAAAGGACATCGTACTTCCTGTCTCTGTTTATATTTTACTTTTAGCGAACTGGCTAAGTTGTGAAGCTGCCAGAATATAAGGCGGGGTACTGGGTAAAGCTTTTCGGAAGCATCGGCGACAGGGACGTCGCCGACGGAGCGTACATGGGTTAGGCAAACGTTTGCGAAGCATGGCTTCGCGTGCGGCCTAACGACGCCAATCTGTGATTGGCGGCCGGCCCCGCTTGCGGGTATTTACAGCGGTTCCGAAAAGCTTTACCCAGTGACCCGGCGCCACCGCAGCTCTTTCGGAGCTCGTCATTGGAGCTCTGTCCGGAGCGCGTGGCGGCCGGGCACCAGGGGCGGGTTTTCAGGACCGCTGTAAACCCATCCCTGGGAGCTTCGGCGCAAACATCCTGTTTGCGACGATCCTGAAAACCCGCCCCAGGCACCCGGCCTTAAGTTCGAGTACTCGGCTTCGTAAGTGTTATATTGCTGCAGCTTGTCCGTTGGATTGGGCCTGGTGCATTTGCGATTGGCGTTCGCGAATTTGTTCTTCGATACCAGAGGCATCGAGGCCGATTTCTGCAAGCAGTTTGGGGTGCTTGCCGTGTTCGATGATCTTGTCGGGCAAGCCCAGCTGCAACAGCGGTACCGGAACGATGCGCTGGTTCAGGTATTCTGAAACCGCACTGCCAGCACCGCCAGCAACCGTGTTTTCTTCCAAAGTGACCAACAGCTCATGGCTGTCGGCCAAACGGTCTATCAACTCTTCGTCCAGGGGTTTTACCCAGCGCATATCAACCAGCGTCGTGCCGAGCTTTTCTGCGGCTTCGCGGGCCGGGGCCAACAGGGTGCCGAAACTCAAGATCGCAACGTTTTTGCCCTCCTGAATCACCCGTCCCTTGCCGATCGGCAGCTCCGTCATTGTTTTTTCGATTTCCACACCCGGGCCAGTACCGCGCGGGTAGCGCACCGCAGACGGGCCCTGGTGCTGGTAGGCGGTGTAGAGCAGCTGGCGGCACTCGTTTTCATCACTGGGTGCGGCGATGACCATATTGGGCAGGCAGCGCATAAAGGTCAGGTCGAAACTGCCCGCGTGGGTGGGGCCGTCTTCGCCGACGAGGCCGGCGCGGTCGATGGCGAAGGTGACGTCCAGGTTCTGGATGGCCACGTCGTGTACCAGCTGGTCGTAGCCGCGCTGCAGGAAGGTGGAGTAGATGGCAACCACCGGCTTCTGGTCTTCGCAGGCGAGGCCGGCGGCGAGGGTGACCGCGTGCTGCTCGGCGATGGCGACGTCGTGGTAGCGCTCGGGGAAGCGCTCGGCGAATTCGACCATACCGGAGCCTTCGCACATGGCCGGGGTGATGGCGACCAGTTTTTCATCCTGCTCCGCGGCATCGCACAGCCACTGGCCGAAAATATCCTGATATTTGGGGCCTTTCTTTTTCTGCTGTCCAGGCACTTCGGGGGGCGCGGCGACCTGAACCTTGGGTTCCGGCTCGAGTTTATTGAGCGCGTGGTAACCCACCGGGTCTTCTTCCGCTGGGCCAAAGCCCTTGCCCTTGGTGGTGACGATATGCAGCAGTTGCGGGCCGCGCTGATTGCGCAGGTTGCGCAGGGTGTGCACCAGGTCCTGCATATTGTGGCCATCGAGGGGGCCTACGTAATTGAAGCCCAGTTCCTCAAACAGAGTGCCCGGAGTGATCATGCCCTTCACGTGTTCTTCGGTGCGGCGCGCCAGCTGCCACGCCTTGGGGATGGCCGACAGGATCTTGCGGCTGCCTTCGCGCATATTCAGGTAGGTCTTGCTTGCCAGAATTCGCGCGAAGTAGGTGGCGAGGCCGCCCACGTTCTTGGAGATGGACATGCGGTTGTCGTTCAACACCACCAGCATGTCTTTGCCGGTGTGGGCAGCATGGTTCAGGGCCTCGAAGGCCATACCGGCGGTCATGGCACCGTCGCCGATGACGGCGACCACCTTGCGCTCATCCGGGGAGCCCAGGGCCATACCCAGGGCGGCACTGATGGAGGTGCTGGAATGGCCCACACCGAAGGTGTCGTAGGGGCTTTCGCTGCGCTTGGGGAAGCCGGACAGGCCGCCCTGCTGGCGCATGGTAAGCATCTGCTCGCGGCGGCCGGTAAGGATCTTGTGCGGGTAGGTCTGGTGGCCTACATCCCACACCAGGCGGTCTTCCGGGGTGTTGTAGATGTAGTGCAGGGCAATGGTGAGCTCTACCACGCCCAGACCGGCACCAAAGTGACCGCCGGTCTGGCCCACGCAGTAGAGCAGGTATTCACGCAGCTCGGTTGCCAGTTCCGGCAACTGTTTTTCCGACAGGGCGCGCAGTTGGGCCGGGTCATCAATCTGGTCGAGGAGCGGCGTGGATGGGCGCTGGCGGGGAATCTCGTCGAACATCAAGGGTCCTGAATCGGGCAGCCAGGGGCGTCGCGGTCGTTCAAAAACGGGGCGCGACGACCCAAGGTATCAATTGCAACTGATATAAGAAGCGAATTGTATGCCTCCAGCGGGGAGATTGCATCCCGCGCCGAACCTCGGCTTTCCGGTCATATTTGATGCCTGCCGGTTACAGCCATCCGAGCACCAGGTAGATCCCCAGTAACAGCACCACCCCGGCCACCATACTACCGGTGAGCCAGTTTCGGGCCATTACGCCCTCCGCACGGTGGTGGCTGGCAATGCCGTCCACAAGCCGCTCCACACCCGATAGCGTGGCGCTGCGCAGGCGGTTGTCGAGGGCGAACAGGCGCTCGAACAGGGCGCGCATGGCATCCGGTACCAGCCGGCGGTAGATCCAGTCCACATCCAGGTTCACCGATGGCAGCTCCGGTGGGTACAGGTGGCGCAGATTGAGCCATACGAACGCCAGAGCGGAGAAGAACAGCAGCTGCAACTGGGTCAGCACGTGGGTCACGTCGTAGGGGGTGTAGGACATCGAGTATGGCAGCAGGCTGTACAGCGCCTGTGGGTAGATGCCGATGACAAGACACAGGGCTGCGGCAATACTCATGGCGATCAGCATGTTCACCGGCGGCTCGCGGGCTGGCAGTTTGGCGTCGTGGGCAAAGAAGGCAAAGTAAGGAATCTTGATGCCGGCATGGTGAAATACCCCGGCGGAGGCGAACAGCAGGATCAGCCAGACCCCATCATAGCCGTTCTTGATCGCCGCACTCATCACCATGGACTTGCTGACAAATCCGCTGAACAGCGGGAAGGCGGAAATGGACGCCGCGCCAACAATACACAGCACTGTGGTCTTGGGCATCTTCTTGTAGAGCCCGCCCAGTTCCGAGCCGTTGATCTTGCCGGTCACGTGTAGCACCGCGCCCATGGACATAAACAGCAGCCCCTTGAAGATCACGTCGTTAAAGGCATGGGCCACGGCGCCGTTGATGGCCAGCGACGTGCCGATGCCAATGCCCACCACCATAAAGCCCAGCTGGTTGATCAGGCTGTAAGCCAGTACCCGGCGCAGGTCATTTTCGATGACCGCATAGAAGATGGGGAAGCAGGCCATGGTGGCACCGATATAGACCAGAAGCTCGGTGCCGGGAAAGGTTCGAGCCAATGCGTAGACGGCGACCTTGGTGGTAAATGCGCTGAGAAATACGGTGCCGGTAGGAGTGGACTCCGGGTAGGCATCGGTAAGCCAGCCATGGAAAAACGGAAACGCGCACTTGATGCCGAAGGCGAGAAAGATCATCCAGCTGTAGGCATTGTCGTCGAGACCAATCTCGCCGAAAGCGAGGGTGTTGTGGGTCTGACTGTAGAAAATAATCCCGGCGAGTAATAACAGGCCAGAGAGAATATGCAGGGTGAAATAGCGTAGCCCCGCCGCGTAAGCGCGACCGCTGCGGCGTGCCCACACCAGAAACACCGAGGTTAGCGCCAGCAGCTCCCAGAAGATAAACAGGGTGAGCAGGTCGCCGGCAAATACCGCACCCAGGGCACTGCCCGCGTAGAGCATACTGGCAACCTGTTGCAGGGTGTCGCGTACATGCAGGGCGTAAATTACCGAAATCAATGCGGCGATATGGAACAGGTAGCCAAACAGCAGGCTCAAGCGATCCGCTTTGAACAGCAGCAGGTTGAAGTCGAGAATGGCGTAGTGACCAAACTCAACGCCGGAACCACCGGCGCCCAGTTGCCATAGATTGGCGAGGCCGAGAACCGGTACGGCGATGAATAGAGCAGCGCGCGCCCAACCGCGCAGAAACAGGCCCAGTAGAGCGGCGAGAAAAAACGGAATAAACGGTGCAACGTCAAGCATGATCATGCCCTCCATTGCCCTTCCCGGTAGCCTTCAGGCTTGTGGACTCACCGCTATCGGTGCAATCAAAGTCGGTTAGCGCCCGCTTGTCGTAATAGTCTTCCGGGCGCATGAGGAAGGTACGCATCCACTTGGCTGCAAACACCAGAATCACGCAGCCCACAAACCCGTACATCGGGTAGAAACCTGGCAGCCCCTCCCAGCGGAACTCGGTATGCCGATGAATCACAAAATCCGCCGCAAACAACAGGGCGCAAATAGCGTAAAACACTCGCAGCATTTTGCGGATGTTATCGGGGTTGTCGAAGAAATCCTGCTTATCAGCACTCATGTTAAATCCCGGCCTCAATCAGTGCATAAAATGCATTGGGGAACAGCAGTAGATAAATGCAGCCCGCCGCGGTAATCCCGAGGGCGATCAAAGACGGCAGTGGTGCTTCTCTGATGGCAGAAGCCTCACCGGCAGGGGCGCGGGCGTCAGCAGAATCCTGGGTGCTGCTGGAGAAGAACGCGCGCAGTGGAATTGGCAGCAGGTAGGCAATGCTTAACAGCGAGCTGATCATCAGCAGCACCATCAGTATCCACTGTTCCGCCTCGAAGGTGCCGAGCATCAGGTACCACTTACTCCAGGTGCCGCCAGTGGGTGGAATACCGATAATACACAGGCTGGCTACCAGAAACGCGCTCATGGTTACCGGCATCTGTCGACCCAGTCCGTACAGCTGGTTCACTTCGGTTTTGTGCGCAGCCACCAGAATGGCACCAGCACAGAAAAACAGGGTGATTTTGCCAAAGGCGTGCATCACGATATGCAGTGCGCTGCCAGTCATGCCCGCGCTGGTGGCGAGCAGGGCACCCAAGGTGATATAGCCCAGTTGGCTCACCGTGGAATAGGCCAGGCGTTTTTTCAGATTCTGTTGTCGCAGGGCAATAATGGATGCGAGCAAAATCGAAATGCCGGCCAAGTAGAGCAGCCATTCGGTAGCCGGGATTGCCTGCAGGGTTTCGATACCGAAAATCAGCAGACAGATTTTCAGCAGCACAAATACACCGGCCTTCACCACCGCCACCGCGTGTAACAGTGCGCTCACCGGCGTCGGAGCCACCATGGCCGCAGGAAGCCAGCGGTGGAAGGGCATGATCGCGGCCTTGCCCACGCCGAACACAAACAGCCCCAGCAGAACAGACAGAAGCGCGAGAGAAGTACCCGGCGAGAAAACGCCCCCTTGCTGGAACGAAAGCGTACCGGCGAGCAGCCAGGTGGCGATAATCGCCAACAGGAAAAAGCCCACCGATGTGCCGAGCAGAATACCGAGGTAAATACGCCCTCCGGCGCGGGCCTTGTCGGTACCGGCATGGGTGACCAGTGGATAAGTACAAAGTGTCAGTACTTCGTAAAAGATAAACAGGGTAAACAGGTTTTCCGCAAAGGCGATGCCCATTACCGCGCCAATGGAAAGCGCGAACAGGCTGAAAAACCGTGTCTGGTTTTTCTCGCCGTGGCCACGCATATACCCGATCGCATAAAGGGTGGTGATAATCCACAGAAAGCTCGCCACCAGCGCAAACATCAGTCCCAGAGGCTCCACGCGGAACGCCAGAGCCAGTCCCGGCAGAATATCCAGCCAGTGTGCAGCGATCACGTCGCCATTCAGCATGGGTTGATAGAGTTGGGTGACGGTAAAAAACAGCGCACTGGCGGCAGTCAGTGAGACCGCTTCGCGGATATTTTCCCGACGTGCGGTGAGCTGAATACCGAGCAGTGCCAGCAGCGGAATCAACAGGGTCAGTTGTAACAGGTCGGATTCGTTCACTGCGCGGCCCCTCCAAGCAGGAATTGTGAGGCTGCCGCAGTCACTTCCACCGGCAGGCGGGTGTCAATCCCGAAATAGATATTGGCCGCGATCAGTAGCCAGGTCGGAAGCAGAATACCCAGCGGTGCTTCGTGTTTTTCCGCCGCACCCGCTTTATTCTGTGGCGCCTGGAAATAGGCAGCCTCCACCAGTTTCCAGATATAGGCCACGGCCAGCAGCGATCCCAGTACCACCAGCACCGCCACCCACCAGAGTCGCTGCTCGATAGCCGCAGCAATCAGATACCACTTGCTGACAAAGCCTACGGTAAGCGGCATGCCGATCAGGCTGACTCCGCCGACCACAATGGCGGCCATGGTCCAGGGCATGGTGCGGCCAAGATCGCGGAAGTGCTCAATACGGCAACCGCCCGTCTGATAGACCAATCCCGCCAATGCCAGGAATAGCCCACCCTTCATTAGTGCGTGATTGAACAGGTGCATCAACGTTGCCTGCAGCGCGGTCGCGGTGCCAATACCGATACCCACTACCATATAGCCAATCTGCGCCACACTGGAAAACGCCAGCATGCGTTTGATATTCGCCTGATAGATGGCAACGATGGATGCGGCAAACACACCCACCAACCCAAGGCCAATCAGCAGAATATCCAATGGCAGGTGTGACAGGGAGAAGTCCACACCAAATACGGTGAAGGTGAAGCGCAACAGTAAATACAGTGCGACCTTGGTAGCGGTTGCTGCGAGAAATGCAGTGACAATGGAGGGCGCACAGCTATAGGCATTCGGCAGCCAGAGGTGCAGGGGAAACAGTGCCAGTTTCAGGCAGATACCTACAAAAATAAATGCAAATGCCGCGAGTACCGTAGATGATTCGGCGAGCGGCGGAATACGCGCGGCCAGATCCGCCATATTCAATGTGCCGGTCATCATATACAGAAAGCCGATACCGATCAGGATAAAGGTGGCACCGATGGTGCCCATAATCAGGTACTGAAATGCTGCCCACAGCGCGCGGCGGTCTTTGCCCAGTGCAATCAGTGCATAGGTGGATAGAGAGGAAATTTCCAGGAATACGAATACATTAAACGCGTCCCCGGTGGCGACAATACCCAGCAGGCCGGCAAAGCACAGCAGATAAAGGGTATAGAAAACGGTTTGACGATTGGGCTCCAGCTCCTTCTGTACACTGGTATTGGCGGCAAGCAGTACCACGCTGCTGAGCGCGGAAACGATAAACAGTACCCAGGCGTTAAGGAGGTCGATACGGTATTCGATTCCCCAGGGCGCTTTCCAGCCGCCCAGTTCATAGGTGATGGGGCCTGTGGCATAAACCTGCTGCAACAGCAGAATGCTGACCACCAGTGCAGCCACACTGACCGCGAGAGTAAACAGCCATACCAGGGTGGTCTTACGAATCAACAGACAGGAGGGGGCCGCCATCAGCGGCAGAATGACCTGCAAAATAGGGAGGTGCGACAGCATGGTCTACGGCTCCTTTTCCACCGCGGGCTGGGGTTGTGACGAGGTGCGCTCCTGCTGCGCTTCCGCAGCCTGAATGTCCCGTTCTTCTATGGAGCCATAGGCGTGTTTAATGCGAATGGTCAGCGCCAGTGCCAGTGCGGTGGTCGCAATGCCCACAACAATCGCGGTAAGGATCAGCACATGGGGCAGCGGGTTGGAATAGAGAGTGTCGCCCTCATGCAGAATGGGCGCACTGCCGCCATCCACCTTGCCCACACTGATATAAAAAATGAAAACGGAGGTCTGGAAAATATTCAATCCGATGATTTTCTTCACCAGGTTGCCCTGGGCGATCACTATGTACAGGCCGATCATCATCAGCGCAATGACGATCCAGTAGTTGTAGTGCGATGCCAATAACATCCTAACCTGCCCCCCGTTCCAGTGTTTGTAGTGGGGACAGACCGCGACTGACCTCACCGCCGGTGGTGTCGTCTGCATAGGACGGTGTGCCCTTGATCGCGAGTTCAGCCTCCCGGTCGCGCAGCTGCGCCGAGAACAGATAGGAAATCATGATCATCACCGAGGCGACGGTGATCCCGACGCCGATTTCTATGGCGATAATGCCGATGTGTTGCCCGGTAACCGGGTCCCCGGCCAGTGCGCTGTAATCCAGAAAGTTTTTTCCATTGGCGAGACTCAACAGTCCTGTGCAGCCAAAAATCAGAACACCCATTGCCGCCAACAGCTGGACCAGCTCGTGGCTGGCGACCTTGCGCACTGCGTCCAGGCCAAACACCATGCTGTAGAGAATAAATCCCACCGCAAAGATCACCCCTGCCTGAAAGCCGCCACCGGGGCCGTACTCACCATGGAACTGCACGTACAGTGCGTAAAGCATGATCGGAGCAATCAACACTTTGGCGACAACCCGCAGAACGATATCCCGTGATGCCTGCTGTACCGGTGAAGGCTGCATAATCCGCAAAGGTTGTGCGGCATTGGTCATCAGCAGTGACAGTACCCCGAGTCCGGCGGTAAAGATCACCACCACCTCGCCAAAGGTATCGAAGCCCCGGTAACTGGCCAATACCGATGTGACGATATTGGGGATCCCGATTTCACGCATGGATTCCTGGATATAGTGAGGTGCCACATGCACCTGTGCTGGTGCATTGGCATCACCAAAGGATGGCATATCGACGGTAGCGGTAACCAGCAATGCGCCCACGGTGGCCACAAGCGCAATGGCGAGTCGCGCACGATTGCGGTCTGCGCGTTGGTAGCGGCCACAAAGTGCGAGTGTCAGCAAGATCAGTAGCGGTGAGATTCCGGCGCCCACCGCCGCTTCGGTAAATGCGACATCCACCGCGCCCATGGTCATGAAAAAGCCCGCCGACAGCAGACCGTAAATTCCCGCCAGCATGGCTGCGGCAAACAGGTCTTTGATCCAGGCGATGGAAATGGCGGTGACCAGCAACAGGGCCAGTAGCGCGATATCAAGTAGCAGGTTCATCGGTATCGACCCTCGATGGCTGCCGGTATTGTTTTGGTTGTCGTCATTGTGGTTGTCAATTTCCGAAATTGGCCCCGGTTGCCTGATACATGTGACGCTCAGACGCGGGTGCTGTCGGCGGCTTCAGGCTCGGCGTCTGGCGATGTATCCACAGGTTGTGAGTTAGTCATTTCTGTCGGTGCAGGCTCTGGCGCAATCTGCGGCAGGCGTAGTGCGCTGAGTTGCGCCGAGCGCGCGAGCGCGTGGCTGGCGGTGGGGCTGGTAAAGAAAATAAACAGCATGATCAGCGCCAGTTTAAAAAGCGCAAGACTCCAGCCGGCGGTGAGCATCAGGCCGCTGATAATCAGTAAGGTGGCGAGGGTGTCGGTAATACCCGCCGCATGCATGCGGGAGTAGAAATCGGGAAAGCGCAGCACACCCACGGCGCCGGTCAACATGAAAAAACAGCCCAGTAAAAGCAGGGTGCCACTGGCAAAAGATTGTACTGTTTCAATCACCGGTCACCTCCGGCGCGCCGTTACCATTGCGGGTGCGGAACTCAAAATACCGCAATACCCCGATTACACTCACAAAGTTGATGAGCGCGTAGACGATGGCAATATCGAGATATTCGGGTTCGCCAAAGGTAAAGCAGATAACGGCAATCAACAGAACGGTTTTTGTGCCGAACATATTCACTGCGAGAATACGATCGTGAATCGTCGGCCCCTTTATCGCGCGTATCAGCGCAAGCGTCATAACGACGAGCAGGGCAATCAATGTAGCGTTCAGCATTTTTAATCTGCCCTGTCAGAGTTCAGAAACGGGTGTGTCGTCGGTAAGAGCCGCAACCCGCCGTTCCATCTCGCCCCGCTTGAGATCATCCAGGCCGCTGCGGCGAAGCGCATGTACCAGCACCGAGTTATTATCGATGTCCACTGCTACTGTACCCGGGGTCAGGGTAATGGAATTGGCATAGAGAACCCGGCCGAGATCGGATGACAGGTCGACGGGGATACGTTCACTGCAGGGGGAGATGGTCGTGCGTCGGGAAACGATACCGCCCCACACACAGGCGGCCACTTCCAGATTGCTGACGATGATTTTGCGCAGTAGCCACAGATAGTAACCGGGTAACGTTGCCCACAATTGCAGCGGCAGGGATTCTCCATCCACCACTTTCATGCGCCGGGCAATGAGGATCACAAAGACCGTGGAAGCTAAGCCAAAAGCGAGAATCAGGGCAGTGTATTGCCCGGAGTTACTCAGCCATATAAATGCGAGAACGGCAAAAAGGCACAGGGTATAACGCATGAATAATCTACTACAGAAACCATATTAGAGTGCGAATAAGCCCGGTGTGGTGAGCGCTGGCCAAGTGGGGCAACGAAACCACATCAGGGGTTCGGTACATCTTTTTTACAGCGATAGTGATTTTCAAAAACTGTCAGCATCGCGGATTCCGCCGTTGCCTCTTCGGCAAAGGGCTGTGAAAGTTCTGAGACTTTGCCAATCAGGGTGTCAAGCGTTGCTGCCTCTGGCAGACAGTAGCGGCTGCTGAGCCGTTGGGCCGCGTCGTCGGAGAGGCGGCTGGCACGCGTGCGAATGGCGCGTGCGACAAATTCGGATGGGCGCTCGTCTGCGGCAACAATATCTCTGCTTGCAGACAGGTAGCCGTGGATAAATGCCCGGCAGCTGGTGGCTTGGGCGCTTTGCTGGTCAACCTGGTGGCTTTTGCAAGCCTCTATCAGCTCCGTTGCCGTGAGAGGTTCTGCAAGTACATCGCTTGTCAGGCCAATTGTCAATGCGGCGACGGCCGCGGGGGCAATCACTGAACGCAGTTGTTGCTTCATTCTCGTCACCTATTATTTTTATTTATGTTTTATTTCACCTGTACACACCCAGCACCCTCAGTGTTTTTCTATTTTTGCGGGGCGTGGGGCCTTTCCGTGTGCAGGCTTTGGTAAATCTTGCAGAGTTTTTGTTGTTCGTCAAATTGGTTCGGCTGCCAAGAACTGAGCTTGCCTTGGTATTTTTTGAAAGCGCACGGTTGTAATAAAGCACAGGAAAGCTCTGCGGTCGTGCCGGTATGCAATGTTTCACAAGTTTTGGAGGGGATTTGGGGCGCGGCGTATGGGTGCCGTTTTCGTGGCAGAGGGAGTAAGCCAATCATTTGGCGTTGAGGTCGGTACCGGCGGGAATACGCGAGCGAATAGGGGAAAGTGGCTGGGCGGATCCGCGCCTCTGCCAGGGTGTTGAAAGTGGCGCCTGGTGACGATCGGTCAGACCGATCAATAACGTCGTTTGACGATGTAATCGGCCAGTTGCTGAAGAATGTCGGTGTTGACGCTTTTGGCGCCAGTGGAAAGTTTCCCCAGGGCCAGGCTTGCTTCCCGGTGCAGCTCATCGGCTTTGGCCTGAGCCCCGTCCAGCCCCAGTAGCGAAACGTAGGTGGGTTTGTTGCGCGCTGCGTCAGCCCCCTGGGTTTTGCCGAGTACCTGGGTGTCTGCAGTCACATCCAGAATGTCATCCTGTACCTGAAATGCCAGGCCAATTGCCTCGGCATACTGGGTGATCGCGGCAAGTTGGGCATCATCCGCCCCGCCGATCAGGGCGCCGATGCGCGCACTGGCGACAATCAGCGCACCGGTTTTCAGACGGTGCATCTCTTTAAGTTGCGCCAGGGTCAGGGTGTGATCGACGGCGGCGAGGTCGATGGCCTGGCCGGCGACCATGCCTCGGGCGCCGGCAGCGCGCGCGAGCTCAGCAAGAACGGTCACCTTCAGCTCCGCCGGCAAGTGTGCGTTTACCAGTAACTCGAATGCCTGGCACTGCAGGGCGTCCCCGGCGAGGATCGCGGTGGCCTCATCAAACTGGATATGGCAGGTGGGGCGTCCGCGACGCAGGTCGTCGTCGTCCATGGCCGGCAGGTCGTCGTGTACCAGGGAGTAGGCGTGTATGCACTCCAGAGCGGCCGCCGCCGCGTGGCATTTTGCGGACGCTGATTCACCGGCTAGTGCCAATGCCGAGGCATAAACCAGTGCCGGGCGCAGGCGTTTACCGGGGCCGAGGGCGGCGTACTGCATGGCGGCAAACAGGGCTTCGGCGTCACTCTGGTCGGCCAGGGCGGCCTTGAGGGTCTGCTCGACCTGCTGACTGGAGGACTGCAGGAAGGCTTTCAGCTTGGCGGGCACGGGCGTGGCAGCCGGAGAAGAACTGCTCACTTACTCCGCGTCTCCGGAAAATTCATCGGCGGCGTCGAAGGGCAGCTCCTGCACCTTTCCGTTCTCTTCCATCAGCACCTTCACTTTCTGCTCGGCACTGGCCAGCTTCTGCTGGCATTCGCGGGTCAGTTTTACCCCGCGCTCAAAGTCCGAGAGGGCTTCATCCAGGGGCAGATCGCCACTTTCCAGCCGTTCTACCAGCTGCTCCAGCTCTTCCAATGCGCTTTCGAATGTTGCGGCTCTCTTCTTCGCGGCCATGGGGTAATTCTCTGATAGGACATGCGGGTGCGGGCAACCTTAGCGGCAAGTGGAAAAGGGGTCAATGTCACACCACCTGCGACAATATGGCGCACTTGTGTCGCAGGCTTTTTCGGTAGCATTTATCCATTGGTAAAATCGCCGAACAAGGAAGTTACCGTGTCGCACTCTGCCCCCTATTTACTCCGCCCCCTCGCCCTGATCGCACTGATTCCCGCAACCCTCGCTGCCACGGAGACTGCCTCGCTGCCCGACAATGCACTCGAGCAGGTTATCGTCACCGCCACGCGCGAGGCCAAGACCCGCTCGGAGCTGGCGGAATCCGTCGGCGTGATCAGCGAGGAGGCACTGGAGCATATCGCGCCGGCGCATCCCGCAGATGCCCTCAACCGCGTGGCCGGGGTGCATGTGAATAACCTGGGCGGGGAAGGGCATATGACCTCGATTCGCCAGCCCATCTCCACCGCCGGGGTCTACCTGTTCCTGGAAGATGGCATTCCCACCCGTCCCACCGGCTTCTTCAACCACAACGGCCTGTACGAGATCAATGTGCCACAGAGCGCGCAGCTGGAGGTCACCAAGGGCCCCGCGTCGGCGCTATACGGCAGCGATGCTATCGGCGGGGTGATCAATGCGGTCACCAAGGCGGCACCGGACGCTGCCGAATTTTCCATCAATGGCGAACTGGGTGCGGACGGCTGGCAGCGCGCGCTGATCTCCGGCGGCAACAAGCTGGGGGAGAGCAGCGCCTTTCGCCTGGACCTGAACAGCACCGCCAGCGAAGGTTTCCGTGAGGAGGCCGACTACACCCGCACCTCCATGAGCGGCCGCCTGGACAGCCAGTTTGCCGAGGGCTGGGACAGCAAGACGGTGTTGTCTTACTCCACCATCGACCAGAGCGGTGTGTCCGGTCTTGAAGAAGAGGACTACCGCAACAATGTGCAGAAAAACCTGTACCACGGGGATATCGGCGGTCGGGATATCGAGGCCTTTCGCCTGTCTTCCGAGCTTTCCTACACCCCCGACGAGAAGAGCCTGATTACCGCCACCCCGTTTGTACGCCACAACACCTCGGCGATGATGCCCAGCTGGATGGTGACCTACGACCCGAATATCCGCGATACCGAATTCAGCTCCTACGGCCTGCTGCTGAAGTACCGCCGGGATTTCGACGGCGGCGAAGTGATTGTCGGAGTGGACGCGGACTACACCCCGTCGGAATACCGCGAGGAACGCATCACGGCCACACAGGACGGTGAATACTTTGTGGATTACGCGCGCACCGGCGAGCTGACCTACCACTTTGAAGCGGAGCAGACCTCCGTTTCCCCGTATGTACACGCGGAATTCGCCCCCAGCGCAAACTGGCTGTTGAGTGCCGGCCTGCGCTACGACGTGTTCGAGGTGGACTACGAGGATCAGCTGGGTACGCCGAATACGGACCCCTCTCACTTCCGTCCGGCGTCCCAGTCCCGGGACTACGACAACCTGAGCCCCAAACTGGGGGCGGTGTACAAACTCAGCGACAGCCACCAGCTCTACGCCAGCTATCGCCGCGCTTTCCGCGCGCCCACCGTGGGTACCCTGTTCCGTCCGGGTTCCTCAGAGGGCACCACCGAGCTGGAACCGGTGACCAGCGTCAGCCAGGAAATCGGTCTGCGCGGTATTGTCGCGGAGCGGGTGAATTACGAGGTGGCGGTGTATGACATGACCACCGAAAACGACATTGTCAGTTACATTTCCAACACAGACGAGGGCAATGATCGCAAGACCACCAACGCCGGTGAGACCAGCCACCAGGGGGTGGAGGTTTCCGTGCAGGCGCCAGTAGGGCAGCAGTGGCAGCTGGGGGTTTCCTATGCGGCCATGCGCCAGCAGTACGAGGACTACTCCTACGTATTCAGCCGGTTTGATCCCAGCTGTTTCTGCATGGTCAGCGAAAACCTGAACTTCGCCGGCAACGATATCAGCCGCGCGCCGGAGTCCCTCGCCAACGTCACTCTGGCCTATACGCCCGAGTGGCTCACCGGCCTGCGTATGGAGCTGGAGTGGTCGCACATGGGTGACTACTACACCGACGAAACCAACACCCAGCAATACGCCGGCCACGAACTGTTCAACCTGCGCGCCACCCACGACGTGGGTGAAGACCTGTCTGTCTACGCGCGCCTGTCGAATATTACCGACGAGCGCTACTCCACCTACACCTCCAACCAGGTGGGCGATGAAGACCTGAGTTACCGCCCGGGACTGCCGCGCTCGCTGTTTGCCGGTGTGCGCTACCGCTTCTGATTCCCTGATACACGGCGTAATAAAAACAACAATCAAAAGAGAACAGCATGAACCTGAAAAAGCAGTGGCTGGACTGGCACAACAAGCTCGGATGGTGGGCGCTGGCGGGTATCCTGATATGGGCCACTTCCGGTATCAGCCACCCGATGATGGCCTGGTTTGGGCCGTCGGCGGCCAAGTTCTTCCCGCCCTCGGTGAGCCTAGAGGCCTCTGAACTGGGCAAGCTGCCGGCGCTGCTGGCGGACGGGGAAAAGGTCAGCGGCGCGCGTGTTGTGAAGCTGGTGCCGAGCGTCGGAGCGCCGTTGCTGCAGGTGACCCATTCCGAAACCGAGCCGCGCCGTTATTACGACCTCGACAGCGGCCGTGAAGTGCTCGACGGCGACCTGCACCAAGCCCGCTGGCTGGCGGCCTATTACAGCGGCCGCCCGGCCGATGAGATTGCCGATGTGCAGGTGCAAACCCAGTTCGACAATACCTATCCCTCGGTCAATCGACTGCTTCCGGTGTACCGGATCCGGTTTGAAGGTGATGATGGCCTGACCCTGTTCGTGCACACGGAAACGGCGGCCCTGGCCTCCATGACCGACAGCACAAAAACCCTGATGCAGAGTGTGTTCCGCCAGCTGCACACCTTTGCCTGGCTGGACGATCTGGAATACGGCCGCCTGATCCTGATCGGCCTGCTGATGCTGACCCTGTTTGCTTTTGCGGCCACTGGGCTCGCACTGGTATTTGCCCTGAAGCACAGGAAAATCAAAGACGGCAAACGCCGCTATCACCGCCTGCTCGGCTATGTGCTGTGGCTGCCGCTACTGGGCTGGTCCGCGAGCGGTTTCTATCACCTGCTGCAGTCCTCTCTGGTGGAGTCGGTGCAGGGGCTGCGCCTCGGCGAAGCGGGGGAGTACCGAAACCTGAATACGGACTTTGCCTGGGTAAACGCGCTGGATGGCCGCGCCATCAACAGTCTGTCGCTGATTCGCGGCGCAGAGGGCATGCCGATGTACCGCGTGGGCCTGGCTCCGGCACAAAGTGCAGCGCCCGGCAATCGCAACCAGCGTTTTGATGGCCGCCCATCGGAAGCGGGATCCCTGTTTGTGGATGCGCGCAGTGGCCAGTTACTGACCGAATTTGGTGACCGCGAACAGGCCCAGCTGCTGGCTGCGCGGCTTGCCGGTATTCGGCCCGAGGATATCGCCGGTATGTCGCTGGTGACCCGCTACGGGCCGGGCTACGACTTTCGCAACAAGCGCCTGCCGGTGTGGCAGGTGGACGTCGCCAATGACGATAAGACCATGCTGTTTGTGGATCCGGTGACCGGGGTTCTGGTGGATCAGTCCCGTGGCGTCGATCGTGTCGAGAGCCTGTCTTTCTCCCTGTTGCACAAATGGAGCCACCTGACCCCGTTTACCGGTCGTCAGGTGCGGGATTACCTGATCGTCGCCACTCTGCTGGTGTTGATCGGCAGCAGTGTGATCGGCGGTGTGATGCTCGCGGGGCGCCGTAAAAAGGCGGTGCGCAAATCCCGGAGCGCGAGTACTGGCCCAATGCCCGCCCCCGCGACACAATAGCAATATACGTTTTACCGAGTAGATTGCCCGTGTCATCCCCAGTGCCGCCCTTGGGTGGAGACAAAACCATCATCACCAACCTGCGGCGTCTTACGGCGCTGCGGGCCATCGCGCTCTCGGCCTATATCGGTGTCAGCCTGTGGCTGGCGGATTCTCTCAGTGGCAGTGCACTGGTGTTTGTAGTACTGGGAGTGGTAACCACACTGATCAGCGGCTGGCGCGCGCGCGGAAGCGTTGCGGTGGGGCGGCGGGAGTTTTTCGGTCACCTGCTGATGGACTGGCTGTGGCTGCCGCCGTTGCTGGCCTTTAGCGGCGGCGCTGCCAATCCCTTCGTCACCTATCTGCTGGTTCCCCTGACTATCGCCGCGGCCACCCAGCCGCGCTTTTTTGCCTGGCTGATGGCCGCCATCAGTATCGCCATCTACACCGGGTTGATGGTGTTTTTTCCCGGTGTGGAGAGTGGGCACGGTGCTCACGCCGGCCACAACATGAGTCACGCCAGTGAGGGCAGTGATTTTTATCAACACCTGATCGGCATGTGGGCAACCTTCACCTTCTCTGCGCTGCTTATCGCCGGCTTCGTCAACAGCATGGCGGAGGCCCTGCGCAGCCGCGATCGCCACCTGCACAAGTTGCGACAGGAGCAGGCGCGGCGCGATCAGGTCCTTTCTCTGGGGACGCTGGCGGCGGGCACTGCCCACGAGTTGGCCTCGCCCCTGCAGACGATCGGGTTGCTGGTGGAGGAATTACAGGCGCAACAGCAGGACTTTTCCGAGCCGGTAAAAGACGATCTGGAATTGCTGCAGCAGCAGGTCAATCTGTGCAAGCAGGCCCTGGAGCAGCTGAAAAGCCGCGCGCGGGACCCTGCGGGCAGTGAAGAGCTGCAGTCGGTGGCGGCGTTTATCGAGCGCAGCCTGGAACGCTGGCAGCTGCTGCGCCCGGACGCGCGCTTCACACTGCAGCAGCGTGGTTCCAATCATCAACAGGCGCGCCTGCCGCTGACCCTGGAGCAGACCCTGATCAATATTCTGAACAATGCCCTGGATGCATCTCTGGCTGCAGATATTCCACAACCGGTGGCCCTCGATGTGGACTGGAGCAGAGATCGCCTGCGCATCGAAATTGCCGACAGTGGCCGCGGGCTCGAATCTGAGAACCCGACTGCGGAATCCGGTGGTTTCGGTATCGGACTGATCCTGTGCAAAACCGCTCTTGCGCAGCTTGGCGGCAAGTTGACGCTGACCGCGCGCAAGGATGTTCCGGGTACGGTCGCCACCATCGAACTGCCACTGGAAAACGAACATGAGGAGGCCCTGTGAGTCGCTCCAGCCCACGACTACTCATCGTCGACGATGAATCCGGTACCCGCAATATGCTGGAGCGGGCCATGTCGCGCCGGGGCTTTGACACCCGGGTGGCAGAGTCGGTGGATGAAGCGCAGGGGCTGGTCGCGCGGGAAAAATTTGATTGCGCACTACTGGATCTGAAAATTCACCACGACAGTGGGCTGGAGCTGATAGCGCCACTGCGTTCGGCCAACCCGCGTGCGCGGATCATCGTGCTGACCGGTTATTCCAGTATTCCAACCGCGGTGGCGGCCATCAAACTGGGGGCAGACGATTACCTGTGCAAACCGGCCGGAGGCGATCAACTGGTGGCGGCGTTGACCGGAGAGCAGCGAGCAGCCGATGTTGTTCCGGAGCTACCGGAAATTGCCAGCGCACCACCGTCGGTCAACCGGCTGGCGTGGGAGCATATTCAGCGGGTGCTGGCGGAAAACGAAGGCAATATTTCCGCAACCGCCCGCGCCCTCGGGATGCACCGGCGGACCCTGCAGCGCAAATTGCAGAAACGGCCGAAAGGGCAGTAACTCTTTTCCCACTCCTCCGTCCAATCTCTCCATACCAGCCCCAGAGTCGGGATGATGAGATCCACCGTCATGCCGGACTTGATCCGGCATCCAGCCCGCAACCAGCCGAGTACTCCGCTTCCTAGATCCCGGCCTACACCGGGGTTACGTCGTTTTAAGGCAGAAAATGTTCCAGCTGCCGCCCGCCGCCCTTGATCTCCCGCTCCATCAAGTAGTGGGCCAGGGCACGCTTCTGGCTGTTACTGAAACCGTAATTGGGCATCGGCGGCGTGGGGGTGTCGAAGTAATCCGCGAGCTGCTTGATGGTATAGCGACGGCTCAGGTCTTTTAATGGAAGCTGCTGGTGGCAGCGTGTGCAATTGCGACGCTCGAAGATCTGCGCGCCCTGACGGGCGGCACTACTGTCGATAGCGAGTGGCTTTTTGGGGGCGCTGATGGGCGCGCGTTTATCCTCCGGCGCTGTATCTGCACCGGAGGCTGTCCCCGCACGCACGCGATAGATTGCACCGGCGTAGTCGTCGGAAATATAGATATTGCCCCGCACATCTTCGGCGATATCCACCGGTCGACCGTATACCGTTTCGCGATCTTCGCCTAAAAAGCCCCAGATAAAATCCTCCGCACGAATCTGTCCATCCTCACCCCAGTGCAGAGCCAGCACCTTGTAGCCGTCTTTCACATCCCGGTTCCAGGAGCCGTGCAGTGCCACCAGTGCAGCGTCGCGGAAGGCGGCCGGTTGCAGGGGGCTGCGTAAAAAGCGCATCCCCAGCGGTGCATTGTGCGCACGGAATTCAAATACCGGTGGAATGGACCTTTTAATCATCTGTTGGATACGTGCTCCGCCTTTCACGCCGAGGTCCGGATCTGGAATACGGTCGCCATTGGCGTAGGGCCAGCCGTAAAAGCCGTCTTTCTCAATACGGTTCAGTTCACAGGGAGGGAAATCGTTACCGAGCCAGTCGCGGCCATTGTCTGTAGCGTAGAGGGCGCCATCTTTAGGAGACCAGTCGAAACCGACGCTATTGCGCAGGCCGGTGGCGAATATCTCGAAATGGCTACCGTCCGGTCGAAAGCGCATGATCGTTGCGCGCTGCGGGTCTTCTTCTGCGCAGACATTGCAGGTAGAGCCGCTGGAAAGATACATCCAGCCATCCGGCCCCATGCCGATGGTTTTGGTCCAGTGATTTCCGGTATCGGCAAGGCCGCTCACGACCTTCTGGTAACTACCGGCGATACGGCCATCCGAGTGGTCGAACGGGACCCGGCCAACGCCGTCGCTCTCTGCGATGTACAGCCAGTCTTCAAACAGTGCCAGACCATGAGGGCGCTTGAGTCCGTCGATCAGTACCCGCTTGCCATCCGCCTTACCATCGCGGTTGCGGTCACTCAGAAGCAGGCTGACCTGACCGAGCTTGGGTTGTGATACCAATAGATCGCCATTGCGGGTAATCGTCATAAAACGCGCATTGGGTACCTCATCGTCAAACAGCTCCAGGTGAAACCCGTCAGCAACTTTTAGTTGATGCTGTACTGTGTCATCGCTGGTGCTGGCGCCGAACAATTGGCCCCAGGGTACATTCACCCCCGGCACCCACCCCAGTGACAGGGCTAAAACCAGCACAAACACCCCAATGGCGCCAAATGCAGCGAAAAGATAAAAAACTAGCGCTTTTTTCGACGTAGATCTCACAGTTGTCTTGATCTCGTAACAGAAGTAACTATAGTAAGCCGCTGAATGTCGCACAGACGTACCAGTTGCGATACGCGCCACGCGCCTCCCCCGGACCTGATCAGGTTTAATGTGACGACCGTCACTCGCTTGTAAGACATCTCTTACAACAAGTTCAGCACTTTCCCACTACCCTAATTTTCCCATTCGACCATAATGTATTTGCAAGGACGGAGAACGGATTGCAACGGCGGCAAGGACAGGTCACCAAGGATTGGAGACCGCGCTGCCAGCCCGAAAGGATTTGGGCACCATCCTGTGAGACGCACCGCTTGGGCCGGATTGCTCAAGCGGTGTTTTACATCCTGAGCCTGCAAAATTTCTTTCCTTCCTGAACTCGCCGTATGGTTCTTCTTGTTTTAACGCTTTCACATCTTGTCTATACAGGCTCGCTGCGGCTGTTTGGTAGATTTCTGCAGCGGATTGCCTCCACTGTCTGGAAATCGTAACAAACCTCCGCTTTAATCAGAGCAAGCCGGTCCAATTTTATGACTGGTGGGTATGAGGAGGATAACGAATTCAGTAATCAAATGCTGTACCCGTTCGTACCGCAACCACCCGCTCATCACTGGTGGTCTAGCCTCCATCGGCTCCAGAATTCGCTCCATTCCTCCCGCGCATCGAATTCTTCCTCTCTCTCCGCTTCTTTCTCCAAGTCTTCTGTCCACGTTTTCCCTGACAACTTTTTAAATTCCCCGAGCCTCGCCGGACTGTCCGCGGGGCTTTGTTGTTTATTGAATGGTTTCCTGAGCTCGCAAAAACGGGAGGTGAACTCATGCAAGCGCAAATCCTGAGGCTGAATCTCGCCGGCCAACCCCTCGAATGGCTGACCTGGGAAGAAGCCGCCTGTTTGTATGTGCGGGAACTGGTCACCTGGACTCTTGGTGGTGTTGTACAGACGGTACATGGGGGAATTAACCGCCTCGGTGAGCGCTCAACCCTTGACCTCGCCGCCATCATCGCCTGCGGTGGCGACCGCATGGCCCGCCCCCGAACCCGCCCGCCCCTCACCAACCGCGCCCTGTTCGCGCGGGATCAGCACCTGTGCCTGTACTGCGGTAACGGATTCCCCATCCGCGAACTCACCCGCGACCATATTCACCCCGTCTCCAAAGGCGGCCGTGATACCTGGGAAAACGTCGTCACCGCCTGCCGGCGCTGCAATCAGCACAAGGGCAACCGGCTGTTGGAAAATATCGACATGGAACTACTGGCGCTGCCATTTGTTCCCAATGCGGCGGAATACCTGGCACTTACCAACAGTGCGCGGATTCGTGGAGATCAGATGGAGTTTTTACGGGGGCAGTTTTCGAGAAAACGGCAGGAAGGGTGGCTGGAAAATGGGCTGCCGCAGGTCAGTTGAGTAGGTTTATTTGAAGGGAATTGTGAAGGTGACGATGCCGGGTGCAGCTTTGTAGGCCTTCCGCGAGAGGGGCCGAAGGCGCCGTGAATCCGTGGAGCGGCCGGGCCACCTCGTGGAAGAGCCCCCATGGATGGGTTATCGGGGGGGCGCCTAGCTCGTGTCTTACAAAGCTGCACCCGGTAGCGTCACCGCCACCGGGATAAGTTACTGGACTGCACTTCGGATGAGAGTACCGAGATAAGATGAAAAATCATGCCCCTGGTTTTGCAGCATTTTCGGGAACATCGAAATAGAAGTCATCCCCGGAAAGGTATTTACCTCATTCAGATAAATCTCCCCGTCATCCGTCAGAAAGAAATCAATCCGCGAAAGGTCCTTTAACTGTAAACCCACAAACGCCCGCTTAGACGCCTCGCGAATCCATCCCAGCTGTGCATCCGACAAGCCCTCCGCCACCACATGGGTCCGCGCCCGGCTGGCCTCCGCGTACTTTTCCTCGTAACTATAAAATGTATCCTCCGGCGCACACACCTCACCCGGCGGCGTCACAACCAATTCGCCGTCATAGATGTAAGCCGCCACCTCCAGCTCCCGCACCTTAAGACACTTCTCCACCAGCACATAGGGCGACAGTTTGAACGCCTCCCGCAAAGCCCCATCCAGAGCCTCCGGATCGCTCACCTTGTAACAACCCACCGAAGACCCCTGGTTCGACGCCTTCACAAACACCGAACCCCATTGCTTCAATGCATCCTGCGCCTTCGCCGCCTCCTCTGCATTGTCCGCACACAGAAACTGATACGGGGTATTGTCGATCCCAAGGGCCGTCAGCCAAAGCTTGGTAGTGATCTTGTTAAAACAGATCTTGCTCGCCTCAGGCCCGCAGCCGAAATAGGGTAGTCCGAGAATTTCCAGCTGCGATTGCAGATCGCCGGTTTCGCCCGGATAGCCGTGAATCGCCGGGACTACATAATCCACCGGCTGCGCACTGCCGGAATTGCCGCCCGATGCGCTGTACAACAGCTTGTCTGAGCGTAACTCCCGTACCTGGTCATTCTCATCCACAAAGCGGCCATCGCCGTCCATGGTGACCCGGGTCAGCTGGACCGTCGGTGATTTCGCCAGTTCCCGTTGGATAAAATCCGCGGTGCGCAGGGAAACATCGTGCTCACTGCCGCCACCGCCGCAGATCAGCAAAACGTGAATGGTCCGTGATGGGGTGCTATTTGGGGCCTGTGTATTCATCTGGCTCTCATCAGTTGTTCGGCTCTGCCGGTGCCGTCAGTACCTGGGCGCACTGAGTGGGCATTTCTGGTTTCTTAGGCGGTTTTTCCGGCTTGGGTTTGGTGGGCGCGGTACCGTTTAGAATGGCGTAAAATTCATCGCTAAACCACCAGTCCAGGCCGCCGCCGCAGGGTTTGCCGCGTACCTTCGCCTGCGGCTTGCAATTTTTGTCCCCCGGCGGGCAGTTCAGACGTACATGAAAGTGGTAATTGTGTCCCCACCAGGGGCGCACCTTGCGCAACCATTCGTTATCGCTCCCTGCAATATTGCACATTTTTCGCTTGATGGTGGGGTGCACGAAGATTCGTGCGACGCGAGGATCTTCCGAGGCGAGACGCAGGATATTGGGAATACGCGGATCCCAGTTTTCCTCCAGCAGTACATGCTTGCGCTCGTCGGCCATGGGGATAGCGGAGATATTGTCCCGCTCCCAGGCTGTCAGCGGGCGCTCGGCGGCGCGCTTATCCTGGGAAAACCAGATATCCGCATCCAGCCCCTGCTGGTGGCTCTTGTGCCCGCTGCTAAACGGTCCGCCACGGGCCATGGACATATCACCGATCTGCAGCCGACCGAGGTTGTTTTCTTCCACGGCGTTGGAAAAATCCTTGAGAAACTCCACCAGATACGGATTGCCGTAGTGACGGTCGCGCCCGGTGCGCACCAGCTGAAAGCCTTCGCCGCGCAATGGCATCTGCTCCGCGCCGCTCAGACAGCCGTTGCTGTAGCTGCCGATGCTTTCGGGCAGCTGGTTCGACGGTTTCTTCACCGCTTCCCAGGGGTTTTTGGCGGAAGAGGTGCTCGCCAACAGAGCCAGTGTGGCGGCGGATAGGATTTGAAAGGCTTTCTTGATCTGAGGCGACATGGTTACTGCGGGTACGTCGATTTAGGGTTTGGTGGTCGAGAAATTATAGAGGTTCCGTCCGCTAGTTCTGTGGAAGTATCCGCTTTCGTGGTTTTTGGCGGTTGTCGGCTATTGAGGGGCGGCTTGGCTGGCCGGTGCTCTCTCGCTAGACACGCCGTGAACCCATCCCTGGGGGCTCTGCACCGCCGTCCATGGCGGTGAAGGTCTAGCGAGAGAGCCCCGGCCATCCAAGCCTTCAGAACTACCCAATCCCTTGCCAACTGGTTTGAGGGTGAAAAACTCTAGAGAGCTATAAAACTTCCCGACAAGCCGCCACCAGCGCCTGCATTTCCTCATCGGTTCCAATGCTGATACGCAAGTACTCACTAATCCGCGGCTTGTTGAAATAGCGCACGATGATATTGCGTTCGCGCAGGGCGTTGAACAGATCCTCTGCGGAAATTTTTTGGGGCTTGGCAAAGATAAAGTTGGCGGTGGAAGGGACGATATCGAAACCGATCTCGGTCAGCTCAGAGCAGGTCCACTCGCGGGTCGCGATCACCTTGGCGCAGTTGTCCGCCAGCCACTCCCGGTCGGCAATTGCCGCCGTCGCGACTTTCTGTGCAATACCGTCGATAGGGTAGGAGTTGAAGGAGTTCTTTGCCCGGTTCAGCCCCTCGATCAGGTGCGCCTGGCCCATGGCATAACCCAGGCGCAAACCCGCCAGGGCGTGGGATTTGGACAGGGTGTGAATCACCAGCAGGTTCGGGTAGCGGTCGATCAGGGCGACCGCACTCTCGCCACCAAAATCAATATAGGCCTCGTCGATCACCACCACCCGCTCCGGGTGCAATTGCAGCAGCTTCTCGATTTCTGCCAGCGGCAAATAGCGTCCGGTCGGGGCATTGGGGTTGGGGATAATCACGCCGCCGGCGTTATCGATGGCAAAGTCTTCTACCGCGATGGAGAAGTCGTCCCGCAGGGGCAGCTTTTGTGACTCGATGCCGTAAAACTGGCAGTAGACGGGATAAAAGCTGTAGGTGATGTCCGGGTACAGTAGCGGCTCCGGGCGCTGGAAGAAGCTGTAGAAAGCGTGCGCCAGTACCTCGTCGGAACCGTTGCCCACAAACACCTGCTCCGGTGACAGATCGAACTGGGCGGCGATGGTCTCGCGCAGCTGGGTGGATTCCGGGTCCGGGTAGAGGCGCAGATGGGCAGCCAGGCCTTCTTCCTGCAGCACCGCCTGCGCCTTGGGAGAGGGCGGGTAGGGGCTCTCGTTGGTATTCAGCTTGATCAGGCGCGCGGTGGTCTTGGGCTGCTCGCCGGGGACATACGGCTGCAGCTTCGCCACCGCGGGGCTCCAGAAAAGGCTGTGATCTTTATTGGACTCGGTCATGACATTCACTCCTTGTGCGCGCCAGAAGGCAGCGGCGCGCGGAGATTTTATGCGTTCACGGCACAGAGTTCGACGGTTGGGCCAGATTAAGTGGGCATTTACTCGCCGCGTACCTCCAGATCCGATTCCGTCGCCTTGCTGGCGGTTTTTTTCTTGCCAGACTCCTGATCCAGTGGGATATCGAACAGCGCCGGCGTGGAGGCCAGGAACTCTTCCAGAGGCACCGGCTTGCGCCACAGCAGGCTTTTGGACTTCAGCTCCTTGGACACCTCAGGGGAGTCGCTGAACTCGTCCATCTTGCCAATCTCGACCGCCGCGGCAAAGCCCAGGAAGCACCAGGGCAGCAGTACCGAGGCCACCAGCCGCCAGTGTGGAGCGATATTCAGCGCGAGATAGGCCGCGCACCACAGCATCACCGGCAGGATTACCGCCAATGCCAGGATATTCAGCAGTGGCAGCGCCTGGTGCAGGTTGAAGTTGAAGTTGAGCAGGGAGCCAAACCACTGCCAGGCGGCATAGACCAGCGCCGCGGTGGCAGCGATGGAAAGGTGCGCGAGGAAGTGCGCCTCGTGCTTGACCACCTTGCCGATAAAGGCCCAGGCCGCGGCGTAAATCAGCAGCCCGATCACCGCGTCGGTGAGTACTTCCACCGCCCCGGTCCACTCGAATTCCATGGTGCTGCCGAGGTAGGCCAGCCACAGGCTGAGCCCTGCCACCAACAGGCACAGGGCGATGGCGACAATTGGCGTTGCCGCCCGGTCAAACACATTTTCCGCCGAGTGCAGGGGGACCGCCGGCGCCACGCTCATTTCCGCATCGATAAAACGCACCCGGCTTTTGCCGATCTGCACTTCGTCACCACACTGGATCTGGCGCTCGCGCACGTCCGCCTGCTTGACGGATTTATCGCGAAAGTTGCGCATCAGGCGCATGCCGTTGAGGCTGTTCAGGTCGCGCAGTACATAGCAGCCGTCTTCATCCTGCACCACTTCCGCGTGTACCGGGTCTACGTGCGGGTCTTCCAGCATTACATCGTTGCTGTAGCAGCGGCCCAGCGTGGCGCGCTCGCCGTTCAGGCGGAAGCGGTTACACACCCGGTGGGCACGATTGATTTCTTCGATAATCAGTGCCATTGAACTTCGCTCGCAAACTTCTGGGTAAAGGCGGTGGCGGATTCCTGGGTAAACCCGGACAGGGTGAAGTGGCTCACCAGGGCGCGGTTGTCGTGATCCACCGTGAGGCTCACATAGAAGACGTCAAACAGCTCCGGGTAGTCCTTGTAGCGGCGCACACAGTAGGAGGTACGTGCGATCACCGGCTCACCGCTGCCGTTGGCCTTGGGCGGTGTTTGCGCCTCGTCGCCGGAGTGCTCGTCGCTTTCTTTGTTTTTTGCACCATCGCCAGAGTGCGTCTTGCCGTTGCGCGGGTGGGTGGTGAACTGCTGCTTGCAGTTAAAGTCGGTTACATCGTCCTCGCCGGCACTGTTGCCGGGGAAGAAGCCGCTCATGTTTTCCTCGTAGGCTGCGTAGAAACGCGAAGACAGAAAGTCGTCTTCGGACTCGAGCCAGAAGAACTCATATTCCACCCGCCCAGTATCAAAGGTCTCAGATAGATACACCACATCCTGGCCGGTACAGCCCTTGGCCACCTGCTTCACCAGTTCGTCTTCGTCGTCGCTGGTATTTCCCCAGCACTGGATCGAGGGCACGATTTCCCCCACCACCATGGCATCGCCCAGGGGGCGCAGCTGCCATTTGGCGTCAAGGATCTGGTCGATGATGCGCTGCTGGTTTTTGTGCAACTGGCGGTTGATGACGGGTTGCAGTTCCAAGGCCCCGTTGCCTTCGCCGGCGTCTTTTTTATAGTCCAGCAGCAGGGCCACCAGCTTGTCCACCGGTACCAGGAAGCTGATCTGGTTGC
Organism: Microbulbifer sp. ARAS458-1; assembly: GCF_045348205.1. Lineage (NCBI taxonomy): Bacteria > Pseudomonadati > Pseudomonadota > Gammaproteobacteria > Cellvibrionales > Microbulbiferaceae > Microbulbifer > Microbulbifer sp. ARAS458-1. The sequence goes on along the minus strand of NZ_CP155838.1, from coordinate 3,900,903 downwards.
CCGCAGTGGCTACGTTGATGCCCACCACCTGGCCATTGCGATTGATTACCGGGCCGCCGCTCATACCGGGGTTGATGGAGCCGGAGAAATGAATGCGGTCGTAAAAGCTGCCACCGGCGATGCCGTTGTAAGTGCCGGGGACGATGGTCATCCCCAGGTCCAGCGGGTTACCCATGGAGACAATGGTTTCGCCCTTGCTCGGCGCCTGACTGGCCAGCTGCAGGAAATCCGGGCCGGGCTTACCCTTCTGGCGCAGGATTGCCAGATCGTTGACCACGTCCACATCCAACAGCTCAAGCTCGCCTTCCTTGCCATCCACCGACAGGTATTTAAGGACGTACTTGTCGGTATCGTGCACCGCCTCGGAGACTACGTGGTAATTGGTGGCGATCAGGCCGTCTTTGGAAATCTGGAAGCCGGAACCCAACCCCGCCTTGGAATTGGAAGAAAGCTCGATCAGGCGAATCTGATACAGGCTGCCGCGGTAATCGCTGTACAGCTGTTCATAACTCTGTGCCTGGGCGATGGATGCATAAAGCCACAGCGCGATAAAAGCCACAAAGGCGTGGGAAAAGGCGCGGTAATTCTGGCGCGAAAACATTCTCGTCATTGTGGACTCGTGAGTATGGATAAGTCAGCGCTGATTAAATTATGGGCGAAATGACCGCCGATCTTACGGGATCCGCTGCGCACCAACAAGCAATCGTCCCGAAAGGCACAAACCTGTCTCGCGCACAGGGTATCGACTTCACAGTGTAGTGAAACCTCCGCAAAGCGTTGCGGCTTCACCGCAGGCCGGACTTGATCTGACATCCCGCGCAGAACCACTTCCCCGTCATGCCGGTGCCCTGGTGGCGGAAAAAACATCAGGCTGAGGAATAAATCCGCACCCGTGTAATTGCGTGTAATGGCGTGTGATCGACCTGTAATGGCGAAATCCGTAAATTTCACCTCAAGGTTGAAGGGGACGCGATGCCCGGCCCTCACAGGAGCCGCGGCAAGGTGGATTGCAGACACCCTGTTTCCGGTGTCCGTTACGGAAAACGGATCTACGGATAAGGATCAGCGGGAGCGAAGGATCTGCTCTCGTCATCGGCAAACAGCAAAGCGCTCTTTAACCATTTTGCCAAAGGATTGGTAGTTACCTGTCTCCGCAGAGCCTAGGCGGCAGGTAACCAGATCAGGAAGACTTCGGCGCAAGCCGAACCGTCAGGCCGGCCCGGTAACCACAGAGCCTAGGAAGCCGGGATCGTGGAAGGGCCTGACAGAGGCACGGATGCCTCATTTCGCTCTTGATAGTGTTGTTGTAACCGTAGATGGCTGGGACCATCTGATTTATACCGGCAGTAAGCTTGCTTACTGCCGGTTTTTTTTAATCAAAGTGTTCTGGAAACCCGCCAACCGGTTGCAGTAAGCTATGTGACGCAGTTCTCGTCCTGAGTCTGCGTCTGATTCAGATATTTTCCAAGACCATTGATCCCCTGGGCGGTTTGCAGGGCAGGTGAGCAATCGCTCGCTGATTACAATTATAGGGATGACAACATGACTAGTGCCGAACAGAAGTGTGCGGACCTGAATACCCTCAACTGGAACTTCCCAGAAGACGGCCGCAAAATCAAACTGGTATTGAAACCAAAACCCGCCGCAAACGGTATTCCCCAGTACTGGCAGCTGAATGAAGTGGGTAACCTGAGCCCGGATGAAGCATTTGGCAATATGGATTTCAAGATCAAGCGCGACGAGGGCGCGCTGACGTTGATTGTAACTCTGGATACTTCCGAGTTTGGTATCGACGATCTGCAGTTTACGGACTTGAGCGGCCGCGGGCAGATGGACGGCATTGTTGCGCTAACCCCGAACTTCAAGCACCAGTTCCGCTCGCGGGTCAAAAAAGGCAGCGACGGTAAAACGCTGCGTATCAAGATCTGGGATGTGGAAGAAGTGCCGGATGACTTCTCTTTCCTCTGGTTTTGCTATAGCCCGTCTTTGGATGCGCATTTTGTTTCCGGTGATCCTAGGACGCGAATCGAACCGCTTTAATCAGTTGCAGATTGTCGCTGTTACCTCTTCTAGAGCTTGGGGGTGGGCGCAGAGCAGCTGGAAGGCTGGCAATTTAAACCACTCTGCGCTCATACCCTGATCTAAAAGCTCTTTGATATATAAGTTGGCAGATCGCCACTCGCCAGCAGTCGCATAGATTTGACTCGCCGCATGTTTGATGAATGTATCTTCGGGGTTTTCTCTGAGTAGCTTAGTTATTAGTAATATTGCCTCGTTAATATTGTTTGTATTGGCAAGCGCGATAGCTCTATATTGTAAGCTATCAAGTGAGGTTGCCTCACTTGATAGCTCCAGCACTAGCTGGAAATATTTGGTGGCTTTCGTGCGTTCATGTAGCGCCAAATAGGTTTCAGCAAGTTGTCCGGTGGTTGGGATGTCCTTTGGTGCTTGCTCTAATGCTTTTCGAAATTCTGGAAGGGCTTTATGGTACTTTTCTTGTAAAAAGTAGGCAGTTCCGAGATTAGATTTGGTGCGCCAACCTCGCTGCTGCTCGGGAATTGAGGTAATGGCACTCTCTGCAGCCTCGAGATTCCCGCTTTCGAGCTCTATAACGCCAAGTAGCGAGTAGGATGACCAATGTTTCGGGAAGTTTTTGGCGATCCTTCTTAGGGTGGTGCGTGCATTGTGGTAATCGCCACTGGCTGTCTGATTCATGGCCACCAGATAAAAGTTGTCGGCGGATGGGTTGAGTTCAGCAGCTTCTTGAGCTTCGCGTAGACCTTCTTGATACTGCCCATTTCGATAAAAATATCTTGCGCGCTTACTCTTGAGTTCAGAAATCGGGTAATTAGAAGATTCAAGCTTCGAAATGAGCTGTCCAAATTTTTCCTGATGATCCCCCAAGCTATAAAGGAATAGCTTTAGCCCGTCAGTAAAAGTCTCATCGATACCGTAGTCTGGAGCTGAATTTAATATTTGAATGGCTGAGTTGAGGGTTAGAGAGTCCCCATTTAAGACATATAGGATTGCCGCGACATCGGTTACGGTGCGGTATATGGTTGTATTTTTAGGGTAAGTACTACCCAGTAGAGAGAGGAGTTTGAAGTCTTCCTTCGTTACATCTTTGCTTTCCAGACGGCCCACTATGTCCAGGTAGCTGCTGTAGTCGCTGTCTGACATCAGCAGTTGCTTTTCACTATGCTTCGAGTAAATCTGCGAAAACAGTGCGGCACTGCTATTTGCGATCCGGTATTCTGCTTCCTGTCGCTTATCGGCTAAAAAGACAAAGCTTGCTTGTTGCTTTACTTGACTGTCGGCGGGGGCTACTCGTTGCAACGCTATTTCGCAGCGAGCTTCTGCGCATTCCAGTTTAGCATGGAGGGCATCGGTAACCCCCTTATCCCTCAACTTTTGCAGCTGCGTCTCAAAATCCTGCCCCGCCTTCGGCGTAAAACTCACCAACGCACTCGCCTTCAACTGCGAAACCGAATTCATCAACGCCTGCCGCACCATGGTCCGCGTCAGCGCCTTGGCATTCTCCTCCCCGCGAATCTCCCCGTTAATCTCCACCGGCATCACCGCAATATACTGCGGTTCCAGCCGGGTGAATTCCTTCCAGCCCCAGTAGCTCCCGGTACTCAATACCAGCGCGGCGGCAACAACCGCCAGCACCCGCTGCCAGCGGCGGCGGGATTTGATTTTGTGGTGGGTAAACAGGTCGGTGAGGGTCGCGGTGTAGTCTTCGCTTTCGGCCTCCAGCCCCTGTTTATGCAGCAGAGCGAAGCCCTGATACACAATCTGCGCACTCTGCGGGCGCATTGCCGGATCTTTCGCAAGTAGCTTGTCCAGCAGTATCGCCAGCGGCTCGGGGATGCCAGCCCAGGCCTGTTGCGGCGGGGTGTGCGGGTCGTTAGTGACGCGGTGGGCCATGGCCAGGGCGCCGGTGTCGTTTTTGCCGAAGGGGCGGCTGCCGGTGAGCAGCTCGTAGGCGATGGTGCCAAGGCTGAACAGGTCGCTGCGGGCATCCAGGGCTTTGCCGAGGATCTGTTCCGGCGACATGGCGGTGATAGTGCCGGCCAGCTGGTTTTCCGCAGTCAGGGTCTGTTCGTCCAGCTGCTGGGATTTGGCGATGCCGAAGTCGGTGATCTTGGCCACCGGTTCGCCCTTGGCGTTTTCCGCAATCAGGATATTGTCGGACTTCAGGTCCCGGTGAATGATGCCCAGGTCGTGGGCCTGCTGCAGGCCCTGGCAGATCTGCATCAGCAGGCTGAGTTTCTGTTGCAGGTTGGGTGTGCGCTCGCGCATCCAGGCGCGCAGGGTTGTGCCCTCGATATATTCCATCACCAGGGCAACGCTGCGGCCGCCATTGTCCAGGGTGTCTTCCAGCACATCGTGCAGGGCGACAATATTGGGGTGATTGAGCTGGGCGAGCAGGCGCGCTTCCTGCTGGATGCGCTGGTGGGCATTGTCACTGGCGGCGTCGGCCTTGAGCCGCTTGATCGCCACCCGCCGGTGCAGCTTGCGGTCTTCCGCCAGGTAGACCACGCCCATGCCCCCGGCACCGAGAGTGCTCTGGATCTGGTAGCGGTCGCTCAGGTGTGGTGCATCGGTTGCGGGAGATTGCGGTGCAACCTCGGAGTCGGCAATGTCCATCTGCGTGTGTTCTTGTTGTGATTGAGCCCGGACCCGTTACCGCTGGGCCCACATAGGAAACACGAACACTAAAAACGGGCGCGCCGGAGCGTTGAAGAGTGGATCGGTTATGCGATCAAAGCTTCGTGCTGGCTTCACCACTGGCGGCGATCTGGGAATCACCGGCCGGTTTGTTCTTGTGTTCGGCACCGCCGCAGAGCCCGGGGTATTGCTGCCGGAGATCATCGAAGGCGGTCAGACTGCAGATTTTGACAAACTGCGGTGTGCAATACCAGATGGGCGAGATGCCCAAATCCAGGGTGTTGCGGATGTGCACCTTGGCGGAAAGCAGGTCGCCGGTGGTGATATACACCTGGGCCTGGGCGTAATTGACGAAGAGATCATCCGGCGCGCTGCGGCGGATCTTCAGTAGGTTCTCCACCGCTTTTTCCGAATGGCCCAGCTCGGCCTGGGCGCGGGCTCGCATCAGCAGCGCTTCCCAGTCATCGCGGTCGGCGGTCAGGTCCACGGCGCGTTGGGCGAGTCGTCGGGCTTTTTCCGGCAGACCCATATCACTGGCAATTCTCGCCTGGTAAATCAGCGGGTCAGCGTTTCGGGGCGAGAGATCCGCCACCCGCTGGAAGCAATCATTGGCCTGAGAAAGTTGCTTGTTGATGTAATAGGCCTGGCACAGGTTGTATAGATCGAAGGGGCCTATTTTATCGCTGCCGACTTCGGTCAGAAGGCGAATGGTCTCATCGGGCTGGCCCATATCCAGCAGGTTGGCGGCAAGCAAGGAAATAGCATCGAGGTAATGTGGATTGAGGTCGAGTGCTTCTTTCAGTGTGCGGTTAGCACCGGGCATATCGCCATTTTGGGTCTGTGCACTCGCTTTCTGGGTGAGATAGATATAGCTGGTGCGCATTGCCAGCGCCTTGTCGATCTCCTGTATGGCCTCGGTGTACTTACCCTGACGGTGGTGATAGATCGCACTGAGGTAGTAGTAGGTGGCTTTGTTGGGCAGGGTCAGCTTGAGGCGCTCAAGTAGCTCGGCAGCGCGGGTGAAATCCTGAATGTGCGTAGCATGACGAAACTCACCTACGAGAATTTCCGGGGCGTCGGCCAGGGAGGCGGGCACTTTGCGCAGAAACCGAGTGAAGCGTTCTTCTGCTTCCGCAGTGCCAGTGTTGTAATCGCGGTCGATGACAATGTCTGCGTACAGTTCGTAGATCGGTGTAAATGTACTGGCACGCTGCTGCAAGGCTTCCAGTTGGTCCAGCAGCTCTGCCTGATGCAATTGGTCGTTGCGGCTCTCGTAGACTTTCAGGTACTGCTGGTAGTCACTGGCGCCAATTTTCAGAGATTGATCGCTGGCGCGCGATGGAAATTCTGCGAGCAGGTGGTCAAGTTGGTGCAGGGTGCGGGCGCGACTTTCCAGGCTTTCCTCGATTGACAGTCGGGTGCTGCGACTGCCTTTCACGGTGAGTGTTTCACTATCGAGCAGCTCCAGGGATAAGGCACAGTTGACGGTGTCGCAATCCAGGTTGGGCACCAGCAGCAGGTCGGCACTGAGGCTTTTTGCCTGCACAGAGAAAGGTTGCCCGCGCAATCTGTGGGATTCCGAAAAGGAAATCAGGCTGAGCCCCTGGCGATTGGACAGTCCCTGCTTGAGCGCGCTGCGCACGTTGTCGGCAAGCAGGCGCTGCGCCCGGCTGGTGGTTTGTGCGCTCTCCCGGGGTTCCAGCACCGCGATATACCGGCTGTCTGCAGTCGCGTCCTGCGCTCCGGAGAAATGCTTGAGCCCGACGATCACGGCTGCGGTTGCCAGCAGACATAGGCCGAGGGTGCCTGTTATCAGCGTGAGGCGGTGTTTTCGTTTGGGCGCCTGGTAAAAATCCTCAGCCGTTACCGTGGCGGTCAGGCTGTGGGTGCGGGTAAAACTGGTATTGCTGCCGCGCAATTGTGTCAGCAGGACTTCAAGCTCGGTTGCGACGGCAGCCGCGTTCAGCGGGCGCTGTTCCGGTTGTTTGGCCAGTAGTCGGTCCAGCAGGTCGCTCAGGGCCGGGGGAAGTTCTGGGGCCAGTCTGAAAGCTGGGGGATGCGGACTTTTTACGATGCGATCAACGATGACATAGGGGCTGTTGTTGTCCCCAAACGGGTTCTGCCCACACAGTAGGTGGTACGCCAGCACGCCGAGGGAGAAGAGGTCGCTACGGTTGTCGAGGGGTTTACCCTGGGCCTGTTCCGGTGACATGGCGCCCCAGCTGCCCGCGACGTGCTGTTCGCGGGTGAGATCGCTGTCTTCCTGCCAGTGTTTGGCGATGCCGAAGTCGGTGATCTTGATGGTGCCACTGCCGTCCACCAGGATGTTTTCCGCTTTCAGATCGCGGTGGATGATGCCGGCGCTGTGAGCGCGGGTGAGTCCGGTGCAGATCTGTTTGAGCAGTTGCAGCTTCTGCAGCAGGTCCGGGGAGCGTTCCCGGTTCCAGCGGTCGAGGTTGCAACCATCGACGTACTCCATAACCAGTGCGATACCGCTGCTCTCATCGACAACATCGTAGATCTGCACAATGTTGTTGTGATTGAGTTGCGCGAGCAGCATAGCCTCACGGCGGATGCGTTCGTCAGCGTTGCCGCTGTTGGGATTGCGGAGCAGTTTCTTGATTGCAACCTGGCGGTTGAGGCGCTCATCGGTGGCCAGGTACACCACTCCCATGCCGCCGGAACCCAGTCTGGCGGTGGCGTGATAACGGCCGATATAAAACGGTAACTGCTCTGACTGCATGTTGCTGACTGCGGTAATTAAATCTACGGGAGAACCGCCGTCCGTGGATTCAGTTCTAGTCCTCTCCGGAGGCCGGTGTTATGCCGGCTCTCCTTCGATACTCGCATGCACCGGATACTCGCCGGTGGATGCTTCCAGTTCTTCTTTTTGCGAGCCTTTGAAAATATCCAGTTGCGTGCAGCCCAGGCGCATCTCATAAGAGCGGCGCTCCACCAGACGCGAGGTATCGATGGCGTCTGGCAGGCTGTCGGCAATCTGTTTGCGGGCGCGGAAAATCTGGGTGTTCAGGTGGTTGACGGTAATGCCCAGTTCACGGGTGGCGAGGTCGATGGCGACCCAGCCCTGATCTGCCTCATCCACACCGCGCTGGATATCGCGGATACGCGCGCGCGCCAGGTACAGCAGCAGGTAATTGTGTGAGCGCGCAGCCAGGTCCAGCTTCATTTCGTCTTTGGCCAGCTGCAGCTGCACGTGCTCCTCGTGATGGCTTACGGTATAGCGCAGGCGAAAATCAGAGATGCACAGGTTCTTGAATGACAGCTCGGTAGTGGTGCTCTGGCTGTTGCCGAGGAACAGTTGCCAGCTGCTGCGGGCGCAATCGATGCGTGCGCCGTGGTTGACGACTCTGGCGCTGTCGCGGTTTTCCGCGCAATCGAGAATGTCGTAGATCCACACGCCGTTGACCGGGTTGAAGTGCAGGCTGGCAATAGGATCGTGTTCGTCCGGTAACAGGTGGTAGGACTCCAGCGGCATGCCTTCACCGGTTTCCATATCGATTAGCAGGTTTTCTGGGGGATCGAGGTTCTCCACCACCCATTCCGGGTTGGCGGCGCGGCCAAACGTCAGTCTGTCGCCCAGTTGCAGTTGCTGGTTTTTGGCGGGAATCAGTTGCTGACCATTGACCCAGGTACCGTTGCGGCTGAGGTCGCGGATAATCCAGTGGCTGCCGGTCCACTGGATGGCAGCGTGGATGCCGGAGATCTCCGGCAGTGTAATGCGCGTGTCGGCGACTCCCTGGCGGCGGCCGACGGTGTGGTGCGCCATCAGGTAGACCGGTTGATCGCGGTCAGGATGTTGCAAGCAGGCCATGTTCAGTCCATTCCCCAAAAAGCTGTCTGGAAATCCTGCGCTATGCCCGCTCAGTTCTGATACTCGCGGGGTCGGGATTCCATGCAGAAGTTGCAAGACAGGGCGGCCGGAGTGGCTTTTTGCCGAGCACGGCCATGTGCTCGGATGAAGAGAGGGCTATTGCCGCTCTCACCGGATTCTTGCCGGTAGGTTTCACCGGGGCGCGATCGCGGGTGTGGGGGTAGGCACCGTGCCTGCCAGAGATGACTCCTGCAGGGAATGCGTCCACCCATCGTTGGTTCTGGCCTTTAGGGGCCGTTTTGGTCTGCCGCGACAGTGCGGTGCGCCGCTGTCTTGAGTTGGTGCCCACTTACCGCTGGCCAGCCAGAAAACGGGTCGGGCAGCCGGCGAGGAGGCACCTCGTATTGTCGCCCCATTTATACCCGACTGCAGCCTGAATGCAATGATTGGATGAGAATTGTTACGAAATAGAACAAACCTTGCACTGGCGCGGGACTCAACGTGTGATTTTTGCGCCAGCTGTTCAGTTTTCGTGGTCGCTCTTTGTGGGTCTGGTGGTGTCCTGGGCGGGCAGATTGCGGCCATCTTTGCGGTCAAGGTCGCCCACGTCCAGTACCGGAGAGGCGTCGATGTGTTCCGCGTCCATCATCAGGGCCACTCGCTGCAGCGAGGAGATGATCATCGATTGCTCCCACTCCCGCAGATCGCGAAATTGTTTGACGAAATGCTCCTGTAGCGGGGTTGGCGCGTCGCGAATGATGTCGGCCCCCTTGTCGGTGAGGTAGGCGTGCACCTTGCGCTTGTCTTCCGATGAGCGCTCCCGGTACACCAGGCCGCGCCTTTCCAGTCGGTCCAGAATGGTGGTGACCGTGGCCTGGCTGAGGCTGATCTCCTTGGCCAGGGCGCCGATGGTGACCTGCCCCTGTTCCCGAATCGCCTGCAACAGGAGCAGTTGCGGAGCGGTCAATCCGGCGGTCTTCACCAGTTGTTTGGAGTGCAGGTCGGTGGCGCGGATCAGGCGGCGCAGGGTGATCAATACTTCTTCAATTTTATCCATCAGCAGCAGGCTCTTGAAATCGGGGTGGCTGGCGCGGCGGCTTATTTGCCCGCGGCCGATTTTGGATTCTGTGCCGCTTTTGTCAATTGCCGGGCCGTCGAAGACGGGCTGGAAATCGGATTTTGAATCATCGGTCGGTTCTCGCGTGGAACCTGGCGACACTTTTGCCCGGGGCTCTGGAGAGGGATTTTCGTGCCCGCCCATGGTGCGCCGGCCCTTTGCCTGCGCGGGTTTCGCCTGATTCTGGTGCTTTTTGCTGGCGCCGGAATTGGCTGTGTTCTGATCAAGTTGCATAAGGCTTGGCCTTGCACCCTCGCTAATATTTAGAGTACTATGGATTTAATTGTTTAGAGCAGTAAATAACTTTTTGCGAAAAAGGTCAAATTTCAAGCGGAACACGGTTTTAACGACGGGGTTCCGCTTTTTGCCAAGTGTGTTAAGGAAATTTGATATTGTTCTAACAATTTGATGACTAAAGAATTAAGCGAAAGGTATTGGTTTGAGCGCGACAAGCGAACAGAAAGAAGACGACTCAATCGACGACAAGGTACAGCTGGCGCAGCCGGCGGACACTCCCAGAGCTGGCGGTTCAGTCGAGCGGAGTGCCCAGGTTCAGCTGCGCCGCCCGGTCAGTGAGGATGGTGCCAATGTGCATCAGCTGATCGGGAACTGCCCGCCCCTGGATACCAATTCCCTCTACTGCAACCTACTGCAGGCCAGCCATTTTGCCGCCACCAGCGTGGCGTCCGAACTGAATGGCGAGCTGGTGGGTTTTATTTCCGGCTACATCATCCCCGAGCGCCCCGAGACCCTGTTTATCTGGCAGGTGGCGGTGGCGGAAAACGGTCGTGGGATGGGGCTGGCCAGCCGCATGCTGCACGAGATTCTCGCGCGCCCGGCCTGCGCTCAGGTGAATCATCTCGAAACCACCATCACTCCGGACAACGACGCCTCATGGGCGCTGTTCCGCAGCCTGGCACGCAAGCTCGACGCTGCTCTGGCTGAATCGGTGATGTTTGACCGCGACCGCCACTTCAATGGCCAGCACAGCAGCGAAATGTTGCTGCGCATCGGCCCGTTTGATGTGTCTGCTGCGCAAGCGAGTGCCGCCGGCTGAGTGGTAACACCACTCTATGACCTGTTTCCCTGTTCCTAATTTGTAATTGAAATCAACGACTCAAGAAGGGTTGTCACCATGAAAGTATTTGACGAAATCGAATCTGAAGTAATGAGCTATGCCCGCGCTTTTCCGCGGGTTTTCAACAAGGCCCAGGGTGAATACCTGTACGACGAGGAGGGCAACCAGTACCTGGACTTCCTCGCCGGTGCCGGCACCCTGAATTACGGTCATAACAATCCGATCTTCAAGGAAGCGCTGCTGGAGTACATCCAGCAGGATGGCATCACCCACGGTCTGGATCTGCATACCAAGGCCAAGCGCGAATTTCTGGAAGCCTTCTACGAGAACATCCTGAAGCCGCGCGACCTGAGTTACGTGATGCAGTTTACCGGCCCCACCGGTACCAACGCGGTGGAAGCGGCACTGAAGATAGCCCGTAAATATAAAGGCCGCGAGAACATCATTTCCTTCACTAACGGTTTCCATGGCTGCAGCCTGGGGGCGCTGGCCGCAACTGGTAACTCCCACCACCGTGGTGCCTCCGGTGTGAGCATGAGCAGCGTGGCGCGTATGCCGTACGACGGCTACCTGGGTGATGAGTTCGATACCACCGCGTATCTCGACAAGGTCCTCAGCGATTCCTCCAGTGGTGTCGACCACCCCGCAGCAGTGCTGGTAGAAACCGTACAGGGCGAGGGTGGTATCAATGCTGCCAGCGTCGAGTGGCTGCGCAATCTGCAGGACGTGTGTAAGAAGCACGACGTGCTGCTGATCGTCGACGACATTCAGGCGGGCTGTGGTCGTACCGGCAGCTACTTCAGCTTTGAGGAAGCGGGCATTGTTCCGGACATCGTGACCCTGTCCAAATCTCTCAGTGGTTACGGACTGCCGTTCGCGGTAGTGCTGATGAAGCCGGAGCTGGACCAGTGGAAACCGGGCGAGCACAACGGCACCTTCCGCGGCAACAACCTGGCGTTTGTGACTGCCACTGCTGCCATCAAGCACTTCTGGAGCGATGACAAGTTTGCCAAGGAAGTACTGCGCAAGGGCGAGTACATCGAGAAGCGCCTGCAGACCATTGTCGACAAATACGGCGACGGCAACATGACCACCCGCGGTCGCGGTATGTTCCGCGGTCTCAACTGCGTAAGCGGCGAGCTGGCCGACAAGATCACCACCGAAGCCTTCCGCAACGGGCTGGTGATCGAGACCAGTGGTGCCGACGACCACGTAGTAAAAACCCTGTGTCCGCTGACCATCAGCGATGAGAACCTGACCAAGGCGCTGGACATCGTGGAAGCGGCTGTCGCCAAAGTACTGAAGGGCGAAGATGTGCCGGAAGAGCACGACTTCTTTGCCGATGAATCGGGTCAGCACGACAACACCCTTGCTGGTGCCGCCTGATCCTCACTCGCTTTGTGAAAACCCGGCCGGCGTTTGTTATGCAGGCCGTTTTACAGCGCTCACGCTGAAGAGCGCACTGAAGACCTAATTTAGAAAGATTGAGTAAGAGTTAGCAATGATCGTAAGAAAACTGCAAGAAGCCGAAAAAACAGATCGTCGTATTGTATCTGAGGGCTGGGAGAGCACCCGCCTGCTGCTGAAAAACGACAATATGGGTTTCTCGTTTCACATCACCACCATTTATGAAGGTGCCGACCTGCACCTGCACTACCAGAACCACCTGGAGTCTGTGTACTGCATTTCCGGTGAAGGTTCCGTGATGGCGGAAGACGACGGCGTGGTTCACGAGATCACTCCGGGCACCATCTATATTCTGGACAAGAACGACAAGCACGTACTCAAAGCCAAGTCTGAAATGAAAATGGCGTGCGTATTCAACCCTCCTCTACACGGTAAAGAAGTGCACAACGCGGAAGGCGCCTACGAGCTGGATGCGGAAGAGGTACAGGACGAAAAATAAGCCGGTCGCCAACGTCATCGCAATGCACAACAAGGCAGCGGAGTTTTGGAGCACCACCCGGGAATATTTTGATACTGGCAACAGTCGCGGTGCTCCCAACTTGAAACTCGAAAACGGTCAACGCAAGGATTCCATGAAAGCACATACGGTTGAAAAGATCGGCGGTACGTCCATGAGTGACTATCGCGCGGTACGCGACAACATCATTCTCAAAAATGGCAAGGCGAAAGCGGAAGGCCTTTACCGCCGTGTTTTCGTTGTTTCTGCCTATGGCGGCATCACCGATATGCTGCTGGAACACAAAAAATCCGGTCGCCCGGGTATTTTTGCCCTGTTCGCCGGTGCCGATGACGAGCGCGAGTGGTCTGACGCCGTTGCCGGCCTGCGTGCGCGCATGGAAGAAGTGAACGCAGAGCTGTTTGACGATGAAGTGACCCTAGCCAAGGCCAATGGTTTTATCGGTGAGCGTCTGGACGACGCGGCCAATTGCCTGGCGGACCTTGAGCGGGTGTGTCAGCACGGCCACTTCGCCCTGGAGGGGCACCTGGACGTGGTCAGCGAAATGCTTGCCAGCCTTGGGGAAGCACACAGTGCCTGGAATATGGCGCAGCTGCTGAAGCAGGAAGGTATCAATGCGCGCTTTGTGGACCTGACCGGTTGGCGTGATGGCGAGCACCTGACCCTGGATCAGCGCATCGAGCGCGCTTTTGCCGATGTGGATTTTGATACCGAACTGCCCATCGCCACCGGCTATGCGCACACCGCCGACGGCCTGATGAAAACCTTCGCCCGCGGCTACAGCGAAATGACCTTCAGCCGTATTGCGGTAATTACCGGCGCCAGCGAAGCGATCATTCACAAGGAATATCACCTGAGCAGTGCCGATCCGCGCCTGGTAGGTGAAGAGCAGGCGGTGCCCATCGGTCGCACCAACTACGATGTGGCGGATCAATTGGCCAACCTGGGTATGGAAGCCATTCACCCGCGTGCGGCAAAAGGTCTACGTCAGCGGGAGATCCCCCTGCGTGTGATGAATACCTTTGAGCCGGAACACCGGGGCACCCTGGTTACTGGCGACTATGTAAGCGACACACCGCGGGTGGAAATCATCGCGGGGCGTAAAAACATCTATGCTGTTGAATGTTTCGATCAGGACATGATGGGCAGCATGACCAGCTACGACCGGGCGATTAATGAAATCATTGCGCGCTTTAAAGGCAGCGTCGTGACCAAGGACACCAACGCCAATACCATTACGCACTACCTGAGCAACAATCTGAAAACCGTCAAGCGCATCAAAAAAGCCATTGGCGAGTTGTTCCCGGATTGTGACATTCAGGTGCGCAAGGTGGCAGTGGTTTCCGCCATTGGTAGCGACATGAAAGTCTCTGGCATGTTGTCCCGCGCGGTTGGCGCACTGGCCAACTCGGCGATCAGTATTCTGGCCGTGCACCAATCCATGCGTCAGGTGGACATGCAGTTTGTAATCGACGAGAGCGATTACGAAAGCGCCGTCAAAAGCCTGCACGCCGCACTGGTGGAAGTCCATGAACATGGCGAAGCCATATGCGCCGCGTAACCGCTAGCCTGTGCCCGAAACTGCCGTCAGCTTTGCTGGCGGCAGTGTTGGTTGTGGCCGGTGGTTTTTTCCCGGCTCACCTGGCTCTGGCGCAGCAAGATACGGATGTGCCACCGCCGGTCATCAGCGACGAGGAAAAAGAGGCAAATCAGAAGAAACTCGCAGAGCTTGAGCGGGTTGCCGAGGAAGCTGACAAACTCGATAAAGCACTGTACACGCCATTTATTGAACGCTACGTGCTGGATGAGCTGAAGCAGTTGCGTGTCGATATGGCTGCGCAGAAAGTCTCCCTGACCGAAAATATTGTCGATCGTCAGTTGAGCGCCGCCGACAAGGCGATCACCTATGCCACCGATACCATCACCTATTTCTTTTACCTGATCGCCGGATTCAGTTCCCTGCTGGTGATCATGGGCTGGACCTCTATCCGGGATGTGAAGGAAAAGGTACACACCCTTGCCAATCAGGAAATCTCCAGCCTGGTGGAGCAGTACGAGGCGCGTCTGCGTAGCATTGAAGAGCAACTGTCTGAAAAGACTCAGCATATCGAGGATAACCGGGACGAGATTGAGCTGACCCAGGAAATCCACTCCCTTTGGCTGCGCGCCGGCCGCGAACAGACGCCCACGGGTAAAATTGCGGTGTATGACCAGATCCTCAAGTTGCGTCAGGACGACGGCGAAGCCCTCACCTACAAGGCGGATGCAGTACTGGAGCTGGACGAGCCACAGTGGGCCATCAATCTGTGCCTGCAGGCGCTGCAGATCGACAGTCAGAACGGCAATGCCTATTACCAGTTAGCCTGTGCCTACGCCTATCTCGAGCAGTGGGAAGAGTCCATCAGCTATCTGCAGAAGGCTCTGGATATCTCCCCGGCCTATCGGGATGAGGCGCTGGAGGATTCAGCGCTAAATGGACTCTACGGCTCGGAAGAGTTCGCAGCGCTGCTCGGGATCCAGTCCGAGTCTGGCGGTAAGCCTGAGGAACCGCGTTAGCGCTGCAGGTAAATCCCGCGCCGAAAATAAAAACGATGTGGGCCGCTACGAAAAATTTCAATAACAAACAAACTGCTTAGGGGGAATGGACGTGCTGATCAGTTTCCTGTTTTTTCTTTCGCTATTCGCTGCGATAGGAGTCAGCTCCTACCGCAAAAGTCGCGGGACCAAAAAAGACTACTATCTCGCGAGCCAGGATGTCTCGCCGATGCTGGTGGGGCTTTCTGCGGTGGCTACCAATAACAGCGGTTATATGTTTATCGGTGTGATTGGTTACACCTACGCCACCGGCCTCGCTTCCATCTGGCTGATGCTGGGGTGGATACTCGGGGATTTCCTCGGTTCCCTGTGGATGCACAAAAACCTGCGCGAGGCGGCCAGGCGCAGCGGCGAATCCAGCTACGCCGGCGTACTGGCCTGCTGGCAGGGCACGCGGTTCGGTCACTGGCAGAAGCTCGCCGGAATTCTCTCTCTTCTTTTTCTTCTTGCTTATGCCAGTGCCCAGTTGGTGGCCGGCAGTAAAGCGCTGTACGTAGTGCTGGACCTTCCGATCTGGAGCGGTGCGGTGATCGGTGGCGTGATTGTTGCGGCCTATTGTCTTGCCGGGGGGATTCGCGCGTCCATCTGGACCGATGCGGCCCAGTCGATGGTGATGGTGGTCGCCATGAGTATTCTACTGATTGTGGCGACGCAATCGGTGGGGGGGATCGGCGCTGCCTGGCAGCAGATGGGGCAGGTGGAGGGCTTCCTCAACTGGTATCCACAGGACCTGCTGTTACCCGGTGTTGCCGGCGGTGTGCTGTTTGCGTTGAGCTGGTTGTTCGCGGGTATCTCCGTGGTAGGCCAGCCCCATGTGATGGTGCGCTTTATGGCCCTGAATGATTCCGGGCGCATGCTACAGGCACGTTGCTGGTACTACCTATGGTTCACCATTTTTTACTTTATGGCGACCGGTGTTGGCATGTTGTCGCGAATCCTGCTGAATGATCCGGGCACTTTTGATGCAGAGCTGGCGCTGCCGATGATGGCAATGGAGTTGTTGTCGCCCGTCTTGGTAGGTCTGATTCTCGCCGGCATTTTTGCCGCGACCATGTCCACCGCGGATTCTCTGGTGCTGAGCTGTTCAGCGGCTCTGACCCACGATCTGTTGCCTCAGCGCACGGAAAATACTCGCCTGCTGAAGATCGCGACCCTAGGTATTACTGCAGCAGCAGTAGTCTGGGCGCTGGCGAATAAGCAGAGTGTTTTCAGCCTGGTGGTGATGAGCTGGTCGGCGCTCGCCTCGGCGTTTGCGCCGCTGTTAATGGTGCTGGCTGCTGGCGGTAAACCTTCCCAGAAACTGGCGGTTGTGATGAGTGTGCTCGGATTGGCTACAGCGTTAATCTGGCGCTGGCTCGGCTGGCATGCGCATATCTACGAAGGAATGCCGGGGATTCTGATGGGGCTTGTGGTTTACGCTGTGGGTTACTTTGTCGCTCGAGAGCCTGTTGGGCGTACCGTCAACGCATAGTGGCAAATCGGTGGATGCGCTGCGCTTATCCACCCTACGAATAAACTACGCGCCATACCCGTAGGGTGGATAAGCGCAGCGCATCCACCAATCCCATCCACCAGATCTTTTCCCAAAAACAAGAAACCCGGCACCAAGGCCGGGCTTCTTGTCCATCCTGTGAGACGGCAATCGAAGGCTTACTGACGGATGCCTTCCACATCCAGAATCATTTCCACGGTTTGGGAAGCCGGACCCAGGTCGTAGTCGATACCGAAGTCTTTCAGTTTGAATTCGGTCTTGCCGGTGAAGCCCTGACGGTAGCCGCCCCAGGGGTCCTTGCCGCCGCCGATTTCTTCAACGTCAATGGTGATTGGCTTGGTCACACCGTGCAGGGTCAGGTCGCCTTTCAGCAGTGCTTTACCATCGCCCTTGGGTTCAAAGCTGGTGCTTTTGAAGGTGGCGGTGGGGTACTTGGCCACGTTCAGGAAGTCGTCACCGCGCAGGTGCTTGTCGCGCTCCGCGTGGTTACTGTTCAGGCTGGCGGTGTCCACAGTGACCTGAACGGTGGAAGCCTCCGGCTTGGCTTCATCGTAGGTGAAGCTGCCGTCGAACTTGTCGAAGCGGCCGTACAGCCAGCTGTAGCCCAGGTGCTTGATCCGGAACTGGATAAACGCGTGGGCGCCCTTGGTGTCGAACTGGTAGTCGGCAGCCTGAACGGAAGTGCCGATGGTGCTGGCAACCAGTGCCGCGAACAGCAACGAAGCGAATTTTCTCATGGAGTATTTCCTTTGTGGGTTAACGGTATGTTGGTTAGTGACAGTAACGTTTTGGTATCAGCGGTTCAGTGAACCAGTTTTGGGCCCCAGCCCCAGCATTTTGCGCAGGGTATTGTCTTTGTTGACGAAGTGGTGCTTGAAGGCCGCAAGCCCGTGCAGCAGTACCAGCCCCATCAGCGTCCACGCCAGCCACTCATGGAGGGTGCCGGCAATATCCTCCTGATTTTCCAGCCCCTGAATCGTCGCCGGCACACGAAACCAATTGAACACTTCAATCGCTCGACCATCGGCGGTGGAAATCAGGTAGCCGGTGAGACATATGACAATCAGCAGGAAATAGAGGGCGCCATGAGCTGCACTTGCTGCGCGCTGTTGCCAGCGCGGCGCCGGTTCCGGATTTGGAGCGGTATTTACTGCACGCCACAGCAGGCGTGCCAACAGCAGTATCAGTAACAGAATGCCAACAGACTTGTGTATGTCTGGTCCCTGGCGATACCAGGGGTCGTAATACCCGAGCCCGACCATCCACCAGCCGAGAGCAAACATGCCGATGATGACCGGTGCCATCAGCCAGTGAAACGCGACGGCGACCCAGCCGTAATGGGAATTACTGTTTCGGGACTGCACGGGGGGTGCCTCCATCAGGGCAGACTCAGTTTCAATGGAAGGGGATTATAAAAATTTTCCCGGCAGGGACTAGCGCAAAAAGCTGTAAGAATTCTTCGAAAAAATCGCAAGAGCGCCTGCTGTTCGGGCGAGTACAGCTATCTGAGGGGCAGGGCGGGATTAGTGGTGGGTTGCGTGCTGGCGCTCAGCTGCGTTGAGAACCTTACCGAGTAGGCTCGGGTCGAGCTTGGTGCGGTCACTCAGTTGGTGGGTGAGCCAGTTCAGATCATGGGCAGATCCGCGGTTTGCTCCGTTTTCCATCGCCATCTGTTCCAACTGCCAGATCACATCCAGCAGCAGTTCTGGCTCCAGAGATTGCTCGTCTTCATCGTTGAAGAGTTGACCTTCCAGCCGGTCCAGATCGCGGCGTCGTACCACCAGTTCGGCGTAATTGGGGTACCAGCGTGCGCTGAAAGGCTCCGGGCGATTGTTGAAATCGAAAGCGATACGCAGACGATTACCGTCGCCGTCTACCAGCGTGGGCGTGTCATTTTCTTCTGCGGGCAGCGCGGGGCGCTGGCGCAAAATGCCGACAATGGCGCGCCAATCACTGTTGTGTTCGGGGCACAGGCGCAGGGGCTGGGTGAGTTCGATGGTGCCCCAGCCGGGTTTGTCGAGGTAGGCCAGTTTCTGGCCGGGGCGGTACCAGTAGAGGTCGAGTTGATGATCTTCGGCGAGGCTGGCGAGGTCGTCGCTGGTGAGAGGGTCTTCAGAGAGCGCGCTCAGGTGATCGACTGCTTGCTGGATGCTGAGCCAGCGGCGCATATGGAAGGGTTTGGTGCTGGTTTTTCCTGGATTGTTGCCGTCCGACGTCGCCATTATTGCCCTGCTTCCCTGCAATGACCTTTATCCCGTTTTACCCATAAAGGTTAGCAGCTGGCGGTGAATTTGGTGGTCGCTTTGTAAAGGGTTGTGGCGGCGACGCTGCCGGGTAGGCCCCTGCAAGACACGAGCTAGGCGCCCCCCCGAAAACCCATCCATGGGGGCTCTTCTGCGAGGTCCCTCTCGCAGAAGGTCTTGCAGGGGCCTACCCGGCATCGCCGCCTTCGCATCTGAGAATTGTGATTATTTAGAGCCAGCCTTTCTTTTTGAAATAGAGATAAGGCGCCATACCCGCCATCAACATCAACAACAGCGCCCAGGGGTAGCCCAGCAGCCACTCGAGTTCCGGCATATGTTCGAAGTTCATGCCGTAAATACTCGCCACCATGGTGGGGGGCAGGAAGACGACGGCGGCGATGGAGAAAATTTTGATGATCTTGTTCTGCTCGATGCTGATAAAGCCCTGGGTGGAGTCCATCAGGAAGTTGATCTTTTCGAACAGGAAGGTGGTGTGAGACATCAGTGTGTCGATGTCACGCAATATACCCCAGCAGTCTTCGCGCAGCTCCGGGTCGTCTTTCAGGTGGCGTTGCAGGAAGGCAATAGAGCGTTGGGTGTCCATCAGGCACAGGCGGATTTTACCATTGGAGTCTTCCAGCTTTGCCAGGTGATCGATGGCTTCTTCCAGGTCGGCTTCTTCATCTTCCAGCACCAGGTGGCTGACTTCACCCAGCTTGAGATAGTTGTCTTCCAGGGCGTCGGCGAGGTTTTCCACCTTCTGTTCAAACAGCAGGATCAGCAGTTCCTGGGCGTTATGTGCCTCTACCTGATTGCGGCGGGCGCGCATGCGCAGCAGGCGGAAGTCGGCCAGTTCGCTGTCGCGTACGGTGATCAGACGCTGGGGCTGCAGGATGAATGCCGCGGTCGCGGTGTCGTGGCGGCCTTCGCTCTGGGTCAGGTAGAGAGAGTGCACGTGAATACCGGCGGAATCGGTGAAAAAGCGCGCGGAGGATTCGATTTCGTCGACATCGTCAGATTCGGGTAACTCGGTGCGCAGTAGTTGTTCCAGCAGATCGCGTTCGTCTTCTTCCGGGTCCTGCAGGTCAATCCAGGCGGCGTCAGACAGCGGCTGGCTGTGGTAATCGCTACCGGCATAGGTCTCTTTGATCTTACCGCGCTGGATTTGGAACAGTCTCAGCATACCGCTTCCTTATTGATTGGGATCTTTTATGGAATCTGCTCAAGATGCCGGGCGTGTCACGGCCGGCTGCTCGAGGGGCATGGTCTCAGGGTGGGGGGGACAAATCAATTGGCGCGCCCGGCAGGGATGGCCGGGCGCGCAGGTGGGATTTAGACATGAAAAATACCGTCCGAAAACGGCACGGTGTCACAACCACATGGGCAGCTGCGCGCGAATCTCTTCCGCATCGCTGGTGGTGAGATTCTTGCGCGCCTCACCGGCGATGGTGGCCAGACACGGAGAGCTCATCGACAGGCGCAGGCTGCCGGCCATCGAAGGTTCCGCGACGATGTACAGTCGGTTGAACCGTCCTTCCTGGCGGCCTCGCTCCAGGGTGTGTGCAATATCTTTGGCGAACTTCTGTGCGCCCTGCTTCCGCAGGCTGGTGGGTTCGGCCATGGCGTGTCGACCTTGGCCCTGGCTGTCGAACGAGCGCCCGGGGGCGTCGCGACGCAGTTCCTCCCCTTTCATGCGCCCTTCCGGGTACACTAGGGATTCGATTTCAGTGAGAGTGCCCGCACGTTTTTCCGCTTCAAACACGCGAGCGTGAGTATGGTTGGCTACCAGAACCCAGGCTTTTGGCATGGCGGTTACCTCTCTTTTTCTGGGGATTCCGCTGAATGTTAGGACCGTTGTCTGAGGGTTCCTAACCGACATTGCACCAGGAGCCACGGGGCCAGCTTTACAGTGAATTGAAAAAAAGTGCGTCCCTGCACTCACTACGCCAGCCGGTGGGCGTATAACACCGGCTTGCTCCGGAATAGCAGATGCGGAGGTATTCCAGAGACAGTGCGTCCGTGCACTGCGTACTCAAGCGCGCTTACCGGAAACCGCCTGTGACCGGTCTCCCGCGCAAAAAAACGTCGTCCGCAACGGGATGAAATGCCGAACTGAAGACTCTCCGTTCGCGAACTGTGACGGGAGCAGATGGTAACACCATTAAATGCGAATTGTTAGCATTTGCATATATTGATGCCGATTTCTTTTTTGTCCCGGGTTGTCAGGCTGCCATGAATAACGGGGGATCCGCGGACTCGCAGTATCGGGTGGGTAGTGCCCCGCCGGGTAGGTGGGAGAGCCGTGGCACCACACAGACCGTTGCCGGTGGCACGTAATCGGTTTGTCATAAAACGTACATAGACTGCGAGGCTGAATCCACAACCTGCGTGTCGTGACACAACCGCAATGTCGCCGCTTTTCTTTGTCAGCCAACGTGTGTATGTCGCTACCCTGTGCATGATCCTGGCACTTGGGGTGGGGGTGAGTCTGTGGCTGTCACAACAGGAAGCGGCGGCACCGGTACTGCGCGATTATCACGTCTATCAATGCGTCACCGGGGCCGAAGCCCGCGCGCCTGGCCAAAAACGCGAGATCTTTAACCTGCTTACGGTATCTTCCATTTTTGCCCGGGAGATTGCCGATAACCTCTGTCGCTCCGCAGATATGGCGCGCCACTACCACGGCGTGCAGATCTCCTGGAAACCCCGCAGCCAGTTGCGCGCAGAGGAAGTGTTGAACGAGGATTATGACCTGATATGGAGCCGCACGCACAGTCTCAGTGGCTTGGTACCGGAATACTCCACTTATTACGAGCCCCTGTTGCGCTACGACCAGTACAAGGTGTACTGGTTCAGCCGCGACCAGAAACCCCGGCTGGAGCGCGACTACTTTCAGGGGAAAAAGATCGGGCTGTTGAATGACAAGCTCAGTCACACTTTCCACCTGCTGCCCCTGGCCTCACTGAAAGAAGTCGGTCTGGATATCTCCCAGCAGCAACTGTTTTATTTTGATGACGCTATCAGCCTGTACCGCGCGTTCAGAAGCGGAGATCTGGATCTGGTGAGTGGTGGACTGTTTCTCGAGCAGGATATGGACATTCCGCTTCAGCGTACTCTGATGGCCGACAATGTAACCGCCGCCACCTTATTTGTACGCCGCGCGCGTCCGGCCAATATCGATTGCGCGATCGCCGATGCGTTCGATCGTGCCAGCAGCGGCCTGTTCAGTGCGCACCGTGATTTTCCCGGCGCGCATAAATGCGTGGGAGTGGGCGGATGACACGCCACTTCTACCGCGGGCTTGTTGTGTGGTGTCTGCTGACCACGGTATTGAGTGGATTGGCTTTCTGGCATGCACAGCACAGTTTCCGCGCACACCTCAGCCAGTCGCTTCAGGAACAATTGCCCGAGCGTCTGCAACTGGCTCTGCAAAACCGTTTGTCCCATGGGGGCGCACAACCCTGGGTGACAGAGCGGCTCGAGCAGGATCTTGCTTCAATTGTCACGGCGGGCCGGCTGCCCGTGTTAGGGCCGTGTCGCGCCCATGTGATCCAGCTGCTGGATGACCACGGGAGCGCGGTCAACACCGGTACAGTGACGGCCAGCGCTGAGGTGATTGTGCCCTGGCGGTTCGGGGATAGCGAGATATTCGAGCGCGCGCGACTGGCGGTCGACTGTGAAACCAATATGCCTTTGCTCGTGGGCAGTCAGGGGCTGCTGGCGTTGCTACTGCTGGGTGGAATGGCTCTGCTGCCGCGGCCGCTGAACAGCAGTGCGCGGGCCCAGGTCCAGTCGCTGATGGCGTCCGGCACCGGTTACCGCGCCGCGCGGCGCCTGCAGCGGCAGCTTGCGCAATTAAACTCTGTACAGAGGCAGCTTTTCTCATATTTTAGTCAGGCGTCTCCCCTGGCACCTGCGGAAATTCTGCACCGTTTGTCCCAATCGGATATTGCCGTGCTGAGCGCACCGCAGCTGCCCTGGTTTCACCGCGCCCTGTCGGTGGACACCTTGCCCGCGCAAAAAGCGCCCTGGCTGGAAGCTATGGACACCGCGCTGGCTGTCGCCAATGCGCCGGATCAGCTGACGTTCGATTGCCGGCGGTTGCGGGTGTCTATTCACGGTATCCATATTGCCCTGTCCAAAACTCCGTTCTTCTATTACCTCTGGTATGCGCGCCTGCGAACACAGGGTGAGGGCTGGGTACTGAATCCCCCAGTCAATCGACCGGATCGGGAAAATGCCCAATCGCTGATCGAACTGATGGAGTTCCACGGCGGCCACGCCAAGTCTATTAACGATCTTCGTGAAAATGGCCTGCGGGCAAAAACGCTGGACCAGAACCGCAATAAAATCCGCGATGAGCTGGTCTCGGCACTGGGAGAAGATCTCGCCAGCGCCTATCTGTTTACTTCCGAGCGCGATTTCAAAAGTGGCCGCTACCGCTATCGGCTGGGGCTCGATGCCGCGTCCATCACCTTTATAACTCACTGATTTCAAAGAAAATTCCGTTTTAGGGATATCTCTTTTCTCGCTGTAAGCCTCTTTTTAACCCCCTTGTCATACGCAGTTTTGATCATGTGTCCCGAGCGGCCCGGCATCTCCACAGGGCCATTTTGCAAGACCTTACAGGCACAACTACCCGAACCGTTTTCGGAGCAAAACAATGATCAATTCGCGTAAAAATGATTGGCCGCGCAACCGCCTGGCGTTACTGATATCCCTTTCCCTCGCTGCGGCCGCCGCGCCGACGCTGGCTCAGCAGAGCGTGGATGCGGCACAACTGGAGGAAGTGGTGGTGATGGCATCTCCGATTCGAGACAGCCAGAAAGCGGCGATCGATGCCAAGCGCGATGCCGACAATACCGTCGATATTATCTCGGCAGATACCATCGGCCGCTTCCCGGATCAGAACCTGGCGGATTCGCTTGGCCGCGTTCCCGGTCTCGCCATTGAGCGCGACCAGGGCCAGGCCCGCTACATCAACTTCCGCGGTGCGCCTTTCCGTTACACCTCTCTGGCTATCGATGGCCTGAGCATTCCGGGTGCAGAAAATGGCCGCGTGCCGCGTTTTGACAGTTTCCCTTCAGTAATCACCAGCCGCATTGATTCCAACAAGGCGATCACGGCGGATATGCCGGGCAGTGCGGTGTCGGGTCATATCAATATCTCCACCTTCGACCCGTTTGTAAACGATGGCTGGGCCTTGTCCACAGATCTGGGGATGGGCAATCAGCAACTGGGTGATGGGGATATCGAGAAATTCGCGCTGCGTACTTCCTGGTCCAACGAAAACTTCGGCTTCTCCCTGTTTACCTCGGAAAATAGCCGCGAACAGATTACCGACAACCGCGAATACGATATCGCACGCGATGACAGTGGTGAGCTGCTGGTCAACGAGCTGGATTTCCGCAGCTACAAGGTCGTGCGTGAAGACCGCGCCTACGGTGGTCGTTTTGAGTTCCGTGGAGATGGTGCGCTGGAGCGTGTATTTGTCTCCACCCTGTATAACGAATTCCAGGACTTTGAAGAGCGCAACCAGTACGTATTCGACTTTGCCGGAGGTGCAGCTGCCGTTGGCGCACCCCAGGCGACCGGTGCTGTGGGAGAAAATCAGTTTGCACTGGTTGGACGCGCCCTTGAATACGGTCTTTACGAGAACTCTACCTTCACCAACACCCTGGGGATGGACCTGGCGCTGGGTAGTTGGGTGGTCGAATCCCGAATCAATTTCACCGAAACAGAAAATACCATGTTCCTGCCGCTGCCCCGCAGCGAAGGCGGTTTTGCGGTGGCCAGCTTCGACGTGAGCGATCTGCACGACCCGGCGGTTTACGGCCTGTTTGATCCCATCGCACAGACACCGATGGATGTCAGCGATATCAATTACGCCGTTGATCTCGGCATGCTGATCGGTACGGAAATGGCGATCGATGCCACCAAATTCAAGCTGGATGCCGAGCGTGACCTGACGCTGTTTGGCCGCGACGCCGTGGTAAAAACCGGTATCGAGTTTGACGCCCGCGAGGCGGAAGGTCTTGGTTTTGTACTTTCCTACGGTCTCTTCCCTGGCGATGTGAATATCGGTGATTTCGCTACAGACGAAGCCTGGGATACCCAGTTCAGTAACGGCATCGACGGTGCCACTTACTATGACAACAAGGGCTTGCGTGCGGCCTGGGATGCCGCTGTTGGCGGGCTGGAACTGAGCCCGAATGATTCCCAGGGGATCCGCCTGCAAGAGGACGTCAGCGCCGGTTACGCCATGGTGACCACACAGTATGACTGGGGCAACCTGGTATTGGGCATGCGCGTGGAGAATACCGATTACCTGAGCGAGGGCCCCACGGGTAACTTCGAAGACAGCTTTACCAACGTGCTGCCCAGTGCGCATCTGAATGTCGACCTGGCCGACGACGTCAAACTGCGTATGTCCGTTTCCACCGGTGTCAGCCGCCCGACCTACGCCGAATGGCGCGGTGACGACATGGTGGATTTTGTTCAGAGCAGCGTCACTGCGGGCAACCCCTCCCTGGAGGCGGAAGAGTCGATCGGCGCGGACCTTTCCCTCGAATGGTATGCCGGTGAGGCCAGTCTGATGAGCGCGGGCCTGTTTACCCGCAACATTGACAACGTGATCTATGCACAGAGTGATGTGATCGCCGGCAGCGCCTATATGCCGGAAGTGGGTGCCGACTATTGGGTATACACCCAATATCTGAATGGCAGTAACGGCAAGATGAGCGGAGCCGAATTCAATGTTATCGCCCAGGCGGCAGACTTCATGCCGGTACTGGACGGCTTCGGTATTAGCGCCAACCTCACTCTGCTCGACAGTGAGTTTGAAACGGTCGCTGGTGCGCGCCACAGCCTGCCGGGTACATCGGAGACCATTTTCAACGCGTCAGTGTTTTATGAAATGGAAGGCTTTTCCATTCGCTTAAATCACCAGTATCGGGACGACTGGCTCTCCACCACCGAAAACGTCGGCATGACCGATTACTGGGCGGCGCAGGAGCGCGTGGACCTGTCGGTGAGTTATGACCTGCCAATGGCGATGTTCGGCTCCGACGTCACCCTGTACGCCAATGCCAACAACCTGACCGACGAGCAGGATGTGCGTTACACCGGGGACGAAAGCAATCCGAATCAGGTTGAGAGTTATGGCCGACGCTATCTCGCGGGCTTCCGCGTGAATTTTTGATCATTGATCTGGTTATCAAGAAAACATATTGAGGTGAACCATGAATAAACGGATAACGAATACGCTGGTTGCCGCGCTTGCGGCACTGGCACTGGGTGGCTGTGCTTCTTCTGACGTGATGCGCGGCAACGCACTGTCTCAGGTTAAAACCTTGCCAGCTGAGCAGGCTGCTGTCCCGGCAGCCATCGAGCACACCCGGGTACTGCCACTGGAAGGCGGGCGCAATTTCCGTGACCTCGGCGGTTATAAGACTGCCGATGGGAAAACCGTAAAGTGGGGCAAGCTTTACCGCTCCGGTGTGTTGACCAACCTCACCGAAGGGGACTACGAGTTTCTCTCGAACCGTGACATTGCCACCGTGGTGGATTTCCGTTCAAGTGAAGAGCGCTCGAGCGAGCCCACGCACTGGCAGGCCGGTGAAATCGATCATATGACCTGGGACTACCAGATGATGGCGGATTGGGAAGCAGAATTCGGCAAGGTGCTGCGCAAGCCGGACTTCACCAGGCAGGATCTGGTGGCGCTGATGGACAAAGGCTACGTTGGCCTGGTCCGGCAACAGACACCGCACTACAAAGCCATGTTTCAGAAACTGATCGAGTCCGACGACGCGCTGTTATTCCACTGCTCTGCCGGTAAGGATCGCACGGGTATCGGTGCCGCATTGATTCTCACCGCTCTGGGGGTGGACCGCGCAACCATTGAGCAGGATTACCTGTTGACCAATGAAGTCATCAAAAACAGTAAGCACGACATCATGCAGCTGCCGGAAGATGCCAGCGAAAAACAGAGGCAGATGTATGCATTCTTTGCCCAGCTGCCGCCGGAAGTTCGCAATGTACTGGCCGGCGTGGAAGTATCCTGGCTGGAGTCCGCATTTGCCGAAATGGAGCGCCAGCACGGTTCCGTAGAAGGCTATATTCAGCACGCCCTGGATGTGGATGCTCAGGAGCTGGCCCTGCTCAAGGCGCGCTATCTTCAGTAGTGTCGACTCGTTCGCTCCCGGGGCCAGATTCTGAATCTGGCCCGCAGGTTGCAAGGGATAGTATTCGTGCAGCAAACTGGTATTTCGCCTACTGGCCGCACGATCTATTAACCCGAAGACCCGGGAGCGACACTATGCCCCTAGACACTATGCCCCTAAGATTACCCCTAAGCCATTTTCCCACGCCCGAATCTCACCCTGTTCACTCTCCGCGATCCAAAACCCTGCCGCTTGTCCTGGCGCTGATGCTGTCTTGTCTGACTGCCTGGTCCCCGGCGCTTTCTGCCAACACCGCAAGCGGCTGGTCCGGCTATACCGGCGGTGAGCCGGAATTCTGGCTGTCGGTAGCGCCTTCTGATATTCGTGTCGAAGCACCCACCCCGCTTACCGGCAGTAACCTGCAGATACTTTTGGCGCTGTCGGGCAGTAATAGTGGCCTGGGGGAAATGCGCAAGAAAGCCAATGATGCGTTTGCTGTGTACCTCAACCAGCAGGTTCAGCAGCAATTTGGTGAATTCTTTGACGATGAGCGGGTGCGTGTTGTGGATAGTGCCGCACCGCTGACGCTGCATACCGAATTTGATGTAACGGTGCGGCAGAAAATTCTCGATATATTCAGCAGCAGTGATTATGACGTGGAAAAGGGCACCATGACGGCCTATGGAAAATTTCACTACCGGCTACTGGGCTCGCAGGCCGGCGCACCAGCTCTGCGGGAAGGGAGTGTGGACATCGCCGACCTGAAACTGCAGGCCCGCTACCGTACCAAGGCCCCGAAAGATGGTGGTACCGTGGAAGATACCACCCGTGAGGCTACTGAGCGTCTGCTGGAGGAACTTGCCGAGGAAGTACTCGACGAGATGGAAGATATTCTGGAAGTGGATGCTCTGCAGGATCTGGCCCGCAAGTAACCAGGCGTTACCCCCCGGCACTCGCGGTCTGCCTGTTCCGTTTAACGGGAGGCAGGCGGTCAGCGGATCACGGGCTGGCCGCGATACATCCTGCGTGGCTGCGCTTGAGACCCCCGCCCATCGTGTAGCGCAAGTTCATCGCCATAAATCATTTCATAGATATCCTTGTGCGCGGATTCCCGTAAAACTTTCTGCCCGCGATACAGTCGTTCCGGTGGCTCCTGGCCGGTGAGGAACGGCCCTCCTTTCATGGCTTCCAGTTGTGCGATCAGAGTGAGCGACTCCGTATCTTTACTGCGGTGCTTGAGATCAGCCAGCTGCTGCTCAAAATTAAAATCGGAAAAACGCAGGTTGATGCCAAACTCGGCCTGAATACGTTTGCGCAGTTTCCGCAGTGAGTTGAGTGCCTGGGAGGTCATCAGCCATTGGTGGTCGGTCATCGTCATTGAGCCTTTTGTTGTCCTTTATCCATGGCGGAGCAAGGAATGGGCCAGCTCTGCGGAACCCGCCGGGCTCCGGTGTTATGGAGCCGAGCGGTGAATCTCCGGCACCAGGAAAGGGCGTGAGAATTGATCTCTGATGTAAAACAGTGCGACAGCGGCGGCGACCAGTGTATTAAAGACAGGCAGGCATGTTCTGATCTGTTAAGCTTTCCGCCCAAAGGGCCATCAGAACAAACAGGAGAGCTACATGTCAGCGGAGCCGATCAAGTGTAAAGCCGCGGTCGCCTGGAAAGCCGGCGCGCCACTGTCCATCGAAGAAGTGGAAGTTGCACCGCCCAAGGCGGGCGAGGTACGAATCAAACTGATGGCGACCGGTGTGTGTCACACCGATGCATTCACCCTGTCTGGCGATGATCCTGAGGGGGTATTCCCAGCCATTCTCGGCCATGAAGGCGGCGGTGTGGTGGAGTCCATCGGCGAGGGTGTCACCAGTGTCGCGGTGGGTGATCACGTGATTCCGCTGTATACCCCGGAGTGTGGCGAGTGTAAATTCTGCACCTCCGGCAAGACCAATCTGTGCCAGAAAATCCGCTCCACCCAGGGCCAGGGCCTGATGCCCGACGGTAGCACGCGCTTTTCCGTCAACGGTGAACCGATTTATCACTATATGGGCACCTCCACCTTCTCCGAATATACGGTACTGCCGGAAATTTCCGTGGCCAAGGTAAACAAGTCGGCCCCCCTGGAAGAGATCTGCCTGCTGGGGTGTGGTGTGACCACCGGAATGGGAGCGGTGGCAAACACGGCGAAGGTGGAAGAGGGCGCGAGCGTTGCCGTATTTGGCCTTGGCGGAATAGGTCTTGCCACCATTATCGGTGCGCGCCTGGCCAAAGCGGGCCGGATCATTGCCGTCGACATTAATGAAAGCAAGTTTGAGCTGGCGAAGAAGCTGGGAGCTACCGACTGCATCAACCCGAAAAATTTTGACAAGCCGATTCAGGAAGTCATCGTGGAGCTCACCGACGGTGGTGTGGATTATTCCTTCGAGTGTATCGGCAATGTGAATGTTATGCGCTCGGCCCTGGAGTGTTGTCACAAGGGGTGGGGCGAATCCGTGATTATCGGCGTTGCCGGAGCGGGCCAGGAAATTTCCACCCGGCCGTTTCAGCTGGTCACCGGGCGAGTGTGGCGCGGGACCGCGTTTGGCGGCGTGAAAGGGCGCTCCCAGCTGCCCGAATACGTGGAGCGCTACCTCGCCGGCGAGTTCCAGTTGGATGATTTTATCACCCACACCATGCCGCTGGAGCAGATCAACGAGGCGTTTGATCTGATGCATGAAGGCAAAAGTATTCGCAGCGTGATTCATTACAACCATAGTCACCATAACTGAGGTGCTTCCCGCATGCTAGAACTTGTCAGCAAGACCCAGAGCTTTGACGGCAACCAGTGCCAGTATCGCCATCGCTCGGACGCGCTCGATTGTGAAATGCAATTTTCCATTTTCCTGCCATCCCAGGCGGAAAAGGATCAGCGGTTTCCGGTGCTGTACTGGCTCTCAGGCCTTACCTGTACCGATGAGAACTTTTCCCAGAAAGCCGGCGCTCAGCGTATGGCGGCGGAGTTGGGTATTGCTCTGGTGATTCCGGATACCAGCCCCAGAGGTGACAGGGTGGCGGATGATGAGGCGTATGATCTCGGCAAGGGCGCTGGCTTTTATGTGAACGCCACCCAGGCGCCGTGGAAGCCGCACTATCAGATGTACGATTATGTGGTGAAAGAGTTACCGGCGCTGATTGAGGAAAATTTCCCGGTGAGTGATCGCCGTGCCATCAGCGGCCACTCCATGGGAGGGCACGGTGCGCTGACCATTGCGTTGAAAAACCCCGGCCGCTATACCTCGGTGTCTGCTTTCAGTCCCATCTGCAATCCCATGGCCTGTGCCTGGGGAGAGAAGGCCCTGGCGGCATACCTGGGGGCGGATAGAGCCCTGTGGGAGGAATACGATGCGACCGCGCTATTGAGCCGCGCCACTGCGCAATTACCGATGTTGGTATCCCAGGGGGAAGAGGATCAGTTCCTGGATCAGCAGCTGAAGCCCAATGCCCTCAAGGCGGCGGCAGACGCGGCGGGTTATCCACTGAAACTGGAGTTTCACGCGGGCTACGACCACAGTTACTATTTTATTGCCACCTTTATCGAGCAGCACCTGCGTTTCCACGCAGACTATCTGCTGCATAACCCCTGAGTAAATTCAGCCGCCTCGGGGGTCAGTGCCCCCAGGGTGCCGGTGGGGCCTGTACGGGCTTGCTCAGATCAAACTGCACGCGGAATTCCCGCCCATTGGGGCGGGTTAATTCATAGATGAAATATCGGTCCGGGTGAATTTCCATGGCCCAGATATTCTCCAGTGACGCATTCAGTCCCTCACGCTTAAACGTCTCAATGGATTCCTGATCCACCGGAAATTCCTGGCGGTTTTCTGTTCCCGCACTGGCGGTATCGCCACCATACATGGTGACAGCATCCTCACTGCCGTCTTTGTGGCGATGATCGTGCTTGAGTCGAAGCCCGTTTTCCGTGCGTGTCAGAATCCAGGTGCGGGATCGATCGTCGCCCACGTGAAAGGGAATGTGAATTTCCTGTACCGGGTTCTCGCAGCCGCGCACATGCATGACCAGTTCCTCGCCTTCAAACGGATCGGGTTTATCGGAGGGCGGCTCATTGGCGGTAATGTCTCCGGCAAAAGCCTGGCCGCAATGGGCTGCGATGTTTTTCAGAAATTGGTCGGCAGGATGTTCCTGTGCAGTTGGGTGAGACTTGGTGTCACAGCCTGACAGCCACAGCGCGCTGACAGACAGTGACAGGATGGCACTGGCCCGAATTTTCATTGATAACGCCCAGAGTTGGATTTATTCAGGCCAGTTTACGCTATCTCACGGAGAATCGTAGGGTCCTCAACGGGCTCGGCACTCTCCTTTAACCTCCACATTGCCCCGGTCTGCTGTTTTTTCGATAACAAACCACCCATGTGGGCAGTAGTTGGTTTCTGCGAGCACCAGGTCCAGACGTTCCATGGCGGCCTCGCTGGCGTTTTCGCGCATTTTGGCCGGCATCCCGCCCGCGCCGCCGCCTTTACCTCCACCCATGCCGCCGCCGGGGCCTCCGCCTCCCTTGCCACCTCGACCGCCGCCGCCCGGTTTTCGGCCACCTCCTGCATTTTCCATGCTCAGACTGGCGGTGTAGGTAAACAGATGGTTGCCCTGCGGGGTGATACTGGTAATGAAGGACTCGGAAAAAACCGGCGGCGCTTTCGGGGCGCTGGCGCATCCGGTCACCGTGGCAATGGCCGCGAAAGCGGCAGCGCTGTACAGACGTTTCATGGTGTCTCCTATGTGGTGTGCGCTGGTTGAGACAATCGCGGTCGCATTTTCGTTGAATTCCGTTGGGTAAAGATCCGTTAACGAGTGTTAACCGGGAGATGTCGAGGGGGGAGCCTGGCCTGTGAAAGTTTCTAACATTAATAAAATTTAATGTTGAAAGTTATTTTCCTGGTTGGTATGTTTTCCAGTATGCGCTGGTACCACCAGTCCATTTTTTAGATCTTCACCTTGTATCGCTCGCAGTCGGGGCTCGCTCTGGTACCACCGGGTTGGCCGGGGGAACCGGCTTAGAGAGTTCCCGGAGCTTTTTTTACCTCCTGCAATGATTGGAGTAGGGGCAGCGTCCAGGAGTTGTGTGTTGGGGGCGTTTATCGGGCCTTTTCAGGGGGAGTGGCAGGGTGCGCACGGGTGTAGAAAATGCCCAGGTGGCCGCGCAGATACTAATAATCAAACAAGCCGATACGAATAAAAAATAAACATCACCGAGGGTTCGCCATGCCAAGGAAATTCCATCCCACATTTAACAGAGTGTTCAACAGGAAACTGCTGAGTATCGCCGTATGCGGCGCGGTCTACGGCCTGTTGCCAGGACAGCTCGCTGCACAGGAAGCAGAACAAATCGACGATGCACTGGTAGAAGAGGTTGTGGTCTACGGTGATTTGCGTTCCAACCTGCAGTCCGCACAGGACCTGAAGCGGGATGCGGACACGGTAAAAGACGTGATTACCGCATCGGACATCGGCGCACTGCCAGACAAGTCCGTGACCGAGGCCCTGCAGCGGGTGTCGGGCGTGACCATCGAGCGCTTTGCCGCGTCCGACGACCCCAACCACTACGCCGATGAAGGCACCGGTGTGCTGGTGCGCGGTCTCGACCGGGTACGCAGTGAGATCAATGGTCGCGATGCCTTCAGTGCCAATCCCTGGGGTGGCCTGAACTACGAAGATATCTCCCCGGAACTGCTGGGCGCGGTAGAAGTGGTGAAGAACCAGACCGCGGACCTGACCGCCGGTGGTATCGCCGGCACGGTAAACCTGATTACCCGCAAGCCGCTGGACTCCGACGAGCAGATTCTGGCGTTTACCGCCAAAGCTAATTACGGCGATTTTCGTGAGGAGGCCACGCCGTCCTTTTCCGGACTGTTTTCCGATTCCTGGGAAACCGATATCGGTAAGATCGGCTTCCTGGTAGCGGGCTCCGGTTCCGAATACAAAACCCGCGGCGATGGCGTCGGCGTAGCCAACTACTATTCCCGCGGCGATGCATTTATTGGCGAAATGGCCTGGGGTGCGGTGGTTCGCCCGGCAGAGGACTCGCCGCTGGAAGGCCCGATGATTCCCGGTCAGGAACCCGGCAGTGTGGTGTATGCCCCTGGCCAGTTCTCCCTGCGCACCGCAGAAAATGACCGCACCCGCGAAGGCTTTGCCAGCTCCGTGCAGTGGCAGAGCAACGATGAAAGGATCACCGCTACCTTGGAACACATCAGTTCCAAGGCCGAGCTTGAGTGGGAAGAGCGTGTGATCGGTACCCAGGGGCAGGGCTTCCACCCCACCACCTGGTTTGCCGCCCACTGGCTGGAGGACGAATCGCATCCCATCACCTTTGACGACGGTTACCTCACCAGCGGTATCATCCGCGCCGACGCCGAACTGCCGATGCTGGCTTCCTCCCGTTACAACCAGAACATCAACTCGGTGGAAGATACCTCGCTCAATGTGACCTTCCGGCCGACGGATCGCATGACGGTATCCGTGGACTACCAGCACGTTGAATCCGAAGAGATTGTGCACAACTACGGGATCAATGCCCGCGTTGCCCCGGGCTCCAATGCCTCGGATGTGTTCCTGGACCTGCGCGGCTCACTGCCCAGCGTTGAGTTCCTGAACCCCACCTGGAACAACCCGGGCTACTGGTCAAACTGGGCCGGTGAAAACCAGACCCACTATATTGCCACCGCACTGGATCACGAGGTCAATTCCGACGCCGAGGGCGACAGCTTCCGTCTCGATCTCGATTACGAGCTGGATGGCCTGTTCAACAAAATCCACACCGGTATGTATTACTCGGATAAAGCGTTGACCATGCGCAACACCGAGTACGCCAACTGGGGCTTCGTGAATGAAGGCTGGGTGAAGGCGCAGGTGGATAAGGCCGGTCCAGATGTCGCTCCGGAAGCCTGGGAGACCGTCGACTTCAGTGATTTTTACGATGGCCAGGTACTGCAGGGTGATATCACCAGCAACTTCTACTTCCCGCGTATGAGCCTGGTGAAGAATTTCAGTGAAGCCATGCGCAGTGGTTGTGGCACCTGGAACAATGCGCCGTTCGGCTCC
Source organism: Microbulbifer sp. ARAS458-1 (assembly GCF_045348205.1). Lineage (NCBI taxonomy): Bacteria > Pseudomonadati > Pseudomonadota > Gammaproteobacteria > Cellvibrionales > Microbulbiferaceae > Microbulbifer > Microbulbifer sp. ARAS458-1. Next base: position 3,866,694 of record NZ_CP155838.1, on the reverse strand, counting down.
GCCGGTCAGCCCAATGCAGAGTGTTATTCGGGCTCCGAAGATCTCGCCGACCGCGTCAATGGCCCGTTCGCCGCTCACGATATTTCCAATACCGGGGAAGAGCGTCTTGAGGCATATATCCGCGCTGATTTCGCTATAGATGACAGCGTTGTCCCGGTGCGCGGTAATGTGGGCCTGCGCTATGTCAGCTACCAGCTGGACTCCGACGGCTACGTGGTACTGCCCCCGGCCATTTCCGGCAGCGACAGTCTGATCAGCGTATTCCAGGAAACCTACCCGGACCTCTACGCGTTTGCCGATGGCACCGGTTCCGTACAGAGTGTTGAGGGCACGGACTACGATACCGTACTCCCCAGCCTGAACCTTGTGTTCAACCTGTCTGACGATGTACTGCTGCGTTTCGGTGCCTCCCGCGGCTTGTATTTCCCGACGCTGGATCAGGCCCGCAGCACAAAAACCCTCGGCATCAGCTACACCGCGATTCGCGAGAACCCGGGCTCCGACGACACCGACGATGCCAGCAACCCGGTGGTTGGCGTGACTGACGTCAATCTGTTTGGTACCTCGCTGAACCCGAATCTGGAGCCGGAGAAAGCCGACAACTTTGATCTGACAACGGAATGGTATTTCTCCGACGCAGGCTCGGTGTCCATGGGCCTGTTCTACAAGAAAATGCACGACATTATCCGCAATCGCAGTTTCGTCGAAACTGTGACCAACCCGGACAATGGCATTTCCCAGGAATTCAGCCTGACCGGCCCGGCGAACACCGGCTCCGGTTCCATTCAGGGTGTCGAGCTGTCCTACTCGCAGTTCTACGACTTCCTGCCCGGTGCGCTGAGTGGTCTGGGACTGCAGCTCAACTACACCTACATCGATCAGAATGACCTGAACGATCCGGAGAGCGGCCTGGGTGCTCAGCGCTTCACCGCCGATGGACAACCCATCAGTGATCAGCGCGATACCTTCCGCAACTTCTCCGGGCTGCCGCTTGAGGGATATTCCGATCAGAACTACAACATCGTGGGCATGTACGAGTACAACGACTTCTCCATGCGTCTCGCCTACACCTGGCGCTCGGATTACATGGTGACCCGCCGCGACTCCAACGAGTTCGCCCCCATCTACACGGAAGCTGCCGGCATGATGGATGCGAGCCTGTTCTACTCCCTGAATGACAACTGGCGAGTGGGCTTGGAGATCGGCAATCTGCTGGATCTTGAAACCAAGACCCTGGCGCAGGTCAGCCAAGACGGTACCACCAAGGAGTCTCTGACCTTCAAAACCGACCGTCGCTATGGTCTGACGATCAGCGGTAATTTCTGATCGCGCGTTAATCCGACAATGTTGTTCAACAAAAAAGGTGTGCCACGAAAGTGGCACACCTTTTTTGTTTTATCTACTTTTTCAGCTAGTGAGAGTCACGGACCTCAGATTTACTTCCTATTTTCTAGCGCAGTCAGTGAGGAATAGAGAAATACTCAATGGCACCGCGCTTCTGCATGGTCACGTACCCGATGCTTCCATCGGAGCTCAAAGCGATATTGGTCGGGTGTTGTCCTTTCAGGCGGATCGTTGCAAGAATGTCACCGGTGGGGGAAACCTTGAGTACGGTGCCGGCGCCGTAGCGGGTGATATACAGCTTTCCCTCTCTATCCGTCTGCATTCCGTCCAGTCCAAAGTCATCAAACGCGATCAGTAGCTGTTTGTTGGCTACATCGCCATTCTCCAGCACGTCGTAAACCCACACCCGACGCTGCACACTTTCATTGAGATACAGCTTCTTACCATCCGGGCTCAGCTCGATACCATTGGTGGTCCCCATGTCCTTTTCCAGTAGCGTAAATTCACCGTCTGGTGAGATACGCCACAGCTGCCCACTGTCGTTCGCCCAGTCCGGATCGCTCGCATACATGGTGCCGTCACCCGCAATAGTAATATCGTTCGGCTGGTGCATCTGCGGGTTGTGGAACCTGTGCTGGATCTCTTTATTGGCCGGGTCGATTTTCAGCACATTGTGGCCGGTGTAATCCGCTACATACAAAAAGCCTTGGTGAAAGCGCAGGCTGTTGCCGATACTGCCTTTGGGTAGCTTCAGCCAGACTTCGCCGGACTCTTTTGCTATGACGCGGCCGATGGTGCCTTGCTCTGAATAATTTACCGCATACAGGCTGCCATCGGGGCCGACCACAGGTCCCTCCACACCGCTGGTGAAGCTGCCCTCGGGCATCCAGTCGGTAGTGTCCGGTTTTTCGTTGATCTCTGTAGAAGCCGCGGCGTTTGCGGCAATCGCCAGGGCCAGCAGGGAGGTTGTTAAGGTCTTAACCATATTCAAGATATTGTCCGTTTACTTTGTTTGGTTCTTCGTTAAAGCGTACTGCAGCTGATCCAGCAGCCGCTCCAGAACATAAACCGCCGGCAGAGTCACCTCTGTGTGCATTCCTTTAAGCGCTGCCAGTCGCATGCGGATATTGATTTCCTCACTTTCCGAGAAGGTCTGTTGCTTCTGGTAGCGCTCGGTAATCAGCACGGCCAGTTCCAGCTGTTGTTGCACTTTTTCTGCCAGCTGCTGGACCTCAGGGGAAAGCTGACCTTTTTGATTCAGTAGAATCTCAGCGGCGGCACCTGCGCGTTGCATGCTTTCGAGGCCGCTCAGCACCCGTGTGCGGGTGAAGTCGGATTCGGAATTTTCCGGCAGGCTATCCAGAAGCTGGCGATAATCTCGCAGGGCCATACTCTCAACCGGCAGGCTGTCGGCAAAGCGGTGCAGGGAATCCCGGCGGGAGTAGGTTTCATTGGCCGATTTTTCGTGGTGGCGGTGGTAGTAGTGGGCGGGCTCCAGTACGGCCGAGAATGCCAGCGCCTCTGCCTGCAGGTCTTTCGGGAATAGTTTTTCCTGCGCATCCGTTTGCTGGATGTTGTGTTGAAGCCCCAGCGCAGTTTCCGCCCATTGATCGATTCCACTTAGCCGTTGATAGAGAAAATCCTCGTACTTCAGCTCCTTGTCCGACCAGAGTCGCTCGGCGACCGCAAAGGTACGGGGCCACAGGCGCAGGTCGATATTGTGTTCGTCGACCATCTCCGCCCAGAGTGCCGCTTCGCCACCCAGGATATTCTTTTTCTGTGCGTCGTTCAGCGCGGCAGTACCAGAAGAGCCGGAAGAAAACGTGGGGACTTTACTCTCCTGGTTGTTGCTGGCAATCAATTCACCCGTTGGGTGGTAGGGTGCGTTACCCACAATAAATTCACCGCCCAAAGCTTCATCCTGCAGGTTCACACGCGCGCGCAGCGGGCCCATCCAGGTGTCCAGTCGGAAGTAGGTGTAGGAGCCGGTACGCCTGACCTGGTGCAGAATCGCGGGTTTTTTGCCATTGAATACCATCACCCCGCGCAGCTCGCCGCTAGAGGATTCCACAATGGTAAAAGATCCGGTAACCGCGCTGCCCCGTTTGCGCGGTGCTTCGAACTGCCAGGTCTGCCACTTCTCCCCGGGCTGAATGGCATCAAATTCCAGTGGCGCGGGGATAATGTTATTGCGGTAGTGGTAACTGGTGTATTGGGGCTGATCCACATAGAAGCCTGTGGACAAAATGCCGTAGTGTCCGGCGCGGGCAATCTCCCCCAGCGCATCCGGACCGCGCCAGGACTGTACCGCGGCGGTAGGTGCCAGATCCGGGTGCAGGGTTTCATCCCAGCCGATCATCTTGCGGTGGAGCCCTTTCAGAATCTCTGCCAGCCGGCTGTTGAAGTAATTGTGCAGTGCGTGGCTGTCGGCAAGTTCGTGTTCCTGCATATAGCGCTGTATCTGCGGGTTCTGTTCCCAGTGTTCCGGGTCCACCTCGTCCCCGCCGATATGTACATACTCAAACGGAAACAGCTCGGCGACTTCCCCGAGAATTTTTTCAGCAAAGGTGTACACCGCCGGGTTGGCGGGGTTGAGCAGCGGCTTGTGCACGCCCCAGCGGTCTTCCGGCTGGTAGGGCCCGGGCGCAGACATCAATTTAGGATAGGCGACGGCAATGGCGCTGGCGTGGCCGGGCATATCGATTTCCGGTACTACAACTATGCCGCGCTCGGCGGCGTAGGCGACGATTTCTCGCACCTGTTCCCGGGTATAGAAGTTGCCGCCGGGCGCTGTCTGGTGAAGTTTTGGATAGGCGCGACTTTCCAAGCGCCAGCCCTGATCGTCTGTCAGGTGCCAGTGGAAGACATTCAGCTTGGCCGCGGCCATACCGTCCAGTTGGCGTTTGATGGTGTCGACCGAAAGGAAGTGGCGTGCGGAGTCCAGCAGCACTCCGCGCCAGCGGAATCGCGGGTAGTCGACAATCTCGAGCGCCGGCAGACTTATGCCATTCGCGCCTGATGTGTTTTCCCCGACGCCGCTCAATTGTGAGAGCGTTTGCAGGCCGTGAAGCAGTCCAGTGTCGCTGTGGGCACTCAGCCGCACCTTGTCTGCCTCGATACGCAAGCGGTAAAACTCGCGGCTGACGTCGAGTGCCGCCAGCGTGTTTTCATCAATATGTTTCTGTTTGCTTTCAAACACGATTTCGATCCGTGCCGCCGCGTTATTGTCCGCGATTTTTTTGCAGTCGACGGCAGCCTGCAATGCGATATTGCGCTGGCGCTGCAGCTGCGCGCGGAAACGCTCGGTGGCCGCGATCAGTTTAGGAGAGGCTGCGTGCGCAAAGCAGAGCTGGCTATTCGCATCCAGTCGCATCGGGTCGGCGGAAACTGGCTGGATCTGGCGGGGGTAGGGCATCAATGGCGTGAGTAGTTTGACTTCCCCGCGGCCTGTAGATTCAGCGCTACCAATCGGGGTGGCCAATGCGAGAGCCAGACCTGTCAGTGCGCTGACCTTGAACAATAGATTTCCCATATCTTTTTTTATTCTTGTTGTGATGATTAGAAACAGGTTTCCGCCGTTTCCAGCAGGTTGTAATCATCGTCGATGATCAGTACCTGGCGCCACTTGTCGAAGGTGAGGCAGGGGTGCGAGGTGGAGAGGGCGAGCATATCGCCCACCTGAAGATCGGCGTCCTGCGGAATCTGCAGCATGGCGTGCTGGTCCATGATGTTGGTAAGCCGCCAGTCTTCCGTGATTGTATGCGGGGTTGTGTCCCGGCCCGGACGAAAGTGCAATTCCGGTCGCGGCAAGCCCGCATCGTAGGCGGCGTCGCGCTTACCGAAATTTAGAATCGCCATGCCCGGTTCCGGCAGCGATTGCACATAGGCCCAGACTTCCAGGCTCGACTGCAAATCTCCGCTTGGGCAACAGTGCCCGTCCAGCCGCGCCATCACCGCGGCCTGTGCTTCCTCATAAATGCCCCGGTCATGGGTGAGGTAACAGCCCGGGCGCAGCACCGGCAGGATGCGCGGCGCCTTGTGATCGGTAAATACCTCGGCCACCAGATCGTACCAGGCGGAACCCGCTCCGCTCAGAATGACCGTTTCGGTGGCAAACTCTTCTCGCTTGAGCAGTGACAGGCAAATATCGCGCACCATTTTCAGGTGTTCGGTCACACGCGCTTCCGCGTTTTCTCCATGGATGAGTCCCTCGTAGGTTTCCACACCCGCCAGCTGCAACTGGGGCCAGCGTTTAAGCTCCTCACACAGCGCATTCACATCTTCGGTATTGCGGCAGCCGGTGCGCCCCCCGGGCACGCCGACTTCAATCAGTACTTTCAGTGGCTGCTTAGTGGAGCCGAAAAATTCTCCCAGCTGGCGGATATTGTTTGTGGAGTCCACCAGGCAATAGAAATCCAGCTGTGGGTAATCCCGCAGTAAGTCACTTGCCAGCTGCATATTTGCCCGGCCAACCAGCTGGTTGGCCATCAGTATCCGGGTTGCCCCGGCTTCTGCCGCTGCCCTTGCCTGCTGCGGGTTGGCAAGGGTCATACCCCAGGCACCTGCGGCCAGCTGCATGCGGAACAGTGCCGGGGTCATGGTGGTTTTGCCGTGGGGGGCCAGCTTTACCCCGCGCTGGTCGGCAAATGACTGCATCCACTGCAGGTTGTGCTCCAGGCGCGAGCGGTAGAGGACCGCTGCGGGCAGGGGGATTTCCTCGCGCAGCAGGTTGGCGGCCGGGGAAGACTGTGGGTTTGTGGGCTCGGCGCTCATGGGCCAACTCCGTCTCAAAACAATCAAGGCTGTTAATAAATTGTGGTAGAAAGTATCACATACTTAAATGCAGTATTGAAAGTAACAAACACGATACATATACTGCACCGAGTTCAGTAACATCCCTATCCGTTTCAAATGGGGCGCATCAAAGAGTCGTTTCTAAGTGTCACAGCGTGCGGCCTAAAGAACACCAGGAAAACAGGAACCCTGCCGTGAGTCACGAACCGGATATTGTTTCGAAGATCAACGCCCATTATGGCCAATTGCGCGATGCCGAGCAGAAGATCGCGCGCCTGGTGATGGACGATATCGGCTTTGCCGCCCACGCGAGTATCAGTGAGCTCGCGGATAAAGCGAGCGTGAGCGAGGCCACCATTACCCGCTTTGCCAAAGCGGTGGGCTGCAAGAATGTACGCGACCTGAAATTGCGTCTTGCCCAGGCGCTGGCGGTGGGGCAGCGGTTCTACACCGAAGTAAAGGCAGAGCCCGGTGCCAACTACGGCGTTTACGACGAGATCAAAGCGGCACTGGATCACAACGCACGACTGATTACCGAGGCGGTGATCGAGCCCGCGGTAGAGGCTCTGGTAAAGGCCCGTCAGATTCTGATTTTTGGGGTAGGTGGCGGCTCCACCGTGCTGGCTCAGGAATGTCAGCACCGGTTTTTCCGCCTGGGTTTTCCGGCCACTGCCTACTCGGATCCCATGCTGATGCGCATGGCGGCGTCCACCATCGACAACAACGATGTGGTGCTGTGTCTTTCCATGGGCGGTTACAGCCCGGATGTGCAGGAAGCGGCGGAGATTGCGCGGGAGTACGGCGCAACCACACTGGGCGTCACCGTTGCGGATTCGCCACTGGCGAAAATTCTGCACCACCTGGTGCCGATGGAACCTCTGGAAACCGATTACATTTTCAAACCGACCGCGGCGCGCTACGTGATGCTGGCCGCGATCGATGTGCTGGCCACCGAGCTGGCGGTTAAACAAAAACGCAAAAGCCGTGAGACGTTGCGGCGTCTCAAGCATACGCTCGACAGTCACAAGCACGGCGAGGATCGCTTGCCGCTGGGAGACTAGCAGCCTGCTGGGACCGAAAGGAAATGGAATGATTTACGATACGGTGATTCGCAAGGGCTCGGTTGTCGACGGCAGCGGTGCTGCTATTTTTACCGCCGACATTGCCCTTGCCAATGGCCGTATCCAGCGCATCGCCGAGCCCGGCACTATCACAGACACTGCGCGAGAAATTATCGAGGCCGAAGGCCTGTACCTCGCTCCCGGTTTTATCGACGTCCACACCCACGACGACCTCGAAGTTATCCACAATCCGCAGGTGCCTGCCAAAATCAGCCAGGGGGTTACCACGGTGATCGTTGGCAACTGCGGCATCAGTGCCAGCCCCGTTACCCTGCAAAGCGATCCGCCCGATCCATTGAATCTGCTGGGCGATCGCAATCGCTTCGCCTACCCGCAGTTTTCCGATTACGCCCGCGCGGTGCAAAAATCCAGCCCCAATGTGAATGTGGCGGCACTGGTAGGCCATACCTCCCTGCGCAACAACCATATGGATGACCTGCAGCGCACCGCCACCGAATCAGAACTCACCGCCATGCGCGCGCAATTGCGCGGTGCCCTACAGCAGGGCGCCATCGGACTCAGTTCCGGCCTCGCCTACGGCAGCGCCAAGTGTGCGGATACGGCCGAAGTTCTGGAAATGGTTGCGGAGCTCGCAGAGCAGGGCGGCGTGTACACCACCCATCTGCGCACCGAGTTCGATCGCATTCTGGAAGCGATGGACGAGGCATTGATGACTGCCCGGGAACATCGGGTACCACTGATTGTTTCCCACCTGAAATGCGCCGGGCGCGGTAACTGGGGGCGCAGCGAAGAAGTGCTGGGAACCCTGGAAGCTGCCACCGAGTATCAGCAGGTTGCCTGCGACTGTTACCCCTACACCGCCAGCTCCAGCACCCTGGATCTGGCGCAGGTCACCGACGATGTGGCAGTGTTTATTACCTGGTCCGAGCCATTTCCCGAGCAGGGTGGCCGCTCGCTGGCGGAAATCGCACGTGAGTGGAATCTGTCCAACTTTGAGGCCGCGGAAAAGCTGATGCCCGCCGGTGCGGTGTATCACTGCATGAGTGATGAGGATGTAAAAAACATTCTCAAGCACCCCCTCACCATGGTCGGCTCCGACGGTCTCCCCAACGATCCCCATCCTCACCCACGTTTGTGGGGTGCCTTCCCGCGGGTGCTCGCCCACTACGGCCGCGATCTCGGCTTGTTCGACCTGCCACAGGCGGTGCACAAAATGAGCGGACTTTCCGCGACCAATTTTGGCCTGGCGAATCGCGGGTTTATTCGCGAAGGGTATTGCGCGGATCTGGTGCTGTTCGATTACGCCGCGCTGGAATCCATGGCGAGTTATGCACAACCGCAGCGTCCGGCGCAGGGAATATCCCGGGTGTGGGTAAACGGGGTTTGTGCCTACTCCGGCGGTGTTGTTCATGACAGCCGGAGTGGGGCCTTTTTGTTTCGCGATTAGTTGCGGTGGCTGGTTCGGACTCTGTGGTGCTCTGTTCTCGTGTGGTGGCGGCAGATCATCGGGTAGGGCTTTTTGAAACCGCTGTGAATACATCCCTGTTGCCGACGCTTTCAAAAAGCCCTACCCGACGCTCTGCCTAGAATTCGGAGCCCTGCACTTCGTAAGCTTGACCTTGCTTCCGCTTTCGAAGTGATTGGTTGGGCGTGAAGGTGGAGTACCGGGTGAAGACTTTTGGGAGCGTCGCAAACAGGATGTTTGCGCCGCAGCGCCCAGGGATGGGTTCACAGCGGTTCCGAAAGTCTTCACCCGGTAATCCACCGCCACTGAAATTGCTTTGACATGTACCACTAAATTTTCAACAAGGGTAGTAATCATGATTCAGAGATTCGGCGCCGAAGGTGGAACGGGCACGGGTGGCCAGCATTTGCCATTTTCCAGTGCGGTAGAGGCCGGTGGTTTTCTCTATGTGTCGGGCCAGACGCCGATGCGCGATGGGGAAGTGGTGGAAGGAGGGATTGTGGAGCAGTCCCAGCTCGCCATCGACAACTGCTTTGCGATTATGGACAAGGCTGGCTACAGCGCCGCGGATGTGATCCATGTGACGGTGATTCTTACCGACGCGAGATACTTTCAGTCTTTTAATAAAGTCTTCAAAGAAAATTTCGGAGATCATCCACCCGCGCGAATCTGCTCTGTATGCGACCTGGTAGTAGACTGCAAAGTAGAAGTTGGCATAGTGTGTTACAAACAGCCAAAACCCTGAGTTAAATATCAGGGTTGTCAAAGTAGTAAAAAAATAATCCAACAATTCGCGTTCAATAAAAATAATTTTTCAGTATGAATGCCAGTATTTTCCTGGGGGCCTTCGGCCTCTATATCGTTTTCCTGATCGCCGTTGGCTGGTTCGTCTCCCGGCGCAGCACTGATGAGGACGACTTCCTGCTCGCCGGTCGCAGCCTGCCGATCTTTCTGACCATCGGCACCACCGTTGCCACCATGGTCGGCACCGGTTCCTCCATGGGCGCGGTAGGCTTTGGCTATGCCAATAGCTGGGCCGGGGCCCTGTATGGTATCGGCGGTGCGGTGGGAATTCTGCTGCTTGGCTTGCTCTTCGCTCCTGCACGGGCCCGGGGCTTTTCCACCATGAGTGAAGAGCTGGCCTCCTATGTGGGTAATCACCCGCTGGTAAACAAGGTAGTAGCCCTATTGATTCTGCTGGCCTGCCTGGGCTGGCTCGGCGCGCATATCCTGGGGGGAAGCCTGTACCTTGCCTGGATTACCGGTATCGACCTGCAACTGGCAAAACTGCTGGTCGCCGCGGGCTTTGGAGTTTTTGTGATCGTGGGTGGTTACCACGCGGTGGTGTGGACCGATACCCTGCAGGCTCTGGTGCTGTTTGCCGGGTTCCTGCTGATGGGAGTGTTTGCGGTGCACACCGTGGGTGGTTGGGAAGTAGTTATGGAATCCCAGCGCGCCGTTGAACAAGCACAGCCGATGGCATTCCTGCCGGCACTTTCCCTGGTTACCGTTATTGCCGTTGGTGTGCTGGCCACACCATCTTTCCGTCAGCGTATTTATTCCGCACGCAGCGTCGGCTCGGTGCGCAAGTCGTTTTATATTTCCGGTGGTCTTTACCTGTTCTTTTCTCTGATACCGGCACTTATCGGTATCTGCGCCTTCGTACTGAATCCCGCCCTGGAAAATCGTAACTTCGCCTTCCCCTATCTCGCGATCGAAGTGCTTCCGCTGGGCATCGGTGTGGTGGTATTGCTGGCGGGTTTGTCGGCCACCATGTCCAGTGCTAGTTCCGATGCCATTGCCGGTGTAACCGTACTGGTACGCGACATAAGAAAGACTCCGCCGCAAGAAGCGAGTGGTGGGTTGCGACAGTCACGTATTGGATTGCTGGTTGTTATCGGTATTGCGTTGGCGCTGGCGATGATGTCCGATGACCTGATCGGATATATCAGTAAAATGATTTCTACAGTGATGGCGGGACTGTTCGCCTGCGGATTGCTGGGGCGCTTCTGGCCCCTATATAGCTGGCAGGGCGCCCTGGCATCCCTGTTGGCTGGCTCCATTGTCTCAATGTTGGTGCTGGCAACGGCTAATAGTTTTTGGGGGAATCCGATTATTCCGGCCGTAGCTGCAGCGCTGGTTTGCGGGGTTGTCACAAGCTATTTATGTTCGCGTAGCGAGAGGGAAGTGACTGAGGCAGCCGTTGCGCCTTCCGCAGAATAAAAAAGGGCCGGTGGGGAACCGGCCAACGGATGGTTGTGGCTTGGGGGAGCCACAATGTGTCTGCAGGAGATCCTGTGAGAAATGGGGTAGTCGTGCAGGTTAGCCGGAAACTTTCAGTTTGTTCTCCACCTTGTCCACATCATTGGTGTTGCGCGCAATCGCTTCTGCCAGATCTTTTTCCGCCCCGGATTGAACTAAGCCACGTAGAATGATGGTGCCGTTTTTCGAGGTAACATCGATATCCGTACCAGCTACTTCTCGATCCATCAGCAGTCGCGTCTTCACAACCGTGGCGATTTTTGCATCGACATACTCACGATTGATTTTTTCACCAATCGGTTCATTGTTGGCGATACTCAGTTTATTCTCCACGCTTTTCACACCGTCTACGCTGGAAATCAATTCTTCCGCAAGACGTCGGTCTACATTGCTCTCCACTTCACCAGTGAGTAACACTACGCCATCGGAGACGTCGGTGTTGATCGTGAAGTTGTTAAGATTTTCATTCAGCAACAGAACAGTTTCTGCTTTTCCGTCGAGCCAGGCATCACTCACAGCACTTTTTTCTGCACTGTCTTCTGCATGAGTTAACGCTGACATGCCCAGGGCTGCACCAGCGATGGCAGAGAACAGAGCGGATTTGGAAAAGTGAATATGACGTTGCATTTCTGAGATCCTTTTTTGCTGTTGACGACCGGATAATTGCAACCACCATGCCAATTTAAAATTTTCGCCTGTCACCGACTTAATTGTGCGCGGCAAAGGCGGCCATTCGATCTATGGTGACCTGTAACATCGCTGTCTGCGCGGAGATCGAAATCTTCAGCGACGCGTCACCCAGTTCTTCGAGTAACTCCCGGTGTAAGCGCTTCTGACGGCGTTCGGTGGTAACCAGGTAGTCAATCAGGTCCGGTCCGGGCTTGGGGACCAGTAGGGAAAGAGAGCGGTAGCGCAGAGCGATCTCCGTGGCTCTCGAGTCAGTCTCCAGGGACGATTTGTCTTGGCCTGAAGCGTGGTGTTGCGTATGTGCTCGTAACTCCGCGGATAGAATATTTTTCAGGTTGCCATGTAAATTTTTCAGGTTCTGGAAACATTTTCGTAGTGGATAGTCCAAGCTGGGGCTGAGCCGGGAACCGTAAAACCTGGCTGCATGGGTGCTTGTGTGATGTAGTTCCGCCATTCTGCGGAAAATAACCGACGGATAATCGGATTTTAACGGGGAATTCGAAAATTTCTGGTTGGCCACAATGTCCTCCTGTTCGTCCTCGCTACCGAGTGAGGGTAGAGCGAGTGCGAAAACATTCGCGTTTACATGGTGATACAATTCAATCCCCGTGCCAGTGGGGCCTTGCGCTCTGGCGTTACTGTTGTTGAGCATTCATATGTTGACTTTATAAGGAACTGGGAATGAGCCGGAGACGTGTATTTCTGAGAATCAAGGACGCGGCCATTCGTGAGCGGGTAATCGGCTCACTGGAAAGCCCCCTCGCAAAAGATGACTTTAGCGATGACGACAAGTGGCTGGATGCATTGCTCGCCAATTGCTATGACCTGGCGGTTGTTGACACCGCTGAGTGCGATATTGATGCGCTGTGGCCGCTTGCGGAATCCCATACTCTGGCAGAGTGCGAATACCTCTTTCTCAGTGACGGTACCCCCAATGAGGCACTCGATAAGGCGACCTCGCGGTCTGGTGGCTTTCATTTCCGGCAGCCTTACGATGCGGAAGATATCGGAGAGGCAATCGCAGAGATCGTGTCTGAGCTGGATGTCGAGTCGGAGCCCCAGGAGAGACCGGTCAGCAGCCAGCTGGATCAGTACGGTCTGTTGGTGGGGTCCGCACGCCCCATGCGCAAACTTTATCGGACTCTGCGGAAGGTGGCAGGTTCCGAGGCGAATGTCATGGTGGTGGGGGAGAGCGGCGTCGGTAAAGAGCTGGTGGCCAATACACTGCACCAGGCCAGTGGTCGCTCGTTGGCTCCGTTTGTGGCTGTCAACTGTGGTGCCCTGAGCCCTGAACTGGTTGAGAGCGAGTTATTTGGCCATGCCAGAGGGGCATTTACCGGTGCCCATAAAGCCCACCATGGATTGTTCGCACAGGCCGAGGGAGGCACGCTGTTTCTTGATGAGGTGACAGAAATGTCACTCGAACATCAGGTCAAGTTACTTCGGGTGCTCGAGACCGGTGAGTATCGTCCTCTGGGCAGCAGCCAGCTGCGGAAAACCGACGTGCGCGTGGTCTCGGCGACAAACCGTGACCCCGAGGCGGCGGTCAATGAGGGCATTTTTCGCGAGGACCTCTATTTCAGACTTTGTCAGTTTCCTATTCGCGTCCCGCCGCTGCGCGATCGCGGTGACGATATTACGGGCCTGGCTCAACATTTCCTGGTGTATCGCAATAGTGAGGAAGACACTGCCAAGGTGTTCAGTGCGGAGGCTCTGAAACTGCTGGCACAACACCGGTGGCCCGGAAATGTGCGGGAGCTCAAATACTGTGTCGAGCGCGCATTTATTCTTGCCGAAAATGTCATAGAGCCTCAGCATATTATTCTTGGAGAGGTTGATGGGGAGCAGAGCCCGGCTTCGGTGACAACGCAGGTGCCCGCAGGTGTGCCGTTAGATGTGCTCGAACAGGCGGCAATTGAACGCACTCTTGAGCAGAACGATGGCAATAAAACGGAGACCGCAGAGCAGCTTGGGATCAGTGTGAAAACGCTGTACAACAAGCTGGAGAAATACGAGAAAGCTGGCAGCGACGCCAGTGCGCAATCGGTGATTGATTCATTGAATGGCGAGTAGCTTTGTTCAGCTCAGCCTTTTATCTCAACCTTAAAAAAGGGAGCGCAATGCGCTCCCTTTTTTCTGTCCGAAAATTGTTTTCGGGGCCAACGGTTAGCAGTCGGTATCTTCCGCATTTGCTTCCTCTTTCATATCTTCACAGGTGTCTTCAATCGCGTTTCCTGTATCAGTGACCGTCTCGTCGATGGTTTCTCCGATCGACTCCGCATCTTTCTCTTCACTGCAGGCTGCCAGGCTCATGGCTGCGGTAATGGCCAGTACCATAAAAAAAGCATTCTTGAAGATTTTCATAGGTTTGCTCCTTGGTTGAAATCAATAGTCAGATTTATAGGTCAAGAGTGCGGCCTGTTAAGGCTTCGGGCCCCGGCCGCGAATGGCGTTTGCGGCCAGTGCAATTAGCCACAGGACGATAAAGATAAAAAAGATGACCTTCGCAATACCGGCTGAGGCGCTGGCGATACCGGTAAATCCGAATAGCGCCGCTATCAGGGCAATAATGAGAAAGGCAATAGACCATCCAAGCATGTCGTATCTCCGTATGGGTGCAGTGCATGGCTGTGTGTCGATGGAGGTTTCGCAAACACCGTGCCAATTCTCGCCAGGCGGCAAGGTGCCTTGCTTTGCGCAAAATTGCGGATAAATTTCTGTCTGTACCGGGAAAGGTCAGTGGTAGATTTTTCAGACCTGTGTGAAATTTTTACGTGAGCGTGACGCTGAACCTGCTGAATGCCGGTTTCATCGCCTCCTGGCTACTAATTCCCATGGATTTATGTCATTTTTACCGCCAGTTTTGGTGGATGGTTCACGTGGCGACCTTGATGATTATGAAACGATTAGCTGTTCCTCTGGTTTTGTCTGTTTTCTCGGGATTTTGCGCTGCCGAGCAGCTCACGATCGACCGAATCTTCTCCGATCCCGCCTTGAGCGGTATAAGCCCTCGCGCTTTGCAGTACTCCCCGGACGGCAGTCGGGTCACTTTTCTTAAAGGTCGCGAGGAAGATTACAACCGCTACGATCTGTGGGAGTACCGCCTGAGTGACGGTGAAACCCGTATGCTGGTGGATTCCGATACGCTTCACAGTGGCGAAGAAAATCTTTCCGATGAAGAAAAGGCACGGCGCGAGCGCCAGCGGATTTTTGGCAGCGGTATCATGGAGTACAGCTGGTCTAAAGATGGCCGGTCACTGTTATTTCCTCTGGCCGGTGATGTCTTTTATTACTCCCTGGATGCCGGGAAGTCCAGACGCCTGACGGAAACCGAAGCCTTTGAAACCGATGTGCGGGTGTCGCCCAAAGGTAATTTTGTTTCGTTTATACGCGACCAGAATATTTTTGTGGTAGACCTGGAGAGCGGTAAGGAACGTCAACTGACCAGTGATGGTAAGGGCCCGATCAAAAACGGTATGGCGGAATTCGTCGCCCAGGAAGAAATGGACCGCATGACCGGTTACTGGTGGTCGCCGGATGAAAGGCGCATCGCTTTCCTGCAGGTGGATGAGAGTCCGGTGGATGAAGTTACCCGCAGCGAGATCTATGCGGATCGCATCGATATGATCAAGCAGCGCTACCCTGCTGCCGGCCGCCCCAATGTAAAAATCAAACTGGGTGTGCTGGATCTCGCCAGCGGAAAAACCCAGTGGCTGGATCTCGGCAAAGACGAAGATATCTATATTGCGCGGGTGAAATGGGCGCGGGATAACCTGCTTTCCTACCAATGGCAGAACCGCAGCCAGAACAGACTGGAACTGCGCTTTGTGGATATCCCCAGCGGCAAGACCCGCAACGCACTGGTGGAAACCAGCGATACCTGGGTGAACCTGTTCCACGACCTGCGCTTTCTGAAAGACAGCGACCGCTTTATCTGGGCGTCGGAAAAGGACGGTTTCAAGCACCTTTACCTGTATGATTTTTCCGGCAAACAACTGGCGCAGCTAACTCGTGGTGACTGGGCTATCGACGAACTGGAAGCGCTGGACGAGAAATCCGGCAATGTCTATTTCTCCGGTCGCAAAGACACGCCGCTGGAGCGCCACCTGTATGTGACCGACCTGAACGGCAGCGGCAAGATTGAAAAAATCTCCTCCCGCGCCGGCATGCACAGCATCAAATTTGCCGCTGATGCCTCTGGCTATATCGATACCTACTCCAATCCAAGCACACCGGCTCAGGTTAGCCTGCACGGTACCGATGGCAAGCGCGTGACCTGGCTGCAGGAAAACAAGGTGGAGAAAGACCACCCGCTGTACCCGTATATGAGTGACTGGATCGAGCCGGAGTTTGGTCAAATTGAGGCACCGGAAGGGCACACGCTTTATTACCGCTTATACAAGCCCGCGGGCTTTGATCCCAAGAAGTCCTACCCGACCATGGTATTCCTGTACGGCGGCCCCCACGCGCAGCTGGTTACCAACAGCTGGGACAGGCCCTTCAACCAGTTTATGGCCCAGCAGGGTTATGTGGTTTTCACGCTGGATAACCGCGGTTCCGCGAATCGCGGCAAAAAATTTGAAGATCCCATCTTCAAAAAAATGGGCGGCGTGGAAGTGGAAGATCAGGTGACCGGGGTGAAATTCCTGCGCTCACTGCCGTTTGTAGATCCGGACCGCATTGGTGTTTACGGCCACAGCTATGGCGGCTATATGGCGCTGATGACCATGTTCAAGACCGGGGATTATTTTAAGGCCGGTATTTCTGGTGCGCCGGTGACCGACTGGGGGCTGTACGATACCCACTATACCGAGCGCTATATGGGCAACCCGAATCAGGTGCCGGAAGCCTATGAGGCAGCGTCGGTCTTTCCCTATGCCAAGGATCTGAAAGGCCCACTGCTGATTTATCACGGCATGGCGGATGACAATGTGCTGTTTACCAACACCACCAAACTGATCAAGCAGTTGCAGGACAACGGTCAGCAGTTTGAACTGATGACTTATCCCGGCAAAAAGCACAGCCTGCGCGGCAAGGAAACCCGTAAGCACTGGCATCAGATGATGAAGGACTTTTTTGATCGCACTCTGAAGGCATCGGAATAACACGCTTGTGGTGTAAAAAAGGGGGCTTCCGATCCGGAAGCCCCCTTTTTTATGAAAGGCGGAAAGCCATGCCGCAGATTAATTGCTACAGGTCGCTTCCAGTCGCAACAGCGGGCCCTGACCGGTCTCTTTGGAGGTCATATCCACACCGTTGCTGCCATTGTTAGGAGCAATTACCAGACCGGTATTGGCGCCGGCCAGCCAGGTTTCCACAATGCCGGAAGACAGCAGGTCAATCTGCCGGGTGCCGGTGGAGCTGGGCACGAAGGTGGTCAGCTGGTTACCGAGCATGGCGCTGCCGCCGACACTGTTCCAGGTGGCACTGCCTTCCTGCCAGTTGGATGCGGCGCGGTACACGCCATAGGTATTGCCGGAGCGGTCGGTGACATTCAGTTCCAGCATGGCCCGGGAGAAGTTGCTGCAGTTTTCCACGCCGCTCAGATCAAACTTGATCAGGGTATACAGTTCGCCGTAGTAGCGGTCGCTGCCATCAGCCAGAAGACCGTCGCTGTCGCCGTCATAATTGCTACCGCTGCGGCCGGAACTTACAAATACGTCATCAGATGCCGCCTGCACGAACTGCTGGGTGCTGCCAGAGCCCGATGAGCTGCCCGAACCTGAACCAGAGCCCGATGAACTGCTGGAAGAGCTGCCGGAACCGCTGCAGTCTGCGTTTACTGTCAGCACCGGGGCGACACCGGTCTCTTTCGAGTTCATGTCCACACCGTCGCTGCCACCGAGCGACGCAATCACCAGGCCGGTATTGTTGCCGCTCAACCAGCTCTCTACCGCACCGCCGGACAGGCTGATCTGGCGCAGACCGGTAGAAGAGGGAGTGAAGGTCGCGAGCTGGGTACCCTGAATGCCACTGCCGCCGATATTGCTCCAGGTTGCGGATTCTTCCTGCCAGTTGCTGTTGGCCAGGAATACGCCAAAGCTGCTGTTGGAATAATTGGTGACGTTCACTTCCAGAGTCAGGTTGCTGAAATTGCTGCAGCTGGCCACTTCGTCCAGGTCGAATTTCAGCAGCGTCATCATCTGCCCGTAAGTCGAGTCGGAACCGTCCGCGAGCAGACCTTCATTGCTGCCATCGTAATTGGTGCCGGTCTGGTTTGCGGTGACAAATACATCGTCGGTGACCGCCATGTTGATCGCATTGCCGCCGGAGCCGCCGCTCGATGAACTGCCCGACGAACTACTTGAGGAACTGCTTGATGAACTACCGCCGCTGATCACACTGCGATTGCTGCTATTGCGCACCAGGGTCATGGCTTCGCCTACCTGGTTGGCACTCCACCAGTTGACGTTGGCGGGCAGTGCCAGCGGATCGGCGGCACGGTCGGCGCGGCTCAGGGAGCCGGCGGAGGTATTGAACTGCGCAGTGCGCACGGTCAGTTCACTGGGGCTTACCTGAATCACCTTAAACTGCTGAATACTGGCGAGATCGATGGTCCAGGATTTGGGGTCGTTGGCGGAGCGCGCCGGTGCCCCCCAGCTGCCTTCACCTACATATACGGTGCCGCCGTTGGATGCGGTGGTAAAACCGTTACCGCTGGGCGCTACCGACTGGGTGAGTTTGGTCATATGAGTGTCGGACTCCACCACCAGGTTCATGGCGTAGTCATAGAAGTTCTGTGCCCACCAGCTGTGCAGAATTACATTGTCGGATTTGCCGGTGTAGTGGGGGAACATCGGTTTGTGGTACTGGGCAAAGCGCCACTGAGCGCTGCTGCCGTAGCTGGCGAGATCACTCTGCAGCCAGTTGTTCATGGCGGAAGCATAGGAAGACCAGCCGCTGTTTTTAAACTGGCTGTTCAGGGTGTATACACGCAACAGCGGAGAAATCTGCACCGCACCGTAGGTGTCGCTGGGGTTACAGTTACCGTCACCATTGAAGTCCGCTCCGAACACCTGGCACAGAGTGGAGTAGTTATCGTCTTCGTGGTTGCCATGGGTGGGGATCAGTGGATAGATCCGTTTATAGCTTACTCCATCGATGGTGTCACTGGAGTAGGTGAGTTCCCAGTCTTCCAGAAAAGCGCTCATCTGTGAGGCGCTGTTGGCATCGGTGAAGTCGCCACCGTGCATGACTGCAAGTGGGCGGATTTTTGCCAGCAGCTGGTTGCCCTGGCGACGGTTGGTGTGACCGGTGCGGGTGTCACCGCCGGCAATTACTACAAAGGGGGAGTTATCGTCGGGGGCAGTCTTGAACCAGAAACGATCGCCACAGCCATCCTGGTCACACACGCGGAAGAACACATCGGAATCGGCGGAAAGATTTTCTAGGCGCACAAAGCTGCTGTCGATACTGCCATCGAAGGTGTAGCTGGCGTCCACAGCGGCACTGCTCCAGCTGCTTTCATTGGTGGAGTAGCCGTAACTCACATACGGATTCGTGCTGTTGCCATCGGGGGAGAAGCCAATCACCGCGCTGGTGCGGCCGTCGGTGTCCCAAACCAGACGGTGGTGTTTGGTGGCGGCACTGGCGTCTGCCGCGCACAGGGCCATCAGCAGGCTCGCGGAGCCAGCCAGGCGAATAGGGTTACTTCCCAGAAACTGTTTCATGGGTTTTCCTGTCCAGGTTTTTATAGAAAGAAAATAAATGGAAATCAGAAGAACGAAAAAATACAGCGCAGTCAGTGTGCAGGGGATTAGTGACAGCTTTTTGAATTGTCGGAAACGAGGCGCACAAAGGCTGCATTGCGGTGTGGAATTGTGATGGGTTGCCCATCCACAAAGCTGACCGCCACCGCGCCGGACTTCAAATAGTTGTAAACGGTCTGTAACGATTTATCTTGCTCGGAAGTCCAATAATCACCGCGTTTGGTTTTTGGAAAGAACGCAGTATCGATGGTGGGCTGGCCGGCTTTTGCATCTGTGTAGATCAGTGTTTGCAGTTCGGCCGCAGTGGGCAGCCGCCAGTCCTGACCGCCACATAATTTTTCTTCGCGGGTGCGCCGGATCAGGTCGGCGGTATCGCAGCGTTCTTCCTCAAAGTAACAGTCGCCGTTATTCGGGGTGCCGATGGTTGTGGGAGCCCCTCTGTGAGCAGCGGGCTGGGCAGTAAATTGATCGTTGTCAGGCACGTCAGCCCAGGAATTGTCGTACCAGGAGTAAGTCCAGAGGCCGTCGTGAATATTTTCGCTGTCGGTTTTCACTTCCCATAAACGCCCGCTGCGGTGGTCGCACACACAAGACCAGGGGCCGGACCAGATCGGCAGCGGCCCACCGGAAGCATCAATTTTTGTGAAATGGTATGGGGCGGGCCTGGGATCTTGCGGCTGGTGCAGCGCGGTGGTCAGCAGTGCGCTGGAGGGCAGTAAAAGCAGAATCAGTGAGCGTTGCCAGATTTTCATTGGAGGGGCTCCGCGGAAAACTGCAGGCGGAGGGCGCGGGTATGACGGGTGTGGGCTATCTGGGAGCGGTCAAACGCCGAAACCCACAGACAGGTGCCCTCTGCAATGGGGACATCCAGGGCCGAGCCGGTAACCCGTTTGCGCGCCATTTCCAGGTTCCAGTAGCCATCTTTCCATTCGCCGCGGGCACGTACATCGGCACGGTCGCCTTCGAAGCGGTTGGAGTTGTACATCACCGAAGGCATCCGGGTACCTTCGGGGAAGCGTGCATCCTGCGCGGCGGAGTATGGTTGGTAGTCAAACCAGGGGATCACCCATTCGGCCTTTTCTCTGAGGTTTTCTCTGTCATCGTTTTGCAGCGCTGCCAGTTGCATCGGATCTGCGGGCAGGCGTTTGGGAACGATGGTGGTGGGTTTGTACCACTGCCAGTTCATCACATAGGCGCCGGATTCTTTCCCGTCCTGCTGGTAACCGGCGGTGTAGCGGCGCTCTCCTGGGCGCATCTGGTCTGGCGGGCCGATAAAGTTATCGTCGGCGAGATACATATCGTTGGTGCGCACCGCTTTCCAGTGCCACAGGTCGTGCAGCTGCCCGTCGCTGCTGTAGTGGTAGCCTTTGCCGTGCCAGTTGGCGGGGCGATCGGATAGTGGCTTGCGACCCAGATGCGCGGTGCCGGCGGCGCCAAAGCTGCAGTTGGAAGAAAGCAGCACTGCAAATTTGTCTTCGTAATGGCGGGTTTCATCGAAATGGTGAAAACCCTGTTGCTGCACTTCCCAACCATTTGCTGTTTTCAATAACGGCAAATGCACTAGGCTGCGGGTGGCATCTCGCCAGCGCGCCGACAGAAAAAATTCTTCACCGTTGGTCAGGGCACGCAGCGTGATCTCGGTGGCGCCATCGTCAAAGTTGGCGCCGCCGTCGGTGTAAACGGTAATGGGCGCGGCCCGTTGCCACTGGGGTTCATTCGCGCGGCCGTCGATTTCGATGGGAGGGTGTTGCGGGTCAGTCAATGGTATCTGCGTGACAGGCAATGGCAGCTGGCTCTGGTCGACGGTAGCAATCCAGCCGGTGGTAAACAGTAACAGTGTGAGGGCGAGAGTCCCTGCGCCCGCAAGCAGGCGAGTGTGTGAGCGCTGCCCGCCCTGGGGGAGACAGATACGCAGCAGCGAATGTCGCCCCCAGCGGGCCAGGTAGAGCCCCGCGTGCAGTGCCAGGTAGCAGAGCATCGCCAGGGCACCCAGATAGTGCCAGTCGCGGAGATGCCACTGTGTGCCTATAAATAGCAGCCAGCCACTGGCCAGCGACAGCAGCAAGACGGGGTAGCCAGCGCGGATAATAGCCCGATGCCAGCCTGGCCAGCGCCAGGCACTGAGGGAGCGCAACCGGTAACTCAGGGTTGCGCCGTCGCGAAAAGCGGTGAGCAGACGGTGGCCGACATAGAGCGCGGCAGCGAGAGTGATCGCGAGGGCACTGAGGAAGTGCAGTCCCACTACTTCTCCCTGAGGCAACAGCTCTTCAAAGCGGGCGACTTCCGGGCGCGCGAGGCTCGCAATGCGCAAGCCGGTGAACAGGCTGCACAGTACCGCGATAGCGGCAACGCCGTGCAGCAGAACCCAGCGCAGGCTTTTGCGATCAGCTGCCACGTGATCCCCTTATTCCCTCAGCCAAAGGGCGGCAGAGTAAACCGGCCGGATGGCAATTCAATGACACCGGCCGTTCGACCTATTGAATGAACTTTTGCAGAAAAATCTAAATGAGAATCTATTGCATTACGTGTTGTGGTTCTTTAGACTCGCGTTCCAAATTCAAGGGGTAGTTCCTGGGGACTCAATAATGCAATCAAATCAACGTATTTTCGCCGGCTCTCTGCTGGCTGTTGCACTGGCTGCGGCCAATAGCGCCATTGCGGCCGAGGAAGGCGAAGCGGCAACGTCGATCGAAGAAATGACCGTTGTTGGTGTGCGTGAAAAGCGTGTCAGTCGTGGTGCCACTGGCCTCGCGCTGGCCATCAAGGACACCCCCCAGTCCATCAGTATCGTCGATCAGCGCACGATGGAAGACTTTGGTGTCACCGGCGCCAACGATGCGCTGGAGCTGAGCACCGGGGTAAACGTCGATCAGTACGAGACCAACCGCGCCACCTACAACTCCCGCGGTTTCGAGATCCAGCTGACACAGGTGGATGGTCTCGGGATGACCAATGACTTTGGCACCGTTGTGGGACAGCTGGATACCTTCCTGTTTGAAAAAATCGAGCTGATTCGCGGCGCCAATGGCCTGCTGACCGGTGTGGGCAACGCCTCCGGCACTATCAACTATGTGCGCAAGCGCCCTACCAATGAAACCGGTGGCATCGTCGATTTCCGTGGTGGCTCCTACGGCTACAAACGTGCCGCAGCAGATTACAACCAGGTGCTGACCGAAGATGGCAGCTGGGCCGGTCGTGTGGTTGTTGCCTACGAGGACAAAGATTCCCATATCCGCGACCAGCACGATGAGAAGCTGTCTGTATACGGTGTGGTTGACGGCCAGATTGGCACCAACGGTGTACTGACCGCGGGCCTGACCATCCGCGATGACAAGCAGGATTCTCCCATGTGGGGATCGTTGATCCTGTTCTACCCCGACGGCAGCATGGCGGACTTCGATACCTCCACGTCCACCGCGGCGGAATGGGCTTACTGGGATACCGAATCCAGAACCGCATTTGTTGAATATACCCACCAGCTGCCCGAGGGCTGGGAAGCCAAGTTCACCTACAACCGCCATGAGAACGAAACCCAGTCCAAACTCCTGTACGCCTGGGGCAGTTACATTAATGAAGATGGGACTGGTCCCCTCGGCTGGCCGTATCGCGGTGCTACTGACAGCACCAATGATCTGCTGGACGTGAACCTCTCCGGTGCCTTCACTGCCTTCGGTCAGGAGCACACGCTGATCACCGGCCTCAGCCACTCCATGCGCGAAACCGCTTCCGCATCGGCGGCATTTTCCGATGAATTTTTCTATCTGCCGCTGCCAATTCCACACGGTGGCAAAGACTACCCGGAACCCGACTGGGGAGATATGTCTCCCGCGTCCGCCGGTGAACAGGAGCTGACCCGACTGTACGCCGCCGCGCGCCTGAGCATCACCGACGCGCTCAACGCGATCGTGGGCGTGAACTCCATCAAGCTGGCGCGGGAAGGTAGCTCTATCTACGGCGGTGGTGTGTCCCAGACCTACTACCCGGATACCGAAGAGACCAGCCCGTATATGGGGCTGACCTACGATTTCACCGACAATATTCTCGGCTACGTTTCCTACTCCGATATTTTCCAGAATCAGGACCAGACCGATATCAACCGTGTCTATCTGGACCCGATGAAAGGTGTGAATATGGAAGCGGGTGTTAAGGCCGAGTGGTTCGACAACCGCCTGTTGACCACCGCCGCGGTATTCAGTGCAGAGCAGCAGGGCCTGGCGACTTACGCAGGCCAGATAGATGGTACTTCCTGGTACGCCCCCAAAGACGTCAAGTCGGAAGGCTTCGAGATCGAAGCGGTGGGGCAGGTCACCGACAATACCAACCTCACCGTGGGGCTGACCCATCTGGATCTGACCGGCCCCGATGGCAACGACATCTACGAGTGGGTACCGCGCACCACCGCCCTGGTACGTTTTGATACTCGCCTGGATGCCGTGCCGCAGCTGCGAGTGGGTGTGAACGGTCGCTGGCAGTCAGACATTGTCGGCAGCTACGCCGAGCAGGACGCCTTCTTCCGTGCGGATGCTTTTGCATCCTATGAAGTGAGCGAAGCGGCGACGGTGCGCCTCAATATCAACAACCTGTTTGATGAGAAGTACGTGGAAGGCCTCGCATACGGTGCCATTTACGGGGCTCCCCGTCACGGCCAGGTGTCTTTCCAGTACAGCTTCTGACACCTCCAGCCTGGTCTGATGATCCGCCAAGGGGCCGTGCAAACCAGAAGTTTGTCCGGCCCTTTTGTCTTTGGGCCAGCATATATTTTACGGCAGGCTTCGATTGCGAGAAGCTAAATGAGAATGCGTTGTATTTGATTGGGTGGAGGGCTAGACTGCCGTCCAGGTTGATATCTACATATTGGTCAGCCCAGTGTGTCCTTCGCTGTTATTTAAATTGTGCGCAAGCGCCCGTTTAGAGCTCTAACACCAAGAATCATGAATAAAACCCTGTTCAAACTGCACAGCTGGATGGCACTGGCCGCCTTTGTCCCGCTGCTGGTTATCTGTATCACCGGTAGCATTCTGGTGTTCAAACACGAGATCGACACTATGCTCGCGCCAGACCTGGTGCGGGTGGATGCCGCCGGGCGCGAGCGCCTGAGCCTGGATGCGCTGGAAGCGTCCATGCACAAGAACTTCCCGGATTATGAGGTCACCGGCTGGGCGCTGTTCCAGGATCGGGACCGTGCGGATGTGGTCTACACCATGCAGTACGGTACCGACGAGTGGACCTTTGCGCTGATGGACCAGTACACCGGCGAGCCGCTGCGCGGCCCCACCGGCCTGACCGACGACCTCACCAACTGGCTGCTCGATCTGCACTACACCCTGCTGCTGGGTGACTGGGGTATGCTCATCAGCAGTGTCTTCTCCATCCTGCTGTGCGGGCTTGGAATTACCGGTTTTATTCTGTACCGCAAGTTCTGGAAGAACTTTTTCACCCTGCGCTGGAACGCGCGCATGATCGTGTACTTTTCCGACCTGCATAAAATGACCGGCATCATCGGTGCCCCCATCCTGCTGATTCTCGGCTTTACCGGTGCCTGGTGGAACATCACCCATTTTGCCCACGAGGTGGCAGAGCACGCGGACGGTCACGAGCACTACAAGATGGCCGAGCGTCTGTACAACGACGACCTCTCCCTGCAGGGGCTGATGGACGATACCGGTAACCGCATCCAGAATTTTGAGACCACTTATATCTCATTTCCCTGGGAGCCCGGTGCCAATTTCACCTTCTGGGGCGACGTTCACACCGGCAACCCGCTGATCAGCGAGTACGCGAGTAACGTCACCTATAACGCTCAGACCGGCGAGCATATGCTCAGCTACGATATCCGCGATGCGTCGGTAGGGGCGGTGATCGTGGACAGCTACCGTCGCCTGCACTTTGGCAACTTCGCCGGCTTGGTGAGCAAGATCCTGTGGTGCCTGGTGGGCCTGTCGCCATTGCTGCTGTCGATCACCGGTGTCTATATCTGGTACCAGCGCCGCGAGAAGCGCCGCAATGCGCGGGTCAAAAGACGGGCGAAGGCGGCGGCTCTGGCTGGGGCTACTGCCTGAATAGCAGTCTGAATAGCCAGGAAACCAATGCATTCTTTGAGCCGGGCCAGCCCCGGCTTTTTTGTGCCTGTTCCTTCCTTGCGGTGCTTTTGCTAACATTATTTGGCCTTACCAAATAATGGATTCCTGCCTGACAGGATCGATAGCGAGTCCTACTATGACCTTGCGACCAGTACCGCCTGCACGATGGACCGGCGCCGCCCGTCTGTTTTCCCTCAGTCTTGTGTTGTTGTTCTCCGGTGGGTGCAGTCCGGAAGTGGAAAATGCAGATGCGTACCAACCCGCCCGCAATATGGAAGACTATCGTGCGCTCTCCCGTTTCTTCTCCGAGCTGGATCAGCAGGCTCTGGTCGTTGAGCGCAAGGCGGCAGGTATCAAAAAAAGTACCAAGCCCACCAAAGCCAGGCTGTTTGGTTTCGACGTCAAGAAAGCGCGTTACGATCGCGACTATATTGCCAGTGACGAAGGCCTCGCCCTTGCCGACAGTCTGCTCAGTTACCAGACGCCTTCCGGCGGCTGGTCCAAGCGCACCGACATGCGCGAACCACGCCAGCCGGGGCAGTACTACGGCACCGAAAAAAAGTATATCCCCACATTTGATAACAACGCGACCAGTGTGCAGTTCTGGGTGATGGTGAACGCGTGTAATACTACCGGAGAGGCGCGTTACTGCGACTCCGCCAGCCGCGCTCTGCGCTACATTCTTCTGGCCCAGTACCCCAATGGGGGCTGGCCGCAAACGTTTCCCCTGCGTGGTGGTTACCACGATGACATTACGTTCAATGATGATGCCATTGCCAACCTGCTGGAAATAATCGGTGTGGTGGCGCAGGGGGATGCCCGTTTCGCGTTTTTACCGGAACAACTAAAAGCCTGGGCCAGAGACAGTCTGCGCCGCGCTCTGGATATGCTGGTAGCGACGCAAGTAAAAGTGAACGGTGAGCCCACTATTTGGGGTGCCCAGCACCACCCGCTTACCCTGGAGCCCACGTCCGCGCGCGCCTTTGAGCCGGCTGCCCTGGCCACCAGTGAAAGTGCGGATCTGATGCTGTTTCTGATGACTCTCGAGAATCCGTCACCGCCGGTGCGCGACGCAATCGACAGCGCGGCTGGCTGGTTCGAGAAGCGCCGGATCGACGGCCTGCGTTACCGACGTGGCGAAGTGTTGCCGGCACTGATGCCGGATGAAAACGCCGATCCGCTGTGGGGGCGTTTTTACGATATCGACAGTAATCGCCCGGTTTTCGGCGACCGCGATGGCAGTATCCAGTTCGAGATTGAGAAAATATCCGCCGAGCGTCGTGAGGGCTACGCCTGGTACAGCGAGCGCCCCTACAAGGCGTTGAAAGAATACCGCAAGTGGAAGCAGTAGCTTCTCACCGGGCAAGCACCTTTCCTGCGGGAGCCTGCCCGCAGGTGAACCCAAAAAGCCCTGAAAAATCAGGGCTTTTCGTATCTGCGAAACCAACGACCTTCAATGGTAGTGCAACTCGGTCGCTTTCCCGCGAAACACCCGGTAAGAAAACGCCGTGTACAGCAGTATTACTGGAATCACGATTACGGCTCCCACCAGAATAAACTGCAGGGATTCCCGTGCACTGGCCGCCTCCCAGATATTCATCTGCCCGGGAACGATTTCCGGAAAAAAGCTGAATCCAATCCCGCTGAAACACAGGGTGAAAATCCCCACCACAATGGCGAAGGGCACGGCGCTGTGGCGATCATCGGCCTTGGGCAGACGCGCCAGCAGTATGTCGTTGCAGACAAACCCCAGGAAACACAGCGCCGGGATCAGCAGCACAAACATCACCAGTGGAAAGGTAAACCAGCGGTCGAAAACGCCGGGGTTCACCAGCGGGTTGATAGCGCACACGGCAATCACGCCCACCAGGGAGGCGCGGCCAGCCAGGCGGGCCCAGCGCACTGCCCGTGCCTGCAGGGTGCCTTCGGTTTTCAGTACCAGCCACGCGGCTCCAATATAGCTGTAAGCCGCGGTGACACCGAGTGCGGATACTCCGCAGAAAAGCAGTGACGGCAGGCTCTGGTCGAAGCCCATTACATATTGCCCGAGCATATAGCCCTGGGTAAGCGTGGTCAGAAGGGAGCCGATTTTGAAGGTTCGGTCCCAGGCCAGCTTGTGGTCCACTGCCGCCTTGGCGCGGAAGTCGAAGGCCACCCCGCGCATGATCAGACCGATCAACATGATTGCGACGGGAATATACAGGTGCATCAGGATCAGGCTGTGGGCCGCGGGGAAGGCAATCAGCAACAGCCCGATAGCCAGTACCAGCCAGGTTTCGTTGGCATCCCAGAACGGGCCGATGGAGGCAATCATGGTGTCCCGCTGCAGCTCGTCCTGTGCGCCCATTGGCAACAGGATACCCACGCCCAGGTCGTAGCCATCGAGAATCGCGTAGGCCAGTACCGCCACACCCATCAATGCGATAAAGACCACCGGCAACCAGTCGCCGCTGTGGTTGATCATCTCGTTCATACTGTACCTCCACGAGTGTCGATGTGGGTTTGCGAGTGGGGCAGATTGGTCAGGCTGCCATCCGCTACCGGCTCGGCGGTTTCAAATTCCTCCACGGTGACCGACTTGAGCGCCATACGTTTCAGGGTGTGGATATAGGCCCACATTAGAATCACATACACGGTCAGGTAGAGCGCGAGGGAAAGACCCACGTTGGCGGGTGCCACCGGGGTTACCGCATCCGCGGTTTTAAGAATCCCGGTAACCAGCCAGGGTTGCCGCCCTACCTCGGTGACGTACCAGCCTGCGAGAGTGGCGACCCAGCCAGAGAAGGTCATGGCTACCAGCAGCTTGAGAAAAATTGGTGGCAGCGATTTCTTGCGGCGCAGCAGATAGCAGCCGGTCCAGGCGGTGGCCAGCATCAGCAGGCCCATCCCCACCATAATGCGGAAGCCGAAAAACAGCGGTTTTACCGGTGGGTGATCGCCTTCAAATTCGTTGAGCCCGCGAATTTCGCCGTCCGGTTCATGGGTAAGGATCAGGCTGGCGAGACTGGGGATACCCACGGCAAAGTCGTTGCTGCGGGTTTCTTCATTGGGCACGGCGAATAGCAGCAGCGGTGCGCCGCGCTCGGTCTCCCACACACCTTCCATGGCAGCGATTTTCTGCGGCTGATGTTCAAAGGTATTCAGTCCGTGTAGGTCGCCCACAAAGGCCTGCAATGGCGCGAGTATGGCGGCCAGAATCAGGCCTGTTTTCAGTGCCAGCCGCGGCGCCTGCTTTCCGTCGCCCTTCAGAATCCGGTAGGCGGAAAGTCCGCAGACAAAAAATGCCGCAGTGAGGCCGGAGGCCAGCAGCATATGCGCCAGCCGGTAGGGGAAGGAGGGATTGAAGATCACCTCCAGCCAGCTGGTGGCATGCACAACACCATCGCGGATTTCATAGCCGGCCGGTGTCTGCATCCAGGAATTGAGCGCGAGAATCCAGAAGGCAGAAAGCGTTGTGCCGATGGCGACCATCAACGCGGCGAAAGTGTGTACCTTGCTGGGTACCCGCTTGATCCCGAACAACATGATGCCGAGAAAGGTCGCTTCGAGAAAAAATGCAGTCAGTACTTCATAGCCCAGTAAGGGCCCTGCAATATTGCCCACGGTTTCCATATATCCGGGCCAGTTGGTGCCGAACTGGAACGACATGGTGATACCACTTACCACGCCAAGGGCAAACGTCAGTGCGAAAATTTTTACCCAGAAGCGATAGGCTCGCATCCACACCGGGTTGTCGGTGAGATCGAAGCGCAATTTGAAAAAGAACAGAATCCAGCAGAGAGCAATGGTGATGGTAGGGAAGAGAATATGAAAGCTGATATTGGCAGCGAACTGTATGCGCGAAAGGATCAGAGTATCCAGCATGGGCACCTCTTTAAAACCGCCGCGGTCGGAGTGGCCGGGGCGTAAAACTGGGCGCGGCAGGATTTATCCCGGTGCCGCGGACCGGGGCGGTGTTGGCTGTAGAAGAAGCGTATAAGAAAGATTGGGTCGACTATTTGCGTGCTGGGGCTTTCTTCGCCCCGGCCTTACCCGCAGCCCCTGTCGCCCTGGATTTCAGTTCCAGCAGCTTGCTGAGTCCGGAGCCCAACTTCATCAGCTTGAGCAGGTCCTTTTCATCCAGCTTGCTCAGGGTATTGGCGAACTGGTCGAGCATTTCCAGCAGGCTGTAAACCTCCTGGATTTTCTTCTGCGCCTCGGCCTCCTGCTCGTCACCGGGCTCCGTCAGGAGCAACTGGCGCAATAGAGTAAGTGTCGGGTCCAGCTCGCGTTTGCGCCGCTCCTCGAATACGGTGCGCGCCAGGTCCCAGATAGAGCCTGCCGCGGTAAAGTAATCCTTGCGGTCACCCGGCTGGTGGTGCAGCTCAATCAGGCGCCAGGCCTGCAGTTCCTTGAGCCCCATGCTCACGTTGCCGCGGCTGATCTTCAGCGCTTCCGCCAGTTGATCGGCGTTTACCGGCTCGCTGTGAATGGTCAGCAGTGCAAACATCTGCCCAACGGTCCGGTTGAATCCCCAGCGGCTACCCATTTCGCCGAAGTGCAGTACGAAGGCCTGAGCCTGACTGGAAAGTTTCATTAGTTTTGGTTTCTTCTTAACTTTCAGAAATTTCTGAAAATTGTAAAGCTGTTTTGATCTGTGTCAAGTAATTATCAGGTGCCGTGTCGGGCGCGGGTGAGCCAGTCCGAGGGCACCAGGAAGCCCCGGCTCAGTTCGCCGTGGTGATTGACCGCGGCTACACAGATGGGACCGCGAGTGAGATGTGCCTCTGCCACGGGGAAGGACGGCGGCGGCTGCTCAGGTTCGGCGGAGGCCAGCCAGCAGGTTTTAGGTAGCAGCCACCAGTCCCCCTGTCCGGACAGGCGGGTGTGGAAGCTGGCCAGATCCGCCCACCAGAAGCGCCTGGTTTGAGGGCTTTCGGCTGGGGACAGCGGGTGGAAAAGTCGGCCGGGCATCACCGCCCACTGCCTGTCGATGGATAGCCCCGAGGTGTCTAACCAGGCCGAGGCGATGGCACTGTGGGCGATCGGCAACTGGTGGTCGCGCATGCGTGCGAGTTTGATAGCCAGCCGGTCCCTGAGCCCGGGCCCCACCCAGTCATTGTCCACCTGCAGGTAAAATTTCAGCGCAACTTCCCAGTGCTCGAGCACATCGTCGGGCTTGTAGTGCACTACAAAATCCAGCTCGCCAAGGGTCCTGCCCTGGTCGCGAATGGGAAGGTTGTTGGCCTCCAGGGCGTAGTCCGGGTGGTGGGTAAACGCGAAGGCCCACAGGCGCTCAAAGTAGATTCCGAGGCGGTGGCTGTTGTGCTGCTCCAGTTGTGCGAGCAGGGCGGGTTCCAGTTGCGTCTTGATTTCAGGGCGGGAAAAGAACTGCGTGAGTGCCTGGTGCCGGTGTGGCGGCAGCCAGGGAAGGGAAAAATTAGGTGCGATATCCGGCGCACCCAGAGCCCACAGGAAATTGTGCCAGTGATTTGGCGTCCGTGTGGGGAGAGCGGCGGGGCGGTTGCGGGGGCCTGGGCTGGACATGGCCGGAGTATAGGGAATTACACTCGAGCCCGAAACAGCTGCGCTATCACTACATTACCCAGTACATTACCACTTGAAACGGAAGCCGAAGGTCAGTTGCACGCTATCGCTGTCACCGAGGTTTTCCACACTGCTGGCATAGTCCACTTCACCATAGACCGAACAGCGATCGCCGCACTGGTCGTAGGTAAAGCCCAGCCCCAGCTGCGCCCACCACTCGTCCCGCGCCTGATACAGAGAAGTGCCGGAGACGTTTACTTCCGTTTTATCATCGAAGTAGTAGTAGGTATTGGCAATGGCGTATAAGCCGATGCGCTCCAGCAGCAGATTGCCATACATATTGCGGTTGACGCGCTGGCTCACCCGTTGCTCAAACGCCAGTCCGAACCGGGCAAAACCTCCCTGATTTTCGGTATCCTCTAGGCGCACTCCGTAGGGGTCGTGATTATCGTCGATATCCTCAGCGGTATACGCCAACTGTATCTGTGGGGTCAGCGAATAAAAATCGCAGAGCTTGAAGCTGTGCCCGCCCTCCACGGAAAAATTGAATCCGATGGCGTCATTGCCGGTACCCAGATACCAGAGCTCTCTCGAGTAGAGGTCGGAGTCAAACCAGTTGAATTGCGCCTGTAGATCGATGTAGCTACTCTGACTGCCGTACCAGGTCAGGGTGCTGCCGATACCCCAGTTGTAAGTATCGATATCTCCCTGGCCAAAGTAGCTGTCCAGCTCGGTACTCCCGTAACCGTACTGAGCAAAAATGCCGAGCATCAACCGCCCGCGGTATACCGAGGGGTCAAAGGAAAAATCCGAGCCGATCTGCACCTGTCCGAAGTCCTGCTGCCAGTGCGCGTTAGCAGTGGACTCTTCCGGGGCGTTGTCGTTGTAAACCGTGTTGACTCGCATCCACAGGCCGCCGCCATCGATGGTGCGCTCCACCGCATCGCCGTAACAGCAGATGCCGCGGTCTTTGAAACTGGTGCCCGCCCAGAAGCGATTACCCACGCGCTTGCGCAGGGTAGTGGGCTGGTTCATCCGGCGCAGAGCCTGGGCGTAGGTTTCGTAGAGTACGGCCCCCGGCTGCCAGCGGGGGACCAGCTGACCGCTGTCGTTGAACGGGTCCGGCAGAGTGGAGCGCAAATACCAGTTTCCGTCCTCAGGATCGCTCTGGTCCCCATAGTGCAGGGTATAGCCATAGGCGCCGCCAACCGTGACGGGCTGGCCGTCATAGCCGATATACTCGCCGTCCAGGGTGAATGCATCCGGTGATGAGTTCCCCGCAACATCAATGATCTTGATGCCGTCGCCAGTGGTCTCGGCGCCATCACCAGCAAAATTGTAAATCCGCACAAACGTATGGCCGGCGGTATCTCCCGCCACCTTCAGTAGATCGGTGGGGCTGTCGTCGCCGGCAAGCGTGGTTTCCATCCATAGTCGGCCGTCGTCGCCGGTGTAATTGCCGAAGCGACCGTCGTCGTGAGGAGCGAGCGTCAGCTGGTTAAAGCGTCCATCGTTCATCCACAGGGTGCCGGCATTGACGACATCGCCGTGGATGGTAAACGCTCTGGGAATAAATTCGACCACACCACCCCGGCGGATGGTCAGCCCCAGGCGCTCGCCGTTGGCCGCGGTTCCACCGCCCACCGCGAGAGTGCCGAAAAAATCAATTTTCGAGCTGCCGTTGACGATCACCTGCTCCCAGTTTTGCAGCAGCCGGCCGTCCAGGTCGTGATCGAGAACGAATTTGATGCTGTCGATATAGCCATCGTCGGCAGTCAGATCGTCGCCGCCGTCGAACAGGGTGGTCGCGTCGTAGGCGAAAGAGTCCACGCGGGCGGTATCAGACCCGTCGCCACCGATAAAGTGCTCGATAACCCCTTCGTCGTAGTGAAAGGTGTCATCCCCGGCGCCCATGTCAGCGCGGTGAAAAATATACCCCTCGTCCAGTATCAGTGTGTCGTCGCCGTCGCCGGTCAGTACTTCAAACGCGACGCCATCGAGAATTTCGACGTAGTCGTTGCCCGCGCCGGTGTGGATACCGCCGGAAAAATAATTGCCAATTTTCGAGCTGCGTCCATCCACAATCACCGTGTCGTTTCCGGCACCGGTGGCGAGATTGGTATCGATCTCACCTTCGAAGATTTCCACCCTATCGTGGCCGGTACCCGTATCCACGGTGCCCAGGGTTACCGAATCAATGGCGACAGAATCACTTCCGCCGAGGGTACTGACATCCGCACCTTCGGGATCATTGTCCGGATCGCAAAGGATCTGGTCCGGTCCTTCTGTGCCGATATTGCCCGGTGTACAGTCCGCTCTTGCGCCAGCGGAAAATAGGGTGCTGAGGATAAACCCGATAGCCACTGGCAGCAGCGCGGCAGCCTGCGCCCGCCCACTAGAATTCATAGGTGATACCCAGATTCAGAGTCCATGGATTGACTTCAAAGTCCGAGTAGAGCCGTTGGTAGCCCGGGTTCGATGTGTAGGTGACGATCGTATCGGCGTTGGCATCGGTATAGATAACCGCTGCATTGATCAGCCAGGAACGGGCCATGCCGCGACCCAGGCGCCAGTCGATACCCAGTTGCGCACTGGCACCCCAGCTGTGGCTCATGCCGAAGTCGCTGGGGCCGGAGGCGATGTCGCTATCGATCAGGAAGTCCTGGAATTCCGTGGTGAGATCGCCGTCGTAAAAATCCGAGTAGTTGAGGCCAATACCCAGGTAGGGTTGGCCCAGACACTCCAGATCCATCATGTACCAGTTGATAAAGAGATTGGCGGAAGATGCGCTGAAGCGCCCGAAGTCGATGCGCTCGTATCCCGGGCGCCCTTTCAAGTGGTCCAGCCGCAGATTGAAATTCGCTCCGTCCGTATACATCAGCTCAACGCCGAAATAGGGTAGCGGGCGCCAGACCCCGGAAATATTCCAGCCCACATCATCCTCGATATGCCACTCCGTGCGATAGAGGTTCCAGTCCTGGAAGATGTGGTATTTCAGGGAGGTATTGTTGTCATCGGGGTAAATGAAACTGGCACCCACCCGTGCGTAAAAACGTTTGAGGTCCACATCGGAAACAGGAATCTGTGCGTGCGCCAAAAGCGGGAACAGGAATGTTATGCAAGCGGCCAGCCTGAGACTTTTCATTGTTAACTCCGTTTAACACCGATTAGCCCGGCTTATGCGTTATTGGCCAACGGTCTTTGTAACAGCTTGTGTGGCGCGGCATTTATTGAGCTGTGGGCTGCCAGAGGAATTTCTAGGGGCACCTGTAAAAGTAGCAGGAGGGGCGGAGGTTGCAGGGAAATTGGTGACCGGAGGTGGCGGCTCAGGCGCCATGAGAAAATGGCGCCAGGCAGTTAAAGTGAAGAGGGGAATAGCTGTGTGCTGGAACTAGGCAAGCGCAAATTCAATTTTCCGACGTTCCATATCCACCCGCATGACGCGTACTCGCACTACGTCGCCAATTCCGAAACCGGTTTTATTGCGCTCGCCGCGCAGGCGCTGCTGGCCGGCATCGAAGTGGTAGTAGTCTTTGGTCAGTGCCGAGATGTGAATAAGCCCCTCCACCCGGGTTTCTTCAATTTCCACAAACAGGCCGAAATTCATTACGCTGCTGACCACACCCTCAAAAGTCTCTCCAATAAAATCCTGCATATATTCACACTTGAGCCAGGCGTCCACATCCCAGCTGGCCTTATCAGCGCGTCGCGATGCCTGGGAGCAATGGGATGCGAGTGAAGTGACCACAGATTTCGGATAAGGATAAGCCGTCCCTGAATCCAGAACTGGCGCGCCCGCAAAGCGGCGAATGGAAATTGCGGTGCGACCTTTAAAGAGCTGCGCAAGGCGGCGTAGCAGAGGGCGACCTTTCTGTGACCGGATAACGGAGCGGATGGCCCTGTGCACAAGTAAGTCGGGGTAGCGACGGATTGGAGAGGTAAAGTGGGTATAGGCCGCATAAGCCAGGCCAAAATGCCCGCTGTTGGCCGCACTGTATTCCGCCTGGCTCAGAGAACGCAGTAGCATGGTACGTATGGTCTGGGCGTCTTTGCGTTCCGCGATGTTTTTGAGTATCTGGTCGTAGTGCGCAGGTGCAGGTTTATCGCCGCCACCAAGTTTCAGACCTCGGGAGGCGAGGAACTCACGCAACAGCGCCAGTTTCTTGTCACGGGGACCGTCGTGTACCCGGAAGAGTGACGGAATTTTCTCCCGCTTGAGGAAATCTGCAGTAGCCACATTGGCGCTTAGCATGAACTCTTCGATCATCTTATGTGCATCGTTTCGCACTACCGGGATAATCCGCTCAATTTTCCTATCCCCGGTAAATTCGAAGCGCACTTCCGTTTTTTCAAAATCCATTGCGCCACGCTTGTCCCGCGCTTTTTTCAGAACCCCATAGAGCTGATGCAGTGCGCGCACGGGAGTGGTCACGTCTTTGAGCGATTTGTCTGCGCCTTGCCCGTCGCTGGACAGGGGGGCGGTAATAAAAGTATTCACCTGCTGGTAGGTGAGCCGGGCGTGGGAGTGGATGATACCTTCGGAAAAGGTATAGCTTGCCAGCTTGCCGTGCTTGTCGATGGTCATCTCGCACACCATTACCAGTCTGTCTACCCGCGGGTTCAGTGAGCAGAGACCATTGGAGAGGGATTCCGGCAACATGGGCACCACACGCCCGGGAAAATAGACGGAGGTGGCGCGGTGTTGCGCCTCTTTGTCGAGAGAGCTGTCTGGCTTTACATAGTGGGATACATCGGCGATCGCCACGAAGAGGCGCCAGTGGCCCGCGTCTGTTTTTTCGCAGTAGACGGCATCGTCAAAGTCTCTGGCATCCTCACCGTCGATTGTGACAAAGGGCAGGTGGCGTAAATCTGCGCGATGCTGCTTGTCACTCTCGGGTACTCTGTCACCAAGCTGCAGCGCCTCCTGTGCCGCCGCCGCAGGCCAGATGTACGGTATGCCGTGGGTACGGATAGCGATATCGATCTCCATTCCGGGGGCCATGGCATCGCCGAGAACCTCGGTGACTCTGCCGAACGCATTGTAGCGATGGGTGGGAAAATCGATAATATCGACCGCGATGTATTGCCCCGGAGTGGCTCCCATCAACTGGCTGGCGTCGAGGTCAATTTCGTGGGTGATACGGCTGTTTTCCGGCTTGAGGTAATACTGGCCTTCCTCCTGCTGAAGGCGGCCAATCAGCCGTTGGGTATTGCGCTCCAGTACTCGTATAATTGCACCGGTTTTTCGGCCGCGGCGATCTTCGCCGCTGATACGCACCTGTACTTGGTCGCCATCAAATACCGTCAACATCTCGTCGTCCGGTAAAAACAGGTCTTCGCTGGAAGCGTCACTCTTTACAAAGCCAAAGCCGTCCGGGTGACCAATAACGTGACCGCTGATCAATTCGTCGGGATTTATCAGACTGTAGCCCTCGTGACGGTCCCACTGTACCTGGCCATCTCGCTCCATGGCACGCAGGCGACGACGGAGGGCCTCTTGTTGGTCAGGGTCGGAAAGCTGAAGGACCTGGGCCAATTGATCGCGGTTGAGCGCCTTCTGGTTTTTTTCCAGTAAGCTCATAATAAACGCGCGGGTGGGAATCGGGTTGCTGTACTTTTCTTTGTCGGCCGGATCAAACGCGGCCACTGGGGTCTTTCGCATAGTTTGCTCTCGTAGAAACCGCCAGGAAGATTGTGCTAGGTAAGAACTTGAAAATTGTGGGAGGTAAATCAGGTGTTACTTGGCAAGGCAGGTTGGCGGAAATCGCTCAACGGGAGTTGAGTCGGTAATTGTCGGTGACAACCAATCTATATCAATTATAGACGTCGTCGCTCAGGTTGGGGCACCGAAGAAAGTGCTCCCAACAGGCGCGGTCAGGCCGCGCAGCAGCAACCCCGGAAGGGGCTGCTGGCACCAGAGGGCTCAGGCGCAAACGATATTTTCAGCTTGCGGGCCTTTCGGGCCCTGAGTTACGGAGAACTCGACCTTTTGGCCTTCGGTCAGTGTTTTGAATCCGGAGCTCGCAATCGCACTGAAATGTGCGAAGACGTCCGGGCCAGACTGCTGTTCGATAAAGCCAAAGCCTTTGGTCTCGTTAAACCATTTGACGGTGCCGGTAGTAGTGTTGGACATGATCATTCCTGTAAACAAAATAGGGTACGCCTTCATTAGGCATGAATAGCAAAAATAAAGACTTGAATTTAGATGCTACAGGACGAAGAAAACTGCTACGACGAAACTGAGGATTTAAACAGGAGGCTTACTTTTTAACTGACTCCACTGTAGGCCCGTCGGTGGAACAAGTCAAAGGATTTCGCGTTATCTGCGATTTAGTGAGTAAATACGGGGGGCCGCGGAAGCATCATTTTTTGACGCGGTAGTCAGGACTCTTCGATAGCGTCGTTTAAAACCACACACTTATGTACAGCACGTCTTTTACCCGCCTGCGAGAGCGAGAACTCGCAAAATCCACCAAACCCTTTCTTGCCAAAGGAAAAAGCGTTCGACGCTGCAGCAGCTGCCAGATGGGTGCGTTTGCCTGCATGTGTGCATGGCGACCGCCGGCCGGTGCAGTACAAGCCAGCGTGGAATTTGTGCTGTTGATCCACCGCAAGGAACTGTTCAAGCCGACCAATACCGGCCGCTTGATTGTGGACGCCTTTCCCGACACTCCGGTCTTCCTGTGGAGCCGACTTCAAGCGCCGCAGGAGTTAACGGGTATTCTGCAGGACCCCGCGCGTAACTGTTTCGTGGTGTTTCCCGCAGATGGTACAGAAAACTGTGCACGCGATGTGGTGCGCGAGATCCCGCGGAGCGAAAAGAAAACCACATTGATCCTGTTGGATGGTACCTGGAAGCAGTGCAGTCGAATGATCGGACTGAGCCGCTGGCTGGATGAGGTTCCCTGCCTGAGCCTGCCGGAATCGCTGGTGCGATCCTACGCGGTACGGGACTCGGGCAGAAATCATCGTTTTTCCACTGCGGAAGCGGCCATCAGTTGTCTGCTGTTGACCGGAGAAGAGAAGTCGGCGCTAACCCTGCAGAAGTATTTCGGAGTATTCAACCAACACTATCTGGCGACGCGCGGCTGCTATCCGCCAGAGCGTGGCGAATGCCATGAGCAATTGGAGAAACTTTTGGCGGGATAATCTATAAAAAAGGGGAGAGCGGTTTGCTCTCCCCCTGTGGGGCTGACATTCAGAGCTGCCAGAAATTATCGATCAGAAGTTATAGGTCACCTTGCCGTAAATAAAACGGCCGCGGGGATCATGCTGACTGGATACGTATCCGTACAGATCCGAATCGCCGTCGCCAATGGCAAAAGGCGGCTCCTCGTCGAAGGCGTTATCTGCACCGAGGCTCAGCACCATATCCTCAAATCCCGTATAGCGGGCCTGAAGGTTGACCGTCATAAACGCATCCACCATACGGGACTTGTTGGTGTCGTAATCCAGCGTGCCATCGAAATCGATATCCGGGGTATCCTCAAACTCGCCCACATAATTCAGGCCCACGGTAAACGCGAATGTATCTCGCGCCCAGTCCGCAGATGCTGCCCAGCGGTGCTCGGGGTACTCGTATTCACCGGCCAGATCGCGGCTGATAAACGCATCGCCGGCAGAGTTGAGTTCCACCCGCTCGAATTCCGTCAGATAGGAGTAATCCAGACGCAGGCCGAGATCGCCACCGGCTACCGTGAGTGCGGAATACACCACGCTCAGGTCAATACCGGAAACATTCTGTTCGCCAATATTGATAAAGCCGCTATTGATGGATTGCAGCGAACCGAGAGACTCGCCGGGAAGTGGTGCAGAACGCACACAGACGCTGCTGTTCTGATCGTTACAGAACTGGCTGTAAAGGTAACCAAACGGTACCTCATCAATCTTGCCTTCCTGGGTAATGCGCCAGATATCCAGGGACATCTGCATACCATCAATCGGCTTAAGCACTGCCCCCAGGTTGAAGGATTCGGATTCCTCCGCTTCCAGATCCGGGTTTCCGGAGAACACGATGTTGTAGTCAGTACTCGCACAGTAGGCATCGTTGATGGCGCAGCCGTAGGTATCGGTGAAGAACTGCGATTCCTGAGATGGCCCCAGTCCGATTTGCGCGAGCGAGGGTGCACGGAATCCGGTGCCCCAGGAGGCGCGCAGAGATAATTGCTCATTGGCGGTCCACAGCAGGTTGGCCATCGGATTGCTGGTGCTGCCGAAATCACTGTAATCGTCGTAGCGCCCCGCCAGGGTCAGATCCAGGCTGGCAGCCAGGGGGATGGCGAACTCCAAAAATGCGGAGTTGATGTCGCGGCTGGCGGCCGCGGAGACCGACTCGGTACCGAAAATAAGACCGCGCTGGAACTGGTCATCGGGAATATCGGAAGCACTTTCCTCGCGCCGCTCGATCCCCG
The DNA here is from genome assembly GCF_045348205.1 of Microbulbifer sp. ARAS458-1. Lineage (NCBI taxonomy): Bacteria > Pseudomonadati > Pseudomonadota > Gammaproteobacteria > Cellvibrionales > Microbulbiferaceae > Microbulbifer > Microbulbifer sp. ARAS458-1. The sequence continues at coordinate 3,827,334 of NZ_CP155838.1, read as the reverse complement.
CCGCCATGGCCACGGCACCGTTGCTGGTATCGAACAGCTCGCCGTTTATGGTGAAGTCCATACCGCGCAGTTCCGACTTGCCCTGACGTACCAGGCTGGTGGTAATGGCATCAATGACAGACTGCGGGTTCTGCACACCGCCGAAGGGGTTGTAGCGGCCCGCATCGATTTCCTGCTGTAACAGGTCGGTGCGCACCCAGCCCTGAGAGCGGTCACCGGTCTGGGTGGATTCACTGCGCGAGCGCTGTACCGAAGCCTCCCAGTTCCAGTCTGCGAAATTACCGCGCAGACCGAACACGCCACGCAGATTGTCGGTCTCGATATCCCACTGCCGGGCACCGGCATCCACTGTACGGTAGCGGCCGATATCCACGTTGGTTGCACTGGTAAAGGGATTGTCCGGGTGTGTCACCGGTACGGTCAGACCGGCGTCTTCGTCCAGTGGCGTCGGTGCACCCTGAGCTATGGATGTATTGTGCTGCACCGCGATTTCACTGAAGAACTCCACACTGTCGCTCAACTGCGCGTGGCCGAGCATCAGCACGCCGGTGCGCTCCGCCTCCGGTGTCAGCAGTGTCCAGGGGCCGTAGTCATACACACAGGTGGCACCGAAGGCGCTGTCTGCCGGGCAGTCGGGATCGATCGTGGTCTCACCATCCACAATAAAGCGGCCTGGATAACCCCGCGACGAACGGAAATCCATACCACCGCGCGGTGCCTGGTTTGCGGTATCCAGTCCGGGGCGCTCCACGCTGGCCAGTGTGGAATTCGAGCGGTGATCAAAAATCAGCGTCAGGTTGGAATCCTCACCGTTGACACCCCAGATCGCCGATACCGACTGCTCGTCATAGCCATCGGCGCCGCCAAAGTCGGCGGAAACCTCCGCGCCCTCAAAATCCTTGCGCAGCACCAGATTCACTACTCCCGCCACGGCATCGGATCCGTAAATCGCCGAAGCACCATCCTTCAATACTTCCACCCGCTCAACGGCGGCGATGGGAATACTGTTGATGTCGACAAAGTTGGTGGTGATGCTTTCGGCAAAGGCACTGATCGCCACCCGTTTCCCATTGACCAGTACCAGGGTCGCATCCGCCCCCATACCACGCAGGCTGACAGCCGCAGCCCCGTTGGCGGTGGAATCCTGGTTATTTCCCCGGGTCGAAAAGGTGCCGTTACCGGCCGCCGGGTTTTTCTCGAACATCTGTTGCAGATTGGTGTAGCCGGATTTTTCGATGGCATCGCGATCCATTACCTGAATAGGTGTCGCGGTCTCAAACTCCGCATTGCGCTGAATCCGCGAGCCCACAACCGCAACCTCCTCCATCGTGTTTGCGGTTTCCTCGGCGGCAGACAGCATTTGCGGAGCTGCTGATGTGGTAAGCGCGATGATGGCGCTCGAAAGAACATTGCGGCGTGATATTGCTTTTTCCATGGTTGTTACTCGTCCTGAATTATTTGTTATTTTGAGTGACCGAAACTGCATGGCCGTTCAATAGCACGAGCAACACTAACAATGGTGTAACAGTGTGGCAATTAGGCTGTAACGCTTTTATGACGTTAATTGTGATGGGTTGATGGTGGTTGTGTTGATTGTGTGATGGGGGTTTCGTTTAAAGGGGGAGTTCGACGACAGGGCGTGTAGTGAAATTTTATCAAGGGAATGATAAGTCTCAGCACGTTAAATCTGTAAGACAGTCTGTGGCTATCTTAGTGCGTGGGGCGCGAAGATCGAATCCGATACTTTGTATTCTTTTCGCGACAGTTCGGTTAAAAAACTGCAGCCTTTCGGTTGCAGGCTTTTGTTGTTTGGTTGGATAGCGGGAGTCGAAAAGTGTTTAGGAGTCCTCGTATTTACTGATGGCATGTTCGTCAGCTAGCGATGAGTAAGCGATCAGTCTTCCCCGCCCTCGACGCGAGTATTGCTTTCAGGTAGCCCAGCAGCCCTGATCTTCCACGGTAG
>NZ_CP155838.1:3778862-3825271 GCF_045348205.1 Microbulbifer sp. ARAS458-1 | reverse complement strand
AATGCTGAACCCGGACAAGGCGGTAAATTGTTAAAGAGCTGATACCTTAAACGCGACAACTACGTTGACAGATACCGCTGATCGAACCCGGCGCTTTACGTTCCTCTCGCGTCAGTTCTTCCAAATTAAAAAGGCCCGTCACCTTGCGGTAACGGGCCTTTTTAATTTGGTGGAGATGGCGGGAGTCGAACCCGCGTCCGTCAGCACTCCGCCAGAGGCTCTACATGCTTAGATCCATCTATTGATTTAGCCGCATACAGCCCGATGGGCAGGACGTAATTGGCGAACCTGTAAAAGTTTTAACCGATCCCCGACAGGCACGGTTCACGGCGATCCAGTTCTGTATGACAGCCATCAGCGCGGTACTGGCACCTTACTGAAGGCCGCTAAGGGGCGAACCCTTAGTAGTGCTTTACGGGCTGCTTACGCAGCCAGTTGGGCACCGTAGTTGTCGTCGTTGGCAACTAATAAAATGCAGCTTTTGATTTACGTGATTCGCTACCATCACGGCATGCACCCATGGTTTTGTTACCGGCGTCGAATCCAAGTCATCCCCGAATTTCGGGGGAACTCTGATTAAGTCCGCGATGCCTCAGGCTTTCAGAGCGGCTCACAATCAAGGCGTGGCTTCGCAGGAATGTCTAGACATTTCAAGAAGTCACAACGCAGAGTGTGAATCGCTCTGAAAGCCCCGGAGGGCGCGACCTGAAGACAGCATCTGCTGCGTTGCAGCTCTTGTAAAGGGCTAGCCATTCACTGCGAGCTGCGCCTTACAGTTGCAGCCTTCAGGTCACGCTGAGGCATTGCGGACTTATTCAGAGTTCCCCTAGTGCCAAAGCACGTTTGCGTATCGATCATTATACCTGAAGCCGGATTGTCACAATAGACGTGACTCAAAAAAGTTTGACTGTCGGTTCAGGCCTTTTCGAACAGGGCGATGGACTCCACGTGAGTAGTGTGGGGGAACATGTCCATTACACCCGCTTTGCTTAGACGGTAACCGGCCTGCAGAAGTTCCCCGGCGTCCCGGGCCAGGGTGGCGGGGTTGCAGGAGATGTAGAGGATGGCTTTGGCGTTGAAGTGGCGGATGTTGCGTACTACTTCCAGGGCGCCACTGCGCGGTGGGTCCAGCAGGATGCGGTCGAAGCCGCCGCGCGCCCAGGGGCTGCGGGTAAAGTCCGCGTTGAGGTCGGCGGCCTGGAACTGGATGTTGGTCAGTCCGTTCGCCTCGGCGTTCTCGCGGCCGCGCTGGGTGAGTGATAACAAACCCTCTACGGCAACCACTTCCTTGGCGCGAGTGGCCAGGGGCAGAGTGAAATTGCCGAGCCCGCAGAACAGATCCAGCACCCGGTCCTCCGGTTGCACGTCGAGCAGGTCGAGGGCGTGGGAAACCATCTGCCGGTTGATGTCGAAGTTGACCTGGATAAAGTCCTGGGGATGAAAATCCAGTTTCAGGTCGAATGCGGGCAGTCCGTAACTCAGGCGATCGGGACCGGATTCCGGCCAGACCTTGCGGGTGCTGTCGTCGCCCGCTTCCCCCTGCAGGTACAGGTGAAGATCGTGGAATTCGGCGAATGCGCGCCAGTGAGCCAGGTCGCTTGTAGAAAGCGGTTGCAGGTGCCGGATCACCAGGGCGGTATGGCCATCACCAACTGCGATTTCGATATGGGAAATTGCCCGGCGACCTTCGCATTGCAGAACGGTTTCCTTTAATCCCGGGATCAGTGCCGAGGCGGACGTCGGCAGTACCAGGCACAGGTCAATCTCGGTGAGGTCGTTGGAGCCCTTTTCCCGGAACCCGAGCACCAGCTGGGGCTTGCCTCCGCTCTTGGGTTTTACAAAACGCACGCCCAGGCGCGCCTTGTGGCGATAACCCAGGGTTGCGCCACTCAGGGGCGGAATGACCTGGTCCGGAACGGCCTTGGCAAAGCGCTGTAGCTGCTCTAGGAGTACCTGCTGTTTAGCCTGGATCTGTGCCTCGGGAGCCATCTGTTGTAGTGCACAGCCGCCGCATACCTTGGCGTGGGGGCAGGGCGGCGACAGGCGCTGGGGCGAAGGCTCGAGGATTTCTACCGCCACGGCCTCATCAAATTTGGCGCGCTGCGCGGTAAAGCGTGCGCGTACCTTCTCCCCCGGTAGTGCGTTATCCACAAACACGGTTTTGCCCTGGTGACGGGCGATACCGCGCACCTCGTGGCTGAAGCACTCTATTTGCAGTTCCGGAGTGCCCTGTACGGGTTTCGGTTTCGCCGGGCGTTTGTTGCCGTTGGCGGGACGATTGCGGACGAACGAGGGTGATTTTCTGGCTGGCATGGAAGACTATGGGGAAACTAGGGGAGGTTGGAGGGAGAGAAGACCGGGCTGTTTTGTGGCAGCCCGGCCGGTACATCAAGGTCTCTTTAAGACGGTAGTTTAGAACAAGTGGTTACAGTACGGTCTGCGCAAAAGCGGCGAGGATCAGCAGTGGGCAGACAATGCGCACGTACCAGGGCCAGATCTTCCAGAACAGGGTCTTCTCGATACCCGGGTGGCCTTCCTGCAGTTCCGCCAGCAGCTGGTCGCGGCGCCAGATCCAGCCTGCAAAGACACACAGGGCCACGCCCAACAGCGGCTGACCGTATTCGGTGCTGATGGAAATCACCAGGCTAAACAGCGCGTTAAAATTGAAAATGATCAGGCTGCTGATGGCGAAAATAACCGCGCCCATCATCAGGGTGGCGGGCTTGCGTTTGAGCCCAAGGTTTTCAATGGAAAATGCCACCGGTACTTCCAGCATGGAAATGGAAGAGGTGAGGGAGGCAATTGTCATCAGGGCAAAGAAGGCGATGGCCACAAACAGGCCACTGGTGCCCATGGTATCGAATAGAGCCGGCAGTACCTGCAGAATCAGGCCTGGGCCGGCGATCAGGTCGCCCGCCTCGGAAAAGATCTGGGTGCCGGCCTCCTGAGCCACGTACATGGCCGGCAGAATCAACAGGCCGGCGGTGAACGCGATGCCCACATCGATCAGGGTCACCAGCGCCCCCAGGCGCGGCAGGCTTTCCTGTTTGCTGAGATAGGAGCCGTAAATCAGCATGGTGCCCACGCCCAGAGAAAGCGAGAAAAACGCCTGCCCCATGGCGGACAGCAGCAGTTGCGGCGACAGCTTGCTGAAGTCCGGAATCAGGTAGGCTTCCAGGCCCTGCATGGCGCCGGGCTGGGTGAGCACGTAGACGATCAGCAGCAGTAACAGGATGATCAGTGCCGGCATCAGCAGGGTGGACCAGCGCTCGATCCCCTTTTCCACACCACTGGCGATAATCAGCATGGTGAGACCGCTGAAGATGGCGGTGAAGGTGAAGTTGCGGGTGGCGCTGTCGCCGGTGAGCCAGTTTGCGGTGTCGCTGGCGCCCACCAGAGTGGCGAATGGGTCGGCCAGATGCGCCACCATCCAGCCGGCGACAATGGCGTAAAAACTGAGGATCAGGGAGGCAACCGCGATACCACCGAAGCCCGCCAGGGTGCCGACGCCGCGGCTTACCGGGCCGGTGGAGATCCCGCGCAGTGCTTTCACCATATTGCTGCGGGCGTGGCGGCCGATGGCGAGTTCTGCCATCAGTACCGGATAGGCCAGCATAAACGCCAGCAGCAGGTAGACCACTACAAAGGCGGCGCCGCCATTGGCGGCCACATTGGTGGGAAACCCCCAGATATTGCCCAGGCCGACGGCGGAGCCGGCAGCGGCCATCAGAAAGCCGAAATTGGAACTGAACTGTCCTCGCGGTGCACTCATTGGTGAATCTCGTCGTTATTCTTCTGTTTTTAGTTTCTGTAGGAGCCTGCCTGTCGACGAATTTGGGCTCATCGCAAGCCGCCGTCCATGGAGCTCAGTCCGGCCCGGCCATTCATGGCCGGTCGCCAATCCGATCAGCGAACGACGCTCGCTATTCGATCTGATTGGCCCTGCAGGGCAGGCGAATACATTAGCGGTGTTCGGTGCGCATCACTCGCTGCTTCTGGCGGTTCCAGTCCCGTTCTTTCAGGGTGTCGCGCTTGTCGTGGGAGGCTTTACCCTTGGCCAGCGCGATCTCGCATTTAATCAGGTGTTTTTTCCAGTAGATGGCGGTACACACGCAGGCGTAGCCCTTCTGGTTCACTGCGGCGACCAGTTTGGCAATCTCGCGCTTATTCAGCAGCAGGCGTCGGGTGCGATCCGGCTCGGTGACAAAATGGGTGGAGGCGCTGGGCAGCGGCTGGATCCGCGCTCCCAGTAGCCACGCCTGGCCGTCTTTGAACAGCACATAACTGTCGGTGAGCTGAGCCTTGCCCTCGCGGCAGGATTTGACTTCCCAGCCCTGCAATTCCATGCCCGCCTCAAACTTTTCCTCGATAAAATAATCGTGCTTGGCCTTCTTGTTGAGGGCGATGGTGTTTGAGGACGGGGCCTTTTTCTTTTTTGCCATGAATACTTCTGTGTGCCTTTCTCAGGCGAATGTCGTGTCTTTTAAAGAATGCTGGAGTCAAAGAACTTCAGTGCAACCGTGTTGATGAAGATCAACAGCAGGATTGCCGGGATAAAGGTCCCGAGGGCGAAGTTTACATATTTCTGCGACAGGGAGCCGGCAAAGCCGCTGTCACCCTCGTGCAGCTCCTGGTCAAAATTGGCCCGCTTCCACTTGTAGATCACGAAGATGCATACCAGCAGGCCGTTCAGGGGCAGGATGGTATCGTAAAACAGGATTTCTACCAGATCGAAGAAGGATTTATCGCTGCCGGCGAGGCTGATGAACTGGGTCAGCCAGTCTGCCATGCCAAACGACATGGCACAGCCTACCGCGAGTACAAACTGTACCGCCGCCACGGTGTAGATGGCTTTTTTGCGACTCATGCCGCGTTCGTCGCGCAGGGTGGCAATGGGCACCTCGATAATGGACACCAGTGAGGTGAGTGCCGCCACAAAGACCAGGAAAAAGAACGCGGCGGCAAACACGCTGGCGCCGGTGTAGCCAATGCTGTCCTGCAGTGAGAGGAAAATCTTCGGCAGGAACAGGAAGATCATCCCGGCAGAGGAATCGCTCAGGGATGCGGTGTCGATCTGTGGGTTGAAGTGGAAGATGCTCGGCAGAATCAGCAGGCCGGCGGTAAACGCGACCATGGTATCGGTGAGGGCTACCGCCTTGGCGGAACCGGGAATAGAGTCCCGCTTCTTCATATATGAGCCGTAGGTGATCATGATGCCCATTCCCAGCGACAGTGAGAAGAATGCCTGAGCCATTGCCTTGCTGATGACTTCGCCGCTGAGCTTCGAGAAATCGGGGATCAGGTAGTATTTCACCCCGATCATGGCGTTTTCCCGGGTCAGTACAAACAGTACCAGTACCAGCAGCATCACAAACAGCAGCGGCATCAGGGTCTTTGCTGCGCGCTCGATACCGTCTTTCACGCCCATGGAGAGTACGCCATTGATGATCAGCATCAGCGCGATGAGATAGAAGAATACAGTTTTGGAATTGATGAAGGCGCCGAAGTAGGCTTCGGTGGTAAGACTGGTCAGATTGCCTTTGAAGATTTCTACCAGATAGCCCAGGACCCATACGGTGACCACCATATAGAATACGGCGATCATAAACGGGGTTATGAGTGCCAGCCAGCCGGGAATATGCCAGAGTCTGGACCCGCCGGAGAGCTGTCGGTAGGCGCCTACCGGATCTTTATCGGTTTTGCGGCCAAGTGCCAGCTCCGCCATCATCACCGGCAGGCAGATCAGAAAGACGAACAGGGCATATACCAGCAGAAAAGCGCCGCCCCCGCTTTTGGTTGCGGCTACCGGGAAGGCCACCAGGTTGCCAATGCCTACCGCAGAGCCTGCGGCGGCCAGGATAAATCCAATGCGGGATCCAAAATGTTCTCGAGCTGCAGACATGGGTTTCTCGCTTGCCTTTTATTCTTGTCGTCTGAATGATTGCGGCCCTGGCCGCCGGTTGTGGAGGTGGTGACCGAACTATCTAACAGTTTCGGGCCCGGAACACCCGGGCGGATAAAAACCGATTGTTGCAGGATTTATCCGCCTTGAGTAGCGTCGTGAGCGAAAATTGCCCCGTGCCACACAGGATAGGCAAGAATTCCGCCTCCGTGGGGCAATCCATAAGTGATGAATAAAATTTAATCGATGACGAAAATTGAGCGCAGCGCGCTGGTGATGTTCAGTGCGGAACAGATGTTTGACCTGGTCAATGATGTGGCCAGTTACCCGCAGTTTTTACCCGGTTGCCGGGGGGCGGAAGTGCTGCACCGGGACGAGGAAACCCTGGAGGCGCGGCTGGATCTTTCCCGGGCGGGAATCAGCCAGAGCTTTACCACGCGCAACCGGTTACAGCGGCCGGAAAGGATGGAGTTGGTGCTGGTGGACGGTCCCTTCAGCAGTTTCAATGGCTGCTGGACGTTTACGCCCCTGGCCGAGAATGCCTGCAAGGTGGCTTTTACCTTGTCGTTCAGCGTGGAAAACCGCCTGTTGGGTGCCGCGGTCGGCAAGCTGTTTAGCGGAATTGCCAACCAGATGGTGGATGCCATGTGCGAGCGGGCGAAGCAGGTCTATGAACAGAACGGATTGGATGGAGGGAACGGATGAGCAAACAGAAAACCATCGCGGTAGAGGTGGTTTATGCGCTGCCCCATGAGCAGCGGCTGATGAGTCTGCTGGTAGAGCCGGGCACAACGGCGCTGCAGGCCCTGGAGCTCTCAGGCATACCACGGGAATACCCGGAAGTGGATCCGGCAACTGCGAAACTCGGGATATTTGGCCAGGCGCTCGGTACCAAGGGGCTGGCAGTGGCGTCGGAATATGTGCTGCAGCCGGGGGATCGGGTGGAGGTATACCGGCCGCTGATTGCTGACCCCAAGGAGGCGCGCAAGCAGCGGGCGGCTAAGGCGAAGCGTCAGGCGGAAGGCGGCTGACAGCGCCTTCGCGACGTAAAAATCAGGGCCAGTTAGACGGCTGCCAGTCGCCGCTGGTCTCGATCAATTGGTCGCCATTGAAGTAAACGGTGAAACGCTGTTGGGTTTCTTCCCCTTTGGGGCTGCGCACACGGTTGATGTAATCCCAGCGGTTGGGGTTGAAGGTGTCTTCAACCAGCGGGGTGCCCAGCACAAAGCGCACTTGGCGGCGGGTCATACCTGGCTGCAGCTTGTCGACCATTTCCTGGGTAATGATATTGCCCTGCTGAACCTGAATGCGGTGCACCCCGGGGAATTTGAACAGGCTGCAACCGGTAACCAGGCTAACCAGCCCGGCGATCAGCAGAATACGTACAACTGATGGCATTGAATGCTCCATCTGGATTTTTATGGTTCCGTCGTGCCCCCATGATCGCGGGGATCTGGTGGGGAGCAGGTGGCCCGGGCGTCCAGCGCCCAGCCTCAACACAGAATAGTCGCCATTTGGGGGAATAAGTTCCCCGAGGAGCGGAAGATTCCTCACCGGGAGTGCCCGCGGCACATTGGCGATTTCGGCAGTTGGGGTTTCGCTGCCCACACTGGGCGTGGATAATACCCGAACTATTCGCCTGCCAACAGGCGAAACACCGATAGAGAAAACACATCCGGAATCTGAATACCCATGTCGAACGAAAATCAGGAACTGCGTAAGGCTGGCCTCAAGGTCACCCTGCCGCGCGTAAAAATTCTGCAGCTGCTTGAGGGCGCCAGCGAACAGCATCTCAGCGCTGAGGATGTGTACAAAATGCTGCTGGAAGCCGGTGAGGATGTTGGCCTGGCGACTGTTTACCGGGTTCTGACCCAGTTTGAGAGCGCCGGCCTGGTTATGCGTCATAACTTCGATGGCGGTCACTCGGTATTCGAGCTGGACCGCGGCGACCACCACGACCATATGGTATGCACCGATTCCGGCAAGGTGATCGAGTTTCACAATGAGCAGATCGAAGAGCTGCAGCACCAGATCGCTGAAGAGCACGGCTACGAGCTGACCGGCCACAGCCTGGTCCTGTACGTGAAGAAGAAAGAGAGCTGATCAGGCTCAGTTGATTCTTTGCGGCACTAAAAAAGGGAGCAGATCGCTCCCTTTTTTAATACCTGTTCTGTAATGCCCGCGAGCACCCGCTCGCTACACCGGGGGGGTGTAGTCTCCGGGATATTTACCCACTTTGGTCCCATAGAACTCGCCAAAGCGTGCCAGCTCCCGGGCCAGGTTTTCCCCCATCTCCATGACCGGTCCCAGTCCGGCCTCCTTGCGTGCGAAATCGATAAAGCCACACACCACGGGCACCGCGGCGCCGCGGGCGATATGGTAGAAGCCGGTTTTCCAGCGCTCGGCTTTGCCGCGGGTGCCCTCCGGCGGCACCGCGATCACCAGTTGGTCGCGCGCCTTATACTGGTTGATGGTGGCCTCCACCAGATTGTTGGCTTTGCTGCGATCCACCGCAATACCGCCAAACCAGCGCATGACGCCACCCAGAGGAAACGGAAATAGCTTGTCTTTGCCCATCCACTGTGGATTTACCTTCAGCTTCAGCGCCGCAAGGATAAAGAAGTAGCCGTCCCAGTTGGAAGTGTGGGGAGCGGCCAGCATCACGTATTTTTTCAGTTTCAGTGCGCGCTCGTCAGCGACGACCTTCCAGCCGTGCAGCCGGAGCAGCAGGCGCGCCAGTAGCCGCAGACAGGGGGTGAGAATAGGGGTGTTGAATATGGTGGTTTGCATGCTGAGACCGAGTTCTTTGCCCGTCAGTGTAGTTGTATCCCCGGTGGGGCTTGGTTGCGGGCCGGGCAGTATAAAGTGAATCTGCCGCCACTTTCGGTCAATTTCGGTCCCGCAGCCGGGTTAGTTGTGACCGGCCAGACGGATTGCTGGCTGATGGCCTACTAATGCGGTGCGGGTTCTGTTGTGCGGATCAGGCCCGCGCCAGCATCTCTTCGGCGTGAGCGAGGGACTGTGCGGTGGCTTCACCGCCCAGCATACGTGCCACTTCCGCGCTGCGTTCGCCATTCTTCAGTTCCCGCAGGGCGACGAACGCGGCTTCTCCATCGCTGTGTTTCTCCACCAGATACTGCCGGTGTGCGCGGGCGGCCACCTGTGCCAGGTGGGTAACACAAATCACCTGGCCCCGTTCTCCCAGTTGGCGCAACAACTTGCCCACTACATCGCCGGTGGCACCACCGATGCCTACGTCTACCTCGTCGAACACCAGGGTAGGGGTGCGGGAGGTCTGTGCAGTAACCACTTGAATCGCCAGGCTGACCCGGGACAGCTCGCCGCCGGAGGCGATCTTGCCCAGCGCCCGCGGCGGTTGGCCGGGGTTGGTGGCGATCAGGATTTCCACTTCTTCCAGGCCGGTAGCGCTGGGCTTCTCCAGTGCGGTGAGTGCCAGTTCTACCCGCGCGTGGGGCATGGCCAGATCCGCCAGCTGGCTGTTTACCGCATCCGCCAGCTTTTTCGCAGCGGCGGTGCGCAGTTTGCTGAGCTTGCCGGCGGCCTTGCGGAAATCCTGCTCCAGGCGCTCGCACTCCCCAGCGAGTTTGTCGAGGGCGTCCGGCGCGCCGATTTCTTCCAGCTCCTGCTGCCACTGCTGTTGCAGTTCCGGCAGCTGATCCGGCTGGACGCGGTGTTTACGGGCGATGGAATAGATCGCGGACAGACGTTCTTCCACTTCTGCCAGTCGTTCCGGGTCCATTTCAAAGCGATCGATATGCCGCGACAGGGTGCTGCCGGCCTCGTCGATCTGGATACGCGCGCTGTCGAGCATCTGCGCCACTTCCGCCAGTGCCGGGCTCTGTTCCGGCATGGCACTGACCAGTTGCAGGGCGCGGTGGAGCTGTTCGGCGATATCGCCTTCGCCGCCGTTCAGCAGGGCGGCCAACTGGTAGCTGCCGTTCAGAATGTCACCGGCGTTGGCCAGCTGGCGCTGCTCGCTCTCCAGCTCTTCCAGCTCGTGCGGTTTCAGGTCCAGTTGTTCCAGCTCCTGCAGCTGATATTCCAGCAGGTCCCGGCGGGCCTGGGTTTCCTCGGCGCTGTCGGCCAGCTTGCGGTAGCGACGGTACTGGTCCTGCCAGGTTTTGTAGTGAATGCGCACTTCGGCGCTCTGCGCCTCGGCGTGGGCGTATTCGTCCAGCAGGCGGCGATGAGTGTCTTTCTTCAGTAGTGACTGGTGCTCGTGCTGGCTGTGGATATCGATCAGCTGTTCACCGAGAGTGCGCAGCTGCATCAGGGTCACCGGCTGGCCATTGATATAGGCGCGGGAGCGACCGTCGGCACTGATGGTGCGGCGCAGGATCACTTCGCGCCCGGCGTCCATTTCCTGCTCTTCCAGCCAGCTGCGGGCATCCTCATATGCGCTGATATCGAAAGTGGCGTGGATGTCTGCCCGTTTGGCGCCGGCTCGGACCAGCTCACCGTTGCCGCGGTCCCCCAGGGCGAGGCCAAGGGCATCGAGGGTGATGGACTTGCCCGCGCCGGTCTCCCCAGTGAGGGTGCTGGTGCCCGGACCAAACTCCAGCTCCAGCTGGTCGACGAGGGTGAACTGACTGATAGACAGATGCAGCAACATGGAAATGTGATCGCCGTTGGTAGATTGGATAAGTAGTGGTTGTTTATACAGTATTTATCGAGGGGGTTTCAATCTCCCCGCGGGCTAATTGAGAGGTAATCAACTTAGTCACGGGGCGGGTGCCACATTATCCTCCCAGCATCACTCGGTATGGGACGATCACTTGAAGTGGCTGCTGATGCCCCCATATAGCCACCTCACCGGTGGCGGTGTCGCTGACGGTGTATATCCATTTTGACCAATTGGCAGTAGTCCGACGGACACAGACGGAGAAAGCAGTGGCCAAAGAGCGCAGCGAAGAAGAACAGATCGAGACTGGCGATCAGGTGGAGCAGGCCGCCGAGGTGGAAACCCCGAGCGCTGAAGAGCAGCAAGCCGCAGAAGAAGCGCTGGCGGAAGAACTGGCCGGTGACACCGGTGAAGAAAGTGCACTGGAGGAAGAAATCGCCTCCCTGCAACAACAGCTGGCGGACCATAAAGACATGGTGCTGCGCGCCCAGGCGGAGGTACAGAACGCCCGCCGTCGCGCCCAGCAGGATGTGGAAAAGGCCCACAAGTTCGGCGTGGAAAAGTTGATCAAGGAGCTGCTGCCGGTTGTGGATAACCTGGAGCGCGCACTCTCCTCTATCAATAGCGATGATGAGGCGCAAAAGGCGGTTGCGGAAGGCATTGAGCTGACCCAAAAGTCTTTTATCGACACCCTGACCAAGTCCGGCGTGGAAGTGATCGACCCGGCGGGTGAGCCCTTCGACCCCGAGCTGCACCAGGCCATGACCCAGGTGCCCAACCCGGATGTGGAGCCAAACACTGTTCTGGACTGCTTCCAGAAAGGCTACCGCCTGAACGGCCGCCTGGTGCGTCCGGCCATGGTGGTTGTCAGCAAAGCGCCATAAGGCCTTTCGCTTTTTCACCAGAAACCCTGCGGCGGCGCCCTTGAAATGTGAACGGCGGCACCAATATAAGCAGGCAACCGAATTAAACCGCGCAGCACCCGGCCACACAGAACAGAGCAGCGGCGCGCGCAGCAAAGTGAGGAATTAGAACATGGGTAAAATCATCGGCATCGACCTGGGTACCACCAACAGCTGTGTGGCGGTACTCGACGGCGACAAGGCCCGCGTTATCGAGAACGCGGAAGGCGACCGCACCACCCCATCCATCGTTGCGTTCACCGACGACAACGAAGTGCTGGTTGGCCAGTCCGCCAAGCGCCAGTCCGTCACCAACCCCAATAATACCCTGTACGCCGTCAAGCGTCTGATCGGTCGCAAGTTCAAAGACGACGTTGTGCAGAAAGACATCAAAATGGTGCCTTACTCCATCGTTGAAGCCGAGAACGGCGACGCCTGGGTAGAAGTGAAGGGCGACAAGAAAGCACCGCCGCAGATCTCTGCCGAAGTGCTGAAGAAAATGAAGAAAACCGCGGAAGACTTCCTCGGTGAGAAAGTAGACGCGGCGGTAATCACCGTACCGGCCTACTTCAACGACTCCCAGCGCCAGGCTACCAAAGACGCCGGCCGCATTGCCGGTCTGGACGTGAAGCGCATCATTAACGAGCCGACTGCGGCTGCGCTGGCCTACGGCATGGACAAAGCCGGCGGTGACCGCACCATCGCGGTTTACGACCTGGGTGGTGGTACCTTCGATATCTCCATCATTGAAATCGCCGACGTCGATGGCGAGAAGCAGTTTGAAGTACTGTCCACCAATGGTGACACCTTCCTCGGTGGTGAAGACTTCGACCTGCGCCTGATCGACTACCTGGCAGAGCAGTTCAAGAAAGAGCAGGGCATCGACCTGAAAGGCGACCCACTGGCCATGCAGCGCCTGAAAGAAGCCGCTGAAAAAGCCAAGATCGAGCTGTCGTCCAGCCAGCAGACCGAAGTGAACCTGCCGTACATCACCGCAGATGCCACCGGTCCCAAGCACCTGGTTGTAAAACTGACCCGCGCCAAGCTGGAAAGCCTGGTAGAAGACCTGGTTACCCGTTCCCTGGAGCCGGTAAAAACTGCCCTGGCCGACGCCGACCTGTCTGCCTCTGGCATCGATGAAGTGATCCTGGTGGGCGGTCAGACCCGCATGCCGCTGGTACAGTCCAAGGTCACCGAATTCTTCGGCAAAGAGCCGCGCAAAGACGTGAACCCGGATGAAGCCGTTGCCGTTGGTGCAGCGATTCAGGGCGCGGTGCTGGGCGGTGACGTGAAAGACGTACTGCTGCTGGACGTAACTCCGCTGACCCTGGGTATCGAAACCATGGGTGGCGTGGCGACTCCGCTGATCGACAAGAACACCACCATCCCGACCAAAAAGTCCCAGGTGTTCTCCACCGCTGACGACAACCAGACTGCCGTGACCATTCATGTGGTGCAGGGTGAGCGCAAGCAGGCGGCGCAGAACAAGTCCCTGGGTCGTTTCGACCTGGCCGATATCCCGCCGGCACCGCGCGGCATGCCGCAGATCGAAGTGACCTTCGACATCGATGCCAACGGCATCCTGCACGTGCACGCCAAAGACAAGGCCACCGGCAAAGAACAGTCCATCGTGATCAAGGCCTCTTCCGGCCTGTCCGATGAGGAGATCGAAAAAATGGTGCAGGACGCCGAGGCCAACGCCGAAGCGGACAAGCAGTTCGAGGAGCTGGTGACCACCCGCAACACTCTCGACGGCCTGATCTCTGCCACCAAGAAAACTCTGGAAGAAGCCGGTGACAAGGCGACTGCGGAAGAAAAGGCGGCCATCGACGCTGCGCTTGCAGAAGCCGAGGAAGCGGTGAAAGGCAACGACAAGGCGGCCATGGAAGCGGCTACCACCAAGCTGACCGAAGCCTCCGGCCCGGTTGCCCAGAAGATGTACGCAGAGCAGGCGCAAGCCGGCGAAGCCGCCGCAGAACAGGCCGAGCAGGCTCAGTCTTCTGGCGGTGATGATGCAGTGGACGCTGAGTTCGAAGAAGTCAAAGACGACAAGAAAGAAGACAAGTAACTCTTCACGAGTCAACGACTTGTCCTAACCCGCGCGGAGCTGGCTCCGGGCGGGTTGTAAAAAAGGCGCGGGGGCTAGCTTGAGCTTTCGCGCCTTCTGCAGTTTTAAGAAGAACACACAGAGCTATGTCCAAACGCGATTACTACGAAGTCCTTGGCGTCAGCAAAGGCGCGGACGAAAAGGAGCTGAAAAAAGCTTACCGCCGGGTGGCGATGAAATATCACCCGGACCGCAACCCCGACGACAAAGAGGCGGAAAACAAATTCAAAGAGGCCAACGAGGCCTACGAAGTGCTTTCCGATCCGCAAAAGAAAGCGGCCTACGATCAGTTCGGCCATGCCGGCGTTGACGGCCAGGCGGGCGGCGCCGGTGCCGGCGGCTTCGGTGGCTTCTCCGATATCTTCGGCGACGTGTTTGGCGATATCTTTGGTGGTGGTGCCGGTGGCGGCCGCCGCGGACCGGCGCGCGGTTCCGACCTGCGCTACGACCTGGACCTGGATCTGGAAGACGCGGTGCGCGGAACCACCGTCAAGATCAAGGTGCCGACCCTGGCCAACTGTGGCACCTGTCATGGCTCCGGTGCCAAGGCCGGTTCCAAACCCCAGACCTGCGGCACCTGTGGTGGTGCCGGTCAGGTGCGTATGCAGCAGGGCTTTTTCTCTGTCCAGCAGACCTGCCCCAACTGTCGCGGACGCGGTACCGTAATCACCGATCCCTGTGGCAGCTGTCACGGTCGCGGTCGCGTGGAAGAAACCAAAACCCTGTCGGTCAAGGTGCCGCCGGGTGTGGATACCGGTGATCGCATCCGCCTTGCCGGCGAAGGTGAAGCCGGTCCCGATGGCGGCCCGGCCGGTGACCTGTATGTGCAGGTCATGGTGCGCGAGCACGAGCTGTTCCAGCGCGATGGCAAAAACCTGTATTGCGAAGTACCCATCAGCTTTGCCACCGCTGCCCTCGGTGGCGAGATGGAAGTGCCGACCCTGGATGGCAAGGTCAAACTGAAGATTCCGGCAGAGAGCCAGACCGGCAAACTGTTCCGCCTGCGCGGCAAGGGTGTCACCCCGGTGCGCGGCGGCGCGCCGGGCGACCTGCTATGCCGTGTGGTAGTGGAAACGCCGGTGAACCTGTCTGCCAAGCAGAAAGAGCTGCTGGAAGAGTTTGCTGATACCCTGAGTGAAAAGAAAAATTCACCCCGCCAGACTGGCTGGTTTGAAGGGGTTAAGAATTTCTTTGGGGATATGAAGCTGTAAAGAAAGTTGAAAAACCCGGCGACACTGCCGGGTTTTTTTATGGGGCAACTGTGCGCTGCGGCTTTATTTCGCAATGCCGGGAAGGAAACCTTTCCAGTACTTCATCATGTAATCGTCACGGGCTGCGGCAATGAAATCGCAAGCTCTACGCGTACTTTGGGCGTCTTGACGTTGATCCGGTTGTCCGTTCCGTCAGTCCGCCGGGAATCTTCCTCTATCGAAATGATTTCATTGTTTGGTTCTACCTGGTGAACTTTTCTCTCTGCTGAATTTATTCCGCTGTGTTTCCATGGGATTCAGATTACCTCTTCCTTCTGTATCAGCCTGTTGCTACAGCCAGCTGTGAATGAGTGTGATGAGAAAGCCTTCTTGAGTATTCGAATGTAAATGGTTATCATTCAATGTAATTGTTTCGAGGCTGCATCCAGGCTGTTGTTGTCGGATGCAGTTTGCTGTTTGGTTTACTAGTCTGGATCACTGGCAGATAGCGGTAAGTCCTTTGCCACAATCAATAAAGTTAAAGTGTAACGCAGGGAATTGAGTCCCACTCCTGCAATAAAAAGTCCGACCGGGGAAAGCACTTCGTTAGCAGGACGTACCTGCATTTTAAATACTAAGCCCTCAATACTGGATTTGCGAAATAGTCGGCGCTGGAGGTTGTGGCTTGATTGTTTTCGATACCGAGCATTTTCTGGTGTTATTTCGACAGTTCTAAACCTCAGTGCGCGACGCGTTAAGTTATTGATACCCCTGATATAGTCTAAGGACAATCCAATGCACACCACGTTGAATTTTTTTTCGCGCTCATTGTTGAGTGTCGCCATCTTTGCTTCTGTTATCGGAGTTGTTAGCGCACAAGCTGCTGATGGCGATAAGAAGCAGGTAGAGCTGGAAGAGGTTCAGGTTACCGGTAATGTGTTGGGCAATTCGCTGTCGGAAGAGGTGCTGACTTATCCCGGTAATCGCAGTCTGCTGACTGCGGAGCAGCTGCAGAAAATGGCCACCCTGTCCATTGATGATGGCCTGCAGCGGGTGCCGGGTGTCAAGATCCAGGATGAAAGCGGCACCGGTGTTTTACCCAATGTAGCCGTGCGCGGCCTCAACGCCAGTCGCTCCGGTTATACCCAATTTCTGGTTGATGGGATTCCACTGACACTGGCTCCCTATGGCCACACCGGTCAATCACTGTTTCCCGCTGCCCTGAAAAGCCTCGATCGTATTGATATTGTGCGCGGTGGTGCGGCGGTGCAATACGGTCCCAATAACGTCGGTGGTGTAATCAACCTGGTTACCAAGCCGATTCCGCAGCAGTGGGAAACCAGTTTGCAGGAGAAGCTCACCATTTTTTCTGGTGGCAATATGCTGACCGATACCTATGCCCGTACCGGTGGTGCGCTAAACGACCAGTTTGCCATTCAGCTCGAAGGTAATCTGATCGCTGGTGATTCCTTTCGCGATCATTCGGATACCAGTGTCGAGAACTGGCTGGTAAAAAGTCGCTGGAATATCGATGCTGGCAAGCAATTGGATCTGACACTGCAGCGCTACGACGCCGATACCGAAATGCCGGGTGCATTGACTGCGGAGGCTTATGCCAAAAATCGGGAGCAGTCGCTGCGGCCCAACGATGAATTCCAGGGGGATACCACCCGCTTTAGCGCGCACTACAAGCAGCAGCTGGGTGAGCTGGGCTTCGCCGATGCGGGCACCTTTGAGTGGATGACGTTTGCGCACAACTCAACGCGTAATTTTCAGTGGGATTTCAGCACCGATCCCAGTGCCAATCACTGGGCGGACCCGGCAGCGCCCGCTACCCTGCTGCGCAGTTCACCCCGCGAGTTTGAAGTATGGGGCACTGAGCCGCGGGTGAGCCTCCAGTTCGCTGGCGATGTTTCACATACCCTGACTTTCGGTTCGCGCCTGGTCAAAGAAGAGGTAGATTACAAGCTGGTCCAGACAGTGATCGATACCGGGGTTACCGCGACTCCGCGGGACTGGTTGCTGGAAACCAGTGCGATTGCCGCCTTTGTCAGTGACGAGATTCGCCTGCTGGGTAAGCGCCTGAGCGTTACACCGGGGCTGCGCTACGAAAACGTCGACATGGATTTCACCGATGTGGGTAATGACTCTGCCACGGATAACCGCATCACGGAGCTACTGCCGGGTATCAGTGTGGGCTTTGAGGCCAGCGACAAGCTCTTCCTCTACGCCAATACCCAGCGCTCTTTGCGCGCGCCACAAATCGCCGTCATCCGCGGCACTGGCGACGAGGGGGCGGAGCTGGCGTGGAATTATGAGGCGGGAATACGATTCGAGCCGGCGGAAAGTGCGAGTGTGAGTGCCTCACTCTATCGTATCGATTTTACCGATCAGCTGCTCTACAACAGCAGCGAGCAGAGCTTCGACAATGTGGGTGAGACTCGTCACCAGGGCTTGGAGCTTGAAGGTGCGATTTCCCCCAGTAGCCTGCCGGCATTGCAGTTGCATGTGGCCTACAACTATCTCGATAGTGAGCAGCGCGAGGGCGCCAATATCGGCAAGGAATTGCCCTACGCTTCTGAACATCAACTGAGCTGGGATGCGAGCTACGCCATGGCCGGTATCGACCTCACTCTGTCTGGTTTCTATTTCAGCAGTGCCTACAGTGATCAGGCCAACACGGAAGAGGAGTCGGCCTCGGGTATTACCGGAAAGCTTCCGGCCTACACTGTGTGGAATTTGCAGGTGAGCAAGGTGTTTACCCAGGGGAATGGCTCGGAATTGTATACCGGTCTCTCGGTGAACAATCTATTGAACGATGAGTATTACTTCCGAGGTATTGATGTCAGTCCTTCCGGTCGTTACCCGGCGCCGGCGCGTTCACTCAGTGCCGAGATCAAGTACCTTTTCTGATCGCCCCGCATTTTTCGGTGCCCCTCTCGTCCGCATTTGGCGGTGAGGGGGCGTTCCACATCAGCGCTAATCAATTCTCCGCCAACTGGCTTCTGAAGTCTTCATGATACTCCCGTTGAACGGCCTTGAGTTCTTTAAGCTGTTGTTCGTTGAGTACAGTAATTGCCTCGACTCTGGTGGCCGCGCGGATTGCAATCAGCTTGGCATCCAGCTCTTCTTTTTGCTCCCGGGTGAGTTCTGGTATCTCTTTTCCAGGCTCGATTCCATATTCTTTAAGCACCGCCATCTTCAGTTCGAAGTTTTTTTCCATGAGTGGCAGTAACTTATCCTCCTGTTCGGGCGTTAGTTTCAAGCGGATGGTCATCCAGTCAGCGATGTCATCGTACTTTTCCCAGAAGTCGTCCATCGAGCCCAGCTTTTCGTCGGACGCGTGGCTTGGAAAGGACAGGATACTGGAGAGGAGGATCGCCAGGATGGCGGCGGACAGGTTGGACCAGAGAGAGTTTTGCGAGTCACTAAACATCGGAGGCGCTCCATTCATTCGGGCTACTCAAAGTCTAGTGGAGGAATCTTGTGTCACAAGGTGAACTCTCGAGTCATTTGTCTGGTAGGTTTGCTGGGGTGTTGGTACATCGGGGCCGTGTAGGGTGGGCTCGCATTTTGGTAGGGTGTGCTGGAAAACCGGGGTAGAATCCGCCGCTTTCGCCCGCGGGACCAGACAGGGTCGATTGGGTGACCGATAAACCTCGGTAAAGCAGGAGAGTCAGGGAGTTATGTCAGTAAACATTGCGATTACAGGGTTTGGTGGCCGTATGGGCCGGGTACTGGCGGAAGCGGTGTCCTATGCAGAGCAGGAAGGCAAGGCCCGGCTGAGCGGTGCCATTGTGCGCCCGGGGTCGAGTCTGGGCGGGGCGGATGCCGGGGAAGTGGCGGGGCTCGGCCGCAATGGTCTGGCCATTGTGGACAGCCTGGAAAAAGCCGAGTTCGATGTGCTGATCGACTTCACCTCGCCGCAGGCCACTCTCGCCAATGCGGCCTACTGTGCCGAGCACGGCAAGGCTATCGTGATTGGCACCACCGGGTTTACCGCGGAGGAGCGCGCGCAGATGCTGAGCGCCGGGGATAAAACCCCGCTGTGTTTCGCGACCAATTTTTCAACCGGTGTGAATCTGTGCTTTAACTTACTGGAAACCGCAGCGCGGGTGCTGGGCGATGACGTGGATATTGAAATCGTCGAGGCCCACCACCGCCACAAAGTGGATGCTCCGTCTGGTACCGCGCTCAGTATGGGCGAAGTGATCGCCGATACTCTGGGGCGGGACCTTGCCAAGGTTGCGGTATATGGCCGCGAGGGCCAGACCGGTGCCCGCGAGCGGGAAACCATCGGTTTTGCCACTGTGCGCGGGGGCGATGTGGTGGGGGAGCACACGGTGTCTTTTCTCGCTGACGGCGAACGTATCGAAATTACCCATAAGGCCAGCAGCCGCCTGGCATTTGCCCGCGGTGCCGTGCGCGCCGCGGCCTGGTTAACCGGCCGCGCTGCCGGCCAATACGATATGCGCGATGTACTGGGGTTGAAATAACGCGACGTCCGGTTGCGTCACTACACGCTTTTAAGGAGCGACACTTGGATAAAAAGATCATTGTCGGCAGTGAGGAGTGGTGTGCCTTTCCGAGTCTGGGAATTCCCGCGATCAAGGCTCGGGTGGACTCCGGAGCCAAGACCTCCTGTTTGCACGCCTACAACATCCAGCAATTCAATCGGGGCGGTGAGCCGTGGGTGAGCTTTGAAGCACACCCGCTGCAGAACCTGCGTCGCCCGCGAGTACGCTGCGAAGCGCGCGTGCTGGACCGCAGAACCATACGCAGCTCTTCCGGAGACGCCGAGAAGCGCCTGGTTATCAAAACCAGTATCAGCATTGGCGGCAGTGTATGGGACATCGAGCTGACCCTGACCAATCGCGATTCCATGGGTTACCGCATGCTGCTTGGTCGTGAGGCAATGATGGGGCGGATGCTGGTGGACCCCTCGGAGAGCTTTTGCCTGGGCGAGATCCCTCCCAGTCAGATTGAAGAGTATTACCACGATGAGCACCATATAGCGGGTACCGGCCTGCGTATCGGTGTTCTGGCGTCGAACCCGGATCTGTACAGTAATCAGCGGATTATGGAAGCCGGCGCCGAGCGCGGCCACCGCATGACCTTCCTGAATATTCGCCAGTGTTACATGAAGTTGGATTCCGCTGAGCCAGAAGTGCACTACCGGGACGGCCGGATTCTCAACAATCTGGATGCGGTCATCCCGCGTATTCGCCCGAGCCAGACGTTTTACGGCTGCGCCCTGACCCGTCACTTTGAAAGTATCGGTGTTTACGCGCTAAACGGTTCTCAGGCCATCAGTCAGTCCCGGGACAAGCTCTATTCCCTGCAATTGCTGCAGGAAGGCGGTTTGAATATTCCGATTTCCGGTTTCGCCAACTCACCGATGGACACCAATGAGCTGATTGAAATGGTCGGCGGCGCACCGCTGATCGTAAAGCTGCTCGAAGGCACCCAGGGGCGCGGTGTGGTGCTGGCGGAGACCCGCAAGGCGGCAGAGTCGGTGATCAATGCGTTCAAGTCGCTGAAAGTAAACTTGCTGGTGCAGGAGTTTATTCGCGAGGCCCAGGGCAAGGATCTGCGGCTGTTTGTGGTGGATGGCAAGGTATTCGCCGCCATCCAGCGGGAAGCGGCACCGGGCGAGTTTCGTGCCAATATTCACCAGGGCGGTACCGCGTCGGTAGTAAAGATTCTGCCGGAAGAGCGCAAACTGGCTATCAAGGCGGCAAAAACCCTGGGCCTGAAAGTGGCCGGTGTGGATATCATCCGTTCCAAGAAGGGGCCTCTGCTGCTGGAGGTGAACTCCTCACCGGGCCTTGAGGGGATCGAGAGCGCTACTCGCAAAGATGTGGCGGGCTCCATGATCATGGCGATCGAAAAGGCGTTGAAGTGGCGCCCGACGATTCCTGTTGGGGACGTAGAAGACTGAGTGACTGCCCCGGCGCCGGCGGTGTACGTTTTCTGGCGCCCGGCTTGCGCTCCGCCCGTGGTGGGGGAGGCTGGTCGAGACTAGTCTTTGGGGAGCCTCACCGCTAATTTACCGGTGGGGCCATCATTCGCGCCGGTGACCCCAGAGATGTATAGCCTCAGTCAATTAATTTCCCCTAAGACGTCGGCATGTTGTCGTGTGCTGTGCTGCGGTCTTTTACTCAGCGCGCTGGCCATCAGTCCCGCCCGCGCGGATTACCTCTCCGATACAGATCTTGGCCGTAAGGTCATGGTTGACTATATCGTCCATTTTGCCCACCACTTCCAGTGGCCCATCGAGGTGTTCAGTGGTTCCGCCGCCCCTTTCCGGATCTGCGTGATGGGGGATGATGCCCTGATGTCTCCACTGGCGGTGCGCTTTCACCGCCATCGTATCCAGGGGCGTATGGTCGCCCTGGAAACCGTAAACGATGGTGAGAACATGCGCGCGCGCAGCTGCCAGATTGTGGTGATGGGTGATGAGCTGGGTAAAGAGCCGATGGCCAAGACTATCGGTGCTCTGGAGTTCTTTCCGGTGCTGACTGTGAGTGATGTCAGTCGCTTTACCCTGTTGGGGGGCATGGTGGAGTTCTCCGGCAGTGGTGCCAACATGTCGCTGCAGCTGAACAAAACCCGCCTGGATCGCGCCGAGCTGAAAATGGGCACCAGCCTGTTTCGACTCACGCGCACCGCGAACTAACGAGCATTTTCCATTCCTCGAACAGGCGTGTCGGAGATCTCAAGCTGGCGCAAATTTGTACTGGCGATCTGCGCCGTTTTCCCGTAGAATCTGCGCCCGGCTTGGAAAGGTCCCACCGTAGTTTCCCGCGCCATATGGCGTCCCCGCTGTCCGATCAGGAACGGGGAGGCAGGCAGCAAGGGCCCGTGGCTTTCCAGCCTCGAATTGCGCCGGTGCCGGCGGATTTTTCCGCCAATTCAACCGTAATACTGGTTGCCGGCCACATCGTGAGAGCCCAGGTAAATGCCTCAGTGAGCGCCCGAGAAGAACTTTATAAAAAAGCGAGATGAAGCTGAAGTTTCATCTCGCTTTTTTATAAAGGGCGCAGAGTAAAAAGTTGCAGCTGTAACTTCACTGAACGTGCACCCTCTCACCCTGCCCGGAAGCTGTTCTGACGACTGGAGATTGAATTGAACAACGCCGTTCCCACGCCGGAATCCCTGATGCCCAGCACCACCCCGGCACTGCTGGTGCTCGCCGATGGCAGTGTCTTTCGCGGTCGCGCTATCGGCGCGGAAGGCTCAACCGTTGGTGAGGTGGTTTTCAACACCTCCATGACCGGTTACCAGGAAATCCTGACAGACCCGTCTTACGCCCGCCAGATCGTTACCTTGACTTATCCCCATATCGGCAACACCGGCACCAACTCGGAAGATGAAGAGTGCGGTGAGATCTGGTCTGCCGGTCTGGTGATCCGCGATCTGCCGCTGCTGGCTTCCAGCTTTCGCAGTGAGCAGTCTCTGGAAGACTATCTGAAGGCGCGCAATATCGTCGGCATCGCCGATATCGATACCCGCCGCCTGACCCGCATCCTGCGGGACAAGGGCGCCCAGAGCGGTTGCATCATTGCCGGCGAAGGCATCGACGAAGCAGAAGCACTGAAAAAGGCCCAGGAATTTGCCGGCCTCAAAGGGATGGATCTGGCGAAGGTCGTCTCCACCAAGGAGAAGTACGACTTCAACGAAGGCACTTGGGAATTGGGGCAGGGGCATAAGCCGGCACCGGCGGCGCAGCCCTACAAAGTCGTGGCCTACGACTTCGGCGTTAAGCGCAACATCCTGCGCATGCTGGTAGATCGCGGCTGCAGCATCACTGTGGTACCGGCGGAAACCCCGGCATCTGAAGTGCTGGCAATGAACCCGGACGGTGTCTTCCTGTCCAACGGCCCCGGCGACCCCGAGCCCTGCGACTATGCCATCAAGGCGATCCGGGAAGTCCTTGACGCCGGTCTGCCCACTTACGGCATCTGCCTGGGCCACCAGCTGTTGGGCCTGGCGGTAGGCGCCAAGACCGCAAAAATGAAATTCGGCCACCACGGCGGCAACCACCCGGTACAGGACCTGAACTCCACCAAGGTGATGATCACTGCGCAGAACCACGGTTTTGCGGTGGATATGGACTCCCTGCCGGAGAATGTGGAAGTTACCCACAAATCCCTGTTCGATGGCACCCTGCAAGGCATCCGCCTGAAGGACAAGCCGGCGTTCAGCTTCCAGGGTCACCCGGAAGCGAGCCCGGGCCCACACGATGTGGCGCCGCTGTTCGACCAGTTTATCGAGATGATGGAAGCGCGCCGCTAAGCCGCCTC
The DNA here is from genome assembly GCF_045348205.1 of Microbulbifer sp. ARAS458-1. Classification (NCBI taxonomy): domain Bacteria; kingdom Pseudomonadati; phylum Pseudomonadota; class Gammaproteobacteria; order Cellvibrionales; family Microbulbiferaceae; genus Microbulbifer; species Microbulbifer sp. ARAS458-1. The sequence goes on along the minus strand of NZ_CP155838.1, from coordinate 3,802,222 downwards.
TACTGAAACGAAGACCAGAATTTTATCCACCGGCCGCGGCCGGCTAGATACGGAAGAAAGATGCCAAAACGCACAGACATTAAAAGCATTCTGATCATCGGCGCGGGCCCCATCGTCATCGGTCAGGCCTGTGAATTTGACTACTCCGGCGCTCAGGCCTGTAAGGCCCTACGGGAAGAGGGGTTCCGGGTGATCCTGGTGAACTCCAACCCGGCCACCATCATGACCGACCCGGCCATGGCGGACGCCACTTACATCGAACCGGTGGAGTGGAAGACCGTTGCCAAGATCATCGAGAAAGAGCGTCCCGACGCGATCCTGCCCACCATGGGCGGCCAGACCGCACTGAACTGTGCGCTGGCGCTGGACAAGCACGGCGTGCTGAAGGAATTCGGTTGTGAGCTGATCGGTGCGGACAAAAACGCCATCGAAAAAGCGGAAGACCGCGACCTGTTCGACAAGGCGATGAAGGCCATCGGCCTGGAAACCCCGCGGGCCAAGATCGTTCACTCCATGGAGGAAGCGAAAAAGGTACCGGAAGAGTTCGGCTTCCCGGTGATTATTCGCCCGTCTTTCACCATGGGTGGTTCCGGCGGCGGTGTGGCTTACAACTGGCCAGAATTTGAAGAGATCTGCAAACGCGGTCTCGATCTGTCTCCCACCAATGAGCTTCTGATCGACGAATCCCTGCTCGGCTGGAAAGAGTACGAGATGGAAGTTGTGCGTGACAAAAACGACAACTGCATCATCGTCTGTGCCATCGAGAACTTCGATCCCATGGGGGTCCACACCGGTGACTCCATCACCGTAGCCCCGGCACAAACCCTCACCGACAAGGAATACCAGCTGATGCGGAACGCATCCATCGCGGTATTGCGTGAGATTGGTGTGGAAACCGGCGGTTCTAACGTGCAGTTCGGTATGGATCCGAAGACCGGCCGCATGGTGGTGATCGAGATGAACCCGCGGGTATCCCGCTCCTCCGCACTGGCCTCCAAGGCCACCGGCTTCCCGATCGCCAAAGTCGCGGCCAAGCTGGCGGTGGGTTACACCCTGGACGAACTGCAGAACGACATCACCGGCGGTGCCACGCCGGCGTCTTTCGAGCCGTCCATCGACTACGTTGTGACCAAAATTCCGCGCTTCACCTTCGAGAAGTTCGGTGAAGCGGACGCGCGACTGACCACCCAGATGAAATCCGTGGGTGAAGTCATGGCCATCGGCCGCAACTTTCAAGAGTCCATGCAGAAAGCCCTGCGCGGTCTGGAAGTGGGCTCCTTCGGTTTCGAGCCGAAGATCGACGCCGCAGAAGTGGGCTCCATGGAGCGCCTGCGTCGCGAACTGTCCGTTCCGGGCGCCGAGCGTATCTGGTACGTGGGCGATGCCTTCCGTGTAGGCATGAGCATTGACGAAGTCTACGAACTTTCCGGTATCGACCCCTGGTTCCTGGTACAGATCAAGGAACTGATGGATATCGAAGAGCCGCTGAAGACCATGCCGACTTCGGCGCTGAATGCCGAGACCATGCGCTTCCTGAAGCGCAAGGGCTTCTCCGACAAGCGCCTTGCGGACCTGCTGGGGGTGAGCCAGAAAACCGTGCGGGAATTCCGCCATAAAATGGGTGTCTTCCCCGCCTATAAGCGAGTGGACACCTGTGCTGCCGAGTTCGCCACCAGCACCGCCTACATGTACTCCACCTACGATGAGGAGTGTGAAGCGGAGCCCACGGACAAGAAAAAAATCATGGTACTCGGCGGCGGTCCAAACCGTATTGGCCAGGGTATCGAGTTTGACTACTGCTGTGTGCACGCGGCACTGGCCATGCGTGAAGACGGTTACGAGACCATCATGGTCAACTGTAACCCGGAGACCGTTTCCACCGACTACGACACTTCCGACCGCCTCTACTTCGAGCCGGTAACCCTGGAAGACGTGCTGGAAATCGTGCGCAAGGAAAAACCGGTGGGCGTGATCGTACAGTTCGGTGGCCAGACCCCGCTGAACCTGGCGCGCTACCTGGCCAACGAAGGTGTGCCGATTATCGGTACTACGCCGGAGCAGATCGACCGCGCGGAAGACCGTGAGCGCTTCCAGCAGATGATCATGCGCCTCGGCCTCAAGCAGCCACAGAACGCCATCGTGCGCTCCGAGTTTGAAGCCATCCAGCGCGCGAAAGAAGTGGGTTACCCACTGGTGGTGCGCCCATCCTACGTATTGGGCGGCCGCGCCATGGAGATCGTCTACAAGGAGGACGAACTCAAGACCTACATGAAGGAAGCGGTGGAAGTCTCCGAGGACGCACCTGTGCTGCTGGATCACTTCCTGCACTCCGCCATCGAGGTGGACATTGATGCGGTGTCCGACGGCCAGGACGTGGTGATCGGCGCGATCATGCAGCACATCGAACAGTGTGGCGTGCATTCCGGTGACTCCGCCTGCTCCCTGCCGCCCTACAGTCTGCCGGCGGACGTGCAGGACAAGATGCGCGAGCAGGTCAAAGCCATGGCCCGCGAACTGGGTGTGGTTGGCCTGATGAACACCCAGCTGGCCTATCAGGACGGCGAGATCTATGTGATCGAAGTGAACCCACGCGCGTCCCGTACCGTACCTTTCGTGTCCAAGTGCATCGGTACTTCACTGGCCAAGATCGCCGCTCGCTGTCAGGCCGGTATCAGCCTGAAAGAGCAGGGCTTTACCACGGAAATCGTACCGGACTACTACTCCGTGAAAGAGTCGGTGTTCCCGTTCAACAAGTTCCCGAAAGTCGACCCGATTCTCGGCCCGGAAATGAAGTCCACCGGTGAAGTCATGGGCGTGGGCGAAACCTTCGCTGAAGCCTTCGACAAAGGTCTGATCGGCGCCGGCGATGCCCTGCCGGAGTCCGGCAAGGTGTTCATCTCCGTGCGCGATGTGGACAAGCCTGGTGTAGTAGACGTGGCCCGCGAGCTGGCCGGCCTCGGATTCGAGCTGGTGGCTACCCGCGGAACCGCCAAGGTCTTGCAAGAAGCGGATATTCCCGTTAAAACGGTGAACAAGATGAGCGAGGGGCGCCCGCATATCGTCGACATGATCAAAAACGACGAAATCGCCCTGGTGGTCAACACCACCGAAGGCCGTCAGGCCATTCGCGATTCCGCAGATATCCGCCGCAGTGCGGAAAACCACCAGGTTTGCTACACCACCACCCTGGCGGCGGCACGTGCCATGGCCATGGCCATGCAGATTGCCGAGCCGCACAAGGTGCGCAGCCTGCAAGAGCTGCACCAGCGTGTAGTGCGTCTGCAGGGCTGATCAGCGAGCCAATCTGCACCGCTTGCCGGAGTGGTGCACCGGAAGAGCTCCGCCGTTTGGCGGAGCTTTTTCGTTAAGGAAAACATTAAAAACCATTGCGGCCCATATTGTGCGGCCGTGAAATACTGAAAATGTGGAGGTTCCCATGAACCGCGTACCCATGACCGTCGAAGGCGCAGAAGCACTGCGTGCCGAATTGGAAGATCTGAAAAAAGTACAGCGCCCGGCTGTGGTGCAGGCCATTGCCGAAGCGCGCGAGCACGGCGATCTGAAGGAGAATGCCGAGTACCATGCTGCCCGCGAGAAGCAAGGGTTTATCGAAGGCCGCATTCAGGAAATTGAAGGCAAGTTGTCATTGGCACAGGTCATCGACGTAAAAGCGATTGAGCCGTCTGGAAAGGTGATTTTTGGTACTACCGTGACCATCATTCACCTGGAAGACGACAGTGAAGTGACCTACAAAATTGTGGGTGACGACGAGTCTGATGTGAAAAACAAGAAGATCTCAGTGAACTCCCCAATCGCCCGCGCGCTGATTGGTAAAGAGGAGGGAGATATTGTTGTGGTAAACACTCCGTCAGGTGCCATCGAGTACGAGATTGACTCGGTCGAACACATCTAAGCCAGTCTCGTAAGAATAAAAAAGGGCGGTCAAATTGACCGCCCTTTTAATTTTGAGCAAATCTATTCCGCTGCGGACAACTGGAACTATTGCAAGATATTGGCCTGGTTTCCGATACCGATCTGCGAAACGATCGCAGTATTCGATGCGGAAGTCTGGCTGATATAAGCACTGTTGAGCAGTCCATTTTGGCTGATAGTGGCGGAGTTACCGCCAAGTACACCAGCCTGGGAAATAACGGCCATGTTCGCAATGCCATCTTGTGTTACCAAGGCAGTATTGAAATTCGACGTCTGTGTCACGCTGGCGAAGTTGGCAACACCGTCCTGACTGATGTCAGAGCTGTTCCCTTGACCGGCCTGCGTGCTAAGTGCGACGTTGTAGGTACCGCTTTGCAGAATATTGGAGTACTGCCCCATGCCTGTCTGCGTGATAAAAGCCTGTTGGCCAATACCAAACTGGGTAATATGCGCATCGGAATCCTGAGCAGCAATCTGCCCGATATTCCCGTTGTGCAAAGAACCGAATTGAGTAATGGTGGCCAGGTTATCGCTGCCGGCAAGCTGCAAAATATTGGCGCTGTTGTTGTCGCCTACCTGGAAAATGTAGGCATCACTGTTGGTGACATCAATCTGAAGTACGGTACCCCAGTTATCCACGCCCAATTGAAAAATTGCATTGCTATTATCCTGTCCGCCAATCTGGAAAGAGTAGGCGTCATTAAATAGCCCGAACTGGGTGTGCTGGGTAATACTACCGAATGAGGCTACAACCGAGTTACTTTGGTTAAGGCCACCAGTCTGTGTCTTGATAATGACACTGCCATCCATGCCCGTCTGATCGATGAGCGCTGCGTTGCCGAACCCTGTTTGTGTAAGGATGGCAACGTTGTCTGACGCTGAGGCTAAACCGCTCGTCGCCAATGCAGCAGCTAACGCACAATAGTGGAAAGCTTTCATTGGAAACCCTCTACTGCTTACTTCAAAGGAGGTTCAGGATTATCCTGAACACCTGATGCAGTAATCGGCGGCCTTCCGGCCGCCGAAACTTCAACTGGTGTCTTACTGAACGATTACACCGAGGTTTGCAACACCGATCTGGGTGCCAACAGCAACGTTGTTGTCGCTGCCTTGCGCAGTGATGTGCAAGTTCAGTGCGCCGCCTTGAGCGGTGAATGCGGCGTTGCCGTCACCAGTTTGACCAACCAACGCAACGTTGAGTACACCAACCTGCAAGGTAGAGGCCAGGTTGTCATCACCGAGCTGATCGTGATCCGCAACGTTCAGCGCACCTACCTGAGTGATCATGGAGTCGTTGCCATTACCGGTTTGCAGAACGTCAGCCACGTTCAGAACACCAAACTGGTTGGACACGGAGGTATTGCCGTTGCCTTGTTGCAGGTGGTTGGCCAGGTTGGCAATGCCAAACTGGTTGGCAACTGCGGTGTTGAACAGGCTTGCAGACTGGTTGATGTTGGCTTGGTTCAACAGGCCATCCTGGTTGATGGTGGCGTCGTTGAATGCAGACTCATTCTGACCAATGTTACCGTTGTTCAGTACGCCTACCTGATTGATGGTAGCGTCGTTGAAGAAGGAGTTGCTCTGGAAGGTTGTCGCGTTGTTGAGAACACCAACCTGGTTGATAGTGGCATCACTGTCGATGCTGATAATGCCGTTTTGCAGAGAGAATGCGTTGTTCAGGGCACCAAACTGAAAGTGGTTGATGTCGTTGAACGCGCTGATCAGACCAACCTGCAGAGCGGTAGACAGGTTCACAAAACCGACTTGGGTTTGATAAACCTCGTTGAAGCCACCAATCAGCTCCAGCTGGGTAGAGGAAGCTACGTTGAAAGCACCAACTTGGGTTTGAACCGCAATATTGTCGTCTGCGAAAACACTGCCGCTGGTTGCAAGTGCGATGGCAGCAGCGATACGGGAAAACGTCTTCATGAGTTGCTCCTTTACTTCGGACGTTAGAATCCAACCAGCCCCAAGGGTGGAACTGATCTTCAATGGTGCTGAGGGCAGCGCCATATTTCTTTTCGGGTCTTTTGGCTGAACAGGTGGCAGGTCCCCGCCGAACATGTTCAGTAACCCGGTGAACGAATCAGTGTGCTGTGGCACACATGTCATTTCCTCTGTCTAAACCTTAAACCGTTAGGTTGGTTTTTAATCTAAAAGAACAAAAAATGTTCACCTTACTATTGATTGTTGTCGGTTGGGGGGAGGGTCGCTATAGGAGGGAAGTCATGAAAGAGTAGGAAGAAAGTACAGTTTTTAATCAGTATTGATTCTGGTTAGCCCGGTTTGATAACTGAAAGATTGTGTTTTGGCGGGAAAAGCCCTTCGCGGCGGGAGTTACATCGCCTCAAATAGAAGGGGCGTATAGGAAAAATGTTCAGAGGTGTATGGGGAAGGGCGAAATTTGGCTGAAGCAAAAATTAGACTGAAGTGCCGTGTATAGAAGGTACACCTGGTGGCTGTTACAGAGGTTCTTCGGTCAGTGGTTGAGTGAAACCGAGTTGCCGTGTCCGAATTGAGTGATAATGGCCGTCGATGAAACCCCGTTCTGAGTAATCGAGGTCGCATTCAGGTTACCGACCTGATTGATAAGCGCCTGGTGACTGCCGCCCAAACCGAAGATGCCGCTTTGCGATACCGCGATCTGGTTGAATGAGCCATTCTGGAAGGCGCTGATATTGCTGTAATTATCCTCCTGAAGAAGATCCATCTGGTTGGCAATACCCACCTGGATAATTTCTGCGTCCTGTAATAGTCCGGACTGTCGTGTACCCGCATAATTGAATGCGCCCTCCTGAGAGGTTGCAGAGAAGCTGCCACTGCCCATCTGCTGAACCGCAGTCACATTATCATTACCGCTCTGCTCTACATAACTGCGAGCATTGATACTTTGTGTCTGAGAAATATCGATCTGGTTTATCACACCGCGCTGAAATGTTTGCACACGGTTCAGGCCTCCGGTTGTCTGCTCAACTGATAGCTCATTGCCAAATCCAACTTGCTGACTGGCAGTAGCGCTTTCATAGCTGTAGACCTGTGTGACCTCTATCGAGTTCTGGGCGCCATATTGCTGGGTTGCCACTGTGTTGTTTACGCCGTATGCCTGCCACGCATGGGCATTGTTCAGGGCCCCATCCTGAGTTTGTACAATCGAGCTTCCGGATTCACTGTGCTGAATACCGTCAGCCGTATTGACGTTACCCTCCTGCGATTGCTGGATCGAATTATCGGCACCGGTGCTGGTTTGCGCAGTAATCGCCTGCACGTCGGACGCGGTAACCTGGTGCCGATAATTGCCCAGTTCTTCCGCAATGGCAGAGTGAGTGATAACCGCGAAACAAAGCGCCCCAATACGGGCATGGACAAATGCACGCTCGTGAGTGTTATGGCTCCGGATATCGTTTCTACGCTTAATCATATTGATTGATCGTGGTGGTCATGGATACGCCCGTCTGGGTGACCGCCGTATGCAGTCCACTGCCCCGTTGGTTGATGGTGATCTGGTGTGCCACACCGATCTGCTCAACGGTGGCCGAGTTTTGAATGCCGTACTGAGTGATTCCCGCTTTATGAGCGAAACCTATCTGGTCGAGCAGAATCTGGTTTTCATAGCCCGCCTGCAGGAGTATTGCAACATTACTCTCGCCCTGCTGGCTGGCGATGATACTGTTGCTTTTGCCGACCTGATCGATTACCTGCAGGTTTCCATAGCCCGCTTGTTGAAGGGATAGATAGTTCACCGTACCTGTCTGGTCTGCGGCGACGTGATTGAAATTCCCCTCCTGGTGAATAACCGCCAGGTTGGCCGACCCGATCGCGGCATATAAGTCCAGTTCATTGGCCATTGAAAGCTCATGGGCCAGAGAAAAATCGTCGGCGCAAACAGGTTCCATGGCAAGTGCCAATAGTATCGTCCGCAAGGCGGCTTTTGGCAGGACGGTGCCAGAATTCATGTTCACCTCAGGTTATAAAATTTTATCCGGATCGTGTGGGGCTTTTACATGATCGCCGTGCTTTCGTTGAGATAATACTGGAGAACGGGACTGTTAATGTCATCCGGGTTTTGCAGCGACCAGGAGTTGTCGACAATGCCTTTGCCGATCAAATGAATGACTGCGGATTCCATCGCTGAAAGCATGGCCAGTTGCGCCGGTTCATTGGTGGTGGTTCCGGCTTCCAGTTCAAGCAAACGTTTGTATTTCACATAGCGGAATACATCGGCACTGATTGCTTTTGAGTAGACCGTCTTGGACGTCAATACAGTATGCAGAACCCTTCCTGATCGAATATCAATGGCTCGAAGGTTGACCGTTACCTGATCCACGCGGTATTGCTCATCGGCACCTATACCAAAGTATCGCGCTCCCGCACCACCGGTCTTTATATTGGTATCGTAGGCAACGATACCCCCTTCCAGAAGAATATTGGCAGCCACCAGAGAGGGCAAAGCCAGATTGTTTTCCGGTGCATTGGGTTTTGCCAGGGCCGCACGAATGATCTTGCGCTCGGTGAGGAGATTTTGCAGCCCTTCCCGTTCGAGCGGAATAAACCAGCCGGATTCGTTGAGCACATTCATCAGCATGGACGCTGCGCCCTGGGTTACCGCGGTAGAGAAACTGCTTGCGGGTGAGGGCTTGTACTGTCCCGTCTGGTCGCGAAAGCTATATACCGCAGCCAGAATCTTTCCTTTCGGCTGTGGCAGGTTGAGAAGGTCCCGGTAGGTTTCCGCCCTCGGCGTCAGCTTGGCCGCTTCTTCGCCAGGTCCGAAAAGGGCATCTCCAGTGTTCTTGACCGCTGTACATCCTGCCAATGCCGTAGCAAATGTCAGGGCGGTAACGAGTTTTGTACCTCTTAAAAACATCACGTTTATCTCCAATATTATTCGTGATTATCTGGGGTCACGGGGCGTTCCCGGGTACATCTAGGACGCGATCGCTTTACTTCCTCTCGTCGTTGTCTGTGTTGTTTCGATCAGTTTGACGGGTTCAGGCCACTGACGATAATTTCGCTCTTATCGCCGGTTGTACGGTCGGTGATCAGTACCGTGAGCTGACCGTCGTTATCCACGATCTGGACGATGAAATCATCGGTGACCAGCTCACCACTATTTCCATCACCGACGTCGGTAAGCAGCTGGTTGAGTAGTCGTGTCTCCAGTGAATCAGTGAAACGGTCGAGTGCGCTGGGTTGCTGGTAAAGGTCCGCCGGGTTATCCGGATCCTCATGGTCATCCTGTGATTGAGCGTTCTGAATCAGATAACTGCCGTTCAGCGGATTCCCGCCAAAATTCGGGTTTACCGGTTCATAGACAAGTTGAGATGCAACGCCATGGCTGCCCATGAGAACGAGGACGGGAGCTGCGGCCAGGGCGGCCAGCCTGGTAATTTTCATTAGAATTCATCCTTTCCTAGATCAAAATGATCGGTTAGTGCCTGACGGACCATTTCCTGAAGAACCATTTCGTGAATGGCCTTTGCGGTTTCTTCCGCGACTGCTCGAATATTGTTGGTGCTGGGACTGATAAACTGCCGAAATACGGTTTTGTTGTTATAGGTCACCCAGATCAGATTTCCCCAGCGAGCGGATGGACGTTCCTGAATGGTCAGGTTGTAGGTGCTATCCGGATAGTGCAGGTTTCGGTACTCGCTCATATAGCGAGCAAAATCATGGCCTGTTCGGGTAATCGTCTGGTCAACATTGAAGCCGCTGATTTCGTCTTCGATCTGGCCAGTGTCGGACTGAGTGGGGACCTCTTCGAGTCCCTGCCCATCATCCTGCGCCGAGCAGAGCACCGCTGGTAGGGTGAGCAGCGCAATCAATGCATGACATACAAGATGACAAGAGGCTTTCATATCCGCTCGACCTGTAGGTGGAGCTTTGCCCAGTTGCTCGCCTGAAGCCGGTTTTTCACCCCAATTTTCCGGTAAATGTTGTACATATGATTTTTTACCGTGTGCTCACTCAGGTGCAGTCGCGAGGCAATGATGCTATTCGGGTCGCCAGTGGTCAGCTGTGCGAGGATCTCCTGCTCCCGTTTGGTCAGTAGCAGTTGCGAGCGCGGGTCTGCCTCGGATGGAGCGCGCGCATTCTGTATGGAATATTCCAGCTTTTTTATCAGTTCTTTCTGGCTGGCGCGGTTGTCGCACAGGAAGGAAAATTTCCTGCTTTCCAGTGGCTGGGTAATATGCGCGGGTAGCCCCTGCGGGATATTGATAAGAATGACCTTGGAATGATCGATGCTTTTGAGGTAATTGAATTCCGCGCTGGGTGTTGATTTCGAAGAGAGGCCGAAGCAATCAACCACGATGGCATCGTATGTTTTAAGGCAGTGCTTTTGTTTGCCAAAGTCTGATTTCTCCCAGCTGAAGGGGAGTGACTGCGAAACAAGTGAGAACAATAAGTCCCCGTGTAGGCCGGAATCGCTCAGAAAGAGAATCGGCATGAATGTACCCCGTAATTAACCTCAGACGATCCCAGGTAGAGATTCATGCGCCAGTGCTGGCGGGAGGTTCCCCGCTGCAGGTCTCTCTCTTACTTCTATTTCAGGGGCCAATTGATCTCTGCCCCTTTTTCGAGAGTTCACGCAAGTCCGTTTAAGTGGAAAATCTCATTCCTTGAGAAATTTGTATGGAGTGTAGACGGGGCGCGGGGTAGTGCTGACGAATGCGGTGACAGATATAAAAGACTATTTTTTATTAAAAAATGAATTTTTAATAATGGAAAATCAGAAAAATATAATTTTGATTATTTAATGGAATATATTTCTATCGCCCACGCTACGCGGCTGTACAGAGTGTAGGGTTTCGGCAATATCATGCACGCTTATTCCCGCTGTAGTTTTCGGCGTCAGGGAGTGTCGAGGTGAGAAACGATACCAGTGCTAAGTCAAAATACGCTGTAAGGAATGAAGTGACGCCATCGGGGTATGACTCAATGGACGTTCTGCGTCTGCCAGACTATTAGTTCTTGGGTGGAGCGTGTGTTTAGGCGCGTAAATATTCTGAACGCCGAAAATGATAAGTGTGTCGGCAGGCTTCTCAACCATCGGCTACATGATGGTGTTCAACACGTATCCCGGTGCTGGCGGCGGGGTACGATCGAATCTGCGAAACCCGGGAAATTATTCAGGAAGACTATGCAAGGTTTCCGTTCGGATCGGCGAAAATTTATCAAAGTCTGCACCGTTGCCGGCATCAGTGTATTTGCGGCGCCTGCATTTTGGCGACAGAGTACTGCTGCACCGTCTACGGGAACTCCGGTGACGGACTGGCGGGGTTCAGGTGAATCACCGGCTTTCCGCATGGATGGTATCGCCAAAGTCACCGGGCAAAAAATATTCGGGCGAGACTTTCGCGCCATGGACATGCCCGATTGGGACAAGCAGCAGCATTATGCACTGGTCTTGCGGTGCAACCGCGTAGAGCGTCGGTTTGATGGCATTGACTGGAGCCAGATACCTTCGGACTGCCAGCCTTATCAGCGTATTACCGCGCAATCTCTGTCCGAAAAGAAGGTGAAGTTGCCGCCGTTTTACGGCGATGCCATGCTTCTGGCGGAAGGTGCGTCACCCCACTACTACGGGCACGCGGTGGCCATTCTGCTGTTTGACGATTTTGCAAAATACAATGGGGCCAAGCAGGTTTTACAGTTCAATCGGAAGGTGATCCGCTATGGTGATGCGACGCCGCCGGTGGTGCGTGATCCCTATGCCAGCTGGCGAATTATCCGCGTGGAAGGGCCGGATGGCCCGAGTGGTGAAGACCTGTACTCCCCCCTGCAGGATGGCCTTTTCTTTCCCAGCTATAAAAATCGCAAAGTGGAGTGGCCGACGGAAGCCGATAAAGCTGGAGATGTCAGCGAACGGGGCATCTATTACGCTCAGGAAATTCGCGCTCAGTCGCGGAAAGAGTCCAGTGCAGGAAACTGGCATCTGGTTGAGGGGGAATACAAGACACAGATCATTGATCCGATGATGATGGAACCGGAAGCGTCCAACGTATGGTTTGACCGACCCCGGCAGGCTCTACATCTGGTATTGACCAGTCAATCCCCTCAGGACTTTCAGGAGCTCGCGGCACACATGATTGCTGAGAGCGGCTTTGCTGACCATATAAAAAGTATTGTGGTGCACTCATCGGTGGTCGGTGGTGGGTTCGGAGCAAAGGATCACTCTATTTTCCCTTACTACGGTTTGGTTGCCGGTCTCTTTGCCAAGGCCCCGGTGCGCTTGGCCAATAATCGTTTCGAACAGTTCCAGGCGGGGCTCAAGCGACATCCTTTCCATATGCGCAACATCCTGGCGGTGGACAGAACCAGCGGAAAGTTTCAGGCACTGATTTCTGAAATGCAGGTCGACGGTGGCGGGCGTCAGAATTTCAGTGCATCGGTATCAATGGTCGGTGCCAGTGCGATACAGAGTATCTATTACCTGCCACGCAACGATATTTCTGCAATTGCCAACCAGTCCATGAATGTGGATTCCGGTTCTATGCGTGGTTACGGCACCCTGCAAACAATGTCCGCGATGGAAATGATGGTCAATCAGGCGGCAGCAGAGCTGGATATTGACCCGATTGAGCTTCGCTTGCGCAACGCCTTTCAGAATGGTTGGCGCAATACCCAGGGCGCTGTGCCAAGAGTGGGTGTACGTTACACCGAACTGCTCGAGCGGGCGAAGACTCATCCCATGTGGCAGGAACGCGCCACACGTAAGCAGACTTTCGAGGCGGAGAATCCCGGCTTGCTGTTCGGTACCGGCTATGCGATTGCGACCAAAGACTACGGTACCGGTGCTGCCGCTCCGAGTGCTGCGGTGCAGTTTGATAAGGAAGGCCGCCTGTCCATGGCGGTGGAATTTATGGAAATGGGGACGGGTATCAGTACCTCCCAGTCGATGCTGCTGGAAAGTGTTCTGGGGCAGGCGGCGCAGCGGTGTGACGTCGGGGAGGTGGATGCGTGGCATGCGCTCCGTCAGTTCCAGACTGAAAGCCCCTACACCATGAGTCAGGATCACCAGGATAAAATGTCGCGCAACCCTCTGTGGACACCGGTGACGGCGATGGCCAGCGCAGCATCCATGTCCGCCTATTTCCAGAGTCACGCGACCCACCGCGCTGCGGAAATTCTGTTGGCGCAGGGACTTTTGCCCGCCGCGCAACGCTTGTGGAAAACCGGACCTATCGATCCGGCGCAGATTGAGTGGCGTAATAGCCGGCTGCACTATGGCCAACATAAGCCCCTGCCACTGAAGGTGCTGGCAGAAGAGGTGCATCGCAGCGGAGGGATTACCGGTGTCATGGTACACAGCTTCAACCGCTGGGAGTGGGCGGAGGCGGATTTCGAGCTCGACGGTGTGAAATACACCTGGGGAGTGGACGGGCTCGCTTTGCGACACGGCGGTAGCTCCGACAGAGTCGTTGGCGGCGAATACGAGGTGGTAGAGCGTAAAGCAGTGCGTTACCCCAGCACAGCGCTGAATAATGCCATGGTTACCTACTATGCGCCGACAGCGGCACTGGTGGAAGTGGCGGTTAACCCGGGAAGTGGGGAGGTGACCATCCACGGGCTGCAGAACTATATGGATTGTGGGCGCGCCATTGTTCCTCAATTGGTGGAGGGGCAAATTGAGGGTGGGGTGGCCATGGGAATCGGTCATGCGCTCTATGAGGTGCTACCGGCCTTGGGAGAGGGTGCAGGTAATGGCACCTGGAATCTCAATCGCTACCAGGTACCGCTTGCCCGGCATGTACCGGTATGGAATCAGCAGCACGACATTCTGCCCCCCGAATCGGAGCAGGACCCGCACAAGGGGATCGCGGAGGTGGTCATGATCCCCATCGTTGCAGCACTGGTTGAGGCCATTTACCAGGCGACCGGTAAGCGGTTTCATGAAACGCCGGTATCACCTGAAAAATTGCGCCGGGCACTCAACCCCCAGGTACTGTGAGGAGACCAGGTTATGGCGAAGATTCCAGTTTCAATGGTGGTCAATGGCGAGCGAGTGGGGCCCGTGCAGGTGGATGAGTACACCACCCTGCTGGACTTTCTGCAGGAGTATCTGAACCTCACGGGTACCAAGCTTGGTTGTGGTATTGGTGTTTGCCGGGCCTGCACCATCCTCGTTGAGGGTAATGACGGTGCTCTGGAACCGGTGCGCAGTTGTATCAACAATGTAGGTCGGTTTAATGGTAGCAGCGTGACCACTGTGGAGGGACAGGCGCAGCGCAATAGCAATGGCGAGGTATTGGCCTTGTCTCCTGTACAGCAGGCATTCTTGCGTAATTTTTCTTTCCAGTGCGGCTGGTGTACAGCCGGCTTTGTGAACGCTGCCACTGCGTTGATCGATGACCTCCGGCGCAGACCTGTATCAGCGGGGAAGGTCGAGCAGGTGATAGAAGAAGCACTGGGAGAACACATTTGTCGCTGTACCGGTTACGTACGCTACTTTCGCGCGGTGCGTGAGGTTATTGAATCCACTCCGGGGCTGGTCAAGGAGGCGGATTAAATGGGCCGGATCATTTTGCTACTGTTGTCTATACTGAGCGCCGGATTTAGCGGTGCACAAACGCCGATTGAGACAGGGCGATATCTTGCGACTGCGGCGGATTGTGTGGCCTGCCATACCTCGTCCAATGGACGCCCCTTCGTCGGCGGCCGGCCATTCCATACCCCGTTTGGAATACTGTATTCGACAAACATCACCCCGGATAAGAAAACGGGTATTGGTCATTACACCCTGCAGGATTTCGCAGCTTCCATGCGCCGGGGGGTAGGCTTGCATGGCAATCTGTACCCTGCGATGCCGTACACCTCCTATTACCGGATCACTGATGACGACATAGCAGCCTTGTACGCCTACTTCATGCAACTGCCAGCGGTCGAGTATGTCGCTCCGAAAAATGATCTGCTCTTTCCTGCAAACCTGCGCTTTGGTCTGAAAGCCTGGAATCTGGCATTTTTCGACCGACAGCCTGTAAGTGAGATTGCAGGCAAAAGCCCGGAGTGGCAGCGGGGTAACTATCTGGTCAATGCCCTGGGACATTGTGGTGAGTGCCACACGCCGCGGAACTTTGCATTTGCCCTGAAACGAGACGAGTCATTGGCAGGCAATGTGCTCGAAGGGTGGGATGCGGTCGATATTCGCCCGCAGGCACTTCAGCGTCAGGGCTGGGACAGGGCGAGCCTGCGGGAATTGTTCAGGTTCGGAGCCAGTGAGCCGGGGGCCGCTTTTGGTGAAATGTTCCGTGTGGTGAAACACAGTCTGAGTCACCTGTCTGACAGTGATCTCGACGCCATGATTACCTACCTTCTGGATGGTAACGAGACCGCAGCCGAAGCGAGTGGCGATGTTGGCGGCAATCCAGGAAGCGCAGCCGACAATTATCCCGAGGGCCGAGGGGATTTTGTGGCCTACTGTGCCGCCTGTCATGGGCGGGAAGGTACTGGCACCACGATTGCCTTCGCTCCGGCAATGGATCGCAATGCCGGCGTCCGCGGTGAAAATCCCTATAACACTATTGCCGTGATACTGCGGGGGTTGCCAGCTCAGCGGATGAGTCGCACCAATGCCCGCGCTGGTATGCCTGGGTTTGCCAGTGAACTCAGTGATGCACGTGTTGCCGGGCTGGTCAATTTTATGCGGACCGCCTGGGGCGATCCCGGCGGGGAAGTAACGGAGGATCAAGTGGCAAAGATTCGTGAAGATCTCCGCAAGCATGGTTTTATCGGAGAGAAAAAGTGAATTCTATTCAGGATCTAGGCAGCCGTTTGGTCATTGTTCTCGGGTGTCTCACCTCCCTCCCCGGGATAGCGGCAGAATGGTCGACAACCGAGGCACAGCTACAGTATGGCCGTCTGGACAATCCGTTTACAGGTGGTACAACCAGCACCACGATTCTTACCTTGCAGCACGCCAGTGGTTGGAAGTACGGCGATAATTTTTTCTTCGTGGACTTTATCAATGACGGGGAACGCGACGGTTTTAACGATACCGATGTGTATGCAGAGTGGTACCCGAATTTCAGTCTCGGAAAAATAACCGGATGTGACCTGAGCTTTGGGCCGGTCAAGGATCTGGGAATTATTGCCGGATTTAACTATTCCGCGGATGCCAATGTGGAAAAATTTCTTCCCGGCGTTCGTGTGGCGTGGAAGCTTCCGGGGGAGGCTTTTCTGAATACCGATATTACCGGATACAAAGACATCGGCTATGGCGACAGCGCGCCCAAAGAGGGTGATAGCTACATGATCGATTTTAATGGTGCCTTCCCGTTCAGTATTGGTAAACAGGACTTCAGTATCGAGGGGCACATTGAATATATTCACAATCGCACCAGTGAGTTCGGCGATGTAAAAAGCTGGGTGTTTGCTCAGCCCCAGTTTCGCTGGGATATGGGGAAGACATTGTTCAACAGCCCCAAGCAGATATTCGTCGGCATAGAATATCAGTACTGGCGCAACAAACTTGGGGTTGATATTACCGAGAGCACTGTACAGGCGCTGCTTGTGTGGCGCTTCTGATGCGGCAATGTGGACTTCGCCCCTGAGCATACAAGGTATCGTCCTTTCGGTTGTACTTTGCCTGACGGCGTGTGCAGAGCGGGATGAGATTGCACTGGGCACCCTGGAATGGGATCGAATCGCACTGCCCGCTCCGGCCGCGGAAAAGATTGTACGGATATATGTGCGGGAAGGTGAGCGTGTCGAGGCTGGTCAGCGGCTTCTCGATCTGGACCCCTCGGAAGCCCTGGCAAAATTAAACAGCGCCGAAGCCATGGTCGCGCGGGAGCAGGCCGCACTTATCGAACTGCGTGCGGGCCCCCGGATCGAGGAAATCGAGCGCGCTAAAGCCGACCTTGCAGCGGCCCGTGCAAATCAGGTGGATAGCGAAGCGGATTATCAGCGCCTGCTAGCCCTCGGTAAAAAGGATTACGCATCCCGGTCGGATATCGATGGCGCCCGTGCGGCGGCGGAAAGCGCGCGAGCGCAGGTGCGTGCAGCCCTCGAACAGGTACAGGAGCTGGAGCGCGGTACGCGGGTGGAAGATATCGATCAGGGCGAAGCATCTCTGGCTGCGGCACGCGCTCAGGCAAATGCGCAGCGGGTACTTCTGGATAAGTTAAGTTTACGTGCGCCGCGTGCCGGGGTAGTGGATAGTATTCCCTTCAAACTGGGCGATCAGGCACCGGTCGGTGGGGCGCTGGTGATATTGTTGAGCGGCGTAACACCATACGCGCGTGTATATGTACCCCAGTCACTACGACGGAATATCGCCGTGGGTGGGCGGGCACGGGTGACACTGGATTCCCGCGCTGTGCGCGCTAATACCTTAAAGAAGGATGCTGCACAGAACCGGCACACAGTATTCGACGGCCGGGTACGCATGGTGCGTAACGAACCGTCTTTCACTCCGTACTACGCGCTTACTGGCGATGATGTGGCGCGCCTCAGCTATATCGCGGAAATCCAGTTGCGCAAAGGTGTGGGGGCTGACCGGTTACCAGCGGGACTCCCGCTTCAGGTAATATTTCTGCCCGGGACCGTAAGTGAGGAAGAGTATCCGCAGAGTGCGGCAATGAGCAGGGCGCTGGATCCAGACTCCTCATACTTACCTGAAGCCCGGGGCAATACACTGCCCAATGCGCGAAGCCTTCACCCCTCACACAACCCTGAGAGTGCTGCGCCAGCAGTCCGGGAGTCCGACGACGGTGGCAAATGACATCGCCATCCGTGCCCGTGGGCTCAGCAAGCAATTTGGCAGACTGCTGGCGGTGGATCAGGTCGATCTTACGGTGCCCAGCCAACAGATCTATGGGTTCCTTGGGCCGAATGGTTCCGGCAAGTCCACCAGTATTCGCATGTTGTGTGGGCTGTTGACACCCTCGGCAGGTGAAATGGAAGTTCTGGGGTTCGAGGTCCCCGCACAGGCGGAAGCGTTGCGCCGTCATATCGGTTATATGACACAACAGTTCTCCCTGTTTACCGATCTTACGGTGCGTGAAAACCTGGAGTTTCTCGCAGCAGTGCAGAATATGCCGACCCGCCAGGCGCGACGGCGCATTGATGAATTACTGGTGGAATACCATTTTGAGGAGCGTGCCGGGCAATTGGCCGGCACCATGAGCGGAGGTCAGAAACAGCGGCTGGCACTTGCCGGAGCGGTAATCCACAAGCCTGAGTTATTGTTTCTGGATGAACCTACCAGTGCAGTGGATCCGGAGTCGCGACGGGACTTCTGGAAAAAACTGTTCGAACTCACCGACAGCGGCACCACAATTCTGGTATCCACGCATTATATGGATGAGGCGGAACGCTGCCACCGGCTGGCAATTCTCGACCGCGGGCGGCTCGTGGCCGACGGTTCACCCGGCGAACTCACCGGGGCATTAGAAGGGCGCACCCTGTTGGTGGAAGCGCATAATCAGCGGGCAGCTCGCCAGCGGGTATTACGGGTTCCGGGGGTAATTAGCGCCGCGCAAATTGGTAACAACCTGAGGGTGCTGACCGATGGTCAGCAGAACGCGGCCGAGATTCTGAAGCACGTGCAGGAAGCCTTGCGAACACAGGAAAGCGATGCACGCGTGGCGCCAGTCAGTGCGACCCTTGAGGATGTGTTTGTCTCGGTGACTCACCGACGGCCTGCGCGGCGGGGCGTCACGGTGGATACGGAACCGCGGTCGTGAACTGGCGTCGTCTTTACGCGGTGTTGCTGAAGGAGTTCCGCCAGTTGCGACGTGACCGGATGACCCTGGCGATGATTGTTGGTATTCCGGTCATGCAGTTAGTGTTGTTTGGCTACGCGATTAACCTGAATCTGAGGCATCTGCCAGCGGCGATTGCGGACCAGTCCCTCACCAGCGCTTCACGTCAGCTTGTTATGGACATGCTTGCGACGGAAGTCATTCGACCGGTGGCGACCGCGCGAACTCCAGAGCAGCTGATGGATATGCTGCGGCGGGGCGAGATCAGTGTGGGCGTGGTCATTCCGTTCGACTACGAGCGCCGCCTCGCGGTTGGCCAGGAGGCGGTACAGATTCTGGTGGATGGTAGCGATACGGTAGTGCAGAGCGCCGCGGCACAGCTGGCCCAGATGCCGATTGGTGAGCCGCCACCGGAAAATAATATATTGTTGCCGAACCGGCAGTCTTCGGTTCCGTTTCCGGAAACGCCTATCCGTATTGTATCGTTCTACAACCCGCAACGGGTTTCTGCCATCAATATTGTCCCTGGATTGATCGGTATCATTCTAACCATGACCATGGTGATGTTTACCTCTGTAGCAATCGTGCGGGAGCGGGAAAGGGGCAATATGGAGTTGCTGATCGCCACCCCTGTAAGCAGTGCGGAACTGATGATTGGCAAGGTACTGCCTTACGGGTTGATCGGCCTCATACAGACCAGCCTGATCCTGATACTGGGGATGCTGCTGTTCAGCGTGCCTATTCGCGGAAGTCTGCTTGATGTGTACCTGGCTGCGCTGTTGTTGATCCTTGCCAATCTGGCAATGGGCCTGCTGATTTCTACCCGTGCCCAGTCCCAGTTCCAGGCGATGCAGATGACTTTTTTTGTATTTCTGCCTTCGATTCTGCTTTCCGGGTTTATGTTTCCGTTTGACGGTATGCCTGAGGCGGCTCAGTGGCTGGCGGAAGTGTTACCGCTCACACACTTTCTGCGTCTGATTCGGGGGGTGATGTTGCGCGGTGCGGATATTTTGGAGTTGTGGCCGGACCTTCTGGCCCTTCTGGTGTTCATCGGAGTGATGATGAGCCTCGCGATTCTGCGCTTCAACAAAAGTCTGGATTGACCCTCCCGGCGGCGACGCCGGGCCGGCTGGCGCGAAATGCATTTACCGGTTGACTTACATGCCGATCTGTCCGTTATTTCAGCGCGCCAGGCTTTCTTTTTACAGCATTTGTGGAATTCTCCACGGGAATCCTTTTCGCACAGTTGGTAGCATTTACAACTACCGCACAAAGGATGACAACAGCGGTTACCCGAAGGTTTCACGGGTCTGAAAACAGAATAATATTGCTGCATACCAGCAGGGAGGACGCTGTACCATGGCCGAGTTACTCTATAGTTTACCGCCGTGGTTGTGGTTTTTGATTGGGCTGGTCGCACTGTTTCTTGCTCGCAAGCCAGTGCATCAGGGGATCTATGCGGTAGCCCGCCTGTTCCACCAGTCATTCCGGCTCGGCGCCAACGCGGTTGCTGCTGCTGACGCGCGCTTGCAGCTACGCAATCGTGAGGTATTACTGGCCTTGGGGCGCGAAGCGAGCGAACGGCAGATAGAGCGGGACATTGAACGCATTGAGCACTCGATGAAAAAAGAGCTTGCGCAGTATCCCGCATTGCACCGCCGTCTGTGCGAGCAACTCGCAGCCATTGATGAAGACTATGTACGCAGCGCCGAAGTACCGCCGGCGCCCAGCAACTGGGCCAAGGCCATCAAGGCAGTTGCTGAAATCCCATCCAATCAGGATCCGGTGGTGGCCGATGTATTGGAAACCATTCACGGTTCCATGCGGAAAGCCGAAAGCAAGGCTCTGGAGGCCTATCGGGAATCGGCCCGTGAGCGCCACCAGTTACTTAAGCGCATGATGCCGGCCTGGCGCTCTATCCTGAACAGTCTTGGTAAAGTGAACAAGACCGTCTCCTCGGTACAGCAACGCGCCCGACAGGTTGATCGTCATATGGAGCGCTACGAGGAGATCGTGCAAGGCACTGACCGCGCCCTGCGTATACTGTCTTCCTCCTCCATGAGTCAGTTCATTGTTTCCGGGTTGCTGCTGGTGGCTGCTGCGGGTTGCGTGTTTATCAACTTCCATTTGATTGCCCGACCCATGGGGGCAATGTGGGAGGGCGCGAGCTATTTCGGTGATTACCATTTCGCGGACATTTCGGCACTGGTGGTGATTCTGGTAGAAATCACTCTAGGTATTTTTACGATGGAATCCCTGCGAATCACCAGACTCTTCCCTGCCATCGGTGCGCTCAGTGATCGGGTTCGTGCCCGTATATTGTGGGTATCACTGTCACTGCTGATTTTACTAGCTGCATTGGGCGCTGGCCTGGCGTATACCCGTGAATTGCTTTTGCAGGAGGGGGCTTCGGCGGTAGCCGCCGGTGCGGGAGCCACGGATAGTAGCGTATTTAGAGTCGTCCTCTCTGCACAATTGGTAATGGGCTTTGTTTTTCCCTTGGTGTTGGCCTTTCTGGCGATTCCATTGGAAAGCTTTGTTAATGCCACTCGTACGGTGTTGGGAGTGTCTATCTCTTTTTCCCTGCGACTTTTATCCGTGGCTCTGCGCCTTATCGGTTCCGGCATATTACGTGCGGGTTCCATCGCGGCACGCATCTACGATATCGTCATATTCTTCCCTCTGTGGTTAGAGGCGCGCTTTCTGCGTTGGCGAGAACAGGTGGCGCAACCGGATAAAGCGAAAAAGGCACTTCCTGGAATCGAGCCCGCGAAGTGAGTGACGATTTTTATTCAGCGAGTCGGGTGTTACGCCATTGAGTAATACGAATTCCTGGTTCAAATCACCCGGTACACGACCGTTGGTGATTGCTCATGGGGATGACCGAGGGCGCGGCTTGTACCCAGGCAATACATCCCTGTACCTGCGTAAAATGCTTGAGCTGGGAGTGGATGCACTGGAGGTTGATCTCAACCTTACGGCGGACGACCATCTTGTTCTGCTTCACGACGATACGCTGGAGCGAACCAGTGATGGCCGGGGGCTGGTAAGCGATAAATCGCTGGCGGAGCTACGGGAGCTTAATGCAGCCTATCACTGGTCTGCGGACGGTGAACATTTCCCCTACCGGGATAATCCACAACCTTTTATTTCCATTGATGACGCGTTTGCTGAATTCCCTCAGGCGCCGATGATCATAGAATTAAAAAATGACGACTCACGTGCGGCGTGCGCTTTGGCGAAAGCCATAGAGGATGCCCGTTGCCATGAACGGGTGGTTGTGTCTTCGTTTCACCACGGAGTGATTCGCACTTTTCGACGAATCTGCCCCCGTGTCGCGACCGGTGCTACCTTGCCCGAGGCGTTGCTGTTCTTTATGGCGCAATTGGTATTTGCGGAGCGGTGCCTCGCTCCTTCCTATCGGGCCATGCAATTACCCATGCACTACTATGGCATCCCGGTTTTCACCCGGCGTTTCGTCTCGGCAGCACACCGCTGCGGCCTGCACCTTTCCGCCTGGACCGTAAATCATCCTGGGGATATGAAAAAAATGATCACCATTGGAATAGATGGTGTCGTCACCGACCGTCCCGACAGACTGTTATCAATACTAAAGGGTAAGTTATGAAAGCTCCGCGGCAGGGTATTACAGGTCAATACCGGAATGGGAAGGGTTGAATGATCAAGCGCCTATTGTTGTTGCTACTGATCGCTCTGCTGGTGTTTGTCGGCTGGCGCTATCTTGCCGCGCGCCCGGCGCCATACACCGGATTGCAGTTCCCCAGTTATCAGACCGAGGGGCTTCGGCGTCCGCTGGTGATTTCTCACGCCGATGATTCCGGTCTGGGGCTTTTCCCGGGTAACACGCCGGTTTTTTTACGGAAAATGGCCGAAATGAAGGTGGATGTACTGGAAATGGATGTGCACGCCACCATCGATGATGAACTGGTGCTGATGCACGACGATACCGTCGATCGAACCAGCGACGGCAAAGGGCGCATACGCGATAAAACCCTTGCCGAACTCAGACAGCTGAATGTGGCGTACAACTGGAGTAAGGATGGCAGTAGCTACCCCTATCGGGACAACCCCCAGGGTATTCTCACTGTGGATCAAGTATTCAAGGCCTATCCACGCTACCCGATGGTGATCGAGCTGAAAACCCCGGATCCGGAAGCGGCACGCTCACTCTGTCGCAAGCTGAAGGCGTACAACAAAAGTAATCTGGTGATTGTGTCTTCCTTCCATCAGAGCGCCGTGGATGCCCTGCGCACGGACTGCCCACAGGTGGCCACAGGGGCCGGTTCCGATGAGGTGAAGATCTTTGCCGTAGCCAGCAAATTACGCGCCTTCCGGCTACTGAGCCCCCGCTACCAGGCGCTGCATATTCCCACCGAGTACGATGGTATTGCTCTGGTGGATCGCAGTAGTCTGCGCCAGGTGCAGGATCATGGTGTGCGCGTCGACGTGTGGACGGTGAATGACGAGGCCGAGATGCGCCGACTGATTGAACTGGGTGTGGATGGAATTATGACCGACAGGCCCGATCGGCTGTTTCAGGTGATTGAGGAGTTGCAAGAGTTTCACGAGATGAGCGATTGAACCAGCATGCGCTCTTCCGCCACTGAAGCAAAAAAGGCTTCCGTCCTGGCACTGCTGTCCCACAGTTTGGGATAACTGAAAAAGCCTGAACCAATCTGGTTACAATGATTCTGCGAAGAAAACAGT
>NZ_CP155838.1:3734293-3778762 GCF_045348205.1 Microbulbifer sp. ARAS458-1 | reverse complement strand
CGCGCCCGCCACCCAATCAAAAAGACCAGCCTCAAATGAGGCTGGTCTCATGACTGTCAAACTGTGGGACAGCAGTGTCCGTCCTGGAAGCCTTTTTTGCTGTTTTCACATAGCTGTTTTTACTTAGCTGCTGGTTGCAGGTAAGGCACTTTCCGCCGCATCGCTTTCCTCTGACTTCTCAACCCGGAACCACGCTGCATACAGGGCGGGCAAGAACAGCAGCGTCAGTGCGGTGGCCACGATCAGTCCACCCATAATTGCCACTGCCATGGGACCGAAGAAATCACTGCGAGATAACGGAATCATCGCCAGCACCGCTGTCAGCGCCGTCAGTACAATCGGGCGGAAGCGGCGCACGGTGGATTCTACAATGGCATCCCAGGGGGCGAGCCCCTGGCGTTTATCCTGTTCTATCTGGTCCACCAGAATGACCGAGTTGCGCATGATCATGCCAGCCAGGGCAATAGTGCCGAGCATGGCGACAAAACCAAATGGCTGGTTGAACAGCAGCAGGAACAGGGTGACACCGATAATACCCAGTGGCGCGGTGAGAAACACCATGGTGGACAGGGAGAAGCTGCGCAGCTGTAACATCAGCAGGGTGAACACCACAAAAATAAACAGCGGCATACCGGCATTGACGGAGTCCTGGCCGCGTGCGGATTCCTCCACACTGCCGCCGACCTCCAACAGATAGCCGGGCGGCAACCCATCGCGGACTCCCTGAAGCTGCGGCCAGATACTGGCCACTACGGTTGCCGGTTGCTCGGTGCCATATATATCCGCGCGCACCGTCACCGTGGGCAGGCGATCCCGGTGCCAGATAACCCCTTCTTCAAAGCCGTAGTCGAGGGTTGCGATCTGATTCAGCGGCAGTGAGTTTCCGGCATCGGTCTGTATCGCCAGGTTACCCAGCTGTTCCAATGCCTGCCGTTCCCGCTCCTGCCCCCGTACAGCGACGGTGATCAGTTCATTGTCTTCGCGGTATTGGCCCACTGCGGTGCCGGACAGTGAGCCCTGCAGTGCGCGAGACAGGGAGGCTGTGCTAACCCCCATTTCCCGTGCGCGGGCCTGGTCGATATCCAGTTTCACGACCTTGCTGGGTTCTTCCCAGTCCAGGTGCACATTGGCCACGTCTTCATTTTCGCGCACCACCGCGGCCACTTCCCGGGCAATTCGGCGGGCTTCGCCGATATGTTCACCCGAAACCCGGAACTGCACTGGATACCCCACCGGCGGTCCGTTCTCCAGCCGCGAGACCCGTGTGCGTACCGACGGGAACTGTTCGCTCAGGGTGGAGATCAGCCATTGGCGTACCTGTTCCCGCTCCTCCACACTGCGGGTCAACACCACAAACTGGGCAAAACTGGCGGCGGGCAGCTGCTGATCCAGCGGCAGGTAAAAACGCGGTGAACCGGTGCCCACATAAGCTACATAGTTTTCCACCAGTGGGTTCTGTGACAGCAGTTCCTCCAGACGCAAGGCCTGCCCCTCGGTGGCGTGCAGGGAAGCGCCTTCACTCAGTTTCAAATCCACCATCAGCTCCAGGCGAGCCGACGAGGGGAAGAACTGTTGCGGCACAAAGCGGAACAGAAAAATCGCACCGACAAAAATAACTACGCTCAGCAGCAATACTGTTTTGCGATAGTGCAGGCACCAGTTGAGGATGCGGCGGAAGCGCTGATAAAAGGGTTTGCTGTACGGATCATTTTGAGAGGTCGATCCGTGACCGCCATGTTCCGGCAGCAGGCGGTTACCCAGGTAGGGCACAAATACTACTGCCGCTACCCAGGAGGCGAGCAGGGATAGTGTCACCACCTGAAAAATTGAGCGAGTGTACTCCCCGGTGCCGGACTGCGCGGTGGCAATGGGCAGGAAACCCGCGGCGGTGATCAGGGTTCCAGTCAACATCGGAAACGCAGTACTGTTCCAGGCGAAGCCTGCTGCCTTCAACCGGCTCAGACCCTGTTCCATTTTGATCGCCATCATCTCCACGGCGATGATGGCATCGTCCACCATCAGTCCCAGCGCCAGCACCAGTGCACCAAGGGAAATCTTGTGCAGGCCGATATCAAAGTAATTCATCAGCGCAAAGGTCATCGCCAGCACCAGCGGGATCGACAGTGCCACCACCAGCCCGGTGCGGAATCCCAGTGAGAAAAAACTCACCAGCATTACGATGACCAATGCCTCGATCAGCACTTTGACAAATTCACCCACGCTGCTTTTTACTGCCGCGGGCTGGTCGGATACCTTGCTCAGGGAAAGGCCGATGGGCAGGTCCTGTTGCAGAGATTCCATCGCAGCGTCCAGGCGCTCGCCCAGTTGCAGGATGTCGCCACCACTCTTCATGGACACGGCAATGCCGATGGCATCTTCGCCCATAAAACGCATCCGCGGTTGTGGTGGATCACTAAAGCCGCGCCGCACGTCGGCGATATCGCCCAGGGTCAGGGTATGGCCGTTGGCGTGAATCGGGAACTGGCGGATTTCCTCTACGCTACGGAATTGGCCACTGATGCGGATACGTACGCGGTCGCTGACGGCCTCCACAATCCCGGCGTCCGCCATCTGGTTTTGCGCCTGCAACACCGATTGTACGGCGGAGAGAGGAATCCCCAGGGAAGCCAGTTTGGCATTGGAGATTTCCACCCAGACTTTCTCGTCCTGCAGACCGAGCAGTTCAACCTTGCCGACGTCCTCAACCCGCTGCAAGGCGAGCTGCAGCCGATCGGCGTAGTCCTTCATCAGCGCATAATCAAAACCCTGGCCGGTGAGGGCGTAGATATTGCCAAAGGTAGTGCCAAATTCGTCATTAAAAAACGGGCCCTGAATATCTGTCGGCAGTGTGTGGCGGATATCTCCGACTTTCTTGCGCACCTGATACCAGAGGTCGGGAATCTCCGCTGAGCGCATATCGTCCCTGGCCATAAACATCACCTGGGATTGGCCCGGGCGGGAGAAAGAGGTTATGCGCTGGTAGTCCCCGGTCTCCATCAGTTTTTTCTCGATGCGCTCGGTGACCTGGCGTGAGACCTCTTCTGCACTGGCGCCCGGCCAAAGGGTATTTACCACCATGACCTTGAAGGTGAAGGGGGGATCCTCGCTTTGCCCCAGTTGCGTATACGAAATCGCCCCGATAAGGCCGAGCACAAGCATGGTGTAGAGCACCAGTGGTTTATTCTTCAGTGCCCACTCTGAGAGATTGAATGACATCGTATTGTGTCCGTAGATGCAGTGTTTTTTGTCAGGCGTCAGTGGCGTTGCGTCAGAGGCTTTGTGCCAGGCGGTCGTCGGCCTCTATCGGTCTGTTCTGACGATCTACCGGGCGCACCCGTTGGCCTTCGCGAACCAGCTGGGTGCCGGCGGACACTACCCAGTCCTGAGGGGTAAGGCTGGAGATCACCTCTGCATACTCGTGGCCGTAATTGGCGACGGTGACCGCCACCTTGTGCAGCGTGAAGGTGTCGGGGTCCATGCGCCATACGAAGGCTTCGGCCCCATCGGCGGTAATCGCAGACATGGGCAGCCGCTGGGTAGGGCGCTTTGAATCCGTGCGTGCATATACTCGGGCGCTCTGGCCCAGCTGGGGTTTACCCTCGGCGTTGCCGTCTGGCGAAAACGCGATGCGCGCTTCAAAGGTGCGCAGGCCAGACTCTGCAGCAGGAGAGAGCTCCCGCACCTTTCCGTGAATCGGGGCTCCGGGTGCGGACCACAGCTCGATGGTTACCGGCTGGCCTAGGGCAAAGCGGGTTACTTCCTGTTCCGGTAGGTCGATCAGGACCTCCCGCTCCCCATCTGACGCCATGGTAAATACCGTCTGACCGGCGCTGACAACCTGTCCGGCATCAATACTGCGACCGGTGATGACTCCGTCGCTGGGGGCCTTGAGGGTTGCGTAGTTGGCCTGGTTTTCCGCCACCTTCCATTGGGCGCGGGCCCGCTCAAGCTGGGCCACACTGCTGTCGTGGCGCGTCTTTACGGTATCAAACTGGGATTCCCCGATCAGTTTCCGCTCCAGCAGGTCGCGGTAGCGTGCGAGCTCATTGCTGGCGTTGCGATTTTCAGTCTGCGCCGCCTGCAGCTGAGCGCGGGCGGCGTCGCGCTGCAATTGCAGGTCTTGCGCATCCAGTTCAGCCAAAGGCTGGCCCTGTCTCACTCTATCTCCCACATCCACCAGGCGGCGGGTAACCGCGCCGCCGACCCGGAAGGCCAGTGCCGGCTCATAGCGGGCGCGAACCTCTCCCGGGTAGACCGCGAGCTGGCTGCCGGACGCTGTGGGGTGCACTACGATGGCCGGGCGCGGAGGCTTGGTGCTTTCCGGGTCCGATGTCGAGCAGGCGACAAGGGATAGTGCAGCCAGCAAGGTGGTGGACCATTTGAGTGCGGAAGCGTTATGGGGGAGGAAGCGGTGCATGATTACCTCAATCCCTGTGGGGCACGGGTTGCGTTGGAGTCGGAAATTCCGGCGGGTGACTTTGGGGTCGGGGATGTCGGCAGAAACTGGTACAGTTGTCTGCCATACTGCGCCGGACTCTATTCTGTACTGGCGAGTATAGTAAGTATATTAAACTCGCGAGTCCACTAATTCAGTGGGCGCGAGCGTGTGCTTCATCAACCAGCAAGCGGGGTTGGGTAGCGCGCAACACGAAGACGATGACGACCATGAGCTCTATAAATTCCAGCAGTACCGCCCCGACCAGCCGCGGCCGCCCCAAAGACCCGGCCAAGCGGCAGGCCATTCTGCATGCGGCCAAGCACCTGTTTCTCACCCACGGATTTACCGGTACCAGCATGGACGCTGTGGCCAGCGCGGCGGGTGTCTCCAAGCTGACGGTGTACAGCCATTTCTCTGACAAGGAGACGCTGTTTACGGATGCCATTGAAGACAAGTGCTGCAGCCAGATGCCGGTGGTGATGTTTACCCTCGAGCCCGGGGTGCCGGTTGTGGAAATGTTGCAACAGATCGGCGAGGCTTTTCTGGAGATGTTGTACCACGAGGACTCCATGAAACTGATGCGCCTGATCAGTGCCGTGGGCGCCCAGGATCAGACCATGGCCAATCTGTTTTACGAGGCCGGTCCGATGCGTACCCGCAATGAAATGACGCGTTTCCTCAATCGGGCCTGTGAGCTGGGGCAGTTGCAGATACCGGACACCGAACGTGCCTCGGAGTTGTTTTTCGGCATGTTGCAGGGAGGGTGCCGACACATTCAGATTATGCTCGGGTGTACCGAACCTCCCGCGCAAGAGGAAATTACAGAACATGTAGCGGAAGTGGTGCGAGTGTTCTGCCGGGGTTACCAGCCTCACTGAGATTGATGACCGATTGAAAAAGCCCGCGGGAGCATGCTTCCGCGGGCTTTTTTGTTAGGGCGATGCTGAATCAGGTACGGATCTTGTAGCCGGTACGGAAAATCCACCACACCGCGGTCATGCAGGCAAACAGGAACAGCAGTGTCATGCCGAGACTGATTCCAACATTGACATCGGAGACGCCGTAAAACGCCCAGCGAAAACCGCTGATCAGATACACCACCGGGTTAAACAGGGTTACCTTCTGCCAGAACTCCGGCAGCATATTGATGGAGTAGAAAGCACCACCGAGAAATGTCAGCGGGGTGATCACCATCAGCGGAATAATCTGCAGCTTCTGAAAATCATCGGCCCACACGCCGATAATAAAACCGAACATACTGAAGGTGACTGCGGTGAGAATAAGAAAGCCGATCATCCAGAAGGGATGGGCGATCTCGTAGTCCACAAAAAAACGCGCGGTGATGAGAATCAGTATGCCGATAATGACCGACTTGGTGGCCGCCGCGCCTACATAGCCGGCGACGATCTCAAACGCGGATACTGGAGCGGAAAGCACCTCGTAAATGGTGCCGCTGAATTTGGGGAAGAAAATGCCGAACGACGCATTGGAAATACTTTCCGACAACAGCGACAGCATGATCAGCCCGGGAATAATAAACGCTCCGTAACTCACCCCCTCGATTTCGCCCAGGCGACCGCCGATGGCGGTGCCGAAAACGATAAAGTACAGGCAGGTGGAAATCACCGGCCAGGCGATGCTCTGCATCAGGGTGCGCCCGGTGCGGGCCATTTCAAACTGGTAAATGGCGCGGATACCGTAAACATTCATCCGACAAACTCCTCTGTTATCCGACCTGCTGGCGTTCGTTCTGGTTCTGGTGCACCAGATTGACAAAAATCTCTTCCAGGGAGCTTTCACTGGAGTGCAGATCCTTGAACTCGATACCCTGCTGGTTCAACGCGCGCAGCAGTTCGGCGATGCCTGTGTGCTCTCGCTGGGTGTCGAAGGTGTACACCAGCTGGTTGCCTTCGTCTGTCACTTCCAGGGCAAACTCACCGAGACTATCGGGCAGCCCGGTGACTGGGTTCTGCAAGTGGATGGTCAGCTGTTTTTTGCCCAGCTTGCGCATCAGCGTGTGTTTTTCTTCCACCAGCACAAGCTCGCCATGGTTGATCACACCAATGCGATCCGCCATTTCTTCTGCTTCCTCGATATAGTGCGTGGTGAGAATCACGGTAACGCCATTTTCCCGCAGTCCGCGCACCATTTCCCACATGTCCCGGCGCAACTCTACATCCACACCGGCGGTGGGTTCGTCGAGGAACAGAATGGACGGCTCGTGGGATAGTGCTTTGGCGATCATTACCCGGCGTTTCATACCACCGGACAGCGCCATGATCTTGCTGTCCTTTTTCTCCCATAGGGAGAGTTGACGCAGGATTTTCTCGATGTATTCGGGGTTGGGCGCCTTGCCAAACAGACCGCGGCTGAAGCTGACGGTGTTCCACACACTCTCAAAGGAATCCGTGGAAAGTTCTTGGGGTACCAGGCCTATCTTGCTGCGCGCAGGGCGAAATTCCCGCTGAATATCGTGGCCATCGGCGGACACACTGCCACTGGTGGGATTAACGATACCGCAGATAATACTGATGAGGGTGGTTTTGCCGGCGCCATTGGGGCCGAGCAGGGCGAAAATTTCGCCACGATTGATTTGGAGGTCGACGGATTTGAGCGCGGTAAAACCGCCGGCATAGGTTTTACCTACGCCGTCAATAGAAATGATCGGTTGCACGCATCCTCCCTTGTTCTCTGTGCGTCTCGCAAAAAGCGGCACACATTGTGCCCCGAAGCCATACGAGTGCGCTAGCGGTTCGGGGCAGGTGGAGGTCAATGCGAGATTAGAGCCCAAAAATTCTGTTGTAGAAGTTCACTGCACCCTCGTAGGCATCATTGGCGGCCTCTTCATTGTACGCCAGTGGAATGCCGAACTTTTCGCCGCGACCGGTGGCGGCAGGGTTGGTGAAGCCGTGTTTGGCCCCGGGGTAACTGATCACATCGAAACGCACACCGGCGGTCTGCATTTCTTTGACGAAGTTGGCTACCTGTTCTGCGGGAATCATGTCGTCGTCACCGCCGGTGTAGACCTGGATTTCTGCTTTGACATCGCCGGGTTTGATCTGCACTTCGGTCTGCAGGTCGCCGTGGAAACTGACGACACCTTTTAGCGGCAGCCCAAGGCGGGCCATGGTCAATGCCACCGCGCCACCGAAGCAGTAGCCCTGTGCGGCAACCTGGCCGACTTCCACGGTTTCGTGAGCGTTGATCAGATCGAGGGCGGCCTGGAAGCGCTTGAGCGCGGCACCTTCGGTCTCTATGGTTTTGTTCATGAGTGCGGCGGCGTCGGCGGGATTGTCGGCGCCGACACCGGTGCCGTACATGTCGAGGGCAAAGGCGGTGAAGCCTTCGGCGGCGAGGCGCTCGGCTTCTTCCCTGGTAAAGTCGTTCAT
The DNA here is from genome assembly GCF_045348205.1 of Microbulbifer sp. ARAS458-1. Lineage (NCBI taxonomy): Bacteria > Pseudomonadati > Pseudomonadota > Gammaproteobacteria > Cellvibrionales > Microbulbiferaceae > Microbulbifer > Microbulbifer sp. ARAS458-1. Next base: position 3,770,935 of record NZ_CP155838.1, on the reverse strand, counting down.
GCCCCACCATTCGTGGACGAGGAGGATGGCGGGCCGTTTGCCTTCGAGGGTTTCGTCGTAGGCCAGATAGCCGGTAAAGGATTCGCCGTCGATGGTGTATTCGATGTCTTCGGTGTGCACTGCGTCCTCCTTGAGGAATACTTGGTCTTGAAAATGGTGTGCCAAGAGTAGATGGGTGCTTTGGCTAAAGCAACGCGCAGCCGTCATTCCGGATCAAGTCCGGCATGACGGTTTCTGTAAAGTTGGGTGCGGGAATCGATCCCCCTCGTCATTCCGGGCTTGACCCGGAATCCAGTGCTACGAAGCCAGATGCAGGATCGAATCCTACATGACGATCAGCCGGTCAGTTTTTCGGTCGGCGGTACTTTGAGTCTTTAGGCGGAATAATATCGCCATCCTCATCCAGCTCCGGAAATGGCAACTTGTACTGCTCACAATATCTCACCATTTTCGGGTGCATCCAGCGAAACAGGATGTCTTTTATTTTCGGGTCATCTTCGTCGAGCTCTTTGTTTTCATACATTCCCGCGTTGGTCCTCTGATACATCGCTTCCTGAAGAATAATCGCCGCGGCCACACTCACGTTGTAGCTTTCCACCATGCCGATAATCGGGATGGTGACATGGTCGTCGGCGTGCTCGGCAGCGTAGTCGCTGAGGCCATCTTTCTCGGCGCCCATGACGAGGGCGAAGGGCTGGGTGTAGTCGGCTTGTCGGTAGTCGATGGCGCGGTCGGACCAGTGGGCGGCGTAGAGGTGCATGCCCTGCTGTTTTAGATGAGCCATACCGGTTTGAATATCGGGGTAGACTCTGTTCCCCGTAAAGCGGCCACTGCCTCCGGCGGTGTTGTGATAAATCTTGTGGCCGTGCAGTGGCTGCACCATGTGGATTTCGGGGATGCCGACAGCGTCGGCAGTCCGCAGCATGGCAGAGATATTCTGGGCTTTATGTACCTGGTCGGTAAGGATCGTCATATCGTGCTGGCGCTGGCGGAGCACCTGCTTGAATTTCTCGTAGCGGCTGCGGCTCATGGTACTTCTGTCTTGTTCGTTCTTTGGGGTGCCGCGGATTATAGCATCGTGGGTTCTAAAGGGTTTTGTGGTGCCGGCTTTGGACGTGTGGGGGCGGCACTGCTACCGAGTACACCTGTGCGAGACACGCCGTAAACCCATCCCTGGGGGCTCGTCTGCGGCCGTCCTGGCCGCAGACGGTCTCGCAAAGGTGTACTCGGTATCAGCGCCTTCGCACCGGAGAACTTACAGTTCGACGAGCGAGTAGTGTTCTACTTCTGGGAATGGGTCGTAGAAGTGGTGGAGGAGGGCTTTCCAGTTTAGGTATTCGGGGGATTTTCGGAAGCCCTGCGTGTGGTCTTCTAGTTTTTCCCAATTCACCAACAGGATGTAGCGGCTTTCTTTTTCAAGGCACTTTTGTAATTGGTGATTTTTGTAGCCTGGTATCGAGGAAATGATGCACTGTGCCTTTTTGAAGGCGCGTTCGAATTCTTCATTCTGACTTGGCTTTACGTCCAGAATCGCTACTTCAAGAATCACGCTAGCTCCTTGTTCAGAGGGAAATGTAAAATGTGAAGGTAAAGTGCCGGGTGTAGCTTTTCGAAAGCGTGAGCGACAGGGACGTCGCCGCCGCAGCGTGTAGGGGTGAGGCAAGCGATTGCGAAGCACTGCTTCACGCGCAGCCGAACGACGTCAATCTGTGATTGGCGGCCGGCCCCGCTTGCGGGGTTTACAGCGGTTTCGAAAAGCTACACCCGGTGCTTTTCCGCCAAAAAACTCGCTTACTCGGGACCACAGAGCTACATCAAAGGCGCAGAAAAGGGTTCCACCGTAACCCAATCCCCAGTTTCACAATCCCCGCCTTCCCGAGGCAAAACAACAAAACAGTTCGCCGCCGCAAAGCCGGAAAGAATATGACTCCCCTGAATACCGCGAGTCTCCACCACCTGAATCCCATCCTCATCGCGATAGGTAAACCCTCGTTGATAATCCGTGCGTCCAGGTCTCTTGCAGATATCGTTCAACAACCGCGCGCGGACCTGTAGAGGAGGCTGGTGGAATTTTTCGGAGGTGCCACGCAATTTTTCTAGGGCGGGAACGACCAGCTGGTACAGGGTAACGATCGCGGAAACCGGGTTACCGGGCAGGCCGAAGAATAAAGCTTCACCATCGGCTTTGGGGAGGCGACCGAAGGCGAAGGGTTTGCCAGGTTTGATCGCGAGCTTCCAGAAACCGATTTCGCCGAGTTCCTGCAAAACGGTTTTGGTGAAATCCGCTTCACCGACGGATACACCACCGCTGGTAATGACAAAGTCTGCGTTGTCGCGGGCTTTGATAAACGCCTCGCGGATTTTTTCTGGCTGGTCCGGCCAGTAGCCGAGATCCAGAATATCCACATCCAGTTGTTCTAATGCAGCCTGCAGTGCAATTCGATTGCTATCGTAGATATCGCCATCGCCCAATTCGGATGCCGGGGTGCCGATGGGTTTCAGTTCATCACCGATGGAAAGCAGGGCGGCTTTGAGTTTGCGCAGTACCGTGACTTCGGCCACACCGGCGCCGGCTAACAGTGCAATGTGGGGGACTTTGATTTTGGAACCGACTGGTATGAGGCTCTGTCCGGTATGGACGTCTTCGCCGCGGCGGCGAATGTTTTCGCCAGGTTTGGCGGGGCGGCTCATGGTGAGCTGGTCGCCATCTAAATTGCAGTTTTCCTGCATCTGTACGCGGTCGGCGCCCGTGGGTACGGCGGCACCGGTGGTGATACGGGTGGCTTGGCCTGGTTCCAGAGTGCCAAAAAAAGGGTGGCCGGCGAGGCTTTTGCCGATGATGGTGTAGCTGTCACGGTCGCCGCTCAGGGCGTAGCCGTCCATGGCGGAGTTGTCGCAGGGGGGCAGGTCGAGTGCGGACAGTACGGGCTCGGCCAGTACGCGGCCACAGGCCTGACTTAATGGGATGGTTTCGCTCGCGGTGATGGGGTTGATGCTGTCGATCAGCATCTGCTTGGCCACTTCTACGGAACGCAGGCCGTTTTCTGCACAGGCATCAGTCATTGTTATTGCCTTAAATCTTGTCTGTTTGGTCGAGAAGATAGCTGGGCTGGGTGGGATTTGCCAAGTGCTGAGATGGGATTGTTCGCTCTAACGTCATTCCGGGCTTGACCCGGAATCCAGCGCTACGAAGCTGGATGCCGGATCAAGTCCGGCATGACGCTGATAGAGGTTGAGAGTAGGTATATCGTACTTACAGGTTGATTCGTCACTCTCCCGTCATTCCAGGCTCGACCCGGAATCCAGAGTTCCGAAGCCGGATGCCGGATCAGGTCCGGCATGACAGTGATAGAGCTTGAGAGTAGCTGTATCGTACTTACCGGTTGATTCACCGCTCTCTCGTCATTCCGGGCTCGACCCGGAATCCAGCACTACGAAGCTGGATGCCGGATCAAGTCCGGCATGACGTGAGAACTATTCGGTGCTTACCCAACCGCTACTGCAAGATTGGTATTCAGCAGCGCTGAGATTTCCGGCTTGCAGGAACCGCAGTTGGTACCACATCCCAGCAGTTCACCCAGCTCATCAACGGAGGCCGCACCTTCGGCAATCGCCGCTTCGATTTCCTTGCGGGAAACCTGCAGGCAGGTGCATACCATCTGCGCACTGGCGGGGACGTCATGTAAGAGTTTTGCAGGTGCGTCTGGTAGTGGCTCTTGCAGGGCGTTTTCCAGAGTTTTGCGGTCCGGCAGGCCCTGCCAGTCGGCGCTGGTGAAGACCAGTAATTCCATCTCTTCACTGTGCAGCAACCAGCGTTCGCCGCTGGGCAGTTGCAGCTGTTTGCGATTGAGTTGTTTGCCGCTCAGGTTGAACAGCTTGTCGGCCATGGACTGCCAGTCCGGTTGCTTTTTCAGGGCCAATTCGAAACGGTAATCGCCTTCCACCGGTACCCGGTACCAGTGCAGGATGGTTTCAAACAATTGCGTGTCGCCGGCCTGCAGGCGGCTGTGGAGTTCTTCTGCGGCTTTGCTGCGCAGTAGCAGGCAGGCGTAGCTGTGGGCAGAGAGTGGTTCGACTTTTACCGCTACCTGCTTCAGTTCCGGCTGGCCGGAGAAGGGGTCGGTGAAGGGGATGGCCAGGGCGCTGACGGTGGCGTTGTGGGCGAGGCTGTCACTCCAGTGGATCGGGGCAAACAGTTGGCCGGGTTTCTGACTGCTGGTAACTTTTGCGCGGCCGAAGAACTGGCCTTTTTCGCTTTCCACGCGCACCAGTTGTGCATCTTCGATACCGAATTTAGACGCTTCCTGTGGATGTACGTGCAGTTCCGGCGCTTCGCTGTGGTCCAGCAGTTTGCGCGCGCGGCCGGTGCGGGTCATGGTGTGCCACTGGTCGCGCAGACGGCCGCTGTTCAACACCAGCGGGTATTCGTCGCGGGCTTCCTGCTTCGGGCACCGGGGCTGTACGGCGACAAAGCGGGCGCGGCCATTGGGGGTGTAGAAGTCGCCGTCGCTGAACAGGCGCGCGGTGCCGTGGGGATGTTCGGCGTTCACCGGCCACTGCACCGGAGTAAAGAAGTCGTATTCCTGATCGCTGATATTCGCCAGCGCGGAAATATCGAAGGCGCGGCGGGCCTGGTCACGGGTGTTTTCAAACCCGGACAGGGCGGCGTGCTCGCGGAAAATATCTGCCGGGGTTTCAAAATCAAACGCTTCGCCAAAGCCGAGGCGCTTTGCCACCTCGCAGATGATTTCCCAGTCGTGGCGGGCTTCCCCCGGTTTCGGCAGAAAACCTTTCTGACGGGAGATACAGCGCTCGGAGTTGGTGACGGTGCCGGTCTTTTCCCCCCAGGTGGTCGCGGGTAGCAGCAGGTCGGCGGTGCGCGCGGTATCGGTATCGCCGACGCAGTCGGAGACGATCACCGTGGGGCAGTTTTTCAGGGCGGCGGCGACGCGGCGTGCATCCGGCATACTCACCGCCGGATTGGTGGCCATGATCCACACGGCCTTGATCTGACCGCTCTCCACCGCGTTAAACAGGTCCACCGCTTTCAGGCCCGGGCCCTGTGCCATCTTTGTGGCATTCCAGAAGCGGCCCACGCGGTCGATATTGTCTTCGGTGAAATCCATATGCGCGGCGAGCATATTCGCCAGCCCGCCCACCTCGCGCCCGCCCATGGCATTGGGCTGGCCGGTGATGGAGAAGGGGCCACAACCGGGCTTGCCGATGCGGCCGGTGGCTAGGTGGCAATTGATAATGGTGTTGTTTTTATCGGTGCCTGTGCTGGACTGATTGACGCCCTGGGAATAGAAGCTGATGGTTTTTTCTGTGGTGCGGAACAGCTCGTAAAAAGCGAGCAATTGCTCCAGCTCCACACTGCAGTATTCCGCCACTTTCTCCGGCGTCCACTCCGCGGCTACGTAAAGCGCGTCGGTAAAACTTTCCGTGTGGTTGTCGATAAACCCCTGATCCAGGGCACCGAATTCGGTGAGATAGTGCAGCAGACCGTTAAATAGCGCCGCATCACTACCCGGGGTGATCGCCAGATGCATATCCGCCATTTCACTGGTGGCACTACCGCGGGGATCTACCACCACCAGTTTCGCATTGGCCGCCTGCATCCGTTGGAACAGAATCGGGTGAGTCCAGGCGGCATTGGAGCCGATCAGAACCACCAGCTCCGCCTCGTCCAGATCCTCGTAATTACACGGCACCGCATCCGCGCCAAATGCACGTTTGTAGGCGGCCACCGCAGAGGACATACACAGGCGGGAATTGGTATCCACATTGCCCGTGCCGATAAATCCCTTCATCAGTTTGTTGGCAACGTAATAATCTTCCGTCAACAACTGACCGGACAAGTAAAATGCCACTGAATCCGGCCCGTGCTCGTCGATGGTCTCGCGCAGCCGCGACGCGGCAAATTCCAGCGCCGTTCCCCAGTCGCACTCTTCGCCGTGCAACTGCGGCTTTAACAGACGCCCGTGGTTGCCGAGAGTATCCGCCAGGGAAGAACCCTTGACGCACAGCTTGCCTTTGTTGGCCGGATGCTGCTGATCTCCCTCAATGCGGATCACATCCTCACCAGTGGCCGGGCTGGACTCCCGCGTCGCCGCCACCCCGCAACCCACCCCGCAATAGGGGCAGGTGGTACAGGATCTGTGGGCGCTGAACAGTTCTGTTAATGCCATCTTCGACTGCTTATTTTGTTTGCTTCTTCTTTTAATCGGCCGATCGGATTATCGATTAGCCAACCTGAATCAGAACATCATCGCCCTCAAAGGCAACGGGGAATATCTCCAGCTTGATCTCTTCCTCTTCCAGGCACTGGCCGTCGCTCAGGCGGTAGTGCTGCTTGTACAGCGGCGAGGCAACGGTCAGCTCACCGTCGATCTCCGCCACAAGGCCGCGGCCGATTACGCCGGCGTTGGCGATAGGATCCCAGTTATCGATGGCGTACAACTGGGGTTCCTGCTCGGGTAAAAAAAACAGGGCAATCTGACGACCGCCCACAAGAGCGCACACTCCGGAATCGGCTACAAGGTCTGATCGCTTGCAGACTTGCAGCCACTCGGCGCGGGTTATGGCAACTTCGCTCATTCTGGTTCTCCACAAATGGTGGTGGTGAAAATCTTAAAACTTGTGTTCTTTTCCAGCTTCTGTGGGGCTGGATTCCGGCCTGCGCCGGAATGACGCGGGGCGGACTAAATTAGTTCGATGCGAAGGCGAGGCGCCGAGTGCGGGTTTTCAGGAGCGTCGCAAACAGGAAGTTTGCGCCGCAGCGCCCATGGATGGGTTCCCAGGGGGGCGCCCAGCTCGGTCCTGAAAACCCGCACCCGGTGACTCGCCGCCACCGGGCCGGGAAAAAACTTAAGCCGGCTCGGCAATCTTGACGATTTCTTCCTGAGTCGCAGGGCGGCGTTGTTCGCGCTCTTCCACGAAGACGATTTTCTCGTCTTTCTCGTCGGTATTTACGAACTGGCGGAAGCGCTTGACCATTTCCGGATCGTTGATCGCGGTTTTCCACTCACACTGGTAAGTGCCAACCACATTGGTCATCTGGCGTTCCAGCTCATCGCAGATACCCAGCTTGTCCTCGATCACCACCTCGCGCAGGTAATCCAGACCACCTTCCAGGTTTTCCAGCCAAACCGAAGTACGCTGCAACTTGTCCGCCGTGCGCACATAGAACATCAGCACACGGTCGATATATCTAATCAGCGTCACATCGTCGAGATCCGTCGCAAACAAATCCGCGTGACGGGGGCGCATACCACCGTTACCACACACATACAGGTTCCAGCCGTTCTCGGTCGCAATCACACCAATATCTTTGCTCTGGGCTTCCGCACACTCACGGGTACAACCGGAAACCGCCATCTTGATTTTGTGCGGGGAACGCAGGCCCTTGTAGCGGTTCTCTACCATAAGCGCCATGCCCACACTGTCCTGCACACCAAAGCGACACCAGGTACTACCCACACAGGATTTAACGGTGCGCAGGGATTTACCGTACGCGTGGCCAGTCTCAAAGCCCGCATCGGTCAGCTCGCGCCAGATCTCCGGCAGCTCTTCCAAGCGAGCGCCAAACAGGTCGATACGCTGGCCGCCGGTGATCTTGGTATACAGATCGTATTTCTTTGCCACCTGACCCAGCACGATCAGTTTGTCGGGAGTAATCTCACCGCCGGCAATACGCGGAACCACGGAGTAGGTACCGTTTTTCTGCATATTCGCCATAAAGGTATCGTTGGTGTCCTGCAGGCCAACGTGGGGCTTTTTGTGAATATGTTCGTTCCACAGGGATGCGAAAATGGAAGCCGCGGTGGGCTTACAGATTTCACAGCCTTTACCGGTGCCGTGCTTGTGCAGTAGCTCGTCGAAGGTTTTGATTTCCTCCACCTGCACCATGTGGAAAATTTCCTGGCGGGTGTAGGGGAAGTGCGGGCAGAGGTCGTTGTTCACTTCCATACCCAGGGCCGCGAGCTCTGTGTCCACCACGTTTTTCAGCAGTGCAGAACAGCCACCACAGCCGGTGGCCGCCTTGGTGCAGTCTTTGACTTCGCCCACAGAGCAGCAACCGCCCTGAACCGCGCCGACGATGTCGCCTTTGCTGACGTTGTGACAGGAACAAATGGTGGCGGTATCTGGCAGCGCGTCGGCACCGAGAGTCGGGGCGGCGCCGTCCAGTGCCGGCAGGATCAGTTGTTCCGGGTGTTCCGGCAGATCCATATCGTTCAGGTGGTATTGCAGCAGGGTGTCGTAATCGCCGGTGTCGCCCACCAGTACCGCACCGCGTAGTTTCTTGCCTTCGCGGTCGGTAATCATGCGCTTGTACACGCCAGTCTGTTCATCGACAAAGGTGATCGCGGCGGAACCTTCCGCGCGGCCGTGTGCGTCGCCGATGGAGCCCACTTCCACACCCAGCAGTTTCAGCTTGGTGCTCATGTCCGCGCCGTTGAATTCCGCTGCCTCGCCACACAGTAGGGAAACCGCGGTGCGCGCCATGGTGTAGCCGGGGGCTACCAGACCGTAGATAAAGTTGTTGAACAGGGCACACTCGCCGATGGCGAAAATATTTTTGTCGGAGGTGCGGCAGGTATTGTCCACCACGATACCGCCGCGCTCACCCAGTTCGATACCAGCGGATTTCGCCAGGCTGTCTTCCGGGCGGATACCGGCGGAAAACACAATCAAGTCGGTATCCAGGGACTTGTCGCCTTTGAAGTTCATACGCAGGCGACCGCCGTCCACTTCTTCGATCAGTTCGGTGGCGGTGCTGGTGTGAACGGTTACGCCCAGCTCTTCAATTTTTTCCCGCAGCAGTTTGGAGCCGCCTTCGTCCAGCTGTACGGACATCAGGCCCGGGGCGAATTCCACCACGTGTGCTTCCAGGCCGAGCTGTTTGAGCGCGTTGGCCGCTTCCAGCCCCAGCAGACCACCGCCCACAACCACGCCAACCTTGCCTTCTTTGGCGGCGGCCTGAATTTTGTCGAGGTCTTCAATGGTGCGGTAGACGAAGCACTTGTCGTGCTGGTGGCCGGGAATCGGCGGTACAAAAGGATAGGAGCCGGTAGCCAGGATCAGGTGATCGTACGCTTCACTCGCGCCACTGGCAGAAGTTACGATTTTGTTCTCGCGGTCGATGCCCACGGCGGCATCGTTCAGACGCAGGTCGTAACCCCACTCGCGGTACTGCTCCACTTTGCCCATGGCCAGGTCGTCGGCGGAGCGGCCGCCAAAGTATTCGGAGAGGTGTACCCGGTCATAGGCGGGGCGGGGTTCGGCGCAGAATACCAGCACGTCGAACATTTCCCGTTCGGGACGATTTGCCAGTTGTTCCAGGAAGTGGTGACCCACCATGCCGTTGCCGATGACGACGATTTTTTGCTTAACCATAATCTCTGCCGTTTGAACCTGATTGGGTTCGACAGAAGAAAAGCGTTAGGGGAGGGCCTGGTTAGCTTGCGGCTGCACGGGCGTCCCCTCTTCTGTCGAAGAGTGTCAGGCGCCGTTGCCTTGCTAAAAGAATGTCGGATTGTGACTAAAGATATTCAATCTCTATGCCAACTTTTACGAGCGGCAGAAGGTTGGGGAAACCACAGGTTTTGTACGGTTTAATGGCGATTTCGCATGGCGGCGCGCGTCAACTTGGTGCGCCTCTGCCAGACTTGCTTCAAAGGAGGGCAGGTTACAGGAAGTACAACAGGTGAGACAGAATCGCCAGTACCGCTACCGTCTGCCAGAACAGTAGCGGGTTGCGTTCCATCAGCGGCGGTTTTTCCGCGTTATCGAACTTCTTGTTCGGTGTACTGAGGTCGTGCACAAATTCCGACAGAGCCGGGTAGCGGTTTTTCGGGTCCGGTGCACAGGCTCGGCGCAGGGCACCGTCAATCCAGTCTGGTATTTCTTGCCGCTGCCGTCGTGCACTGCGGTAGCGCAGACTGGCGTAGTTCTTTAACTGATAGTGGTTGCTGCCGAAGCGCTCTTTATAGGGATAGCAACCAGTAAGCATTTCATAGGCGATGACCCCTAGAGAGAAAATATCTGAACGGTGACTGGCCGCATCGCCGAAAAAGTATTCCGGCGCGCAGTAGTTCTTGCTGCCCGGTGGTGCACTATCCTGATAGCGCAACAGCTCTTGCAGCCCCGCCGCATTGGCGCCCCCCAGGTCGATCAGTTTCAGGCGACCGCTGGAATCCACCATGATATTTTCCGGCTTCAGATCCCCGTGCACGATTTCCAGTCGCTGCAGGCGGCGCAGGGCGCTCACCAGCTGCTGCACCAGATTGCGCACCTGATCCAGCGGTGGTTCCGGATTCAACTGCATCCACTGACGCAGATTCTGTCCGTCCACATACTCCATAACGTGGTAAAGAAACTGACGCTCCTTGCGCGGCGGAAACACCTTCACAATGGCCGGATGCTCCAGCCTGCGCCCGGTCCACTCCTCTGCGATAAACCGTTCAATGTAGGCCGGATCGTCACTGAAGTTTTCCGACGGTGCCTTCAAAGCGCGCAGCTCATCCGACTCCATATCCCGTACAAGATATAGATAGCTGCGACTACTCGCGTGCAGTTCCTGCAGCACCTCGTAACCGTCGATCTTGTTGCCCGGCTGCAGCGGAGGCGGGAAGGGTAGCTGGCTTGTCGCCAGCATCACATCGTCCGCCTCCGGTGACTCCACTACATTCACCCGGCACAGGGCCAAGCTCAGATTGTCCTGGCTCCCGTTTTCCAGCGCCGCCGCCATCAACGGCTGCGCCGCCTTCAACTGGTGCTGTGTGAGCAATCGGGTGAACTGCCTGGTGGGCAGAAAGTCGTGAATGCCATCGGTGGTCACGCAAAACAGATCACCGGCTTCCAAAGGCTCCTGCCGGTAGTCCACCTCGATATGTGCGTCCATCCCCAGTGCCCGGCTTAAAAACGTCCGCCCCGGGCCCAGTGTGCGGCTGTGGTCCTGTGTCAGGCATTCGAGCTTGCCGTCTCTCAGTCGATAGATCCGCGAATCCCCGATATGAATCAGGTGCGCCGTAGCGCCTTTGATCACCACCGCAGAGAAGGTCGTCAGCCAACCGCGCTGCACCTCATCCGCACCACCGCTCTGTCGGTACAGCCAGCTGTTCAGCGCATGCAGAACCCGCGCCGCGGCCTGCTTCACCGACCAGGAATCCGGCGTGCTGTAATAGTCGGAAATAAACCCGCTCACCGCCGCCCGCGCCGCCGCACCACCAGCCTCCGCACTGCCCACCCCATCCGCAATCGCTGCCAGGGAACCGCGATATCGCAGGTCACTCCCGGTCGCACGGTAGACGGCCACCGCGTCATCGTTATAGGTACGCTGTCCACACTCCGTAGCCGTGGCAAATTCCAGGTTCTCGGAATTGGACGCCTGCTGGTCTGAATCGGGCACAGTGATGGTTTCGCAGGTGGTGTTCAAATTAGTGTCGGTAATAGTAAGTAATTGGATGTGAAGCACTGCACCGATAAAGGGTTCCGAGACGTTGATTCGGGCCATCCATGGCCCTCACCCTCCGGGCGCCTTCGGCGTCTTAAACGGCAATCCTGCCGTTTAATCAAAAACAGGATGTTTTTGCAGAGCCCCCATGGATGGGTTTACGGCGTGTCCTGCAAAGGCTTACCAGTGCCCGGCGCCCCGGGTTCGTTCCGGAGCACCAAAAAGCTCGGAATCAAGCTACGTCGATCAGAGAAACACTACCATCCGGCATGACTTCCGCCATCTGACCTTCCGGCTCCTCCAGGAACAGCAGCGTCACAAAGCCAAGCACCGCTGTACCCGCAATGACCAGGAAGAATGTCTGGTAAGAAACCATACTCAGCACCGTCAGATAGAACACCGCGCCCACATTACCGTAAGCTCCGGTCATCCCTGCAATCTGCCCGGTCAGGCGGCGCTTGATCAGCGGCACCACAGCAAACACCGCACCCTCACCGGATTGCACGAAGAAAGAACATGCCATCGCCGCAGCCACCGCCAAGTATAAAGGCCACTCGCTGTCGATCATGCTCATGGTCAGATAACCCAGCGCCAGACCCGCGGTCAGAATCAGCAGCGTACTCTTGCGCCCGAACCGGTCACTGATCAAACCACCCGCCGGACGCGACATCAGGTTCATAAACGCGTAGGCCGAAGCCAGCAGACCCGCCTTCACCGGATCCAGAGTAAAGGTCTCCGAGAAAAACAGCGGCAGCATGGAAATCACCGCAAGCTCGGAACCGAAGGTCGCAAAGTACAGAATATTCAGCACCGCAACCTGCTTGAACTTGTAGCGGTGAATAGGCTCCGGTAGCTTCACGAAAATCTCTTTGTTGATGTCGTAACACTTCTTCGCATCAAACACGTACAGCGCCACCAGGGATACATAAATGACGATCGCCACCGGCATTGCCAGCATGCCCACGCCCGCCGGCGACAGCTTCCAGGTCAGCAGCGCCAGCGCCGCGTACATGGGCACCTTCATGATCAACAGCAGTACAAAGTCCGACGGGCTGGACACTTCCATGCCGCCGATTTTCTTCGGCTTGAAATAAGTGCCGCCTTTCGGGGTGTCGGTTACCGAGCGGTAATAAATCACACTGTAAACCAGTGCAATCACACCGGTAATACCGATGGCATAGCGCCAGCCGTCGTCGCCACCGAACAGCAGTGCGATGGTCGGCAGGCTCATGGCACCGGCGGCAGAACCAAAGTTACCCCAGCCACCGTAAATACCTTCCGCGGTACCCAGCTGCTTTGCGGGGAACCACTCGGAAACCATGCGGATACCAATCACGAACCCGGCGCCGATAAAGCCCAGCAGAAAACGGCCGATAGCCGCCGCGGTAAAGCTGTCCGCCAGCGCAAAGATAAAACAGGGGATACTGCCAATGGCCAGCAACAGGGAATAGGTCAGGCGCGGGCCGTATTTATCGGTGAGCATCCCGATAATGACCCGCGCGGGAATGGTCAGTGCCACGTTCAGTATCAGCAGTGTCTTTACCTGTTCTGAGGTCAGCGACAGGCTGTCCGCAATCGCCATTAACAGTGGTGCGTGGTTAAACCAGGCAAAGAAAGTAATAAAGAATGCTATCCAGGTCAGGTGCAGCACCCGGATTTTTCCTTTAAAGGAAAACAGATTTATGGAATCGCTGGACATAATTCTATCCCGTCAGTTTGTGTTCTGGATCAGCCTGCTTGCTCTCGGCAACCGTCCCAAATTGCGGGCATAAAAAAAGCCCACGGGGCAACCTGGCTGCCGCCGGTGGACTTCGATGTCCTGTATCTCTGTGCAACCCGGGATAAAAACCGGGCTGACAATATTCATGGTGTTTCAGTAGTTGCGGTTTGTCCCTTCAGAGGGCTGCAAAACCGCTACTTGCTGAATTACTGCATTCAATATCTGTGCCACTTGTGGTCGGTTATTGTGCATGCGTACATTGGTGGTGCGATTCCGGGCGGGTGTCTCTGAAGAGGCACTCATAACAAGGTTGAATTCGCCCCGTTTTGGGGAGCTTTTGTGCTTGCGGTGCACCGCAATGCGCCGCAGGCGACATCGCTTGCTAGACGGTACCTGCCTTCTTGGATGAGCCGAGCTGCTGGAGGCGCAGAAAATCCAGGGTCTGCTGGTACAGGTCCGTGCAGAAAAGCTGTGAAGTATTCGTATCTACCGGCGCAATGTCATTGCACAGTGCCACAAGCTCCCTGGCTTTTTGCTCGGTGGGGCGCCCGTGCTCCGATTGCGGATGGGCGAACAGGTGCCATCCGGTGTTCTGCACCGGCTCTTTGCCGTGCAAACTCAGAAGCTGGTCGTTCAGAGAGGCGGCAATGGTTGCTTCCGGTAAATCCAGGTTCTCGGGACGCGCCAGAATACCGACCGCATCGCGGCGCTGGTTGCGATCGCTCAGCCAGCCACAGGCCTCCAGCAGTGCTGCGCGCAACGCCATGTGGGTCGCCGGATTGGCTTCGTGCCAGCTGCGGGTAACGGCCAGCACCTTTTCCGGCATGGCGGGCATCAAGGCATTATTCGGGGTGGCGATAACGCCGATGTTCTCCTGGACTGCCAAGGTATTCCAGGGCTCGCCCACGCAGAATCCATCGATATCGCCGCGGCGCAGGTGATCGACCATTTGCTCCGGTGGCAATACCAGCAGGCGCACATCGGTGTCCGGATTGATACCGGCACTGTTGAGCCAATAGCGCAATTGCAGGGTGTGGCTGGCAAACGGGTAGACACTGGCGAAGGTGAGGGGAGCTTCACCTTCCGCGCGCGAGGAAATAAACCGTTGCAGTGCCGCGCCATTACCCGCCGCATCATGGGTTGCCGGGCTCAACTGGTCGTACAGGGATTTTGACAGGGTAATTGCGTTGCCGTTGCAGCTCAGAATCAGTCCGCTGAGCAGTTCTTCCTCACAGTGGGGCAGTGTCTGCTTCAGAGTCAATGGCATCGGGGCCAGCATGGCTGCGGCGTCGGCCGCCCCACCTATCAGTTTGTCGCGCAGGGTCGCCCAGGATGTTTCACGCTGCAGTTCCACTTTGAGCCCGTAGCGTTCGAACAGGCCCAGTTCACGGGCAATGATCAGCGGTGCGCTGTCGGTGAGGCGCAGGTAGAGAAGTTTCAGGTTCGGCTTTTCGGCTTGCAGGCTGCTCACGTTGATTCTCTCGATAATACGTTCGGTAACTTGTTTGTATTCTTGCGCTGGTTCGCCCCGGGTGTGTTTTTGAGGCGTGTCAGGCCGGGCTCAACGCGCAGATGATTGCAGGTGAGCGACGATCTGTTCAGCCACGTTGCGCATGGTGGAGTTGCTGTTCATGGCCAGGGTGCGCAGCGTCTGGTGGGCTGCCTGCTCGCTGATGTTTTTGCGCGCCATCAGCAGGCCTTTTGCCCGTTCAATAATTTTGCGTTCGTCGAGCTGTTGCTGGGTGCGCTGCAGAGACTCGCGCAGGTGCTGGTAGCTGCGGAACTGGGCCATGGCGATTTCGATGGCGGGGGCCACACGCTCGGCGGACAGGCCTTCGGCCATATAGGCACTGACGCCGGCCTCGACCGCGCTGGTAATAAATTCGGCGCCGCCGCGAGCGGAAAACATGGCGACCGGAGTGGGGTTGTGTTGATTGATGACCGACAGGCTCTCGAGGATATCCCGGTCCGGAGACTCGATGTCAATCAGGACAATGTCCGGCCGGTGTTTCTCCACCTGGAAAAGAAGGCCCTCGGCACTGGAAAGCTGTGCCAGCAGGTTGTAGCCAGCAGCGGTGAGCTGTTCAGCCACCATGGCAGCGCGTTCTGTCTGGTCATCGACCAGCAGAATGCTTATTGGGGCAGATACTGGAGTGGTGGTCATCGCTTCGTCAAAACTTATGTTCGAACTGCTGCCAGGCGCCATCAGTGTGACTACTGAGGCGCCAGTAGTCCGGGTGCGTGCTTGGCAGGCAGGCCGGTATTTTTGTTATCGCATGGATCACTTGCGGCCGAGTACTTTGTCGTATCTGCGCCGGGTGTCGCTGCTTTAGAGTTTATGCTGAGTCGTTGCAATCTTGGTGCCAGAAGCAAGGACTTAGCTGCCAATGGCGCTGCCTTGCG
This sequence comes from Microbulbifer sp. ARAS458-1, assembly GCF_045348205.1. NCBI lineage: Bacteria > Pseudomonadati > Pseudomonadota > Gammaproteobacteria > Cellvibrionales > Microbulbiferaceae > Microbulbifer > Microbulbifer sp. ARAS458-1. Next base: position 3,755,357 of record NZ_CP155838.1, on the reverse strand, counting down.
GGCCTGCGCCTGTCGGCAGACAGAAATAAAAAAGCCCGGCCGCACACACGGTGCTGCCGGGCTTCTTTGCCTGTGGTGATTAGACAATCAAAACTCGTACCAACTTTGGCAAACGGAGCAGGCCCGCACAAAGCCGCATGCGAACGGGATGAGCAAGCGCTGATGGGGTTGGGTAAATACCTGGTATCAGTGCCTTCAGTTGGTGCGGGTGACAAGTTGTGGGCGGCAAATTGGTGCAGGGGCGTCACCTGGCCGGGTTTGCTGCGATGTCGACGACTGGATAGAGGGTGGCGGGTGAATTGGCTCTTTGGGGCTAATGGCGTCTGCTGTGGAATATGCGAAGCTACTTTTGCTGTATGGTTTCTTTTTCGGATTGCCTTGAAGGAAGAATGATTCTGGGAAGCTGTATTCGATGACCCCTCCCCACAACCCCAGTCCGCCCCGCGGGGGCGCTTTCAATACTGGCGCCGTTAGTCTTAACGCCCCGGCCAGAGGTCGCGGTGCGACGCTGCATGTGTGCCCGGTGGTACTCGCCGGAGGTCTGTCCAGCCGCATGGGGCAGGACAAAGCGCTGCTAAAATTATCCAATGGACGGACTCTACTCGAACAGGCGAAGAGCCAGTTTGCGCAGATGCGCGAAATTGACGGCATACAATGGATGCCGACCCTGGTCAGTGGACGCCGACCTGGCGGAATTCCCGATCAGGTCGACGCGGCGGGGCCCCTCGGCGGGCTACAGGCAGTTTACCGGCACCTGCAGCAGAGTGACCGTCCCTGTGATGCGCTGCTGGTGGCACCTGTGGATATGCCGCTGTTGACCCCGGGCCTGCTGCAACGGTTGTGTGTGGCAGGGCAGTCCGTGGAGCAGGCCGTCTGTTACGGCAACCACTATCTGCCGTGCTGGTTGCCCCTGGGGCAGCGTTGCCGCAATTACCTGGACGCCGCCGCTGCGGGCAATGCGATTGCCTCGATGCGGGCACTATTCGGGTTCATTGGCTGTATGCAATTGCCCACCCCGGAGGGCGACTGGCATCTGAATCTGAACCGGCCGGAAGACTATCAGCGATTCCGGGGTGATTGACTTGGGCCGTTGAACTCGGCCTGCAACCCGGCCAGAGACCCGGGTGGGGTAAACCTTCGCTATTCGAACAGAGGTTTTGATTTCGGATGACGGGACAATCGAGCCGATACCTTCTGGCCCAGCGGCGTGTGTTTACGCTGTTGGTGGTTACCCTGCTGTCAGTGTCGCTGATGAGTTGCGGAGATCACTCCCGCCGCGAGTTGAGGGTGGCGGTGGATGCGAGTTTTCAGCCCGCCCTGGAAGCCCTTCGTCCCCAGTTTGAATCTCACTGCCGGTGCCGTCTGCAGATCACTGCGGGTGCCAGTGGTCTGCTTTACAGCCAGATCCGCGCGGATAGCGCGGACCCTGCTTTTGACCTGATGCTGTCCGCGGACAGCGCCCGCCCGGTACTGCTGGAAAAGGCCGGACTTACGGTGCCCGCCAGTCGTCAGGCGTTTGCGCGCGGGCAGCTGGCGGTGTGGGCCAACCCTGTAGTATCCAAAAGTAAGTCCTCCGGTTTTTCCCAGCTTTCCATGCAGCTGACAAAGAGCGGTGCGATGTTGACGCCTCGACAACTGATTCTGTTGCTGGGGCGCGGCAAGCACAAGCTGGTGGTGGCGGACCCTCAGCTGGCCCCGGATGGGGATGCGGCAGTGAAGATGCTCAAGAAGCTGCGCCTCTGGCCCAGGGTCAAGAACCGGGTGGTGTATGCGGGTCATTCCGGCCATGCGCAGATCATGTTGCACCAGGGGGAGGGCGATCTGGGGGTGATTCCCTACAGCCAGGCGCTGGCATCCGGGCGCCGCGGCCAATATATGCGGATTCCGGAGCAGTTCCACCCACCGATCGAATTGCAGATGGTGATCCTGCGGGGTACCCGCCAGCGCACGCTGGCGATCCGTCTGCTGCAATATCTACGCTCCGATGCCGTGCAGCGAAAACTGCCCGAACTGGGTTTTCGTGCCGCAGAATAATATTCTGCAAATAGACGGGATATTTTGGTTTCACAGGAAATAGTTGCGGTTATTCCCATTTATTTCCCGCCTACGAATATGGCAAATCCCGATGCCGATAATTGGTTTTATATGATACCTATTCCATTGGTGAATTATTCCCATATCAAAGCGTTATTATTTGCAGATGGCGCTTTCGAATTAATAAAAACCCTTTGGAATAGTTAACCAAATATTCCCTTATGCGAATTGATAAAATGTGGTTTGGCGTTTTTTTTCGCGCAGCAGCTTATATAGTTTCCCTGTGTCATCATTTAGCCTAAATGCACAATAGTCAGGCGGTTTCTCTCGATTTTTGTTTCATTTGTAACGTAATCTGCTGATTTTTAATCAATTTCCCTTATTTCTGATAAATTTCCACTAAACGAGTAATAAGAATCCTCTATTTCCGTTACCTGAATTTATTCCCTTTAATTCATCGTCCTACCGAAACGGATTTAATTTTTCCGGGAAAACTTTTTTCCCGGGCAGGACCGCTTTCACGCCAAAATCAGATATGCCTGATGACGGACCGGGAAGTTCAGGATTAAATGTCAGCGGTACATAAATGACCCGGTTAACCGGGTCGACTCTTTGCAGCCATTTGTAACGAAGAGTTTTATAACAACGAAATATTTAACGGGAGCACAAACGGTGATTATTGCCATACCAAAGGAGACCGCGCCTGGAGAGTCGCGGGTCGCGGCAACGCCAGCCAGCGTAAAGCGTTTGCAGTCGCTGGGCTTTGACGTTGTGATCGAACAGGGGGCCGGTGAAGCAGCCAGCTTTCCGGATGCCGAATACGAACAGGCCGGTGCCAAGCTGTGTGCGAACGCCGCTGAGTGCCTGAGCCAGGCGGGCATCGTACTGAAAGTACAGCAGCCCACCGACGCCGAACTGGACCTGATCCCCAGCGGCGCCACCCTGGTGGCCTTCCTTAAGCCGGCGCAGAACGAGGCGCTGCTGAAGAAGTTCGCGAACAAGAACATCAACGCGCTGGCGGTGGAGTCCATTCCTCGTATTTCCCGCGCACAGAAAATGGATGCACTGAGCTCCATGGCCAACATCGCCGGTTACCGTGCGGTGATCGAGGCGGCCCACGAGTTCGGACGCTTCTTTACCGGTCAGATCACTGCCGCCGGTAAGATTCCGCCCGCCAAGGTACTGGTGATCGGCGCCGGTGTTGCGGGTCTGTCCGCCATTGGTACCGCCAAGAGCATGGGCGCCATCGTGCGCGCCTTTGATACCCGCCCGGAAGTGCGCGAGCAAGTAGAGTCCATGGGGGCGGAATTCCTCACCGTGGAAATCGAGGAAGACGGCTCCGGCACCGGCGGTTACGCCAAGCAGATGTCCAAGGAGTTTATCGAGGCCGAAATGGCCCTGTTCCGCGAACAGGCCAAGGAGGTGGACATCGTCATCACTACCGCACTGATCCCCGGCAAACCGGCGCCGAAGCTGTGGCTGGCGGACATGGTGGAAACCATGGCCGAAGGTTCCGTGGTTGTGGACCTGGCGGCGGAAATGGGCGGCAACTGTGACTTTACCGAAGCGGACAAAAAAGTCGTCAAGAGCGGCGTGACCATCCTCGGTTACACCAACCTGGCGAGCCGCGCGGCCACCCAGTCCTCCACCCTGTACGCCACCAACCTGTGTCACCTGCTGACCGACATGACGCCGGAGAAAAACGGCGAGATCGTCATCGACTTTGAAGACGAAGCGGTTCGCGGTGCCACCGTGGTGAAGGAGGGCGAAATCACCTGGCCGCCGCCCGCGCCAAAAATCTCTGCCGCGCCTCCGCAGAAAAAGCCGGAGCCGCAGATTGAAGTGGAGCCGAAGCCGGAGAAGAAATCCTCCCCGCTGTCCCTGGTGGCCTTCTGGGCTGTGGCCGGCCTGCTGTTGCTGGCCCTGGGTAAATCCGCACCGGCGGACTTCGTGGCCCACTTTACCGTGTTTGTGCTGTCCATCTTTATCGGCTGGCAGGTGATCTGGAACGTATCCCACGCCCTGCACACCCCGCTGATGAGTGTGACCAACGCCATCTCCGGCATCGTGATCATCGGTGCCCTGTTGCAGGTGGGCGCCACCGGTTCCTTCCTGGTGACCGTAATGGCATTTATCGCGGTACTGTTTGCCAGTATCAACATCTTCGGTGGCTTCTTCGTAACCCACCGCATGCTGAAAATGTTCCGTCGATAAGGAGAGACAGACATGAATAGTGTAATTTCTATGGCGTATCTGTTCTCCGCGGTGATGTTCATCCTGAGCCTCGGCGGACTGTCCACTCACGAGACTGCAAGACGCGGTAACTACTACGGCATGGTGGGTATGGCGGTTGCCATTATCGCCACCGTCGCCGGTATCACCTCCGGCGCTTACCTGCCTGTTGGCATCGCCATGGGCGTGGGCGCAGTGATCGGTATTCACCTGGCGCGCAAGGTCGAGATGACCGCAATGCCACAGCTGGTAGCCCTGCTGCACAGCTTTGTGGGCCTGGCCGCGGTACTGATCGGCTGGGGCGGTTACCTGGACCCGCGCATCAATCTCGAAGGTGCGGCGCACATCGTGCACAACTCCGAGATCTATATCGGTGTGTTTATCGGTGCCATCACCCTGACCGGCTCCATCGTTGCCTTCGGCAAGCTGCAGGGCCTGATCTCCGGTAAGCCGCTGATGTTGCCGGCGCGCCACTGGCTGAACCTGATTGCCCTGGCCATCTGTGTGGTACTGGGTGCCCAGTTCATCCCGGCTGACGTTAGCAATGCCACCATCATCAATCTGCTGGTGATGACCGGTATCGCCCTGCTGCTGGGTATCCACCTGATCGCCGCCATCGGCGGTGCGGATATGCCGGTGGTGATCTCCATGCTGAACAGCTACTCCGGCTGGGCCGCCGCGGCCACCGGTTTCATGCTGAGTAACGACTTGCTGATCGTAATCGGCGCTCTGGTGGGCTCCTCCGGTGCCATCCTCAGCTACATCATGTGTCGCGGTATGAACCGTTCCTTTATCAGCGTAATCCTGGGTGGTTTCGGTTCCGACGGCACCGTGGCCAGCGCCGATGGCGAGGAAGAGGGTGAAGCGGTAGCGACTACCCACGACGAGCTGGCGGACGACCTGAAAGCGGCCAAGAACATCGTGATCGTACCGGGCTTCGGTATGGCGGTCGCCCACGCTCAGCAGGCGGTGAGTGACCTCACCGACAAGCTGCGCAAGGCCGGCAAAACCGTACGCTTCGGCATCCACCCGGTAGCGGGCCGCCTGCCCGGACACATGAATGTTCTGCTGGCGGAAGCCAACGTGCCCTACGACATCGTGCTGGAGATGGAAGAGATCAACGACGACTTCCCGGAAACCGACCTGGTGCTGGTGATCGGTGCCAACGATACCGTTAACCCGGATGCCGTTGAAAAGCCCGGTTCCCCCATCGCGGGCATGCCGGTACTGGAAGTGTGGAAGGCCGGCAAAGTGGTGGTGCTGAAGCGCTCCATGGCCTCCGGCTATGCCGGTGTCTCCAACCCGCTGTTCTTCAAGGACAACTCGCGCATGCTGTTCGGCGATGCGAAAGAGAGTCTGCAGTCAGTACTGGGTAAGCTGAATCCGGCCTGATCCATCATTCAGTACTGTCTCTGATCAAAAAACGGCCCCCGCGAGGAGGGCCGTTTTTTTTCGTCCCGACTTTGTGGTGGATCACCGCCGCAGGGGAGGGCGTGGCGCGGGGTTCTCTCGGTGGTCAGACCGGTGGTAATCTACGGGTCAATCAAGTGATCATCAGAATAAGAGCCAGCATGACAGCCGTTCTCCGCAACCTTCCCGGTCGCGCACTGCGCGTTTTTTCCGCCTCTCTCCTGGCACTCTCGGTGACTGCCTGTGGCGGAGGGGGTGGTGGTTCCGATCGCGGCGACTCCGCCGGCACCAATACCGGTGGTGGAGTGCCCATTGCTCCGGCTCCCGTGCAACTGACCTTGGCCGGTGACAGCAGCGCCAGCCAGGGTGACAGTGTCGGTGTGGTGGCGAGCCTGAGCGAGCAGGGTTACAACCGCTTTGAGTGGGAGCAGCTGTCCGGCCCCGATGTCATGCCGCTGGCGGGTAACGGGACCGCTGGTATCAGTTTTGATGCCGTGTTCAGCGGTGAGTACAGTTTTCGCCTGACGGCATCCAACCCCGAAGGCGACAGCCTGCAGGACACCTTCAATATTTCTGTGGCGCCCAGTAGTGCCAGCACCCGGGTGCAGTTCCGCGCGGATCGCGCGGTGAGTGAGGGCGCAGAGTTCTCGCTGCGTCTGAATGCCAGTCATGTCAGCGGTAGTGTCGAGTCCTGGCACTTCGAGCAGCTCGCTGGCCCACAAGCGGATCTGGTAGAAGACGACTCCGGTCAGCCGGTAGTGTTTGTGACGGCGCCGCGGGTGAGCGGCGATCAGGTGATCACCCTGCGCGCCACCCTGGAGACCACCGCGGGCAGTTTCTCTGATACCGCCTATGTGGTGGTGCAGGACCGCCCGGAAGCGAACAGTGACTACTTCTGCGATGGCGACGGTGAATACTGTGCCAAATCAGTGCCGCTCAATCCGGTGTACAGCTACCGCGCCGATAGTCCCTACCGCGACGTGCTGAAAGACTGTGTCTATTCCAACCAGTTGAACGACAGTAATCTGTGTACCCTGCGCACACTGCCGCCGATCGGCCTGATCAGCAGCGCGCCCACGGTGGACCAGATCATGGATCATGTGCTGGTGTCCCACGACTGGATGGGAGAGCGTTTCGAACGCTTCCTGACCCAGCTGGACAATCACGGGGATTTCGCTCGGCTGCTGCGTTCGGTGACCGCGGTTGTGATTTCCAGCGATGTGCGGCCGTCGTTTTACTGGTCGCTTACCGGGGCCATCTATCTGGACCCGGACAGTCTGTGGCTGTCGCCGGAGGAGCGCGACGTGATCAATGAGCAGCCGGACTACCGCAGTGGTTTCAGCTCCGCGTTGAACTTCGTCACTCCCTGGCGCTACGTGAAAAATAACAATTACGTATTCACCTACTACGAGGTGAAGGATCGCCACTCCCGGGATTTCTACGAGCTGGAAGCGGATCTGGGGTCGCTGCTGTACCACGAGCTGGCCCATGCGGCGGATGCCATGTCGCCGGCGAAGCTCAACAGCGGTCTGGATCGCGACGATATTTTCTTCAATCAGGCGCAGTCCGCCAGTTTCGTCAACAAGTCGGTAACGGCGGTTAACCCGATGTACTCCCCCGAGCTCTATGCACTGGCGGAGGTGCGCTATCGCGGCGCCGAGGCCAGTGACACACAGCGCGAGTACACGCCAGCGGACATTGCCGGTTTCTTTTTCCCGGACTCGGCCAATGATTTCTACAGCTACAGCTCCCCCTGGGAGGACACTGCCATGCTGTTTGAGGAAACCATGATGAGCCTGCGCTATGGCATCGAACGGGATATAGCGGTGACCAATCGCCCGGTATCACCAATGACTGCGGATGACTATGTGGTATCTCGTGGGCAGCGCGGCAGAATTGCTTCCGAGCGCATTCGCCCTCGTGCCAGTACTGCGGTGCAAGGGCTGCTGCCAGAGGCCTGGGCAGAGGCAGACGCGCACCTGAAGAGTATATTGCCCATGGCCATGTGCGCCGGAGAAGGGTGGGGGCAGAACCTGACTCCCGCCTGCGAAGGGAGCTCCGGCCTGTTGCGCTTTGCCGCACCGATGCCCAGCCAGCGTATTCCTATGCCGGTAGAGCACCCGCGGAGCTTTATCCCGCCCACCCGCTTTTAAATAAAAAGCCCGGACCATGATCCGGGCGATTTTCGATGGAAAACCTCGAAGGCGATTTCCGAAAAGCCCAAGAGTGAATCTATTATGAGAAAACTGAAACACCTGATTGTTACAGGTGCCGCGCTGCTCGCCAGCCAGGAGGCGATGGCAACGGACAAAACCACCATCTACATGGCCGGCGATTCCACCATGGCCATCAAGGAGATCAAGGACTACCCGGAAACCGGCTGGGGTGTCCCCTTTGCGGTATTTTTTGACGAAGGCATCACCGTGGACAACCGGGCCATGAACGGCCGCAGTACCCGCACCTTTATCGAGGAAGGGCGCTGGGCCAACATTATGGAAACTCTGCAGGCGGATGATTATGTGGTAATCCAGTTCGGCCACAATGATGAGTCCGAACACAAAAAAGACCGCTACACCACGCCGCAGCAGTACAAGGAAAACCTCTCCCAGTTTATCAATGACGTACGCAAGGCCGGTGCGGAACCGATTCTGATGTCACCCATTACCCGCCGCTATTTCGACGGGGAAAATACCATCAAACATACCCACCCCTATGCGCCACTGGTGCGTGAAGTGGCACAGCGTGAAAAGGTGGAGTTTATCGATATGGAAGTGGTGACCCGGGAATATTTCCAGGCCATGGGCGACCGCGACAGCGCGTTGCGCTTTATGCATATCGCCCCGGGGCTGCACCCCAATTATCCGGTGGGCGTGCGCGACGACACCCACCTGAATCAGTTGGGGGCGCGTGAAGTGGCGCAATTGGTACTGGCGGAGCTGCGCAAGCGGGAGCATCCGCTCAGCAAGCGTCTGCGAAAACCGGATCCCAAGCACCTGGCTCTAAAATTCTGAAAAATGAAGTGGGTTACCCGGAAGTTCGGGTAGCCCCAGGTGGGCACCCCAGCAGGCATTCGACGCTGGGGTGTGGCTGATAGGTGGTTAGGGGCGCAAGAGATTGGACAGACGCGCGTTGGGCTTACCCGCCTTGCGGAAGATCAGCGCGATCTTGCCGATTTCCTGCACCAGTTCGGATTTGCTCTGGGCGCACAGCTCGGTAATCAGCTCGCGGCGGACATCGCGGTCATTCACCGCCAGTTTCACCTTGATCAGCTCGTGGTCTTCCAGGGCGCGATTCAGCTCTTCGAGCACCCCTTCGGTCAGCCCTTTGTCGGCTACAGTGACAATTGGTTTGAGGCTATGTCCACGAGCGCGCAAGGCTTTTTTGCGGTCAGCGTTTAAAGGCATACAATACTCCATCCTTAAATCGGGTAACCCGCGCGCGGACAACCCCAGAAATTAGCGATGTATTGTAACTGATGGGCCGATCAAAGAGCAGCCACCGCTGGCTGCGTGAACATTTTAACGACCACTACGTCAAACAATCCCAGAAAGACGGCTACCGCTCCCGTGCCTCCTACAAGCTGCAGGAGCTGCAGGAAAAGGACCGCCTGATCAAGCCCGGGATGACGGTGGTGGATCTCGGCGCCGCCCCCGGGGGCTGGTCCCAGGTGGCTGCAGAACTGGTTGGCCATAAAGGCCGGGTTCTTGCATCGGACATCCTGCCCATGGACGCCCTGGCGGGCGTGGACTTCGTGCAGGGTGACTTTACCGAGGAGGCCGTGTTTGAAGAGCTGCTGGAAAAGCTCGGGGAAGAGCGCGCCGACCTTGTGATTTCCGATATGGCCCCCAATATGAGTGGTGTGCGCGCTGTCGATCAGCCGGCTTCCATGTATCTGGTGGAGCTGGCAGTGGATATGGCGCGGCAGACCCTCAAATCAGGCGGCGCTTTTGTGGCCAAGGTCTTTCAGGGCGAAGGATTTGATGAACTGATCCGCGATCTACGCAGTCAGTATCAGTCTGTGGTTACCCGCAAGCCCGGTGCATCCCGTCCCCGCTCCCGCGAGGTCTATGTTGTCGCGCGAGGCTTCAAAGGATAATCCGCACAGCGACCCACTCGCAGGCGTGAAGCGCCAGGGTCCGAGATTTGATAAAGTCCCCGATGACCGGGGCGACAGATTTACGATTTTCGCCGCCTATACTGGGTGAAATGGAATAAGTTGCCGGGCGCAGGCCAGGGCACAGGCAAGAGGGCATACCCTTTGAACGATATGGCAAAGAATCTGGTGTTGTGGCTGATCATCGCTGCGGTGCTGCTGATGGTCTTCCAGAACTTCAAGCCGCAGTCCAGGGATGAATCCCTCAGCTACTCCGACTTTGTGCAGGACGTACAGTCCGGCCAGGTCAAAAATGTTTTGGTCGACGGCCTGGTCATCACCGGCGAGAAGGCCGATGGCAGCCGTTTCAAAACCATCCAGCCGCAGATTATTGACGACGAACTCACCAACGAAATGGTGCGCGGCGGCGTCAAGTTCAATGGTCGCGAGCCCGAGTCCCCCAGTATCTGGCAGCAGCTGTTGGTGGCCAGCTTCCCGATCCTGATCATCATCGCCGTGTTCATGTTCTTTATGCGCCAGATGCAGGGCGGAGCCGGCGGTCGTTCCGGCCCCATGGCCTTCGGCAAGAGCAAGGCGCGCTTACTCGGTGAAGATCAGATCAAAACCACCTTCGCCGACGTGGCCGGTGTGGATGAGGCGAAAGAAGATGTACAGGAGCTGGTGGAGTTCCTGCGCGACCCGTCCAAATTCCAGCGCCTGGGGGGCAATATTCCCCGCGGGGTACTGATGGCGGGCCCTCCCGGTACTGGTAAAACACTGCTGGCCAAGGCCATCGCCGGTGAAGCGAAGGTGCCGTTCTTCTCCATCTCCGGCTCCGACTTTGTGGAAATGTTCGTGGGTGTGGGCGCCTCTCGCGTGCGCGACATGTTCGAGCAGGCCAAGAAACAGGCCCCGTGCATCATCTTTATCGACGAGATCGACGCCGTCGGCCGCCACCGCGGTGCCGGCATGGGCGGTGGCCACGACGAGCGCGAACAGACCCTCAACCAGCTGCTGGTAGAAATGGACGGTTTTGAAGGTAACGAAGGCGTCATCGTCATCGCGGCGACCAACCGCCCGGACGTGTTGGACAAGGCCCTGTTGCGCCCCGGCCGTTTTGACCGTCAGGTGTTTGTCGGCCTGCCGGATATCCGCGGCCGCGAGCAGATCCTCAAGGTACACATGCGCAAAGTGCCCCTGGACGAGAAAATCGATCCGCAGGTCATCGCCCGCGGTACCCCTGGCTTCTCCGGTGCGGACCTGGCCAACCTGGTGAACGAGGCCGCCCTGTTCGCCGCCCGTGCCAACCGCCGCATGGTGTCCATGGAGGAGTTCGAGCGCGCCCGCGACAAGATCATGATGGGTGCCGAGCGCAAGTCCATGGTGATGAACGAGAAGGAAAAGACCAATACCGCGTACCACGAAGCCGGTCACGCCATTATTGGCCGCCTGGTGCCGGAACATGATCCGGTGCATAAGGTCACCATCATCCCCCGCGGCCGTGCCCTTGGGGTGACCCAGTTCCTGCCGGAGGAAGACAAGTACAGCCTGAGCAAGCGCGCACTGGAATCCCAGCTGTGCTCCCTGTTCGGCGGCCGTATCGCGGAAGAAATGACCCTGGGTGTCGACGGTGTCACCACCGGCGCTTCCAACGATATCGAACGCGCTACCGACATCGCCCGCAATATGGTCACCAAGTGGGGCCTGTCCGAGAAGCTCGGCCCGCTCCACTATGGTGAAGACGAGACCGGTCAGCCCGGCCACGGCAACCCGATCTCCGGCAAGACCTCCAACGAGATCGACGAGGAAGTGCGCCGCATCATCGATACCTGTTACGAGCGTGCGGAAAAACTGCTGGAAGAGAACCGCGATATTCTCGAAGCGATGAAAGACGCGCTGATGGAATACGAGACTCTGGATGCCGAGCAGGTGGACGACCTGATGGCGCGCCGGAAAGTGCGCCCGCCCAAGGATTGGCACGACAACGACTATACCGGCGGCGGTACCCCGGAAGAGGTGGAGCCGAAAGACGAAACCCAAGGTGGCTCGAAAGACGGAGAAAGCCCGGTAGGTGGCCCGGTCAACGGCCACTGACCCCATCTTGAACTTGTGCGGCGCACGCCTATAGTGTGCCGCTTCCAAGCGGGCCTGCTGTTGCCAGTAGGCCCGCTTTGTTTATTCCCGCTGCCCCCAATTCCTGTTGAGCCGGGGCTAAGTGATATGAATGCTATGAAGCTCGTCTGTGGCCAGCGTACTCTGGACCTTTCCCGCCCCCAGATCATGGGGATTCTCAACACCACCCCCGATTCATTCTCCGATGGCGGAAGCTATTACGGCGACAGCGGGCTGGATCTCGACCTGGTATTACAGCGCGCAGAAGAGATGGTGCGCGACGGCGCAGCAATCCTGGATATCGGCGGTGAGTCCACCCGACCCGGTGCGGCGCCGGTTTCCGAAGCGGAAGAACTGGAGCGGGTGGTGCCGGTTGTGGAGGCCATCGCATCCCGCCTGGATGTAGTGATCTCCGTCGACACTAGCACCGCCTCGGTGATGCGGGATTCCGTATCCGCCGGTGCCGGTATGCTCAACGATGTGCGAGCGCTTTCTCGTCCCGGTGCTCTGGGTGCCGCCGCTGCCACGGGATTGCCCGTATGCCTGATGCATATGCAGGGACAGCCGGGCACCATGCAGGCTAACCCCGAGTACCGTGATGTTGTACGCGAAGTACGCGCTTACCTCGACGAGCGCTTGCGGGCCTGTGAACAGGCCGGCATTGCGCGGGAGAAAATCCTCTACGACCCGGGCTTCGGTTTCGGCAAGAATGACGAGCACAATCTCGCGCTGCTGCGGCATCTGCCGGAGCTGGCTCCGCAAGGGGTACCCATTCTGGTGGGTTTGTCCCGCAAATCCATGATCGGCCGTCTGCTCGGGCGAGAAGTGGATCAGCGTCTGGCGGGCAGTCTGGCCCTGGCCGTGCTGTCCGCCCAGCGCGGTGCCGCCATAATCCGCGTGCACGACGTCGCAGCCACGGCAGATGTGCTGAAATTACAACAACTGGTAGACCGCCCCTGCATCTGAACGGAAGGGAGCGATTCTTGTGCCGGGCCCTTTCAGGTTCGCCCGGTGGTGCTATAAGAGAGCGATTAGATGACAAGAAAATACTTCGGCACAGATGGTATCCGCGGCTTGGTTGGCGAAGGCGCCATCACCCCGGATTTTATGCTGCGCCTCGGTTATGCCGCCGGCAAAGTGCTCGGTGCCAATCCAAAAGGCAAAGGCCGCAGTCGTATCCTGATCGGCAAGGACACCCGTGTATCCGGCTACATGTTTGAAGCCGCGCTGGAAGCGGGGCTGATCAACGCCGGCGTCGACGTGGGCCTGTTGGGCCCCATGCCCACCCCGGCTATCGCCTATCTCACCCGCACCTTCCACGCCCAGGCGGGAATCGTGATCAGTGCCTCCCACAATCCCTATCAAGATAACGGCATCAAGTTCTTCAGCGCAGATGGCAGCAAACTGCCGGACGACGTCGAGGCGCAGATTGAAGCCGCTCTGGACCTGCCCATGGAAACCGCCAAAGACCTGGGCAAGGCCTGGCGTATCGACGACGCAGTAGGCCGCTATATCGAGTTCTGTAAAGCCAGCACCCCTTGGGCCTACTCTCTGCAGGGCCTGAATATCGTGCTGGATTGCGCCAATGGCGCCACCTACCACATCGCGCCCAAAGTCTTCCGCGAGCTGGGTGCCGAAGTACACGCCATCGGAGTGCAGCCGGACGGCGTCAATATCAACCTGGAATGCGGTTCCACCAAGCCGGAACAGCTGCGGAAGGCCGTGGTCGAGCGCGGCGCCGACCTCGGCATCGCGTTTGATGGCGATGGCGACCGGGTGATGTTTGTGGATAAAGACGGCAATCTGGTGGATGGGGATCAGCTGCTGTTCCTGATCGCCATCCACCGCCAGCAATTCCTCGGCGGCTGTACCGGCGTGGTGGGTACCCAGATGAGCAACTTCGGCTTCGAGCTGGCCCTCAAAGAACGCAAAATTCCCTTCGCCCGCGCCAAGGTCGGCGACCGCTACGTGCTGGAGCTGATGCACAAAAACGATTGGACCCTGGGTGGCGAATCCTCCGGGCATATCGTCTGTACCGACGTCACCACCACCGGCGATGGCATCATCTCTGCATTGCAGGTATTGCGCGCAGTCAGCGATTTCGGGGAATCTCTCGATCAGCTCACCCGCAGAATGGAAATGCTGCCGCAACATATGATCAATGTACGCCTCGCCAGCCGCGATGGCGTACTGGAGCACGGCGATGTGCAGGCCGCGGTGACCCAGGCGGAATCCACTCTGGCCGACACCGGCCGGGTGCTGTTGCGTCCTTCCGGAACCGAGCCGCTGATTCGGGTCATGGTTGAGGGTAAGGACCCGTCGCTCGTTCAACAGCTGGCGGGTGAGATCGCCCAGGTGGTCGAACGGGTCGGTAACGCCTGATTGCACCAACGCCGGCACCGCCAACCGGAAGCCATTGAAAAGCAATGGAAAAACCAATAAATATCCGGAATCGCTGGTTGTATGTTACCGGCAATACCGCTAAGATTTGCGCCCCTTGGAGGAGCACCCATGCGTAAAACCCTGGTCGCTGCCAACTGGAAAATGCACGGCACCAAAGCATTTGCCGAGCAACTGTTGGCGGAGTTGAATAGCGGACTTGAGTCCGGCAACTGCTCCTCTCAGGTAGTGATCTGTCCGCCGTTCCCATACCTGGGTGTGGTTGCAGGCAAGATCGGACAGGCACAGCTGGGGGCGCAAAACCTCAGCGAGCAGCCTTCCGGCGCATTCACCGGGGAAGTCTCCGCGGAGATGCTGAAGGACTGCGGCGCGCACTACGTCATCGTAGGGCACTCCGAGCGCAGAAGCCTGTACGGCGAGAGCAGCCAGCTGGTTGCGGCCAAGTTTGCCGCCGCCAAGTCTGTGGGCCTGATTCCAATGCTGTGTGTGGGCGAGTCCCTCGAGCAGCGCGAATCCGGCAAGACCCTGGAAGTGGTCGCCGAACAGATTCAGGCGGTTGTTGCTCTGGGTCTGGAAGATTGCTGGGAAAGCGCGGTTATCGCCTACGAGCCCGTATGGGCCATCGGCACCGGCAAGACCGCCACCCCGGAACAGGCGCAGGAAGTGCACCAGTTTATCCGCCAGCAGCTGGGCGAAGACGGTGACAAGGTTCAGATCCTCTACGGCGGCAGCGTAAAAGCCGGCAACGCCGCAGAACTGTTTACCAAGCCCGATATCGACGGTGCACTGGTAGGCGGGGCCTCACTGAAGGCCGAAGAGTTTATTCAGATTTGTTGTGCCGCTGATTGAGCGCAGCAAGAAATTTTTGAGCAAGGGCCAATGCCCGACAGCAGGTTTTCTGGACAATGGAAAAACTGGTTTTAATCGTACACATCCTTACCGCTCTGGCCATCATTGGCCTGATCCTGATTCAGCAGGGTAAGGGTGCAGAAGCCGGCGCCTCTTTCGGTGCGGGTGCTTCTCAGACCGTATTCGGCAGCCAGGGTAGCGGAAATTTCTTTTCCCGCTTGACTGCAATTATGGCGACGGTATTCTTCGTCACCAGCTTCGGCCTGGCCTACCTCGCCAGCAACAACGAAGCACCGGAAGTTGACGGTATCCCACAGGTACCCGCAGCGATTGAATCCCGCGAACAGCAGGACGAAATCCCCGCAGTGATCGAGAGCGACATCCCTGAAGTTCAGGACGAAGCCCCGGCCACTGACGACCTGCCCTCCGCAGAAGAAGCCCCCCAGGCCGAACTGCCGGAAGCAGGAACTGAGGAACAGCCTCAGTAAGCCGAAAGGCGAAATCAAAAACTGCAAAGTTTTTGCCCAGGTGGTGGAATTGGTAGACACGCTATCTTGAGGGGGTAGTGAGCTATGCTCGTGCGGGTTCAAGTCCCGCCCTGGGCACCATACAAAGATCCGGTAACGTCCGGAATCGTCCTGAAAGCCCCGCCCTGCGGGGCTTTCGCGTTTCTGGGGGTGTCCGGCATCGTCCGCCAAAATCTGGGGGTATCTGGTGTAATCCAGACCACTTTGGGGGTACAAATGGGGGTACCAATCGCCTATTCTTGGCGATACCCCCAAACTGCCTCGGAGCCCCCGTTGCCTCTCACCTTCCGACAAGTCCTTACCGCAGAGCCCAAAAGTCGCGACTACCGGCTATCCGATGGTCAGAATCTCTATCTGCAAGTTTCCAAATCGGGCAGAAAATATTGGCGCATGAAATATCGGTACGAGGGGCGCGAGAAAATGCTCGCGCTGGGGGTGTTCCCTGAGGTGTCCCTCAAAGCCGCTCGCCTTGCGAGAGATGATGCCAAATCACTTCTTCGCCAGAATATTGACCCGATGTTGCAAAAGACGGGCAAGGCTATTGAACCTGGTGCTCCTACGGGACCGAGCTTCCAGGAGGTTGGTCAGGACTGGTTTGACGTGCGAATGGCGGATAAATCGCCCAGTCATCGCAGTCGCACCTGGCGGGCATTGGAGCGAGACCTTTTCCCCTACCTTGGTCATCGGGCAATCAATACGATTGAGCCGATAGATGTACTCCAGGCTTTGCGCCGGATAGAAGAGCGCGGACACTATGAGCTAGCTCAGCGTACTCGCCGTGTAGCCAGCCAGATCTTCCAGTTTGCCGTTATAACTGGCCTCGTCAAAAGCGACCCGACTAGCGCACTATCCAATGCTCTTAAAAAGCCAAAAGTTCAGCATTTTGCTGCGATCACAGACCCAGAAGAGGTGGCTGATCTGCTTCGCAAAATCGATTCATATCAGGGATCGCTCGTTGTCGAAGCCGCCTTAAAGTTGACTCCGCTCTTTTTCTGCCGTCCAGGGGAGCTCCGGCACTTGGAGTGGGCTGATGTTAACTGGCAGGCCGACCGTATTGAGATTCCGGGTGAGCGAATGAAAATGGGAACGCCGCACATCATTCCACTCACTAGTCAGTCTAAAAGGATTTTGACTGACCTTGAAAAATTTACCGGCTCGGGCCGATACATATTTCCTTCAATGCGGAGCGCATCTCGCCCAATGTCAGAAAATGCGGTTCGTACCGCCCTCAGGGCTATGGAGTACGAAAATGATGCAATAACACCGCATGGATTCCGGGCGATGGCCCGTACTCTATTGGACGAAGAGCTGGGGTTTCCGGTAGCGTGGATCGAACATCAGCTGGCCCATAGCGTTCAAGATGCGCTGGGTAGGGCATACAATCGAACAGCCCATATTGAGCAGCGGCGCCACATGCTGCAGGTATGGGCTGACTATCTGGATGCTCTGAAACTGGGGGAGGGGGAGCCGGCAATACTGCGAAAAAGCTTTCATTACCGGCCTGCGGAATACTAACTTTCTGCTGTTGGAAGCTGATAGCTGCGGTTCCCCAATCTAATGACTGCGGCTATTGGGTAGGGCTGGCGCTAACAAACAAATTCAGGTTTCCCTGCTCCAGTACGGCTGGAGCATTCAGGAATCGACCGTTGTTATCGACTGTTACCGCGCTAGGTGGAATATAAATAAACATCCAGTCTGGCAGAGACTTGCTGAACTGAATTAAGAAATTTAGCTCATTAAATCTGTAGGCGGGCTTATCGGTCAACTCAACATCGGTTCCTTGGACCATTTGGTAAATTGGCATTAAGCGTGATGTTTCCGCAGCGGAATCCGGGAGCAGTGCCCACGATTCGTAACCGCCCAATATTGATGGCGCTTTGGTTGATGTTGTGTCACCTCGCATTTCAGCCCTGAATCCACAAATCAGATTTCCGTGACTAAATGTAGATTTCGCAGTAGAGCAACCATTGCCATCTCCCAGGATAAAGAAGGATTTTGGTTTCTTTAGAAAGCTGTTTTCGAATTTTGAACGACGAAGTCTCTCAGGAACATCCAATCCGGCATTAGTAGCTCCATTGATCATTGATTCCTCAATGATATCAAAATACAGTTTATAAGCCTCGTCTTGAGAGCTTGCCATTTTCCGAGGCATCCATCCAAACACAACGATGCGCTCATCTGGCGATTTCGGTTTCATGATGATCTCAAAGGTATTCAACATACCCATAGGGCTCAATATACCGCCGTATGCCGGTGTCGTAACCAGCCACTCGGTACCTTTGGACATTCCCGAAATCCTGGCACTACTTGGATCCCCTTCAGTATCTTTAAGTCGTCCGCCCATACCTGCAGATTGCACTAAATTCTTTGCTCGACTCCAGTTTGGATTTTCTACACTTGATGGCGACGAAGCGCAGGCACTTATGAGCGAGGTGATTATGAGAGCTAAAACTGGTGCGAACTTATTTTGCATAGTTGCTTTTCCTTGCAAGTAATTTTTCCCTGAGGGAAGGTCGGCGAAATCTTATGACTGAATTTGATGTCTCGTTCTCGTCGCGATAACAGTTGGGCTCCAAGAATTTACCAGAGAACACGTTGTTTCTGTCAAGCGCTCATGCTGAATGCGTTAGTTGCGCATTTTGATATGCGCACTACTCCTTCCGGTATAAATACTCCAGTAAACGAGATGGTCGTGTAAATCTACTTTATATGGATTGAGCCGAGGAATAGGTATGGATTTCACCGTAGGAGAAAGAATACGCATGGCGGCCGCCATGTATGGTCTAGACGTAACCCGGATCGCTGACGAATGCATGGCCTCTGTAACTAGCGTCTATAAATGGTACGCAAGTTCTGAGTTACCTTCGGACTATGCGCTTTCAAGATTCTGCCAAATGGCGCATTGCTCTGAAGATTACATCTTGGGCAGGCAGTGCTCAGCCGATTTTTACCAGCTGCAAGTGGTAACCGAGTCGGAGCTGTTGTTATACACCCGAAGAACCTACATTCCTGGTATTGATGGTGAATACTGCATGGACTTTCCTGTGGTCAAGGGGGCTTTCCTAACTGACCCATTGGCTAAGCAAGTGGGAAATGTTTCAGGTGCTAAATTCTTTATACTTAAAATTGAATCCGTGACAAATCGAGCAGTTGTCAATTGCAGCGAGTTGATCATAGTGCAGCGCGGATTCTGTGAATTTTGGAAAACCTTTTTGGGAATTGTTGCTATGAATGGATCAATTTCAGTGGGTGTCGTCAGACGCACTTATACAAAAAATTATGACATCCTCATGAACGGTCACTGGCAGTCGATCGAAGCGTCCGAGTACTGCATTCTGGGGAGGGTAGTTCAACTTCAGGGTGTATTAGTAGCCCATGTACTTGAACGCATGGCTCTACATTCAGGAGTTACTTTGGAAGATGCGAACTCGATCGGCGCGGATTGCGACAAATTTTCCCATTGATAGGTCTACTAGATTGGGCTGAGTCTCACATGAATGGTGGATAGCATGGCAACAACTACTGGCATGAGAATGCAAATTCGGGCAGCCCAGTATGGGCTATCGGTTACTGACATCGCCCACTTTTGTGGAGTGCCTGCAGGTTTGGTTGAAAAGTGGTTCCGAGATCAGCTGCCCCCAAAAGGATTTGCGTTACACCGTTTTTGCCTGGCCACAGAGTGCTCGGAAGAGTCCATAATTAACGATTCGGCAAGCAACCAGCGTGTGGACATATTGAGTGTACCGGAATCTGTAATTCTTGATTATTTGTTGTCCGATAGCTCGGAAGAGTTTCTCGCTATTCGCAACGCCAACAATTTACTTTATCGCAGCGTGCGCCTTGCCAATATCCTCATCCAAGAGGCAACGATAGAGTCTCGCGATCTATTTATATTTGAGGCGACTAGTAGTTTGAGTAGTGATGTCGTGGATAAAGGTGAATGTGTCGTAATTCGTAGAGGATATTGCCGTGCGTATGGGAGCTTTATGGGAGCGGCGATAATTGATCAGAGATTTCTACTTGGTGCCATTACAAGCAATGGGCGCGGAGGTTTTGAGCTTTGGTGGCAGGATCGAAATATAGTGATTGAGCGGCCAAACATTCAGCTAATTGGTGAGCTGGTTGAGTTCAATTTTACCTAAACGCACAAGTCGATAGCCCGAATTGAAGTGGCTATCAATGGGAAGTGTTAATGGCCACCTATAGCTGGCCTACCTCCGGCCAGTAATTTTGACCCACGCCAGGAAGCTTCTGCCACCAAATCCTGCCCCCCTGAAAGAGACAGCCAGCTGGCACCGACAGCCCTGAATGTTTACGCCCAACTTGCCGTCCCAGCGGGCATGTACTACTGGACTTTGCTCAGCCTCTGGCCGAGCACGAGGTCACGGAGCGCACCCGCATCAAGCGCCACCTGAAACAAACCCAGTTCCTAGCCGAGAAACCGCTGGAAGGTTCCGACTACCGTCACCAGGCCACCATCATCACCAAACGCCAGGTAAATGCACTGCTGGACTTAGGCTTCATCAACCAACATCTTCATGCTGGGAGGAGAGAGCTATCGACTGAAGCAGAAAACCACCGGCTAGGCCGCACCGGGTGTGTCAATTTTATTGGCCGAAGGCGGGTCAAAATAGGTGGCCATTGACGCCTAGCATGGTAGCCATTGGTTTTCAACGTTTTTTGGTTGATTTTTGGTCAGTTTGCCCGGAGGCGTACAAGGGTATTCCAAATTCGTATCGGTTTTTTTCATTTTTTAATCATTGCCATAATTTCTTCGTATAGCTGCCCGATTTAATTGAGATCCGAGATGGGAGAGTATTTATATCGTCCGTCGTCGACGGAAAATATTTTTTTACTCTCTCTACAGGAGACCTAGCTATGGTTATTCCAGACCGCAAAACGCTATCGACTATTGTTGATGCCATTCAAGGCGAGATACAAAAGAAATTCCCAAATGTTGATATAGGTTCAACTCGCGCAGCATTTGCAACAGCGCATCGCTTTAAAGGCTACACGGAATTTGAGGAGTATCTTCCGTACTTTCCAAGAGCAAATGTAAATACTCGCTTTTGGGGATCATTAAGTGAGTTGATCGAAGGTCTGGATACAAACACTCCATGTCCTATTGATATAGAAAGAATACAAGAGTCGTGTATGACATTTCCAGTTTTTTCGGGTCATCGCTCTGCAATTTTTATGGATATTGATTGGGATCTTGGTGAGATCTCTCCTCCTTACACCGCTAACCTCAAAGAGCGTTCAGAAGTTTTGGAATTCTCGGTTTCTGGTAACAAAGGATATCGCACATATCAATTACCGACTTCGTGTATGCGGTATCTGTCAACGTAGTTGTCGCGTTTAAGGTATCAGCTCTTTAACAATTTACCGCCTTGTCCGGGTTCAGCAT
>NZ_CP155838.1:3637093-3734193 GCF_045348205.1 Microbulbifer sp. ARAS458-1 | reverse complement strand
TCTTGAGACACTGAGTAGTAACCGTGTATTTGGGCTAGGAAGAGATGGTAAGGGCCCCCCCATCGTGGGACTCCGTGCAATAAGCTTGCGTTAGGGAGGCAGGGCGAGAACGTAGGGGCCCCCCAATCTTGAGACACTGTGTAGTAGCCGTGTATTCGGGCTATGAACAGTTCGTAAGGCCCCCCATCGTGGGACTCTGTGCAATAAGCTTGCGTTTGGAGTCAGGACGAGAACGTAGGGCCCCCCAATCTTGAGACACTGTGTAGTAACCGTGTATTCGGGCTATGAACAGATCGTAAGGCCCCCCCATCGTGGGACTCTGTGCAATAAGTTTGCGTTTGGAGTCAGGACGAGAACGTAGGGCCCCCCAATCTTGAGACACTGAGTAGCAACCGTGTGTTCGGGCTAGGAACAGATCGTAAGGGCCCCCCCATCGTGGGACTCCGTGCAATAAGCTTGCGTTTGGAGCCAGGACGAGAACGTAGGGCTCCCCAATCATGAGAGACTGAGTAGCAACCGTGTGTTCGGGCTAGGAACAGATCGTAAGGGTCCCCCCATCGTGGGACTCCGTGCAATAAGCTTGCGTTTGGAGCCAGGACGAGAACGTAGGGCTCCCCAATCATGAGAGACTGGGTAGTAGCCGTGTATTTGGGCTAGGAATAGATCGTAGGCGATATATATCACATGCAGGATGCTTTTCACGACGTAAATATGCCCTGCAGATTTTGGGGGTACTTTTGGGGGTATCTTGCTTATCTCTTGATTCTATGTTGCTGATAAGTAAAGATATTTTTAGTGGTTCAAGTCCCGCCCTGGCACCACATTGAAAGCCGGACTTTTCATGGGTTCGGTATCCTTCCAAAAGCCCCGCATTGCGGGGCTTTTGTGTTTTTTGAAGTGCCTTCTCAATCCTGTTTCAGGCCTGTGCGATACAAATCACGCTCAGCTCTTCCCCTGTATCCCCACGAAAAGAATCCAGGAAATGGCAGTCCCCGATATGTGTAGCAACCGGCACATACGAGTGCCCAAGATAAACAGATCCAATCCCCGATATTTGAAAAGAACTGCGCTGTCTTGAGTCCGCATTGGCTATTTTTGCAGTCCATTTCTGAAACGCATTTCCATACTCTGCATCAGTAATTTTGCCGCGCTCGAGACCGAGTACATCCTTATACAGGCGCTGTATAAGTCCGCGATTCCACAGCAACGGCTGCGCAGCGGCAGCAATACGAGGCTCTGACATGGACGCGCCTTCAGCCCATGGCTTGCTGGCAAGCTTCGTCAGTTTCTGAACCATCTCCCAACTGCTCTCGGGCACATCCGCATGGACCAGGCCTGCGGTTCCTTGTGCGGTCTCAATCTCCATTGCCCAGGGCCACTGGCGCACCTTGTCTACCAGGCGGCTCTGTTCGCTGCGGTTGAGCTCGTAAAACCATTCGCCGCCATTGGAGAAGTGCAGTTGTACATCGGTGGGGCTTTCGAAGCCGGCGATCATCATGGCTTCGTGGTTGCCGAGGATACTGAACACGCTTTTCTGGTCGATAAAGTCCAGCATCGCTCTGCTATCGGGGCCGCGATCTATTACGTCGCCCAGGCAGAAGAGGCGGTCGCTGTCGGGGTCGAATGCCAGGGCGTTCAGCTGTTTCTGCAGTTGCTCGAGGTGGCCGTGCACATCGCCGACGACGAAGTCGCGTCCGGTGCGGTTTTGGCTGATCTTTCGGTAAATTGGCATGGGGCAGACTGTGTGGGCGGTTACTTGTGGAGCCGAATGAACTCCGATTCTTTGCAGGATAGGACAGGGAGGTGAGACTCGGGCGCTAGTGGCTCCAGAGCCTGCTGCTGCGGGAAAAGCTTCTGGCGACGAACCTGGGAGTTACTTCCCAGACTTCGACACAGTGCGTGCAATTCTACGCCCGTTCCGCCGGAGATTAGTGTGACCAGTTAACCTATATCCGTTCACCGTATTAACAAAAAATAAACCATAAACTGATGATCGGAGATAACCTCATGCTCAAATTCCCTTTGTTCGTTTCTCTCGCCATGACATCCGCGCTGTGTTCCCTGGGGACCACGGCGGCGCCTGCCAAGGGCACGGCCGCCGGTGACAGTATTACCATGGGCTTTGCGGCAGACTGTACCGGCAATACCTTTTTTACTGGCGGTTTTTTCTGCCTGTTGGGCGGAGACCAGCCGGAGCACAGCTGGTTTGATGGCTACTCGAGCCGCGTCAACAGTGTGCACGACAAGTACAAGGCAGTAGACCCAAACGTTGCGGCCAACAAGAACGCGGCCCGCTCCGGTGCCGAGATGCGCGGCGGTGGTGACAGTTTCAGTGTGCAGGCGGACAGGATTCTTTCCGAGACGGTGGTTGCGGACCATGTGGAGGTGGTGCTCGGTGGCAACGATATCTGCAACCGAGACTGTGTCGATCCGGCCAATTGCTCGGATCCGCTACTGACCGAGAGTGAGTGGCGCGGGGCCGTTAAAGCGGGGCTCGATAAGCTGGTGGGTGGCCTGCCCAATGGCTCGACGGTGCTGTTGGGCTCGGTGCCGCGGGTGCAGGATCTGCGCGCCGCGGGTATCGCCAAGCAGACCGGTAACTGGCGGGTGAACTGTGAGAGTGTCTGGTCGACCTTTGGGATCTGCCGGATCGCCACCAATGGCGGTACCATGAACGGGGAATCCTTTGCCACGCGCTATGCGGGTATCGATGCGGCGCAGCGTCTGTACAACGAGGTGCTGCAGCAGGAGGCCGCTGCCTATAACGGCGTCAATGGCGTGGAAGTGGTGGCGGAGTACTCCGGGGCCAACCAGTCCAATGTGGGCACCTTCCAGTTCGGTAAGGATGATATCGATGGGGGCGACTGCTTCCACCCCAGCGTGCGTGGGCAGAATACCGTGGCGAACCTGATGTGGAACGGTAACCCGGATAAGTAAACCCCGTATGAATACCTTTGGGGTAAGTCATTCGGGGTGAGTCATTCGGGGTAAGTCACCCCGGGCGGTGAACAGGGCTCCTGCGGGAGCCCTACACTGGCCGCCAGCTAAAACGCGGGTGGCGAATTGACGCTGAGGTAATGGGGGTCATTCCGTCTTGCCGTCATTACCGGAACTCCCCTGGCCGCCGCTTCCCTCGAAATACCCTTTCTCCTGCACCACATACTGCACCCGCTGCGGCAGCCCGTTGCGCATATAGGTCACGTCGACCACCTGGCCGCTGGTGAGCGCATCCCACAGCTGGTTCTGGCCGCTGTGTACCCAGCTGTCGTTGACCCGCACCACCACATCGCCTTCCTCGAAACCCAGTGCGGTGAAGAATTCGCTGTTCTCGATGCCCTCAAGCCGCTGCAGTTTGTAGCCGTCTACTTCGTGCTCGGCATCCACGAATTTCTTTTCCAGTTCTTCGCGGTTCTGTAATTGTTGCTCCAGCCACTCCTGCCCCAATGGCAGCACGCCGGAGGGTGGAATGAGTCTACGGGACTCGCCTTCCGGCTGTTCGATGCGCCGCATGGTGGCCTCATCCCGTGGGGTGGTGTCGGTCTTGGGCACGGGTACCGAATTTCCATCGCCGCTGCGGAGGGATAGCCGCTCCAGGTGATCCCCGACCTGCAGCATGACATGGCGTTCATGCACCCGTTTTAGGGTGGCGCCCGGTAGTAGGGCATCCCCTGGGGAGAAGCGGCTGGCAGACGCATCGCGGACGCGAATCAGGGCGGTGGACTGCGCGGGCTTTGAGGACACGCTGGTGCCGTTCAGCTGCAGTGGCAGCTGGGTCTCGGCAATGCCATCGGAGGATGGTCGCCAGCGCGCGGCGTGAATGTGAGGCGTTGCGGGGTCGTGACCGAGGCGCTGCAGTTCCCGGTCGATCCACATGGCGTAGTGCTCCGGGGACTGCGGGCCTTTCACGTAGAGGCCGTTCACAAATACCACCGGCACACTCTGCAGGCCGAGGTTGCGGGCGAGGGTGGTATCGGCGGCAATCCGGTCAATGCCCTCGGTTTCACCGAGGCACTGGTCAAAGGCGTCCCGGGCAAACCCGAGCTGCGACGCCAACTGGGTGAAGACTTCCCCCTCCAGGTTTTTAGCCCGGGTATACAGGCCATCGGCGTAGCTCCAGGGTGCGTTCTGCTGGCCGGCGCACTGTACGGCGGCAGCCGCCTGCGTGCCCTGTCGGTGGTAGTGCATGGGGAAGTCAAAAGGTGCCACCGCGATCCAGCCGGCGTACCGCTCCAGCAGCGCGCGCAAGACCAGATTGGTGTTTGCGCAGTGCACCGACTGGTAGGAGCAGAATACGGCAAGGGTCACGGGGGCTTCCGGGTTGCCGCGCAGGGGGCGCCCGGCGGTGTTGATGTCCAGTCGGGGAGGCGTGGGGTGGGGGAGTAGCCAGTCGACGGCGGGCTGTACTTCTGCGGTGGCAGCGGTGGTGAGCTCGGCGTCCACCATGGATTTCAGTGTGTTGAATCGCAGCTGGTACTCGGCCAGTGCCAGGTCGTGGCGCTCGAGTTGAAGTTCCCTGTCCACATCCGCCAGGGTAATCGCGATTTCACCGATGCGCGCCACGACTGGATCTGCTGTCGCTTGTACCCCGGAGCTCTGCTGCGTATCGGTGCCGCAGCCGGTAAGCACTGTCACGGCCAACAGTGTCAGTAGTCGCAGCCTGAGGTGGGTGCGGCCTTCTCTCAGTGGCTCTCTGGGTTCTGTTCCTGTTACTTCCATCGCCATGTAATCCTCTGATTCTTTTTATTGCGTTGGTTCTATCACAGGGCCTTCGTATGCTCTACCAAGAGGGTGGCGTCGGGAGGATTATGGCGCAGCGTTCAGCGCGATGGAGCGGAAACGTGTATCAGGCGTGTCGAGATGTCGTCCAGTCGAGACATGAACGGTATTCTCAATCGGGCGTCGGCCGTTCAGAGCCAGGCCGAAGGCGCTGGCAATCGCGAAGAAGGGGTTTTTTCGCCGTCTGGAATCGATGGCCCGGCTCTGAAGGTGGCGGAAGCATGTGGTGGCCGCCACCCTCTGTGAGGCGCGGCAAGGCCTTTAGTTGTGATATGAAAAAGGTTTACTGTGGATTCTCCACGTTGTGATAAACCGCCTGCACATCCTCCAGATCCTCAAGCATATTCATAAACTTCTCAAACAGCGCCACGTCATCCCCGCTCACCTGGGTATAGGTCTGCGGCACAAACTGGATCTCATCCACATCAAAATCAATCTCGCCAAAGGCTTCGGTCAAGGCCTGTTTGGCCTTGGCGTAGTCCGTATGCGGGGCAAAGACGGTGAGTTTGCCGTCTTCGTTTTCGATGTCGGTCACGTCTACATCGGCTTCCATCAGGGCTTCCAGCACCGCCTCTTCGTCGTCGTGTTTGAAAGCGAGGATCGCGAGGTGGTCGAAGCTGTGGCTGACGGAGCCTTCGGTACCGATTTTGGTTTTGGTTTTGGTAAACGCCTGACGCACATCGCCAAAGGTGCGGTTGGGGTTGTCAGTGAGACATTCGATGATGGCCATGCAGCCGCCGGGGCCGAAGCCTTCGTAGCGGGCGCGGGAGAAGTCTTCACCGGCGCCGCCTTTGGCCTTGTCGATGGCCTTCTCAATGACGTGGGAGGGTACCTGGTCTTTCTTGGCGCGGTCGATCAGGCTGCGCAGGGCCAGGTTACCGTTCGGGTCGACACCGCCAGACTTTGCAGTCACGTAGATCTCGCGGCCATAACGGCTGTAGACCCTGGCCTTCATGTTCGAGGTCTTGGCCATGGATTCTTTGCGGTTCTGGTAGGCTCGGCCCATGGGGAGGTGCTCCGGTATCGATGCTGACAAATTAAGAGGGCGGATTTTACTGGCACCCTCTCGGTAAGAGAAGTTATCCAGCCGAAAGGATTTTCCGTGGCATACCGGTGTGGCCGCCTGATGAGGGCTATGGGCGAAGTGTGTAATCACTTGTAATTGCGCTCAGGGTCCGGTTTGGCGTAATTTACGTGGTTGCTTTTCTTGGGGGATTCCACGCCAGTTGTACGGTTTTGGGGGCCTTTTGTGCAAAAAACGTACTTCGATTCTGGTTGGGGCGATGATAATCAAAACAAAAACGATCTTTTCTCGCGGCCTGTTGCTGCTATCTGTGGGACTGCTGGCTGCCTGTGGCGGGGGCGGCGGGGGCGGCAGCTCCTCTGGCGACCCTTCTGGGCCGGGCACCAATCCACCTCCGCCCACAGCAGAGCCTGTAATCCTGAATGGTCATGCGATCAAGGGCCCTCTCAGTGACGCAGAAGTCAGTGTTTATACCCTGCTCAATAGTGGTGGAAGCCTCAAGGGTGATCTGCTTGCCAGTGGCAGTACCGGGGGCACCGGCGCATTTGACGGTGTCAAATTCGAGCTGGACGGTAGTGACTACTTCCTGGTAGAGGTTGCCGCAGACGTCGACACCATCGACATTTCTACCGGGCAGGCTCCGGTGATCAGTACTCTGATTACACTCGCTTCCCGCGAGGCCCTGGAAAGCGCTGAACCCGTCTATGCCACGATCAGCACCACGCTGGTGCTTGAGATGATGCGGCTGCATGGCGCACAGGGCAATTCACAACCGGTTACGGATAATCTGCAACAGTTCTCTACTACCGTTGCTACCGCCTTGGGATTCGGGCAGTTGGAAGGCATTGATCTGTTTGCCCAGCAACCTCTGCCTATTTCCGGAATACCGGTTACTCAGGAGGTGCTTGATTACCGCACGGCAATGGAAGCGCAGGTTGCTCTGATCTGGGCCGTCGCACAGGAGCTGGGGCTGCCGGTCACTCAGGTAATCGAATGGATCGCTGCTGATCTGCTCGACGGCCAGTATGACGGAAACAGTCCGCTGCCAGGACAAGAAGCAAAGGACGGAAGCCAGCAGGTGTTCGCAGTAGCGGCGCGACAGGTGGTTGGTGAGTTGCCTGTTCCCGGTACTGGCGCTTTGCGGGGCGAGGACGATTATCTGGCCGGTGAGACAGCACAGATCCTGTTGAATGAAGCCGCGGATATCGCGCCTTCGACCAATGTGGATGTGTTGGTGGAGGCACCCCCCGTAGCTGTTCTGGCCGCATTGGGCCCGGATATGGACGGTGATGGCCGGCCAGATGTGGTGGATGAGGATATTGATGGGGACGGCATCCTGAATGTAGCGGACGCTTTCCCGCGCGACCCGGCAGAGTCGCTCGATAGCGACGACGATGGTGTCGGTGACAATGGCGATGCCTATCCGCTCGATGGCAGCTGCAGTGTCGCGGCGCATGGTAATGGCAGCCAGTGTTACCTGACCGCGCTTGCCGATTACGAGGTGACGCAGGGTATTACGGGTGCCGATGACAGTGTACTGCTGGTGGCCCGGGATGACACCGAGCTGACCATGTTCCGCTATGTCCCCGCGTCCGGCGGAATTGAAGAGAAAATCGATCTCGCTGTGGATGGGGTATCTCCCAACGCCGTTCTCGCCCACGAGGATCACGGCAGAACCTATATCGCGTATCCGGATGGGGCTATCCGCTATCTGCATGAAAACTCGCTGCAGTTACTGGCCAGGCTTGGCTTTCCCGCGGTCAATCTCGCGGCGGCCGGCGACTACCTTTTTGTTACAGGTGAAGATGGCAAAGGTAAAACACACCTGACGCTGTCCAAGTCCGGGCAGCTGATGCACCGGATGGACTACCAGTCTGAAATTCTCGCTTCTGCGTGGTCGGATTCACAGGATCGGCTGTATTTCCGTTATGGCTATTCTACGCCCTATCGCCTGGCATATTACGCAATCAACTCGAGTTCGGGGCATTTCGATAGTGCCTTTGTTTATTCCTACGATTGGGAGTATTTCCCTGACGGCCCATTGCTCGTGCTCGACAACGTCAATCAGGTTGTTTCCGGCTCGGGCGTGCAATATGACATGTTCAGTCACAAGCGTTCCGATCGGATGGTGAACGCCTTTGCCAGCGGAGTGTATAACGGCAGTGATCTGGTGACGGTGGCTACCAATGGGCAGGGCGCCACTACGGTGAGTGCGTATACATCGCACAGCGCGCTTTACCAGACACAAACGTTTAATGGCGCTGCCAATACACTGTTGGATCGGGGTACGGATTACTTTCTTGTCACTCGCGAAGCGTCTGGCATCTACCTCTTCCATACCTTTACTACCGATCGTGATGAAGATAACGATGGAGTGGAGAATCTCGCAGACCATTTCCCGACGGACCCTGCCGCCTCACTGGACTCGGACGGTGACGGCTGGCCGGATAGCTGGAACACTGGCTACAGTGGATCCGACTCGACGAGCGGGCTGTCTCTGGATGCCTATCCGCAAGATTCGGCGTGCCAGGAAGCGTCCCAGGGCAGTGGTTCCATTTGCGATGTTGCCAGTGCTCTGGTTATCGGTGAGATAGAGCAATCAGTCTTACACGAGAATATCGTTTACGCATTTTCTGCCGATGACCAGTCAATTTACCGTTGGGATGTGAGTACTGATGCACTCCTGAATCCGATCCCGCTTTCCCGTGTGCTGGGTGATGTGCGCGCTATATCTGCAGTGGTGACGGATGCGGGCGATATCCTGATTGCCGATATCGAGGGCAGGGTTCACCGGGTTGTCAGCGTGTTACCCCTGTCGACAGAACGCGTATTCCGCGCAAGTGGAACGGTCCTTGGGCTGATTAGTGCCGGTCCGCATCTTCTGGTGACGGAATCCACCCCCTATGGGGACCGCAAGTTCAATGTGCTTGATTCAATGTTTGACAAGCTCGGTGATTTCTCGCTCTATGGCGAGGCAGTCGAGCCTGAATATCATCATGAAAGTGGCCGTATATTCTGGAACCGATACAGTCTAGGCGGCCAATTAAATAGCGGAATTATTGATCCGCAAGGCGGGTATCTCAGAGGTACCCAAAGCGCGCGTTTTGACAGCCCAGGCTTACCTGCATTTGTTGCAGTATCTCCGGATGAATCCCGTATTCTCGCAGGCGGCAACACGGTGGTACGTGATTTGTATGGCTTGCCTTACATGCAGCAGTTACCCGTTTCCGAATCCTGGCCAGCGCTGAGTAGCGAGTTTTATCCCGTAGAGGGGTTCTGGTGGCAGGACGTGGCTGTGATTCTGTTTCAGAACGAGGGCGACCTGTGGTTGGTGGCATACGATGCTGACTTGAAAGCACCCTTGCTTACCCTGGAATTAGGAGAAGTGGATGCCCGGCAGGTCCAGCAATACGACGAAGGTCTTGTCTATCTGCAAGAGGACGCTACCCGCGGAATGGTATTCGGCAAAATACCACTTTTGGGCGATGCGGATGAGGACGGGCTTCCCTACTGGTGGGAGCTTCAATATGGTCTTAGTGATGAGGATGCCTCAGATGCAGCGCTGGACCCGGATGACGATGGCCTGGTGAATCTGGATGAGTTCGCTGCGTCTACCTCAGCAACAGAAGCAGATTCTGATGCGGATGGCCTGAGTGATGGCGATGAAGTGCTTGTTGTCGGTAGTGATCCGAATGCGCAGGACTCGGATGGCGACCTCATGTCCGATGCATGGGAGCTGGCTGCCGGTTTGGATCCGACCAGTGCCGACGATATGGAAGGCGATCTGGATGGGGATGGCGTTGCCAACTATATCGAGTACGTCAACGGGACTGATGCAGCGGACATCAATTCGTTACCTGAAGTCGTAGAAGATGCGTACTTCTCGTTCGAGGATGGCACTGTACCGCCGGAGTTGGCGGTGGCCTCGGCGCCGGGCAGCATGTCCGTGGTGCAAGGTACGGCGAGTCATGGTGACTACGCGCTTTCCTTTGGTGGCGATGCCTCCATCACCTGGCAGCGAACCTTTGCTCCGGTGGAGGTCCGTTTCGATATGGTCTCTGATTGCTACAACTACTACGACAAAAATGTGTCTATCCGGGTGGATGGTGAGCAGGTCTTTAGTGGTTACCCTCCGCAGTCAATCTGGCAGACCCAGAAACTGTCGTTGGCAGCCGGCAACAGAGAGCTGACAATTTCCATCACCAGTAGCAGTGATGACTGTTCGGTGTATCTGGATAATTTCGTTGTGGCACCGCTGGACAACGTATTTGAAATGGGGGCGAGCTTTGTCGCGTCCAATGACAACAAAATTCAGTTCTACGATTACGACGCCACACTTCTGAAGGAGGTGGAGGTTGCTGGTCAGGGTGCTTACATCGAAGAGGCGCGGGATATCGCGGTTCTCGCTGATGGCCGTGTGGCCGTCTTCAATGGCACCTTCGAGCCGAAGCTCAGTATTTATTCGCCCAGGGATCACGAGTGGGAGCATTACACCGCACCGGGATGGTCCACCATCAACAACGGTACCTACGGAGGGATCGATGCGATCGGAGAACGGGTATTCGTCACCAATATGGCGACCTCGGGAAGCCCCAATCAGGGCATTGTTGAGTTTGACCTGGGTGACGGCTCGTTCAATTTTGTCAGTGGCAATGGTTATATCGACCTGACCGTTGGCGAAGACGGATATCTTTATGGTTTTACCGGGCGAGTCATCGATAAGTTCGACCCGGACACCATGACGTTAGTATCGGAGCTCACGGTGGATGAGGGCCGTTCTATTGCCGTCAATAGCGCTGGCGAACTGTTCATTGCGGACTGGAGCGGGGATGTCCACAAGTACGACTCCTTCGGAAATCATCAGGCTGAGCTGGAGGTGGGCGGTAGCTTCTATGACATCTCCCTGCGGAGCAACGGTGATCTGCTGTTGTCTTCCCGCTTCGAGAATGTGGTACTGGTGAATGGAGATCTCAGCGGGTTCTCCCGCCTGTCGGTCTTTGCCGAGTTTGTCGATTTCACCCCGCACCTGGATAGCGATAGCGATGGCCTGCCGGATTGGTGGGAGGCCGCCAATGGGCTTGATGCCAACAACCCTGCGGATGCGTCATCAGACTATGATCTGGACAATCTGACCGCCCTGGAGGAGTTCTCCCTGGGCACCCGTGCGGACAAGACAGACACAGATGGAGATACCGTCAGCGATGGGGATGAAATACTGGTGCATGGCACGGATCCGTTGCACCCGGATTCCGATGGGGATGGTTTGACCGACGACAAAGAGCTGGCCGCCGGTACCGACCCTAATCTCACGGATTCCGATGGTGATGGTGTTGGCGACCAGGAGGAGTTGGAGGTTCATGGTTCTGATCCCCTGGCCAGTGATTCCGACCAGGACGGCATGGGCGACCTTTACGAGGTTACCCACGGTCTGAATGTGCTGGTAAATGACGCCGCTGGTGATGCCGATGACGATGGGCTGACCAACCTCGAGGAATCCGTACTCGGAACCTCACCGATCCTGGCGGATACCGATGGTGATGGCCTGACGGATTACGATGAATACGTCGTGCATGCTTCGTCACCGCTGCTGAAAGACACCGATGGCGACATCATGCCGGACAGTTGGGAGGTCGAGTTTGCGCTGGATCCGAACGCGCCGGAAGACGCGGCGGGAGATCTCGATTCGGATACCTTTACCAATCTCGAGGAGTATGTCGCGCATACGTCACCGACGGATGAGCTGGACTTCCCGATGCCGGTGGTCTGGGGGAGCGCCCAGGGGGGAGCAGATCATACCGGCTATACACCATGGGATCTGGACGAGGCTGATTTCACCTTGCGCTGGAGCAAGAGCTTTCCGGATGTTTCCAGGCTTCACTCCGTGGCCGCGGGCGATGGTCGGGTTTTTGTCTCCAGTGACAGCTACTTCAGTAATCAACGGATATACGGACTGAATGCGGAAACCGGTGAAATACGCTGGGAAAAAGCCTACGACGATATCAACAGCCTGAATCCCCCGGCCTATGCTGATGGCCGCGTGTACGTTCAGAGCGGGGGCCACGGGGATTCCTTTATTCGTGGTCTAGATGCCGAGACCGGGGCTTTACACTTTGCTACCGCGTACAGAAATCAGTGGTCCAGCTACCTGGCTCCCACACCTTTCGCGGGGCAGCTGTACATCGCGGGTGGGTATTACGGGGGCATGTATTCCCACAATGCAGCAACCGGCAGCGAAAACTGGTTTGCCAATACGGCGCAATATGACGGCTTTACTCCCGCGGTGGATGATCAGTATGTGTATGCGTTCATCACGGATTTTGCCGCCTACGACCGGCTGACCGGTGAGCTCGCCTATCGCATTGATTTCCCCAGCTTCGATTGGGGTGGCAATGACGTGGGGATGGCGACGGTGCTGACCGGGATTGGAAACTCGGTAGCAATCCAGCGCGGTACTCTGGTGGTGTTTGATCTGGAGCAGAGAGCCATTCTGTGGGAGCGTTCGGGGAACTATACCGGGCAGCCCTCATCACATCTGGGGCAGATCTTTGCCATTGAATCCGGAATACTGAAGGTCATTGACGAGTCGACGGGTACGGTCTTGTGGAATTACGAGGCAAGCGAATCCCTGACGTCAAATATCGTGGTTACCCGTACGCACGTGTTTGTGGGGGGCGCCACCACAACCTACGCCATTGATCTACAGAGCCGGGACGCCGTGTGGTCCTACGCGGCCTCCGGTGCACTCAGCCTCAGCGACGAGGGGGTATTGTATGTCTCCGGCTCGGCATTGACCGCCATCGATTTGTTGGCAGACTGAATAAATATCACAGCAAAGACCGGCCAATTGGCCGGTCTTTTTGTTAGGCCTCATTTTTGCCACTGCTCACAAACTGCACTATTGTCAAACAAGTGTAAAAAACCCGCAGTGGATCCATGTCCCGCTCATCCGACCCGTCTTTCCGCGTTACTCCAGGTGGTGCTAAGCCCGCGCCCGCGCCTGCAAAGCGCACTGGCAAGATTCGAGAGCGCAACCGCGAGCTGATCCTGGCGGCAGCGGAGGAAGAGTTTGCGCGCCATGGTTTTCGCGGCGCCACGATCCAGCGGATCGCGGAGCGTGCGGCGCTTCCCAAGTCCAATGTGCTCTACTATTTCAGCAACAAGCAGCGGCTTTATACCGCTCTGTTCGAGACGATCACCGGGCGTTGGAACGCCATGCTGGCTGCCATCAAGCCGGAAGATGATCCCGCCATGACCCTGGCGCGTTTTATCCGCGCCAAGGTGGATATGTCGCGTACTCACCCACAGGCGTCACGTCTGTTCGCCCTGGAAGTCATTCAGGGAGCCCCGGTACTGGAAGGGCATCTGTGCACCAACGTGCGGGATTGGGTACGCGACCGCGCAGGCGTGATCCAACAGTGGGTAGATGAGGGGCGGATGTCACCGGTGGACCCGGTGCATTTGATTCTGCTGATCTGGTCGTCGACGCAACACTATGCAGATTTTCAGGCACAGATTCTGATGATCGAAGATAAGGTGGAGTATACCCGGGAAGACTTTGACCATGCGGCAAGGTTCCTGATCGAGGTGATACTGCGGGGATGCGGTCTGGAAGTGCCGCCGTTTGAATCTGTGCCACTGGAAGTGCTCGACGCCGGTTCCGGGTGAGCCCTGGCGGGCTGGTTGCTGGCGAAGGGTTCGCCTTACGGAAATAAACGGCGATACTGACATCATCATTTAACGAAATGCTGTATCGGTAAGCGTTTCCACAACCGGCCGAACCACTCGGCAAAGAGCGCTGTGAATTTAGAGAGCAACGGTTTTCTCGACCGCCTTTTCAGGCTGCGTGAGCACAAGACGTCGGTAAAGACCGAGCTGGTCGCGGGTGTCACCACCTTCGTTACCATGGCTTACGTGATATTCGTGAACCCCAATATCATGGCGGAGGCCGGTGTGGATCACGGGGCTGCGTTTGTCGCGACCTGTATCGGCGCCGCCCTGGCCTGTTTTCTGATGGGTTTTTACGCCAACTGGCCGGTGGGGCTGGCGCCGGGGATGGGGCTCAATGCCTTTTTTACCTATACCGTGGTCGGCGAGATGGGGTACAGCTGGCAGATTGCGCTGGGCGCGGTATTTATTTCCGGTGTGCTGTTTATGATCATGAGCCTGTCGCGAATCCGCGAGTGGCTGCTCAACAGTATCCCCATGAGCCTGCGCTTCGCTATGGGGGCCGGCGTAGGTCTGTTTCTGGGGCTGATTGGCCTCAAGACCGCGGGAATCGTTGTGGATAACCCGGCGACACTACTGTCAATGGGCAGCTTCAAGGAGCCCTCGGTACTGCTCGCCGCGCTCTGCTTTCTGCTGATAGCGATCCTCAGTTACCGCCGGATGTTTGGTGCGATCCTGTTCAGTATGCTGGGGGTGACAGCCATTGGCTGGGCCTTCGGACTGGTCGAATACCAGGGACTGGTGTCTGCACCGCCGAGCCTGGCGCCGACCTGGCTGGCGATGGATGTCAGTGGTGCTTTCAATGTGGGAATGATCAGTGTCATTCTCGCCTTTCTGTTTGTGAACATGTTCGACACCGCAGGCACTCTGATGGGGGTGGCCCATCGCGCGCACCTGGTGGACGAACACGGGCAGATCAAAAACCTGCCGCGCGCACTGAAGGCGGATTCCACCTCCAGTGTCATGGGCGCTTTTGTCGGTTGCCCGCCGGTCACCAGTTACGTGGAGAGCGCTTCCGGGGTTGCCGCGGGCGGTCGCACCGGTCTTACTGCGGTAACCGTCGGGCTGCTGTTTCTGCTGGCGGTGTTTTTTGCTCCCCTCGCAGGCATGATTCCCGCTTATGCCACCGCCGGAGCGCTGATATACGTAGCCATGCTGATGATGGGCGGCCTCGCCCATATCAATTGGGATGACCATTCCGATAGCATTCCCGCCATCGTCACCGCGGTCATGATGCCGCTTACCTTTTCCATCGCCAATGGAATCGCTCTGGGCTTTGTGACCTACACCGCGATGAAGCTTTTCACCGGCCAGCACGAGAAGATCTCGGTCAGTCTGTATGTGCTGAGCGCCATTTTTATCGCCAAGTTCGCGTTTCTGTAACTTGGCGTGCGCACGTATCGGAACCGTTTTTGCATCATTGCCGGTGAAGAGGAATTGGCTGCCCGCTGCCGGTACCGCATTCTCCTCACCGGTCATTGTGCACCTTGCACTACACTCTCCACGAGGGTCCGGCGAGCGCGTTATCGGATAAATGCCCCTGTTGATTGCAAGTTGCCGGGTAGGCCATGGATGAAACGATAATTAGATAACAAGCTTGAGGCCCGCATCGATGAACAGACTCCCCCCGTTATCGACTCTAAAATGTCCACAAGACTTTACCACCTGGCTGCGTGCGCTATCGGATGTAGCCATTGCCTCGGTGCACCCTGACAGTTTGATTCCCGCTCATTTACCGGAACCACCCTCGGGCCGCACCGTTGTGATAGGGGCGGGTAAGGCCGCCGCAGCTATGGCCGCGGCTCTGGAAAAGGCCTGGTCCGGTAAATACCCGGGTGCGGAAATCGAGGGGCTGGTGGTTACCCGTTACGGGCACGGAGCCCACTGCCAATCCATTGAGGTGCTCGAAGCCTCCCACCCGATGCCCGACAATATGGGAGAGGTGGCAGCCAGGCGGATGTTGGCTGCGGTCAGCGACCTCGGTGAGGACGATCTCGTGATCGCGCTGATCTCTGGGGGGGGATCGGCGCTGATGACACTGCCGGCAGCGGGCCTCAAGCTCGAACAGAAACAGGCGGTTAACAGGGCGCTGTTGCGCAGCGGGGCGCCTATCCGGGAAATCAACACCGTGCGGCGCCACCTGTCTGCCATTAAAGGTGGGCGTCTTGCCGCCGCGGCGCATCCGGCACCGGTGGTGACCTATCTGATTTCCGATGTTCCCGGAGATGAGCCCACCCTGATTGCCTCCGGCCCCACCCTGCCCGATAACTCCACGCCAAAAGACGCCCTGGAAATTCTGCAGCGCTACGATATCGAGACCGACGACAGCCTGCGCAGGCACCTGCAGAACGACGGTAATGCACCAAAACCCGACGATGCCACTTTCGCGCGGGATACCGCGGTGTTGCTTGCAAAGGCCAGCGATGCCCTGGAAGCAGCCCGCAGTGCTGCGGTTGTCGCCGGTGTTGAGGTGCGTGTGCTAGGTGACAACCTCGAGGGAGAGGCGAGAACACTGGGCCAGGAGCACGGCCAATTGGCTCTGGCCGCGCAAGCTGACAGCACCGTGCCGCTGCTGATTCTCTCTGGCGGTGAAACCAGTGTCACGGTCATCGGCAATGGCCGCGGCGGGCGCAACGTGGAATATCTGTTAGGGTTGTTTGCCAGCCTCGCCGGTGCCGAGGGTATCTATGGCCTGGCGGTGGACACCGATGGTATAGACGGTTCCGAGGACAACGCCGGTGCTTTTTTTGCTCCCGGTGACTGGGCGCGTATGCAGCGGCAGGGGTTGGACCCCACTGTTTACTTGGCCAACAACGATGCTTACAGCTTTTTTGCCGAGCTGGAAAATTTGATTGTCACCGGCCCCACGCGCACCAACGTCAATGATTTCCGCGCGATCCTGATTTTGCCGCCAACGAAATAACTGGGGCGATGCTATGAAAGTTGCCGATAAGGTGATGGTCCACCCGGTAGCGGCACCGTCCGGTGCTTTGATAAGTAGCGATAAATGTAAGAGGTCCTGATGAGCCAGAAACCCGCCAACCAGCGCACCGCCAACCCCGTCCGCCGCACCAAGATTGTCGCCACCCTGGGCCCGGCCAGTGACAAGCCCGGCGTGCTAGAGAAAATGCTCAAGGCCGGTGTGGACGTAGTGCGACTGAATTTTTCCCACGGCACCGCCGACGACCACCGTCGCCGACTGCAGCAGGTGCGGGAAATCGCCGATCGTCTCGGCAAAACCGTCGCCGCGCTCGGCGATCTACAGGGCCCGAAAATCCGTATCGCGCGCTTCCGCGACAATGCCATCAACCTGCAGGAGGGGCAGCCGTTTGTACTGGATATGTCTCTGGACGCCAATGAGGGCGACGAGAAGCGGGTGGGGTGTGACTACAAGGATCTGATTCGCGACGTCTCTGCCGGGGATGTGCTGCTGCTGGACGACGGCCGTGTGGTACTCGAAGTAAACCGCGTCAGTGACCGCGAGGTGCATACCACCGTGGTGGTGGGCGGCAAGCTGTCCAATAACAAAGGCATCAACAAACAGGGGGGCGGCCTCTCCGCTGCGGCCCTGACCGACAAAGACAAGGCCGACCTGAAAACCGCCATCGATATCGGTGTGGATTATCTCGCTGTTTCCTTCCCGCGCACTGCCGCAGATATGCAGGAAGCGCGCGCGTTACTCGGTGAGGCGGGTAAACATATCGGCCTGGTGGCCAAGGTGGAACGGGCGGAAGCCGTGGCGGATGAGGAAACCCTCGACGATATCATTCGCGCCTCGGAAGCGGTAATGGTGGCCCGGGGCGATCTGGGGGTGGAGATTGGCGATGCCGCGCTGATCGGCGTGCAGAAACGCATGATCCTGCGCGCCCGTCAGCTGAATCGCGCGGTGATCACCGCCACCCAGATGCTGGAAACCATGATTACCGCACCGCTACCCACCCGCGCAGAAGTGTTCGACGTGGCGAATGCGGTGCTCGACGGGACCGACGCGGTCATGCTGTCTGCGGAAACTGCCGCCGGTGACTACCCGGTGGAGGCGGTAGAGGCCATGACCCGCCTGTGCCTCGGCGCGGAACGGGAGCGCTCGGCGCAAGAGTCCGGGCACCGTATGCACCAGGACTTCAATCGCATCGACGAAACCATCTCCCTGTCTGCCATGTATGCCGCCAACCATCTGGCCGGCGTAACCGCCATCGCCTGTATGACCCAGACCGGCTATACCCCGTTGATCGCCTCGCGCATCCGCTCCGGCCTGCCCATCGTCGGTCTCGCCCACGACCCAGTGGCCCAGCGCCGTATGGCACTGTATCGTGGCGTCATCTCGGTGCTGTTTGTGCCGGGAGAGAAGGAAGGGGATCGGGAATTGAACCAGCGGGCCCTGGATACACTCAAAGCCAGAGAAATCGTAAAGCCGGGCGACCAGGTCATACTGATTCGCGGGGATCTCATGCAGTCCCACGGTGGCACCAATACCCTGAAGATACTGGAGGTCGACTAGTCTCGGTAATTGCAGCGCCTGGCCGCTAAATTGCATATCATGAAGTGAACGAAAACACCGAGCCTGCTCCCCTAAGTCACCGATACGGGGTTCAGGCCGCGGGCGGCAATGCCAGCCCGCCAGGGTCGCGAGGGAAACCGAACGGCCTCCCGCATTTGGAAAGGTGATGAAACAGAACGAAACCCTGGAGGACGGTCACGGCCGTCGCTTCTATTACTTGCGCCTGTCCGTAACAGACGTCTGCAACTTCCGTTGTGACTACTGTCTGCCCGACGGCTATCAGGCCACCCGAAAGGCCCCCGACCTCAGTGTCGCGGAAGCCGGTACCGTTATGCGTGCCTTTGCCATGTTAGGCACAAGGAAAGTGCGCCTGAGCGGCGGCGAGCCGTCCCTGCGCAAAGACCTGCCGGAGCTTATCCAGGCTGCCAGTGCTACCCCCGGCATCCAGCGCGTCGCCGTCACCAGTAACGGCTACAGGCTCCCCAGTGTCATCGACACCTGGCACCGCAGCGGTCTCCACCAGCTCAATATCAGCATCGACAGCCTCGATAATGCGGAATTCGCCCACATTACCGGCCACGACTGCCTGCCCAAAATCCGTACCGGCATCGACCGCGCACTGGAATTGGGCATCCAGACCAAGGTCAACGCCGTCCTGCTCTCCGATGGTGCTCAAGCCCGACTGCATCAATTCCTCGACTGGCTAAAAACCACCCCCGTCACCCTGCGCTTTATCGAACTCATGCAGACCGGCGACAACCGCGACTACTTCGCCAGCAACCATGTGCGCGGCAGCGACATCGAGCAACAACTGATCGAAAGCGGCTGGCAGCTTCTCCCCAGAGCCCTAGACGCCGGCCCCGCCCGCGAATACGTCCACCCTGACTATGCAGGCCGCATCGGCCTCATCACCCCCTATAGCAAAGACTTCTGCAACAGCTGCAACCGCCTGCGCATCTCCGCCCAGGGGAAACTGCACCTGTGTCTGTTCAGCGATGCAGGCCTCGACCTGCGCGAAACCATCCGTACAGGCGACGCCGACGCACTGGCCGAAAAAGTGCGGGCACTGATTGGCAATAAAGAAGTCAGTCACTATCTGCAGCAGGGGAATACCGGCGGAACCCAGAACCTTTCGATCATCGGTGGTTGAGCTTTTAGGCTTACGAAGTACATAAATCAGAATTGAAGAGCGGGCGTCGGGTGAAAGGTTTCAGGAGCGTCGCAAACAGGATGTTTGCGCCGCAGCGCCCAGGGATGGGTCTACAGCGGTCCTGAAACCTTTCACCCGATGACCGCTCGCCTCAGAACTTTAGTCAGAGCAAAAAAGCTACGGAGCACAAAAAGCCAATGAGCCACGCCCCAACAAACCCAGATCAAAAACTCAATATCGCCATCCTCACCGTCTCAGACACAAGAACCGAAGAAAACGACACCTCCGGCAACTACCTCGTAGAAGCCCTGAAAGCAGACGGCCACAACCTCGCCGACAAAGCCATCGTCATCGACGACAAATATCTCCTGCGCGCCAAAGTCAGCCAATGGATCGCCGATCCGGAAATCCAGGTCATCATCTCCACCGGCGGCACCGGCTTCGCAGGCCGTGACTCCACCCCCGAAGCCCTCGCTCCCCTGCT
Source organism: Microbulbifer sp. ARAS458-1 (assembly GCF_045348205.1). NCBI lineage: Bacteria > Pseudomonadati > Pseudomonadota > Gammaproteobacteria > Cellvibrionales > Microbulbiferaceae > Microbulbifer > Microbulbifer sp. ARAS458-1. The sequence goes on along the minus strand of NZ_CP155838.1, from coordinate 3,714,536 downwards.
CGACAAACACATCGACGGCTTCGGCGAAATGTTCCGCTCCATCAGCTATGAGGAAATCGGCTCCTCCACCATCCAGTCCCGCGCCCTCGCCGGCATCGCCAACCGCACATTGGTCGCCTGCCTCCCAGGCTCCACCGGCGCCTGCAAAACTGGCTGGACCAAACTGCTGCGCGAACAATTAACTGCAACCCACATGCCCTGCAATTTCGTAGGCTATCTAACTAAATAATTCGCTCAATGCTGCCCAAGTAAGAACACCATGACCCTCACACACCTGAACCAACAGGGCGAAGCCAGCATGGTCGATGTCACCGACAAAGACATCACCGACCGCGCCGCCCGCGCCGAATCCGCCGTCGCCATGTCTGCCGAAGCCTTCGAACAGTTGAAAGCCGGCAACAACAAGAAAGGCGATGTGCTTGCCACCGCGCGTATTGCCGGCATCCAGGCTGCCAAGAAAACCGCCGACCTGATTCCCCTGTGCCACCCCCTGGCGCTTACCAAGGTGCAGGTGGACTTCACCCTGGATGAGGCCAGCCACACCGTCAATATTGAAACCTACTGCCGGCTCGCCGGTCGCACTGGCGTGGAAATGGAAGCGCTCACCGCCGCCAGCGTGGCCGCACTTACCATCTATGACATGTGCAAAGCCGTCGATCCCGCCATGGTGATCGGCCCGACACGGTTGCAGGAAAAAGTTGGCGGCAAGCGCGGCCACTGGACACCTGAACAGAACCAGGGGGAGAAATCGTGATCAAGGTTTTGTTTTTCGCCAGCCTGCGGGAACAGCTGGAGCGCGAGGCGGTGGAAGTGGATGCAACCGGGCTTACCGATATCACCCAGTTGCGCAATAGGCTGGCGGAGCAGGGGGCTGTCTGGCAGAGCGCCCTCGGCAACGATCAACTGCAGGTTGCCCTCAATCAGCAGTTGTCGAGCATGGACGCTACTATCAGAGACGGCGATGAAGTTGCCTTTTTCCCACCGGTCACCGGAGGCTGAAAATGCCATTGGAAATCTCTATCTCCGTGCAGGCGGAAGGTTTCGATCCGGGTGCAGAGTACCAGTTATTACGCAGCGAAAATTCCGCGGACGGCGCTACGGCCATGTTTGTGGGTAATGTCAGAGACTTCTCACCAGGTGCTACCGGCGATCACCAGTCGGTAGCCGTGCTCGAGCTGGAGCATTATCCCGGTATGGCGGAGTCAGCACTTACCGACATCGCCCGGCAGGCTGCGGCACGATGGCCGCTGGGGCGGGTGCGTATCATCCACCGCTATGGCCCATTGGCTGCCGGTGAAGAAATCGTGTTTGTGGGCACTACTTCCGCTCACCGTCAGGCCGCACTGGATGCCTGTGCCTTTATCATGGACTTTCTGAAAAGCCGCGCGCCCTTCTGGAAAAAAGAGATCGCAACGGGCGCGGAAGAGGGGAGCTGGGTTGAGGCCCGGTCCAGCGATGCCGATGCATTAAAAAAGTGGTGATGTCCCAATAGCTGTTTAGTGAGTACTTGCTTGCGGTGTACCCCTTGCAACTTCTCAGAGGGTATTTTTTATTCTGCTTAAAGTTTGATCTGGTTCCGTTGATTCCGCGAAAAGTGTGATGTGGTGCACGTGAACACCTTTGTCAGTACTCGTGAAACCTGTCACATAATCGAGCTTTTTTCTCTTGTCCTTTGAATTTTAAGAAAAAATTCTTCTCTAACTCTCTGCGCGAGTTTTGAAGCGCCTCACATATCCCCCCCCGCCGGTTGCAATACAATCGCCCCGCTAAGTACTCGTATTCGACGTTAGTCGGACAAAAATCGGTCGAGTGATTACGACCAATAAAAAAGAGCCCGGATATCAGGGCAGGCTTCCAGGGTAGCCTCTCCAGGGTTAGTTTCGAGGTAAAAGGGATATGTGCAGAATTCTGTTGGCAACCGTTATGCTGATGCTTACGGTGATGACCAATGCGCAGGAAGTCAGCCGCGAAGAAATCCGTGGCCTGGATGAGCAGATCCAGGATGTGAAGAAGGATGTGATCAGTCTTACATCCGAGCTTAATCGCCTGGAAGAGAAGCTGTTGTTCCCCTCCAATACCCAGGTGGCGCTGTTTGTCTCATTACCTGATAGTGCCGAATTCAGCCTCGAGTCTGTCGAGGTGAAGCTCAACAATCAGGTGGTCGCACACCATCTGTACACTTACCGCGAAATCGAAGCGCTGCAGCTGGGTGGTGTACAGCGTATCCATACTGCCAATGTGCAGACCGGTACCCACCCCCTGGAAGTCACTTATTTCGGAAAGTCCAAGTCCGGCAAAGAATATCGTGCAACCGCCAGCTACAGTGTGGAAAAGGCGGTGGGTCCCAAATTTGTTGAGATCCAGATCGCCGGCAACCAGTCCGCCATCAACTTCAAGGACTGGTAAGCATGAATTCCCGTCTGGCCCGCGCGGTTGCTGGCGCAGCGCTGACTGTGCTGTGCGCCGTGTCTGTGCAGGCCAAAGTGCCCGAAGATCCTACCGCGCTGTATACCGATAACCTTCGCGACCTGTTTTTTGGCGAAGCGTTATTCAATGCGCACCAGGATAACTATTTCGACGCGATCACCGGGCTGGATACCGAGCTGCAACAGTTTCGCCTTCTGGATGACCCCGAGCTGGACCCGTTCTCCGTGCATTTCGGTCAGGCGGAATTTGCCGTAGGGGACCTGGAGCTGTCCTATCGCATGCACCGGGAAGCCGGTCGTGCCATGGAGCAGGTGCTGCGGGGTGATGTTCCCCAACCCATCAAGAACGAAGCGGCCTATCGGCTGGCAAAAATTCACTATCACAAACAACAGTTCGCCAGCGCGCTGCATGCTCTCGAGTTGATCGAGGGGCGTGTACCGGAGCGTGTGCGTGCCGAAGAGCAGTTCCTGCGCGCGCGCGTATACATGCAGCTGGGCCGTTTTGAGGAAGCGGTAGCACTGTTAAAAGAACTCAAAGGCGTAAAGTCGCTGGCGGGGTTCGTCGAGTACAACCTCGGTATTGCTTTGCTGAAAGCTGGGGAGACCGAGCGCGGTGTTTTGGAGTTGGACAGCCTCGGTCGCAATGCGGGCAGTGGCGCGGCCATGGGTGCGCTGCAGGACAAGACCAACCTGCTGCTTGGTTTTCAGTTGATGGAGGCCGAAGAGTACCAGCGCGCGCGCACCTACTTTGACCGTGTGCAGCTGAGTGGGCCTTTTTCGAATCAGGCGCTTTTGGGGGCCGGCTGGGTAGAGGCCAATGCAGGCCGATACGACCGTGCACTGGTGCCCTGGCAGTTGTTGACGCAGCGCAAATCCACCGATGCAGCGGTGCAGGAGGCCATGCTGGCCGTGCCCTATGCTTACGGCAAGCTTGAGGTGCACAGTACCGCGGCAGTGAACTACGGTCAGGCTCTGGACCTGTTTGGCAATCAGGTGGACGTGCTCACCCGGTCCATCAACAGTATTCGGGAAGGCAAGCTGCTTGAAGCACTGCGCCGCAAAGAGGCTAGCCAGGTGAAGAACTGGGTGGTAGAGCTGCGAAAACTTCCGGATGCACCAGAAACTCATTACCTGCTCGATCTGATGGCGTCCAACGATTATCAGGAATTTCTGCGCAATTATCAGGACCTGAATGATCTGCTCGAGCGCAATAAAGACTGGCTGCAAAGCCTTGATGCCTTTGATGAAATCATCGCCCTGCGCCGCAGCTATTACGAACCCATCCTTCCGGGGCTGGATGTACAGTTCCGGCAGATTGATGCGCGTATCAAGATGCGGCTGGAACAGCGTCAGCGCCTCGCCATGCGTATCGAAAACCTGCTGGTAAACCGCCGCCCCGAGCTTCTCGCGAAAAGCGACGAAACCGAATCCCGTCTGATTCTGCAACAGATTCGCGATATTCTCGAATACAACCCCAGCCTGCAGAGTGAAGAGACCGAAGATCGGATTGCGCGCCTTGAAGGTGTGCTGAAGTTTCGTCTGTCTCGCGAGTTCGATGATCGCCTTACCGAGGCTTACAAAAATCTGCAGGAGCTTGATGAGGTTATCGCTACGCTGCAGGAAAGCTACCAGCGCTATGTGCGTACCCGCCAGGCCGCTACCCACAGTTACGAAGGTTATACGGATCAGATCGTCGGTCTGCGCGCCGGCCTGAACCGCGCTCAGGAGCGCATCGATCAGTTGATGTCGCGCCAGGGGCGCATGCTGGAGCAGTTGGCTATCAGTGAGCTGGAAGAGCGTCGCGCGCAGCTCGAGAGTTACCAGATTAAAGCCCGCTTCGCGCTGGCCGATAGTTACGATCGGGCCAATGAGTTGCAGGAGCGCCGTGCGGATGCGCGCAAGGTTGAAGAGTATCAGCGGCAGGTGGAGCAGATGAAGCAGGCTGCTCCACAACCCCAGGAGGAGTCGCTGCCTACAGATAATCCGCCCGAGCTGGAAGCGCCGGCGTCAAACGGGGAGGGCGCGGATAATGAATAAAACGCGTTTCTCGGCCGTTTTCAGTCATCTGGGTCTGGCAACTGCGGCCTCTGCGGCGTTGTTGCTCAGCGCCTGTGCCAGCCACAGTGGCAAGACCATCGGTAGCCTGCAGCGCGTGGATATTGAAATTCAGGAAACCCATATCGAGGGCAGCCTGGAAAAGGCACTGGCGAGCTACCAGAAATACTTGCAGGAAACCCCGGAAACTGCACTGACGCCAGAAGCGATCCGTCGTATTGCGGATCTGAAAATCAAGCAGGCGCACCGCGCGGAAGAGGGGATTCTGCCAAGCAGTACCGAAACCCGAATTCTGTCGGCAGAAGAGATCGCTTCGGCTAACCTGAGTGCGAGTAAAAAGACTGCCGCGGCAATGGGTGCGCTGGATGCGCCGCAAGTGGCAGGGGTTCAAACTGGTACTGGTGCGACCGATGTTGCACTTGGCAGTGTTGCCGGCAGTAATGGCGAAAGCCAGAGCGACTTCGAGGCGCGCGCCAGTGGTGCTGTGGATCTCAGTGGCGTATCCAGCGAGGCAGAGATTTCCGTACCCGGTGACGACCCGGATGCACTGCTTGCCGCCAATGCCCGCGAGGCTATCGCACTCTACAGAAAGCTGTTGGTGCAGTACCCGCAGTATGAGCGCAACGACCAGGTTATGTACCAGCTTTCCCGCGCCTATGAAGAGACCGGCGAGGTGGATGAGGCCGTGGCTGTACTGCGCCAGCTGGTCACCAAGTATCCGGCCTCCCGCCACCTGGACGAAGCCTATTTCCGTCTGGGTGAATACTACTTCACCCGCAAGAAATTCCTCGACGCGGAAGAATCCTATGGTCGTGTGATCACCATGGGTGAAGTCTCCAGCTTTTACGAGCTGGCCCTGTACAAGCGGGGCTGGGCGCTGTTCAAGCAGGATATGTACGAAATGGCGCTGGACGATTTTGTCCGCATGCTGGATTACAAGGTTGAGCAGGGTTACGACTTTGAGCAGCAGACCAACGAGACAGAGCGCAAGCACATCGAGGACACCTTTCGTGTCGTCAGCCTGAGTTTCTCCTATCTCGGTGGTGCCGACTCCATTGTGGATTACTTCACCAATAAAGGTCCCCGTGGTTACGAGTCCTACGTCTACAGCCACCTGGGTGAATACTATCTGGATAAGCGGCGTTATCAGGATGCGGCCAAGTCTTACGATACCTTTGTGGAGCGCAACCCGCTGCACAAAGTGGCTCCGGATTTCTCCATTCGGGTAATCGAGATCTATCAAAAGGGTGGGTTCCCCAGGCTGGTGCTGGAAGCCAAGAAAGCATTCGCCAATACCTATGCGCTGGATGCCGAATACTGGACCGTGTTCGAGATTGCGGAATACGCCACCGTGGTGGAATTTCTGCAGACGAACCTGATTGATCTGGCGAGCCACTACCACGCGGCATACCAGAATGTTAAGCCGAAGGACAAAGAGTTCGCGAAGAAGCGCGGCGAAAACTATGTGGAGGCGATTCACTGGTATCGTCGCTACCTGTCGTCTTTTGCGGACAAGCCCAAGGCGCCGGAAATCAACTATCAGCTTGCTGGCCTGATGCTGGAAAATAAAGATTTCCTGAACGCCGCACGGGAGTATGAGCGCACCGCCTACCACTACCCGAATCACCCAGCGAATGAGAATACCAGTGAGGCCGGCTATGCCGCCGTCTTCGCCTACCGCGAGCATCTGGCAAAAGATCTCGCCAAGGGCAGTAACGCTGATAAAGTTGCGATTCAGAGGGAAATCATCAGGTCGTCCCTTACCTTCGCCGAGACATTCCCACAACACGGGAAGGCGCCTCAGATCTTGTTGGGCGCGGTGGACGACCTGTACAAACTGAAGAGCTTCCCGGAAGCCATTCAGAATGGTCGCCTGTTGCTGGAGAAATTCCCTGCTGCGGACCAGCAGATCCAGCGCTCTGCCTGGTTGTTGGTGGCTCACGCTTCTTTTGATACCGAGCTTTACGTAGATGCTGAGGCCGGTTATCGCGCAGCGCTGAATCTCACCGCGAGTGATGCCAAAGATCGTCCGGCACTGGTGGATAACCTGGCCGGGGCCATTTATCAGCAGGGCGATCAGGCCCGCAAGGCTGAAGACCACCTGGCGGCGGCCGAGCACTTTTTACGTATTCGCAATGCAGCTCCCGGGGCGACCATTCTCGCAACCGCAGAATATGACGCTGCGGCCTCTCTGATTCAGCTCGAAAACTGGGCCCGCGCTGCGGATGTGCTGAAGGCCTTCCGCAGCAATCACCCGGAGCATGAGTTGCAGAAGGAGGTGACCAAGAAGCTGGCGGTGGTTTATCAGGAAAGTGGACAGTTACTGTTGGCGGCAGCGGAGTTTGAGCGGATCGAGCGCGAATCCGACGATGACGATGTGCGCCGCGAGGCCCTGACTCAGGCGGCGGATCTTTACAGTGCGGCCAAGAGCTATGACAAGGCACTTGCGGCGCTTAATCGCTATGTCAAGCTGTTCCCCAATCCCATGGAGCCGGCACTGGAAACCCGCCAGAAAATTGCTGATATCTATCTCAATGTCGGGAACCAGAAAGCCTACTTCAATACTCTCGACGATATCGTTCGCATCGAATTGCGTGGCGGTAACGAGCGAAATGATCGCACGCGTTATCTGGGTGGTAATGCGGCGCTAAAACTGGCGGAGCCGAAGTTTGCTGCCTTTGCGGAGGTCGCCCTCGTGGCCCCGCTGGAGCGCAACCTCAATACCAAACGTACCCGCATGAAGGCGGCCACCGCGGCTTTCAGCGATCTGATCGACTACCAGGTGGCGGACGTGACGGCGGCAGCCACCTATTATCTGGGTGAAATCTATCTGCACTTCAGTCGCGCCCTGAAAGACTCTGAGCGCCCGACCAATCTCAGTGCGCTGGAGCTGGAAGAGTACGAACTGGCTCTGGAGGAACAGATCTATCCGTTCGAAGAGCGCGCCATTTCTGTTCACGAAAAGAATATCGACCTGATGGCTGCCGGTATCTACAACCAGTGGGTAGCGAAAAGTATTGGTCAGCTCGCCGGCCTGGTGCCCGCGCGCTATGAGCGCCCGGAAGATGCCGGCAATATCGTGATGACCATTGTTCCGGTGCCTGAGGCCCCAGAAGAACCTGCTGAAAATGCGGGCGAGGAAGTGGGTGATCCTGCGGAACCTGCCCAGCAGGAGGATTCCGAGTCTACCGTAGTCGCCGAAAATGACACTGAAGAAGAGGGGCAGGGCTGATGGAAACCTTTATCAGGTTGCGCCGGACCATTCAGGTGGCACTGTGTGCCGGCACGCTGCTGCTCGGTGCCTGTGCCAGCGGCCCGCAAACTTCCAGTCGTCCGGTAGACCCGATGAATGTCAAAGTCTCCGGTGCGGTCAATCGGGATTTCACCCAGGCGGTGGAATTCTTACAGGGCGAGCGTTACTCGGAAGCCATTGAGTTGCTGCAATTGGTTGTCGAACGTGAGCAGCGCCTGTCGGCCCCTTACGTCAACCTGGGCATTGCATACTTCAAAACCGGTGACGAAAAGCATGCGGAGGAATCTTTTCTCGAGGCCTTGCGTGTAGCACCGCTGGACCCCGTCGCCAGCAGTGAGCTGGGCGTGCTTTATCGACACCAGGGACGCTTTGATGAGGCGAAAAAAACTTACAGTGCTGCGCTGCAGGCGCACCCGGACAACCTGCCACTGATCAAGAATCTCGGCATACTGTGCGACCTCTATCTTCAGGATGTGAATTGTGCACTCGCACAATTCGAGCAGTACCTGAAATATGAGCCGGAAGATTCCAGGGTCGCGATTTGGGTGACTGATCTCAAGCGGAGAGCCAACTGATGGATTCCATACAGAAAACCCTGGTGACGGCTTGGCTGTTGCTCGGAGCCCTGAGCGTACAGGCGCAGGAAGAGGGTGAGAAAAAAGTGGATACCGAAGTGAAAGAGCTTTCCGGTATTTCGATTATTGGTAACGAAGAGGCGCCCAAGTCTCTGTATATCGTTCCCTGGAAAAGCTCCGAAGTCGGTGTAGAGAGTGGGCTGAATTCCAGTCTTCTGGATCCCCGTCTGCAACCACTGGATAAAGAAGTTTTCTCGCGGGAGCTCGAGTTCTACGAACTGAGCCTCCCAGAGGAATGAGTACTGCCGCAACGCAGCACTCGAAGACACACACGAAGTAAAAACCTGAAGGCAAAGCGGATGTAACCGCGGACCCGAGAAAGAAAACCAAGAGGATAAGTGATGGATTTCTTTAACAGCGTAATCGCGTTTTTTCAGACTGGTGGTGCATTCATGTACCCCATTCTGGTGGTATTCGCGCTCGGCGCCGCGGTAGCCATCGAGCGCTATATTCGCCTTATGTACGAGCGTCATACCAACCGTGCCGCCTGGGAAAAGCTCCAGCCTGTACTCAAAACCGGAGACTTTGACCGCGCCCGCAACCTGGTCAAGGACGATAACACCGGTGTTGGTCGTCTGCTTGCCATGGGCCTCGAGCGTCAGGGCGCAGTGCGCCGCCGTGAGGATATCGAGATCGCCATGGAAGAGAGCATCATGGAGACTATCCCGCAGTTGGAGAAGCGTACTCCCTATGTTGCCCTCGGCTCCAACATCGCCACCCTGCTGGGGCTGCTCGGCACGATTATGGGTCTGATCGAAGCCTTTACCGCGGTGGCCAATGCCAACCCGGCAGAGAAGGCCGACCTTCTGTCCGCCAGTATTTCTGTTGCGATGAACACTACCGCCTTTGGTCTGATGGTCGGTATTGCACTACTGATCGTGCACGCACTGCTGAACTCGCTCACAGGCCAAATCGTCGACAGCCTTGAAATGGTGTCCGTCAAGGCGCTCAACATCATGTCTTCCGGCACTCGCCGTCGCAGCGAAGCCGCGAAAGACGTTGCCGCGGACAAGCCGGTAAACCGTGATATCGAGCAGACAAAGCAGGCGCAACAGGCCGAGGAGGCTGAAGCTGAAACCGAAGTCGACACAACTTCCGACAACAGTGCCAAACCGGAATCTGCGTAATGAGAAGCAGGCGTCACAGTAGAGCCAAAGAAGCGCCGGAACTGGACATCACCGCCTTCCTGAACTTGATGGTGGTGCTGGTACCCTTCCTGCTGGTTTCTGCGGTGTTTTCCCGAGTGACCATTCTTGAGCTGAATATGCCAACCGGCGCCGGCGGCGCGTCCGAGGATCCCGGTGTAACCCTCGAAGTGGTGGTTCGAAAAGAAGTGTTGGAAATCAGCGATGGCGAAAAGGTCATTGCGCGTTTCCCGAATCTGAACCAGCAGGAAGGTGAGACCACGCAGGCTGAAGGTGAGGTGCAGGTTCCAGTGGATGAGAATGGTCTTCCCATTATTCCTCCAACGGATGAGGTATACGACCTCGCGCAACTGCGCGAGTACCTGATACGTATCAAAGAGACCTATCCGGAGAAAACGGATTCCACATTGCTGATGGAACCCGATGTGGCCTACGAGCACCTGGTGGGGGTCATGGATACTGTGCGCAGTGCCGAGGTTATGCCCGTGCCGGAAGATGGCAGCATACCTGACCCTGAGGCAACACCTGAAAAAATGGAACTCTTCCCCGATATTTCCCTGGGAGATGCGCCGTGAAACGTGAAAGTAGACGCATGAAGCGCATGGCTCGAAGCCATAAGCGCAAAACACCGGGGATGAACCTGACCTCGCTGATGGACGTGTTTACGATCCTGGTGTTCTTTCTGCTGACCAACAGTTCCAGCAATGAGGCCATCGAGGCTCCCAAGGTAATCACCCTCCCGGACTCGGTGGTGGAGTCGAAGCCGCGGGAGACCGTCACCCTGATGGTGACCCACGACGAGGTTTTGATTGAGGCCAAGCCGGTGATGACTACGGAGGAATTGTTCCAGAGCGAACAGCTGGTCATTGAAGCGATTCAGCAGGCAATGATTGCCGAAGTGGGTAAAGCCATGACCATGGCTGACAGTGAACTGGAAGAGGCAAAAGCCGCACTGGCCGAGCGCGCCGCCGCCGGTGAGGACGTTACCGCCGAAGCCGCGGAACTGCTGGCCGAGCCGCCGGAAGTGAATATCCTGGCGGACCGCACTGTGCCGTTCAGCATTCTGAAAAAAGTCATGTCCAGCTGTACCAACGCCGGATACACGCGAATTTCCCTGGCGGTCATTCAAAAAGCATCTCAGAGTTAGTGAGCGTTTGTGAATAATTTTCATCAACAAAAACAGGCACTGACCGCAAAGCAGGAAGCGGTTCGCCAGCAGCTGGAGGCGCTTCAGGCGGAGTGCGACCAGGTTGATGGCAAGCTGGAAGCGCTGCACCGGGATGAAGCCAAGCACCAGTTGCTGGATGAGATTTCGGATCGCCTCGGCAAGCTGGAAGAGGCCGGTGCCGGCGACCTGTTCTGGGCGGAGCACTACAAGCAGGACGCCTCCAAGGCGCTGATTCATCGCCTGCAGAAAACTGTCAGTATCTATCACGCCAACCTGAACCTGTTGCACGAGCGCAAGCAAAAGCTGCAGGAACAGATTGAAGACTGTCGTGACGACCTGTTTGACCTGGATGCCGAGTTCCGTGAGATTCGCCAGGCCGAAGAGGATGTCCATTACGAGTACGAAGTCACCCGGGAGCTGGAGCAGTCCGCCTTCCGTGATGGCACCATGCCCTGGAATACCAGTGGTGAGGATGAGCGTCGTTTCCGTATCAGCCTGCTTGCGTGTTTGCTGTTGGCTTTCTTCCTTGGTTTTGGTGTGCATATCTGGCAGCTGCCGGAGCCCGATGAGAACGAGGTGGTAGAAGTTCCCGAGCGTCTGGCCAAGCTGGTGTTGGAGAAGAAAAAACCCAAGCCCAAGCCGCCCGAGCAGGTGGTGAAGAAGCCGGAAGAGAAAAAGAAAGAGCCTGAGAAGCCCAAGCAAGAGGTGGCGAAGGAAGAGCCCAAGCCATCAAATGTGGAGAAAAAGCAGGTGCGTAAAAAAGTCGAGCGCGCAGGCCTGCTGGCGTTCAAGGACAACTTCCAGGATCTTATTGAGGATGATCTGGACAACCGGCTTGGTAAGCAGACGCAACTCAGTACTGCCGGCAAGCAGGAAAGTCGTAGTCAGCGTTCACTGATTACCTCTGCGGCAAAATCCGGCTCCGATGGTATTAACACCGCGGCCCTTAGCCGGGATGCCGGTGGTGTGGGTACCGCACTGGACGGTGTCAGCTTCTCGCGGGTATCCAGTGGTATCGGTACCGAAGGTGATTTCGCCGGCGAAGAGCGCCCGCTCAGCGAAGGTGTTGGCCCATCTCGTACCGACGAAGAGATCCAGATCGTATTCGACCGTTACAAGTCGGCGCTCTACCGGATCTACAACCGCGAACTGCGTAATAACCCGGCGCTGCAGGGCAAAATGGTGCTGAAAATCACCATCGAACCGGACGGCACCGTATCTCTGGCCTCTGTCGAGAGCAGCGATATGGACTCGCCCACCCTCGATAGCAAAATTGTTGCGCGCGTGAAGCGCTTCAACTTCGGACCCAAGGAAGGTGTACCCACCATCACCATCCTGTACCCGATCGACTTCCTGCCGGCGGCGTAGAAAGTGGATCAAAAAACAGTCATCCGGATATCACTCCGGGTGGCTGTTTTCCTTTATCCACAGCAACTTGTTCTGCTTCTTAAGAAACTACGTGAGCTTTACTTGAGAACTGTTTGGCAAACGTAGAAAAAGTTCCCCTCCTGGCGCAGCAATTTTGACTTGCTTCACGGTGCCGACTCTTCCCTTCCAATAAAGTTCCGCGACCGGCTCCTTCCCCGGTGCTGTCGCCTGTGCGGCAGTTGGCAAAAATAAAACTGACTGGCAGCGGAAAGCAATGAAGTCTGAAGTAACAGGGCGAAACACTTTCAAAAATGCAATTGCGGCAATCGCGCAATCCGTGCGGCTGTGGCTGTCAGTTTTGCTACTGGCTTCGATATCGGGCGAGGTATGGGCGGCGCCGACCAATTATTGTGTGGCGAACCCCGGTGCACCCACGCAACTGGTGAATATCCAGCGAGGAAGGGGCAATACATACTGCGATCTCTGTGGTTACGGTTTTATCGAGGTGGACATCACCAACCCCTACCGTGCTGGTGGCGACGACTTTGCGTACAACACGTCCGGGCTGCAGCAGACTCGGGAGGAAGAGGAAAGAGGGTCCTGGTTTGATCGGGAGTATCGTCGCCGCTCCGGTAACTATTACACCTATTCCAGTAATGGGGACTACGGATCTGCAAACCCGGATATGGATTTTGACAACAGCAATGGCCTGGTTGTCCGTATTCCAGTCGATGCCGGCATACGGTTGTATACCGGTGTCAATGTCACGGTCACTGGGGCGGTAAGCAGTGGTAATGTTGGCAGCGTGAGCGAATCTCAGAACGGAGGTAACTGGGAGATTCGGATCGGTGGGCTGCCCACCCTGCCGGACGGCAATAGCCCCACCATGACGGTGCGAATCCCCATCCACCGTCCTCTCGTTTCCCCCACTAATGGCCCAGAGCAATTGGATGATGAAGGGGATTTTATCGGTGGTGTTACCGCCGAGCTGAATTATGTAACCACGGATAGCTGTACCTCGGGGGGGCAGGCAAAACGCGCTCCGACCAATAGCGGTAGTTGCCCGATAAACTGGGGTAGTGGTTGGACTGACTGGGAGCGCCCGGCACCGTCATATCCGGCCTACCCGGGAACGGCCACCGACTGTACTCCTGAAACTCCGGACGAAATCAGCAACTTCAACCGAAATCTGGCCAGCACCGACCGGATCTATATCAACAAGCCGTTTGTGCAGGTAGACAAGCAGGGCTGGAACTACGACGCCGGCCAGCGCGAGAACACCCGCAGCGACACCGTTTATGGCCACAGCGATGACGATATCGTGTGGCGCCTCAATATCACCAATAACGGCACCAATGCCCGTGCGCCTTTACAAGACCTGCGAATCGACGATGTGCTGTCCCGTGCGGATGTCGCCAACGTGCATTACGTCTGCCCCAGTGTCTCCGAGGCCAACGACATCGCAGCCAATGACGGTGTGCCGAGCGGCCCCACAAGCTGTATTGCCACCGATAATCTGACCGGTAGAGTACTGGATAACTGGGATGTGGCACCGCCATTTGGCGAAGGTGACGATATTCCACCGCCCTACGCGGGAACCGTAGAGGCGGAAACACCGGGGTCGTCCAGTGGCACTATCGATATTGCCGAAGACGACTCGATCAATCTTTATCTGGTGGGCAAGTTACAGGGCAGCGCGTCCTGTCGTGATGGTGCACCGCTGATCAATAGCCTTGAAAACGTTCAGTTCGGCTGTGCAGTACAGACACCGCCCGGTGGTATCGACCCCGGTCTGGGTGAGGAAACGTCCGAGCTCCGTACCTGGTACGGCCAGGGTTCTGTTGCCGGTGGCGCAACCGCGCTGGAGGTAGAGCGCACGCTGACCGGTATCGACGGTAGTGCCACCGTGGGTATGCGCGGCCTGATGACCATCACTCTGTCCAACCAGAGTGGTGGTACCGTCTGGTTTGACAATGGCATGGCCTATCATATTCGCGACCAGCTGCCGGAAGGTTACGTACTGGACCCGAGTTATGCGCCGCAATTACTCCGTCCCACAGGGAATAACGGTTATACACAGGGTTCACTGTACGGACAGTATGACGGCCGGGTGGATCGCCTGGAGTGGGTCAACCCGGCAAACGGTGTCGATACCGTTGATACCGGCAATCATACCGACTATCTGTTGAATACCGCCCCGGAATTCAAGCTCTCCAGTTCGACCCAATATACGGAGAGCAATCCTGCCGGTGACTATAACGGCGGTAAAACCTATCGCGATCTGATGCGCCACGGTGACGTGGTGGTGATCCGCTTTGCCATTATTCACAAAGATCCCCAGCACTTTGACCGCGCTGCCGATCTGGATGTGGTTCCCGAGAGCTCCAGTGTAGACCTGTTCCAGCGCCCGGAACCCACCGACCCGCCCGCACTTTCCTCGAGCCTGCAGAACACTCTCGAGGTGGAATTCAAAACACTGTGTAACTCCCAGGGCGTTCAGGAATACAACCTTACCGGTAACGGTGTCAGCAGCAGTCCGGCGGATAATACCGCTGGCACAAGCATTGAGTTCAACCCGGAAGACATCGATGTCGAAATCCTCGATCAGTCATTTATTGTTACCAATGACCCGGAGCAGACTACACCGCTGCGTGTGCGCGCCACCAATAACGGTGGGGTAAACGCTCGTGATGCCAGTGTGTTCATCAGTTTTGGGCCCACCCTCGAAGTAGTGACGGTGGATGAGCAGAATGGCAATTGGCAGTGTGATATCACAAACGTCAGTGGCGCACCGGTACCCCAGCCTAACCCGTATAAAACCTGGGTGGTGAATCCACCGGGGGATCCAACCAAACTGCACTTGCCGCTGACCACCACCGGCACGGTCTACCGCTGCTACGCGGATCACAGTAACCCGCTGAATCGTGTACTCGCCCCCGGTGCTGGTAATGCGGTCGAGTTTCACTTCGAGGTGCGTAAGGCGTCAGACCCGGCGCGGATTTTAGAAGACGATGTCACCTTCCGTGTGGATGCCATCGGTGAGATCTGGACCGTGGGTAGCCTGGACCTGGCTGACCCCACCGTGAGCATGAGCAATTCCGGTGGTAACACCAATAACCGGGTTGTTCAGAGCTACACAACTACCAATACCCCAACAACAATCAACAATGATCAGCCCCTGTGGTTCCCGCAGCCGGGCAATGCCAGCCAGAACAATGCGCGCAGCGACGGCGAGGTAGATCGTGGCAATCTGTATTCTCTGGACGCCAACTGGTCCCGCGGTATTGGCTTTAACCTGCTGAAAGATCAGGTAGCCTGGAGTGCCACCGGCGGCGATATTTCTGCGCTGAATGGCGTGATACCCACACTGGGGGAATGTAACGAGGCCAGTCCGGCAACACGAAATGCGGCACTGCCGGATAGTGCCATGTCCGACGGCTACCCCAATTTTGCCCGCAAGCAGCGGGAGCTGGTGCAGATTGGTGAGGAATGTACCAATCGCATCCAGACCGGTGGCTGGTTTGGCTTCAAGTCCCGCGGCTTCTCGTTTATTGGTGTGAGCAAGGTTCTGGTAGAGGATGAGGTCGAAGACGGCCTCGCGTATATCTCCAATACCGAACCTCAGGTCGGCCTGCAGATTGCCGGTGCCACCTCGACACCCAATCAGCCCAATAAGGGCCCACTGGACGAAGGGATTTTTGGCTGGTACTTCAGCGGTAATCAGCCTGGTAGTGACGGACGCAATGATTACATTACCACCATCGACCAGTGGTTCCATGTCAACGCGACCACCCGGGTACAGAACAAGGCCATCAATGACCGCAACGCACCCAATGTGCAGGGCGCTGACCGCAACAACATCCTGAATTCCAGCTTCGAAGCGGCCTACCACAATGAGAATACCGGTGAGGACGAGTACTTCGATTTTGGCAGTAACATCGTAGGTTACCCTTGGGAGCGTATTCGCCGTGTCGATGTGGTGGTGACCGAGCCCGAAATCACTCCAACGAAGACCTATTGTGAAGCGGGCAGCTTCAATACGGCTACCGGCGACTGTTCCGGCGGCTGGCAGCAAAACCTGACTGGTGCCGATACATCCCGCGACTACATTGTGCGTCTGCGGCTAGTCAACGCCAATGAGACCAATGGCGAGCCGAATGCCCCGGCCTATGATTTCGTGGTAACCGATACCGTGCCGGACCTGCTGGTTGTAGTGGACCCCGCCAGTGATGGAATTGACAACGACGGCGACGGGCTGATCGATGAAGACGGCGAGCACCTGAGCCTGATTGAGAACACACCCAATGACGGTGTGGATGCAACCCTGGTGTTTTCCCATTCACACAGTGATACCGGCGCGCCTTTGGGCAGTGCTGCCAACAATGGCCTACGCCGTCTGAATGGCGGTACAGGTAGTTCGGAAGATGATCGCAGTCTAAACCTTTACTACAAGGTCAATCCGGATGAGCGGATCGCGCCCAACCAGACACTGCAGAGCGGATACCTGATCGATTACGACACCCTCGAAGGTGGTGATGCGAGCGATCGCAATGAATTTGGTAATCAGACCGTAGAGCTGCGTGGAAATGGCGATATTGGCGGCGCCCGAGTCTACGCTGCCGGTCCTGCCGACGCGTCGATTACCTTTATTACGCCGGCGGTTGAGCCCAAAGAAATTACCGCGCTGTCCGAGACTACCCTCGGTGAAATGATTGGCGGTTATCAGGCGGTCAAAATCGGTGAGGAAATTGAATACACCCTCACCGGTCAGCTGCCTTATCAACAACTGCGCGGGCTGGTGGTGAGCGATACCTTGCCGACCGGTCTCACCTGTGTCGACGCTCCGGCAATCGATCTGAATGCCCCTCCCTATGCGGCAGCGGGCTTCCGTCGCCCGGACCTCAGTCCGGTGCCGATTATTACCCCGGTGTGCAGTGGCACCCAGGTGTCCTGGGATTTTGGTGATGTCACCCTGACCACGCCGGGCTCCGAGTCACTGTTCAGTTTCCCGGTCAGTTTTATCGCCCGTGTGGATAACATTCCCTCCAACAACAATGGTGAAGGCAACAGTGGTACCGTGCTGGAAAATGGCAGCGGTGACTCCGCCTACCTGCGCTACGCCGATGCCATGGGGAATGAGACGGAGCTCAGTTTTGGCAGCGTGGCGGTGCGGGTCACCGAGCCGGCGCTGCTATTGGATAAAAGCTGGACCGATCCTCGGGATGCCGGTGACGAAGTGACCGTCACACTGAAGGCAACCAACAGTGGCTCCGCTGCACTTTACAACCTGCGCATTCTGGAAGATCTGGTCGATAGCGAGATGACCTTTATTGCCGGCAGTGTGACCGGCTCCGATCCTCCCCTGGTGGATACCGATGCGTTCGGAGAGAACCAGCCAGTATTTGTCTGGGAACCGGAAAACCCGCTGCTTCCCGGTGAAACCCTGGAATTTACCTTTCAGGTGCGGGTGGACGACAGTGCACAACCTCAACAGCAGCTGGAGAATACAGCGCACGCCGCCTGGACGTCGCTGCCCACACGCAGCACCGCACTGAACCCCATTGATCAGAACAGTGGCTCGGCGCGTACCGGCCAGATCGGTGCCAATGGTGCAGCGGACGGTATGCGTATTGGTGAACTGCCTCTGGAAACCGGTGCCGACGCAGTTAATGACTACAGCCTCGACAGTAATCAGGTCACTGCCGATCTCGACCCTGTCACTCTGGATAAGCAGGATCTGACCCCCGGTGTGCTGCCGGAGATCGGTGCACACAAGCAGTTCCAGATCACCGTTGACCTGCCGGAAGGCACCACCCACGACCTGCAGGTTCGCGACCTGCTGGATAGCGGCAGTGCAAGCTATGTACTGACCCGTGATGCCAATTACGATGTGAGTTACACCTTCACCGGAATTGTCAGTATCGACGGTAATACGGCGGTGGACGAGAGTGCATTCCGCGCACCGGCACCGGTGGATGGAGCCAGTGGCGAAATTCTGTGGGATATCGGTACCGTGCTTACCGAGTCGGAAAGTGATTTGCCAACCGCAGGTGCCATCAATCCGCGAATCGTCATCACCTACTATGCGCGGATCAATAACGACACCGCTACCGGTACCGATAGCGGAGAAGGGAATAGCCTACAGAACGGTGCGGAACTGCGTTACCAGCACGGCGAATCTCTTACCACGGTCATAGAGACTGCCGATACACCGGCAATCACCGTAACGGAGTCGGCGCTCGATGCCACAAAAGACGTAACCCAGATTACCCCGGGGCAGCTGACCCGCGGCGCGGTGCTGGAATACGTGGTAACGCTGACCAATAACGGCAATGCCACCGCTTACGATATAAATCTGGTGGACAGCCTGCCGGAGCAGCTGGACTGGGACAGCAGCTTTACCCCGACCGTTACCATCGGCGGTAGCCCTGTGGGTGGATTTGAAGCAACGCCGGATACCAGCACCGAAAATACTCTGATCTGGGGACGCGGCAACGCCGATGGCTCCCTGGATCTGCCTGCCGGTCAACAGCTGGTACTGACCTATCGGGCGACCGTGGCGGCCAACGGTGGCCCCTTCACCAACGAGATCACGGCGGACTGGACTTCCCTGCAGGACGACGTTGCGTCCAACAGTGACTACGAGCGTACCGGTGCAGACTGCCCGGCGGCGCCAAACGACTATTGCCTCACGGCCAGCGAAACCACGGACGCCGCTGCGGAAGACAATACCGCGCTGATCAAGGCGTTTGAGTCCGACAGTTGGGTGCTGCATGGCAGCGATGCGAGCGATGCCCAGCTTCGCGTGGGCGATACCGTGGACTATCGTCTGACCCTGACACTGAACGAAAGCGTCACGGCCAATGTGGCCATTGCCGATACGCTGCCTGTGGGGTTGGAGTTTGTCGAATTAGTCAGTGTCAACGGACAGACCAGCGCGCCGTTTGAAAATACCGGCGCTTTCAGTCACGGTCCCCTTGCCACCAATTTGACCGGTGATGCGAGCGCAGGGCAGGTGCTGAACCTGGCACTCGGTGACGTGGACGCAGTCGATGGTGATGACAGCAACAATGATTTCGCTATCGTGTATCGCGCCCGTGTGGTGACCGATGTTTTAGCGCATCAGGATGTACTCGGTCCCCTGAACAACCAGGCGGAACTGAGTGTCGATGCCTATGATGGCTCTACCGTAACGCTGCCTGCGGCAAGCGCTGCGATTGCGGTGCATCAACCGGTGCTCAGCCCACTGGTAAAAATCGACACCCTGAGCGGGCGCGCCGGCACCGGTACCCAGACCGATCCCTATCTGGTCGTACTGTCCGCAGACACCATGCAGTTCCAGCTGCAGTCCTGTAACCAGGGCGATGCCCCTGCCTACAACGTGCAGCTCACCGACACCCTCGCTCCGCAACTGGATGAGACAGCATTGTCGGATGCCAGTGTCTTTACCGTGGCGATCGATGGTACGGCCACCAGTGAGTTCACTTTTAGCGGACAACCGGCTGTCGGTGGCAGCTTTACACTCACCCTGAACGACGACGAACCGCTGCTGCCCGATCAGTGCCTGACGGTGGATTACAGTATCGGCTTCCATGCGGATACCGGCACCAGCGAGCTGTTTAACAACAGTGCCAGTGTCGATAGCTACTGGTCGCTGCCAGGAGCAGCGGGTCAGCAATATACCGACGATACGGTTGCGTCTGTGTGGATGCAGAATCCCAGCAACGCGATGCCGCCGGAAAAAGCGCTGGTCAGTGCCCCCACCGCCACCATCGGTGAAGAGGTGCGCTATCGCATCACCATCCCGGAAGACAATATCGCTCGCACGGACGTCACTCTGACGGATTCGTTGGCACCTCAGTTCGAGTTTGTCGGGGCCACACTGAGTATCAATGGCGGTACCGCCAGCGACCTGCTGAACGGTGGTGACGATACCGATCTGAGCTTCGATCTCGGAACACTCCAGGCCGGTGAAACCGCGCAGATCGAACTCCTGCTGCGTGTGACCAACAGCGCCGACAGCAATGCCGGGGATATTGTGATCAACCAGGCCAGCTACAGCACCGGCGGGGTTACCTACACCAGTGCGGCCACGGATCCACTAACGATTGTTGAACCACAGCTTGCACTGGAAAAAGAAGTGCTGTCTGCACCGGCAGATATCACCGCGGGTACGCTACTCGATTACCGCCTGACGATGACCGAGGACGGCAATGCGAATTCCGCAGCGGCCTACGACCTGGTGGTTACCGATGTACTGGACCCCGGGCTTGAGTATGTTGCGGGTTCCGCGAGTGCGGGAGAGCCGGTGATCAGTGGTGATGCCGCCAGTGGTTTTACCCTGCAGTGGAACCTTGCCAGCGTCGCGGTAGGCGATAGCCTGAACCTGGAATATCAGGCGGTAGTGGGGGACGACGCCCGCCCCGGCCAGGTGCTGAACAATAATGCGGAAGTGCGCTGGACCAGTGTGGCCGGTGATTCCGATTGGGAACGCGACGGCAGTGAAACCCCGGCGTACAACGACTATATCGACAGCGCCAGCGCGGCAGTGACGCTGTCTGACAACACCAGCCTGGAAAAACACCTGCTCAGCGATACGTTTGATGGAACCGGCAGTATTCGTGTCGGTGATCGCGCTCGCTTCACAGTCACGGCGACCCTGCAAAAAGGTACCTATCCGAGTGTTGTCATCACCGATACCCTGCCCACAGGTCTGGTGTTTGAGGAAGTAATCAGCGCAGACTTTTTCGGCACGGATGAATCCGCTTCGGTGGCGAGTGCGACGACGGTCAATGGCGCCGAGGTTGTGTTTAACCTGGGTGATGTGACCAACCCCGCGAGTGCGGCCAGTGACACCCTGCAGATCGTCTACGAAGTACGCGTGCAAAACGGCAGTGTACTGGCGCAATTACCCAGCAGGCAGGCACTGGAGAACGCGGTCGCGCTGGATTACGCATTGCCGTCCGGTCCGGCCAGTACAATCAATGCGCAGGCGACGGTTGAAGCGGTACAGCCGCTACTCGCAATCAGTCGCGTAGAGGTCACCACCGCGATCGGTGGCGATACGGAAATCACCGTGGGTGAGGAAGCGACCTTCACCGTTGAGATCACCAACAACGGTGAGGCGCCCGCGTACGACCTGCAGATTGAGGATCTATTGCCAGAGGGGCTGCGAAACGGCGGTGGTGTGACCACGCAAAGTATCGAGCTTCTCGGTAGTGGCAGCCTTCCGGTACGTATGCCGGTCTTTGATGCGACCACCGGCGTTGCACTCTGGGATCTCGACGACAGTGATGTCTACACCATTCCTGTGGGCGAAACACTGCGCCTGGTGTACACGGTGACTGCGGATGACACCCTCGGTGCCGGCCTTTCGCTGGGTAACGGTGTGACCCTGCCGGTTTACTATTCCTTTGATAATAATGCTGTACCGGCCAACGGTCTCGCCGAGGAGCGTCAGGACTATCGTCTCGATGAGGCGGTAAGCGTGGTGCTGACGAGCCCGTTACCGGCTGCACTGGATAAAAACATTACTCAGCCGGAAACGACGATTGGCGAGCAATTTGCCTACCGCATTACCGTGCCCGCGACGCCCGCCGACACTGCCCTCTACGGGGTACAGATCACCGATGATCTGACGGCCTCCGCTGCGGACTTGCGGTTTATTGCGGTGAACAAAATCAGCGGCACCGGCAGCTGGACACCGGAAAATATCGGCAGTGAAACCGAGCTGGAAATCGTCGATAGCGTTGATGGTATCGATATCCCGGCCGGTGAGCAGATCGAGCTGGAACTGATTGTCGAAGTGCTCGACAGCGCAACCAATGTCGCTGGTCTGGCATTTACCAATACCGCCAGTTACCGCTTCAGCACCTTTGATGGTGACCCTGCATTGCTCGCGGATACCTCTCCGGAGATGACTCTGATTGAGCCGCAGCTCACTCTGGAAAAATCGGGTCCGGAAATTCTGCATGCAGGTATTGCCGGAGAATTTATTCTCAGCATTAACAATGTGGGTGACAGCACCGCCTGGGATACCACTGTTGTCGACCTGTTGCCGGATGTGGAGCAGGGCGGTATGTGTGCCCAGCCGCCGGAAGTGGACGCGATCCAGATATTCGATGCGGACACCGATACCCTGGTACGTGCGTTAGCGGCGGATACCGACTTCCAGTCCGTGTTTGACGATTGCACCCTCACGATTACTACGACGGGTGTCGCCATCGAGCCAAACCAGCGCATGCTGATCGAGTATCGCGCGTGGCTGGATGAGGACACCGCGGGGGATCAGACCCTGGTGAATGTGGCCGCTGCGCAGTGGTTCAGCCAGGGCGATGATCGTGAGAATCGTCGAACCTACGGTGCACCGCCCACCGACGGTACGCCGGATGTGCTCGACCATGAAGATGCGCACGCGCTGGTGACTCAGAGTGCCACGCTGAAGATGCTGAAAGAGGTCGTCAATATCACTACCGGCGAGGCGCCCGCTGAGAAAGCAAGCCCGGGGGACACCCTGCGCTATACCATCACCGTCAGCAATGTCAGCGAGATTCCTCTGGCGGAATTTGCCATTGAAGATGCGCTCGGCACTCTTAATACGCAGACGGTCTTTGCCCCGGGTACCTTGACGGTTATCGATATTCCGGTAGATGCCGTGGATAACAGCGATGCGACCGGCGGCGATGCAGCCAGTGGCTTGCTGCGTATCGATGGAATCAGCCTGGCTCAACAGGGAGAGACCGGTGACAGTGTTCGCGTAACTTTCGAGGTACAGCTGGCGAATGTGATCGACAGTGGCACCGCGGTTCTGAACCAGTCCCGGGTATTGGCTTACGGCCAGCAGCTGGCGGTGAGTGATGACCCGAATATCGATGGCGAGGCCGACCCGCAAGCACCGGGCGCTGAAAATCCCACTCAGGTCATCATCGAATCCGCTCCTGTCTTCAAGGTAGAGAAAATTTCCGAAGACATGACCGGCGAACCGGACAGCCTGGTGCCGGGCGACACATTGCGCTACACCCTGCGGGTAGAAAATATCGGTAACGAGAACATGGTAGAGGCGACCCTGCGCGATCAGGTGCCCGCCAATACCACCTACGTTGCCGGTTCGACCACGCTGAACGGTGTTGCTCTGGACGATATCGATGGCAGCACGCCACTGGCGCAGACCCTGATCATCCAGTCTCCGGGTGCGGAAGTCGGTCAGCTGATGGCCGATCCGGCGGCGTCTGGTGTCCAGGCGGCATTGATTACCTTTGATGTCACCATCAATGACGTCAACGATGGCACGGTGATTTCCAACCAGGGCTTCGCCAACGGTGCCGGTGCGGGCGTCGATGCGGGTGGCGAAAATACGCCGTTAGACGAGAAGCCGTCCGACGACCCCACCACCGAAGTGGCCGACGATCCGACCATCGATATCGTCGGTAATGTGCCGCTGATCCGCGCACAGAAAACCGTGGAGCTGGTGGTGGATAACATGACCGCCGGTATCGTCGACCCGGAAGACGTGCTGCGCTACACCATTACCGTCAGCAACATGGGCGGTAAGGATGCCACCGAGGCGCGCTTTGTGGATCTGGTGCCGGAACACACGACCTACGTTGCCGGCAGTACCATGCTGAATGGTGTTTCCGTCGCGGATGATGGGGAAGATTCACCGCTGATTTCCGGTATCGCGATCAGTACGGACGACCTGACGCCACCGCTGCCAGCGCAAGGTGAAGGTGTTCTGACCACCGCGCAAACCGCCACCATCGTGTTCGATGTCATGGTCAACGCCGATACCGAGCGCGGCACCATCATCAGCAACCAGGGCAATGTGTACAGTCTCGAACTGCCGCTGACCCTGACCGATGCGGATGGCAATAGCAGCAATGGCGCCCAGCCCACTGAGGTGGTGGTCGGTGATGCCCAGCAGCTTTCCATCACCAAGGAAGTGGCGGTTGTTGGCGGCGGCGCGGCCGAGTCCGGCAAGGTGCTGGAATACATCGTCCGCGTTACCAACATTAGCGCCGTACCCGCGAGCCTGGTGAGTATCTACGACGATCTGCTGGTCGCCGGTGAGGGTGTGCTGACGTACGTGGAAGATTCCGCACGCCTGAACGGCCAGCCCGATGGCGTAATGGTCGATGGTCCGCTGATCACCGTGGACTACAGCACCAATTACGGAGACCTGCAGCCTCAGGAAACCATCACCCTGCGCTTTGAAGCCAAGCTGGGTGAAAACCTGGCCATGGGGTACCCGGTCGTGAACACCGCGCAGGTGAAGTGGAACGATCCCGCAATGTATAACGAAGCCACCGTGTCGATCGATATCGGTGGTACCCCGGGGATTGCGAACCTTTCCGGTTATCTCTGGCACGATGTCAACTTTAGTGAAACGGCGGATGCGGAAGAGCAGCTGCTGGTGAACTGGAGTGTGGAGCTGTACTTCAACAACGCTCTGCTGGAAACCGTGCAGAGTGATGACAAGGGGTACTTTGTCTTCGATGGCCTGGTGCCGAATATGGACGGTGCGGACATGGCCGGTGCCAGCTATGAGTTGCGCTATCTTGCCCCCAATGCAGGGGATAACACGGCGTCACTGGGTACCGCCAGCTCCGATTACACCAACGGCCCGCAGCAGATTCAGAATATCTATGTGGAGTCCGGGGCCAACCCGCAGAACCTGAATCTACCGATTACGCCGAACGGTGTTGTATACGACTCGGTACTGCGTGCACCGGTAAATGGCGCCCGCGTCCGACTGCTCGGTGCATCCAGTGGACAACCGTTACCGGATAGCTGTTTTGAGGATCCCAAGCAGCAGAATCAGGTCACCCTCACCGGTGG
Organism: Microbulbifer sp. ARAS458-1; assembly: GCF_045348205.1. Taxonomy (NCBI): domain Bacteria; kingdom Pseudomonadati; phylum Pseudomonadota; class Gammaproteobacteria; order Cellvibrionales; family Microbulbiferaceae; genus Microbulbifer; species Microbulbifer sp. ARAS458-1. Next base: position 3,689,652 of record NZ_CP155838.1, on the reverse strand, counting down.
TTTCTACAAGTTCGATGTGAACTTCAGCAGTGCTGCCTGTGCGGTGAATGCGGACTACCTGATCGAAGTGGATGTGCCCAACGAGGACTACGTGTCTGGCCCGTCCCAGATCATTCCGCCGCAGACCGGCTTGGATACCGGTAGTTTCGATGTAGGGGCCTGTATCGGCAGCGCGGCCGACGTGATTCCGGGTACGCCGGACCACTGTGAAGTGCAATTGTCAGTGACGCCGCCATCGATCGATGCCGACGCGCGCAGCAGTGAAACGGACTACTACCTGCGGCTGAATCTGGATGACGCCAATCAGCCCGGTAGCAGCCAGCTGTTCAACAACCACATCGCACTGGATCCGCAGCTGGAAGGTGCCCTGGCACTGACTAAAACCGCGGCCATGTTGAATGTAACGCGCAGCCAGCTGGTGCCCTACACCATTACCTTCAACAACTCGCTGCCGGTACCGCTGACCGACCTGCAACTGGTGGATTACTTCCCCGCAGGCTTCAAGTACGTTGCCGGCTCTGCAAATCTGGATGGTTTGCCGGTGGAGCCGCAGGTACACGGACTGCAGTTGCAGTGGCCGCATCTGCGCGCCGAGCCGGAGCAGACACACACCATGAAACTGTTGCTGGTGGTGGGCTCCGGTGTGGGCGAAGGGGAATACGTCAACCGTGCACGGATGTTTAACGAGCTGTCCGGTCAGCAGGCGTCGGGTGAAGCGTCGGCTACTGTGCGTGTGGTTCCGGACCCGACCTTTGACTGTACCGATGTCATCGGCAAGGTCTTTGATGACAAGAACCTGAACGGTTATCAGGATCAGGGTGAGGGCGGTGTGCCCGGTGCCCGGGTGGTGACCGCCAATGGTCTCAAGGCGACTGCCGACGCCCACGGGCGTTTCCACATTACCTGTGCGGCTGTACCGAACCCGGATCGCGGCTCCAACTTTGTGCTGAAGCTGGACGATCGCAGCCTGCCAAGCGGTTACCGCTTGACCACGGAAAACCCACGGGTTCAGCGTGCCACTCGAGGCAAGATGCTGGAGTTCAACTTCGGTACCAGCCTGCACCGTGTGGTGCGCCTGGATCTGGCGGAAGCGGTGTTCGAGCCCGGTTCTACCGAGCTGCGTCCGCAGTGGCAGTCCCGCACCGAGCTGTTGCTGGAGCGGCTGGAAGAAGCACCGTCGCTGTTGCGCCTGTCGTATCTTGCGGAAAATGAAGATCCGGCACTGGTGGAAGCGCGACTGGAAACCATCAAGGCGCGTATTGCCGAAGATTGGGCAGCACTGGACTGCTGCTATCCGTTGAATATCGAAACCGAAATTTTCTGGCGCCGTGGTGCGCCGCCCGAGCGCGGCAATGTGCTGGACGGGTTCAAACGCAGTATTAACCGCATGATCGGAAGTGAAGATCAGGGAGGTGCCCGGTGATGTTCCGTCCTTCGCAGAAAAAAATGGCGGTCATCGTTGCCGCACTGGTAAGCACCGTCGCCTACGCGCAAGAAGAAACCCAGGCGGACAGCGCCTGGTGGCACTTGATTCCGGGGCTCTCGCCGGAAGTGGAAAGCGCCGGTGAATACACGGAGAAACCGCTCGGTAGCAATACGGAAACTACCCTGATCCCGGCCGTAGGGCAGTTGTGGGTACAGGATGCGGAAACTTTTATTGCGCCGGAAGAAGCGGTTGTGGAAAACAACATTCTGCCCCCGCTCCTGTTCCGTGCAGTGGAAGATGAGGTTGATCCCGAGCTCGTGGAACAGCTGCGCGAGAAACTCGCAGAGCTGGAATCGGCCCATGAAATGCAGCTGATCGTCGTCGGGCACACCGATAGCGGCCCGCTGAATGACGATGAGCTGGCCGAATACGCGGATAAAACGGCATTTACCCAGGCCCGTGCACAGTTGATTGCGGATTATCTGCAAACCGCGCTGGAGTTGCCCGATGAGGCCATCGTGGTGGAGGGGCGTGGAGACAGCGAGCCCCTGTCGGAGAACATCACCGAAAAAGGTCGTGAGCTGAATCGGCGGGTGGAGCTGGCGGTGCGCTATTTTGAACTGGATGAGGAAGCGCGAGATGCGCAGCGTCGCGCCGAGGCCCTGCAACTCAATCGCGTCCAGGTCTGTCGCCAGGAAACCGTGTGTAAGCTGCGCTATACCGCGGGCTCCGACCAGCGGGCGCGCCTGAAAAACCTGGTTTCCCCATTGCGGTTGCAGCCGGGGCAGGCGGATTTACCGATGGCGTTTGTGCGGCGTATTCAGGAAGTGCGTAATACCCTGCAGGACAAGCCAAATCTCACCATTCATTTTGTCGGTCACACCGACGGCGGTGCACTGCCGGAAGGGCCGGCGGAACTGTACGACGACCAGATGGCACTGTCCCGCGCGGAAGCACGTCGGGTGGCGCTGGCCGTGGCGGACCAGTTGAATCTGCCAGGCTATATGGTGACCAGCAGTGGCAAGGGTTCGTCGCAGCCGATTGCAGCCAACGACACCGCTAAGGGGCGCTCACTGAATCACCGTGTGGAAGTGGAGTTCTGGTACGACGACCTGCTGGAGACTGCCGCCGACGGTGTGCAGGCCTGTCCGGAAGCAGCGGATGCGGAAACCATCACCATCGAACATGAATCCCCCACCGGTGAAGTGCCGCCGATTTTTCTGAATAGTGGTGAGCCGCAGATTACCAGCGCACAACTGGCGCAGATGCAGCGCCTGATGGACGAAGTGGCGGGCAAGCAAAATGTGCGCCTGAGTTTTGTCGGCTACAGCGACAACGAGCGTATGGAGCGCCGTGAGGCCATGGTCTATGGCGACGACGTAGGGCTGTCATCTGCGCGTGCGAAAAAAACCATGCAGCTGGTACAGGAAAAGCTCGGCCTCGAAGACGATCAGGTAGAGTTTGAGGGCCGCGGTTACGTGGAATCCAAAGACGTGGTACAGACCGGCTTTATCCACATGGACGGCGCCCGCGTGGAAGTGCAGGTGCTGTATGACGAGCTGGCGATTCTGGCGGAGCAGGACCGGCTGGAAATCGAGCGCCTGCAGCAGGAAGCGGTTGCCCACAACCCCTACGCGTTGAACCTGATGCGGATTACTGTGGACGGCGCGCCAGAGTACGACCCGCACAAAAATTCCGCCGACCTGCAGCGTTGTACCGATGTGGCACTGGACAATGCCAATATCCAGTTCCGCTTCGATAACCAGACCATGCAGCCCCGGCTGAATGTCACTGCCTTCCCGAATACCATCCGTTTCGCGGATGACCCGGAAACCGAGCTGGTGGAAAGCCGGGTCGCGTTCAAGCGCTACACCAATTACCCGTCATTTATTACCCGCGCAGAAGTGCGGATTTTCGAGGAGGCGCAATCCCTGCGCGACGAGCCGCTGGCTGTTGTCACCCTTGACCAGAATGGCGAGGGCGACTGGCAGGCAGACTTTGACAGCTTCCAGGCGCCACTGAAAAAACTGAAATATGTATTGCGAGTGTACGACTGGAAACAGCGCTTCGACGAAACCCGCCCACAATCCCTGTGGCTTGTGGATAACTTCGAGCCGCAATTACAGGAGACCACTACGGAGCAGGAGCTGCTGGTGGGCTACGGCGAAAATCGTCTGTCCGAGCAGAATATCCCGGTAAATGGCAACGCAGTGCTGGTGAACGGCGCGGATATTCCGACCAATCACAGCGTGTGGCTGGCGGGACGCGAGATTCCGGTTAGTAGTAATGGCGAGTTTGTTGCCGAGGAAATTTTCGCCAAGGGTCTGCATACGGTAGAAGTGGCGGTGCTGGATGAGCAGGGCAACGGCGAGCTCTTCCTGCGGGACCTGGAGTTCAACCGCGACGACTGGTTCACCGTGGGCATTGCGGATCTCACCATCGCCCGTGACGACACCAATGGTCCGGCCGCACTGGTGACCGGCGATCAGACCCACTACGACAACTCCGCAAGTTACGACGGTCGCCTGGCGTTTTATACCAGCGGCAGCTTCGGTGACGGCTGGCGCCTTTCCGCCAGTGCGGATACCGATGAAGGGCCGATCGACGAGCTGTTTACCAACTTTATGGAAAAGACGCCGGATGCCCTGTTCCGCCGTCTCGACAGTGATCTGTACTACCCGACTTTTGGCGATGACTCCACGGTGGTGGAAGATGCGCCCACTTCCGGCAAGTTCTATATCAAGCTGGAAAACTACGACGACTACGGCTTGTGGGGTAACTTCAAGGCATCTTATACCGATAACGAGCTTGCGCAGATCGACCGCGCCCTCTACGGGGCCAATTTCCACTTCGAAACCGATGACGTTACTGACTTTGGCGACAAGCGTTTTGAAGTTGATGCATTCAGTGCGGAACCCGGCACTATCGCTGGCCGCGACGAGTTCCGCGGCACCGGTGGCTCCCTCTATTACCTGCGCCACCAGGATATTCTCACCGGCTCTGAGCGCCTGCGTGTGGAAGTGCGGGACAAAAACTCCGGCCTGGTGCTGGGGGTGAAAAACCTGACTCCGGTGATTGATTACGATGTGGACTACATACAGGGCCGCGTGCTGCTGAACCGTCCTCTATCGGCGATCGCCAACGACAACCTGATCGTTCAGGATGGCTCTTATAACGGTAACCCTCAATATCTGGTGGCCCGCTATGAATACACTCCGGGCTTTGACGATCTGGATACCCTCGCGGTGGGCGGCCGCGCCCAGTACTGGGCGGGTGATCATGTGCGCATCGGCGTTAGCGCCAGTCAGCAGGACGAGGAAGACAATGAGTCGTCCCTGCATGGTGTCGATCTGACACTGCGTAAAACCGCCGGTACCTGGGTGAAGGTGGAAGTGGCGGAGAGTCAGGGCAATACGCTGGAAAGCCTTTCTTCTCTCGATGGTGGTTACAGTTTCAACCAGGGCGGTTTTGAACAGATAGGCCCCATCGATCCACAGGCCAAGGCCGGTGCAAACAAGGTCGAGGCTGCCGTCCAGATGGGCGACTTCTTTGACGGTGTGCGCGGTTCCATGTCTGTTTACGCCCAGCAGCGGGATGCGGGCTTTTCTGGACCGGGCCAGCTGGCCACCCACGAAACCGAACAGTTTGGTGCAACCATCAACCTGCCCATTGGCGAGCGCTTTGATGTGGGCCTTAAGACCGACACCAAGGAACAGCAGCAGGGGCTGCAGACAGAAGCCACCGATGTGGAGCTGGGGTATCGCCTGAGTGATCGCTGGAGGATTGCGGCGGCGGCGCGGGCCGATTCTCGCGAAGACCTTTCACCGGTTGTACCTCTTACCCAGAAACAGGGTGAACGTACCGATGTGGCAATCCAGGCCGGTTACGACTCCGGCGCAAACTGGAACGCTTTTGGTTTCGTGCAGCGGACCGCGGAAGTGTCCGGCAACCGCGATGAAAACAACCGCATCGGTTTTGGCGGCGCTTACCGTGTCAGCGACCGCCTGACGGTGGACAGTGAACTGTCTGGTGGCGATACCGGCACCGCTGCGCGCCTGGGAACAGACTTCCTGGTTACCGATCGTACCAATCTCTATCTGAACTACACCCTGGATAACGAGCGCACCGATACCGGTGTGCGCGCGCGCAAGGGCAACCTGAACAGTGGTTTCCGCAGCCGTTTCTCCGATACCACCAGTATCTACGGTGAAGAGCGCTACACCCACGGTGATGTTTCCACCGGTCTTACCCACGCTCTTGGGGTGGACCTGGCACCCAGTGACAAATGGCATTACGGCACCAGTCTGGAGGCGGGTACCCTTGAAGATCCGCGCACCGGTGCGGAAACCGAGCGCCGTGCCATGGGGGCAAGCATGGGCTTTAACGATGGTGAGCTGCGAGTGGCGAGCGCGGTGGAATACCGCGTGGATAACATGCAGACCCTGAACGGAGCGGGTACCGAGGATGATCCGCAAAGTGTGCTGGAAAACGAGCGCAAGACCTGGCTGCTGAAAAACACTCTCAGCTACCAGATGAGCCCGGACTGGCGTTTAGTAGGCAAGCTCAACTATTCCGACAGCAAGAGTTCCGCGGGCCAGTTTTACGACGGTAAATTTACCGAAGGTGTGATGGGTTATGCCTACCGCCCGGTGGATAACGACCGCTGGAACACCCTGTTGAAATACACCTATTTCTACAATGTCCCGACCAATGATCAGGTACTGGTAACGTCAAGCAGCAACAGCAGCGCCATCGAATTCGTGCAGAAGAGTCATATCTTCTCCGTGGATACCAACTACGACCTCACCCAGCGCTGGACTGTCGGTGCCAAGTACGCCTACCGCCTGGGGCAATTGAGTATGGAGCGGGAAGATCCCGAGTTCTTCGATAGTACTGCCCATCTCTATGTAGTGCGCGCGGACTGGCACTTCGTCAATCACTGGGACCTGCTGATCGAAGGCCGCCTGCTCGACCTGCCGGAAGCCGGCGACAGCCGCAGCGGCGCACTGCTCGCACTCTACCGGCAAATGGGGCGTAACTTCAAGGCGGGTATCGGCTACAACTTTACCGACTTCTCCGACGATCTGACCGATCTGGATTACGACAGCCAGGGTGTGTTTATCAATATGGTTGGTAAGTTCTAAAGTCTCGTTACCGGCGAGTAACCCCCATCCTGGGTGATGGGGGAACAGGAATGTAAGGGGGTCACTTGGCTTCAGCCATGATTCCCTTGGCAGGTTCTGTGCTGGTGGTAGTGATAGTGGTAACGGTTGTTCGTTGCTTTCGCTGAGCCTGCGTTTTCAACCGCCGCTTCTGCCACCAAAGGTACAGGCCGGTGCCAAACAACAGTGCCGGCACCAGGCCTGCCAACAACACCAGCCAGCGCCCGACTATCCCCAGGGCATCCCCATTGTGCAGAGGGAACTGCCAACGCAGGATTTTATTACCGAGTGGGATCTCGGTAACCTTCTGAGTCAATAGCACTTCGCCGGTGTACTGGTCCAGCCGTGCAAAGCTGGCTCCGTAATTGGTCCAGGCTTCGCCTTCTGCACGGAAGGTCACGCCGTAGCTGTCTTCACTATTGCGCGGCAGATAAATCCGTTTCAGAACACCACCGGGGAAAACCTCTTCACCAATGGTTACCGCCATATCCGGCGAAATCGGTGTGCCAGATATTACCCGTGAACCGGGCAGGGCGGGACGGGGCTCCACTTTGAACAGGCTGCCGACAACCGCTTCTACTTGCGTCGGAAATACCAGCGTCACACCGGAGAAGCTGATCATTAACAGCAGCGGTAAAAAATAAATGCCGAAGACCTTGTGGATGTCAAAGTAAAACCGGAATCGATTCCCTGTGCGCGAAATGGAAAAAGCCCGCTTCCAGTCTCGAGTTCCGCTGTGCCTCAGTTTTGGCCACCACAATACGACACCGGAAATACAGAACACCATCAGTAGCAGGCCCATAAAACCCACCACAGTTTTGCCATTTTTTCCCGCGAGCAGCGTGTAGTGCAGGCGGTACAGCCAGGTCATGGTGTATTCCGTGGTGCCCCAGCCGCGCACAGCCAGCACTTCGGCGTCGGTGGGTGACACGCTGACTTCGATAGGGCCGGGTGCGCCTTCCGGTGTGGGGAAGCGTACAACGTGGGGGCTGCCTGGCTGGCGCTGGGTCATCAGGCGGGTGGGCTCGGGATTTCCGGGAACCGCGGCTTGCGCGGCTGCCAGTATTTCGGAATAACTGGCGGGGCGATCACTCGGGTTGAAGGTTACCGTTTGCGGTGCAAGTGTTTCATCCAGCGCGTGGTCGAACACCAGCAGACTGCCGGTGAGGCCGATCAATGACAGCAGTAGGCCCAGGGTGAGACCGGCGTATTTGTGCAGGACGAAAAATGTTTTGCGCATGGAATGACGTATTTATGGATTCGCCAGCCAGCGGGCTCCTACGGAGTATCTTCCAATCGGAGCCTGCTTGCAGGCGAGCACTCGTTATTTATTAGAATACCTTGGAGTAAGACAGGTTCACACTGCGCCCAATTCCCTTGAAGTTGCGGATGTCATTACCCGCGGTCTGGGAGTAGTAGGTGAAGTAGTCTTGATTGGTCAGGTTTTGGATACCCAATGCGAGTTCACCGCCCATCGCCTGCAGCTGTGCGCTGGCATCAATGATGGTATAGCCGTCAAATTCACGGGTGACGTCACCTGCTGAGTTTTCGAAATCACGGTCCAGCAGCCAATTTGCTTGGATTCGCGTACTCAACACCTCGCTCCAGTTACGTGCCCAGCTCAGGTTAAAGCGGTTGGGAGCGATATTGCGGCCATCCAGATCTGTATCCACCTTGCCATCGTCATTGGAGTCGTATCGGCCTTTGGTGTAGGCATAGCGGGCCTCCAGGGTGTCGGTGTCAGTGGCGTACCACTGGCCGCGCAGTTCAAAACCGTCGATATCGGTCTTTTCCCGTTGCACGCTGTAGATGCCATCGTCGCCAAGCGCCAGGCGCTGGCCAATATCGGAATCGGATGAGTAGTAGGCGAGCTGGGCTGCGAATGCCTCACTGGTAAACTCCAGCCCCAGTTCCTGGTTCTCAGTGAGAATTGGCTGCATGTCCAGGAAGCTTTCGACCGCAAGGCCCGGTTCATTGATGCCGCGTAGAACCCGCCCCACATCCGGCATGGAAAATCCCTCTGAATAGTTTGCGTAAACTCGCAGGCCGTCGGTGAATGCATAGGTCGCGCCGATATTTCCGAGTGTTTCGCTGAATTCGGGTTTGCCACCTTTGACGAACTGGCTGCCGTAAGACGCGAGGGTTGTGAAATCATCAACCTGTAATTCGGAGATCTCATGGCGTACGCCGGCGGTAACCGTCAGCTGGTCGATACCGCTGAATTCCGCCTGAGCATAGGGCGCGATATTTTTATACTGGGTGGGCGGAACCCAGGCTCGACTGGTCAGAATCAGTTGCTGCCAGGTTTCGTCTTCCAGTAGGTCCACACCGTAGGCGAGGCTTACCGGGGCGCCGGCGATCTGGTCCTTGATCAGTGTCAGCTTGAGACCGCGTTTTTCTGAGTTGTTCTGGGATTGGTCGTACAGATCAGGACCGTAGGTGTCTTCATCCTGAAACGTGCCGCTGTTGGTCGCGCCATAGGCTCCGGCAAAATCCTGCGAAAATACCTGGGCGCGCAGCTTCTGCCCGAAGAAATCTTCGTTACTGTATTGCAGGTTTATCGTGGTGACCTCGTTGGAGGGGGACTTTCCTGGTACTTCACCTTTTACCGCCGTGGTGGGAATACCGGTGTCAATATCGCCGTCCACGCTTAGCCAGTTGTTGTTCCCCTCCACCAGAAAGTGGTTGATGGTCAGCTGCACGCGTTGGCTATCCCAGCTGTAACCAGCCTTGATAAACGCATTGCTGGTTTCACTGTCCATAGTGTCGCCCTGGGTATTGTCGAAGCCGACAATCTCCCCATTGGCGTCGTAGCTGATACCGGAATTGCGGTAGGTCATGCTGGCCAACACGTCTACATCGCTTAACTTGCCGGAAAGGCTGTAGCTGCCGTTGTAGCCCAGAGTGTCGTTCAGCTCATCGGTCTGAAAAGCAGACTCCACCCGCACACTCTGTTGAAACTCGTCGCTCGGGGTGCGGGTAATCAGGTTGATGATACCGCCGGAGGCGCCCATGCCGTGGATGGCGTTGGCACCGTGAATCACTTCCACCCGCTCCAGAACCAGTGGATCAATGGTGTGACCATCGCGACCGCCGTCACGCAGAGGGTTGGACTGCGGTACACCGTCGATCAGGTAGAGTGGTTTGCGGCCGCGCAGGCTCTCGCCTGAACTGGTCATCTTCTGGCGGCTGGGGGAAAAGCTCGGAATCAGGTTGCCGAGAATGGTCGACAGGTCGCTGGTGGCGGCCATCTGATTGGTCAGTTCCTGCTGGTCGATCAGGGTGACGGTATTGGGAATGGCGCTTAAGGGTTTTTCCGTACGACTTGCGGTAACCACTACTTCTTCTTTGATCTGGGAGTTGCTTTCCGCGGCAATGGAAAGCGTACTGGTGGCGGCAATGGCCAGAGCAAGGGTGGTACGAGTCCCGCGCATGCTGAGCTCCTTGAGAAAACTGGATGTGTTATTGGGCGAATTTATTGGACGATTTTGCCGGATGATGCGGCGAATTGTTGCGGGCAGGGGCCGAAGGTTTAACCGCCATGCGGTGAGGGTTAGCCCTCACGCGGATGTCTTGCGTATCTGTGCCTGCCCATTTATTGAATGGCGGCGATCATAAGTAAAATGAGAATGTTTATCAATGTTGTTTCCTGACTGCGGCACGGGGAGCGATACGTAATGTTGAAGCACTGGGAGTGATAAAACTGCCTATATATAAGAGGCGAGGTGACGTTATTCCCGTCCCGAGATCTAGGGGTGTGATTAAATGCCAAAAGTGACTTGACTCCCCGGGGGGCGATCAATAGAATGCGCAGCCTCTTGAGCGGTTGGGGCAACCCATCGCGAGGGGCCGGTCTCTACCAGGATCCGGTCTCTGGGAAGTGTCGGTGCGGGGTGGAGCAGCCTGGTAGCTCGTCGGGCTCATAACCCGAAGGTCGTAGGTTCAAATCCTGCCCCCGCTACCAATTTCCATCTTATACTTCTGATGTGTAGATGGTTGTTAACTCCCAAGATGTTGTTGCGGGGTGGAGCAGCCTGGTAGCTCGTCGGGCTCATAACCCGAAGGTCGTAGGTTCAAATCCTGCCCCCGCTACCAATTTCCGGTACCATTGGTTCTTAGCTAGATGCCCGACTCGGGCTCGCTTTTCACCTCTGGCGGCATGGCCGGCGAAGGTCTAGGGTTCAAATCCTGCCCCCGCTACCAAATTTTGCGAAAACATTTCAGGTTGTTTTCGTGCAGTAAAAGCCCCTGTTAGGGGCTTTTTCGTATCTGCGGCAAACGTGGTTTGCCATCCGAATGGGCCGGGAGTCGGCGCCGCGGTTTCTCATTCGGACCGTGGGGTTGGCTTCGCTGCCCATTTTTTGTTCTCTGCGATCGGCGCAACCGGTTGCGCATCCGCCCCGAAGAGGGGCCACAGGTGATATGGCAAGCAAACGCGAACTGTTGGAAGAGCTCCTGGCTCCGGTGGTCGAGTCACTGGATTGTGAACTGTGGGGCATTGATTATCAGACCCATGGTCGCAATGCCCTGCTGCGGATCTACATCGACTCGGAAAGGGGCATCTCTGTGGACGACTGTGAGAAAGTCAGTCGCCAGGTGAGCGCAGTCATGGATGTGGAAGATCCTATAAGCAGCAAATACACCCTGGAGGTTTCGTCTCCGGGTATGGATCGTCCGCTGTACAAACTGGAACAGTATCAGCGCTATATCGGTGCCCAGGTAGAGCTGCGTTTGCGCATGCCACTGGATGGCCAGCGCAAGTGGCGCGGCCTGCTGGCAGGTGTGGAAGGCGATGAAATCGTTTTGCGTATCGACAGCGAAAATGAGTACCTGCTGCCCATCGACAGTATCGAGAAGGCCAATATTATCCCGCAGTTTGATAACGAAAAGTAAGCACGGCTGCAAAAGTACAGTTTCAGATTTTCCGGCCCGAAATGGGTCGATCATATTAGGGCAATGCGAAAGTAGCCGGTGGGAGTGGTGTTACAGACCCCACCAGAGCATTGATTAGTCAGCACGTAGCGTTTTTAAAGAGGCAGCTGCATGAACAAAGAAATCTTGCTGGTAGCCGAGGCGGTTTCCAACGAGAAAGGCGTTGACCGGGATATTATTTTCCAGGCAATTGAGGTGGCCCTTGCGACTGCCACCAAGAAGCGCTACGACGAAGACTCCACCATTGAGGTGATCATCGATCGCCGTACTGGTGACTATGAAACTTTCCGCAGCTGGGAAGTGGTCGACGATGACACCCTCGCCGAGTTGGGCACCCAGTTCACCCTGGAGGAAGCCCACGAGAAAGATCCCGAGCTGAAAGCCGGTGATGTTTATCGCGAACAGGTAGAAAACGTCGAGTTCGGCCGTATCGCCGCGCAGACTGCCAAACAGGTCATCGTACAGAAGGTACGTGAAGCCGAGCGCGCCAAAATCGTTGACGAATACCGCGATCGCGTGGGTGAGCTGGTGAGCGGGACCGTGAAAAAGGTCACCCGCGACTTTATTGCCGTGGATCTGGGCAACAACGCCGAAGCACGCCTGCCGCGGGACCAGCTGGTTGGCCGTGAAATTTTCCGACTCAACGACCGCGTCCGCGCCATCCTGTTGGAAATCCAACCGGAAGCACGCGGTCCGCAGTTGATGCTGAGCCGTTCCTGCCCGGAAATGCTGATCGAGCTGTTCCGCATCGAGGTGCCGGAGATCTCCGAGCAGGTGATTGAAATCAAGGGCGCAGCGCGGGATCCCGGGCTGCGCGCCAAGATTGCCGTCAACACCAACGATGGACGTATCGATCCGGTCGGTGCCTGCGTGGGTATGCGCGGTGCGCGTGTTCAGGCAGTATCCAACGAGCTGTCTGGTGAGCGTGTGGATATCGTGCTGTGGGACGACAACCCGGCCCAGTTCGTCATCAATGCGATGGCGCCAGCAGAAATTGAATCCATTGTGGTGGACGAAGACGCCGGCTCCATGGATGTCGCGGTTGCCGAAGAAAATCTGGCCATGGCCATTGGTCGAAGCGGTCAGAACGTACGTCTCGCGTCCGAGTTGACCCAGTGGCAAATCAACGTGATGAGCGTTGACGAGTGGCAGGCGAAGCAGGAAGCGGAGTCCGGCAGTATCATGGAAACCTTCATGGCACGCCTGGATATCGATGAAGACGTTGCGGGCGTTCTGGTCGAAGAAGGATTCACCACCCTTGAAGAAGTGGCCTATGTGCCGATCGAGGAGATGCTGGGTATCGAAGGCTTCGATGAGGAAATCGCCGAAGAATTACGCGCTCGCGCCAAGGATGCACTGCTGACCCAGGCGCTGGCTTCCGAGGAAGAACTGGAAGCGTCCGAGCCCCAGGAAGACCTGCTGAGCATGGAAGGTATGGATCGTCAGCTGGCGTTCCTGCTCGCCAGTCGCGGTGTCTCCTCCATGGAGGACCTGGCGGAACAGGCGGTCGACGACCTGCTTGATATCGAAGGCATGGACCAGGAACGTGCCGCTGCACTCATCATGAAAGCGCGCGAGCCCTGGTTCGCCGACGACAGTGATCAAGAGGCTTAATGCCAAGGTGCCGGGCTGTTGCCCGGCACTGCGCGTGGTGTACAGCACCCGCGCCCACCAATTGCCTGCCGTGCAGGCCAAGGGTGGAGCGGTAAAATGAACTAATACCGCTCCGCTGCAAAGTGACTTTTTAGGAGAGAGAATGGCCGAAGTAACAGTTAGCGAACTCGCCAAATCGGTTGGTGCCACCGAAGAGCGTCTGCTCAAGCAGATGCAGGAGGCGGGTTTGCCCCACACTTCAGCGGATGCAAAGGTATCTGCGGAAGAAAAGCAGGTCCTGCTCAATTTTCTGAAAAGCAGCCACGGCAGCAGTAAAGGGGAAGAGGGCGCCGCTCCTCGCAAAATCACCCTCAAGCGCAAAACCACCACGACCTTGAAAACCGGCTCTGGCACAGGCCGCAAGACCGTGAACGTGGAAGTGCGAAAGAAGCGCACTTACGTTAAGCGCGCCGAAGCGGAAGGCGAGCAGGCCGAAGCCGAAGTCGATACATCCGCACTGAAAAAGGCGGAAGAAGAGCTGGCAGCTGCAGAAAAGGCGGCCGCTGATCGCGCCCGCGCCGAGCAGGAAGCTGCCGAAGCGGAAGCTAAGGCGCGCGCCGAAGCGGAAGCCAAAGCTCAGCAGGAAGCGGAAGCGGCTGCCAAAGCAGAAGCTGAAGCCAAGGCTGCCGAAGCTGAAAAAGCGAATGCGAAAAAGACTGCTGAAGCCAAGCCTGCAGAAAAAGTCGAATCGAAGCCTGAACCCAAAGCCGAACCGAAGCCCGCCCCTGCACCTATTCGTTCCAGCTATGTCGACGATATTGAGGCGATGCGTATCGCTGCCATGGAGCGCCGCAAGAAAGAGGCGGAGCGCGAAGCCGCTGAGCTGGAAGAGAAGAAAGCCCGCGTAGAAGCCGAGCGCAAGCGTGTCGAAGATGACAAGAAAGAGCGCGCGGAAAAGGCCAAGCAGAAAGCGGCGACAGAGGATTCCGCTGTCAAACCGTCCCTGCGTCGCAAACAAGAGGCGGTTGTCGACGATCGCGATGACGATGAACCGCGCAAGAAGCGTAGCCGTCGCGGTAAGTCCGGCCCGAAAAAAACCAGCAAAACATCCCTGTACGATGCCGCGCTGGAAGCTTTCGAAACGGAAGAAGAGAAACGCAGTACCCGATCTCTGTCTCGTCCTACGCTGAAAGTGAAGAACACACACGGCTTCAAGAAGCCGACAGGAAAGCAAGTGTACGAAGTGCAACTGGGTGAGACGATCACCGTCGGCGATCTTGCCAGGCAGTTGAATATCAAAGCCGGCGAGCTGATCAAGCGCCTGATGAAAATGGGCGAGATGGTCACCATTAACCAGAGCCTGGATCGCGATACCGCCACCCTGATCGTTGAAGAGATGGGGCACAAGGTGGTTCTGCGCTCCGAGAATGAGCTGGAAGAAAAACTCGTTGCCCTGACCGCCGATATCGAAGGTGAAGAAGTTTCCCGTTCGCCAGTGGTTACCGTTATGGGCCACGTAGACCACGGTAAAACGTCTTTGCTGGACTACATTCGCGAAACCAAGGTTGCCTCCGGTGAAGCCGGTGGTATTACCCAGCACATTGGTGCCTACCGGGTAAAAACCAGCCAGGGCGAAATCGCCTTCCTCGATACCCCGGGACATGCCGCGTTTACCGCCATGCGCGCCCGCGGTGCCCAGGCGACCGATGTGGTTATCCTGGTGGTGGCAGCGGACGACGGTGTCATGCCGCAGACCGAAGAAGCCATTGCGCACTCCAAAGCCGCAGGCGTTCCCATGGTTGTTGCCATCAACAAGTGCGACAAGGAAGCCGCGGATCCCGATCGCGTCAAGAACGAGCTGGCCGCCAAAGACGTTATCCCGGAAGACTGGGGTGGTGACACGCAATTTATCGAGGTCTCTGCCCACACTGGTCAGGGTATTGACGAGCTGTTGGAAGCCGTCTCCCTGCAGTCCGAAATGCTGGAGCTGAAAGCCAAAATCGGTGTGCCGGCCAGTGGTGTTGTGATCGAAGCGCGCCTGGAAAAAGGTCGCGGTGTTGTCGCCACTCTGCTGGTACAGAGCGGTGAGTTGAAGCGCGGTGATATCGTGCTGGCCGGGCAGAGCTACGGCCGCGTACGTGCCATGACCAACGAACTGGGCAAGTCCGTGAAGGAAGCCGGCCCATCCACTCCGGTGGAATTGCTGGGTCTGGACTCGACGCCGAATGCTGGTGATGAGTTCCTCGTGGTTGCGGATGAGCGTAAGGCTCGTGAAGTGGCCGAGCAGCGCGCCGACAAAGAGCGCATCGAACGTATGCAGCGCCAGCAGGCGGCCAAGCTGGAGAACATGTTTGCGAACATGGAAGCTGGCGAGAAGAAAGTTTTGCCGGTTATCGTAAAAGCCGACGTGCGCGGTTCCCTGGAGGCTATCCAGGCCGCTCTTGCGGAGATCGGCAACGAAGAAGTTTCCGTCAACGTGGTTTCCAGTGGTGTGGGCGGTATCGCCGAAAACGATATCAACCTGGCTCTGACCTCTGGCGCCATCGTGATTGGTTTCAACACTCGCGCCGATGTGGCCGCGCGCAAGCTGGCGGAAACCGAAAGCGTAGAAATCCGTTACTACAGCGTGATCTACAACCTGTTGGACGAAGTGAAGCAGGCCCTGTCTGGCATGCTGGATCCGGAAGAGCGCGAAGAAATCGTCGGTATCGCCGAAGTGCGTGACGTATTCCGCTCTCCGAAGCTGGGTGCTATTGCTGGCTGTATGGTCACCGAGGGTACCGTCTACCGCAACAAGCCGATCCGTGTACTGCGTGACAACGTCGTGATCTACGAAGGAGAACTGGAATCCCTGCGTCGCTTCAAAGATGACGTGCAGGAAGTCCGCAACGGTATGGAGTGTGGTATCGGCGTTAAAGACTACAATGACGTCAAGCCGGGCGACCAGATCGAAGTGTTCGACATCGTTAAGGTAGCTCGCGAGCTGTAATTGACCGTCACACTGACGAAGATAGATCGTCACCCCGGCGAATATATTTCGTCATTCCGGCGAAGGCTGGGATCCAGGGGGAAATGAACCGTCGCCCCGGTACAGCCCGGGGTTCAGTTAACCACCGTGGTTTTCTGGGTTCCGGCTTGCGCCGGAACGACGTTGTTTCAGCCATTTTCATAGGTAATCAATGGCCAAAGAATTCCACCGTGCTGACCGGGTAGCCGACGCCATGCGTCGCGAACTGGCCCGTCTGATCCAGCACGAAGTGCGCGACCCGCGGGTTGGCATGGTCAATGTCAACGACGTGGAGGTAAGCCGAGACCTCACCACTGCCAAGGTGTTCGTCACCCTGGTGGGCGAGGATGATCGCAGCAAGATCGATATTTCCATGGAGGCGCTGAACAAGGCGGCAGGGTTCCTGCGCACTCAGCTCGCCAAGGAAATCCAGATCCGTACCATTCCCCGTCTACAATTCCGTTACGACGAAACCTCCGTGCGTGGTCAGCACTTGTCCGCGTTGATTGACAAGGCAGTGAAGTCGGACCAGAAAAAATCTGACGACGACTCAGATAGCAACTCGGAAGAACAGAACGACTAATGGGCCGCCGACCAAAATGGGGCCGGCAGATTGACGGTGTGCTGTTGTTGAACAAGCCCGCCGGGATTTCTGCTAACGACGCCCTGCAAAGAGCCAAACGCCTGTTCTTCGCCAACCGCGCCGGCCACACCGGTGCGCTGGACCCATTGGCGACCGGCGTGCTGCCGATCTGTTTCGGTGAAGCGACCAAATTCTCCCAGTACCTGCTGGATGCGGACAAGCGTTACCGCAGCACCTTCTGTTTTGGCATGACCACCGAGACCGGCGACGCGGATGGTGACGTGGTTGCCACCAGTGACGCCTCAGGCCTTACGGAGCAACAGGTTTCTGATGCCATGGCCGCATTCCGCGGAACCATCAGTCAGGTTCCGTCCATGTATTCTGCCCTCAAGCACAATGGCCAGCCTTTATACAAGCTGGCGCGCCAGGGCATCGAAGTGGAGCGCGAGGCGCGCCAGGTCGAGATCTTTTCCTACGAGCTGGTGAGTTTTACCCCGGGCTCCGCATCACCGGACAAGCTGCCGCGGGTGGTGGTCGAGGTGCACTGCTCCAAGGGCACTTATGTACGCAGCCTGGCGGAAGACCTCGGCAAGGCACTGGGTGTAGGCGCCTTCGTCGAGAAGTTGCACCGCATCGCCGCCGGCCCCTACCACGAAGACGACTCGGTCACCCTGGATGCGCTGACCGAAGAGCGCGGAGAAGGCCGCGCCGAAGAGCTGGATCACCACCTGCTTCCGGCGGATTCTCCCGCCTCCGGCTTACCCAAAATGATCCTTTCTGACGACACGGGTTACTATCTGCGTCAGGGTCAGCCGGTAATGGATCTGCAGGTCTATCGTTTGGGCGACGAAGGTGATATGGTGCGCCTCTTCCTGGAAAGTGGTGAATTTCTAGGCGTTGGAGAGATTACTGATGACGGACGGGTCGCCCCGCGCCGCCTGGTAAAGTAGCACTCCTTACCGTCGTCATACCGGCGCAGGCCGGTATCCAGTGGATTCCGCACCGGATCTAGTCCGGTATGACAAAAATGTCCGGAATGACGGTGGGAAGGTACTGTGAGCGGGTAACCCGCAATCGCAACTAGCTGGTCTGTAAACATGCACGGGCCAGCCGAATTTTCAAAGCATGTTACGAACGAGGTAATTCGTTATGGCACTGTCTGCAAATGAAAAAGCAGCCATCCTGAAAGAGCACGGCCAGGCTGAAGGCGACACCGGTTCCCCGGAAGTCCAGGTAGCCCTGCTGACTGCCAACATCAACAAGCTTCAGGGTCACTTTGCTTCTCACAAGCAAGACCACCACTCCCGTCGTGGTCTGATCCGTATGGTAAACCAGCGTCGTAAGCTGCTGGACTACCTGAAGCGCAAGGATCTGAACCGTTACGCTCAGCTGATCGCCAAGCTCGGCCTGCGTCGCTAAGACCCTGAGAATGCCCGCCTTCTGGCGGGCATTCTTCTATTTGGCGTACCGCAAGGTTCGCCACCGGCGGATGCGCTACGCTTATCCGCCCTACGGCACAGTGTTATTTTGTGGCTGTAGGGGGGATAAGCGCAGCGCATCCACCACTTTGTAGGGGCTGTTGGAATGGGCCAGCAGCCGTAAGGAAACAGGAAAGATACTAGTGAATCCAGTAACCAAAACATTCCAGTACGGAAAAGATCAGGTCACCATCGAGACCGGCCGTATCGCCCGCCAGGCCACTGGCGCAGCGCTGGTCACCATGGGTGAAACCGTTGTGTTGTGTACCGTAGTCGGTGCCAAGGAAGCCAAGCCGGATCAGAGCTTCTTCCCGCTGTCCGTACACTATCAAGAGAAGGCCTACGCGGCTGGCAAGATTCCCGGTGGCTTCTTCAAGCGTGAAGGCCGCCCGTCTGAGAAAGAAACTCTGACTTCCCGTCTGATCGACCGTCCGATCCGCCCGCTGTTCCCGAACGGCTTTATGAACGAAGTACAGGTAATGATCACCGTACTGTCCGCGGAAAAAGACGTAGATCCGGATATCGCCGGCATGATCGGTACCTCTGCCGCACTGTCCGTATCCGGTATTCCTTTCGCTGGCCCGATCGGTGCCGCGCGTGTGGGTTACACCGAAAAAGACGGCTACCTGCTGAACCCGGGCTACGCGGCTCTGAAAGAGTCCGAACTGGACATGGTGGTAGCCGGTACCAAAGACGCCGTTCTGATGGTGGAATCCGAAGCCGCTGAGCTGCCGGAAGACATTATGCTGGGTGCGGTACTGTTCGCCCACCAGGAAATGCAGGCGGTTGTTAAGGTCTGTGAAGAGCTGAAAGCCGAAGCGGGCAAGCCCACCTGGGACTGGCAGCCGGAGCCGGAAAACGAAGAGCTGAAATCCGCACTGGAAGCCCAGTTCGGTGAGAAAGTAGCCGAAGCCTACAAGATCACCGATAAGCAGCAGCGCACTGCACGCCTCGCGGAGCTGCGCAACGAAGCTGCTGAAGCTCTGTCGTCTGACGAGCTGGATGAAGGCACCGTCAAGAGCTACTTCGGCAAGCTGGAGAAGAAAACCGTACGCGGCGCCGTGGTGCGCGGTGAGCCCCGTATCGACGGTCGCGACACCAAAACCGTACGTCCTATCTCCGTGGAAGTGGGCGTATTGCCGAAGAGCCACGGCTCTGCGCTATTCACCCGCGGTGAAACCCAGGCACTGGTGGTTTCCACTCTGGGTGCCACCCGCGATGCACAGATCATCGATGCCCTGGAAGGCGAGCGTAAAGACTACTTTATGCTGCACTACAACTTCCCTCCCTACTCTGTAGGTGAAGCGGGTCGTGTCGGCGCGACCGGCCGTCGCGAAATCGGCCACGGCCGTCTGGCACGCCGCGGTATCGCTGCCGTTCTGCCGAATCCGGAAGAATTCCCCTACACCCTGCGTGTGGTTTCCGAAATCACCGAATCCAACGGTTCCAGCTCCATGGCTTCCGTGTGTGGTTCCAGTCTGGCACTGATGGACGCGGGTGTACCGCTGAAAGCGCCGGTTGCCGGTATCGCCATGGGCCTGGTGAAGGAAGACGAAGGCTTTGCGGTTCTGACCGACATCCTGGGTGATGAAGACCATCTGGGCGACATGGACTTCAAGGTAGCCGGTACAGCTTCTGGTGTTACTGCACTGCAGATGGACATCAAGATCGAAGGCATCACCGAAGAGATCATGGAAACGGCCCTGGAGCAGGCACTGCATGCGCGTCTGCACATCCTGGCGGAAATGAACAAGGTGATCGGCGAGTCCCGCTCGGTTGTGAACGAAAACGCCCCGCGTTACGCCACCCTGAAGATCCATCCGGACAAGATCCGCGACGTGATCGGTAAAGGCGGTGCGACCATCCGCTCCATCACCGAAGAAACTGGTGCTTCCATCGACATCGAAGACGATGGGTCCGTGAAGGTATTCGGTGAAGACGGCCAGAGCCTGGAAGCGGCAGTTACCCGCATCGAGGAAATCACCGCGGAAGCCGAGATCGGCGCTATCTACGAAGGTAAGGTTGTACGTATCGTCGACTTCGGCGCGTTCGTTAACTTCCTGCCGGGTAAAGACGGTCTGGTACACATTTCCCAGATCGCCGAAGAGCGCGTCAATGCGGTCACCGACTACCTGAGCGAAGGCCAGATGGTCAAAGTAAAGGTACTGGACGTAGACCAGCGCGGCCGCATCAAGCTGTCCATCAAGGAAGCCAAAGCCGAAGAAGCCGAGCAGGCGGATGAGGCCACTGGCGAGGAGTAATTCCTCCCGGTTTGGCACGCTTGCTTGCAAGCGACGGAAAACGGTGGCTATATGCCACCGTTTTTTCATTCGGGCCATCCTTGGCCCTCACCCTTCGGGCAGCCTTCGGCTGTGCAAAACGGCTTTCCTGCCGTTTTGTTTGAATGAACTTTATAAGCAGGGATTCCGGGGGAAGTTCAGTGGAAGTGTTATTGATTTACCTGTTGGTGGGGATGGGTGCAGGTACCATAGCCGGTCTGTTCGGAGTGGGCGGCGGTCTGATCATCGTGCCTGCTTTGGTCTTGGTATTTACCGCCCAGGGCATCGCGCCGGAAATCCTCACCCATATGGCCGTGGGGACTTCGCTTGCCACCATCATCATTACCTCAATCAGCTCGGTGCGTACCCATCATGGCAAACGTGCGGTGGACTGGAAGATCTTTATTGCCATGGCACCGGGAATTCTGCTGGGCTCCTGGGTGGGCGGTGTTACCGCCGACTGGTTGAGCGGTGCCTGGTTACAGCTGCTGATCGGACTTTTTGCTGTCGGCATCGCGCTCAAGATGTGGCTCGATGGCCTGCGTAAGGTATCGCTGCCGAGTAACGGCGAAAAGGTGCCTGGCAAAGTGGGCTTGTCGATTGCCGGCGGCTTTATCGGCTGGGTTTCCGCAATTTTCGGGATTGGTGGGGGCTCACTGACGGTGCCCTTCCTGTCCCGCTGCCATGTGGTGATGCAGCGCGCGGTGGCGACCTCGGCGGCTTGTGGTCTGCCGATCGCCATTGCCGGTGCACTCAGTTTTGCGGTACAGGGCTGGAATAATTCACAATTGCCGGAATGGAGCAGTGGTTATATCTACTGGCCTGCGTTTCTGGGGATTGTATTGGCGAGTACCTGGTTTGCCCGCTTCGGCGCCCTGCTGGCTCACAAGCTCTCGCCGCAGTTACTGAAGAACTGTTTCGCAGGGCTGCTGTTCATCATCGGTGCGCGGTTTATCTGGCTGAACTATGCGGTAGTCGCCAGCTGATTGGTTCGACTGGCAAATCAATAAAAAAGGCCGCTGCGGGAAACCGCAGCGGCCTTTTTACTTCGGGCTAAGCCGAGAATTAAACAGTCTTCGCTGGCGCCTCGGCCGGCTCAACCGCTTCGATATGATCCTCACCCTGGCCTTCCCAAGATTTGGACTTCAGGCTGATCAGCGCGATCACGGCACCGATACCAATGCTGAAGATGGCGATCTGCAGGTACAGATTTGGCAGCTCGGATACATTGTTCGGATCGAAGTTACCCGCCAGCAGGCCGGCAATGATGTTGCCGATGGAGTAGGTGAGTACGAACACACCCATCATCTGGCCGGCAAAGCGACGCGGTGACAGTTTGCTCACTGCACTCAGGGCTACAGGGCTCAGGCACAGTTCGCCTACGGTGTGCAGGAAGTAAGTGGTTACCAGCCACATCGGCGCGACTTTTAGGCCTGCCGCGGCTTGCTGGGCGGCGAAGAACATCACGATAAAGCCGGTGGCCATAATGATCAGGCCGATGGCGCACTTCATGCCATAGGATGGCGAGATCATGCGCTTGCCCAGGTTGATCCACAGGGCGGCGAAGAAAGGAGACAGAATGATGATGAACATCGGGTTCACATTCTGGAACCAGGATGCCGGAATCTCGAAGGAGCCGATCATGCGGTCGGTAAAGTCACGACCAAACAGGTTCAGGGAGGAGCCCGCCTGTTCGAACCCGGACCAGAAGCAGGCGGACGCCACACACACCAGGAACAGGGCCCACATGCGCTTCTTCTCGGCCTGGGACAGTTTGCCGCCAAAATAGATGTAGGCGTAGTAGGCGAAGAAGATGACGGTAAAGGCAATGGCCACGTACTTGGCTACGGCAACCGGGTCAAAAGCGATCACGCCGCTCATGGTCAGGGCGGTAATCACCACCACGGTACCAACGATCGCCCAGATGGTGCTCCAGGCTTTCTTTTCGCCCGCTGGTGTCATCGGGTGCTCCGGCTTCAGACTGGCATCGCCCAGGTTACCGATGGTCTTGCGGTACTGAACCAGGCCAATTGCCATACCTACAGCAGCGGCACCGAAGCCCCAGTGCCAGCCGACTTTCTCACCGAAGTAGCCACAGATCATGTAGCCCAGCACGGAGCCAATATTGATACCCATGTAATACAGGGCATAGCCACTGTCGCGACGCACATCGTCGTCGGCGTAGAGGTGGCCAACCAGTGCGCTGATATTGGGCTTGAGCAGGCCAGTACCGGTGGCAACCAGAATCAGGCCAATAAAGAAGGTGTGTTCGCTGGGAATGGCGAGCACGATATGGCCGCACATGATGATGATGCCGCCGTACCAGACGGTGCGCTGCCCGCCGAGCAGGCGGTCCGCAATCCAGCCACCGGGGAGGCCGAGAAAGTACACCGCGCCGGTGTAGAGGCCGTAGATGGCGGTAGCGGCGGCAACGGTAAAGGCCAGGCCTTCCTGCTGCAGGCTGGCGGTCATAAACAGGACCAGCAGAGCCCGCATGCCGTAGTAACTCATCCGCTCCCACATTTCGGTAAAGAACAGGGTGGAGAGCCCCTTGGGATGGCCAAAGAAGCCATCGCTGTTTTGTTGTGGCTGTGACGACATATCAGTTGTTCCGATTGTTATAGCTTTAACTTGTTATAGCTTTAGAGAGACCTTCCCGAGTGTAACAGCGGTCCCGGAAACTGGCGAATGGTTACAGGTGAAACAGGAAATGAACCTGCGAAAGGTATTCCTACGCGACAGGAATTGTGGAAAATCAGAGATTCAGAACACGTTATGGGGAGAATAACCATGAAAACCCCGGAAAATTCTGGACTGCCAGAAATCAAACGGTCACATCCTGCTAACCCCGGGCGCTTCCAGCCCAGGCGGATTGCCGCCTGCAGCGCATTCGTTGCTGTGTTGCTGGCCGGCTGTGCCTCAAATCCTGCGGATATGCTAGAACCTGTTGATGTGGGCTGGCTGCTCTCGGGGCAAGCGCTGTTTGAGCAGCCCCTGTCACAGGTTGAGTTGCCGGAAGACGATATTCTCGGTCTCTCACCGGAAATGCGCGCCTACCTCGCCCGTATAGCACCAGACGCGAGTCCCCAGCAGCGATTACGTGCGCTGCTGCAAGGCTTCGAGAATCGCGACTTCACCGTCCGCTATCAGGCGGATCAGACCTTGACCGCCGGTGAGACCTACCGTCAGCAGGTGGGCAACTGCATGGCCTTTACGGTGATGATGGTGGCCATGGCGCGGGAACTGGGGGCGGATGCCTACTTCAATCAGGTGGAAGTGCCACCCGTATGGGGGCATGAGGAGTCGCAGACCTTCGTGGTGTACCGCCATATCAATATGGTGAGCGAGAGCCCCCGGGGCCGCCGCGTGGTGGATTTCAATCTCGAGGCCTACGACCCCATCTATGACCAGCGCAAGCTGTCGGATAACGAAGCTTTTGCACAGTACTACAGCAATCGCGGCCTGGAGCTGATGCAGCAGGGGCAAATGGTCGATGCGTTTCGCTATTTGCGTAAGGCGCTGGACCTGAGGCCAGGAGACGCGGACCTGTGGGCAAACCTCGGAGCGCTATATAGTCGCAATCGAGAGTTTA
This sequence comes from Microbulbifer sp. ARAS458-1, assembly GCF_045348205.1. NCBI lineage: Bacteria > Pseudomonadati > Pseudomonadota > Gammaproteobacteria > Cellvibrionales > Microbulbiferaceae > Microbulbifer > Microbulbifer sp. ARAS458-1. The sequence continues at coordinate 3,665,600 of NZ_CP155838.1, read as the reverse complement.
CTGCCGCAGAACAGAGCTACCTGCAAGCATTGCAGCTGAAAAGCAGCCATACCATTGCCATGAGTAATCTGGAGCGCTTGTATCGCAAGCAGAGTAAGTTCGACCTGGCCGATCACTATGCCGAAAAGGCCCGCTTCCACCGAGAACGCAACCCCTACTACCTGTATTATCAGGCGCGCAACGCGTATGAGCATGGCGATTATAAAAGCGCAAAGAAGCAGTTAAAGCGCGCTATGTGGCAATACGAGGATGATCACCGGTTTCATTTTTTGATGGGGTTGACCAGTTTTAAATTGGGCGAAGTGGACAACTCGAAAGAGTATTTTTCTGAGGCGTTCTCGCTGGCGGATAACCCGGGAACCCAACGTGCATACAACAGGAAACTAAATTATTTGCTAAGTAGTCACGGCAAATAAAAAAGGGGGATGCCATTGGCATCCCCCTTTTTCGTTGACTGAACGTCTACAACGTCAAGTCCACAACTTAGAACTGGTAAGAAGCACCAGCCCAGAAGTAGCGGCCCTGGAAGTCGTAGAAGCTGTTCCAGTCGCTGCCGGAGGTAGTGTGCGGATCCTTGTCGGATACGTTATCAATACCAGCGGACAGGCGAGTACCTTCGTTGATGTCCCAGCCTGCACGCAGGTTCAGGTAAGTGATGGACTTAACCGGCAGGTAGGGGCTTTCACCGTCGTCGAAGTACTGCATTTCAGCACCCAGATCCCAGTCGTTGCCGTACCAGGTTGCGCTGGCCAGGCCGCGCCATTTCACGTACAGACCACCGGTGGTACCAACGTATTCCAGGTAGTCAGACTCGGTGCCGGACTGCTCGTTGAACTCGTTGTATTCCAGCAGGCGGGAAGCCTGCGCACGCAGGCCCAGACGGCCAGCGTCGAAGTGCAGGTTTTGAACGATGTCGACGTCAACACCACGGGTGTCGATCTGACCGATGTTCATTTTCGCACCTTCCAGGGATACGATCTGGTCGCCCGCGCCGCGGGTTACGAAGGAACAAGCGCTCGCAACACTGTCACGGAAGCAATCATCCAGGATGCGTTGCAGATCTGGCGAGGTGATCGCGTCTTCGATGCTGATGTCGTAGTAGTCCAGAGTAATAGACAGGTCGTCTACGAAGCTCGGGGTCCAAACGATGCCGGCAGTGAAGGTTTCTGCTTCTTCTGGAGTCAGCTCTTCGTTACCGCCAATGTTGGTCGGTACCTGGTTGCCGGACTGAGTGAAGCCAGCGCCAACCATGCCGCAGTTTGCACCCTGGCCGTCTTTGTTCGCTTCACTGGTATCACACGGGTCGATCAGGTACTCGTAGCTCTGCGCGGAACCGCTGAACAACTCGTAGATGCCCGGAGCGCGGAAAGAAGTGGAGTAGCTGGTACGGAAACGCACGTCTTCAACCGGTGCGTAAACCAGGCCAACTTTACCAGTGCTCTGGCCACCGAAGGTGCTGAAGTCGGAGTAGCGAACCGCTACGTCAGCAGTCAGCTCTTCTGCGAAACGGGCACCCTGCAGGATTGGCAGATTGAATTCCGCGAACACCTCGGTTACGTCGTACTCGCCACCAGTGGCATCCTGCTGGTTACCGAAAGTGTCACCACTTTGGGTTTCCACAGACGGGTTGAACTCACCGGACTCTTCACGGTATTCAACACCTGCTGCAAAGCCCAGAGCACCGCCCTGGAATTCGATGGCGTTGATGTCACCGGACAGAGACGCGCCAACGTTCAACAGCTCGTAGGAGTTGTCTTCGTAGTCGTCGTAGCGGAAGTAGTCCATGATTTCCGGGCTCATGCCGCCGGCGAAATCGTAGTCCAGGCCAGCTTCACCGCTGAAGATTTCTTGCAACTTGGTTTTGTTGTAAGAGTTCAGGATGACGTTTTCGCCTTCGTTTTTGCCGTAGCTCACGAAGGTGTCCCAGCTCCAACCGTTAGAGAAGTCACCGTTCAGGCCGGTAGCCAGACGGTAAGTATCGGTGGTCTGCTCGTAAGAGCGGGTGCCGCCAGATACCGGACGAATACGGAAGTCGGAGAAACCATCAACCCAGTCGGTGCCGTGAGAGGCTTCCGGTGCTTTCGGCTCCAGTCCTTCCGGGCTGCCCTGGGCTTCCCATTCGGCTTTCGCAGCTTCATAGGCAGCCAGCTCGATCTGATAAGCGTCATCGGCTGCTTGCCATGCTTCGTCCAGCTGAGACTTGATGGCTTCTGGCAGGTGAACTTCTGGGTCCAGGTCAAAACCGTTACCCGCATACAGAGGCTGTGCAGCCAGTTGCTGGTTGCTGGTTTTGGTGGTGAAGCTCGCCTCACCCCACAGCTCTACGCTGTCGGTGATGGAGAATTTACCGGAAGCGGTAGCAGAAGTACGCTCCATTGCACCAGACAGCCACATGTGCTGGCCGATGTCGTAACCGGCGTAGTCGCCCAGAGTCACGCCATCTTCACCGATGCTGAAGCTGCCGTAGTTGGTGAAGATATTGCCGTTCGGACCCATAGAGCTGGTCAGACCGGCCCAGTCGCGATCGTTGTAAGTAATCTCGTCGCGCTGTGCGTGAGTGATGTTTGCAATGAAGCTACCGCGCTCGCCTTCGCTGCCGAAGGTGATGGACAGGTCGCCATTCTCACCGCCGCCGTCTTTGGTAGCGCCGGCGCGTGCATTGATGCGAACACCGTCGAAGGAGTCCTTCATCACCACGTTGATGACACCGGCAACGGCGTCAGCGCCGTATACGGCGGAAGCGCCATCAGTCAGTACTTCGATACGGTCGATCATATCGACCGGGATGTTGTTCATGTCTACCGCGGAGCTGACGCCGGAAGCGGAAGATACGAAACGACGGCCGTTTACCAGTACCAGAGTACGGGCAGAGCCGAGGTTGCGCAGGTCAACGAATGCCAGACCCTGGCCGCCGTTGTTGTCGTTTGCATTGATACCAGTGGTACCCATGGACGGCAGCTGGTTCAGCAGCTCGTCAATGGTGCCCACACCGGAGCGGCTGATCGCTTCGGAATCAACAATAGTGATTGGGCCGGTGGTGGACAGCGGATCCCGTGCAATACGAGAACCGGTAACGATTACTTCTTCTACAGCCGGGCCCGGCACGTTTTCCTGAGCGGAAACACCAGTGGCGGCGATAGTGCCGAGCGCTGCAATAGCGATACTCAACTTGGTCTTGATCATAAATGCATCCTTTATGTACTTAGAGGCACTTTTATTGGTTTGTTGTAATTCGAGTGCGCGCTGACTTTAAAGGATCAAATAGATTTGTGGAACTAACGTGACATAACGGGATCAAGTACAAATTATGGATTCTGATTCTTTATTGATCATGCTGTGTAATTTACAATCGTTAAGAAGTGTTTGCATCCGGTTAAATTAACTTTAGTTATTAATATTTATTAAATTTTGGTTAAATTTAGGATATCTGTAACTATCGAGTGGAGTGGCAAAGCTGGTTGTTTTTTGCTCGTCCGGAGCGGGCTGTACAAAAGTTGATCGAGTTTGGGGGTTTTCATCTTTCGGTAGAGGTAAATTTTTCCAAATTAATCTGGCGCGGTAATTAATTCTGAAAAAACGTGATTATCCAGCGGGTAACGATTAGGTTGTGCTAGAGAGTGGGTGAGCAGGTCTTGTGAAGTGATCGTCGCGAGACGCAGCTTCGCTAGAGCCTCGCGACTGACCGATTAAGCAAGGCTTTGTTTTATGCCGTCCAGGAAGAGCTGTACAGCCAGCATTACCAGTACCATGCCCATCAGGCGCTCTACCGCGATCAACCCCCGGTTACCCAGCAAACGGGCGAGTGGGGACGAGGCCAGCAGTATTACTGCGGATACCGCCCAGGCGCCAAGTAGTGCCAGCGTCCAGTCCCACAGTTGTTCCCCTTCGCTGTTTGTCATCAGCATCAGAATGGCCATGGTGGAAGGCCCGGCCACCAATGGTACAGCGAGAGGTACGAAGAAGGGTTCCCCTTCCAGTCGTTCTCCCATAATGCCGCCTTCCATCGGGAATACCATGCGAATCGCGATCAGGAAAAGAATAATCGCCCCAGCAATCCGGATGGCCTCTTGGGAAAGTCCCAACCACGCCAAAACGAACCGGCCGCCGTAGAGAAATACCAGTAACACGATCAGAGCGAAAATCAGTTCCCGCATGATCACGTAAAGCTGTCGCTTGGGTGGGACATTCTTCAGTGCGGCGAGGAATACCGGGATGTTACCCAGTGGGTCCATTACGAAGAGGAGGGTTAGGAAGGCGGTTAATGTGTCCATGATGGCTGTATAGCTAACTGATTGTGGAAAAACCGGCTGTATTCGTCTTAACAATGTTACCTTCAAAAATCTTGTGACTTTCCCTGCCATACCCAGCAGAGCTACAGGTCAAAAGATATAAGTAGGGAGTAAAGGCAACATGAGTGCGAGTGCAGCCTCGAGCTGGCAGTCCTACTGGCAGCAGGCCGATGATAAAAAAGTCTGTGAGCTTGGTGGGACAGACCATCCGGCCATTAGTCAATTTTGGCACAGATTTTTTAGTGATGCGCGTCTAGGTGCAAAAAGTGCGTCGCGTAAACTGCGAATTGTTGATATTGCAAGCGGTAGTGGTGCGGTTTTTGAACATTTGTTTTCGATCGTCGATGAAGAGTGCTGTGATAGCGTGTGTGTTGATCTGTCATACGGCGCTGTAAAAGCAGTAAAGAATCGCCGGCGGGCTGTCTCCGGGGTAGTGGCCAATGGTTTGGCGCTGCCGTTTACGGAGAGCTGTGCAGATATTGTTGTGAGCCAATTTGGTATTGAGTATGCGGGATTTGAGGCTGTAACCGGGCTGCAGAGCCTGATTAGGCCGCGGGGGCGACTCGCATTGCTTTTACATCACAGAGGTGGCGCTATATATGATGAGTGTTATCACAATTATTTGGCACTGCGGGAAGTTCAGAAAAGTGGTTTTTTACAGGGAGCCATTGCTATGTTTCCCCATGCATTCAGTGTGCTGAAGGGGGAAGAGCGATCCGAGTATGAGCGAGTTTCAAAAGGATTGATTCCAGCATTTCGCCATATGGAGCGAATCATGGCTCAATACGGGAATCAAGTGGCGGGTGGAGTTGTCCGAAAGCTGTACCTGGATGTGGATCATATACATTCAAACCTGCCAGCGTTTGCGCTGCATGAAGTCGACGCCTGGCTTCGTCAGGCTGTCTGCGAGCTGGAGAGCTATGCAGAGCGCATGTTCTCCATGTGTCAGTCTGCATTAGACATTGAACAATTTGAGTCGTTGAAGAAGGAGTTGACTTCCGAAGGCTTTCAATTGTATGTCGCGGAATCACTTAATGCACCAGATTGCTCGGCGCCACTGGCCTGGTCCATTCTTGCTGCAAAAGAGAATTAGTAGTTTCTTTCCCTTTGCTGCGGTGAGTGGCTATGTCGCATCGACGGCCCGCTGTGGATATACCGTTTCCACAACGGTACTATGTGGTCCTGTCCCGGGACAGGTAGAAAGGAATTTGATAATTAAGTAGGGCATTGATATGAAACTAAAGATGATTTTTTGTGTTTTGTTGGGAATGGGGCTCTTGGCTGGGTGTGCGTCAGGAACTGGTGAAAAGGCGCCTGCTGCTAACCAGGGTGGCTCTGCCTCAAATAGCCTTGCCGCTACAGAAGAAGAGAAAATTTGTAAAGTACGAGCCATTACCGGGTCTCGATTTAAGCAAAAAACCTGCATGACTCAGGAAGAGTGGGACCGTATGGCCTACGAAACTAAGAAAATGTTGGAAGAAGATACACGTAGTAAGCCTACCAATTACTAGTAGCGCGAGAGTCTATTTCTCTATCCATAATGGTGTTGTTTGCGAAAGGCACTTTGGCTATCGAGGGTAAGCCAAGGTGCCTTTTTTGCGTTTGAGTGGTGTGAAATAGTGGCGGTTAGTCTTTTAAGTTTCAATTTGACTTTTGGGTCTTAAAGTTATGAGTGTGCCAGCACGTATCCAAGAGCGTCTGTATGAGGCAAGAGTACTCGTCGAAAGAGAGAAGTTCGATGAAGCGGAAAAGCTGTATCGAAAGTTACTCTCTTACTCTGGCTCAGAAGATGTGGTGTATCGAGAATTATTCCAATTTTATGTGCGGCAGAATAGGCCAAAGCAGGCGATGTCGTGTCTGGAAGAAATGGCACGTTTTTTTGAAGATGTTCCGGAATGGTGGCATCAATTAGCTCAGTATGCCCAGTCCCTTGGTGATCTTGAGAAGGCGATATTCGGTTATCAAATGTTTTTGGGGAGAGTGCCTGACCGCCCCAACTCCGTATACAACTTGGCGTATTTATTGAAACAGGTGGGAAAGCTTCATGAAGCGCTGACGTGGTATAAAAAATCCTTGGCGATGGGGATTTCGGGAGAAGAAGAGGTTTACACCAATATGGGGGTAATCCTGTCCGAATTGCGACGAGAGCCCGAAGCGCGTGATTGTTACCACAAGGCACTGGAAATTCGCGACGACTACTTACCTGCTATCTTGAACCTTGCCGCACTTTTTGAAGAGGCTGGTGACCAAAAAGCAGCCGCCACCCTTTATGGTAAAGCGTTGGTTGTAGATGCTAAATGTGTGTTGGCGATGTGTCGCTTGGCTTACCTCACCACCGCAGATCATTCGGGTGAACCTCTGATTCATAGCATATCTACTATGCTGAAAAATAGCTGGTTAACCAAGTCTGAATCCGAAGAGTTGAATTTTTCGCTTGGAAAATTGTTAGATGACTGTGGTGAGTATGAGGGAGCGTTTTCCCGCTATTCGGAAGCGAACAGGTTGGGACAATCAAGGTTTTCGCCTTATCAGAAAAACGTACAATCGCAGTATATTGATAACCTGATAAGTTCTTTTTCTGGCGATGTGCTGTCGGTTGTTGGTGATAGTCCGGATCGCGCGCCGATATTTATCTGCGGTATGTTTCGCTCCGGATCCACACTGGTTGAGCAGGTGCTAAGTGGGCATTCTGATATAACATCCGGGGGGGAGTTGGAGTTTTTTCCGCGCTTGGTTGCGGGGTTGGGGGACCGTTACCCTGGTAAGCTCGAAAGCCTTGGTGTAGGTTTTTACCAAAAAGTAGGTCGGGACTATCTCGATTTTCTTTCTGATCGGTTTGCGGTTGGATCAATTGTCACAGACAAGCGGCCAGATAATTTTTTGCATGTGGGGTTGATCAAGCGTGCGTTGCCGAATGCTCGCTTTATCTGGACCAGAAGAGGACTTCTGGATAACTGCCTCTCTGTGTACTTTCAGCAACTAGGTGGGGGGATGAACTACTCAGTTGACCTTGATGCGATTGGACATTTTTATGTAGAGCAGGAAAGGCTGATGCATTACTGGCAGAGTTTGTTTCCTGGCAGTATTTTAGAGGTGGGATATGAAAGCTTGGTGATGTCCCCGGAGAAAGAGGTCCGTAGGATACTTGATTTTCTTGGGGTCGCCTGGGAAGAGGGTTGTCTAGAATTTCAGCGACGCAATAATTATGTCAAAACTGCCAGCGTTTGGCAGGTTAGGAATGCTTTGCATACCGGTTCAATAGGTCGCTTCAAAAATTACCAGCCATATATTTCCGTGCTAAATAAATATTTGCAGGGCAATCAATAGCCTTGCTTTTTCTTTCGGTTGCCATGTTTACGGCGTAGTTTCTGGACTGGACACAGATAATAAAAAGGCACGGTGGTTTCCCACCGCGCCTTTTTTGATTGCCTAATTCGAAAGAATTAGAAATCTACAGAAACACCCAGGAAGGCGTAGCGACCCAGTGCGTCGTAAACGCCAGGGAAGGTATTGCCGTTACCATAGATGCCTGCACCTGCGTCAGCAGTCAGCGGTGGCTCTTCGTCCAGCAGGTTGCTGATACCGCTGCGAACAGTAACGTTGTCAGTGGCAGACCAGGCAGCGGCCAGATCGAAGTAGCTGATCGCGTCGAAGTCAGCACCGTTACTGCCGAGGTCGGTAACTTCACCGATGTAGCGCCAGCTACCGGTTACGTCGACGTTCCAGGGAGTTGCCCAGGTGGCACGCAGAGTACTTACGTACTCAGGAGTCGGGGTGCCACAGGAGCTGTTCCAGTTGCCAGCACAGCTTTCGATAGGCTCGCCGACGAACTCTTGCTGATCCCACTTGGTCAGGTAGGTGGCGATGTAGTTCATATCAATGGAGCCGTAAGCGCCAACATCAAAGCCGTAGTTAGCATTGATATCAACACCTTCGGTTTCGAAGAAGCCGATGTTCACATCGGTAGCGGTGATGCCGGCAGAGCCGATCCACAGGTTGCCGTTTGCGCCACGGCTTACTGCGTCACAGAACAGGGCATTGCCGGTTTCCGCACAGCGACGCAGTACGGTTTCCGGGTTGATACCTGCGATGGCTTCGGTTACCTGGATGTTGAAGTAGTCAGCGCTAACGGTCAGGCCTTCAACAAATTCAGGAGAGTATACGATACCGAAAGATACGGTTTCTGATTCTTCCGGTGCCAGGTCCGGGTTACCACCGCCAACATAGTTGTACTGGCCAGCCGGGGAATCGAAGTTGCCACCGTAAGTAGTGGAAGTAGTGCCAGTGTTGGCACACTGTGCTTCGCTGTACTCTGGGCCGATTACAACGCCATCGTCATCGGTGCGAGAGCCACAGGGGTCGTAAGTCATGTCGAACAGGCCGATCGACTGAGCGCGGTACAGTTCACGGATATTCGCGTGACGGACTGCGGACTGGAAGCTCGCGCGAACTTTCAGGTCGGTAGTCGGTTGCCAGTCAGCAGCCACTTTGTAAGTGTCAGTCTGTACGTCGGTGGAGTAGTCGGAGTAGCGGTAGGCTAGTTCCAGACCCAGGTACTCAGCGCCCGCCATACCGCTCAGCAGCGGGATATTGGCCTCGGTGAAGATTTCTTTTACGGAAAGCTTACCGTCTACTGGCAGGGTCGGACCACCTTGACCTGCACCTTCACCATTCTGGAAGCCAGAATCGGGAGAGTAGTTCAGGGATTCACGGCGGCTTTCGAGACCTGCAACGATCGCCACGCCGGTGTCAGCTGTCGGCAGCTTTACGCCGTAGTCAGTCAGGTCGCCAGTTACGTATCCAGAAACGATTTCCTGATCGGTAGTACCGCGAGCAAACAGGGGCAGCACCAAGTAGTCAATCGCTTCCTGAGTTACGCCACCTTCCTGGAAGATATTCCACGGCACACAGTTCGGATCGGAGCCGTCCAGTACGGATTGACAAACCGGATTGCCATCGACGTCTGCACGAACGTCCAGTGCGCGACGGATGCGAGTGGAGGACATGTCGTTCAGGTAAGTTTGCTCAAGGCTAACTTCTGAGTACTGGCCATAAACATCGTAAGCCCAGTTTTCATTGATGTCTCCACGAACACCGAATACGCCGCGGAAGGTAGTGTGACGCATATCGTCCTGACGGGGGCCACCTTCGACATTTCGACGGCCGATGTAGATAGCGCCAGGAGTGGTAGTGACCTCGCCGGTATCCGGGTCCGTGTTAACCACTTCCAGGTCGCTGACGAACTGGTCTTTACCCAAGCCGTACACGCCACAAATTGCGTCGTACTGTTCATCAGAGAGGAACGGGTTGCCACAGAACAGGTCATTGGTTACGAAGAAAGCACCGGATGGGGCGATCTGAGCAACGGTACGGTCGTCAGCGTACATTACCTGAGTGTAGGCTTCCGCATTCTCATTGATTTCGTAGTGACCGAAGGCACCCATGGTCCAGCGCTCATCCGGGCGCTGGAAGTAGTTCAGCGGGCCGTAGTTATACAGAGTGCTGAAAGGGGTAAAGCCGTCGCCGTCTACGCTGTAGTCGAAGCCTTCGGTAGTGTCGCCTTTGTTGGCACCGAAGTCAGTGAAACGGCCCCAGGGTACAGTGGAGGAGCCGCCGCAGCCGAAGGAGTCCGGGCTGCCGGAAACCGCACAACCACTGTAGTCGCGGTCTGCCTGCAGTACTGCATCAATTTTACGATAGTTGGCGTAAGCAGTTACGTTGCCGCGGCCGCCGTCCAGGTTTGCACCAATGATCATGGAGAAATCATTGGTTTCGCCATCAGTTACACTGCCGTCGGCTACATCGAAGCCGTTGGAGGTAACCAGATCCTGCATGTCGCTGTTGTTGTTGTTGTGCTGGTACACGCTGGTTTGAGACTCGAAGCGAACACCTTCGAAATCATCCATCATGATGAAGTTCACTACACCGGCAATTGCGTCAGAACCGTAAGTAGCGGAAGAACCACCCGTCAAAACTTCTACACGCTCAACCAAGGCGCCAGGAATTTGGTTAAGGTCAGCACCGGAGCCGCCAGCCAGCGGAGAGCCTGCAGGCATACGGCGACCGTCGATGAGAACCAGAGTTCGCTGAGAACCGAGACCGCGAAGAGAAACAGTTGCAGTACCCGTTGAACCGTTGGCTTGGCCAGCAGTTTGGGTCGCAGCTACTTGAGGGAGGTCGTTGATCAGGTCTTCTACGCGAACTACACCGGTAGCTTTCAGGTCTTCTGCGCTTACAGAAGTTACCGGGCTTACGCTCACGTCGTTAGCGCGCTCGATACGAGAACCAGTAACGACCACTTCTTCTACCATTTGCGCATCTTCTTGTGCGAATGCTGGCAGAGCAGGAACCATTATCGTAGCGGCTACCGCTACAGACAGGAGGTTCTTTTTCATTGGAAATCCTCTCTTGATCGTTGGATTTTTAGTGTGTTGCCAGGTTTGGCGTGTGCGGAAATGACTACCCCCAAGCGGTCATTTCCTTCCCAACGTGTATTTAACGGACTGGGATTAAGTTCCCTCAAAAAAAAATAAAAAAACCGCACGTTTAGATAAAAGTCACGTTAGTCATAAGTTGATGTTTTTTGCAGGACGATCGTCTATTAATTGGTGCGCGGGCAATTCGAATTGTGGAAATACGCGCAAAAAAAAGCCCCGCCAGAGGGCGGGGCTTAGAGGAGAGGTGATATTGATTTAGAACTGCAACGTCACACTTCCGTAGAAGAAGCGGCCGACGGTGTCATAGCTTCTCATCAGGGTGTTCATGTCATCGTAGTTGGTGACATACGGGGGCTGCTGATTCCACATGTTGCGGATACCACCGGTCAGGGTGACATTTTCCCAGCGGAAGTAGTTGAAGTTCACATCTTGATACCAGGTGGTATCAATATGGGTAGCCAGGGCCGCCGGTGATGGATCGAAGTCATCGACTTCACCCAGCATGCGCACGGTGGTGAATGCGCTCCAGCAATCGTATTCATAGCCCAGGGTTCCGTAGAATTTCCACTCCGGGAAGGCGACGATGGCGGTGGTTACCGGGTCGGCTCCGAAGTAGCCCGCCAGGTCGATAGTCGGGTCTTCTGGGCTGCCGCGATATTTCCACTCATGCAGGTAAGTGGCAGAGAGGTTGACACTCACTACACCGGGGCCCACATCCATGCTGTAGTCAAAGCCCAGGTCGACACCGGAGGTCTCGAAAGTGGATACGTTCTGGCTGTTGAGCAGCTGGCCGGCAATGGTGTTGTCGTTCGCACGGTATGGACTGGTGGGTGAGGGGCTGCTGCCCACTGCAGCCGCACCGGTAATCAGGTCACACAGCGGGGAACTGAACCCGGGGCTCTCATAACAACCCTGTACAATGGTGTTGGTGGTCAGAGTGCCAATCGCGTCGTCGATGTTGATGTTGAAGTAATCAACGGTAAACCCCATGTTGTCGGTCCAGGATGGTGTCCACACCATACCTAGTGTCCAGCTCTCAGACTTCTCGGCCTCCAGATCCGGGTTGCCGCCAAACAGGCCGGTGGCCTGCGGGGAAACGATTGCGGTTCCCGGGGCGATACCGTCCGCGGCACAGTTGGCCTGGACATTGGAGTTGAAGCTGCTGTCCCAGCCATTACAGGGGTCTGAATAGGTCTCGGCGGACACCGTCGGAGTCAGGTAGAGATCATCCAGACCTGGAGCGCGGAAGCCTTCGGAATAGGTGCCGCGGAAACGAAGCTCATCCAGTGGTGCGTATTCAATAACAGCGCCGAAGGTGGTATCGCTACCTATGGTGCTGTAGTCGGAGTAGCGGAAAGATGCCTCGAATGCGAGGATCTCTGCCCAGGGACGACCTTCCAGTACAGGTACGCGCACCTCGCCGTAGAACTCATCCACGCTGTAGTTACCACCCCAGGCATCGCCGTTCACGAAGTAGATCTGACCGATTTCGGCGGCGCCGTCCGGCACGATCTCTGTGCGTTCGGCGCGGTTCTCATAACCGACGGCCCATGCGGGCGCTTCACCGGTCAGGGCCCATTCGCCGAAGTCACCAACCAGGTTGGCCTGGAAGCTACGCAACGAAGAACGTTCAACCGGAGAGTTGGTCACCAGCGCATAGTTCTGCATTTCTTCGGTCAGAGTACCTGCCGCAAAGGGGTTCCAGGCGGTTACGCCGGTGGCGCCCACGGCAGCGGCACATTCCGGATCAGCCGCACAGGCAACAGGATCCAGCAGATTCTCGAAACGCACGGTATTACCGCGACCCCGGTCAATCTGGGTGTCGACCCAGCGGGAATAATTGTAGGACAGGTCCCAGGTCCACTCATTGCAGAATTCACCCTCGAGCCCGACGACGCCACGCCAGGTGTTCAGGTCCTGGGAGAAAGAGCGCCCACCGGTTTCTTCCAGACGGCGGCCAATGTTTACTGGTTCACCGATCGGATTATAGGGGTTGGTCACGGGTACTTCGGGCCCCCAGAAGGTACCCTCTGCAGCCATTAGCTGGTCGGAGCGGCGATTGACAAAAGACAGCTCGGTAAAGGCATTTACGTCGGTTACGTCTTTCCAGTCGTATAGCTCGTAAGTACCGTATCCATATATGGAGGCAACTTCCTGTGGGGTTGTCAGGTAACTGGCTTCAGCGAAGTTGTACCCGTCGGTGGTGGAGTTGAAGTTGCGCACAACGCCGGTAACCGGATCTACGATCAGCTGACGATCATCTGCAGTCGGTGAGAAACGTGCTGGTGTGGTAGTGGGACTGCCGCCACAGACTACGTTACCACCGGTTTCTCCCAGCGGGCACTCGGAGAATCGACGATCACCCTGCCAGATATCTTCGCGCTTGGTGTATTGCGCGTTCAACATGACATGACCTTTGTCGTTGCCGGTACCGATGGTCATTGCAGCCAGGTACTCGTCACCGTCGCCATGGGTGGAGGCGCCGTAGTCGAAGGTCAGCTCAGCACCTTCGAACCCTTTTTTGGTGATGATGTTGATTACACCGGCGATGGCGTCAGAGCCGTAAATGGTAGAGGCGCCGTCACGCAGGATTTCCACACGCTCGATCACTGAGGTGGGGATGGTGTTGAGGTCAACCACACCGGTGGCACCACCGGAGGAGCTGAGGCGGCGTCCGTTCATCAAAATCAGGGTGCGCGAAGATCCGAGGCCGCGCAGGGAAACGGTGGCGAGACCGCCACTGCCGTTGTTGACCGATGAACCCAATTGGCCGCCAGTCATTGATGGAATGTTTTGCAGGAAGTCTTCCAGTGTTGTCTGGCCTGACTGCTCCAGTTGAGCGGCATCAAACACACTGATTGGCGTGGCGCTATTGGCGTCCGTCGCACGCTGGATGCGTGAACCGGTGACAACAATTTCTTCTACTTCCTGCTGCACATCCTGCGCAAGAGAAACGGTAGAAAAGCTGGATGTAACGGCGGCAGCCGCGATCGCGCCCTTGATTGCCCGAGAAAGACGGGTTTTGTCCATGGTATACCTCTCCTGATACCGGTGATGTTCGCCGAATTGGCCATGCCCTTCCTGACAACTACATACATCTATCAACAAGAGGCTTGCTAACAACCCTAGAACAATTTTTTCAAGTTCAAGGATTTTCGTGAATGAAATTGCGCCTTTGGTACGTTTGCGCCAAATGTGACGTCAAAAACGGGGCAAAAAACGAACAGTGTGTGCGCTGGTTTTTAAAAGGTGCGTATGAAGTGCGCCTTAAAAACAATGGGCAAACAAAAAAGAGGTGTGCGCTGTGGTGATGGGCGGAAGATGTTCAGGGATCAGGATAGAGGGAAATTTCGCGGGGGGTGAAATGAATTGGCACCTGCTGCTTCACATGTTGAAACTGAACGTGGTGTACCAGTAGCGGCCGGTGAGTTCGTAGGTGCGTGCGTCGAAGTTGTCGTTGAAAGCCGACGCTGCAAATGGCGGAGCTTTATCCATCAGATTGTCGATACCGATTGCGAAACGAAACCCGGTGGGAACTGCGTACGCGAGCTGTACATCGTGCGTGGACCAGCTGGGAATATTGCGTGTTACGGTTGCGTCGTTCAGCGTAAAGCTTTCTTCCAGTTCACTGACAAAGTGGATGGTATATCCACTTTCCCAGCGTCCGCGCTGCCAGTACAAGCCGGCATTTGCCTTCCATTGCGGTAGCGAACCGGCACCACCGCTGGCAGAATCGGCAAAGGTGCCCGCAAGATCTTCTACCGGGCTGCCCGGGGCCAGCTGGTTCAGGTAGCGCGCCATATGGCTGCTGTTCATGGACCAGCGGATCAGTCCAAGCTCCTTCGACTGGTGTTGATAGCGCAGTGAGGCATCAATGCCACGCACTTCCCGGGCGCCGATGTTCAGGCGCGTCGCGACGACGCGGGTGATATCGCCACGTTCGTCTCTTTGCACCCGGTCCGCGAACACGCCGTTTATCGCGTTTTCATTGATCAGGTATTGTGGGCTGGTATCGATGACATCGTTCTGTCGAATATCGTACAAGTCCAGGCTGGCATGAAATCCGGTAAAGTCCCCGGGCGTCCAGACGATACCGAGGGAGCGGTTATCTGAGGTTTCCGGTTGCAGATCCGGGTTGCCACCGAATTCGGTGAGATACTGAATACGCGCCTGGTCGGCGCGCCCGCTGCAGCCGGGGAGGCTTGTCGCATTGCTATTGGTACAGGGATCGAACAGAAATTCCTGGCTTTGATAACCAGTCTGATTCATATCGACCAGCGTTGGTGCCTTGAAGCCGGTGGCGTAACTGGCGCGAACCAGAACCGTGGGTAGTGGGCGCCAGCGCAGCGCGAGTTTCGGATTGGCGGTATTACCGAAATCGCTGTAATCGGAATAGCGAATGGCGCCATCCAGCCAAAGATGTTCCGCTTTCAGAGGCAGGGATATTTCCGCAAAGGCTTCACCGATCAGGCGGTTTCCCTGTGCGGAGCCTGAGGCAACACCGCCAATCAATGAAAATCCATTGGCGTCGGTCGAGGTAAAGTCGATGGCTTCTCTTCGCACTTCGACACCGGCCGCGGCGAGAATATCACCGGCGGCGTTTTGCCCCAGTGGACCATCGGCGATATAGGTGAGCGAGGTCATGCGGCTGGCCCCATCAACACGATTGGCACTGCGAATATAGTCGAGCTGAGCCTGATCGATACTGCCGCTTTGCCCGAGCAAATCAATGGGGGTGCAGCCCGCGCTTTCCGTGCAGACATCCGGACCCTTGAGGCCAAGGGAGAGGTGGTTCGGGTCAATCAGGTTGGAGAGTGTCTCCCGCGCACGAGTGTAATGGGTGGCCGCTGTCAGCTCCCATTGCCAGTCGTCCATCAAGCCTTTGAAGCCCGTATTCAGCCGGTATGTGTCGGTGCCGTTGTATTGAACCCGTGGGCCTAATTCCAGCACCCGCTTGCGCACATCAGTGATATCTTCGCCAAACGGGTTGTAGATATTGTCACTGGTAATGGTCAGATCGCCGTTATCAAAACGGGTAAACACCGGGGTGGGTGCAAGGGTGGACTCGGAGCGGGTGCGCACGGTCATCAACTCGGCAAACCCTTGGGTGTCCGCACTCAATCGCTGGTTGAGTGCCAGGTAAAGAGATTGTCGCTCCGACGGTACCCGGGCGGATGTATGTTCACGGAAGTTATACAGGTCTTCCGGGGTCCAAGGGCCATAGCCGTCTTCGGTGTTGGTTACCACTTCGTCAGCGAGGGCAATAAAGCCCTGCGGGGAAGCGGACGAGCGCAGGTCGGTACCGCCAAGAGGGCGGTTATCTGCAGACGCGGACAGGTCGCGATCGCGGCTCAGGATTCCCCCCTGGCGATAGTCCGCCAGGCTGAGCATCAAATGCGTGTCCTCACTGCCGCCACCCCAGGTGACGCTGTAAGAGCTGGTGTCCTGGTCGCCACGCTCTGCCTGGCCGTAATAGGTGTTTACCGACAAACCGTCGAAGTCCCTGCGCAAAATAATGTTCACTACACCGGCAATGGCATCGGAACCGTACACCGCCGAGGCGCCGTCTTTGAGGACTTCGATGCGGTCCACAGCAGACAGGGGGATGGTGTTCAGGTCCGCAGCTTCTCCACCGAAGCCGTTGCTGACGATGCGTCGGCCATTGATCAGTACCAGGGTATTGCTTGCAGGGAGACCGCGCAGGGTGACGGTAGCCGTGCCATTACCCCCATTGGTGACCGAGGTGCTGGTCGAGTTACCAGAGACTGCAGGCAGGAACTTGAGCAGCTCCGATATGGTCTGGGCGCCGGTAATCTCCAGCTCCGGCTGCGCAAGTACATCAATGGGGGCGTAGCTGTCGAGCTTCAGGTGGCGTAGGTGGCTACCGGTCAGGCTGCGCCCGGTCACAATGACCTCATCTTCCAGTAGTTGTGTTTTGTCTATGGTGTCCTGCTCGACGCTCGGTTCCTTCGCCACAATGGCCACCGCATTGGTTCCGGTGTGGGTGAAGGTGAGGTCTGATCTCTCCAGCAGTTGGTTCAACGCAGGAGTGATACTGCCATCTGGGGTTTCCAGGTACAGTTGGGGAATCTGAGTGGACGAGGCGCTATCGGCCTGAACCACGAGGGAAATTCGGCATTGGCGCCCGAGGGTAATCAACGCGCGGGCAAGGCTGCCTGCGGGAACTTGTACTCCGGTTTTCGGGCAGGCGGCAAGACTACTCTGAGCGAGTAGCATCAGCCCTGTCAGAGACAGTGTTGCCCAATGCCGATTGTTCAATGCTCTCATCCCGCCCTTTTCCGGCACGATCAGCAACCGGAAAGCACAGCCTTTATTTCATTTGTGTTGTGGTCTGGGCAACCGGTCAGCTTTTGGCTAAAAAAAGTACGGTTTCCCCCGGGCGAGAGTTATATCTTAGTTACGCTTGGGTGACAAGAGAGTCAGGTTGGGGTCGCTTTGGTCCTGGCTCAGGTCGAGGGCCGCAGCGATGGCAGCAAGGGTACTCTCCGGGTCTGTCAGCTCAAACGTACCGGACAGTGTCTGATCCCCAACGTTGGGCGCGGCAGCGGCGGGAACCTTGAGATAGCGGTTGAGCTCTTCAAGCACCTCGTCCAGCGGAGTATGGTCGAAGACCAATTGGCCGCGAGTCCAGTCCAGTGCTTCATCTGCCGAAGTGCGCGCCACTTCGGAGAGCCCGCTGTTGGATACGCTGACTTTCTGGTTGCGGGTAAGCTTCACGCTTTCTGGCTGTAGCCCACTGGCAGTGCGGGCTTCGCTTACCGCCACGGTGCCGCCGGTGACAGAAACCCGGGTATTGTCAGGGTTGCGCTCGATATTGAACTGAGTGCCCAGCACCCGAATGTTGGCCTCGCCCGCGGCTACGGTAAACGGGCGGGAAGTCTGACGGGCCACATCAAAGTAAGCCTCGCCACGCAGCAGTTGGGTGCGGCGTTCGTCGCGACTGAAGTTGACGATGAGTTCGGAATTCGTGTTCAGCTGTACCTGAGAGCCATCTGCGAGGGACACAGTGCGGGTTTCGCCCACTGCGGTGGCGTAAATCTGCTGCTGTACCGGTGCTTTCTGCAGCCACTCATTGCCCACCCAAAGGGCAACGGCTAGGCAGGCGGCAACGGCACTGCCACCCATCAACCATTGGGGCAGGTTCCATCCAGTGCTGGCAGCCGCAGTGTCTGCTGGACCTGCGGCGGTGTTAGATGCTGGCTGAGAGGTTGCACGGTGGCTGCTGCTGGGGACGCTTTCCGGGTATAGGTCGTCCAGTGGCATGTGCGAGAGGGCGCCAAGATCGCCCCACAGCTCGGTCATCTCGTCAAACGCCTCACGGTTGGCGGCTGACCCGGACATCCAGGCGGCGAAAGCGCGGCGTTCAGCATCGCTGATCGCGTCGGAACGCAGGCGCGCGATCCAGGCGCACGCCTGATCGAGCCTGTCATCCATTGGTACTTCTTGTACTTCCTGAGGATTCACCGCACTAACACCTTGTTATCCGATAATCTATCGAGCTGCCTGTCAGAGTTGTCTATTGAGTAAATGGTGAATCTCTAGAACCATTTACGCCCGCTCGCACCAATATGGTGCTCTTTTGGGGCGTTCAAATCAACGCTTCTGTTCGTCCTGCGCAATTTATGCAATAAAAGTTCGCAAAATTTAGCACATTATCTATGTGGTTTCCGTTGTTTTTTGTACGGATGCTGCCACTCACAATTAAGACGATCGACTGGCCTCCCCCCTCAATTCTTTTTCAGGTTTTTTGCTGCACTGCGGTGCATCTCGATCCTGCAGTGCGCCAAGCTTGTTCAAAGGGGGTTCTCGAGGCAACAGAAGTGCGCCTAGCCGTGAGGTTTCTGCGGCGAGCGGCGCTGTGTGAGGGGAGCGCTCCGGCTCCGCAAAGGAAGGTGGCGCGTTACGCGGGGGTTCCGACTTTCTGGCGGCACACTTTGAGTGCCTGCAGGATGTATTTTTCAACGCTGCTCACGGAGATGTTCATCTCGTGGGCGATTTCAGCGTAGGAAAGGCCGCGGCTGCGGTGTAGCAGGAACGCCTGGCGACATTTCAGCGGCAGGCTGTCCATGGCCTGGTGAATGGCCTGCAACTGCTGGCGGGCAGCGAGGACACGCTCCGGGGATTGGTGGTAGCCGTGATCGTCATCGCCAGGGGTGGCTCCTTCCGGAGGCAGTTGCTGGCTTACGTACTCAATGTGCAGTTTGCCGCGGCGCAGCTGGTCTACCGCTAGGTTGTTGGCGATCTGGAACAGGTAAGCCCTAGGGTTCTCGAGATCTTTCTCGTCGCTGAGCTTTTGCAGGCGCAGATAGGCATGCTGGGCAATATCCTCCGCATCTTCGGTGCTGCGCACGATGCGTGTAATAAATCGCACCAGTGCCTGGCCATGATCGGCAAACAGCTTCTCCAGAAGTGACTTCCGGGCTCTACTCATTGGTTGGTGGGATCCCCGTACTGCGCTCGTTGTGTTTGTTATAAGGCGGGCATCGCCAGTTATAACACAGCTGCACAGCAATCGACGAGTGGTCGTTTTGACACGATAAGATGACTGAACCTGTCAAGTTGCTTTCAAACATCGTGCCTGATTACGCTGAGAGGCCAATTTTCATGACCGCTGGCGGATCTCTACTCCTCAGCGGTGATGCCGGTATAATGGCCGACTTTGCAAGTTTTGCGGCGGGCCAGAGGCGTCTGGCCCGTAACCAACTATCACATCGTGGCACCTTCATGGCAGTTGCCACTGCGGAGAACGAATGAGTTATCAAGTACTGGCGCGAAAGTGGCGGCCGCGGCTGTTTCGGGAAATGGTCGGGCAGGAGCACGTGCTCCAGGCACTGATCAACGCCCTGGACAACAACCGTTTGCACCACGCCTACCTGTTTGCCGGTACTCGTGGGGTGGGTAAAACCACCATAGCGCGAATTCTCGCCAAGTGCCTGAATTGTGAGACCGGGGTTAGCTCGGAACCCTGTGGGCAGTGTTCGGTGTGTACGGAAATCGCCGATGGCCGCTTTGTGGACCTGATCGAGGTGGATGCCGCCTCGCGCACCAAGGTGGAAGACACGCGAGAACTGTTGGAGAACGTGCAGTACGCGCCTACCCGTGGCCGCTACAAGGTCTACCTGATCGATGAAGTGCACATGCTTTCCAACAGCTCGTTCAATGCACTGCTGAAGACCCTGGAAGAGCCACCTCCCCACGTCAAATTCCTGCTCGCCACCACTGATCCGCAGAAGCTGCCCGTTACCGTGCTGTCTCGCTGCCTGCAGTTCAACCTCAAAAACATGAGCCCGGAGCGGGTGGTAGAGCATCTGCGCTTTGTGCTTGAAAAAGAGCTGGTACCATTTGAGGAGCAGGCCCTATGGCACCTTGGCCGCGCCGCCGATGGCAGTATGCGGGATGCCATGAGCCTCACCGATCAGGCCATTGCCTTTGGCGGCGGCAAGATCAGCGAGGCGGAAGTGCGTACCATGCTGGGGACTCTGGACAGCACCCTGGTGTGGAAGCTGGTACAGGCGCTGGCGGATGAAAATCCATCAGCATTGTTCGACGCCGTGGGAGAGCTATCCGAGCAGGCGCCGGATTACGGTGCAGCACTGGCGGAGTTGGCGTCCATTCTGCACCGCATTGCCATCGCCCAGGTATTGCCCGAGTCTATCGACAATGCCCTTGGTGATGCCGAGTTGCTTCGGCATCACGCGGCGTCCATGGCCGGAGAAAACGTCCAGCTGTTCTACCAGATGGCCCTGCTTGCACGTCGGGACCTGCCGCTGGCGCCGGATCCCCGCGGTGGTTTTGAAATGGCGCTGCTGCGCATGCTCGCATTCAAACCCCAGGGAGTTGCGCATATTCCCACGGCACCACTGGCCGGTGCGTCTGCGCAATCTGCCGAGGCCGAGCCGAGTGAGGTGGCGCAGTCGCCCGTGGAGGCGCCGCAAGCCCCGGTTTCTCCCCAGTTTCAGGATACGCGCTCGCAGCCGCAGCATTCACAGCCGCAAACGGTAGAGTCGCCACAGCAAGATCCCGCGCCGCCCTCCGAGCCCCGGCCCGAGCCACAAGTGCAGCCTGCACCTCCGGCGGACGAGGCGCCGCCTTGGGACGAAGAGCCTTCATCAATTCCGCAATCCCGGGAGGTGGCAGCGGAAGAGGAAAAAAAGCCCGCCGCTGAAAATGCCCCCGAGCCACATTCAGCTGGCCCGGCGGCAGAGGCCGTTGCCCAGGCGCAGTCGGAATCAATGCCGCGACGGGGGCCGGTAAGCGAGTTGGAATCTTGGCCTGGGTCGCAGTCTCAGCCAGAGCCTCCATCTCAAATGCAGCCCCAGCCACAGGCCGCGATGCAGGCAGAGGCCGTCTCGGAGCCTGCGCCAGCCAGCGCCGGGGATGATCGTGCGGCGATGCGCGAGCAGCTGCGCCAGCAGGTCGCCGAGGTGCAATCGGCACCGCCGCCGCCTTCTGCCGATGCCGTGCCGCAACCGGCCCCGGCTTCGCAGGCGCAAGCTCCGGTCGCGCGGCTGGAGGCCCTGACTCCGGGTAGTTGGCCTGCCATGTACCCACAAATGGGGGTGACCGGTATCCTGCATTCCATTGCCTCCAACCTGGAGCTACTGGGGCGGCAGGACAATATACTGTCTTTTACCCTGGATCAGACCCGCAGCAGTCTGTACGACGACGGCCATCAGCGCCGCCTTGCAGATGTACTGGGGGACTTCTTTGGTCAGCCGGTCACGGTTCAGATTCAGGTAGGGGAAGTGTACGGCGGAACGCCCGCGCAGCTGGTGGCGGCTACCCGCGAAGCGCAGCTGTTGTCGGCCCGGGACTCTCTTAACAAGGACCCGGTCGTGCAGGAATTACAGCGAGAGTTGGGCGCCCAGCTGATGCCAGACTCCGTTGAATATCTGGGTTGAGCCGGATTGGGATTGATCCAGGTTCGGGTTGACCCGGTTCGGGATGCCTTACCCTCGGGGTTTATCGGATTGATGAATCGAAATACAGAAGTAATGAGATAGATAGGTAATTGCCATGATGAAAGGTTTCGGCGATTTAATGCAGCAGGCCCAGAAGATGCAGGCCGACATGCAGGAGCGCATGGAAAAAGTGCAGCAGGAATTGACCGACCTGCGGGTTACCGGTGAATCTGGAGCAGGTATGATCAAGGTCACCATGAATGGCCGCCACGACGTGGTGGATGTGAATATCGATGCAGGCCTGCTCAGTGAAGACAAGGAAATGCTGGAGGACCTTCTTGCTGCGGCAGTGAACGATACCGTGCGCCGGGTGGAAGAGGCTGCGCAAAAGGTACAGAAAGAGCAGATGGGTAACCTCGGTGCAGGCATGAATCTGCCGGAAGGTTTTAAATTTCCCTTCGGCTGATTAATGTCGTTCGATAGGCCGGATGTACTCGTCCCTGACAATTTTTCGGGGCCCTGCGTGGGCCCTTTTTATATTTGAACGCAAACTATGTTCAGTCCCCTGATTGAAGACCTGATCCGCGCGCTGCGCTGTCTGCCCGGTGTGGGCCCCAAGTCGGCCCAGCGCATGGCCATGTACCTGCTGGAAAAAGACCGCGACGCCGCCGGCCTGCTCGCCAGTTCATTGCAGCAGGCGGTGGAAAAGGTGGGTCGATGCACACGCTGTCGAACACTGACTGAGCAGGATGTCTGTGCCCTGTGCAATAACAGCCGGCGTGACCACACCATGCTGTGTGTGGTGGAGACTCCCGCAGATGTGCTTGCCATCGAGCAGGCGGGCAACTACCACGGTCTGTATTTTGTATTGCACGGTCACCTGTCTCCCATTGATGGCGTGGGACCGGCGGATATCGGGCTGGACCTGTTAGGTGAGCGCCTATCTGAGAACGGTGAGGAGCATGGTGGTGCGGCTATTCGCGAGCTGATCATCGCTACCAACCCCACCGTGGAAGGGGAGGCCACTGCACAGTTTATTGCCGAGCGCGCCCGCGCCAAGGGTGTGGCAGTAAGCCGCATTGCCCATGGTGTCCCCATCGGTGGGGAACTGGAATACATTGATGGCGGCACCCTGGCGCACGCGTTTAACAGTCGTACGGTGCTGTAAAAGGTGGGATCTATTAATACTTCTGAAAAACAACTTGTGGATACCACGCCCATCTGGGTGGATGGTGACGCGCAACTCGCCGAGCTGTGCAGCCGCTGGCGTACGCAGAGTGCAGTGGCACTGGATACGGAGTTTATGCGCAGCCGCACTTTCTATCCTCAGCCGGCCCTGGTGCAGATTGGAGATGGCAAGCACTGTTACCTGATCGATAACCTCGCGATTGATAATCTGGAGCCGCTCAAGGAGTTGCTACAGGACACCCGCGTGGTGAAAATCATGCACTCCTGTAGTGAGGATCTGGAAACCCTGGATCGATTGCTCGGCGCTATTCCGGACCCCATCTTCGATACCCAGATCGCCGCCGCTATTTCTGGTATGGGAGCCGGATTGGGTTATGCAGCTACGGTCAGCCAGTTGCTGCAGATCGACCTGCCCAAAAGTGAAACACGCTCCGATTGGCTACAGCGCCCATTAAGTGATTCGCAGAAAAATTACGCGGCTCTGGATGTGGCCTGGTTGCCATTCGTTTATGGCATTCTGCTCAAGCAGCTGCGCCAGCAGGGTCGCCTCGACTGGCTGTGGGAAGACTGTACGGCGATGGTGGCAGCGGCACGTCAGCCAGAGCCGCCGGAACAGTATTATCTCAAGGTCAAAGGTGCCTGGCGCCTGCGCCAGAACCAGCTCGCAGTTTTGCAGGACCTGTGCGCCTGGCGGGAACGGGAGGCACGAGCTCGGAATATGCCTCGCAACCACCTGCTGAAGGAAAATGTGTGCTTGGCGCTTGCGCAGAATATGCCCAAGTATCTGGCCACTCTCGCGCAGCCCGGTCTCGAAGGCAAAACCCTGCGCCGTTACGGCGAAACCCTGTTGGAGATTATCGCCCGCGCCGCCGAGCGCGATAACCCTCCGGCGCGCCTGCCGCAGCCGTTGAACCGCGAGCAGGGCGAGGTGCTCAAGCTGCTGCGTAAAAAGGTCAGCGAACTTGCGGAAGCGGCGGGGCTGCCAGCGGAAATTCTGGTACGCAAAAAAGAGCTGGAAGTTCTGGTGCAGGCTCCGCAGCCACAATTGGAAGGGCGCCTGACCGGATGGCGTCGCGCTGTCGTAGGCGAGCCACTTTTGCAGGAATTAGAAGAACTGAAACGATGAGCAAACTGATCTGTGACATTTACCGCAGCCCGCGGCAAGATGAAATGTACCTGTATGTCGCCAAGCAGGATGGTCTGGCGCGGGTGCCAGAGAAACTGCGGGAAATGTTCGGCAAGCCGGTGCATGTGACCACGTTGCTGGTAACCCCGGAGCGCAAGCTGGCGCGCGCGGATGTGGATAAGGTCATCAACGCGCTGCAGGATCAAGGCTATTATCTGCAGATGCCACCGGTGGTGGATGATGAGATGCGGGCAATCGCTGCGCAAAACAGCAAGCTGTCTCGTGGTTAATCGGTATTCCTGTGGTTAGATCCTATGGTTAGCCAGCGGCCTTTCTGGCAGAGAAAATCCTTGCAGGAGATGACCACGCAAGAATGGGAGTCCCTGTGCGACGGTTGCGGACGCTGTTGTCTGCATCGGCTGGAAGATGAAGACTCCGGAGAAATCGCGACCACCTGTGTATCCTGCAAACTGCTGGATACCCACAGCTGCCAGTGCCGGGACTATTCCAATCGCAAACAGCATGTGCCGGACTGTATCCAGCTGACACCGCAGGGCGCGGCAGATTTCACCTGGCTTCCGGCAACCTGCGCATACCGGATTCTCGCCAGCGGCGGTCAGTTACCCGAGTGGCATCCACTGATAAGCGGTGATCCTGAGTCGGTACACAGGGCAGGTATATCGGTACGCGATAGTGTCATCAGCGAAACGGAAGTGCGCGCCGAAGACTATGAAGAATATATTGTTATCTGGTCTGGCGATGAGCCGGGCTGAAATAGAAAGAGATTAAAGAGCATTCAAATGGCAGAAGAGTTCAAGCTCGCCTGGGCGACATACGTTGCGGGTGTTGTAGTGTTGCTGGCGGCCGGCTGGTGGTTTATGCGCAACTGGGGTTGGTCCTGGGTGCGCAACCTTTTGCTGCTGGTCGGTGCCACGGTACTGTTGGTTCCCGCGCGCGGCACCGAAGCTGATGGCCCGCTGGTGCCCGTTTTACCTCTGTTTGTCTATCAGACCCTGTTCGAGGAAGACGGGGCCACCCCGGAGGTGTCCGCCAGCCTGGTGTTCGCTGCGGCTGGCGCTCTTGCCGTGATGCTGATTGTCGGTATCGTCATGCTCATGATGCGCCGGCGCAAGGATCGCCCTATGACTGAGAGTGACCAGTACTGACCGTTCATATCTCGTCCTCCCGTGCCAGATAGCCGCTCAGGCGGTTACTGGCGCCATTCACTACTTTCCTCCCGTCTCGCTTCAGCCGTCCGCGCCGCAAACTGCTATATCTAATTAAGCCCGTCGCAATTCAGCTGTTCGCACCAGCTGTGCGCAAATGATCAACAAACACAATAAGTGCCTGTCGTGGCGTTTGCTGTGCATGGAATGAAGGGACAGGGATGCTCGATCACCTGCTGATTTTGACTGCGGTCATGCTGGTCTCCGGTATTCTCGGGGGCCTGGTCAACTACTACCAGATGCTGTTTACCGAAGAAGATCCGGCGGGTCTGGCACGCTGCCTGATTATGGGGTTGTGTGGCGCCCTGATGGTACCCATCTTTCTCAAGTTCACCCAGAGTGATCTGCTGATCGAGATTCAGGGGGATCCCTCGCGACTGCTCATCTTCACCGGCTATTGTCTGCTCGCGGCGATTGCATCGCGTATGTTCGTGTTTAACGCTGCTCGCCGCCAGTTGCGTGATGCCAGCATTGCCCGCGCCCGGGTAGAGAATCTGGAGCAGGAAATCCGTGCGATGCAGCTGGAGATGATGCCGTTGCTGGAGCATGAGATTGAGGGAGATCCAGACCAGGGGCCGACACTCGACTTCAACCAGATCCGCAAGCTGGATGACAATGCTCTGCACGTGCTGAGTCTGCTGAACAATGGGGACTGTGTGTTCCGCTCACTGGCGGGGATGGTGCAGGAAGGCAGTATGGAGACCAACTCTGTGGCCCGCGCACTGAACAGCCTGTTGGTGCTGGAAATGGTGGGTAAAATCCACAGCCATCTGGGTATCCGCTGGTATATCACTGACAAAGGTCGCCAGGTAGTGCGCCGCCGCCGGTCGCAGCCCGCACAGTCGATCCCTGACTGATTTCCCATTTCAGGTCGCGCCGGTGGCTGTTTGACGGAGGCCAGGCACCACGCGGCCGCTGCCGTCATCCAATCTGACCGATTCCGCCTTTGGCCACCACCGGGCCATCCTTTACCATGTTCGTCTGCGATATTACGGCATTCGGAGCATTCATGAAGTTCACCGGTACTGACAGTTACGTAGCCACAGACGACCTGCAAATGGCAGTGGATGCCGCTGTTACCCTGCAGCGCCCGCTGCTGATCAAAGGTGAGCCGGGCACCGGCAAGACCCTGCTGGCGGAAGAGGTGGCGAGCAGTCTGGGGCTGAAACTGATCCAGTGGCATATCAAGTCCACTACCAAGGCCCAGCAGGGGCTGTATGAATACGATGCGGTATCGCGCCTGCGAGACTCTCAGCTGGGGGTGGACCGGGTGCACGATATCGGCAATTACATCAAGAAAGGCAAGTTGTGGGAGGCCTTTGCGGCCGACGAGCGGGTGGTGCTGCTGATTGATGAAATAGATAAGGCGGATATCGAATTCCCCAATGACCTGCTGGTGGAAATCGATCGTATGCAATTCTTTGTGTACGAAACTGGCGAGACCATTACTGCCAAACACCGTCCCATTGTGATTATCACTTCGAACAACGAGAAAGAATTGCCGGATGCGTTTTTGCGCCGCTGTTTTTTCCACTACATCAGTTTCCCGGACCGCGCGACCATGCAGAAGATCGTGGATGTGCATTACCCGGATATCAAGCAGCAGCTGGTGGCCGAGGCGATGGATGTGTTCTTCCAGATCCGCGAGGTCCCGGGGCTGAAGAAAAAGCCTTCCACATCGGAGCTGATCGATTGGCTGAAGCTGTTGATGGCGGACGATATCTCCGAGGACGTACTGAAAAACCGCGATGGGTCTTCGGCGATTCCGCCCCTCTACGGTGCGCTGCTGAAGAACGAGCAGGATGTGCATATGCTTGAGCGCCTTGCCTTTATGGCTCGTCGAGAAGGGCGCTGATTAGAACTGATTGAGGTGGCGGCGGTGCTGGCGGGTGGAGGTTTGCGAAACACGCCGTGAACCCATCCATGGGGGCTCTTCCACGAGGTCCCTCTCGCGGAAGGTTTCGCAAACCTCCACCCGCCAGCACCACCTTCGCCCGAAACAATTCACTTCGTCGTGCGATTATTATGCTGATCGGATTTTTCCTAAACCTTCGCCGCTACCAGCTCCCGGTATCCATTACCGAACTCCTCTCGTTGCTGGAAGCCCTCCAACAACGCCTGGTTTACGCCAATCTGGACGAGTTCTATTTCCTCGCCCGCACCTGTCTGGTGAAAGACGAAAAGCACTTCGACAAATTCGACCGCGCCTTCGCCGCCTACTTCAAAGACCTGGAAACCCTCGACGATATTCTGGAGCAGATGATTCCGGAAGATTGGCTGCGTGCGGAGTTTATGAAGCAGCTGAGCGAGGAAGAGAAGGCAAAGATCGAGTCCATGGGTGGACTGGAAAAGATGCTGGAGGAGTTTAAAAAGCGTCTCGAGGAACAGAAGAAAAAGCACAGTGGCGGCAATAAATGGATCGGTACCGGTGGCACCAGTCCGTTTGGCAACAGCGGCTATCACCCGGGTGGTATTCGTGTCGGCGGCCAGAGCCGCAATAAGTCTGCCTCCAAAGTCTGGGAGAAACGCCAGTACCGCAATCTCGATGACAGCATCAGTCTCGGCACCCGCAATATCCAGGTCGCTCTGCGCAAACTGCGCAAGTTCGCCCGCACCGGTGCCGCCG
Organism: Microbulbifer sp. ARAS458-1; assembly: GCF_045348205.1. Lineage (NCBI taxonomy): Bacteria > Pseudomonadati > Pseudomonadota > Gammaproteobacteria > Cellvibrionales > Microbulbiferaceae > Microbulbifer > Microbulbifer sp. ARAS458-1. The sequence goes on along the minus strand of NZ_CP155838.1, from coordinate 3,637,786 downwards.
AAGAGCTGGACCTGAACGACACCATCCGCTCCACCGCCCGCAATGCCGGATTGCTAGATATCAAGATGGTGCCTGAGCGGCACAACGCGGTAAAAGTACTGATCTTTTTTGACGTGGGTGGCTCCATGGATCCATACGTCAAACAGTGTGAAGAACTTTTTTCCGCGTGCCGCAGCGAGTTCAAGCATCTGGAATATTTCTATTTCCACAACTTCATCTACGAACACGTGTGGAAAGACAACCACCGCCGCTACTCCGAAGCAACACCCCTCGTTGAAGTGCTGCGCACCTACGGCAAAGACTACAAGGTAATCTTCGTCGGCGACGCCGCCATGGCTCCCTACGAAATCACCAGCCGCTTTGGCAGTGTCGAACACATGAACGAAGAACCCGGCGCGGCCTGGATGCAGCGGGTCACCAATACCTACGAAAAACTTGTCTGGCTAAACCCTTCCTCCGAAGAGTACTGGCAATATACCGCCAGCACCGGAATGACCCAGAAACTGGTCAATGGGCATATGTACCCCATGACCATCGAAGGGCTGGATAGGGCGATTGCCTACTTGGTGAAGGGGCGTTGAATTCCGGAACCCGGTATTAAATTGACTCCCGTCATGCCACTGCTGTCCCACAGTTTGGGATAACTGAAAAAGCCTGAACCAATCTGGTTACAATGATTCTGCGAAGAAAACA
>NZ_CP155838.1:3500505-3636993 GCF_045348205.1 Microbulbifer sp. ARAS458-1 | reverse complement strand
CGCGCCCGCCACCCAATCAAAAAGACCAGCCTCAAATGAGGCTGGTCTCATGACTGTCAAACTGTGGGACAGCAGTGCCCGTCATGCCGGACTTGATCCGGCATCCAGTACTACGTAGCGCTGGATTCCGATACCGGATCAAGTCCGGCACAGGCTCTTCGCGCCGGAATGACGGTAGGGCTTAAAAATTATTCCCCAAATTTTTTCTGAGGCGCCACATCGTGATCCGCGGTGATGCCAATCTCTTCTTTGGTAGTGTCTTTCACCACTGTGTGTTCTTCCTCCGCACCATGCATCCAGTCCACCAGCTTGTCGCGAATAAAGAACAGAATCAGCCCGGCAATAATCGCCGCTGCCGCCACTCCACCAAAGGTCGCCAGTGGCCCTGATTCGCCTACCAACTTACCGATCTCTGCCGCACCCTTGTTGGCGATACCAATAAACGCAAACCACAAGCCCATCATCACGCTCAAATAACGTAAGGGCGCAAGCTTGGTCACCATCGACAGCCCGATGGGCGACAGGCACAGCTCACCAATGGTGTGGAAAATATACGCCACCACAAGCCACCAGGGGCTCGCCTTGGCCGTCTCCGAGTCGCCAATCTGTATCGCCGCGCCCACCATAGACAGGAAACCCAGGCCCAGGAAAATCAGACCCAGACTGAATTTTGCCGGCGACGTCGGCTCCCGCGAACCGAGCCCAACCCAGATACTCGCCACAATAGGCGCAAGTATGATGATGAACAGCGGGTTCACCATCTGCAGCCAACTGGCAGGAATCTCAAAGCCAAAAATGTGCAGATCCGTGTTGTACTTGGCAAACAGGTTCATCGACCCCGCCGCCTGTTCAAAACCGGCCCAGAAGATCACCGTAAACAGGCCGAGGATCAGGATCACCTTGATACGGTCGCGCTCCTCCGGCGTCAGTGGGCGCTTTTTCTCCTCACCACTGAGATTCGGCTTCAGGCCCAGCTTCGCCGATGGCTGGTTACCGATCTCCCCCAGCAGTTTGTCAGATTGGGTCGCCTGCAGAATCAGACCCAGCAACATACCCAGGCCCGCCACCACAAACGCCAGCTGGTAATCCACCTTCTCGCCGATCCAGCCGATCACCAGGTAGCCGAGGATCGAACCCAGGTTGATCCCCATATAGAAAATGGTGAAGGCGGTGTCCCGGCGCTTGTCGCCCTCATCGTAGAGGTCCCCCACCATGGTGGAGATATTCGGTTTGAAGAAGCCGTTACCGATAATCATCAATGCCAGGCCAATCCACAGGCCGTAGATCTGCGTACCATCGGGCAGCCATTTGTGGGGGAAGCCCAGGGCAAACTGACCCAGCATCATCAGCGCACCACCGAACATGATACAGCGCCGCTGGCCCCACACGTTGTCCGCCATCCAGCCACCGAGGATCGGTGTCAGGTACACCAGCATGGCGTAGGTGCCGAGATAGCTCAGTGCCTTGGATTGCAACTCAGTGTCAGACAGTGTTTCCCAGCCAAAGGCTGCAGCGGCTGCGGCGGAGGTCAGATAGAACACAAAGATGCCACGCATGCCGTAGTAGCTGAGGCGCTCCCACATTTCGGTGCCGAACAGCAGGAACAAACCTTTCGGGTGTCCCATCATCTCCCCCGCAGAGGCGGGAGGTCTTGGCTTGAGGTCTTGCATGGAGACTCCTGGAAAAGCACAGGGCGCGAGGTTGCAATAGGCGCCAATGCCCTGAGTATAGACGGGACGCACCGGAGGCAAGTTTAGGGACAGGTCTTGCCGGTCCACAGCGGGTATAATTCCCGGCCTCGAACAGCGAGCCCGAACCTCCAGTCACTCAAATAAAGCGGTTTCATGAGTCCCGAATCTCCTAGCAGCGCCGATCCCAAAGCCACTCTCCAGCAGTGTGAGCAGTTACTCCCCCAATGTATGGGGCGGGATCGCCAATCTCTGAGGCGCAGCCTCAGTAACGCGCGTCGGCGGTTGAAAGAGGGCAAGCCGGCGGATCGAATACTTGGGCAGGTTCAGGAGCGGGTCGCGAAATCCGTGGCCCTGGCAGAGGCTCGCCGCCAGAAACTGCCGAAGGTTGAGTGGCCGGAAGGGCTGCCGGTGGTGGCGCGACGGGAGGAGATCGCCGAACTGATCGCGGCAAATCAGGTTGTGGTGGTGGCCGGTGAGACCGGCTCCGGCAAAACCACCCAGCTGCCGAAAATCTGCCTGGAGCTGGGGCGCGGTGTCTTCGGCCAGATCGGTCATACCCAGCCGCGACGGATTGCCGCACGCACCGTGGCCAACCGCATTGCCGAGGAACTGGGCCAGTCCCTGGGTGACTCGGTGGGATACCAGGTGCGTTTTACCGACCAGAGCACCGAGCACACCCATATCAAGCTGATGACCGACGGTATTCTGCTGGCGGAAATCCAGCGGGACCCGCTGCTCAATAGCTACGACACGCTGATTATCGACGAGGCCCACGAGCGCAGCCTCAATATCGATTTCCTGCTGGGCTACCTGAAAACCCTACTGCCCAAGCGCCCGGATCTGAAACTGATCATCACCTCAGCCACCATCGACCTGGAGAAATTTTCCAAACATTTCGACAACGCGCCGATCATCGAAGTCTCCGGCCGCACCTATCCTGTGGATATCCATTACCGCCCGCCGGCAGACAGCGATGCCGATCTCAATGAACAGATCATCGCCGCGGTGGAAGAACTGCTGCACGAGGAAAAATCCTCGCCCCGTCGCGGCGGTGACATTCTGGTATTTATGAGTGGCGAACGGGAAATCCGTGAGTGCGCGAAAGCGCTGCGGGATGCCCAGTTACCGCACATCGACGTACTTCCCCTGTACGCGCGCCTGAGTCTCGCGGAACAGAGTAAAGTGTTCGCGCCGCACAAGGGGCGGCGTATTGTGCTGGCAACCAACGTGGCGGAAACCTCGATAACCGTGCCGGGTATCCGTTATGTGATCGACCCCGGCACCGCGCGGATCAGCCGCTATAGCTACCGCAGCAAAATCCAGCGGCTGCCGGTGGAGGCCATTTCCCAGGCCAGTGCCAACCAGCGCGCGGGCCGCTGTGGCCGGGTCAGCGCGGGGGTGTGTATCCGCCTCTACGAAGAATCGGATTTTATTCAGCGCCCGGAATTTACCGATGCGGAAATCCTGCGTACCAATCTTGCCGCGGTGATTCTGCAGATGCTGCAGCTGCGCATCGGCGATATCCGTGACTTCCCCTTTGTCGACCCACCGGACCAGCGTCTGATCAACGACGGCTACAGTCTGCTGCAGGAACTGAAAGCCGTAGATAGCAAGGGGCATGTCACCAAGACCGGCCACGCTCTGTCGCGCCTTCCGCTGGACCCACGTCTCGGCCGCATGTTGTTGGAATCCGGACAAACCAAAAGCCTGCGCGAGCTGCTGATTATCGTCAGCGCGTTGGCAGTGCAGGACCCGCGCGAACGGCCGGCGGAAAAACGTCAGGCGTCGGATGAGAAGCACAAGCAGTGGCAGCACGAGCAGTCGGATTTCCTCACTCTGGTGAACCTGTGGGATGGCTTTGAAGCCCAGCGCCAGGAGCTGAGCCAGAACCAGCTGCGCAAGTGGTGCCAGAAAAACTTTCTATCCTGGCTCCGCCTGAGAGAGTGGCGAGACATTCACCACCAGCTGCGCGTCGCGATTCGCGATCTGGATCTGAAAATGAACCCGGAACCTGCGGATTACGCCAGTGTGCACAAGGCGATATTACCTGGGCTTCTTGGCAATATCGGTGTGCGCGATGAAAACAGGGAGTTCCTTGGCTGTCGCAACCGCCGCTTCCATGTATTTCCCGGTTCCGGCCAGTTCAAGAAGCCACCGCGCTGGTTGGTGGCCGCACAGTTGCTGGAAACCAGCCGCCTGTTTGCCCACACCGTAGGCAAGATTGAGCCGGACTGGGTGCTGGGGTGTTCCGAGCACCTGGTGAAGCGCAATTACTTTGAACCCCACTACAATCCGCGCTCCGGCGCAGTGATGGCGTTTGAAAAGGTCACCCTGTATGGCCTGGTTCTGGTGGACAAGCAGCGCATCCACTTCGGAAAGCTGGACCCGACCACTGCACGGGAAGTGTTTATCCGCGAGGCATTGGTAGAGCAGCGCTACCGCGGTAAGGGGAAGTTTTTCCAGCACTACAAAAACCTGCTGGAGGAACTGGAAGACCTGGAAGCGAAATCCCGTCGCCGGGATATTGTAGTGGACGATGAGGTGGTGTACCGCTTCTTCGATGAGCGGATTCCCGAGGATATTGTCAACCTGGCAGGCTTTGAAAAGTGGCGCAAGCAGGCGGAGCAGAAAGACCCCAGGCTGCTGTTTATACCCCGTGACTGGATGATGCAGCAGGACGCAGGCCACGTGGGCGAAGCCCAGTTCCCGGATTCCCTCACCAGTGGCGGCATCGAATATCCGCTCAGCTATCACTTTGAGCCGGGCAGTGCGGAAGACGGTGTCAGTATCCAGGTGCCGGTCGGCGCCCTGCACCAGGTGCCCGCCGCGCGCCTGCAGTGGGTAGTGCCGGGTATCTTGCGGGACAAGTGCATCGCACTGGTGAAGAACCTGCCCAAGCAGTATCGCAAATACTTTGTGCCGGTACCTGCAGCTGTGGATAAAGCGCTACCGCGTATGCAACCGGACAATACCCCCCTATGGCAGGCGCTGGCTCACGAGTTGAAACGCCAGACCGCCCAGGAACTACCAGAAGATGCGTGGCTGTCGGCAGAGCAGGGGGTGGAAGATTTCTACCGCTTCAATATCCAGGTGCTGGATGAAAATGGCCGCTTGCTGGATCAGGGGCGGGAGCTGGATGTGCTGCAGGCCCGCTATCGCGACCGCGTTCAGCAGGAACTGGCCAGTGCCGGCGATGACTTCGAGCGAGAAGGGATTATCCAGTGGGATTTCGGCCACCTGCCGCAAACCCACCAGCTGGAGCAGGGCGGCCTCAAGGTGCGCGCCTATCCGGCGCTGATCGCCAACAAAGACAGCGTCGACCTCAAACTGCTGGATAACCCGGACGAAGCGGCCAGCTATACCCGCGCTGGAATCTGCCGCCTGGCACTATTGCACTTGTCTGAGCCCGTAAAATATCTGCGCAAGGAGCTACTGAAAGGCAAGGAGCTGGGGTTAAGTGCTGTGGATCTCGGCCGTCGCGAAGAGGTCGCAGACGATATTCTGATGGCCGCGGTGCGCGAGTGTTTCTGGCGTGACGAAAACTGGCCGTGCAGCGAGCACGATTTTCTTGCGGCGCTGGAAAACCGTGAGCAATTGATCGCCGTCGCCCAGGAAATGGGCGAGCTGCTGGTCAAGGCATTGGCGCAACTGGTACCACTGCGTAAAAAAATCAAACAGCAGAAAAACCTCGCTGTGGCCATGGCGGTGGGCGATATCAATCAGCAGATCAACGGTCTTTTTTATCGCGGTTTTTTATTTCACACCCCGCTGGATTGGCTGCGTCAGTACGGGCGCTATTTGAAAGGTATTGAACTCCGCTTGGAGAAGGCTGCGCTGGACCCCAACCGCGACCGCAAACTCAGCGCAGAATTTCTGGAGGCGTTTGAGCCCTATCAGGACTACGCCAGCGCGCGGGATCCCCTGTTGCTGTCCGGAAACGCAGACCTGCGGCACTACCGCTGGCTGCTGGAGGAATTTCGCGTCTCACTATTTGCGCAGACCCTCAAGACATTGATGCCGGTATCCATCAAGCGACTGCGTAAAATCTGGTCTGAGATTTCGAAGTAGCGGCGGTACGCGACGTACCGCACACTTCTGACAGCGCTGTTCCAAAAAATGCCGGTTTGTGTGTAAGAACTCCAGGGCTGTGGCGACTAGTCATCAGCCGCACAAATTCGGGCGGTGGGCCTGGTTCACACTTTGGGCGTTTGTCCGCAAACGATATTGAACCCACAATCTGAACCGTTGGTCTGACAGGCGCGGCATTGCGTTCTCGAGTCACTATAATCCGGGAGCGACGGTGTACTCGCCGTAAGCGTGAAGTTAACTTTTTGATATCCCACTGGAGATCCATCATGAACAAGAAGAATCTGCCGATCGCAGCTGCCGTTGGTGCTGCCTTTATCGCTTCCGCCACCCTCAGTACTTCCACTGCGGCCAATCCGTTCACCGCCACTGAGCTGTCTGCCGGTTACAACCTGAAGATGGCCCAGGACAAGCCACAGGAAGGTAAGTGTGGAGAAGGCAAATGTGGTGAAGGCAAAAAGAAAGAAGGTAAGTGCGGCGAAGGCAAGTGTGGGGAAGGCAAAAAGAAAGAAGGTAAATGTGGCGAAGGCAAGTGTGGTGAAGGTAAAAAGAAAGAGGGCAAATGTGGTGAAGGTAAATGCGGCGGCTGATTAGCCCCGCGCATTTCCCACTAAGATCATGAGTGACATGCAACGGCAACACCCGGTCCAGGGCGCAGGTCTTGGGCTGCGGCGCTCGATGATGGGTGAGACACTGGATCCGGCCGCGGTGGACTTTCTCGAAGTGGCACCGGAAAACTGGATCGGTGTCGGTGGCCGCTACGGCCGCTGGTTTCGGGAAGTCACCGAGCGGTTTCCGTTCGTTACCCATGGTCTTTCCTTATCCATCGGCGCACCCGCGCCGCTGGATGAGGCCCTGGTGCGTTCCATCAGGGAATTCATTCACACACACAATATTCGCTGTTACAGCGAACACCTGAGTTACTGTTCCGATCACGGACACCTGTATGATTTATTGCCGATTCCTTTTACCGAGGAGGCGGTCCACTACGTGGCGGAGCGTATTCGCCGTGTACAGGACATACTGGAACAGCGCATTGCCATGGAAAATGTTTCCTATTACGCGGCCCCAGGTCAGGAAATGAGTGAGCTGGCATTTATTAATGCTGTGCTGCAAGAGGCGGACTGCGACCTGTTGCTTGATGTAAACAATATCTATGTCAACGCCATCAACCATCACTACGATGCGGAAGCTTTTCTGTACGGGCTACCCGCAGAGCGGATTCGGTACGTGCATGTAGCGGGCCACTATGACGAGGCAGACGATCTCAAGGTGGATACCCATGGCGCTCCGGTGATTGACCCGGTGTGGGATCTGTTGCAGAAGGCCTACACCGCCTTCGGCCCCATGCCCACACTGCTGGAGCGGGATTTCAATATTCCACCGTTGCCGGAGCTTTACCGGGAGGTGGACCGGGTGCGCCAGTATCAGGCTACCGCACCTGCAGCAATGAAAGGTCGCGGTGTGTCGGGGAATTCACCGGAGTTGCTCAATGCGCGATGATGCCGCTGACGAAAAGCCGGAACAGGCGCGGACGGCCGGCTTTCAGCTGATGCAGAAGTATTTTGCCGCACACCTGCGTGCACCGGAGCAGGTGGCGGCGCCAGCGGAGATCGAAGATCGCCGCATGGCTATTTATCGCGACCTGATTTACAACAATATCGAATCGTTTATTGCCGGCGGCTTTCCCGTGCTGCGAAGCATCATCGCCGATGACCACTGGCATGCCATGGTGCGGGATTTTGTTCAGCACCACTGCTCCCACAGCCCGTATTTTTTACAGATCAGTGAAGAGTTTCTGCATTATCTCCAGAATGAGCGCGCGCAGAATCCACGCAGTGCGCAGGATCCACCGTTCATGCTGGAGCTGGCCCATTACGAGTGGGTAGAGCTGGCGCTGGATGTGAGCCCGGAAGAGTTCCCAGACGGCCTGGGCGGTTTTGAATCGGCGGAGACTGCGCTGGAAAGGGCTCCAGTGGTCTCTCCCCTGGCGTGGAGCCTCAGCTATCAATACCCGGTACACGAGATTGGCCCGGCATATCAGCCTGCTGAACCTGCCGCGGAAATCACCTGTCTTGTGGTCTACCGCAATCGCCAGGACGATGTGCGCTTTATGGAAGCCAATCCAGCAACGCTGCACCTGTTGCAGCTGATGGAGCAGGCGCAAGAAACAAACCGGGTCTGCGCCCAGGATTTGATTCTGCAGCTGGCGCAGGATATGCAGCACCCTGAACCCCGGCAGTTACTGGGTTTTGGCGCAGAGCTTCTGCAGAAAATGTATCAGTTGGATATTATCGCCGGATTCCAGTCCATCGACCCCCATTGATTTTTCCGCGAGCGAACCCATAAAGAGTGTTTCCTCTCTCAATGCCATTGGCGAAAACTGCCAGCTGCTATGCTGGCAATACGGCCAGTGTTAATATCGTGCAAACGTACACAAAAGATTCTGGTTTGAAGAAACGTCACTTTTTTGCGAGGAGCAGGGACTTGCTTGAGCGCACCACACTCAATACCTTGGTATTGGCGACATTCCTTTCGGCTCCCCTGGCTCTGGCGCAGGATGCATCGGACCCATTCGCCGAAATCCCCAATGAGACGCCAGCGGCTTCCACTGCTCCACAAGCTCCGGCTCCGGTGGCTGACACAGATGCCGATCCTTTTGCTGAGTCTGGAGCAGACACCAGCGATAGCACCGGAGAAGGTGCCGCCGAGGATGGTGTTGGCTCGGCACTGGAAGATGAGTACGGCTTTGATCCGGCGGATGAATTCGCCAGTGCCGAAGAGCCGGAGCAGCGCGACCCCTGGGAGGGCTTCAACCGCGCCATGTTCCGCTTCAACGACACTGCGGATCGCTGGTTTCTCAAGCCTGCCGCCACCAGCTACCGCCAGATTACGCCGATCTTTATGCAGACCGGTATTTCCAACTTCTTTTCCAATGTACACGAATTGAACAATGTTCTGAATGATGTGTTGCAGTGGAAGTGGAAGCAGGCGGGCAATGACACCGGACGCTTCCTTATCAATACCACCGTGGGTATTGCCGGGCTGTTTGACGTGGCGCAGCACATGGGTCTCGAGCCCAACGATGGTGAAGATTTTGGCCAGACCCTGGCGGTGTGGGGCCTGCCTTCCGGACCCTATGTGGTGGTCCCTATGCTGGGGCCGTCCACCATTCGTGATTTCCCGGGCGAAGTGGTCATGTGGTACACCAACCCCTTGACCTACTATGTGGATCCCAACTCGCTGGAATACACCATTAAGATGGTGGACGTGATTCAGTCCCGCGCCAGCCTGCTTCAGGCTGAGTCACTGTTACAGGGAGACCGCGACCGCTACGTACTCATGCGCGATGCATACCTGCAGCGCCGGGAGTTCCTGATCAACGATGGCGAACAGGAAGACGACTTCGGCGGCGATCTGGATGAATACGATTTCTGACACGGAGAATGTCTCCAGCGCACACGACGATCCCGGCGCCAGCCAGGTCGTCGGTGGGCGTCACAGCCTGCTCCTGATTGAATCCGATCAACCCTGCCGGGAGCAGGTTCAAAAAGCTCTGATAAAGCTCGGCTACACCGTTACCTTGGTGGATAACGGTGTGGAGGCCATCGGCTGTTTTGACCCGGCCCGGCACGATCTGGTGGTAACCGACCTGCACCTGCCGGATATGGGGGGGTTGGAGGTGCTGCGCAAGGTGAAAGGGTTGTGCCCGGAAACGCCCGTGGTGGTGCTCGCTTCCAACAGTGAAGTCAGCGATGTGGTACAGGCCCTGCGCCTGGGTGCCAGTGACTACCTGCTCAAGCCCGTGGCTGATGAAGATGTGATTACTCACGCCATTACCCGGGTGACCGAAGCACAGGATCTGGCGCGGGAAAATCGTGCTTACCGGGAGCAACTGGAAGAGCGTAACCGGGAACTGCACGAGCACATTGAGCTGCTGCAGCGCGATCACGAGGCGGGGCGCCAGTTGCAACAACACCTGCTGCCGCGTAGCCCGTACTATTACCCGGCGGGTATTGAAGCGGCTTATCGCCTGCAACCATCTCTCTACCTGAGTGGCGACTTTATCGATTACGGCCTGTTTGGCGAACGCTTTGTGGGCTTTTATCTGGTGGATGTCTCCGGTCACGGTGTTTCCTCCGCACTGGTGACGGCGCTGATCAAGCACAGCATCATGCACCTGTTGCGGGAACGCCCGCTGTTCAGCCAGTTGAATACGATTGACCAGGATCTCATCGATATTCTGGAAATGATCAACGCGGAATTGATCGGCACCAGTCTCGATAAACACGCCAGTATGTTTGTGGGGGTGGTGGACAGTCGTGCACGCCAGCTGCACTACGCGGTGGCCGGTCAGGTGCCCATGCCAGCGCTGGTGACCAGCGATGGCGCCCACTGGCTGACGGGCAAGGGGCGGCCACTGGGGCTGTTTCATCGCGGCGGCTGGGAAGTGCGCCACTGCGCGCTTCCTTCCAGCTGGCGGCTGGTTACCTGCTCAGACGGCGTTCTCGAATTGCTGGATGGCGATCTGCTGCAAAAAGAAGAGCAGCTGCTGCAGATGATCGACCGCAGCCGTGGCGACCTGGATAGCCTGTGTGCCGCACTCAAGGTGGATACCGCCGAGTCCTTCCCCGACGACATTACCATTCTCACACTGCGGCAAGATCTGGCGGCAGACTGACACTCTCTCCTGGCGATAAAGTGGCCAGCCGGTCACCAGTAGGCCCGAAAATTGCTGCATACTGTCCGCAAGACCCACCGGTACCACAGTGGTCTTGTCAGCGCTGTCGGGCAGGAGTAAGCTCCGCCCACTTTAGGGCAATCGTTCCATCGGGTGCACCACTAAGGCACGCGATCAGGGCCGATATGCAAAGGTATGCACAAGGAAGCGTGCTGCGGTCACAAGCCGCAATTTAACCATCTCGCATCCGCGCTCGGGAACAGGGCAGGGTGTGACTGAGGTCAACTATGCAGTCCGGGCAGATAATGGTTGGTGACCACCAGGGCATCTATGTTGTCAAACTGGTGGGTGATGTACGCCTCAACCTGTGTACATCTTTCGATAGCTTTATCGACAAGATGTTTTCGCAGAGCGACTTTCGCAGTGTGGTGTTCGATATGCACGACACCGATGGTGTAGACAGCACGACCCTGGGTCTTATGGCCAAAATCGCCTTCCGCAGTGAAGAGAGTGATGGTGGCAAACCGCTGGTGCTGTGCGACGACCGCGGTCTTCTGCACCTGCTGGACTCCATGGGGTTCGATGATCTGATGGATTTCTCCAGCGAGTCCGATGCCTACCAGGCTGAGCCTACCCCCTTGAAATGCGATACCCCCGATGAGCAGAGTGCCCGTGAAATGGTGCTGGAAGCGCACCGGGTGCTTATGAGCATGAACAAAGAGAACGCAGATACTTTCCGCGACCTGGTTCATGCTCTTGAAAGTGAGCAGGGTGGTGGAACGACTGAAACCTCCAACCGTGTGTCAGAGAGTGAAACTGAAGCCGTTGATCGCGGTTGTAAAGCGCACGCCGGTAATCATCACTCACACGGCCGCACCTCTCATGGTCACACCTCGGGCGGCCACTCCCGTCACAGCCACAAATCCCTGGTCAATCACTGACCGCCATCGGGTCTATGCAAATCCCGCGCTTCCGCACGAGCGCGGGTGAACAGACCGTGAGGTAGATAAATCAGTTCGGCCACCCGCCGTATCAGATGCTCTTCAAACGCGTCGATTTCCCCATCCGCAAATGCCACCTGCCACATCTGCTTTACCAGCAGGTACTTGTCCCGCTCACTGAAATGGTCGTTCACCGTCTGAGTGAACTCGTACAGGGAGGTGGCCTCATTGCGCTCGCTGAGCGCGCGCTCCACCATCGCCTGTGCGGTGTCTTCGTCCAGCTGATAATGGCTTTTCAGCAGTTGCAGCAGAGTGCTGCGTTCGCGGTCGTCGACCTTCTGGTCTGCGGTGGCAATCTCCGCCATCAGCGCGGCACTGATCATACGTACGTCTTTTTCCGGGTGCACTTCCACGCTCTCACCGCGGCCGATCTGATCAAACAGTTTGCGAATGTGTTGCAGCATCATCTAGCTCTTTTCCGGTGGGTATCAGCGTGCTTCCTGTAGCAATTCTTCCAGCTTCAGCTGGTCCGCGACAAAGTTACGGATGCCTTCTGCGAGCTTTTCTGTGGCCATCGCATCGGCATTCAGCTGGTAGCGGAATTCGGATTCGGTCAGCGGTACAGCGGGCTTGGGCTGTGGGGTGACGTCGCTGCCGAGACCTTCAGCCAGCTCACCTTCGTCATCCTGCAGTTCCTGCAGCAGCTGCGGGCTGATGGTCAGCTTGTCGCAGCCCGCCAGCGCCTCAATCTCGCCGGTATTACGGAAACTGGCGCCCATTACGATGGTGGGGTAGCCACGGGATTTGTAGTATTCGTAAATGCTGGCGACGGAGAGTACGCCGGGGTCATCTGCGGCGGTGTAGTCATCGCGTCCGGTACTGGCCTTGTACCAGTCGAGAATACGGCCCACAAATGGCGAGATCAGGGTCACCCCGGCCTCGGCGCAGGCCACGGCCTGGCACTGGCTGAACAACAGGGTCAGGTTACAGTGGATACCCTCACGCTCGAGCACCGATGCGGCGGCGATGCCTTCCCAGGTGGATGCGAGCTTGATCAGCACCCGATCGCGGGCCACGCCATCCTGCTCATACAGAGCAATCAGCTTGCGTGCATATTCCACACTGGCGCGGGTATCGAACGACAGGCGCGCGTCCACTTCAGTGGAAACCACACCGGGTACGATCTGCAGAATCTCCTTGCCGATGGAAACCGCCAGTTTCATGGACGCCATGGCAATGACATCATTCCCGCTCTGTTCCGCCCAGGCGAGGGCGCCTTTCAGGTGCTGCTGATATTGTGGGAGCTGCGCGGCCTTAAAGAGTAGGGAGGGGTTGGTTGTCGCATCCTGTGGATGGTATCGGCGGATCGCTTCAATATCACCGGTATCCGCAACCACCAGGCTGCGTTGTTTGAGTTGTTCCAGTTTGTTCATTTCCCCACGTCCTTATCGTTCAAAATAATTATCTGGTGGATGTGCCTTCGGCTTATCCACCCTACAAAATACGAGCCACCCGTAGGGTGGATAAGCCGCAGGCGCATCCACCAATCCCTCGGGCCAGGCTACGCCGCGTCGGTCACCATGGCCAGCGCCTGTTCCAGTACTTCCGGCCCGGCCCCTGCGGTATGTGCGCGCTCACTCAGATGTCGGCGGAAGCGGCGCGCACCGGGAACACCCTGGAATAATCCCATCATGTGCCGGGTAATATGTTTGAGGCTCTGTCCCCTGGACATCTCGCGTTCAATATAGGGCAGCATCTGATGTACCACTTGCGCAGGTGTCGGCCCGGCTTCGCCGTCAAACAGCGCGGCGTCCACATCCGCCAGCACCGCTGGCGTCTGGTAGGCGGCGCGACCGAGCATAACACCATCGAGTTGCTGTAAATGTGTCTGACACTCCTCGATCGAGTTGATGCCGCCGTTCAGCACAATTTCCAGCTCCGGGTAGTCCCGCTTCAGCTGATACACCATCTCATACTTGAGCGGCGGTACTTCCCGGTTTTCTTTCGGGCTTAACCCATTCAGCCAGGCCTTGCGTGCATGCACGATAAACGTGGTGATGCCGGCCCTCGCCTGGGCCTCCACAAAACGTGTGAGCCCCGGGTAATCTTCCATATCGTCGATTCCGATGCGGTGTTTCACCGTCACCGGAATGGAAGCCGCACTGCGCATGGCCCCAAGACATTCTGCGACCAGGTCCGGTTCCGCCATCAGGCAGGCGCCAAAGCGGCCCTTTTTGACCCGATCGCTGGGGCAGCCGCAATTCAGGTTTACTTCACTGTACCCCCACTGTTCGGCAATTTCGGTGCAGCGTGCCAGATCCTCTGGATCGCTGCCGCCCAGCTGCAGCGCCACCGGCTGCTCTTCTACATTGAAATCCAGGTGACTGCGCTTGTCGCCAAATAGAATCGCGCCGGTGGTCACCATCTCGGTATAGAGCAGTGCCCGTTTGCTGAACAGGCGCCAGAAGTAGCGACAATGTCTGTCACTCCAGTCCATCAGAGGTGCGGTGCAGAAGCGGTGAGAATGGGTTTTCGACATAACTACTTGATTTTACTGCGATTTATCTGGCCTTACCGGATTGGGTGTCACCCCTGTTGTGTACCAGTTTAACCCCGTTTTACCCCATTTTTTGTACCTGTGTGGTACATTTCTGGTACGGGAATTGGCTTGTACCAGTGGGGAATCATGGCAACCATCAGGGCGCGTAAAAACGCGAAGGGTGAGGTGCGCTACACAGCGCAGATCCGTCTATTTCAGAATGGAAGGGTAGTTTATACGGAGAGCGAGACGTTCGGCAAAAAAGCCCAGGCGAAGGCGTGGGCAGACCGACGGGAAATGCAGCTGCAGGATCCCACCGAACGACTCAAGAAGCAGTGCCGCGGCTACACGGTCGGCGATGTGCTGCAGACCTACCTGGATGACTTTATCGATGTGGGTAACTTCGGGCGATCAAAGCTCGCCACCATCAAGGCGCTGATCAATCGGCCGGACCTGGCCGACCTCGACGCGATGAATCTGCGCCGCTCCGATATCCTGGATTACCTCCGCCGCCGCCTCAAAGAGGCAAAGCCGCAGACGGTGAAGAACGACATTATGTGGCTGTCGGTGGCGTTCAAGACGATTGCGGCCAGCCGCGAGTGGCCGATCGCAACCGCAGAGGTAAGTGCTGCGTTTGATGTGGCGACGCAGACCAAGATGGTGAAGAAGGCGGAGCAGCGCGACCGTCGCCCAACGCTCGAGGAGCTGGAGAAGGTTCTGGACTATTGCGCAGGCAGCCGCCACCTGATCATTCCGCTGGGTGAGCTGGTGTTGTTCGCCATTTTCTCCGCGCGCCGCCAGGAGGAAATCACCAAACTCCGCTGGGATGACTTGGACCGCGACAAGCAGCAGATACTGGTGCGGGATGCCAAGGATCCGGTGCGCCCCGTGAGCTACTGGGTGCACGTTCCGGATGAGGCGCTGGCCATCATTGAGCGCCAGCCGAAAACCAGCGAATTTATCTTCCCCTACAACCCCACCTCAGTGGGCGACCGCTTCGGGATGATCAAGAAGGTACTGGGCATCGATGACCTGCGTTTTCACGACTTCCGCCATGAGGCGGCCAGTTACTGGTTCGAGCGAGGTCTACCGATTCACCGTGTGGCGCAGATCACAGGGCACCGTTCCTGGGGAACCCTGAAGCGGTACACGCATCTGTATGATTTTGGTGAGCAGGATAAATATAACGGGTGGCGTTACCATCCAGTATGTGACTAGCAGCGAGGCAATTAAAGTTTAACATTCCCACTTTTTCACAGTTTCCCAGTTTATTTAAAGGTGTCCTTTTTCACAAAAGTGACGCCTTTTTTTGTGCTCAAAGAGGAGTGGCGTGCCAGGCCGTAAATTCAGTGTGTTGTAATAAAGTGGCTGTTATAGGTGTTTCCACGATTCGAGAAATATGATCCAACGCCAGCTAATGCCGCAATAGTTTGTAGTGATCTAGTAACAATGGAGCCGAAAATGGAATTTCTTTTGAAATTTTTGGATAGAGTAAGTGGTACGTTTTTTCAATATAAAGCTAGCGCAATTACCAAGGCTGAACGGTGGTTAAAAACTGGACTGCTATCTTTATTCCTATTGAGTCCTATATCAGCCAACGCTGATTTTATCGTTAGTGGCCCAGGATTAGATGGCACGGAGAGCAGCACTGGGCAATACACGTTAACAGCAAAAACGCAAGTTGGAGGTTGTCCATACCCCAGTTGTATAGTAACGGTTTCATTGACAATTGAGGAGTTCGTAGGGGGAAGCTGGGAAACTGTTAAGTTTCAATCTGTTGACAGATACATCACAAATAGTAATTACCCGCCAATGCAGGAGTGGATAAGCCTATCTGCTAACGAGGACAAACCTAATGGAGTTTATTCGTATAAAGCGAAAATAGGGCATGGGTACCAGAATACCTCGGGAGGGCCCGGTACCGGTACTGGCACCGGGTCGCAGGAACTTCTTGAGATAACGGTTAATGCAGCAGGTGGGGGCGCGACTCACCCTGTGGGAGATTACGAAGTTTTAACTGGAGATGTAAACAGTGATGGGCGTACAGATTTATATGTAAGACCGATCGCAGGAAGTGCGCCAGAATATGTCGTCAAGAGGAACTCTAATAAAACCTTTTCTTATGTACAGAATCCCAATATAAATGGTGCTTCTTGGGCTGCATCGAATGTAGTTGCTACTGTACTTGATTTCAACGATGACGGTTCAAATGACATCTTCCTGAGAAAAGCTGGCTCGACAGTTAACAATCTGGATGGAATTTCAGGGGTTAAAGATCAGTTAATTTTCACTAGTGGTAATGGGGTTGCTCACATTCGAGCCATAGACTCTTCTTTTAAATCATTTTTTGAGGAGGTTTATCTTTGGCTGCAAGATGATCAATACTTTATTGATAATGCTGAATACGATTCTGTTACCAAAGATTGGCCGGTCGTTTTATTGCGAGCTATATCTTCAAGTACTGCGTATCCCGCTGCGTGTCTTGGTTATGATTGCTGGTATGTTTTAGGCTCAGATCTCGCTGAGTGGTTTCCATACGATGGATATGATGCGAGTAAAGTGTATTGGTTCGTAGATGCAACAGTATATGAAACCAGACTTGTTCCTGATTACTCGGCATTCAATCAATTGGCTGTTAGGTACAGTGAGGTTTTTGGAGGGATACGAGCACGTAGCGAGATTGTAGCTGGTTCAAACGCAGCTATAGAGTTTTCAGACATCGTAGAGGAGCTCTTCGGCATCCAGTATATGAATGGCGCACTAGAGAACCCTGGCCAAACTATTCCTGGTGAAGAGCAACTTGAACCAGCAAGAATTCGATGGCTGCGACTTCTGCGCTGGATTCCAATAGTTGCCGCTACGATTGAAGAAGCGACCTCTAGGCCGAAGAAAGAGCCGATTTGGCGCGTTGTTGATGACTATGAGCTTAATTTGATCCAGCAAAATGACGCCTTTTCCATTGGCCCCAATCAGTCAATAGTTCAGTTTTGGAGGAAAATTAAAGATGCAGATTGGTATGCGACGGAGGGGATGCGATATATTGCAGATCCTATCAATTTTCATAGGACTATGCTTGAAGTTTGGGTGTCGCCAACTGTGATAAACGCAGGTATGCCGGGTACTGATCCCGGAGACGGAGGGCGTCCATGGATAGCTTACGATGCGACCACTTTGCCGACACTGAATGCAGATATTGATGGTTCCTTTGGGGGAATTAGGGAGTTAAAGGAATATGACCCCGAGTAAACTCGACAGTCCTAAAGATAAGATTCTTCATCTTACAGTAGATGTTAAAACCAGAGATACTGAAGTTGCGGAAGACGGATCCGTGATTAATGCGGGCCTGCGTCCTGGCCTCAAGCTGGAGGGATATGAACACTTGGGAACGTTCATATCGATAGTAAAAGAGTGTGAATCAAGCTTAGGGGTAAATGAGCAAGCCTTAATTGAGTTGAATGTTGTATGTCCTAATGAATATGTTCCCCTTTTTACTGTTGGTGGGAGGGTTTCGTTACATTTAGCTCAGTACTACATTGCGGATGGCGTAGTCTGCCAGCTTGATTTTTAGTGATTACTGGTACCTTCAGTTGCTGACGTTAACAGTAACTGGAGGTCCCTTTTCTTCATTGATCACTTTTCATTTCCATTTTCGCCAGCTGCGTTCCGCAACGTGCCCGTATCAGAGTAAGACGGTAGTGGGCAATACTGTTCACCAGGGCAAGCTCCCCTTTGAGCTCGCGAATCTCGATATCTCGCTGGCGTAGCTCGGCCTTGAGATCTTCAATCGTGTTGCTATTTCCCATGCGTCACCCGTTCAGTCTTTTCCAGTCGTGCTGCGCTTCTGCGCGACACTTATCGATATGGCCTGCCAGATCGGCAGCGCTAATCAGCCATTCACTTTTCTGGCTGCCGCCGCGATAGCACGGCACCGGCAGTTGCTGCAGGCGGGCGCGCTCGACGGCTTTGCGCTCACCTACTCCAAAATATTTGCTGCAGCACTGGCGCAGGGGTATGTCCGCGCTGCCGTATTCCGCCATGAGTAAAAACAGCGTATTCATGCGGCTGTGGGCTCCTTTGGTTTCAGGTTGCTGCGGTCTTCGATGTTGTCGGCGAGCAATTCCAGGCGAAGCTTGAGCACTTCGGTTGCGCCACTGAGGCGGGCGGCCCATTCGGCGGGCTCACGCGCTTTGCCGGCGAGCTTCACGTAGTGCTCAGTGCTGGCGATGGCGCCGCGCAGGTCTGCCAACAGCGCTTCGGGTTGCAGTTGCCGCTGTAGTCGGCTGATGGCGACCTGTACTGCACTTTCGAGGTAATCGAGACGCGCTTGGGCTGATGCCCCTGGGTATGCGTCGACAGCTTGCTTCAGTGTGTTTGCGACAGTATTGGGGGTGTTCATACCAGGTCCTCCCGGTTGCGGATTCGTACCACCTGGCCGCCGCGGCGGGGCATGCGCGGGCGCAGCAGGTCGCTGCCAGATCCGGTGGCAGTCACCAGCAGGGTGATCAGTACGCACAGCTGGATCATTCCGTGCTTCATGGCGGTGGCAATCGCATCCGGACAGCCCCGGGCATGCAGCTTGAAAAAACATTCGGTGAGCAGATTGGATACGTTGGCCTTGGAGCAGCCCATTACGGTGGCGGTCTCGGCGTTGCTGAGTCCCTTGGCTCGATGTACGAGCGCTTCAGCCTGGCGTGGTGCCAGCTTGCGGTAGGTGGTTTGCATTGGTGTTCTCCCGTGTCCCTGATATAAAAATTACCAGCGGTAATATTACCGGTCAAGCGAAAGGTAATATTTTTTGAGAGAATGGTTCGGGATGGGGCTGTAATGGCGTGTAACGGGGCGGGGGTTCCGCGTGACTATAGGGTGCTGGTATGCTCAGGTTGGCACTAAAAATGCCAATCGGGTCACAGTAAGAGCGGGGATAATTTTGTGAGTTTCAAAGCAAGGCTTCGTGCCGACGATTTCTCCTGAGCATCCCTGTTTGACCCTTCGAGTCAGCCCAACCTAATAATGCTGACGGTGCCATTCAATATGAATCAGCTGAGCTTCCAATGCAGTTAAACAATTTATCAGTCGACAGAATAATAATTCACCAAATTTATAAGCGCGATGAGGAAGGTAAAGTAGTTGAGCCTCGTCAGAGCCACGAATTTACTAAGTTTGATAGTAGTGCCATGGACGCGTTTATTTCGAGAGTGCGGGATGCGCTTGGTGAAGGATCTAAGGCCGTTCAAATGGAAGTGGTGCAGCACGGCGATACCTTTTTGCCGAAATTGGCCGCTACTTTGATCGACCAAAACGATGATGACTTCGCTAAATCCTCGTACGAAGTTGCCAGAAAGCTGAGCTTTGCCCAGAACACTAAATCTATCCCAGGGGGGATAGTCGTTGTTTTTACTGGGAAGCAAGGGCATCCTCAGCAAAGATTTTTGGGTATAATCAAAGCCGAAATACACAGTGCTTACGAAAAAAGTGTTAACGAAGAAACTCAGGAAATTTCTCTGAAATTCGTTGAGGAAGTATTGCTTACACCCGGTACTAGGTTGTACAAAACTGCCGCGTTTTTTGAAAAGTCTACTGCAGCGGACCTTGAAAACCTTAACGAAAAGTTTGCTGTAATGGTGTCTGACTATCAAATCAGTAAAGCTGATGGTGCCGCTGCTGCGCATTATTTTTACTCTGGGTTTCTTGGGTGCGGATATCCGCAGACAAGCGCTAGAACCACAATGCAGTTTTACAATGCGGCGAATTCATTTATTGATGGGCTGAATGTTTCTGCAGAAAAGAAGTGTGATTATTTCAACGCCTTGAATACCTATTTGAAGGTTGGTGCATCGTCGTCTATTGGTGCCGCGGATTTTGCCTCAAATTATTTCGACCCTGATCTTCAGGATGACTTTAAAGCTCACATGGAGGATGCCGGTCTGCCTACAACGGCATTTACCAGAGATCTGGAGCATATAGAAGGTAAATTAAAGACTCGCCAGGTGAAATTTAGTAAGAACGTAAAAATTATTGCACCATCTGACGTATTTAAAGACTATATAAATATTGAGACCATTGATGGTGACCCCGATGAATCTGGAGCGGTACAGCAATGGACAAAAATCATTGTTAAAGACAAGATTACCCAGCAAGAATGAATGAGCCAGAGTTTCTAGAAAAGTGGCAATCAGAGAAGCCTATATACAAAGCGTGGGGTGATTTTGTTGTCGAGCAGATATCTGAATCTTTAGTCGACAAAGGCGTGGATTTGGGAGTTTTTTTAAAGGTTCCTGCGAAAGTCAGGCTTAAAGATGATAAGTCATTAATTGATAAGGCATTTTACCGCCCAGGCAAAAATTATTCAGACCCATACAATGACATTGAAGACAAGGTCGGCGCTCGATTTGTTGTTCTTTTGTTGGAAGATATAAGTAGGATTTGTGAAGTAGTCGAAAGCTCTGAGAGTTGGACGTTTGACGCCTGTAAACACTTTGATCTTGACAAAGAAAACTCCCCACTCCTGTTCACCTATCAGTCGGTGCATTATGTGGTTCGTCCAAAGCAGGATGTTCAATTTGATGGGGTGAGTATTCCTAGCTCAACGCCTTGTGAGCTACAGATTAGGACTTTACTGCAGCATGCTCATGCAGAGCTCACGCATGACGCCGTTTATAAAGCGAAGCGGACTGTGCAACCTAAAGTGCACAGAACGGTTGCTAAAAGTATCGCACTCATTGAAACCGCTGATGATTTCTTTGCTGACGTTAGCAGACAACTGAATAGCGGGCCTTTAGTTGAGCTTGGGATTCTGGATAGGCTAGATGGACTCTACTATAGCCGCACAGGTATCAAGCCATTTAATCAGAAATCGTCTTTAGTGATTTGGGATGAGTTTGAAGATCTCTTGGGGGAGGGTTTGTTTGAAAATATTCAAACACTAGTTGAAAGCAATCCCTTTATTCCCGATTGTATTAAGCAGCATTATCCTGAAAATTCGCTATATCAGCAGAGCGTAGCCTTTTTTATATATTGGCTGATCAAACGCAAGAAAAACCGTCTTTTGGCAGACTGGCCGCTAGATAGAAAACTTTTGGAACCCTTCGCCTCGGATCTTGGGGTTAGCCTTTGGGGCGGCGATTGAGGAGCCGGCTTGTTCCTCCGTGGCTAGCTATAGAGCTATACAAATATCGGAACCTTGCGTTAATCGCTATTCGAGGTGGGTGCTGTTGCGGCAGAGATAGACCGCCAGCTGCTCTATTGTGAAGCCGCTGGGGAAATGCTGTCACTATTTTTAATAATTGGAGTGTCAGGTGCGGTACAGAGAATTTGTACATGTAAGGGAGCAGTTTGAAAGAAATGCTGAGGCTCTGACTCAAGGGTGGCGGGAAACGGGCAAGTCAGTAAATGCGATGTTTCCACAAGGGTATATTAGAAAATTTAGTGAATTAAGGCCTCGCTGGCCTTACCTTGATTCCGGACACAAAACCTTGGTGTGCCAAATTTCACAAGTTTGCGATGTGAACGCTTGGAACTTACATGTTTGGAACTTGCTTGGAACAGCTGGGGCGGCGTACGTATGGCATTGCACTTTGCCTCTAATAGCGATTATTGAAGTGTTATGTCGAGAGTTTTGTCGGGCCGCAGAAATCCCCATATCGGGTCGACGAAATTTCGAAGGGTTTATTAATGGGCTCCATGAGAGTGCAGTAATTGATTCGGGACTGGCGGAAGAACTGCATGATTTGCGGATGTATAGGAATATCATCCATCTTAACGCGGACAAAACTCCGGAGATTAACACTGAGGGTTATCCTGCCGAATGGGTTAACGCAAATGTGGCACTTCAGAGATTAGAGGTGGTGCTTAAAGAGGCCTTTCCGGAGGTAGAGCAAGGCAAGGCGGTAAGTAAATAAAAAGCCCGCATACGGCGGGCTTTTTTTATTGCGCGGCCTTTTGGGGTTCCGCTTCACTTTGAGTGACGTTGGTTTTCACTAATCCGTCAAACGTTGCTAAAGGTAGGATCGCGCGTCCCCAGGGCATAGATGCAGTTATAGACTCCAAACGGTCTCGCATTAGGCCATAGAGTATGTTGGCACCATTGAACACCAAAACTTTGTCTGCATTAACGGGATCTTCTTTGTAGCCATCAGGGGCTTCGTCAGTAAATGCCAAGTAGCCAATCACTTCGATATTGATAGAGTAAAATGAGCCAAAGCTATCTTTACTAATATCTTCTGACTTAGATTTTACATTCAGCTTAATCGTGGCGCGACGAGGTTCACCCTCTTCTTGGGCAACATCGAACTGCTCTAGTGAAAACTCTAGGTCGTCCACATGGAACGCATCCGGCATATCTTCCAGTTCGGCAGCAAGGTTGCATTTAACTGAGAAGTCTACAAATGTGTAGTGATCAAGCTGCAATATAGATTGTTTCACTGTCGTCACACTCCGCTCTAATTTGGTTTAAATCAATTACCTTGGCGGGCTTATTCCTTACTTGTTCCATTTCTGCTTGAACCGCCTTGGCGCGCTCAGCTTCTTGTTTTTTAATAACTGCAGAAAGTCGTTTGAACATTTCGTCATAAATGGCCTTGGGCATGAGAGCGATTTTTACCTCGCAATCCAGAGCAGTTGCCATTTTTGTCAAACTGAGGATTGAGAAGTTTTTATCGCCGCGAAGCGCTTGAGTGACGTATGAGCGGCTGCAGTTTAGTTCTCCTGCGAGGTCTGCTTTGGTCATGTTTTTCATGTCCATTGCGGACTCAAGCATCAGAGCGAGATCCATTTGTATCTCGGCAGCTTTGGCCGCAGGGGTATCCTTAATGCGTGCAAAAAGATCCTTGAGACGAGCCATATTACCTACTCCACGATTGTTAATGTTCCATCGGCTTTAGCATTCAGATAGCGCTCTTTTAGCCTAGCCGCCTTCTTCTTATCTTTTTTAGGAGTTTCTTGTGTTTTCTTGCGGAACATGTGCCCGCATACGACGATATTTCCTTCATCATAAAAGAAGGATAGGCGCCACTTCCCTTTAATAAACTCGTAAATATCATTGGGTTTATCTATGTGGTGCCGGTTGTTCCTGGGGATGTTCTTTGGGCCAACTATTGCCGCTCGTTCAAGCAGCTTCAACCATCCAGCGAGCTCACCATCGGTCAGGCCGCTCATCACCTCATCTAGCTCTGAATTGCCACCTTCGTCACATTCGACAAGTATCCGCCAATCAGAGGGCGCGACTATATCAGAGAGGTTCACAGGTTGTTAACCTATTAGTTAACATGTTTAGCGGAAAGTTCAGAAAGATCAAGATTGCTCGCTCCCTGTTTTGGCTATTTTGCCATTATTGTTTTCCAAAACCCCTTGGTTGCGGGGCGCTCAGCGCTTACTTTGTGAGAATTGTCTCACATTTTGACTACTTCTTGTCGCCGGTCATCAGTTCCAGGCTGCTCTTCAGTACTGCTGTATGTTCTTTGGTCAGTGATCCGTCGCGGGCGCGCTTGAGGATGGCGTCTACCAAGTCGCGGACGTGGCGGGGGATATCGGCTTCCTGCACCTTGGAGGTGTTATCCCCATAGACCTCGTCGGGGTCGATTGGCTTGTGGCCCCCAAAGAACTTGCCTGCGCCCTCTCCAAACGGGTCAATCTGGACCATCTCGCCCCACTGGAAATCTGGATCGATATCGCTCGGTTTCACTTCCAGCAGCTTCGCGAACTTCATTATCGCGTCGGTATTCAACCCGATCCTGCCGTTCAGGTATGACGCCACTGCCCCCTGTGAGCTCCAGCCGATAAGGTGCGCCGCCTTCTCCTGGGTTAAATCCAGGCGCTTTTTCTTAGCGTGCCAAATCTCCCGCAGGCGTTGCTGCGCGATCTTTTGCTGTGCGGTGAGTTGGCGTCTTTTTTCCATTGGTTGGATTTTATTAGCAGTGCTACTCACAGCTCTAGCTCCATTGGTGTTGACTGGTAATATTACCGCTGGTAATTTTATTTAAATGAAACCGATAGAACGCGCCATCAAGGTGGTGGGAACACAGGAGCAATTGGCCCATGCGCTGGGGCTCAAGTACCAGAGCTCCATTTCTCAGTGGGTGACCGGCCGTCGGCCTGTTCCACCTATGCAGTGCCTTCCAATCGAGAAGGCTACCGGCGGGGCAGTAACCCGCTACGAGCTGCGCCCGGACGTATTTGGCCCGGCGCCGGATGGCGAGTTGAAGAAGGCAGGCTAAGCCGCGGGGGCGGCGACGTGTGCTGACGAATAACGAACATAGTGAATCTCCCTTTTCCCTGATTGCCATTCTGGCTGTGGGGGTGGGGGAGAAGAATCAGACCGGGTACATGGGTATCCATACAGGGGGCACGATGGCCAGCGAACTGAAAGTGGTGCTGCAGGCAGATATTCAACCAGCGCTGAACTGCCTGCAGTCGATCAAGGCCGACCTGTCAGATCTTGAAGGTTTTGTTGAAGCTCCGCTGAAGGTCCTTGAGCGCCTTATCGACACTGGCCAGCCCCTTTTTGAGTTCCGATGCATCGACGTCGATGTTGGCTCCACAGGAGCATCGAATCTGTGTGTTCGCGTTGAGCCCGGAGATTCGCTTTGTGTGTTTGCGGCCGCACTTCGGGCAGGGGATTTCGACGGATTGGTTACCGAAAGCTGACATAACTATTCCTTGTATGACTGTTTGTTGGCGCTTTCAGCATACCGGGAGAGGCGACACCTGCCCAGTGGTGTGACAGCCGGAGAGACGGCAAATAACGAATTAGGGGGCTTCGAAAGGAGCGGGAGAAGACCATGACAATAACGCCAATCACAGGGGCGAGCGTATGAGCACCCGGATTATGTCCGAGTGCTGGCCGCTCGCTATGTCACCGGCACAGAAGTCTGTGCTCATTTCTCTGGCTGACCAGGCGAACGACGACGGCGTTTGCTGGCCTTCCATCGGGACTATGGCTTTGCGTACCTGCCTGACTGACAGGGCGGTGCGTAAGGCTGTGCGTGAGCTGGAATCGATGGGGATCCTGGTTAGCAATTGCCGCTCGGGCAGATCCACGTATTACACGATTACTGTGGATAACTTTGTGCCGCCGGTGCGGAAAAAGCGTACGCGCAAGGCTGCCGAACCCCGGAACGAGGTTCCGCCCACCCCGGAACAAGGTTCCGCCCCGGAATCTCATTCCCCCGGAACCACATTCCCTCCACCCCGGAACGAGGTTCCCCCCACCCCGGAACCACATTCCGGGGACCCCGGAACCACGTTCCCCCAGAACCGTAAAGAACCGTCATTGAACCATCAGGGAACCGTCAGAGAGGGGCACGCAAGCGCGCCCTCACCACTGGGTGAAAAATCGCCAGCGAAAAAATCTACTCGCGGGACTCGCTTGCCCAGCGACTGGCAACCCGGCCCGGAGTACTTCGCCGCAGCACACGAGATTAACCCCCGATTGAGCAACCTGCAGATCGTGGAGATTGCGAACGGCTATCGCGATTACTGGATTTCCCAGCCCGGGCAGCGGGGCGTGAAGCTGGACTGGCTGGCGACCTGGCGGAACTGGGTGCGCCGTGAGCGCGGTATCCCGACACCGCCACTAAGCAACCCGGGCAACCAGCGTACCCGCGATGTGAGCGCGGTGGATATCGCCACGGACACGAGCTGGTGACCGGTATGCGGACGATTGAATTCACGTTGCCGCAGGCCTCGCCTCTGCTGAACCAGATTCGCGGCATGGCTCCGAAGGCGTACATGGCAATGCGTCGTGACTTGGCGAACGTGGTTTACGGGGCACTGGTGCGGTCTGGACAGCGCCGGCCTGCAATGCCGTTCAGCCGTGTGCACATCGAGATCGTGCGCGGCAACAGCGGTTCGCTGCCGGACTGGGATGGCCTCTACGGCGGGCTGAAGCCGTTGCTGGACACGTTCGTTCCCCCGAGTCGACGCCACCCACACGGGTTGGGATTGATCGAAGACGACAACCCTAAGTGCGTTGTGTCGCTGAATGCGCGCCCAGCAAAAACGAAGCGCGGCGAGCAGTGGACGCAGATTTTGATTGCCGAGGTACTGGAGTGAACCAGTTGCCGCACCGGTGGGCTGCGGATATCAGCGCGGGCCGCCGGGTAATTGCGGATGTACCGGCTGAGTTGAGAGAGCTCACCGAGTACCAGCTGGGCCTATTGATCGGTACCCGGCGTGCGCACCAGCTGGACGTGCGGCTGGGGCTGGCCGGGCAGGGCACCCGGATGACGGATTTTGAGCAGTTGAGCGATGCCACCAAGCGCGGTGTACGGCTGGGACTGCAACGGGAGTTTTTTCTACGTCGCCACCAGGCGCGGCGCGGATTGAGTGGGAAGCAACGACGGGGGAGGCGGGCATGACGAGTATTACGGAAGCACCAACGCGCAACTGGTTCACCAGCGAGGAACTGCAATGCGGTTGCAATGGTTGCAATGTAGCGCGAGAGGCCGGCGAACAGGTGGGCTTCAATGCGGACCAGGTGAAAGCGGGTTTCCTACTGCACCTGAACCGGCTGCGGGAATTCTGGTACGGCAAGCCGATGGTGGTATCGAGTGGATTTCGCTGTATCGAGCACCCTCTGGAGGCGAAGAAGCGCACCGCAGCGATGAAAGCGTCTGTGGAATACGTGCCTGGAGATCACCCGTGTGGTGTGGGGGTGGATATCCAGTTGGCGGGTGAGCGGGCACTGGAACTCATTGAGGCAGCGGGTTCGTACAACCGCGCCCACCTGAAGTTAGGCCTGCCGCGCCCGTTTTCGGCCATCAGCCCGAACCAGCGCGGAGACTGGAATACCCGCTTTGTGCACCTGGGGGGCAACACCAACGCACCCCGTCGTCCACGTCCGCACATATGGACCTACTGAGCGAGGTGGCTATGGAGCGAGTAAGCAATCAAGTGATCGCCGCCCTCGAGGAACAGTTGTTTGTCTGGGCGCTGTTCAGCGCGACCGGTACCGGCAACTGCGGTACCAGCCCGATCTACGCGCTGATGATGGGCAGGGTTCAGAGCACCCGCTGCGGATCCGTGGCACTGATGGACGATACCCGGGCTGCGGAGATCGATAGCGCAATGGCAAAAGTTAAACGTGAGTCTCCGGAGCAGTACAGGGTGCTGAGTGTGGAGGCGTACAGCCTGCTGGGCGGTGATTCGCTGGCCCTGCAGCGTAGCCGAGCGCGTCGACTGCGCATGAGTGAGCGCACTTACCGCCGCCACCTGCAGTCTGCGCGGTTGTTCCTGGCGGCGCTGCTGTTCGGCCCCCGGTGGGCGGCCAGCGTTGAGGAGTTGGCAGCATGAGTTTGAAACCTACCCGTATTCCCAAGCTGCTGGCATTGGCTAAGAACCGGACCTGTGTGGCTTGCGGAATCGGCGACGACACCATCGTGGCTGCGCACTACCAGGGCTACCGCTCCCATGCCTACGGCAAGGGTCGAGGGATTAAACCGCACGACGCGATGAGCGCGCAGCTGTGCTTCAAGTGCCACGGTGAGGCTGACCGTAGTGGATTCGCCAAAGGGCGCATTGAGCACAGCGCTGTATTCCTGAAATACATCATCGTCACCCACCTGCGCCTGTACATGGAGGGGCAGTTGTTTGCCAACGAGGAGGGCGGCCAGTTACTCGCTCAGCTTTGTCGGAACGCACGCACTCTGATGGGGGAGAGCGAAGAGAGCCTGCACCGCACGGCAATGGAGATCGCGGAGTGTTTCGACAGTGGTGCCCTGCAGCCGATTACCCGTCGCGGTGCATGTGTTGGCGATTTTGTGGGGGTGATTTATGCGGGTGGCTAATGGGTTCGGCGAGCTGTACTGCACCCGTGGAGAGCACTGGGTGGATCCGGACAAGTTTCCCAAAGACAAGCGAGCAAAGACCGGCCGCGCCAGTTGGTGCCGTGAGTGTATGGCGGAGTATCGCCGGCAGCGCGCGGCACAGATTAAGACCGAGCAATTGCGGGAGCTGGCAAAGCAGAAGCAACTGCAGCCAATTTTTTGATAGTGGAGCAAATGAGCGATGGCGAGAGGCGTCAACAAAGTAATTTTGATCGGCAACCTGGGCGGGGATCCGGAAACCAACCAACTGCCCAGTGGGGGCTCGGTAACCAACTGCAATATCGCTACCAGTGAGACCTGGAAGGATAAGCAGACTGGTCAGCAACAAGAGCGCACCGAATGGCACCGCGTGGTGTTCTTCAATCGCCTGGCAGAAATTGCCGGGGAGTATTTGCACAAGGGCAGCAAGGTCTACGTGGAGGGCTCGCTGCGCACCCGCAAATGGCAGGACAAGAATACCGGGCAGGATCGCTATACCACTGAGATTGTGGTGGCAAATATGCAGATGCTGGATAGCGCCAACGGTAACGGCGGTGGTATGGCCCAACAGCAGGCGGCCTCCTATCCGGAAGCGGGCGGCCAACAGTACGACGACATTCCGTTTTGACACTACAGGAGCAATGCAGATGACAGAGACAGTACCGCCGTATATGGAACCTGGCGAGTTTCAGCCATTTCGTCCCGCTCTCTCTGAGGAGCACCAGTTATCGCTTCTGGGGGTGCCGGGATACGAAAAGCTGGGCGATGTACTGCGCCGAGCCTATAAGCAAGCTGCTGCGGGCAAGGGTAGCGATCGCCACGCGCAGGGTCAGCCCTTCCACGAGCAGCCAATGCAGCGCATTAGCCAGCTACTGGATACAGATGGCGGCATGGCCTTTCAGGCAATGAAGAAAATTCAGGAGTCCCGGAGACTGCCAACCCGTGAGCAACGCGTGGCGGAGCTTCTGGGGGCAATCAATTACATTGCTGGCATGGTGATTTTTGAGGAAGACAGTTTGCCAGTAAGGCCAAGCGAGTAATTCCACCTCTCACAGGGTGATATCAAGGCGGTGCTGGTATGGGCTGCAGTTACAATCAAGAGGATCCACATGGATAACCAACATAGAAAAATTAAGGGCTATCGTGAACTTTCTGAGGAAGAGATCGAGGCCATGAATGCAATCAAGACCAAGGGCGCAGAGCTGGGTGAGCTTGTTGGTAAGCTCCGCAACACCGATAGCGTGGATCAGCGCTGGGTAAGTATCGGAGCCACTGATCTGCAGCAAGGACTGATGGCGTTGACGCGCTCTGTGGCTAAGCCTGATTTCTTTTGACTGGTCGCGAATGAAATTTCATTCGCTGGATTTTGCAGTTTGGCCGTTCGGTGGTAAAAAATCGCTAACTTGGAAAAGTTGTCACCGCAAATCGTTAAATGTATTGAACCGGCTTCGCGCCGGTTTTTTTGTGCTTGGAGAAAACATGAACGGACAGGAAGGAAGCGCCGTAGCCACTACAGCCGCTGGTGTTGGCATGACGCAAGTGCCCGTAAGCCCCGTGCAGTTGGTGGGGTTGATCGTCGCCACCCTTGGCCTGATCTGGAATGTGTACGCCACGATAACACGCAACAAGCACAACAAATTTGTGCGCGACCAGGCCGCCAAGGCTGAGCGGCGACAAAAATCCATTAAATAATTCAGTTTTGCCACCCCTGATTCTCCCTATTCCCCAATCCCGTTTTGGGGGTGGCACCCTACAACCTGCGAGAACGAAAACATGGACTGGAAAGCCCTAGTAAAAAACGTGGCCCCCACGATCGGCGCGGCCCTCGGTGGACCTGCGGCGGGCACTGCGGTCAAGTTTCTTGCGGATAAGTATCTGGGCGACCCGGAAGCCGACGAGAAAGACCTCGCGGAACTGGTGCTGAACAGCAGCCCCGAGCAGCTCGCTGAGCTGCGCAAACTCGACAATGAGTTTCGGGTACAAATGCGTCAGTTGGATATCGATGTTTTCGCACTAGCGGTAGACGACCGCAAAGACGCCCGTGGCATGGCTGCGAAAACTAGTTTGATGCCGCAAATCATTTTGTCTTGTTTATTTATCTCCGGCTATTTCGGCCTTATTTGGGCGCTGTTCTCTGGTGAGGTAGTAATGACTCCAGAGATTGAGAAAACCAGCACTCTGATGCTGGGAGTGATCACCGGCGCCATTCCAATGATCCTGCAATTCTGGTTTGGGTCCAGTCAGGGCTCAAAAGACAAGACCGCGCAGATGGCGGCGCAGAAGCCCGGCTAATGATAAGCATCAAAGACGACCTGCACCTGCTGGAGAAAAAGCTGGGCAGGATGGGGCAGAGGATAGTGCCAAAGGCTGCGAGCCAGGCGATTAATCGTGCTTTAAAGAGCGTGAACAGCTCAGCCATCAAAGAGGTGGCAGCCGAGACCAGCGTAAAGCAGAAGGATATCCGCCAGGCGCATAAGCTATATCTGGCACGCCGTACCAGGCTGCAAGCGTCCATTGACGCAGCTAAAGCAAGAGCACGCAACCTGATTGAGTATGTGCGCCCAGCCCAGCGCAAGGCGGGCTACTTCAACAGTCGCAGCAAGCGGGGCAAGTTCAAGGCGCCAGGCGTGAAAGCCAAGGCCTGGGGCAAGACCAAGACATACAGCGGCACCTTTATCGCACGGGCCCCACAGGGGCAGCTGCTGGTGTTCGCTCGCAAAGGTCCCGGCCGCACGCCCCTCAAAGGTGTGGCAGGCCCCAGCCCTCGCGGCACGTTCGTAAGCCAGCGCCTTGAGCAGGTGATGGAGCGCAAGGCCCGCGAGCGCATACCTATCGAGCTGACCAGATCCATACAAAACGAGCTGCGCAAACTGAAATGACTAACACCATGCACACAGCCGCGGGTCCTTCCCGGGGTGTGTCGCATACGGGTCCGCAGCTGCGCGGGGTTTCGCTATTTATGAGGCGTTTTTTGGGGTGTTTGTTGTTGGTCATTGAGGGGAGGGGAGTGAATGGCCGAGAGCAAGCAAAAACCCCGAAAAAAACAGAGTAAAAATGCAGCAGCCAGCGCCGAGAAAAAAGCCGCGAATACCAAACAAACGGCCACCAGCGAGGTGCGCGACTGTTTGCTAAACCAGCGGCAGATGTGCGAGAGCCTGAGCGTCACCCCGCCGGGGTTTGCGCGCTGGGGTGTGGAGCCCGCCCTACGGGTGGGGAACCGGGCCTATTACAGCGTGCGCGACGTGGTGGACAACCGCGTGGAGGCGGCGCTGGAGAAACAGCGCCTGGAGCGACCGGGCCCGCTGGAGGGGAGCGACCTAAACCCGGTGGCCGAGCAGGCGCGCCTGGCGAAAGAGAAGGCCGACGCCCAGGCCTTGAAAAATTCCGTTACCCGCGGCGAGCTGATCCCGGCCGAGGCCATGGGGCTGGTTATCTCAAAGGTTGCCACCGAAATGGCGGCGGCACTGGATGCCCTGCCAGGGCAGATAAAGCGCATCGAGCCGGGGCTATCGGCCACCAGCCTGGACAAAATCAAGCGCGAAATAGTCCGCGCGCAGAATGCGGCCGCCGAGGTGGACCGCTACCTGGACGAATTTGTCGATGTTATCAGCACTGCAGACGAAGGCGATTAAGCAAGAACTGCGCGCCGCGCTGCGCGTGTTGAAACGGCCCGAGCCGTTGCCGATGGCCGAATGGGCCGACAAATATTTTTACCTGTCCGCCGAATCCAGTTACACCCAGGGCCGGTGGAAAACCGAGCCATTCCAGCTGCCGATCCTCAACGCGATGGGCAATGACGACATTGTCGAGGTCAACTGGAAAAAATCGGCGCGGGTGGGGTACACCAAGTGTATCACCGTGGCCCTGGCGTACTACGCCGAACACAAGCAGCGTAACCAGATGCTGTGGCAGCCTACCGACGCGGCCGCCGAAGATTTTATGAAGCAGCACGCGGAGCCGACCATCCGCGACGTGCCGCCACTGTTCAAGCTGGCGCCCTGGTACGGGCGCAAGCACCGCGACAACACCGTCAACTACAAGCGTTTTTCCAATAGCCGCCAGTGGTTTATCCGCGGCGGTAAGTCCGCGAAAAACTACCGCGAGAAATCGGTGGACGTGGTGTATTACGACGAGCTTTCGAGCTTCGACGCCGACATTGAAAAAGAAGGTCCGCCCACGGTCATTGGCGACAAGCGTATCGAGGGCAGCGCCTTCCCGAAATCCATACGCGGCAGCACGCCCAAGCTGAAAGGCGAGTGCCAGCTATCCAAAGCCGCGGACGAGGCCGACGAATTTTTTTACCGCTGGGTGCCCTGCCCACACTGCGGCGAGCACCAGGTGCTGGAGTGGGGCGGCCCCGACGTGCCCTACGGCATCAAGTGGGACAGCGAGGAAACCGTGCTGCAGGCGTATTACGTGTGCAAGCACCACGGCTGCGTGATTGAGCAGCGCGACCTGGCCGCCATGGACGCCGCCGGCGAGTATCGCAGCCAGTCCGGCATGGTCACCCGCGACGGCCTGAGCTTCTACCGCGACGGCGAACAGGTGGACCCGCCGCTGTCGGTGAGCTTCCACATTTGGGCCGCCTACTCC
The DNA here is from genome assembly GCF_045348205.1 of Microbulbifer sp. ARAS458-1. Classification (NCBI taxonomy): domain Bacteria; kingdom Pseudomonadati; phylum Pseudomonadota; class Gammaproteobacteria; order Cellvibrionales; family Microbulbiferaceae; genus Microbulbifer; species Microbulbifer sp. ARAS458-1. The sequence continues at coordinate 3,604,663 of NZ_CP155838.1, read as the reverse complement.
CCCTGGACCACCTGGGGGCGGATTGCCCGCGACTTCCTGCGCGCAAAGGGCGACCCTATCAAGCTGAAAGGCTGGGTAAACACCACCCTCGGCGAGGAGTGGGAGGAGGCCGGCGAGCGCGTGGAGGCGCATCACCTGTATATGCGACGCGAACACTACCCCGCACAAATCCCGCAAAGTGCCAGCGTCATTGTCGCCGGCGTGGACGTACAGGACGACCGCATCGAGTGCAGCGCCTGGGCCTTTGGTGGCGAGCGCGGCACCGAGTCCTGGCTAGTCGAGCACGAAATATTTTACGGCGACCCGGGCCGCTGGGAACTGTGGCAACGGCTCACCGACTGGCGGCTAAAGACGTTTGACCACCAGAGCGGTGCGCGCCTGCGTATTGCTGCCACCGCCATCGACACCGGCGGCCACTTCACCGACATGGTGTACAAGTACGCCAAGGAAAACGAGGCGCAGCGGGTCTACGCCATCAAGGGCAGCAGCCAGCCCGGCGCGCCCCTGGTGGGCCGCCCGAGCAAAAACAACAAGGGCAACGTCAACCTGTTTTCCATTGGCACCGACACCGCCAAGGAAATGATTTTGGGCCGGCTGCAGATTAACGAGCCGGGCGCCGGCTATGTGCACTTTCCGGTTGAAATCGACCGCGAATACTGCGAACAGATGACCGCCGAAAAGCGCGTGCCCGTACGTCGCGGTGGCCGCACCGTGCACACCTTTAAGCAGATGCGACCGCGCAACGAGGCCCTGGACTGCTACGTCTACGCCCTCGCCGCGCTGGAAATCCTAAACCCGGATTTTGTCGCCCTGTCGCGCCGGCTGCTGCCGGCGGAACCGGAGCCTGTTGAAAACCCCAACGCCCTGCACTATCCGCAGGAGCCGGAGCCAACCAAGCCGCGCCCGCGCCGCCGCCGCAACCGCGCGCGCAAGGTGGGTGGCATTAGGTAACAAGACACCATGACCGAACCCCGTAAATTTATCGCCGGCGATTCCGTGCGCTGGAGCCGCAGCCTGCCGGATTACCCACCGGCCGACGGCTGGGCGCTGGAATACAAATTGGTGTCCCTGGGGCAATCCCACACCATCGCCACCACCGGTGCCGGCACTGAGTACCAGGTAAGCCTGGCCAGTGCCGATACCGAAAGTTGGGCCGCGGGTGACTACCACCTGGTGCCCATGGTGAGCAAAGACACCGACCGGCACAGCCTGGACCCGATCCGCGTAGTGGTGAAACCCAACCCCGCCAGTGCCAGCTACGACCCGCGCAACTTTGACGAAAAAGTCCTGGCCGAGCTGGAAAGTTTGCTGCAGAAAAAGGCCACCGCGGATAAACAAACCGTAACCGTTGAGGGCCAGACCGTCGGCCGCTACACCTGGGCGGAGCTGCAGGCGGCAGAAAAATATTTCCGCGGCCGGGTCAACCGCCAGCGCCGCCTGGAGCGCGAAAAGCGCACCGGGCGCAAATCCAACCGCGTGCTGGCGCGGGTTAAATAAGGGCAGCCCATGAAATTGTTAGATCGACTTACCGGCCGCGCCGCTTTGCAAACCCAGGTCACCCAGCTGGAGAACAAACTGGACCAGGTGGGCCGCCAGGCGCGCAATATGCGCGGCGCCCTGCGCAGTGCGGCCCATTTCAAGGGTGCGGAAAAAAGCCGCCTAGCCGAGGGCTGGACCACCACCCCGGTGCCCATTAACCAGCAGCTGCAGCAGGAGCTGCACACCATGGTGGCGCGCAGCCGGCACCTGGCCAAAAACGACCCTTATTTTCGCCGCTTCCTGGGCCTGGCAAAAAACAATGTAATCGGCCACGCCGGTTTCAAGTTCGCCGCCAATATCAAAAAGATCAATGGCGAGGACCCGGACAAACGCGCAAACAGCGCAGTGGAAAAAGCCTGGCGGCAGGCCTGCAAAAAAGGCGTGCTGGACTATCGCGGCCGCCTGAGTCTGCAGGCCATGTGCGGGCTGATGCTCAACAGCCTTTTGCGCGACGGCGAAGTGCTGGCGCTGAAAATCCGCAGCCGCAAAATCAAGCCGTTTGGTTTTGCCATCCAGTTGCTGGACCCGCTGCTGCTGCAGCTATCCAGCGACCAGGTGCCCGGCCGCATGGGGCACAAAATCACCCTGGGGGTTGAGTTCGACCGCGAAGGCCGCCGCGTAGCCTACTGGCTGTACAGTACCGACACCACCCACGACGATTATTACACCCTGCACGGGCGAGGATATATCCGCATCCCCGCCCACCGCATCATCCACGAATTTCTGGACGAATACGTGGACCAGGCCCGCGGCTTCCCCCTCGGCAGCGCCGCCGCCGCGCGCCACCATATGCTGGACAAATACGAGGACGCCGAGCTTTCGGGTGCCGTGATTAGCGCCAGCACCATGGGGATTATTGAGCGCAACGAGGAGGACGTGGGTTTTACCGGCGAAAACGAGCCGGGGTACGACGACGAATACGAGGACGACGAGCCGTTTTACATGGAAGTGGAGGGCGGGACCTTTCAGGAAATCCCCTACGGCGCCAAGCTGAACACCTGGGACCCGCAGCACCCAAACCAGGCATTTAAAGACTTTGTAAAGGGCATTTTGCGCGGCATCGCCGCCGCCTTGGGTGTGTCTTATTTCAGCCTCGCCAACGACCTGGAGGGCGTTAACTTTTCTTCGGGCCGCCTGGGCGCGCTGGAAGACCGCGAAGTCTGGAAGGGCCTGCAGGGCTGGTTTATCGACAACCTGCTGCGGCCCATATTCGATGAGTGGTTAAGTCAGGCCCTACTGATGGGCGCGGTGCGCTTTAAAAGCGGCACCCCATTAAATCCCGGTGACCTAGCCCGCTACGCCGAGGGTGCCACGTTCAGCGGCCGCCGCTGGGCCTGGGTGGACCCGCAAAAGGAAATCACCGCACACGAAAAAGCCGTGGCCCTGCGGGTATCCAGCCGCAGCGAAATTATCCGCGAGCGTGGACGCGACCCGGAGGAGGTATGGGACGAGATTCAGCGCGAGGACGAGGAGCTGCGCCGCCGCGGTATCAACCCCGCCAGCGCGCTGGACAAAGCCCTAGAGAAAACCAGCAAGCCCCCGGCGGGCGACGACACCGACGACGAGGACCAGGAGCAGCCGCAAGATGATACTTAACGAAACGGACGAGCTAGTCCGCCAGATCAACGAGAAAGGGTCGCAACGTGCGGCCCTTTTTTATGCCCGCCCGAAAGGTGGCACCCGCGCCGAAGCAGACGACGAAGCCGGCCCCATCGACCTGGACGCCCGCACCGTGGAAATGGCCTTCGCCAGTGAAACCGAAAAGGTCGAACGCTGGTTCGGCATCGAGGTGCTGGTGTGTACACCCGAGGCCGTGGACCTGTCGCTGCTGAACAACCGCGCCCCGGTGCTGGAGATGCACAACTGGCACCAGCAGGTGGGCGTGGTGGACGAGGCCCGTGTGGACCCGGACCACATCGCCCGCGCCGTAACCCGCTACAGCCGCAGCCAGCGCGGCGAAGAAATCCTACAGGACATTGCCGACGGTATCCGCGGCAAGGTCAGCGTGGGTTACCGCGTGCTGGAAATGAAACTGGTCGAGGAGCGCGAGGACGGCCCCGACGTTTACCACATCACCAAGTGGCAACCCTTTGAAATTTCCATTGTGTCGGTGCCCGCCGACGACGCCGTGGGCGTCGGCCGCAGCGCGGCCACCAGGGACCCGGCACACCCCCCCCCAGAATCCGACAGCAACGCCGGAGGCGAGGGCCGCAGCGCGGACCCCGTTGTCAGCGATTCGCCCGCAACCCCTGAACCCGTAACACCCGAACCCGAAACCCGAGAGGCCATTGTTATGACCGAACAAGAAAAGCAAGCCGCAGCGAAAGCCGCGCGACAGCAGGGCAGCGCCGACGAATCCCAGCGCGTTGCTGACATTCTCGACACCGCCGAAGCGTACAACGCCGACCCGGAACTGGTGCGCACCATGCTGCGCGACACCAGCAAAACCAAGCACGACCTGGCGGAAGCCCTGTTGAGCGCACGCGCGGAGGAGCGCGGCACCCAGGCGGAAGGCCCGGAAATTGGCATGAGCGACAAAGAGGTACGCCAGTTCAGTTTCCTAAAAATGTTCCGCGCCATGGCGTTCCCCGAGAGCACCCAATTCCGCAAAGAGGCGGCCTTTGAATTCGAGTGCTCGCTGGCAGCTGCCGACAAACACAAAGGCGAGCGCAAGGGCGACCAGATGATCCCGCACGACGTGCTGGTGGCCGGCCGCGCCATGGATGCAGGCACCCTGCGCGCCGCTGGCTTCAATACCCGCGCGTTGTCCGCCACCCTGGCCGACACCGGCAACGCCCTGGTGGGCACCCAGCACCTGGCCGCCAGCTTTATTGACCTGCTGCGCAACCGCATGGTGCTGGCGGGCCTGGGCGCCATGACCCTAACCGGCCTCAACGGTAACCTGGCGATCCCGCGCCAGGTGGGCGGCGCTTCTATGTACTGGCTGGACCCGGAAAACAACGATATTCCAGCCGAGGGCCTGCCCAGCTTTGACCAGGTGGCGCTGACCCCGAAAAACGCCGCCGCCTTTACCGAGCTGACCCGTCAGCTGTTGCTGCAGTCCAGCCCGGACGCTGAAAACCTGGTGCGCATGGACCTGGCCAAGCAGATGGCCCTGGGCCTGGACAAGGCGGCCCTGTACGGCACCGGCATCGACGGCCAGCCCCGCGGCATTATCAATATGACCGGCATCAACACCGTGGACTTTGCCGGCGTCAATCCGACATTTGCCGAAGTGGTGCAGATGGAAACCGAGGTGGCGCTGGACAACGCCGACGAAGGCAATGCGGCCTACGCTATGGGCGCGGGCCTGCGCGGTTACTTCAAAACCACCGAGAAATTCACCGGCAGCAACGGCGCCACCATTTGGGAGCCGGGCAACCAGGTCAACGGCTACGGCGCGGTGGTTTCCAACCAGGTGGAGGCCGCCGACCTGCTGTTCGGTAACTTCTCCGACGTGATTATCGGCATGTGGGGCGGCCTGGATATGCTGGTCAACCCCTACAGCGGCGACAAGGCCGGCACCGTGCGCATCACCGCGCACCAGTCCTGCGATACCGCCGGCCGTCACCCGGAAAGTTTCTGCCACGGCAAGCAGTTCACCCCGTAAGCCGCGCCGCCTAGTGCGGTAACCCAGCAAAGGCCCGCCATTGTGCGGGCCTTTGTTTTTCCCCTTTTTTACATTTCACGCCGAGGACAAATCCATGGCCGAGAAGCAAGAAGAAATCAACGAGATCACCGTTACCCGCAGCACCAAAGTCAAAGGCAAATTTGTCGAGCGCGGCCGCGTGCTCGCAGTGGGCGCTGACCTGGACAAAAACGACGCGCGTTTTCTGCTGCGCAACGGCAAGGCGCTGCCGGGCAAGCAAACCCGCATCGCCGAGGCGCACGCCGCGGAAAAAAAAAGCGCTGAACTAGCGCGCGCTGAAACCAGTGCGGGCGCCGGCAATGTGGCCGAGCTGGAAAAACAGCTGGACGAAGCCGACGCGCAGCTGGAAGCCGCCGAGGACCGTGCCGCCGCCGCCGAAGCCCGCGCACTGGAAGCGGAAAAGCGTGCGGCCGAGGCCGAAAAAGCGCTGGCCGCTGCCAACAAGAAAGGCAGCAAGTAACCCATGGCCGGGCACTACGCCGAGCTGATCGACCCGGACCTGCCCGGCTATGTGGAGGCCGCCGCGCCCGGTGGCACCCTAGCCGGCATTTTTACCAATGCCTGGCAGGAGGCGGCGGGGCAGGGGGGCACTGTGCCGGTGCTGACCTGTGACGCCACCGATGCCACCGCCGTGGGCGCTATGGCCGACGCGCTTGTCACCATCGACGGGCACGACTTTGTGATCCGCGAGGCGCAACCGCGCAACGGTGGCGGCGTGTCGCTGGTATTGGAGGAGCAATAAGTGGCCCACGTATCCCACCAGCTGCTGGACGCCATCACCACCGCGGTGACCGGCCTGCCCACTACCGGCGACCGGGTGCGCCAGTCGCGGTTGTATGCCCACGGCCGCGGCCCCGCGTTGAATATTCGCCTGGGCGAGCGGCGCAATACCGCCACCCTGGGCAATGCCCTGGTGAATGCCGAGCAGGACATTTTTATCGACATTGCCGTGGCCGGCACCGCCGAGAGTATCGACGACCAGCTGTTGCAGATTGAATCCGAAATTCACCAGGCGCTGATGGCGGATTACAGCCTGGGCCTGCCGTTTGTGCTGGACCTGAACCCGCAAGGGTTGAGCGAGCCGGACCTGGAGCAGGCGGAAAAACCCAAGGCCGTGGCCACCAGCGCCTGGCGCTATGTGATCCGCCACCGCCTGACCGACCTGGAGAGCTGACGCCATGCCGAAAACTTCAGCCAAGCGCAACACCCTGATCCTGAAACCCCGCAAGGGCGGATGCACCGAAAAGCCCGCCCCGGCAAAACCCAAGCAAGTGAAAGAGGCCAACACCGATGGCAAAGCTGGTTAAACGCGAACTGATCCTGGCGGCCATCGAGGCCACCTATAACACCGACGCCACACCCACCGGCGCCGACGCGGTGCTGGTGGAAAATGTGGGCTGGAGCTACGCCGGCGCGCGCATGGTCGAGCGCCCGGTGATTAAACCCACCCTCGGGCAGTTTCAGCAGGTATTTGCCGGCACCCTGATGGAAATCACCTGCGACGCCGAGCTGAAAGGCAGCGGCAGCGCGGGCGACGCGCCGGAAATCGACGCGCTGCTGCGCGCCTGCGGCCTGGCATCGATCGTTACCGCCGGCACCAGCGTGGAGTACGCGCCGGCGAGCAGCGCGCACGAATCCGCCACCGTGTATTTCCACGAGGACGGCAGCCTGTACAAACTCACCGGCGCCCGCGGCACCGTGGCGCTGAACTTGGGAACCGGCAACAAGGGCATGGCCAGCTTTACCCTCACCGGCCACGTCACCGGCCCCATTGACGCGCCTCTGCCCACTGCCAGCTACGACGCCAGCGTGCCGCCGCCGGTAATCGGCGCGCCGTTTAGTGTCGGCGGTTACGCCGCGGTAATCAGCACCCTGGGCCTGGACCTGGGCAACACCGTGAGCACCCCGCCGAGCATGAGCGCCGCCGACGGTTACAGCGAGATCATTATCAGCGACCGCGACGTGACCGGCAGCTTCGACCCCGAGGCCACCCTGGTGGCCACCGAGGACTGGCACGGCGACTGGAAAAGCGGCGCCACCAAGGCCATCACCACCGGCGCCATTGGCAGCACAGCGGGCAACCGTTACCAGCTGGACATTGCCCAGGCGTATTACCGCGAGCTGGCGCCAGGCGACCGCGAGGGCGTGCGCACCTACGACATCACCTACGGCGCCGCCGGCGACGACAGCGCTTTTACCCTCACTTTCACCTGATTCTCGGGCCGCACCGCGGCCCCTGGCTTTCCTCAACAAGCGAGCAACCAATGGCACTAAGACTAAACCCCGGCCTGGCCCCCATGTGGTACACGCCGAGCGACACCGACCCCGACGACGCCGCGCCGGCGGGATTTCTGCTGGCACCGCTGACCGAGGTGCAGACCATGGAAATTATGGCGGACGGCACCATCGACGCCGCCGGCAATTTCTACCCCAACCACGGCGCGCGGGTGAAGATGCTCACCTGGGGCCTGAAAGACTGGCGCAACGTGGAGGACGCCAACGGCGTGCCGGTGGACTACAAGCCCGGCGACTGGCAACAGCTGCCGTGGAACCTGATGGGCGAGCTGGCGAATCAGATCATGATCCGCAGCGCCCTGCGCGAGGACGAAAGAAAAAACTCGCCATCGCAATCGTCGTCGCCCGCGAACCCGGAGCCTTCGATTGCGGCAGCTGCAAGTGGGGCAGACACTGCGACGACTCCAACCCCGCACCCATCCCAAAATTCGTGATCCCCGGGGTGCTGGAATCCCGCACCTGTTTCAAACCCATGGTGACAGAGCGCAGCGCCACCCTGCTGCGCATGCACCAGCACTACCGCGCCGGCCACCTGTTCCGCGCCGGCGGGGTAGGCGACCAGCCCGCGTACTACCTGGACGCCATGGCCACCATTGACGCCCTGGCCGCCGAAACCGACAGCTAAACCCCGAACCAGCCCGAGGACCCCATGGCCGACAATTACAAATTTGTCATTACCGGCAGCGATAAAACCCGCGCCATGTTCAAAAGCCTCAAGGCCAACCTGGGCGCGGTGCGCGGTGCACTCAACAGCACCCAGGTGAAAGTGGCGGGCCTCGCCGGTGTGGCGGGCCTGGGCGCGCTGGTGAAATCCAGCCTCAACACCCAGGACGCGCTCGCTAAAACCGCCGACCGCCTCGGCCTCACCACCCGGGAGCTGGCCGCCTACCAGCACCAGGCCAACCTCACCGGCAGCAGCAACGAGGGCATGAACAAGGCCCTGGAACTGATGAACCGGAATCTGGGCGACGCCGAGCGCGGCACCGGCGAGGCCAAGGACGCCCTGGCGGATCTGGGCCTGACCGCAGCGCAACTGAATCAAATGCCCACCGCCGCGCGCTTCGAGCTGCTGGTGGACCGCTTGGGTCAGGTGAGTGACCGCACGAAACAAGCAAGCCTGGCAGCGGACCTATTTGGGCGATCCGGCACCGACTTAATCAATATGATCGACGCCGGTGCCGCGGGCCTGGCGCAGGCGAAAACCGAGGTGGATGCCTACGGCGTGGCGCTTACCCGGGTGGATGCTGCCAAGCTGGAGGCCGCCAACGACGCCATGTTTCGCGTGGGACAGATTGGCCAGGGCCTGGGCAACCAGCTGACCGTGCACCTGGCGCCGATTATCGAGGAGGTGGCCACCCAGTTTGCCCACGCCGCGCAACAGGGCGGCGGTATGGGCGCAGTGGTAGAAAAAGCCTTTAAAAAAGGCGTCTCCGTGGTGGGCGTATTCGCCGATGGCATCCACGGGGTGAAAATTCTGTTTCAGGGATTGCTGACCCTGGGACAGGGGCTGCTTGCCGCGCTCACCACCGGCTTTGCCGCGGTGGTGGAAAACGTGATGGCACTTTCTAACGGCATTGTGGACGGCCTGTTCTGGCCGATCCGCAAGGTGATGGAACTGCTGGCCCCGTTTTCCGACACCGTGGCGCAATCGCTGGCGGACGTGAATACCCTGGTGGACGGCCTGAAATTCAAGGCGCCCCAGGGTATGCGCGACTTCGCCGAGGCCCAGCGCCAGGCGTTTGCCGAATCCAAGGAGCAGCTGCACGCGCTGCTGATGACCGAGCTGCCCAGCGACGTGTTGAAAGGCAAGGTGGACCAGATTCTGGCCGCGGCCGACGTGCGCGCCCAGGAAATTGCCGCCAAGGCCCAGCAGAACGCCGGCCTGGCGCGCGCCGCCAACGACGAGGGCGGCGGCAACGGCGCCGATGGCCTCAGTGACCAGGAGCGCGAACAGCTGGCCGCCAAGCTGGAAACCCTCAAATTGTCCTGGCTCACCGAGCTGGAGCAGCTGCAGGTGAAGCAGGACCAGGAAATGGCCCTACTGGACGAAGCGCACGCGGAAAAGCTAATCAAGCACGACGAGTACGAGCGCAGCCTCACCGCGCTGGAGGCCAAGCACGCCAAAGAGCGCGAGAAGTTCGAGGACAAGAGCAGCAAGAACCGCGTGGCCTCGGTGTTCGGCGCCTTCCAGCAGATGCTGGGGGTATCGGACGCGAGCAGCAAAAAGCTGTTCAAAATCCAGAAGGGCCTGGCGCTGGCCAAGGCGGTGGCGACCCTGCCGAGTGCGGTCATCGAATCGTTTAACAATTCCGGCGGCTACCCCTGGGGCATTCCCGCGGCCGCGGCCATGGCGGCCACGGGCGCGGCGCAGATTGCGCAGATCAAGAGCGCCAATTTTTCCGGCGGCGGTGCCGGCGGGGTGCCGAGCATTGGCGGCGGCACCGCTACCGCGGCGGCGCCCAGCGGTGGCGCCAACCTCGCCGGCATCAATCAGTTTGCCGGCAATAGCGCGGCGGCCCCCGGCAGCCAGGTGAATATCACCATCGCCGGTGACCTGGTGGGCGACAACGCGCAGACCATCGCCGACAAACTCACCACCTTAATTGCCGAGCAGGACCTGGTGATTATTCCCAGCGGCAGCCGGCAGGCCCAGGAGTTAACGGGGTAAGTCTATGTATATCGAATTTGTCCCCACCCGCCTGGTGACCGGCGGCAACGGCAAGCTGCACGCGGACCTGCAGCAGTACGACGTGGACGACAAGCCCGAGGGCAAAGAGCACACCGCGTTAAGCGGCTTCCGCGAAACCACAGCCTACCGCCTGGAGCGGCTATCAATTTGCCGCACGGTGCCGCTGAAATTGTCGGACGCCGAGCTGGCGGCGTGGCGCGAGTTCGCCGCCAGCTGCGCCTTTGGCGAGTACTTCACGTTCGACGCGCTGGGCACCGAGGCTGCACCCGACGACCCGCAAACCGTGCAGCTCAAATTTAAAAGTTTTAAGGAAAAGCGCCTACCCGGGCGCTTTTTTGAATTCAGTTTCACCACCCTGCAGGTGGTTGCCTAGAGCCTGTTTAGATGCGCAACAACTCCGAAACCTTCGACCTGTACAACACCAGCCCCCAGCGCGCGCTGCGCCTGGTAGTGGTGATTGAATTTCCGACCCCGGTGTACCTGGCGAGCCACGGCGATATTCCCGGCCTGCCCGGCGGCGCATTGGGTGGCGTGCTGGCCAAGGTCAGCAGTACCAGCCAGCGCTTGATACCCGAGCAGGGCCGCGCGGAAATTGGCGCAATCAATTTTGAGCTGGTGGACGTGGGCGGCGTATTCACCGACACCCTGCGCAACCAGTTGCAGGCGGGCAACGGCATCAAGGGCCGCACCGTGCGCCTGTACCAGGGCGGTGCGGGCATGGACTGGGCCGACTTCCGACTGGAGCAAACCCAAGTGGCGGAGGAAAGCCTGGGCTACGACCACGGCCGCTACCGCGTGCGCTGCCGGGATATTCAGCGGGAAATGCGCAAAGACATTTTTGTGCCGCGCAGCACCCGCCTGGCCGCAGACTTCCCCAAGGGCGCCGGCACCCTGAGTGTGTACAGCACCGCGGATTTTGAACCCTGCCCGCACACCGCGAGCTTTGGTGACGCGCCCGGGCAGACGGTGTATTACCTTAAAATCAAATACCAGAATGGCTGGGAAGTGGTGCGCGCTACCGGAAAAACCGGCAGCACCTTCACCGGCGTCACCCGTGGCCTGTTCGGCACCGTGGAATACGACCACACCGTGCCTACGGAAAATGACGACGACAAGGGCATCGAGGTCGAGGAATTTATTTACCTGGAGCTGCCTGCGCCCGCGCTCGCCTATGCGTTGCTCACCGGCAAGATTCTAGGCACCAGCGACCTGCTGCCGGCCAACTGGCACCTGGGCATCGACCCCTCGCTGGTGGTGGCGGATGAGTTCGAGAATATCGGTACCGACTGGTACAAGCCCGGCGACTATACCAAGGGCGTGATTCTGCGATTTGATGGGCTGGCCAAAACCGACGGCAAAAAATTTATCGAGCAGGAAATAAACCTGCTGATGGGCGCTTATATGCCGGTGAATGCCGCCGGCCAGCTGGGCTACCGCCGCATGACCGGCGTGCTAGCGGACGCTGGCACCGTGGCAACCATTACCGCCGATGACGTGTTAAGCCTGGGCGAGCTGCAGCAGGACCTGGCGGCGCTTCGCAATATCTTTTCCATTCAATGGGCCTGGTACGAGGCGCCGGGATTCGACGGGCGTTTTCTGCGCTCCAATGTGCTGGCAGACGCCGACAGCATCGCCCACCACGGTGAGAGCAAGCCCCAGGCGCTGAAATTCCGCGGCCTGCACAACAGCCGCCACACCTTCACCACGTTAAAAAACCGCTTCGATGCCCTACGCGACCGCTTTGCCGGGCCACCCCTGCGCCTGCGTTTGTCGCTGCTGCCGAGCAATAACGATATTGAAGTGGGCGACGTGGTGCGAGTGACCCTGCCGCAGGTGCGCGACTACACCAGCAGCGGCACCCTGGACCGCGCCATGGAGGTGCAGCGGGTGAGCGTGGACCAGGTGAGCGGTGGCGTGCAGGTGGAACTGTTCGGCTCCACCCAAAAGGCCGCGCCGATTGCCGACGAGGCCGCGAGCACCAACGCCGAGTTGCCGGACGGCTGGTACTCGGCCGAAGGCACCGCCATGGCCGCCGCGGGCCTCACCATCGACGGCAGCGGGTTTTTAACCGCCGACGGCACCCTGGACGGCGCCGCCAGCAGCCGCACCATTTACTATTACTTGGGCGACCTGACCATCCCCGCTGGGCGCACGCTCACAGTGACCGATAACGTCGAGCTGCGGGTGATGGGAGTACTGCAGGTGGATGGCACACTGCGCGGCGCGCCGAGTAACAGCGGTGCGGGCTTTCTCGGCTCCTGCCGCGGCGGCGTCGGCCGAGCGGTGGGCAAGATTGGACCCACCGGCTGGGTGGACACCCGCGGCGAGGTGGTAACTGGGCGCAATGCGGTTATGCCCACGCTCACCATCGACAATGACGGCGGCGAGCTGGTGGGTATTCCCAGCGACTTGCGCGGCAGCGGCGGCGCCCGCGGTGGCCATTCTTACCACTACCTGCGTGGCGACAACAGCTGGGAGCCGGCGGGCTTTGGTGGTATTGGCGGCCAGGGTGGCGCTGGGGTTGCTGTAGTCGCGCGCGGTATTGCCTTGGGTGTGTCGGGCAAGATCAACACCAGTGGCGGCAACGGCCTGCCCGGTAACGATAACGGCCCGCAGTATTCCGTGCCCGCCGGCAGCGGCGGTGGTGGCGCTCCCGGCGGCGTGCTGCTGATTATCGACGGCCACCAGAACCCGCAGCCGGTGCTCACCAACAGCAAGCTGGTGGCCTGCTATGGCGACAGCCCCAGCGGCCCCGGCAATGCCGGCAGCGGTGGCACCTGCCTGGGCGTGAATGCGGCGCGGGTGTACACGGTACCGAAAAGCCGCACCCCGTACCCCAACTACACCCAGGACCAGGCGGACGACCCGCTGGTGCTACAGGCCATTGACGACGCCGCGCAGGCGGCGCAGGACGCGGCCGCCGCACAGAGCGATGCCACCAGCGCCCTGGCCAAGCTGGACGACATAGGCGCCGACGGTAAGCTGCACCCCAGCGAAAAGCTGCGCGCGCAACTGGAGTACAGCCGGCTGATTGCCGAGCAGGCGGGCATCGAGGCCAGTGCCACGGTGTTTTCCATTACTACGGAAAAAACCGCCTACAGCAACGCGGTGGCCGCGCTCACCAGTTACCTGGGCGGCCTTAGCCCCAACTGGAACGACACCAGCGCCACCACCACCATTAGCCGCACCCTGTGGAATAGCAACTGGCAGGCGGTGTATGACGCGCGCCAGGCGCTGCTTAACGAAATTTCCGCAGAGACCAGTCACCGGGCAACCTGGGCGGAGATTATCGGCAGCGGTAAACCTGAGGACGGTGCCACCAGAAATCTGCTGGCCTATGACCCCGTTACCAAAAAGCTGACCGATACCGGCGCGGATATTCTGACGGTGGAGACTCTGCTGGCCAGCCAGCGCCGCGGTGAGCGGACTATAGGGGGCGGATTCTTTGAGGCGTTTACGCAGGCGGATAGTGCCGACGATTGGTTTATCACTGCGGGGGTGGACGACTACAACTGCAGCACGTCAACAAGCGCTATCGCCGGCGGGTATGCGCTAAAAGCACAGGGCTTTAACTGGCTGCACTACGGCGAAAAAATTCCCTTTGATCGCTCAAAACTCTACCGGATGGAGGTCAGGGTGTGGCGCGCGGCCTCGAACGAGGGGACGTTTTACGCGGGCCTGGATGGATATGATTTCGAGGGAAACGCGCTCAATAAAAACGGCGACGCGGGCTACTCTTCACAGCATTACGTGCTGGCACAAGGGAACAGTGCCTCGGGGTGGCAAACTTATGTCACCTATATCAAGGGGACAACCTCTGCGGGGCAGCCTGGCAGCTTCTCGACCGCCAGCGGGACGGAGGGCGGGAAAACAAATAACCCGATCACGAACCCCGGCAAACTGGTGAGCGGTGTTTGCTATATCGCGCCGATGCTGATTTGCGGATACAACGGCGGCGCGAACTCAACCACGGTCGACTATATCCGGATCGATGTCATCGACGAGGATACGCTTAACGAAAAATTCGATAACAAGATCGACGAAAAGCGCCCGGACAGTGATTACAAAAACAGTAACGTCACCAAGGGCACCGTGGGTCTGGCGAACGTCGAAAATAAAAGCTCGGCGGTTATTCGTAGCGAGATCACCCAGTCGAACATCGAGCCATGGGCACCGCGCCGGGATCTGAGCAATTTGCTGACCGGCGGCCTGTCGTTTATCGATGGCCGCGCAAATTCCCGTATTGGCGCGCTGCGCCCGGACTCCGCGTACAAAAACAGCAATACCACGCCGGCGAACCTGGGATTCAGCCGCACCGCAAAACAGATCGAGGCCAACGCCCTGTTTGCGGCGAACTGTGTGCACCGGAAGGATCTGCGAGACACCCCTCAGGGCGTGCCGACAAACTCCTCCTATTCCGCCACCACGCTGGGGTGGACGTTTGACTGCGGCACATCGGGTGACGGCTGGATTCACTGTTTTGTAGCCGACGCCGAGGGGGGGATTTATATCGGGCTGAACGGTGTCGAGCTTGGGCCGATGCACCGCAGCGACATGGGGCTGCCGGATGGTGCCAACCATCCGGGGTGGTTCACCTTTCCGTGCACCGTGGCTGCCGGCACCAACACCGTAAAGGTCTGGGCCAACACTACCGATGGCGCGTCGCTGTACGGCGTGGTGGTGACCCTTGGCGGCACCGGTGATCCGACGGCTTTGCTGGATTCAAAGCTGACGGGCGTCGGTCTCGGGGTTATCCGCAACGGCTCAAGCTGGACAAATCAGGCCGACTCCGGGTCGGATGGTGAAATTTATATTCACGGTTTCGATGAAGCGGGCAACCCGGTCGACGGACCCGGCTTTGTGGTGATCGATGGCAAGCGCCGGGAGGTGCCGCAGCAGTCGCTGAACCCCGGCTCGATGGTGGCAAACCACGGGGTAAAAAATGGCTTTATTGTCATGAAGCGCAGCGGCTCCACCTGGTCCACTACCGGCGGCACCGATGTGCTGGTGGTGGGTCACTGGCTGCGGGGCGATTTTTATATCGATTGGTACAACAGCGGCAATCTGTCCGACAAGGTAACGCCGACAGACGATTATTTTATTGTTGGTGAAATTGCCATGGCCGCCACGGAAGACGTGGAAGCGGTGGCAATGTACCGGGAGCCTAAACCGCTGCTGGGCACCAGCCGGATGGTGAGCGGCTTGAATCATTACGGGCGCGCCATCGATCAGCGCACCATTCCGCAGATCAACAGCTCGGCCCAGTCGGGCACCTCGCAGTCGGCGCTTTCCGCTATCGATAACGGATCCACCGCAAAAATCGATATTTCCGCGCATAGCGTGCAGTACGGGTTCGGGTCGGTGAGTTATTCCAGCGGCTCGGTTTCCGGGTTGTCGTTCAGTACCCGGTACTACATCTACTGCGACGACGAAGGCTATGTGGGCGGCTCGGTCACCTATGTGGCCAGCACCAACAAGTTGGCGCCGGTGTCCGGCACGCACCGCCGCTACCTGGGTAGCATTACCACGCCCAGCAATGGCGGCAGTAGCAGTGGTGGCCAGCTGCCCGGCGAGTGGTGTGTGGTGGGCAATATGTATCTGGCGCCGTACTTCCGAGCCCGCGATGCCTATATGGGCGACTACGTGGATGCCTGGGACGAGGGGCACAGTGAAACCTTCGCTAGCCATATCGAGGCCATTGTGCCGGTGGACAAGGTGGATTGCGTGCGCCTGGTCACCGAGAGCTGCGCCGCGGTGCAGGTTTCCATGGAGACCCCCATCACGCTGCACGACGGGCGCAGTGTGCGTGCCCAGCACGCCATCGGCGGTCGGGTGGCGGTGGTGCACGGCGATAGCCCGGCGATCACCTGGGAAAAAATCATCAAGGTGAAGCCGCTCGGCGAGCGCCGGGTGTATCGCATCAGCGTCGGGGGTATCAGTTACGCCGCCGGCGAGGATCCGCAGCACCGGGTCATTACCCACAACGCCTACAAGCCGTAGGCGCACTTTCTTTACAACCAAGCAACCAACCCACACCGCCGCGGCCAGGGAGCTGTCGGCCGCGGTGTTCTATTGCCTCAAGGAAAGCGAGCGAGATATGACCGTGAGCGAATTGACTTATACCCCGGCCACCGAGCTGGTAACCGGCCTGGAGCCGGGCCAGGTGGCGTTTGTGATAGATAACGGCGCCTATGCAGGCCAGCTGATCCGCATTCAGATTACCCGCGCCGACGTGGACACCGACGCCGACGGCGTGGTGGACCAGGTAAACCTCAAGGTTTCCGGTGCGGTGATTGACGACCAGAACCAGGTGCAGGCCACCGGCGGCGGCGAACCCATGGTGACCCCGGGCAAGGTGGACAGTATCGCCACCAGCGCACTGGCCGAGGGCACCGAGAGCGTGGCCGCGGTGAAGGCGCGCATTACCGACGAGTGTGTGCACCGCATGGTGCGCCTGGCGGCGGCGATGCAGGCGTGGGAGTCGATCCCCAGCGCCGGCTAAACACCAACCCAACCCGAAAATAACCGAGAGAGAAAAACCTATGCCGAAATTTAAATGGAGCTGGACCAAGGGCGCGGTGGCGCTGTTCCTGGTGATTTTACTGTGCGCGCTGGTGGCCGAGCGCGCCGACGCCCGCCCGGTGGTGAGCCTGGGGCACACCGCGCTTAACAGCCACAACACCGTGGGGGAAATCGGCTGGCAGTTCGGCGCCGCCCACCAGTGGGAAGTGGCCGCCACCGCCATAGGCCAGGGCCACACCGACCGCGGCCCCATCGACCGCAACTGGGTGTATTCAATCAGCCGGCGGGTACAGCCGGGGTGGTCGATCCTGGGGGCAGAAAATTACTACCGCCTGGGCGTGGCCTACGTGGACGGCTCGCCGCTGGTCGGGGATATAAATTACCGCCTGGGGGTGGGGCTGCACTGGGGAGTGGTAGCGCTGGAGTATTTTCACTATTCCAGCGCTGGGATAAATGACCCCAACACCGGGGTGGATGGCCTGCAGCTGCGGGTGCCGTTTTAAGCCAATAATTTCCTGATTAGTTTGATGGGCGCAGTTCGGTGACTATCCATGCTACGTCAATACTGTATAAATGTACAGTATTCCGTTAAATTTACTTCTACGCCGCCAAAGAGCGGAGAGTCAACCAACAAAGGAGTAATGGGATGGGACAGGTTGAAGTAGTTGAGTGTGCTGAAGAGGTGCGAGAAGTGCGGCAGTTCAGTGATGGATTGTTATGGGCATTACAGTGTCCTAAACCTGGTCCGCGCAAGTTGATGATTCAGGCGCTGGCCGGAGAAGTAAATGCACGCCTTGGGGCTGTGATTCATCGCCTAGAGGAGCTGGACAGCGAAAAGAGTAATTAACTACCTGCTACCGGAAATTTTTCCCCAGAGTACTCAGTAGATGTAGCGCGGACCACAGGCTGTACCATGAGTGGTTCGCCGCCGTGCTCAAGATCAGGGTGTAAATAGGGCTCGAATGGATCCGTATTTTCGCCTCCAGATAACCATGTCTCGATAAAACGCTGGTTCTGTGGAGCGATCATCGGAAACGACTTTTCGTGATAGACCTTGGTGGCGGGGTGAGCATCCAAAGTGATAATACTGCAGCTCACTACATCGCCCCACGTCTTGTAAAGGCCACAAAAAAAGAATGGAGTATGTTCACCAAAACTGAACTCGACGGGATTTTTGCCGTGCTGACTTTCTACCCAAGCGGTGGCAGGTATCAGGCAGCGAGACTTCCTGTACTCTGGCCGCTGCCCTAGCTTTTTCCAATTACTATTGATTGACCAGTACTTTTTATGAGGCTTCCAGTGGTCTCCCTCCCTCTGTAGATATAAGTGCCAAATGGCATTTTCCAGTTCGGGCTCTCCGTGCCGCCCTGTCACAATACTTACCCGAGTAGTCGGACGCCGCCGGCGCCCGAAGATCATATTCTGGGGGTGGCGGACTCCAATTTCTTCTACAAACCTCTCGATTCCCGCGTGGTCATCCACGTCAAATAAACTGCACATCCGTTGCTTTCTCCTGGGTACTCTTGAATAAAATAATCCAAGTTACTGTGCCAAGGCTGGTACATCCTTGTTTGTCGTTATCTAACCCATTGAAAAATAATGATTTATTTGTTTGTCGCTCCAATCCATCAACGGTGCGGTACAAAAGCGGTGCGATACTGGTGTGGCACTACCGGATGTGGGGCGGGAGCTAGGATTGGGCTTCCCGGCAGGCGTGGAAACCGGAGTGTTGGCAGGTGCGGCGTCGGACATAAACAGCAGATCAGGCGGAAAAACTGCCCGCAGTATAACAGGGGTGGACCCAACCCTGCGCGTCGAGCGCAAGGTTAAGCCGATGACTTACAGATTGCGCTCTTTCGCACCTTCCTGATTGCTCTCTGTCGAGGTTGCGGTTTCCTGTGGCCAGGGGCGGCGGGCTTCCAGTTGTGGCCTGAGCTTTTTTACCACACTGCGCGCGGTGGCCCGGTAGCTGGTGAGTTTGCCACCGGCGACCGCCACGATACGTGGTAACTTATCGTTGTCGCAGCAGATCATGGTCTCGCGGCTGCGCGAGAACGGATTGTTGTTGGCGTGGGGCAACACCCGCAACCCGGCAAAGCTGTCACTCAGTTCGCTCAATTGCAGGGGGCGCGTCTCCGGGAAGTACTGCTTAAGAGTGCGCAGCAGATAGGCTTTTTCTTCCAGGGTGGGCGCCACTTCGGAGGGGTCGCCGTGGTAGCTGCGCTCGGTGGTTCCCACCAGAGTCTCTCCCTGCCAGGGCATGACAAATACCGCCCGTCCATCTTCCGCTTCCACATAGAAGATCTTGTTGGCCAGTTTTAACGGCACCTGGATATGAGTACCGGCAACCAGTTCTAGCGGTGGCAGCTTCGCGCCGGGGGAGCATTTGCTGTTGGTGTCGTCGATCCAGGGGCCGGTACAGTTCACCAGTGCCCGGCAGTGGAGGGTATTCAATTGCCCCTGATGAAAATAGTCTGCGCGCACAAAGCGTTCCGTTACCTCTGCGCCTACCAGGCTACCCGGGCAGATCAGTTCTGCTCCACCGCGCACCGCGGTGCGGATGACTTCCTGGGTAAGGGCGGCGTCGTCGGTTTGTGCGTCAAAGTAGCGGTAGACGGCAATCAGGTCATCGCTGTTCAGACCGCACAGGGCTTCATAATCGTGAATATCGATTTTGCGAAAGCGAGACTGTGAGGAAAACAGCCCCGCCAGCAGTGCGTACAGGCTGAGTCCCAGACGAATTTTCCAGGGGGCGCGGCGGCTGTGGCGGTACACCGGAATCAGGAATGGCACCATATGGACCAGATCCGGTTTGTGGGAGAGCAGCCAGCGCCGCTCTTTGAGGCATTCCCGCACCAGAGAAAGCTGTCCGCTTTCCAGATAGCGCAATCCGCCATGAATCAGCTTAGAGGAGCGCGACGAGGTGCCGTAAGCAACCGCCTCCTGTTCCAGAATCGCAACCCGGTAGCCCGCTGCAGTCAGTGCCTCGGCTACCCCGGCGCCCTGGATACCCGCGCCAACAACAAGAACATCATATTCCGTAGACATTGCTTGCCTCTCGCGAGCGCATTAACAGTGGCAGATTGCCGGTAAGTATGTGGTGGGCACCCCTATGACGCCAGTGCACGGCGCCCTGAGTGGTGTTGATCTCGTGAACCACCCACTGCCAGGGCCCGGGCGGCAGCTCCTGGCAGTCTACGGTTGCCTGATCAATCAACAGGTAGTCCGGGGCCAGCGTTACTACATCTGCAGAAAGGCAGCGCGCCACATTCGGTACCCGCAGCGCTACCAGATCGAACCCCATATTCCGGGCCAGGCGCAGGCTGCGCAGGTCGGAAGTAAGCAGCACAAAGTTGTCCGTGGAGCCCGGGATTTCCTCCAGCAGGCGTTGAATGGCGACTTCCGCCGGGGTCAGCGCCAGGGTTTCCGGGCTCAACTCCACAAACCATTCAAGATGGCGATGACGACCGGCCCAGTCCACCAGCTGCTGGAAATTACTCAGTGGCAGTGTCCGCAGGTCCTTGTCTTTCAGTCTGCGTAGTGGCGCAGAAATCGCCGCCTGCGGAATCTCAAGGCCATCCCCCGCACAGCACCATGGTGTCTGATCTTTACTGAACTGTACTTCCGTGGCAATTGCGCAGGCGCCAAGACCATGCGCCGCCTCAAAGGCCGCCAGGGTGTTTTCCGGGTGGTGAATTTTGTCGCCTAAATGCGCGATCAGCATGATTGGGTGCTTCCGGGGGTAGGGTTATTTGAATGATTCCTTTCGAGCATCCTGTAGGGGCGGCAACAGCGTCTGTGTGCCGAGAAAAGGATTCTTACCTAATGAAAATAGTTCGTGCACAGCGCCTTGCAACATGCGGGCGGCAACTATGGCGTCCGTAACCTGAGAAGAGATTTTCCTCCCGGTCACTCAAGGATGGCGGACAAATGCCGATAGGCTTCTCATAAGGTTTGAGAGGCAGGGGAATTGAGGTGCTGATATTCATAGGATTCATCGTCGTTATTGTCTCGGTATTCGGCGGTTTTGCGATGTCTGGTGGGCACCTGGGTCCTTTGTTCCAGCCGATGGAGTTTTTGATTATCGGTGGTGCGGCACTGGGCTCTTTCATCGCTTCAAATAATGGGAAGGCGATTCGTAGCACGGTGCGTAGCCTTTCGCGCCTGAAACGCTCGGCCAAATATGACAAGTCGATTTATATGGACCTGATGGCATTGCAGTACAGGCTGCTGTGGAAGATGCGGCGAGACGGCGCTATAGGCATCGAGAAGGACATTGAAGCGCCAGAAGACAGCGAAATATTCAGTGAGTTTCCCCGCGTTACCAGGGATCCCATGATCATGAGTTTCACAACGGACTACTTACGGTTGATGGTGAGTGGGAGCATGGATCCACTGGAACTGGATGAGCTCATGACCCACGAAATCGAGGCGTTCGAACATGAGGCCCGAGTGCCGGCTGATGCTCTTCTCAAGGTGGGGGATGCACTACCGGCCTTCGGTATCGTGGCGGCTGTTCTGGGAGTGGTTAAAGCGCTGGCGTCAGCCGATGCCGCAGCAGGTGAGATTGGCCTCATGGTTGCGCATGCGTTGGTTGGAACCTTTGTGGGCATCCTTCTGGCCTACGGATTCGTCAATCCCCTGGCCAGTCGTATTGAGCGGCAGGTCCAGGAGGCGGTGAAAGTACTCCAGTGTGTGCGGGTAACTCTGCTCGCAAATCTGAACGGATATGCCCCGCAGCTGGCTGTGGAATTTGGCCGAAAAACACTGGATACCAGTGATCGCCCAACATTTGGTGAGCTGGAAGACCATGTTCGTCCATCGCTCTCTACCGCATGAGTAGTCTGGCAAAAGGTGAGCGCCGCATTGTTGTCCGGCGGCCACGCAAGGCTCATCACAGTCATCACGGTGGCGCCTGGAAAATCGCTCTGGCCGATCTGATGACTGCACTGATGGCGCTATTTCTGGTGATGTGGATTGTGTCCAACGCATCGCCGCAAGAGCTACAGGGGCTGGCTGAGTATTTCCGCACGCCACTTGCGGTGGCTCTGAGCAACGGCGATCGAAAAAGCGCGAGCACAAGCGTTATCCCTGGTGGCGGTACAGATCCCGCGCACGTAAACGGTGAGCGCGCGCGGGTGGACCTGCGCAGTCAACGCTTGCCGGAAGACGTGCGCCGTACATTGATGGATCTGCGTTTCCGCATTGAAAGCGTTATTCAACGGGATTCAGAGCTGTGGGAGCTGCGCGATCAGGTGCGATTCGAAATGACACCGGAGGGGCTTCGTATCCAGATGATTGATACGGAGCAGCGCTCCATGTTCCAGATTGGCAGCGATCAGCTGGAGCCGCATATGCGCAAGTTGATTCGAGCAATTGCTCCATTGCTGAATGAATTACCAAATGTCGTGAGTATCAGTGGGCATACCGATAGCCTCAGTTATGCCGCAGGTGATACTGGGTACAGCAATTGGGAGCTATCCGCGGACCGAGCCAACGCCAGTCGCCGTGAACTGGTTGCCGGAGGACTGAATAGTAACAAGATGTTGCGGGTTATCGGCATGGGGGACAGAAATCCCATTCCTGGTAGTCATCCGGGGGACGCCGTCAATCGACGGATCAGCCTGCTCGTTTTGAGCGCGGAAGCAGCATTGCGCATTCGCGCGGGTGGAAGGGCCGAACCGCTGCACGCCCTGCAGGAGCGATGATGGATATTACTGATTTTTACGATACGTTTTTTGAAGAAGCGGGCGAACTGCTCGCAGAGATGGAGCAGCATTTACTTGATCTGGATCTGGGCTCTCCAGACCCAGAGCAGCTGAACGCGATATTTCGAGCGGCACACTCCATCAAGGGCGGGGCCGGCACTTTCGGCTTTGAAGCCCTGCAGCGCACTACTCATCTGCTCGAAAATCTTCTTGACCATGCGCGCTGTGGGCAGCTCACCTTGCGCCGCGATCTCATCGACGTATTTCTGGAAACCAAAGATATGTTAAATGACCAGCTGGATGCCTATCGACAGAATGTCGAACCAGACCCCGAGGCTCTGGAATACATCTGTCAGGTGTTGCGGCAGCTTGCGTTGGAAGAAATTGGTGAAGATGTTGACGGTAATGGAAGTACTTCGAACACAAATACAATCTCTGAAGTGCATGCCAAAGAGCCACCCAGAGTGGATGATAAAGTCGAACCACAAGAGGCGACGGCTTCCAGGCGGTATCAGATTACTCTGCTAAAGGTCGCGGAGAAAGATCGACGTTTACTGATCGAAGAGCTTGCGCACCTGGGGCGGGTGGAGAGCGAGTCTGGAGATGAATACCGCTATGAAGTAGCACTTGCGTCTTCGCTCAGCAGTGACGATATCGAAGCGGTGCTGTGTTTTATAACCGAGCCAGATCAACTTGAAATAACCTCCTTGACTGCGGCTGCACCTGAAATAAAGAGCCAACCGTCTGCATTGGACTCGCGTGGTCAGGCGTTGGCAAAGACAGACGAGAAAAAATCAGAGGACTCTGTATCACCGTCGGTAGTAACCCGCAAGTCGGAACCCAAGACGAAGAGCAGCGGCGAGAGTGCATCAATACGGGTGCCAGTGGCGAAAGTGGATCAGATTATCAATCTGGTCGGTGAGCTGGTTATTACCCAGTCGATGCTCGATCAAGTGGTAGACGACTCCGGAAGTGCACGCGATGGAAAACTGAGCAGTGGACTCAGTCTGTTGTCCCGCACCGCACGGGATCTGCAGGAAGCGGTGATGTCGGTACGAATGGTACCGATGGACTATGTGTTCAGCCGCTTTCCACGTCTGGTACGCGATCTGGCGGGAAAATTGGGTAAAGACATTGAGTTGATCACCGAGGGAAAATCCACCGAACTGGATAAAGGGCTGACCGAGCGTATTATCGATCCACTCACGCATCTGGTGCGAAACAGTCTGGACCATGGCATTGAGTTGCCCGAGGTGCGACAAGCCGCTGGTAAATCACGCACCGGAAATCTTCTGCTCTCAGCGCAACATCAGGGCGGCAATATTCTGATTGAAGTCAGTGACGATGGTGCCGGCCTGAATCGCGAAAAGATTCTTGCCAAAGCGGCTGCCAATGGAATTGCCGTTACTGAAAATATGAGCGATGAAGACGTCTGGCAGCTGATTTTTGCTCCGGGATTTTCCACAGCTGCAGAAGTGAGTGATGTTTCCGGGCGCGGGGTCGGTATGGATGTGGTAAAGCGCAATATCGAGGCTATGGGCGGCCATGTGGAGATCGAGTCGCGACCCGGCAACGGTACCACCACCCGTATCGTATTACCGCTGACACTGGCGATCCTTGACGGAATGTCTGTACGTGTAGCCCGTGAGACATTCGTTCTACCAGTGAGCGGTGTGGTCGAGTCATTGCAACCACGTAGCGAAGATCTGTATCCCATGGCAGGCGAAGACCTTCTACTGAAAGTGCGCGATGACTATTTGCCGCTACTTTCTGTGCATGCGGCACTGGATGTTGTCGGTGCTGAAACCGATCCTACAAAGGCAATTGCTGTGATAGTGCACGGCCAGGGACGCCGCTATGCATTACTGGTGGACGAGTTGATTGGACAGCAGCAAGTGGTTGTAAAGAATCTGGAAACCAACTATCGCAAGGTGCCTGGTGTATCTGCGGCGACCATTCTGGGAGATGGCAGTGTTTCGCTCATCCTGGACATCGCAGACCTGCATCGCCTACATCAGAGTAAAAAATCCGAGGGGGCGTTCCAGCCTGCAGGCCGGTGCTCTAGCGAGTCCGGGAAAACGACTTCCAACCGATCCGCCACCGTTAAGCCGGCCCGGCGGACAGTATCTAGTGTAGAGGGAGAAAACGCATGAGTTTTGTTGGCGCAGCCGAGAAGGCATCCGCAGCACTGGCCAGAGATCGGGAATTTCTGGTGTTTTCCTTGGGTGAGGAGGAATACGCTATCGATATCCTGAAAGTGCAGGAGATTCGCGGTTATGACAATGTTACCCGTATTGCCAATGCGCCGGACTTCATCAAAGGTGTTTCGAATTTGCGCGGCGTTATCGTACCGATTGTTGACCTGCGCATAAAATTCCGTCTTTCAGATGCGGTATACGACGATCAGACCGTAGTGATTGTGGTGAATATCGCCGGTCGTGTAGTGGGAATTGTGGTAGACCGGGTATCCGATGTCATGACTTTGAGTGATGAACAGATCAAACCTGCTCCAGAATTTGGCGTAAGTCTACCACTGGACTACATCAGTGGGCTGGGTAACCTGGAGAATCGAATGTTGGTTTTGGTAGATATCGAAAAGCTGCTGACCAGTCGCGAAATGGCGCTGGTCGCCGAAGCCGGAGAGTAACCATCCATGAAAACCAATCAACCGGTAACCAACCGGGAATACCTCCTGCGCGACCAAGACTTTCTCATCTCTCGAACCGACCTCAGTGGCCGCATAGTATACGCCAACTCCGCGTTTGTGGAGGTGAGCGGTTATGCGCAGCATGAATTACTGGGGGCCAATCACAATATTGTCCGCCATCCGGATATGCCGCCGCAGGCTTTCGCCAACCTTTGGCAGACCATCCGCAAAGGCGAAGTCTGGATTGGGCTAGTGAAAAACCGCCGAAAAGATGGAGGTTTTTACTGGGTGCGTGCCCATGTTGTACCGGTTTCGGATGCGGGCCGGATCAATGGATATGTCTCTATACGCCTGAAAGCCGGGCGGCGGGATATTGAGCGGACGGAACAACTGTATCGATGTCTACGGGAGGGCCGCAGCGGGAATGTAACGTTACAGCGTGGTGAAATGATACACCGCGGCCCCAAAGGCTGGTGGCAACGCGCTGCTCGCGCCTCGCTCAAGCTTCGCCTGGGTACCCTGGCAGCGCTGTCTGGCTTGTCACTTATGCTTGGATCGGCGTCCGTCTACTCTTCTCACGGAATGATCCCTGCGGTTGCTATTACCCTCGGCGGTTGTGCGTTACTTGCCGGGCTCACTGTTTCCGTCGCACGCAGCATTTTGCGTCCGTTACGGGATATGCAGAAATTCCTACTTCAGATTGCCGCGGGAAACCTGGGGATACCAGCGCCTACTGAAGCGGAAGGCGAAATGGCACCTCTCGCCAATGCCCTTACAATCATGCATCGCAGTCTTCACGATATTGTAAGTGAAGTAAGCGCGAGCGTTGCAGTGTCAGTACCGAGTACACGTAAGATTGCGGATGGTAACGACGACTTGGCATCGCGTACTGATCAGCAGGCCGCATCGCTGCAGCAGACCGCTTCCAGCATGGAGGAGATCACCATAACCGTCGGTCAGAATGCCGACAATGCGCAGCAAGCATTCGGCCTTGCGGAAGATGCGTCCCGCGACGTGAAAGTGAGTGGTGAAACCATGGGCCAGATTGTTAGAACCATGGAGGGAATCACTCAGAGCTCTAAGCAGATGGCAGCGATCATCGAGACGATTGATGGCATTGCTTTCCAGACTAATATCCTCGCGCTCAACGCTTCCGTGGAAGCTGCGCGAGCAGGTGAACACGGTCGAGGTTTCGCCGTGGTAGCACAGGAAGTACGAAATCTCGCGGGGCGTTCGGCCGACGCAGCGAAACAAATTCGCGTTTTGATTGACGGTTCAAATCGCGAGGTTAATGCCGGCGCCGAGTTGGTGCGTCAGGCAGGTACCTCTATTGCCGGGGTGGTCGAATCGGTTACTCGTGTGAGTAATATCATGCGAGAAATCTCCACAGCGTCCGCCGAGCAGAGTACCGGTATCGGCCACATTAACCTCGCTGTTGCACAGATGGATGAAGTCACCAAGCAGAATGCAGACAGAGTACGAGCGATCGCCGAATCATCGGCCGCGTTGCAGGGGCGTATGGCGCGTCTCTCACAGGCAGTGGGCGTTTTTTCTTTGGAAAAGACCGTACCGGAGAATTCTGCTAAGGGGATAGCATCGCCAAAATCCATTAACAATCCTTCTGATGAGGCTGCCGTAGATACATCTACAGAAATCCGCCTGAGCGCAGGTTGATTGCAGTGAAGCAGCGAGTGGTAGCGCCTATCAATCAGCGTGAACTTGAGTTCACCGATCGAGATTTCGAGCGAATTCGTGTACTGATCGCGGAGCGGGCCGGTATTGTCCTGGCTGAACATAAGCGGGATATGGTGTATAGCCGACTTGGCCGTTGTGTACGAAATCGTGGCCATCAATGTTTCAGTGCGTATTTAGATTGGCTGAATGGTAGGTCGGGAGCGGAGGCCTGGCAGGAATTTGTCAACGCATTGACCACTAATCTCACTGCTTTTTTTCGTGAACCCCACCATTTCGATTTGCTGGCGTCGCATATCAGAGATCGGAGGGATCCAGTTCGAGTCTGGAGTGCCGGGGCTTCCACAGGAGAGGAGCCGTATTCTATCGCAATTGCACTTGAAGAGGCTCTGCCTACCCTGACGAGGCGCGAAATCTTCGCGTCGGATATCGACAGCGAAGCATTGACCAGGGCGCGCAATGGAATTTATCCACTGGATCAGGTGCGCCGCCAGGTGCCTGAGAATCAGCTACGGCGCGGTTTTCTCAAAGGCTGTGGTCGGCGCAGCGGATACGTTCGCGTACGACCGGAGTTGGCGCGTCAGGTTCACTTCGAGCCTGTGAACCTTGTTGGTCAACATTGGCCTGTCCAGGGTCGGTTTGACGCGATCTTCTGCCGCAACGTAATGATCTACTTTGACCGAGAGACCCACGCACGACTGCTTGAGCGTTTCGCTCGACTGTTGAAGAGTGATGGTTTGCTATTTGTTGGTCATTCGGAGAACTTCACCAACATTACCCAGAGGTTCCGCCTGCGCGGCCAGACTGTCTATACACTGGCCTGATCATTCCGGGGGCTTCCTATCGCCCGTCCAGCGGCGTGAGAAAAACCTCGTTGCCCTCCCTAAAGCCCGGCGATTAGCGGCCGATGAATACTTCAGGTTCAGCGAATACCCGATTCTAACACTTGGGGGCCCTGTCAGTTTGCAAGGTCAGATTGAAAGACAGCGCCGTAGCGTGAGCGAGAGAGCAGACGTTATCCATGGAAAAAATCAAAGTGCTCTGTGTCGATGACTCGGCACTTATTCGCGGACTTATGCGCGAAATTATCGATGGCCAGTCAGATATGGAAGTAGTAGCGGTCGCTCCTGACCCTCTGGTTGCACGTGATCTGATCAAGCGACTGAATCCCGATGTTCTGACTCTGGATGTGGAAATGCCGCGAATGGACGGACTGGACTTCCTGGAGCGGTTGATGCGCCTGCGTCCAATGCCCGTCGTTATGGTTTCGTCGCTCACCCGGTCTGGGTCGGAAATCACCCTACGTGCTCTGGAGCTCGGTGCGGTCGACTTTGTCGCCAAGCCGCAACTGGGTATACGAACGGGTTTACTGGAGTACGGCCATCGGATAGCAGAAAAGATCCGTGCGGCTGCCCGAGCGCGACCAGCACGCCATATGGTACGAAATAAAGAACCCCCTTCCGCGTTGGAGCCGGTAATGGTTTCGAGCGAAAAGCTGATGATTATCGGCGCTTCCACTGGTGGGCCCGAAGCGATTCGGCGCGTGCTCGAGCCTCTTCCTGCTAACTGCCCGGCAATCCTCGTTGCCCAGCATATGCCCAGTGGATTTACCCGTTCGTTTGCGGAGCGATTGAATCGGCTCTGCAGGATACAGGTGAAAGAGGCCGAGCACGGCGAGCGTATTCTACCTGGCCATGCGTATATCGCTCCAGGCGACCAGCATCTGAAGCTGGCGCGTAGTGGAGCCAACTATCTGGTCGAGTTGGATACCGGGCCAGCGGTTAACCGGCATCGTCCATCGGTCGATGTTCTGTTTCAGTCTGTTGCTGAACTGGCTGGTCGCAATGCCATCGGAGCACTGCTTACCGGTATGGGGCGAGATGGTGCCGCCGGTTTGCTGGCCATGCGGCAGTCTGGTGCGGCGACGCTTGCTCAGGATGAAACCTCGTCTCTGGTATTTGGCATGCCGAGAGAGGCAATTGCCATTGGGGCTGCAAAGGACATAGTGACTTTGGATCGCGTCGCCGAGCACATGCTCACATTGGCAGCCGCGTCTGGACGCGCCCAGCGCGTATAACAAATGCAAATAGAAATTTAGTTCCAGGATTACCGACGAGGAGAAACGCCGGCCATGATGAAACTGATCAGAAACCTCAATATCAACACGGTAGTGGCCGGAGTGCTGTTGTGTTGCACGCTGTTGATGGGCGCCCTGGTTGCCCTGCGTATGGCGACGAATCAGGTGGGTGACGATTCTATTCGTACGCTGCACCGGGTCAATGTGCAGGTAATGCACGATGTATTTCGAGCATATTCCACCCTCAATAAAAGCATGATTGAAATGAATCTTGCTGCCGGAGAGCTGGAGAACGGGCGCAACCTCAGCGCAAAAACGTATCTTAAAAGTGTCAATGAGACATTACAGCAGACACACAGGGAGTTTGATCGGCTATCCGAAATAGAGATGACGGAACAAGAAGCCGCGGAGTTTGAAGAACTATCGCTGGTATTTACCGATATGCTGGGAGAGCTGGATGCGGAATATCAGCTTCTAGTACAGGATAAGCCAGACCTTGAAAGTTACAACGAACGCAAAGAGGAAATCAGTGTTTTCAGTGATGACCTCAATGTGGCTTTGCTGTCACTTCTTGATCAGGCAGGGGTTCAGAGCGAAGGCATCATGGAGGGGTATAGAGATACCACTAGTCACTACGGAACCATCGGTATCATTGTCATAGCGTTTATCGCCATCATTCTCGCCCTGATCTATCTACTGCTGCGTAATATCGTAGTGCGCCCTCTGGGTGAAGCAATGGAAAATCTGCAGAGTATTGCGCAAGCAGATCTTTCGCGCCCGATCAGCGACCATGGTGGAAATGAGATTGGTCAGCTGTTCAGTGCCATGCGCGATGTGCAGCTGAGCCTCAGCCGAATTGTCACTCAGGTGCGCAACGGAAGTACGTCTATCTATAGCGGTTCGTCAGAAATTGCACGAGGCAATATCGATCTGTCTGCGCGCACGGAACAGCAGGCTGCATCACTGGAAGAAACCGCGACCAGCATGGAAGAGTTGACCGCTACCGTGAAGCAGAATGCAGACAATGCCCGTCAGGCCAGTGGACTTGCCAATGATGCTTCTGGAACGGCCATTCGTGGTGGGGAGGTTATGCAGCAGGTTTCCAGCAAAATGCAGGGGATTACCGAGAGTTCCCGTAAAGTTGCGGAAATTACCGGAATGATAGATTCAATCGCTTTCCAGACGAATATTCTGGCATTGAATGCCTCAGTCGAAGCTGCGCGTGCCGGTGAACAGGGCCGCGGATTTGCGGTGGTTGCCGGAGAGGTACGGAACCTTGCGGGCAATAGCGCCGACGCCGCACGTCAGATCAAGTCCCTGATTGAAAATTCGGTGCAGGAAGTAGAGCAGGGCGCGTCTCTGGTAACCCAGGCCGGTGACACCATGAAAGAAGTGGTGGATGCGGTGAAGCGCGTGACCGACATTATGGATGAAATTTCTGCCGCATCTCAGGAGCAGAGCAGCGGAATCGAACAGGTCAGTCGCGCTGTGAGTCAAATGGATGAATCTACCCAGCAGAATGCAACATTGGTGGAGAAGGCGTCTGCTGCCGCGGCCTCTCTGGAGGCGCAAGCACAGCGCTTGGAGGAAGCCGTCGCCATTTTCCGTCTCACCAGTGAATCTGAGGACGAGGGTGGTTACTCCTCCAGCAGCATTGATCCCGAAACACCCTTGGCGAAGAACAACGCTGGAAATCGTACAGCGCAAGTAGAAAAGGCCGATAGCCAGGAGTCCGCGGACGCGAAGAAGGTTTCGGCACCGGAAAAGGATGCTCGTGAACTGATCACATCTACCGATGAGGAGTGGGAAGAGTTTTGACCCTAAACCTGCGAGTGTGGAGAAGCGTTAACACAGAGAGTACAGATCATGGATAAAAATATGAAGATACTGGTGGTGGACGATTTCCCCACCATGCGACGGATAATTCGGAGCCTGCTCAAGGAGCTTGGCTTTAATAACGTGGATGAAGCAGAAGACGGCCAGGAAGGGCTGGCCAAAGTGAATGGTGGTGGCTTTGAATTCGTAGTCTCCGACTGGAATATGCCGAATCTAAACGGTCTGGATATGCTCAAGGATATTCGAGCGAACGAGGCGACTAAATCCTTGCCCGTCCTGATGGTTACCGCCGAGGCAAAAAAGGAGAATATTGTGGCCGCGGCACAGGCTGGCGCCAACGGATATATTGTTAAACCTTTCACGGCGGCGACATTGGAAGAGAAGTTAACTAAAATCTTTGAGAAGCTGGGAAAATGAGCGCGCTGATGCCCGCTTCTTCCGGAAAGGAGAAGTGACCGTGAGTAGTGAGTTAAAAGCTGTCAGCTTCGATAATACCCAAAGTGACGAACTGGTGGTGCGAATTGGCCAGTTGACGAGAATGCTGCGCGACAGCATGCGGGAACTGGGCCTTGATAAAGAAGTAGAGAAAGCAGCCAAAGCCATTCCAGATGCCCGTGCCCGGCTCGATTACGTGGTTTCCATGACTGAGCAAGCCGCAGAGCGCGCGCTGAATTGTGTTGATCGCGCACAACCTCTGCAGAATGAGATTGAGTCCCGCGCCCAGGCATTGGATAAGCAGTGGCAGTCCTGGTTTGAGAATCCAAAGGAGCTTGATGAGGCGCGTGAGTTGGTAAAGGAAACCCGTGGTTACCTCTCTGCCGTACCCACCATGGCCCGCGAGACCAACAAGGAATTGTTGGAAATCATGATGGCGCAGGACTTTCAGGATCTGACTGGTCAGGTTATCAAGAAGATGATGGAAGTCATCCAGGAGGTCGAGCGCCAGCTATTGCAGGTCCTCCTGGAAAGTGTACCGGAGGGTGAGGAGCGGGAGGCGTTTCGGCGCCGGCTGGAAGATGGATCAGCAGCGGACAATCAGCGCCGCGAGGAGTCCTCTCTGGTCAACGGGCCTCAGATCAACGTTGAGGCTGAAGACGTGGTCAGCAGCCAGGACCAGGTGGATGATCTGCTGGAAGAGCTGGGATTCTGATCACTTGTGCGAATGGCGAGTAACGGGTGCTCTGCTGAAATAGCACCCTGTTACCCCGCTTTTTCGCCCTTTAGCGATACCCGCTTTGGTCGACAATGGCCGGCACCCGATAACCACCGGATGCCCAAATGGCTGACGATAGCCAGGACCAGGACAAAACAGAAGCCGCCACACCCCGGCGCCTTGAAAAGGCCCGTGAGGACGGCCAGGTAGCACGCTCCCGAGAACTCGCCACGGTCATGCTCTTATGCACTGGTCTCGGAGGTCTGTGGGCGTTGGGTCCGACCCTGTTCGCACAGCTCGGGCTTATGATGGAGCAGTCTTTTCTGTTTGATCGGCAGCGGGCCTTTGACCCCGCTGTCATGGTAACCACCAGCGCCAATCTTACTGCTCACAGTCTACTGGCACTGATCCCACTGTTCATACTCGTCGCTGTGGTTGCATTGCTTGCACCTAACTTGCTGGGCGGCTTTCTTATTTCCGCCAAATCCCTCAAACCCCAGTTCTCTAAACTCAATCCGATCAAGGGGCTCAAGCGGCAATTCTCCTCCCAGGCTCTGGCTGAACTGGGTAAGGCTATTGCCAAATCTGTACTTGTAGGTACGGTGCTCGCGCTGTTTTTATATAGCCGGCGCGGCGAGTTTCTGGCCCTGATGGATCTCGGAACCGAACGAGCCATGGCATCTGCGCTGCGACTCGCAGCGGAGGCCTGTGGATTGATGGCATTTTCCCTCATTCTCGTGGTGGCAATCGACGCTCCGTATCAGTTGTGGAGTCATGCCAAGAAATTACGGATGAGCAAAGAGGAAGTGCGCCGCGAATTCAAGGAAAGTGAGGGCGATCCTCAACTCAAGGCACGGATACGTCAACAACAGCAATCGATGTCGCGTAACCGAATGATGGCCCAGGTTCCTGATGCAGACGTAATCATTACCAATCCTACACGATACGCAGTTGCCCTGCGCTATGACGAGAGCCGCATGAGTGCACCGCGAGTAATTGCGAAAGGCGTGGAGGCGGTTGCCGCGCGTATTCGGACATTGGCGGACGAACACGATATTCCTCGTCTTGAAGCCCCACCGCTGGCTCGATCCCTGTACCGTCATGTCGATCTGGATCAGGAAATTCCTGCACCTCTGTATACCGCCGTAGCCGAAGTGCTCGCCTGGGCTATGCAGCTGCGTCGCGCAAATGAGCAGGGGGAAACCCCACCTGTAACACCGGAACAGCTCCCGTTACCTGAAGAGTTGGAGGTAGACCCGTGAAACCCTTGAATTCCTATTTCAGCAGTACTGGATTCTCGCTGCCCGCCGGGCGGGTGCTCGCTGGTCCGGTGCTGATTCTGCTAATCATGTCCATGCTGATCCTGCCGTTGCCGCCGTTTGCGCTGGATATGTTTTTTACCTTCAATATTGCCCTTTCTCTGATGGTGCTACTGGTGAGCATGTTTACCTTGCGCGCACTGGATTTTGCCGCTTTCCCGGCGGTACTGCTTTTCACGACCTTATTGCGCCTGGCACTCAATGTCGCCTCCACCCGAGTTGTATTGATGGAGGGGCACACCGGGGGGGCTGCCGCGGGCAAGGTGATTGAGGCTTTCGGCCAGTTTTTGGTTGGAGGTAACTTTGCAGTGGGGCTGGTGGTGTTTCTGATCCTGGTGGTGATCAATTTTATGGTGATCACCAAAGGCGCTGGGCGCATTGCTGAAGTAGGGGCGCGTTTTATGCTTGACGCCATGCCCGGAAAACAGATGGCTATTGATGCAGATCTTAACGCGGGGCTGATCGGTGAAGAGGAAGCCCGTACCCGTCGTACAGAAGTCGCTCAGGAAGCAGATTTTTACGGCTCCATGGACGGCGCGAGCAAATTTGTGCGTGGAGATGCTGTCGCGGGGCTGGTAATCATGGCAGTGAATGTCATCGGCGGTCTGATGATTGGCACCATGCAGCATGATCTGTCTTTCGGCGATGCTGCGCGTACTTACACGTTGCTAACGATCGGTGACGGTCTTGTAGCTCAGATCCCTGCGCTGGTGATCTCCACAGCGGCTGGTGTAACTGTTTCCCGGGTCAATACCGACCAGGACGTTGGTCAGCAGATGATCGAGCAGCTGCTTACCAACCCGCGTGTGCTGTATCTCGCCGCAGGCGTTATGGGGCTGCTGGGTTTGGTTCCCGGTATGCCGAATTTTGTATTCTTGCTTTTTACTGCTGCCTTGGCTGGGATCGCCTGGTGGATGGGGCGGCGACGGGAAGAGCAGTTGGTGCAGGAGCAGATTGATGCGGAACCCGCCATTGTACCGGAAACACCTGAGGCCAGTTGGGATGATGTGGAGCTTATCGATACCCTGGGTCTGGAGGTGGGACATCGCCTGATTTCCCTTGTAGATCAACGTCAGCAAGGAGAGCTACTTGGGCGCATTAAAAGTGTGCGTAAGAAATTTGCTAAAGAAGTCGGGTTTTTACCACCTGTTGTCCATATACGGGATGACCTTGAGTTATCACCAAACACCTATGTGATTAACCTTAAAGGCGCGGAAGTTGGCAGAGGTGAAGCACATCCAGGGAAGTGGCTTGCAATCAATCCCGGGCAGGTAAGCGGCGAGCTTCAGGGCATCGCAACAGAGGAGCCCGCGTTTGGTTTGCCTGCGGTGTGGATAGATCAGGGGCAGCGTGAACAGGCTCAGGTGTATGGGTATACGGTGGTGGATGCGAGTACTGTTGTGGCTACACATTTCAACCATTTACTACATCGTCACTGCGCGGAAATGCTCGGCCGTCAGGAAGTTCAGCAGCTTCTGGATAAACTTTCCGGTGATTGTAAAAGTTTGGTTGAGGAAGTCGTTCCTAAAACGGTCACCCTGACAACCTTACAGCGAATTCTGCAAAATCTGCTGGATGAGGATGTTCCCATCCGTGATATGCGCAGTATTCTTGATGTTCTGGCCGGCCAGGGGGAGCAGAGTTTTGATGTGCCCGAGCTGACCGCGCGGGTGCGCCTTGCTTTGGGAAGAGTGCTTGCACATCAGTGGTTCCCCGGCAGTGCTGAACTCCGGGTGATGGGCCTGGAAAGTCAGTTGGAGCAGGTGCTTTCTCAGGCGCTGGAGAGTGGTGGCGCACTGGAGCCAGGACTTGCGGATACCCTGATGTCTCAAGCTGCGGCTGCCATGGAGCGACAAGAAACCGCCGGTGATCCACCCGTGCTGGTTGTGCGTCACAACCTGCGCCCACTACTCGCGCATTTTCTCAGGCGTCGCCTGCGTCAGTTGGCGGTGCTTTCCCAGGCTGAGATTCCCGATGACCGTATGGTTAAAATCACGAATATGATCGGTGATCGCAGCGAGGCTAATGTCTAACGCTTAAGGTTTGAAAAGGCGTCTTCAACGGGGTTTATTCTGCGCATACAAATTTCCTCGTCAGCCAATAATGGAATTGGCTCCGGCAGATCCACCCAACACAAAGCTGCAGAGCCATGTTTACTAAACCTGGAAAGATGGCTGGGGAACTGCAATGTATACAGCACAGGGTACGATTAACCGGGATGCGCTGCTGGAAGAACATCTTCCAGCAGTACGGCGCCAGGCATTATCACTCCAAGTAAAACTGCCTGCAGGCATAGACCTTGATGATTTGATACAGGCCGGTATGGTTGGACTGCTTGATGCGTTACAGAGGTTTGATCCGAACGCTGGCGCCAGTTTTTCCACCTTTGCCAACCAACGCGTCCGTGGTGCTATGATCGATGAATTACGTACCCGCGACTGGTTGCCACGCAGCGTACGCCGCAATGCGCGAATGTTGGATCAGCAGCTTCAGAAGCTCGAGCAGCGTCTCGGGCGTGCAGCTGACGAGCGGGAAATTTCGGCAGCAATGGGTATGTCCGTTGACGAGTATCACCAATTGCTGCAGGACACCAATTGTGGGCACCTTTTGCCATTTGAAGAGGTGGTAGCCGAGCGCGGTGAGCCTGAGGCTGGCGCGGGTTCGCCAGCGACGCCCTTTGCGGCCTTACTGGAAGGCGAACGTAAACGCGACCTCCTCAATGCGATTGAGCAACTTCCTGAGCGCGAAAAGTTATTGATGGCGTTGTATTACCAGGAAGATCTGAACCTTAAAGAAATTGGTGCGGTTCTTGGGGTAACGGAATCCCGGGTATGTCAGTTGCACAGTCAGGCAATCAAACGCCTACGTGCACGGCTGGTGGAGTGAGAAGTTGGACTTGATCGGAGGTTCCCTAGGGAGAGTTTACTTGGGAAAGCTCGCCTAAATATAAAAAAGACGGCGGGCGTGCCGCCGTCACAACAAGCGCAATTGTTCATCAACTGCCAAGAGAGAAACGAATAGGCACTGTAAAACTGAACGAATCTACACCAAGATGGGAGGGGATTTGAGGGTAGGGATTGGCGCGCTCCACACTGCGCAGAGCCTCACGGTTCAGGCTGGAGTAACTGGACTCTTCGACTACCTGAATATCCTGCACTTCACCGCTTTTATTCACAACGATTTTCAGAACAACTTCCCCTTCCCACCCGCGCTGCTGAGCACGCGATGGATAACGAAGATTCTTCATTGTGTGGCGGTTGAGTGCGTCTGAGTAGCTCTCGACATCACCTTGTTGTTTGGCACCGATCAGGCGAGGTGCAGCATCGACAGACAGACTGGCTGCCAGTAGTGGTAGAGCCAGTGCAAAATGTAAAGCTTTCATGACTGTATCCCGGTAAGTTGCGTTTCAATACTGACTGTGGATTTCCAATACAGGCGGACGCATGCCCCCCGTTATTAGTTGTATCGGCCGTCCTCAAAAAAGCTTTAGGAAATAGAAAAGCCCGGCAAAGGCGCAGCTTCGCCGGGCTGTTCGTCACACACCTGTGAGAGTGTACTCGATAAGTTTGGTGATCTTGCCGAGAAGACTAGGTGTCTCCATTCAACGCCTGCTGGGCCTGTCTGGCCCAGGATACGCTGTGTCGATATGCAGTTTCGTAAATCGGCGTAGTTCCGATCAGCGATAGCTCTGCGAATCGACCCTGCTCATAGAGTTCAACTTCATTCAGGACTGCCCCCAAATGTCCATTGCGATAGAGTAGTGCGTCCTTCACTCCTTGGCTTAGGGGTACCTGTTGCATAAGCTCTTCCATGGAAATATCCATCACTGCATCTAGAAGTGATAGCAGACCCACAATAAAATTGTCGCTGGCGTTTCCACTTCCACTGACTTCGGCAAGGACTTCGCACATGCGCCCGCGAATAAGCATTTTACGGGTCAGTTCTTCGGGTTTTCCCTGTTCTCCTTCAATCAGGAATAGGCTTGCCCAGCGCTGGATCTCTTTCATACCCAGTAGC
Source organism: Microbulbifer sp. ARAS458-1 (assembly GCF_045348205.1). NCBI lineage: Bacteria > Pseudomonadati > Pseudomonadota > Gammaproteobacteria > Cellvibrionales > Microbulbiferaceae > Microbulbifer > Microbulbifer sp. ARAS458-1. The sequence continues at coordinate 3,567,520 of NZ_CP155838.1, read as the reverse complement.
CCGATAGCATGGGAAATGGAAGTTACTTCCCTGTGTAGGCTGACTGCTGCGGAGTTGACCAGTTTTAGAATTCGATAGGTAAGCTTGGGGTCTTGAAGTGCGATTTCTTCGAGCCGTAAAGGGGATGCTGCAGGGTTTTGCAGCTCGTTCAGGAGTTCCAGTAATAGTGCTTTATTGCCGCTGATTTTCTTGCCTTTTACCGGCGACGGCTCACTGAGGAAATCACCCTGATAGTAGGTAAATCCTAGCTTTACACAGGTAGTGAAGTGTTCCCTGGTTTGCAGGTTGTCTGCGAGTGTTTCCACACCGTGCATGCGAAGCTTGGTTATTGCAGCACGCAGTTGCATATCGGTCATCTGGCTTGGATCCAGTTTCACGATATGTACAACGTCCAGCAACGCGTCCAGCTCGCTATCTTCAGGATCGTAGCTGGACAGGGCAATCCGGTAGCCACGCTTGGCCATTTCTCTCAGTCGCTCTACGCGTTCGGATGTCAGAAGCACGTCCTCGGCTACTTCCAGGATGTAATGTTGCTGGGAGAGCGTTGGCAAGCCGGGTGCAAAGATGACGTCGTCCGTCACTTTAAGAAAGCCGGGGACACTTTTGGTTTGACCCCGCTGATACACCTGATTGTAATTGCCCATGATAATTGGATTACTGGCCTCAATTTGCCTGAGCGTGGCACCTGAGCGTGCCGTTTCGCCCTGCAACAGTAGTTCAAAAGCGGCGACATCATGGTTACGGGTAAATATTGGCCGGCAGGCCAATAAGACATCCAGAGTGTCGTCACTGATTGCTTGTGCAAGTGATGTCACGTTGTGGACTCCTGAGTATTGTTGTGGGGGGCAGAGGCAGGTAGAGCACCAAATAGAGCACTAGCGTGTGAGTTGGCTGTGATTCCGTCACGCGCGGGAGTCTATTTTGCCATTCGGTACGCGGGCGCGGCCGTCAGGACCGTAGAGGCCTTTTCCTTTGGCTTCCTGCAATGCGTTCAATAATCGTTGGTTACTCTCGGCGCGGATGTTGATCACCGTGCCATTGGCCCGGTTAAGTCGTTCCGCTTCACCAGCGAGAGCGATAAGGTCCTGCCAGAGTGGGAGACAACCGGCTTCACGCGCGGCCTGTTCATCCCCTTGGCGGTCATTTGTGTACCCCAGGCGTTGAAGAGCCGTACGTCGCTGTTGCTCGAGATCGTTAAGCTGGTGCAGGCTTTCCTGCTTGCGTCTGGCAATATCTGTCAGTCGCCCGCCATCTACTGTACCCGCGCTGAGCTCTGTTCGCTCGTCATACAGGAGCTGGGTTAGATGTTCGACTCTCTGCCGGTGCTGCTGGAGAAACTGATGCAGACTCATGGTTCATCCAACCCTTCGTCTTCCCGAAGGCTGGCTATAAGGCCCTCGGCAATGCGGTCGGCGCGGATTTCAAATTTGCCAGATGCAATAGCTTCTCGGAGCTCATCGACCCGTAGCGAGTCCAGGTCGTGGCTGCTGTCTACAGCAGGCTGGTGTAACTGGCTAACGTTATTCTGTGTGCCAGGTGTGCTACTTGGCGTTGCAGGCTCCGCCACTGAGTTGCCCGATTTCTCGCGAAGCGTGCTGGCGGGCGTCAGGTGGGTAATATTCTGGATTTTCACGCGGCGGTCTCCGTTGTTCTTCCTACGCTATATCGGCGCTTTCTCGCCCATCTTGAATCTATTTGTGTGACATTTGTCACACTTCTGTCCGGTGCTCGCTGGGGTGCTTTATCGTATATGCCGTGGGGAGGCTACTGCATCGTAGTCTGGTGAATACTGACCAGACCGGGACCAGTCACGAACCCCGAGACGACCTTTCGGCTGGATAGGCGGACTCGCACTTTGTCGCCCTCGGCGCCATCATCCATTGCGTGCCCTTCTCGTGCGATATGAAAACCTCGACCTGAGGCGATTAGGGTGACCGGTTGCCGACGGTTGACTAGCGGGCGTGTTTTCAATTGGTGTCGCTGGATAGCGTAGCCAGAGGGCAGAAACCGACTGGCGATCTGGCCCACGATCTCGGAGCGCTTGCGCAGTGTTCCCTTCGGGAGAGCGCTGAGCTCTCCTTCTACGCGCTTAAGTAGCGGCGCGCTCAATTCGGTGCCCGCTGGAACATTTTCGCTAGGTACCCAGTAGTGCCCAAATGCCCGAATGGACGCTTGCAGGTAGCGTGTGTGAGGTGCGTTTGCGCACCGTATACCTACCGTTACCCGTCCCCATCGAACCTCGTGATTTGCCGGTAGGAACGCGCTCGGAGTCTGGCAATGATTCCAGCGAGCCGCGCTTTGCTGCACTTGTATTTCTACACGCTCACCCAGGTGTTTACTTTGTCTGCTAAGAAAATTCTGGGCGATCCGTTGTAGTTTTTGCTCCTTGTATGCTCCTTCTACTTGATCGGTAGCGGAGAGCAGTACAAGCAGCGGTAGCATAAATTTGAAAAAGCGATACATGACAGAGGCTGCCTTGCGTGGCGTTTCGAGGCGGACTGTGAATTGATGGATATCATAATAAGGATCAACGGTTTCGAAGAGGAGAAATAAGGGGAAAAGCAGTGCCTATTTCCTGCATTGTGTTTGTGTGGCTGTCTGTAGTCTTCACCGTGAAAAAATAAAACCGGGAGAACCTGCATGATTGATCGGCTTTCCGCAGCACTCAACTTTGACAGTGAAGCACTGGGTCTGCGCAATCGACGTCAACAGGTATTGGCAAACAATATTGCCAATGCGGATACTCCGAACTTCAAGGCACGGGATTTCGATTTTTCCCGCGCATTGGCAATGGCGACTTCAGGATCCGCGAGGACAGGGGGTAGCGGCTCAACCAGTGGTCTGAAACTTTCAACGACGTCATCGCAACATATTACTGCGCGCAGTGGAATCAGCAGCGGGCCGAGCCTGTTGTACCGGGTCCCGGATCAGCCCAGCCTTGATGGAAATACCGTCAGTATGGACCAGGAGCGTAGTCGGTTTACCGATAATTCCGTGCGTTTCCAGGCCGCACTCACCCTGTTAAATAGTCGTATCCGTGGACTCAAGTCGGCAATGCAGCCGGAGTAATAAAGGCGAGATGATTAGGTCAGTCGCGCCCACAAAAAATGAAAACCGAGGAGTGCAGAGTGTCAATGTTTTCCATATTTGAAATTTCCGGTTCCGCCATGGCGGCTCAAGGGCAGCGAATGAATGTCACTGCCAGTAACCTCGCCAACGCCGATAGTGTGGCTGGGCCAAATGGGGAGGCCTACCGTGCAAAGCACCTGATCTTTGCTGCGCGCCAGCAGGAAGGCGGTGGTGTTGGCGGAGTACGTGTGCGCGGATTGGTAGAGGATTCGGCACCTTTACGCCAGGAGTATCGGCCGGACCACCCGCTCGCCGATGATGCGGGCTATGTCAGTGTCCCGAATGTAGAGCCTGTCAGTGAAATGGTAGACATGATCGCCGCCTCTCGTTCTTATCAGGCCAATGTCGAAGTGATGAATACCAGTAAGCAGTTGATGCTGAAAACCCTCACTCTGGGAGAAAGCTGATGTCTGTAGCCAATGTTATCGATAGCAGCGTGCGTAGTGCGTTGAACACAACTGCGGGTTCCAGTAGCGGAAGCGCCGATCTCCAGGATAGCTTCATGACACTGCTGGTAGCGCAGCTGCAGAACCAGGATCCGATGAATCCTATGGAAAACGCAGAGATGACTTCGCAACTGGCACAAATCAATACGGTAAGTGGAATCGAAAGCCTCAATGAAACCCTGGCGGGAATTAACGGCCAGCTAGATACGAGCCAGATGCTGCAGGCTGCCGAAATGATCGGTAAAGGTGTGCTGGTGGAAGGGGACCGGGTATTAGTGGGTGAGGAGGGCGCGACCACGCCCTTCGGTATTGAGTTGCCGCGGGCGGCGGACGAAGTACTTATCACCATTCGCAACGCGGCCGGTGAAGTGGTTCGAAGTTTTGAGCCATTTTCACTGGATGCCGGCGTGGAGTCGTTCACATGGGATGGCATGACCAATGAGGGCACCGTCGCACCAGAGGGATCCTATCGTGTATCCGTCAGTGCGACAGCTGATGGCGACACTCTGGCTGCCAGTGCATTGAACTACGCCCTGGTGAGTGGGGTAAACCTCGATGAGCAAGGCGCACCGAAGCTGGATCTCGGAGGTATCTCTGATCCCGTGAGCCTCGACGATATCCGCCAGATTCTCTGATTTCTCTCCAGTCAACAATTCACAGCATAACAGGTACTGTTTTATGGGTTTTTCACAGGCGCTGAGTGGGCTTAACTCCGCAGCAATCAATCTCGACGTTGTCGGTAATAATATTGCCAACTCCCAGACCGTAGGCTTCAAAGGCTCTAGTGTCCAGTTTGCCGACGTATATACCGGTGCGTTAGCTGGCCAGGGTAACCGTGTTGCTTCTGTGCTGCAGGATTTTTCCAATGGCACTCTGGAAGCTACCGGGCGAAGCCTGGATCTCGGTATCAACGGCAACGGTTTTTTCCGTTTTACCCAGGCAGGTGAAGTGGTCTACTCAAGAAACGGGCAGCTCACACTTACCGCAGACGGATACTTGCAAAACGCGCAGGGCGCCCGGCTTACCGGATTTCCCGCAGGTGTGGGTACCGGCGGTCAGCCAGTGGAACTGCGTGTTCCCGCCGATGCCATGAATGCGACACCCACCACGGGTGTGGATATCTCGATGAATCTCGATGCAACAGTGGATATCGTTGACCGTACGGCACTCCCATTTGATACCACAGACAGTGATACCTATTCATATGCCAACACTGGCACAGTGTACGACTCGCTCGGTATCCAGCACACCATGACCACTTATTTCACCAAGACCGCGGACAATGTATGGGAGGTTCGTGTGGCGGTGGATGGTAACGCAGATACCGTTAATACAGGTCAGCTGGTATTTGATAACAATGGCAGCCTGAATGAGCCGGGTAGTAGTTTCCCTACCTACAGTTTTACCCCGGGCGGCGGCGCCGATGTGTTGGATTTTGAGCTTCGGTTTGATGGTTCCACACAATTTGGAAATGACTTCGCCCTCAATTCCCTCGATCAGAATGGCTATGCAGCGGGCGCGTTGGTGGGAATTACATTTGATGATGATGGCACTCTGCGGGGCAATTACGCCAACGAAAAGAGTCAGGTTCTTGGTGTCATTACCCTGGCAAATTTCCGTAATCCGGAAGGTCTTTCCCCCAATGGCGATAACGTATGGGTGGAAACAGGAAGTTCCGGGCAACCGCTATTGGGCTTAGCGGGCGTTGGTCAGTTCGGCACCCTCGAATCGGGCGCCGTGGAAACCTCCAACGTCGACCTTACCCGTGAATTGGTGGACTTGATCGTTGCTCAGCGCAACTACCAGGCGAATACCCAGACCATCAAAGTGCAGGACGAAGTGCTACAGGCAGCGGTAAATCTACGCTAGTCGTGTTGAATCACAGGAATTAAATCTATGGATCGCCTTCTGTACACCGCCATGAGTGGCGCTCGCCAGAGCATGGAGCAGCAATCAGTCGTCAGCAATAACCTGGCCAATGCCACGACTTCCGGTTTTCGCGCGCAGCTTTACGCACTGCGTGCGGTACCGGTTCAGGGGGAGGCGCTGTTGGCTACGCGAACGTCAGTGGTGGCATCCACACCCGGGGCGGATTTCAGCGCTGGCCCGGTGAATGCCACCGGACGCGAACTGGACATCGCGCTGCAGGGCGACGCCTGGCTCGCGGTCCAGAGTAGCGATGGCAGTGAGGCCTATACCCGCCGCGGTGACCTTCAGATAGATGCCACAGGCATGCTTTCTTCGGCCGGTCACCCGGTAATCGGTGAAAACGGCCCGGTGATTGTTCCATTGGGAGCGAGCCTCACCGTGGGTACAGACGGCACCATCAGTGCTATCGGTGCGGGGGAAGATCCTGAAGTGCTTGTACCGGTAGCTCGCCTGAAAATGGTGAATCCAGGTGAAGAATCCCTGCAGCGCGGTACCGATGGGCTTTTCCGAGTTACACCGGATGCGGCGGGTAACGTGATTCCTCTTGCACAGGACGAACAGGCGCGTTTGATTTCCGGCTCTCTGGAGGGTAGCAACGTCAGCCCGGTGGAATCCATGGTGGCAATGATCGACAACGCGCGCCGCTACGATATGCAGCTCAAGGTAATCGAGAGTGCCGATGAAAACGGCCGCAAGGCAGACAGCCTCCTGTCATTGGACTAGTACCAAAATTTAGAGAGAGTGCAAAATGATTAAATCCCTGTGGACCGCCAAAACAGGTCTGGAATCCCAGCAGGTAAAAATGGACGTCATTGCCAACAACCTGGCAAACGTCAGCACCAATGGTTTCAAAAAATCCCGGGCGGTATTTGAGGACCTCCTGTACCAGAATATGCGTCAGCCCGGTGCGCGCAATGATATCCAGAATACTCTGCCTTCTGGAATGCAGGTGGGAACCGGCGTACGTCCGGTCGCCACCGAGCGGCTGCATTCTCAGGGAGGCCTGGAGAATACCGGCAACTCCCGTGACCTCGCCATTAACGGCGCTGGCTTTTTTCAGGTGCGTATGCCTGACGGTAGTACAGCATTTTCCCGGGACGGCAGCTTTCAGCTGGATCAGAACGGGCAGATGGTTACCGCAAGTGGTTACCCGCTGGAGCCCGCAGTAATTATTCCCGAGAATGCATTATCAGTCACTGTGGGAAGAGATGGACTTGTTTCGATCACTGAGCCCGGTTCCACGCAGAGTATCGAGGTAGGGCAATTAACTTTGTCGACGTTCGTCAACCCAGCCGGTCTGCAAGCCATTGGTGAAAACCTGTTTCTGGAAACCAGCGCGTCCGGAATGCGCAGTGAAAGCATTCCCGGCGTAAACGGTGCCGGTAGTCTCTACCAGTCATTTGTGGAGACTTCCAATGTCAACGTAGTGGAAGAAATGGTCAATATGATCCAGACTCAACGCGCCTATGAAATCAATAGCAAAGCTGTACAAACCTCTGACGAAATGCTCTCCCGTCTGGCTCAGTTGTAATGCTTATGCTACGCCTCACTTTCTTTTCAGTGCTCACCATATTTTTTCTTGTTTCGGGCTGTGCACAGATACCGCAGTCTTCATTGGCCGGTGAGCCTGAGTGGGTGGAAATTCCTCTGCCGCCGACACCGAGGGCTAATGGATCCGTCTATCAATCGGAGTCTGGCTATCGTCCTCTGTTTGAGGACTATCGTCCGCGTATGAGCGGCGACCTACTTACCGTTGTATTCAACGAACAGGTCAGCGCATCGAAGAATTCCGAGGTGAATGCAGACCGTGAAGGCGAATCCATCTTTACGGCGGATACTGCTCCCCTGGGGCTGGAAAAGCTGGCCGAGTATGGACTGGATATTAGCGGCAGCTCAAATTTCGAAGGTGGCGGTGGAGCCGAAGCCCGCAATACGTTTTCCGGTACGCTGACGGTGACGGTGCTTGAAGTCTTACCCAACCGAAATCTGCGCGTTCGCGGCGAGAAGCAGATCCGCATCAATCAGGGCACCGAGTTTATCCGTTTTTCCGGTATCGTCGACCCTCGTGAAATCAGCGGCGAAAACTCGGTGCTGTCGACCCAGGTAGCCGATGCGCGTATTGAGTATGTTGGCGATGGGTATATCAACGAAGCCCAGACCATGGGTTGGCTGCAGCGACTTTTATTGAATATCGCTCCTTATTAATCATCCTTTCCCATTTAACAGCGAAAAAGCCATGCGTAAATTATTGCCATTGCCCATTCTCCTGTTGGTTGTTGTGGGCTTGAGTACAGCTCTGAGCTCTCTGGCAGCCGCCACGCCGATTCGAGAACTGGCAGATTTTTCCGGTGTACGCGATAACCAACTGGTGGGGTATGGACTGGTGGTCGGTCTGGATGGTAGCGGGGACCAGACCATGCAGACTCCGTTTACCACTCAGAGTCTCAGTAATATGTTTTCGCAGCTGGGGATCACGATTCCTGCCGGGACCAATATGCAACTGCGCAATGTCGCCGGCGTAATGGTGACCGCTAGTCTGCCGCCCTTTTCGCGACCAGGTCAGCGACTGGACGTGGTTGTGTCGTCGGTAGGTAATGCCCGCAGTCTGCGGGGCGGCACATTGCTGATGACGCCTCTCAAGGGGCTGGATGGTAATACCTACGCCGTGGCCCAGGGAAATCTCGTCGTTGGTGGCGCCGGTGCTGAGGCGGGAGGGTCCAGTGTGCAGGTCAACCAGCAGGCCGGGGGGCGCATTGCCGGAGGTGCTTTAGTGGAGCGGGAAGTTCCTGTGGCGCTCGGAGCCGGTGGGTATCTCGACTTGCACTTGCGTGATGCGGATTTTACGACAGCGGAGCGTGTGGTTCAGGCAATCAACCGCACGTTTGGCAGTCAGATCGCGGGCGCGGTAGATGCCGGATTGGTACGTATACACAGCCCCGATACTGACAATGAGAGAGTGCGCTTTATCGCCCGGGTTCAGCAAATCAATGTGACGCCGCAGGCTCCACCCGCGCGGGTGGTTCTCAATGCCCGCAGTGGCGCGGTAGTACTGAACGGCCAGGTTACGCTTGGCCCGGCAGCCGTAGCACACGGTAATCTGTCGGTAGTGATCGATACTGCGTTTGGCGTAAGTCAACCATCACCATTTGGTGACGGGCGCTCGGTGGTTGTTCCGGACAGTGATATTTCCGTCAGAGAACAGGTGGGTGCTCTCAAGTTTGTCGAAGGCGCCGATCTGATGGAGGTAGTTGATGCCCTCAATGCACTCGGTGCGACACCCACGGATCTAATGACCATTCTGGAAGCGCTCAAAGCAGCAGGTGCGTTGCGTGCAGAACTGGAGGTAATCTGATGTCCCCGACGGATACGCGGGCCGGTTTGGCCCTGGATGTGCAGGGGCTTAATCGCCTGAAACTGAATAGCGATGTGCCGCGCGGAGATAAAAATGCCTCATTGCAGGCAGCGGCCGAGCAGTTTGAGGCATTGTTCCTGCATCAGGTGATGAAAAGTATGCGCGAGGCAACACCTCGCTCGGGCCTGATGAACAGCTCAGCGACTCGCTTTTACGAATCCATGTTTGACCAGCAGCTCTCTTCACACCTATCCGGCCGCGGGTTGGGGCTTGCCGAGCAGCTGGTCAGCCAGCTGTCCCGGGCGGCCGAATCTGAAGCTGCGCCTGCTACGCGTCCGCAGGCATCCGATCTCCAGGCTGATGAAGCCGTTAGTAAATAATTGATCCCCGGGCTCAAGGCTTCGCACCCTGCCGCCGATAAACGGATCAACGGTGACACGGAATTACAACGATGAGTATCTTTTCAATTGGCTTAAGCGGACTGAATGCGGCACAGAATGCGCTGAACACTACCAGTAATAACATCAGTAACGTGTATACCCCGGGTTACAATCGCGAGCTGACTCTGCTGTCAGAACGTAATGGCGCAGGAGGGGTTACAGTTGAAGATATTCAGCGACAATTTGATAGTTTTGTTGCCGGCCAGTTGAATCGCGCGAACAGTGAAACCAGTGCTCTGAGCAGTTACGTGACACAGGTATCACAGATAGACAACCTGCTGGCAGACCAGCAGGCGGGCCTTGCGCCCCTGATGCAGGATTTCTTTTCCTCATTTGAAGATCTGGTCAGTGCGCCTTCTGACCCGGCTGCGCGTCAGGGGGTGATTGGCGCGGCCGATACAATGAGTGCGCAATTCCGTGCCTTTGATGAATACCTTAACGATATGCAGGACGGCGTCAACACGCAGATTCGCGACGAAATCACCCAGATCAATAACACCGCTGCCCAAGTTGCCAACCTGAATCGTGAGATCGCCCTGGCCAGAGCCAAGCACGGTGAAGCGCCGAACAGTCTCCTCAATCAGCGGGACCAGTTGGTAGCGGACTTGAGTACACGTCTGGACGTTGAACTGACCGTGCAGGAAAGTGGTACCTACAACCTTTCTATTGGTAATGGGCAGCCCATTGTTGCCGGCAGTAGCAGCTTTGAGTTACAGGCAGTGGCCAGTGATGCAGATCCAGCCCGTTCGGTGGTTGGCTATCGGGATTCTGCCGGCAATCTGATTGAAATGAAGAGTGATAGCATCAGTGGCGGTACTCTAGGTGGTCTGTTGAGCTTCCGTAGTGAAGCATTGGACAAGACCCAGAGTCAGCTTGGTCAGTTGGCGGTCAGCCTGGCAAGTGCGCTGAATGAGCAGCACCGAGCAGGCTTTGATCTCGAAGGCAATCCAGGCGAGAACATGTTTACCGTGGCTGAGCCCCGTATTCTGAGTAATGACAGTAATAACGGTACTGCCGCGTTCAGTGCCGCGTTCGGTGATCTCAGTCAGTTGGCGGCGACCGATTACCAATTGAAAGTGAGCGATGCTGCCACGGGTGAATTTCAGGTCACTCGTCTGGATAGTGGTGAGCGCTTCACCATCACACTGGATGGCAATGGCCAACTGGAAGTGGGTGGTGTAGTGCTACAGGTGGACGACGCTACCGCACTGGCAGATGGTGATAGCTTTCAGCTGCAACCGGTACGCGGTGCGGCCGGAAGTATGGAAAATTTGGTTCGGGATACTGCGGCTATCGCCGCGGGCGCCGGTGGAGGAACTGGCGACAACGAGAATGCGCTGGCCCTACAGCAGTTGCAGCAGCAGAGCCTGGTAGGTGGCAGTGCTACATTTAATGGCGCTTACGCGATCATGGTCAGCGATGTGGGCAGTCACACCAATATCGCACAGGTGAATCTGGATGCGCGCCAAGGGCTGAGTGAACAACTTTATGCATTACAGCAATCCGAGTCCGGTGTAAATCTTGATGAGGAAGCGGCAAACCTGATTCGCTATCAGCAGTTTTATCAGGCGAATGCCAAAGTCATCCAGACAGCCTCTACTGTGTTGGACGAAATTCTCGGTCTTCGCTAACTCGCAGTCCGGCGTGAAACGAGTAAATAGAGAGAAATAAATCATGCGTATCAGCACCCTTACCATTTACGAGCAAAGCATGAGTTCACTGAATCGTCAGCAGGGTAGTCTGATGCAGGTGAGTCAACAGATCGCATCTGGCCGTCGCGTGGTCAATCCTTCCGACGACCCTCAGGCTGCGTCTCAAGCCGTACAGGTTTCGCAGGCTCTGGCCATCACCAATCAGTATACCGATGCCAGGATAAGTGCACGGAATGCGTTGGCGCAGGAAGAAAGTGTGTTGAACAGTGTTAGTGATGCCATTGGCAGCGCCCGAACACTGATTCTGCAGGCTGCCAGCGATACTCTGAGCGATGCAGACCGTGCTTCGGTGGCCAGTGAATTGCGCGGTATCTATGAAACTGTGATTGGCCAGGCTAATGCCACTGATGGTAATGGACGCTATCTTTTTGGTGGTTACCAGGACAGCAGTGAACCGTTCGTGCGCGACGCGAATGGCAATGTCAGTTATGTTGGTGATAACAATAGCCGCGCAGTGAGAATTGACGCTTCGAGGCTGATGCCGGTAGCCGACAGTGGAGAAGATATTTTCCGCAGCGTTCACAGCGGAGCCGGCTATGTGATGGAGGCCGCAGATACCAACCAGGGCAGCGTCGTTTTCAAGGGACCACAAATAGTGGATGAAAGTGATCCCGCTTATGGTAGTGCCTTTGACATATCCTTTTCAGTGTCTGGTGGTGTAACCAGCTATTCGATCAATGGCGGTACGGCGCAGGCTTACGAGCCGGGCCAGGCAATACGATTCGGTGGGCTCTCTGTTACTCTTGATGGAATTCCAGCGGATGGTGACAGCCTGCACATGGATCGCGCGGAAAATATGAACACCGACCTGTTCCGGACTTTTGAAAAAGCACTCGCCGTGCTTGAGCAACCCTCCGTTACCGATAGGGAAATTGCGGCGCGAAAGAATACTCTTAGTAGCGTGCTGCGAGAATTCGATAATAGCCTGGATAACGTATTGACTACGCGCGCATCGGTCGGCGCGCGCATGAATGAACTGGATGTTGTTGATTCGGTCGCTGGAAATCGCAGTCTGAATTACGAAGAAAAACTCTCAGGCTTGGTGGATCTGGACTATGTTTCCGCGATTGCGGAGTACAGTCTGCGCCAGATTGGTTTGCAGGCGGCGCAGCAGGCGTTTATCGATATCAAGGGTATGAGTCTGTTCGACCGCATGTAACGGTAGTACTCTACTGTTCAGGACTTGGCGCTGAGGGCGGTAAACTGGCCTTCTGCACTCAGGAAGAAAATGTTGCGAGTAACTGCACAACCGTAGTTAGACCATTTTCAAACAGTAGCTGCAGAAAGCGCCCCAAGTCGGTCATCAACACCAGTAGCAATACCAAGCCCAGAGTGAGGGATACGGGAAACCCGATCGAGAATACCGTGAGCTGTGGTGCGGATCGATTGAGAATCCCGAGAGACAGATTGACGATCAACAAGGCGGCTACCATGGGTAACGCCAGCATTAGTCCAGAGGAAAAAATTGTACCGCCATAACGAGCGAGCATTTCGAAGCCCGCGGGGTTAAGCCCGCTGTATCCGATTGGAAGTGTCCGAAAACTTACCGCCAGTGTATCTATTACGATCAGATGACCATCCACCGCCAAAAAAACCATCATGGCGATCAGGTGCAGAAAACGTGACAGCACCATGGTATTGACTCCGTCTGGGGTAACAAAGGTGGCAAATGCGAGCCCCATCTGAAGACCAATAAAATCTCCTGCCGCTTGAACCACAGCAAACATTACTCGTAAAACCAGCCCGATGGCCGCCCCGATCAACGTCTGTTCAATCATGATTCCGAGCCCAACCCAGGACCATACTGGTACCGAGGGTAGTGTGGGAAGGGTGGGTGAAATAGCGAAAGTGATAAGTACTGCGAGGCCAATTTTGACCCGCGCGGGCGCGCTCTGATGACCTAGTAGCGGCGCCGTCATAAAGAAACCTGACAGACGCACAAACGGCCAGAGAAATGCGATCAACCAGGCATGTAATTGCGCGTAAGTAATATCAATCACGAATATGCCGAATTCAGGAGACCAGCAGGGGGATATTCTGGAACAGTGTGCGTGTGTAATCGACAATCAATGCCAGAAGCGCCGGACCGGTAATCACGAGAACAGCAAATACTGCGAGAATTTTCGGAATAAATGAGAGTGTCATTTCATTGATCTGGGTCGCGGCCTGAAACAGGCTGACCAGCAACCCTACTAATAGCGCGGTGATCAGCATGGGTGCGCCGAGGGACAGGGCTACCAGCATTGCCTGATAGGCGAGGTTCATTACGGTTTCTGCAGTCATGGGAAAAAGCTCTGTGCGAGAGATCCGATCAATAGTTGCCAGCCATCGACTAGAACAAAAAGCATCAATTTGAACGGCAGGGAAATAGTGGCGGGAGGGACCATCATCATACCCAACGCCATAAGCACGCTGGCCACAACAAGATCGATAATCAGAAAGGGAATGAAAATCGTAAAGCCGATCTGAAATGCCGTTTTCAGCTCACTAGTGACAAATGCTGGTAGCAACACACGCAGTGGCACTGCTTCCGGCCCCTGCAGCGGACCCACATCGGCCAGGCGGACAAACAATGCGATATCCGGCTCGCGGGTCTGTGCCAGCATGAACTGTTTCATCGGCTCGCTGCCACGATGCAGAAATTCCTCAAATTGGATCTCGTCTCGTGTGAGTGGCTGCCATGCCTCCTTGTACACTTTGTCTAATACTGGCGACATGACAAAAAAGGTCAGGAACAGAGTGATCCCTAGGATCACCTGATTGGGGGGCGCAGCCTGTGTGCCCATTGCCGTACGCAGAAGTCCCAACACAATAATGATACGGGTGAAGCAGGTCATCATCAGAAGAATTGCGGGCAGAAACGCCAGGCTGGTGAGTAGCAATAGGGTCTGAAGTTTGATCGACCACTGCTGGCCACCTCCCGCGGTTGGCTGACTGATAAGACCGGTGATATCCGCACCTTGTGCCAAGCTGCCGGAAGACCAAACGCCAATAAATAGGAGTAGCAGCGTTTTTGTCCGCGGAAAACCTTCTTGAATCGCATTGGCTATTTTCACGAGCCTTGTCCTCGGCCACGCAGGTTTTTTGTTAAAGCGTGCGCGAAGCGCTCAGCAAAACTATCGGGACTTTTTTTCGGGGTATTAACCTGAGGTGATGAGGGTGTAGCCTCGAGTGTATGCAAGCAGCTGACCTGCCCACCGCCAACGCCAAGCACCAGCCACTGGTTTTCGACCCGCAGAACTACGACCTTTTCCCGTGTACCCAGTGCCTTAGTGGCTACAATATCCATCTGAGGTCCATTGTGGGTACTGGCAAGTCCAGGTGCGAGGCGACGAGTCAGCCAGGCACACAACAGAATAAAGGCAATAAGCGCAATCAGAACTCCGGCTACCTTGCCCAGCACAGCCAGTCCAATGACCGATTCGCTGCTTGCAGAATTCACTCCGTTCACCGGTTCAGCTTGTGAATACGTTCTTGGGGAGTAACAATTTCAGTAATCCGAATACCGTACTTCTCTTCAATAACGACCACTTCGCCCTGTGCAACCAGATAGCCATTGATCAGGATATCCATGGGTTCACCAGCGAGTCCGTCCAGCTCAATTACAGAGCCCTGGGCCAGTTCGAGTAGTTGTTTGATAGTGATACGGGTGCGCCCCAGCTCGACACTCAGTTTCACCGGAATGTCCATCACCATCTCGAGATCTCGCGCAGCACCTCCCGCACTGTTATTTTCCAGTGGCTTGAATACCTGATCAGCAGCACTACGCGCGCCGCTTTCAGAATTCTCCTGCTCCGATAGCGCTTCTGACCACGCATCTTCAGCGCCGTCTGTCAGTTGCTCTGCCATCGCTGCCGCCCAGTTATCGGGTTCCTGTGCTGTGTTTTTTGGTTCCGCTTGATCACTGTCGCTCATGCTTCGGATTCCTCACGTTGCGGGGCCAAGCCCGCGTTAAAATTACTGATCAGGGATGTTGGCCGTGATGGGCTGCGTTCGATGACTTTATTCACGCGCAGGGCACTCAGGCCATTGCGGCTGCCGTACTCGCATTCCAATACCGGTACGCCGTCCACCCGCGCAGTTACACTGGTTGGTAGGTCGATGGGCAATATGTCGCCCGGTTGTAGTGCCAGTACTTTTCCGATACGACTGGGAATGTTTGCGAACTCGGCGACCAGCTCGACCTCAGACTGTCGGATTTCCCCTGCCATACGCCGATTCCAGGTCTGATCTCCCGGGTCGCGCCCGTCAACTACCGGGTTGGCTAGAAGATCGCGCAAAGGCTCTATCATGGAATAGGGCATACAAATCTGAAATCGCTCCGAAAGATTCCCCACTTCCAGATGAAAATTGGTGTTGACGATGATTTCGTTCGGCGAGTTGGTAATATTGGCGAAACGTGCCTGAAGTTCCGAGCGCAGATAACTTATCTGCAACGGATAAACCGACCGCCATGAATCCTGGTAGGCATTGATTGCAAGGTCGAGCACTCGCTGGATTACACGTTGCTCTGTATTGGTAAATTCCCTACCTTCGGAGCGGGTAACAAAACGACCGTCCCCGCCGAATAGACTGTCCACTACCATAAAGACCATTGCTGGGGGGAACACCATAAGGCCGGTGCCCCGCAGTGGCTTCATTGCAATCAGGTTGAGGTTGGTGGGCACCGGAAGGTTGCGTGCAAAATCCTTAAAACTCTGGTAGCGCACTGACTCAACGGTAATGTCCGCAGAGCGGCGAATCAGATTGAACAGACTCACGCGAAAATTCCGTGCAAACCGCTCATTAATAACATCGATACTGTGAAGCCGCTCGCGGATAACACGTTGCTGGGATGCCGGGTCGTATGGGCGCATCTGCGGGCCGTCGGCGCTGCTGATAGTGCTATCACCGCTATCGCCATCACCACCATGCAGCAACGCATCAATTTCTTCCTGGGAAAGGAGATCATCCTGGGACATATGAATACTGCCTATTGCACGATGAACTCGGTAAAAAGAACATCATCGATGAGTAGTGCCGGTTGCTTTTTACTCATTGGTTCTGAGAGGGTGTTGAGGATTCCTTGCACCAGGTTTTGCTTACCTTCCAGCGTCGCGAGCCCCGCCGGTGACTGAGACGAATGCAAGATCAGTAGCCGGCTACGTACCTGAGGCATGTGCTCCAGAAGGAAATCTCGGGTTTCGTTGTTTCCAACCTGCAATGAAAGCCCAACGTAGAGGAGACGATTGGCCATCTGATCACCCTGAAGGTTCACGGTAAAGGGGTCTATTCGTACAAAAATCGGATTGTCTGAGCGATTCGGAGACTCTTCCTGAACTACGGCTGTAGACGTCGCGTGGCCTTCATCGCGTAGTAACAGGTAGAGGTTGAGCCCTACCAAGATGCTAATCAGTAAAACCCCAATCGTAGCCAGCCAGACCAGGCCGCGAGGTTGTCCAGAAGTGTCTTCAGTCATACTGATGTGCCTTATTAAACATAGCCCTGCTGGGTGAATGAGAAGCAACGTGTGGAAAACAGCACGCTCCCATTCTTGATATTTTGTTTATGGGATGCGGGGAGTATGCCGTCGTGGCACGCCATTGAAGGAAAGAAAAGGCCCAGGAATTGGGCCCATCTCAAGGTTTTGGCGTTACCAAAGTAGGTGGCACGGAAATCAGGTGGGAAGTCAGGGTTCTTGGTTGCTCAGGCGTAAAGGTCGATTCCACTCGCACGGGAGCCGAGAGCTGTGTGCACCACAGTCTGTTTTTCGTCATTGGATTTGTCGGCAGAACTGAATTCGTTGGGTATAGCGCTACTTTCACCCAGATCGCGGCCAGAATGCTGCTGTTGGGGCGTCTGCTGTTGTTGCTGGCCCACGGATGTCTCACCCAGGGCAACCCCTTGCTGCGCGAGTGTTTCCCGCAACTGCGGTATTGCCTGTTCCACGGCACTACGCACCGCAGCATTTGCTGTGAGGAACTGTGCTCGCACCCCCTGGTCATCCAGGTTCAGGCTGACAGTAAGGGAGCCCAGTTCACGTGGGTGAAGATGCAGATCTACCTGTTTGTCTCCCCGGTGTGCCATGGTCAGCAGATGTTGGCTGAATTCCTGGCCCCATACCTCTGATCCCAAAGGTGTTGTCAAAGCCAGCCCGGAGCCCGCAGCAGATCGGGCAATGGGCCCCGCAGAATCGGTAAATGTGGAAGTTACGATTGGTGAAGGGGTAGGTTGATGTGTAAGCGATTGAGAATTATGTCCGTCGCCCGTAAAGATTCGAGTAGTAAACGATTCAGGTGGTGAGGGCTTTCCGGTGACTGATTCCTGCAATGAATTCAGTTCCCCGTTGGCCGCTGGTTCGAGATTTGTACCCTGGGGCATGGCACGTGGGTGGTTGGCAATATCCGGAGTACCAAGACCCCGTACATTGTCCGGCGATGCTTCGGGCGTTGATGACAATGCGGTCTGCTGCTGGCCGTTGCCCATAGGTGGTGTTGAAGCCAGGATCGCTTGGGGCTTGTGCGTGTCTGTGGCCGCCGTATTTGACGGCACTAGGTTGGAGATGGTGGTCAGTGCCGAGGGCGCCAGGAGATCGGGATCGTCCTGCACTAACTCCTCAAGCTCCGTTTTCGGCAGCTGTTCGTTATCTTGCGCGGAAGTATGCCCGGCCAGTAGCGCGCGCAAGTTATCATGGCTCGATATCCCTTCCACAGCCGTTTCTATAACAGGCAGTTGGCCGGGTAGCATTGTGGATCGCGACGGGCTACCTGTTGCAGCCTGAATGGCGGATTTCAGGTTTTGTGCAAATGGCTTCTCACTCTTCGGAACTTCGCTAGTGCTGTTTCCGGGCGCGCCATGTGCCGGCCTGCTGCTTGTCGACTTGATGGGTGCCTTGGCAAGTAGTGCATTCATATCCATGAGCGGTAATTCCGAAGCGGTTATTTCGTTAAAATGGGTTCTTGGCATCGCCGCTTGCGCGGCGGGCGATCAAATTCTGAGTGATCTCATCGGTCTGTCGACGCTCACGGCGGGCATCCTGTTGTTGCTCCAGCTGCACGCGCCGGGTTCTCAGTGTGCTGAAAGATGTGAGCCTGCTTTGATGGTGGCGCCAGTGCTCGCTACTGGATTCGACCCTGTCCTGCTGTTGAATTTGCAGGCTTCTCGCCTGGGTAATGGCGTCATCGAGGGAGCTGATAAAGCGGTTATAGTCTGCAAGGGTCGACGCATTGATTCCCATAGCCATGGCCTGCTGAAGCCGTTCACAGTATTCACTGCGATATCGCTGTAGCGCCTCCAGTTGCCCGGTGGTTTGTTCGTGCGCATTGCGCTCTTCAGCCAGCACCCGCCCCGCGCTATCTCGCGCTTTGCGGCTTTGGTCGATCAGGATTTCGAGTGGCTCTGAGGAAGTCATTTTCTACCTCCTGGCTGAGATGTTGCCTGCAGCAGCCCATTCAGCGCAGCAGTCGAGGATGTAATATCGGCGCGTTCATTCATTCGTTGTTGCAAAAACTGTTCAATGTATGGGTACCGCTGTACCGCCTGATCCAACTCGGGATCGTGCCCTGGGCTGTAAGCGCCAACGCTGATCAGGTCGCGATTCCGCTGATAGCGGGAGAACAATTGCTTGAGTCGCTGGGCCGCACGTTGATGGTTGTCGTCAACGATGGCGCTCATAGCGCGACTGACGGATGCTTCTATGTCGATAGCCGGGTAATGCCCGGATTCAGCGAGACTTCGAGAAAGCACGATATGGCCGTCCAGAATTGCGCGGGCCGCATCTGCAATCGGATCCTGCTGGTCGTCCCCCTCAGCCAGAACCGTGTAGAAGGCTGTGATAGAGCCACCGTTCTCACCATTGCCTGCGCGCTCAACAAGGACTGGCAGCTGCGCAAATACCGAAGGCGGATAGCCTTTTGTAGCTGGTGGCTCCCCGATGGCGAGGGCGATTTCCCGTTGTGCCATGGCGTAGCGGGTGAGGGAGTCCATAATCAGTAGTACACTTTTTCCTTCGTCACGAAAGTGCTCCGCTATGCGTGTGGCATAGGCGGCGCCTTGTAATCTCTGGAGTGCAGATGTATCTGCGGGGGCAGCCACTACCGCCGCGCGGCGTCTTCCCTCGTCACCAAGAATATTGTCAATAAAATCCTTAACTTCTCGACCACGCTCACCAATCAGGCCCACAACAATTACATCTGCGCTGGTATAACGTGCCATCATCCCCAGCAGTACCGACTTGCCGACACCGGAGCCGGCAAAAAGACCAAGGCGCTGCCCGCGGCCGACACTCAGTAGACCGTTGATAGTCCGAACACCAACATCAATCTGTTCATGAATCGGTGTGCGGTTGAGTGGATTGAATGGTGTTGCTGAGAGTCCAGCACTCTCAGAAAAATCAAATTCCGGGCCGCTATCTAAGGGGCGGCCGCTACCATCTACCACTCGTCCGAGCAGCTGCTCGCCAAGAGGGAAGAGGCGGGCTCCAGTGCCACCCAGTGGGAAAACTCTCGCACCGGGTGTGAGTCCACTGATCTCTTCCAGTGGCATCAGGAAAAGCCGCTCGCCGTTGAAGCCAACCACCTGGGCTTCTGCATAAGCGGGCTGCGATGCACCAGATGGATCGAGCTCTATCGAACAGCCGCTTCCCAGAGGTATCTTCAGTCCGACCACTTCCAGAACCAGGCCCGTCGCGCGTACAACCTTTCCGCTGCTCCTGTAGCGTGGCGCCAGTTCTATGCATTGTGCTGTGGCGTTGAGGCTCCGCTGCCAGCGAAGAGTATGAGTGGATGAGGTAGGCGCGCTCACGGAGTTGTTCCAGAGTTCTGGCTTTGGCCCTGCGGAAGCAGCTGACTGCGCTTCAAAACTTCTTGCCAGCGGGTCTCACGGGTCGCATCTAGCTCGCCGCTTGAAGTTGTGACACGGCAGCCACCACGCGTTAGTCGTGGGTCCTGTTCCAGTCGCCAGCCCGCGCTGATCAATTCGTTGCCGAGGTCCGTCTGCACAAGAGGTAGGTCTTCCGGGTGTAACCAAAGGCGGGCCTGATCGCTGGTAACCGGCTCCTCACGTAATAGGGTACGTACCAGCCCACAGACCTGTTGTGGGTCGGCCTTCAATGCTTCGTCTGCGAGATGGCGCCCAACGAGCAGAGCGAGTTTCGAAATTTCTTCGGCGATTTCGCCATCAATAGAAGTCAGTGCATGGCTGAAATTTCGAGCGAGTTCCTCCAATGGAGCGAGAAGAATTTTGCGCTGCTGATCGGTCTCTGCAATGCCTTCTGCGCGGCCCTCACTGAGCCCCAACGCATAGCCGTCTGAATAGCCGGCTTCATAGCCCTGCTGATGGCCTTCCTCTCGGGCGCTAGTGCGCAACCCATCCAATTCTTTGGCCAAGGATTTTTGCATGCAGTCGCGTCGTTCGCGCTCTCCACTCAGGTCTTCCGGCTGCCATCGGCGCCATGTGACAGCCTCAGACATAAACCTCTTCTCCACCGCTTAATACAATCTCCCCATTATCTGCGAGACGGCGCACGATCTGCAGTATGGCTTTACGCTCGCGCTCCACCTGCGACATGCGCAGAGGGCCGCTGGCCTCAAGTTCTTCGCGAAGCAATGTGCCAGCGCGGCTCGACATATTGTGCAGGAACTTATCAAGAAGGCCTGGCTTACTGCCTTTGAGAGCAGTTACCAGCTGCTTGGTTTCCACTTCCTTCAAGACCAGCTGAATCGCGCGGTTGTCCAGATCGATAAGGTTTTCAAACAGGAACATTTCGTCGATGATCTTCTGGGCCAGATCTTCATTGTGTTCCCGTACACGTTCAATGACATTTTCTTCTGCGCTTGAATTCATCAGATTCAGAATCTCCGCGGCGGTGCGGGCACCGCCCATTTTCGCGCGCTTGAGATTCTGACCATCGAGCATACTGGTCAGTACTTCCGTGAGCTCTTGTAGTGCCGCGGGCTGTACGCCACTAAAGGTCGCGATGCGAAGTACCACATCCTCTCGCAGTTTGTCCTCAAAATATTCCAGTACTGAGGCGGCCTGGCGTCGCTCCAGGTGTACCAGAATAGTGGCAATAATCTGTGGATGTTCATCGCGGATCATTTCGGCAACACTATTCGCCTCCATGATGTTCAATGCGTCGATGCCAGAGTCCGCGTTGGTAATATCGAAAATATCCTCTAACAGACTGGAAGCGCGTTCGTTACCGAGCGCTTTGGTAAGCACCGCTCGGATACGCTCACTGGAGTAGAGATTCAATGCTCCGAATTCTTCAGATTCCGTATTGAAATCCTGAAGTACAGAGCGCATCTCATCATGGGAGACAGAGCGAAGGGAGGCCATTTCCTGGCTTATATCCTGCACTTCTCGTGCGCTCAAATGCTTGAATACTTCTGCCGCACAGTCTTCATCCAGCGCCAACAGCAAAATCGCGCTGCGGCGCATATTGGTCATGGACTTTTCTTTCTGAATGGCATTTTGTAGGTGAATATTACTAGTCATCCCGGTGTATCCAACTGCGTACAATCATTGCGACCATTGCGGGGTCATCTTTCGCCATACTCTGCAGGTCCATCAGGCTCTGCTCGTAAATGGAGGAGCGCCGTTTGCGGCGGGGTATGGGTTCGGGGATCTCTTCGTCTTCTTCAAATGTAACCCCTTCAGTCTGCGCCTGCGCCGGTTGAGTGACATTGCTCTTTGCAGGCACCGTATTGTTTTGCGGTGCTGGAATGGCGACGGGGGGCTTACTGAGTTGCAGATGCCGGTTCACCAAAGGTCGTACCAGCCAGCGGAAAACGAACAGAAGCGTCAGTCCAGCCAACAGGTACCGTGCCATGGTGAGAATCAGCTGCCGCCAGAAGGGGTCTTCATGCCACGGGCGCTCGGGCAGCACCTGTTGATCGGCAACGGTGAATGGAAGGTTTACCACTTCCAGCCCATCCCCCCGGGCCTCGGAATAGCCCATTGCCTGACGAATAAGCTGTTCGATATGTTGTAAGTCATCCGGACTTAGTGGCTGTTGATCAACGGAACCGTCTTCAGCTACCAATTCCTGATAGTTCACAACTACCGCGGCGCTCAGGCGTTCGACCCGCCCTCGTTGCCGCTGAATATGAGTGATGTCACGGTCAAGCTCATAGTTGACCAGGCTCTCCTCGCGAATGTGGCGTTGCACCTCAGATTGCTCGGTCCCTTCAGCTTGAGTTTCGTCGTTGGCCACGATTGGCGATGGGGCAGAGCCCGGGGGAGTATTTGTCAGGGCACCCGGAATGCCACCCATATCCAGCGGATTTCCATCAACATCGGAGTTGTGCTGCTTGCTGCGTACCGCCGCGGGGAGTCCGTCTTGATTGGGCGCATAGCGCTCGCTGGTTTCTTCGCGGCGGTCAAAATCTACTTGGGCGGTGACCTGGGCACGAACATTCTGGCTGCCCAGAAGTGGTTCAAGTATGCGTTCGATACGCTGCTGATAGCTTGCTTCGAGAGTATGAACATACTCGAGCTGGGTACCGTCAAGACTGGCTTCATCGGTTCCTGGGCGCGACAACAGGCGCCCATTCTGGTCCACCAGAGTGATGTTTTCTGCATTCAGGTCCGGCACACTGCTGGACACCAGGTGTACGATGGCGCTGGCCTGACCTTCGCCCAGCACGCGCCCCGGTGCCAGGGTCAAAATCACCGATGCCTTCGCCGGTTCACGCTCGCGAATGAACACTGACGGTTTAGCCATGGAAATATGCACGCGTGCACGAACTACCGGGCCCAGTGATTCAATGGAGCTCGCTAACTCACCCTGTAGACTGCGCTGGAAGTTGACCCGTTCGGCAAACTGGCTGATACCGAATGCCTGGCGGTCCATTATTTCAAAGCCTGCATTTCCTCCGCTGGGGAGTCCTTGTTCTGCCAGTTGCAGACGAAGCCGGTACACCTGGTCCTCCGGAACCATGAGTGTGCGTCCACCTGCACTGAATTCGTATGGTATCGAGCGGCTCTCCAGTTCGCTGATAATCCGGCCACCATCCTCCTCGCTAATATTGCTGAACAGGACCCGATACTGCGGAGCCTGCGACCACATGAGGATCGCGACCACCAGAGCAAACGCAGCAGAGCCGCCGACTAAAAGCATCAGCAGGGGATTTGCCAGTAGCCGCGATGGCAACTGGTTTAGCGTCTGTGCCGCCGTCCCTGCGCTGTGAGTTGAGGCATTTTGGGTGCTACTCATAGGGGCAGTGCGCCGCGGTGAGAAGAGGATCTGGTGAGCGTGAAGCAAGGCATTACTGCAAATTCTTCCTATTGTTTGAAGTCCGCCTGATGGGCGGGCCGGAACAGTGACATGATTATCAATAGCTCCGAAACGAACAATCGAAAGAAAAGGCCGGTTTTTTAACGCCATTTACCTGCTTGGATGCATACAGGGCGCTGTTACCTTTGCATTGCGAAATTTCAAGAGGCGTAGTCATGACCATACAAACCGCTAACCCGGAAATGTTGGGTTTGCTGAATCAGATGCGAGGACTGGCGAGTGAGGCTTCAGGGGCGCGTACCACCTTTGATCTTCCGATGGTGGGTACCGATCTGTCGTCGAGTAGTAGTTTTGGCACTGTATTGAAAGACAGTCTGGAGCGGATAAATACGCTGCAGACCGAAAGTGCAGCGAAAGCGCGGGCCTTTCAGTCTGGTGACCCGGGTGTAGCCTTGCATGAGGTAATGATTGCCGGGCAGAAGGCCAGCATTGGGTTTGAACTTGGTGTGCAGGTGCGCAACCGCTTACTGACCGCGTATAAAGACATTATGAATATGCAGGTGTAACAGCCTGCTTTTTTATTTAGACATAAAAAAGGCCCCTGAATAGGGGCCGAGAGGATGGGCCACTGGCCCGGGGTTGGTGCTTAGCCCAGCAGTGACAGAACACTCTGCGGCAGCTGATTTGCCTGCGACAAGACGGAAGTACCGGCCTGTTGCAGAATCTGCGCGCGGGTCATGTTGGAAACTTCATCTGCGTAGTCTGCGTCTTCGATACGGGAGCGCGCGGCGGACAGGTTGGTCTCGGTAGTACTCAGGTTGTTGATCGCAGATTCAAAGCGGTTCTGGATGGCACCCAGGTCGGAGCGCAGTGCGTCTACGTCGCTAAGGGCGGTGTCCAGAGCTGCCAACGGATTGGCGGTTGAGGTCAGCCCGGCTTCTGCATCGGTATCGTAAGCGTCTTTCGCAGTTGCCACTGCAGCAGCATCGGCGAAGTCAGTGATCTGACCAAATGTGGCGGACGTCGCATCAGTATCAATATCCGCTGCAGCGATTTTCGCCAGGGTGCCATCTGTATCTTCAATCGCGTACTGAGTAGTGCCGCCGGCGTCAGTATATGAGCGAAGCTTGAGTTCGGAAGCGTCGGTAGCTGCGAAGTTGGTGACATCAATACCGGAAAGGTCGATAGCCGCGGTGACTTCATTGCCATTAGCATCGGTACCGGACAGTTCCGTAATTTCGTCAGACAGTCCCGAAACAGTGAAGTTTTCCATTCCGAGAGTCTGTGCGTTGATTTCCTTGAGATCGATACTGATGGATTCGCCATCATTGGCGCCAACTTGAATGGTAAAGCTGCGGTCCTCGGAAAGAACCTTCACGCCGTTGAAGTTGGTCTCGGAGGATATACGATCAATTTCGGAGAGACGCTGATTGATTTCGTCTTGAATGGAGTCCAGGTCGCTCTGGGAGTTGGTA
This sequence comes from Microbulbifer sp. ARAS458-1, assembly GCF_045348205.1. Lineage (NCBI taxonomy): Bacteria > Pseudomonadati > Pseudomonadota > Gammaproteobacteria > Cellvibrionales > Microbulbiferaceae > Microbulbifer > Microbulbifer sp. ARAS458-1. The sequence continues at coordinate 3,542,820 of NZ_CP155838.1, read as the reverse complement.
TCGTTTTGCGCCTGTACCGTCAGTTCACGAATGCGCTGCAGGTTGTCGTTTACCTGGTTCAAAGCACCTTCGGCTGTCTGAGCAACAGAGATGCCGTCGTTGGCATTCCGCTGAGCCTGAGACAGGCCGGTGATCTGCGCACTCATACGGTTGGCGATGGCCTGACCGGCTGCATCGTCGGCGGCGCTGTTGATGCGCAGACCGGAGGACAAGCGCTCCATAGAGGTCTGCAGGGCGCTTTGAGATTTGCTCAGGTTCTGCTGGCCAATCATGGCCGTGATATTGGTGTTGATCACTGACATTGTTGTGTCCCTCTGTGTGTCACCGTTTGAAATTGAGACAACGGCGCTGGCCGTTACCCCATTTTTCGGCCACCTCTGCCGGGACTTTAATTTTTCCGGAAAATTTCTGATTTTCTGTCGGGTACGCTGCGGGTAAACAGAGAGAAGAGGAAACACTAAAGTCTGCTGCAATTCTGCCGATGTGGATTTTATTGGCGATTCTTATGCCGCCGGTAGCCCTTAAGAGGCGCTGAATCTTTTGTATATAAGGAGGGCGTAATGGCCACCATTTCATCCTTGGGGATTGGTTCGGGGCTGGATCTGAGCGGTCTTCTGGATCAGCTGGAATCCGCTGAGCGCCAGAAGTTAACCCCTATCTTGCAGCAACAAAAAAGCTACGAGACCAAAATATCCGCTTTTGGACTTCTGGAAAGCGCACTGGAGAAAGTAAAGGATGCTGCTGTTGCCCTCAGTGAACCGGGGAGCTTCGCCGGCGTAAAAACCAGCCTGAGTGGAGAGGGATTGACCATCAGCGCTAATGAGGATACCCCGGTTGGTACCTACGAGGTTGATGTTGTCCAACGGGCGAGAAGCTACAGTATCGCTAGCACCGGCGTCGTAGATCAGGGTGCTGACCTGGGTGCCGGTAGTATTGATTTTACGCTGGGAAATGGTGAACAGTTTAGCGTTTCCGTAAGTGAAGCGGATAGCTCACTGGAAGATATTCGGGATGCGATTAACGATGCGGATACAGGAGTAATTGCATCCATTGTTAACGATGGCAGTGGCCAGCCTTATCGACTGGTGTTGACCTCCGCCCAAACCGGTACCGAGGCGGCCATTGACTCGGTTTCCTTCTCTGCCGGTGGCTTTGGCGATGCACTTACCCTGGATGCCGCTACCGAAGTTGCGGCCCAGAATGCGCAGTTAGATATCAACGGTATCGCCATTCAGTCTCAGAGTAATCGGGTGGAGGGAGCGATCCAGGGCGTTACCCTGAATCTGGAAGAGACTGGTACCACCACCTTGGAAATTACCAGGGATACTGCCGGTATCCAAAAGAAACTGTCTAATTTTGTCGATGCCTACAATAGCCTGCAGGGGTCCTTATCTGACCTCACTTCATTTGATGGCGCAACAGGTGTTGGCGGTATCTTGCAAGGTAACGCCACAGTACGGGGTGTTGAATCCCAATTGCGGGAGCTGGTGGGGGGATCCCTTGCGGATGATACATTTTCTTCACTGGCCGATTTGGGGATAACACTGGAGGTCGATGGAACGCTAACACTCGACGATGAAAAGGTCACGGATCTCGTTGCCAATCAGCTTGGGGCGCTGTCGAATCTATTCGCTGGGGAATCCGAAGAATCTGAAGGTTTTGCTGATCGGGTAGCGGAGGCTCTCGGCGCTATGATGGATGAGGGAGGCTTGATAGAAAATGCGACTAGCGGTCTTGAGACGAGTGTCGAGGCAATGGGGCAGCGTTATGACCGCATGGAGCAGCAGATTGAAAGTACCATCGAACGTTATCGAACACAATTTAGTCAGCTAGACAGTCTGATCGCGCAAATGAATTCGACGAGTTCATATCTCACGCAGCAGTTTGATGCACTCGCCGCGCAGCTGAAACAATAAGAATATTGAGGAGTTGAGAGATTGTACGCAAAAAGAGTGAATAACCGGGCGCAAGGCGCTGCCAGTTATGCGCGGGTAGGGCTGGAAAGTGACGTACTATCAGCTAGCCCACATCGTTTGATTGTGCTGCTATTTCAAGGCGCAGATACTGCAATTGGCACAGCGATGGTTCATCTGAGAGATGGGAATGTGGCGGAAAAAGGCCGTGCCATCTCGAAAGCGATCGACATTGTGAACAAGGGTCTTCTGGCGGCGCTGGATTTTGAACGTGGTGGTGAACTCGCACAACATCTGGCATCTCTGTACGAATATATTGCGGAAAAACTTCTAACGGCAAACCTGAGAAATAGCGAAGAGGACCTCAACGAGGCGCGCCGATTACTCGGCGAAATTGCCTCCGCCTGGAATGATATAGATCCGGGGACGGCTAATGGAAAATAAGTCCAAAACAAGAGAGTCCTCGTTATCGTCCCCAACGGCAATCCTCGCGGGCTATACAGAGTTACTCGCGCGATCTTCCCGCATGCTCGCCTTCGTACACGCGCGTGACTGGTTCAGGCTGGTAGAAGAGCAAACCAATTACGCTATTGAAGTGGAAACTCTTGCGAATGCGGAAGCTCGGTTGCAACTAAGCGATCGGGAGCGCAAGCGAAAAATGGAACTGCTTGAACAGATCCTGGAACAGGATCTTGAAATACGTCAGCGACTTGAGCAGCGCCAGACTGAACTCCAGGAGTTGATTGGTACCAATACCCGAAAGCGTGACCTGTCCAGAGCCTACGGCACAGTAATACCACTAAATTCCGCGCCCCAATGAGTGGTATCAATACGTTGCTGGACACCCTTCTACACCAGGTGCTCGGCAAGCGCGTTGAAACGGCACCTCGTGATCGCGCGTTGAAACCAGTCAAACCGATCGACGCCACGCGGAGTGTTCATGCAGTGCGTAGTGATGCTCGTCTGAACCAGCATGCTGCGCCACCCTATGCACAGGGTGTGTCGTCCAAATCCGGGGAAATTCGTTTGGGGGCAGTTAGTACTCACTACCCTGTTGATAAGGTATATCTGAGTCGAGCTGCGCAATACATTTCCACTATTCTCGAACGGCAAGTGGTAAGCGCTAGCGTTTCACCTAGCGGGGCAGTTGCTATCGGTGGGTCGGAGGCAAGCGAAGTTGCATCACTGTTGAAAGCAAGTGTTGTGTTCAGCGGCCTATTTTACGAATCCCACCTGGTTGCCTGGTATCGAGGTATTCGGGACAAAACGTTACTTCAGCGGGAGCCTCAAATGGCTCTTTGGCTGAGTGAGAGCAAAACCGATAGCGGCCTGGGTAAAGATCTACAGCGGTTAATTGGTAAGCAATTGGACCTGCTGGCGACGCGCTCACTCATTTGGCACGGAGAGCTATGGCCTGGTGTGTTCGTGGAAATCCGGTTGACCCCGCCATTTGATGAGCAACCTGAAGTTCCCTATCGGCAACCCAGAACGGTCGAGCAGTGTGCTACCTGGCATCTGGAGGTCGCCCTACAAATGGAGTCCCTAGGACCGGTGACCCTTGTTTTAAAGGTGTCCGGCTCATTGCTAGAGCTGGAAGTGAGAGCTGCGACCCAAATAGCGGCTGATCGGATTAATGCCGCGGTTGCTGTTCTGAAAGGCAAGCTCGAGATCGTTAGATTTCATAAGGTGATCATAAATGTCGTGGTTGTCAAATGAGCGATTTGTATGGAAAAGGGCCTGCTGGCGGTGCTTTGTCAAAGGGACTGGACGCAAAAATCGGTACCGATGGTGGTCAGATTATCAATGAGGTCATCGCTGCGGCAGTTAAAGAAAACCTGTTCACCCATCAAGCGCCAGAGCTCTTTGCGTTGCTTGCTCAGTTGGACTGGGGAGAGAAAATCCCGGATGAGGTATTCCAGACCGTAGTGGAATTGGTGGCATGGATATTGGAAGTAGATACTCAGTTCCGAGAAGATCGCCCGAAGTCCCCTAGCGGTTGAGAATGAAAGTCAATTAAGTCTCTTTTTCGTAAATTTCCTACAAAAGTAGTATGCAGAAGGATTACAGTTGTGGTAATTTTTCTCATAAGTTGAACGAACGCACAGTAAAAATGTGACTCAGCTAACGGTTTGGGCTTTAATTTTACTTCGCCGATTAGTTCGCTAATGGCGTTGTGATCTTAAAACCGAAGCTCCAGGGGTTTGTGGAGCGTCGTCAAACATCCATTAACGGTTGGACGTTGAGGCGAAGTGGTGGCAATTTGAGTGGGGCGCTGTGTCAGTTTGCGGGGGGGGTGTTGCCCTGCACTGCACGGCTCAGACTCATACTAGGGAAGGTCAACAGGATGCATGCATCCTGTTGAAAGGATGGCTGAGCGGTACCGAAAGGTAGGGGCCGCTCAAAAATAGAAAGGAGTCAAATGCGAGAAGCCCTTCGACTTTGGATGCATTAAGTGCTTGCCAGAAATTCTGGTTGCCAATAAAAAAGATTGAAGGAGTACGATAGCCATGCAGGATAGTGCAATCAACGAAATTCAAGAGATCAATCTTAGTTACCTGCTTCTCGCTCAGCGCTTACTTAAGGAAGATTTTGCAACCGCGCGTTTCCGTCTCAAGGTGGATGAAACGCTGGCTACAAAAATCGTTTCGCTGACTGCCAAACAGCTCACCCGGCTCGCACGTTCGAACCAGTTTTTATTCAGACTTAATCTGGAAAATCCGATCCAGCTTGAGCAGCTTACTAGCAACAAGCGCGCGGAAAACCTGAGCCATATACATACGGCACTTTTGATGTCTTCTAACGTCAATTGAGTTGTATGTCATGACAGAAAAAAGCCTGCTCAATGAAATGCAGCAAGTTCAGCTTGCGATTGAGTTGATTGAACTGAATGCCCGTTTACAGGTGTTAGAGTCAGAAACCGATCTTAGCCGGGGGCGCCTGATCCGGCTGTATAAAGAAGTGCGAGGAATGTCCCCGCCCAAGGGAATGTTACCTTTCTCGACCGATTGGTTTACCACCTGGATGCCGAATATTCACTCCTCGCTCTTCTACGGAATCTATTTACGCTTGACGGAGGAGCAGGGGTGCGAGCGCATGGAGGGCTTCATCAAAGCATATCGCCTGTATCTGGAGCTGGCAGACGATGAAAATGATGAGCCGGTGCTCGGCCTGACCAGAGCCTGGACGTTGATTCGCTTCTTTGAAAGCGGACTGTTTGAGCTGTCATCCTGTACGAGTTGTAGCGGCAAGTTTGTGAACCACGCGCATACACCGAGTCATAATTTTATCTGTGGTATTTGTCAGCCGCCTTCACGGGCCGGCAAGACTCGAAAGAAATGCGCCGCACTTGCCAAGCATCATCCGGATGTTATTGAGCAACTGGTTTAACGGCGAAGCGAGAGTACGTCACTTTAATCATTGTTTCCCGATGTGAGATTTTTTTCTCACAAAACAGGTTTTGCTCATAAACCTGCTAAAGCTTCTACCTCTTACGTCGATATTATTTTTAATAATGCAGATATCGACGTCGAGCGGTCTGCCATCTCGACTTGTTCCGTAATTCCCTGTCTACACTGAGTGGACCGGGTCGATCGGTTGAATTGGCTTCGGCTGCTTGTAACGGGCTGGAGAACCGTGCTATGGGGTTTGTAAGGTGGCGAGTGTGGACATTGCTATTGGCAGTGGCGATACTGCAGACGCATGGTCACGCACAGACGACGGCTCAGGCGTCAGCGAAAATTACACTGCGAATGCCGGTCAAGACGACTTTCACAACCTCGACCTCCAAAAGTGGCGGCACACTGTGTTTGCACCATTTGCCCTTCAACACATATCAACTCTTTGTTCGCGACCTGGATGCAGCAGCTGGCCCTGAAATGGTGGCGGTAAATATGCGCCAAAACTGCATGCCAGTGTCTGAATCCTCCACGGGTAAAGTCATCTTTATTGTGGCGGAATAAGCGCCGATAGTAGCTCTGATGTAGTTGTGGCGATAGAATATATAGATGCCACTTTCAGACCGAATAGACAGCTGCTCAGAAGCTATGAAAAAGTTTGCATTTCTCCTGCTCCTCCTCATTGCCAACCCTGCGTTGGCAGCAATGTCCCTGGACAAGATCATCGTCTATCTGAACGATCAACCGAACTCCCGAGATGATATTCTGGTTTCAAACCCCGATCAGGAGCCTCTTTACCTGCAAACCGAGATCTTTCGGGTCGATAACCCGGGTCAGCCCGATGAGCAGCGGGTGCGAATCACTGACCCCAAAGATTTCCGCCTATTGGTAAACCCTGCAAAAGCGGTGTTGGCACCTGGAACAAGAAAGCGTTTTCGCTTGATGTCACTGGATAAAAACCTGGACCGGGAAAAGGTCTACCGGGTGACCTTCAAACCGGTGGTCGGTGATATCAAGAGTGACAAAATGGCGTTGAAAATACTGATCGCTTATCAAGCATTAGTATTTGTTCAGCCCAAAAATGGATCCTATGAGTTTGAGCTGTTACGTTCCGGGGAGCAATTGATTCTTACCAATACCGGTAATATCAACGCACAGGTTAGCGAGGTATTCTACTGCACAGACGATGAATCCTGTGAGCCGTTGGATATTACTAACCGGGTATACCCTGATGAGAAAGTGACGATTAATTATGCGCAGCAAGGCCCGAACCCGGGTACCGCATTTTTGCGTTTCAATGCCGCTACGGGAGACGGCTCAACCACGGTCCAGCTTGCCGTTCCTTGAAGGTCATTCCGCCTCAACGGTTAATGTCAGCGTGTCATGGTAGGATGTTGAATCCAATGACTGAAGGCGGTCAGATGGAATGCGCAGTTCCAATAGCATATTCTCATCGGCTCCGGCATTGCACGCTTTTTGCGGGTGCCCATGCCAGGTATTTCGTGTAAACACACCTTCATCAAGACGCGCCCGTCTTCTGGGGCCAATCAGGGCCCAGGTTCTCAAGTCATACTCAATTGTTTGAGCGGAAGTTTGGCTTTTTAGCGCGAAAATCCCACTACCGTATTGACTATCCGCTTTTAGCCGAAATTCAGAGCCATCAGAGGTGTAAACGCAGAAGCGTTGGCTCGCATCTATGTCTTCTCCGGTAGAGATCAATTGCATATCCTCGAGTCCGGTAATCTGGATTCGAGCGCTCGACGTTAGGCGAACGCCAAAGTCGAGTGGCGGGGAAAGGTTGGCTTTACCATTGGAATCTGCTCCCCTACAGTCGCCGCCATTCCAGGTTCCCCTGCATTGGTATAGCGCGAAAGAAAAATTCCCCTCGTATTCACCGGGGGGGAAGGTTCCGGATTTGGGGGTTACGATAATCTTGACCGGAATCTGGGCGCCGTTGGCCGCACCGGAAAATTCCTGACTCTGATTGTTTGCCTGGAATCGATATTCACTGCCGTCGGGCTCATGCCGGAATCGAATGTCGACCGGTATACTTCCCGCGGGCCCTGTAAGGACAAAGTCGCCATCGGCATTGGTATCGCCATAAAGCTCGACCGAAAAACCACGAGGCTCTTCACAATAGGCGGTGGTGTATTGATTGCCCTCCCACCAGGCCCAGCAACTGCGAATTGTAAAAGAATTTATAATTTCCTGGATGTCGCCGCTCGCTTCACTGAGTGAATTCAAGCCGCATATTCCAATTGCTTTGTCTCCCAGACGATCCGGAGCTACAACTTCTGAGCCATTGGAGCAGGGATAGCTGTTATTGGAAGTGTAAGACTGTTGAGCAAGTACAGATTCGGAAAGGCAGGTTGCCGAGAGGATACTCGTGAACCCTGCTACCCGAATAAAACTCCCGGCCAGCCCTGACGTTTGGGAAAAGACTTGAGCAGTCAAGGGATGATGTATTCCCACACTATTCCAGTTCAACCACAAGTGTGAGCGTATCGGTATAAATACCCGCGCGAGCATCGCTGAGCTGGGTAGGGTGGATACGCACTTCCAAAGACATATTCATTCCATGTGCAGTGCAACCATCGACCAGTGCACCCTGCCACGGTCCGTAGGGCGTGTTGTAATCCAGTAGCGTGGCATTTTGATCCTTAGGGCCTGCGAGCACTTCGTAGGGGATCGTATCGGCGCCGTCGCTGAGTAAAAAGGCACTTTCTGCAGTACCCTGTAAACTAAGGGCTCGAAGTGTAAATTCCGCATTGCGGGAATACACGCAGAACGCCTGGTCTGATGAAGTATAGTCGCTAAAATCTGCTGTAAGAGTGACGTCGGACAGGCCGCTGATCCGGATCTTGGGTTCTATAACGAGCCTCACCGTAAAGTCGATCGGGGCGAGCGTGCTTCCGCTGTCAAAGTAGTATTGCCCGGTATGTGAAGCCTGCTCAACGGTAAATTGAAAGGTCTTCTCATAGATGCCGGGGCGAATCTGTGTGGGGTCAGGGATCTGCAACTGTAGCGCTGCTGAGGTCAATCGCACATTGCCCGGTAAATGAGGCGCGGCCGCACTCCACTGATTGGGGGCCAGGTTAATGGGAGGGCTGCCTTCCAGGGTGAGGGTGAAATCTACAGGGAGTATTTCACCGGCGGAATTCCGCAGTTGAAACTGAGTGGCAGCGTCCGGATCGATGACTTGTACGCGAAAGGCAACCGGCTCCCGGCAGCCCCACTGATATTGACTGTTGCTTTGGCGGCCGCAGCTTCGAATACCCATTCCCGGGAAAAGGTTCACGTAAGTGGCATCACCACTATATTCAATCTCTGAGGTCAGCCCTTCCAGGTTACACACACCCAGAAAGTGATCGTAATTGAATGCGTTGGGGTAGAACAGGTAGTACCAGCTACCCCGCTGGTTAGTGGGCCCCTCAAGGCATGGCTGGCTATTGTAGGAGGTACCCGCGCTGCTAGCGCCAGACCACAATATGATCAGGAACATGGTGAGCAGCGCGGTGATGCGGGCTGCCATGGCCTGTGCCATGCTAGCGGACCACATTGGCTACCTCCGACAGACAATGGTTGCGGTCTAGCTCGATGTCACCCAGGTTTATCCAGTGTTCGTCGTGTTGTTGCTGAGTGATGGGAATTTCGCAATTGCCCCACTGAAGTGGAGGAGAGGTACGCGCGCTACTTGGCAGGACGAGTGGCATCTGGAAAAGGCCGTACTCATCGGTAATGGCGCTACGCTCCCCGAACGAAATTTTTACGCCGCCGGCCGGTTTTCCCTGTTTCAGCAATCGGCCAATAACAAGAACGACACTTTCAACCTCGTAGGAGGAGGCCGACACATTTCCTGGATATAGCGTGATTGCCTGTGTCTGTTCCGCAAAATCGTAGAATCCATCGCCCAGAGGGCGTAACGTCAAGTCATACGTATTGAAAGCAGGCAGATTGATTGCCGAAATTTCATCTCCTCGGGCGTAGCCACGGCGTACGCCGTCTACAAGGATCTCGAAATCCTGCGCGGTGCTGCCGTCAATATCGATCAGAATCGCGCTCTCGAGTGCAGATTCCCCACCCCAGGCAAACGACTTGCCATCGGTCATGAGATTGGTGCTGAAAGTCCCGAGGTAATTGAGTGAGTTGGTATCACTCGCGGCGTTGTTATTCCAATCGAACGTGGCGGTTGCCTGACCGCGGTGCCCCGCAACACGGCTTACACTGCGAAGATATTGTTGGTTTTCTGCCAACTCTGCTGAAAAGTTCTGGTCGACCACCATGGACCATTTGTCGCGGTCACTCCAGGAGCTATTGAATCCGGCGAATGGCGTTGTGCCGTCTTCGGTTTGCTCAACTCGAGAGCGAACGGTGTGGCTCCATTGGTCGCCGTGCCGCCGAAACTCAATGGTGGCCCGGGTATATGGAACACCATCCGCATCACTGTGGGATAGGGTCAGGTCACCTCGCCAATAGCGGTTGCTGAAAATACTACGACGGAATTCCAGTGTTTTCAGGCGGTTGGATCCAGTGAAATCGGACTCAAGGGTAAAATCGGTATCTTCCAATGGCACAGCGCGGCTGCGCTCGGTATAGCGTGCGCTCAGCTGGCCCCCAAGAATTGGTGCACTGAGATTTAGAGATCGATTGCTGAATCCGCTGTGCAGAAGGGTGTATTGGCCACCCGCCAAATTTGGCCCCTCATCCAATTTGGTCTCGCTCACTCCAATTGTGAATCGTGACGTTTGCAGAGTGCCATACAGCCGGTGGCCTGTACGGCCATCAGAGAAGATGACGCTTGGGGATAATTCGACATAGGGAAGTATCCAGCGGCCGCCGATTTCAACAGCGGAGTCACTATCTGTACCGGCCACATTACCAAACATGCCGAAGTTGTCGGTCACGCGGCGCGCAGCACCTGCTTGCACGAAATAAGCGTCAAGCTGGTCGGGCAGGGTCTGAGTGGAAGAAACATGGGCAGGCTTGCCTGCTTGCAGACTCCATTGCCACTCATCGAGAGCGGGCAGTTGGGAGTCCTTTGCAAAGAATTCCTGATAGTTGTTGATGAGTCGACCGCTTTCATCATAAGTGCGGATTTCGATTTCGTAGGCACCATCAGGGAAGGTCGATGTATCAACCAACTGGTTGCCCGCCTCCAGCAGGGCGCTATGAATAAGGCGCCCATCTCGCAGCACCTCAATTCGGCCGCGGGTTGGCATGTTGATGTCCACCGCCGAACCGAGTCGATACTCCCGGTCTATTCGGCTGTTATCACTGCTTCTATATTCAATGCCATACAGATAAGGGGCGCTCACAAAGGTGCCAAAACCGGAATATGGCTGGAGCAGGCCTATTGAATAGGCCTGGCCCCGGTAATCTTTGGTCCAGTGCATCCGGTAAATTTGCGTATTACCGGTGTCGTCAACAGTCCAGTTGCTGTGGAGGCCACTTTCCCCAAAGCTCACAATGGTCTGCCCATAAAGGGATGCCGTCTGGGCGCTGTTATCACCTTCAACGCCAGACCAGGTTCCGGTAAGGTTCTGGATTACCGAAAACTCAGACTTGGAGTCGGGTAAGTAGGGTGCTTCGATAGCATCCTGCTGTGGGAGCAGGGATGACGACATGAAAATGTCGATCCGGAATCGGGACTCGTCATAGATGATGCCAAGTTCGTCCGGTTGCAGAAAACCGCAGTTTTGCTGCTGGGTTGTGAAGCAGACCTTGGATGAGTTACGCGCCAGTGGGCTCGACAGTAGTTCCAGCAGGCGGCTGGGGTCGAGCGTTTCGGGTAGAACCTCGGCGGTGTAGGCAGGGTCGCGGAAGGTCACTTCATTCAAGGTGACGGTAACGGGAACGCCACCAAGAAGACGGCCCCCGAAATAAATATCGGCGACGAGTTCCTGCGCTTCAGTAAGATCTGAAAACCCGGGAGGGACACCTGTCTCCAGTACCAATGCTGTCGTTGCTGCGTATGACTCGAGCGCAGCCAACATTCCCAGGCACAGCGAAGACCGGGTGAAAACTCGGAAAAGCATCAGGGCGCACAAGCGCTCGGCAACCACCAGGTCGCCGAGAGCTCATCTCAAATCAGTCAGCGATGGATACGGTGACTGTCAGAGTGTCGGTGTAGTCACCAGACTCAGTGGTGGAACCCCACTGATCCGCAGGAACGCTAACGAACAGCTTGGCGTTGTCGCCGCTGCAAGTAAGGTCGCCGGCTTTTGCGAAAGTGCCTGCAATGGCGCCGGTGCCGTCTGCATCTACGGAGCTGGAAGCAGCAGCAGCGTCATTGGCGAAGCCAACTTCGTAGCTGATACGGTCGGAATTGTTGATCAGCTCAAACGGGGCCACTGCTTCCGCGGCTGGGGTTGGAGCAGTGGTGCCATTGGCGCTGGCGAAAGCAACATCGTACTGCGCGAAACCAACTCCACCTACGCAGAAAGGATCACTGCTGGCAATCGGTTGGCCCGCAATCGCGGAGCTGGCATCGAGAGGGATGTCGTCAAAGTTTTTGGCGACGATCGTAGATGCCACGCTCAATGTAATGTCGACGCTGCCAGAAGAAGCATCGCTGTCTTCTGTACCCTGGGTAGCAGCAAAGGTGTTAGCGCAGAAAAATGCGGCTGCGGAGATTGCAACAATACGCTTTTTCATTATGGGACTCCCTGAACTCTTAAGTGCGATAGTGTTGTCGTTGTGGCTGGGCATTGTGTTGGGTATGCCCTGGCGTCGACTACAGCAAATTGGCGGAAAATTCACCAATCTCGCCGACTGTGGTGCGATCATACCAACTTTGTGAATTTAGTCACAGAAATTTTCTAAAGAAATTTTCACTTTGGTCGAGACTGTTCTGCCGGTCAGCTTGTACAGGTGTTGCGTCACCCGCCCCAATCGTCGGTGCGTTGATCTTTCTCCAGCGATATAATCGCGCGCCGTAAAAGTCTTTCTTCCTTTATATAGTTATTAGTCACTCGCCTAACAACAGGATTCCAATGACCGTTAGAACTCGTATCGCGCCTTCACCCACCGGTGATCCCCATGTAGGCACCGCCTACATCGCCCTGTTCAACCAGTGCTTCGCTCAGGCCCAGGGTGGCCAGTTTGTACTGCGTATCGAAGATACCGATCAGGCGCGCAGCACCCCGGAGTCTGAGCAGGCCATTCTCGACAGCCTCCGCTGGTTGGGGCTCGACTGGCAGGAAGGCCCCGATGTGGGTGGCCCTCACGGCCCTTATCGCCAGAGTGAACGGGGCGATATCTACAAAAAATACTGCGACGAACTGGTCGCCAACGGGCATGCTTTCCATTGTTACCGCACCGCGGAGGAATTGGATCACTTGCGCGCGCAATTACAGGAGTCGGGCAAGGCGACGCTGAAGCCCAGCGACCTGGCGCTGCCTGCTGAAGAGGTCGAGAAGCGCAAAGCCGCCGGCGAGCCCTATGTGGTGCGGATGAATGTGCCAGAGTCCGGCACCTGTGTGGTGGAAGACCTGCTGCGCGGCACCATCGAGATCGATTGGGCCCAGGTGGACGCCCAGGTACTGCTGAAGTCCGACGGTATGCCCACCTACCATCTGGCCAACGTGGTGGACGACCACCTGATGGAGATCACCCACGTACTGCGGGGGGAGGAGTGGATCAACTCCGCCCCCAAGCACAAGCTGCTGTACGAATACTTCGGCTGGGAAATGCCGGTGCTCTGCCACCTGCCGTTGCTGCGCAACCCGGACAAGACCAAACTGTCCAAGCGCAAGAACCCCACCTCTATCCTGTATTACCAGCGCGCCGGTTTTATGCCGGAGGCTCTGCTGAACTACCTCGGTCGCATGGGCTGGTCCATGCCGGACGAGAGCGAGAAGTTCACCCTGGACGAAATGCTCAAGCACTTTGATATCCAGCGGGTTTCTCTTGGCGGCCCGGTGTTTGATGTGGAGAAACTGAGCTGGCTCAACGGCCTGTGGATTCGCGAGCTGGAAGACGCGCAGCTGGCAGATCGTCTGCAGCAGTGGCTGCTCAATCGCGAAAACCTGCTCAAGGTTCTACCGCACGCCAAAGGCCGAATGGAAACCTTCGGCGATTTCGCCCCTCTGGTCAGCTTCCTCGCCTCCGGCAAACTGCCGCTGACCGAAGAGAGCTTCGCCAGCAATAAGTTGGAGCTGGACGAGCAGAAGAAACTGCTGCAGTTCGCGTTGTGGCGCCTGGAGGCCCTGCGTAGCTGGAGCAAAGACAACATCTTCGCTGCGGTGAAAGAGCTGTCCATGCAGATGGACGTAAAACTGAAGGACTTCAATGCGCCGCTGTTTGTCGCCATCAGTGGCACCACTGCGTCTTTCTCGGTCATGGACGCCATGGATCTGCTGGGCCCCGACCTCAGTCGCGCCCGTCTGCGCCAGGCCATTGATGTTCTGGGTGGTGCCGGCAAAAAGGTGCTCAAGCGCTGGGAAAAAGAATACGCTGCTCTGGGTTAAGCCCCACCGTATTCCGTGCGTCACCCCGGGCGGCTTACTCGCCATCCCGGGCTCGACCCGGGATCCAGCTCCGCGGAACCTGGATCCCGATACCGGATCATGTCCGGCACAGGCTCTTCGCCGGGATGACGAAGTGGGAGGGGGCGGTATCACGGTGTGAAGGAGTCGGGGGTGACTGTGACGGCCCGGTTCCTAACTAATTGATTAAAAAGTTATTTTTCTTGTTGACAGTGGCCCGCGCATTGTTAAAATGCGCCCCGCTTTCGACGGAAACGTCATCTGAAAGCCACCCAATTTGGGGCTATAGCTCAGCTGGGAGAGCGCAACACTGGCAGTGTTGAGGTCAGCGGTTCGATCCCGCTTAGCTCCACCAAATACAAAAAGGCCGCATCCGGAAGGATGCGGCCTTTTTGTATTTGGCGTTCCGTCATTCCGGCGTAGGCAGGAATCCAGAGTTTCGGAGTGCTGGATCCCGGGTCAAGCCCGGGATGAAGGAGGCGAGCCGTGCGGGCTATCGCCGTCGCTCACTCTGCATAAATCGCGCCTTCCAGGCCAGTCCCAGCATCATCAGAAAGTACATCGCCGTCGCCGGTGCCTGAAGATGAAAATCCGTGGTCAACATGATCAGCTCCGCCACAATCGCCATCAGGGTAGCGAAAGCCAGGCCCTGCATCAGGCTGTCCCGTCGGGTGCGCAGTGCGGTAAAGGCGTGAAATAAACTCCACATCACCGCCGCCCCCAGCAACAGAGTCGCGGGCAGTCCGAACTCGATGCTGAACTGAAGGTAATCATTGTGGGCGAGATCGTAAAAGGTATTGATGCCCGGCCCCTTCACACTGGGGAACGACGAATAGAAGCTCCCGCCCCCGGTGCCACTTAGCGGGTGCTGCTCGATCAGTGATAACCCGTACTGATTCACTTCATCACGGGTTTCTTTGGTGAATGTCGTTTCTTCGATTTCCTGGCGCAGGCGATCCATCCCAAACCAGCTGCCCACAATCATCAGGTCGATCACCATCAGGCTGGCCAGCAGAATGGTCAGGCTTTTACTGCGGTTGCGGATCAGCAGCAGACCCAGTGCACCCACAATGGAAAGGCTGGCAAAAAATGCCGTGTTGGCCATGCGCGAGTGGGACATCACCAGGCCGATCACCATCATCGCAAGGCAAATACGCAAAACCGCCTTTCCGCCCAGCAGCATATCAATGGTACGCATCAGCCGGTCTTTGAGTTTGCCACCACTGTGGCCACTCAGGCTCGCGATCAGCAGGCCGATACCCAGGCAAAGGCACATCACCAGAAAATTGCCGAAATGGTTTTTATAGCGGAAGCCTCCAGTGGCAATACCGGAATTTTTGAAGCCGAGAATCCAAGTGGTTTCCGCACCGGAGAGTGCCAGCAGCACGCCGTAAAATGCCTGGAAAGTGCCTGCCAGTACCACCACCATCGCCAGCAGGCGCAGCCGTTTGGTGCTGGTTACCAGGGCAAGTAGCAACAGCAACACACACCAGTAACTCAGGCCTTTTATCAGCGCGACATGTGTCTGGTTCGGGTCGAGAGACAGTGTGGCAGTGGAGAGCCCTGGGGCCACGCGCAGGTGTGCCTCGGCGATTGTGGGGGCAAATATTTCCAGCAGGCCGATGGGTAGTGGCAGTTGCTGAATAAAAACCCAAAGTTGAAACAGGCCGAAGATCGCCAGTAAAGGCCAGTAAGGGCGGAGTGCGTGGAGGCCCGGGCGGACCAGGTTCAGCAGCAGCCAGCCCGCGGTCAGGGCAAATACCCACACCTCCATCAGCGACCAGGCCCAGGGTCGGTGAGAGCCCAGGGGAATCGGCAGCCAGAACAGCAGGGCAAGCAGCCCGTAGAACAGCCCGATTTCCAGGCGTGCACTGCCAGAGAGTGCAGGTGTTGGTTGTGAAAGTTCGGGGAAAGACGCGTGACCAATCGCAGACATTGTTAAATCGTTCTATTTATCTGTTGAAGCCAGGGAAGCTGTTCCCAAACCAAAGAGTTCCGGTTTTTAAAATTAAAAAAGGCCCTTGCGGGCCTTTTCTGTATGCGCGGGTTGCACGTGCGGAGCCCGCCTCGCAATTAGTTCGGGGAAGCGGCAGTGCCACCACCGCCGCCACCAGCGCCGGCGCCACTGATCACCGGAGGTGCCGGAGGAATCGGAGTGGTTGGGGTAGAAGTGCTGCTCGCCAGGGAGGAGCTGCCAGCCGGAGGTGCTGCCGCTGCAGTTGCCTGAGAGACCACGGAAGCGTCGGCACCGGCAGCAATTGCGGTGGCGGCAATAGACTGCGGGTTAGCACCGGCAGCCACGGCTGCGGTTACAACCGCTTCGGCAGAAGCCGGATTTGCGGCAACGGCGGCGGCAACAACTGCCTCCGCGTTGGCGCCAGCCTTGATGGCGGCAGTGGCGATTTCTGCCGCTTTTTCAGGGGCGGCTGCCAGCGCCTGCTCCAGGGCTTCCTCGGTGCTCAGGCCTTCACTTTGTGCCAGAGCAATAACCTGATCCATGCTGTATCCAGCTTCGATGTATTGTGCAACATCGGCCATGGCTACAGCGCTCAGCAAGCTCGCACCCAGTGCGATCCCCAGTGCTGACTTTTTCATACGTCCCCCTATTAAAGAACATTGTTTTACAGTGGATTCCATTCAATCTGCGGCCGATTGTAGCGCCCATACAGTAAATGGGAAGGCTGCGCCACAGATAAAGTCGAAAAAAATTATTGCCCAGTGGTAACTGGTGCGCAAAACAGAAAATTATTAGCTCTTAATAGCTAGCGCTCATTCAAGCTTCCGTATGTTTTTTGTGTGGGCGCTTCTCGCGGGCAACGTCTTCTGCTGCTTCCTCGGAAAAAATATTCCCGGCCATGTGCAAATTCAGCTTGCGGGAAAGTGCCTGGAACTCTTCCTGTTCCCGCTCGGCGGATGTCAGTAGCGCGTCAACTTCACGTCTGTATTGCATCAGTGTTTTATGAGACAGCCAAAGCACCATCGCCATCAGCGCAATTCCTGCGCCGCACAGGCCAACCGCCAGGCGCCAGAGTAATTGCAGTGCTGGCCCCGGGTGTCGGCTGACTGCAACCTGTCCTGCAATTTCCCAGCCACTTGCCACTTCAAGTGTGGCAATTGGCGGCTGTATCCGCATAAGTGATGCAAACCAGTCAGGCACACCGGCAAAGTAATCCGGGATTGAAACAGAAACCGGAGCCATCGAAGCACGAGTTTGTTGCGTGCTTGTGACCGTCGAAGGTGGAGCTGCCGAATCGGCGTGGAATTCCCGTGCTGGTGAAAAGGTCACGTTTGAATAAGCACCACTATGGGTCACACCCTGCAGTAGGGTTTGAACGTAAAGCTCGGGAGATGCGCGCTCGCGCAATGCACTACCCAGCTGCGCAGCCAGTAACGCCGCGCTATCGCGGGCCTGATTTGCCAGTAATTGTTGGGACTGCTCGCGGGCGATGAACAGGCCAATCGCGATCGCCGCGCAGAGCCCCAGTAACCACAGCAGCGCCTGCCGCATCAGCAGGATACTGGTATGCCATGGGCCAAAACCGTAGCGACGGTCAGCTCGGAGGTGGGTCACTCGAATCTCCTTGTCTCGGGCAATACCGGACTAATCGAATACGCCTTCAAGTTTCATGCGCGCCATCAGCTCGCTCCACAGTGCCGAACCGGGCTGGTTGCGCACTTTTGTGGCGGTCGCCAGTGAGGCGTTCAGCCACAGTCCCTGTGCGTTAAAACTGTACACCGGTTCCAGATCGGTACGCTCCCGCGCGGGGAGAACATCACTGGTCATATTATCCAGCACCAGTGGATGCTCTCCCGGGTTGGCGGAGTACAGCAGTACCATATGAGGTTGCCCGGCCTGCGCCGCCACCACATAAGTAAGGCGGATTTTCTCTGGTGAAATACCGGCGCTGATCAAACTGAACAGCTTGGCGATGGCGTAGTCCTCGCAGTCGCCGCCGTTGGACGCCAGAAACTGAACCGGCGTTGCCCAGAAGTCCTCCTGCCCCCAATGGGTCCGATCTTCTGCATACGGCACCCGGTTCAGGAAATGGTTTATACGCAGCAGGCGGTGCCACTCCAGTGCCCGGGATTGCTCCTTGATCAGCTGTTGCCAGCGCACTAGGCGCCCGTGGGCGAGGGCGCCGTATTCCGCATGTACCTCTTCTAAAAGAGGCCGGGACAATTTGGGTGCCTGGCCGGGGGTAAAGGCACTCGCGGTGATCATACAACCGGCCGCAAACAACCCAAGCAGTGCGCTGTTGAGCAGACCGCGGTAGCGTCTGCCACCACCAGTGCGTGCATTGTGTTGATGGGTTGCCCGACGGCTCCAGAAACAAAAGCTGCTACTACCAAACATCAGCAGACCTGTATCGTTGCGATCAAAATTCGATCAACCTCAGTACAGTCTGGCACCGCTGGCACAAACCCTTCGGTTCTGGCGCGAATTCACGTTGCCACAGGCGCCGCGACAAATTGATACAAATTCGTGCTCACGCAACGGAGGCGCGGGCTGCAGCAGGCAGAGCTATTCCCGCAGTGTTTCAGATAGCCCTTTGAGGCTATTTTCTAACCGCAACTCCGCACTTTAAGATGAATAAACAGCCGAATGTTCCGGTTGGTATGCAAATTGCCAAAGAAAAAAGTGAAGACTATCGAGAATTCATGGAAAGCCTTCGAGGTAGCATAGGAATATCGGTCTCTGGCACTCAGTGGTTAGACGCTCGCACTTGATCTTGAATTGTCATAAACAAGTGCTAAAGTGTGACTCCTGTCACAACGTCAGCATAAGGCCGTTCGCACCGAATCAGCAGTTTGCGGTGTACAGAGAGCTCAGATCATGGGCCGCTAATGGAGAATGACAAGCCTGCAAAGGCTGCACAATGGAACTGGTTTTGCCTGGGGTGTAACGACGCCCGCCGGCAAAATGGCTTGAGATACTTATTGGGGTCTATCAGGGGGAGGCAACCGGTACCGCCGGAATTGCCAATTATTCAAGCGCTCGCATCATCGCGACGGGCGTCTCTGTAATCCTTCCATGTTTCTTTACTATGCCCGGTTCCGCCCAGTGTGGCTTATGTACCCCTCTCAGATGATCAGGAGTGGTACAACAGGCAAGCGCAACGGCCGGCACTCCGCAATTGCGAGAAACAGTTTTTAAACATTAAGGAAGGTGCATCATGCAGCAAGTAAAAAAAGCCGTTATCCCAGTGGCTGGCCTGGGGACACGTATGCTCCCGGCAACCAAAGCCATCCCCAAAGAAATGCTGCCCATCGTTGATAAGCCGCTGATCCAGTACGTGGTGAACGAAGCCGTTGCCGCCGGAATTAAAGAAATCGTACTGGTTACCCATGCCAGTAAAAACGCCATCGAAAACCACTTCGATACTTCCTTTGAGCTGGAAGCCCAACTGGAAAATCGCCTCAAGCGCCAGTTGCTGGATGAAGTCCGCTCCATCGTTCCGAAAGATGTCACCGTAATTTCTGTGCGCCAGGCCGAAGCCAAAGGTCTGGGCCACGCCATCAGTTGCGCGCGCCCGGTGGTCGGGGACAACCCCTTTGCGGTACTGCTGCCCGACGTATTGATTGATCAGTACGCTTCCGACCTTACCGCCAGCAATCTTGCCGATATGGTGAAAAACTTTGAAGCCAGCAGTGCCAGCCAGATTATGGTCGAGCGTGTCGAGTGGGAAGAGGTGAGTAAATACGGCGTGGTGGACTGTCTGGGAGCAGACCTGCAAACCGGCGGCACCGCCAAAATCGACGGCATGGTGGAAAAGCCGGAAGTCGACGCCGCGCCATCCAATATGGCCGTCGTCGGGCGCTACGTGCTTCCTGCAGAAATCTGGAACCTGCTGGAAAACACCGCCCCCGGTGCCGGCGGCGAAATTCAGCTTACCGATGCCATTGACGAACTCCTCAAACAACAATCCGTTGAAGCCTACCGCATCGTTGGCCACAGCCACGACTGCGGCAACAAGCTCGGCTACATGAAAGCCCAGTTCGAATACGGCCTGCACCACGCCGAAATCGGCAGCAGCCTGAAAGAGTTCCTTGGCTCTCAGAAATCCAAAACCACTGAACCCGCCTAAGGGATCCGGAATAACTGCCCTCCCTTCCTTCGTCATCCCGGCGAAGGCCGGGATCCGGAAAATGATAAATGTAGGAGCCTGCTCGCAGGCGATCAAGGACGATGACCACAAAGGCCCCGCAACAACCGATTGCGAAAGGAGGTACCCCTAATACCTCCCGGGCCCCCGTGCG
This sequence comes from Microbulbifer sp. ARAS458-1, assembly GCF_045348205.1. Lineage (NCBI taxonomy): Bacteria > Pseudomonadati > Pseudomonadota > Gammaproteobacteria > Cellvibrionales > Microbulbiferaceae > Microbulbifer > Microbulbifer sp. ARAS458-1. The sequence continues at coordinate 3,522,768 of NZ_CP155838.1, read as the reverse complement.
TTCAAAATCCAATGACCATTTCGGTGCAATAAAGCACCACGGCGCAGTAGACGGCGTAACCGGTTCCTGCCACCAGCTCTACCTGGACGAAAGCAACTCCATCCTCATCGACTGCGGCCTCTTCCAGGGCGCCGAAACCTCACCCGGCGGCAGCCACCACAACCGCCTGGAAATCGAATTCCCGATCGACACCGTAAAAGCCCTGGTCGTCACCCACGTCCATATAGACCACTGCGGCCGCATCCCGTACCTCATCGCCGCCGGCTTCCGCGGCCCAGTCTATTGCAGCGAACCCAGCGCAGAACTCCTGCCCCTGGTACTGGAAGACGCCCTCAAAATCGGCGTAACCCGCAATAAAGACCTGATCGAAAAATTCCTCGGCCGCATCAAAGCCCAGCTGCGCCCGCTGCCCTACAACCAGTGGCAACCCGTAATCGAACATAACGGAAGCCACCTGAATATCCGCCTGCAACGCGCCGGCCATATCCTCGGCTCCGCCTACGTAGAATGCGACCTGAAACACCGCCAACCCGGTCCCGGTATAGACGACCAAAAGCGCCGCACCCTATTCTCCGGCGACCTCGGCGCCCCCAACACACCACTGCTCTACGGCCCAACCCCAAGTGAAGGCTGCGACGAACTCGTCATAGAAAGCACCTACGGCGACCGCATTCACGAAAACCGCGAACAGCGCGCAGAAACCCTGCGCAAAGCCATAGAGCGCGCACTAAAAGATGGCGGCAGCGTACTGATCCCCGCCTTCAGCATCGGCCGCACCCAGGAACTCCTGTACGAGCTGGAAAACATCATCCACCAGCAACAACAGAAGCACGGCGAAAACAGCCCCTGGCACAAGCTCCCGGTAATCGTCGATTCCCCGCTGGCCAGCCGCTTCACCGAAGTCTACCGCCGCCTGGAAAAATACTGGGATGAAGAAGCCAGAGCAGTCGTCGCCCAGGGCCGCCACCCCCTGAGTTTTGACCAGCTGATTACCGTGGACGACCACGCAATCCATCACAAACTGGTCAACCGCCTGACGCACACCAAGCAGCCGGCGATCATTATTGCCGCCAGCGGCATGTGCGCCGGCGGGCGCATCGTCAACTACCTCAAAGCCATGCTGGAGGAAGAACGCCACAACATTATTTTTGTGGGTTACCAGGCCAAAGGTACACCGGGGCGGGATATCCAGAAATATGGGCCGAGACAAGGCTACGCGGAGCTGGACGGGGAAAGATTAAATATCAAGGCCGGTGTTGAAACCATCGGCGGCTACAGTGCGCACGCAGATCAGCAGGATCTCCTGAACTTCATTCAGCAAATGACAACCAGCCCGGACATAGTCCGCATAGTCCACGGTGATGAGCAGGCCAAGAAGGCCCTGTCAAAACAAATTTCGAAGAGTGGCCTGGCCCTAGAAGTCAAAATTCCTTTGTAAGCGAAAAATAATTTGGTAAGCAAAACGTGTCTAAATGTATATTTTTGTTCTCTCTTCCGAGATCTGGTTCAACATACTTGCAAAGAGTATTGGGTACTAGCGATGAAGTAGCGACTACCGATGAGCCTTGGCTTGCAGTGAGTGCTTTGTATGCACTTGCGAATCAAATATATGCGCCGTACGGCTGGTTGGATGCGAGTCGAGCGCTAGAGGATTTTTTTTCGAAATACAGCCAAACGGGCTTTCTGAAGCGAGTCATGAAATCTATATGCGATTACTACATAAGTTTAGCTGAGGGGAGAGAATATTTTTTAGATAAAACCCCTAGGAATTTACTTGTTGCTACCGAGATTTGTGAGAATTCTCCAGAAGAAACAAAGTTTATATTATTGTCTCGCCACCCAGTATCAGTCGTAAAGTCAATGTCTGAGACGTGGTCGGAGGGCCAATGGAACTTCCATAAGTATAAAGTCGATATGGAGGTTTCATTGAATAACTTGATTGATTTAATAGCGCGATACAAAGGGAATCCAAATTTTTTCCACATTCGATATGAAGATCTTGTGGAAAGTAAATTTGAATCAGTTGTTAGCTTGGAAAAGTTCCTTGAGATTGATTTGAACCCGGAAGGATATAAGGATGTTCGCCTTGATGGTGTAATGGGTGACCCAAAACGGAATTCGGAATTTGCAGTGTCGTGCGATACTGAATACTCGTGGTTGCCATTTATTACTAATTCTTTTAGGAAAGGATTAATTTTAAGTTTTATATCTGATATAGGTCGGGAAAAATTTGAGGTTCTGGGTTACAACTATGATGAAACAGTTTCCCGCATTCGTAATAAGAAAGTCATTAAGCAAAAAAAACTAATTTCAGATACTTTTTATTTCATTGCAGGCGTTATATATAACCGTTTCCAACCGAGAGTGGTCGTGGATGCAGTGTCTCGGTTAGCTGGCTCCTCGAAATCTTATATTTACAGGTAATTATGATCTCAGTCGTAACGATAAATTACAATAATGCACCTGGCTTGCTTAAAACGTTAGAAAGTTTGGAGCGAGTAGCGGAATTGATTTCGCAGTTGATAATTGTTGATGGCAAGTCAACGGATGAAAGCCTTGATGTGTTGTCTCAGGTCAACTTGTCCGGCATTGGCGATGTGCAGGTTATATGTGAGTCAGATAAGGGGCTTTATGATGCAATGAATAAAGGGATTGCAGGTGTCTCCGGTCTCTATTTGATTTTTATGAATTCTGGCGATAGCTTTCATTCCCTTGAGTCGTTGGAGAGAGTATCGGTAGCGGCTCAGCGAAGAGCTCCCGATTTTATATATGGAGATTTTATTGAGGTGGGTGGGGATGGTCAAAAATATACGCCTGCTCGTTCTGCGAGCTGGCTTCCATATGGAATGTTTACCTCTCACCAAGCTATGCTTTTTAAAGTCTCCATAATTAAATCATACGCAATGGAATATAATCTGAGCTACAGGCTTGCCGCTGATTATTGTTTTGTGGCCGAGTTTCTTAGTTTATCGAATTCTGTGGAATATGTCCCAGTTCCGGTTTGTTATTTTGATGTCTCAGGTGTCTCAAATACAAAAAGATTCGAAGCGCTTAGGGAAAATTATGTAATCCGTGTGCAGACTCTTAATATGGGGCATTTGAAGGCTGCATTATTATATCTGGCTCATTTTGCTCACTCGCTATTGAAGAGAAATTTTAAAGGCCTGACTGATAGACTCAGGGGGAAGGTGGCATGAGGCGAATTCTGATAGTGTCTTCTCCTGGGGGGCACTCGGTCCAGGCTAGAGTAGTTGAGCGGGGGTTGGCTGAGAGCTTACCAGATGCTGAATTTTTACATTTTTTGTGCGATGGAAGTGAGCGGATAATAAAAGGGGAGTCTTGTAATATTCGAGATTTCAATATTAATAGCATTTTTTTGGGGGGAGCGGCTTTTCGTGGCTCACTAAAGCTATTGCGCGCCTATAGACCTGACGTTGTCATTTCTACGGGCGCGGCGCCTGGTTTGATTGTATGCGTCGCTGCTAAGCTGCTTAATTGTTCTACTATTTGGGTCGATAGTATAGCAAATGTAGAAAGAGTGTCTTTGTCTGGCCGGGTTGCAGCGTGTTTTGTTGATCAAGCGCTTGTCCAGTGGCCCAAGCTCGCAAATAGAAAATTTCAGTTCTTGGGTAGTGTTATATGATTCTTATATCTCTAGGCACACAGCTTCCATTTTCTCGCTATCTGGAGGCTGTTTTTAATGTTGCTGTGAAGGTTCCATTTTTTCAGGGGCAAAAAATTGTCGTGCAAATGGTTGGGGGTGGGAATTTTGGAATCTATCGGGACATGGCAGGATTTTATGATTTAGATGTCGACTTTTACGAGTACTTGTCTGCCGATGATTATGAAGTAATATTTGATCGTTGTGATTTAGTCTTTTCTCATGCCGGTATGGGGGGGATTATTAAATGTTTGGAGAGGGGTAAAAAGTTAGTTGTCTTTCCTCGGCGAAAGGTTTTCGGTGAACATAGGAACGATCATCAGCTTGATACTGCCAAGGTGTTTGAATCTGGGTATCAGAATATTAAAGTTTTGTTTGATGAAAGGGAGATTGATGGTTTTTTCCTTTCATCTGCATTCTCTGATTTTCTAGATTCTGAAGCAGATGGCGATTCGCAAGTGAGCACCTGGAAGATCAATAGAGATAATTTTTCGCGCAACCTATGTGAGCTCTTGCTACGCGTTGGTCGCGGCGGGAATTTATAGAGTCTTGTGATGTTTTTGACCTCTACTAAATCTATTTTCTTGTCGTTTTTGGCTCTTGCTATTTCTGCTTTTTACATTCTCGACCCTTCGGATGCCGCTTGGGGTGCGGATAATTTTTCCATTTTGAAATATTTACCATATGTGTTGTGTGGTTTTTCCGTTCTATTGTGCTTTCTTATCGGTGAGGTAGTTAGAAAGGTAAATGTTTGGCAGGCGCTGGTTTCTATTTTGTTTTTCTGGATGTTTTCGGGTGCGTTAATCACGTTGAGCAGAGGTGTTAATGTCGAAGAGTCGTATTTAGGCCGATCTCTTGCGATATTCCCCTTCTTGGCGGGAGCGCTTGCGGTTGGCCATCCAGTATTTGAGCGCTATTTGTCAGCTTTGGTTAAATATGTTTTGGTACCGTTTTCGATTTTAGTTTTTTTTATGCTGCTTTTTTGGCAGTTAGGTTTCCGGGTGGTTGATGAGAAGCATATATATCATGAGGAAATTTTTGTTTTTTCCGCGTCGTCAGTTTTTCTGCTTTCTAGATCAAAATTGTTGTCGTTCGGCTTTTGGCTTTCTGTGGTGCTGTTGTGTCTTCCTTTGTTGACGTTCAAAAATACTGGGTTCATTGTTTTTCTGCTTAATGTGGCTATGTTTGTTGTCGTGCTCGAGTCCAAGCGATTCGACAATGTTTATGCTCGATATTTTATTGTTGTTTTCAATAGGCTTGCTCCAGTTGTTTTCCTAGGTTCTCTCGTGGCGATTTATTTTGTGTATCAAGATTATATGCCGAGTGGTAGCCCTGAAGTCCGGTTGAAGACATATGAAATGAGGTTTCTACAGTTTCGAGATAGCCCATACTGGGGGCAGTTCTTCTCGGAGTCGCCTTTGATAGAGTTGGATACTCGATGGGGGGCTATTTTAGTTCCTAGTCACGCTGATTTTTTAGACTTACTGGCTGCTGGCGGAATTTTGGCAGTGATCTTGCTCTTTATCCCCTTTGGTATGGTCTTATCTAAATGCCGAGTAATCATGTCGAATAGTTGTTCGGCTATAACGACTTTCATGATTTTTATTTTAGCGTCAGGGTTTTTGGTGATGGTGTTTAATCCAGTGTTGAATCAGCCAAAGCTCGCTATTTGGTTCTGGTTTGCTTTTGGGGCTTTGCTAGGTGTCAAATGCAGAGAAATTAATTTATCGCAAATGAACGAGACTTATAAATGAGAAAGGTTGCACTAATTACTGGAATAACTGGCCAGGATGGTTCTTATCTTGCAGAATTTCTGCTTGAAAAGGGATATGAGGTTCACGGTATTAAGCGCCGCGCTTCTTCCTTTAACACCGATCGCATCGACCATATTTACCAGGACCCGCACGAGCCAAATCCTCGCCTTAAGCTCCATTATGGCGACTTGAGTGATACCTCTAACCTGACGCGTATCCTGCGTGAAGTACAGCCGGATGAGGTTTACAACCTCGGTGCTCAGAGCCACGTTGCGGTTTCATTCGAGGCTCCCGAATACACAGCAGATGTGGATGCCATGGGTACCCTTCGCTTGCTCGAAGCCATCCGCTTTTTGGGCCTGGAAAAGAAGACCCGTTTCTATCAGGCTTCCACATCCGAGCTGTATGGTCTGGTGCAGGAAATCCCCCAGAAGGAAACCACCCCTTTCCATCCGCGTTCTCCCTACGCAGTAGCAAAAATGTACGCTTACTGGATCACCGTGAACTATCGGGAGTCCTACGGTATGTACGCCTGTAACGGTATCCTGTTCAATCACGAATCTCCCCGCCGTGGTGAGACCTTTGTTACCCGTAAAATTACGCGTGGTTTAGCGAATATCGCTCAGGGCCTGGAGAAGTGCCTGTACATGGGCAATATGGACGCGCTGCGCGATTGGGGGCACGCCAAAGATTACGTCCGTATGCAGTGGATGATGTTGCAGCAGGAGCAGGCGGAAGATTTCGTTATTGCTACCGGTAAGCAGATTTCTGTACGTGAGTTCATCCGCCTGAGTGCTGCTGAGCTTGGTATCAAGTTGGCCTTTACCGGTAAGGGAGAAGCGGAAGTCGCCACTGTTGTTGAAATCGAAGGTGATAAGGCGCCAGGTATTAGCGTTGGTGATGTGATTGTTAAGGTTGACCCGCGTTACTTCCGTCCCGCGGAGGTGGAAACACTACTGGGTGATCCCTCCAAGGCGAAAGAGAAATTGAGTTGGGTTCCTGAGATTACCGTGGAAGAAATGTGTGCGGAGATGGTTGCGCACGATTTGGATCAGGCCAAGCGTCATGCACTGCTTAAAGAGCATGGGTTTGATATTAGTGTTGCTGTGGAATAAGTGGGACTCTTGGAGTCTTGGGGAGCTGGATCCCGGATCAAGTCCGGGATGACGATGAATGAATTCAGAATTTTAGATTGAGTTTCTGTATGTCTGAGAAGAAACGAGTATTTGTAGCCGGCCACCGTGGGATGGTGGGGTCGGCTATTGTGCGGCAGTTGGAGAATGATCCCGCAGTTGAGGTGGTTGTGCGTACACGTGCGGAGTTGGATCTGGTCAGCCAGCAGGCGGTTGCGGATTTCTTTGCGCAGGAAAACATCGATCAGGTTTATCTGGCGGCGGCCAAGGTCGGCGGTATTGTGGCGAACAATACTTACCCGGCCGAGTTTATTTATGAAAACCTGATGATCGAGTGCAACATTATTCACGCTGCGCACATGGCCGGTGTACAGGAACTGTTGTTCTTAGGTTCCTCCTGTATTTATCCGAAACTGGCCGAGCAACCTATGAGTGAGGCCGCGTTGCTTACCGGTGTTTTGGAACCCACCAATGAGCCCTATGCCATAGCAAAAATTGCCGGTATCAAACTGTGTGAATCCTATAACCGCCAGTACGGACGGGATTATCGCAGTGTTATGCCGACTAATCTGTACGGTGAAAACGATAACTTTCACCCGCAAAACTCTCATGTTATCCCGGCGCTGATGCGCCGCTTCCACGAAGCCAAGCTCGCCGGTGATACCGAAGTGGTGGTGTGGGGTAGCGGAAAGCCCATGCGCGAGTTCCTGCATGTGGATGATATGGCGGCAGCCAGCGTGCATGTGATGAGCTTGCCACAATCGCAGTATCTGTCATGTACTGAGCCGATGTTATCTCACATAAATGTGGGTACGGGGGAAGACTGCACTATTCGGGAGCTGGCGGAAACCATGGCGAAAGTGGTGGGTTTTGAAGGCAAGATCACTTTTGATGCGACCAAGCCAGATGGCGCTCCGCGCAAACTGATGAATGTGAGCCGCCTAGCAGACCTGGGTTGGCGCTATTCTGTCTGTCTGGAGCAGGGCCTGGCTGATACCTACCAATGGTTTCTGGCACACCAGACTGATTTCCGGGGTTGATGCCGTTATGGCAAAGAAATTACCTCGGGAAATATTCAAAACGGTGGTGTCTTCCACACCGCTGGTTTCCATCGATCTCGTAGTGCGAAATGACCTCGGTGAAATTCTGCTTGGTGAGCGCCTGAACCGGCCCGCACAAGGGTGCTGGTTTGTGCCCGGTGGGCGCATTGTCAAAAATGAGTCGTTGGCCGATGCCTTCCTCCGTTTGACCGAGGAGGAATTGGGCGTTGCTGTACCGGTGGAGCAGGCCGAGTTTATTGGGCCTTTTGAACACTTTTATTCCGATAGTGTTTTTGGTGCCGCAGAGAGTGAGGGTGTCTCCACTCATTATGTGGTGTTGGGTTATTCGATAAAGCTGAATCTTGACGTCGCAGCACTGCCCAACCAACAACATGGTAACTATCGCTGGTGGCCAGAGGAATCTTTACTGGCTGATCCTTCGGTACATAAACATTCCAAGTGGTATCTGGACGCGAACGCAGATTGAAGTTACGGATAACACGCTCAACAAAGCAATGAAGATATGATCTTACCTGTAATCATGGCCGGCGGCTCCGGCACTCGCCTTTGGCCTCTATCAAGAAAACTCTATCCGAAACAGTTTCTTCCTTTAACTGGCGAAGCCAGTATGCTGCAGAACACCTGTTCGCGCCTGACGGGTATCGATTCCCAGCCACCGCTGCTGATCTGTGGGGACGATCACCGTTTTATCGTTGCCGAACAGCTGCGTGAAACCGGTGAGCCCCACAGTGGCATTCTGTTGGAGCCAGCTGGCCGCAACACGGCGCCGGCGGTTGCACTGGCAGCTTTGCGCGCCACTGCGGGCGGTAAGGAAGATCCGCTTCTTCTGGTGTTGGCGGCAGACCACGCGATCAAAGATATAGCTGCTTTCCAGGCTGCGGTTGTACGTGCAGTACCACAGGCGGAGGCGGGCAAGCTGGTGACCTTCGGTATTGTGCCCACAGCGCCGGAAACGGGTTACGGCTATATCCGTAAAGCAGGTGCACTGGACGATTCTGCGAGTGCCTTTGGTGTAGAGCAGTTTGTGGAAAAGCCGGATCTGGAGACGGCAGCGGAATACCTGCGCAGCGGAGATTTTTATTGGAATAGTGGTCTGTTCCTGTTCCGCGCGAGCCGCTACCTGGAAGAACTCGCCAAGTTCCGCCCGGATATTCTTGCGGCGTGTGAAAAGGCCATGCAGAGCGCTTCTTTCGATGTGGACTTTGTGCGCCCGGGCAGTGATGCCTTTCTGGCCTGTGCGGATGAGTCTATCGATTACGCAGTCATGGAACAGACCCGCGATGCCGTTGTGGTGCCTATGGATTGCGGCTGGAGTGATGTAGGCTCCTGGTCTGCCCTGTGGGAGGTGTCCGACAAAGATGACAATGGCAATACCGCTAAAGGCGATGTGATTCTGCAGGATAGTCGCAATTGTTTTGTGCAGAGTGACGGCAAGTTGATTGCCGCTGTCGGTCTCGATGACGTAGTGATTGTAGAGAGCGATGACGCGCTTTTGGTAGCTGCGAAAGATCGCGTGCAAGACATTAAAAAAGTCGTGGAGAAACTGAAGGCGGAGAATCGCTCAGAAGCGCAGCTGCACCGTAAGGTATACCGGCCCTGGGGTTATTACGACTCGGTAGATTGCGGTGAACGCTTCCAGGTGAAACGGATTGTGGTCAACCCCGGAGCACAGTTAAGCCTGCAAATGCACCACCACCGTGCTGAGCATTGGATTGTGGTATCCGGTACTGCCCGTGTGACTTGTGGGGAAAAGGAGTTTCTGGTGACCGAAAACCAGAGTACCTATATTCCGCTGGGTGAGGTACATCGCCTGGAAAATCCGGGCAGTATTTCTCTGGAATTAATCGAGGTGCAGTCCGGTTCCTATTTGGGTGAAGACGATATCGTAAGGCTCGAAGACCGTTACGCACGGGTCTGATTGGTAAGTGGTGGTCAGGTAATCATGTTGGCGACAATTGTGGGTCGGCTGTCTGGCCGCTATGAACTATTATTCAGTACTGGGTTGAGTCTTGCTGTTCGTCTGCTATCAGCATTCTCCGCATTCATTGCCAGCTTGGCGCTTGGCCGTCAACTCGGTGCGGCGGAGTCTGGCTACTATTTTCTCGCCTTCAGCCTTGTTACATTTATCGCTGGAGTTAGCCGCGTTGGCTTAGATAACACCGTCCTGCGATTTGTCGGAGCTGGGTTCGCGGAGCAGGGCTGGGCGTCGATTGGTGCGGTGCTCCGGCGATCCCTGTTGTTGGTTGCCTGCACTTCCCTTGCCGGCGCACTGGTACTTTATTTTGCAAGCGCGCCTCTTGCGCAGTATGTCTTCAACAAACCGGCGTTGGCGCCGGTGCTGTCTGCCATGGCGCCCGGTATTTTTGGTCTGGCGGTATTCACCATTTTGGCGATGGCACTGCAGGGGCTGCGCAGGATAGTTCTCTCTGTTACCACGCTGAATATTCTCTGTAATGTTTTCCTGATAGCGCTGTTATTTTATTGGGCACTTTCCACGGCGGTGGATGCGGCCCGAGCCTATAGTGTGGCGTCACTGCTGACTGTGCTTTTCGGGGCGGGGTGCTTGTGGTTTGTACTGCGGCAGCTGCGCGCGGTGATGCCAGACAGTGGTTCTGAGCAGATCGACTGGAGGCAGTTGTTCCGAAGCTGCATACCACTGTGGGTGGTGCTCATAATGGGGCAGCTGGTGCAGTGGTCCGGGCAGTTTATCGCCGGTGCGTTTGTATCATCTGAAGCGGTGGCGCAACTTGCAGTGGCGCAGCGCACCGCACTGCTCACCAGTTTTGTTCTGATGGCGGTGAACCTGGTTGTCGCACCGCGTTTTGCTGCCATGTCCAAGCAGGAGAAGTTCGCCGAGCTTGAAAAACTGGCCCTTACTTCGGTGAAGTTAATGGCGTTGTTTGCCTTGCCTATTGTGGCAGTGATGCTGGTGTTCCCGGAATTTTTGATGGGTCTGTTTGGTGAGGGCTTCAGTGGCGGTGCACATCTCTTGCAGATTCTGGTGATCGGTCAATTTGTGAATGTATTGACCGGCTCTGTGGGCTATTTGCTGACGATGTCTGGGCATGAGAAAGACTTCCGTAATACGGTTCTTATATCTGGGCCTGTCGCGGTGGGCCTGGCATTTGCATTGACACCAGTGTGGGGTGCAACTGGGAGTGCGGTTGCGACAGCTGTAGCTGTGGCCACGCAGAATCTGATCGCTGTGTGGCAGGTCAAACGGCGGCTGGGTTTTAACACACTCGCGGTTTGGCGTGGCTGATCCTCACTGTCATTTTCCTGTTGTTTCTCCTTGTTAATTTAGCGCCGCACATTCTTTATGTTGCGCGTCGCTAGAAGTTTGACCCTTTCGGGCTATTTAGGAGCCTTGGTGTCCGTGTTTAAAATTCGCCATCTGATGCTGCTGGCTCGCCTCCTGTTTATCGCAGTGTTGAGTGTTGCCCTGTTTGCGGGCATGAAGTCTGAGCCGGTGCCTCAATTGGTACCCCATTTTGATTTGATGTTGCATAGCGGTGCGTTTGCGCTACTTGCCGGGTTGTGGGTGTTGGGTACGGCCCGGCGGTTTTGGATAGGTGGCTTGCTTGGGCTGTTACTTTTGGGGGCGCTGCTGGAGTTTTGGCAAGGCTGGTTAATGCCCGCACGCACAGCTTCACTGGTAGATATGGCCGCAAATGGCGCCGGTGTTGTCGTGGGCGGATCGTTTGCAATTTTATTGGCCCGCTTCTTGCGTTTCTTGAGTCAGGGTTTGACGAAAATCGATTGATCTTAAGTTGACCGCTCTGTGTGTTTGTTGTGCGTTTATTGTTTTTTCTGTTGTTCTGTCACGCTGATTATGTGACCGTCGCCACGCTGGTGGCGTGATCCCGCTCCATAGTTAGAGGCCCGGATTTGGGCCCGTTTTGGGGCTGGCAGTGCATTGCGGGCGCTGCCGTGTCGACCGAGGGTTGGTTGGCTGGGGGTTATTTAGGGAAAGCTTCAAATGAAGCATTAAGGGAATAGTTTCCATGGGGGATGGAGCCGTGAAACAGGGATGGATTCGCAGCTACCAGTCTGGGTTGGCTGCTGTTTACCGCTTGCTGGATGCACTATTAATCCTTGGTACGCTGATTGTCTGTTGCCAATATTTCGAGGTCGCCGTCAGTAAAGACTGGATGATCGCCGGGCTGGTGGCTTCGGTGAGCTTCACGTTTATGGCGGAGTCGCTCAATCTCTATCGCTCCTGGCGTGCCGACAGCTACCTTCATATGTTTGGCATTACCGCTATTTCCTGGTTGGCGGTGTGTGTATTGCTGGTACTGGTGTCTTATTTTTCCAAAACTGGCCATACCTTTTCCCGCTTGGTGGTAGGGTTCTGGTATTTGGGTACCTTTGTACTGCTGAGTAGCTGGCGCTACCTGTTCCGGCAGTTTCTGTTTTACCTCCGCGCCCACGGCCACAATACCCGTTCGGCAGTGATTGTCGGTGTGACGGATTCCGGCATCCGTCTGGCTCGTGACCTGGCAAGGGAGCCACATCTGGGTATTCGCGTGAAAGGCTTTTACCGGGTGCCGGAGTCCGCTGCCTGTGGCGAGGCATCTGCTGCCGGTAACTCCGTTCCTGTATTGGGCGATCTGGATGAGGCGGTGGCGGCGGCGAAGGCGGGCGAGCTGGACCTGGTCTATATCACTCTGCCCATGCGTGAAGAGTTGCGTATTGCAGAGATTCTGCACGCCTTTGCCGACAGCACCGTTACCGTGCATGTGGCAACAGACCTCTTTGTAAATAATCTGCTGCATGCGCGCTTTTATCAGGTCGGTGGTACCAGTCTGCTCAGTGTGCACGATACTCCGATCGAGGGTATTAACAGCTGGTTAAAGCGTATGGAAGACCTGGTTCTGTCTTCATTGATTCTGTTATTGATCTCCCCACTGATGCTGGTGATCGCCGCGGCGGTCAAGCTCACTTCCAAAGGGCCGGTGATTTTCAAGCAGCACCGCTACGGCCTGGATGGGCGGCCGATCAAGGTGTGGAAATTCCGCTCCATGACCACTCAGGACAATGGCGACAAGGTGGTGCAGGCGAAGAAAGGGGATACCCGCATTACGCCGGTGGGCGCCTTCTTGCGCCGCACGTCACTGGATGAGCTGCCGCAATTTATCAATGTGTTGCAGGGCCGCATGAGTATTGTGGGTCCGCGCCCGCACGCAGTTGCACACAACGAGCAGTACCGTGCCGTTGTGAATGGCTACATGCTGCGCCACAAGGTTAAGCCGGGCATTACCGGTTGGGCGCAGGTAAATGGCTGGCGTGGCGAGACCGACACGGTTGAAAAAATGAGCAAGCGTGTGGAGCACGATCTGCAATACATCCGCAACTGGTCGCTCTGGCTGGATATCCGGATTGTATGGATGACCTTGTTTAAGGGCTTTGTGAGCAGCAATGCCTATTGATACGGGGCGCCACGTTTGGGCCGTACTTACATAGTGGATTTCATTGTTTTGTGATATTGTTCGGCGCTTTGTGTGACCCGTGTCACACTGCGTCGCGAGCCGGAGTTGCTCGAAAGGGGAGCGAAGCCTGTTGGGGAAAGGACATAGGCTTCAAAAATAATTTCAGACCATTGGAAAGGAAACATGACCAAGCTTAATTTGTCTGCGGCTGTATTTATGATCACCAGCCTGGGTGCGGGCACTGCATTGGCACAAACGGAGGCTGCTGCGGTGAAGCTGGGCAGCGGGGTGAATTTTACACCAACTCTGAACTTCGACCTGCAACAGGACGACAACGTTACCAGTGTCGAAGAAGGCGAGATTGAGAGCCTGGTGGCGGTCATCAACCCTAACTTCCTGCTGTCTGCGGACGACGGCGTTTCCGCGTATATGGTCAATTACTCACTGCTGCGCGGTGAGTACTTCGATAGTGAAGAAGATAACTACACCGATCATTTTCTTTCTGGCGAAGCCGCCTGGGAACTGAATGTCCGCAACCGTTTGGCAGTGGCGGCCAGCTTTTCCGATGGTCACGAGCCTCGCGGTACCGGTTTTTCACAAGGTGCTGGCAACGCGCAAAACGAGCCGGATCGTTACCAGAGCAATGACGTAAACGCGACCTATGTGTTTGGTGCGGCCACTGCCAAAGGCCAACTGGAGCTGCAACTGGGTACTGCGGATACAGATTACGAAGGCGGCATGCGCACCGCTGGCCGCGATCGCGGTACCGATTACGGTTCCATCGCGTTCAACTATAACGCCGGTGGTAAAACCAAGTTACTGGCCGAAGTCGGCCGCCGTGAGCTGGGTTACGAGTACACCGCTGTCGGTAACGAGACGCTGGACAGTGCGGAAATGCGCTACCAGGTGGGTGTAACCTGGGAAGGTACCGCCAAGACCACTGGTACCGCGAAAGTCGGTCTGCGTACCAAAGATTTTGTGAGCCCCGAGCGTAAAGACTACACCGGCCCGGCCTGGGAAGTGGGTGTGCGTTGGACCCCGAAAGAGTACAGTGCCTTTGACTTCAACACCGCGCGCCGCAGTGATGAAACCAGTGGTGTGGGCAATTTTATTGATGTGGAAAGTTATACCCTGAGCTGGCACCACGCATGGGCGGATCGCCTTTCCAGCCAGGTAACTCTGGACCACTCCATCAATGATTATCAGGGTGCAAATGTTGAGCGTGTGGAGGATATCAATACCGGTACCCTGCGCTTTAACTACCAGATGCAACGCTGGTTGGCATTTAACGCTGGTTTCATTGTTTCCGACAAGGAATCCACTGCAGCCGGTTTCAGCTACGACAAAAACGTAACCTTTATTGGCCTGCAGGCGTCCCTGTAATTGGTAGTAAAGTAGAAAAAACGACTATTTGATCGGTAATTTTATGGGTATTTTTACCTCATTTCTGCAGCGCGTTTTTCGCGCTGCTGTTGTGTTGGCGGTTTGTGCTTTTACTTCTGCAGTGATTGCGCAAAGTGATCTGAAAACGGTGGGTGATTATCAGCTGGGCTCTGGAGACAAGATTCAGATCAGTGTCTACGGGGAAGAAGACCTGACCCTGGAAACCACCCTCAGTGACAGCGGTGTAATTAATTACCCGTTTCTGGGTGAACTGAAAGTGGTTGGCCTGACGGTATCCAGCCTTGAAGCGGTGATTGTGAATGGTTTAAAACCGGATTACCTGATTAACCCGAATGTGCACGTTTCTATTCTGGAGTACCGTCCTTTCTTTATTAATGGAGAGGTGGAAAAGCCGGGCGGCTATCCATTCCAGCCGGGGCTGACCATCAGTAAAGCGGCGGCACTGGCCCAGGGGTTCACCGAGCGGGCTTCCTATAACAAGATTTTTATTATCCGTGGCGACGACGCGAGTCAATCCCGGGAGAAAGCGGAGCTGAATACGCTGCTGCGCCCTGGGGATATCGTCACTGTCGAGCAGAGTTTCTTCTGAGGTAGTCGTAGCCATGAATGCACATTCCAATATGGGTAACCTGAACAATCAGGAGCGACTGCTTCAGGAAGACGTTATCGACCTGCGCCAGTACTGGCGCATTGTGGATCGCTTCAAGTGGCGCATTGCTGCGCTGTCGATCGCGGTGACCATGCTTACCGCCATGGTGGTATTTTCCATGACCCCCAAATATCAGGCCACGGCGACCCTGATGATTGAGGCGGAGCAGGCCAAGGCGTTGTCGATCGAAGAGGTGTATGGGCTGGATTCCAGCCGCAAGGAATACTTCCTCACCCAGTTTGAAATTCTGAAGTCCAAGCGCATCGCCGAGCGTGTCGTGGAACAGATGGGGCTTACCACCCATCCGGAATTTGATCCGGAACAGCAGGAAGGCGGATTTAGCCTTCGCTCTCTGCTGCCCTTTCTTTCCCAGGCGGAGCCACTGACCGAAGAGGAAGCGGCACAGCTGAAATTGCAGCAGGTCACCGATGCTTTTGTTGAGCGTTTGAGTATCTCGCCGGTGCGTAACACCCAGCTGGTAAAAATCAGCTTTGAGTCGGAGTCCCCCAAGCTCGCGGCAAATATTGCCAACAAGGTGGCCGAGGTCTACATCAACAGCCATCTGGAAGCCAAACTGGAAATGACCCAGCAAGCCACCAGCTGGTTGAACAGCCGTCTGGATGGATTGCGGGTAAAGTTGGAAGAGTCTGAAGCGCGCCTGCAAGCATTCCAGGAGGCCGAGGGCCTGGTGGATGTGGAAGGTGTACGCGGTCTGGCGCGGCAGGAGCTGAACGAAATTACCGAGCAGCTGCTGGCCGCGCGGAAAGAACTGAAGCAGGCGGCAAGTATCCGCGAACTGGTGACCGTGCGAGGCTCCGATGTGAATGCCCTGGCGAGCCTGCCGGAAGTGCTGAACCACAGTGTGATTCAGGATGTGAAGCGCGCGGAAGTGGAAGCTTCCCGCAAGGTTTCTGAACTCGCCCGCCGTTACGGCCCCAAACACCCGAAAATGATCGCAGCCAATGATCAGTTGGCGTCTGTGGAATCCAAGCTACAGAGTGAAGTTCGCCAGCTGGTGGCCGGTATTGAAAGTGAGTACCAGGCGGCACTGTCGAACGAGCGCGCGCTGCAACAGGAACTGAACGATGCCAAGGCCGAGTTTCAGGTGGTTTCTCGCAAGGAGACCCGTTATCAGGAACTTAAGCGCGATGCGGACGTAAACCGTCAGCTGTACAACGCTTTCCTGACGCGTTTTAAAGAAACCAGCGAAACGTCCAGTTTCGAAGCGGCAAACGCGCGTGTTGTCGATCCGGCTGTTGCGCCGCGCCAGCCGTCCAAGCCGAAGAAGAGTTTGATCGTGGCCCTGGCCATGGTAGTCAGCGCGATGATGGGTGTCATGCTGGCTTTCCTGTTTGAAGCGCTGAACGACGGAGTGCGCAACCCGGACGATGTGGAAAACAAACTGTCTCAGCGCATGATCGGTCTGTTGCCTTGGGTCGATCATGAAAAAGGTGAGCGCCTGGGGCTGCGCACCTTCTTCGAGAGTGGTCGGCATCAGTTCTCTGAAGCGGTACGCACACTGCGGACCAGTTTGGTGCTTTCGCATCTGGAAAAACCGGCCAAGATTATCTCTGTGACGTCATCGGTTCCTGGAGAAGGTAAAACTACGGTTTCTGAAAACCTGGCGTTCTCTCTGGTTCAGATGGAAAAGGTACTGCTGATTGATGCGGACATGCGTCGTCCGTCGGTGGGTAAGGATTTTGGCTTGCCGGTATACCAGCCGGGCCTTTCCAACCTGATTGCCGGCAGCGCGACAGTGGATGAGTGCGTTTTTCACGATGAGCAGAGCGGCCTGGACGTTATTCCCGCCGGTGCCGTGCCGCCCAATCCGCAAGAACTGCTGGCTTCGCCGCGATTTGCGCAGGTGTTGGAGTCCCTCAGCGAAACCTACGATCGGATCATTCTGGACACCGCGCCTTCGCAGGTTGTGAGTGATGCTCTGGTGGTTTCCCGTGTTGCAGACTCCATGTTGTATGTGGTGAAGTCTGACAGTACGCGCCAGAAGATCATTACCGACGGTATCGGTCGCCTGCTGCAAGTTGGCGCCAAGCTCGATGGCGTGGTGCTGAACCAGGTGGACACGACTTCCAAAGCCAGTGGCTACGGTGAATATTACGGCTACTACGGCGGTCGTTACGGCTATGGCGTGGAAGAGGGTTTGGAGCAAGGCGAAAGCGCTGCGCCTGTAACCGTATCTGCGACGGCCAGTAAATCGTCTGAAGAGAAAAACTTCGAGCCCGCATGATCGACCTGCATTGCCATTTGCTACCGGGCATCGATGACGGTGCCCGGGACCTGGATCAGTCACTGATCCTGGCCCGCGCCGCGGTGGCCGATGGCATCACCCATGTGGTCGCTACCCCCCACATTCACCCCGGTCGTTTTCCCAATACCCTCGCCACCATCACCAAAGCTTTCCGCACGCTGCAAGCGGTGCTGAAGGAGCAGGGCATTCCTCTGAAGCTGGGAATGGCCGCAGAGATTCGCCTTTCCGAAGAAATCCTGAATATGGTGATGCTGAAGCAGGTTCCGTTTTTGGGAGAGTGGGAAGGGGACCGGGTCCTGTTGCTGGAATTGCCCCATAGCCATATCCCCCCGGGAACCGAGCAGCTGATCCGCTGGCTGATCAAACAGAAAATCCGCCCGATGATTGCACACCCGGAGCGCAACAAAGATGTGATTCGGGATTTCAGCAAGGTTCTGCCGCTGGTGCGAGAGGGGTGTTTGTTTCAGGTGACTTCCGGTGCGGTCATTGGTCAGTTTGGTGAGCCCGCACAGCAGCGGGCCATCGAGTTGCTGGAACGGAATCTGGTGACCATCCTTGCCACAGACGCCCACCACGAAGTGCGCCGACCACCAATCTTGAAAGCTGGCCGGCAGGCCGCTGCAGAAATTGTCGGTGACGAGAAGTCCTGGCAACTGGTGCGGGATAATCCGGGTAAAATAGCGGGTGTTCACTTCGCCTAACGGAAGTGAATTCTTACTAACTGCCAGCTTTCAAGAGCCGGGTGCCATGAATCAGACAAGTTACGTGGATCAGACGCTGTCGAGCCAAACCGAACCCGGCACGCGCCGCCGTCGGCGTCGATCCCGCCGGCGTTCAGGTCTGGCGTCGCGCATAGTGTCCACAGTCTGGCCTGCAGAACGCAGCCTCACGGTGCGGGCTGCCTCTTGGCTGGCCATCATTCTTCTGATATCGCTCAGTTTTTTTGCTGCCCGTTATGGTCTGGCGCACCTGGAAGTACTACGGGTGGAAAATCAGCTGCGCTACTGGCAGAAGCTGGGCAAGGTCCCATCGCCGGCTTCTCTGAATACCACGCTGGCGGCCATCGAGCGCGCCAACGGATTGCACCCGGATAATCCCTATCAGCTTACCTTGCAGGCCAGAATTCTGGAGTGGCGTGCGTACAACAATGGCCAGGTCATCGAGCAAGATTACCGTCAGGCGCTCGCGCTCTATAAAGAAGCCACAACCCTGCGCCCAATATGGCCAGAGTCCTGGGCAGAAATGGCCCAGGTAAAGGTGCGCCTGAACGAGTTCGACGCCGAACTGGATCAGATCCTGACGAAAGCCGACCAGCTGGGTCCCTACACCCCGGCAGTTCACTTGGTAGTAGCCCAGTCCAACTTCCCCCGTATAGCGCGCCTTCGGCCCGAGCAGTTATCACTGTTGCAAACACACACCGTACGTGGCGTACAGGATCACCGGTCACGCAAGCAGGTGATCGCACTGGTGGAGCGGTATGGTGCTGAAGCGCAGGCTTGTGAATGGTGGTCTGTAGCGAATTTGAACATCACCGTGAACACCTGCCCCGAATAACCATCCCCGAATAACTATCCCACCCGGCCAACCTAGTTGCGCGTTGCCGGATCGCGTTAGGTGTAGACCCCACACCTATTGCTACAGGTTGTAGCCATACCTATGCACATTGTGGCAATATGGCCACAACCTGTGGCCATGGAGCAACTTCTGTGAACCCCATTCTTGAAGCCCTTTTTGGCAGCCGATCCGCCGCGCAGGCGTTATTGTTTCTGCAAAATTACGGGGAAGGATACGCGCGTAGGATTGCGGTGACCTTCGGCGTGTCTCACATGGCTATCCAGCGGCAATTGCTGCGCCTTGAAGCGGAGGGTGTACTGGTTAGTCGAGAGATAGGCAAAACCCGAATGTTCACCTGGAACCCTCGCAGCGCCACAGTGCGGGATTTGCGCAAGTTCCTTGAGGCCGAGTTGGAGCGCCTGCCGCAAGAAGTAACCCAAGAATATTTCCGTCAACGCCAGAGACCACGCCGCACCGGAAAGGAGCTTTAGCTTATGGCCATTGATGCGAATACGCCTGCTGAAGAATTGGCTGCGATAGTGAGCCAGGTTCTTGAGGCCGCGGGGATTAAAGCCACTTTATCCGGTGGTGGCGCGGTCAGTATTTATTCTGACAACAAATACAAGTCAAAAGATCTGGATTTCGTGACGTCAGAGAGACGAGATCAGCTGTCTTCAGCATTGGCTCCACTCGGGGTTCATCTGGCAAGTGATAGGCGACACTTCACCCACCCAGATACCGACTTGTTTCTGGAGTTTCCAGGGGCTCCCTTGGAGTTTGGCAGTCGAATGGTTCAGCATGATGAAATTCCGAAACTGGATACTCTGTGGGGACCACTTCGGGTTATAACGCCAACGCTGTATGTAATGATCGACTGGCAGCCTTTTGGCACTGGAATGATCGTCAGTCCTGGGATCAGGCCGTCCTGGTGGCCAGCCATAGATCGGTGGATTATGCGGAACTAATGGCCTATGCAAGGGAAGAGGGTGCCGATTCCCGGGACATAGAAAAACTACGGAAGCAGGCGAGTAGGAAGTTGAAGGGATAGTAATTACTCGTCATCTCGGCGCAGAGCCTGTGTCGGACTTGATTCGGTCAAAAAATAAACTGGCAGTCTGCTGTCAAACTGGTAGACTGCGCAGCCTTTTGTTCCCCCAGCCCTGATGTGGCCACTAGCGGGGCAAAAGATGTATTGGGTAACAGACCTCCTCGCCACAGGCCCCTGTCTCAGAGTTGAAAAAGCTTGAAATAGCCGGTGCTATTAATGGGCTTCTTCGCCTTGCCCAGCAATCCTCCGCCGTGCGCTATGGTTACCCTTGATGGGTCCTGTGGCCCGGCCCGGCCTCCATGTATATTCAAGTGAACTCCAATATGACCGATACCCCCACGGCCACTGGTTTTGACCAGTTGGGCCTGCCCGCTGAAATTTTCGACGCTGTCACAAAACTTGGCTACGAAACCCCGTCCCCCATCCAGGCGCAGACTATTCCGTCACTCCTGGAAGGCCGCGACGTATTGGGCCAGGCACAGACAGGAACGGGCAAAACAGCGGCATTTGCGCTCCCTCTGCTGGCGAGCCTCGACCTGAAAAACAAGCGCCCCCAGGCTCTGGTACTGGCGCCAACCCGTGAACTGGCCATCCAGGTGGCGGAAGCCTGCCAGTCCTATGCGGCCAATCTGAAAGGTTTCCACGTTGCGCCGATTTACGGCGGCGCGGATTACCGCGGCCAGATCCAGCAACTGAAGCGCGGTGTGCAGCTGGTCGTGGGTACTCCCGGCCGGGTCATGGACCATATGCGCAAGGGCACCCTGGATCTGTCTAGCCTGAAGACCCTGGTGCTCGATGAAGCCGACGAAATGCTGCGTATGGGCTTTATCGACGACGTGGAATGGGTACTGGAGCAGATCCCGGACGAGCGCCAGATTGCGCTGTTCTCCGCCACCATGCCCCGCGAGATCGCCAAGATCGCCCGCGACCACCTGGACAATCCGGTGGACGTGAAGATCAAGGTGAAAACCGAGACTGCCGATACCATCCGCCAGCGCTACTGGCCGGTAGGTGGCCTCCACAAGATGGATGCGCTGACCCGGATTCTGGAAGCCGAGCCGGTAGATGGCACCATCATTTTTGTGCGCACCAAGAACGCTACAGTGGAGATCGCCGACAAGCTCGCGGCGCGGGGTTTTGCCAGTGCTGCCCTGAACGGGGATATGGCTCAGAACCTGCGTGAGCAGGTGATTGATAAGCTGAAAAAAGGCCGCCTGGATATCGTGGTGGCCACCGACGTGGCGGCCCGTGGTCTGGATGTGAAGCGCATCAGTCACGTGATCAACTACGACATCCCCTACGATACCGAAGCCTATATTCACCGCATTGGCCGTACCGGTCGTGCCGGCCGTGAGGGCGATGCCATTCTGTTTGTGGCCCCTCGCGAGCGCCGTATGCTGCGGGTGATCGAAAAGGCCACCAAAAAGCCCATTGAGCGCCTGGAGCTGCCCACTGCGAAAGCGGTAAACGCCTCGCGCATGGAGAAATTCCGCCAGCGTATTTCCGACACGCTGCAGGGTGACGGCGACCTGGCGCCGTTCCGTGATCTGGTGGATCAGTATCTGTCTGAGAATGAAGTGGATCCGCTGGACGTGGCTGCGGCCCTTGCCGCCATGGCCCAGGGCGATCAGCCACTGTTACTGGACGAGCGCGAACCCAAACAGCGCGACTTTAATGATCGCGATGACCGCCGTGGCGACCGCGATGATCGCAAACACAACAAGCGCGAGCGAAAGCCTTTCGACAAAGAAAAGCACGTTGGCCCGCCGGATGAAGGCAAAGAGCGCTTCCGTATCGACGTCGGCCGCGAACACGGCGTGCGTCCCGGTAGCGTGGTGGGCGCCATCGCCAACGAAGTGGATCTGGACAGCTCCTACATCGGCCGCATCGAGATCTACCCGGACTACACCACTGTGGACCTGCCGGAAGGCATGCCCAAAGAGATCTTCCAGCACCTGAAAAAAGTGCGCGTAAACGGCCGCCCGATGAATATCTCCAAGTTCGCGGAGCAGGGCGGCAGCGGTAAGGGCGGCAAGCCGCCGTTCGAGGCCAAGAAACGCAAGCCGAAAAAACCGCGGGATTAAGCCTCAAGCGTCATGCCGGCGAATGCCGGTATCCAGGGAAGCGAAGCTCCGCACTTCGAGTCATCTGGATCCCGGATCAAGTCCGGGATGACGCGCTCCCGTCATGCCGCAGGCTCCCGTCATGCCGGTGAAGGCCGGTATCGAGGGAAGCGAAGCTCCGCACTTCGAGTCATCTGGATCCCGGATCAAGTCCGGGATGACGCGCTCGCGTCATGCCGCA
>NZ_CP155838.1:3251004-3500405 GCF_045348205.1 Microbulbifer sp. ARAS458-1 | reverse complement strand
GGATCAAGTCCGGGATGACGCGCTCGCGTCATGCCGCAGGCTCCCGTCATACCGGCGAAAGCCGGTATCCAGGGAAGCGAAGCTCCGCACTTCGAGTCATCTGGATCCCGGATCAAGTCCGGGATGACGCGCTCGCGTCATGCCGCAGGCTCCCGTCATACCGGCGAAAGCCGGCATCCAGGGAAGCGAAGCTCCGCACTTCGAGTCATCTGGATCCCGGATCAAGTCCGGGATGACGCGCTCCCGTCATGGCGCAGGCTCCCGTCATGCCGGCGAAGGCCGGTATCCAGCCAAACAAAAAGGGCACCGCTTGCGGTGCCCTTTTTGTTTATCCGAAATTCCTACCCGCTATTTCGTTTTCACGAACGGCAACATCTGCCGCAGGGTATTGTCTTTGGTGACAAAGTGATGCCACAGGGCCCCGCCGATATGAAGTACCAGTAGCACCAGTAGTGCATTCCACAAAAATTCCTTGTGGATAAATGCAAGTTGCTTGGCGAGGTCGGTGTTTTTTGCCACGAAAGACGGCAGGTCAAACAGCCAGAACAGCGGTGTATCGCGGCCGGCGAACTGCCGCATCATCAGCCCGGACAGGGGCATGCCGATCATGATGATGTACATCAGGCTTTGTACCAGTAGCGATACGGGTTTTTGCAGCCCACTGCCATAGAGTGTCGGGCGCCCATGGGTGGCGCGCCAGTAGAGGCGGAACAGGCCCAGGAAGAGTACTGAAAAGCCCAGAGAGAAATGCACCACCATCCACCAGCCGCGCATGGGGTCGCCTTTCTCATAAAACTCGTGCAGCTCGACGGATGCCCAGGCAAACAGAATAAAAAAGGCAATCAGCCAGTGCAGTGTTTTGAGTGCTTTGCTCCAGCTATTGGGAGTGGAGGCCATAAACTTCCCCTTATGGTGTTCGTTTTATCGTTCAGGTTACGCCAGTGGTTGCTGCGCGCACGCCATTGAGGTTGGCAAAGCAGGTATCTCTCGCGGTGGTGAAAAAATCCTGCAGAAACGCCTGTTCCAGCATCTCTTCGCGCACGGCCGCATAGAGTGTACTCCATAGACCACTCTTGCCCAGTCTAAGCTGTTGCACCAAACCTTTCTGTAAATATTC
This sequence comes from Microbulbifer sp. ARAS458-1, assembly GCF_045348205.1. Lineage (NCBI taxonomy): Bacteria > Pseudomonadati > Pseudomonadota > Gammaproteobacteria > Cellvibrionales > Microbulbiferaceae > Microbulbifer > Microbulbifer sp. ARAS458-1. The sequence goes on along the minus strand of NZ_CP155838.1, from coordinate 3,499,288 downwards.
GTAAAGTGCCCAATTTGGAAGCGCGCACACACCGCGCCCACTCACTACCAGCTGTACCATCATCACCGTCAACTCCGCTGTGCGCACCGAATGTGGTTCCACACCCGCCGGGTCGAGAAAGTTCTGAAATATATCCAGCCGTTCCCGTTCTACCGGATAGGTGATCTGCACTTCATCTTCCAGATCTTCCGGTGTGACCCACTTCTTGTCAGCAAGTGGGTGCTTGCGGCTGACAGCCAGGCACATCTCGAAACTGAACAGCGGCTCGTAGTGGATGCCTTTCAGTGAATCGTCGGGGTTACTGGTGACCACCAGATCGAGATCGCCACGGGTGAGGGCGGGTAGGGGGGCGAAGTGGAAGCCGCTGGACAGGTCGAGTTCGACCTCTGGCCAGTCGTCCCGGTAGGCGTCCAGGGTCGGCATCAGCCACTGGTAACAACTGTGACATTCGATAGCAATATTCAATCGCCCAGCCTGGCCGGAGGCGAGCCGGGCGATATCCCGCTGGGCAACAGCGACTCGGGGCAGCACTTCGTCGGCCAGCTGCAGCAGACGTAATCCGGCAGTGGTAAATTGCAGTGGGCGGGATTTACGCACGAACAGTGCCTGCTCGTGTCGCTCCTCCATCTCCCTGAACAGGTGGGACAGGGCAGACTGGGTGAGGTGCAACCGCTCAGCAGCCCGCACCATACTGCCGGTCTCCCGCAGGGTGACCAGGGCCTTCAGGTGTCGCAGTTCAATCATCTTTAGCTGGGTTCATGCTTGTTAGGGAAAACATGAAAATGATTGAATATCACGTCACCGGTAAAATCAACCCTGAAATCAACGGGCAATCTAGGAGCCCAGTAATTTCTATCCTGCCAATGCCTTTCGGCGTTCCGCGTTCAGCTCCACGATATTCAAACCGGTCTCGTCAACCGTGGCCGGCCACTTGAGGGGCGGGAAGTCTTTACTTACCGATAAGTCTGGGCAGGTTTTACGTAACTCGGCCAGCTCCTTTTCTAGCTCTGGAGATGGAGAGAACTCTATACTGTTGATAATATTTTCAATCAGGTTTTGGGCTGGCTCAGGACTAATGATCGCATCAACTTCTTCGAATGTGCCTGCAGCAGACTGATCAAAACTAAAATGAAACATTAATATTCGGTTGGAAGATACTGGAAAACAAAAGAGTATATTCCGGCTGTCCCAGCACTCACTCTCTACTGAAAAACGGGCCGCAGGAACAGGGAATCCCCTAATTGGTTCCCAGCCAAGTGGTCCCTTGAAATCTGCAGAGCCATCTTCGGATTTCATACAACCATAGTCGGCGGTTAAATATCCAGAAATCGCAGTCTCAAAGGCTCTAGGGTGTAGAAAATTTAGATTCTTCGGCTCCTTAGCTGGGCATATCGCTGCCAAAAATAGATCTGCTCTGGCCAATTCTCCAGTAAACCAAGGTCCGAATAAAGCGTATTTTCGAGTAAGAATAGTACTAGAAGCCCACGAATCATTAAACGTATCTATTTCTGTGATCTTCAAATCTCGTAGGTCATCGTCTTTCCAGTTAGAGGTAAACTGTTCGGAATTGGGACGGAATAAGTGAATCTGCTTAGGCGCTTTAAATGAAATAGCGCTTCCCTGTAAGCGGTATTTGTAAGTCTTAGCTGACGAGAAATTAGGTCCCTTTGGAACGCAGGGTTTTCTATAATCTCGAAATTTGAACCTTGAATACTTTATGAAATCCAGCATTAGAACTTGCTCTTAATCTTATTGTGAATTCGAGGTGAAACACTTTCTGTAACCGCCATTGCGGCATCCCCAATTGATTTCATATTCTTTATATATGGTTTAGCCTGTGATAACGCCTTCAAGAACGCTCCAATCGCGGGAACTGCAGCGGCCCCCGCAACACCAACGCCGCCGGCTATAGCTCCGATATTGATTCCAGCTACTCCGGCAACAGACGTTGCGAGACCCGCTCCGGTACCCAAGAGGGCTCCCAGTTGAGCTGCATCGCCGACTGTTTGACCTATTTTGTAACCTTTTTCATGTCGGAGTCGATATACCGATGCCGAGGCTGAACCCATTACGCCAGTAATGTTGAATGTGGACACACGGCTTATTTTCCTACCTACATTCATTTTCAGCCGATGTGCGTTTTCGATAACCTTTGTTTGAGAGGTTTTAGGATCGAACAGAAATACATTATGACCTGGCAGTGTTTTTCCTTGGTCTGCTAATATTTTCAGTGCTTGGGTAAGAATTGCGGAGCCGCCTCGTTCCGCAATCCAGCTGACATTTTTTATTTTTCTCGCTTTGTACATCGAGCGAGCTAAAAGTATTGCCGACTGATGTATCTTCGTATTGTCATACGGTTTGATTGCATCTTTTAATTTGGTTAAGCCTCCGATACGTCCCAAGCCCGGGGTAAGGTGGAAGTCGAAGCCAGTCTTTCTGAGATCTCGCTCTCCTACCTCAGGGCTATAGTGGCTCGCGGCGACTCCAGGAGCGATTGTCGTGGCAGCAATATTCTGATCGGAGTACCTAGAGTCACATATTGCGACAAGCCTTCCTTCATCCTTTCGAATTTCTCCATCACTACTTTTTTTAGCGGTCCATTTCGATTTCGAATGCTTTGCGTTAAATATTCCGGCAGTTGCCTTGCTGCCTTGCAGCTCCGCATACCCAGCATCCGCCTCAAAATAGACAACCTTGAATGCATCTTTGGATTGCTTCTCCACAGTCACTTTGCACCCGGGCAGGATCATCACGAACTCTTCCTCGCCACCGCGATGCACGGGGCCGGGTTTGATAAAGATATTATCCTGGTGCAGGCGGCCAGAGGTCAGTTGGTGTAGGGCATTGACGGTGATCTGGGCCCAGTAGTTGCCCTGTTTGGCGAGGTTGCGGATTTCGTTGTAAACGGGTTCCGCTTGCGGGGTGATGGTGACCACTTTACCGGCGGATTTGCCGGCAATCACGATATTTTGTTTGACGCCTTTATTCGCAAACATGATTCAACTCCCTTTGAATATCTGAATGGGAGGAATCATATATAAGAGAATAAGGCTTGGCTATTATTTGTACGAAATTGGTACGTACGTATTGGTTGGGGTGTGGGAGCCAGCCCTGCAGGGTGGCTCCCACAGGCAGATCACTCTCCGTAGCAATCTCGCGTCATATTTTCAATCCGATCAGCGTGCACGATCACATTGTCTTCGATGCGCACACCTCCAAACGGACGCAGTTTCTCCACTTTATCCCAGTTCACTTCATCAGCCAGTTGGGACTCTTTCAGTTCCGCCAGCAGGCTGTCGATAAAGTACAGGCCGGGCTCGATGGTAAAAACCTGGTTCTCTTCGATGGTGCGCGTGGTACGGAGGAAGGGGTATTCCGCCGGTGGTGGAGTGGTGCCGCCTTCGGGAGCTGTCTGGTGGCCGCCCACGTCGTGTACCTGCAGGCCGAGGAAGTGACCCAGGCCGTGGGGCATGAAGGTGCCGGTGAGGCCGGATTCCACTGCGCTTTCGGGCGAGGTTTTGATCACGCCGAATTGTTGCAGTAGCTGGCCGATTTTGTGGTGACAGCTTTTGTGCAATTCAAGGTAGGAGGCTCCTGGTGTAAGGCCGGCAACCAGTTCCTTTTCTTTCTCGTGCATTGCGGTGACCAGGTCCCCAAACTCCCCGTCACGGTAGGCGTAGGAGCGGGTGATGTCTGCACAGTAGCCATTGCAGTCGGCACCCGCATCAATCAGGAAGCTGCGGCGTTCACTCTCTGGCAGCGGCTCAGTAGAGAGATGGGTGTAGTGCAGGATGGCACCGTGCTCGTTCAGGCCGACAATATTGCCGTAAGGCATGGTGTTCTCGCCTTGCCCGGCGGCTTTCATATACGCGAGGTTGATTTCAAACTCGCTGGCGCCAGCCCGGAATGCTGCTTCGGCCGCCTGGTGTGCGCCTACGGCGATGCGATTGGCCTCGCGCAGGCAGGCGAATTCATAGGGCGTTTTGTAGGCGCGGGCCCAGTGCAGCTGGTCGATCAGGTGCTGGGGGTTGCGCTGGCCAATTTCCCAGCCGTCAAACCGCGCTGTTTCTCCGATAAATGCGGCGTTCTCCCCGGATAGAAACGCTTTTGCCTCATCGGGCTTGGAGAGCAGTTCGATATCGTACTGATCGCTCCAGAATGTCTGGGGAGCGGGAGGGACGTAGTGCCAGAAGTCTACCGGGCGATAAAACAGGAGTTTCGGCTTTTGCCCGCGGCGATAGATCACCCAGCTGTGAGGATTGTCGGTAACCGGTACCAGAGCCTTGAACTGGGGATTTACCCGAAACGGGTAGTAGTTGTCGTCGAGGAATTGAACGGTCGGTGCACCGCTGAAGACATTCAGTGTGTCAAAGCCGCACTGTTCGAGGATATCGTCGTAGCGTTTGCAGAGTGTGGCCAAATGGTCGGCGAAGAGTTGCTTATCCATAGTTCTCCTGGTTCTATCCCCGAAGTTGTATAAAGTTTGCCCTGTATGGCAGGTACAGGAATGCGCATAGTGTATAGTCAGCCCTCTGAACAATTAGTCTGATTTTTGACGATGGAAAAGAAGATACTGCTAACGGACTGCCCGGATGCGAAGGGCTTGATCGCTAAGATCACCAACATCTGCTACAAGCACCAATTGAATATCACCAAGAACGACGAGTTTGTGGACCGGGCGCAGGGGCGTTTCTTTATGCGCACGGCGCTGGAGGGCATTTTCAACGATGTCACCCTGCTGGAAGACCTCGATCTGACATTGCCCGAGGGCGCTTCACGCAAGCTCGTGGCCAGCGGTCGCAAGCGGCTGGTGTTGATGGTCACCAAGGAATCCCATTGCCTCGGTGATATTTTGATGAAGTGTTATTCCGGCGCTCTCGATGTGGAGATCGCTGCGGTGATCGGTAACCATCAGGTGCTGCAGCCGCTTGTGGAAAAATTTGATATCCCGTTTCACTGGGTGCCTGCCGATAACCTGGAACGGGCTCAACACGAAGCAAAGGTCACCGAGCTGGTTGACCGCTATGATCCCGATTATCTGATCCTGGCGAAATATATGCGGGTACTTACGCCGCAGTTCGTTGCGCACTTCAAGAGCCGTATCATTAATATCCACCATTCTTTTTTGCCCGCGTTTATCGGGGCAAAGCCTTACCAGCAGGCATTTGAGCGCGGTGTGAAGATTATTGGCGCTACCGCGCACTTTGTGACGGATGATCTGGATGAGGGGCCGATTATTGAGCAGGACATTATCCATGTGGATCATGGTTACTCTGCGGAATCGATGGCCAGCGCTGGCCGGGATGTGGAAAAACAGGTGCTGAGCCGGGCACTGCAGCTGGTATTGGAAGAGCGGGTCTTTATTCACGGTAACCGTACCGTAGTCTTTAAATAGCCATTAGGCCATTAGATGGCGTCATACCGGCGAATATCGCTATCCAATTCTGTAGAGTGTTTACTCCGCATGTGAGCTGGATTCCGATCCTGGTCCGGGATGATGCTTGTCGAGATAAATTTGAATGGGGAGTTATTGTGGTTACTCGTTGCGCAATCGCATTTTCAGCTTTAATTTTGGCCGGTTGTGCCAGTGAGCCCACAGCACCAAACCCCGGTTTGAAAGAATCGTTCCACACCGAGATCGCGGCAAATGGGTCCAAACGTTTTACCTATTCCCTGGAAATGGCTGCGCCGCAGCTTCGGGGGCCTTATACCGAGAGCCCGCAAATGCGCGGAGGTATGGTACGACAACAGGACCTGGGGCGCGGGCGTGCCGGCCGCGGTCAGCGTGTGGATTTTGATTACGCGATGGAATTGAAATTGCGGGAAACCGGCTTCTGTCGGGACGGTTACTTTGTGATCGATCGCGTGGTGTCTCAGCTGGGTGGCGAGGTGAGGGGGGAATGTCGGGATGCTGCCGTGAGATGATCGCGGTAGCTGAGGTTGACCATCTGCCAAATGGCTGCCTAAAAACCAGACAATGAAATTCGCGACAAGATAGAATTATTTCCCAATAATATGTTATTGGACGCTATTCCAATCATTCTTATCGAGATTTTTAGAATTTTAAACCAATATTGCTCGACCCTTGCGTGCTTCTTCTGTCGCCATATCCATGCCTTCCCCCCGCGATAGAATTTTCCCCGGTTAAGAATTGCTCTATTTGAAGGCTTTTCTGCAACTGCCAAATACTTTAATAGTTAAAATCTATAGGGGTGATTGTCACTTTTTTCATTAGGAGAGATATTCCTATCAATAGGGTTTCGCGCCGTGTACCCCGTTAGGATGGTTTCGCGGCTTTCATAATTTTTATAGTGATTATTTTGCGAATTTCAGGCATCGCTTCCCATCAAAAATTGGCGCTAATTTAGTTAGGTTGTTGCCTCTTTAACCGTTTGTAACCATTTGTAGCTAATAGATAGTCACAATGGACTGCTTGGTCATTTCGTTTCCTCCCTGTTCTCCTCGTTCACTCTGGCCTTATTTATCCATTGATTTGACGACCGCTTGAGTCCGGACTAAAAAATAGGAAATAAGTGCTATAACTAATTATTAAATTAGTGAACTGGTTAACACCGTAAAGTCATTTCTTTTTGAATCGAACGTATTTTCCGGTCACAGGTATGGCCCCGTGTCATTACCGGATGCAGTAATAAAAATAGCGATTAACGCGAAGTAAAAAGATTATTAAAAGAAACAGGCGGCAATATGGATATTGAAGTAACCGTATTTTCTGACATCAAAGATGGCTTATTGCGGGAAATGGGGAGTGTTGTTATTGCGTGCGGTTTTACCTTACATCGTCAGCGCATGATGTCGACCCCCACTGGTGTGCAATTGTGGTTAAAACTGAGTGGAGACAAGGGCCGGCTGCTCGAACTGGAAGACCAGTTGAGTTCCCATCCTCTGGTCACCGGTTTCGAGGCTGACCACTCGCCTTCCGTGCAGGCAAACCCTGTAACTAGCCCGGGTGTACAACAGGGCCACAGTGCCACGGCGCGCAGGGCACCTGCGGCTACACCAAGGGCGGCGCAGGCAGCGGCGACACCTCGTAAAAAACCTGCGGCTTCCACACCGGATATCAGCATCGTTGAGCCGGTGTTACCCAAGCTTGCAAAAAGCTACCCGAAAATTTTCCCACAACTGCTGGAGCTACAGCAGCAGGTCAGCGACGCGCAATGGGGCCCCAGCCTGAAGTTTATCGGGGTACGTGTCGGAGCCTGGGTATACAAGCGGGATTACGCTCTGGGCGGCCAACTGGATCTAAAAAGTGCGCTGCGCCAGATTGCGCAACCGGCTCTGCGTGCCTTACTGCCCGCGGAAACGCACGATTTTGCGGTGCACGTGAAAAACAATCCATTCTGTCTTCCGGGATCACATTGCCGCAATGGTGACTTTTTCTGTGGTTTCCTGCAGGGGCTGCTGCATGAATCGGGAGCGAGCAGTCGGGTGGTTGTCCGGGAAGTGCAGTGTCGGAGTGAGGGCGCCTCTGAGTGTGTGTTTGAGGTGGTTGATTGACCGGTTTTTAACAGGGTTGTTCGTTACGTTTTCGATTGAAAAATAAATCCTAAGATGGGGAAGGGAAATGGTCGCAGAATATAATCCAGTGCTCGTAGGGCTTTCATTTTTGGTTGCAGTATTAGGCTCATTTACTGCGTTACAGCTGGCGGTGGCAATTCCGGCTGCGCGGGATGAGGCTGAAAAGAAAAAGGCGATTATCAAAGCGGGTGCCGCAATGGGCGGTGGCGCTATTTGGACGATGCACTTTATCGCCATGTTGGCTTACGACATGGGGATGTCGGTGACATACGACGTATTTCTGACCGTACTGTCCGCGTTTATTGCAATGGCCGCTTGCTCTGTTGGTCTTGGTATCGCGGGTATTGGGTTATTCAGCTTTGACAAGCTTTTGCCCGCCGGGATCTTTATGGGTTGCGGTGTAGCCGGTATGCATTATATGGGGATGGCGGCAATGATTATGCCCATGGAAGTTTCCTATAACCTGAACATTCTGATTATCTCGGTAATTATTGGTGTAATCGCATCCTGTGCCGCTTTGTGGATGGCATTTCATATGCGTGGGAAATTGCAGATGATCGGTAGTTCCCTGCTGATGGGCGTGGCCGTTTGCGGCATGCACTACACCGGTATGGCGGCCGCGCGCTATGAGCACACCAATATTGTCAATGAGGCGTGGTTCGCAGGCTCATTGGGTGGTGAATACCTGGGTATCAGCATCTTCCTGGTTGTGACCACTTCGTTGGTGCTGACCCTGGCCATTGGCAGCCACCGCCGTCGCCAGCGAGAAGAGCTCGCTATCTGACAGTCGCTAGCCTCCCAACCTAGATAGCCGGAGCCATGCTCCGGCTTTGGCGTTAAAATCTCCATATTGGCATTCCGTTCATCTGGTCGACCAGTTTAGCGTAAAGAACTGTTAAGGCCCGACGGTCACATTTTGCCCTCCCTATAATCCGCGGCTTTTCGCCTCGGCACTAAATTTTTAGGGAGAAAACTTAATGTTTGATCAGTACAGCCTGCCACTGGTTGTTCTTTCTTACGCAATTTCCGTTTTGGGATCGTTTGCAGCGCTACAGCTGGTTACCGGCATCCGCGAGGCGATCCTCAAGGCCGACCGCTGGCGGGCTATCGCTTTTGCCGGTCTGGCGATGGGCGGGGGCGCCATCTGGTCCATGCATTTTGTGGGTATGCTGGCGCTCGAGTCGCATATGCCCATGTCTTACGACGTGTTTAAAACCCTGCTCTCAATCGTCATTGCGGTAGCCGCCTGTACCGCAGGTCTCGCGATTCTCGGCGCACGGCGCTTTACCCTGGAAAAGCTGATGCCGACCTCTGTCTTTATGGGGGCCGCGGTGGCTGGTATGCACTACATGGGGATGGACGCCATGCTGATGCCGGCGGAAATCGAGTATGATCTGAATATTCTGATTATTTCCGTACTTATCGCGGTGGCGGCGTCATTTGCGGCACTGTGGATGGCGTTCCATCTGCATGGTTCGTGGCAAAAATTTGGCAGTGCACTGGTGATGGGGATTGCGGTGTGCGGCATGCATTACACGGGGATGGCAGCGGCCAGCTACCAGCACACCGACACCGTTCCGGAATCCGGTTTTCTGGGGGCGCTCAGCAGTGAGTACGTAAGTGGTGCTACGGTGGCGATTAGTCTCGGCATTATCGCTCTGGCTTTGCGGGTAAATCACTGGTACCGGAATCGTCCGTTAGTCCCCGCATGATTATTTTGTGCTTTTAGCTATTAGTAGGCGCGAACAAAAAAGCCGGAGCATTGCTCCGGCTTTTTTGTGCCTGTCGTCCCGGACTCAGTCCATATAACTCTCAACCGGTGGGCAGGAACAGATCAGGTTGCGGTCCCCATACACATTGTCGATCCGGTTGGACGCGGGCCAGACCTTGTGGTGCTTCAACCACGGGGCGGGGCGGCCGGCGACTTCGCGACTGTAGGGGTGAGTCCACTCGTCGCTCATCACGTCGTCTTGGGTGTGTGGCGCGTTGTGCAGGGGGTTGTCCTCTGCAGAGTATTTTCCGTTGGCCACGTCTTCCGCTTCCTGGCGGATAGTTGTCATGGCTTCCACGAAGCGGTCCAGCTCTTCCTGGGCTTCGGACTCGGTGGGCTCGATCATCAGGGTGCCCGCTACCGGGAAGGACATGGTAGGCGCGTGGAAACCGAAGTCCATCAGGCGCTTGGCAATGTCTTCTTCGGTGATTCCGCTGGTTTCTTTTAACGGGCGCAGGTCGATCAGACACTCGTGGGCGACAAAACCGTTGCTGCCTTTGTACAGCAGCGGGTAGTGCTCACTCAGTTTCTTGGCCACATAGTTGGCGTTCAGGATCGCGGTCTCGGTGGCCAGTTTCATACCCTGTTTACCCATCATGCGGATATACATCCAGCTGATCGGCAGAATGCTGGCGGAACCCCAGGGGGCTGCGGAAATAGTACCGTTGACCGGATCGTTGCCCGGTACTTCGGTCACCGGGTGGCCGGCCAGGTAGGGCTTCAGGTGCTCGCCAACGGCGATCGGACCCATGCCGGGGCCGCCGCCACCGTGGGGGATACAGAAGGTCTTGTGCAGGTTCAGGTGAGATACGTCACCACCGAACTTGCCAGGAGCCGCGACACCGATCAGGGCATTCATGTTGGCGCCGTCGATGTACACCTGGCCACCGGCGTTGTGGACCAGCTCGCAGATCTCGCGAATACCTTCCTCGAACACACCGTGGGTGGATGGGTAAGTGACCATCAGCGCGGCGATACGGTCGCCGTGCTCCTCGATCTTCGCTTTCAGGTCGGTCACGTCCACGTTGCCCTTGTTGTCACAGGCAACCACTACCACCTTCATGCTTACCATCATGGCCGATGCTGGGTTGGTACCGTGGGCAGAGGCGGGGATCAAGCAGATATTGCGCTGGCCTTCGCCTTTTGCTTCCAGATATTTCTTGATCGCGACCAGGCCCGCGTATTCACCCTGGGAGCCAGCGTTCGGCTGCAGGCTTACGGCGTCGTAACCCGTACATTCCGCCAGCATGGCTTCCAGTTGTTTGAACATCTCGCGGTAGCCTTCGGCCTGGTCGGCGGGGGCGAACGGATGCAGCTTGCCAAATTCTGGCCAGGTCACCGGGATCATTTCCGCGGTGGCGTTCAGCTTCATGGTGCAGGAGCCCAGCGGAATCATGCTGTGGTTCAGGGCGATGTCCTTGGACTCCAGGGTCTTCAGGTAACGCAGCATTTCGGTTTCGGAATGATGCGTGTTGAACACCGGGTGGGTCATAAAGTCGGTGTCGCGCTGCAGGTTGGCCGGTACGCCGGCAACACCCTTGGCGGAGAGTTCGCTGTCGATCTTCTCCAGATCCAGACCGTGGTCGGTGCCGGCGAAGATGTTCAACAGTTCGGAGACGTCCGCCAGCTTGGTGGTTTCGTTCAGGCTGATGCCGAGAGCATCGCTGCCCACTTTGCGCAGGTTGATTTCTGCCGCGATAGCGCGATCAAAAATTTCAGACTGCTTGTCGCCCACGGCAACGGTGAGGGTATCGAACCAGCTGTCGTGGGTCAGGCTCAGGCCCTTTTCTGTCAGGCCGGCGGCGAGAATATCGGTGAGGCGCTGGATGCGCGCGGCGATGGTTTTGAGGCCTTCGGGGCCGTGGTAGATCGCGTAGAAAGCGCTCATCACCGCCAGCAATACCTGAGAGGTACAGATGTTGGAGTTGGCCTTTTCGCGGCGGATATGTTGCTCGCGAGTCTGCATGGCCATACGCAGGGCACGCTTGCCTTTGCTGTCTACGGATACGCCGATGATACGGCCGGGGGCGGAGCGTTTGTAGGCTTCACGGAAGGCGAAGAAGCCGGCGTGCGGACCGCCGTAACCCATGGGGATACCGAAGCGCTGGTTGCAGCCGACCACCACATCTGCGCCCATGGTGCCCGGCGCTTTCAGGGCCACCAGGCTCATCAGATCTGCGGCGACGGTGACCAGCGCGTTGGCTTCGTGCACCTTGGCGATCAGGTCGCTCAGATCCCGCACCACACCGGTGGAGCCCGGGTACTGGAACAGGGCACCGAACAGTTCTTCTGGCAGCTCGGTTTCCGGGTTGCCGACAACCACTTCAAACCCGAAGTGTTCGGCGCGGGTCTGTACCACGGCGATCGTCTGCGGATGGCAGTCTGCGTCCACAAAGAAGACATTGGATTTGTTGCGCTTTGCCTGGCGTTTGCACATGGCCATGGCTTCAGCGGCGGCGGTGCCTTCGTCCAGCATGGAGGCATTGGCCAGTTCCATGCCGGTGAGGTCCATGATCATCTGCTGGAAGTTCAGTAGGCCTTCCAGGCGACCCTGAGCGATTTCCGGCTGGTAGGGGGTATAGGCGGTGTACCAACCCGGGTTTTCCAGCACATTGCGCAGGATCACGTTGGGGGTGATGGTGTCGTGATAGCCCATACCGATATAGGTGCGGAAGATCTTGTTGCGTTTGGCCAGGGCTTTCAGTTCCGCGAGCGCTTCCTGCTCGTCTACCGCGTCGGCCAGGGCAAGATCATCGGACTTGCGGATGGCGGCGGGCACGGTCTTTGCAATCAGTTCATCCAGGGTAGCGACGCCGAGGGTGTCGAGCATGGCCTGGGTCTGCGCGGCGTCCGGGCCGATATGGCGGCGGATAAAGGCGTCGTGCTGTTCCAACTGCTTGAGGGAAGGCTGGGTCATGGTGGTTGGATTCCTGTAAACGCTGACGGCGTTTGCCGACGGCTTGCCGGGAAACGCGAACGCTCAAAAGTAGCAAAGTGGATCGGGAAAGCGGATCCGTCCAAGTTCACGGGGCACGCGGGTCAGTGACCAACGGTTCCCGAGTTCGGCATTCGGTAATAATGGTGTGGCAGAGTGAACATGCCCAGTTACCGGCACCGCTGCGTCGGTGAGACGTGCACGCGCGGTGGGGTAATACCGGTCGCCAGAAGGCGCGCATCTTAGCAACCGCAGTGTGTGTGGGCAATTGGTGAACTATCTGGTCAAAGTTATGCTGGGAGCGGGTCAGATTTGTGACATAAATCCTGTTTTTGGCAATGTGGCGCTATTTTTGTCTGCAGGCGCAGTAGCCCCACCAGCCGGTCTGGAGAATTGCGCCATACTCAAAGATTGATAAGAAGCTGTCGCAGGAGTCGCGTACAGCCAACGACCCAGGGAATAAGGGGATCTATCGTGTTGCCTTCGGCAAACGTCAACACTCTGCGCTTTAAAGCCTGTCTGCTTTCCGCATTGCTGGTCGTGGCGATGTGCCTGTTTTTTATCCTGCTGGGCAACGGCAGCCTGCAGTCTCTGCTGACCAAAAATCGCGAACACCGGCACCTCAACTTTCAGTTTCAGGTAGCAGGCCTGTTGCAGCAGTCCCGTCTTGAGATGGCCCGTTTGGCAGAGTTGATTGCCCTCAATCCCCGTGGGCATATTTCATCACGGGATGAACTGCGCAAGGCGATGGACCGGCAGTGGGAGCTGCTTCAGCAGAGTTGGGATCTTCACTCGTTAAAAATCTACGATGCCGACAGCAAACCGGTATTGAGCTGGGGTGCGCCATACAGTCAATTGAGTGCCGAGAAAGTGGCGCAGGTGCTGATGGGTGGTCAGCCACTGGAGCAGGTGGCGTGCGAACCAGGCTGTGTACAAAGCCTGTCGGTACCCATGCGCGCCCGCGGTGGGGACTACGTTCTGCAGATTGAGCGCCCCCTGGCAAAACAGCTGCAACGCTTTCGCGAAATGACCGGCTCTGATATCGGCATTCTGTCGGCGGAGCGCTCCCTTCATATCACCGGGGAAAATGGAAAATATCTTGCCAGTTGGCGGCGGGAAATTCTGTCGCTGACCTCCCGTGAGCGAATGTTGCCTTTGCTGAACCGGGTTGCCGGTGAAGTGGCGGCGCTGGACGAGCTGCACCAGCACGCGCGACTGTACGAACTGGACAATCGACAATTTGATATTCGCACCATGAATGTGGGTGTGGACGAACATGGTGCACGATTTGTATTTATCGAAGATGTATCCGGTCAGGTGGAACACATCGATGATTCGGTACAGCTGTTGTTATTGTTTTCCGTGCTCGGCGCACTGATTTTCAGTGCAGCAGTAGCGGGGACGCTATGGGGGCCAATCGTGCGACTTCGGCGACTGGCTCAGGCATTGCCTCTGCTGACCAATGGCCGCTTTGACGATGCGCGTCAATTGATCCGTCCGGTACAAAAAAATCCGGAAAAGTGCGATGAGTTGGATGTTCTCGATAATACCGGCCTTACCGTCTGCAACCAGCTGCAGGATATGCATGAGATGGTGTCGCGCAAGACGGCCCAGCTGGAACAGATTGCCATGCACGACAGCCTGACGGGGCTGGCGAATCGTTTCAGCCTGCTGGAACAGTTGGAGTTTCATCTGCAACTCGCCCGTCATCAGCCCGAGAATGTACAGGAGCAGAGCTTTCTGTTTTTTATCGACCTGGATGATTTCAAGCAGGTCAATGACACCCTGGGGCACCAGCGAGGGGATGAGCTGCTGTGTGTCATCGCGCGGCGCCTGCTTAGTGTTATGCGGTGTGGTGACATTGTTGCACGATTGAGTGGTGACGAATTCTGTGTGTTCGTGCGTGGGGTAAAAGGCGCGGAGGCCCATGGTGTTCTGGCTGAAAAGCTTCTGAATACCGTCGCGCAACCGGTAAAAATCGCCGACAAACTGGTCACTGTTACCATGAGCGTGGGCGTGGTTGCGGTCGACGGCCACGAAGAAACCCTGGAGGGAATATTGCAGAAAGCGGACATGGCCATGTACCACGCCAAGCGACACGGTAAAAACAAATACCAGTTGTACACCGAGACATTGCCGGTGTATGCAACTGAAGGCAGTGAAGCGGTATGTGCCAGTGTGGTGCGGCCGCTGGAGTTGGTTGGCTCATCGAAAAATCGCTGATGGATTTTCAGACGCGCCTCGCCAATATGCGCCGCTATTGCCGCGAATTTCTTTCGCTATAGACAGGCGCTGTTTGTCCGGTTGGTCTATCTTTAATTTATCCCGATCCGTTTTTCCACGCGGATGTACCCCCAGAGTGCTGGAACGGCGGAATATTTTTTCACAACTGATGTTCGATCTGACACCGAGCCACAAGCCCGGAACCCAGGGTCAGCAAGGTTAACCAGTCCGCACTATGGCGAGCAAAATCTACACCACCGACGACCAGCTTCTCAGCAGCTATCTGCGCAATCTTCTGCAATCTGCCGGTTACCCGGTACTGACGCAACAAACCCGGGTGGAGCCAGCCATCGAGGGTGGAGACGGTGTAGGAAAGGAAGTGAGCGGACAGGGCAATCTGGATTGGCAATCTGAGCTCTGGCTGATCCACGATGCAGATCTTGCCAGCGCCCAGCAGGTACTGCAGCAGGCACTTTCCCGGGAAAGCGCCTGACAACTATTTGCGTTACATTTTTTCCAGGGTCTCAATGCCCAACAGGTCGAGACCAGTAGACAGGGTGCGGGCTACCAGGTCGCACAATTGCAGACGACTCTGCTTCTCTTCTTCACTGACCCCTTCTTTGAGTACCGGGCAGGCTTCGTAGAAGCCCATGTAGGCGCTTGCCAGTTCGTACAGGTAGGTACAAAGCACATGTGGGAAGGTATCTTTGGCTACCTGATCCAGTACTTCGCCGAACTGATTCAGCTTGATGGCCAGGGCGCGTTCCGCATCGGTATTCAGCAGGATATCGCCTTTCAGTTCTGACGGGCCTACGCCGGCGCGACGGAAAATACTGCGCACACGGGTGTAGGCGTATTGCAGGTAAGGCGCGGTGTTTCCTTCGAACGCCAGCATGGCATCCCAGTTGAACACGTAATCGTTGGTGCGGGTTTTGCTGAGGTCGGCGTATTTCACCGCACCGATGCCCACCACTCGACCGATCTCTGCCTGCTCTTCTGCACTCAGCTCCGGGTTCTTTTCCGCCACCAGTGCAGTGGCGCGTTCAACGGCTTCATCCAGCAGCTCCGCCAGTTTTACCGTGCCCCCGGTGCGTGTCTTAAACGGTTTACCGTCGTCGCCCATCATGGTGCCAAAGGCGCAGTGTTCCAGTGTCTGACTGTCGGCGATGTAGCCGGCCTTGCGCGCTACGGTGAAGGCCTGCTGCAGGTGCAGGGTCTGGCGCGCGTCCACCACGTATAGTATGCGGTCTGCTTTCAGGACATTGGCGCGGTAGCGGATGGCGGCCAGGTCGGTTGTGGCATAAAGATAGCCGCCGCCTTTCTTCTGGATGATCACCACGCTGGGATTGCCTTCCTTGTCGGCCATTTCTGGTAGGAAGGCGACGATGGCCCCCTGGTCTTCCACGGCGATACCGCGCTCGATCAGGTCTTTCACCAGTACCGGCAGGTCGCCGTTGTACTGACTTTCGGCGTAGACGTCTATGCGTTGCAGGGTAACGCCCAGCTTTTCGTAGATCTCTTCGGCGTGGCTGATGGAGATGTCGATAAAGCGCTGCCACAGCTTCAGGCAGTCCGCATCGCCGCCTTGCAGTTTCACCACATATTCGCGGGCGCGATCAGCAAAGCCTTCTTCCTCGTCGAAGCGGACCTTGGCCTCACGGTAGAAGACCTCCAGGTCCTTCAGGGCCACCTCGGCGTCCTGGTTTTCCATTTTGTCCGCCAGATGTGCCAGCAGCATGCCGAACTGGGTACCCCAGTCGCCCATATGGTTTTGGCGGATCACCGTGTGCCCCTGGAACTCCAGCAGGCGGGCGAGGGCATCGCCAATGATGGTGGTGCGCAGGTGGCCCACGTGCATTTCTTTGGCGAGGTTGGGGTGGGAGTAATCCAGCACCGCGGTCTGCGGTTCAACGGCCTTACGGATATTCAGGCGCGTATCGGCGCGCGCGGCGGCGAGGGTGCCGGCCAGCCAGGATTCACTCAGGTGGATGTTGATAAAGCCGGGACCGGCCACTTCCACTTTTTCGATCATGGGCTGTTCACCCAGGTTCTCGATGATTTTGGCTGCCAGCTCGCGGGGATTACTGCCCACTTTTTTGGCCGCTGCCATGGCGCCATTGGCCTGGTAGTCACCAAAGCCCGCCTTCTTGGCCGGCGCCACCGCCGGGGTGCACTCGGCGGGAATTCCCGCGGCGGTCATGGCGGTCTGGAAAATGTCGTTAAGCTGCTGGCGAATATTCATAAGGGGGGCATTATCCCGTGGCGATTCTTGAAAATGGGAGTATATCGAAGAAGGCGGGATTTTAATGGGCGGTGAGGGCATTGCAACCTGCGCGATGATTGCCCGGTGGGTTACCATGGCGCGCAGTTGGTGGATACACCTGCAGACGGAATAGGAAAGGGGAGAACGCTTTGTCTGGGACAACCTTGTATTGGCACGATTATGAGACCTGGGGGGTAGACCCGGGGGCAGACAAGCCCTCTCAATTTGCCGGTATTCGCACCGACGAAGACCTGAACGTGGTCGGCGAACCTCTGATGATCTATTCCAGGCCCGCAAGCGACTGCCTGCCGCAGCCCATGGCGGCGCTGGTGACCGGACTGCCCCCCCAGAAGGCCCACGCCGAAGGGATGCCGGAGATCGAGTTTATCAAACGGATTCTTGCGGAACTGGGGGCGCCGGGTACCTGCGGGGTAGGTTACAACAGCCTCCGGTTCGACGATGAAGTCACCCGCCATACCCTTTATCGCAATCTGCTGGACCCTTACGAGCGGGAATGGAAGTCCGGCAACAGCCGCTGGGATATCATTGATATGGTGCGGCTGACCTACGCGCTACGTCCGGATGGGATCCAGTGGCCGCAGCGGGAAATCGCCGATGGTGTGCGGGTGCCGTCATTCCGCCTGGAGGAACTGACCGCGGCAAACGGGATCAGTCACGAGGGGGCCCACGATGCATTGTCGGATGTGCGGGCCACCATTGATATGGCGCGGCTGATCCGCGACCGACAGCCCAAGCTTTACGACTACGTGTACAACCTGCGCCGCAAACAGGAAGTGGCCAAAATCCTGAATCCTCGGGAGCGCAAACCCCTGTTGCACATCTCCGGTAAGGTGCCTGCGACACACGGCCACCTCACTTATGTCCTGCCTCTGGCCATGCACCCGGTAAACCGCAATGCGGTTATCTGCGCCAACCTGGCCATGGATCCGCAGCCAATCCTCGATCTGGGTCCGGAAGCCCTGCGCGAGCGTCTCTACACCGCCCGCGACAAGCTGGGCGAGGGCGATCTGCCTGTGGGTCTGAAGCTGATCCATATGAATCGCTGCCCGGTGCTGGCACCGGCGAACATGCTTTCCGACCAGCGCGCCGCGGACCTGAAGATCGACAAGGCGGCCTGTGCGGCCAACTGGCAGAAGCTGCAGGGGCTGGATCTGACCGAAAAGCTGCATCAGGTGTTCCTCGACGGGGAGTTCCCGGCCAAGGATGTGGAGGCGCGTCTCTACGATGGCTTTATGAATGACGCCGACCGCGACCTGTGTCGCCAGTTGCACAGTGCGCTGACAAGTCGCGGTCCGCAAGCGCTGTCTGGACAGGCGCAATTTTCTGATTCCCGCTTGCCGGAACTACTCTTCCGCCTGCGGGCGCGCAACTTCCCCGAGACGCTGAATGAGGAAGAACAGGAGCGCTGGGAAGCGTGGCGTTACCAGCGGCTGACGGATCCCAAGTTCGGGGCGAGTATTACCATGGAAGCCTATTTCGAGGAGATTGCGCGATTGC
The DNA here is from genome assembly GCF_045348205.1 of Microbulbifer sp. ARAS458-1. NCBI lineage: Bacteria > Pseudomonadati > Pseudomonadota > Gammaproteobacteria > Cellvibrionales > Microbulbiferaceae > Microbulbifer > Microbulbifer sp. ARAS458-1. Next base: position 3,481,042 of record NZ_CP155838.1, on the reverse strand, counting down.
GGGAGGAATTCCCGGAGCGCAGTGACCTGCTGGATCAACTGGAAGCCTGGGGTGATGCGCTGTTGGGCTAGCGGGGCGCTGTTGGATGCGCTGCGTTTATCCACCACAATCCCCGACTGTTCCACGCGCCCTCCCGCGCGTAGAATACCGCCCGCCCAGCCGCCGGTGATCCCGGCGCACTTCAGAGGCTATTCAGTCGCTATCAGCGCATAATCGCGCAACTTGTGGAGCAGCAATGGACTTTATCGGTGCCAATATCCTTTCCGTCAGCCAGTTTGAGCGGGACGACATCGACCGAATTTTTGCCGTGGCGGACACCATGGTTCCTTACGCCCGCCGGGAAAAAGTCACCCGTGTCCTTGAGGGCGCAATCCTCGGCAACATGTTTTTCGAGCCCAGCACTCGCACCCGGGTAAGCTTCGGCTGTGCCTTCAACCTGCTTGGCGGCACGGTGCGCGAGACAGTGGGGGTGTCTGCCAGCTCCCTGGCCAAAGGCGAATCTCTGTACGATACCGCACGGGTGCTTTCCGGTTACTCGGATATTATCTGCATGCGCCACCCGCAATCCGGTTCGGTCGCCGAGTTCGCCGCCGCCAGTCGCGTGCCAATTGTGAACGGTGGCGACGGTGCCAACGAGCACCCCACGCAGGCGCTGCTCGACCTGTACACCATTCGCAAGGAACTGGAAGGCAAGGGCGGTTCCCTGGATAACTTCCGCATTGCCATGATCGGCGATCTCAAACACGGCCGTACGGTGCACTCCCTGTGCAAACTGCTGTGCCTGTTTAAAAATGTCCAGCTGGTTCTGGTATCGCCGCAGGAGCTGGCAATGCCGGAAGCGGTGGTCGAAAAGCTGCGTGAAGCCGGGCACCAGGTGGTGGTGACGGATCAGCTCGAGCCGTCGATCAAGCATGTGGATATCGTGTACTCCACCCGTATTCAGGAAGAGCGTTTTGAATCTCAGGCCGACGCCGATCGCTACCGCGGCCGTTTCCGTCTGAATCGCGATATTTTCACCCGTCACGCAGAGCCCAATACCGTGATCATGCACCCGCTGCCGCGGGATTCCCGCGCGGAAGCCAACGAGCTGGATTCGGATCTGAACGAACACCCGAGCCTGGCGATTTTCCGCCAGACGGACAATGGCCTGCTGGTTCGCATGGCATTGTTTGCGATGTTACTGGGGGTGGAAGACAAGGTGGCGCAGTACGCGCGGCCGATTACCTGGCAGACGCGGCGCAATCAGATTTGATACTTGTGTAGAAAATCAGAAATTAAAAAAACCGGCAAAATTGCCGGTTTTTTTAATTTTTGCGGAGTGAGAAATCAGCTCGCTAATGCGTTGCGCACGCTCGCCAGTTTTACGCACAGCACAAATACCGACATGGCCGTGTCCAGTTCTTCCAGAGGTGGGAAGCTGGGGGCAATACGGATGTTGGTGTTTTCCGGATCTTTGCCGTAGGGAAAGGTCGCACCGGCGGGGGTCAGTTTCACACCGGCGTCGGCGGACAGGCGAATCACCTCTGCCGCTACGCCCGGGCGTGTATTAAAGGAAACGAAGTAGCCACCGGCGGGTTTTTCCCATTCGCCCAGATCGGTGTCGGCAAAGTTTTTCTCCAGGTGCTCCAGCACACAGGCAAACTTCGGGCGCAGGATTTCTGCATGTTTTTGCATGTGCTCTTTTAGCTGGGTCAGCTCCGGAAACAGGCGCGCGTGGCGCAGCTGATTCACTTTGTCCGGGCCAATGGTCATCGCTGACATCTGCTGCTTGAGGGAGGCCAGGTTGGCGGGGCTTGCGCTGACAAATGCCACACCGGCACCGGCGTGGGTCACCTTGGAGGTAGAGGCGAACTGCAGTACCGAGTCGGCGGTATCATTACCCAGTGCGGCCTCGCGGATATTCGGTAGTTTTACCTGGTGGTCAAGGTCATGAATGGCGTAGGCGTTGTCCCAGAAAATGCGGAATCCGGGGTTGGCGATTTTCGCCAGTTGCGCCAGGCGGTCGACGGTGTCGGCGTCGTAGGTTACGCCGGTGGGGTTGGAGAATTTGGGGACGCACCACAGGCCAATGATCTGGTCGTCTTCGCGAATCTTCTGTTCCAGTGCGTCCATGTCCGGGCCGGTGGCGGTCATGGGGACTGTGTCCATGGCGATGCCGAGTTGCTCACAGATTGAGAAGTGGCGGTCGTAGCCGGGCACCGGGCACAGGAATTTGGGCGCGCGCATGTCCTTCCACGGCTGGTTGCCGGCAAAGCCGAACAGATAGCCGGTGAGGACCGCGTGATACATGAGGGTCAGGGAGCTGTTGCCGCCGGCCATCACTTCATCGAAGGGTACCTGCAGGATGTCTGCACCCAGCTCGCGGGCGGCGGCAATGCCTTCCAGGCCGCCGTAATTGCGGGTGTCTGTACCGTCTGGCGCGCGGTAGTCTCCGTTCAGAATACCGTCAAGGCTGTCGGACAGAGAGAGTTGGTCCGCCGCCGGTTTACCGCGGGTGAGGTCCAGGCTCAGGTTGTGCTGACAAATGCGCTGGTATTGCTGGTCCAGTTCTTTTTCCCACTGTTGCAGCTGGTCGCGTTGGGCGGTCTCGATACGCACGGAAAATCCTCTTCTCTTGATGGACAACTCTTGACAGACAACTTCCCCAGGAAGTTTCCGGGACGGGAGCTTATCAGCAGAGGGCGGATTGCGTCATGTTTTATGACACTTTTTTGCCGGAAAACCCGGTAAAAACAGCGAATTACGGGAGAAAAAGTGGCAGGGAATTTGTTGCAGTTGAAACAGACTAGGGTTGCCGGGCAGTCAGTGTTGCTGTGCCGCCAGGTGTCGAAAGTCTGCGGCGTACTCCAGGAGTGTGTTTTTCAGATGAGCACGTTGCTCTGGCGTAGCACTTTCAAGAATTTCCGTAGCGAGGGTTCTGGCCTGAGCGCGCAACTGATCCTGCATCTTGCGATAGTCGTCCGACCACAGGGATTGAGGATCGATCAGCAGGGCGCGCAAGCGGGCCTCATAGCCTTGTGGTTTATTGCGCAAAGTGTCGAGAAATGCCGCAGTCCATAGCTGCCGTTGGGCATCCCGGCGTTTGGGGTCGAAGGTGGTGGTGGCGACCTGCCGATCAATCATGGACTCCTGTGCGCCCGTCAGGTCGCCAAGCCAGCGCTCTGCCTGCTTGCGAAACTCCTTTTCCCGCTTGCGCTGCGCTTTGTCCCACTTCTTCAGAGACTTCTCACGCTCATCTTCCATGTTCTCACTGAGCTGATCGATCTGTTTGTCATCCAGTTGCACCAGGATCGGGAGCATCAGATCGCTCAACATCGTGATCGAGGCGTGCCAGAAAGCGTCTACGCGGGCTTCGATGGCCGCCAGTTTCGTCGGGCTGGTGTCGGCGTCGTCGACCTTGCCAGCAAGCTCTTCGAGATAATCCGCGTAGCGGGGCAGTTGCGTCTGGCGGTGCCAGCGATGAAACTCATCGACGCGTTGCTGCAGCAGGTCTTTCTGGGCGCCATCAAGATCGAGATATTTATTCAGGGTGCGGTCCATCCACCAGTCAAGATGGCCATAGGCGAGGCGCACACTGGAACAGGCGGAAAGCAGCAACAGAAGTGCCGCCATCAACAGGATGACAGCACGGGAGCTGGGGCGAGAGGATTGCGTCACGATTGCGGTGGTCATGGCGTTAAATATAGTTGCTGTACCCGACCACCGCTGTTTCTTTGCGTGTTACTTTGGCTGATTCATCAATTTATCCAGACTTCGACACGACTGTTTTTCACTGGTCCCTGTTCGCTATCGGCAGTGAGCGGTGCAAAGGCGCCAACCGCCATAATCTGGCTGTCGCCCATTTGATGATCCCGCAGAAGTGCCCCCTGAACCTTGAGGGCGCGGAAGCGTGAAATAAGGTCCGCGATATTCTGGTTGGATTTGCGGTCGGAAAAACCCACCAGGGTCAGCGATAGGTCGCGGTTTTCCTCCTGGGCCATAAATTCCTGCAACCGGTGCAGGTCGCGCAGGGCACGGTTATCCAGTTCTGTGCTGCCATCGGCAAAGCGGAAAGAGATGCTCAGGCGCGATCCGTTCTCCATCAACTGGCGATAGCTATCCGGTGCGTTGGCGTAGGCGGGCAACTTCAGGGACACCGGTGTCAGGTTGATAAAACCGATTGCCTCAACGATCTGCTGTCCTGCGGGAGACTCAACGAACTTCAGAAAAGCATCGACCTGCGCGTTGAAGCGCCCCGGGTTGCGGTACAGGTACAGACGTCGAGTCAGGGGGAAGTCCTCGGTGGCGATAATGCCACGATCCGGGACCACCGCCGCCAACTCCCCGGACTTGATTGCGACCTTGTGCATGCCATCGGAATCTGCAAATGGCAGGTAGCCAATGGCGGCGCGATCCTGCTCAACCAGCGCACGGGTCTCGTGGTTACCGGAGACCTCGTAAACGAAGGGTTTTGCCGGGCGGGTGCTGCCGAAAACTTCGCTGTCGAAAGTGGCACGGGTGCCCGATTCGATATCCCGGTGTAGTGGCCGTATCGGCAGATCCGGGCCGCCCAGTTGGGACCAGTTGCGGATCTCGCCACTGTAAATCTGGGCCAGCTGTGCGAGGGTGAGGCGATTGATTGGGTTGTCCTTGTGCACAGTGATCACCAGTGCATCGAGGCCAATGACGTGCTCTGCCTGGGCACTGGTGAAGTCACCAAAACGCGCCAGTAGCTCGACTTCTTTGCCTTTAATACGCCGCGAAGCCATGCCGATGTCTGCGGTGTCGCTATCCAATGCTTTGAAACCGGTGCTGGATCCCAGAGCGATGATAGGTACCACTACCTGCTCACCCTCAAGGTCCGCGTGAATCCAGTGCTTTTCGCCCTCGGTGCGCTGCCGGATTTCTGTCGCCCCTATGGATTTCAGGTAGTCTTTTACCAGTGCGGGCGCGAGGTCTGCCCCCACGGTGTTGGAGCCGGTCAGGCGGAATAGAACCCGACTGCTGTCGGCGGCAGACGCGAGACCACTGAACAGCACGCCTGCAGTCAGGACAAGCCGCAGCAGTACTGCGAGTAAATCCTTCGGTAAAATTGTCCCTCGGCGCGATAGATCGCGTTTCATTCTGCCCCCTGTCACTACGAAATACGTTCCCAAGGCTCGCGCTGGTGATTGCTGTTACTTGTAATCCAGCGCGGGCGCGCGCTTTATCGCAGAAAAGTGTGACCAATTTATTGCAAGTGGATTGAACTGGTCCACACGCGCGAGGGGCGGTTACCGGGTCGAGGTGAAGACGTGGGGGAAAAGATTGAAGGTTGTTTTTTGTACGCCTGCCACCGTCGGGGCTGGCCCTGAGGGGCTATGGCGACGTTTTTTTCACCAAAAGGCACGGAAATTCAGCATATAATGGGACAAATCTTCGGGTTTTTTTTGAAAAAAGGCATGACAACGCTGTCATTTGTCTTGTAGTATTTCTCACATATTGGCAGAGGCGTCGATGACGCCCAGCTGGAATCCTCTGGGGCGCAGTGAATGCGGTGGGGAATCCGGCAAGGACACATAACAATAGAAAATCTTAGGGGCCGGTTAGATGGTTGCTTTGAGAGACAGCAGGGACATTCTTTTCATTGGCGTCGATGGCGGTGGTAGCAAGTGCCGTGCATCAGTCTATGACGCCAGCAATCGCCTGTTGGGCACCGGAGTCTCCGGGCCCGCGAACCCCCTTCATGGCTATGCGCAAACCATTGATTCCATTGTGCGTTCTGCCGCACTGGCGGTGGCCGATGCCGGCCTGCCTGCGGAAACTCTGGGAGAGCTGGTTGCAGGTGTGGGTCTGGCTGGGGTGAATATGCCCCGTCTCTACAACGAGATGAACGCCTGGGCACATCCCTTCAAGCAAATGTTCCTTACCACGGATCAGCACTCGGCATGCCTGGGTGCGCACCGGGGAGGAGATGGTGCCGTGATTATCGCTGGCACCGGGTCTGTGGGTTATTCGTGGGTGAATGGCCGCAGCGCGATTGTCGGTGGTCATGGTTTTCCTCACGGCGACAAGGGCAGCGGTGCCTGGCTGGGGATGGAAGCGGTCAAATACCTGTTGATGGCGATGGAGGGCCTGGCGGGAGACTCGGACCTGAAGGGCGAGTTGCAATCCGCGCTGGGTACCAATGACCCCTACGATGTTATTGAAATGATGGCCGGCAAGCCTTCCAGTCAGTATGCCAAATTGGCGGTGCCGGTAGTGGAATGTGCCGAGGCGAATTGTCCGGTAGCGGCCTCGATCATGCGTGATGGTGCTGCGTACATCAGTGACCTCGCAGACAAGTTGATGGAGGGCAAACCTCCGCGCCTGTCCATGATCGGTGGCCTGGCGCCGCGCCTGAAGCCCTGGCTCAAGCCCCATGTGGCGGAGCGGGTTTCCGATCCGCTGGATCCGCCGGAGCTGGGCTGTGTCTACTTTGCCCAGCACTCTCTGGCGGCGCTGGGGGAGAGTGAGTCCACAGCGCGTGAAGAGGCGGATGCCAAGGCGCTGTTCGGGTAATAAACCCGGAATCTCTTTGAACGACAGAGCCAGATCGTTAGAACACACAGGTTGTCGGAAGACGACTTCAGAAAAAGTTACGGATAGATTTTATGAGCGCAGTGACCTCTGGTGAGGCCAACAAGGTGGATGCATCTATGGCGATGACAGTAATGGAAACCGAGGCTCGTGAAGCCCCGAGCCGGATTGCCGAACAACTGCAGAACAACGCACCGATCATGGAAGCGTTGGGCGAACGACTGCGCAGCAAGCCGCCGCGTTTTGTGATGATCGTGGGCCGTGGTTCTTCCGACCACGCCGGTGTATTCGCCAAGTACCTGATTGAAATTGAGACCGGCACACCGACCTTTGCGGCGGCACCGTCTGTTTCCAGTGTTTACGGTAAAAAACTGAAGCTCGAAGATGCGTTGGTCATCGTAATTTCCCAGTCCGGCCGCAGCCCGGACATCCTCGCCCAGGCGCAAATGGCGAAAGACGCCGGCGCCTACACCGTCGCGCTGGTGAACGACGAGAGTGCACCAATCAAAGATATCGTCGATCAGGTAGTGCCGCTGAAGGCGGGCCCTGAACTGGCCGTTGCGGCGACCAAGAGCTACCTGTGCACCCTGTCTGCGGTGCTGCAACTGGTGGCCAACTGGACCCAGGACGAAGAGCTGAAAGCCGGCGTTGAGATGCTGCCGCAAACCCTGACCGATGCCATCGAATCCGACGTGCAGCTGCGCCCGGAAGATCTGGCTGCCGTGAAGAACCTGGTGGTTCTCGGCCGCGGTCCCGGCTACGGCATCACCCGCGAGCTGGCGCTGAAACTGAAAGAAGTGTGCAGCGTCCACGCGGAGTCTTTCTCCAGTGCGGAATTCCTGCACGGTCCGGTCACTCTGGTAGAGCAGAAGCTCACCGTGGTGAACGTGCCCATTGAAGACGAGTCCTACCAGGCCCACAGCGAGCAGATCGCCGATATCATCCGTCGCGGTGGCACCCTGATCAATCTGCACGTGCCGAGCAAAGGTGTACACCCGCGCGTTGCACCGCTGCCTCTGCTGCAGCGCTTCTATATCGACGTTGCCCATGTGGCGGTAAGCCGGGGTATTAACCCGGACGAGCCGGCGGGTCTGAAGAAAGTTACCCAGACCGTTTGATCGCGGATAAGGATTTTGGACGTGGTACAGGCATTTATCGCACAACAGTTATTCGACGGTGAGCAGCTACTCAAGGATGTAGCGCTGACCGTTGACGGCGGCAAGGTGATTTCCCTCGGCGGAACCCCTGCGGCTGACGCTGTGCGATTGCAGGGTTTGCTGGCGCCAGGTCTGATCGATGTACAGGTCAACGGTGGCGGTGGTGCGCTGTTCAATAACGACACCAGCGTCAACGCCCTCGGCAAAATGTCTGCGGCTCACGCCCAGTTCGGGACTACCGGCTTTATGCCCACCCTGATTACCGATCAGGTGGACGTTATGCAAAAAGCCGCCGACGCGGTCAGTGCCGCCCTGAAAGAAGGCGTGCCCGGTGTCCTCGGCGTGCATTTTGAAGGCCCGCACCTGAGCGCGCCGAAAAAAGGCACCCACGAAGAATGTTTTATTCGCCCGCTCAGCGATGAAGAGCTGGCGATTTACGCCCGGGACGACCTAGGCCTGAAGATGGTCACCCTGGCGCCGGAAAACGTTTCCCCGGAAGACATCGGCAGGCTGGTGTCGCTCGGTGTGAAAGTCTGCCTCGGCCACTCCAATGCCGATGGCAAGACCGCAGCCGCGGCGGTAGCCGCAGGCGCGAGCGGATTTACCCATTTGTACAACGCCATGTCGCCGCTGCACTCCCGTGATCCCGGCATGGTGGGTACCGCGTTGATCAGTGACGATTGCTGGTGTGGATTGATTGTCGATGGCCACCACGTGAGTCCGGAAGCGATCACCCTCGCGCTGAAGGCCAAACCCCGCGGTAAGATCATGCTGGTGACCGATGCCATGTCACTGGTGGGCAGCGACGAGCAGAGTTTCCCGCTGTTTAATCGCATCGTCACCCGCGACGGCGACAAGCTGACCTCCAATACCGGCGAGCTGGCCGGTTCGCACCTGGATATGATCGGCGCGGTGCGCAATATTCGCGACTGGTGTGGTGTTGAATTGACCGAAGCCCTGCGTATGGCCGCTCTCTACCCGGCGGAATACCTGGGTTTTGCCGGTGGCCGCATCGCCGAAGGCGCTGCGGCCGATATGATTTTGATGAACGACGATCTTCAGGTGCAAAAGACCTGGATCGGCGGACAGGAAGTCTTCTCCGCGGGCTGAATGCCCGTGACAAAAACAAAACTGATGACGAAATGCATAAACGCTAAATAACGATAATTAAAGGTGAGCCTATGAATACCGCAGTTGTTAGCCAGGGTGAAACCCGCAGCAGTATCCTGCCAATGACCATCATCGGTCTGTTGTTCTTTATCTTTGGTTTTGTAACCTGGCTCAACGGAGCCCTGATCCCGTTCCTGCAAACCATCTGTGAGCTCAGCGCCTTCCAGGCCATGCTGGTAGCTTCCGCTTTCTATATCGCTTACACCGTAATGGCGTTGCCCATGGCGGCCATTATAGAGCGCACCGGCTACAAGACCGGTATGGCCCTTGGCCTTGCGTTGGTTGCCGTCGGTGCACTGATTTTTATTCCCGCCGCTTACAGCCGTATGTTCGGCGTCTTCCTGCTGGCACAGTTTGTCGTGGGCTCCGGTCTCACCATTTTGCAGACTGCGTCCAACCCTTATGTGGTCAGAGTCGGTTCGCCGGAAACCGCCGCGGTGCGTATCTGCGTGATGGGCTTGCTCAATAAGGGTGCTGGTATTGTTGCGCCGCTGGTGTTTGCGGCTCTGGTGATGTCTGGTATCAGCGGTATTTCTGAAGCAGAGCTCTCTGCACTCTCTACCACCGCGAAAGATGCCAAGCTGGACGAGTTGGCTGGCCAGATGGTGAGCCCTTACATCGGCATGGCGGTACTCGGTTTCGTGTTGGCAATCGCCATGATGTTCGCACCACTGCCGGATATTGAAGACGAGGTGGTGGAAGGTCAGGAAGATATGGCGGTTAACCTGCCGGCACTGCTGAAATTCCCACAGCTGATCCTGGGCTCTATCGCACTGTTCTTCTATGTGGGTGTGGAAGTGATTGCCGGTGACGCGATCGGTCTGCTGGGCAAACAGGCGGGCCTGGATACTGCGGTCGCTTCTGTTCTGACGTCCTACACCATGGTGTTTATGGTGCTGGGTTATATCTGGGGCACCATCGCTATCCCGCGCTTTATCAGCCAGCAGACTGCGCTGCTGATCTCTGCGGTGCTGGGTATTGTCTTCACTATCGCGGTGATGACCGGCTCCATGGAAAGCACCGTGATGTCCTCCGCGACCCTGGCGCTGTTCGGTCTGCCTGAAATCCCCAACGCGGTCTACTTTGTTGCGCTGCTGGGTTTTGCCAACGCCATGTGCTGGCCGGCAATCTGGCCGCTGGCGCTGGAAGGCCTGGGTAAGTTCACCTCCAAAGGTGCCGCCCTGCTGATCATGGGTATCTCCGGTGGTGCGGTTCTGCCGCCCCTGTACGGCCACTTCGCCGACACCGGTGATGGCCAGTTGGCCTACGTGATCTCCATCCCGGCTTACCTGTTTATCCTGTTTTACGCCCTGAAAGGGCACAAGATGCGCAGCTGGAAATAACCTCCGGTTATCCAGCTGGCGCTACAGTCAGTCTAAGTTTCTTTTTAAAGTTTCTCTCTTTGGTTCTCGTCATCTTTGCCCTCCTAGTGAGGGCTTTTTTTTGGAGGGGAATCACCGAAGAGCTACTGCGCACATGCCTGGCGGCGTCCGGCGGTGCTGGTGCGCCAGCCCGGTCAGGATACTCATGTATTAACATACATTCCGTTCCTTCCGCTCCGGCGGCCACCACCAGACAGGTGCTCGCTACGCTTTTCGGCGATCCTCGAGCTGTGAGGTAAATTCCGTTTAAGCCGGGGATTGGCCGGTGGAGTCGCGGACCAGGAGTTCGGGGACGAATTTTTTGGTGATGCCGGCGTCTTTGTTGGCGGAGGCGCTTTCGGAGGCGCTTTTGCTGCGGGCTTTATTGAGTACCAGGGCGGCGGCGCATTTGGCGATTTCGCTGTTGGGCTGGTGCGCGGTGGTGAGTTTGGGCCAGGTCTGGCGGGAGAAGGGGCTGTCCTCGAAACCGACGATGGACAGTTGCGCGGGAATTTCGATGTGCATCAGGCGGGCGGCGAAAAGTGCGCCGGCCGCCATCTCGTCGTTACTGGCAAAAATGGCGGTGGGCGGGTTGTCTTTTTCCAGCAGTGCTTTGGCCCCGGATACACCCGAGTCAAAAGAGTATTCCCCGGGAATAATCAGATCCGGGTCGATGGAGATACCGGCTTGTTGCAGCGCTTCCTTATAGCCCTCCAGTCGCCCGTGGGTGGAGACGTGTTCCTCGCCCCCCGCCAGAAACCCGATACGCTTGTGGCCGTTTTCAATCAGATGTTTGGTGATGTCGAAGGCGGCTGCGGTATCGTCCACCTGAATGCAGTTGTCTTCGTCCCCTTCGGCGGCGCCACTGGAAACGATGCGCACATAATCCAGTCCGAGTTTTTTGACCTCATCGATTACCGACTGTGTTTCCGAAAAGGGCGGCGTTAGTACCAGGCCCGCCACTTTGGAGTGCTCCACCAGTGCGCGCAGCTCGTCATTTACGTTAGTGGACTTGGAATTACTCGGGTGAATCAGTAGTTCGTACCCTCGTGCCTTGCATGCCTCGAGAATACCGTTCTGCATATCGATCACATAATAGGCGTTGGGGTTATCGTAGATCAGGGCAATGGTGTAACTGCGGGTGCCCGCCAGGTTGCGCGCTGCCAGGTTGGGTTGGTAGTGCAGCGCTTCCACGGCATCCATCACTTTCTGGCGAGTAGCGGGGCGCACCGACGGCTCGTTGTTGATCACCCGGGAAACGGTCTTGATCGATACCCCGGCTCTTGCGGCCACGTCGTTGATGGTGCTCTTCATTGTTGGCTGTGATCCTTGATGGGTCCTTGTTGGGTCCTTAAAAGGTCCTTGTTGGAATGATTCCGTAATTTGCCTATCAAGCAAGTTTACCCGGTTCTGGCGCGAACGACGATGGCCTACGGGTCACCGAGTGATCCGGCCTATTCCGGGTGTGAAATAAAACTACAAACCCAATTGACAGCTTTTACCAACTGTGTGACTCTGGCGCCAAATTGACAGCGTTGTCATTTGTTTTTGTACAGGTTGGCAGTTGCTTCCGGGGCCGGGAGTCAGTTGCCGGTCAATCGGGTAGATAACAATAACCGGTGCCTGCAACACCACGGCGGGCGCCACTTTAGGGGGCTCGCTATGCACAGTGCACACTCTCACACGTCTCACTCTCAATCTTCCTCTGTTCCTCTTTCCCAGTCGCCAATCTGGCAGGTCCTGCAGGCGCAGGCAGCGGCGCTGAAAGGGCAATCCTTGAGGGCACTGTTTGCCGCCGATCCACAGCGCGCGGAGCGTTTCTCCCTGGAGCTGCCGGAATTTCTGCTGGATTACTCAAAAAACCTGCTGGATCAGGACGTTTTTGTAAATTTATTACGCCTGGCGGAAGCCGCGGATCTGGCGCAGTGGCGAGCGGACTTATTTGCCGGCAAGCCCATCAATGCCACAGAAGGCCGCCCGGTGCTGCATCCTGCGTTGCGCGGTGGTCTGGCGGAAGATATTGAAGTGGGCGGGGTATCCGTCACCAGCCTGGTGGAAGCCGAGTTGGAGCGCTTGAAAGAGTTTGTAGTTTTACTACATAATGGAGCCCTGACTGGCTACAGCGGTAAACGAATTACCGATGTGGTCAATCTTGGGGTAGGTGGCTCCCATCTCGGGCCGCAAACCACCATCGAAGCACTGCGTGCCCATCGGAAGGGCGATGTCGCAGTGCATTTTGTATCCAATGTGGATGGAACCCAGCTCACGGATGTGCTGGCCGGCCTGGATGCCGATTCGACTTTATTCATTGTCTCGTCCAAGACATTCACGACCAGCGAGACAATGACCAACGCCAACAGTGGCCTGAAGTGGCTGCAGAAGGCGATGCCGGAGGCTGACACCGAAGCGCTGCTGCGGCAGCACTTTGTTGCGGTGACTTCCAGTCCGGATAAAGCGCAGCAGTTTGGTGTGCTGCCGGAGCGGACCTTCCGCTTCTGGGACTGGGTAGGCGGGCGCTTCTCGCTGTGGTCATCCATCGGTCTGCCCATTGCCATTGCCTGCGGGTTCGACAATTTCCGCGCCTTGCTGGATGGCGCGGCAAGTATGGACAAGCACTTCCGCGAGGCGCCGCTTGCGGCCAATGCGCCGGTGATCATGGCGCTGCTGAGCGTCTGGTATTGCACCTTTATGGGTTACCCGGCACATGCGGTATTGCCCTACGAACAGGCACTGCACATGTTGCCTTCCTATCTGCAGCAGGCGGATATGGAGAGTAACGGCAAATCTACCACCCGTGCAGGGGTGGAGGTGGACTACACCACCGGCCCTCTAATATGGGGCCAGACGGGCATCAACGGGCAGCATGCGTTTTATCAGTATCTGCACCAGAGCCCGGAAGTGGTTCCCGCCGACTTTATCGGCAGTGTGACCCCAGGGCACGACCTCGACGGTCACCACGAGATTCTGCTGGCAAACATGTTTGCCCAGAGTCAGGCACTGATGAACGGCGTGGACGCAGAGTCCGTCGGTCGTGAACTGGCAGCCAAGGGGCTGTCGCAAGAAGAAATAAAAAGGCTCACCCCATTCAAGGTCCACAGGGGTGGAAAGCCAAGTAACACAATACTCTTGAAGGAGTTGGACCCCCGATCACTGGGAGCGCTGATCGCACTCTATGAGCACAAGATTTTTGTTCAAGGTGTGATTTTGCAAATTTATTCCTTTGATCAGTGGGGAGTGGAACTGGGTAAGGGCCTTGCTAACAAACTGGAGCCAAAACTGGCTTCCGGCGACCTGGCAGGCGAAGACGGTTCTACTGCCCAACTGATCGAATACTACCGCCGGATAAACGGCGCGGTTACGTCCACGGAGCTGCCTGAAATAGAGGTGGCTGAGTCTGCTGGAGAACAGGCTTAAACGCACATTGTGCTGCAGCGTGAAACGAGCTGATAAAAATCGAAGAGTTGAAAAAATGGCAAACAAAACAGTGGTACACAGTCGCGTACAGACGGTGACCGAAAGGATCATCCGCCGCAGCGAAGAAACCCGGGCGACTTACCTGGCTCAGGTCGAGCGCGCGCAGGGCAAAGGCCGTGCGCGTCACAAGCTGTCCTGCGGCAACCTGGCGCATGCGATGGCAGCGTCCAGCGATCATGACAAAAATCTGATCGCCTCCGGGCATGGCCCCAATCTGGCAATCGTCACTGCTTACAACGATATGTTGTCGGCGCACCAGCCTTACGGCACTTACCCGGAAATGCTCAAGGCAGAAGCCCTGCGCAACGGTGCAACCGCGCAGGTTGCCGGTGGTGTACCCGCCATGTGTGATGGCGTGACCCAGGGTCAGCCCGGTATGGAACTGTCACTGTTTTCCCGCGATGTCATCGCCATGGCCACCGCCATCTCCCTGTCACACGATATGTTTGACGGCGGAATGTACCTCGGCATCTGCGACAAGATTGTTCCCGGTCTGGTGATTGGTGCTCTGTCTTTTGGTCACCTGCCTGCGGTATTTGTACCTGCAGGTCCCATGCCAACCGGTCTTGCCAACGCGGAAAAAGTACGCGTTCGCCAGCTGTACGCGGAAGGCAAAGTGGGCCGCAAAGAATTACTGGAAGCGGAAAGCGCCTCCTATCACAGCGCGGGTACCTGCACCTTCTACGGTACCGCCAACAGCAACCAGATGCTGGTGGAAATCATGGGCCTGCAATTGCCGGGCAGCTCGTTTATCAATCCGGGCACCGAACTGCGCGATGCCATGAACAAAGCGGCGGTGAAGCAGCTGGTACAGAACTCCGAGCCCAGCAACTACACACCCATCGCCAAGATCCTGACCGAAAAAGCCTTCGTCAACGGCATCGTTGGCCTGCACGCAACCGGTGGCTCTACCAACCACACCATGCACCTGATCGCCATGGCGCGCGCCGCCGGCATCCAGATTACCTGGCAGGATATGGCAGAGCTGTCTGAAGTAGTGCCGCTGCTGTGCCACGTGTACCCGAACGGTACCGCGGACATCAACCACTTTGCCGCGGCCGGCGGTATGCAGTATCTGATCCGCGAATTGCTCGGGGCAGGTCTGCTGCACAACGATGTGGCCACCGTACTCGGCGATTCCGGTATGGAACCCTACACCTACGATCCGTTCCTGAATGAAGACAAGGACGGCCTGGTGTGGCGCCCGACCGCCGAAGAGTCCGGCAACCCGGACATCATTCGCCCGGCAGCGGATCCGTTCTCCAGCCACGGCGGCCTGCAATTGTTGAAAGGCAATCTGGGTAACAGCGTGATCAAGGTTTCCGCGCTGAAAACCCCGCAGCTGAAAGTGAAAGCACCGGCAGTTGTGTTCAACAGTCAGGACGACATGCTGGACGCGTTCAAAGCGGGCAAGCTGGAAAAAGATTTTGTGGCCGTGGTGCGATTCCAGGGCCCACAGGCCAACGGTATGCCGGAACTGCACAAGCTGACGCCATCCCTCGGCGTACTGCAGGACCGCGGTTTCAAGGTGGCGCTGGTCACCGACGGCCGCATGTCCGGCGCCTCCGGTAAAGTGCCGGCGGCCATCCACCTTTCCCCGGAAGCGCTGGAAGGTGGCGTAATCGCAAAAATCCAGGACGGAGATATTGTAGAGCTGGACGCGGAAGCCGGCGTTCTCAAAGTAGATGTAAGTGATGAAGAGCTGGCCGCACGCGCGCCAGCGGAATGCGACCTGTCAGCCAACAACAGCGGCATGGGACGGGATCTGTTTGTCAATATGCGCAAGCTTGCGAGCGGCGCAGAAACCGGCGGTAGCATTCTTTTTTAACTGAATTCGTGCGGGCGCTGATAACACATCAGGCCCGCGCAACTGTTTGAGAGCAACGAAATGGCAAATTCATTCGACATGGTACTGTTTGGCGGCGGCGGCGATCTGTCTCTGCGCAAACTGATTCCTGCGTTGTATCGCGCTTATATTGAAGGTGGCCTGAACAAGGACACCCGCATCCTGCCTGTGGTCCGTCGTCAGGAAGACGCGGACACCTACATGAAGACCGCACAGCAAGCGCTGAAAACCCATCTGCGCGATGGTGAATACAGTGATAAAAACTGGAAAGAATTCAGCGGCCTGTTGCGCGCCGTATATCTGGATATCGCCAAGCCCGATGAGCAGTGGGACGGTCTGGTGGATATTCTGGGTAAGGACACCAAGCGCACCCGTCTGTTTTATCTCGCGATTCCGCCGGCGGTATTTGGCCCTTGCTGTGAGAACCTTTCCGTAAAAGGGCTTATCCACGAAAACTCCCGCGTGGTTGTGGAAAAGCCCCTTGGCTACAACGCTAAGACCTCCGACGAGATCAACAGCAAGATCGCCGAGTACTTTCCGGAAGACAGCATTTTCCGCATCGACCACTACCTGGGTAAAGAAACCGTACAGAACCTGCTGGCCCTGCGCTTCAGTAACGTGCTGTTCGAACACCTGTGGGATGCGAAGACCATCGATCACATCCAGATCAGTATTTCCGAAACCGTGGGTCTGGAAGGGCGCGCGGGTTTTTACGATGACACCGGCGCAATGCGCGACATGGTTCAGAACCACCTACTGCAGCTGCTGTGTCTGATCGCCATGGAATCGCCGAACAGCATGTCCGCGCGCAATATCCGCTCGGAAAAAATCAAAGTGCTGGAGGCTCTGCGGCCGCTGACTGGCGATAGTGTCGATAACAACATCGTGCGCGGCCAGTACGTGGCTGGTGGTCTGGGTAAGGAGCTGGTTCCCGGCTATCTGGAAGAGTTGAAAGCGGCAAACAGCACCACTGAGACCTTCGTCGCGATCCGTGCACACATCGATAACTGGCGCTGGACCGGTGTGCCGTTTTATCTACGCACCGGCAAACGTATGGAAAAGCGCTGTGCAGAAATCGTGATTCAGTACAAGAACGTTTCCCATAGCGTGTATCAGCCTGAGGCCGGTAAAGTACTGCCAAACCGCCTTGTGATTCGTCTGCAGCCGGAAGAAAGCATCAAAATGGTGCTGATGGCCAAGAAGATGGACAGTCTCACCATGGAGCTGCAACCGGTAGAGCTGAACCTGACACTTTCGGATACCTACGACAGCTTCAAAAGTGATGCCTACAAGCGTCTCATGCTGGACGCCGCAGCAAACAATTCCGCGCTATTTATTCACCGCGAAGAAGTGGCAGCGGCCTGGGCCTGGGTCGATCCGATCATCGACCACTGGCGCGATACTGCGAATCAGCCGCAGTTGTACCGTGCGGGAACCTGGGGGCCGCAGGCCTCCAATCAGTTGCTGGCCGAAAATGGTCACCATTGGTTTAACCCCTAGGTTTAACAACAGGTTTAACCCGTAATTTAACCTGACAGCACCGGCAAAATACGCAAAGGTCAAAACGACATGGTTGAAGAAAAGTTTTTTGCAGATAGGGAACGGCTCACGCTGGCTCTTGCCAATGAGTGCGCAGCGGCACTGCACGCCGGCATCAAGGCCAACGGTCAGGCGACCTTTCTGGTGAGCGGTGGCAGCTCGCCTGAGCCGGTTTATCGTGAGCTTTCCCGTCGTCCACTGCCCTGGGAACAGGTGAATGTAGCGCTGGTTGACGAGCGTTGGGTGGAAAAAGATGAAGCCGGGAGTAATCTCGCATTTATCTCAAATAGCCTGCTGCAGAATGAAGCGGCCAAGGCGCCTTGCCTGGGTATGAAAAATGCCGCGGCGACACCGGCTGAAGGTGAAGCGGATTGCGAACGCGCTTTTCAAGAGCTGCCGCGCCCGTTTGATGTCTGTGTACTCGGCATGGGGAACGACGGTCATACCGCGTCTTTTTTCCCCTATGCAGAAGGGCTGGATGATGCGCTCGACGCAAAGAGTGGAAAGCTGTGTAAAGCCATTACCGCCAAGCAGAGCGCGGTGACGGGAGCGCATACCCAACGTATGACGCTGACCCTCGCTGCAATCTTGCAGGCGAAAGAAATCAAATTGCTGATTACCGGTGAGGAAAAACTCAAGGTCTATCGCCAGGCGCTGCTCGGTGATGACGTGAGTGAAATGCCGGTACGCAGCATTCTCAAGCAAGGGGCGAAGCCAGTCACCGTGTACTGGGCTCCATAAGCCAATAATGAATTTCGACGAGTTTTAGGAAGTGAGTATGCAAGAGAATCTGGTACCCGTTTTGGAGCAGGCTGGCGTAGTGCCGGTGATCGTGGTGGATAACGTCAGCGACGCACTGCCGTTAGCGCAGGCACTGGTGGAAGGTGGCCTTAACGTATTGGAAGTAACCCTGCGTACGGAGGCTGCATTGGCGGCCGTAGAGGAAATTGCCAAGCATCTGCCGGATGCCCACGTTGGTACTGGTACCGTATTGAACGCCGGCGACATCCAGCGCTCCGTGGATGCCGGTGCGACGTTTATGGTAAGCCCGGGTGCCACCGAGGCGCTGCTGGATGCGGCAGATAACGTATCGGTACCGCTGCTGCCAGGTGCTGCGAACCCATCAGAAGTAATGCGCCTGTTCGAGCGTGGCTACGGTTATCAGAAATTCTTCCCCGCAGAAGCGGCCGGTGGCATCCCGATGCTGAAATCCATCGGTGGTCCGCTGGCTAAAGTGAAGTTCTGCCCCACCGGCGGCGTCAGCCCGAGCAATGCACGTGATTACCTGGCGCTGTCCAACGTCGTTTGTGTGGGTGGTTCCTGGATGGCAGCACCGAAACTGGTTGCCGAGAAAAACTGGGCGGAAATTACCCGTCTGGCCAAAGAGGCCTCCCTGCTGAAAGGTTAAAAGCAGTTTCACTGAGCAGAATTGTGCTGGGGGGGATCGATCACCCGGCGCTTAGAACAAACAAATAATCCACAATTTTTAAGACACAGAGGGTGTAGCGATATGAAACTCAGAATTGCTATCAACGGATATGGACGTATTGGACGCAATGTAACTCGTGCTATTTACGAGTCCGGCTACAACGACCGCATCCAACTGGTCGCGATCAATGATCTGGCGCCGGTTGAGGCCAATGCCCACCTGACCCGTTTCGACACTGTACACGGCCGTTTCAACACCGAAGTTGCCGTCGACGGCGAAAATCTGGTGATCGGTGGCGACACCGTAAAAGTTTGCCAGGAGCGCGACCCCGCTGCTCTGCCGTGGGCGGAACTGGAAGTGGATCTGGTGCTGGAATGTACCGGCTTGTTTACCGATAAAGCGGCAGCTTCCAAGCACATGCAAGCGGGTGCCAAAGCGGTACTGATTTCTGCACCGTCCAAAGATGCTGACCTGACCGTGGTTTATGGGGTAAATGACGATAAATTGACTGCGGAACACAAAGTTGTATCCAACGCGTCCTGTACCACCAACTGCCTGGCTCCGGTGGCCAAGGTTCTGAACGAATCCATCGGCATCGAGCGCGGCTTTATGACTACCGTGCACGCCTATACCAACGATCAGAACACTCAGGATGCGGTACACAAAGATATCTACCGCGCGCGCGCTGCGGCAGACAACATGATTCCAACCAAGACTGGCGCTGCCGCTGCAGTTGGCCTGGTTCTGCCAGAACTGCAAGGCAAGCTGGATGGTATGGCCGTTCGTGTACCGGTAAATAACGTATCCCTGGTGGATTGCCAGTTTATCGCCAGCCGCGAAACCACTGCCGATGAAATCAATGCAATCCTGCAAGATGCCGCCGGTAGCATGAAAGGTGGTGTGCTGTCTTACTGCGACCAGCCTCTGGTCTCTGTGGATTTTAACCACACTGCGGCTTCCAGCCACTTCGATGCCAACCACACCCGTGTAAACGGTAACCTGGTGAAAGTCATGTCCTGGTACGACAACGAGTGGGGCTTCTCTCACCGTATGCTCGATACCAGCCTGGCAATGGCGAAGGCTCAGGGTCTTTAATCGAGCCAAGTAAAACGGCTGTAACTGTTAATAAACTGCAGCCTGATAACGTTTCGTTATCTTGCCGGAGTGGGTGCAATACCCGCTCCGGTATTATTCCCCAGTCAATAACGACTGAAATAACAATTCGATTATCAAAAAAACGTCTCACTCCTAATTCAAATACAAAAACACCACTATGATTCGCCATACTAAAATTGTTGCCACGCTCGGCCCAGGCACAGACAAGCCGCGTGTTATTGACGAGATTATCCGCGCCGGCGTTAATGTTGTACGCCTGAACTTCTCCCATGGCAGTGCCGACGATCACCGCAAGCGTGTGGAAGAAGTGCGTCGTGCCGCTGCAGAGCAAAACAAACTGGTTGCCGTACTCGGTGACCTGCAAGGCCCGAAAATTCGCATCGCCCGTTTTGCCGAAGGCAGCATCTTTCTCGAGAATAATGCGGAGTTCACCCTTGATGCGGACTGCCCGAAAGAGGGTGGTAACCAGCAGAAAGTGGGCGTGGACTACCCGTCCCTGATCGCCGACTGCAAGCCTGGTAATATCCTGTTGCTGGACGACGGCAAGATTCGTCTCGAGGTGACCGGTGGCACCAACAGCAAGCTGTTCTGCCGTGTACTGCAGGGTGGCAAGCTCTCCAACAATAAAGGTATCAACCTTCTGGGTGGCGGCCTTTCTGCGCCGGCGCTGACAGAAAAAGACTACGAAGACATCAAGCTCGCTGCCGAGCTGGATGTGGATTTCCTGGCGGTGAGTTTTCCGCGCAGCGGCGAGGATCTGGAAATCGCTCGCAAGGCCATGCGCGAAGCCGGCAGCAATGCCGCCATCGTGGCCAAGGTTGAGCGCGCCGAAGCGGTGAATAATGACCAGCAGATGGACGATATTATTCTCGCCTCCGATGTCATCATGGTGGCCCGTGGTGATTTGGGTGTGGAAATTGGCGATGCTGCACTGGTGGGCGTGCAGAAAAAACTGATCAACCGTGCCAATGCGCTGAACCGCGGTGTGATTACCGCCACCCAGATGATGGAATCCATGATCACCAATCCCACGCCGACCCGCGCGGAAGTGATGGATGTGGCCAACGCCGTGCTGGATGGTACCGACGCGGTAATGCTATCCGCGGAAACCGCTGCCGGCGATTTCCCGGTCGCTGCCGTGGAGTCCATGGCGGAAGTGGTTGTTGGTGCAGAGCAGTACCTGGGGACAACCTCCCGTCCGGCAGCCGACCGTACTGCGTCGGAAGCAATCGATACGGTGATTGCCCAGGCCGCAATCGAATCTGCAGCACGAGTTGAAAACCTGTGCGCCGTTGCCGCGCTTACCGAATCCGGCCGCACCCCACGCATCATGTCCCGGGCTACCAGTCGCCTGCCGATCTACGCACTGACCCGTCATTCCCGCGTTGCCCGCCAACTGGTGTTGCTGCGTGGTGTCGAGCCCATTGAGTTTGACCCTGCGTCCGTACCACTAGGTCACTTGACCGATGCGATTGTCGAGGTTTTGGGGTCCCGTATCGAACTGGAGAAAGGCCAGCGTATCCTGATCACCCAAGGCGAGCGCCTGAATATGGGTGGCGGTACCAGCTCCATGAGAATCAAGGAAATCGAGTAATCTCTAGCGGATTCTGAACGGACTCCCGTAAACTCCCGGCTCTGTGCCGGGAGTTTTGGTTCCAGCCTATATAAACCCTCCATCTGAAGCGGAAGACTAACCGGTCACCTTTTCTGTACAGAAAATATCCTGTGTGCGTCCCAGTTCCCATGTAAAATCACTCCCAACTGTCACAAATGACAGGCAGCTGTTACAAAAAACTGCAAAATACCCAGATAAATTCCCCGAAGGCCTGTAGCTTTTTTATTTCATTCTGTGTATTGTCGATCGTGAGAATGACAGCGCTATCATAAAAACGAATGACAGCGCTATCATTTGGCGGTACAAGGTGAATAAAAGTTTCTAACCAAACCTTTATATCTATAAAAAAGGAAGGGGAAATCGATGCTTAAGCGCAACAAACTCGCTCTCTCGATCAGTGCAGCTGTACTGAGTGGTGGCCTGATGGCTCCGCTGGCAGTTGCTCAGAATAGTGCTCTGGAAGAAATTACCGTTACTGGTATTCGCGGTTCTCTGCAGGATGCCCTCAGCACAAAGCGTGACTCATACTCTATTGTCGACGCTATTTCTTCAGAAGATATCGGTAAGTTCCCGGACAAGAACGTTGCAGAGTCATTGCAGCGTGTTCCGGGCGTAACGATCCAGCGTCAATTCGGAGAAGGTGCTGCGGTATCTATCCGCGGCGCAGGTAATGACCTGACTCTGACCACCCTGAATGGCCAGAATGTTGCGTCCACCGGTTGGTTCGTCCTCGAGCCCGCCAAGCGTAGCTTTAACTACGAGCTGCTGCCTTCCGAGCTGGTTGGTAACATTGAAGTTTACAAGTCCTCCCAGGCTGACCTCGCTGAAGGCGGTGTGGGTGGTACCGTTGTAATCAATACCCGCAAGCCGCTAGATCTTGACCCTCTGACCCTACGCGCTTCTGTTGAAGCGTCCCAGCAGTCTGATTCTGATTCCACTGACCCACAATTCTCTGGGCTTGCCAGCTGGAAGAACGATTCCGAGACTTTCGGTGTACTGGTTTCCGCTGTATCTCAAGAGCGCCTGCTGCAACGTCAAGGTAATGAAGCGTTCTGGGAGTGGGGCGCCGGCCCAGTTGCGTTCGAGCAGGAACGTAAGCGTTCCGCGATTAACGCTACTTTCCAATATCAGCCGACAGAAAACCTCGATATCGTTCTAAACGCTATCGACATGCAAATGGAGGCGGACAATACTAACTACGCGCTGTGGCTGACCCAAGGTAACTGTGGTTGGTGTGGTGTGGACGTTGACCCTTCCGACCAGATTAATGGTACAACCGCCCGTGGTCCTCTGAACGTTGCCTACCTGCAGGCGCGTCCACGTGAAGCGACCATGAACTCCGATGTTTTCGATCTCACCACGACTTACACGGGTGATGGCTATGAGTTGAGCGTACAGGTGGGCTCTACTTCCTCTACCGGTGGTACTGACTTCGAAATGGTAGTTGATGACGGTTCGGGCGGATTTGCTCTGGACGGTGCTTCCTATGATTTCATGAATGGTAGCCAGACTTGGGATCTGAACGGCTTTGACCTGGGAAGCTATGACCCAGGTAGCCTGGCAATGGGCACTGGCGCTAACTTCAATGCCACCCCGAAAACTGATGAAGAGGCCTATTTCCAAGCGGACCTGGAATTTGATGTAGAAATTGGTGCGATCAATTCAATCAAAACTGGTATCAAAACTGCGGATCACAACGCCACTAGTCGTCGCTTTGAGTTCCTGCAGGCGGATGACTTTGATGCGGTAATCTCTACTGATGGCATAATTAATGGCACTATCGACGCTGGCGCTGGTGGCTACGAAATCCCAAGACTGGACGACGACGCTCTGAAAGCATGGGCTAAAGCTTCCATTACTGGCAAGGTAGAAGACTTGGGCTCCTACAGCGAGATTGATGAGACTAACTCCGCAATTTACGCAATGGCGACCTATGAGATAGGTGATGTTCGCGGTAATTTTGGTGTTCGCTATGTGACCACCGACGCGACCTCCACTTATTATCTCGATGGTGTGAAGACGGAAGCTGATGCTGACTATTCTGTTGTTCTGCCGAGCTTCAACTTGGCGTATAACCTGAGTGAAGACGTTATCTTGCGTACTTCTGCGGCTAAGGTAATGGCGCGTCCTCAATACGTTGATATGTACGTTAACCCGAGCCCCATCGGTGCCAACGATGAGATCGACAACAATCAGTACTGGGTTACCGGTAACATCGGTCTAGAGCCTTTCCTGGCGAACCAGTTTGACCTGGGGATTGAGTACTACTTCGCTGAAGGTTCTCTGATCTCTGGTGGTGTATTCTACAAAGATGTCAGCAACTTTGTGACCATCACCGAGTACGCTGCTTCTGCGAGTGAAATTCCCTTCGAGCTGCCGGATAGCGAAGCTGGTTTCGGCTGGATTGTTCAAGAAAAAGACAATGGCGAGGATGCTAAGATCACTGGTATCGAGCTGGGTTACCAGCAAGATTTCGGTAACGGCTTCGGTACCATCGCCAACTATACCTGGACTGACACCGATACTGACGCAGCAACGTTTACTGACGGTAACCCGTTCCTGAGTGACAGCTCCGAGAACGTTTATAACCTGACTGGTTACTACGAAAATGATATGTTCTCTGCTCGTGTCTCCTACAACTGGCGTAGCGAGTACATGATTCGGGAATCCGGTTCCTACGGTAATCGTCTGCACGATGACTTCGGCAGCCTGGATTTGAGCGCAGTGTGGTACGCAACAGAGAACCTGGATGTCAAGCTTGATGTGAATAACCTGCTGGCAGAAGAGTCTGTTCAGATTGGTAATAACGCCGAGCCTGCGCCGGGAACTGGTTTCACTTCAGGGTTCCCGCTGTATGAATACGAAACTGCTCGCCGCATCAATATTGGAGCTTCATACAAGTTCTAATGGCGAGTTAAAACCGTAATGTATCGGAAAAAGGGAAGTTTTTGCTTCCCTTTTTTCGTATGAAAAATATACTAGGCGGGCTTTTTTAGAATAACTTCAAATTTCAATAAGGTGTTGTATGGCCACTGTAGAAGCCCCAAAAATCGTACCTCTGCGCAGCGACGTTCACGGAAAACTGAAAGTGCGTGAATTGGGGACATTTGAGCATGTAAAAAACGCACATATGGTGCCCGTAACTGCTCACGAATTCGCCCGTTTGGGTGCAGAATATCCGATTGTGTTCGTCAAGAACTCCGATACTGGTCAATTCCAGTCTGTTGCACTACTGAGCCTGAAAGTAGGCGAAAACCTGTTTGTGGACGGCGAAAAGTGGAAAGGCGTTTTCGTTCCTGGCGCTGTGCGCAATCATCCTTTCGTTCTGGCTCCTGCCGGCGATGATAAGGAGAAGCTGATGGTAGGTCTGGTTGAAAACAGCCCTGTTGTTGGCGAAGAAGAGGGTAATGCCCTGTTCGACGAAGCCGGTGAAGAGTCTGAGTACCTGAAGGCCAAGAAAGAGTCTCTGGTGGGCTACCTGGAAAGTGACCAGATGACCAAAGCGTTCATTACCATCCTGGCTGAGAAAGACCTGCTGACCACTCAAAACGTTGCAGTTAACGCTGGTGGTGAGAAGATCAACCTGACCGGCATCTACATGGTTGATGAGAAGAAACTGGGCGAGCTGAGCGAAGAAGACTTCGCCGACTTCCGTAAGCGTGGCTTCCTGCCGCCGCTGTACGCGCAGCTGGGCTCCATGCACCAGTTTTCTCGCTTGGCTAAAATGCAGGCCGGCGCCTAATCTTTGACTGCTGTTTTGTATGATGACTATCAATAACGATGAACAAATCAAGCGCGTATTGGTAGTTGGAGGGGGCACGGCTGGCTGGTTGTCGGCCTGTCACCTCGCTAAAAAGCTATCCTCTTCTTCCCCCGCCGGTGTTCAGGTAACGCTGGTAGAGTCTGAGAACATTCCTACAATCGGTGTCGGCGAAGGCACTGTCCCTGCAATTCGGGAATCTCTCCGTTACCTAGGAATTAGTGAAACCGAGTTTGTGCGTGAATGCGATGCGACCTTCAAACAGGGCATCAAGTTCGCGAACTGGGTGCGCCCGCCCGGGGGGGCGGGGTCAGATTTTTATCACCATGTCTTCGATTATCCTGATACCGGCATAGGAGATTTGACTCCTTATTGGCTGCAAAGTGCCAAGGATCGCAGTTACGTGGATGCGGTGTCTGTGCAGGGTGCCGTGTGTGATCGAGGGCTGGGGCCAAAAGATATGACGATACCTGAGTTCGAGGGTATCGTGAGTTATGCATACCACCTGGATGCGGCGAAATTTGCACGACTTCTAACGCGTCACGGGGTTGAAAAGCTTGGTGTGACACATTTACTGGCTGACGTGCAACAGGTTCATCGGGATGAGTCCGGCAATATCCGGTCAGTATCAACCAGTGCTGGAGAGCATATCGAGGCGGATCTTTTTGTTGACTGCACCGGTTTTGCATCCTTGTTGCTGGGGCAGGCAATGGGGGTTGGGTTTGTTGATAAACGCAACGTACTTTTCGCAGACTATGCGCTGGCCGCTCAGCTTCCATATGCGGTAGAAAATTCGCCCATTCCCAGCTTTACCGTTTCGACTGCGCAGGAAAGTGGATGGGTATGGGATATTGGGTTGTCGGAAAGGCGTGGCACAGGCTATGTATATTCCAGCGCACACACCGATCACGACCGCGCAGAAACCGTGTTTCGTCGCTACCTAGGTGATGAGGGCGGGAAGTTGTCGATCAGAAAAATCCCCATGCGTGTGGGGCACCGGCAAACTTACTGGAAGAATAATTGCGTTGCAATTGGCTTGTCCCAAGGGTTTGTCGAACCTCTCGAGGCAACTGGAATCCTGGTATATGACGCCACCGCAAGAATGCTCGCTGATACATTTCCGGCTAATCGCTCGGTAATGTCAATTGTAGCGCGGCGATTCAATCAGGCGGTCCAGTATGCATGGGATCGAGTGATTGATTTTATCAAATTGCACTACTGTATAAGCCAACGAAAAGACCACCCTTTCTGGGTTGAGAACTGTGAGGCATCGACGATACCCGACTCGCTCGCGGAGAAATTGCAGTTGTGGAAATCGCAGCCGCCTAGTGCCTACGAATTCCCCAGCAAGCTAGAAATCTTCAACTTGGCAAATTATCAATATGTCCTATACGGGATGGAATTTGATACATCGATCGAAAAATCTATATCGGGGCGATATTCCATGATGCCCGCTGCCCAGAGTCGAATGAATGAAATCGCAGGTTTTTCCGACCAGTTACTTAATAGTCTGCCAGAGCATCGCGCGCTGATCGAAAAAATCAAAAGGTTCGGCCTGCAAAAAATCTAAAAAAATATGCAGTCAAGCAACATAAAAATATTGAATATCGTGGGTGGTGGTAGCGCGGGCTGGATGGCGGCTATTTACCTGAATCGTTACTTCAATCGCGAAGTTCAGAATTACCAGATCAATGTTATTGAAAGCCCGGATATCGGTATTATCGGCGTCGGCGAAGCGACGGTACACAGTATTCGTTTCTTTTTCGGTGCCATGGGTCTAGACGAAGCCGAGTTGATGGCGGAGACCAATGCGACGATCAAGTCTGGCATCATGTTTCGTAACTGGATGAAGCCGGTCGATGGCAATGTTCACGAGTATTTCCATCCGTTTGATCAGCAGCAGCCGGGTGGGTCTATCGATATTTCTAGTGCTTGGTTTGTGGGGGGGCGTGCTGCGCAGGAGCGTTATGATGAAGGCGTGAGCGTTAACTCCCACCTGATCAAGTGGGGGCGTTGCCCTAAAGGTGCACCTTCGCCGCAGTACCAAGCGGCGGTTCCGTATGGGTACCATCTCGATGCGACACTGCTTGCGCGCTTTCTAAGACGTAAAGCGGTAGAGCAGGGAGTCCGCCATATTGAAGCGACGGTTACGGATGTCGAAGTTGTTGCGGGAGAAATCCGGTCTGTCCTCACGGACGAGGGGCAGTTTGCTGGCGATTTTTTCATAGACTGTACAGGGTTTCGCGGGCTGCTAATCGAGAAGCTCAAACAAGACAATTGGGTTTCTTTTACTGAAGTTTTGCCATGTGACAAGGCTGTCGCGATTCAGCGAGAGCTTCCCGGTGGCGAAAAGCCGCGCTCGTATACGGTGGCAACGGCACTTTCCAGTGGCTGGGCCTGGCAGATTGACTTGGTAAACCGCCAAGGAAGTGGGTATGTGTACGATAGTAAGCGGCTTACACCTGAGCAGGCAGAAGCAGAGCTGCGGGCCTTTTTAGGAGTTGAGTCCAGTGTAATTAAATGCAAACACTTGGATATGAAGGTTGGTTGCAGAAACGATGTATGGATTGGAAACTGCGTGGCTATTGGCCTGTCCGGCGGCTTTATTGAACCACTAGAATCTACTGGTCTGCATATGATCCACCTCGGCGTGAGCTTGCTGGCCACACATCTAGCTGCGGATGATGGGAGTTGTGAGTTGCGTGACTCTTATAATGAAAAGTTGCGAGGGTTTTATCAGGACCTGAAACAGTTCATTGTGCTTCATTACTGTCTCTCGAATCGCGATGATAGTGCGTTCTGGCGGGCAGCTCCGGCTACTGTCGATGGTTGTTCTTGGCTGAAGTCAAAGCTTCCGCTGTGGCAGCGCAAGATTTGTGAATATCAGGATTTTGCCGGAAGCTTTGCCAGTATTTTTACTGATACCAACTATCGTTACGTTCTATACGGAATGCAGCACTACCCCGCACCCCGCTTTGCCTTGTCGGAAAATGAAATAGATTCCACCTTTGATCGCTTCAACCAAATTCTGAAGCGGGCAAAAGCCGGCACCATGGCACATGAAGAGTTCCTTAAGCTGATTCAGTCCAGAAAGCGGACCTGAGCGTCATGAAGGCTTTTAGTTCACGGTATGCCCCTTGGGTAATCTGGCTGTGCAGCTTCTACTGCTTATGGGGGCTGTATATTGTCACGCGGAGCCTGTGGCCCCTCGTTACCGAACACTGGCCCATGGCCCTTTCCATGGCAATTGGCAGCTACGCTGCCGGTTCTACCCCGATGGGCGGCGGTACCGTGGGCTTCCCGGTGCTTGTGTTGCTGTTTGATATGCCCGCGAGCCTTGGCCGTGACTTTAGTTTTGCGGTGCAGTCCATCGGCATGGTCAGTGCCAGTATCTTTATTCTCTGTCGTCGGCAGGCGCTCGCCTGGAGTATGTTGCGGGGTGCCATGATCGGTGCACTGGTCGGCACGCCACTGGGTATTCTGTTTTTATCCCCACTGATTCCGGAGCTGTGGATAAAACTGGCGTTTGCGGTGATCTGGGGCAGCTTTGGTCTGCTGCACCTGTACCGCCTGCAG
This sequence comes from Microbulbifer sp. ARAS458-1, assembly GCF_045348205.1. NCBI lineage: Bacteria > Pseudomonadati > Pseudomonadota > Gammaproteobacteria > Cellvibrionales > Microbulbiferaceae > Microbulbifer > Microbulbifer sp. ARAS458-1. Next base: position 3,452,462 of record NZ_CP155838.1, on the reverse strand, counting down.
GAGATCACCTCTCATTCCGGACTCGGCGCTAATGCTTCGGCGCGAGACTTCCGCCTGGGCCTTGTGGCTGGGTTCTGCGCCGGTGGCATGGCGGCGGCGATTACCGGGGTGGGGATCGATATGGTGATTTACGCACTGCTGGTATTGCTGTGCCGGGTGGACCTCAAGGTGGCGATTCCCACCTCGGTGATCATCATGGCATTTACCTCACTGGTGGGAGTGGCGGTGAAAACGGTTACCGGCACCTGGCAGCCGGGCGTGCTTGGCAATTGGCTGGCGGCCGCGCCGGTAGTGGCGCTGGGTGCACCGCTGGGAGTGTTTGTGGTGGGGCTGATTGGCCGCAAGCCGACACTGCTGGTGGTGGCCGTGTTGTGTATTGGCCAGTATCTGTGGACCGGCTTTACCGAGCGCGAGACCCTGGGTGTATGGGGTATGGCGATATTTGCCGGTGCGGTGCTGGTTTGTCTGCTGGGCTTTGAGTGGCTGCGCCGGCTGGGCAATGCGGATGCTGGGAGATATCGAGTGGAGTCGGGTCCACCTCTTTCTACAGCGGCGATCGGGGAGTCAGTCGCATAACTAACTGAGCTTGCTCGTCTTTATCGTGGCGCAATAAAAAAGGCGACTTCTTGCGAAGTCGCCTTTTTTATATATGGCTGGGGTGGAAGGATTCGAACCTTCGCATGACGGGATCAAAACCCGCTGCCTTACCGCTTGGCTACACCCCAGTAAAGGTGCTGTGAGTCTGGTTTCTCACAGGGGGAAAATGGTAGCAAGGGGGAGACTTGAACTCCCGACCTCAGCATTATGAGTGCTGCGCTCTAACCAGCTGAGCTACCTTGCCACTGAAAGTCTCGGCTAACCGAGGGCGCGCATTATCGGGCGACCTCGGAGGGCTGTCAATACTTTTTTGGTAAATTAATCAGTAAGTTACGTGCGACGCCCAATTCGCCATCAAATTGCCCAAGGGTTCAGCGGCCGCGGCCAATGGCTGCCAGCAGGGAGCCGAGGACGACGGTAAACGCGCCAACCCAACTGATCCAGTTCATCGGCTCAGATTCAATGTAACCGGGCCAGAAAGCGCTTATAACCGCGCTGAGCGCCAGGGTCATCAGTGGCACCAGGGCGAGGGTGGCACTTACCCGGGATGCCTCCCAGGCGGCCATGGCTTTGGCGAAGGCGCCGTAGGCGATCAGAGTGTTGGCTGTGAGGAACAGCAGCAGAGCCCAGCCTAGCCCGTCCAATGTGAGCGCGCTGGACGGAGTGGAAACCGGAAGGAAGCACAGGCTGCCTGCCACATAGATCATCATCAGCAGATTCTGGGGGCGGGATTCAGCGACGATCTTCTTCTGAAACAGTCCGTACACAGCCCAGGTCACTGCGGCGATCACCACCAGGCCCACGCCGATCAGGTATTGCGGGTCCTGGCCATCGAGTAATTCGCCGATACGAAGGTTGAAGAACAGGGGTAAGCCGATACACACCAGTGCTACGCCCATCCACTGGCGTGGCGAAAAGCGCTCGCCAAGCCAGAGCACGCTGAAGATCAGCAGTAACAGTGGTGCCAGCTGGATCAGTACCTGCAGGGCGCCGGGGGTGATGTAGTTGAGGCCGGTAGCGTAGGCGATGTAGTTGCCCAGAAGACCGCCGACCGCGAGCAGAGTGTAGGGCAGCAGGCGTCCACTGAGCAGTTTTCTCAGCTCCAGTTCACGCCGCCAGCCATACCAGGCACCGGCAAACAGCGCCGCGCCAAAAAAGCGAAACCAGGTGACGGTGGTGGAGTCCATGTCCTCGATCAGCCCTTTCATGGCGATGGGCAAGAGCGCCCACAGAAAGGCTGTGGTCAGGGCGAGGGGCAGGCCGACTCTCCAGTTGGATTGATACATGGCAACCTTCGGTAGTGGTGGTGCTGTAGGGGGATCGCGGGTAGCGGGTCCGAATCGGCGGCAGCGCTTGTGGCGCTCCCGCCGAGAGGCTAACTGGTTAGCCGGGGGAGGTGGGGGTTATACGTTAAAGCGGAAGTGCACCACGTCGCCGTCGGCAACCACGTAGTCCTTACCTTCCAGGCGCCACTTACCGGCCTCTTTGGCACCGGCTTCGCCCTTGTTGCTGACGAAGTCGTCGTAGCTCACTACTTCCGCGCGGATAAAGCCCTTCTCGAAATCCGTGTGGATCTTGCCCGCTGCCTGCGGCGCGGTGGCGCCCAGGGGGATGGTCCAGGCACGCACTTCTTTTACACCGGCGGTGAAATAGGTGTGCAGGCCCAGCAGCTCGTAACCGGCGCGAATAACGCGGTTCAGGCCCGGCTCGTCCATGCCCAGTTCTTCCAGGAATTCCTGTTTTTCATCGTCGTCGAGTTCGGCGATTTCGGATTCCAGCTTGTTGCAAATGGGGACCAGTACCGCGTTTTCTTCCGCGGCGATGGCGGCCACAGCATCCAGGTGTGGATTGTTCTCGAAGCCGTCCTCATCCACGTTAGCGATGTACATGGTGGGCTTGACGGTGAGCAGGCTCAGTTCGCGCAGGCCTTCCAGCTCGTCGTCGGAGAGACCGAAAGAGCGCAGGGGTTTGGCTTCGTCCAGGTGCGGCTGAACCTTTTCCAGCAGCGCTTTCATTTTGATGGCGTGCTTGTCCTGGCCCTTGGCGGCACGGGTGTAGCGCAGCAGTGCCTTTTCCACGGTGTCCAGGTCGGCCAGTGCCAGCTCGGTGTTGATTACCTCGATGTCTGCGACCGGGTCCACCTGGTTGGCGACGTGGATCACGTTGTCGTTTTCGAAGCAGCGCACCACGTGGGCGATGGCGTCGGTCTCGCGGATATTGGCGAGGAACTTGTTGCCCAGGCCCTCACCCTTGGAGGCGCCTGCGACCAGTCCCGCGATATCGGTGAATTCCATGGTGGTGGGGATCAGTTTCTGGGGTTTGACGATCTCCGCCAGCTTGTCGAGGCGCGCATCCGGTACCGGTACGATACCCGCGTTCGGCTCAATGGTGCAGAAGGGAAAGTTTTCTGCATCGATGCCCGCTTTGGTCAGGGCATTGAACAGGGTGGATTTGCCCACGTTGGGCAGGCCGACGATGCCGCAAGTAAAACCCATGGTCTGAATCCTAATAATGTGTTCGTGTTGTGATCGGAGCGCTGATAGCGCACCGAAAAAGGCTGCTATTTGGAGTTGGTATGCAGTGTTTTCATCGCGCCGTTCCAGTCACCAGCGGCGGCGGTGGGCATAACATCCACGGCGCGATCGATGGCTTCAGCCAGCTGGTCCTGTTCGGTGCGGGGCGCGCGCTGCAGTACGTAGTTGGCGACATCGCGGGCGTTACCCGGGTGGTCGATGCCGAGGCGCAGGCGCATGAATTCACGATTGTTCCCGAGGGCGCTGATGATATCGCGCAGGCCGTTATGGCCCCCGTGTCCGCCACCTTTTTTCAGGCGTGCGGTGCCGCAGGGCAGGTCCAGCTCATCGTGAGCGACCAGAATGGCTTCGGCGGGAATCTTGAAGAAGTTCGCCAGCGGGCCCACTGCCTGGCCGCTGCGATTCATATAAGTGGTGGGGATCAGCAGGCGGATATCCTGCCCGCCGATCCGTACCCGGCCCGAGAGACCGTGGTACTTGCTGTCCGGCGCAAGCTGGGTGCCGTGGATACGGGCCAGCTCGGAGACAAAATCGGCTCCGGCATTATGTCGCGTCCGGTCGTATTCTGGGCCTGGATTTCCCAGGCCCACAATCAACTGGATGGGCGTGTCCGGAGCCTTGCTCAAGGTACTGTTACCTTACCTGGAGAAAAGCCGGCTTATGCTTCGCCGGACTCTTCGCCTTCTGCAGCTTCAGCGTCGGCTTCAACAGCGCCGCGCGGCTTGTGTACAGAGGCAACAACCAGGTCGTGGTCTTCACCGTGCGCCAGGTCTACAGACTCAACACCTTCCGGCAGTTTGATGTCGGAGATGTGAACAGTGCCGTCCAGCTCCAGGTCGGCCAGGTCTACTTCGATGAACTCAGGCAGCTTGGAAGCCGGGGCATTGATATCCAGCTCGTTCAGGGTATGAGACACGATACCGCCGGCCTTCACGCCTTTACAGGTGTCTTCATTCAGGAAGTGCAGAGGCACTTTCACGTGAACTTTGGTGTTGGCAGAAACGCGCTGGAAGTCAGCGTGCAGCAGGACGGCTTTGGCCGGGTGACGCTGCAGGTCGCGCAGGATTACGGTTTCGTCTTTACCATCAACACTCAGAGTGATCACGGAAGAGAAGAAAGACTCGCTTTCCAGTGCCTTGAACAGGTCTTTCTGCAGCAGAGCAATGGATTGCGGTTCCGCTTTGCCACCGTAAATGATGGCTGGAACTTTTGCTTCCTCACGACGCAGGCGGCGGCTCGCACCTTTCCCTTCGTCGCTACGGACGTTGGCGTTCAATTTAAAATCAGACATGGGGTAAACCTCAGGTTGTCTGTCCAGAAGGACCTGCGACCGGTACCCTCTGGCGTTGCTATAGGCTGGGCCGAATCTATTGAAACGCCCAATAGTAAACGCCCAGCAGTGCCGGGCGGGCGCGTATTCTAAGGGGAAGTGCGGGGGAATGCCAGCGGATTGTCGCGGTGTAGCGACTCGGCAAGCTGGTGGATGCGCTGCGCTTATCCACCCTACGAAAATATATCGACATACCATAGGGTGGATAAGCGCAGCGCATCCACCGGGGGGTTAAGAGCGGAACATCGCCGACAGGGATTCTTCGTTACTGATGCGGCGCATGGACTCGGCCAGCATGGCGGATAGGGTCAGTTGGCGAATCTTCGGTGCCTTCTCCATTTTGTCTCCCAGGGGGATGGAGTCGGTGACTACCAGTTCATCCATTACCGAGTTGTTCAGGTTGTCGATGGCCTTACCGGACAGTACCGGGTGGGTACAGTAGGCGACAACTTTCTTGGCGCCGTGTTCTTTCAGGGCGCTGGCGGCGTTGCACAGGGTGCCGGCGGTGTCGACCATGTCGTCCACCAGCAGGCAGGTGCGGCCGCTGACCTCACCGATGATGTTCATCACTTCTGCGACGTTGGCGGCCGGGCGACGTTTGTCGATGATTGCCAGATCGCAGTCCAGGCTCTTGGCCACAGCGCGGGCGCGCACAACACCACCGATGTCCGGGGAAACTACCACCAGATCTTCGTAACTCTGGCGCTCGATGTCGTCCAGCAGTACGGAGGAGCCGTATACGTTGTCCACAGGTACATCGAAGAAGCCCTGGATCTGCTCGGCGTGCAGGTCGACGGTCAGAACGCGGTCGATACCCACGCTCACCATCATGTCGGCCACAACCTTGGCGGAAATCGGTACGCGCTGAGAACGTACGCGGCGATCCTGGCGGGCGTAGCCGAAGTAGGGTACTACCGCGGTGATACGGCCGGCGGAGGCGCGGCGCAGGGCGTCTACCAGCAGGATCAGCTCCATGATGTTGCGGTTGGTGGGCTGGCAGGTGGACTGCACGACAAATACGTCGCGGCCGCGCACATTGTCGGTGATTTCCACGGCGATCTCACCGTCGGAAAAGCGCTTAACCACCGCCTCTCCCAGCGGTATCGCCATATGCTCAACAATCTTTTGTGCCAGTTCCGGGTTTGCGTTGCCGGTGAAGACCATTAAGTCAGCCACTGCGAGTACCTTTTTCGTTGGGAGTAGAAGATGTTAGTGAAATTCAGGTGAGTTTCGGAGCGAGAACTGCTTGCAGGGTAGTGTGATGCCGTTTCATTGGGCGACCATTGGTGCAAGTATCTGATGAGGGCTTTCGCCGGATGTTAGCTCGGAAGGTGCCGAGTGCTCCAGTAGCGGGCCAAGGAGGGCCCGCCCGCAAATCAACATCGCTGATTTGTCGGGAGCTAAGAGCGGACATGCGCCGCGCTTAGCGTCTTTTCATCAATTCAGGGAAGAATTGATGAAAACTTAAAGAGTGGCTGGGGTGGAAGGATTAGCTTCGCCTGCGGCTCGCTGGTCTCCGCTGGCTGCGCCAGCTCCGGCTCGAACCTGTCAGAGTGCGTTGCTTTCGCCATACTCACTGCCAACCTGAAAATATGGCTGGGGTGGAAGGATTCGAACCTTCGCATGACGGGATCAAAACCCGCTGCCTTACCGCTTGGCTACACCCCAGCAATGTTGCAGGTAGTCAATTTAGACTCTTGCTGCAAATTTCGCGAGTTGCCGGTGAGCGAGTGATTCATCCACTCCTCTGGCAACAAAACCTTCCCACCCTTTAGGCCGCACATTAAACACTGCCTGGGCCGCGTTTTCTGATTCGAATCCGGCGAAAACACAAGCGCCGCTCCCTGTCAGAAATGCCTTGGCATGTTGCGCAAGCCACTCTCTGGCCTGCCGCACCTCGGGGTAGAGGTCTTCTACTAATGGCTGAAAATCGTTACCGGCATACTCATCGAGCCAGTGTGTGTTCAGCCGCCTGTCGCGAAGGGCCGCTAATGTAATTGCGGCGGAATCTCTTGTCAAACGCGGATCGGAAAAAAGCGCTGCGGTGCTGACATGGCAGGCGGGTGTCAGCACCAGATACCAGCGCGGCTCTATGGATACAGTGGTCAATCGTTCACCGACACCTTCGGCAAAAGCCGAGTGGCCGTGTACAAACACCGGAACATCTGCACCCAGCTGGCGGCCCAGTTCAGCCAGTGCATTCAGGTCGAATCCGCACTGCCACAGTTGATTCAACCCCAGCAGGGTGGCCGCTGCGTCGCTGCTGCCGCCGCCGATGCCGCCGCCGGCGGGCAGGAGTTTTTCAACGGATATGTGCGCCCCGAGATCCGAATTGCCGCTGGCCTGTCGAAGGAGGGCGGCCGCGCGATACACCAGATTCTGTTCGGAAGATACGTCGACCCCTGGGCAGTGGAGATGGATCTGATGGTCATCGGTGGAGCGAAAAACCAGGTTGTCACCAAAGTCCAGCAATTGGAAAACCGTTTGCAACTCGTGATAGCCATCGGCGCGGCGTCCGAGGATGCGCAGCATCAGATTGAGCTTGGCTGGGGCGGTAAGGGTGAGCGTCTGGGTGGCCATTTAACGAGGATTCATAAAAAACGGGCGGCCAGTTTAGCAGCCACCCGTTCATTTGGGAGTCTTATCGCGCAGGGCGATGTGCTCAAGGTGCTTTATCGCGGGCTCCACTCCTTGATCACCAGAGTGACGCTTACCGGGCCCGCGGCATTGTTGGTGGATGCCTTGATTTTGCCGGGCAATTTATAGGGCCCAACAGACTGGTAGCCCGTAAATTCCAGGGTCCACCCCGATTGTTGCAGGCTCTGCATCAGCCCCTGGGCGTTTTTTCGCTGGCCACTCACCGCGCCAGGGGCCGCCAGGCCGCGCACCCAGTAAAACATTTCGGAGACTGGCAGCGGCCATCCCATGATCTGCTCTGTTAGCTGCGCGGGGTCTGAGGCGAAAACGGCCGGGTCGTTGCCGCGCTGCAGGCTGACGCCTCCCGGGGAGCCGCTGATTGACGTTGCGCCGGCGCCGAGGGGGCCGCTCAGGTGAATGCGGTAATTGGCCCTGTCAGCCTGCTGCCAGATCAGGTTGGCACTGCCATTTTCTTTCGGGGAGCGCACGCCCATTTTTCCCTTGGCTTCCCAGCGCTGCAGCGCCGCAGCGGAAGACGGCTGATGAGCGGTCGGTTCGCTCGGTTGCTGAGGCTGTGGTTTTTGCGCACTGCACGCAGCAAGTGTTAGCAGCAACACAGCACCAACAAGCTTCAGGGCGCGATGCGCGCCCTGCGGTTGGTTGGGTGAACGGTAGAGGGGGGGGAGAACGTCAGCTTTCCGTAACATGCTGTTCCAGTCTTTGTTGGTCCTGCAGCCGCTGCATGGCTTCTGGGATAAGTTTACTTTCCGGGTGTTTCTGCAATCCCTGCTCCCATACTTGCATCGCCTGTTGGCGATCGCCCTGTGCCCAGAGCGCTTCACCCAGATGCGCAGCGATTTCTGGATCCTGCAACAGGCTCAGGGCTTTCTGCAGGTATTGCACCGCTTCGGAGTGATTACCGAGTCGATGGTGCGCCCAGCCCATGCTGTCGATGATCGCAGGATCATCCGGGCTTAGCTCCAGCGCTTTGCTAATCAGTACCAGCGCTTCTTCCAGGCGGTCGTCGTAAGAAAGCAGTTTGTAACCCAACGTATTCAGAAGATTCGCATTATCCGGGTCGCGAGACAACAGCTTGCGCAAACCCTGTTCAAAGTTTGCCAAATCTCCCAGTTGTTCGCTGGTCATCGCATGGGCGTAAATCAGGCGATTACTATCCTGATTTTCAGCAATCGCATTGCCCAGCAGCGTCTGCGCTTCCTGCAGGTACCCGTGTTTGGTTAACAGTTCTGTCTCCAGCAAATAGAACTGTTCCACTTGCGTTGGGTGGCGTTGTCGAAGTTCCGCAAACCACTGATTTACCGCTTCGGTTTGCCCCTGTGCGGCGAGCAGGCTGGTGCCGCGGGTGATTGCCTGCACATAGTCGCTGCCCGGCCGCACCATACGGTAGTGAGTGACAGCCTGCTGTGGGTCAGCAGACTGCTCGGCGATTCCGGCCAGATAAAAATGTGCGGCGGATTCGTGCTCTTCCTGAGCCAGTAAGGTTTCCAGCAGCGGTTTTGCATCGTCGAACTGTTTGGTTTCGTAATGGATCAGTGCCAGGGACAGAATCAGGTTGCTGTCATTGGGGCGCTGTTTCACCAGTTCGGCAAACTGTTGCTCAGCCAGCTCTAGATCTTGACGAATAAGCAGGCGCGCATATTGCAGGCGCAGGCGGCTTTCCTTTGGGTACAGTTCTACCAGGTTTTCCAGTAGGCGCCTTGCCTCCCGTTCCCGTCCCATATCAATCAGTGCGTGGGATTCCAGAAGGGGGGCGTCCAGGTTGGCCGGGTCGCGTTCCTGCACTTGACGGGTTACCAGCAGCGCTTCTTCAGAGCGGTTATTCGCACGCAGTACCATGGCAAGGGCCAGGGAAACTTCGGAGTTGTCCGGGTGTTTCTGTGACAGGCGTTGGAATTCCGGGAGTACCTTCGCGGCGAGCTCTTCATTATCGACAGCCGTGGCTGCCACCGATTGCAGTGGCGCGTCACCGCCAAGCTCAAGTGCACGCTCAGCGTGGTGTAGCGCTTCATCCAGTTTACCTGCCAGCGTCAGTTCTGCCGTGGCGGCGAGCTGGGCCTCGGCGCTTTCAGGCTCCAGTTCCACCCAGAGGACCGCGGAGCGCAGCGCGGCTCGGCGAGCATTCAGGTAGCGGGCGATCCGGGTTGCGCGGGCGGCAATCCCGGCATCCTTGGTGCGCTCTGCCTGAAAATAATAGTTGGCCAGAGCCAGATCGTACTGCTCTCGGTTGCCCGCCACTTCCGCGACCAGCAATGTATAGAAGGTTTCGATGGGGAACGGCTTGGTCTTGGTGTCAACCGCTTCCTCTTCGACCGCAGAGGTTTCGCCTGCTGTGTTTTCCGGTACGGAATCCCCAGCGGCGTTCTTATTTTCTGCTTCCGCCTGTGCCGGGGCGGTCGAGGCTTCCGCTTCCCATGCGGCCTGCCAGTCTCCGCCACTGGCCTCGTGCGACTGGGGCGGCTGTTGGGCACAGGCGCATAAAATGGCGATGGAGGCGGCCGCGGCAGTAATGCACAACGGGCGGGAGGGCCGGGTCGCTGCGCCCTGTTCCATGGCCGCACTCAATGGTGTGCGGGTGAGTTTTCGGGCGTAGAGGAAGGGAAAGAAAAGCTGCATAGAAACGTGTCCGTACGTTCGCGTCTCCTGTGAACTCCAGTGGATCGGGGGTGCCCCGGGCGCGCTGGAAGCGATGCCAATCCGGCAGAGGAGACGCCTTTTGGCGTATTTTTCCGGGTTATCGCCGTATAATTCTAGTTCTGAATTTGCCCACCTGTTGCCCCAGGGCCAGATTCAGCGGCAAAGTCAGCATCTATTTATACCGGGTAGAGCCAGATCGGACTGAGAGGTACTAACTGAGAGGTTCTAACTGAGAGGTTCTAACTGAGAGGTTCTAACTGAGAGGTTCTAACTGAGAGGTTCTAACTGAGAGGTGCTATCAGGCACATAGCCGTAATCCACTTGCACCAGCCGCAATGGGCCCGGACAATGTGCGGCCTTTTTGTGCCAGGTGCGTCGCAGTATCTGGAAGAGATGACGAGAACTTATGCCAATCCTTGCTCTGGGAATCAATCACGATAGCGCACCGGTGGCGGTGCGTGAGCGGGTGGCTTTCGCCCCGGAAGTGATGCCCAGCGCCCTCGCCGAGGCGCGACTTGCCCTCGAGTGCCCGGAATTGGCCATTCTCTCCACCTGTAACCGCACCGAAATCTACGGCGAAGCGACTGCGGAATCCGTCCTCGCCTGGATCGCCGAGTATCACGGCGTGCCCCTGGACGAGCTGACCAGCTGTCACTACCAGTTCACCGACGAGTCCGCAGTGCGCCATATGATGCGGGTGGCCTGTGGGCTTGACTCGCTGGTGCTCGGCGAGCCTCAGATTCTCGGGCAGATGAAGTCGGCCTATGCAGTAGCGCGGGAGTCCGGCAGTGTCGGTTCTACCCTGCACAATGTATTCCAGCAGGTCTTCTCGGTGGCGAAAAAGGTGCGCACCGAGACCGCGATTGGCGAGAACCCGGTATCTGTGGCCTTTGCTGCCGTCTCCCTGGCATCGCGCATTTTTACCGACCTGCGCGAGCAGACTGCGCTGCTGATCGGCGCCGGCGAAACCATCGAGCTGGTGGCCCGGCATTTGCTCGATAAAGGGGTGAAGCGGCTGATTGTCGCCAACCGCACGCTCAACCGTGCCCAGGCACTGGCGGAGGACTTCGGCGCTGAGGCGATCCTGCTGGCGGATATCCCTGAATATCTGCCCCGCGCCGATATTGTCATCAGCTCTACCGCCAGCCAGTTGCCGATACTCGGCAAGGGGGCAGTGGAGTCGGCACTCAAGCAGCGTCGCCACCGCCCCATGTTTATGGTGGATATTGCGGTGCCGCGGGATATAGAGCCGCAGGTGGGCAAGCTGGATGACATTTACCTCTATACCGTGGATGACCTGCGCGGTGTGATCGACGAAGGCAAGCGGCTGCGGGAACAGGCAGCCGAGGCCGCGGACGAAATTGTAAATGTGGCTGCTTCTGCCTTTATGCGCGAGCACCGCAGCCTGCGTGCGGTGGACTCTATCCGCAGTTACCGCCGCCAGGCACAGGGGATTAGTAAAGACGAGCTCGAGAAGTCATTGGTTCAACTGCGCACGGGTGGTGACCCGGAACAGCTTCTTGAGCAGCTGGCCAGATCCCTGACCAACAAATTGATTCATGCGCCCACCGTGGCCCTGCGCCAGGCGACCGCCGACGGCGACCTGGATCGCCTGCGGCTGGTGCGGGAAATTATTGGCCTGGCTGACGAAGACCGCAGCCAGCCTACCGACCACTCGGCCCCAGGGCCGGCGAAGAAGAAACTCAAGTAATGAAAGCTTCTGTACAACAGAAACTCGATAACCTGGTAGAGCGTCACGAGGAAGTGTCCGCCTTGCTGGGGGATGCGGAAATCATCAGCGATCAGGAAAAATTCCGCGATCTGTCCCGGGAATATGCCGAACTGGAAGAAGTAGTGGGCTGTTACAGCCGCTATAAAACCCTGCAGGACGATATGGCCGCGGCCCGCGAAATGCTCGAAGAGAGCGATGCGGACATGCGCGAAATGGCCCAGGAAGAATTGCGTGAAGCGGAAGCGCAACTGGAACCTCTGGAAAAAGAATTGCAGACGCTGCTACTGCCCCGGGACCCCAACGATCGCAAAAACGTCTACCTGGAAATTCGCGCCGGCACCGGCGGCGACGAAGCGGCGATCTTCTCCGGCGACCTGTTCCGCATGTATTCCCGCTACGCGGAAAAGCAGGGCTGGCGAGTTGAGGTGATCAGTGAAAACCCCGGCGAGCACGGTGGCTATAAAGAAATCATCACCCGGGTTGCCGGCGAAGACGTTTACGCGAAACTGAAATTCGAGTCCGGCGCGCACCGGGTGCAACGGGTGCCGGAAACCGAATCCCAGGGACGCATCCACACCTCGGCCTGCACCGTGGCGGTCATGCCGGAACCGGACGAGCGCGACGCGATCGAGATCAACAAGGCCGACCTGCGTGTGGACACCTACCGTGCCTCCGGTGCCGGTGGTCAGCACGTCAACAAAACCGACTCCGCCGTGCGCCTTACCCATATCCCCACCGGTATTGTGGTGGAGTGTCAGGACGAGCGCTCTCAGCACAAGAACCGGGCCAAGGCCATGGCATTGCTGCAGGCCAAACTGAACAGCGCACAGGAATCCGCCGCGGCGCAGGAGATTTCCGACGCGCGCAGAAACCTGGTGGGCAGTGGCGACCGCTCTGAGCGTATTCGCACCTACAACTTCCCGCAGGGGCGGGTCACCGACCATCGTATCGGCCTGACCCTGTACAAGCTCGACGAAGTCATGCAGGGCGCCGTGGACGAGGTCATTGGTCCCCTGCGCACCGAATATCAGGCGGATCAGTTGGCGGCATTGGGGCAGAATTAAATCTCATGGCCACGGTGAAGGAAAACCTGCAGCGCGCAGCAGAGCTGCTAGAGAGCGATAGCCCGCGTCTGGATCTGGAAGTGCTGCTCTGTCATCTGCTGGGCAAGTCCCGCGCCTGGCTCTACACCTGGCCCGAACACCAACTGGATCCGGAACAGCAGTCGCGCTTCGACGCGCTGGTAAAACGGCGTATCGCCGGCGAGCCGGTGGCCCACCTCACCGGCAGTCGCGAATTCTGGTCTCTCCCCCTCAAGGTCAATCGCTCCACCCTGATTCCACGCCCGGATACCGAGGTGCTGGTGGAGGTGGTACTGGAGCGCTGCCTACAGACCGAGGCAAACGTTCTCGACCTGGGCACCGGTACCGGTGCCATCGCCCTGGCACTGGCCAGCGAGAAAAAACGCTGGGCAATTACCGCCGTTGATACCATGCCCGCAGCCGTCGCCCTTGCGGAAGAGAACCGCCAGCGGCTTGGTTTCTCCAATGTGAAAGTCCTGCAGAGCGACTGGTTTTCCGCACTGGCCCAACAGCAGTTCGATGTGATCGTCAGCAACCCGCCCTATATCGATACGCAGGATCCCCACCTGCGCGAGGGCGATGTGCGTTTTGAACCGCTGTCCGCTCTGGTGGCCGACGATCACGGGCTGTCGGACATCCGAAAAATCGCCAATGATGCCCGCCGTCACCTCGCACCGGGCGGCCTGCTCGCCGTGGAACACGGGTGGGAGCAGGGCAAAGCGGTGCGTCAGATTTTCGCTGCCGCGGGTTACACGGAAGTGGAAACCCGTGTGGACTACGCCGGTCGAGACCGGATTACCCTGGCGAGGTAAGCTTCCCACTTTCCTCCGATCCCCCGCCAGCCCTTCCTCCCCCTTGCACACCCTTTCCCGACCCTCTCTGCACAACCCTTTGTGACACCTCCGCCAAAAAACCTTCACGAAAGTTTCATTCAATTTTTGTCGCCTGCGTCTCGTTTTTCCGTCGTTGTATACATCGGGCTTGGAAAAAACCGGGGATCTCTGTGGTTGTGTGAATCCTGAACCGGGCCCGGCGTTCGCGGGGGGGATGCCGCCGCACAGGATGGTTCTTATTACTTTTCTTTTCTTTTCTTTAGCTTTAAGAGCGGGGGACAACATGGGATTGAGTGCTTCAAAGCGGCTGCTGTGCAGCGCGATTGGCATGGTGGTAGCCAGCCAGGGACAGGCGGCGGCCATCAAGCTGGATGCGTTTGTTGACGGTGAGCCGGCGGCGGTGACCGAAGTACTGCTGGATGGCAAGGCCATCGGCAGCAGTGCGGCGGGGGAAAGTTTCTGGTATGACGACCTGCCCGGTGGCGGCCATCAATTGCAGTTGCGCATCGGCGAGCGCTTGATCCCTTACGAATTCACCATCGGCGCCGACGAGGCCGCAGTGATTATCGTCAACAGTGACTCCGCCAGCGACCGCGCCATCAAATCGTTGCAGCGCCTTGCTCTGTCCGCGTTTGATTCCGCCAGTGCGGACGGCGAAGGGCTTGCCGGAAGCGGTGGCGAAAGCCTGCTGCCAGGCCTGATTCAGGGCAAGGTGGTGAGTGCCGGTGAAAACGTGCCGCTGCGCAATGTCGCTGTCACGGTGGTGGGCAGCACTCAAAGTACGGTTACCGACCGCTTCGGCGCCTTCGAGCTGGAGCTGCCCCAGGGCGTCTACCAGCTGGAACTGCAGCACCCGGAGTACCAGGGCAGCCGCCTGCGCGACCAGCGTGTGCTGTCCAAAATGAACCTGGCGGTAGACGTGCAACTCTCGCCGAAGGATGCATTTGCCGGTGGCGACGCGCCGGTGGTGGAAGAGGTACAGGTACTCGGCCGCTACCTGCCGGGCAACCCGATCGAGATCGAGCGCATTTCCTCCTCGGTGGTAGACAGTATCGACTTCACCCAGATCGCCCGCTTCGACGATTCCATGGTAAGCAGCGCGCTCAAGCGCGTGGTGGGTGTGTCCATGGAAGACGACCGCTTTGCCATCGTGCGCGGTATGAAAGGCCGCTACCAGTCCACCGACCTGAACGGCGCCACCCTGCCGAGTACAGACCCGGCGCGCCGCGATCTGCCGTTCGATATCTTCCCCGCCGGCATCATGCAGGGCCTCAGCCTGCAGAAGAGCGCCACCGCGGATGTGCCTCTCGGTGCAACCGCCGGCCATATCAGCATGCGCACCCGGGATATTCCCGATGAGGGCTTTTTTAAAATCTCCTCCTCCGTCAGCCACGGCGATATGCACGGTGACGGCCTGCTGATGTCCAGCACCCAGGGCAACAGGGACTGGCTGGGCATGGACGACGGCAGCCGCGATCTGCCGGATATCCTCAAGCCCTCGGTGGATCAGTACGTGAATATCAAAAACGGTGTCGACGCCGGCTTCGATGCCGCCTTCTTTAAAGCCATGGGCGAGTCCATTCCCCACAATGCCATCGTCTACGGCGAGGCGCAGGCGGATACCAGCGTCAGCTTCAACGGCGGCAACAGCTGGGAGCTGGGTGAGCAGCGTCTGGGTGTGATCGGCGCGGTGCGCTACGCCAACAAGTGGAGCAGCAACACCAAGGAAAACACCCGCTTTAGGGGAACCCAGAACGACGCAAACAAGATCTTTCTCGACAGCGAAGCGGAAACCCTCGACACCAACAATGTGATCGACCTCAGCGCCATGGTGAACCTGCAGTGGGATATCGCCGACAATCACCAGCTGGGCCTCAACAATATCGCCCTGCGCCACACCACTAATTCCAGCGAGCTGGAAACGAAATACGAGATTTACGATGCGACAGGAGAAATCACCGAACGCCTGCGCAACGGTGAAGACAGCGGTGCGAAAAGTTCTCCGGATGCACATATTTTCTGGCGTCAACGGGTCGACTGGATCGAGGAACAGCTGGTCAGTCATCAGTTGTGGGGCTCCCACAGTCTGGATATCTCCGCCGACAGCGGCTGGTCCCTCTATCTGGGGGACCTCGGCGTAAAGTGGCAGGCCATGACCGCCAACACCGACTACGACCGACCCAACGCCACTCAGTACACCTATGAAGGCCGACTCATCCAGCCATTTCAACTCAGCGATGAGCCGACCGCCCACTACAACCTCTGGGAAACCATGCGGGAGGACAACGAAGGCTACCGCCTGGATCTGGAGTTGCCCATCGACGAGATCAGTGGCGTCTCCCTGCTGTTGAAGGCCGGTGCGGAGTCGCTGCAGCGGGACCGGGAGGGCGATGTCACCAACTACAACTGGCGTCTCCAGGGAAGCGGTTACACCGTGGGTGACGGCGGTATCCCCGATCCACGTAAGCACTTTGTGTCCGAAAACATCCTTGGCACCATTGGTTCGAGTGGCACGCTGCTCTCCATCGGCATCGTCAGCATTCCGCCGGAAAACGATGTGGGCTGGGAAGGAGACGACTACCTCAGCGAGCTCAGCACCACCGCGGAATACGCACTGGTGGAGGCCAATATCCGCGAGAAACTCAAGGTCAACCTGGGGGCACGCAGAGAGACCTTCACTCTGGAAGGGGAGGTATACGCCTACACCCCGGAGCCACTCCGCAATGTGATGGACAAGGAGCGCACCAACCCGTCCCTCGGCCTTACCTGGATGTTCAACGACGCCTGGCAGCTGCGCGCCGCCTGGTCGGAAACCGTCAACTGGCCGGAAGTGTTCGAGATTTTCCCGCGCAAGTTTAACGACATCGAAACTCTGGAGGTCTACACCGGCAACCCGGACCTGAAGCCGGCGGATATCGAAAACCTCGACCTGCGTCTGGAGTGGTATCCGTCGGATACCGAGTCCATCACCCTCGCCCTGTTCCAGAAAGACCTCACCAACGCCATCGAAAACCGCTTCGACAAAACTGGCAATGTGTACGACTACTACACCTTCGACAATGCCGAGCAGGCGGAAGTGGAAGGGGTGGAGCTGGACCTGCGCAAGGAATTTGTGCTCGGCCCCAACCGCGGCCACGAACTGTTTGTGCAATTCAATTACACCCATATCGAGTCCTCGGTGGATGTCACCGAGGGTTCTGGAGTTGGTGTGCGCGAAGTCACCCGCCCGCTACAGGGCCAGCCGGACTATATCGCCAACCTGCAACTGGGCTACGACCACGTCGACAGCGGCCAGGAAGTGACCCTGGTGTTTAACCAGACTGGGGAGGAACTGGCCATTACCAACGGTGCGACGGCGAACTCCGCTCTTTTGGGTGACGTGTACCGGCAGTCCTACAGTGACCTGCGGCTGATCTACAAGAAAAATTTTATGAATGGCCTCTCGCTTGCCGCCTCGGCAGACAACCTGCTGGATGAAGAGCGCAACCTGGAATATGTGAAGTTCAACGTGCCCTACCTGAGCTACCAATCCGGGCGCCGCTTCAAGCTCTCTGCCAGTTACGAGTTCTGAGCCAGAAAATTCATAGGCCAGTGTTAAAAGATCAAATGTATTTCAAGACCAGATATAAATGGGTGAATCCATGTTTACAGTAAAACCAAAATTCCCGTCGCTGTGCCGCGGGCTGGCGCTGGCCACCAGCGCCCTGCTGCTCGCCGCCTGTGAGGGGGACATATCAGACGATATCGCGCAGGAGGATTCCCTGGAGATCCGCCTGCAGCAGTGTGAGGTGGGTGTCGGTGGTGTAGTGGGGACCCCCACAGAGCCGGTAGTGATCGACGGCGTGGAAACCCAGGCTTGCCTGCTCAACACGGATGCCGGCCAGCAGGTAGATGTCCGTCTCAAGAGCAGCCACAATTTCGAGCCGCTGGTGTGGGTGCTGGACGGCACCTACGAAATCGGCGAGAGCAAGAGCTACGCAACTCTGGCGGAACTGCAGGCAGATACACTCCACTATGTTGGCAACGCGTCAAAAGTGTATGCAATGCCGGGCACCGTGGTGGTGGTGCACCGCAATGGCAGTTTCGCACCGGATATTGAATCCATCGACGACAACAATACTGGCGGTGGCGAGTGGGGCGGTGTGGTGGTAAACGGCATCGGCTACCACCCGGACTGCGGCACCACCGGTGGTGCGGACAATTTCTGCAACGTGCAGGGTGAGTGGGGTTATTACGGCGGGCTGTCGCTACAGGAAGCTCGTGAAAGTGTCATGGCACGTGGAACTGGTTTTGACGGTTACGTGGCAGAAGCCGGCGGTGAGCTGAGTGGCGGTGGGCGGCTCTCCGCGGCCATCACCCTCAATGCGCCGCATTTTGTTCAGACCTCTGCTCCCCAAGGTGTTTTTTACAGTGCGACCAATGGTCTGGAGCTGAATGGCGGAGCGCTGGGCATTAACAGGCTCAGAGCCTTGGGCAACCAGGGCCACGCGCTGTACTGGCACAGTGGTTTTGGCGGCGAGGTGGTGAACAGCATCATTCACCACCAGTCCGATCTCGCCGCGGTTAAAGGCGAGAACAGTGGCAGCGGCGACAGCGGTGTATCCATCAGCGGCCTCACCCTGGTGGATCAATCTCTCAACGCCGGCGCCGCGCTGGTGCTCGCCGGCGGCGGCAAAATCGGCATCGACAATATGGTGGTGCAGGGCTTTGGCGCCTGCCTGGATATTGCCGACGGCAACACCGGTGTTGCGATTACCAATAGCGCTTTTTATTGCAGTGAAACCACCGCTGCTGCGGACGACGGTAGTGACTATGCCGCCGAGGTACTGGCCAACGCGGAAAATTTCTACACCTTGAATCCGGATCTCACCAACCGGCTGGAAATTGACAACACCGAAATCTCCGGTATCAACGCGGCCCTACTGAGCGGCAGTACCCAGGTCTACGGCTACGAGCTGGGTCTGGTTTACGCGCCCTGTTACGGTGCCGGCGCATTGCTGGAGGAAACCGTCAGTATCGGCACCAGTAATTACCGCGTATGCGAACTGACCGGTGAGATTACCGATAACCTCTATTTCGATAACGATATCAACGGCGAACTGGTGTTGTGGCGCCTGAGCGGAAACGTCACCCTGGGTACAGGCTTCAGCGGACTGGACGCCGCACAACAACAGGCATTACTGGCCAGACCGCAAAAAGTCATTCTGGATCACACCTCCGTCGTTCAGGTGGCTACCGGTGCAACGCTGACGGTAAACCCCGGCGTGGCCCTGACCATCGCTGGCACTGCCGCAGACCCGATCGAGTTAAAAGCGCTGGATGCACAGGCGGGCTGGGGCGGTATCACCATCAACGGCCTGGCAGACAGCTGCAGTAGTGCCGAGCTCTGCGCGCTGGCGCAGAAGCAGTTTGTGGAAATCGACTACCTGCGTGTGCTGAACGCCGGCAATGGCCAGCCGGCACTGACCCTGAATGAAGTCAGCGCTGCGGGTCAGATCAATTACCTGGACATTGCCGATTCTGCCAGCACAGGTCTGTCACTGAATGGCGGTGCGGTAAATATCGACAACCTGTTGGTCTCCGATGTGGTGGGCAACCAGGTGCAATGGGCCACCGGCTACCGCGGCAGCCTGCAGTACGCCATTCTGCAATCCGGAGCCGAAAGCGTCGGCCACGCCCTGCACGGCCGCAATAACGCCGACGATCACGATGCCGCACCGCGCTCGCGCCCGGTGATGGCGAATATCACCGTAAAAGGCGCAGAACAGGTGGATACCGCCATACTGCTGGAACAGGGCTCCGGCCTGCTGCTGTACAACTCGGTGGTGGCGGACTTCAACACCTGCCTGGATATCGACGACCCGGCCACCGCCAGCCTGCAGACCAGTGACCCGGCTGAAATCTTTTTCGACAACGTGGTGCTGGATTGCGGTGCCACCATTGCCGAAGAAGACGAAGAAGCGGGAATGGACTACGCCGCCAGCACCCAGGGGCTGAGCGGCGTGTATCAGGTGTCTGCAGTGCTGGACAGCAACTTCGTCCCGAGTGGCAGCGATATTCCCGGCATCGAATCCAGTATCGACTTTACCCTCGCCGGCGCGGTTGCCAATTACCTGAACGCGAACGTGAATTTCATGGGCTCCGTGCGGGATTCCATCGACGACTGGTATCTGGGCTGGAGCGATTCCGTCGGCGTATTGCTGGCGGCGGAGTGCGACTTCAAGGGCGTGCTGGAAGATGACTATGAATATCTTGGGGACGAAATTGCTATCCGTGACGAAACCGGCACGACCTGGGGATTCTATTCTCCACAGTACAAGGTCTGCGGGCTGCGCGGCACTATTACCGAGGA
The DNA here is from genome assembly GCF_045348205.1 of Microbulbifer sp. ARAS458-1. NCBI lineage: Bacteria > Pseudomonadati > Pseudomonadota > Gammaproteobacteria > Cellvibrionales > Microbulbiferaceae > Microbulbifer > Microbulbifer sp. ARAS458-1. Next base: position 3,432,710 of record NZ_CP155838.1, on the reverse strand, counting down.
TTTCCTGCTGAATGCTTATACCGGTGCCGACAGGCTGGCCGTGGAGAATGGCGGGCAGGTTGTGGATATGGTCAAGCGCACTGTATTTGTCGATGGCGAATTGGTGGAGCGCGAATTTTCCGTGGCCTACGATCCACTGCCCACCCTGTGGCTGATCAATGGCCTGGTGCGCATCGGCGAGGGCCATCTGGAACTCACCGACCCGGCGCAGGTGCAAGCCATGAAGGCGGACCCGGCCACGCTGGGTATTGAAGCCTCCGCGACCGTGATGGTGTCTGTCGGCGGTGGTCTGCATATTACCCGCGGCGGAGCGCTCGAGATTGTGGGTGCAGAGAGCTTTGTCGAAGGGGATACGGATGCGGCGGGGCCGGTAAACCTGATCGGCGTGATTGATCAGTTGTACTTGCAGCATGACTTGGAAACGGGGCAGCCGGCCGATGTCGATATCCTTGCCTGGGATGGCCTGATCGTCGACGGTTTCGGTCGCAACAACCAGTGCCCCGATGCCGCCACAGCCGAGCCCGGCACCCGCGTGTGCAATATCCAGGGCGAGTACGGCTACCACGGCGGTTACGACAACAGCCATAAAAATCTGCGGATCGAGAACCTGCATATGCTCGGCGGTCGTATCCAGTTGAACAGCGTCGGCCGCGGCGAGATCCACAACCTGTATCACGATGGCGACTGGGAATTTCTCGCCGCAAAAAATTACGGTGCGCCGGTCATTGATATCGACGGCGGCGCGGTCAATCTGCGCAACCTGTATATAGATGATCCAGAACCGGCCTGGGGCAGTCATATCCGCTGGAACCACGGCTACCAGGGCACCATGCAGGACCTGTGGCTGGACTGGCGCCTGGAGCAGGACGATGACGACGATATACCGGAGTACGAGGCACTGGTACAGGACAGTGATGGCAGTACCTGGTTCTACCCCGTAGTTCAGGGGCTGAATGGCGCGCCCGGGCACGAGAACGACCTGCCGCGCTCCATGCCGACCATTGCCAATATGACACTACAGGTGTCCGAGTGGGACCCGCGGGATTTTCCAGATGCCTACAGTGCTGCCATCGAACTCGCCAGCGGCTCCGGACTGTTCCTTTACAACAGCGTGGTCGGAAGCAGTTACAGCCACTTTACCATCGAAGGCCGGGAGCCGAATCCCTATGAGCCGGGCTATGGCGAGCGAGTGGATTACTGTATAAAAACCGATGCAAGCACCCAGCCCCTGGTGGGCAAAGAAATCGCGTTCAAGCAGTTGGCGCTTGGGTGCAGTGTCTTGTCCGATAACACTACATTTGCCAGCGCGGTCCGGCAAAGCTTTGTTACCCGCGATATCGTTAATATGTCGGGCAACGCCAGTAACTCTGCGACCATTGCCAGCCCGAGCCAGGCAAGCTCCGATATTTATGAGCTGGATTGGACGGTGGGTACGTACTACAACGAAAGTTCTTTCGAATCTAGCAAGGGGCTTGTGTTTACCGAGTGGGGAAGTAGATTTCCTGCGACTGATTTGATCAACCAGGGGCGGGCGCCGTTGGATTATTCCTCCTCGCTGACCGTGGATAAGGAGTTTATCACCGATAGCAACTATTTCGGTGTGGTGGATTACTTTATTCCGATCAATGCTGGTGAAACCGTTGCGGATGAAAGATTGTAGATTTTATAGCGCTCTAGAAGGCCGGATTTGATCCGGCCTTTTTTTTGGGTGTTTTTTGTTAAGAAGTTGTAGAGGATTTATGCGAGAATTTTTAATTATCTTTTCTTGTCTGTGTAATTTTTTTTAATTAAAAAATTAATGTCGCCTTTCTGTATATTTCTCGTCTATAGGCAGTTTTTAATAATTTAAAAAACAAGAGTCCTCGGTGGTTAGTGGAATTTAATATGGATATGAAACGAGAGGTTAATGTGTTTTTTTTAATATGGGTTCACTCAATCATATTTGGTTGAGTTTTCTCCGGTGAGGTACTTCTTGTAAATAATCATCCGGTTTTCAATGGGATACATTTTTAATTCCTGGAAGCTGCTGCATAAACTTGAAAGGACTTGGTTATGAAAAAGACAATTCTGTCTGTCAGCCTGATGGCGCTGGCTTCAATGTCATACGCCGTTACCGATCTCGGTCTTGACGAAGAGTGTAACTTTAACGGTACCTGGGATCAGGTTTCCGAGGGGCCGGTTCTGTGTGAGCTGCCGCTGTCTATCGTTGAAGACGATACCGTTGTGCTGGCAAAAGAAGTAGCGGATGGCGACTACGAAGGTGAGCAGATCATCTGGACGCTGCCGGGTATCGTGGTCGTCGGTAATGGCAATACCCAGAACGCCGATCCGAGCACCGTTGACAATACCGTGCTGCAGATCGAAGCCGGTGCCCAGATCGCCGGTGCCGTCGATAGCGCATCCGCACTGATCATTTCCCGCGGTGCACAGATTGATGCACAGGGTACCGCCAACGACCCGATCATTTTCTCCTCTCTCGATGCTGGCTATGACGGCTCCGGTGAGTGGGGCGGTCTGGTAGTGGCCGGTTTCGGCGAGAGCAACGCCTGCCCGAGCGGCGCCATTAGCGGTGGCCAGATGGGTGATGTCTGCACCATGGAAGGTGTTGCCAGTGCGGCTTACTTCGGCAGTGGCCACCTGTCTGCGCCGAATGCCATGAGCAGCGGTACCTTGGAATATGTGGTTATCGCCGAGGGCGGCCACGTGATTTCTGATGGTAACGAGATCAATGGCCTGACGCTGTATGCGGTCAGCAGCACGACCACCATCAACAACATCCACGTGCAGGGCAACGCGGATGACGGCGTCGAGTTCTTTGGTGGCAACGTTGGCATCAGCAATATGTGGATGGCCTGCAACGAAGACGACAGCGTGGATTGGGACCTGGGGTACCAGGGTGTTCTGTCCAATGTGAACATCAAGCAGAATGACGGTGCCGGCTACGGTCTTGAGCTGGCCAATAACCCGGACAATGCCAATGCCCTGCCGCGCTCCAAAGGTATCGTGTCGAACATGAGCATTGATTTTGTCGGCAGCACCGCGCCCGCGGCTTCCGGTATTCCCTTTGACCTGAAGCAGGGTACCGACGGTATGTTCACCAACGTGGTGATCGGCGCTGGTTACGACAGCCCGGTGAAGTGCATGCGCACCGATTCCGCAGTTGCCGGTGGTTCGCACTGGAGTGTGATCGAGTACGGCTGTGATGCTACTCATGCAGGTCCCACTGCCTGGAACCTGCCGGCGTCCAACAGCAGCGCAACCGGTTTTACCGCCAGCACCTTTTGGGCGGCGGCTCCGTCTTGCCCGTAATCTGAATTTTGTTGAATAAGACGTTGTAGTTTGTTGAGCGCAGGCATTGCCTGCGCTTTTTCAGATTGCCTTGTGAATGGATGTGTGCGTTGAAAACTTAAGACGCAATAAACAATTTGATTCCATTTGGAGTTCGCTATGAAAAAGGTAATTGCCAGTTTGGATTTGTCCAAGTTGCTGGGCGCTGTGGTGGTGGTAATCGGCGCGTCCCTGTTTTCTGCTGGGTCGGTACAGGCGCAGGAAGTCAGTGGCCGTATGTGTGCCATTTCCGGCTTTCTGTCTTTCCAGGCGCCGCTGGAAAAAGAAGACGCGTGGCATGAGGTTTATGGAGAGGCCTCTATTTCTGCCTGTGTGGACGAGAATGGCCCGGTGGATGGTGCCGAAGCGCAAGTTGTCATTTCTGGTGGCGGCATTGCGAACTGCGCCCTGCAGAGCTTCTCCCTGTTTCAGTCTGTGGCCTGGAATTATGGCGGGTTCGATTTTGTTACCCTGGAGCCCGCGGTGAGCGAGCGCGCCCCCCTCGGTGCCTACAAAGGCGATGTGCTGATCGGTGAGTTCATCAACAATCAGGTCATTACTACTTTGTTCAACAAAGAGCCGGTATCCACCCTGAGCTGTCTGCTGGGTATTGAACCGCTGGGTACTTTCTCGTTCAGCGGTGTGCAGATTTTTGTCGATAAGACGTCAGATTCAGAGTTCTGATGTCGGGGCTGTGCGGAATTGGCGTGTGAGGCATGGGCTGTGACCCTGTGGCTTGGTAACCCGGGATACAGGGTGTCCGTCAATTTGTCATTTTTCCGCAACAGCCATTTGCGACTATCCGGGAGCCAACGTTGTAAAGTCCCCCTAACTTTGCGGTTCCCGGAGTTTTTCTGTTTATTCCCTGTGCACTGCGTCCGCTGGCTCTGTGCTGTGTCTGTCTAGGGCCCCTCGTTTCCCCGCCGGCGGTGGGGCAGCCCTGTGATACCCGTGCCGCGGATCAGGAGCGCAGCCTGCTATCGGCGCTCGAGGCACTGGCGAAGGCAACCGGCTACCATCTGGTCACCATACCCGAGCTTGTAAAGGGCGAGCGGGTGGTATGGCAGCCGGATTGCTCATCCCCAACCCCCTCACTGGAAAAAATGGCGAGCCAGCTGCTGGCGCCCAACCGCCTGGCGTACCGGGTGATCAACGATACCCTGGTGGTTTACCGGGCCGAGCCTGCGCAGACAAAAGCCGCCCCGCCAGCGCCAGTACCACCCCCCTCGATTGCCGAAGTGAGCGTGGAGGCCAGCCCGTATGTGGCACAGCTGGCCACAGGCAGCGGCAACCAGTTTGGCCGCTACCAGGGCAGCGCCGACGCGGTGTTGGACTATGAGCGCATTCACTCCCTCGGCATTACCGATCTCGCCTCTGCACTGGAGCTGATCTCCGGGGTAAAACTGGAGCAGGAGCGCTATGCGGTGATTCGCGGTATGAAAGGGCGCTACCAGTCGGTGCGGTTGAATGGTGCCACCATTCCGAGCCTTGAGCCCTCCGGCCAGCGGGTGCCACTGGATGTGTTTCCGGTGAATATTCTGAATCAAGTGGATCTGCGCAAATCGGTATTTGCGGATGCACCGGGCAATGCCAGCGCGGGTGTGGTGAATATCGAAACCCGGCGTATTCCCGAAACCCCCTACCTCACACTGGTTTCCGGCGGTGGCTACCGCAGCGGCACAACGGGCTCGCCGGTGATCCGCGGTTACACCGGTGGGCATGACTGGCTGGGTTACGACGACGGCGGCCGCGCACTGCCAAAGGTGCTGGCGAAGAACGCGCGGCTGGGCAGCCCGGACGATTGGGAGGCGGCGCAGCGCAAGGCGGCAGGAGAGGCGATTCTGAACAGCGCGGATGGTGCGCGCAATCCAGGTATTTACCACGGCACTGCCGGAGTGGACGGGCTGCTGAGCCTGAGCGGTGGCCGCGCCTGGCAGCGCGGGCGTCACCACTGGGGGCTGACCGGCTCCCTCGGTTACCAGAACGAATGGCAACAGCGGGCACTCTTGTCTCAGGTGCTGAACCGCTTTTCTGTCGCTGCAGACGGAGACAGCGCCGGCAGTCTTTACGCCACGGAAGACGGTAACCACCGGCGGCTGGAAAATGTCATCAATCTGAATGCGCTGCTGGCACTGGGCTATGGGCTGGATGAGCGGCATCAACTGGGCAGTAATCTCCTGCTGCTGCGCCAGAGTGTGAACCGCGCCGAGCAGATCGAAACCCGCGAGCGCGACGGCTTCGGCGACTATGCCGGCAGTGGCAGCCTGCGCAGCCTGTCCAACTGGACCGAAACCCAGATGGCGCTGTGGCAGTTTTACGGGCATCACTTTATTGGCCCGGAAGAGCGCATCGCGCTGAACTGGCACCTGACCTCCGCGCAGTCTCGTTATACCCGTCCCTTTGATGTGCGCTATCGCTACCGGCGCAACAGTCTTTTCGATTCCTATTATTTCGAGCCAGGCTACAACCAGTTTGAGGTGTCCTGGGAAGAAATGCGTGAGGAAACCCTGAGTGCCGGTGTAAGCGGTGCTTACTTGTGGGAATGGGGAGATAACTGGAGCGGAGAACTGAAATCCGGGCTGGAGCGGCTGAAAGCGCGTCAGGACGGCTATCTGCTGGAGTACACCTTTATCGCCAAGGGGGATATCGAACAGGACCGGGAACGGATGGCGCAGACCAACCCCATGGATATTCTGACACCGGAAATGATTCTCGGCGCGCCCGGTGGCGACGGTTTCCTGCTGGATGACGACCTGAAACTGATTGTGAGCCCCCCGGAACTGGATGGCAGTTTTTACGCGGCACAACATCGCAACCACGCGAGCTACGTACTGGCGGACACGCGCTTCGACGAACGTTGGCAGCTCGTGTTGGGGGTTCGGCGCGAGCGGGATGGGGTGGATGCGGATTTCTGGGATGCGCAGCCGCAGTCGTGGGTGCCGCTGATGGACGGTACGCAGAGTCTGTATTCCGCTGCGCTGGGGTATGTGCCTGACCCGCCCGCGCAGCAGGAGCTGCACCTGGGGTACAGTGAAACGGCGGTGTGGCCCGGGGTCAATGAGCTGATGCCGCGGCGTTACGAAGACACCGATCTGCGTATCGAAATTTCCGGCAATCCCAATCTGCAGATGGCCGCGGCGCAAAACTGGGACCTGCGCTGGCGGTATCGCAATGACCTCCTGGGCCTGGATATGAAACTGCTCGGCTTCTACAAAACCATCGACAATCCGATCGAAGGTGTATTTTTCGATCCTGTTATCAACAACAGCCACGCGTTCAATATTTACAGCTATGCCAACTCCAGGTCGGCGCGGTTATACGGTGTGGAATGGGAGCTTGATTATCAGCGGGTTTTTGCCGACAGCCACCGGCTGGTGCTGCAGTCCAGCTATGCGAGTATGGTCTCGGATGTGACGATTCCCTCGGGCCACTGGCGCGAAGGAGGAAGCCGCCCGCTGCAGGGGCAGCCCGCGTATCTGGGCAGCCTGCAGCTGCAATACCGTCACCTGGGCAGCGAGTGCGGGGTATCGCTGTTGTACAAGCGCGCGGGCCGGGAACTGGAGATTGTAAGTAACAATCGAAATGTGCCGGATGTGTACCGCGATCCGTACGACAGCCTCGCGCTGATCGTCAACACGCCCGTATTGGATGGCATGTACGCGACCTTGTCTGTGGAGAATTTGCTGGATGACACGCGGCGTTATTCCCAGGGCGAGGAGACGTTTATGGCGTATCAATCCGGGCGCCGGTATCAGTTGCGGGTGGGGGTGGAGTTTTAGCGGGCCGCTTTGGCGAAGCGAGCAGTTACACAACTTTCCGCATGGACCACTAGGGCCCGCTGCGCAAAACGATTCCGCTCCCGGTTTCCGCGATTTCCAGTCCGTGCAGGGCAGCGAGGATCTGCAGGTTGCTGTGCATATCCTGCAGATCGAAGGTACCTCCGACGCGCAGGTTGCGGGTGCGGGAATCGGCCGCGGTCACGGGCGTATCCGCGTAGCGGTTGAACTCCACCAGTAGTTCTTCCAGCCGTATATCCTCCACCTGCACCAGCCCCTGCAGCCAATCCCGGTAGTTGTGCAGGTCGAATTTCTGCACGCGGCCGATGGCGTCGCCGGCGATGCGCACGCGTTCGCCGGCGGCTACATGGCGAGTGTTGCCCGGTTGATTGTGCGGGTGTACCGACACCAATCCCTCCAGCACCGTAAGTTCGGTGACATCACCGCGCTGGTCTACGTTGAATATGGTCCCCAGTGCTTTGATCGATGCCTGGAGAGATTCCACTACGAAGGGACGCTCTCTGTCTTTGGCCACGGTAAAGCGTGCCTCGCCGTCGTACAGGCGGATATGGCGCTTGCGCTCGCTGTAATCCACCGCCACCCGGGATTGAGCGCTGAGATCGAGGGTGCTGCCATCGGCCAGTGCGGTGTGGCGGGTCTGCTGGCGCTCGGTAGCGTAAACCTGAGTGTCGGGATCCTGCCCGGTGCTGAACGGCTGCAGCAGGACGGTGATGGAAATGGCAATCAGGAACCCCGCGGCGGCAGTGAGGGGCCAGCGATGGCCTGCTCGCCGGGGCGCTGGCGCGGCGAGCATGGCCTCGGCGGGGGTGCTGCTCGCAACCAGGCGCACGGCTTTCTCGAAGTCCGGGTGGTTCCAGACGCCATCTACCTGGCTGGCTTTGCGCTGGCGGGCCGGATTCTCCTGCAGCCAATTCTGGTGCTGCAGGTGTGTTTCGGCATCGGCCTGTTCGGCGCCGCCGTGAACGATCCAGCGGTAAATTCTCTGTTCTTCCTGCTCGCTGAGCGGGCGTTCTCTGTTCATGGGTGTCACTGGTGTCTGGTTCAGGGCATGCGCTAAAACTGCTGGCGCATTCTTGCTTCGATACTTTTAATGGCCCGATTGATCTGCTTTTCCGCCGCTTTGGTGGTGAGACCGAATTGCTGGGCGATCTGCTTGATGGTGACGCCATGAACCTTGTTCATCACGATCATGGTTCTGAGTGCCATCGGTAGTTCGTTCAGTTGTTTGACGAATAGTGCCAGGTGTTGCTGGTCATGCAATTGCTGGTCCGGCTGTGGTTGCTGGCAATGTAAGCTGTCAGCCACATCGTCCAGTGCCTCGGTGGGTTGTGTTTTCTGGCGCTGGATATCGTTAATCAGATTGGCGGTTACCCGGTACAGATAGCCGAGCGGATTTTCCGGCACTGCGCCATTCTGCAGTTTGTGGGTTACTCGGATCATGGCTTCCTGGTAGATATCTTCGGCCTCACAAACATTTCGCGTGCGCCTGCGGATAAACGCGAGCAGACTGGGCTTTTCTGCCAGCAGGTTGCTGAAGGTCTCATCCTGTGCTGTCGAGGCTGCTCCCCCTAAAAGTGCCGATCCACGCTCCATCTGCCCTGTTGTCCCCGGTGAGGCGCTCGCAATTTATTTGGTAGCCATAGGTAAGCAAAACAACCCTGCGTGCGAGTCTACTAATATTCTTGTACAGGACAGAGTACCGGGGAAAAGTGACAACTTGTTGAACCCCACTATGGATGCTGACCATATGAACTCCTCCGTCAATCGGAAAGAACTCCATGCACGATCACGCCCATCATCACCGTGGCAGTGAACATCTCAGGCCCCTGATTTGGGGGCTCATCATCACACTCGCCTTCGCCATGGTCGAAGCCATCGGCGGCTGGATTTCCGGGTCCCTGGCACTGCTCGGCGATGCTGGGCATATGCTCACCGATTCATTCTCGCTTGCCCTGGGTGCAGTTGCCGCATTACTTGCACAGAAACCTGCCAGCCGGGAAATGTCATTTGGTTGGGGGCGCGCGGAAGTGCTCGCTGCTTTGACCAATGCGGTGTTGATGCTGTTGATCGTTATCGGAATTTCCATTGCCGCTTTTGATCGCCTGCGGGACCCGCAGCCGGTGCAGGGTGGCATGGTGATGGTGATCGCGGCCATCGGGCTGATGGTCAATATTGCCGTGGCCTGGGTACTGCACCGGGGTGAGCAGACCCTGAATATTCGCGGCGCCATGCTGCATGTGATGGGGGATTTGCTGGGGTCGGTGGCGGCACTGGTTGCCGGCGCGATCATCTATTTTACCGGCTGGACGCCCATCGACCCGCTATTGTCGATTTTGATCTGCCTGTTGATCCTGTTTGCCAGTGTGAAACTGCTGCGGGATGCGGTCGATGTATTAATGCAGCGGGTACCGCGAGAGCTGAGCTTGCCGGTGATTGGGGAAGCTATGGCAGCGGAAGAGGGGGTGCGGTCAGTGCACGATCTGCATATCTGGCGTCTGGACAGCAGTATGATTTCACTGTCTGCCCATATTGTTGTGGACGACCTCGCAGCATGGCCAGATGTACTGGGGCGCCTGCGAAAGACACTGATGGAGCGATTCGCCATTCAGCATATTACGCTACAACCTGAGCCGTTGCGCCCGGATCCGATACGGATTATTGATCGTGTGAGCCCGGGTAATAAATAGTTTCAGTCTTCCTCGCGATCCTCATCAGGATCCATGGTTGATTCGCCGCTCTTGTTCAGCGGTGTTTCGTCATGGCTCCCGTTTGAATCTTCTGACGCGGCTTCTGTTGAGGGGGTGGCGGTTGCCGCTCCTGCTCCCGTTTCTGCAGAAACGGGCTCTGCTTCCGCTGTAACCTCCTCTGGTGCCGGAATCTGTTCTTCCGGTGCCTGAATGCCTATGTGGTAGGCGGCAAAGCCCGGTTGCACCACCTGGTTCATCGCCATACCCAGAATGCGGCCGTTGTATTCGGAGCGGATTTCCTTGCGGACGTTGGTGATGGGGTTGGTTACCGTTCCCAATAGGTCCCCTTTGCTGACGGATTCACCCAGCTCCACCTTACTGAAAATAATGCCGCCAGTGGTGGCGCGTTGCCAGGTGGAGTTGTAGTACACCGGCTCGGGGTCACCCCACAGGCGGAATTTGCTCACCATCCCCAATTGGTTCAACAGGGTGCGAATGCCTTTTACGCTGTGGCTGACGGAGGGTTCGTCCAGCACCATGGGCGCGCCGGCCTCTAATGTGACCGTGGGAATACCGGCTTCTACTGCCGCACGGCGCAGGGTGCCCTCGGCGCCGTCGCTGTGCAGCACCACGGTGGAACCGAAGCCCTTGGTGAGTTTTACCACTTTCGGATTCGTCAGGTCGCCGCGCAGCTGCGGCAGGTTGGTGCGGTAGAAGGAGCCGGTGTGCAGATCCACAATGGCGTTACAGTGAGTGACTACTTCATCGAAAAACGAACGTGCGATACGGGAGGCGGATGAGCCCTGCTGATGGCCGGGGAAGTGGCGGTTCAGATCCCGGCGGTCAGTGAGATAACGGGAGCCGCGGTGAAACCCCTGCAGGTTGACGATGGGGACACCGATAACCGCGCCTTTAAGTGTTTTCGGGTTCAGGTTGTACATCACCCGGCGCACGGTTTCGATGCCATTCAGCTCATCACCGTGAATCGCGGCAAACAGGCACAGGGTAGGTCCGGCTTCGGCACCGTTGACCACCAGCACCGGCGTTGCGCTATAGACCCCTTCAAAATGCTGGCTGGGAGACCAGGCCAGGCGGGTGGAGGTCGCCGGAGACACTTCCGAGCCGAGTAATTGCAAAGGCTGGCCGACGGGCTCTTCCGGCTCTGATGCTTCCGGGGCGGCGCTCTCGGCGGGTACCTGAGGCATGGTTTCTGACTTGGCTTCGGTATTGTCCGCTTGCGGGGGCGCTACCAGTTCCTGTTCACTGACCGGCTTATCCAGCTCGATGCTTTTTGCCTTCGGCATCGGCTTTTCCGGCTGGGCATCGGTTTCCAGCTGCTCGCCTTCACTCAGTCCTTGCGCGGGCGGATCACTCTTGGGCTGTTCTGATTCCTGTGGCTGTGATTCCTGTTGTTGCTTTTCCGTTACCGCCTCAAGCGGCTGCTGGATTTCCACCGGCTCGCCGTTCTCGTCAGACTCCTCCGCCGGCAGGTTTACGGCATAACTGGCGAGAGCAAAAAACAGGGGCAGACTTGCAGAGAGGCTCAGAGAGCGACGGCGCATGAAAAACTCCATTGCGGGAAAACAGGTGTCAGGTTGCTGAGAGCGCGAGTATAGCCAATCGGTTCCCGCAGATTTGCGCGGCATTTGGCGATTTCGGAATGCAAGCGGGTTAGTGGGGGCGTACCAATGCTTTGTGGCTGGTGCGGCGCAATCGCAAGATCAGTAATACCGCAGCGGTACCGAGGCCGATACAGATGCCCACCCAGTAGCCGTATACCCCCCAGAATTGCTCGCCCAACCAATAGGCAGAGCTGAGCCCCACGAGCCAGTAGGAAAACAGCTGCAGGTACATGGGCACTCTGGTGTCCTTGTACCCGCGCAGAGCGCCCCAGGCCATGGCCTGAGCCACGTCCACCAGCTGGAAGGCGGCGGCCAGCAACAGCAGATTGGTAGCAACGGCAATGATTTCCGGGTTGTCGGTGTAAGCGAGCACCAACAGATTGCGCAGGCTGATCAGCACGATGCCGGTACACAGGGCGTAAATCAGGCCGCTGCCGACGCCGACGATACTGACAAATTTGGCCCGTTTGGGGCGCCCCTGACCGAGTACCTGGGCGGTGCGAATACTCACGGCCTGCGCCAGTGCCAGTGCCACCAGATAGAAAATCGAACCGATACTCAGGCCGATCTGGTGCGCGGCAACGATGGTGGCGCCGTAGGCGGCCAGCAGCAGGGTAAGGCTGGCAAAGAAGGTCACTTCACTGGCGGCGCCAATACAGATGGGCATACCCACTGCCAACAGGTGCTTCAGGGTAGGCCAGTGGGGGCGCGGAGGTAGCAGTTTCAGGCTTAGCGCGCGGTAGGCGGGATCGTGACCCGCGTGCCAGTATAGGGCGATGGCAATACACCAGCACACCAGACTGGTGGCCCAGCCACAGCCGGCACCACCCATTGCGGGAATCGGCCCCCAGCCAAATACCAGCAGGACATCCAGGGGAATATTGAGCGCTGCGGCGGCGAGATAGATCCGCATCACCGGTCGCACCTGCGCCATTCCCTCGCAGTAACCGCGCAGGGCGCTGCCAAACGCAAAGGGCAGGGTGCCGGTGGCCAGTGCCAGCAAATATTGCACCATCACCTTGCGTACCGGCTCCTCGGTCTGGATCCACTGGCTCCAGAGGGGCGAGGCCAGCAGTGCGCCGGCTACCAGTAATCCGCCGATCAGCGCAATCCACACCGACTGGCTCATCTGTCGCGCGCAGCCCTGTTCGTCGCGAGCACCGCGCAGGTTTGCCACCACCGGCGAAACAGCGGCGAGCATGCCGATCAGCGTCACCGCACATACCGCCCAGATACTGGAACCCAGCGCCAGCCCAGCCAGGTCCACCTCGCCGGACTGGCCGGCAACGATGGTATCGGTGACGCCCATGCTGACCACCGCCAGATTGCTCACAACCAGTGGCCCACCGAGATTGGTGAGATGGCGCAGCTCCGTGGCTGTGGCGCGTTTGTAGAGTCTGAACATGGATTTGGTATGGGTAAAAGCTAGAGGCTGGCTAAACTGATCGAACTTGGTTCGGGACAGCGTGTAAGAATCCACTGTCTCCGGCGACCAGTCTTCAGTGAACAGTATGTTACTGAATTCAGTATTGTCGAAAACGGGAGCGGATTATGGATGGGGCACACAGCGGGTTCAATCGGATTTACAGCTGTTTTCTGCACGCACTGCGGCCATTGAGTGGATTGGGCCCACTGGCACTGCGCCTGTTTCTCGGCCCAATCTTTATTCTCGCGGGCTGGAATAAAATCACTGGCATCGACAATGTGGCGGCTTGGTTTGGTAACCCTGACTGGGGCCTGGGGCTGCCAGCGCCGCTGTTAATGGCGTGGCTGGCGGCGTTGACCGAGTTTTTCGGGGGTATCGCCCTGGTGCTGGGTTTGGGGGTGCGCCTCGCGGCCATTCCGCTGATGTTCACCATGGCGGTTGCCGCGCTAACGGCGCACTGGCAGTACGGCTGGCACGCGCTGCCGGAGCAAACACTGACCATGCCCTGGGAGTGGCGCAAGGACCTGATCGAAGAGGCGGTGGTACGCAAGGAGAAGGCGGTAGAGCTGCTCAAAGCGCACGGCAACTACCAGTGGCTGACAGAGGCGGGCAGCTTCACCGTGCTCAAGAACGGGATCGAGTTTGCGGCCACTTACTTCGTCATGCTGCTGGCGTTGTTGTTTACCGGTGGCGGACGTTATGTGAGCCTGGATTACTGGATCGCCCGCCGGCGGGGGCTGCTGCGGGATTGATGGCCGGTAATGGCTGGAACAGTGGAGTTTGCGCCAGTAACTCGCAATTCGCATATAGATGATATACTCGCCGATTATTTAACCCGTTTCCGTGGCCCGCTGGTCACGGCTGCAACCCCGGCCCGGCCATTTCCGGCCCCGCTGGCGCAATTGAGCGAGCAATCTTTTGATAGGCAAGTTTTTCCGTCGTTCCGCTGAGCAATCAGGCGCAGACAAGTCTGACAACGCATCCAAAGGGCAGAAGCCCGAGTCCAAGAAATCCGCTTCTGGCTCTGAAAAGCGCGTCGCAGAGAGCGGCAAAGCGGACGGTCGCTCCGGCGGTCGCCAGCGCAACCGTCGCCGCGGCGGGGGTGAAGGTGGCGGACAGGGCGGTCGCGACAAGCGCAAAGACACTCGCCAGAAGGCACCGGAAAAGCCCTGGAGCCTGGACGAGTTCCAGGTCCCGGAGCAGGAAGGCAAGGTGCGCTTCCACGATCTGGACCTGCCGCTGCCGCTGATGCACGCCATTGCCGATCTCGGCTTCCAGTACGCCTCGCCGATTCAGGGGCAGTCACTGCCCCACACCCTTAACGGCCACGATCTGGTGGGCAAGGCCCAGACCGGTACCGGCAAGACCGCGGCCTTCCTTATTACCGTGATCGACGACCTGCTCAAGAACCCATTTGAGGGCGAGCGCTACGCCGGTGAGGCCCGCGCGCTGATCATCGCGCCGACCCGCGAGCTGGTGATGCAGATCGCCGACGACGCCAAGGGGCTGTGTAAATACACCGATCTTGAAATACACACCCTGGTCGGCGGTATGGATTACCAGAAGCAGCAGAAGGCGCTGAACGAGCGCCTGGTGGATATCCTCGTTGCTACCCCTGGCCGGCTGCTGGACTTCGTCAGCAAACGCGACTGCTTCCTCGACCAGACCGAGATACTGGTAATTGACGAGGCGGATCGCATGCTGGATATGGGCTTTATTCCCGACGTGCGCCGCATCGTGCGCCAGACCCCGCGCAAGACCCACCGCCAGACCATGTTCTTCTCTGCCACGTTTACGCCGGAAGTGGACGACCTGGTAGAGCAGTGGACGTCGGAGCCCGTCATCGTGGAAATCGAGCCGGAGCACGTGGCCACGGATACCGTAACCCAGCATGTCTACATGCTGTCCGGCGACGAAAAATATCCGTTGCTGTACAACATCGTGCAGCAGGACGATGTAGAAAGCCTGATCGTTTTTGCTAATCGTCGCGATCAGTGCCGTCGCCTCCATGAAAACCTGGTGGCTCATGGTATTGCGGCGGGCCTGCTGTCCGGTGAAGTGGCGCAGAACAAGCGTGTGCGCACCCTGGAAGACTTCAAGACCGGCAAGTCCAAAGTGCTGGTGGCCACCGATGTAGCGGGCCGCGGTATTCATATCGACGGTATCAGCCACGTGGTGAACTACACCCTGCCGGAAGAGCCGGAAGACTACGTACACCGCATCGGCCGTACCGGCCGCGCGGGCAAGAGCGGCACGTCTATCAGCTTTGCCTGTGAAGACGATGCGATGCGCCTGGAGCCCATCGAAAAGCTGCTGGGCAGTAAACTGAAATGTGAAGTCCCGCCGGAAGAGCTGCTGGTGGCACCACCCAAAGTACACGTGAAGCGCAGTAGCGGTGGTGATCGCAATGACCGCGGTGGTCGGGGTGGAAGCCGTGATGGGCGCCGCGGCGGTGGACGTCCGCGCCGTTAATTGAGCGGTAGATGCGCTGCGCTTATCTACCCTACAGGTGGGGTATCCTTGTGTTCGTAGGGTGGATAAGCGCAGCGCATCCACCAGGTTATTTATCCGGGCCCTGAATGCCTTTCGGCCATTTTTTTTCGGAGGCCGCCGACTGCTCTACCGGAATATTCCTTCCATTGGGGCCCTTGCCCGGGTCACCATCGGCCCAGATTCTCTCGACCCACAGCGCAGTTCCCCCCGCCACTGCGGCAGGCATTACAAAAATATTCAGGATCGGCACCATCTTTGCCAGCATCACCGCACCGCCAAAGCCCAAGGTGGTGAACTTCTTGCGCATCAGGACACTTTTAAGCTCACCGAAAGAGCGCTGATGGTTGTCCAGCGGATAGTCCACATACTGGATTGCCATACACCAGGCTCCCCAGAGTGCGCCGAGAATTGCGGGGATAAACACCGTCCAGCTGGTAAGCAAGGCGATCACAAAAATCACGAGTCCCCAGCCAATAAAGTACATCAGTTTGCGCAGTTCCCGGCCGAGCGTTCGGAGTACCATGCTGTGCAGGGCTTCCGGGGGCGGTGGGTGGCCGGTAAGAAGTTCTTCGACTTTTTCTGCGAGAAAGCCGTTAAACGGGGCGGCGATGATGTTGGTGATAATGCCGAACAGGTAGCCGTAGACGAAGAAGAACAGGAGCACCACGACAATGGCGATCAGCCATGCGAGCCACTGGAATACACTCGCGGCCCAGTCTGCGCCTTTGGCGAGAATCGCACGCCACCAGGACATGTTGGAGGTGTCGACGGGGGTATCGGAGAGCAGGCTGCCGATATAGCGGCCGAGGTCGTCGAACTGGCTGATCATCAGGACACCCAGTCCGATAAACAGTACCAGGTTGATGAGCAGGGGAATAATGATGAATGGGCGCAGCTCTTTCCGGGTAAGCAGCTGCGCCCCCCGGATCAGTGCGTGTACGCCATGTGCCGGGTTGGAAGTCATGTTTTACTGTGCTCCTGCTGCCTTCAGAATGGCGGCGTATTCCGCACTCTGGTTGTGTTCGCTGATGCGCGCGAGCAGAGTCTGGCCTTCGGGGCTCTGGCTGTTCAGGTCCAGGCCCTGTTCTTTGAACAGGCGCACGAAGGTTTCAAAGTTCTCTGCTTTCATACCGCGGTAGGCGCGCTCCAGCAGGTAGAAATCCCGATTGAATCCTTCCGGTGCGTCACCCTCCAGAAAACCGGCGATACGCTCATCGTCGAATACTTCACCGAGGATTTTTTGTTTGTCTTTTTTCAGGCTCACTTGTTAATTCCTTTCGTGGTCTGTTTTCTACGTTTGTGTCTTTACCACCTCCGCTCCTTGTCGGGCGGTTTGGTGGCGGCGCTGCCGCCGGTATTTGTTTGCGAAACACGAGCTAGGCGCCCCCCCGTTAACCCATCCATGGGGGCTCTTCCGCGAGGTCCCTCTCGCGGAAGGTTTCGCAAACAAATCCCGGCGACATCGCCTTCGCATCAATTTTTAGAGTGCTTGGTTAGCTCGCCGAGTTGATACGAAGTACATTTGTCGAAATTTAAGGTTGGGTGCCGGGTGAAGCTTTTCGAAAGCGTCGCAAACAGGGACGTTTGCGACGCAGCGTACAGGGACGTATTCCCAGGGGGACGCCTAGTTCGGTTTCGAAAAGCTTCACCCGGTGCACGACCGCCACTGAAGGTTGCTAGTAGGGACCTCTGAGCTAGAAGAACCCGACATGCAAGACTTCTACAGCAGTGCGTCCAGTTTCTCTTTCAGAATCTTGTTGATCATCTGCGGATTCGCCTGCCCCTTGGAAGCCTTCATGATCTGGCCAACAAAGAAGCCCATCATTTTCGGGCGCTTGTCCGGGTCGGCATTGCGGTAGTTTTCTACTTGAGAAGTAGAGGCCGCGATTACATCGTCCACCATCTTCTCAATGGCACCCGTGTCAGAAACCTGCTTCAGGCCCTTGGCCTCGATGACTGTGTCCGCATCACCGTCACCATTCGCCATCGCCTCAAACACCTGCTTGGCGATCTTTGAGGAAATGGTGTTGTCCTTGATGCGCGCGATCAGGCCCGCCAGGTGCTCCGCAGAAACCGGAGAATCGGCGATAGATTTTTCCTCGCGGTTCAACAGCGCCGCCAGTTCACCCATCACCCAGTTAGCTGCCAGTTT
This sequence comes from Microbulbifer sp. ARAS458-1, assembly GCF_045348205.1. Taxonomy (NCBI): domain Bacteria; kingdom Pseudomonadati; phylum Pseudomonadota; class Gammaproteobacteria; order Cellvibrionales; family Microbulbiferaceae; genus Microbulbifer; species Microbulbifer sp. ARAS458-1. The sequence goes on along the minus strand of NZ_CP155838.1, from coordinate 3,415,206 downwards.
AGGCTCGCCAGACTTGGCTGCCACCTGCTCAAAGTAATCTGCAGTGGCGCGCTCCTGGGTCAGCTGATCCGCATCGTAGGCAGACAGGCCGTAGTCCTTCTCGAAACGCGCACACTTCGCATCCGGTAGCTCCGGCAGCTCGCTGCGAATCTGCTCCACGTAATCGTCGGTCAGAACCACCGGCAGCAGGTCCGGGCAGGGGAAGTAGCGGTAGTCGTTGGCCACTTCCTTGCTGCGCATGGAGCGGGTTTCGTTCTTGTCCGCATCGTACAGGCGGGTTTCCTGCGTCACCTTACCACCGTCCTCGATCAGATCGATCTGGCGCTGGGCTTCCACCTTGATCGCCTTCTCGATAAAGCGGAAGGAGTTCAGGTTCTTGATCTCGGTGCGGGTACCCAGTTCCTCTTCGCCTTTCAAACGCACGGAAACGTTGGCGTCACAGCGCAGGGAGCCCTGAGACATATCACCGTCGGAAATACCCAGGTAGGTGACGATGCTGTGGATCTTTTTCAGGTAGGCAACCGCTTCCGCAGCGCTGCGCATATCAGGTTCGGATACGATTTCGATTAGCGGCGTACCGGCGCGGTTGAGGTCGATGCCGGACATGCCGTGGAAGTCTTCGTGTAAAGATTTGCCCGCATCCTCTTCCAGGTGCGCGTGGTGCAAACGCACAGTCTTGCTGCTGCCATCTTCCAGGTGAATTTCGATCTGGCCGGCGCCGACGATCGGTTGTTCCAACTGGGTGGTCTGGTAGCCCTTGGGCAGGTCCGGGTAGAAATAGTTTTTGCGCTCGAATACCGAGCGCTTGCCAATTTCCGCATTCATGGCGAGGCCGAACATTACCGCAAAGCGGAAAGCCTCTTCATTGGGTACCGGCAGGGTGCCCGGCATGGCCAAGTCGACCGCGCAGGCCTGGGTGTTCGGCTCCGCACCAAAGGCGGTGCTGGCTCCGGAGAAAATTTTTGATTGGGTGGCCAGTTGCACATGCACTTCCAACCCGATGACGACTTCCCATTCCACGTCTCGTCTCCTTATTCTGCTGCCGGGGCGGTTTTCTGGTGCCAGTCACTGGCTTGCTGGAACTGGTGCGCGACGTTGAGCATGCGCGCTTCATCCAGATAGTTGCCAATGATCTGCAGGCCGACGGGCAGGCCGTGGGCAAAACCGCAGGGGATGGACATGCCGGGCAGGCCGGCCAGGTTGGTGGCGATGGTGTAAATGTCTTCCAGATACATGGCCACCGGATCGGCATTTTTCTCGCCCAGCTTGAACGCCGGGTTGGGGGCGGTGGGGCCCATAATGACGTCGACCTTGTCGAAGGCGTCGACAAAATCCTGTTTGATCAGGCGGCGCACCTGCTGGGCCTTGTTGTAGTAGGCGTCGTAGTAACCGGCAGACAGGGCGTAGCTGCCCACCAAGATGCGGCGCTTCACTTCCTCACCGAAACCTTCGCCGCGAGAGCGCATATACAGGTCGCGCAGGTCCGCCGGATTTTCACAGCGGTAGCCGTAGCGAACGCCGTCGAAGCGGGACAGGTTGGCGGAGGCTTCCGCCGGGGCGATCACGTAGTAGGCTGGCACCGCCAGTTTGCTGTGGGGCAGGCTGATTTCCACCAGTTCCGCGCCGAGTTTTTCGTAGTCTTTCAGTGCTTCCTGCACACGCGCACCCACTTCGCTATCCAGGCCTTCACCGAAGTACTCGCTGGGCACGCCGATCTTCAGTCCCTTGATGGAGTCGTTCAGATTGGCGGTGTAGTCCTGGGTCGGGCGGTCCAGGCAGGTGGAATCTTTCTTGTCCGGGCTTGCCATCACCGACAGCATCAGCGCGGCGTCTTCCGCGGTGCGGGTAATGGGGCCGCCTTGGTCGAGGCTGGAGGCGAAGGCAATCATGCCCCAGCGGGATACGCGGCCGTAGGTGGGTTTGAGGCCTGTGGTGCCGGTCATGGCCGCGGGCTGGCGGATGGAGCCGCCGGTGTCGGTGGCGGTGGTGCCGGGTACCAACAGCGCGGCCACCGCGGCGGCGGAACCACCGGAGGAACCACCGGGAATGCGCTCCACATTCCACGGGTTTTTTACCGCGCCGTAGAAGCTGGATTCGTTGGAGGAGCCCATGGCGAACTCGTCCATATTGGTTTTACCCAGGCTGACCGCGCCCGCCTGCTGGAAGTTATCCACAACGGTGGCGTCGTAGGGGGGCACGAAGTTGTCGAGCATCTTCGAGCCGCAGCTGGTGCGCACGCCACTGGTACAGAAGATGTCCTTGTGGGCGATGGGTACGCCGCACAGGGCCGGGGCGTCGCCCTGGGCCAGGCGGGCGTCGGCGGCGGCGGCTTCTTTGATCGCCTGGTCGCCGGTGACGGTAATGAAGCTGTTGAACTGGTTGTCCAGCTCCTGGATACGCTCCAGCAGATGGCTGGTGATCTCGACGCTGGAGAACTGTTTGTCGCGCAGGCCGCGAATGATCTCGGCGATGGTCAACTGATGCATTGGAAATCCGGTTTCTTGTCTATTCTGTATTCGCTCGGGACTGGTGATGCGATAATCAATGGCCTCTTAGTCGATGACCTTGGGCACCAGATACAGGCCCGCCTCTGTCTGTGGGGCCAGGGCGAGGAAGTCTTCGCGACGGTTGGACTCGGTTACTTCGTCTTTGCGCAGTACCTGCACTTCGTCCAGGGGGTGCGCCATAGGCGCGACGCCGTCGGTATTGACGGCCTGCAACTGGTCCACCAGTTGCAGTACATCGCCCAGGCGGCTGCTGACTTCGTCTATGGTTTCTTCGGAAATGGCGATGCGGGCCAGTTCGGCCAGCTTTTCAACGGTTTGCGCGTCCACGGCCATGGGGATAGAGACTCCAGCTTCTCATTGGCTAAATTGCGGCCAAACCCGGGTTTAGCCGGGCCGGCGGGAACAGAAGGTGCGCAAATTTAGCATATCTGTGGGGGAAACTCTTAATCCTCATTCTTTTATGCTTACTATTTCGCCTTGCCCTCAACCCGCGCCGTTGTTAGAGTTTGCCGATTCTGGCTAGGCTACGAGTGTGTCTGGCTAATTTGTCGAAAAGCGGACGAAAACGCCGTCCGGAACACAGAATTATTTGCGTGGACTAATTACCCTGTGGCGCATCTTCGCCCGGGGCTTCTGTCGGCGCCCGCGGCACCCGACCCGGATTGGGTGTTGTACATCAGAATTAAGGTAACCGAATTCCATGTTTAAACGTTTGCGGGGCATGTTCTCCAGTGATCTCTCTATCGACCTGGGTACTGCCAACACGCTGATCTACGTGCGCGATCGCGGCGTAGTCCTTGATGAACCCTCTGTTGTCGCCATTCGCCACTATAACGGCACCAAAATCGTGGAAGCGGTAGGTGTAGAGGCGAAGCGTATGCTGGGCCGTACCCCGGGCAATATCACCGCCATCCGCCCACTAAAAGACGGCGTGATTGCGGACTTCCAGGTCACCGAGAAGATGCTGCAGCACTTCATCAAGAAGGTGCACGAGAACAGCTGGATGCGCCCAAGCCCGCGGGTTCTGGTGTGTGTTCCCTGCCAGTCCACGGAAGTTGAACGCCGTGCGATCCGCGAATCCGCCCTGGGCGCCGGTGCCCGCGAGGTGTGGTTGATCGAAGAGCCAATGGCCGCCGCCATCGGTGCCGGCCTGAAAGTAGAAGAAGCCTCTGGTTCCATGGTGGTGGATATCGGTGGTGGTACCACCGAGATCGCGATCATCTCCCTGAACGGCGTGGTTTACTCCGATTCCGTACGTATCGGTGGCGACCGGTTCGACGAGGCCATCGTCAACTATGTGCGCCGCAACTACGGCAGTGTCATTGGCGATGCCACCGCAGAGCGTATCAAAGAGGAAATCGGCTGTGCCTACGCTGGTAGCGAAGTGCGCGAGATCGACGTGCGCGGTCGCAACCTGGCGGAAGGTGTACCGCGCAGCTTTACCCTGAACAGCGACGAGATTCTGGAAGCACTGCAAGAGCCGCTGACCGGTATTGTACAGGCGGTGAAGAGCGCGCTGGAGCAGTCTCCCCCCGAGCTGGCATCCGATATTGCCGAGCGCGGTATGGTGCTGACCGGTGGTGGCGCGTTGCTGCGTGATCTGGATCGCCTGTTGATGGAAGAGTCCGGTCTGCCGGTGATCGTCGCCGACGATCCGCTTACCTGCGTCGCCCGTGGTGGCGGTCAGGCGCTGGATATGATGGACAAGAGCCGTCTATACCTGGTTTCCAACTGATAACGCCTGCCTGATTGATGGTGGTGCTCATGGATAGGGCGCCGCCGCTGCACCCGCGCACGGAATCGCGCCACAGCCAATAACAACATCATTGCTGAACTGGTCAATGGGGGCCGCCCATTAAACCGCTATTTACCCGAGGACCGTCGCCGGAGTCCCGCATCATCGTGCTGGGGGCATTGGCGACGGCGCTGATTCTGGTCAACCTTTACACCGACTGGCTTGACCCGGTACGCGAGCGCCTCTCCAGTCTCGCTGCACCTTTCTACTGGATTACCGGAACCCCGTCCCGTGTGGGTGACTGGGCCGGTGAGCAGCTGCGTACCCGCGAAGAGCTGGTGGAGGAAAACAGTCGCCTCAAGCACCAGGTGATGCTGCTGGAACAGCAGGCTCAGCTGCTGGCCGCAGTGCGCGCAGAAAATACCCAGCTGAAAGAGTTGATGAACTCTGCGGAAAGCGTGGACGAGCGAGTACTGGTGGCTCAGGTGATCGGCGTTTCTCCGGATCCCCTGGAGCACGTACTGATTATCGACAAGGGGCGCAGTGACGGTGTGCGGCAGGGTACCGCGATCATGGATGCCAGTGGCCTGCTGGGGCAGGTGATTGAAGCGGGAGACTTTTCCAGTCGGGTACTGCTGATTACCGACGCCAACCACGCTCTGCCGGTGCAGGTGCTGCGTAACAGTGTGCGTGCGGTGGCCGAGGGCACCGGTGACCTGTACCGTCTCAAACTGCGTCATCTGGCGAATACCAGTGATATCCGCGAAGGTGATCTGCTGCTGAGTTCCGGTCTTGGTGGCCGCTTCCCCGCAGGATATCCGGTGGGCGAGGTGATCTCCGTCAAGCGCGACCCGGGGAGGGCGTTTGCCGATGTGGATGTGCAGCCTCGCGGTCTGATGAATCGCAGTCGCTTCGTGCTTGCGGTGCTCAGCGAGACGTTGACAGACGGGCAGAACTGATCTCATGGATGCCCACAATCGCTGGTTTATCCTGTTCACCTTTGTCGTCGCCCTGCTGCTGGCGGTGATGCCTCTGCCCGCAAACTGGTTGTGGTTTCGCCCCGCCTTCTGTGCACTGCTGGTGATCTTCTGGACCACCCGTATGCCCCAGGAGCTGGGAGTGGGGTTTGCCTGGATCGCCGGGCTGGCGGAAGACCTGGTCACCGGTTCTACCCTTGGCGCCCACGCACTGGCGTTGGCGGTACTGGCTTATTTCAGTCTGCTGACTTATCGGCGCACACGGGCGTTCAATCCCGGGCAGCAGTTGATGTGGGTATTTGTGCTGGTGGGGATCAATCAGCTCCTCGGCAATTGGGTGCACAGTCTGGCGGGAAAGACGGTGCCCGGGCTGACATTTCTGTGGCCAGCGCTGACTACCGCATTGCTGTGGCCGCTGGTGACTCCCTGGCTGCACCGTATGGCTACCAGTCTGCGAATCCGGTAGTGGCAAGTGGTAGGGTCCTTAAATAGACGGTTGTCTTATTTGTGGCGTTGCCGGAGTCGAGAAGAACAATTGAAAAATAGTGTTAAGTGTCCGCGCAGGCCGGTTATTTTTCGAGCGTGGCCGCTATAATCAGGCCTTCTGCCAGCAAACACATAATCATAAGCGTTGCCCGTGCCACGATCAGACTCCCGACAAGCCAGTCCTTCCTCGCGCCTCATTCTCGCCTCCGGGTCCCCCCGGCGTGCAGAGCTGCTGATGCAGATCGGTGTTCCCTTTTCCTCCGCAGCGACCTCAGTTGAAGAGATTCGCCAACCCGGTGAATCCGGGCGTGAATACGTGCTGCGGCTCGCTCAGGAAAAATCCCGTGCGGGCCTCGCACTGGCCCATAACGATGCGACAGCCTGGTCATTGGGGGCGGATACGCTGGGTCTGGTAGACGATGAGATCCTGGAGAAACCCCGTGATTTCACCGATTTTGCGCGCATGATGCGGCTGATGTCCGGGCGCGAGCATACCGTGTTGACCGCCATCAGCCTGACTGGCACGGAGCAGTCATTTTGTGACGTTGTCGAAACCCGGGTGCGTTTTCGCCCGCTGGACCGAGCGCTGATTGAGGGTTACTGGAATACCGGTGAACCCCAGGACAAGGCCGGTGGCTACGGTATCCAGGGTATGGGGGCGCTGTTAGTGGAATCCATCCATGGTAGTTACAGCAACGTAGTGGGGCTGCCGCTGGAAACCCTGGCCGGGTTTCTGCAGCGAGCGGGTATTCCCTACTGGCAATTTGACAAGCGCTCTTCTGGGGCGGATGCAGGGACGATTTAGGAGTTACGCCCGTGAGCGAAGAATTACTCATCAACGTGGCGCCCATGGAAACCCGCGTGGCGCTGGTGGAAAACGGTGTGCTGCAGGAAGTGTATCTGGAGCGAACCGCCAGCCGTGGCATCGTCGGCAATATCTATAAAGGAAAAGTTGTACGGGTGCTGCCGGGGATGCAGGCTGCGTTTGTGGATATTGGTCTGGAACGGGCGGGGTTTATCCACGCATCGGATATCGCGCCCCTGGACGATGAAGGCATGGAATCCCGCGAAGGCGAAGTTGCCGATATTCGCGCTCTGGTGCGGGAGGGGCAGTCGCTGGTGGTGCAGGTGGTCAAAGACCCCATCTCCAGCAAGGGCGCGCGTCTCACCACGCATCTGTCCGTATCCGCACGCTACCTGGTGTATATGCCCCAGACCCGTCATATCGGTATTTCCAACCGCATCGAGGACGAATCTGAGCGCGAGCGCCTGCGCGAGCTGGTGGATCTTGCCTCGACCAAACTCGCCGATGAAGGATTGAGCGGCGATGGTGGTTTTATCCTACGCACCGTGGCCGAAGGTGTCAGCGAGGAAGAGTTACTGCGGGATATCCCGTTTCTTTACAAACTGTGGAAAGAGCTGGAGCAGCGGATCAAGTCGGAGAAAGAGCCGGCCATCATCTACGAAGACCTGCCGCTGTTTATGCGCGCCCTGCGGGATCTGGCGCGGCCGCATACGGAAAAGATCCGTATCGATTCCCGCGAGGCACACGCCCGCGCGGCCAAGTTCACCAGCAAGTACGCGCCGGAAATTGCCCCGCGTATCGAGCACTATCCCGGTGAGCGCCCGCTGTTTGATTTGTACGGTGTTGAAGAAGAAATCCGCAAGGCACTACAGAACAAGGTGACCCTGAAATCCGGCGGCTACCTGATCGTCGAGCAGACCGAGGCCATGAGTACCATCGATGTGAACACCGGTGCGTTTGTCGGCCATCGCAATCTCGAAGAGACCATTTTCAAGACCAACCTGGAAGCGGCCACTGCCATTGCCCGCCAACTACGCCTGCGCAACCTGGGTGGCATCATCATCATCGACTTTATCGATATGCAGGACACCGAGCACCAGCGTCAGGTCCTGCGCACCCTGGAAAAAGCGCTGGAGCGGGATCACGCCAAGAGCAGCATTACCGGCGTGTCCGAACTGGGCCTGGTGGAGATGACCCGTAAGCGTACTCGCGAATCTCTCGGTCAGATGCTTTGTGAGCCGTGCTCCGTCTGTGCCGGCCGCGGCACACTGAAAACGGCAGAAACCGTCTGCTACGAAATCTTTCGCGAGATCATTCGCGAGGCGCGAGCCTATGACAGCGACAAAATCATGGTCCTGGCCAGCCAGGTGGTGATCGATTTACTGCTGGATGAAGAGTCCGCAAATGTGGCGGACCTGGAAGAATTTATCGCGCGCCCCATCCAGTTTCAGGTGGAACCCATCTACAACCAGGAGCAGTACGACATTGTTCTGGTGTAACCGCCCGACTGTGACGGCTTTCGCGCGTGTCACCCCTGTGGGGGAGGCCGGCTGATGCTGTGGTTGCGCTGGTTTGCCCGCAAGTTCTGGTTGCTGGTGGTGATCACTGTGATCACTCTGGCAATCCTTGTGCAGACCGGTCGTATGCTCTCGCCACAGGTTGGCAAATACAGCGCGCAGATTGGCCAGGCGCTATCAGAACGCCTGGGAGCGCCGGTAGCGCTGGAACACATTTCTCTACAGTGGCAGGCCCTGGAGGTCGCGCTGCAGATCGATGGGCTGAAAATTGGCGCCGAGGGTCAGGTAAAACTGCAACGGGGGCTGTTCCACCTGGATCTGCTGGCGAGCCTGTGGAATCGCGAGCTGATCTGGAAAAACCTGGAAGTGGACGGTTTTTCCGCAGAACTGGAGCAGCGTCCGGAAGGCGGCTGGCAGGTGCGTGGTTTTCCCCTGGCCAGTAAACCGGCAGAGGAAAGCCGTGGCGGCGTGCGCCTTGGTGATCCGGCGCGTATCTTTCAGCTCGGCCCCAAGGTGCTGGTGCGGGATGCCAGCATCAGCCTGTCTCTCACCGATGGACAGTCCGCCAATCTGAATCTTAAGGAAATTCTGCTGGAGAACAGCGGCGGGTTTCACCGGCTGGTGGCCCGGGCATTTGTCACTGGCGCCATGGAGAGTCTACACAGCGGCGAAGAAAGCCTGCGGCTGGTACTGGAAGGACGCGGTAACCCGCGGCGCAGCGATGATTTTTCTCTGCGCGGATACGTTCAGCTCAATGAGCTATTGATCGATGCTGATCTGGTGGGGCTTCTGTACCAGCTGTCACCGCTACCGGAAAAACTGTATTGGCCAGGACGCAAGCTCGCCGGTGGGCGCTTGTGGTTGAGTTCGGATGCAACCTCCGGGTACAGCCTGCGCGGTAATTTGAGTCTCGCCCAGCAATCGGAAGAAACCGCCGGTGCTGTCGCCTCGACAAGTGCCGCCGGCGCACTGGAGACTCTGAATGCGACTTCCAGCAATATTTCCGGTCATTGGCGGCCGGGGAAAAACTGGGAGTTGGTGTTACAGGATCTGGGGTTGAACTGGCAGCAGCTGGAAGTTCCCGCCGTCAATATTCAGGCCAGCGGTGACCAGGATGGTGGCTTGCAGCTCGCCGTGGATCAGATTGAACTGCAGGCCTGGCACCGGGTATTGAAGGTGCTGGAACTGATTCCTGCGAAAGCCGATGAATGGCTGCAGGCGCTTGAGCCCTCGGGGGAGTTGTTGAATGTGCGTCTGTCCCGGTTGGATGGTGAAGTCACGGTTTCCGCGAACTTGCGCGATGTCGCGGCGGGAGCGCATCGCGGCGCACCGGCGGTTACCGGGGTCAACGGTTTCCTGTCGTTGAATGGAAAGGGTGGGCGCGTCGAACTGGACAGTGAGCAGGGTTTCAGTGCCCATTTTCCCAAGTTGTATGACACCCCGTTTCACTTTTCTATGGCTCGCGGCACCGTAGCCTGGGAAGTCGACCGGGAACACGAAACCGTATCGGTGTATTCGGGGCCGCTGTCTCTGGACGCAGTGGATAATGCAGGTAATGAAACCATACCCGGTGGCGGGGTCTTTATGGGGCAGTTCCTGCTGCAGATCCCGCTGGTGCCATTTACCCGGGCTGCGGACTTTACCCTGGCGCTGGGGCTGCGTGATGTGGCCGTTTCCGAACAGCGCCATCTGGTACCCACGGCGGTGAGCGACGACCTGCGTAACTGGCTCAACAGCGGTATCGGTGCAAACAATAAGGGCCGTATCCCCGCAGCGGGCTTTGTCTACCGCGGATATAGCTATCGGGATGGGGAGGACCCGGCGCTCCTCGCACTGGGACAGCATGCTCAGCGTCAGACAGTGCAGTTGCAGGCCGATATTGCCGATAGTCGATTGCAGTACAGTCCTGGCTGGCCAGCTGCCGAAGATGTGGATGGACACCTGGGGATTAATGATACCGAGGTCGTCGTCATTGCTCCCACGGCAAGGTTGTGGAATGTCGAAGGTACCAATGTCGCGGTGCGGATATCTCCCGCGCCCGGTGGCTCGCGTCTGGATGTATTTGCAGAATTGCAGGGGCCAGCGGCGGATGGCCTCAAATTGCTGCGGGAGTCGCCATTGCGTAACAACCTGGGGGACGCCTTTGACAGCTGGTCGTTGGACGGCGCCATGCAGGGAACACTGGAGATTGCGCAACCTTTAGGGGGGGCCGAATTTACCCCACAACAAACCGTCGAGCTGGCACTTTCCGATGCCAGCCTGGAACTGCAACGTCTGAATCTGGAAATTCAGCAGCTCAATGGCAGCGTGCGCTATCACAGTGAGACCGGCCTCGAGGGCTCGCGTTTTCGCGGCCAGCTGTGGGGACAGCCGCTTCGGGCGTCAATTCAGCACCTGGGGCATGGCGATGAGCGAGATACCCAGGTCGTGGTGAATGGTACAGCGAGTACCGATGGTATCGGCGTGTGGAGTGGACGCCCGGAATTGCAGTGGTTGGACGGAGAGCTCGATTACCAGGCCCTGGTGACCATCCCTGCCAAATCCAAAGAAAAACCCTATCGTGCGATCCTGGAGCTGACATCTGACCTGCAGCAGGTTGCGGTCAACCTGCCAGTGCCTCTCGGTAAGCCCAGTGGCGACAAGTCCCGTTTCGTAATGCGCGTGCCTGTCGGCGATCAGGGGAACCTCTATCACATCAGCTACGGCGAGCATCTGCAGGGGCAGTTGTGGCAGGTGGATGGCAGGCTCGAGCGTGCAGCCATTGCCCTGAATGCGCCGGCGAAATTGCCGGATACACCCGGTATTTCGGTTGTGGGGGACCTCTCGCTGGTGGAGCTGGCGCCATGGAAGAAAGCGCTTGAGATATACACCGCGCCGACCGCCGAATCCAGCGCGGAACCGAGCGAGTCACCGCTGCCGATCAATCTGGACCTCAGCACAGATCTGTTGAAGGTGTCTGATGCGGTGCAGATTGACAATATTCACGTGCGTGGCCGCGGCCTTGGTGCGGATTGGCAGCTTGCGTTCGACAGTGAAATTGCCGCGGGTGAACTGAGTGGCATGCTTAACTCCGCGTCACCGCTGCGAGTAAAACTGGAACACCTGCGCTTGCCTGCGTTCGCAGCAGAAAACCCGCCGAGGGAAGACGCTTCAGAGGCGCAGCCTGTAGATGCGCTGATGTCAGACAGTGGACTTTCCCGGCCGGATCGCTGGCAAGGTTTTGATTTTACCAGTCTGCCACGAGTGGACTTTTCTACCGAACACCTGTGGTTGGGCGACGAGGCCATGGGGCCCTGGTCATTCCGCCTGCGCCCATCTGAGCAGCGCCTGGTCATCAGTGAAATTCAGGGTGCCATACGAGGTATCCGTGTCGAAGGGCGCGGTGAGGGCGAAAACAAGCTGGGCGCACAGTTGATGTGGATGCGCGATGAGGATGGTACCGAGTCCTCCCAGTTTATCGGTCGACTGCGTGGGGACAACCTTGGAGATGTCTTGCAGGCCTGGGGGCAGGAAGCGGCGATCGAGAGCCGCAGTGCGGTATTTGACACGGCTTTGCGTTGGAGCGGTTCCCCCGCCATGGTCAGCCCGAATGGTATGAATGGCGAGATCAGTATTGATATTCGCAATGGCCGTTTCCTGCGCGCCAGTGATAACGCGGGTACTTCACTGCTGCGTCTGCTGTCACTCTTCAATTTCGATACCTGGGCACGTCGCTTGCGTCTGGATTTTTCCGACCTGGTACAGAGTGGTCTTACCTTCGACCAGGTGCGCGGCGAAGTTTACTTTGAGGGGGATGGGGAGTTGCTGATCGCGGTGCCCATTCAGGTGGAAGGCCCGACCAGTGAACTACAGATGGCGGGGCGGGTGAATCTGCGCCGGGAAGACCTCAATCTGACGCTGGTGGCAACCTTGCCAGTGGGGAACAATCTCGCGTTTGTCGCAGCGTTGGCCGGAGGCCTGCCGGCGGCGGCGGGTGTCTACCTGATCAGTAAGGTGTTCAAGAAGCAGGTGGACCGGGTGGCTAGCGTGAGCTATCGGATCAGTGGCGAGTGGTCGGATCCGAAAGTGCAGTTCGACCGCCTGTTTGATGACGGTGCCGGGGCACAGGAGGCTGAGCGCGCGGGGGCGAACTGAATCTGTCTGTTGGTCAATCTGCATACGGATGGTTGCATAAACCGAACAATTATTCGATATTTACGTATCTTGCCGTGGATTACTGGCCGTTGGTTCTCGGTTAGGGCTGGGCAGAATAAAACAATAATTACGTGATCGAGGTGCGTCGCCAATGTCCGAGGTGGTTTCTTTGGCTGGTCTTTCTGCTAACCGCTATACCCTGTTCAAAATCTTCAAGTACACCGTTTACTGCCTTTTGGCGTACAACGTGTATGCGTTCTTCGTCGAGAACCACGCAGCGGCCGGTACGGTATTTGCCGACGGTGTAAGCCTGAGCAAAATCATTGAGGCCTATAACGATTCCATCGATACGCTGGCGTGGGTATTACTGCTGTTGGTGTTCGAGCTGGAAACCTGGGTGCTCTCTGATGAGCGGCTTAAAGGCGCTACCAAGTGGGCGCTCAATGCGGTTTCCGCATTCTGTTATGTATTTATCATCTATTCGTTTTATGGCTATTTCTCGGAGATGGTGTCGCTGACGCATCTTTTGCCGGTAACCGGTTCTGCCTGTGATCTGGCGGCCAGCGGTGGCTGGTCGATGGTGCTGGAACAGGACGATTACGTGGCGCTGACGGCGGCAAATTGCGGGTCGCTGGCGGATACGAGCTTGCTTCGTCTTGCCGATGCACAAATCGTGGGTGATGCGGAGATCTGGCGAGAGATTCAGTGGCTGGCGTGGGTGGATGTGATCAATGCCGGTGCCTGGCTGCTGGTGGTGGCGATCCTGGCATTCGATGTGTGGCTGCAACTGCGTCACCAGCTGTCGGACTCCATCATGCGTTATTCCCAGGTCATCAAGGGCCTGCTCTATTTCACCCTGCTGCTGTGCGCCATTTACTGGGGTATCAACGGCAGCTTCCTGGATTTCTGGGACGCCTTCCTGTGGCTGGTGGCCTTCTTCTTTATCGAGATGAACCTGTTCGAGTGGCAGGCTGAGACTAGCGCTGAGTAATGTGTTTGTAGTCTTGTGGTTCACGGGCGCTTCGTATCTGGCACCGTGGCGGTTCCGCTGTCGGGGGCAGTCTTACGAGACACGCCGTGAACCCATCCCTGGGGGCTCTGCAAAAAGTACCCAGCCGCTCCATGTATTCACGGCGCCTTCAGCCCTGTTTTTGAAGGTCTCGTAAGACTGCCCCCGACATCGGCACCTTCGATTCAGGCTTCAGTATTTCTTACGTGATGCGTGAATCGCGATATCAATCGGTACGGCTAGTTACTTCCAACAGGTGATAACCAAACTGGGTTTTCACCGGACCGTGTACCTTGTTCAACTCATCGTTGAAAACCACCTTGTCGAATTCCGGCACCATCTGACCCTGACCAAACTCACCCAGGTCGCCACCGTTGCGGCCGGAGGGGCACTTGGAGTATTGCTGGGCAACCTTTCCGAAATCGGCGCCGTCTTCAATTTGCTTTTTCAGGTCCTGACACTGGGCTTCGCTTTCTACCAGAATGTGGCGGGCTGTTGCTCTTGGCACGGGAATCTCCCTAATAGTTTGGTAATGAATAATTTCGTGAGCGGCAAGCTTAGTGTGTAACGAACTAAGGAGCCAGCATACACAGCCTTATAAGGACTCAAACGCCGAAGCGAAAGTGTCGATACCGGGTGCGGCTTCGCGAGACCTTCTAAAACAGGGATGTTTTAGGAGAGCCCCCATGGATGGGTTGAGGGGGGCGCCTAGCTCGTGTCTCAAAAGGTAGTACCCGGTAGCGGCGCTGCCACCGGGCTCGATTTCGACGTTTTTTTCGGACTACGAGGTACTGAACTGTTACTGCCCAGATAGTGCCGCAAAGGTATTGCACTTGTTGACGTCACCGGTGCTGAACCCCTGCTGGAACCAGTAGGCCCGCTGTTCGGCGCTGCCGTGGGTGAAGGCGTCGGGGGAGACGGCGCGGCCGGCTCGGCGTTGCAGGTGGTCGTCGCCTACCGCCGCAGCGGCACGAAGGCCTTCTTCAACATCACCGGGCTCCAGCATCTGCTTGTCGCGATTGGCATAGAACGCCCAAACTCCTGCATAACAGTCTGCCTGTAACTCCAGCATTACCGAAAGGCGGTTCGCCGTTACCTTGTCTGCCTGCATGCGCGCTTGCTGTACTTTCGCGGAGATACCCTGCAGATTCTGCACATGGTGACCCACCTCGTGGGCTATCACATAGGCGAATGCGAAGTCACCCGGCGCCCCCAGTTTTTTCAATTCGTTTAAGAAGCTCAGGTCCAGATACACCTTCTGGTCCCCGGGGCAGTAAAAGGGGCCGACTGCTGCGGAACTCAGGCCACACGCGGAGCGCACAGCATCCGTATAAAGTACCAGTTTGGGGGCAGAGTACTGTGAGCCCGCTTGCTGGAAAATCTGCCCCCAAACATCCTCAGTCGTTCCCAGAACAACAGAAACAAACTCCGCGACCTCGTCGTCCGCTGCCGGCGCTCCAGGTGCCGTCTGCGCGTCGGGCCCAAGGCTTGGAGATTCCGTGCTCGGCATACCGCTGAACAGGTTACCGCCAAAGTAATACAGCGCTGCCAGTGCCAGCAGAATCAGCCAACCTTTCTTGCTGCGCAGTAGGAAGGGTGCCAGTGCCAGCAGGTTGCCCAGGCCGCCCATGCCCCCGCCGCCTCCCGCAGAGCGTTGCCCGCGGCGATCTTCAACGTTCGAACTTCTGCGACCTTCGCGCCAGCGCATGGGATACCTCTCACTGAATAACCGTTCGCATATAGATTTGAGCATAGAACAGTTGGCGCGAGTTTTTGTTTTGAGGTGGGGAGATTATTCTTGTGCCATCCACAGGAGTGGTATCTTTGTCGCCACCCCAAAATAGCCAGAGAGTCGAAATTTTGTCCCTTATCCCACTCTTTCCCCTCAACATGGCGCTGTTTCCTGGTGTGACCCTGCCGTTGCGAATTTTTGAGCAGCGTTACCTGCGGCTGGTGACCGACTCGTTGAAATCCGATACCGGCTTCGGGGTGGCACTTATCCGTAGTGGCAGGGAAGTGGGGCCGGCGGAAGTCTGGCCGCTGGGGTTGTATGTGCGTATCGTCGACTGGAGCCAGGGAGAGGAAGGGCTGTTGCATATCGATGTGGCCGGCGAGTCCCGCTTCCGCATTGTGGAAACGTTCCCCGAGGAAGATGGCCTGTTGATGGCAGAGGTAGAGTGGTTGCCGGATGAAGACGCCCACCCGGTACCGGAAACCTACGACGGGCTGATGGCCGTGTTAAACGAACTCAAGCAACACACCGCCACGCTCTCGCTGAAGTTTGCCCCGGTGGAAACTGCCGAAGCATTGTCCTGGCAGCTCGCCCAACTGCTTCCCCTGGACGATGCCGCACGTGTGGAGTTACTGGCCAGCCACGACCCTCTGGAGCGGTTGGCAAATATCGCGGCGAATCTGGATCGCTGGGCTAAAGAGTAACCGTCGCGTGGTGACATTGCGCAATGGGGTTGCGCAGGCGGACAATAAATAAACATAAAGAAACCCGATTTTTCCTATGGATAACTTTGTCTTTATCGGTGTGATGCTGATTCTCGCCATCATCATCGGTTCCTTTCTGGGCATTTTTGCATTCGCCGAAGTCAGGCAATTGCGCCGCGAAGTCACTCGCCTGCGAGAGCGGCTGGATGAGGTCGTGGATGGGCTAGCACAACCTCCTGCCACAGTGTCTCCGCCTCAAGAGCCGGCACTGGATGAGCTGAAACTCGATATCGAAATTGACGAACCAGAAACGGCGAGGCCGGCTCCGTCCCCGGCTCCGCAGGCCCCCAGCGATAAGGCGCGCTGGTCGAGTGCTCAGAATGCCAGGCCCGGGGCGCCAACGAAAAGTGGCCGTGGCAACCCCATTGTCGAAAGTCTGCAGGAAAACTGGATGGTGTGGCTGGGCGGCGCCTGTGTTGCGTTGTCCGGGGTTTTTCTGGCCCGTTACGGTATCGAGCAGGGGCTACTGGGGCCGAAGGTGCGGGTGATCCTGGGACTGCTGACCGCGCTTGCTCTGTATGTGGCAGCAGAAGTGCTGCGACGCAAAACCGGTAACACCCACCCCACGTTTGCCGCACTCGCCGGTGGCGGCGCCATTACCGCCTTTGCCGCGGTATTGTCCGCGGTGCACCTGTACACCCTGGTGGAGCCCGGCGTGGCCTTCGGCGTACTGACGCTGGTGGCCCTGATCACCATGTGGCTGGCGCGACTGCATGGCCCGGTACTCGCCGCCATTGGCATGCTAGGCGCCTATGCGGTGCCCATTCTGGTATCCACAGGCTCAGGCAATGTGCTGGGTGCGATGGCGTACGCACTGATTATTTCCATCTCGGTATTGTTGCTATTGCGTTATGTATACCGCAGTTGGCTATGGCTCGGACTGATGGCTGGCGCGCTGATGTGGTGGTTGATTTCACTGGTCGGGCACCAGGCCGATGGCTGGCGCGGTCCATACCTGGCGGCGCTGGGATACCTGGTGATTGCGGTCATTCCCGGGAACTGGCTGCTGCGGGAGCGGCTGCCGGCAAGCGGGTCGTCGGCGGCACTGGTGCTGCCGAGCCTGCTGGTGATTGCGACGGCTCAGTGCTTGTCGATTTTCCGTGAAGGTATTGAGCTTTCGGCGGTTTCAGTTCTCTCTCTGCTCGTCACCTGGAGCCCGCTGGCCCTGGTAGCGCTGATCGCCGGGCGCAGAAATTCCACACTGGCGCCGGTGTCATGGGCGCTGTTCCTTGGACAATTGGCGGCCTGGTTCGCTAGCCGACTGGATCAGGGGGACGCGGTGCGCCTGTTACCTGTGGCCGCGGAGGTGCAGGGCGCTTTTCTGTCGTACCTGCTGGTCACTGCGGTTCTGTTCAGCGCTATGGCCATATACAACTATGTCTCAATCAATCAGGCGAAACAGGGTAGCCATCGCGCTGCAGGTGCCTGGTGGGCGTCCCTTGCGGTGATGGTCCCGCTGCTGTCTCTGCTGATCGGATACGCACTGGCTGGGGACTATCTCTCCAAGTTCTGGTGGTGTCTGTACGCCGCTATTTTTGGTGCGGTGTTTATGTTTTTGGGCAGTCGCGGTGTCGGCCGGCACTGGTCCCGGGGCATGGTGGTGTGGCTGTTTATCGCCGCCCATTTCGCCTACAGCCTGGCGGTGTGCCTGTGGTTGAAGCAGGCGAGCCTGACCCTTGCGCTGGCGCTGCAGGCAATTTCTCTGGCCTGGGTGATTCGCCGGTTTGAAGTGCCGGCGCTGGGCTGGCTGCTGAAAGCAGTACTGGTACTGGTGGTTGTGCGCCTTACCCTGAATCCCTGGCTGCTTTCCTATGACAACGTGGCCCACTGGTCCCTGTGGACCTACGGTGGTTCCGCCCTGTGCGCGTGGCTGGCTGCGCGTCTTTTGCGGGAATCTCAGTTGAACCTGGCCCGCTGGGCTGAGGCGGCGGCACTGCACCTGCTGGTACTGACTCTGTGGGCGGAATGTCGCTACTGGCTTTACGACGGCAATGCCCTGGCCGGGGAATACCGATTTGTCGAGGCGGTGATCAATATGTGGCTGTTTACCGCCCTGGGGCTGGTGTATTACCGCAAAAGCCTTATTGCCGGCAGCTTTGCCAACTGGTACGACCGCTACGGTCGGCTGCTGATGGCTGGGGGGCTGATCAATTACCTGTGGATTCTGCTGGCCACCGCCACCAGCGAGCCCTGGGCGTGGCGCGCCATCGGCGAGCGGCCACTGTTCAATATGCTGCTGCCGGCGTTTGCCGGGCCGGTGTTGCTGGCTTTCGCTGTGAGTCGTCTCTATCTACCTGCGGTACGCCGCTACGCGGCGCTGCTGGCGGCATTTGCGGCGTTTGTATGGGTATCCCTGGAGGTGCGGCACCTGTGGCAGGGCAGTATCCGCCTGGATACATCTGCTGCCACCGGTGAGCTCTACACCTATTCTGCGGTATGGCTGGCGTTGGCGGTCACGGCCATTTTACTGGGTAGCTGGCGCGGCTGGCGCAACTGTTACCAGGGTGGTATGGCGGTGCTGGCACTCGTCATCGTCAAGTTGTTCCTGGTGGATATGTCGGGTCTTGAAGGACTGCTGCGGGTGGCGTCGTTTATGGGGATGGGGCTGGCGCTACTGGGTATTGCCTTTCTCCACCAGAAACTGGGGCAGCAGCGGCCGGAAGAAACGGTTCAATAACCATTTCTGGCCAATAACCGCTTTCGTTGGGCAATTTTCCGGCGCTGTTGCGGTATACTGCGCGGCCGTTTTCCGGCGGCCATGCCGGGAGATGAGAGATTTGAAGCGGGATTGGCGAGAATCCCGGCGAGATAGCGTGTTTTGCAAGGAGATCAGCAATGAACAGTGTCAGCGCCACCGAGCGAGAGCAGGAATCTACCGGCTCTACATCTGCCATGGAAACAATGCAGGCCATGGGCCGTGCCGCCCGCGCCGCTGCCCGCCTGATGGCTCGCGCTGACACCGGAATCAAGAATGCTGCCCTCAAGGCCATCGCCACGGAGCTGAACAATCAGCGACCACAGCTGGCGGCGGCCAACGCCCAGGATATGCAGAACGGCCGCGACAACGGCCTGGATGCGGCCCTGTTGGACCGCCTGGAGCTGAACGATGCGCGCATCGACGCCATGATCGACGGGCTCAACCAGATTGCCGAGCTGCCGGACCCGGTGGGTGAAGTCAGCGACCTCAAATACCGCCCTAGTGGTATCCAGGTGGGCAAGATGCGGGTGCCTCTCGGGGTAGTGGGGATCATCTATGAGTCCCGCCCCAACGTGACCATCGATGCGGCCAGCCTGTGCCTGAAATCCGGTAACGCCACCATTCTGCGGGGCGGCTCCGAGGCGCTGCACTCCAACCGCGCCATTGCGGTCTGTATCTCTGCAGGCCTGAAGCAGGTCGGCCTGCCGGAAACCGCGGTACAGGTGGTGGGTACCACCGATCGCGCTGCGGTTGGCGCACTGATTAGCATGCCGGAATACGTGGACGTGATCGTCCCCCGCGGTGGCAAAGGGCTGATCGAACGCATCAGTAACGATGCACGGGTGCCGGTGATCAAGCACCTCGACGGTATCTGCCACGTGTACCTGGACGATCGCGCGGATACGGAAAAGGCGTTCAACATTGCTCTGAACGCCAAAACCCACCGCTATGGTGTGTGTAACGCCATGGAAACCCTGCTGGTGGCGGAAGCGGTGGCGGCAGAGTTCCTGCCGCGCCTGGCCGCGGCCTACGGGGAAAAGGGCGTTGAGCTGCGGGGTTGCGACAAGACCTGCGCCATCCTGCCCCAGGCACTGCCGGCAACGGAAGAAGACTGGGGTACGGAGTACCTGGCCCCGGTACTGGCGATTCGCGTGGTGGCGGATATGGACGGCGCCATGGAGCACATTGCCCGTTACAGCTCCGGCCACACCGAGGCCATTGTCACCGAGGACTACAGCCGTGCCCGCCGGTTTATGGCGGAAGTGGATTCCAGTTCGGTGATTGTCAATGCCTCCACCCGCTTTGCGGACGGCTTTGAATACGGCCTCGGTGCGGAAATCGGTATCAGTACCGACAAGATTCACGCCCGCGGGCCGGTGGGCCTGGAAGGCCTGACATCGCAGAAATGGATCGTGTTCGGGGACGGCCAGATTCGTCAATGAACCCGAACCTATAATGAACCAGACGTCAAAAACCCTGGCCCTGTTTGGCGGCACCTTTGACCCGGTGCACTTCGGTCACCTGCGTATGGCGCTGGAACTGAAGCAGGTCCTGGGTTTTCAAGAGATGCGCTTGCTGCCGTCCCATCAGCCGGCGCACCGCGCCGCCCCTGGCGTCACCGCAGAAAGGCGGCGGGACATGCTGGCACTGGCATTGCAGGGCTGCCCTGAGCTGGTGCTGGATCCACGCGAGTTGCAACGAGCCGGCCCCACCTACACGGTGGATACCCTGGAAGAACTGCGCAGTGAGCTGGGAGATCAGATCTCTATCAGCTTCTGTATGGGGATGGATTCCCTGCTGGGCCTGCCCGGTTGGCATCGTTGGCAGCGGCTGCTGGAGCTGGCGCATCTGGTGGTTGTCGCCCGCCCCGGATTCGACATCCCCGGCGAAGGGGAGGTGGCTGAACTGGTGGCGGCAAAGCGCGGCGCCTTGGTGGACATCCAACAGCAGCCAGCGGGCTCTATTTTGCTGCAGGAACTCAGCCTGCTGCCGATTTCCGCTACAGACATTCGCGCTCAAATTCACAGCGGCCATTCTCCGCAGTTTCTACTGCCGGAGCGGGTGCTGGACTACATTCAAACTCATCGGCTCTATCTGTAAGAAAGAGCTCGGATCTCAGACTAGAACGGCGGAGCCCAGGCTCCCGAAACAGGTGTTATGACGGATATCAGATCAATTGCGGTAAACGCACTGGAAGACCTCAAGGGTAAAGACATTGTATCCATGGACGTGTCGGAGCTCAGTGACGTGATGGACACGCTCATCATCTGCACCGGTACCTCCAACCGTCAGGTGAAGTCCCTGGCCAACAATGTGGTCGAGGACGGTAAGGAAGCGGGCATTCGCCCCATCGGTGTGGAAGGCATGGAGCAGGGCGAGTGGGTACTTGTCGACTATGGCGACGTGGTGATTCATGTGATGCAGGCGGAAACCCGCGGCTTCTATGACCTGGAAAAACTCTGGTCCATGACCCCGAACACCCGCGAGGATGCGGACGGGTCCGACCCTCACTAAGCCCCAGGTGTCATTGTTCTTCCTATGAAGATTCGAATCATCGCCGCCGGTGGCAAGATGCCCGGGTGGGTGCAGGAGGGCTACCACGAATACGCCAAGCGCCTGCCCCGGGAACTGACCCTGGAGATGGTGGAAATCCCCCTCGGCAATCGCGGCCAGAAAAATTCCCCGGCACTGGCGGAAAAGGCTCGCCAGAAAGAGGGAGAGGCGATGCTGGCGGCGATCAATCCGCGGGAGCATGTGGTGGCGCTGGAGGTAAAGGGCAAGGCCTGGAGCACCGAGCAGCTGTCCCGAGAGCTGGCGGACTGGCAGATGGGCGGCGACAATGTCTGTCTGCTGATCGGCGGTCCAGACGGGCTGGCACCGGCGTGCGTGGCGCGAGCCAATCAGAAGTGGTCCCTGTCCGCGCTCACCATGCCCCATCCTCTGGTTCGGGTGTTGCTGGCGGAACAGATCTACCGGGCCTGGACATTGCTTGCCGGGCACCCATACCACAAATAACGGCTAGCCAGTTCCCTATCAGCGTCGCGGTAGAGTGAACTGCTGCCAGCACTGGTTGTCATATTTCTGTGGCGCGGTGTTCAACCGATTTGCCCGTTGACCTGTTTCGAATTTGGCGTCATCTCCGCCGTTATCTCCGCATGAGCGGCAAACTTGTGTACACTCCGTGGTCATTTTCGCGCCACCGAAGAATCTGTTTTCACCAGCATGTCTGAAAACCTGCACTTTAAAGATCACCACTCGGAACAGCGGCTATTCCGCAACCGTATGCTGGTGGCCATCTTCGGTGTCGTGGCGCTGCTGAGTGTGCTGGTGGCGCGTCTGTACAATCTGCAGGTAGTCAATTATGAAGACTACCGCACCCAATCCGATCAAAACCGTATCCAGGTTCGCCCGGTGCCGCCCACCCGCGGGCTGATCTACGACCGCAACGGGGAACTGCTTGCGGACAACCGCCCCAGTTATACCCTGTCGATCGTGCGTGAACGGGTCAAAGACCTGGACGCGACCCTGGAGCTGCTCGGCCAGCTGGTAGAGCTGGATGATAGCGATGTAGAAAAATTCAAGCGCCGTCTGCCTCGTCGCCGTCCATTCGAGCCCGTTCCCCTGCGCTACCGCCTGAGCGAGGAGGAAATTGCCCGTATCAGCGTCAATGAGTTTCATCTGCTCGGGGTATCTGTAGAGGCGGAGCTGGTCCGCTACTACCCGGAGAGGGAACTGTTCGCCCACAGTGTCGGGTATGTGGGGCGGATCAATGAGCGTGAGCTATCGAGCTTTTCCGAGGAAGACGTGAGCCGCTACCGGGGCACCCAGAGTATCGGCAAAGTGGGATTGGAGCGTTCCTACGAGGACTTGCTTCTGGGTGAAGTCGGCTATGAAAACGTCGAGACCAATGCCCGTGGCCGGGTTCTGCGGGTGTTGGAACGCCAGGACCCCAAACCCGGCGCGGAGCTGACCCTGCACCTGGATACCCGTCTGCAACAGGTGGCGACCGAGGCGTTGGGAGATAACCGCGGCGCGGTTGTGGCCATCGATGTGAAAACCGGTGGTGTACTTGCCTTTGTCAGCCAGCCATCCTTCGACCCCAATCTGTTTGTGACCGGCATCAGTTTCAAGGACTACAGTGCGCTGCGGGATTCCCTGGACGTGCCGTTGTTCAATCGCGTGGTGCAGGGGCAATATCCGCCGGGCTCAACCCTTAAGCCGATGATGGGGCTGGGTGGGCTCGCCGCGGGGGTGATCACCGCTGAGACCAAGGTGGCGGACCCGGGTTTTTTCAAGTTACCCAACGATTCTCGTATCTATCGCGACTGGAAGCGCTGGGGCCACGGCAAGCACGTGGATCTGATCCAGGGCCTGGCGCAGAGTTGTGATGTGTACTTCTGGGATATGGCGCATCGCTGGGGCATTGACGGCATGTACGATATCGCCACCCGTTTCGGTCTCGGCGAGAAGACCGGCATTGACCTGCCCCGGGAATATCCGGGGCTGTTCCCCTCACGGGACTGGAAGCGCGGCGCGCGCGGTGTGCCCTGGTTTCCTGGCGATAGCCTGAATGCGGTGCTGGGGCAGGGCTTTGTGCTGGCGACGCCTCTGCAGCTTGCGGTGATGACCGCCACCATCGCCAATCGCGGTACGCACTATCGGCCGCAGGTAGTAATGGCGGTGGATGGGATCGAACAGCCACCGGAGATACTGCACCACGTGGACGCTCGCCCGGAACACTGGGATCTGGTGTTCGAAGGTATGGAGGCGGTGGTCTACAGCACCCATGGCACCGGTAAGCGCGCCGGTGCCGGCCTCGACTTCAAGGTGGCGGGCAAGTCCGGTACTGCTCAGGTCGTCGGTATCGCCCAGGGGGAGAAATACGACTCCGAAGCGCTCAAAGAGCGCCATCGGGACCACGCATTGTTTGTGGCCTTCGCGCCGGTGGACGACCCGCAGATTGCGGTGTCGGTCCTGGTGGAAAACGGCGAGGGTGGAGGCAGAGTCGCTGCACCGGTGGCCCGGGAAGTGTTCTTTGACTGGATGTCGCGGACCTATGAGGATAGCGCTATGGGCACAGGCTGGCGGCCGCCAATGTCGCCGTCCGCCTTAAACGGACACAGGGAGGCGGGGTAAGTGGCGAGCCGCGATTATATGAACCGGCTGCCGGATACCGGCAGTAGTCTGCGCCGCCCGGAAAGCTTTTCCCGCCGCTGGCATATCGACTTGCCGCTACTGCTGTTGTTGTTGGCACTGGCGGGTGTTGGGCTGGTGGTGCTCTACAGTGCAGCCGGCGAGGAATTCCATTACGTGAAACGCCAGGCTGTGTTTATGGGGCTGGCGTTTATCGGCATGCTCATTGCGGCGCAGATCCCTCTGGAATTTTATCGCCGCTGGTCCCCCTGGTTTTATCTGGCCGGCTGTTGCCTGTTGGTGGCGGTACTGTTTGTGGGGGTCGGTGCCAAGGGGGCCCAGCGCTGGCTGCAAGTGGGTGGGTTTCGCTTC
Source organism: Microbulbifer sp. ARAS458-1 (assembly GCF_045348205.1). NCBI lineage: Bacteria > Pseudomonadati > Pseudomonadota > Gammaproteobacteria > Cellvibrionales > Microbulbiferaceae > Microbulbifer > Microbulbifer sp. ARAS458-1. The sequence continues at coordinate 3,391,337 of NZ_CP155838.1, read as the reverse complement.
CAGCCATCTGAAGCCCTCAAACTGGCGGTGCCCATTGCTGTGGCGGCCTATTTGCACAAACGCACACTGCCACCGTCGTTGCTGACGGTACTGGGCGCGCTGGTGATTATCGCGGTGCCGGCGGTACTGATCGTGCGTCAGCCGGATCTGGGCACTTCCATTCTGATCGCCGCCTCCGGCATTTTCGCCCTGTATCTGTCTGGTCTCAGCTGGAAGATGATCGGCAGTGCCATCGTCATGGGACTGATGGCGGCCTGGCCCATGTGGATGTGGGGACTTCGGGATTATCAGAGACAGCGGATTCTCACCCTGTTCAATCCGGATGCAGATCGGTTGGGCGCCGGCTGGAATATTTTCCAGTCCAAGGCCGCTATCGGCTCCGGGGGGTGGTCTGGCAAGGGCTTTATGCAGGGCACCCAGTCGCAGCTGGATTTCCTGCCAGAAAGTCACACGGATTTCATCATCGCGGTACTGGCAGAAGAGTGGGGAATGCGGGGTGCACTGATCCTGTTGGCCCTGTACCTGTTGATCATCGCTCGGGGCATCTATATTAGTTTTATGGCCCAGCACGTATTCGGTCGGTTATTGGCGGGCAGTATCACGCTGACCTTCTTCGTGTACGTGTTCGTGAATATCGGAATGGTGACCGGCCTATTGCCAGTGGTAGGGGTACCTCTGCCGCTGGTCAGCCACGGTGGCACATCGGTGATTACCCTGATGGCGGGGTTCGGTATTCTCATGGCCGTCAGCACGGAAAGGCGCAGAGTACTTTTCTGACGATGCAGGCTGGAATTCCATCGCGAACGCAAGAACGTGAGCCGGTTCAGGCTGCCTTCACTTTTTCGGGTGTATCGTGCCACTTTTTGGCGCGGTTGTAGTCACAATAGCCAAACGCATCGGTCACCGGTTGGCCAGCGGGCGCGACTGAACAGCAAACATCGATAAGTGAAAAGTAGTTGGAAGTACTTTATGAAGACAGGAGCGGTTGTTTTGAAGTGGACCACGGGATTGTTGGCCGGCTTGGGGCTTGTGCTTGGCGCCTGTGCCCAGGAGCAGGGGCACGATGAAAATGCCCAGGCCAAGGCCTTTGTGGATTACATGGTGGCCGAGCACAATTTCAGCCGCGATGAACTTCAGGGGCTGATGCGGGAAGCCAAGCGTAAGGAGTCCATTCTCAAAGCCATCAAGCGCCCGGCGGAAAAAGCCAAGCCTTGGTACGAATACCGCAAAATCTTCATTACCGACTCCCGTATTCGCGGCGGAGTGGACTTCTGGGATAAAAATGCCGAGGCGCTCAAGGCCGCTGAAGAAAAGTACGGGGTGCCACCGGAGCTGATTGTGGCGATCATTGGAGTTGAAACCCGCTACGGTGGCAATATGGGAAGCTACCGGGTAATTGATGCGCTTTCCACGCTCTCGTTCAACTATCCCCGTCGCTCCAAGTTTTTCACCAAAGAACTGGAAAATTATCTGTTGCTGACCCGGGATGAAAAAATCGATCCCACCAGCCTCAAGGGATCTTACGCCGGTGCCATGGGGTTCGGCCAGTTTATGCCGTCCAGTTATCGCCACTACGCGGTGGACTTTAATGGCGATGGCCGAGTGGATATCTGGGAAGATACCGAAGATGCCATTGGCAGTGTGGCCAACTATTTTGTGGAGCATGGCTGGAAGACCGGTGAGCCGGTCACCGTAATTACCCAGCCGTTACCCAATGCGGATATGACCATCGTCAACGATGATCTCAAGCCCAACTGGACGGTGGGTGAGGTTGAGGCCAAAGGCTTCCCAACCACGGCACAGGTGACCAAAGATATGCCGGCCAATGTGTTTTCATTGAAAACCGAAGACGGCGAGCAGTTCTGGATCGGGCTGAATAATTTCTACACCATCACCCGGTACAACCACAGCCGCCTCTACGCGATGGCGGTTTACGAGCTGGGGCAGGAAATCATAAAAGCCCGTGGCGGCCGGTCCTGAACCGCCGCGAGCTCCAGCGACAAAGTGAAAACATAACGAATTAGAGCGATAACACACGGTTGCGGGCGGCGTCTGCCCGGCACCAGGGGGAAGTCATGATAAAACCACGATTCGGGTTTTCCGCCCGAATAGGCGGCGCCTGTGCGCTGTTATTGCTGTCGGCCTGTAGCACCGTGCCACTGAACGATAGTGGCCGTGCCAAGGTGGAGCCGGATGATGTGCCTTTCGATCAGATCCGCGACAGCGGTCCGGCTGTGCCCGTAGACATGCTGGCGACTCCGGAGGTGACGCCGGTGCGTGAGCCAATAGGTGTCGCTGGTAACAAATCCCCGTATGTTGTGAATGGCGTCAAGTACCGGGTGCGTGAGGATGTAAAAGGGTATCGTGAACGGGGCCACGCCTCTTGGTACGGTACCAAGTTTCACGGACGCAAGACCGCAAATGGTGAGGTGTACAACATGTACGCCATGTCTGCCGCCCACAAAACCCTGCCATTGCCAAGTTACGCAAAGGTCACCAACCTGGATAACGGCCGCAGTATCATCGTGCGGGTAAACGACCGCGGTCCCTTCGTCCCCGGGCGTATTATCGATCTCAGCTACACCGCTGCGCAGAAGCTCGGTTATATCGACAAGGGGGTAGCGCGCGTCGAGGTAGAGGCGCTCGACCCAGAAAGTCTGCCCAGTGCCATCGAAACCCTTGCTGTGGAAAAAGATGCCGCAGCACGCAAAGGGCTTCCGCAGGATGCCAGCTTCAAACTCCCCGATAATACCTACCTGCAGGTAGGTGCCTATAGCTCATCCAGTCAGGCAGAAGAGATTCGTGCGCAGCTCGCCGCCGCATTCGGCTATCCTGTATCCGTTAGTCCGGTAAATCGCGGCGGGAAAATGCTGTACAGGGTCCGGATTGGGCCTATTGAACAGCAGCGGGCACTGGCTGCCTTGAGGGAATCCGTTGAACAGAAAAACTTCGGTCAACCTCAGGTAGTGGTGGATTAACCCTTATACTCGCACCGTCTTTTCCCCTGGCAGGCGCCGGGGATCTGACACACATTGATTGCAAGGAATAAAGAGAGACCCATGTTCAAACGCTTATTTGCCTGTCTGCTCCTGATCGTCAGCGCCAGCGTGGCCCAGGCCGATAAACCCCTGATTCCCGCGCCCCCGCAACTTGCGGCTACCGCTTACATCCTGGTAGATGCCCACACCGGTCAGGTACTGGTGGAACACGACGCCGATAAACAGATTCCCCCGGCCAGCCTCACCAAGATGATGACCAGCTACATCGTTTCTGAAGAGCTGGAAAAGGGCACCATCAAAGAGCAGGACTCAGTCAATATCTCTGAGAAGGCCTGGCGCAAGGGTGGCTCAAAAATGTTCGTCAAGGTTGGCGACAAAGTGCCGGTCATTGACCTGTTGCGCGGCGTTATCGTCCAGTCCGGCAACGACGCCAGCATCGCCCTCGCGGAATACGTCTCCGGAAGTGAGGAAGTTTTCGCGGAAGTCATGAACCAGCAGGCGCAACTGCTCGGTATGGACGACACCCACTTCGTCAACGCCACCGGCTGGCCCGCGGAAGGGCACCTCACCACCGCTCGTGACCTCAGCAAACTGGCGCGCGCGTTGATTCAGGATCATCCCAGCCATTACGCGCTGTACTCGGAAAAATACTTCCGTTTCAACGGCATCAACCAGCCCAATCGCAACCGCCTGTTATGGCGTGATCCCGCTGTTGACGGCATCAAGACCGGTCACACTGAGGAAGCGGGGTACTGCCTGGTAGCCTCCGCGGTCAAGCGGGGTATGCGCCTCATCTCCGTTGTCGTCGGCACCGACAGTGACGAAAAGCGCGCTGCGGAAACCCAGAAGCTGCTTGCCTATGGATTCCGTTACTTCCAGACCCACAAGGTGTATGGCAGCAACGACGTCTTGCAGACCGAACGCGTATGGGGCGGTAAAGCCGACACCGTCGGCGTCGCCGTCTCCCGCGATGTTTTCGTCACCATCCCCCGCGGCGGTGAAGAGAGCATCAAAGCCGACCTGATCATTGACGGCGAGCTCAAAGCCCCACTGGCCAAAGGCCAGCAGGTGGGTAAAGTCGTGGTGAATCTGGACGGCGAGACTGTTGCCGACGTAGCGGCGGTGGTAGCCGAGGATGTGGAAGAGGCCGGCTTCTTCAAGCGCCTTTGGGATTCCATCAAGCGCTTTGTGATGGGGTTCTTCCAGTAAGTGGGTCCAAAACTCAAGAACGGACAAAACCAGATGCGAAGGCACTGCTAGCAAGGTACCGCCTTCTGAGACCTTCGCCGCCATGGATGGCGGTACAGAGCCCCCAGGGATGGGTGCACGGCGTGTCTCAGTAGGCGGTACCTGCTGGCAGTATCGCCACCGCACTTTCCAAGAACTAGAACCCGGCAACTGCCCAGCATGTTTCATCTGCAATCTATCATCCCTGTCCAGTGCCTCGTCGGCACTGTATAATCGCCGCCCGGCCGCAACTCTTGCCGGAATAGTGACCGGCGATCCCACTTCTGACCTGCGGCCCAGTGAGAGTGGTATGACCCAGGATTCAGAGCAGCAACCTCCCAAAATCGAGTTTCCCTGTGAAGACTACATGGTCAAAGTCGTACGCGACTCCGATGACCAGGTACACGAATTCGTTCTCGAAGTAATGCGCCGTCACGCCCCCGAGCTGGACGAGAGCAAACTGACGCTCAAGCCCAGCCGCAACGGCAAATTTACCTCAGTGACCTTTTACATCCTTGCCACCGGCAAAGATCAGCTGCAGGCACTGACCGACGAACTCACCGCCCACTCGGGCGTTTATATGGTGATTTGATGCCCGCTTCAGAACCGGTTATCACCAAACCGGCCATCTGCAATTTGGGCCGCCGCGACTACGAAACCGTATGGCGCGCCATGGCCCACTACACAGACAACCGCGGCAACGACGCCGAGGATCAGATCTGGTGTGTCGAGCACCCCCCGGTATTCACCCAGGGCCAGGCCGGCAAGGCCGAACACCTGCTCAACACCGGCGATATTCCCGTAGTCCAGGTCGATCGCGGTGGCCAGGTCACCTACCACGGTCCCGGCCAGCTGGTGGTGTACCCGCTGCTGGACCTGCGCCGCAGCAAAATTGGCGTGCGTGATCTGGTCACGGCTCTGGAAGAAGCCACCGTCGCCATGCTCGGGGAATTCGGCATTGCCGCCGCACCGCGCGCCGATGCTCCCGGCGTGTATCTGACCGAGGGCCCACGCGCTGGCAACAAGATTGCCTCTATCGGTCTGCGGGTACGCCGGGGCTGCAGCTTCCACGGTATTGCCATCAATATCGATATGGACCTGGGTCCCTTCCTGCGGATCAACCCGTGCGGTTACGCAGGTATGCAGATGGTACAGATGGCGGAAATTATCCAGCCCACCCCCCAGTGGGATGCGGTAGCGAAATGCTTTGTCGCGGCTCTGCTGGATAAGCTGCAGTTACCGGAAGCCGACTGGCAGCCGGTGGATGAGCGAATATTTGACGACTCCTCGTCTGACGAGAAAGTAATTGAGGCGGCCGCACCTACGCAGGCTGCCGAATCAGGAACCAACAATGTCTGAACGATTCGACGCCGACCAGTCCGAAGTCAAGGCGACCACCGTGAATCCAGGTGAAGGAAAGGGTGCCAGCGCCAAGCCGGAAATCACTCCGGTAAAACGCACCCGTCGCCTGCAACAGGGTGAAAAACTCCGCGATGGCGACAAGGTAGAGCGCATCCCGGTGAAGGTGATCGCTAGCGACCAGACACTGCGTAAACCGGACTGGATCCGGGTAAAGGTGCCTTCGGTCAAAGCGTCCAAGGAAGTGGATCGGATCAAGAGTATCCTGCGCTCGCAGAAGCTCGCAACCGTGTGTGAAGAAGCCAGCTGCCCGAACCTGGGCGAGTGCTTCAGTGGTGGTACCGCCACCTTCATGATCATGGGGGAAATCTGTACCCGCCGCTGCCCCTTCTGCGATGTGGGCCACGGCAAACCAAACCCGCTGGACCCGGATGAGCCGCAGCACCTGGCCGAAGCCATCGCCGCCATGAGCCTGCGCTACGTGGTGATCACCTCCGTAGACCGCGACGATCTGCGCGACGGCGGTGCCGAGCACTTTGCTGAATGTATCAAACGCTCCCGCGAACTGTCGCCCAATCTGCAGGTCGAGATTCTGACTCCGGATTTCCGCGGGCGTATGGATATTGCTCTGGATATTCTGGAAGCGGACGCTCCAGACGTATTCAATCATAACCTGGAAACCGTACCGCGCCTCTATCGGGAATCCCGCCCGGGTGCCAACTACAAGTGGTCGCTGAAACTGCTGCAGGAGTATAAAAAGCGTCGCCCGGATGTGCTCACCAAATCTGGCCTGATGGTAGGACTCGGTGAGACCAGGGAAGAAATTTTTGAAGTGATGGACGATATGCGCGCGCACGATATCGACATGCTCACCATCGGTCAGTATCTGCAGCCGAGTAAAGAACACCTGCCCGTGCAACGTTACGTGCACCCGGATGAGTTCGAAGACTATCGCGTGTATGCCGAGAAAATTGGCTTTAAACACGCGGCCTGTGGGCCAATGGTACGCTCGTCTTACCATGCAGATAAGCAGGCGCACGGTGAAGTCGTCAGCTGATTAGGTACGCTGCCTGAAAAATCCCGGCCTGGTGTCGGGATTTTTTTTGCCCAATTTTTACTGTGATATCCCCCTCGTTTTACTTCCGTAACGGTTCACGCTGGTGATCCAGAAAAAATAAATTATTTCTCAACTGTAAAAAAATGGCCTGAAACTCATCTTTTTACGGGGTTCATTTTCTTTTTCCGCACGTTGCATCAGAGCGTCTCGAATGAGAACGCACTGTGAAAATACTATTGAAAATACGTTGTTTCGCCGCTTTTTATCGGGGAATTGGTGCCTATCAATTTTCCACAGATCGATGATCGGTGGTGAATCAGTTACAACGACCGGAGAGAAAAATGGAAGCAAGTGTTTCGGGTAAACGACCCTTTCAGCGGCAATCGCTGTACCGGGCCTGCGCCAAGGCCGGGTTGGCCTTCTGGCTGGCCTCGTCATCGGCTGCGTTGATGGCGGCGGAAGCGGAAATGCGGATTGTCAGTGACTGGGGCGGTGGATTCCAGGGGGAAATTCTTGTCGTCAATGACGGCAGTGAGCCACTTACCGACTGGACTGTATCATTCGACATGGATGTGGATATCAACAACCTGTGGAACGGTGTGCTCGAGTCGCAAAGTGCCAGCCAATACGTTGTGGCAGCCGCCTCGTACAACAGTACCATTGCACCCGGCGGTGAAGTGATCATAGGTTTTATCGCCAACCCCGGCGGCCAGGCACCCGTGCCGGTGGTTGTGGATGGAAATGGTGGTGGTTCTTCCTCGGGCGGCTCGTCCAGTAGCTCCTCGTCCAGCTCCTCCAGTTCATCCGGCTCCTCTGGCGGCAGCTCTTCCAGTTCCTCGAGCTCCTCCGGTTCGTCGGGTGGTTCAAGTTCCGGCAGTGGTTCTTCCAGCTCATCCGGTGGTTCCAGCTCAGGTAGCGGCTCGTCCAGCTCGTCCAGTTCCTCCGGTGGCAGTTCCGGTGGTGAGCCCACGGCAGGTCGTTTCCGTGTGGACGCAACCGGTAATATCACCAAAAACGGAGAAGTCATCCCGGTAAATTGTGGTTCCTGGTTCGGTCTGGAAGGGCGTCATGAGCCGTCCGATGCAGAAGTGAACCCCAGCGGTGCGCCTATGGAGCTCTACGTGGGCAACACCTTCTGGGCCAACGGCAGTGCGGGTACCGGTCGTACCATTCAGCAGACCATGAGTGAGATCACCGCAATGGGAGTGAACGTGGTGCGCTTCCCGGTGGTACCGCAAACACTCGACCCCAACGATCCGCAGGCCAGCGGCGAAGTGTTGAAGAACCATGAATCTGTGCGTGTACCTAATGCGCGCCAGGCGATGGAAGAATTTATTATCGCCGCAGATCAGAACAACATTGAAGTCATGCTCGATGTGCATTCCTGCTCCAACTATGTGGGCTGGCGTGCGGGTCGCCTGGATGCCCGTCCTCCCTACGTGGATGCGGATCGGGAAATGTACGATTACCCGCGGGAAGACAGCTCTTGTGCCGCCACCGGCAACCCGGATTCCGTCACCAATGTGCAGGCGTATAACCGCGACATCTGGCTGGATAACCTGCGTGAGCTGGCTGGCCTCGAAGAAGCGCTGGGTGTGGATAACATCATCGGTATCGATATCTACAACGAGCCTTGGGACTACACCTGGGAAGAGTGGAAAAGCCTGACCGAAGATGCGTTTGCTGCTATCGACGAAGTCAGCCCGCATATGCTGTTGTTTGTGCAGGGTGTTTCCGCCACTGCCGGTAATCAGGACGGTACCCCGGACACCATTGTCCAGGTGCCGCACGGCAACGAACTGACCAACCCGAACTGGGGGGAAAACCTGTTTGAAGCCGGTGACAATCCGCCGGATATCCCCAAAGACCGCCTGGTATGGTCACCGCATACCTATGGTCCGTCCGTATTTGTGCAGAAAGGCTTTATGGACCCGGTGTCGCAGCCGGAATGTGAGGGCCTGGAGGGCGATGCGGCCGGCGATGCAGACTGTAATATCGTGATCGATGAAGAGTTGCTGCGCGCCGGTTGGGACGAGCACTTTGGTTACCTGCGGGAAATGGGCTATGCCATTGTGGTCGGTGAGTTCGGCGGCAACCTGGACTGGCCGGCAAAAGCCGCTCTGCGCGATCAGGCGCGCTGGGATCACATTCAGCCGGGTGTGGTTGATGCGCAGTGGCAGGATATTTTTGTCGATTACATGGTCGAGAAAAATATCCAGGGCTGCTACTGGTCCATCAACCCGGAGTCTGGTGACACCGGTGGCTGGTACGGCCATGCCTACGACCCGCAGAGCAATACTGCCGGGTGGGGTGAGTGGCTTGAGTTCGATCAGCGGAAAACCAATCTGTTGAACCGCCTGTGGGGCAATGCACCCGAGCAGTAACTGCAGAGAGTAATCTAGAGGTAGCAGTTGAGGGCTGGCAGAAAGCAATCTGCCAGCCCTTTTTCATTTGTGGCAAGGGCAGCACTCGGTTACGTGTGCAGATGAGGCTTACTGTCGGGGCTCAGTGGGCGTAGGTCAGGCAGTTGACGGAGTCGCCACTGTAGCCGAGTTCTATCTGATCTGCGCCGCACTCGAAATCGACATTATGGCTGCACCCGGTGACCTTGCAGGCGCCAACACCGGCATTGCGTTCGCGCTTGGTGTGATGGCTGTTGCTGAAATAGGTGTCACAGTCCGGACTGGTGCCATCGCCGACCGTAATGGCGCGGGCGTGGCAGGCGGCATCGGTGTTGTAAGCGCATTCGATGGCGGTACAGCTGGATACTTCGGGCATATCGGTGGCGATGATCATGGCGCGATACTCTTTGATAATTGTCGAAGGGCCAAACTTCCCCATTAAGCCTAGTTCAGCATCGTGCCGAGTCAAGCCACGTGGGAGCGATCGATTGCCGGCCAACTGATCTACCGGGGCTCGAGGGTCTCAAGCGCACCATACGCTTCGACCTTTCTCCAATTGCCCCGGGGCCATTCCATCGGGTATACAGGTACGCCGAACCGGTTGCGCGAGGAACTCATGATCGGCACATCTCTGTTGCTGTTGTTTGCCCTGCTTTACGTGGCACTCCTGTTTGTGGTTGCCTGGCGGGCAGGGCGGCATATGGGGTGGATCCAGCATGTGCGCCCACTTCTGTACGGCCTTACCCTCGCGGTCTACTGCAGCTCGTGGACGTTTTTTGGCGCCGTGGGACAGGCGGTGAGCGATACCTGGAGCTACCTGCCAATCTATCTGGGGCCTATTCTGCTGTTTCTTTTTGCCGGCGGCTTTTTGCACAAGCTGGTTCAGGTGGGGGAGCGCCAGAAGATCACTTCCATCGCCGACTTTATTGGCTCCCGCTATGGCAAAAGTCGCGGGCTATCCGCTTTGGTCACCCTGTTGGCGATTGTTGGCAGCCTGCCGTATATCGCGCTGCAGTTGCGCGCGGTGACCATGGGCTGGGAGGTTATTGGCGGCGGTGATAGTGGTACGGACAGGTTTGCCAGTTTGGATACGGCACTCGCCACCGCGCTGTTGATGGGGTTGTTCGCGATACTGTTCGGTACTCGTCACCTGGAAGGGCGGGAACGCAATGTGGGGGTGGTGGCGGCCATCGCCCTGGAATCTCTCGTCAAGCTATTCGCCTTCGCTGCGGTGGCAGTGCTGGCTCTGTGGTTGTTAATTACTGGTGGCAGCGGATTGCCCGAAGTACCCTGGCAACCACAGCTACAATGGCTGATGCCGGATATTAATTTCGTTACCCAGACGCTATTGGCGATGGCCGCGATCGTCTGTCTGCCGCGCCAGTTTCATATGGCTGTTGTGGAATATCGCACGCCGGAAGATCTGCATACTGCCCGCTGGCTGCTGCCAGCCTATCTCGCCTTGTTTTCTATTTTGATTTTACCGATATCTCTTGCCGGCCAACCGTTGGTGGCAGCGGGGTTGAGTTCACCGGATACCCTGGTTCTGACTTTGCCGTTGCAGGCCGGTAGCACCGCGCTGACCACCCTCGCGTATATCGGAGGTTTCTCTGCCGCCACAGGAATGGTGATCGTTGCAGTATTGACGCTCTCGATCATGGTTTCCAATGAGTTGGTAGCGCCGCTTTGGCTATTCCTGAGTCGATTTACTCGCCTGACGGCGGTGTCTTTGGGCACACATCTTCGACTGATCCGCAGCCTCAGTATCCTTTTGCTGATGTTGATGAGCTGGGGTGTACACCACGGAATCTCCGGAACCGAAGCGTTGGCCTCTATTGGACTACTGTCGTTTGCCGCCGCGGCGCAACTGGCCCCTGCACTGATTGCAGGGCTCTATTGGCCACGGGCACACCGCCGCGGTGTCTGGGCCGGGTTGATCGCTGGTTATGGCCTGTGGTTTTTCTGCCTGGTACTTCCCTCCATGTACCCGGAATCGGATGTTTTGCGTCACGGTTTATTTGGAGTTGCTTTACTTCATCCGCAACAGCTGCTCGGTGTTTCTGGGTTGGACCCGTTGAGCCATGGGGTTTTCTGGAGCCTGTTGGGGAATATCCTGCTATTGGTCGGTGTGTCGTTTTCCTGCCGACAGAACGAGAATGATCGGCGGCAGGCGCGGGCGTTTGTCACTCCTGCCCGGTCCGGGGAGCCGGCACCGGATCTGGTGCCTACCGGAATCCGCATGGGGCAGGTACGTAGCTTGCTGCAACCTTTCGTCGGGCCGGCGCGACTGGAGGAAATCTGGAATGATTTTGAGCTGCGCAGTCAGCAGCGACTGTTGCCGGATGATGCAGCCTCGCGCTTTGTGATTGCTGACGCCGAGCACATACTCGCGGGTATTGTGGGTTCCGCGGCGGCGAATCAGGTAATGGGGCTGCTCTATAGTAATCGCCCGCTGAAACTGGAAGACATTGCACGGCTGGTGGACAGTACCTCTCAGCGCCTGCGCTTTAGCCAGGAATTGCTGCAGACCACGGTGGAAACCATCAGCCAGGGAATCAGTGTGGTGGATGCGGATCTGAGGCTGGTAGCCTGGAACCGGCAGTACCTCGAACTGTTCGATTACCCGGAGCGGTTGTTGTATATCGGTTGTCCGGTGGCTTCCCTGTATCGCCACAACGCGCAGCGAGGGTTGTACGGTGATTCTGATAACCCCGAAGCGTTGGAGGCCCATGTACAGCGGCGCCTTGATCTGCTGCGCCACGGCAGCGCCCACCGCTTCGAGCGTCGTCTGCCCAGTGGTGCCATTGTCGAGGTGCGCGGCACACCCATGCCTGGTGGCGGCTTTGTAACAACCTTTACCGATATCAGTGAATACCGCGCAGCGGTGGATGCCCTGGAAGAAACCCGCCGCAGTCTCGAAGACCGGGTGCAACAGCGCACCGCAGAACTCTCCGAAAGTAATCGTGCGCTGCAGGAAGAAAACCGCCGCCGCGGGGAGGCGGAAATCAAAATTCGCGAACTGCATTCGGCAAAAACCCGTTTCCTCGCCCACACCAGTCACGATCTGTTGCAGCCGATCAATGCGGCGCGCCTGTTTATTGCCTCACTGCAAAACAAGGCTGCCGCCGGCAGCTGGCGGGAGATGGGTGACGACATTCACTACATCGACAGCGCACTGACGTCTGCCGAGCAATTGATTGGCGCCCTGCGGGAAATCAGCCGACTGGACGCGGGCAACCTGACACCGAAGCGGGACCATTTTCCCCTGCGTCATTTACTGGATGGCCTCAATGCGGAATTCTCCGCACTGGCCAGCGAGCGCGGCCTGACGCTGCACTATGTGCCTACCGACGCCTGGGTATACAGCGACCGCTATCTGTTGCGCCGGATTTTGCAGAACTTCCTGAGCAATGCGATCCACTACACCGCGCGCGGCCGCGTGTTACTGGGGGTGCGTCACCGCTCAGACCCTGCGGGAAATTCGTTGCTGGAAATTCAGGTGTGGGATACCGGTCCCGGTATTACCGACGACGCCAAAGAACAGATCTTCGATGAGTTTGTGCGCCTCGGCAGCAGCGAGCGCAGTGCCGATAAAGGCCTTGGTCTGGGTCTTGCCATTGCCCGCCGCAGTGCGGATCTGTTGGGCCACCAGTTGGGGTTGGCGTCTACCCCCGGGCGCGGTTCCATGTTCAGTATTCGCGTGCCGGTGGGCGAGCGTCGGGTAGCGCCGGTGGAATCCGATAGCGCCAGTGAAGCGGAGAATACGTCCGCTATACCTGTGCTGTGTATCGACAACGAGCAACAAATTCTGCGGGGTATGCAAAGTCTGCTGAGTGGCTGGGGGTGCCGGGTGGTTACGGCAGCGTCTCTGGATGAAGCGCTGGAAAACTGGGGCCAGCGCAAGCCACCGGCGCTGGTGATTGTGGATTACCACCTGAATGGCGGGGCGACGGGTGTCGATGCATTGGAATCGCTGTGCGAACACTGGCAGGTCGAACTGCCAGGCATTGTGGTGAGTGCGGATACGTCCGAGGAAGTGCGCAGTGCGGCCACCGGCCGCGGCTGGTTCTACTTACCCAAGCCGGTCAAGCCGGCGGTATTGCGTAACCTGGTGCGGCGATTAGGGCGGAGGTAGTCTTGGCTGTTCTGGGGATGGTGGATGCGCTTCGCTTATTCACCCTACAGGGCGGACTGCGGGGTAAGAACCGTAGGTTGGATAAGCGAAGCGCATCCAACAAAGCCGGGCTTTGAATCAATTGACTGAATTGTTTTTGGCTGCGGGTTTTTGCGGCGGGGCGAACTGCCCTGGCGCTTCCACATCCAGGCTGCTCAGTGCCAGTACTGCCTGGGTGCGGGAGTTGACGGCCAGCTTGCGAAATAGCGCGGTGAGGTGAGCTTTTACGGTGGCCTCGGTCACCTGCATTTCATAGGCAATCTGCTTGTTCAGCAATCCTTCTGCCAGCATGGTGGCCACGCGAAACTGTTGCGGTGTCAGCGTGGCGATCACATCCACCACTTCATTTTCTTCCGCACTATTGCCGGCTTTATAGCGGTCTGCAACTGCCGGCGGTAACCAGATTTCTCCGTTCAGGGTCTGCTGTAGGGAAGTGGCAATCTGTTCTACCGGGGCAGATTTTGGCAGAAAACCACAGGCGCCGTAATCGATGGCGCGGCACATGATTTCCGGCTTTTCATTGGCGGAGACCACCATTACCGGCAGTTGTGGATACTGGCCACTCAGAAAAATAAGCCCGCTGAAACCGTGGGCCCCGGGCATATGCAAATCCAGTAGCAGGAGATCGCAATCCGGGTGCTCGGCCACGCACTGCTGCAGGCTCTGCATATCGCAGGCTTCATGAATGGTCGCGTCGGGAAAGCTTTGCTGTATGGACAGGCGCAGGGCATTGCGGAACAGGGGGTGGTCGTCCGCAATAATAAATTGTCGGGCCGGGTGTCCGCTGTCGCTTTGCCCGGAAGCGGCTTGATTGTTCATCGCTTTGCATCCCTAGCGGGAGATTTTCCCGGCTCACTTTCACAACGTCGGGTGAAAAGTGTACCGAGAAAACCCCACCACTTCCTGTAAATTTTTACTTGTTGTTATTTTTTGACGGGTCTGCTGCTTTGCTGTGTTTTGGCGGCGGAGGTGGAGGTTCGCTTAAACCGTTGCCGCCGCGCGGTTGGCCACCAGGTTGTCCACCACGCCGGGGTCGGCGAGGGTGGAAGTGTCGCCCAGCTGGTCACACTCGTCCGCGGCTACCTTGCGCAGGATTCGGCGCATGATCTTGCCCGAGCGGGTTTTCGGCAGCCCCGGCGCCCACTGAATTACATCCGGAGTGGCGATGGGGCCGATTTCCGCGCGCAGCCAGTTGCGCAGGGTCTGGTGCATTTCCTCGCTGGGTTCCACGCCGCTGTTCAGAGTGACGTAGATGTAGATGCCCTGGCCCTTGATGTCGTGAGGGTAGCCCACCACGGCGGCCTCGGCCACCGCTTCATGGGCTACCAGTGCGCTCTCCAGCTCCGCGGTGCCCATGCGGTGGCCGGATACATTGAGCACATCGTCCACGCGACCGGTAATCCAGTAGTAGCCGTCCTCGTCGCGGCGGGCACCGTCGCCGGTGAAATACATGTTTTCAAAGGTGCTGAAATAGGTATCGACAAAGCGCTGGTGGTCGCCGAACACCGTGCGCATCTGCCCGGGCCAGCTGCCCAATAACACCAGGTTGCCGTCGGCGGCACCGTCCAGAATATTGCCGTCGTTGTCCACCAGTGCCGGCTGTACGCCGAAGAAGGGTCGGGTGGTGGAACCGGGCTTGAGGGGCGTGGCACCAGGCAGCGGAGTGAGCATATGGCCGCCGGTTTCCGTCTGCCACCAGGTATCCACAATCGGGCACTGGTTGCGGCCGAAGGTGCGGTGGAACCATTTCCAGGCTTCGGGGTTGATCGGTTCGCCCACGGTGCCCAGCAAACGCAGGCTCTCCAGGCTGGCACCGGCCACTGGCTTGTTGCCCTCGGCCATCAGTGCGCGAATGGCGGTGGGAGCGATATACAGCACATTGATCTGGTGATCGTCGATGATCTGCGCCACCCGGGTCACGTCCGGGTAGTGGGGGACCCCTTCGTACATTACGGTGGTGGCGCCGTTGGCCAGCGGCCCGTAGACGATATAGCTGTGGCCGGTAATCCAGCCCACGTCCGCCGCGCACCAGTAGCGCTCGCCACGGCGGTAGTCGAAGACGTATTCGTGGGTGAGGGAGGCGTAGGTGATGTAGCCACCGCTGGTGTGCAGCACGCCCTTGGGTTTGCCGGTGGAGCCGGAGGTGTAGAGGATAAACAGCGGGTCTTCCGCACCCATCACTTCCGCCGGGCAGTCGTCGCTCTGGGCGGCCACCAGTTCGGCATAGTCGCGATCAATGGCCGGGTTCCAGTCGGTGGCGTCGTCGGTACTGTGCTGGGGAGAGCGGAACACCACCACGTTTTCCACGGTGGTTTCCTTGCACAGGGCAACGGCGCGGTCCACGTTCTGTTTGAGTGGCACCGAGCGGCCGCCGCGGCGACCGGCATTGGCGGTGATCAGGATGCGGGACTGACCGTCGTCCATGCGCCCGGCCAGCGCCTCCGGTGAGAAGCCGGCAAACACCACCGAATGCACCGCACCAATGCGGGCGCAGGCCAGCATCGCTACCGCCGCTTCCGGCACCATGGGCATGTAGATGGTCACCACATCGCCCTTCTGAACCCCCAGGCTCTTGAGACCGTTGGCAAAGCGGCAGACATCCCGGTGCAGCTCGCGGTAGCTGATCTCGCGGGAGGTGCCCGGTTCGTCGCCCACCCACAGGATGGCGGTGTCATCGCCGTGTTTTTCCAGATGTCGGTCCAGACAGTTGGCGGCCACGTTCAGCTTGCCGTCGGCAAACCAGCGGATATGCAGGTCGTCTTTCGCAAACGACGTGTCCTGTACCTGGGTAAATGGTTGGATCCAGTCGATGCGCTGGGCCTGCTCGCGCCAGAAACCATCCGGGTCCTGCACGGAGCGGTTGTACATTTCAAAGTAACCCGCTTCGTCCAGCAGTGAACTGGCGGCGTAGCTATCGGGAACGAGGTATGTCTCTGGTTGACTGGTCACGGATAGGCCTCTCATCAGTGCAATTTCTTATGCAGTGCATTCTGGCACTGGCGCCGCGACAGGTCGTATTAGACAAAAGTCGAAAGGCTGTACTGGAGGGAGATGGTTACCATGTGTTTCTATCTAGACATTGGTCGAATGTAGACCATTGGTTAATACCAGATTGATCCGCGAAGTTGTTTGCTTGGAGTGCTCACTCCAACAAACGACGGCAAGGACAAAGACTATGTCGGTAACAATAATAAAAAGCAGTTTGGCCGGTGCGATCGCGCTGGCAGCGATGGTGAATGGCTTACCCGCAACCGCGGCCGAGTCAGACAACCTTTCATCCCAAGCAATGACCGCCGAACAGTTGCAGCAGCGCATTGCCCAGCTACAGGCTCAGGTGAACCAGTTGGCGGCCAGTCAGCAGGCTCAGATTGTGGAAAATCCGGAACCGCCCAAAACGGCCACCTTTGGCAGTACCGAGATCCAGATTGGTGGTTACATCAAACTGGACAGCATTTTCAGTGATTACTCCGATGGCAGTGCGGCAACCGCGGGTATCGGTGAAGATTTCCTGGTGCCTTCCACCATTCCAATCGGTGGCGAGAGCGGGGGCGTGCACTACAACGCCCACGCAAAATCCACCCGCCTGTTCTTCAAGTCATCCACTCAGGCCGGTGCCGGCAGTGTGGATACCCATATCGAGATCGATGCCATGGCGGGCGGGCAGGGGGATGAACGTATCAGTAACTCTTATGCCCAGCGCCTGCGTCACGCCTATGTGAACTGGAATATCGATGGCGACCGTTCACTGCTGGCCGGTCAGGCCTGGTCCACGTTTTTCAATGTGGGTACCCTGCCGGAAGGGCTGGATTTTGTCGGCCCGGTGGGCACGATTTTCGAGCGCCAGCCGCAACTGCGCTATACCCAGGGCTTCGGCAGTGGCAAGGTGATGATTGCTGCGGAAAACCCGGCCACGACCCTCTACAACGGCGCCGAAAACCCCTACGACGACAACAGTCGTCCGGATATGGTGTTGCGCTATGACAACAATATCGGTGACCTGAGTTATTCCATTGCCTCCATGAGCCGCGAACTGGCCTACGACCACGCAGATGGCAGCAACGAATCCGAGCAGGGCTACGCCATCAGTCTCGCCGGTAAATGGCAACTGGGTCGCGACGACCTGCGCTTTATGTACAGCTACGGCAATGCCCTGGGCCGTTACCTCGGGCTGAACAGCTACCGCGGGGGTATTATCAATCCCGTTGATGGCAGCATAGATCTGATCGACCAGCACGGCGGCTATGTGGCCCTACGCCATTTCTGGAGCGATCAGTGGCGCAGCAATCTGGTGCTTTCCGCTACCGCGGCGGACAACCCTGAAATGGTTTCCGATATGACGCCGTCTTCCTACCAGAGCCTGCACCTGAACCTGATGTATTCGCCGGTACCCAAAATGACCCTGGGTGGTGAGTATATTTTTTCCAGTAAGGAAGTGGAGAACGCGAGTGGATTACTCACCGACGATGAAGGATCCCTTCAGCGCATGCAGCTTTCTGTGAAGTATGTTTTCTGACGGGAAATATCTTTTCTGATATTTTTTTGGGAATAGTTTCCATATTCAAATCGACAATAAGTAAACGATAAAGTGGAGTGAAGACGATGAGTTTCGAGAGTAAACAGAAGGCCAGTGATTACTGGCGGGAGAACCTCAAGCTGATGCTCAGCTTACTGGTGGTGTGGTTTGTGGTTTCGTTTGGTTGCGGCATTCTGTTTGTGGAAGAACTGAACCAGATCCGCATGGGTGGATTCAAACTGGGCTTCTGGTTTGCCCAGCAGGGCGCCATCTATATGTTCCTCGCGCTGATTTTTGTTTACGTCTACAAAATGAATCAGCTCGATAAAAAGTACGGCGTCTACGAAGACGACGAACCTGCCGAGCAGACGAGTACCGCCGCTGCACCCGAAGCGCGACAATCCCAAGCACAACAGCTGCAGGGAGGTCACTAAACTATGGACGTACAGAGCCTTACCTTCCTGATAGTCGGTGCGACTTTCGTTCTCTATATCGGCATCGCCCTCTGGGCCCGTGCCGGCTCCACTAACGACTTTTACGTCGCCGGCGGCGGCGTACACCCGGTGGCCAACGGCATGGCCACGGCGGCGGACTGGATGTCGGCGGCCTCGTTTATTTCCATGGCCGGCCTGATTTCCTTTATGGGTTATGACGGTGCGGTATACCTGCTGGGCTGGACCGGCGGTTACGTGCTGCTGGCACTGTGCCTCGCGCCTTACCTGCGTAAGTTCGGTAAATTTACCGTACCGGACTTTATTGGCGACCGTTACTACTCCCAGGCTGCCCGTACCGTGGCCGTGATCTGCGCCATTTTTGTGTGCTTTACCTATGTGGCCGGGCAGATGCGCGGTGTGGGCGTGGTCTTCTCCCGCTTCCTGGAAGTGGATATCGCCACCGGTGTTGTGATCGGCATGGGGGTGGTGTTCTTCTACGCGGTCCTCGGCGGTATGAAGGGCATTACCTACACCCAGGTTGCCCAGTACTGCGTACTGATCTTTGCCTACATGGTGCCGGCGATCTTTATCTCCATCATGATGACCGGCCATGTACTGCCGCAGACCGGTTTCGGTGGCATGCTGTCGGACGGAACCTATCTGTTGGATAAACTCGACGGACTTTCTGCGGAACTCGGGTTTGCTGAATACACCTCGGGGACGAAAAGTACCATCGATGTGTTCTTTATCACCGCCGCATTGATGGTGGGTACCGCGGGTCTGCCCCACGTGATTGTGCGCTTCTTCACCGTGCCGAAGGTACGCGACGCGCGTAAATCGGCGGGCTGGGCACTATTGTTTATTGCACTGCTTTACACCACCGCACCGGCCATTGCCTCCTTCGCCCGTGTGAACATGATCGACACCATCAACGGTCCGGACGGCAATGGCACCGCCCACGCTGAAGCGCCGAGCTGGATTTCCAACTGGGAAGAAACCGGTCTGATCAAATGGGAAGACAAGAACGGCGATGGCAACATGTTCTACTCCGGTGACGAGCGCAACGAGATGAGCGTCGACCGCGACATCATGGTGCTGGCGAACCCGGAAATTGCCAATCTGCCGGCCTGGGTAATTGCCCTGGTGGCCGCCGGTGGCGTGGCGGCAGCGCTGTCCACCTCTGCAGGTCTGTTACTGGTAATTTCTACATCGATTTCTCACGACCTGTTGAAGCGCAACCTGATGCCGAATATCAGTGAGAAGAAGGAGCTGCTCTACGCTCGCGGTGCGGCCGCGGTGGCCATCTGTATTGCCGGCTACCTCGGGATCAATCCACCGGGCTTCGTGGCGCAGGTGGTCGCCTTTGCCTTCGGGCTTGCGGCGTCGTCCTTCTTCCCGGCGATCATCATGGGGATCTTCTCCAAGCGGATGAACAAGGAAGGCGCTATCGCCGGTATGGTTTCCGGTATCCTGTTTACCGCGGCCTATATCTGCTACTTCAAGTTCATCAACCCGGCGGCCAACACCCCGGACAACTGGTGGTTTGGTATCTCCCCGGAAGGCATCGGTACTCTCGGTATGATTATCAACTTCGCGGTGGCGATCGCGGTGGCGAAAGTGACCCGTGAGGCCCCGAAAGATGTGCAGGAAATGGTCGAGAGCATTCGCTTCCCGCAAGGCGCTGGCCAGGCCAGCGCGCACTGATCAATGGTGTGACCCCTGCTTAAGGGGTCACAATATTGAACCAGAAGGGGAAGTTATCCAGTAAGCCCACAAATTGGACAAAACTATCGGAGTCACCATCAATCTTGACATCACCCTGATTCACCGCTGATTTCAGGTCGGTCTCACCCAGCTGAATGGAATCCAGTACGGTTTTCGGGATATTGATGGTGGCATCCGGTTTAGTCATCGGCGTAGGGAAGTAATTCAGTACGCCATTTTCAACGATGACCGCGTATTCCTTTTTCAAATCCGGGAAATTCATATTCAGTGCGATTCTCTTACCGGCAGCTTTTGGACCATTGAGCCTGACCGCGAGGTAGTCAAACAGCATTTCCGGTGACATGGCACGTATAGTGTCCGGACTGGCGGCGTTGACACCGCCGGATGAGGGAGTGCCATTGCGTAATTCGAAGGCGGCCTGCAAATACTCCGAACGCCAAGTGCCGGCTTCCGCCTGGTAACCGAGCTGTTCGTAGGTATCTGCCAGCAGGTTTTTCGCTGCGGTATTGTCGGGTTCGGCAAACACCAGCTGGTTGAGTGCTTCTGCCACCCAGCGGTAATCGCCCTTGTCAAAATCTGCTTTGGCGCGCTTCATGATGGCGTCAGCACCGCCCATGTACTCGACATACTTCTTCGAAGCTTTTTCCGGCGGCAGTCGGTCCAGATGGGCGGGATTGCTGTCGTACCAGCCCATGTAACGCTGGTACACGGCGCGGGAATTGTGGCGCAAGGTGCCATAGTAGCCGCGGTTTGGCCAGAAGTCGTTCAGCTCTGGCGGCAGCTCGATCATGTCGGCAATTTCCGGCCCGGTGTACCCCTTGTTCAACAGGTTTACCGTTTGATCGTGGATGTATTTGTACAGATCCCGCTGCTTTTTCCAGTAATCCACAATTTCCCTGTTGCCCCACATGGGCCAGTGATGGCTCTGGAATTTCACTTTGACCTTGCCGCCATACAGGGCGATGGTCTCATTCAGATATTTTGCCCATACCAGCGGATCCCGTACCTGAGCGCCGCGCAAAGTCAGGATATTGTGCATCGTATTGGTTGTGTTCTCGGCCATCCACATGGCATCCCATTGCGGGAACCAGGTGTTCATTTCTGCCGGTGCCTCGGTCCCCGGGGTCATCTGGAATATCATTTTCACGCCGTCAACAGTGATTTCTGTACCGGTTTTGGAAACGATCTCCGTAGGGGGAATCATTGTGATGGTGCCGGTGGAATTAGACTGCCCCAAGCCTGCATTCACACTGCCCTGGGCGTTGCGTGGTAGTACCGCGCCATACATAAAGACCGCGCGCCGTGACATGGCATTACCCGCCAGAATCATTTCGCTGACGGCGTGCTCCATAAAGCCCTCCGGCGCAATGATTTTCACCTTGCCCGCGTCAACATCGGCTTGACTGACGATGCCTTTGATTCCCGCGTAGTGATCCACATGGGAGTGGCTGTATACCACGGCCTGGATCGGGCGTTCGCCAAGTTCTTTTGTGACCAGCTCGTGCGCCGCCCTGGCGGTTTCGGTAGAAATCAACGGGTCGAAAACGATCCAGCCGCTATTGGTTTTCACATAGGTGATATTGGTAATGTCATAACCGCGGACCTGAAAGATGTTATCGGTTACCTTGTAAAGTCCGTACAGCATATTCAGTTGTGCATTGCGCCAAAGGCTCGGATTGACAGTGTCCGGGGCCGATTTGTCGAGACCGATGAATTTTTTGTAGGCCTCCATATCCCATACCACATTGCCTTTGGCATCTTTAATCGTCAGGCTCTCCGGTCGTGCGATCAAACCACGTTGGGCATTTTCAAAGTCGGCCTTGTCATTGAATGGTAATTCTTTCAGTACCTGGGCATTGGCGGCTTTGGTGGCCGCCGATGCAGGTTTGGGCTCTTCGCTGGATACCGCTGCCATCTGCAGTAGTAAAAATGCACCGAGCAACGCGCGCATTGGGGGATTGAGTTGGCGTGAATTTCTCATAAGTATCTGCTGGTTCCGTAAGCCAATTTGCGAATATGCGGAAAGCCTAGACCATGTCTTCATCCGGGAATGCGCTGAAAACTTCCTTGGTAGATGAATTTGAAGATTATTCACGCCAAAAAGCGCCAGCAGAAGGAAAACGAAATGGAAGGCACAGTTAGTCTGCCGTTGTTTTGGGAGGTATGACTTTTCGTCTGGCTCTGGTTTCCACGTTGAGCCGCGTTACTGGTAGAGCGTTTTATGTGGCTGAAGTTTATTTTTTCGGTTACCACACGATGCCGCGACCACTGGTGAGGTAATGTGTAGCGTTTAGTAGGGGCAGAAAGATACAGAAACCGGTAGTGGCAGGAAGTTGGTTCGGTGGGGGCAAGCGGTTTCAGAGAAACCGCGGATTAGATTTTGAGTGCCGCTTTGTCAAACTTCCCAGACCATCAGTAGCAGTGGGTCATTACTTCCAGGTAGGGTAATTCGACCTTGCTTCTTGAGCCCTATTTCCTCCAACACCCCAATGGATGGATGATTTTCCGGAGATGCAATAGCGACGATACGTTGTAGCCCCAGTTGCTCTTGCGCCCAGGCCATTACCGCGTGGGCAGCTTTTCGCGCGAATCCCTGTCCGCGATACTGCGGAAGAAATGCAAAGCCGATATCTACATCGTCCAGTCCATCGCGGCGAATCAGTCCTGCCTGACCGATGGGTGTGCCATTGTGCAGCTCCACACAGTACATGCCAAAGCCATGGGTCTTGTACATGGTTAGCGGGCCATTTTTGAGGTACTCGCGGGCATCTTCCAGGGTCCGCACACCGCGGTCGCCAATAAAACGGTGAAAATCCGGGTCGTTCACCAACGCGAGGGTGAAACGGGCATCGTCGTCGCTTTGCGTGAGCTCACGAAGCTGCAGGCGGGTTGTAATTAGTGGGGGCATGACCGGAGCACTCCATGGTTGATCCGGCCATTGTAACGGCAATTACGCGATAGGCTTAGCGTAGAGAGTGGAGGAACTGCAGGTGCCGTTCGTACTGGGACAGAATGTCGGTCAATAACTGATCGCTGGTCCAGCCCATTACATCGTAATCCTGGCCTCCCTCACTCAGGTGCACTTCAGCGCGAAAATAAATATCCGGGGAGCCATTGTCGTGGTTGTCGTCCAGCACCGTATCCGCATTGCTGGCATTGGGCTTCAGGTGTGCTTTGGGGTAAATACTGTAGAGAAAATCCACTTCATCACCTTGGTAGACGGTGAGATGAATAACTGCGTTCTCGTCTTCGGTGACTTCTGCAACAAATCCATTCTTCTGCATCTGCGCGGCAAATTTGTGCAGAGCCGGTTCGGCAATCTCTCGGATATACTCGTGTACCTCCTGCAGCGAAGGCAACTGCACCAGGTTGCGCAATCGACGCTCCCAGGAGACCGGGTTGCGTGCACTGATAGGAGCCACCGGTGCTGACTGTGCATCTTTTTTCGCTGAGTCCATGCGCAGTGCCTTGACCAGGCCGTATATGGCTACCAATAAAATGATGGAGAAGGGGAGTGCACTGGCAATGGCGGCGGTTTGTAATGATGCGAGCCCGCCGGCAAGAAGCAGTGCGATGGCCACGACCCCGATAATTGCTGACCAGAATATCCGTTGCCAGGCGGGGGTGTCGTCACGCCCGTGAGAAGAAAGCATGTTCATTACCATGGCTCCGGAATCTGCAGAGGTGATAAAAAATATCACCACCAGAATAATAGCGAGGCCGGATAGCGCCTGGGAGAAGGGAAATTGCTCCAGAAACTGGAACAGTGCCAGAGACTGGTCTTTCTGAATCATATCGGCGAGAGACTGCAAGCCGTCGTCCCGAATCAATTTGATCGCTGAGTTGCCAAATACCGTCAGCCAGATGATGGTAATCAGTGTAGGCATCAGCAGGGTGCCCACAGCGAATTCCCGGATGGTGCGGCCGCGGGAAATACGCGCGATAAATAACCCGACAAAGGGGGACCAGCTCAGGCACCAGCCCCAGTAGAAAATGGTCCAGCCACCGATCCAGTCTGTGGGGGCGTAGGCGTAGAGATTGAAAGTGCGGTTGACCAGAACAGAAAGATAGCTGCCGAGGTTCTGCACGAACGCCTGAAACAGAAATACAGTACTGCCCAGAACCAGAATGGTCAGGCACAGCAGCGCCGCCAACCCCATATTCAGTTGTGAAAGTCGCTTGATACCTGCATCCAGCCCCACTACCACGGAGACTGTGGCAAGGGAGGTGGTCACCACGATCAGTATGACCTGGGTTACCTCGCCCACGGGAATACCAAACAAATGATTCAGCCCCGAGTTCATTTGCAGCACGCCGAAGCCTAGTGTCGTGGCAACACCGCATACAGTACTGACAATGGCAAATACATCAATGGCGTGTCCGATTGGCCCGTGAATTCGTTCGCCAATCATCGGGTAGAGTGCCGAGCGCAGAGTCAGGGGAAGGTTGTGGCGGTAGCTGAAGTAACCGAGAATCAGCGCAACGCCGGCAAAAATAGCCCAGACGTGAAAACCCCAGTGGAAGATACTCAGGATCATCGCCTCACGAGCCGCCTCGATTGTACCCGGCTCGGCATCCGGCGGGTTTATATAGTGCATTACCGGCTCGGCCACACCAAAAAACAGCAGCCCGATACCGATGCCGGCGGAAAACAGCATGGCGAGCCAGGACCAGAATCCGTATTCGGGTTTTTCATGTTCCGGCCCGAGTTTGATGTCACCGAGCCGCGACATGCTGATGATGACTACCGTCACCAGTAACACCGCGACAATCAACACGTAGTACCAGCCCATGTAAGTGACGATGCCGCTCTGCATGCTCTGGAAGCGAGTGGTTGCATCCTCTGGAAAAAACACCGCGTACGCCACCAGTAAAAGCAGTAGGCCGGTGGCGGTATAGAACACCGGGGGATCAAATTTTGCTTTTCCGTCTTCCGTGGTGTGCGATTGCATTGGTCTGACTCGGTCGGGAAATGTCGGGTTGAATCAATCTCTCAGGGTTTTTACCGAAGAGACTAGCGCAAGGTGTGCAGAAATTGCAGGTGGCGTTCGTACTGGGTCACCATATCCGTAAGCAACTGATCTTTGGTCCAGCCCATGACATCGTAGTCCTGGCCACCTTCATAGAGATGGACTTCCGCGCGGAAATACGTATCCGGGGAGCCGTCATCGTAATCGTCTGCCAGTTCCTTGTCGGGCTGACTGGCATCGGGCTTGAGTGTGGCCTTGGGATAGATGCCGTAAACAAACCCGGTTTCATCCCCCTGGCATACGGTCAGCTGGACCCACTGGTTGTGTTTCTCCGTGACGGTGGTCTCGTAGCCGTTTTTCCGTATTTCCTCGGCGAACTCCTCCAGCGCGGGCTTACCCACGTCCCGAATATATTCGTGGACCTCCGCCAGAGACGGCAGTTTGAGCGCATTTTTCAGTCGCCGCTGCCAGACTACGGGGTTTCTAGCACTGATAGGCGCGACAATGGCGGATTGGGTGGTGCGTTTAACGGTGTCTGTACGCAATGCCTTGACCAGCCCGTACATCGCGCATAACAGAATGGCCGAGAAAGGCAATGCGCTGGCGATAACCGCGGTCTGGAGCGAACCCAGGCCTCCCGCAAGAAGCAGTGCGATAGCAACAACGCCGATCAGTGCACACCAGAAAATCCGCTGCCAGAGTGGAGTTTCATCTTTTCCGTGAGAAGAGAGCATGTTGACGACCAGGGCACCGGAGTCGGCTGAGGTGACAAAGAATACGATCACCATGATGACCGCGACAAAGGAGAAAACCGACGAGAAGGGGAACTGCTCCAGAAACTGGAAGAGTGCTACCGACTGATCTTTCGCAACGATTTCCCCCAACTGTGTCATCCCCTGATCGAGAATCATGTGGATGGCGGAGTTGCCAAAAAAGGTCATCCATAGCATGGTCACCAGTGCCGGAACCAGCATGGCGCCAATGACGAACTCACGAATGGTCCTGCCCCGGGATATGCGCGCAATAAACAGGCCCACAAAGGGGGACCAGGACATCCACCAGCCCCAGTAGAGAATTGTCCAGCCTCCGAGCCAGTCGGTGGGCTCGTAGGCAAACAGGTTGAATGTCTTGCTGACGATTTCCGATACGTAACTTCCGAAGTTTTGCACGAACGCCTGCAGCAGGTATACCGTACTGCCCAGTAACAACACCATGATCAGAAGTATCGCGGCGAGGGTCATATTGAGCTGTGAAAGGCGCTTGATCCCGGCATCCAGCCCGAGAACTACCGAGACTGTGGCGAGAATGGTGGTAACCACAATCAATACGACCTGCACCGACTGTCCCACTGGTAGCCCGAACAGATGATTGAGCCCGGAGTTGATCTGCAATACGCCGTAGCCGAGCGTAGTGGCGACACCGCACACGGTACCGACAATGGCGAATACATCCACCGCGTGGCCAATGGGGCCGTATATACGCTCGCCGATCAGTGGATACAGGGCGGAGCGCAGGGTGAGAGGGAGTTTGTGGCGATAGCTGAAGTAGGCGAGTATCAGGGCCACAATGGCGTAGATGGCCCAGGCGTGGAAGCCCCAGTGGAAAAAGGTCAGCACCATGGCTTCGCGGGCGGCAAATACGGTACCCGTTTCGCCAACCGGTGGCTGCAGGTAGTGCATGACCGGCTCGGCCACGCCGAAAAACAGTAATCCTATCCCCATACCAGCGGAAAACAGCATGGCGAACCAGGAGGTAAAATCGTACTCGGGCTCCGCGTGCTCCGGCCCCATTTTAATTTCGCCGAATCGGGACATGGCAATAATGATGGTGCCAATCAGAATCACCGCCACCGTTAACACGTAGTACCAGCTCATATGCGTTACGATCCACGTCTGCATGGTTTTAAACGTGGATGTCGCGTGGTCGGGAGCCAGAACGGCATAGGCGACCATCATCAGCAGTACCGCGGTGGCCGAGTAAAATACCGGTGGATTGAAATGAGCCGGTTGTTTACTACTGTCGATAGTGTCAGGCATTCCCGAGTCCTAAAATGTACCACCCCTACGTAGAGGTATAATTTTGCGCCGATTGCTCACAGCATAGACGAAAGTTAGCCTTATAAACACAGCTCATATTATTGCCGGTTGATATGTGGAAAATTTCTCAAACTGTCGAAATTCCTCTGGAAGAAGTCGAGATGCACGCGATGCGGTCCGGTGGCGCCGGCGGCCAGAATGTCAACAAGGTGTCCACGGCGATTCACCTGCGCTTTGACATTCAGGCCTCCAGCCTTCCCCCCGTAATAAAGGAGCGCTTACTTGGCTTGCGCGATCAGCGGATTACCGCCGATGGCGTGGTGATCATCAAGGGGCAGCGCTTCCGTACCCAGGAAAAAAACCGGGCGGATGTACTGGAGCGCTTGAGTGAGCTGATTGTCAGCGTGGCGAAAGCCCCGAAAAAGCGGGTACCCACCAAGCCCACTCGCGGCTCCAGAGAGCGTCGCTTGCAGCACAAGTCCCAGAGGGGGAAGATAAAGTCTCTGCGTGGAAAAATCACCGATCACTGAACGCTCATATATCAGAAGGAGAATTCATGCCCACCCGATACAGCGCGCGTGACCTGAAACAATTTGCCAGCGATCTGTTTGCATCAACGGGCCTCGCTCGCGTACGTGCCGATGTGATGGCGGAAACGTTTTTGCAGGCGGATCTGATGGGGTTTACTACCCATGGGTTGCACCGTGTGGCGAGCAATCTCAATTGGCTGGAAAGCGGTGCTTCACGCATTGAGGGTAACCCTCATGTACTGTCGGACCGCGGAAACTGCTTTAACTGGGATGCGGAATTCTTACCCGGTCCCTGGATTGTCAGTCTGGCCATTGACCAGGCGCTCGAGCGGGTCCAGGAACACGGCGTTGTGACCGCAACCATTCGCCGCAGCCAGCATATTGCCTGTCTGGCCGCCTACCTTCCAAAGATTATCGAGCGCAATTGCGTAGGAATTCTCACCTGCTCCACCCCCGCAGAAGAAACCGTTTCTCCACAGGGCTGTAAAACGCCCCTGTTTTCCGCCAACCCTCTCGCTTTCTGCGCGCCTGCCGCAGACTACCCCCTGTTATTTGATATCAGTATGTCGGTGACCGCCGGTGGCTATGTCGCACGTGCGGAGCGAGAAGGTAAGCAGTTGCCGGAAAGATATCTCAAAGACAGTGACGGTAAGCTGTCTGCTGATCCGGCAGTCTTTGCCGAGGGCGGTAGTATTCTGCCCGTGGGGGGAGCAGATCACGGTTACAAGGGCGCGGCTTTGTCCGCCATGTTGGAAATTCTCACCATGGGGCTTGGCGGCTATGGTCGCGCAGATGATGTGGCAGCGGATGATGAAGCCAATTCTGTATTTCTGCAGATTATCGACCCTAAAGCATTTGGCAGTGAGCAGAGCTTTCTTCGCCAGACCGCAGCACTCACCCATCTATGGGAGTCCTGTGAGACGGATGGCGGCGGGGCCCCACGGGTACCCGGCAAGCGGGCCTGGGATCTGCGTCGCGAGCAGATGGCACAGGGCGTTTCACTTTATCCCACCATCGAAGAAGATTTGCAGAAGCTTTCCAGTGAATACGCCATTCCCATGCCGGCGGTGATAGGTGACTGAAAACCATTTTCAATTTCACCACTGGTGAAATATGGGTTACCGGGATAGCTGGTAACTTACTGTTCACTGACCGGTCATTTTAGTGGCACCTTAGTGTCACTTTGCCCCCGTATGGTGCTGTCAACTACACGGCGGGGCCAAGAGATTCCGTCGACTTTTCAACGACACACTCTCTGGGGGCAATCATGGCGTCTTTGCGTCACCTATTTCCTGTATCAACTCTCACCCTGGCAGTCCTTGCCAGCACCAATATCGCCAGTGCACAGGATGCCACTGTGACAACGGAAACGACCGGGCTCGAAGAGGTGGCAGTCACCGGTCAGCGTCTGTCCCGTACGCGGGCGCTGGATATCAAGCGGGACATGCCGGTGGTAATGGAAGCCCTGGCAACCGATGACCTTGGCCGCCTGCCGGACAAGAACGCGGCGGAATCCCTGAATCGCCTGCCCGGTGTCTCCATTCTCATTGAAAAAGGTGAAGGTCGCTTCGCGTCTATTCGCGGTATCAAACCTGACTGGAACCGGGTGAACGTCAATGGCTTTGTCACCGGATCTCCGGAAAAAGATGGCAGCGGTCGCTCCATGCCGTTGGACCTTCTCGGCGGTGAGTTGTTGCAGCGCGTGGAAGTGTACAAGGCGAAGACCGCGGATATGGACGGTGAGGGCATCGGCGGCGCCATCAATATCGTGACCAAGCGCCCTCTGGAAGGCGACGAATTCAATGCAACCGCAAACCTGCGCATGGGATTGGAAGAGGCGGATCAGGAAAATCCGTACTACGACGGTAAAAACCCTCAGAACTTCGACTTGGCCGTCTCCGGAAAAATCAGTGAAAAACTGGGCTGGAACCTGGGGGCTTCTTCAACGGAACGGGAGTATCTGGCGCAGGGTATCTATCAGGACGACTGGGCCGAAGTGGATGGCCTGATGTTCCCGGAGCAGACAAAAAACAACTACTACGTGATCGGACGCGACCGCGTAACCCTGATCGGTGGCCTGGAATACCGCCTCAATGACACCACCGATATTCTCGCTCAGGGTTTTTACAGTGAATTCGAAGAGTTCCAGCACCGCAATCGATTCCGTCAGGGTATCGAGCAGGATGCGGACCTGATCGACCGTATAGAGGGTGACAGGGTGTATATGGCCGAGGGCGGCACTTATATCCGCGCTGACCTGCGCCGTGAGGATGTGGAGAAAACCCTGACCAACTTCAGTCTCGCGGGCAACACGGATCTGGATCTGTGGAAACTGGATTACGGTGTCAACCTGAGCCGCAGTGAGCTGCACGAAACCAATTCGGACTGGTCTTTCCGTCAGGACGATTCTGTGGTGATGGGCCCGGACAGTTTTGTCGTTAACGGCGATGGCGTTGTCGAGATCAATCCAGGCGCGGCCGTGCACAACGTGGCCGAGAACCTGCGCTTTGACTCGGTCGGTTATCAGAATGATCGCGCAGAGCAGGACATCCAGAGTGCGCGTTTCGATGTGGAGCGTTTGTACGACTTTGCCGGATCCGAGTCGAGCGTGAAATTCGGCCTGAAGGTGACCGCCAACGAAAAGCACTTTGATTTCGGCAATCGGGATTACGGTGTGATCCGCGATACGCTGAGTAACTATCCAGTGACCGATGGCAGCTTCCAGAACGATGTCAATGGCATGCGCCAGGACAATCTCTGGTTTGATCTCGACGCACTGAATGCACTGTATGGCAGCAACCCCGGCCTGTTTGATGCCGACAGCGGCAATGTCGCTGCCCAGCTGGGGAGCGACCGCACTGTGGAAGAGACCACCTCTGCGGCCTATGTGATGAATACCCTGCGTTTCGATCGCCTGGATGTGATTGCGGGCCTGCGCTACGAGCAGACCGATCTCGCCTCCAGTGCCTCGCAACAGGATGCGGAAGGCAACTACTCCACCGTGTCGATTGAGGGTGACAGTGATGTGCTGCTGCCGTCCCTGGTGGCCAAATATCTGATCCGCGATGACCTGATCGCCCGCGCATCTTTCACTACCAGCCTCGGGCGCCCGGATTATGCCGACCTCAGCGCCAGCTCCCAATTTGGTGTTAACGATGACGGGGACGCGGTGCTGTCCATTGGCAACCCGGACCTGTTGCCCTATGAAGCGGACAACTATGACCTATCCATGGAGTGGTACCCCAGTGAGTCCAGCGTCATCTCCCTGGCCTGGTTCCGTAAAGATATTGATAACATCATCGTC
This sequence comes from Microbulbifer sp. ARAS458-1, assembly GCF_045348205.1. Lineage (NCBI taxonomy): Bacteria > Pseudomonadati > Pseudomonadota > Gammaproteobacteria > Cellvibrionales > Microbulbiferaceae > Microbulbifer > Microbulbifer sp. ARAS458-1. The sequence continues at coordinate 3,360,607 of NZ_CP155838.1, read as the reverse complement.
AATGATGAGCAGGTAATTGACGGCGGGGTGTATCTGGGCAGTGACTACGGTGTGGAAGAGTTAACCGTGCGCACCGTCAAAAACGCGGATACCGCAGAGATTACCGGCTACGAATTCAATCTGCAGCATCAGCTGGTCAACCTGCCCGCGCCGTTTAATGGATTGGGGGCCAGTTACTCCTACACGGATATCGACGCGACCTTCTTTGACAGTAACCTGGGGGTAAACCGCAAGCTGGAAGGGCAGCCGGAGGAAATTCAAAGCTTTACCTTTTTCTTTGAAAACTACGGTTTCTATGCGGGGCTTACTTACAACTATAACGCCTCATTCCTGACCGACCTCAACAGCCTGGAAAATGTGGCGGATGATATTGAGCAGGGTGAGTTTGGACGCTGGGATTTCCGTGCCTCTTATGCGGCAACCGACAGCTTCTCGGTCTATCTGGATATCAATAACCTGAACAATGAACCCACCACCGAATTCCAGGGGGGGGATGAGAGTATGAATACAGAATACGAATATGTTGGCTCCACCTATTACCTGGGTGCCACTTACGCCTTCTGACGTATTTGGTGGGTTAATGGGCTCTCCCTGGGAGAGCCTTTTTTTGTTTCTACATTCTGAGAAAAAAGGTTGGCATGAAATTGGCAGAGTATTTTACAGGGTCGACAAGCAACGTCAGGCTAACAAGTGTCATGCAGCTGTTGCTGCTGTGGATAGTAGCAATATCGGTTACTGCGGATGAGCGATTGCGTGCAACCACCCTGGAGACATTCGATACTTTCGATGCAAGGCAGGGAATTGCAGTGGATAAGCAATTTTTTTATGCGGTGAACAATTTCCGTATCACCAAGCACCGCAAGTCCGATGGCGCACCGATACTGCAGTGGGATGGTATCAGTGAACAGGGGCCGTTGATACATATGGATAGCGGAATGGTGTGGAAAGGAAAACTTTACGCATCCCACTCAAATTATCCAGAATGGCCAATGACCAGTTCGGTGGAAGTATGGGATACCGAGACCATGGAGCATATCGCAACCCACAGTTTTGGCATCGAGCTCGGGTCCTTTACCTGGTTGGATCGCCATAACGGTTACTGGTGGGGTGCCTTTGGAAATTACGACAAGGTACAAAAAGGGCAGGAGATCGCCTACGGTCAGACCATACGCACACAGGTAGTGAAAATGGACGAGCGTTTTCAGGTTCTTGCGCGCTGGACACTGCCGGAAAATGTACTCGAGCGCATCGCGCCAATGAGCAATTCTGGGGGCAGTTGGGGCCCGGACGGGTATCTCTATCTGACTGGTCACGATCATCCGGAAATTTATGTTATGGAACTTCCTGCGCATGGTTCTGAGCTGCGCTGGGTCGCAACAATTGAGGCACCGGAAATACACGGGCAGGGAATTGCCTGGGATCGCAGTAGTCGCCAGCGAGAGATCTGGGGGATCCGCAAGCAGGATCGCAAGGTATTCCGCATGCAGGTTCCGCTAGTGACGGCGCCAGTTGACGCCGCGATCGGCAGTCAGATACGTGGCCCCGGACAGTTCAGCCAGGATTGAACGGCGGCATCGGGGCGGGTTGTTCGACGTGTATTTTGCCGAAACGGCGCCGTTTAGGTCTACATTAGGGGGACGTGTCTTAAAAAGACCGTTTCCCAGCGACGTTAGGCGAATACACAACACGGAGAATAGCGCCGATGACCGAGTTCCTTCGACTGTCTGCACTGGAATTGCTCAAGGGGTACAAGGAAAAACAATTCTCTCCGGTTGAAGTAACCCAGGCCATGCTCTCGCAGATAGAGCGCTGTAATCCGCTGGTGAACGCCTACAACCTAGTTGATGAAGAAACCACACTCACTTTTGCAAAAGAATCTGAGCAACGCTATCAGCAGGGGAATCCTAAGGGGACTCTTGATGGAGTGCCCGTCGCCATTAAAGATGTGTTCCTCACTCCGCAGTGGCCCACCATCAAGGGCTCCAAAACCATTGACCCGAACTCTACTCTTGGCAAGGAAGCGCCGAGTGTCGCGGCACTCAATCGCCACGGCGCCGTGCCATTGGGCAAAACCACCACGCCGGAGTTTGGCTGGAAAGGGGTGACCGACAACCCGGTAGATGGCATTACCCGAAACCCGTGGAACCCGGACAAGACGGCCGGTGGCTCAAGTGGCGGCAGTGCCGCTGCAGTTCCCCTTGGAATGGGACCTTTGGCGCTGGGTACCGATGCGGGAGGCTCCATCCGGATTCCCGCCGGATTCAGCGGCCTGGTGGGGCTCAAACCAAGCTTCGGCGAGGTACCGCACTGGCCCGCGAGCCCATTCGGCACACTCGCACACGCGGGCCCCATGACCTGGACGGTGGCGGACTGTGCACTGCTGATGAACGTACTTTCTGAAGCGGACTACCGGGATACCAACGCTATTCCCCGCCGTAATATCGATTACCTCGCGGCCCTGGAAGGTGAACCGCAGGATTTGCTACGCGGTGTGCATATCGCATTCAGCGCAACTCTCGGGTATGTGCAGGTGGACCGCGAGGTGGAAGAGAAAGTGCGCGCTGCAGCGGAGTTATTGCAGTCACTTGGCGCGGAAATCACCGAAGTGGCCCCCGGCTTTGATGATCCGCTTGCGGCTTTCGGTCATCTGTTTTACGGCGGGGCCGCCAATGCTCTGCGCAATATCAGCAAAAAACAGCGCATGATCATGGACCCTCAGCTGGTTGCGGTATCTGAAAAAGCCGCGCAGCTTTCCATGCTGGATTATCTGGAGGCGGTGAACGAACGCGCTGCGTTATGTGAGCGTATGGCGGCCTTTCACGGAAAATATGATTTGTTGCTGACACCCACATTGCCGATTACGGCATTTACCGCCGGTCGCGAAGTGCCCGAGGACTGGCCTAGCACTCGCTGGCCCTCATGGACACCTTTTACTTATCCGTTCAACATGACAGGACAACCGGCTATTTCGGTTCCCTGTGGCTTTGACAGTGCCGGTCTGCCCATTGGTTTGCAGCTTGTGGGAGCGCGCTTTGATGATCGCTCGGTTCTGCGCGCGGCTCAGGCTTACCAGTTGGCAGCGCCGCTCACCGACAAGCGCCCCGAGCTCTTCTTTGCGAATTCTGCAGCAGATACCACCGAAGGGGCCGGTTCATGAGTCGCATAGATTTTGATTTTTACGAATCGGAAGATCCGGTCTGGAACCCCGCACTGTTAACGATACCGGTGCCGGGAATTCGCAAGATGGTCAATATGGCGGCGTCCATGGAGGATGTTATCCATCTGTCCATCGGGCAGCCTGATGCGCCTACACCACCCCATGTGGTTCAGGCAACGGTGGATGCTTTGAATGCGGGGCAGACTGGCTACACCATGGATGCGGGTTTGCCGGAATTGCTCGACGCACTGGCGGAATATTACGGAGAGCGTTCGGGGCGCACAATCAGCCCGGAAAATATTCTGATTACCACCGGAGCCACCGAGGCAATTTATCTGGCACTGACCGCTGTCTCCGCGCCAGGTCGTGAATTCATCGTGCCTGACCCCTCATTTATGTTGTATGCGCCATTGATTCGTATGAATGGTGGGGAAGTAAAATACATTCCCACGCGGGCGGAAAACAATCATCAGCTGGACCCGCAGGAAGTTATCGATGCGATCGACACCAATACCCACGCCATTATTCTGAATTCTCCGAGCAACCCCACCGGCACGGTTTATCCGCGGGAAACCGTGGAAACCATTGTGCAGGAAGCGGCCTACCGTGGAATTTATGTGATCAGCGACGAGGTATACGATCATCTGATCTACGACGAGCGCGGCCTCGACAGTTACGCCAGTGTACTGTCCTGCTGTTCGGATCTGGATCATGTCATGGTCATGAGCAGTTTTTCCAAAACGTTCAGTATGGCGGGTATGCGGGTCGGCTGGTTGATTGCGAGTCAGGGCGCCATCCGCAAGTTGCGCCGCTACCATATGTTCACGACAACGGTGGCTAACACCCCGTGCCAGTGGGGAGGCGTGGCCGCTCTGAAGGGAGACCGAAGCTTTGTCAAAGATACGGTGAATACCTACAAAAAACGCCGCAATCGCCTGGTGGAACTGGTAGATGAAACGCCGTTTCTGGAAGGCTATGTACCGGAAGGTGCTTTCTATATGTTTCCCGCATTGCCCGAAGGGGTAAATGGCAACAATGTGGCACTGCGGCTGCTCCGGGAAACCGGCGTGTGCACGATTGCCGGTGATACCTTTGGAGATAGCTGTCGCAATGCCTTGCGGTTCAGTTACGCCACCTCCATCGAAAATATCGAGCGCGCTTTCGAGCGGATTATTCCGTGGATGGAAAAGCAGGATTTTGGCTGAGCAGAGATATTCGGCCGAGCCGAGTGTCGTCGACCCGCCCGCAAGCTTTTTCTTATGGCTTGCCGGGGCGGTTTCATGACGCCATTTTTATTTTTTGCATTGAATATTGATGCGACCCCTTAATTGCCCTACTCTGGTGCAGCTTCAATCCAGAAAACAATAATGAGATTTGGGTCACGATAGAATTTCGTGACGAAGTACAAAGCGATCTATCGGTCCCGATTTCATAAAAATAATAGGACGGGTAATTATGCGAGAATTCAGAACCAAGGCACTGACCCTGGCAGTAATGGCGGCAGCGGCACTGCCGGTATCACCGGCGTTTTCCCAGGAGCAGGGCGATCCCGCAAGCAGTGATCACGGGGTGATGGAAGAGGTCATCACCACGGGCACCCGCAAAGAGGGGGTGTCTCCTACCGAGACTCTTTCACCGGTGGATGTGCTCGGCGGCAGTAAATTTTCCGCTCAGGGCAGTTTTGATCTCACCGAGTCCCTGGCCAAAGTGGCACCATCGTTCAATACCCAGCGTTTTCCCATTGCCGATGGCACCGCGTTCATTCGTCCGGTGACACTGCGCAACCTTTCTCCGGATCAGACTCTGGTTCTGGTCAATGGCACCCGCCGTCACCGCTCTGCACTGGTGAACCTGCAGCTGGCACCGCTGGGCACCACAAATCAGGGTGCGCAGGCGGTGGACTTTGCGGCGCTGCCTTCCATGGCCATCGAGCGTGTTGAAGTGCTGCGCGACGGTGCTTCCGCACAGTACGGCTCTGACGCCATTGCCGGTGTGGTCAACGTGATTCTGAAAGACGACGCAGAGGGCATCGCGCTTTCCGCTCAGACCGGTGAATACTTCGACGGTGACGGTGCCCGTACCACGCTGGCGGCGAACGGCGGTTTTGCTTTGGGCGACCAGGGTTTTGTTAACGCCACCATCGAACATTCCACCGCCGACAAAACCTGGCGCGGTGCTGCGCGTCCGGATGCGGTTGCGGTCGCTGAAGAGGTCGGTGTGGAAAACGTACCGCTGGATGGACTCGGTCAGCGCTGGGGTGACCCGGAAGTGGAAGCGCTCAAGTTCTTCGTAAACACGGGCTTCGAGCTGAATGACGCCACCGAGCTGTACGGCAACCTGGGATATTCCAAAAACGAGACCATTTCCGATTTCTTCTACCGCGGCCCGGTACTGGATCCGTCTGCAGAATTCACCGCCCGTGAAACATTGCAGGCAGACGCAGACGGCGACTATATGCCGGACGATGCCCCCCAGTCTCTGGTGGACGATATTATTGCCCAGGGCCTGAACCCGGCAGACTATCTGGTGGCGGATAGCAGTAGCGATAGTGGCTTCGTACTGCGTAACCCCATCTACACCCAGTTCCCCGGTGGCTATAACCCGGCCTTCGGTGCGGATATTACGGATTTCTCTGCAGTGGTTGGTGCCCGTGGTGAATGGGCCAACGGTATCAGCTGGGACCTGCGTGCGCGCAGTGCCGAGAACGAGGTTTCCTACGTTCTGGAAAACTCCATCAACCCGAGCCTGGGGATCAATTCCCCGCTCACTTTCAATCCCGGCACACTCACCCAGTCCGAGACCAGCGTAAATGCGGACTTTGTAAAACCTATCGACGTTACCGCATTCGCCTCACCGCTGAATCTCGCATTTGGTATGGAGTGGCGGGATGAAACCTACGAGATCGGTGCCGGTGACGAGGCCTCCATTGCCGTGGGCCCGACCGCCTCGGTGTTCGGTGTTGGCTCCGATGGTTTCCAGGGTTTCCCGGTGGAGGCGGCCGGTGAGTACAGCAGTGTAAGTACCGCGGCCTATGTGGATCTGGAGGCGGATGTTACCGACAAGTTGCTGCTGGGTGCGGCGCTACGTTTTGAAAACTTTGAAGAGTTCGGCTCCACCTTCGACTGGAAACTGTCTGCCCGCTACGACTTCACCGAAAACTTTGCCCTGCGCGGCACCGCGAATACCGGCTTCCGTGCGCCAACCCCGGGGCAGGTGAATACCCTGAACGTGACGACCACTTCAGATGCGGATGGCAATCTGATTCCAAACGGCACCTATCCGGTGAATCACCCGGTGGCAATGGCGCTGGGGGCCAAGGAGCTGACACCGGAAGAGTCCACCAGCTTTACCCTGGGTGCGGTGTGGAGTCCGCTGGATAACACCAGTGTGACCATCGATTACTACAACATTGAGATTGAAGACCGCCTGGCACTGCGCAACAACACCATTGGTGATGCAGAAGTGGCGCTGCTGGAAAATGCCGGTGTAGCCAATGCGTCCCTGCTGAATGGCAGTAACGCCAACTATTTCGTCAATGCCTTTGATTCCGATGTTTCTGGTATTGATCTGGCGGTCACCAGTGATTTTGATGTGGCCGGTGGCCTTCTGGTGATGGACCTGCGTCATAACCACAATCAACAGAAGGTGGACAAGGTTGCCCCGGACACCATCAATCAGTCCCGGGTCTTTGATCTGGAAAACCAGGTGCCCAGCGATCGTACCACCCTGACCTTCGATTACGACTCCGGTGACCTGTTCAACGGCTACCTGCGTTTTAATCGTTACAGCGGTTGGGAGAGCACTTTCGGTCTGTTCGGCCCCGGTGATGCTTCCGATGCTTCTGCTTACGGCAGTGAGATCCTGGTCGACCTCGAAGCGACGATTACTCTGGCGGAGAACTACAAGCTCTCCCTGGGTGGCGAGAATATCTTCGATGTGCGCCCGGATGATGAAGCGGACCCGACACTGCAGTTTCTCGGTGTGCGCCAGTCACTGACCTCACCGTTTGGTTTCAATGGTGGTTTCTGGTATCTGAGAGCCAGCGCGGAATTCTGATTCCGTTACAATTTCATTGACGGTAAACAGGCCTCCCTCGGGAGGCCTGTTTTGTTAAGGGTTTCAGTGAAAGCTACGTACGTGCTGGATTTCTTTCCAGACAATACCGTCGAGCTTTTTCCCGATCAGATGGATCACAGAAAATTGCTGCTGTTTCGCGTCCCGGCTGATCTGCAGGTTGCCTTCAATCAATAGAATTTTTCCGCTGAGAATTTCCTTGCGGTAGCGCTCCTGTACCTGCTGCCACAGAACCACATTGATTACACCGGTCTCATCCTCCAGGGTCAGAAACAGCACACCGGCCGCACTGCCTGGGCGCTGTCGGCAGGTGACCAGACCGAGCACCCGTATTCTGTCGCCATCCCTGCGCCTTTCCAGATCGCAGGCGCGGACAAGATTGTTAAAGCGCTTCTGCCTGCGCAGCAGTGCCACCGGGTGTTCGCGCAGGGTCAGGCCGGTACTCTGATAATCGCTGTAGATATTGTCTTCCTGGCTGGTCTCCGGCTGATGTTGTGGCGGGGTCGCGTGCTCCAGTTGTGTGTTCAGTGCCTGCCAGGTGCTGTGGAAACGGTTCTCGCCAATACTGTAAAAACAGTTGGCATGGGCGAGGATGGCGCTCTGCTGTTGGGGGATATCGACCCGTTGGGCAAAGTCCTGCAGTGACTGGAAGTTGCCCTGAACTCGCTCTGTCTCAATAGTTTCCACGGTTTCTTCGGCCAACCCTTTTACCAGGCGCAAGCCCAGGCGGATGGCGGGGGCCACCGGAGTTTTGCCATCGGTACCCTTTGTGCCATCGGCCAGCGCCAGGCTGTGGTGCCAGCTGCTGTGATTCACATCCAGCGGTAGCACCTTCACATTGTGACGTTGGGCGTCGTATACCAGTTGCGCCGGGGCGTAAAACCCCATGGGTTGGCTGTTCAATAGCCCGCTGTAGAAAGCGGCGGGGTGGTGGCATTTGATCCACGCGGAAAAGTAGGCGAGCAGGCCGAAGCTGGCGGAGTGGGATTCCGGAAAACCGTAAGAGCCGAAACCTTTCATCTGCTCGAACAGCCGCTCTGCAAGGCTGTGCTCGTAGCCATTGGCCAGCATGCCGTTGATTAGTTTTTCACGAAACTGCAGCAGGTTGCCGTTCTTGCCCCAGCTGGCCATGGCGCGGCGCAGGGCATCCGCCTCACCGCCGCTGAAGCCGGCGGCCACCATAGAGAGCTTGATCACCTGCTCCTGGAAAATCGGCACACCCAAGGTGCGCTCCAGTACCGGGCGCAGGTTTTCATGGGGGTAGTTGACGGGCTCGAGTTTCTGCTTGCGGCGCAGATAGGGGTGCACCATGCCTCCCTGAATCGGGCCCGGGCGCACGATGGCAATTTCTATTACCAGCTCGTAAAAGGTCTGCGGCTGCAGGCGCGGCAGCATGCTCATCTGCGCGCGGGATTCGATCTGGAATACCCCCACGGTATCCGCGCGGCACATCATTGCATACACCGCCGGGTCGTCGGCGGGAATATCCTGCAGGCGCATGCGCTTGCCGTACAGTGCCATATAGCTAAGGGACTTGCGCAGGGCGGTGAGCATGCCGAGGGCGAGAATATCCACCTTCATCAGCTTCAGGTCTTCGATATCTTCCTTGTCCCACTGAATGATGGTGCGGTCATCCATGGCCGCATTTTCGATGGGCACCAGCTGGCTCAGCGGCAGCTCGGTAATCACAAAGCCGCCCACATGCTGGGACAGGTGGCGGGGGAAACCGTAAATCTGCTCCAGTAGCCTGGGCAGCATGCGCCCGGCTACGCTCTCTGGAGCGATGCCAACCTTTTTCATCTGCTGTGGAAAATCCTCCAGCTTGTCCCACCAGCTGCGTTCCGCCTGCAACTGTTCAATAACTGCTGCCCCGAGCCCCAGTGCCTTGCCGATATCCCGCAGTGCACTTTTAAAACGATAGGTGATTTTGGTGGCTGCGAGCCCGGCGCGCTCGCGGCCGTACTTGCGGTAGATGTACTGGATGATTTCCTCGCGCCGCTCGTGCTCGAAGTCCACATCGATATCCGGCGGTTCATTGCGTTCGCGGGAAATAAACCGTTCGAACAACAGGCCGATCTTGTGTGGATCAATCTCGGTGATAAACAGGCAGTAACACACCACCGAGTTGGCCGCGGAACCGCGCCCCTGGTAGAGGATGTGCTGTTTGCGCGCGTACTGGACGATGTCGTAAATGGTGAGGAAATAGTGCTCGTACTGAAGCTCGGCGATCAACGCCAGCTCGGTTTCGATTTGCTGACGAATATGCGCTGCTGGCCCATGAGGCCAACGGATCGGGATACCGGTTTCCACCAGGTCTCGCAGGTAGTCACTGGCACTTTTGTTTTGCGCAACTACTTCTGACGGGTAGTGGTATTGCAGTTCTTTCAGACTGAAGGTGCATTGCTCAGCAATTTTCAGTGTGTTGTCGATGGCACTCTGTGGATAAAGTGCAGTGATTTCCGGCAGGCTGCGCAGGTAGCGTTCCGCATTTTGCTGCAGGCGGTAGCCCAGCTGGTCCAGGGTACAGTTGTGGTAGTTTGCGTTCAATACATCCTGCAGTGGTTTGCGGCTACGGTTGTGCATAAGTACCGCGTTGGTAGCAACCAGCGGTAGCCGCTGGGATCTGGCAAAAGCCAGTAGCTTGTGCAGCCTCTGGTTTTCACTAGGGAGCAGGTGATGGCTCAGGGCGATAGAGAGCCGCCCGCCGAAATGTTGTTTCAGCGTATCGGGAAGTGTGAAGGGCTCGCTGCCTGGAAGCCACAGGCACAGTGCATGTTTGCAGTGATTGAGGAGGTCCTGAATAAACGTCCGGTACTGGCCTTTTTCGGCGCGCAGGCGCGAAGTGGAAATCAGCTGGCAGATTTCGCTGTAGGCAAGCCTGTCCGGTGCGAGTAAAACCACTTGCTGCGATTCTTCCTCCAGGCGAAAGAAACTGCCACAAATCAGCTTTAACTGACTGCCCTCGGCTTGAAGTTTCTCCAACTCTGCATAAGCCCGCACCACCCCCGCCATGGAGCATTCATCGGTAATCGCAATTGCGCAATAACCGAGTTGATGTGCGGCCGCAATCAGCTCCTGTGGATGCGAGGCACCCTGTAGAAATGAAAAGTTACTCTGACAAAAAAGTTCGGCGTACTGCATACCGATAAATATCCGATACGTCATACCGGTGTATTCCGGTATCAGTTGCTCGGTGGATTCGTTGGCCTCCTGTAACCTGGATCCCGGATCAAGTCCGGGATGACGAGGTGAATGGTTGAAGTGTTTACGTGAAACCCCATCGCTCGTCATGCCAGCGTAGGCCGGTATCCAGTTGCTCGGTGGTCGTTAGACTCCTGCAGCTGGATCCCGGATCAAGTCCGGGATGACGAGGTGAATAGTCGGAGTGTTTACGTGAAACCCCATCGCCTGTCATGCCGGCGTAGGCCGGTATCCAGTTGCTCGGTGGTCGTTAGACTCCTGCAGCTGGATCCCGGATCAAGTCCGGGATGACGAGGTGAATGGTTGAAGTGTTTACGTGAAACCCCATCGCCTGTCATGCCGGCGTAGGCCGGCATCCAATTGCTCGGTGGTCGTTAGGCTCCTGCAGCTGGATCCCGGATCAAGTCCGGGATGACGGGGGCGATTAGAGGATGTCGTAGTACAGATCTCGCCACTCTGGATTGCTACTTTCAATCAGGTTCAGCTTCCAGCTTCGCCGCCAGTTCTTTATCGCTTTCTCTTTTCGAATGGCACTTTCCATCGTGTCATGTAGCTCGTACCATGCAAGGTTTTTCACTCCATACTCCCGAGTGAAACCTTCGACAACGCCTTCCTTGTGTTGCCAGATACGCTGCACAAGGTTGGATGTAACACCCGTATAAAGTGTGCCATTACGCTGGTTTGCAAGAAGGTAAACACAGGGTTGTGTTAACCCAGTCATGAATAAACCCCGTGCAGATACCAGTCCTCTGACGCCAGATCCTGGTATACCCAGTAGAGACTGCCGTGGGCGCCGCGGGCGATGTAGTAATCGCGGGCGTGGCGGCGGTGTTGCCACCAGTAGCCGTCGATGCGTTCCGGACCCTGCAGCAAATGCAGCTCGCCGTCGTAAAACAGTTTGTGATCGCGCTGCTGGATGCGGTCGGGCCGCGGCAACAGCCAATTGGGGCGGGGCGCATTCACGGGCGTGAGCTGGTGGCTGCGGGATTTACTCTGCAGGGTGAGGCTGTCGGCGTTTTGCCAGGCTTGTTCCGGCAGGTAGCTTTCCTTGAGGGTGACGCCGGAGAGGGCCTGGTGCCCGAGGCGGGCCTTGAGCTTGTCGATCAGCTGGTAGCTTTCGTGCAGCTTGCTGTCCTCGTCAAAAAAATCCTCCCGCAGGCTGTGACTTTCAATGGGACGCAACTGCTGGCACTTGAGGGTCAATGCCTGCACCGGCTCTTTCAGTTCTACCCGTTCAAACTGTAATTTTGTCAGTGCGATCAGGCGTTGGGGGTCGAGCAGCGGGCGGGAGATATCCACATGGACCTGCTGGTGACCGCGGCTGCCGTAATCCAGAACCCAGCACAACTGCTGACTGTATAACTGCCGACGCTGCAACTGCCGGCACAGCTCACGCACCAGACGGCCGGCGGGGAATAGCAGTTGCTCACTGTTATCCAGTGGGCTCGGGAAAAACAGCTCGCTGTGAAATTCTGCCGGCGGCTCGAAGCTAGGTACCGGATCCGGGCGGGTGCCGTTCAGGCGGGCGAGGTAGTCGATGAATCCGCGACCGAAGCGACTGCCCACCTCCGACAGTGGAATTGCCAGCAACTGGCTGACGCGCTTGATACCGCAGGCATACAGCTTGGCGATGGCCTTGTGATTACAATCGAGCAGTTTGCTGGGGGCGAAGCTGATCCACTGGCGCCACTGTTGAGGGGCCGGGGCGGTTTTGGCTTCTGCCAGCCACTGGCGGTGTTCCGGCAACTGGCTGAGCAGGTGTGCGGCGCTGGGGCTGTGGCCCAGGCCCATAAAATGATGGATGCGCATCTTGCGCAGCTCTTTGCCCAGTTGTTGCAGCAGGGGCGCCAGGCCGTGGTGTGCCTTGAGGCTGCCACTGATTTCCAGATACAGGCAGGCGAAATTGTTGTCTGCCTGGTTCTGTTCGCGCTCGGCGTTGCGTGGGGAAACCACCGGGGTAAAGCTGTAGGCCCACTGGGCCAGTTGCTGTAACAGCTGTTCTTCCCGCTGCGGGTCCCGCTCCAGCAATTGCAGTTCGGCGCAGTAGGTGCAGGCGGTGGCGATGCTGAGTCCGGGTTCCACATTGTGGGCATTGGCCGCGGGGTTGGCTTCAATGATGAGACTGTTCTGGGCCACGGCCACCGCGGCACTGTCACCGGCGCGGTGGGCGCGGGTCAAGGCTTCCAGGGGAAGTTTGGGGAGCTGGATGCAGAGCCAGAGCATGTTGGGATCTCCTGTCGGAGCCTGGTTAATTGGTAGATGCGCTGCGCTTATCTACCCTACGGCCTTGTTGCTGGTGGCCGTTTGTAGGGTGGATAAGCGCAGCGCATCCACCAGGGGCACGCCGTTGATTCAGTGCAGCGGCTGGTCTCGCCGCACCAGGTCCGGGTTGCGCGCCAGATGCACGCGCTGGCCGGACTTGCCACTCAGTTGTTTGAACAGGTGCAGCGCCAGCTGCTCGCCGTCGCTCTTCAGTTGCAGGCGCAGTGCTGCCGGAGACGGGGTTTGTGCACAGGAGCCGGGGCGGAAGTGGAAGTGCAGGCAGTCGCCATCGCGGGCGGCTATCTGCAGCCGACGCAGGTCTTTGTCGGCCGGGGCTTCCCTGTTCTGCCACTGGATCAGCGCACCGCAGGCGCCGGATTGCAGGGACTGCTCTGCCGCCCACAGCTGATCCCGCTGTCCTCTGGGGTGCAGGATCAGCAGTTTCTCCAGTTGCACGCCGGCCTGTACCAGTGCCGGGGCGTAGGGGATATGCGGCGGGTTGATCAGGATCACCATGCGCCCCTGACGGGTGAGTTCCGCGAGGGTCGGCAGGATCAGTGACATCTCGCCGATACCAGCCTTGTCGACCAAAAACTCCGTGCTGGCCGCGCGGGGCCATCCGTGCCCGACCAGCAAGGCATCCAGCCCGCGGTAGCCGGTACTGATTCCGGTGCGGGGACGGCGCTGGCCACTGGCCAGTTGCCAGATGTCCGGGCGGGTCAGCAGTTGCTGCAGCGGCTCGTCACTGGCCTGCTTGGCTGGCTGATCACCTAACTGCTTGTTTTGCAAAAAGTTTTCGGCGCTGTTCACGATCGGCTCGCTCCACACGGGTGGTCTGATAGGGCTTTGCTGTATGGGTATACAGCGTCTACTGGTAATTTATACAGTAGTCGTCCAGTGTCGGCAAGCCCGCACCAAGTCTGTGTGCGTCAAATTCGACACGCCTCTGTGGCACTTTTTTGAACAAGGTAAAACGGCTATGATTCGGCCTCTTCAAATGACCGCCAGAAATGGACCAATACCAGATAAGCGAGGGGACAGGGTGAGCATCAAATCCGATAAGTGGATTCGTCGTATGGCTGAGAATGAAGGCATGATCGAGCCCTTCGAACCGGGCCAGGTACGCCACGGGGCCTCCGGCGATCGCCTGATCTCCTACGGCACCTCCAGTTACGGCTACGATGTGCGCTGTGCCAACGAGTTCAAAATCTTCACCAACGTGCACTCCGCCACCGTGGACCCGAAGGCGTTTGATGAAGACAGCTTCGTGGATGTGCAGGGCGACTACTGTGTCATCCCGCCCAACTCTTTCGCCCTGGCGCGCACCGTGGAGTACTTCCGCATCCCGCGTTCGGTGCTGACCATCTGCCTGGGCAAGTCCACCTACGCCCGCTGCGGCATCATCGTGAATGTGACGCCGCTGGAGCCGGAGTGGGAAGGGCATGTGACCCTGGAATTCTCCAACACCACCAACCTGCCGGCGAAGATCTACGCGAATGAAGGCGTGGCACAGATGCTGTTCTTCGAATCCGATGAAATCTGCGATGTGTCGTATAAAGACCGCGGTGGTAAATACCAGGGCCAGCGCGGCGTTACTCTGCCGAAGACCTGATCCTTAGACCACCAGCAAATGACAGACCTTCCCACCCAGGCCGATGTACTGATCATCGGCGCCGGCGCCGCCGGCCTGATGTGTGCCGCGGTGGCGGGCAAGCGTGGCCGCAGCGTGCTGGTGCTGGACCACGCCAACAAGGTCGGCAAAAAGATCCTGATGTCCGGCGGCGGTCGCTGCAACTTCACCAACCTGTACACGGCGCCGGACAACTTCTACAGCGAAAATCCGCACTTCTGTAAATCCGCCCTGGCCCGCTATACCCAGTGGGACTTTATTGCCCTGGTGGAAAAACACGGCATTCCGTATCACGAGAAAACCCTCGGCCAGCTGTTCTGCGATAACAAATCCCGCGACATCGTGGATCTGCTGCTGGCGGAGTGCCGCGAAGCGAAAGCCCAGATTCGCACCCGCTGTGAGATCCAGCGTGTTGAGCCTCTTAATGAAGAGGGTGCGAAAGGCTTTGAGGTGCACACCTCTCTTGGCAAAGTGGTGTGTGAATCCCTGGTAGTCGCCACCGGCGGCCTGTCGATCCCCACCATGGGCGCCACCGGATTTGGCTACGACCTCGCCAAGCAGTTCGGCCACAACATTATTCCCACTCGCGCCGCACTGGTGCCTTTCACATTGAACAAGCGTGCACTGGCGCGGCAGCAGGAATTACCCGGGACCTCACTGGCAGTGAATGCCAGCTGTGCCGAGGGCCATTTCCACGAGCAGATGCTGTTTACCCACAAGGGCCTGAGTGGCCCGGCGGTGTTACAGATCTCCAGCCACTGGAAAGAGGGGATGCCGGTCAGCTTCAACCTCGCACCGGGGCTGGATCTGTCCGGGTGGCTCTGTGAGCAGCGCGGCAAAAAGCAGGAGAGCTTTCTGCATACGGTGCTGGCGGAGTTGTGGAGCAAAAAGCTGGTACAGTTTTTCCTGCAGAGAAATGGCCTGGAAAGCAAACCACTCAAGCAGTACAGCGAACAGGCGCTAAAGGATGTAGGCGAAAAGCTGCAGATCTGGACGCTGATCCCCGAGGGCACGGAAGGCTACCGCACCGCAGAAGTCACCCTTGGTGGCGTGGATACCAATGAGGTGTCATCCCGGAGTATGCAAAGTATGAAGCAAGCGGGGCTCTACTTTATTGGTGAAGTGCTCGACGTGACAGGCTGGTTGGGCGGGTTTAACTTTCAATGGGCCTGGGCGTCTGCCCACGCGGCTGGCGGGGAGGTCTGATGGGTGACGTGCTGCCATTTAAGCGGAAAACCGCTTGGGAAAAACACAAGGGTAGCAGTTTGTGCCGCGAGGGTTTTCACAAGTGGAAGGTGGTGACCGAGCGCAAGTTTGATGTGAAACAGGGGAAGCTGGTAACGGAATATCGCTGCCAGCGCTGTGGAAAAACGAAAACAGAGCTCGTGTAGTCAATCGTCATACCGGCGAATGCCGGTATCCAGTTGTGCAGAGACTTTGTGCTCTCTTGCCACCCTCTTGCTGCTGGACCCCGGAACGCGTCCGGGATGACGATATTCTAAATTGGACGGTTACTGTGGTTTTTGTCCCTCTGGTGCAGCAACCCCCATCTCTTCCAGCAGATTATCTGCGTGGTCGACGTTTTCCATCACCCACAGCATATATTCCACATCTACGTGAATCGCGCGGGTATTGTCATTGAAGTCCCAGTCCGCGTTGATGCTGTCGTAGGTGCCATCAAATACCAGGCCGATAAATTCACCCTTACCGTTCATGGTGGCGGAGCCTGAATTACCGCCGGTGATGTCTACGGTGGTGAGGAAGTTCACCGGAACGGAGTCCAGGTTTTCATCATAGAAACGGCCGTACTCCTTGTTTTTGATCGCGTCCAGTTGTGCCTGGGGTGCATCGAAGGGGTCTTCACCGGTGTACTTGGCCTCGATACCGCGCAGGGTCGTGAAAGGCACAAAGCCGTCCTTGCCATCGTTGCCGTCAGCTGCGCCTTTGATGGTGCCTGCGGGCGGGGTGTAGCCTTTTACCAGACCGTAGGTGAGGCGCAGGGAGCTGTTGGCATCCGGGTAAACCGGTTTGCCCTGCTCGTTGTAATAGGCAATCAGCAGGTCCATATACTGCGGGCGCAGTTCGGCAAAACGGCCGGCCATGGTTTTCTCATGCTGTTCTATCGCGAGCCGGTCGTCATAGGTGGCTACCGCCAGCTGGATGAACGGATCATCGCTGTTGCGGAAGTCTTCCGGTGATTTTTCCATCCACGCGAGGCGGGTTTCGGTATCTGTGAGCCCGGTTTCTTCGTACATGGCAGAAAGCTTGCTCTGCAGAGCGTCGCCACTCAATTCCCCATCAAAGAAATTGTCGAAACTTTCCAGGTGCTGATCCTGGGGCAGGGCGTTATAGCGCTCGAGGAAGTAGGTCCAGATGGCCTGGTCCACACTTGGCTCAAAGCTCCGTTCGATGCGTTTCATGCTCTCGCTAAAACGGGTCATGTCGCGCTCCTGGTAACCGGGTTCACGCTCCATGTTCGGCTTTTGTTTCTCGAGGCTGAGACGGTAGAGGCGCTGTGCGCTACTCAGCATGGCCGAGCGGTTCATGTAGCCCAGCAGCAGATCGCGCTCCTGAGTGGATTGCTCTTCGGCGATTAACTGTTTCAGGTCCGCGATGACCGAAGCGTACTTCTTCTTGGATTCCGGATTGGCTTCGATCCAGGCCTGCAGATCTTTTTCCAGCTGCTGCTTGCGCTGTAGCAGATCGCTGCGCTCGTAGCCTTCCATCATACCGGTGAAATTTTTCGCGTAGTTATTGAGGCCGGCAACCAGGCTTGCGTACTTGAGCGCGGCATCCTTGTTGTCCTCGGTGGCTGAGCCGATCACCTCAGACCACTCCGCCAGCACTTTCTGCATGGTGGGGTAATACCAGCTGAAATTGTTGCTGACTTCTTCCGCGGTGCGGTAGCGGTTGGTGCGCCCCGGGTAGCCCGCAACCATCACGAAATCGCCTTCTTTCGGCCCTTCGGTAGCGACGGTCAGGTGGTGCTTGGGTTTGTAAGGCACATTGTCTTTGGAGAAGTCGGCAGGTTTTCCGTCCGGGCCCACATAGGCGCGGAGGAAGGAGTAGTCGCCGGTATGACGCGGCCACATCCAGTTGTCGATGTCGCCACCGAATTTGCCGATGGAGGCCGCTGGCGCGTGTACCAGGCGCACATCGCGAATGGCCAGCTGCTTGACCAGGTAGTAGCTGGCGCCGCCGTAATAGCTGTAGACCTCGCAGCGGTGACCCGGGTCGGATTCACACTCGGCCACCAGCGCTTTTTCCGCATCTTCGATGGCTTTGAAGCGGGTGGCGCCGTCCATGTCATCGCTGAGTTTGCTGTTGATCTTGTCCGTAACTTCGTTCATGTCCACGGTGACATAGATACGCGACCCCGGTGCGGCAGGCACCTCCTCTTCCAGGGTTTTGGCGAGGAAGCCGTTGGCCAACAGGTCGTTGTCTTCGGTGGAGTTGTAGGAAATGGAGCCGTAGGCGCAGTGGTGGTTGGTGGCGACCAGGCCCTGCGGGGAGACGAAGCTTGCGGAGCAGCCACCCAGGCTCACCACGGCATTCATCGGGAATTTGGTCAGATCCGTCATGGTTTTCGGATCCAGCTCCAGGCCGAGGCCTTTGAGTTTGTCACCGATTTCCGGTAGCTGGCGCGGCATCCACATGCCTTCGGTGGAGACGGTCTCGGCTACAGGGGCACTCTTCTCGGTGCTAGCCTCTGCGGAAGAGGCATCTTCCTCTGTGGGTTTGCCACAGGCGGTGAGCAGGGCAATGGATAGCGCCAGCCCGAATTTTTGTGTGAGCTTTATGTTGTTCACTGTCATTCCTTCAGCGGATTTATCAGGATCGTTTTTGTGGTTATTGGGGGATCTTCCCGGCTGCACAAAAAATGGTCGGCCACAGAGGTGGCCTGCCCTACATACTGCCATAGATCCTTAGGCACAAAAATTGATCGTGCGCCCAGAGGAGCCGATACCGGGCCAGGTTTGTTCCAGTGTAGAATCCAGCGGGAAACGGATGGAAGTTTTTGGGGCAAACATGCTTGATAAGCAGGATCTGGTCGATATCGCACGCACGGAAATGCCCTTTGGCAAGTATGCAGGGCGTGTACTGATTGATCTGCCTGAAGAGTATCTGCTGTGGTTTGCCAGAAAAGCTTTCCCCGAGGGGCGGCTTGGCTACCTGATGGCGCTGACCCTTGAAATAAAGGTCGAAGGACTGGAGGGATTGGTAAAACCGCTAAAAAAACAGTGAGCTCCTGAGGAGCCCACTGTCTGAGTCTGATTAACGGTAGACCCGACGACCGCGGCTGTCATAGTAGTAATGCTTTTTCTTCTCGCGATCGTAAAGCCAGCCACCAGCACCACCTAACGCAGCACCAACAGCGGCACCGCCAATATCACCGCCGGTCACCAGTGCTCCGGTCACCGCACCAATACCGATACCGGTACCTACCCGGCGATCCGTGTCACTCATATTGGCACAGCCGGCAGTCGTTAGGGAGAGCGCCAGGGCACATGTTACACCGGCGCGTTTTAGTGTCTGGAATTGCATAAATACTCCGCTTGTACTTGCTCTGACATAGCGCTTGGAGTGTATGGTGCCGGCATCCGGCTCCCAACTGAAATTCGCAGGGGGTCAGTGTTTTTTGTGCCACTGATCGTCGTCGCCTTTCTCGTACTTTTCCCTCACCGCAGACCAGGCCACTGCGTGAGCGACTTCTTCCCGGCTTTTGTCTCCCCTCCGGTCGTCGGGGTCCGCATATTGGTCCCACGCGCTATTGAAAGCGGATTGGTAAATATCCTGGGCGTGTGGGGGCAGCACACTTCTGACATTGTCGGGCAGTTCTGAGCGGCTGTCGTAGGGCATGGTTGACTTCCTCAATGGATGGATAGCGCGAGTGTAGGATTACCAAGTACCGGCCAGTAACCCCGGATGTCAGGGGGTGGTGGTTAGGAAGTGATGGGGAAGACTGAACCGGGAAGAAGGTAGGTAGACAATGTATTCATTAAAAGCAGTCAGAGCCCGATGTGTGAAAAAGACTTGGGAGCAGCCCGAGCCACTCTACACTGGTATCAGTCCCGGGAAGACTCCCCCATCGCAAGACGAGGTGGAGTGCCAACAACAAGCGGTCCGTAACTAGGACTGAACATGACCGTAAATAGGCCCACAGCGGGTGACCACTGATCTGAGATTGATGGATTTCAGCGAGTGAACGAGCGGGAAGTTTCAGTCAGCTTGATTGGGGAAATGGGGTGAAGCGGTCGACAGCGTTCGGCCGCTTTTCTTTTCCTGTACCTTCTTTCTTCATTCCCGCAGGTCGCAGAAGCGAAAAATACCGCCAGAAACGCAATCTTCTGTGTGACTTACCTCTCAGGACTGCCTTAGGGGGCTGGTCAAGGGAAGGGTCCGGGGGTATTGTGAAAGAGTAATGACACCGCTGTCATGATTTCATGAAGAATGACAGCGGTGTCATGGCGAAAAGAGGTACTGTTAAAGAAATAACAAAGAAGTACCGGTATCCAGATATTACTGAATGCCGTTCAATCGGGGGCAGCGCTGCCCGTTGAGGTAAGACGGACATTACACCGCTGCTCTCATTGATAGATCCTGATCAATAAAAGATAACGACAAGGTGAACATCAATGAAAGGGCTCACTCCCAGTCCCTGGCGCCGCGCGCTCCTTGCGCTCGGTCTCGCCACCAGCTCCACCGCCATTGCCGCACCCGGCGCCCCCACCATCGAGTGGATGGAAACCAGCTTTGCCATCATCGAGGTGGACGATGCGGCCACAGCCTACGAGCAGCTGATTACGGTAAACGACTACGCAGAAGTACCGGTTGAGTGGACCAAATGGTCCGGTGATCCGGCCACGACGGCGCAGTATCTGCTCAACGGGCAGGTGGTGCTGGAGCAGACCGTTACTGGCGGCGATACGCAAACTGGCTCCGCGACTCTGCAGATTGCCGAGGGCGGTCAGTACTCACTGCAGGTTGCACTGTGTAATGACGATGGCTGTGCGACTTCCGCAGCCACCGATATTGTGGTTGCGGACACCGATGGCAGTCACCTGGACCCGCTGACCATTACCGCTGGCGAGAATAACCAGCCGTACGAAAACACCAGTAATTCCGTAGTGGGTACCTACTTTGTGGAGTGGGGCGTTTACGGGCGCAAATTCTCCGTGGACATGATGCCGTCCTACAACCTGACCCACATCATCTACGGCTTTATTCCGATCTGTGGTGGTGACGGTATCAATGACAGCCTGAAGGAAATCGAAGGCTCTTTCCAGGCGCTGCAGCGTTCCTGTTCCGGTCGTGAAGACTTCAAAGTATCTCTGCACGACCCATTCGCTGCAGTGCAGAAGTCGCAAACCGGCCAGACTTACTCCGACCCGTATAAGGGTAATTTCGGTCAGCTGATGGCACTGAAGCAGGCCTATCCGGACCTGAAAATCCTGCCTTCCATTGGTGGCTGGACACTGTCAGACCCCTTCTACTTCTTCGGCGATGCGGCCAAGCGTCAGACTTTCGTAGACTCGGTCGAAGAATTCATGCGCACCTGGAAATTCTTCGACGGTGTGGATATCGACTGGGAATACCCGGGCGGCCAGGGCGCCAACCCGAATCTGGGCGATCCTGCCACCGATGGCGAAACCTATCGCCTGCTGATGCGCGACCTGCGCGCCATGCTCGATGGGCTCGAGCAGGAAACCGGTCGTGAATACCAGCTCACTTCAGCCATTGGTGCTGGCTCCGACAAGATCGAAGATGTGGACTACGCCGATGTACAGCAGTACATGGATTACATCTTCATGATGACCTACGACTTCTATGGTGGTTGGAGCAACGAGGTGCTTGGACACCAGGCGGCACTGTACGCTCCGGCCTGGCGCCCGGATACCGACTACACCACCCACAATGGCGTCCAGAACATGCTGAGCCTCGGTGTTGATCCCGGCAAGCTGGTGGTGGGTGCGGCCATGTACGGTCGCGGCTGGACCGGTGTATCCGGGTGGACCGGCAACGACCACATGACCGGTACTGCAAGCGGTATGGTCAATGGCACCTGGGAAGCGGGCGTCGTGGACTATCGCGATGTAGCAGAGCGTATAGCTACCGGCGAGTGGGAGGAGTACTACGACGAAACCGCCGAAGCGCCTTACATCTTCAAGCCGAGCACCGGTGACCTGATTACCTACGATAACCGCCGTTCGGTATTGGCCAAGGGCGCTTATGTCCAGGCCAACAACCTGGCGGGCCTGTTCTCTTGGGAAATCGACGCGGACAACGGTGACATCCTCAATGCCATGCACGAAGGCCTGGGACACGGCGGCGGTCAAAACAACCGTGCTCCGACGGCGCGGGCCGGTGGCGACCAGTCTGTGGATGGTGGTGCTAGTGTCACCCTGAATGGCAGCAGCTCCAGTGACCTCGACGGTGACCCGCTTACCTACAGCTGGGCGCAGGTTTCCGGTGCCAGTGTGAGCCTGCAGAACGCCAGCAGCGTTTCCGCCAGCTTCACTGCGCCTTCCGTTACTGCCGACGAAGATCTGGTGTTTGAGTTGACCGTCACCGACGACAGCGGCGCCAGTGATACCGATCAGGTAGTGGTCACGGTACTTGCCGACCAGCCGAATCAGGCGCCGAGTGCCGACGCAGGGGCCGATCAGATCGTTATCACCCCAGCCACCGTTACGCTTAACGGTAGCGCTTCCAGCGACCCGGATGGCGACGCTCTTACCTACAGCTGGAGCCAGGTTTCCGGAACGCCGGTAACCCTGAGCAGTGCTTCTGCGGCCAACCCGAGCTTCTCCGCTGCGGAAGTGTCTGCAGAGCAGGAACTGGTATTCGAGCTGAGCGTCAGCGACGGTTCTCTGAGTGACGATACCCCGGACCAGGTCAGCATCTTCCTGCTGCCACCGGACGCCAACACGCCTCCGGAGGTCACTGCTCCGGCCCAGGTCACCATCCAGGAAGGCGCTACTGACTCGATTACTGCAGTGGGCACCGATGCCGATGGCGACACGCTGACCTACACCTGGAGTGGTATGGAAAGCGGTACCGGCGACACCATCACAATCACCGCACCGCAGGTAGAAGCCGATACTGACTTCACCCTGACGGTAACCGTGAGTGATGGTATCGACAGTGCCAGCGCCAATGTCACCGTGACCGTAACCAACAGCACCGGTGGTGGCGGTTGTGAAATGACCGACCCGAATGCGGGTAACTACCCGGCCTGGCAGTCCGGCAGCACCTACCTCGGTGGTGATGAGGTCAGCCACGACGATCTGGTATGGGAAGCCAAGTACTGGACCCAGCAGGAGCCGGGCTTCAGCGCCGCGGACTGGAAGCTGATCAGCGACGTGGAAGTGCCCTGGAATGCCAGCACTGCCTACAACGGCGGTGACGAGGTCAACCACGATGGCAAGCGCTACCGCGCCAAGTGGTGGACCCAGGGGCAGGAGCCGAGCACGTCTTCCGACTGGGAAGAGATTGGCGATGCCACTTGTAACTAAGTGTTAAAGCTGTAAACAGAGGGCGCCACGGCGCCCTCTGTTCTTTTCGATGTCTGTGTAAGCAAACCTTCCAAAAATAACTTAGGAAAACGCTATGAAAAGGCAATTAATGAGCCTGCTTGCGCTCGGGTTGTTTTCGATCGAGGCCGCGGCAGTAGACTGTAGTGCGCGACCGGATTGGCAGAGTGCCGGTATTTATGTAGGAGACGATTCGGTTCAGCACCTGGGCAACGCCTATACCGCCAAATGGTGGACACAAAACGAAAATCCGGCGACCCACTCAGGTACTTGGGATGTGTGGGCTTACGACGGTGCCTGTGATGGCGGCTCGTCCTCATCCAGCTCTTCGTCAAGTTCCTCATCCAGCTCGTCCAGTTCTTCGTCATCGAGTTCTTCTTCCAGCTCTTCATCGAGCTCCAGCGGTGGATCCGGCGGCGGATCCTGTACCTCAATACAGTACGTGGCGGGTACCAGCTACACCGCGGGCCAACTGGTGCAGAATGTTGGTCTGGAATTTCAGTGCAACATTGCCGGGTGGTGTTCTTCCAGTGCCGCCTGGGCCTATGAGCCCGGGGTGGGTGCGCACTGGCAGGACGCCTGGAGCCAGGTCGGTGACTGCGGTAGCTCCTCATCTTCCAGCAGTTCATCCAGTGGTGGCTCGAGCTCGTCATCCAGTTCCAGCGGTTCGTCCGGTGGCAGCTCTTCAGGGGGGAACAGTGGCCTGCTGCCGAAACATGCGCTGGTGGGTTACTGGCACAATTTTGACAACGGATCCGGTTTGTACCGTATTAGTGAGGTTTCTGATGTCTGGGACGTGATTGTGGTGGCTTTTGTTGACGACGCGGGCAATGGCAGTATCGAATTCAACCTCGATCCGGGCCTCGATAAGCAGCAGTTTATTGCCGACATTGCCGCCAAGCGTGCCGCAGGGAAAATAGTGATCGCATCCTACGGTGGTGAGAAGGGCACCGTGACCCTCAACACCGAAGAAAACGTCACCAACTTCGTCAACAGCACCGCGGCGATGATTGATGAGTATGGCTTTGATGGAATCGATATTGATCTGGAGTCCGGTGCCGGTGTCATGCATGGTGCTCCGGTGATCCAGAATATGGTCAATGCGGTCAAACAGTTGAAGCAGCGTTATCCCGGAATGTACCTGTCCATGGCGCCGGAGCATCCCTATGTTCAGGGTGGCTACGTCTCCTATACCGGAATCTGGGGGGCATACCTACCCATGATTGACCAGCTGCGCGACGACCTGGATCTACTGCATGTGCAGCTGTACAACAACGGCGGTCTCGCAACTCCCTATCGCGGCCAGGCCTATGCGGCTGGTACCGTGGATATGATGGTGGCCTCAGCGTTGATGCTGATCGAAGGATTTCCCCTGGGATATGGTGATGCGGGATTCTTTGAAGGCTTGCGTCCGGATCAGGTTGGACTTGCACTGCCATCCGGTCCCAGTGCAGCGGGCAGTGGCCATGCAACGCCAGCGGATATTAACCGCGCCCTGGATTGCCTGACCCAGCAGCTGAACTGTGACACACTCACACCGTCACAGTCATACCCGACCTTCAATGGCGTTATGACCTGGTCCATTAACTGGGATATGCACGACGGGGGTATTTTCTCCGGGCCCGTAGGTAGCCACGTGCACAACCTGCCGTGACAGACCCGAGATAAAAATGAAAAGCCCCGGAAATTCCGGGGCTTTTCATTTCAGTGGTACTGAGAGTCTGAATAGAGAGATTGCTCAGAGCGGGAATCGAATAACAACGCCGCCCATAGTGTCGCCAATCTCGAAATCGGTGCGAGGACTGTCGACATGCTCATTGTGGCAACTGACACAGGCCGGGGATACGGCGACGTCAGGGTATATGGCAGTGAAATACTCGGTGTCACCCAGGGTTTCGGTGCCGTAGAAATTCTGCCCGGGGTTCTCATTGATAAACTCCAGGCCCTGTTGTTCCAGTTCCGTGCGAGGCTTGTTCTGTTTATTGATCGCCCATTCAGATAGCAGAGCATAGTTGAAACCTGATTCCTGTTCCGCCACACGCTCGGCACCCATGCGCATCATTTGCGCGGGGAGTGGTAGTGCTTTACTGTCCTTCCAGTGCTCCTCCGCTTTAATAACCTTTTCCTCATTGGCGAGGCGATTCACTACATAGTTGGTGTAGCTGGCTCTGTCTGCCTCGATAACAGCAAAAATGGCATCCGCCATTCTTTCCGGTGCGATACCACTTTTTTCTCCACAGCCTGATAAAAGGGCGGCTGAAATAACGATGGAAATGAGACTACGCATGTTCCCCTCCTGATGGGATTACTGAGTGGTTTTAATCCGGGCTATACGCTCGCGAATCAGCTCGAAAGTCTTGTGTTCCATTGCTGGCGCGTCGGAAAAATTATTCTCAATCAATGCCTTGTCCGCCAATGCGGCCACAGCGAATTCAACACCGTGACAGCTCAGGCACACCGGCAACATTTTTTCATTTGGACGCAGGTTATGATTCTGGTTGTGATTTACCAGAATCTGCCCATCATGCTCTTCCCTTGGCATATGACAATTTGCACAGCTAACGCCACCCGACTGCTGGTCACTCCAGAGACGGAAGTGCTGTGATTCCTGGTACGCCAGGCTATGAGTGTCGTTGTGACAGCCCAGGCAGGCCTCCACCGAGGCAACACGGGTATCGAGATCATGGGGGTTATGGCAACTGGTGCAGCTCAGTTCCTTCGCCAATTCGATGGCGTGGGGGTGCATTGGCAGTTTCGCTTCCTGAACATTCATGGGGAGTGCTTGTGGAAGGTCCGCAGAAAGCCGCATGCCGTGCTTGCCGCGGGTGAACTGTGCGAGCTGGCTGCTGTGGCAGTCGCCACAGCTCTCCACGACGACTGCCGTCTCCATCCCTGTCCCTCCGTTTTGGTGACAGGCACTGCAGTTGGT
This sequence comes from Microbulbifer sp. ARAS458-1, assembly GCF_045348205.1. Taxonomy (NCBI): domain Bacteria; kingdom Pseudomonadati; phylum Pseudomonadota; class Gammaproteobacteria; order Cellvibrionales; family Microbulbiferaceae; genus Microbulbifer; species Microbulbifer sp. ARAS458-1. The sequence goes on along the minus strand of NZ_CP155838.1, from coordinate 3,334,820 downwards.
CCCGGAATGCGCGTGGGCTGAATTGCCCCAGGCCTGGGTGGCAGACGCAAGCGATACACCCTGCTGTGAATTGGCAACATCCACAGGGAAGTCGGCATCGGTTGCGCTGAGCGCGAGGCCGTCGGCGTCTTCAGCCTGCCATTTGAGTACAAGTGACCTCATCGGCAGCTGGCCTCCGGGAATCAATGCCGGGCTGTCAATGCGCGAAGCAAGGAATTCCTCGTACAGGTAACGGTTATCGTGATAATTATGGCAACCAGCGCTGGCACAGGTTTCAAAACCCAGACCGGAATGGTTGGGTCGGTTTTCGGCGATATCATTATGGCAGTGGAAACAAAAATCTCCCGCAAGAGACACGCCCATCTCATGGGTGATTTCAGGTTTGTGCTCGGTGTGACAGGAAATACACTGGCGTGCATCCAGGTGTGCCAGTAGGCCGGCGTTGCGCGGATCCAGAAACTTACTGCGGGGATGGCTATCGTTTGCCTGGATCAGCTCTTCCTGGTGACAACCCAAGCAGGCGTTCTGAATAAATTTCTGTCCAGCAAAACCATCACCGTGACAGGTAGAACAGGCCATTTCGATCTGATGGTGCCCATGGGTGACCTCGCCACTGAGAAAAAACGATTTGTCGTCAGCCTGGAGGTTGTAGGTGATCAACACTGCCGCAGCGAGAGTGACCATCAAGCCGTAGTGCCAGAATTTGAATTTATAATTTTTCATCTAGAAGTAATACACGGCGAAAATATGATAGAAAAGCAAAACCGGCAGGGTCCAGAGCAACGCGTAATGGACTCTTGACCACCACTTGCGGTGTTCGCGCAGTTTCAGGTCCGTCCAATGGTGATTGCGGGCCATGAATACGCCTACCAGGGAGCCGGTACAGGTGGCGGCAAGAAATACCAGCATCAACACCAGATTCAGATTTTCTCCCAGGCGAAACCCGGTATGTACCAATAGAACAAGCAGTGCTGCGAAACCGATAACACTGTGGAGATAGCGCCAGTGGTCGAGGTGCCCCAGGTTGATGCTCTGCAGGCGTTTGCGCATCGAAAGGCTCGCCGTCAACAGGCAAAGTGTCAGCAAGGTATAGCCACTGACCTGTTTCCAGAAACTGTCATACCAGATTTTTTTCAGATACCAGCTGACCTGCACACTGTCGGAAATGGGTGGGGGAGGAGCGATTACCGCAATGGCTATCAGAATGAGGGAAAGTATCGAGATAATCAGAATACCGCGTGCGTGGCGCATCACCAGGTTTGGTGCCGGAATATCCAACAGTTCGGCCATCAGCGGACGGCAACTGCCACAGGCCGAGCCAGCATTGGTCTCCAGCTCCAAGTCCTGCAGGGTGCGCTTGCCACGGGCGATTACGCCGCAGAGCTCCCCTTTACTTACACCATTACACTGACAGACCAGATAGTTGTCAGGCTGTTGCTTGATGGTCTGCACGGCAGCTTTCTGCCAGAGATTGCCATGCTCGCGGAAATTTGCCAGTTGTCGCTCGCTGACACTGGCACCATCTTCGATGGCCTGCTTCAGTAAGTGTGACTCATCCCAGCTCCCCACCATGACCGCGCCTATAAGCCGGCCATTGCGCACATACAGCTCCCGGTAATGACCCTTGAAGCGGTTTTCAAAGGTGTCTACCTGGACCTCCTGCAGATTGTCTGGTTCGGTTTCCCCGATCACGAGGCACGGAATATGGGAAATCTTCAGTTGGATATCGTTGCGGCTGCCGCGATACGACGGCGCATTCCTGGCTTGTTCTGTGGTTGCGCAGATATGTCTGCTGCAAATTTCAGCCTGCTCAAACCCAGGGCGTACCAACTGATAAAGCTGCTCGTCATACTCAGCGCATTCCCCCACCGCATAAATGTCCGGGTCACTGGTTTGCATATAGGGAGAAACCAGGATGCCGCGCTTAGTGTCGAGTCCCGATCGGGTAGCAAGGGTAGTTTCCGGGTTGATCCCAGTGCAGAGAACCACACAGTCGGTGCTTAGGCTGCTGCCATCTGACAGGTTAATCTGTTCCACAGCGTGGCTGCCAGAACAGCCGACCAGTCCGACGCCTTCGATTACTTCAACCTGCAGTGCACAAAGAGCGGCGCTCAAGTAGCTATTGGCAGTGCTGGAGAGGCGATTTCCCAACAGCCCTCTCCGCGCCAGCAGTACCACACGATTATTACTGGTTTTGAGCGCAGCGGCGGCCTCCAGTCCGAGGGCTCCGGCACCAACAACAACGAAGGTTTGCACCGTTTCTCGTAACTTGATCAGGTCACGTGCATCTTGAAGGTTGCGGAACCCGACGACATTTTTCAGCCCAATGCCTGGAAGTTCCGGCAAGATCGGTGTTGACCCGGTTGCCAGTATGAGCTTGCTGTAGGGTTGGTGCTGTCCGTCTCGATCTATCAGAAGCTTTCGTGTTCTGTCGATTTCGACAATATTGCGACCGTAAAACTCTGCGAGACGTGGATGGGGTTCACGAGAGACGGGGTTGTCCAGCTCGGACGACTCCAGGTTGTCCGCCAGATACTGAGACAGGCGCACACGATTATATGGCTGAGTGTCTTCGCCCCCGATCAGTACGACCTGAGCATCGCTACTGTATTCGAGCAAACGCTGCGCGCAACGAACACCGACCGGCCCCGCTCCGACAACGACAAAAGTCTGGTAGCCCTGCGTTTCAGAAAACGGCTTACCTACCTCGAGCGGATGTTGCTCGTGATCAAGTTCTGGAAGGTTATTAGTCACGGTTCGCCTCCCGAGTAGTTCTTCGCTTCACTCAGTGAAGCCATACCTCGAGCCATGTCTTTACCCGTTGTTATTGTTTTAGTTGTGCTGGGTTGATCGTCCCTGATCTACCCTAAAGGAGTGAGCATACTCCTGAAAAGCTACTGCCAGACTACTGGTAATCGGCCTGTCAGTTTGGGTTGTATAAGGTGTAAAGTTCTTTTTCCTCTAGCGATACCCGGCGGGTGAGTGCTTCACCAATCTTCTCGTACTCCCCTTTAAACCGAACCAGGTCTTCACGAGTGAGATTATCCCGCGAATAACGTTTGCAGAACTGGACTACCGCATTCGCGATATCGTTCATATCTGTGCGGAAGTCCTTGACGATCTGGAGCGTGTGACGATCCTCGGCAAGGGATTGTTCAAGGTACACATAGAAGCTGACGTTTTCTTTAATCAGATGCGCCTGGAATGTCGACTTGAAGACCCCAAGTAGTTCCGAGAGTTTGCGATAGTTCTGTTGCTCGTACCCTTCCGACCATATGCGATGATAGATGTTGATCAACTCGTGGTGGTCGTTTTTCAGGGCCAGAATAAGTGAGGGATCGTACTTGATCGTGCGCCGACTATTACTGCTACTATCCTGCTCTTTGTCGGTATCGCGGGACTTGTTGGAAAAGAGTCGGAACATGGAGGCCTGTCTCACTACTGGAATTGGTGGTTTTGAGAATAAAGTTCGGCTCAAAGGCTGTTCTTCGGGAACTTTTTACCATAGGCGCTTTTTTTAACTTATTTCTTGAACAGATGTGCCTCTTAGTTGTTCTGACTGTGAGGCTCGTCACAAAAAAATTAAAGCCGATAACGGGGTGCAATCGGTACTGAGGTACAGACGCGCGAATTTAAAAATCGGCAGCTTTCATTTTTGTACTTGTTTTGTATTTGCCGGACATCCCCGCACCGTTACCGGCGCAGGGATTTTTAGCGTGGGCTAAGCGATTACTTACGGCGCCCGCGCAGTCTATCAGCCGGCTCCCGCTCCGGCGCAGTACCTGCAACCAAAGTCTGTAGGTAGTTGTAGGCATTGTCTCCGAATACACCGCAGATGCGACGTCCTTCATCGACAGCGGCCTGGAAGTGTACGCCTGCCCATACCCGGCTCTGACCACAGTTCTCTTCCAGGGACGTCCAGGTAGGGAATTTCAGGGTCATATCATTGGCGGGGGTGACCCCAGGCTCGATACGGGAAGACCCTGCGGTGTAGGGGACACTCCAGTTCAGCGCGTCGCTGCCCAAGTACTGCCGCGCGGACTGCGCATGGGCGGTGCAAAAGCATGTAGACGCAGAGGGGTACTCGGGATGGTCGGCCTCTTCCAGGTAAGACTTCCAGGTGTTCGCAGGAATGCTCTGAGTGCCTTGCCCCGGACCACCCCAGGCGGTGACTGGCTGCTTGCCGTAAATATATTGAATGGCGCTGAACGGACGCACGGCATCGTAGCGGCGCTTCTCCTGCCACACAAAAATGCCTGCGTCATGGGCGGCCATGTTGGTCAGGAAGTCGAAATGGATAAACTCCATTAAGCTGAGTCCCTGTGACAGTGCGGCAAACCCTGCGGAGAACCCCAGAGATTCGATTTTGTTATCGAACAGTTCTGCCATCAGCTTTTGTTCATCAGTGAGGTTGGCTGATGCGGCGAGAACCTCGTCCGCTTGCTGTTTGTAGGCGGCAAAGTTCCAGTGGAAGCTCGCGAACGGCGGAAGGGCGCGGTATTTGCGCGGCGACTTGTATGAGTAAGGTTCGGTCAATGCATATTGTGGGGTGACAAACTGCTGGATTTTATACAGGCCCATCCCCTTACGCTGAATATCCGGCTGCCAGCGGGACGGGTTGAAGAGGGTATAGGCGGTATTGATCGGCTGGTATCCTGTGTAATCCATATAGGGCATTGGGTTGGCTGCGCGCAGGGGGCCCGATCGGGTTTCATCGCCCACCTGGTTCATGCCATCCCGCAGTCGCCCCTCGGCAACGGCCGCACCGGCGGCATTGCCAATGCCGATAGGGCTAGTGAGGTCTGTGCTGTTATCGTCCGGGTCCAATCCCTGTGCTTCCAGCATGGCGCGCCAGGTCGCGTGTTGCAGCGGCAGCAAGGTGTTCAGAACCCGATAACTGGCGAACAGCAGTGCGATATTGATGTTGCGGTTGTTTGCCGATTCGTTCGCCGGGCGCCGCCCGAGTCGTGAGTAAACACCCACTGCAGTGGGATGGTAGGGGGCGCTGGCATCAAACCAGGCGTTGGTTATCTGGGTGGTGATCCGCAGCACCAGGGTGGCGTCGCCGCCGGTGGCGGAGACGTACTCAAATGTGACCGGAGCGACGTATGGAATAACCGCTTCAATTGCGGCGTTGCCATTATCGAGATCCACTGGCGGTGGCGTAGTGGGTTGGGCCTGGGTATTTAAAGCGCAAAAAGCCAGTGCGGTGCCGCAAAGCACTGCACGGAGTAACATCCCTATTTTCATGTGTGTATTCCTGGGTTGGTGTTCGAAATACCGTGCTATGTGCCGGTGCCCCGGGTTATACAATAAATAGGTGAACGCTTGGTCACAGACTCGAGGTGTGAAACGCCATTATTTTTTTTATGCGGGCTAATCAGGAAAAAAACCTGAAGTGAGGACATAAAAAAACCCGGCGTTTGCCGGGTTTTCTGTTCTGGAGTAGCCGCTTAGCGGTTGTCCAGGGATACGTAGTCGCGTGCGGTGTAGCCGGTGTACAGCTGACGCGGACGGCCAATCTTGTAAGGGTTGGAGATCATTTCGTTCCAGTGGGCGATCCAGCCGGCGGTACGGCCGGTGGCGAAGATCACTGTGAACATGTCGGTAGGAATACCGATGGCCTTCATGATGATGCCGGAGTAGAAGTCTACGTTCGGGTAGAGCTTCTTCTCGACGAAGTACTCGTCTTCCAGAGCGATCTTTTCCAGCTTCTTGGCGATGCGCAGCAGCGGGTCGTTTTCGGCACCCATAGCGCCCAGAACTTCGTCGCAAATGCCCTGCATTACGCGGGAGCGCGGGTCGAAGTTTTTGTAAACGCGGTGACCGAAGCCCATCAGGCGGAACGGATCGTTCTTGTCTTTGGCCTTGGCAACGTACTCGTCGATACGGCTCTCGTCGCCGATCTCTTCCAGCATGTTCAGAACCGCTTCGTTGGCGCCGCCGTGTGCCGGGCCCCACAGGGTGGCAATACCGGAGGAGATACAGGCGAAGGGGTTGGCACCGGAGGAGCCGGCCAGGCGCACGGTAGAAGTAGACGCGTTCTGCTCGTGGTCTGCGTGCAGCAGGAAGATCACGTCCATGGCCTTGGCCACAACCGGATCGATCTTGCTCGGCTCGCAGGGGTTACCGAACATCATGTGCAGGAAGTTCTCGGAGTAGCTCAGGCTATTGTCCGGATACATGAACGGCTGGCCTTTGCTGTGCTTGTAGCACATGGCGGCCAGGGTTGGCATCTTGGCGATCAGGCGGTCCGCGGAGATCTTGCGGTGCTCTGGATCGGTGATGTCCAGGGAGTCGTGGTAGAAAGAGGCGAGGGCGCCAACCACGCCACACATCATGGCCATGGGGTGGGCGTCGTAACGGAAGCCCTTGAAGAAGTTGACCAGAGACTCGTGCACCATGGTGTGGTTCATGATGCTGTTTACGTATTCTTTCTTCTGCTCGGCGTTCGGCAGTTCGCCATTCATCAGCAGGTAGCAGGTTTCCAGGTAGTCGGATTTTTCTGCCAGCTGTTCGATGGGGTAGCCGCGGTGCAGCAGTACGCCTTTGGCGCCATCGATGTAGGTGATCTTGGATTCGCAGGAGGCGGTGGACATGAAGCCCGGGTCGTAGGTGAACAGGCCTTTGCTGGCCAGGCTGCTGACGTCTACAACGTCGGGACCGGCAGTGCCTGAGTAGACCGGCAGGTCGTAAGGTGCGTCGATACCGTCGACCGTGAGTTGAGCTTTCTTGTCGGACATTGTGGACTCCTAAAAACTATTCTTTCGCCAGCTTTTTATTTCCACACAAATCACTAAATGAATTCGGTGATTCCACGGCCCGGGGAGGGGCGCAATCCGCGTGCATCTGTGATCACCTTTTTATGGCAAGGTGTATCCAGATGTTTTCAGTACGCAAGCAAAACCCGGAAAGTGCCGGATTCTGCGGGCTCGGAGGGCCTTCGTTGGCGGCATCCGGACGCGGATATGGGGCTAGCGGGCTTTTGAGCGCGGCCAAACTTAAGTGCCGCGCCCCAAATTGTCAAACCAAATCGAATTGGTTGACCAATTCTGTGCCCGCAGGATCTTCCGCTCAGGGCATAGGTGGCAGGGATTTTGCCTGCTTGGGGAGGGATTCTGGCGTGTAAATTTGGGCGCGCTGGGAGCCGGGGCGGTATCGTGTCTCATACCATGGTCTGGTGTGTGTCGTGAATTGCAACTGGTACAAAGCCGCCACTGGCGACTTTCGGTTCGTTGTGTTTTGAATTTTGAATGCCTATAATCCGCGCGGCTTGCGCCTTGGTAAGGCCACTTTGTACAAGACCTCGTCAGGTTGCGTGGATAGTGAACAGCAAGCTCGCCCGGTAAACAGAAAACTAACGGGCGCCCCGTCTTTCAGGGCAACAAGGTGTTTTTCCTGTGAACAAAAACAGACCTGTCAATTTAGACATTTCTACTATCAAGCTCCCTGCACCAGCGTTGGTTTCAATTCTGCACCGTATTTCCGGTGTGGTGCTTTTCGCTGTCGTTGCACTTCTATTGTGCATGCTGGACTCCAGTCTGGAATCCGAGCAGGGTTTTAATAAAGTAGCTGAGTTTTTTACCAGCGTTCCGGCCAAGCTCGTACTGTGGGCTTCACTGGCCGCACTGATCTATCACCTGATCGCCGGTGTGCGTCACCTGATCATGGATCTGGGTGTGGGTGAGAGCCTGGAAGGTGGTCGTCGCGGCGCGGTCATCGTCTTGGTGCTTTCTATTGTGCTCATCCTGCTAGCGGGGGTTCTGGTATGGTAAAGGCTGTTACTGGCTTTGGCCGCAGTGGTCTGTACGACTGGTTTATTCAGCGCATCAGTGCCGTAGTGCTGGTGGCTTATACCTTCTTTATAGTGGGTTTCATTTTTCTCTCCAAAGATTTTGGCTACGCCAGCTGGTCCGCGCTGTTTGAACAGCGCTGGGTACGCGTTTTCAGTCTGGTTGCCCTGATTTCCACCCTTGCTCATGCCTGGATCGGCCTCTGGTCCGTGGTTACCGATTACCTCACAAACCGGATGATGGGCGGCAAAGCCACTGTTTTGCGCATCCTGGTTGAAGTGCTGTTGGGCGCGGTCGCCGTGTTCTACGCGGTGTGGGGCTTTGAAATTCTGTGGGGTGTGTAAACCATGTCGAATATGCGAACAATAACCTTTGACGGTATCGTGATCGGTGGCGGCGGCGCAGGTATGCGCGCGGCGCTGCAGATGGCCCAGTCCGGCTTCAAGACCGCGGTAATCACCAAGGTATTCCCGACCCGTTCTCACACGGTGTCTGCCCAGGGTGGTATCACTTGTGCGATTGCCAGTGATGACCCCAATGACGATTGGCGCTGGCATATGTACGACACCGTCAAGGGTTCCGACTATATCGGTGACCAGGACGCGATCGAGTATATGTGCTCCGTCGGCCCCGAAGCCGTGTTCGAGCTCGAGCACATGGGCCTGCCGTTCTCCCGTACTAAAGAAGGGCGTATCTATCAGCGTCCGTTCGGCGGCCAGTCCAAGGACTATGGACGCGGCGGCCAGGCTGCGCGTACCTGTGCGGCGGCGGACCGTACCGGCCATGCCCTGCTGCACACGCTTTATCAGAACAATGTCAAGCACAACACCGTATTCCTGAACGAATGGTTCGCGGTGGATCTGGTGAAGAACCAGGACGGTGCGGTGGTTGGTGTTATCGCCATCTGTATCGAAGACGGCGAAGTGGTATTCATCAAGTCCAAGGCGACCGTATTCGCCACCGGTGGTGCGGGTCGTATTTTCGCCTCTACCACCAATGCGCACATCAATACTGGTGACGGTGTTGGTATGGCGCTGCGCGCTGGTATGCCGGTGCAGGACATCGAGATGTGGCAGTTCCACCCCACCGGTATCGCCGGTGCAGGTGTACTGGTCACGGAAGGTTGTCGCGGTGAAGGCGGTTACCTGATCAACAAGGATGGCGAGCGCTTTATGGAGCGTTACGCACCGAATGCCAAAGACCTGGCATCCCGCGACGTTGTTGCCCGCTCCATGGTTCTGGAAATCCTGGATGGCCGCGGTGCCGGCCCCAATGGCGACCACGTATTCCTGAAGCTGGATCACCTGGGTGAAGAACTGCTGCACAGCCGCCTGCCTGGTATCTGTGAGCTGGCCAAGACCTTCGCTCACACCGATCCGGTAAAAGAGCCGATTCCGGTTGTGCCGACCTGTCACTACATGATGGGTGGTATTCCCACCAATGTGCACGGTCAGGCCCTGACCCAGGACGCTTCCGGTAACGACCAGGTGATCGACGGCTTCTACGCCTGTGGTGAAGTTGCCTGTGTATCCGTGCACGGCGCCAATCGTCTGGGGGGCAACTCCCTGCTGGACCTGGTGGTCTTCGGCCGCGCTTCTGGCCTGTTCATCGAGAAAGCCCTGCGGGAAGGTATCGAAAACCGCGAAGCGTCCGAGTCCGATATCGAAGCGGCCATGGATCGTCTGAACCGCCTCGAGACCACTAACGACGGTGAGAAAGCGGCCGACCTGCGCACCGAGCTGCAGGGCGTGATGCAGAACCACTTCGGTGTATTCCGTCGCGGCGACTACATGGCCGAAGGCGTGAAGAAACTGGAAAGCCTGCGCGAGCGTATCGCGAATGTGCGTCTGGATGACAAGTCCAGAGCGTTCAACACCGCGCGTATCGAAGCGCTGGAATTGCAGAACCTGCTGGAAGTGGCCGAAGCCACTGCCATCGCAGCAGAGGTACGCACCGAGAGTCGCGGCGCTCACGCCCGCGAAGATTTCCAGGAGCGCGACGACGAAAACTGGCTGTGTCACTCCATGTTCTTCCCGGCGGAAAAGCGTGTGGGTAAGCGCGCGGTCAACTTTGCGCCCAACACCGTAGACGCTTTCGAGCCGAAAGCGCGTACCTACTAATTCGGGAGCGGAAAGAATATGTTGAAAGTAAGCATTTACCGTTACAACCCGGAGACTGATTCTGCACCCTATATGCAGGACTACGAGCTTGACACCCAGGGTAAAGACCTGATGGTGCTGGACGTACTGGAACTGCTGAAAGCCGAGGACCCGACCCTGGCTTTCCGTCGCTCCTGTCGCGAAGGTGTTTGTGGCTCCGACGGCATGAATATTTCCGGTAAGAACGGTCTTGCCTGTATCATGCCGATCTCTGAAGCAGCGCCGAAAGGCAAGCTGGTACTGCGTCCGCTGCCCGGACTGCCGGTCATTCGCGACCTGGTGGTAGATATGGAGCAGTTTTACACCCAGTACAAGAAGATTGAACCTTATCTGCAGAACAGCTCGCCGGCTCCGGCCATCGAGCGCCTGCAGTCCCCGGAAGACCGTGCAAAACTGGATGGCCTGTACGAGTGTATTCTCTGCGCCTGTTGTTCCACGTCTTGTCCTTCTTTCTGGTGGAACCCGGACAAGTTCATCGGCCCGGCGGGCCTGTTGCAGGCGTACCGCTTCCTGGCGGACAGCCGCGATGACGCCACCGACGAACGTCTCGGCAACCTGGATGACCCGTTCAGCGTATTCCGTTGCCACGGTATTCAGAACTGCGTCAACGTTTGCCCCAAAGGTTTGAATCCTACCCGGGCGATCGGACATATCCGCAACATGCTGATAACCCGCGCCGTGTAGGGAATTTCCCTCTTGGGGAACGCGGGTTTCCCACCAAAAATAATCACAATTAGGCCGACAGCAGCGCAGGTGTCAGGTCTATACGAAAAAGGGGAGGTGTCTTTTCAGCACCTCCCCTTTTGTGAGTGAAAAGACAGGAAAGAGCGGCGCAAAATTCAAGGGTGCGCGCCGTCAATTGAGGTAGGCATTAATGCACGAAAGCTCTATGGAGGCGCTCTGGCGGACTTCGCATATCTCTGGTGGTAACGCCGGATACGTGGAAGATCTGTACGAGACCTATCTGCACGACCCCAGTGGTGTACCGGAAGAATGGCGCAGTTACTTTGACAGTCTGCCGCGGGTAAATGGCGGTGATGTCTCACATGCCGCGATTCGTCAGCATTTTGAGCTGCTGGCGAAAAACCGTACCCGCCCACTCGCCGCTCCCGGCGCCGGCTCGGTCAATATTGAACACGAGCGCAAGCAGATTAAAGTTCTGCAACTGATCAATTCCTACCGTCACCGCGGCCACAAAAAGGCCACCCTTGACCCGCTGGGCATCATGGCCCGCGAGCAGGTGCCGGATCTGCAACTGAATTATCACGGCCTCACCGAAGGTGACTTCGATACCACCTTCCAGACCGGAGATCTGTTCTTCGGCAATGGCGAAGCCACGTTGCGCGAAATCGTTGAGGGCCTGGAAAACACCTACTGCCGTAATCTCGGTGCCGAGATCATGCACCTGTCGAATCTCGACGAGCAGCAGTGGTTCCAGCAGCGCCTTGAGCGCAGCCAGTCCAAGCCGACCTTCGGCAATGACATTCGCGTCGAAATTCTGCAGCGCCTGTCAGCGGCAGAAGGTCTCGAGCGCCACCTGGACTCCAAATACCCCGGTACCAAACGTTTCGGCGTGGAAGGTGGCGAGAGCCTGATTCCGCTGATGGATGCGCTGATCCGTCGCTCAGGTACCTATGCGGTCAAGGAAATTGTCATCGGCATGGCCCACCGCGGTCGTCTGAACACACTGGTCAATATTCTGGGTAAGAACCCGGCAGACCTGTTTGAAGAGTTCGAGGGCAAGAAGACCCTGGATACTTCCGGTGATGTTAAATACCACCAGGGTTTCTCTTCCAATGTGATGACCCCCGGTGGCGAAGTGCATCTGGCACTGGCATTCAACCCCTCGCACCTGGAAATCTGTGCGCCGGTGGTCGAAGGCTCCGTACGTGCCCGTCAGGACCGTCGTGGCGACAGTACCGGCGAGAAGGTGATGCCGATCAATATTCACGGTGATGCGGCCTTTGCTGGTCAGGGTGTTGTGCAGGAAACCCTGCAGATGTCCCAGACCCGCGGATACTACACCGGCGGTACCATTCACCTGGTATTGAACAACCAGGTGGGCTTCACCACCAGCAAGCGCGAAGACGCCCGCTCTACCGAGTATTGTACCGACGTGGCGAAGATGATCGACGCCCCGGTACTGCACGTTAATGGCGACGATCCGGAAGCGGTAGTGCTGGCCGGTCTGCTGGCGGTGGATTACCGCTACGAATTCAAGAAAGACATCGTCATCGACTTGGTGTGCTACCGCCGTCGCGGCCACAACGAGACCGACGACCCGTCTGGCACTCAGCCACTGATGTACCAGACCATCCGCAAGCACAAGACCACCCGTACCCTGTACGCGGAAAAGCTGATTGCCGAGGGTGTACTGGACAAGGCGGCGGCGGACAAACTGGCCAACGATTACCGGGACAAACTGGACCGCGGTGAAGATGTGGCCACCGGCCTGGTGAAAGAGCCGGACTCTTCCATGTTTGTGGACTGGCGCCCGTATCTAAATCACGAGTGGACCGCCGAGGGCGACACCAGCTTCCCGATGAAGAAGCTGAAAGACGTGGCCACCCGCATGACCACCGTGCCCGATGGCATTGTCATGCAGCGCCAGGTTGCCAAAATTTACGATGACCGCCGCAAGATGGCCGGTGGTGGCCTGCCGCTGAACTGGGGTATGGCAGAAACCCTGGCTTACGGCACGTTGTTGGAAGAGGGCTATATGGTCCGCTTCACCGGTGAGGACGTGGGGCGCGGAACCTTCTCCCACCGCCACGCGGTTATCCACAGCCAGAAAGATGGTCAGAGTTATGTGCCTTTGCAGCACATGTACGAAGGTCAGCCGCGCTTCGATATGTACGACTCACTGCTGTCCGAAGAAGCGGTGCTGGCGTTCGAATACGGCTATGCCACCACCACGCCTAAATCCCTGGTGGTCTGGGAAGCGCAGTTCGGTGACTTCGCCAATGGTGCCCAGGTGGTGATTGACCAGTTCATCACTTCCGGTGAACACAAGTGGGGTCGTATGTGCGGCCTGGTGATGCTGTTGCCGCACGGTTATGAGGGCCAGGGACCGGAGCACTCCTCCGCCCGTCTCGAGCGCTTTATGCAGCTGTGTGCCGAGCACAATATCCAGGTGTGTAACGCCACTACCCCGGCTCAGATCTTCCACCTGCTGCGCCGTCAGGCCATTCGCCCGATGCGTCGTCCGCTGGTCATCATGAGTCCCAAGTGGATTCTGCGGCACAAGCTGGCCACTTCCAGCCTGGACGAGCTGGCCAATGGCAAGTTCCACAATGTTATCCAGGATGACGCTGTGGATCCCGCCAAGGTGAAGCGCTTGGTGATCTGCTCCGGTAAGGTCTACTACCATCTGCTGGAAGCGCGCATGGAGCGCGAGCAGGAGGATGTTGCTCTGGTTCGACTTGAGCAGCTGTACCCCTTCCCGGACGATGAGTTCCTGTCTGCGGTTTCCGCATTCAAGAACATCAAGAGTGTCGCCTGGTGTCAGGAGGAGCCCATGAATCAGGGCGCCTGGTACTCCAGCCAGCACCACCTGCGTCGCTTGCTGAAAGAAGCACATCCCAAGCTGGAACTGGAATATGTCGGCCGCGCAGCCTCCGCTGCACCGGCGGCGGGCTATATGTCCACCCATCTGGAAGAACAGAATAAGTTCATCAACGAGGCGCTGACTGTCGAATAAGGCAGCAGTACAACGAAGAGCAGGGCGTTGGTCAATCTGGCGCCCAAGACAATCTCAGGAAACAGGAACAATGACCATCGAGATTAAAGCGCCAACATTCCCGGAATCTGTACAGGACGGCACCGTTGCTACCTGGCACAAACAACCGGGTGAAGCTGTGTCCCGCGATGAACTGATCGTGGATATCGAAACTGACAAAGTTGTGCTGGAAGTAGTTGCACCGGCTGACGGCGCCATTAGCGAAATTATCAAGGGCGAGGGCGATACCGTTCTGTCCAATGAAGTTATCGCCAAATTTGAGGAAGGTGCCGGCGGCAGCGCTGGTGATTCCTCTGAAGCCGCACCGGCTCCAGCCGAAGCACCGGCCGCGGAAGCCCCGGCTGCCAGCGGCGAAAAAATTGCCATGCCGTCTGCCAAGAAAATGGCGGCGGAAAAAGGCGTAGACCTGGCCGGTGTTGAAGGCACTGGTAAAGGTGGTCGCGTTCTGAAAGAAGACGTGATGAAAGCCGGCTCCGCCCCTGCGGCGAGCGCACCGGCGGCTGCCGCCCAGGTTGAAGTTGCTGCGGGTGAGCGCGTTGAGAAGCGTGTACCCATGACCCGTATGCGCAAGCGCATCGCCGAGCGTCTGCTCGACGCGTCCCAGTCCACCGCCATGCTCACTACCTTCAACGAAGTGAACATGAAGCCGATCATGGATCTGCGCAAGAACTACAAAGACCTGTTCGAGAAAACCCACAACGGTACTCGCCTGGGCTTTATGGGCTTCTTCGTAAAAGCGGCCGTAGAAGCACTGAAGCGCTACTCAGCGGTGAACGCGTCCATCGATGGTGACGATATTGTTTACCACGGCTACCAGGATATCGGTGTTGCGGTTTCCTCCCCGAAAGGTCTGGTGGTCCCGATTCTGCGTAACGCGGAAAACATGGGGCTGGCGGATATGGAAAACAATATCCGTGATCTGGGCGTTCGTGCCCGCGATGGCAAACTGTCCATCGAAGAGATGACTGGTGGTACCTTCACCATCACTAACGGTGGTGTGTTCGGCTCCCTGCTGTCCACCCCGATCCTGAATCCACCGCAGACAGCGATCCTGGGTATGCACAAAATCCAGGAGCGCCCGATGGCGGTCGACGGCAAGGTAGAAATCCTGCCGATGATGTACCTGGCGCTGTCTTACGATCACCGCCTGATCGACGGCAAGGAAGCGGTTGGCTTCCTGGTTGCGATCAAGGAAATGATCGAAGATCCTGCGCGCATCCTGCTGGAAGTGTAAGCAGAGTATTTTGGAGATGGGGTGGCAGTCGTTGCTGCTGCCCTAAACAATGAGTCAGCCATTCGCGCTGGCATCAACGGCATCAAGACCGTCTCAGGGAATACCGGGAGCTCCCCGGTTATGCGGGTAAATACTCGCATACGTTGAATCCACTCAAATTTGGAACAGACCATGTCAGAAAAATTTGACGTAATCGTAATCGGCTCCGGCCCCGGTGGTTATGTCGCTGCTATTCGCGCAGCGCAGCTGGGTCTGAAAACTGCCTGTGTTGAAAAATGGGTAAGTGAAGAAGGCAAGACCGTAAATGGCGGTACCTGTCTGAACGTGGGCTGTATTCCTTCCAAGGCGCTGCTGGACAGCTCCTGGAAATACCATGAAGCCAAAGACTCTCTCGACGTGCACGGCATCGATACCGGCAAGGTAAAGATCGACGTCAAGAAAATGATCGAGCGCAAAGAAGGCGTCGTAAAGCAGATGTCTGGCGGCATCTCCGGCCTGTTTATGGCCAACAAGGTTACCTCGATCCAGGGCACCGGCAAGCTGCTGGCTGGCAAGAAAGTGGAAGTAACCGATAAAGACGGCAAGACCACCACCTACGAAGCGGAGAATGTCATTCTCGCTTCCGGTTCTGTACCGGTAAATATTCCGCCGGCACCGGTGGACAATAAAGTGATTGTTGACTCCACCGGCGCACTGGAATTCACCGAAGTGCCCAAGCGCCTCGGTGTGATCGGTGCTGGTGTTATCGGCCTGGAATTGGGCTCCGTGTGGAATCGCCTGGGATCCGACGTGGTGGTACTGGAAGCGCTGGACAGCTTCCTCGCGATCATGGACCAGCAGATCGCCAAAGAGTCTCAGAAAATCTTCAAGAAGCAGGGTCTCGATATCCGTCTTTCCTGCCGCGTAACCGGCAGTGAAGTGAAAGGCAAAGAAGTCGTTGTCACTTATCAGGACAAAGACGGCAAAGAGCAGACCGAAACCTTCGACAAGCTGATCGTGTGTGTGGGCCGTCGTCCGTACACTGAAGGTCTGCTGTCTGAAGATGCCGGTGTAAAGCTGGACGAGCGCGGTTTCATCTACGTCAACGACCTGTGCATGACTTCTGCACCGGGCGTATGGGCGATCGGTGACGTGGTGCGCGGCCCGATGCTGGCTCACAAGGCGTCTGAAGAAGGCGTAGTGGTTGCCGAGCGCATCGCCGGCCAGAAGCCAATGATGAACTATGACGTGATCCCGAACGTGATCTACACCCACCCGGAAATCGCTGCGGTTGGCCGCACCGAAGAGCAGGTGAAGGCCGACGGCGAGCCCTACAACGTAGGTGTGTTCCCGTTCCTGGCGGTAGGCCGTGCGGTTGCGGCGAACGAATCCGGCGGTATGGTGAAGATCATCGCTCATGCCGAAACCGATCGTGTCCTGGGTGCCCATATCGTAGGCCCGAGCGCTTCCGATCTGGTGCAGCAGGTAGCGATTGCCATGGAATTCGGTTCCAGCGCGGAAGACATCGGTATGACCGTATTCGGGCACCCGACTTTCTCCGAAGCGGTCAAGGAGGCGGCACTCGCCGTCAACGGTCACGCCATTCATATGGCCAACCGTAAAAAGCGCAAGTAAGCGACCCGTTATACCGGGGCGGAAAGCAGTTTCCGCCCCGGATTCATTTCAGGGTGCTGATTTTTGTAATGAAGCAGAGTCAGAATCCTGTCTAAAGGTGCAGAGCAATCTGCAATTGGTAAACACATTTCAAATGTGAATTGGTATTGACTATGAACTTGCATGAGTATCAGGGCAAACAACTGTTTGCAGCATACGGATTGCCGGTTTCCAAAGGCATTGCAGCGGAAACCCCGGCAGCGGCAGCAGCGGCAGCAGATGAAATCGGCGGCGACAAGTGGGTTGTTAAAGCCCAGGTACACGCTGGTGGCCGCGGTAAAGCGGGCGGCGTAAAGCTGGTAGATTCCAAAGCGGAAATTGAAGAATTTGCGAAAAAGTGGCTGGGTAACAACCTGGTAACTTATCAGACAGACGAAAACGGCCAGCCGGTTTCCCGCATCCTTGTGGAAAGCTGCACCGACATCGAACAGGAACTGTACCTGGGTGCGGTGGTAGACCGCTCTACCCGTCGTATCGTTTTCATGGCCTCCACCGAAGGTGGTGTCGAGATCGAGAAAGTTGCGGAAGAGACTCCGGAAAAAATCCTGAAAGCCACCGTTGATCCGCTGGTAGGCGCTCAGCCTTATCAGGGCCGTGAACTGGCGTTCAAGCTGGGCCTCGAAGGCGACCAGATCAAGCAATTCACCAAGATCTTCCTGGGTCTGGCGAAAATGTTTGAAGAAAAAGATCTGGCGCTGCTGGAAATCAACCCGCTGGTCATCACTCCAGAGAAGAACCTGCACTGTCTGGACGCCAAGATCGTGATCGACAGCAACGCGCTGTACCGTCACCCAGACCTGCGTGAAATGCACGACCCGTCTCAGGAAGACGAGCGCGAAGCACACGCAGCCAAGTGGGACCTGAACTACGTAGCGCTGGATGGCAACATCGGCTGCATGGTAAACGGTGCTGGCCTGGCAATGGGTACCATGGACATCGTCAACCTGCACGGCGGCAAGCCGGCCAACTTCCTGGACGTTGGTGGCGGTGCGACCAAAGAGCGCGTTGTTGAAGCGTTTAAAATCATCCTGTCTGACGAGAACGTAAAAGCCGTTCTGATCAACATCTTCGGCGGTATCGTGCGTTGCGACATGATCGCAGAAGGCGTAATCGGCGCTGTGAAAGAAGTGGGCGTTAAGATTCCGGTAGTTGTTCGCCTCGAAGGTAACAACGCAGACCTGGGTGCCAAGGTTCTGAGCGACAGCGGCCTTAACATCATCGCTGCAACCAGCCTGACCGATGCTGCAGAGCAAGTGGTTAAAGCTGCGGGCTGACATAGTCCGGAAACTGAGTGTTTCCGCAGCTTTGTCAGCGACCGGCCATGGATGGCCGGGCCGGAATGCGGCTCCAGGGATGGATATCACTCCGTAGCGAGCAAGAATTTGAGGACTCATCAATGAGCGTTTTGATTAACAAAGACACTAAAGTAATCTGTCAGGGCTTCACCGGCTCTCAGGGTACTTTCCACTCCGAGCAGGCGATCGAGTACGGTACAAAAATGGTCGGCGGTGTAACCCCGGGCAAAGGCGGCCAGACTCACCTGGGCCTGCCAGTATTCGATACTGTGAAAGAAGCTGTAGAAGCTACCGGGGCAGAAGCCTCGGTCATCTACGTGCCGGCGCCTTTCTGTAAGGATTCCATCCTGGAAGCAGCCAACGGCGGCATCAAGCTGATCGTGTGCATCACCGAAGGCATCCCTACTATGGACATGCTGGACGCCAAGGTTAAGTGTGACGAGCTGGGCGTACGCCTGATCGGCCCGAACTGCCCGGGCGTGATCACTCCCGGTGAGTGCAAAATCGGTATTATGCCGGGTCACATCCACAAGCCGGGTAAAGTGGGCATCGTTTCCCGCTCCGGTACTCTGACTTACGAAGCCGTAAAGCAGACTACTGACCACGGCTTCGGCCAGTCCACCTGTGTGGGCATTGGCGGCGACCCCATCCCGGGCTCCAACTTCATCGACATTCTGGAACTGTTCCAGAACGATCCACAGACCGAAGCGATCGTTATGATCGGTGAGATCGGCGGTTCCGCTGAAGAAGAAGCGGCTGCTTACATCAAGGAAAACGTCACCAAGCCGGTCGTTTCCTACATCGCGGGTGTAACCGCTCCTCCCGGAAAGCGCATGGGCCACGCCGGTGCGATCATCTCCGGTGGTAAAGGTACCGCGGACGAGAAATTTGCTGCTCTGGAAGATGCCGGTGTTAAAACCGTACGCTCCCTGGCGCAAATTGGCGATGCACTGAAGGAAGTAACCGGCTGGTAAGTTTTGCCATTTGTGTTCTTTCGAAAAACGGGCCTCATCGAGGCCCGTTTTTTTATGTGCGCTCTAATCACTTCCCGCCTGAAGGTATTCAATTACCTCATGGCGACGACCCCGATACAGGGTGCGCTCGGCTTTGCTTGCTATCTGGTGCTGATACATTGGGTCGTAGTAGTCCCGTAGCAAGAGGGTGATCCAACACCGGTGTCTGCTGGTGTCGCCGCAATCGAGTTGTTGCCGCAGCGCCTCCTGCATAATGGCATCGACTTCCTGAAAACGTTTTCCGCCGAGGCGTTTAGCAATCCTGAACAGGTTTTGACGGAGCGATGCCGCGTAAATCTCTGCGCCACGTTCACGACCGTGCGCTCGAATAAATGCGTCACAGAGTTTAATGACATAGTCGTCAAGGATACGATCAACCCGTTGTTCGAAATCGTCTTCAAGCCATACGATGGGGCTTTGCTGCATTTTTCGGTGAAGGGAAAAAGGGATGGAGCATTTCCCGATCAGGCGACTCTCGTCTTCCAAGACAAAGTGATTCTGTTTACGGGCGCGGCGCTTTAACAGGTCAATGGCCAGTCCATTCTCAAAGTTGATCTGCGTCGGTTGGGGCGTGGCCTTTTTGCCGAAACTGGAGCCGCGGTGATTGGCATGCCCTTCAAGATCTATGGCATTCGATAGTTGCGCGATGATTTCTGTTTTTCCAGTGCCAGTCATGCCGCTCAGGATGGTAAACCGGCAATCGTGTGCGGCAATTTCCAGTTCATCAATCAGGAAGTTTCGCATGGCTTTGTAGCCACCGGTAATCCGCGGGTAATCAATACCGGCTTCGTGCAGCCAATGCTGGCTGATTTGGGAGCGCAGGCCACCGCGAAAGCAGAATAAGTAGCCGTCTGGGTTGTCTCGGGCGTATTGTACCCAGGCGGATACTCGTGCTTCCTTGGTCTTGCCGGACACCAATTCGTGCCCAAGAGCAATGGCTGCCTGTTGGCCCCGCTGTTTGTAACAGGTGCCCACCGCTTCGCGCTCGCTGTCGCTCATCAATGGTAGATTGATAGCGGTGGGAAAGGACCCTTTGATGAATTCCGTGGGTGCACGGGTATCAATCAGTGGCCGGTCGTCTAGAAAGACTGACCGGTAGTCTGCGGTATCGGACCGATGATTTTCTCGCACCGCTTATTGCCTCATTCCACAATTACAGCCGGGCCGCCGGTGTACGAATTTTCCAGCGTTCCGATCGGCAATAATTGCAGTCCATTCTGAGCCGCCGTGGAGAGAAATTCCGCGTTGCCTTCAGGTTCTACGGCAAGCAACAGGCCACCACTGGTCTGCGGGTCGGCCAGTAGAGGTTTTTGTAACTCACTGGCAAGTCGTACCC
Organism: Microbulbifer sp. ARAS458-1; assembly: GCF_045348205.1. Classification (NCBI taxonomy): domain Bacteria; kingdom Pseudomonadati; phylum Pseudomonadota; class Gammaproteobacteria; order Cellvibrionales; family Microbulbiferaceae; genus Microbulbifer; species Microbulbifer sp. ARAS458-1. The sequence continues at coordinate 3,314,598 of NZ_CP155838.1, read as the reverse complement.
GCTTGCCGTAACTGTCGAAATTGCGCTCGGTACCACCGGGGATACACCCCTGATCCACGTAGTATTCCACTCCATCAAGTCGCGGCACGGCATCGTAATTGATACGCGCGCAGAGCCTGCTGCCATCCGCCATTTCCACCAGGTGGCCGAGTAAACCAAAGCCGGTGACGTCGGTCATGGCTCTAACCTGCGGGAGTTTTGCAAACACGCTGCCAGCACGGTTAAGGGTGCACATTTGCTGCAATGCGCTGCCGATATCTTGTTCTCGCAGCTTTCCCTGCTTTTCCGCTGTGGTGAAAATGCCGATGCCCAGTGGTTTGGTGAGGTACAGCGCGCAACCAGCGGTTGCGGTGTTATTTCGTTTCAATTGCTGTTTGTCGACGATTCCGGTTACCGCGAGTCCGAAAATGGGCTCCGGTGCATCAATGGAGTGACCTCCGGCAAGTGGAATACCAGCGTCTGCGCATACGGCTCGCGCGCCGCGAATGACTTCTCGTGCCACTTCCGGCGGCAAAAGGCTGACTGGCCAACCGAGTATGGCGATAGCCATTATAGGGGCTGCCCCCATGGCGTAGATGTCACTGATGGCATTGGTGGCGGCAATGCGGCCAAAGTCGTAGGGGTCGTCTACGATGGGCATAAAAAAGTCGGTGGTGGATACCACGCCACGGGATTCATCAAGGGCGTATACGGCCGCATCGTCGCGGGAATCATTACCTACCCAGAGGAGGGGATCCGCGCTGCTTCCACTGTTTGCCAGAATCCTGTCCAGCACCGCGGGAGCGATCTTACAGCCGCAGCCTGCGCCATGACTGTACTGTGTCAGACGAATGGCTTTGTCGATATTGGAAGCTGGCATACTGGTCTCATTTTGCTTCGCACCCTGTAAGTTGGAGCAGTTGGTGTCAATTGGCGTTCATTTTAGCAGTGGGTGTGTCTGGGTTCATTCAATGTGGGCATGAGTGCACTATGGTTTCCTCTGTTTCCTAATGATTCCGGTGCGCGGTATCCGGATCCAATATCGCGATAATCTGAGGAGCAGAACGTGAAAAAAGACGACTCGAAGCGCACGACCAATGACGCCGGTATTCCGGTAGCCAGTGACGAATACTCTCTGACAGTGGGCGCCCAGGGCCCCATCATTCTGCAGGATCACTATCTGATCGAGCAGATGGCCAATTTCAATCGGGAGCATATTCCAGAGCGCCAGCCCCACGCGAAAGGTTCCGGTGCTTTCGGGCACTTTACGGTTACCCGGGACGTGAGTGCATATACCAAGGCTGCGGTATTTCAACCCAATACCAAAACCGACACACTGATCCGGTTTTCTACCGTGGCCGGAGAGAAGGGCAGCCCGGACACCTGGCGCGACCCACGGGGTTTTGCACTTAAATTTTATACCTCCGAGGGTAACTACGATCTGGTGGGTAATAACACGCCGGTATTTTTTATCCGTGACCCGATGAAGTTCCAGCATTTTATCCGCTCCCAGAAACGCCGCGCGGACAACGGATTGCGCGACCACGATATGCAATGGGACTTCTGGACCCTGTCGCCGGAGTCTGCCCACCAAGTAACCTGGTTGATGGGTGACCGTGGTATTCCCAAGTCTTATCGACATATGAATGGCTATTCCAGCCATACCTATATGTGGGTGAATGCCAAAGGAGAACGCTTCTGGGTGAAATATCACTTCAAGTGCGACCAGGGTGTGGAGTGCCTGACTCAGGAAGAGGCGGATCGTATTGCCGGGCAGGATTCTGATGCACACCGTCGCGACCTGTTTGAGGCCATCGCCAGCGGAGATCACCCCAGCTGGACACTACACGTGCAGATCATGCCCTATGAGGAAGCCGCGAACTATCGCTTCAACCCTTTTGATCTGACCAAAGTGTGGCCGCACGGAGACTACCCGCTGCACGAAGTTGGCAAACTGGTGCTGGATCGCAATCCGACGGATTTCCACACCGAGATCGAACAGGCGGCGTTTGAGCCCAACAACGTGGTACCGGGTATCGGTTTCAGTCCAGACAAGATGCTGCAGGCACGGGTGTTCTCATATGCGGACGCCCACCGCGCGCGTATGGGGGTCAACTACAAACAGATCCCGGTAAACCGGCCAAAATGCCCGGTACACAGCTACAGCAAGGATGGTGCGTTGCGGGTCGACAATGTTACCGATCCAGTATATGCCCCCAATAGCAAAGGAGGGCCCAGTGCAAACCATAGCTACACCGAGAAATGGGAAGCCAGTGGTGAATTTATGCACGCTGCCTATATCCCCCACAAAGAGGATGACGATTTTGTGCAGGCAGGTACGCTGGTGCGTGAGGTCATGGACGATGGGGGCAGGGAACGCCTGGTGTCCAATGTCGTGGGGCACCTCTCCGCTGGCGTCTCCGAAGAAGTCCTGAAGCGCGCTTTCGAGTACTGGCGCAACGTGGACAGGGACATCGGTGACCGTATTGAGAAGGGCGTGAAAGGGCAGTGATCAAGGGGCCCGCACTGCGGGCCCTCTGTTTTTCCGCCGGGCTGAGCCCGGCTACCCGGCTCTCCTCAGCATCCGCTTATCGCACCCGTTCTCACCTTATCGAATCCCCCCTTGCAGCCGGGCCGACAATCTATTTGAATGATCGGCGCGTATAACAATATGACCGGTCGACCGGTTCTGGCTGTCAGGTGGAGTCTCTTTTGTCGAATACGTCCGTGCACCGCACTCTATTTCCCTTGTTGTTCCTGCTGCTTGTAAGTGTGTTTACGGGCTGGAGCACACTGTCTTCCGCTCAGGAAACGGCCAGTGGCGACCATGTAAACGTTCGCTGGCTGGCGCCGGATACCTTCGGTCCCGGTGAGGAAACCATTGGTTTTTACTTCGAGGTTGATCCCGGTTGGCACGTCTACTGGCGCAACGCTGGCGATTCCGGTGCTGCACCGCGCTTTGATTTTATCGGTGCCAGCGGCAAGGTTGGCGAGATCCAGTGGCCGTTCCCGGTGCGTTTACCCATCGAGCACCTTACCAACCTCGGCTATGAAGGTGACGTGGCCTACCTGTTCACAGTGACACCGGAAGCCGAGCGCATGGAGCTGGTGGTGAATCTGGAGTGGCTGGTGTGCAAGGTGGACTGTATCCCCGGCTTCGGTGCCATGAGCCTATCGCGCCCGGTGGCGGACCAGGTGGTGTGGCCGCAAGGCGACAGAGCGCTGCGAGATCGGTTTGCCGCGCAGATTCCGCTTGCGGTCAGCGGCAATACCGGTTTTCCCTGGTCTGTGCGGAACGTTACCGCGGAAGCGGACGGCGACAGTCTGCAGCTGGTACTGGAAGCGGGTGAAGGCGCTTCCTCGGAAGCGCCGGCGGTCTTCCCCCTCGATGGAAACCTGCTGACCGCCAAAGCCCCTCAGATTGCACAGTCCGGCAGCACCACCGGCTACACCTTCCAGCGGGTGCCCGGTGCGCCCTTACCGGACAGCACCGGTTTTGTGATCAGCGATGGCTCTCGAGCCTGGCAGCTGGAGCAATTAGATATTCAGGCGGCGGCCACTGCTGCGCCGAGTCCGGTGGATGGCGGACAGCCTCTATGGCTGCTGGTGCTGGCGGCCATTGCCGGAGGGGCCATTCTCAACCTGATGCCCTGCGTGTTTCCGGTGCTGTCGATCAAGCTGTTTGGCCTGGTCGGCCCGGAAAAGCACGCCGGTGAGCGTCTGAACGAGGGCCTGCGCTATGCCGCCGGGGTTCTGGTGACCTTTGCTGTGCTGGGAGCGCTGCTGCTGGTTCTGCGGGCCGGTGGCGCAGCGATTGGCTGGGGATTCCAGTTGCAGTCGGCACCGGTGGTGCTGGGGCTGATTCTACTGTTCTGGGTTATGGCGCTGTCGTTCAGTGGTCTGTACGAGTTTGGCCATCACCTGATGAACCTGGCCGGAAACAGCCGCGGGGGATCTTTTGTCACCGGCGTACTGGCGGTATTTGTGGCAGCTCCCTGTACGGGACCGTTTATGGGTGCCGCGCTGGGTGCCGCCACCTTACTGCCGGCATACGGCGCCATGGCGATCTTCCTCGGGTTGGGCATCGGGCTTGCATTGCCGTTTGTTCTGCTGTGTGCTTTTCCCGCGTTGCTAAACCGCTTGCCGGCGCCGGGGCCCTGGATGGAGACCCTGCGTCAGTTCCTTGCTTTCCCGCTGTACGCCACGGTGATCTGGTTGCTGTGGGTGCTGGGTCGCCTGGTGGGTGAAAGCGGTTGGCTGATTGGGGCCATGCTGATGCTGACCATCGTGTTCGCTTTCTGGCTCGGGCGCCATGGGTTCCGCGGTAGCCGCTGGCTTGCCTGGGGGCTGGTGCTGGCGGCACTGGTATTGAGTTTTGGTGCCGCCAACAAGCTGCAGCATAGTGGCGCCGCAGGAGCGGCACTGGCGCAGGAGAGCAGCAATTGGCAGCCCTACGATCGCAGTGCGATCAATCAGGCGCTGTCCCGTGAGCAGGGCGTATTTATCGACTACACCGCAGCCTGGTGTATTACCTGTCAGGTGAACAAAAAGCTGGTGCTGGAGTCCCAGGAAGTTGAGGCGCTGTTCCGGGAGAATGACGTGTATCTGGTGCGGGCCGACTGGACCGACCAGAACCCGGAAATCACCCGGGCACTGGGGGAGCTGGGAAGAAACTCGGTACCGGTTTACGCCTGGTATGCACCGGGAGAAACGGAGCCAGTATTGCTGCCGCAGATTTTGAAGACGGACATGATTGAAGCCCTATTCGACAACAAGTAATTTTTTACCCTATTTTCAACCAAGAGGATGCGTCATCGTGAATACTCAGCGTGTAAGTGGTAAACGGTCTTTTCGTCAATTTATCAGCAGTGTCGCGCTGTTTGCGCTACCGGCGTTGGCAATGGCAGTCGCGGTCCCCGGCGAGCAGGCACCGGCGTTCAGTGAGGTGGATGCAAAAGGCGAGACCCGCAGCCTGGAAGACTACAAAGGTCAGTGGTTGGTGCTGGAGTGGTTCAACAAGGACTGCCCTTATGTGAAGAAACATTACGGTAGTGGCAATATGCAGGCACTACAGAAAAAGTACACCGACCAGGACATCAACTGGCTGACCGTTATCTCTTCTGCGAAAGGCAAGCAGGGCTACCTGGAACCGGCGCAGGCATTGGAAGTGGCGGAGAGCCACAAGCTCGCGGCAAGCGCTCCCTTCCTGTTGGATACCGACGGCAGTATGGGGCGCGCGTACGGGGCCAAGACTACACCACATATGTTTATCATTAACCCGGAAGGGCAGGTAGTTTACGCCGGTGCGATCGACGATAACGATTCCGCCAATCCCGCGGTCATCCCCACCTCCAACAATTATGTGGCCGCAGCATTTGATGCGGCACTGAAAGGCGAGCAAGTGGCGGTGGCTTCGAGTCGTGCATACGGCTGTAGCGTCAAGTATTGATTTCGTTATTGCTGAATCACAAGTCGTGCAAATAAAAAGGCCCTCGGGGAAGTATCCCTGAGGGCCTTTTCAGTTGGTGCTCTTAGTTCCCGGGTACGGAAATCAGTTCGCCGTACAGGTGGGCTCTACATAGCTTCCGGTATGAGTACCCTGTAAACCGAAGCTGGCACTCGCACCGGGCTGCAGGTTGCCGTTCCATGCCAGATTGCTAACGGTGACCAGAGTGCCCCCATTTTCTGCGGTGAAGTTGCCACCCCAGCCGCTGTCAAAGGTATTGCCCCCGCTGAAGTTCAGTTTGACCTCCCAGCCGCTTACCGCGCTGTCGCCGTTGTTGGTGACAGTGATGGTGTTAAGTACAAATCCGTCTGTCCAGCTGTCGGCTTCACCGGGTACACAGGCAATGTCGGATTCCGGTTCTGGATCCGGTATCACTTCATCAACCACCTGAATCTGTACACTATCCGTTGCAGACAGCTCGATACCCGCGCTGTCCAGCGCGACAAGCTCTAACAGGTAGCTACCTGTTGCTGCCGGTGCGGTAATGGTGGTGGGGCTGCTTTCCGCACTGGCGACCAGGCCACCATCGATATAGATGTTGGCACCGCTGCTTTTGCGCTGGTTGAAAGCGACGGTGATTGTTTCTTCTACCAAGTATTCACTACCGGAAGTCGGCGTCACGATATCCAGCACCGGATTATCATTGCCGTAAAACTCGCTTACCGTAATACCTGTTTCACTGCTGCCAAGTGGCACCTGGTGATCCAGGCCTACAAACTTGCCATCCGTGTTCTGCCACAGTGCCGGTTTGAGCAGCGCGTACTTTTCTTCATCCCAGGTTTTCCAGTCATAGCCCCAGAGACCGCCGGTATCGCCGGAGTTGGGGTTCAAGCACCAGAAGGTGTGGTGCAGCTTGTGCTCCACAATCAGATCGCGGGCGTAGGTCATCCATTTTTCGTTCTGACCGCCGTCCATAAAGCCGCCCCATTCACCGAACAGCAGCGGCGAAATTCCCTGTTCATACAGGTAGAACCAGTTGTCTCTCCAGGCGTCCTCCATCAGGGATTCATAGGTAAAGTCCGGCTCAAACCAGGGCTGAAGGTAGACCGACGGACCGTAGATATGGGGTGAGTAGACTAGCTGATCCTGGTGCGGGCCGAGATCGATCGGGTGATCTGCCACACCGCGCAGGTTGCCGCCCCACCAGTAGTTGTGAAAATCTTTACTGGAATCGCTGTCCCAGGTCACGCCGTCCTTCGGGTAAGACTCGATGCCTTCGCACAGAACCAGCACGTTGGGATTGATGGCGAGAATACGCTTGGACGCAGTTTCGCAGGCGTATTTCCAGTTGTTTTCGTCAGTAGAGCTGTCCCACTTGGCGTAGGGAGAATCCGCCCAGGGTTTGCCGTGAGGCTCGTTCTCAATATCGAATGCAATGACGGTGTCATCATTTTTATAGCGATCCGCCATCCACTCCCAGGTTTCGTAGAAAATTTCGGAAGTGAGCTCTTCGTTGTACCACATGGGCGCGAAGTGACCGGAGTTATCCGCTTTGGCACTGTGTACATCCACCATGATTTTGACGCCGTACTTTTTCGCAAGCGCCACTGTGGTGTCGAAAATCTCAAGTGTGGTTTTCCCGGCAATCTCCGGGTTGGCGTAGTCGTTGATGCTCGGCACTGCGGCCATACCGCTTTGCCACTCGTAAATCAGTTCCGTGGAAATGGGAACACGGAGAATATTGATACCGCGGCTGGCGATATCCGCCATAGCGTTTTCGAGGTTTATTGCCCACAGGCCGTGAAATACCCGCTCACTGGCGTTGAATCCGAACCAGTTGGCGCCGGTCAGCCATACCGGGTTGCCCTGTTGATCGACAATCTGGTTGCCTTCCACACGCAGCCAATCGTCATCTGGCAGTGCCTCGGAAAATGACGGAGCAGAGAGGGACGCGGCCAGCGCAGTGGCCAATGAAAGTGTTGTCAATGTCTTCATTGTATTTTCAAGACTCTAATTAATATTTGAAGAGAAACGGAAAAACACCCGACAGACGCGATGTCTGTCGGATGCTCATTGTGGGTGCTACCGGATATCAGTCAGCGCTACAGGTTGGCAGGGCGAAGTCGCCATTGTGTCCGCCCTGGAAGCCGGCACTGGCAGAGGCGCCCGGTTGCAGGTTTCCATTCCAGGCGGCGTTGGTGACGCTGACGCTGCGGCCATCAGAGGACAGTTGGAACTCGCCGTTCCAGCCATTCACGATGCTGATGGGGTTGGCAAACGTAAGCGTTACTTCCCAGCTGCTGATGGCGCTATCACCGTTGTTTTCCACAACGATGTTATTGATGACAAAGCCGGTGTTCCAGCTGTCGGCAGTGTCCACGGAGCACTGCACACCTTCTCCACCACCGGAAGATTGCTCTTCCACGACGATGGAAACGCTGTCGGTAGCGCTAAGCTCTTCACCATCGTCCACAGCGCGCACTTCGATCACGTGGTTGCCGAGTGAGGGGGCATCAATTACCAGGTCGGTGGCACCATTGGCACTGCCGGTGAGCGCTCCGTCCAGGTACAGGTTTACACCGTCTGCATATTGCAGGGTGTACTGCACGGTAATGTCTTCCCCTTCCTCAAAGGTACTGCCGTTGGCCGGCGAGGTGATGCTGACCGCAGGGATGGGCGGGGACTCTACATCGATGGTCACGGTGGCCGGTGCGGAAACAGCGCCGGCATCGTCACTGACGGTGTAGGTGAAGCTATCGATGCCGAAGAAGCCGGCATCCGGTGTGTACAGCAGTTCTGCGCCAGTGCCACTCAGGCTGCCGTTACCCGGGGAGGTTTCCACGGTGTAGCCGGTGATGCTGCCGTCGCGATCGCTGCCGGACAGGGTTACCATCACCTGAGACTCGAATCCGGTTTCAACGAAAACGTCGTCAGCCACCGGAACACAGTTCACACCGGAGCTGCCGCCGCAACCTTCACCGGGCTCCTCACCCCAGACCAGATTGCCGTCGTCGTAGAGGGCAATGCGCGGCGCTTCTTCACGGCTGCTGCCGTAGTTGTCCCAGGATGGATCATTGCTCTGATCCCAGGGCAAACCTTCGCGCACGCCAATCCGGAACTGGGATTCCTTTTTGCTATCGGACTGGCCGCCGGGGAAGATATCCACACCCTCGAAAGACACTTCGACGTAGTAGATATTGTCTGCGGGATCACCCCAGGGGTGCGGGCCGGTAAAATCACTGCCCTGGTTGTAGGCGGTATTCAGTTCCAGGTCGCTGGCAGAATAGCCGGCATCCACCAGCTCGGAAATATCCACCCAGTAACGCAGGCTCAGGTTGTCGGTCAGACGTGCCGGCCAGGCGCTGCGGTTATGCGGGCGCGCGCTGATTTCGGTGTGGCGCGGGCCGGTGGAATTCAGCTTCGCATCTACGAAGAATTCTGTATCCCGCTCTTCCGGTGCCGGGAAGCTGTCTTCCGGAATCGGGTTGCCGCCAAAGTCCATCCACAGGCGTGCCAGGGCGCCGGTGAAGCCGGCGTTATAGTCGGTGGTTACTTCGTTGAGAATGTAATCGCCGCGGTCATTTTCAAACCCATCACTGGCATCCGGACCGCCCACCAGTGCACCCACCAGAGTGTGGCGGTTATCCACCGGGTCAGACAGGCTGTCGTTCCAGGAGCCGTGTGCGGTGCGGTGGTGCGGTGATGTGGGATACACAGAGCCGTAGCCGATCTGATAGCTCATATTCATCGGGTTGTCGCCGAGCAGATATTCCATCTGGCTGACGGCGAAGTCGTAGTAGGTCTGTGCCTTGGGGTTGTCCGCATCGTTTGCTTTCAGGTAGTCGGAATAGATCAGCGCGATGAAAGCGGTGTTGGAGGCATAACGGGCGGCGCCCCAGCGATCCAGGTGCGCCAGGCCACCGGGGGTATAGGTTACGCGGTTGCCTTCATAGCCGGTGGTCCAGTAGTCCAGCCAGCGCTCGGCGTCAGCGCGATACTGGGGGTTGTCGGTGAGCATAGACATCAGCACGTAACTGCCATAGCCCTTGTCGTCCCAGGCGTGGGTCCATTTGTAAGAGCGCACTGGCGACTGTGGCTCGGTCGAGAGGTTGTCGTAATAGCTGTTGGCTTTATCCAGATAGGACTGGTCGCCTGTGGCGCGATAGAGCCACGCCGCACCCCAGACCAGCTCGTCGTTATAACCGCTCCAGGAATTGTAAAACGCGGTGGCATCGGTGATGCAGTCGCTATATTTCCCGCGATAGTTATCAGCAAAGCTGTAGAGTTGCTTGGCGTGCTCCAGCAGGGTCGCTGAATACTGTGGGTCGGAATTTTCGAAAACCATGGAAATCGCAGCCAGTGCCGCAGCGGTTTCACCGGCCAGATCCGAGCCCGGACAGTTCTCGTCAATTTTGTAGGATGGACGTGGCATCTGCATCACTTCCGCAGAGCCCCACCAGGCGTGATCCACCGCACCTTCACCCACCTGTCCATACAATTCGTTCGGCGCGGTATGCGCCTTTACGAAATAGTCAGCGACAAATTTCAGGTTATTTTTCAGATGTTCGAGCTGACCGGTCTGTGCATAGGCCGCCTGGTTCTCAATGGCACCCCAGGCGAGCATGGTCGCTGTTGCTGCCATCGGGAAACCGAACTTTACATGGTCGCCTGCGTCGTACCAGCCACCGGTGAGGTCTACGTTGTTGTCGGCACCATCCTGCATGCCGGAGTCGCCGCGCCATTCGTTACGGTTCCAGCCAGGGATGGGACCGGATTGTTGAGCCTCATAAAAATAGATGGATTTTTGCAGTGCTTCACCGTAGTTGGCAGCGACGGCACCAGTAGAAAACAGGCCGATGCCCGCCATGCTTACACCGGCGATCGCGGCTGCAAGCGGTTTTGTGGTTCGAGTCATTCGCTTCATGGGACTTCCTTCATTTTTGATTCTTTATCTGCGGGCAGGATCAACTGCCCAGCGAATCTATAGTTCGCAACAGAAGGACGTGTATGTAACCGCTGCTGGAATGAAATTTACGCCAGCGTTTTTGAAGTGTGACGAGATCCCCGTTGCCATGGCGACGGGGTTAAAAAGGGGAGGGAGACTTCGATTTTTTGATTAAATTTTTACAGCGTCGACAGGGTTTTGCACATGGCAGAAGTGAGCGAACTTAGGTCGCCTGTACTAATTATGTATGGGGGCATGGTGTACACGAGCTTTCCAAATGGCCTCAACCAGATACCTTGATTGATCAGGCTTTCTTGCACGGTTGTATTATTTACGGGCTTTTGCATTTCCACGACACCAATGGCGCCGAGTACCCGAACGTCGGCAACGCCCTCGGCATTTTTCAGTGGGGTCAGTTCCGCTTTCAGTTGGGTTTCAATTCGATCAACCTGCTGTTGCCAGTTTCTTCGCAGTAGCAAGTCGATACTGGCGTTGGCCACGGCGCAGGCCATGGGGTTGCCCATAAAGGTGGGGCCGTGCATGAATACACCGGCTTCGCCGTTGCAGATTCCGTTGGCCACCTTGTTAGTGCACAGGGTGGCGGCGAGGGTCATGGTACCGCCGGTGAGGGCTTTGCCGAGGGTGAGGATGTCGGGGGATATTCCGGCGTGCTCGCAGGCAAACATTTTGCCGCTGCGGCCGAAGCCGGTGGCGATTTCGTCGGCGATCAGGAGCAGATCGTATTGGTCGCAGAGTTCACGCACACGCTTCAGATACTCCGGGGAGTAAAAGCGCATGCCGCCGGCGCCCTGGACAATGGGTTCGAGGATGACGGCGGCGAGGTCTTGGTGGTTCTGTTCGATCAGTTGTTGCAGTTCGGCGGTGTCTTGCTCTGTACAGGGTTCGTCAAATTTTGGTTTGGGGGCGGGGGCGAACAGGTGTTGGGTGAGCTGGCTGGCGAACAGGTGGTGCATGCCGGTGACGGGGTCACAGGTGGCCATGGCGCCGAAGGTGTCGCCGTGGTAGCCGTTGCGCAGCGCGAGCAGTTTGTTTTTTTCCGGGTTTCCCTGGGAGTGCCAGTATTGCAGGGCCATTTTGATGGCGACTTCGACGGAGACGGAGCCGGAGTCGGCGAGGAAGACTTTCTGCAGTGGCTCCGGGGTGAGGGCGACGAGTTTTTTGCAAAGTTCGATGGCGGGTTCATGGGTGAGGCCACCGAACATGACGTGGCTCATTTTTTCCATCTGGTTTTGCATGGCGGCGTTTAGTTCGGGAACGTTGTAGCCGTGCAGGGTGCTCCACCAGGAACCCATGCCGTCGATCAATCCGCGTCCGTCTTCCAGGTAAATTCTGACCCCTTCGGCGCGTGCGACGGGGTACACGGGCGGTGGATTAATCAAGGAGGAGTAGGGGTGCCAGATATGGTTTTTATCGAACTCTAAATCCATCATGGTTTGGTGGAATTCTTCTTTATCAGGTTTTGTGGCGGCCGGTCGCCGGGTATTCATTTTCAGAACCGCTGTGAACCCATCCCTGGGCGCTGCGGCGCAAACATCCTGTTTGCGACGCTTCTGAAAATGAATACCCGGCGCCCGCCCTTCGCATTTGATTTCTGTACTTCGTAAGCCCTGTTTTATCGTCATTCCGGCGCAGAGCCTGTGCCGGACTTGATCCGGTACCGGAATCCAGAGCTACGAAGCCGCTAATCAAGCCAATTCCCGCAGAACTTTAAGCGGCGGCTGACTAACCGCACTGCGACACGCCAGCGTACCCGCGGTACCAACCAGCAATGCCCCAACCAGCGGCCCGATCAGCCACAGTCCCGGGTGGAAATTAAACGGCATATCAAAGACCCGCTGGGTCAGTACCGCCAGTGTGGCTTCGGTCCCAAAGGCAGCGAGTAATCCGGCGGCAATACCCAGCAAGCCGAACTCGATCATCAGGCTGCGCATCAGCAGTTGCCGGCGGCCGCCCAGTGTGCGGATTACGGCGGCTTCCTGCAAACGTTCGGCGATGCTGGCGCGGACCCCGGCGATCAGTACGAGTACGCCGGCGACTAACATGAGCGCGAGAACGGACTCGACGGCGATGGCGACCTGGCCGATGGTTTCGCGAATATTTTCCAGGATTTTGTCCAGTTCGATGATGCTGACGCTGGGGAAGTTTTTCACCAGTTCGTTGACGAACAGTTTGTCTTCCGGCGGCAGGTAGAAGCTCTGGATGTAGGTGGCGGGGAAGGTGTCGAGGCTTCCCGGGGCGAACAGCATGAAGAAGTTGGGGCGCATGCTGTTCCAGTCCAGGGTGCGCAGGCTGGTGACGGTGGCTTCGGTTTCGAGGCCGCCGATGGAGAAGCGCAAGATGTCGCCGAGTTGGAGACCGAGGCGGGCGGCGACTTCGACTTCGACCGAAACACCTTGGGGAGAGACGCCTTTGTTGAGGTCTTCATCCCACCATTCACCGGCGACAATTTTATTGTCGGCGGGGAGGGTGTCGGTCCAGCTCAGGTTGAGTTCGCGGCGGATGGCGCCGGTTTGGTGTTTCCGTTCGTCCACAGGGGTGCCATTTACGGCGATAAGTCGGCCGCGCACCATGGGGTAGAAGTCGGTGCCTTCGAGGTTTTTGCCTTCCACTTTTTGCTTCACGCCATCCAGCTCGTAGGGGGCGATGTTGACGAGGAAGTGGTTGGGGGCGTTTGCCGGGAGTTGCATCTGCCATTCGTCGATCAGTGCGGTGCGCGCGTAGTACATGGCGAGCATGGCGAGCAGGCTGGTGCCGAAGGCGGCAATCAGCAGAGTATTGAAGCCGGCACGGCGTTGCAGGCTGCCCAGTGCAATACGCCAGCTGCCGCCGAGGGACGCGAGTCTTCCGCGCACCAGCAGGCGGTTGATCAGGGCGGCGCCAGCCACGAGCAGGCCGAGGCCGGCGAGCAGGGCGACGGTGATGGCGATGCTGCCGGAGAGCCACCAGATCAACAGCAGCATGGACAGGGGGCCGGGGGTCAGGCCGAGCCATTCCCGCTTGTCCGGATTGCTCCAGTCCTGGCGCAGGGTCTGCATGGGGGCGGTCTGGGCGAGGCGGAACAGGGGCGGCAGGGCGAAGCCGATCACGCAGGCGACGGCGGTAGCAAGACCCACGAGCAGAGGTTGCAGGCCGCTGGGGGGCGGGGTAACCGGGAAGAAGCCTTCCAGCAGGTTTACCGCCTGGGACTGGATGAGGGAACCGAGGGCGAGACCGATGGCGGTGGCGATCAGGGCCAGGGCGGTCATCTGGCCAATGTAGATTCCGAGTATTTTGCTCTTGCCGGCGCCGAGGCTTTTCATCACCGCCACGTAGTTGGCGTGGCGCAGGCCGTAACGGCGGGCGGCGAGGCCGACGGCAACACTGGCGAGCAGTACCGCGAGGCTGGCCGCCAGAAACAGGAAGCTCTCTGCGCGATCCAGAGTGCGGGCGACACGGGGTTGGCCCTCTTCCAGGTCGATCACCCGCTGGTGGTCAGTGAGCTGGGGTTTGAGCCAATCGAAATACTGGTCGAGAGTCGAGTCGTCACCGGCAAACAGGTAGCGATAGGTGACGCGGCTGCCGGGCTGCAGGATGTTGGTGGCGGCGAGATCCGACTGGTGCATCATCACGCGCGCGCCCATGGAGAAGAGATTGGCACCGCGGTCCGGTTCGTGGTCGAGGATACCGGCGACCCTGAGATCGGTGTCACCCAGCTGCAGGTCGTCGCCGATCGACAGATTCATCAGCGGCAGCAGGCGCGCTTCCAGCCACACTTCTCCGGGAGGTGGGCCCTGATGGATCTCGCGGGAAATGTCATCCGCACTTGCACGCATTTCCAGGTGGCCGACCAACGGATAGTCATCACTCACGGCTTTTACCGAGGCGAACTGGAATTCATCTCCGGCGGAGAGCATGGAGGCAAAGGTGGTGGTCTGGGCCTGCTTCAGCCCCAGTTCATCGGCTTTGGCCAACCATGCCTGTGGGACTTCCTTGCTGCTCTGTACCACCCGCTCTGCAGCCAGGAAGCTCTGGGACTGGATATGCATGGCACGAGTGAGTCGGTCGGAAAAGTGGGCGATTGCGGTGACACAGGTGACCGCCAGCACCAGGGCGGTGGCAATGAGAGCCAGTTCACCGCCGCGCCAGTCGCGGCCGAGGAGTTTCAGTGGCAGCATCAGGCGGACACCTCCGTCTGATCACCAAACTGATCTCCTAAAAACGAGTCGGGAATATCGGCACTGGTGATTTCACCGGCGGCCATGCGCAGGTGGGCACCGCAGCGCTCGGCGAGGCGCTGTTCGTGAGTGACCAGTACCAGGGTGGTACCGGTCTCGGCATTGAGGTTGAACAGCAGGTCGATGACTTTCTCACCGTTATTGGCGTCCAGGCTGCCGGTGGGTTCGTCGGCGAACAGAATGCCGCTATTTATTCCGGAAGAGGTGTCAGAGCTCTGGTTGGCAATACTGCGTCCGCCGGCAGCGATACTACAAAAGGCGCGGGCGATGGCGACGCGCTGCTGCTCGCCACCGGACAGCTGGCGCGGGTAGTGGTGCAGGCGATGGCCGAGGCCGACGCGCTCTAAAAATTCCTCGGCGCGCTTGCCGGCGTTGCGCTCGCCGCGAAGTTCGCTTGGCAGCATGACGTTTTCCTGCGCGGTGAGGCCGGGCAGCAGCTGGAATGTCTGGAACACGAAGCCGACACAGCGGGCGCGCAGGGTGGCACGCTGCTCTTCGTCCATGGCGGTGATTTCCTCGCCCGCGAGCCAGATCTTGCCTTCGGTGGGGCGATCGAGGCCGGCCAACAGGCCCAGCAGGGTGGATTTGCCGGAGCCGGAAGCCCCGGTGATAGCCAGGCTCTGGCCGGGGGGAAGTTGCAGGGAAATGTCGTTCAGAAGGGTCAGCGGGCCTTCGCTGGTACTGACGCGGTGTTGAAGGTTTTCGGCTTTGAGCATCACTGACATGGCAAGTCCCTGTAATTCCTGCAAAATGTGCGTGTTCAGAAGTGGAGAGTATGACATGGCGGCAGTTTTTTTCCGGCACCTTGCCCCCGGTTTTATCGTGTGTGGTCTGCTGTTGACCGCTTTGTGTTACGGGTACACGGCGAGAGCGGATGAGCCGGCTGCAGAAGAGGGCACTCTGTTGATACTGGGAGATAGTATCAGTGCGGCCTATGGCCTGGATGAGCGCGAGGGTTGGGTGCAGTTATTGCGGGACCGGCTAGCCGAACAGGAGCTGGCGGTGAAGGTGGTGAACGCCAGTATCAGCGGGGAAACATCCGCCGGTGGCCTGACCCGTTTGCCACGCTTACTGAGTGAGTATTCACCCGACTGGCTGGTGCTGGAGCTGGGGGGCAATGATGGTCTGCGCGGTTACCCACCGCGGGCGCTGCACAACAACCTGGCGCGGATGGTGAAGCTGGCCCGGGAAGGGGGCGCGGAGGTGCTGATTCTGGGTATGCAGATGCCGCCAAATTACGGTAAGGCGTACACCAAGGCGTTTGCGGCGGTCTATCCGAAGGTGGCCGAAGAGCAGCAGGTGCCGCTGGTGCCGTTCTTTCTGGAGACGGTAGCGCTGGTGGAGGGGGCGATGCAGACCGATGGTATTCACCCCACGGCCAAGGCACAGCCGGCTCTGCTGGATCATGTGTGGCCCTGCCTGGAAGCCATTTTAAAAGCTAATGAGGATGCTCGGTCCGATAGCCTGTGCACTTCCTGATCGGAAAGCGTACAATCGCGCCCTGATTTTTGCTGGGGCTCCATTTAGTGGTGGGGCTTCGTAGATGGCTCCGGGGCGGCCCTGTCCCCGGTGAAGCCATTGCGGGACACGCTACGAGTTCATCCATGAACGCTCGGCTGTGGCCATCCATGGCCACAGACGGTCCCGCAATGGCTTCACCGGTGTCAGCGCCTTAGCGCAATAGTTTTCAATGCTGACCGGCCCACTTGCAATACCTCAAGAATTTTCGAGAACTACCCAATGTCTGATCTGGAAAACCGCCGCGAGCGGCTGGAATTCAACAAGCTGCAAAAGCGCCTGCGTCGCAATGTGGGCAAGGCGATCGCTGACTTCAATATGATTGAAGAGGGCGACAAGGTGATGGTGTGCCTGTCTGGTGGTAAGGATTCCTACGCGATGCTGGAAATCCTGATGAATCTGCAGAAGACGGCGCCGGTGCATTTTGAACTGGTGGCGGTGAATATGGATCAGAAGCAGCCGGGTTTCCCGGAGTATATTTTGCCGGAATACCTGCAATCCATTGGCGTGCCTTATCACATCGTGAACAAGGACACTTACAGTGTGGTGAAGGAGGTGGTGCCGGAAGGCAAGACTACCTGCGGCCTATGCTCACGCCTGCGCCGCGGCACTCTGTATGGCTTTGCCGAAGAAATCGGTGCCACCAAGGTGGCCCTGGGGCATCACAAAGACGATATAGTCGAGACGCTGTTTCTGAATATGTTTTATGGTGGCCGCCTGAAGGCGATGCCGCCGAAACTGCGCGCGGACGACGGGCGCAATATTGTGATCCGCCCGCTGGCCTATTGCCGCGAGACGGATCTGATTGCGTTTGCGGATCACAAGCAGTTCCCGATTATTCCGTGTAATCTTTGCGGAAGTCAGGAGAACCTCCAGCGTCAGGCGATCAAGGGGATGTTGAATGAGTGGGACAGGAAGTTTCCCGGTCGTAGCGACAATATCTTCGCCGCACTGACACGGGTTTCACCCTCGCAGCTGGCGGATCGGGACCTGTACGATTTTGAAAGCCTGGAGCTGGATCGCTCTAAGCCCGCACCTGCGGTGGACGCGCGTGCGATCGAGCAGTACGTGGATTCGTGGATTCCGGAGGATGCGCGCGATGAGGGGCCGGAGCCCGCAGAGGAGGCGGCGCAGCCGATGTATATTGAGGCGCGGAATCTATAAGCTCATCTTCTTCCATCAGCAGGCAATCGGTTTTCTTGCTAGCTGTCTTTTCCCTAGCCGCGGTTTTTACTGCGGCTTTTTCGTTTTCAGGTGAAGGTTTTTCGGTGGGTTTCACCAGTTTGCTATAGCTGTCTACAAAATCCCGTAGGCGTGCGCTCGGGCCATGGTGAAAGTGTTTTTTCCACAACTTGGCCATCTTCGGCAGGTTGTCACTTTCCACATGGTCGACACCGGCGGCGCGGTACACCAGCCAGGCAATTGCGGTGGCGTAGCGTAGGTTGGTAGCGAGTTCGGCGTGGGGGTGTTGCAGGAAATCCCGTTGGCTGGCAAGGCCGCGGACTTTGGAAGCGAGCGGAGGGAAATTGATCAGATATTTATCCCATATCTGTCGATGGGTGCTGGGAAGTATCTGGAAAATCCCCATTCCGTGGCGACGCCCCTGCTTGAGGTGAAAGCCCAGTTCGGATTCCTGTGCCGCAGTGCCGAGTAGCAGAGCCTCCATTCCTGGAGACCAGGCACGCAACTGCTTTAAGGTGGGACGAACGACGAACTGGCGCAGCTCGTCCAGACAAATACCCATAATGCTTTCGCTTTCCTTAACTGCTCAGTCTGTGACCGCCATCCATGGCGGCTTTTGGTAACTGTACATACCCTTGGTTTAGTTTGTGGATTGAGTAACCGCCAGCGAATGGGTAGATTTACGCGCAATAAAGACCAATA
Source organism: Microbulbifer sp. ARAS458-1 (assembly GCF_045348205.1). Classification (NCBI taxonomy): domain Bacteria; kingdom Pseudomonadati; phylum Pseudomonadota; class Gammaproteobacteria; order Cellvibrionales; family Microbulbiferaceae; genus Microbulbifer; species Microbulbifer sp. ARAS458-1. The sequence goes on along the minus strand of NZ_CP155838.1, from coordinate 3,296,591 downwards.
ACGACGGATTCAGCCTATTCTTTCGCGGGACGTGGCTAAATCTGCCAAATTTGATGGGGAATCCCAAATGTCCGGACAGTGGCTCGTTGCCCTCACCTTTATCGCCTATCTCGCACTGATTCTCGCCATCGGCGTGTACGCCTACCGACGCACCAAGGATGCCAGTGACTACTTTCTCGGCGGCCGCTCGCTGCCACCCGCAGTTGCAGCGCTGAGTGCGGGGGCGTCGGATATGAGTGGCTGGCTGCTGCTCGGTTTACCTGGAGCGGCTTATGCCACGGGACTTTCTTCCGGGTGGATTGCTATTGGCCTGTTCAGCGGTATTGTCTTGAGCTGGACCACCATGGCGCGCCGGTTGCGCATCTACAGCTATGCGCTGGACGACTCGCTCACCGTACCCGCGTATCTGCACCGTCGCTTCAATCTCTCGACCCCCTGGCTGCGCACCATCTGCGCATTTTTCATTTTGCTGTTCTTCCTGTTCTATGTGGCCTCCGGCCTGATTGCTGGCGGCAAATTATTCGAGACCGTATTTGGCTGGGACTACCAGTGGGCGGTGGTGATTGGCGCGATCGCGGTGATTTCCTACACCCTGTTTGGCGGTTTTCTCGCGGTGTCCTGGACCGATGTCTTCCAGGGGTTACTGATGAGCTTGGCATTGGTGATTGTCCCGATTATGGTGATTTCCGATGAGGGCGGCTGGGGTAGCGCCTGGACGACCATGCAGGCGGAGCATCCGGAATTGATGCACTGGATGAGGGACAACACTGGCGCCACCCTGGGGGTGGCTGCGATCCTGAGTTCTCTGGCGTGGGGGCTCGGGTACTTTGGTCAACCGCACATTCTGGCCCGTTTCAAGGCTCTGCGGCATCCGGATGACATGCCGGCTGCGGCTACTGTCGCTGCGATCTGGTCTCTGGCCGGCTTTCTCGGTGCCATGTGTGTGGGCCTGTTCGGCCACTTGGAGCTTACCGCGACATTGCCGGATGGCGAACGGATCTTTATGGCCCTGGTAGAGTCTCTATTTCACCCTCTGGTTGCCGGTATTCTACTGGCGGCGATCCTGTCGGCAATCATGAGCACCGCAGATTCCCAGTTGCTGGTGTCATCCGCGGCACTGGCAGAAGATATTTACCATGTGTGGTTCGGCAAGCAGGCATCGTCGGAAAGTATCGTGAAAGTGGGCCGTTGGGCAGTGGTGGCGCTGTCATTAATTGCGGTGGGCGTCGCGATGGACCCGGGCTCCAAGGTGCTGGATGTGGTCGCCTATGCCTGGGCGGGGCTGGGAGCTGCATTTGGCCCAGCAATACTGATCAGCCTCTACTGGTCGCGGATGACCGGTGCAGGTGCGATTGCAGGGGTTCTGGTCGGGGGTATAACCGTAGTGGTATGGAAACAGCTCTCTGGTGGCATCTTCGATATATACGAGCTTTTACCGGGATTCGTACTCTCCGCAGCTGCTATTGTTTTAGTAAGTGCCGTGACGCATTGCCCTGAAGGAATTTCAACGCGCCACCGTCAATTACTGGGGCAAAAGCAGTAGTCTGATCGCGGTATTCGCGCAACGTTGCGCAATTGATCGGTGGTGCCGCGGCTGGAGTAGTTGGAGTGATCGAAGTACACCTCGGTGATATCACTCGGTTGCATGTGGATGTAATCGTCAATGCAGCCAACCAGAGGCTCCTCGGCGGAGGCGGCGTTGATGGCGCCATCCACCGTGCGGCAGGCCCAGAGTTGATGGAGGCCTGCCGCGCTATTGGCGGTTGCCCGGTAGGGGAAGTGCGCGCCACCGCCGGATACCGGCTGCCGGTGAAGCGAATCTATCACACGGTCGGCCCGGTCTGGCGTAGCGGTAATCTTGGCGAACCGGAGCTACTCGCCAGCTGTTATCGCCAGTGTCTCAACCTTGCGCGGCGCGAACACGCCCATTCCATTGCATTCCCTGCCATCAGCTGTGGTGTCTACGACTACCCCCCGGAGCTTGCAGTAGAAATTGCCGTTGAGCAGGCTCAGAACCATCTCGACCGCGACGGCGGTCCCCGCCACGTTATTTTCTGCTGTATAGACGAGGAAATGGCTGAACTCTACCGCATGCAGTTGGATGCCTGTGTTCGCCGTTAAGCACCCGTGAGGTCGATTGCATAAATTCGTAAGCGTACCAGTTAGTCGCGATAACTTTGCGGGCGTGCAGTCTCGTAGTCGCGGCTAACTGGCACTGCCGTAACAGTCAGTGTTGCGCACAAAACATAATCGGTAAATTCTCCACAGTTTTCCCCATTTCATCTCGCGCGCCGCTTTGCCGTGCCGCGCTCTTAATTTAGAATTTCTCCTTCAAGGATTTGCGTAACTGGCACCATCGTTCATGATGTGGGCTTGGGGTCGCTGCGTAGTGGAAAGGGAAAGTTCATGCAGGTGTATGTAGAGAATCAACGTGGTCAACGGTTTCGCGTGGTTGCGGGCTGGCAGAGCCCCAATTTTATGTTTGACAACGACGCCTCTGCAGATTTACTGAGTACGTTTCCTCTATCTGCACTGGATAAAATCTTTGATCTGTTTCTCGCCAATGACACAGCCTGTGCTGTTGATGCCTTCGCGCCTGAGAAACATTCGCTCCTGCACACCGCACAGTTCCCCGGTATTCCGCCGCATTTCTCCGAAGAGCACAAAGCGGTGTACGCCGCAGTGCGCAATCACCGAATCCTGATCGAGGAAGCCCCGTTCGGTGAAGCCGTGCTGGAAGAGCGTCAGTCCGGTATTCGCCACAAAATCCGTCTGGCGCTGCAGAAGATTGTCGCGGAAGAACGCATCGAAGCTGCACGTATTCAGGCCGTTCACGAAAAGCGTTCCGAACTGGAGAAAGTCGGTGCCCACATCAGTCAAGGCGCCAAAGGTTTTGGCGATGCGGTTTGGGGTCTGGCGGTATGGGCGAAAGACCTTGCCGAAGTGGCGATGGTGGTCAATCCGGTCCGCATGCAATACGAATTGGCTGGCGCGACATACGATTACTTGGTGCACGATAAGAGCTTTGAGGCGTCGCGCAACGAATACGCCGGTGAAGTCAAAAAAGAAGTGGTGGACGTACTTGGTTTCGATCCGTCCACGATTACCGAGGAGCAGTTAAAGCAGGCCTTCGAAGTTGCACAGCTGGTCTACGACGACTCGGCCCTGCGCAATGATATCAGCCGCTTTGCCAGGGATTACGTAAAAGCACAGCACAGCCTGGAAATATCGGAGTTTGCCGGCGGTGGCGTATTCGAAATCGTATTGACCATTGTGCTCGCCGCCTTTACCGGTGGCGTTGGTGCTGCTGGCGCCATGGCGAAGAACGCGCGCCTGATGTTTCGGTTTAAAGATGTGGGTGATTTGATCATCGATTTTGCCCGTTACCAAAAGCAGCGAAAAATTCTGCAGAAAAAACGCGGGGCCAAGATCGATAACTCGTCCTACAGTGCTTTGAAGTCTGAGGAGGTTGCGGTTCCGGGCGGTGGCAGTGGTGGATCTGGTGGTGCTGCGACAGGAGGCGGGAAAAAACAGTCTGCGGCCGGGAAACAAAAAGAATCCCCCGGCAACGGACCTGAACCCCGCGATTCTGATGCGCCCGACAACCAGAGTGATGCGGTCGGCACCACAGAGTCCGGTAAAACGACGCAATGCAACGCCCGTGCCTGTGAAAGCGGCGAGCCGATCAACCTGAAAACCGGGGAGGAGCGGCTCACTCTGGTGGATACGGTTCTGGACGGGCCCCTGCCATTGACGCTCGCGCGCACCTACCGCAGTAGCAGTACCCGGGACAGCGGTCTCGGGGTGGGGTGGAGTCACACCGTTGGCGAAACGCTCATTATTGAAAGGGCGCGGAAAGAGGTGGCTCTGCACGATGCCGAGGGGCGTGTTATTCGCCTGCCCATTCCCGGTGCAAGCGGCCGTAGCCACAACGTCGTGGAGCAATTGTCCATTGCCCGGGAAAATGATGATCACTGGATTATTACCCCATACGGTGCCCCGCGAGGAGTGCAGAAGCACTTCCGTGCGGCAGGTGCCGGGGGCCCGCTCAAACTGTCAGAGATCCGTGATGATTACGGCAACTTCTATCGCTTTCACTATGTAAAAGGTCAGTTGATTTGTGTGGAGAGTAGCCTGGGCGAGGCGCTTCACATCACTCCGGTGAATGGCAGAATTGGTGAGCTGAAAAAAGAAAGTCGCGATGGTCAGATCTCATCGCTGGCGCGGTACGAATACGATGAGCAGGGTGACCTCGTGCGCGCGATTGACGCGAATGGTCACAGCGAGCAATACGAGTATGTGGGCCACCTGATCAAGAAACGGACCCTCAAAACCGGTTACAGCTTTCACTTCCGCTGGGATGACACAGGTCCCGGTGCCCGCTGTCTGCGCCAGTGGGGCGATCCCATCGACGGGCAGGCCACCTACGATTACACCTTTGTCTGGGATGAGGACGGCAAGGGTGTGGCTGTCACCGATACCCGTGGCGGGACGGAACGTTATCGTTTTAACGAACAGGCGCTGCCGATCTACTACCGTAACGCCGAAGGTGGCGAGACGCTGTATCGCTATAACCGACTGGGGCAGCCCACCGAAGTTCAACTGCCCGCCGAAGAAGGGTTTGAGCACAAGGAACTGTTTGAGTACGACAGCTTCGGGCGCCTGATTGCCAAAACCGATGCCAGTGGTGGCGTTCAGAAGATTGAGTACAGCCGCAACGGCCAGCCCGAAAAGATAACCGACGCCGCGGGTCGAATCTGGCAGCGTGAGTTCAATGAAAGTGGGCAGGTTACCGCCAGTATCGACCCCCTCGGGCAGGTCACCCGCTACACCTATAACCCCATCGGCCTGATCGGCAGTATCACCAATCCGCTTGGGCAGACCACCCGCTACCTGTGGAACCCACAGGGTAAACTCTCGGCGGTGCACGATGCTGCCGGTCGCTCCCAGCACTACCGCTACGACATGCACCAGCGTCTGATCGAGGTGCAACACGGCCCGGATCTCTACACCCGTTACGAGTACGATGCGCAGGACCGTATAAGTGCCGTTATTGCTCCCGATGGAGGACGCACTGAGTACCGGTACAATCCCCAGGGGCTCCTGGCCGAAATTATTGATCCGGAAGGACGCAGCACCCGCTATGACTACGATGGGTTGAGTCAGGTAAAAGTACGTACCAACCCCGATGGCAGCTGCCTGCAGTATCAGTACGATGGCGAGCGCAATCTGATTGGTCTCACCAACGAAAAGGGCGAGCAATACCAGCTCAAGTATGACCTGAACGAGCGCCTGACCGAAGAAGTCGGTTTTGACGGGCGTACCACGCGCTACGCCTACAACCGCGCTGGTCACCTGATTGCCAGTCGCGCCGTTACCGACCTGGCCACAGGCAAGGGCGTGGACACTCTGTACGAGCGGGATGCCTTCGGCCGTCTGCTTCAGGAAATTACCCCGGACGGCACCACCAGCTACCGCTACAATCGTGCCGGACAGATGATTGAAGCGGAAAACGCCCACCGCAAGTTGCGCTGGGACTACGACGCCTGCGGTCGCCTGATTGGCGATTGGCAGGACAACGCAGAAATCCTGCATCGATACGATAAAGCGGGCAACCGTATCGTCACCCGCCTGCCCAGTGGCGAAGAACTGAACTACGCCTACAACGAAGTGGGCCAGTTCCAGAGCCTGCACACCCGGTTTGCCGGCGCAGAAGCGGCGACACTATTGGCCTCTATCGATCGCGACGCGCTCGGTAGAGAAGTCGCCCGGGAACACGGCAACGGCCTCATCACCAGTAGTAGCTACGACCCCCAGGGGCGCCTGCAAAGCCTCCGGGTGGGCAAGGCTGCGGATATAAATAGGCCCGTAGAAAATCCGCTGCTGGAGCGCAGCTACGGCTACAATCGCAGTGGCCAGCTCACCCAGATCAACGACAGTCTGCGCGGCAACCGCAGCTACCACTACGATGCACTGGATCGCCTGACCCAGGTAGACGGCCCGTCCCCGGAACATTTCGTCCACGATCCCGCGCACAATATTCTCGCCGCTGCAGGCAGCGCGGAAGAAGCGAAGCAGCAGGCCAGCAGTACCCAGGTAAATGGCAACCGCCTGCAATTCCGCGGCGACACCCACTACGAATACGACGTCCACGGCAATCGCACCGCGGCCCTGCGCGGCAAAGGCCAAAAACTCCAGACCCGCTATCGCTACAACAGCAAGCATCAGCTTGTCGCAGTAGCGCAATACAAGGTGGATGATACCGGCGAGCCACAACTCCAGTCGGAAACCCAATACCAGTACGACCCCCTCGGTCGTCGCGTGCGCAAGCAGGGGCAGGGCACTACCACCGAATTTCTGTGGAATGGCGATGTACTGCTTCAGGAAACCACCCGGGATTCCGAAACCAGCCAGGACCTGAAATCCCGCACCTACTATTTTGAGCCGGAAACCTTCAAGCCGATCGCGTTAAGTGAAAATGGCGAGGTCTATCAGTACCACCTGGATCACCTGGGTACACCGGATACCCTGACCAATGCCAACGGTGAAGTGGTCTGGAACGTCAGCTATAAAACCTACGGTAACCTGGCCATCACTCACCGAGAAGAAATCGCTCAACCGATCCGGTTTCAAGGGCAGTATTTTGATGAAGAGAGTGGGCTGCATTACAACCGGTTTAGGTATTTTGATCCCGATCACGGACTGTTTTTAACACAGGACCCTATTGGCCTTTTGGGTGGTGTAAATAATTATCGTTATGCTCCTAACCCCCTTAATTGGATAGATCCTTTTGGGCTTTCTTGCAAAGAACAACCGGTACATGATCCTTCCCTTGCTACTGAAATTGTGACTTTCCCGGGCGAGCCATGGGAAGGTATCGCCAGGCAAGAAAATTCTGTTCAAGCGTTAGCCGCACGAAAAGAAGTGGCGGACGGTGCTCCTCTGTACAGAATCGGAAAGATGGGGAGGAGTGATGCTGTTGAAGGACAGTTTTGGGCAATAGAGCCTCCGAATTCGCCTGGCTACGCTGCGCGTTACGGTATTCCGAGAGACAATGTTGAAGCTGCAGATTTTTATGAAGTTGGTCGCTTGAAGCCTGGATCTGAATTTGTGACTAGGTCTGCTCCTGGGGATCCGAAAGGTATTAATCCTGGGGGCGCGATTGAAGTTGTCGTTAACTCGAAAGACGTCCAAGTGGAATATTTTGGGGCAAATGTCGAAACCCCCTATACAGGAAACTAGTATGAGTGGAGAACTTTGGGATGATTTTAAATACTTGGATAGTCTTCTAATTGAATGTGGTTTTGAACAAGAATCGGCGATATTAAACGAGACTTTGGAGTTTAGTACTAGTAGTAGCGAGCTTTACTTTAAGGTGTCAGGGATCCTAAAGTTTTTTCTGTCTCAAGACGCTTGCAGTAACGAAATTGCAATGAGAAAGTTGAATGATCTGAATGCGAGGCTAGATGAATTGCTGACGTGAGGGAGGCACTCCGTGGTATTTTAGCATCACTAGCAACCCCTTCTTCTCAAGGCGGCGTCAGGTTTTATGTTTTTTCTGCGATGGTATTTGTGAGGTAGAAGATTGGGTGGCGAGTGTTAGAGACGTCACCTTTGAGTTGGGATATGTCTAAAATTGCGCAAGAGAATTTGACTAAGATTGTGAATCAGATAGATAAAACTATTGATGATCTTGCGAAGAAGGAAAGTCAGTCAAATGATGAATATGTTAGAAAAATGTTGAAGAAATATCTCCGCGCTAAGTCAGATTTATCCCTGAAAGGATGTGATGTAGATATCGTGAATCTTAAGAAGTTGCTCAATGGTGCTCGAGGTTATATGGAGCGCTCGTCGGATTATAGTCAACGCTTTCTACATGAAATGGGGGAAGCGGAAAGGCTTATTAAATCACTCTGATGGGTTTTGCCAGGCGCTGATCATTTGTCTCCTGGGAGAAGGTTGGTAGGTTACTTGGAAAGGCTGCGTACCTGAGATTCAATCATGGGTGAATCTAATTCCTTAGATCTTGTTGAGCTAAGATTTCGGGCGGCTGATGCATTGATGGCCGTATCTACTTTTGAAAATTTGAACGGAAAGAGTCCCATCTTGGATTCTATTCGGGCACAAATGACTTTTATTTTTGATGAAGCTGAGCGTGGGAAAAACCCGATGGAAAGTATCCGGCCAGATAGACCGTTTACGTTCGGTATTCTTTCGTCACGGGAATTTGCCTGTCCAGATGAGCTAAAGCTCAAGGTGAAGTTGAACCGTGTTGCAGAGTTGCTTTACTAAATGGCTGAAAGTTTCCTTGTTGCAAGTGTAGGCCGTGTGACCGTTTGGTCTATTAGAGTTCTACTGTACCATCCCCAAAAGCCAATCCAATAACAACCAAGGCGAGGGAAAACCATGCGTACAGCAGACCAGTGGTTCAGCGAATACGGCGAGAGTCACCAGAATTCCACCAACAAGGCCATCCATTGGGTGGCGGTTCCTTTGATTTACTTGACGGTAGTGGGGCTTTTCTGGTCCGTCCCGCAGCCGGAGTGGATGGCTGCTTTGCCTTGGCTGAACTGGGCAATTGTTGCGCTGATCCCCACCATCCTCTTCTATATGCTTATGTCCTTCCCTCTGGCGTTGGGGATGCTGGCGCTTTCCCTACTGTGTCTCGGTGCCTGTAGCGTCATGGAGCGGGCCGGTATGAGTGTGCTCTGGTGGTCTGTGGGCCTGTTCGTGGTGATGTGGGTGTTCCAGTTTGTGGGACACCATATCGAGGGCAAGAAGCCTTCTTTCTTCAAGGACCTCCAGTTTCTGCTGATTGGCCCGGCGTGGGTGATTGGCTTCCTGTACCGCAAGCTGGGCATCAAATACTGATTCTGTCTTTGTATATGCTGTAGGAGCCTGCAGGCAGGCTCCTACAAGCGCGATTTCTACCGGTTGTAGTGGACCGGTACCTCCAGTGTCTCTTTTACCTGCTCCATTACCACATAGCTGGTGCATTCCTGCACTTCCGGCAGTGTCAGCAGCGTCTCTCCGTAGAACTTCCGGTAGGCACTCATATCGGCCACGCGCGCCTTGATCAGGTAGTCAAAATTCCCCGACACCAGATAGCACTCCTGCACCTCTGGCAGGGCCGAGACCGCATTGCGGAACTCTTCAAAGGCATCCTGGGCTGAGCGGTTGAGGCGGATCTGCACGAACACCACCAGGGCGGCATCCAGGTACTCGGGGTTGATCAGGGTGGTGTAGCCCTGGATAACCCCATCACTTTCCATCTTTTTGACCCGCTCCACACAGGGGGTGGCGGTCAGGCCTACCTGACGGGCCAGCTCCGCATAGCTGGTGCGGCCGTTTTTCTGCAGTACCCGAAGAATATTGCGGTCGATAGTGCTGAGTTCACTGGCGCGTCTTTTCATGATTTACCTGGCTGTATCTCGGGCTTGACTTGGCTGTGGCGCCCCACTGGGTTCCGTTTGGCTAAAAAGTAGTCTTTTTGACGTATTACTAGTTGAATCCACTAATAGTATTAAAAAATCTACAGAAATCCACTTTAAAGAGGCGCCTATACTGCGGGAATCCAACAAAAGAAGAGCGTACCAGATTGCGCTAACAGGGTAATTGAGGAGAAGTCATCATGTTGATCGGTGTACCGAAAGAGATTAAGAACCACGAGTACCGTATTGGCCTGACGCCCGCGAGCGTGCGCGAGCTGATCGGCCACGGTCACGAGGTGATCGTGCAGAAGGACGGCGGCGCATCCATCGGTTTCACCGATGAAATGTATGAGCAGGCCGGTGCCAAGATTATCGACACGCCGGAAGAGATTTTCGCCACCGCGGATATGATCGTGAAGGTGAAAGAGCCTCAGCCCCACGAGTGCGAAATGCTGCGCCCGGGCCAGCTGCTGTACACCTATCTTCACCTGGCGCCGGACCCCAAGCAGACCGAGCTGCTGGTGAAATCCGGTGCGACCTGTATTGCCTATGAAACCGTAACCGACCGTTTCGGCGGCCTGCCGCTGCTGGCGCCGATGTCTGAAGTGGCCGGCCGTATGTCCGTGCAGTGCGGCGCGCACCACCTGGAAAAAGCCCAGGGTGGTCTGGGTGTTCTGCTGGGTGGTGTACCCGGTGTTGCCCCGGCCAAAGTACTGATTATCGGTGGCGGTGTGGTTGGTACCAACGCGGCCAAAATGGCGCTGGGTATGGGCGCCGACGTGACCATTCTGGATCGCTCCCTGCCGCGCCTGCGTCAGCTGGACGACATTTTCGGTGGCGCGGTACGCACCGAATATTCCACCAACGACGCGATTGAATCTCATGCGCTGGAAGCGGATCTGGTTGTGGGTGCGGTACTGATCCCGGGTGCGGCGGCACCGAAACTGCTGACCCGCGACATCATCAGCCGTATGAAGAAAGGTGCGGTCGTTGTGGATGTGGCGATTGACCAGGGCGGTTGCTTTGAGACCTCCAAAGCAACCACTCACCAGGAGCCTACCTACGTTGTGGACGGCGTGGTGCACTACTGTGTCGCCAACATGCCCGGCGGTGTAGCGCGTACCTCCACCATGGCCCTGAACAATGCCACCCTGCCGTTTGCGGTAGCGCTGGCCAACAAGGGGGCCAAACAGGCTTTGCTGGACGATGCCAACCTGCTGGAAGGTCTGAACGTACACGCCGGTATGGTGACCTACAAAGCTGTAGCTGATGTACTGGGTTACGAATATGTGGATCCCAAGCTGGCTCTGCAGAAATCCGCTGTTGATTCCGATGTTGCCGCTTGAGGGCTTTGGCCTTCAAGGGTGCAGAACTGAATTTTATCAGTTCTCTTCTGGGGCGACCCCACGCCCCACTCTGTGAGACCCGGCAGTGTCTGACTGCCATTGCAGCCGCGCTTTTTAGCGCGGCTTTTTTCGTTTGGGGCTCTGGCCGCAAGTGTGCTTAACCGGCGGGGAAGAGACGGCTGAGCAGTACCGGGAGGGCGGTTTCCACACGCAGGATACGCGGCCCGAGATGGACGGACTGAAAGCCCGCTCCCTGCAGCTTTTCCACTTCGTAGGGGATAAAGCCGCCTTCGGGGCCGACCGCCAGGGTGGTCTGCTGCTGGATATCCACAGGGCAGGGCACATCGGTCACCGGGTGTGCCACTAACTTGCGGGAGTGTTCGGCAATGGCCGGCAGTTCGTCTTCCACAAACGGCTTAAAGCGTTTGCGCAGTTCGATCTGCGGCACCGCCGTGTCCACTGCCTGTTCCAGGCCGAGTAGACACTGTTCGCGCAATTTTTCTTCCGCGAGCCAGGGGCTTTGCCAGAACGATTTTTCCACCCGGTAAGCGTTGATCAGGTAGAGCTTTTTGACCCCGAGTGCGGTGGCGTGCTGGATGGTGCGCTTGAGCATTTTCGGACGGGGCAGCGCCAGAATCAGGGTCAATGGCAGGGGGGGCGGTGCCTGCTTGTGTAGCGTGACTGACATGGCGATGTGGTCGTCGCCGCGGCCGGTGATTTTGCCCTCGCCAATCTGGCCATCGATGACACCCACTTTCATGCGGTCGCCAATCTCTGCGCGATGCACTTCGGTTATATGCTGAAAGCGCCGGCCGTGCAGGAGCACTTCGGTAGAGGCCCCGGAGGAAGACTGAAAATCCTCCGGCGCTAACAAAATCAGATTCATCGATTACCGCCTGGCGCTGGCCACGGCACCCTTGCCAATGCCTTCGTAGGCGCGCACGGTGATGTCCTTGCCGGTATTTTCTTTTGCCAGCGCGTCCGCAATATATTGCGCGAGCTGTTCGACGGTGGTGTCACAGTCGAGGATTTCACAGCGGCTGGCGGGGATACTCAGGGTGAAAGCGCCCTGGCGTGCCTGATAGGCGAAGTGCAGCTGTACCTTGTCCCCCTCACCGGATTCCCCGGTGAGATCCTCCCGCGTGCCCAAGTAAATATCTTCCCAGCGTTCTGCCCACAGTGTTTCGAGCTCGGAGCTGCGCTGCCCGTCAACATCGATACGAATACGCGAGCGGTGGCCGTGGGCAATGCGCTGACAATTGCCATCGTGTTTTTTGAGGCCGTGACTGTAGTGATAGAAGGGCGAGTCGATCTGTTCGTTGCTGAAGCCGAGAGTGAGCTGATCCACACTGGTGGGGAATACACCGTCCAGCTGTGTGACGCACCAGCGCGCTACGGTTTCTGCTGTGATGGATTCTGCTTCCACCAGGGCGAAGGCCTGAGAGGGGCCGCCGACGGCGATGGCTGTGCCATCGGTCAGAGCCCACTCCAGGTTCAGTTGGTCGCCGTCGCGCTTGATCGCGATGTGTGGTGATTGGGTGGGCACCAGCAGTCGGTGATCCAGTTCGTCGTCCAGCCAGTTGCGCAAGGTCTTTTTCACGATGCCGAAATCGCACACCATGCCCTGGTGATCCAGAGCGCCATCCAGTGCTGTATTGGCCAGCCAGGTTTCACCCACGATTCCCCGGGCGTGGTGGAGATAACTGAAGTCCACATTGGTGAGGCTGTCGACGAATAGGTGCATAGATGGCTCGGTTAAATCGAAGGGCTCGGTAAGGTCGCAGAAAGCGGGCCCAGATCGGGCGCGGCACAGTATAGCTTTTTTGCCCTGGCAATTTGAGCGGTGCGGGTGAAAATCCGCGGAGGATTGAATAGGGGGGAAATAGGGGCTGGAACCTGGCGCCAGGAGTCTCTATAATCGCGCCCTCTTCGAGTGCAGCGGTACCTGATATTGCATCTCATGCAGTAACGGCTCGGTACCAGCGTCAGTGCTATTCTGTGTGCTCGAGCGTTGTGGCGGCCCTTCCGGTCTCCTCGCAATGATCAGCTGTGAACCCCGCCAGGCCCGGAAGGGAGCAACGGTAGCAGTGACATCATGTGCCGGGGGTGTGCTGGTTGGGCTGCCTCCAATTTCCCTCCCCAGTCTTTCCCATCGCTTTTTTTCGCCTTGAGCCTGCGCGGTTTTTGGGCAGTTCCAGTGCGCGTCGCGACTGTTCGCGAAATATTTCTCCAGTCCAGTGGCTTTACGGGGAATTTTGTGCCGAAGTCCTCTGAGGATCTGTGTCAACGTCTCGGCACGGGCGAAGCCTGTGCTATAAAACCGCGACAGACTTTTTTCCTGTTGCCGCCCGCTCAGCCCGGGCGAAGCCCCAAATAACGTCAAATAATGACTCACGATCAGAGGACGCCGATGAAAAAGCTCGCGTTGGTAATCGCCGCCGCCACCTTCACCCTGGCGGGGTGTGACCGAGAATCCCCGGATGCCGGAGCGCCAGTACCCGCGGCACAATCCAAGGCCGCTTACGGCGCGGATACCACCGATGCCGGCACCGTTGCCAGGGCTCAGGATCAGGGCCAAGACGGTAATGGCGACCAGCTGGATGCCGAGGCCGCCAAGGCGTTTCTGGATAATGCCCAGGAGCGATTGGCCAAGATGTCGGAAGAGGCGAGTCATGCCAGCTGGTTGGCGTCCACATACATCAATGTGGACTCTCAGTACACCGAAGCACTGGCCATGGAGCGCTTCACCTCAATGGCAGTGGAGCTGGCCCAGGAAGCGGCAAAGTTTGACGACGTCGAACTGGACGCGGAAACCCGCCGCATGCTCACCATGCTCAAACAGGGACTGGTTTTTCCCGCACCCAATGATCCCAAGCTGACCGCAGAACTGGCTCAGATCGGCTCGAAAATGCAGGGCATGTATGGGGCGGGTAAGTATTGTCCAGATAACAAGCCCGGTGACGAAAAGCCTGCTGCCAGCGACGACGGCGAAAACAAGTGCTACACCCTGACCGAAATGGGCCAGATGATGGCCAACAGTCGCGACCCAAAATTGCTCAAGGAGCTGTGGGTGGGTTGGCGCAAGGTGTCGCCGCCGATGAAGCCTTTGTACGAACGCCAGGTAGAAATTGGCAACGCCGGCGCCAAGGAGCTGGGTTACGACAACCTCAGTGTCATGTGGCGCTCCAAATACGATATGCCCGCGGATGCCTTCGCCGCGGATATGGACAATCAGTGGAACAAGGTGAAACCCCTTTACGAAGCGCTCCACTGTCATGTGCGCGCCCGACTGAATGAACACTATGGCGATGATGTTGCACCGGCCACCGGCAAAATTCCGGCGCATCTGCTGGGCAATATGTGGGCTCAGGAGTGGGGCAATATCTACGACGTCGTTAAAGATGACGACATGCAAGCACCCTATGATCTGACTCAGCTGGTCGTGGATTCCGGCATGAGCGAAAAGGATATGGTGAAGGTGGGAGAGAAATTCTTTACCTCACTGGGTTTCAAGCCGCTGCCGGAAACTTTCTGGGAGCGCTCCCAGTTCGTGCAGCCGCGGGATCGCGACGTGGTATGTCATGCAAGTGCCTGGAATCTGGATGGTCAGGACGATATCCGTATCAAGATGTGCATCAACAAAACCGGTGAAGACCTGATCACCGTGCATCATGAGCTTGGGCACAATTTTTATCAGCGCATTTATAAAAATCAGCCGTTCCTGTACAAAGAGGGCGCCAATGATGGCTTCCACGAAGCAGTGGGGGACACCATCGCCCTGTCCATTACGCCCAAGTACCTGAAAGAAATCGGCCTGATGGATGAAATTCCCGGTGAAGACAAAGATATCGGGTACCTGATGCAGCAGGCGCTGGACAAGATTGCGTTCCTGCCGTTTGGTCTGCTGGTGGACAAGTGGCGCTGGCAGGTATTCAACGGAGAAGTGCAACCCGGTGATTACAACAAAGCGTGGTGGAAGCTGCGCGAGGAATATCAGGGGGTTGAGGCACCGGTAGAGCGTAGCGAAGCCAATTTCGATCCGGGGGCCAAGTACCATATTCCCGGCAACACACCTTACGCCCGTTATTTTCTCGCGCGAATCCAGCAGTTCCAGTTCCACCGCGCTCTGTGTGAGGCTGCCGGTGAGACCGGGCCGTTGCACCGCTGCTCGATTTTCAAAAACAAGGCCGCCGGTGAAAAACTGCGCAATATGTTGGCTATGGGGGCGAGCAAACCCTGGCCGGATGCTATGGAGGCGCTCACCGGGCAGCGCGAACTGGACGCATCTGCGATTGCGGATTACTTCCAGCCACTGATGGAGTATCTGCAGGAGCAGAACAAAGATCGTCAGTGTGGGTGGTGAGTTACCGGCGCGCTGGGTGGATTCATTGTCTGGCGCTATTGACCATATATTCACAGTCAATAGCGCCAGGGGTTTGAATGTCGCTTTGTGACCATAGAATTAGTTGTGACCTGATGTAAATCAGACGGGGCTGTTGGTGCCGCAGGCACCATCTGGTGACCGTAGTGGGGCATATTCCGGGGAAGGCGAGCCGCAACAGGCGCGTTTTTTCATCCTGCCTCGCTGAAATGGATTTAACTCGAACCACAAAAGAGGTTGCTAATGAGCAATATTGATATCGGTATCGGTGAAAAGGATCGCGAGCAGGTTGCACAGGGTTTGAAGCGTCTATTGGCGGACTCATACACCCTTTACCTGCAGACCCACAACTTCCACTGGAACGTCACCGGCCGTCTGTTTCGGGAGCTGCACCTGATGTTCGAGGAACACTACACTGAGCTGGCGACAGCGGTGGACGATATCGCCGAGCGAATTCGTACCCTGGATGTGGTGGCTCCGGGCACCTACAAAGCATTCGCCGACCTCAGTTCCATCAAAGAGGTGGAAGACGTGCCGGCGGCAGAGGAAATGGTGCGCATCCTTACCCAGGGCCACGAACAGGTCGTAAAAACCTGTCGCGAAGTATTGAAAGCCGCCCAGGAGGCCGATGACGAATCCACTGCGGCGCTGGTGGGAGACCGCATGCGCGTCCATGAGAAGACAGCCTGGATGCTGCGTGCCACTGCACAGTAAGCAGAGTGCTTCAGCGAACGGAAAACCGGCCTCAGGCCGGTTTTTTTATGTCCGCTGATTCTGTCGTACGTGGGGACACCTTGCATTTTTATACTGTGTGTTGCACAGTATTTACTGTGTATGGCACAGTATGGGTGTTGGTTGAATGACAGAGGCGCCGGAAAAGCTCCAGCGAATCGTAATGGAGGTGCGCCGTGGGGCGCTTACCCTGGCGGTATTACTGGCGCTGGGAGAGCCCCATTACGGCTATTCCCTGCGCAAGAAGCTGGCCGCGCAAGGCCTGGAGATTGACGAGGGAACACTGTATCCACTGTTGCGTCGCCTGGAGGGGCAGGGGTTGCTGTCCAGCTACTGGCAGGAGGAAGATGGCCGCAAGCGGCGCTTCTATCAAAGGGATCAAGGCGGTGAGGTGGTTCTGGCGGCAATGCGTGATGAATGGCAGAGCCTTAATCGGGTAATCGGACAGCTGGCAAAGAAAACGGGACATGGAGATTGATTTGATGGCGAGTCAGACTAACTGGATTCAGCGCTACGTGGACAATGTCCGAACCCACTTGCCCGCCCATCTGCGTGAGGATGTCGGGAGTGAGTTGTTATCTGATTTACTGGATCAGCGGGATGATCTGCAGGCGTCACTCAAACGCTCTCTTTACGAGACGGAAATTCTCGATCTGTTAAAGCAACGAGGGCACCCCATGGCCGTGGCGGCGGATTATCAGCCACGTCGGGCTCTGGTGAGTGCACCTCTGTTCCCTGTTTATATGCAGGTACTGAAGTGGACATTGTTGATCCTTGTCATTATTTCCGCGATCGAGACCGTCGCCGGACTGTATGTGGAGGAACAACCCAATCTGATTGGCGCTGCTATCGGTTGGTTTGCCCGTTTTTATGAGAGCGGAATCCATGCTTTTGCCTGGGTAACCCTGGTGTTTTATCTCACTGGTGAAGGGCTCGGCTACCGCCAGGTTTTTTCTCGCTGGGACCCTCGCTCAATGCCCCACGTAGTGGATAATGGTCAGCGTATTAAACGCTTCGATTCCTCAGTGGAATTCGTGGTGACGCTTTTGGCCATGGCCTGGTTGAACGATACCTGGCTTTTTGGCGACGGGGCGGTGGGCGGGTTCACTGTGATGTTGTCACCGGCCCTGCAATCCCTGTTGCCCTGGCTCAATATCGCGTTGGGCGCCAGCGTGCTGATTGCGCTTCACAAGTTGTTTTCGCCGTTCTGGACCCGCCCGCGCTTGTTGATCAACGGGGCGTTGAATATTTTCTGGCTGGTACTTCTGGCCGTTCTTCTCAGCTTGCCGGCACCACTTTCTATCGAATGGGGCAGCGGTGATCTCTGGCAGTCCAGTCAGGGGGGATGGCAAGTGGCCGTCGGTGTGGTGATTGCCATTACCGCCTGGGACCTGTTTGGAAATCTGCGCAATCTGGTGCAGGCGCGATCACCCGCCAGCGTCTAGGGCAATTCTCAAAAACGCCTGTGCTGGTGTGGAAAGAGCGCCGGTCTTTCGCGTGAGCGCACCCACTGGATGCATCACTACCGGGTCTGCCAGGGGGCGGCATCGCAGTCCGTATGCGTGCATCTGCGCCTCACACATACTGGGTACCGCGCTTACTCCCAAACCACTCTGAACCAGTCGGCCTATGGTGCTGAGCTGGTTGGCTTCACACAGCAGTCGCGGGGCTGTTGTGCCCGGGGCCGAGCTTTGTTGAAAGGCTGCGTCGGTCCAGCGGCGTACTGCAGATCCCCGATTCATCGCGATAAACCGTTCTCTTGCCAGGTCCTGCCAGTGCACAACCTTGTTGTCGGTCAGCGGGTGCGTATCGGGGAGCACGGCGACAAAGCGATCATCGGCAATGGGGGTGAAGCTCAAGTTGCCCAGGTCCTCGGGACGAAAGCTGAACCCAAGTTCTGCGCGCCCTTCCTGAACCGCGCGCTCTACTCGCTCCATCACAATATCTTCCAGCACGATATTGATGTCCGGGTGCTGCTGATGAAACAACTGTAACAGGTCGGGTAACCGGTTCAGGGCAAATGCCGGTATGGCGGCGATGGAGAGCTGGCCCTGTTGCAGGCGGAATCGCTGCTGCACTGCATCCAACGTGTTGTCCCAGTTGTGGAGGAGCTGTTGGGCGCGCTCTACAAACGCGGTGCCCTCCGGTGTGAGAACCAGCTGCCGACCGTCGCGACTGAACAGGGCGCCGCCCAGGGACTCTTCCAGGGTACGAAGGGCGATGGAAATGGCCGGCTGCGAAACGTGCAGTTGAGCGCTGGCCTCCGCCAGGCTGCGGGTTCTGGCGACGGCCACAAAGGCGCGCAGCTGTTTGATAGTGGTGCTCATGCAGGCAATCCGGTGACTCAGAGGTGGAATCTTATGGTTAATAAAAACTTATTAAATGTTAATAAGTTTAAATTAGTCTTAAATGTTAGACCAAGGCATGATTGTCCACATGGCGAGACGGCCAATAATGGTCAACCATACAGACAGCCAACCGAACAGCAGAAAAATGAGAGAGCCCGCCGAAATGAGTAACCCAGTACAACCCCTTTGGCAGCCAACGGAAGAGGCGATCGCCGCGACCCAGATGGATCAATTTCGCCGTCAGGTGAACGAAGTCCATCAGCAGTCACTGCCGGACTACCACGCCCTGCACCAGTGGTCTGTGGATAATCGCGAGACCTTCTGGCGCCAGCTGTGGGACTTCGGGGAAGTGATCGCCAGTGAGCGGGGCGAGCGGATTCTGGGCAAAGACACCATGCCTGGTGCCGAGTGGTTTCCCGATGCGCGGCTCAATTTCGCCGAAAACCTGTTGCGTTTTCGCGATGACCGGGTGGCGCTGATCGAGCGTCTGGAAAATGGTGGCCGCCGCGAGCTGAGCTACCGGAAACTGTTCGAGCGGGTAGAGCGGCTGGCGGCGGCGCTCGCCGGTGCCGGTGTAGAAACGGGCGACCGGGTCGCGGGATTTATGCCCAATATCATCGACACCGTAGTGGCAATGCTAGCCACTACCAGTCTCGGGGCCATCTGGACGTCCTGCTCCCCAGACTTTGGCATCAATGGCGTGCTCGACCGGTTTGGTCAGGTCGCGCCGAAGATTCTGTTCGCCTGCGAAGGTTATTTCTACAATGGCAAGACGATTGACTCTCTGCCGCGCCTTGAACAGATCGTCGATCAGATCGATTCCATTCAGCAGTTGGTCGTCGTGCCGGTGGCGCGTTCGCCGGAGCAGACGGAAACCGCTATCGCGGCTGTGGATCGCGCCATCAGTCTCGATCACTTTGTGAATGCGGCTCCCGCACGTGCGTTGACATTTGTGCAGACCGAATTCAATCATCCCCTGTATATCATGTACTCATCCGGCACCACCGGGGTACCCAAGTGCATTGTGCACGGGGTTGGCGGCACCTTACTGCAGCACATCAAAGAGCACCGCCTGCACACGGACATTTCCCGCGACGATACGCTGTTCTATTTCACAACCTGTGGCTGGATGATGTGGAACTGGCTGGTTAGCGGGCTCGCCTGCGGCGCCACGCTGGTGCTCTATGATGGCTCGCCGTTTTATCCGGCGGCCCAGTGCCTGTGGGATATGGCCGATGAGGAAGGTATCAGTGTTTTCGGTACCAGCGCCAAGTACATCGCCGCCCTGGAAAAGGCCGGCTGCAAACCCGGTGAATCCCATCGGCTTGAGCAGCTGCGTGCGGTACTCTCCACCGGTTCACCACTGGCCCACGAGGGGTTCCGCTACGTTTACCGGGACATCAAGGCGGATCTGTGCCTGAGTTCCATTTCTGGTGGTACCGATATCGTCTCCTGTTTTGCCCTGGGTAATCCGACACTGCCTGTGTACCCCGGTGAGCTGCAGTGCCGCGGCCTGGGAATGGCTGTGCAGGTTTGGAACGATGATGGCAAATCGGTGCAGGAGGAGAAGGGCGAGCTGGTGTGTGCCACGTCTTTTCCCTGTATGCCGATCGGCTTCTGGAACGATGACGACGGCAGCAAGTACCACGGGGCCTACTTTGAGAGCTGGCCCGGTGTCTGGGCTCACGGCGACTACGCGGAAATTACCGAGCACGGAGGAGTGATCATCTACGGTCGCTCCGACGCCGTTTTGAACCCTGGTGGGGTACGTATTGGCACCGCGGAAATCTACCGGCAGGTGGAAAAAGTGGAAGAGGTACTGGACAGTATCTGTATCGGTCAGGATTGGCGCGATGACGTACGTGTCGTACTGTTTGTGGTGTTGCGGGAAGGGGTTAGCCTGGACGACGACCTCATCCAGAAAATCCGCACCACCATTCGCGCTAATACCACCCCTCGCCATGTGCCGGCGAAGGTGATTCAGGTGGCCGATATCCCCCGCACCATCAGCGGCAAGATTGTGGAGCTGGCAGTGCGAAATGTGGTACACGGCAAGCCGGTGAAGAATCAGGAAGCGCTGGCGAATCCGCAAGCCCTGAAATTGTTCGAGGACTTGCCGGAACTGGCCGGAGATTAAACGTGGTCTTTGTGTACGGAGGGCAAGTTGCAGAGGGCAGGCGCCAACAGGTAACGCCGGGTAAAGCGGGTGCTCGCCCGGCGAGTCGCCGTCAGTATCAGTGAGCAGCCTTTTGCGGTTGGCGGGAAAGTTCCTCATTCATTTTACGTAAAGCCATACGAGTGATATAGCCACCCATCAGGCACACGAATGCGATAATACCGAGGCTCAACAGGCCGGAAAAACTGGTGAAAAGGTCGATCATTGCGTCCATTTTCGGGCTCCTCAAGGGGGGCGATAGGTCTGGATAGCAGTCTCAGCGCTAGGTAGCCTCACTGCTCTTGCTAAGTTGCCGCCAGTCTAAAGTGCGGCGTGTCGCCGCTCTTGATCTGAATCAATCGACAGCTCAATAGGCGCTCGCCGAAAACCCCGTTGAGATGTGCTACCGAGCCCTCCGCCCCATTCAGCGGGAAAATGAAGATTCACTGGTCATTTACCCCCGCTTCCACTTGCTCTCGGCATGTCCTATCCGCCAAACTGCGCTACCCTGTGGAGTAGTGATTCCACGCCTATAAACTGAATAAATTCACGGAAGATCCGCATGATTACCTATCTCTACTGGGCCGCAGTCATTTCCCTGGTGGTGCTCTGTCTGTTTGCCGGTAGTCGACTTGGCAGCCTGGGCAAAGGGGCTGTCGTCGGCGCCATTGTTTTCCTGTCCGGCTGGCTTGCCTACTACTTCCACTTCGAACAGGTCTTCGTAAAGCGTTTTGGCGGTGTCATGTACATCAGCGTGCCAGACGGCCAGCGCCACCTGGGGTCCACCTGGAAGGAAGACAATCTCTGGGTAGAGAACTACGATCCCGAAACCAACCAGTGTATTTTTTCCGAATACTCCAAGGGCAATCTGCTGGAGGGGCGCGTGGTGATCAAAAACTGCAACCCGCTATTGGAGCCTGCTGACAGACCTTCCCGCGCCGCCCAATAAGTCAGGGTGCGAAGCAACTTTTTGGGTCTCCCGGCGTCGCAGTAGGGATGGTTGGCAAACGGATTTTTGTCTTGCGCGATTCTTTACCCGCTCGTGGAGCGGAATTCATACCACTCGTAATTGGCGTTCTGTTGTCGGCGTTGTTGCTTTTGCCGCAGCCTGCCGCTGCACTTCCCTTTTTCGACCGATTGCCCAAATTCAAAGTCCGGGTGCTCGAAAACCGTGAACTGCAGGAGTGGCTGAAAGATCAGCTGAGCGAGCAACGCAAGTCCAGTAGTGTTCTCAAATCCTACGAGGACCCCCACGACGTCGCACGCTATGAGCGTGGAACCCTGGAAAAACTGTTGCGCTCTCGCGGTTACTACGATGGTCGGGTGCGCCAGTCGGTTACCGGCGGCGAGATTCTGTATCGCGTGGTACCTGGGCGTCAGTTTCGGATCAAATCCCTCGATATCGACATGCCGCCACGCCTGCGTGCGGGTTTTCCCGGCGTTGGTCTACAGGTGGGGGACCCTCTGGAAGCCGTAAAGGTGTCTGAAGGGGTCAAAAGAATCGAAACCTATCTTGCGGACAACGCCTGCCTTTTGAATGTGGATGTGGACTACAAGGCGACCGTTATCCACAGCGAACACGCCGCGCGACTGGTGTATCGCGTGGCACCAAGCCCGGAAGTGCATATTGGGGAATTGAGTATTGCCGGGGCCACCAGCGTTAATGAAGATTACCTGCGCAAGCGATTGAAATTATCCCCGGGTGACTGCTTTAACCGCGCCAAACTGGATGCTGCCAAGCTGCGCCTGTTGCGCACAAACCTTATTGCCGGCGCCAATGCCGAGGTATCTGAGCCCCACGATGGGGTGGTGGACGTTACCTTTCTGGTGATCGAGCGCAAGCACCGTACGATTCGCCTGGGAGTGGGGTATGCCTCTGATGAAGGCGCGGGTGTATCGGCGGGCTGGGAGCACCGCAATATTCTCGGGCGCGGGGAAAAAATTGAAGTGGAGACCCGGGTCAGCGAAATCACGCAGTCTCTGAAAGGCGAATTACTGGTGCCGCGCTTTTTCCGCGATGACCAGGATCTGGCGGCCACCGCTGAGGCATCCAATGAAGATCGGGAATCCTATCAGGCGGAATCCGTCACCATCGGCGGTACCATTTCCCGGCGGCATACCAAGCACCGAACGTTCAGTGTGGGTAGTGAATTGAAGTTCAGTAAGGTGCAGGAAGAGGGCGAAGAGAGTGAGAATTACAATCTGCTTTCGTTTCCCCTGGGTATCAAAATCGATACCACCGATAACCTGCTGGATGCCCGCCGCGGAGCCACCGTGGCATTGGAGGTAAGCCCTTATTTTGACCTGAAGGGCAGCAGTACACGGTTCGTCAAGAATACCCTGGTGGGCACGGGCTACCTTACGGGCGATGATATCCGTTTTGACCCGACATTGGCGGTACGCATCAAGGCGGGGGTAATCAGTGGTATCGACAATCTGGATATTCCTGCGGATGAACGCTTCTATTCCGGCGGCGGCGGATCTGTGCGTGGCTATGCCTATCAGGCCCTCGGTCCACGGCGCCTGATCCCATCGACGGTCGCCGGTGAACCCCCAACTCTGTCTGACCCTATTGGCGGGCGAGGCCTCAGTGAAATTTCCGTGGAAGGGCGCTTTCGCTTTACCGAGACCTGGGGCGGTGTGCTGTTTGTAGATGGGGGGAATGCCTACGCGGACCCGCAACCGAGTTTTGATGATCTCTACTGGGGAATAGGCATTGGCGTGCGTTATATGACGTCGTTTGCCCCGCTGCGCTTTGACATCGCCTTTCCACTGGATCGTCGTGAAGATCTGGACGACAGCGCCTATCAGATTTATGTCAGCCTGGGACAGGCATTCTGACCATGGCTGATTCCCGCTCTGCCAAAGCCCCGCGCTCCCCCCGGCGCAGACTCTGGGCAAACCGACCGCGATTGACTCTCTTTGCGTTACTGCTACTGGTGCCGCTGATATTCAGCCTGTTTCTGCTCGGCTCTGAGGGCGGGCGCGAGCTGTTGACCCGTGGTGGCCTGTCCGTAGCGCGTTACTTTCTGCCAGATCTCGAAATCCGTGAGCAGGGTCTGCGCAGCCCCAAGTGGGGTAAGTGGACGTTCGATTTACTCGAGGTGCGCTACAAGGAGCGCATCATGGTGGAGGGAAAAAACCTCACCCTACACCTGGCGTTGCGTCCACTGTTACACAATCAGATTCATATTCCTGAAATCAGTGCGCAGTCGTTCCTGTTCGACAACCTGGTACTGGGAGAATATTTGCAGGATCACGTCAGTGAAGAGGAGGTTGAGGACGCCGCCGAAGAGGTGGACGACGCGACCGTGCCGGCTATCTGGCTCGAACGACTGGCGGTCGATCGTCTCACTCTGATTGACGGTAACCTCAAGGACTTTCCGATTGTGGCGGTGAACGGCCGCGGCAGTTATCGCTGGCCGGGCAAGCCGTCGGAGCTGATGTTGGATATTGCCGAACACGGCGGTCACGAACTTCACCTGCGCCTGAACGGGCAAATGCAATCCACGGAACAGTATCAACTCACTCTGTCTGCCAATGAATTGGCGGGCGGGTTTCTGGGGCGAACCCTGCAGTTGCCGCAGGGGAATGGGCTGGACGCCAACGGTGAATTGCTGTTGCAACTCTCTGGGGGTAATCGATTGCAGGTCACGATTGCCCGCTTTTCTTTACCTCTGGTTCGCCACCGCTTTGGCTTGAGTGGAAAGAGTGACGTGGTGTTGTCTCCCTGGTCGGTTTCTACAGAGGGGCTCATTCTGACCGTAGATGACACGCGGCATAACATTCGTGGGCGGGTGAGTGGTGAAGCCATGGACCTGCAGATCAATCTGAACCGGTTACCGGTGGCGATCACTCAGCCGTTTCAGCCGTATCTGCAAGGTGGCTGGCTTTCTGCCGATCTTGCGGTGAAGGGGCCGTTGACCTTGCCGAATGCGGATGGCTCCGTTGAATTACGCACAAGTTATCAGGCGCAACCGATTCATCTGACAGCGCAGGTGGAAACTGTCGCAGACGATATTCATATCCGCAGTGCTCAGCTGTCACTGGCCGACGCGAAAGTGGAAGCTGCGGGGCTGGTGGACATCAAGGGGGAGTCCATCGACCTCAACGCCAGGCTGGAGCCACTTCCGCTGGTGAAAATCCGCAGTATTCTCGGTGCCCTGGAGGAGACCCGCGAGATCGAAATCCCGCCGGAGTTAGACGGAACCGTGGAACGCTTACAGGTTTCTGCGAAAGGGCCCTGGGTGAATCCGGAGTTCGCCGTAGAGTTATCCACTGCGGTGCAATACCAGGAATTTTCCGCAAAGGTGCAGGGGCATGTCACCGGCGATCCGGAGAAATTTGCCGTGCAGGATTTGCTGCTGGAGGGAGATGGGCTGCGGGTGAGTGGCAGTGGCGAGGTGGATGTGAAAGGCAAAGCCCTGCAGGCGCAACTGGACGTGGCCGCCCGAGGCTTGCAGCCGGCGGAACAATTTGACGTGCCCGTGGACCCCGGTACTCAGGTTGATCTGGATGCGGTGGTATCGGTGAGTGGCCCCTGGGACAACCCGAAAATGTCCGCGCAGCTTTCCTCGGACGGAAACTATCGGGAGTACCGATATCGCCTGCGTGGCGGCGCTGCCGGCAATGCCCAGGCCATCACCTTCGACCGTTTGCGCCTGGACCTGTATCGCGGCCAGGTCGCTGCGGGAGCGTCAACGTTCGCACGCGAACAGTCCTTGCGGCCCGATGAGGTGGTGGAACCGCAAGAGGACTATCCCCTCCGGCAGCCTGCGGCGGAATCAGCGGGCCAGTCCCGCGAGCGGCTCGTGGGTGCGGCGGCACTGGCGCAGGACGCGGAGCAGGCGCGTCAACGAGGCAATGCCTGGCTGGAGCTCAATGGCGTTGTTGAGCCAAAGGCGCAGCGAGCCAATGGCAGTGTGGCCGGGCGCAATATTCCGTTGGGGCTGGCGGAATTAGTCGGGGTAAACCTGCCTCCTTCTCTGCGCGGTGAACTCAGCCTTGACGGAAATTTCACCGGGCCATTCCAGTCTCCGGAAGCCAGTGTGAACGTGCTCGGGCTCGGGGAATTTCAGGGGGAACCCTGGCATATTCAGGGGGATGTGAGTTATGGACAGGCGGCGGTTACCTTATCGGAAGTAAAACTGTTGTGGGCAGGGCGCAACCAGCTCACCGCCGATGGCACCTTGAGTGAACAGGCTTTGGACCTGGAGCTGCAGGCACAGGCGGTGCTGGCGGACTTCGAGGAGTGGTTGAGTGGCGACATCACTGAAAATGGTGAGCTTTCTCTGCGCGCGACCGCATCCGGTACGCCGCGCGAGCCCAATCTCGCCGGGGAACTGCGGGTCACCGGCCGTGCACCGGCGCTGCGGGACGATGCCCTGGTCCAGTCTCCGTTGGTTTTGTCTCTCACGTGGGAAACCGTAGCGGAAAACCTGCAGATGCAGCTCGGGGCCAGTCATGGCAGTCGCCAAGCCGCCGATGCCCGCGCCAGACTCGCGATCGCGCCAATTCTGGAGCAGCTGTTCCGCGACAGACTGCCAGGGGAGTCGCCACCGCTGCCGATTGATTTTGATGCCCGGGGCGAGGCAGACCTGGCCACTCTCGGGGCCCTGTTCGACCCGGAAATTCACACCATGCGCGGCAAACTGAATTTTAACCTGTCGGCAGATGGCAATAGCGGTGCCCCCAATGCCCGCGGCAGCATCAACCTCCGCAACGGTTACTACGAGCACCGCCCCAGTAACACCCGACTGCGCCAGATAGTATTTGTGGCCGAGCTGGCTCCGGATGCCTGGCGCGTGGTGGAAGCCAGCGCCCGCGACGGGGAGCGCGGCCGGGTAGAGCTGGAAGGCGCTGTGCGCTTCAACGGCCCGGAGCCCGCCACCCTGGACTTTTCCCTCGTTGCCCGCAATGCACACCTGTTGAACATGCCCGGTGCCAAGGGAGCGGTCAGCGGCGATCTGCGATTGTCTGGTGACACCACTGATGCGGCCCTCGCGGGGACTCTCAATCTGCGCCCGCTGGCCATTCAGGTGGAGCACTTTATTGGCAGCAGCGTACCGGAAATCGACGTGATCGAAGTGGAGGTCGACGGGACGACCGAGGAGCCCAGTGGTCCACCTCTGATGGAAAATATCGCACTGGCCATTCAGGTGGTACTGGATCAGCAGTCGTATGTGCGAGGCCTGGGGCTCGATTCTGAATTGAAGGGGACTGTGGATATTGCGGGTACCGCTGCCAATCCACAGGCCTCGGGCACCATCAGTATCGTGCGCGGTAAGTTTGACCTGCTGGGCAAGAAGTTCGAGCTGCAGGAAGGGCAGGTACAGTTCGAGAATAATGTGGCCGCGATTTATGTAAAGGGAGTTCATACCTATACGGAAGGTGAGATAACCGCGGAAATTTCCGGCACCACTGATGACCCGAAAATTGAATTCAGTTCGGATCCCGCTGCGGCACAGGATGAAATCTTCGCCCAGTTATTGTTTGGCAAATCTCTGACGGATATCTCACCCCTGCAGGCTGTGCGTTTGGTGAGCGTGGTGCGGACCCTGCAGACGGGTGGCACTGGTTTCGACCCCCTTGCCAGTACCCGCGACCTGGTTGGTCTTGACACCCTGGACTTCGAGTCTGAAGCTACCGAAAGTGGCGAAGATCAGTACTCCCTGAGCCTCGGGAAATACATCACCAGTCGTATTTATCTGGAGCTGCAGCGCAGCACCGATCCCCTGAATCCATGGCGTGCGGAGATGCAGATCGAGTTGCGCAAAAACCTACGTCTGGATTTCAAGTCATCAGACAACAACGAAAGCGGTGCCGGAAGTGTGGAGCTGCAGTGGAAGAAGGATTACTGAGCAGCTATATAAATTGAACACCAAAAAAAGCGATGGGAGAAAACAAAATGGAATATTCAGTCGCGGTTTTAGCCGCCGGTTACTCCCACCGGTTTGGCAGTGATAAGCGTCTGGCGAGTATTCACGGCGAACCCATGCTGCTGCGTACACTGCAGACCGCCATGGATGCGGCCAGTGCCTTTGAAGATGCGTCGGTTCAGGTTGTTTTGCGCGCGCGTGACCCAGTAATTGCCAATGGTCTGAAAAAGCTGCCGATTCAGGTGCTGCACGCACCCGTATGGCCTGTCGGAATCGGTGCGAGTCTGGCGCATATCGTAGAGCAGCTGCAACGCTCCGGCGCCAATCCCAGAGCGGTACTGGTGTGCCTGGGGGATATGCCCTTCGTGGAGTCGGAAACCCTTGTTCGCCTGCTGCAATCCTCGAGCGAAGATACTATCTGCGTGCCGGTATGTGCCGGTACCCGCGGTTACCCTATTGCCATTGGCCGCAAGTATCTGTCGGCGCTGGCGCGTATGCGCAACACCGGGATGGAAAAGCTATTGAGAATTTTTGCCGATGGCGTCGTTGATATGGACGTTTCCGATCCGGCGATAAACTGCGATATCAATCGGCCGGATGACTTCCACGCAGCAATGCGGCCGGATCTGTTCGGAAAAATTTTTGCATCTCGCGATACAGCGACGGATGCGCCGCTTCCATTGCTGTCGGAATGATAAAAAACGCCTCAGTGGCCACCGCGAAAAACTCCGCGGGCGATTGCGCGCCATAAGTATCGAGTACCGAAGGTTTCTCCGCGAGCCCCACCGACGGCTCTCCTTCCGCCATTTCCGCTTCGCCATGTAGCGCCTGCAGGCGCTGGCGCAGTTCTGCAAATGCTTCCCGCATCACCGGTGCCCAGGTTTTTCCATCGGCCCTTTTCTCAAAGGGTGGACGACCATCCACATAGCCGTCTTCTTCATCCAGTTTGTGGGCAAATTCGTGGATGGCTACATTGTGACCGTGTTGCGGCTGAGCCAGGCCCCGCTGTAGGTCCCCCCAAGACAACACCACCGGGCCGCGGTAGTGGGCCTCACCGGCCCGGGCACTCATATGGGAAGACTGTATATGTCCGTGGTGGCGGGTTTCTTCGGCCACATAAGAATCCGGGTAAACCAGAACAGTTTTCAGGTTGGGATAGCAATTGTTGGCACGCTCCAGAAGTAGCAGACATGCGTGGGCGGCGATGGCGATACGGATTTCCTCGGTAATTTCCAGGCCGTCACAGCCGACAAACTCCTTGTCACGTAGGAATAGGCTGATATGTTCTTTCAGCTCCCGCTGACGTGGCGCGGGGAGATAGGGGTACAGCGCCAGGGTAGTGCAAAGCAGATGTTCCTGCTGGGCCGTCAGGGGGCGGGAACGCAGGTAGCGCCGTCGCCAGCGTTGCCACAAAACGGGTAACACCCAGGCCAGCACCGCGAGGATTATGACGATTAGAAAGCCATTCACACTGTATTTCCTTGCACCAGGTGGAAGATTGACCTCCGGTGAAATTCTGCGACCATGTTGCCCGCGTCAGAGTTGGCGCCACTGAAAACAAGATGCGCTTAGGGAAATGATTGGGGCATGGATACGGGTATTCAATTCGCGGGGGCGAATAAAGGTTTGGCTGAAATGGCAGGAATGGGGAGTAATTCCTGCGAGCAGATTGCGGTAAATACGCGGTATCAGCTGGTACCTCACGGATATGACCGGAATAATACCGGCTGCATCTGGGTTGCCAATTTCGAAACCACGGCTTCACAGTCTCGATACTGGTTGCGTATGGAACCCTCGGGAGCACCCGGGGACCTCGCGCAGGAATCCCGCTGCCGGGATATTCCCGTGGTATTTGACCGCCGTGCTGTGGATCTGCGTTATTCCCTGGTAAAGGTGCGGCTACAGGCCGGTTTGCACTATCGTCTGTCCCTTTGGCGGCGGGGCGTTCATGACAGCGAGGTCGCGCAAGTCGTAGCAGATGCAGAATGTGCCGGGCTACCGGTCTCTCTCGCGCAGGGTTTTAATGTCTGGTATGGCACCTGTTTTTATCGTCCTGCCGACAGGGGGGCATTTTCGCGCGCCATGGCAGCACTGCCGGCTGAGCATCGTCCCCAGGTCTCTTTTCTCGGCGGTGACCAGGTTTATCTGGATACCGCTTTCTCCAATAGTGGCCTGAGTGTTATCCCGGGTTTTGGCAGCCGTAACTTCTCACCACTGGCACTGCGCTCGCGGCAGACCATCCGCCGCAAACTCAATCGAGTGTTTTCCAAAGAATATCGGGATAACTGGCGGACAGGGCTTGGCTCTAAGTTGCGCTGCGGAATGCACTATTTTCTTGCCGGCGACCACGAGTTCTGGAATGACTACCCCAATCCTCCTGGTTTCCTGCCAGTGCTGTGGCCGCAAAAAGTACGCAGAGTCTGGGAAGCCTGTGCACGAAAATTATTCGATGCGTATCAGTCACCGGGAAATGGTTACTTCAGCCAGTTTGATGTCAGCGATTCTCTGGGTTTCTTTGTGTTGGATACCCGGTTGCAGCGGGGCGTGGGTCGAGACGGCCGCTTCACGGACGACGCAACCTTTGCGCAGGTGATCCAATGGCTGAGAACGCTTGATCGTCCAGGTGTACTCGTTTTACCGGCGCCCTTATTGGCTCGCTGGCAATTTCGCAAACCGGGTATAGGAAAATCCCTGCTGGTGCGCCTGGGGTTTGGGGATCACTCTCTTGCGGATACCGGCCAATACCAGGATCTGGTGCGGGCACTGCGCGACTGTCCTCAGGATGTTCTGATACTGGCCGGTGATGTGCATTTCAGCCGATTTGCCCGAATGGATCTGGGCGGCAAGCAAGTGGTGGAGGTGGTTTCCTCGCCGCTTGCCTGTCTCCCCAGTGCTGTCGCCGCCCGCGATCTGACACCGGAGTTTTTCCCCGACAGGCCTACCGATGATATTCGTGCGAAAGTGCACTACTGGCGGCACGAGGAGACATGTGAGAAACCCCGGGCACACAAAAACGGCAACAACAACTTTGTGACGCTGGGGTTCAAGCCTGGCGATAGTGTCGATGACATTCAGGTGAATGTCGTCTGTTGGAATATCGAGGGGCGTGATGCGGATGGTGCGTTGATCCCGCAATGGCAGGTTTCTGATCTGGTACTGAAAAAGCACCGCCCGGCCGTCGCTGAACCCGAATCCGAGTCAAGGCCGGCACCACCGCCGCAGCAAAGCCCGGTCGCGGTGGCTGACCCCGAGTACTGAGAACAATAAAAAAGAGAATCATTATGTCGAGATCCCTGTTTATCCTATTGGGGCCGATCCTGAGCGCGGGCTTTTATCTGTTGCTCTCCGCGTTGGGCATGGCTTACCTGCCTGCGGTTACTGCTGCCATCACATTGCTTACGGTGATTTGGTGGATCACCGAAGCTCTGCCGATTCCCGCGACATCGATTGTGCCGTTCGTGCTGCTACCGGTGTTTGGTGTAGCGGATCACAAGCTGGTGGCGTCGTCTCTCGGCAGTCATGTGATACTGCTGTTGATGGGCGCCTTTATGTTGTCGAAGGCACTGGAAAAAAGTGGTGCGCACGAGCGGCTGGCACTGTATATGTTGCGGCTAGTGGGGGTTTCCAGCGGTCGCCGGCTGGTGTTGGGTTTTATGCTGGCGGCGGGGCTGCTCAGCATGTGGATCTCCAACACCGCCACCACACTGATGATGCTGCCCATCGCTCTGGCCATCCTTTCCCGCGTGAACAATCACCGCCTCACTGTTGCGCTGATACTCGGAATCGCCTACGCCGCAAGTCTGGGGGGGGTAGGCAGTCCATTGGGTACGCCGCCCAATGTCATTTTTATGGGAATCTATGAGGAAGTGACCGGACGTGAGTTCAGCTTCGCCAGCTGGATGAAGATCGGTTTGCCGGTAGTGTTGATCACCTTGCCGCTGATGGCGCTGTGGCTGACTCGGGGTATTCAGCTGCGCAAATCTCTGGAGGCGCCCAAGGTGGGGGCATGGCGCGCGGAGGAGGTGCGCACCCTGGTGGTTTTTGCGGTGGCGATTCTGTTCTGGGTGACTCGCAACGAGCCGTTTGGTGGCTGGAGTGAACTGTTAGGCGTGTCGAATGCCGGCGACAGCACTGTGGCTTTGGCTGCGGTGGTATTGATGTTCCTGGTGCCGAATGGTAAGGGCGGGCGCCTGCTCGACTGGCAGACCGCGGAAAGCATTCCCTGGGGCATGTTGCTGCTGTTTGCCGGTGGTATAGCCATCGCCAAGGGGTTCGCCGCATCCGGCCTCAGTGACATGATGGGGCAGGGGCTGACCTTCCTCACGTCCATGCCCTTGTGGCTGATGCTGATTCTGTTGTGCCTCTCGGTTACTTTCCTGACAGAAATCACCAGTAATACCGCCACCGCGACCCTGCTGATGCCAATTCTCGCGGTAGTTGCCAGCAGCGCGGGGTTTGATCCAATGGTATTGATGATTCCGGCGGCGATGTGCGCCAGCTGTGCCTTTATGCTGCCGGTGGCCACAGCCCCCAATGCCATCGCCTACGGCACCGGCAAAATCCGCATTCAGGAAATGGTACGGGAGGGGGCTATGCTCAGCGTGCTCGCGTCGCTGATCATTGCCGGGGTCTGCTGGGTAATGCTGGTTTAGTCGGCCCTGCGGAGTATTTGACTGTATATTTGTTGGGCTATAGATTTATTGACCTCTATTTATCCTGATTGCCTGCAAAAAAGAAGGTCTGTTTTGTAAAACACCGAATCCCTTGATCTGCTGACGTGAATTGGGTTTCCTAGTCGGCTTATCCATGATTCTGTTGACGACCGGAAGGAGTCCCAAACGTGAAAAAAATAACCATCCTGGCGATGGCCGGTGTGCTGGCGGCCTGCGCGGGGGAGTCCCCGGATGCAAGCAAAAAAGAGACATCCATGAGTGACGTTGAAACGGCCAATGTGCCTTCCGTAGTCGAATCTGCGCTGACTTACCCCCAGACCCGTAAAGATGACGTGGTCGATACCTACTTCGGCACCGAGGTGGCTGACCCCTACCGCTGGCTGGAAGATGACCGCAGTGATGAGACCGAGGCATGGGTGAAGGCGCAGAACAAGGTCACTTTCAGTTATCTGGAGCAGATTCCCTATCGCGATACCCTCAAACAGCGCCTGGAAGCACTGTGGAACTACGAAAAAGTGGGCTCTCCCTTTACCGAGGGTGACTACACCTATTTTTACCGCAACGATGGTCTGCAGAATCAGTATGTGGTCTGGCGGAAAAAAGGGGATGGGGATGCGGAGGTTTTTCTCGACCCCAATACCTTCAGTGAAGACGGCACCACGTCACTGTCGACCTTGAAATTCTCCAAAGACGGCTCCATCGCGGCGTATTCCGTATCCGAAGGCGGCAGCGACTGGCGCAAGATCTACATCATCGATGCGGAATCCAAGAAGGTGCTCGAAGAGCCGCTGGTGGACGTGAAGTTCTCCGGTATTTCCTGGAAAGGCAACGAAGGTTTCTACTACTCCAGCTACGACAAGCCGGAAGGCAGCGAACTGTCGGCGAAAACCGACCAGCACAAGCTGTACTACCACAAGCTCGGCCAGCCTCAGTCCAAGGACACTCTGGTATTTGGTGGTAGCGAGGAAGAGAAACGCCGCTACGTTTCCGGTTATGTCACCGAAGATGACCGTTTCCTGGTGATTTCCGGAGCGACGTCAACCTCTGGCAATGACCTGTTTATCCAGGATCTGTCCAAGGCCAATGCGCCGCTGGTGCCGGTGCTGACTGATTTCGACTCCGATACCTACGTGCTCGATAATCAGGGCAGCAAACTGTTCCTGGTCACCAACCGCGAAGCGCCCAACAAGAAGGTCGTCACCGTTGATGCGGCAGATCCTGCTCCGGCAAACTGGCAGGACTTTATCGGTGAAACCGAGAACGTACTGACCGCTTCAACCGGTGGTGGTTACCTGTTCGCGGAATACATGGTGGATGCCCTTTCCAAGGTGTATCAGTACGATTACAGCGGCAAGCAGGTGCGTGAAATTGCCTTGCCGGGGCCGGGCAGCGCTTCTTCCCTGAGTGGCAAGCATGCGGACGAGATTCTCTATTACTCATTTACCAACTACAAAACGCCTTCCACTATTTTTGCGTTCGACGTGAACAAGGGGGAGTCCAGTGTGTACCGCGAGTCCGGCGCACAGTTTGATCCGGCGGCCTACGAGTCCAGGCAGGTGTTCTACACCTCCAAGGACGGCACCAAGGTGCCGATGATGATTACCCACAAGAAAGGCCTGAAACTGGACGGCAAGAACCCGACCATCCTGTACGGATACGGCGGTTTCAATATCAGTCTGACCCCGTCCTTCAGCATTGCCAATGCAGTGTGGCTGGAACTGGGTGGTGTCTACGCGGTGCCGAACCTGCGCGGTGGCGGTGAGTACGGCAAACGCTGGCACGATGCCGGGACCAAGCTGCAGAAGCAGAATGTGTTTGACGACTTTATCGCTGCGGGTGAATACCTGGTCGAGCAGGGCTACACTTCCAGTGACTATCTGGCGATTCGCGGTGGTTCCAACGGCGGCCTGCTGGTCGGCGCCGTAATGACCCAGCGCCCGGATCTGGTGAAAGTGGCGCTGCCCGCAGTGGGGGTGATGGACATGCTGCGCTACCACACCTTCACCGCAGGTGCCGGTTGGGCCTACGATTACGGCACTGCGGAACAGAGCGAAGAAATGTTCCGGTACCTGAAAGAGTACTCACCGGTACATAATGTGCAGGCTGATACGCGTTATCCGGCCACGCTGGTCACCACGGCCGATCACGATGACCGTGTTGTGCCGGCGCACTCGTTCAAATTTGCCGCCGAATTGCAGAGCAAGCAGGCGGGCCCGGCCCCCACGCTGATTCGTATCGAGACCAATGCGGGCCACGGTGCAGGTACCCCCGTATCCAAGACCATCGAACAGTATGCGGATATTTTCGGGTTTACCCTGTTCAATATGGGGATCTCCGAACTGCCGGGAAGTTGACCCCGCGATTTCTGTCATCGTTTCGGCATGAATCGGGGGCAAGATAATGGCTTGACGGGAGGGGTGTGACCAGCTGGTCCAGCTTCCCGTCGCGAGGTATCATTTGGAGCCACAAGATTTATGCCGAGATTTAATGCTGTGCCAAAGGCAACGGACCGGTCTACCCCTTTGCAGATTGAGCTGAGCACCCGCCCGGCCATTCTCCCCCTGTACTTTCGCGTACTGACTGCCCGTAAGAAGAAGGCTTCTGCTAGCCAGGGAGATACGGTTCTGGCCAGTGTCAGCCTGCGGGGGCAGCAGGTGGATGTGGAGCGCCTGCGTGCCTATCGCGATGTGTGCGGTTTTGCTGCAGGGGGCCAGCTGCCCGCTACTTACCCGTTTGTTCTGGCAATGCCGCTGCACCTGAAGTTACTGGTGTCCGATGCATTCACCTTTCCGATCCTTGGCCTGGTGCACCTGCGCAACCAGATTACGCAGCACCGCCCCATCGCGCCTGATGAGGCACTGGATATCCGTTGTGATCTGCTGCCACCGGTTGCGGTGAAGCGGGGTTATGAGTTTGCACTGACTACCCGGGTCAGTGTGGCGGGTACCCTGGTATGGGAGTGCGAGAGCGTCATGCTGAGCCGCGCCCGACACAGTGGAAAAGACAAGCCGTTGCAGTCGGGACTGGTGTTGTTGCCACAAGACATTCAGGGCATGAGTGGCCACGGCGGCGACAGCTGGGATATTCCGGAGGCGGCGGGGCGCAATTACGCGCGGGTGTCCGGCGACTGGAACCCGATTCACCTGTTTGCGTCGTCGGCGCGCCTGTTTGGCTTTTCCAGCGCCATTGTTCACGGTATGTGGACCAAGGCGGCTTGTCTCGCTTCTCTGGAACGGCGGTCCGGCCTGCCTGAGAGCTTCAGGCAGAGTGTTGAATTCAAACGCCCGGTGCCGTTACCGTCATCGGTGCGCTTCCAGTCTCAGGCTGGTGCCGGGGCGACGGTATTCCGTGTGGCCGATGACAGTGGCAAGACCCAGTATCTGAACGGGTTACTGGAGCCTCTTTAGCCGGCAAGGCTTTTACCGCAGTGGCAGAGTAAAAATCGCAGTAGGAATCAAGGGAAGCATGACGGACAGTGACAATAAGCAGCGGCTGGATCTTGCGCTTGAGCTGGGTGAAGAGTTGACCCGGCTGGGGTGGCGGGTGACTACCGCTGAGTCCTGTACCGGAGGCGCCATCGCTGCGGCGATTACTGCGGTTGCTGGTTCTTCCAGCTGGTTTGATGGCGCCATAGTGTCATACGCAGACCGGATCAAGCGCAGTTTTCTCGGTGTCGACCAGCACGACCTGGATACCACTGGTGCGGTCAGTGAGCCCGTGGTTCGGCAGATGGCAGTGGGCGCGCTCAATCGCCTGGACGCCAATCTGGCGGTGGCTGTCAGTGGTGTCGCCGGCCCCGATGGCGGTAGCGACGACAAACCGGTGGGTACCGTCTGGATTGCCTGGGCCCACGTGGACGGTCAGGAACCGCTCTCTGTTGAGGCCCGGCGAGTACACTTCAACGGAAGCCGTGCCGAGATACAGGCTCAGACCGTGACCGAAGCCCTGAAGGGCCTGCTGGAGATTACCCGCAGCCATCCCGCCTGACCGTTTGTCCCTGACTTTTTTGCACACTGGTGCCAGGTGCGCGCGCAGAGGTCCCGAATACTCCCCATTCCCGATTACTGGTTGCTTATACAGTAATTTTTCTCTAAGCTCCCTTCCCATAGCAGTTATTACACAGCAAATTTCAGGTACATATGGGAAAGGTCATGGACTCCAACAAAGACAAGGCTTTACAGGCGGCGTTATCTCAGATCGAGCGCCAGTTCGGCAAGGGCACCGTCATGCGTATGGGAGACAAGGAGCGGCAACGCATCCCGGCGATCTCCACCGGCTCTCTTGGTCTGGACGTGGCACTGGGTATCGGCGGCCTGCCGCGCGGTCGTATTGTAGAGATCTATGGTCCTGAATCCTCTGGTAAAACCACCCTGACCCTGCAGGTGATCGCCGAAGCCCAGCGCAAAGGCGGTACCTGTGCTTTTGTGGACGCGGAGCATGCGCTGGACCCTATCTACGCCGAAAAGCTTGGCGTGAATGTGGATGAACTGATTGTTTCCCAGCCGGATACCGGTGAGCAGGCTCTGGAAGTCGCGGATATGCTGGTGCGCTCCGGTGCGGTAGATGTGCTCATCGTGGACTCCGTAGCAGCGCTGACTCCGCGCGCGGAAATTGAAGGCGAAATGGGCGATTCCCACGTAGGCCTGCAGGCCCGCCTGATGTCCCAGGCCCTGCGCAAACTGACCGGTAACATCAAAAACACCAACACCCTGTGCGTGTTCATTAACCAGATCCGTATGAAGATCGGTGTGATGTTCGGCTCCCCGGAAACCACCACCGGTGGTAACGCGCTCAAGTTCTACTCTTCTGTGCGCCTCGACATCCGCCGTATCGGCTCCGTGAAGGAAGGCGATGAAGTGGTTGGTAACGAGACTCGGGTCAAGGTCGTGAAGAACAAGGTGGCTCCGCCGTTCAAGCAGACCGAGTTCCAGATCATGTACGGGCAGGGGATTAACCTGCTTGGCGAGATTATCGATTACGGTGTAAAAATGGGCCTGATCGACAAGGCCGGTGCCTGGTACAGCTACAAGGGCGACAAGATTGGCCAGGGCAAGGCCAATGCGGTGAAGTTCCTCAAGGAAAACGAAGATATCCGCAATGAGATCGAATCCGCGCTGCGTGCCCAGCTCCTCGGTGACGTGACTCCGGCCCCGGCCGAAGAAGTGGAAGCTGCGGAAGACTGATCTTGTCTTTCTTGCGCAATTCTAATGGCGGCGGGAGCAGTGTTGACTGCGAACTCCCGTCGCCAGGCTCCTCTCTCTCCCTACCTCAATCCCGTCCCGGTGGTCGGCCACAGGAAAGGCCAGTTGATACTTTTCAGGCGCTGTTCAATCACGCCTTGGAACTGCTTGCCCGCCGCGAGCACTCCTGTGAAGAGCTCAGGCAAAAGCTGGCCCCCAAACACCCTGAAGCCGACTTTGATAGCGTGCTGCAGCGGTTGCAGGAGCTGAACTACCAGTGCGACCGGCGCTTTGCGGAAACTTTCTGCCGCTCCCGGGTCAGTCGTGGGCAGGGGCCGATACGCATTCGGCAGGAATTGCAGGTTCGCGGTATTCGCGGTGTGCTCGCTCAGGAGGTAATGGAGGCCCTGCAAGAGGAGGTTGACTGGTTTGAGCTTGCTCTCGAACAGTTACAGCGTAAGTTCCGTCAGCCGCTCGATCTTTCCCAGCCGCGGGAGCAGCAACTTAAAGAGCGCGCGCGGCGTCAACGATACCTCGCTTATCGCGGCTTTTCTGGCGATGCGATTCAGTACGCTATTGAAGAGCTGAATAGCCCGCAAGACTGAGTCACAAAAGGTTCCACATGAAATGGGATAGAGGGAGCGGCGGACCGTTACAGCGCTCGCCCGCCAGGAGGGAGGTCCCCACAGCGTATATACTGGCTTTAGCCGGAGCCCACGATCACTGTGGGGCTGCCGATCGTGAATAACAAAAAGTCCAGAGCTGGCGCCTCGTATGATTCTCTCCATAGATCAGGGTACTACCGGTACCACCGCGTTTGTTTTTGATGCCGAAGGCAGACTGCGTGGCCGCAGTTACTCCGAATTTTCCCAGTATTATCCCGAACCCGGATGGGTGGAGCATGACGCCAGTGAAATCTGGCGGGTGACGTTGAAAGTATGTGCGGCGGCGCTACAGCGCGCCGGAATCGACGCGTCAGCGTTGAGCGCACTTGGAATAACCAATCAGCGCGAGACCACGGTCCTGTGGGATCGGGCCACTGGTGAGCCGGTACACCCTGCCATTGTGTGGCAATGTCGCCGATCCGCGGGTATCTGCGGTGACTTGCGTAGGGCCGGCGCCGAGCCGATGGTACGGGCAAAAACGGGCTTGCTGCTGGATGCCTATTTCTCTGCCAGCAAATTGCGCTGGATCTTTCGCGAGTCACCGGATCTGTACCACCGCGCTGAGGCAGGGGAGCTTTGCTTTGGCACCATCGACAGCTGGCTGATCTGGTGCTTAACCGGCGGCCGTCAGCACCTCACC
This sequence comes from Microbulbifer sp. ARAS458-1, assembly GCF_045348205.1. NCBI lineage: Bacteria > Pseudomonadati > Pseudomonadota > Gammaproteobacteria > Cellvibrionales > Microbulbiferaceae > Microbulbifer > Microbulbifer sp. ARAS458-1. The sequence continues at coordinate 3,258,162 of NZ_CP155838.1, read as the reverse complement.
GACCACACCAATGCCAGCCGAACTCTACTGTATGACGTCGACCGGCATCAGTGGGATAGTGAGCTTTTGGCATTATTTGAATGTCCCAGTGCGATTCTGCCGGAAATACGGCCGTCAGCGGGCAGCTTTGGTGTTACTGATCCTGCGACCTTTTTCGGGGCCCGCGTACCTATTTGTGGAGTGGCAGGGGACCAGCAGGCGGCCCTCTATGGGCAGGGCTGCTTTCAGCCGGGCAGTATGAAAAACACCTACGGTACCGGTTGTTTTATGCTCGCCAGTGCCGGTAAGCGTCGTCCGCTGGTGCCAGAGGGGATGCTCACTACGGTTGCCTGTGATGCAACGGGCCAGCCGCAATACGCGATCGAGGGCTCCGTATTCAACGGGGGCGCGGCAGTGCAGTGGCTGCGTGATGATCTGGGAATCATCCAGCACGCAGCAGACTCAGAGCAGCTGGCACAGTCCATTCCCAGTACCCGCGGAGTATATATGGTGCCTGCCTTCAGTGGCCTTGGGGCGCCGCACTGGGATACGGATGCTCGTGGTGCGCTGTTCGGGCTTACCCGCGGGGCGGGGCGCGCAGAAATAGTGCGTGCGACGCTCGAGTCGATCGCATTTCAGAGCCATGAGTTGGCTGAGCTGATGGCGCGGGCATTGAATGTCGAATTGCAATGCCTGCGGGTCGATGGCGGCGCCAGTGCGAATAATTTTCTGATGCAGTTCCAGGCGGATATTTCCAGTCTGCGAGTCGAGCGCCCGCGCCAGATAGAATCTACCGCCGTGGGTGCAGCGCTCCTGGCCGGTGTGGGGGCTGGTCTGTGGGAATACGGTGCGCTGCCTGACTCTCTGCAGGACATAGAGCAAGACTTCTTGCCACAGATGTCTGTACAGACTCGCCAGTCTCATCTGCAGGGTTGGCGCAAGGCCGTGGCCGCCTGTCGCAGCTTCTAGCGCCGTACCATTCGGCGCCTGTTGCCTACCGCCTGTGGTTCAACCGAGCCCCGGTGAATTCTCCCATCATTCGTGAAAAGCCTGAAAAAGCGTTGTACCATACGCGGTCATTTTTGCCTGCCAAGCCCCGGGGCATCCCGTTTTCAGGGCGGTGGGCGCTATCTGAGTGAAACACCGAGATCGACATGGATAAGAAATTACTGAGTTTACTGGTCTGCCCTGTCAGCAAGGCACCTCTCGAGTATCACGAAGAGGCGCAGGAGCTGGTGTGCAAGGCGAGCGGCTTGGCCTATCCGGTGCGTGATGGTATCCCGGTGATGCTGGAGTCCGAAGCGCGCCAGCTGACAGCGGATGAGAAGCTGGAAAAGTAGCCGGTCGCGCCGCAATTTGGCAGCGCTGTTGGGGTAGGTAGTGTCAGGAGGGGACATGGAAGAAGTCAGTGTATTCAGTCGCATTATTGCCGGGGAGATTCCAGCACCGCGTCTGTATGAGGACGACCAGTGCATTGTCATCAAAGATCGCGCGCCCCAGGCGCCGACGCACCTGCTGATTATCCCCCGTAAACCCCTGGTCAGTGTGGCTGATGCCCGCGAAGAAGATGTGCCATTGCTCGGCCATTTGATGTGGGTGGCTTCGAAAATGGCAGAGCGCCTTGAGTTGGAAGACGGTTTTCGACTGGTGGTGAACAACGGCCGGGGAGCCGGCCAAACGGTGTTTCATCTACATATACATTTGCTGGCCCAGCGCCAGCTGCCAGAAGAGGGTCTTGCTGAAGACCTGCGAGATTGAATGGTTGGCCGCGCAATAACGTAGCCAATAAGAATTTACCGACGATGTGGAAACAGCCTGAATGAAGAGCGCACAGATACGCGAAGCATTTCTCAATTATTTCGCCGAGCAGGGGCATACCCGTGTCCCATCCAGCTCCCTGGTGCCGGGTAATGACCCGACACTGCTGTTTACCAATGCCGGCATGGTGCAGTTCAAAGACACTTTCCTCGGTCAGGAGTCGCGCCCGTATGTTCGCGCTGCCAGCTCCCAGCGTTGTGTGCGAGCCGGCGGGAAGCACAATGATCTGGAAAATGTTGGCTACACCGCGCGTCACCACACATTCTTTGAAATGCTCGGTAACTTCAGTTTTGGCGATTACTTCAAACGTGAAGCTATCCAGTTCGCATGGCAGTTCCTGACCCAGGAACTCAAGTTGCCAGAGGAACGTCTGTGGGTGACTGTGCATATCAGTGACGATGAAGCGGCAGATATCTGGCTGAAAGAGGTTGGTGTCAGTGCCGACCGCTTCTCGCGCCTGGATGAAGACAATTTCTGGCAGATGGGTGATACCGGCCCCTGTGGACCAAGTTCGGAAATTTTTTACGACCACGGTGCTGATGTGCCCGGTGGCCCTCCCGGTTCCGAAAATGATGACCTCGACCGTTATATTGAAATCTGGAACCTGGTGTTCATGCAGTTTGAGCGCTCGGCCGATGGCGAGTTGCACCCGCTGCCCAAGCCTTCGGTGGATACCGGTATGGGGCTGGAACGCATTGCGGCGGTTATGCAGGGGGTGCACTCCAACTATGAGATCGATCTGTTTCAGGCGTTACTGAAGGCCGCCGGCGAGGTGGTCGGCTGCAGCGATACCGAGGAAAAATCTCTGCGGGTAATTGCCGATCATATCCGTTCCTGTTCGTTCCTGATCGCCGATGGTGTGATGCCCTCCAATGAGGGGCGCGGTTTCGTGCTGCGTCGCATTATCCGCCGCGCAGTGCGCCACGGGCACAAGCTGGGGCATAAGGAGATTTTCTTCTACAAACTGGTGGCTGCTCTGGTTGCGGAGATGGGCGAGGCCTATCCCGAACTGAAACAGAAGCAGTCGCTGATAGAAAGTGCCCTGCGCAAAGAAGAAGAGCAGTTTGCCAAGACGCTGGATAAAGGTCTGGCATTGCTGGATGAAGCACTTGAATCTCTTGACGGGAGTGAAGTGCCGGGCGAGCTGGTGTTCACATTGCACGATACTTACGGTTTCCCCACTGATTTGACTCAGGATATTGCTCGAGAGCGTGGCCTGACCCTCGATATGGACGGCTACGAAAAAGCCATGAATGCCCAGCGTGAACGGGCGCGTGCGGCGGGTAAATTCAAGCAGGATTACACCGATAATTTGGACCTGGACGGGGCGACGGAATTTCTTGGCTACGATCGAGTTTCTGATAAGGGTACGGTAGTTGCCATTATCAAGAATGGTGAAGTGGTGGACACGCTGCAGGAAGGTGAAGAGGCAGCCATCGTGTTGGATCGCACCCCGTTTTATGCGGAGTCAGGAGGCCAGGTTGGTGACAGCGGTTACCTCCAGTCTGATACCGGCCGCTTTGAGGTGGGAGATTGCATCAAGCATGGGGCCCATCATCTGCACCAGGGCAAGTTGTTGTCTGGCAGTCTGGCAGTAGGTGCGCCGGTAAACGCGGAAGTCGCTGGTGATGTCCGTCAATCGACGGCGCTGAATCACTCGGCGACCCACCTGCTGCACGCAGCATTGCGCAAGGTACTGGGTGAGCATGTTACGCAGAAAGGCTCCCTGGTGGACTCAGAGCGTTTGCGCTTTGACTTTTCTCATCCAGAAGCTGTGACCGGCAAGCAGCTGCGCGCTATCGAAGCGCTGGTGAACAGTCAGATTCGCGCCAATACGCCCGTTGAAACGGAAGAAACCGACATTGAGACCGCAAAAGCCAAGGGGGCCATGGCGCTATTCGGTGAGAAGTACGGGGATACCGTGCGTGTTCTCACCATGGGCGAGCGCAGTGATTCCGGCGCCTTCTCTGTTGAGTTGTGCGGCGGTACACATGTGGCGCGCACCGGTGATATCGGCTTGCTACGCATTGTGGCCGAAAGTGGTATCGCATCGGGTCAGCGGCGTATCGAGGCGGTGACCGGGGCGCACGCACTGGCCCTGTTTGATCAGGCGCAACAGCGCCTGGATCATGTGGCCGCCCTGCTTAAGGCACGGCCAGAGAATCTGGCCGAGAAGGTTGAGCAGTTGCTGGCGAACAATCGCAAGTTGGAGAAGGATCTCGCGACCCTGAAAACCCGTCTTGCGAGCGGCGCAGGCGGGGATCTGTCCAGTCAGGCGGTGGAGGTTGCCGGTATCAAACTGCTCGCCGCATCAATTGAAGGTGCGGATGCCAAATCTCTGCGTGATCTGGCCGACCAGATGAGAAATAAGCTCGGCAGCGGCGCCTTGCTACTGGCAGCTCCCGGTGATGGCAAAGTGGCGCTGGTCGCAGCCGTGACCAGGGACCTCACCAGTCGCCTGGCTGCGGGGGACCTGATGCGTTATGCCGCAGGCGAACTCGGTGGAAAGGGCGGTGGTCGCCCCGATATGGCGCAGGGTGGTGGTACTGATGTGGCAGCACTGCCGGCACTACTTAAAGCCATTCCCCAGTGGGTCGAAAACAATATCAAGTAAAAGCAGGCGCCGATTATTTCGACGCCAGGCAACCAAAAGAAGGTTTTTCGTCGAAACTCGCAATTTTTCGGTTGATTTGACCAAAGATTGGTGATTTAGTGCGCGACTCCCGCGGATCTGGTACCGCGCACCAAGGTAGTAAGGAACACTAGAGCGATGAGTTTGTTCGTGCAGAAATACGGCGGCACTTCGGTAGGCTCCATCGAGCGTATCGAGGCTGTGGCCGACAAAGTGGCGGGCTTCAAGGCCCAGGGCCACGATATGGTCGTCGTGCTTTCCGCCATGAGCGGGGAGACGAATCGTCTGATCGGCCTGGCAAGCCAGATCCAGGAAAACCCGGATCCCCGGGAGATGGACGTGCTGGTTTCCACGGGTGAGCAGGTCACCATTGCGCTGTTGAGTATGGCTCTGAAGAAGCGTGGTTACGACGCCTGCTCCTACACCGGTGGCCAGGTCAAGATTCTTACGGATAACGCTCATACCAAAGCCCGAATTCAGCGCATCGACGTAGAGCGTATGCGTCGGGATCTGGACTCTGGCAAGGTTGTTGTCGTGGCTGGCTTCCAGGGGGTGGATGAAGAGGGCAATATCACCACCTTGGGGCGCGGTGGCTCTGACACCACCGGTGTTGCCCTTGCTGCAGCGCTTGATGCCACCGAATGCCAGATTTACACCGATGTTGATGGTGTATACACGACAGACCCCCGGGTTGTGGATAGCGCCCGTCGTCTCGACCGCATTACCTTTGAGGAAATGCTGGAAATGGCGAGCCTGGGTTCAAAGGTACTGCAGATCCGCGCGGTTGAATTTGCGGGAAAATATAAAGTCCCCCTGCGTGTCCTTTCCACGTTTGAGGACGGCAACGGCACACTGATTAGTCTGGATGAGGAAGACAACGATATGGAACAGCCTGTAGTCTCCGGCATAGCGTTCAACCGCGACGAGGCAAAACTGACAATTCGCGGTGTGCCGGATACCCCCGGAGTGGCTTGCCGTATCCTTGCGCCGGTAGGTGCGGAAAACATCGAAGTCGATGTCATAGTGCAGAACATCAGTGCAATCGACGGCACCACCGACTTCACCTTTACCGTGCATCGCAATGATCTCGGCAAAGCGCGTAAGGTGCTTGAGCGGGTGGCCAGCGAGCTTGGCGCGCGCGAAGTGGTATCTGACGACAAGATCGCCAAGGTTTCCATTGTGGGCGTGGGCATGCGCTCTCATGCCAATGTGGCTTCGCGCATGTTCGAGGCGCTGGGTGAAGACAATATCAACATCCAGATGATTACTACGTCCGAAATCAAAATTTCGGTCATTATCGACGAGCGCTATCTTGAGCTTGCGGTACGTGCGCTGCACAGCGCATTTGAGCTCTCGGAACCGAAGGCCTCTGCGTAACTATAACCAGAGTGATGGATACTGCTGACGACCATAGCAATTCGGTTGTTTGGCGCATGGTACGACGTGTTGAGATTTTCTGCGTCTGGGCAATACTGAATAAAGTGACGGACAAGGTTCTCGGTTTGCAGCGATCTCGGGTTATTATGGCCCAAGGTGCGGGCCAGGGATAACCGGTCGTACCAAATCACAGGATGATCAAGGAGAAGTAGGTAATGTTAATTTTAACCCGCCGTATCGGTGAAACACTGATGGTTGGTGACAATGTGACGGTTACCGTATTGGGTGTGAAAGGCAACCAGGTACGAATCGGAGTCAATGCGCCGAAAGAAGTAGCGGTCCACCGTGAAGAGATTTATCAGCGCATCCAGCGTGAAAAGCAATCCTCCAGCGAGGGGAGCGCCGACTGAGACCTGTCCCTGAGTGACAGCTTTTGTCGATGAGAAAGAGGCCGCAAAGCGGCCTTTTTTGCGTCTGTATGAATTGTGAGCATCGATGAAGAAATCCCAAAAAGTTATTGATTCCCCATTGATTTTTGCTTCGCCGTTGGTATGATGCCGCTCACTTTCAGCAGCCAAGACCAATTGTTCGCGGTTGTTGTGGCCCTGCCAAAGCAGGGCGGAAAGTTATACGGTGAGGTGGCCGAGTGGCTGAAGGCGCGCCCCTGCTAAGGGCGTATGGGGTTAAACTCATCGAGGGTTCGAATCCCTCCCTCACCGCCATACAAAAAAGGCTCCATGCTTTCGCATGGAGCCTTTTTTGTATGGCGGTGAGGGAGGAGAACCCTCGCGGGTTCGATCAACTCGCGCAAGCGAGTTGAGACCGAGGCGCAGCCGAGCCCGAAGGGGAAGAACACGCCTGAGCGTGTTTTGAGTCCATCCCGTCCGGAGGCGGCTTCCTCTACTTAAGTTATTTACAAAAGGACGAAGCCGATTTTGGGTTTGCGGTTGAGCTGGGCATCAGCTTTCTACGGGTAACGAACTGACCCAGGTGGGGCCCACAAAAGCTCCATCCCTGACACCCATAACCTCCAACCAAAAAAACTTCACAAAACCCTTGCGTGCCCTCCGTCACCCCCGTATAGTTCGCGCCCTCGCTGCTTGAGCGGCAACGCAAACAGCGGCGAGATGGCAAGATAAGCTTTTGATTTTCTGAGAGTTTTACTCCGAAAACAATTTCAAAAAGCACTTGCCAAGGTGGAGGAGGTCGCTATAATGCGCGCCACTTCAACGGTCACCCAGGGCGGTGGTCGAGAGGCTGGAAAGCGTTGATTTGTAACGGTTTCGCGCTTCAAAGAAGTCTGCAAAAAGCACTTGCTTCAGCAGATTGGATGTGTAGAATACGCGTCCCAC
>NZ_CP155838.1:3207074-3250904 GCF_045348205.1 Microbulbifer sp. ARAS458-1 | reverse complement strand
GAACTCAGAAGTGAAACGCAACATCGCCGATGGTAGTGTGGGGATTCCCCATGTGAGAGTAGGTCATCGTCAGGCTTCTAAATACAAAAAAGGCCACCCCATTTGGGGTGGCCTTTTTTGTATTTAGGATACGATGAACTTCTCTTACTACCATGCAGCGCAAAGCGCTGTCATGTGAGCGCCCATGCTCCGAGGGAGCGGAGGCACGGGCGCCTGGCGGCGTCCCAACTGCTGGTGCAGTTGGTCGAACCGAGTGCCGTTTCTCAACCAGCCTCTGGTACCAAACAAAAAAGCCCTGATTGCGCGCGCAATCAGGGCTTTTTTGTTTGGTACCAGAGGCCGGACTCGAACCGGCACGCTATCGCTAGCGGGGGATTTTGAATCCCCTGTGTCTACCAATTTCACCACTCTGGCAGATTCTTCACCGACGTTAGGGTCGGCTGGAAAGGACGATGATTATAGCGATGGCCGGAGTCGGGTCAACCAGATTTGGCTCTCGAGGTGCTTTCCGTTAATCTTCGCGGCCGATTCATTAATGCCTAGACTGAACTGATGCAACGCCAGGATTTTTACTTTGATCTACCCGAATCACTGATTGCCAAGGCGCCGGCCGCCGAGCGTCGGGGCAGCCGGTTGCTGTGTCTGGATGGTTCGACGGGTGCGCTGTCACACCGCCAGTTTGTCGATATTCTGGACTTGATCCAGCCCGGCGATCTGCTGGTATTCAATGACACCCGGGTTATTCCAGCGCGTCTGTTCGGGCGCAAGGCCAGTGGTGGAAAGCTGGAGATTCTGATTGAGCGTGTGCTGGATGAGCGCCGCGCGCTGGCGCACATTCGCTCCAGTAAGTCGCCAAAGCCTGGGAGTGAAATCCTGCTGGAAGACGATACACCACTGTTGATGGTTGATCGTCACGATGCACTTTTCGAACTTGAATTTCCGCAAGAGGGGGTGTTGACGGTACTCGATCGCCAGGGACATATGCCGTTGCCTCCGTATATTGATCGGGCCGATACCGAAGCGGATAAGGAGCGCTATCAGACTGTCTATAGCCGCAACGCCGGTGCGGTTGCTGCTCCGACAGCCGGCTTGCATTTTGACGATGCGCTAATCCAGTCGCTGCGTGACAAAGGTGTGGAAACCGCGTTTGTGACGCTGCACGTCGGTGCTGGCACTTTTCAGCCGGTACGTGTTGATGACATAAATACCCACAAGATGCACAGCGAGATTCTCGATGTGTCCGCAGAAGTCTGTGATGCCGTAGCGGCGTGCCGGGCCCGTGGTGGAAAGGTGGTTGCGGTAGGTACAACCAGTGTGCGCGCTCTCGAGAGTGCGGCCGCCAACGGACAGCTAGAGCCCACTCAGGGTGAGACGGAAATTTTCATTTATCCGGGATACCAGTTCCAGGTGGTTGACCGGCTGATCACCAACTTCCATTTGCCGGAGTCCACGTTATTGATGCTGGTGAGTGCATTTGCGGGCTACCGCCATGCCATGAACGCATATAAAGAAGCTGTGGGTCAGAAATATCGCTTTTTCAGTTACGGTGACGCAATGTTGATCGAGCGCAATCCCGCTGTGGATCCCGCGGAAGTCGGGAATCTTTAGGCCCGTCATTGATGCGCAAAGCAACGGCGAAATAGATTTAAGCAGGAGAATGCCTTGAGCCGCGAATGTTTTATGAAGTTTGAGCTGGATACCACGGACGGCAAGGCCCGTCGTGGGCGGCTGCATTTCCCCCGTGGTGTGGTGGAGACCCCGGCGTTTATGCCTGTGGGTACTTACGGCACCGTAAAAGGCATGCTGCCCAGGGATGTGGAAGCGATCGGTGCTCACATCATTCTCGGCAACACCTTTCACTTGATGTTGCGCCCGGGCACGGAAGTGGTGAAGGCCCACGGCAGCCTGCACAATTTCATGCAGTGGCAGGGGCCCATTCTGACCGATTCCGGTGGTTTTCAAGTATTCAGCCTGGGGCAGATGCGCAAAATCAGTGAGGAGGGGGTTTCTTTCAAGTCTCCTGTGGATGGCAGTCCGGTATTTGTCGGCCCGGAGGAGTCCATGCAGGTGCAGCGCGACCTGGGTTCCGATGTGGTAATGATTTTTGATGAGTGCACCCCTTACCCGGCCACACCGGATGAAGCGCGCAAGTCGATGGAATTGTCCCTGCGCTGGGCCAAGCGCTCCAAAGATGCCCACGGTGACAATCCTTCGGCTCTGTTTGGCATTGTGCAGGGGGGGATGTATCCGGAATTGCGTGATGTTTCTCTGGCAGGACTGACCGAAATCGGGTTTGACGGATACGCCATCGGTGGACTGTCAGTGGGGGAGCCGAAAGACGAGATGATCAAGGTTCTCGATCACCTGGCCCATCAAATGCCGGCGGATAAGCCCCGTTATCTCATGGGAGTGGGCAAGCCTGAGGACCTGGTGGAGGGCGTACGTCGCGGTGTGGATATGTTCGACTGTGTCATGCCGACGCGCAATGCGCGCAATGGACACCTGTTTACCTTTAAAGGAGTGGTGAAGATTCGCAATGCCAAGCACCGCCACGATACCGGTCCGCTGGAGGAGGGCTGCGATTGTTACACCTGTGAGAATTTTTCTCGCAGTTATCTGCACCACCTGGACAAGTGTGGTGAAATCCTCGGCTCGCAATTGAACACTATTCACAACCTACGCCACTATCAGCGTTTGATGCAACGATTGCGGGACGCCATTGCCGCGGGAACGCTGGAAGACTTTGTGGCGTCTTTCTATAAAGGGTTGGGGCGAGAGGTGCCTCCGCTGAGTTGAGTGGACCCAAGGAGCAGCGTGGCGATTTGTGCCACCTGCCTATCCCCGTATAATCAGCTCCCAAATCTGATCGGATCGCCTCGTGGCTTGTAATTGTGCACGGGCGTCCGCATATCGTCAGTTACCAAAAAAACGTGCCCGTACTGTATTCGTGCAAGCGGGCCAGTCCAACAATGAGAACAGCATGAATCGCTTCCCCCTCTGGAAATATCTCCTGATTCTGATCATCGTCGGATTGGGGCTGTTGTATGCAGCGCCGAATCTGTATCCACCGGATCCTGCGGTACAGGTTTCCGGTCAATCCAGTGCCCTGAAAATTGATCAGAATGTGCTCAGTGAAGCCCAGAAAGCATTAGATGACGCTGGTATCGCGTACTTCGGCGGCGAAGTACAGGACAAATCAGTGTTGCTGCGTCTGAAGTCCATTGAGGAGCAGCTGCCGGCAAAGCGTGCGATTCAGGAGGCGCTCGGTCACAGCGACTACGTGGTTGCATTGAACCTGGCGCCCACGACGCCCGAGTGGCTGATGAATATGGGCGCCAGCCCGATGAAGCTCGGTCTCGACCTGGCGGGCGGTGTGCACTTCCTGATGGAAGTGGACACCAACTCCATCGTCAAGACCAATATGGAAGGTTACGTCTCCGACGTGAAATCCAAGCTGCGCGGAGCCAAAGCCCGATACCGCAGTGTGGAGCTGGAAAACGATCGAGAGATCGTAGCCAGATTCCGCAGTGAAGATCTGCGTAGCCTGGGGATGCGGACACTGCGCAGTGAATTTCCCACCCTGCAGCTCACCGAAAGTGGCGGCGGCAGTAATCTGGAAATTCGCGCCACACTGTCTGATCAGGAAATCAAACAGCTGGAAGATTATGCGGTTACCCAGAACCTGACCACCCTGCGCAATCGTGTGAACGAGCTGGGTGTCGCCGAACCCATTGTGCAACGCCAGGGGCGCAATCGCATTGTGGTGGAGTTGCCCGGTGTTCAGGATACCGCAGAGGCAAAGCGGATTATTGGTAAAACCGCGAACCTTGAATACCGCATGGAAGCGAAGCAGGACGCCCTGGTAACCAATAAAGAATACTTCGAGTACCGCAATGAGCAGGAGCGAGCGGCTTATGGTGGCGCCTGGCTGGAGCGGAAAATCATCATTTCCGGCGAGCGCGTGACCGATGCCCGGGTGGGATACGACGAAAGCGGCTTCCCCCAGGTGAACATTACCCTCGATGCCCGCGGTGGCGAACTGATGCATCGGGCTACCTGGAAGAACGTCGGTCGCCGCATGGGCACTCTGTTTGTGGAAAGCCGGTTTACCCCCGAGACCCAGATCGACGCAGAGGGTAATGAAGTGGTGGTGCAGAAGCGCACTGACGACAAGAAGATCATCAGCCTGGCGACGGTTCAGAGCCCCTTGGGTCGCCAGTTCCGCACCACCGGCTTGGGCAGCCCGGCGGAAGCCCAGGAACTGGCACTGTTGCTGCGCTCCGGTGCACTGGCCGCGCCCATGTACTTCGTTGAAGAGCGAGTGATTGGCCCCTCTCTCGGCGCGGACAATATCAAGGTGGGGGTTACTTCGGTGCAGATCGGTCTGCTCGCCGTAGTGATCTGTATGCTGCTTTTCTATCGGGCATTTGGCCTGGCCGCAAATATTGCACTGGCGGTCAACCTGGTGCTTCTGGTCGCGGTCATGTCCATTCTCGGCGCGACACTGACCCTCCCGGGTATCGCGGGCATGGTTCTGACTATCGGTATGGCAGTTGATGCCAATGTACTGATCTTCTCGCGAATACGGGAGGAGTTGCGCAATGGGCTGCCGCCGCAATCGGCGATCAATTCCGGCTTTGACAATGCCTACAGTGCCATTGTCGATGCCAATATCACTACCCTGATCGTGGCGGTCATTCTGTATGCCATCGGCTCCGGCCCAGTTCAGGGCTTCGCGGTCACCCTGTCTATCGGCATCCTGACCTCAATGTTCAGTGCCATCATGGGCACCCGTGCGTTGATCAATTTGTTCTACGGCGGTCGCCGTGTACAGAAACTCTGGATTTAAGGGGACGGTGATGAGTAGCAATACCAAAGAAGAAAACGGCAAGATCACCGAGTATATGGGTAAGCGCGTGTATGACTTTATGCGCTGGCGCAAAGTTGCGGCCGCCATTTCCATTGCGCTGGTCATTGCCTCGATCGCTGCGCTGGCAATGAACGGACTGAAGCTCGGCCTCGATTTCACCGGTGGTACGCAGATTGAAGTGGGCTACCAGAACGCCCCTAAAATCGAAGATGTACGCAGTCAGCTTGAGGATGCGGGATTTGAAGGCGCGGCGGTCGTGCGCTTTGGATCGGACAGTGAGCTACTGATCAAGTTGCCGCCGGAGGTGGCGGAACAGCAGGCGCAGCAGAATGCGCGGGAAGCGGAGGCCAATAACTCCATCGGTGACAAGGTGGTCGGTGTGCTGCGTCAGCATAGTGATGGCAGCATTGATCTGCGCCGGGTGGAAATGGTTGGGCCGCAGATTGGTGAAGAGCTGCGCGATGATGGCGGCCTCGGCATGCTGTTCGCGCTGGCGGTGGTAATGGCGTATGTAGCGCTGCGCTTTCAGTACAAATTCGCCGTGGGCGCGGTGGTGGCTCTGATCCACGACGTGATTATCGTGCTGGGCTTCTTCGCTATTCTGCGTCTGGACTTCGATTTGACCGTGCTTGCCGCAGTGCTGGCAGTGGTGGGCTATTCCATCAATGACACCATCGTGGTTTATGACCGGGTGCGGGAAAACTTCCGTAGGGTGCGTCAGGCGGACCCTGAGGAGGTGATCAATATCTCGATCAGTCAGACGCTCAGTCGGACCTTTATGACCTCGTTCACCACCTTGCTGGTACTGTGGGCGCTGCAGTTCTTTGGCGGTGAGCTGATCCACAATTTCTCGCTGGCGCTGATTGTGGGCGTGGTCATTGGTACCTTTTCCTCCGTATATGTGGCTGCCAATGTTCTGATGGCGATGAAGATTTCCAAAGAAGACCTGATGCCACCGGTGAAGGAAGGTGCGGAATTGGATGAGATGCCGTAATACAGAGATTTGACGGCAGACATAAAAAAGGCGGGTGTTACCCGCCTTTTTTATGTCTCGCAGACCGAAAGATTGGTATCGCTACCGGTTGATTGTCCGCGGACCTGGTTGTATCGCGACTTGGGCGTCACACGGCCCTCTGGGGCGCGCGAAACCCGACCGGATTGCGCGGGCTCAATGCTGGCGAGAAGAATGGAGGGAGCAGTCGAGGTCACTCGACCGCTGGAATCAGGCGCGGGGCTTCTTACCGAGAGTAATATGCTTGGGACCAGAAGTGTTGGTTTGACCACTGACCCCTTTGGGCACCTGCTCAATCTCGCCACCGCTGGCAAGGAACGCCTGAATCTGAGCTTCGATGGCTTCGCGCGACTCCGTAGAAACGGTTTCCTTGCCGCGTTTGCTGGCGCTGGATGCTTTTTTAGCCACAATTCTGTCCACTTTTATGCATGAACGGCAGATAATACCGCAATCTGTGCAAAAAATCACCCGCCACGATTTTGCTTCTTCAAGTGTGTTCCCACGGGAAGAGGCGAGTGCAGAATTTTCTGCTCCCGGAACGGATAAAGGCCTGATTTATCAGGCCTTTATCCGTTATTGATGGCGGTGCGGTGATGGGCGTCAGGGGCAGTTGCCCACCGACCAATTGCTACCATTGGTGCTGTGCAGCGTGTTCAGTCCCCAGGTAGAGCCGGCCATGGGTTCATCGCTTCCCTCGGCGAAATAGTCCGGTGCCATGGGGTTGCCGGTACTGTATGCACGGCCCGCGGTTTTCTGGTAGTAGTTGTACGTACTGTGTTCGGAGCAGGTCTCACCGCCGGAGCCGCTGCCGCCAGAGCTACTGCTGGAGCTACTGCCTCCGGAGCTTCCTCCGCTGGAGCTGCCACCACCGCCAGTGCAGGCCACTTGTGGACCGTTACAGGAGGCATCGTTATCGCGCCATTGGCACTGGCCGCCACCGACGGAAAACTCATCCAGGCGGAAGCTGGCGCTACTGTATTCCAGGTAACAATTGGCGTAGTTGGTGTAATCGAGGCGGCCTGCGGCAATATGCTGGTCGAGGGTCGCGGTGACACCCGCATCGGCGACGAAGCTTACACTCGCGCTACTGCTCAGGCCCGTCATATCCGTCGCGGTGACCGTAGCGGACCCCGCTCCGCCGGGCAGATCGCACTGTTCGCCAGAGAACTCAGTGCCAACTACTGCAGCGGTGATACTGCCATTGCTGAATGCGATGGAGACGCTTTCGAGGTCCTGATTCTGATCGACCACATTGCCACTCACTGAAACGCACTGACCGGCCACATGGGCGCTGAGGTTGCTCAGCTCTGGCGCCATGGCCGGCGGCTCCGGCCCTACGCGCACAGTAGACAGGTAGGGTTCCCCAGCGGCCCCTTCATCGTCTGTTGCGGTGACGGTGACTTCATAAAGACCATCCGCCAGCGCCGGGCTGGTCAATGAAAAAAAACCGCTGGCGTCGGTGCCTCCACTCACTGAACTGCTGGTGTTTCCCTCGAAGTTGGCGTCAACACTCTGCACGCTGCCTTCCGCGTCACTCGCATTGCCGCTGACCAATACCTGGCTGCCGCTGGTGCTGATGGCAATATCACTGAGTACCGGCCCACTATTGCGGTCGACGCGCTTATTGTTTGCGATGAAATACTGTCCCAGATAGCTGGCGTAATTAATACCAGTACCGCTAATGTAGCTGCCGCTCGCGCCCTGACCGCCAGACCAGGCGTGATCGACACCATTCAGCCAGAGCATGGAGACGCGCCCGTCCTGCCATAGAGTTTCTGTCGCGCTGCGGCCGCCGTCGGTGTAAGTGTCGGTGCCTGGCAGCTGACTCACACCGTAAACGCCGGCCATCCCTTCCGCGTTTTGGGTGTTGTAGCAGTCATCCACTGTGGTGTCGTTGGTGCCGTGGGCAATGGAGGCGATTTGTGTATCGAAATGGTCGGCGTAGCTACCGGCGTAAGAGTTGCAGCGGCTGGCGACATTAGCGGTTTCACAGCTACCGATGGCGCCACTGGAGCTGGTGCCGATACTCGGGCCGGCACTGATACCCATGCCTGCAAACACATCCGGGGCGATACACGCGGTGGTATTGGCGAAGGCGGCACCGGAGGATAGACCGGCAATGTACACCTGATTCGGGTCGATGCCCCGACTGGAATCACCGCTCATGGTATTGGCCAGGTTGACCAGATTTTTGTAATCTCCGGCGGTGCGAGAGCGGGTGCCCTGCCAGTAGGACCAGCAACTGAAGCCGGCCTTATTCATGGCATCGGGCACTGCCACGACCATGCCGTATTCTTCCGCGGCCTGTTCCAGGTTCGCGCTCAGGTAGGCGTCGATGGATTGGGTGCACCCGTGCAGTACCACCAGCAGTGCCTTGCCGTCACCAATTGGTGAGGAGGAGTCCGGGGTGTAAATATGGACCTTGTTGAAGCCGCCGATGGCGACGTTCTGTTGCCAGCTGCCGGCGTCTGCCGCTGCCGCACCCAGCATTATGGATAGACCCAGGCCGGCGCCCAGGAGCTTGCGCTGCTTGAAAAGTTTCATCGCTTTCACCGTTATTTTTATTGGAAGCAACCCCAGCCTAGCGAGGGGGCGAAACGGTGAATATGCGACCAAAGTCGTACGGGAGAAGGTGGATCAGTCCGCGTCTTCGCCTTCTGCCTGTGGGTCGTCCGCAGCGGATGGCAGGGGCCAGCCGCCCAAGTCGCGCCAGCGGTTGACGATGCCGCAGAACAGTTCGGCGGTTTTCTCCGCATCGTATTCCGCGGAGTGGGCAGCGCTATTGTCGAAGGCCATTCCGGCCGTCTGGCAGGCTTTGGCGAGTACGGTCTGTCCGTAGGCCAGTCCCGCCAGAGTGGCGGTGTCCAGGCACGAGAAGGGGTGGAAAGGGTTGCGTTTCAGGCCGCAGCGCGCGACCGCCGCGTTGATAAAGCCGAGGTCGAAGTGCGCGTTGTGCGCAACCATAATGGCGCGGGTGCAGCTGTGGCTCTTGATGGCGCGGCGAATCTGCCGAAACAGCTCCGGAAGGGCGATCTCTTCAGGCCAGGCGTCGCGGTCCGGGGAGTCGAGATCTACGCCAATGAAATCCAGGGCGGACTGCTCGATATTGGCGCCTTCAAATGGCTCTATATGAAAGCTGTGGGTTTCCTCTGGGTAGAGGGTGCCGTGGTCATCCATATTCAGGATAACCGCTGACACTTCCAGCAGGGCGTCGGTGCGGGCGTTGAAGCCCGCCGTTTCCAGGTCCAGCACTACGGGCAGAAAGCCACGAAAGCGCTGGGCCAGAAGACTTTTGGGGCCGTTGGGCGTTTCTGCTGGGGTCACGGGTATCCTGAGAGCTAAACCAATTCAAATTTGCGGCGGGGCTGGGGATTATACCCGGCGCCAGTTCAATGTTTCGCCTGCGGCCAACGGGATCAGGGCGTCGTCACCCATCTGTAGCCCGGAGGGAAGTGTCCAGGGCTCCCGCACCAGGGTGATGGTATCGCTATTGCGCGGGAGGCCATAGAAGTCGGGGCCAAAGTCGCTCGCGAACCCCTCGAGCATATCCAGTTTGCCGGCGCGCTCGAAGGCTTCAGCGTAGAGCTCGATGGCACTGAACGCGGTGTAGCAGCCGGCGCAGCCGCAGGTCGTTTCTTTTTTGCCCTGAGCGTGGGGCGCTGAATCCGTACCCAAGAAAAATTTAGGGTTGCCACTGGTCGCCGCTTCGATCAGCGCGTTCTGGTGATAGCCGCGTTTCAGGATGGGTAGGCAGTAGTAATGCGGTCGGATGCCCCCCACCAGCATGTGATTACGATTGTACAGCAGGTGATGCGCGGTAATGGTTGCAGCAACACCGTCGCGGGCTTGAGCGACAAACTCGGCCGCATGCGCCGTCGTGATATGTTCCAGAACAATTTTCAGAGTGGGGAAATCGTCTACTACCGGCCCCAGAATGTTTTCGATAAAGACCCGCTCGCGGTCGAAAATATCGATTTCGCTGGTGGTTACCTCGCCGTGCAGCAGCAATTTCATGCCACAGGACTGCATGGCCTCCAGTGCAGGGTAGATATTGGCGATATCCGTGACACCGGAGTCAGAATTGGTGGTAGCGCCGGCCGGATAGAGTTTGGCGGCTACGACTCCGGCGGAATGCGCGCGCTCTACCACCTCTGGAGTGGTATTGTCGGTCAGGTAGATCACCATTAATGGGGTGAACGGGTTCCCTTCCGGGATCGCGGCTTCAATACGCTCTTTATAAGCGAGAGCGTCACCTGCGTTGACTACCGGCGGTACCAGGTTGGGCATGACGATGGCCCGTCGAAACTGGTCAGCGGCGTCTCCCACAGTGCGCGGCAAGGCGGCGCCATCGCGTAAATGAATGTGCCAGTCGTCAGGTTTGCGCAGCGTGATTTGCTGTTTGGGCTCCACCGAATATCTCCTCCCGGATTGATCGCGGCGCCGATGCTACCCGAAGCGCCAAAAAATTGCGAAAACTGCGGTGAATGTCTCATTTCTCACCAGATTGAATGTAAAGTAGACAGGTTGACGGGCTGCTTTTTACGCAATCATTCGGCTGGCCGTCTGGTGCTAGTCGTATGCCGTTCTAGGCGCTACAATCGCGCCCCGAAAAAAGGCGGCCTACCCGCAGTTCCTGGGCACACATCCAAAAATAATCCCCCCAGTTCGAGACATTTCACAGGTGCAACGCCCCGGTAGGGCGGCAGTGTACCTGTAGTGAAGGCACAGCCCGAAAGCACGGGCCCACTATACAGAGGATAGTAATGAGCAAGATCGATAAGGTGGTATTGGCATATTCCGGCGGGCTCGATACTTCGGTGATCGTACGCTGGTTGCAGGATACCTATGGGTGTGAGGTTGTTACCTTTACCGCCGATATCGGTCAGGGTGAGGAAGTGGAGCCGGCACGCGCCAAAGCGGAAGCCCTGGGTGTAAAAGAGATCTACATCGACGATCTGCGCGAAGAGTTCGTGCGCGACTTCGTCTTTCCTATGTTCCGCGCTAATACGATTTACGAAGGTGAGTACCTGCTGGGTACATCTATCGCCCGCCCTCTGATCGCCAAGCGATTGATCGAAATCGCCAACGAAACCGGTGCCGATGCCATTTCCCATGGTGCCACCGGCAAGGGTAACGATCAGGTGCGTTTCGAGCTCGGCGCCTACGCTCTGAAGCCCGGCATCCAGGTGATCGCCCCTTGGCGTGAGTGGGATCTGAATTCCCGCGAGAAACTGATGGAATACTGTGAGCAGCACAAGATTCCGGTGGATTTTTCCAACAAGAAGAAAAAGTCCCCGTATTCCATGGATGCCAACCTGTTGCATATCTCCTATGAAGGCGGAGTGCTCGAGGAACCCTGGGCGGAAGCGGAAGAAGATATGTGGCGCTGGAGTGTCAGCCCGGAAGCCGCACCGGACAAGCCTACTTACATCACCCTGCAGTATGAGAATGGCGATCCGGTTGCCATCGACGGCGAGCGGATGAGCCCAGCGACCCTGCTGGAGAAACTGAACAAGCTCGGTGGTGCCAATGGTATCGGTCGTCTGGATATCGTGGAAAACCGCTATGTGGGCATGAAGTCCCGCGGCTGCTACGAAACACCCGGTGGCACCATCATGATGAAGGCGCACCGCGCCATCGAATCCATCACTCTGGATCGCGAAGTCGCACACCTGAAAGACGAGCTGATGCCGCGCTACGCAAAGCTGATTTACAACGGTTACTGGTGGTCCCCCGAGCGCGAAATGCTGCAGGCGGCAATCGACCAGTCCCAGTCTGTGGTGAACGGTGAGGTGCGCCTGAAACTGTATAAAGGCAGTGTTTCCGCCGTTGGTCGCCGCTCCGATGACAGTCTCTTCGACGAGAAAATCGCCACCTTTGAAGACGATGCGGGCGCTTACGACCAGAAAGATGCCGAGGGCTTTATCAAATTGAACGCCCTGCGCCTGCGTATCGCAGCGGGTAAAGGCAGAGACTTGATCTAAATCAGCCGGGAAGGGCGATTACAGCGTTTAAATCGTCGTTCCTGTGCCCACCCGGTCTACCGTGAAGGGTATAGCCGCCCCCCTATTGGTGATTATGGCGAGTACCCCCGCGTTTGACGGAAACGAATCTCTAAAAGCAACGGAAGTAACACAATGACGACTACAGTGGCAGAGGCCGGCAAGCTGCCGGACTATGACTACAACATTGTGCGCCAGTTCACCATCATGTCGGTGGTCTGGGGTATTTTTGGTATGGGCGTGGGTGTCCTGATCGCCGCCCAGCTGGCCTGGCCTGCGCTGAATGACCTGTGGCAGCCGTTCACGCATTTTGGTCGTCTGCGTCCGTTACACACCAATGCGGTTATCTTCGCATTTGGCGGCAGCGTACTGTTTGCGACCTCGTACTATGTGGTCCAGCGCACCTGTCAGACTCGCCTGTGGGGCGGTTGGCTCATTCCCTTCACTTTCTGGGGCTGGCAGGTCGTCATCATTGCCGCCGCGATTACTCTGCCGTTGGGTTACACCTCCAGTAAAGAGTACGCAGAACTGGAGTGGCCAATTGATATCCTGATCGCACTGGTGTGGATTGCTTATGCAATCGTGTTCTTTGGCACCATTGCCAAGCGTCGTACTTCCCATATCTATGTAGCCAACTGGTTCTTTGGTGCCTACATCATCACCATTGCCGCGCTACATATCGTCAACAACCTGGAAGTGCCGGTCGCGCCGTTCAAGTCCTATTCCATATACTCCGGTACCAAGGACGCCATGATCCAGTGGTGGTATGGACACAACGCGGTTGGTTTCTTCCTGACCGCTGCCTTCCTCGGCATCATGTACTACTTCGTACCGAAGCAGGCCGGTCGCCCGGTCTACTCCTACCAGCTTTCTATTGTGCACTTCTGGGCGCTGATCTCCATTTATGTATGGGCCGGTGGCCACCACCTGCATTACTCGGCACTGCCGGACTGGACCCAGAGCCTGGCGATGATTATGTCGGTGATTCTGCTGGCTCCGTCCTGGGGCGGCATGATTAACGGCATCATGACTTTGTCTGGCGCCTGGCACAAACTGCGCACCGACCCGACCCTGCGTTTCCTGGTGGTATCCCTGTCCTTCTACGGCATGTCCACGTTTGAAGGCCCGATGATGTCCATCAAGACCGTGAACGCACTGTCCCACAACACCGACTGGACCATTGGCCACGTGCATTCCGGTGCGCTGGGCTGGGTTGCGATGATCTCCATCGGCGCCCTGTATCACCTGGTACCTGTACTCTGGGGCCGTAAAGAGATGTACAGCGTCAAGCTGATCAATGCGCATTTCTGGCTCGCTACCGTGGGCACTGTTCTGTACATCGCGGCGATGTGGGTGAATGGTATTACCCAGGGCCTGATGTGGCGCGCCTTCAACGCCGACGGCACCCTGACCTACAGCTTTGTGGAGAGCGTGATCGCCAGCCACCCGGGCTACATCGTTCGCTGGTTGGGTGGTGCCTTCTTCCTGACCGGTATGTTCCTGATGGCGTACAACGTATTCCGCACCGTCACCGACGAGCCTAAAGAAGGCGAAGTGCGTCACGATGAAAACCTGCCGATCGCGAAGAATGCTTAAGGGGAAACGATCGTGAAAAATCATGACATCGTAGAAAAGAACATCGGCCTGATGATCGTGCTGATCGTTGTAGCGATCAGCTTCGGTGCCCTGGTGGAAATCGTTCCCCAGTTCTTCACCACCAATAACAATGAACCGATTGCGGGTCTGAAACCGCTGGGTCCGGTAGAGCTGGAAGGGCGCGATATCTATATCCGTGAAGGCTGCCATGTGTGTCACACCCAGATGGTGCGTCCGCTGCGTGCAGAAGTGGAGCGTTACGGTCACTACTCTATGGCGCAAGAGTTCGTGTACGAGCACCCCTTCCTGTGGGGCTCCAAACGAACCGGCCCGGATCTCGCTCGCGTAGGTGGCCGTTACTCTGACGAATGGCACCGCGCGCACCTGTACGATCCACGCAATGTGGTCCCGGAATCCATCATGCCGTCTTACCCCTGGTTGTTCGACAATATCGTCACTGGGGAACATACGGCGAGAAAGATGAGAGCACTGCGCTCTGTCGGAGTGCCCTACACCGACGAAGATATCGCCAACGCCAGCAAGCCCTTTGTGGGCGGGCGCGTTACCGAGATTGATGCGCTGGTTGCCTACTTGCAGCAGCTGGGCACCCTGGTACAGCAGAAGCGCTAAGCGAGGTAATCGGTGACTATCGATATTCTGCGGCAGATCGCCGTTGTTCTCGGCGCACTGGCATTCCTCGCGGTGTGCTGGTGGGCTTTCTCTCCCAAGCGTAAAAAGCGTTTTGAGGAAGATGCAAAGCTGCCGTTCGCCGATGAGCAGGAAACTTTAGACAAGTCCGCTCGCGAGAGCGAAAGCACCACTGGCGACGAGGCCGGTAAGAAACAGGAACAGGGGCAGGACAAATGAGTACATTTTGGAGTGTTTGGGTAATTGTGCTCACCCTCGCCAATCTCGCATTGGTAACTTGGGTTCTTTTTGCAAACCGCAAAGTGGCGGTGGACGATCAGGACGATCCGGAAAACCGCACCACCGGCCACGTGTACGATGGTATTGAGGAATACGACAACCCGCTGCCGAAGTGGTGGTTCCTGCTGTTCATCTTCACGCTGGTGTTTTCCGCGGTATATCTGGTGATTTACCCGGGCATGGGTAACTTCAAGGGTATTGCCGGCTGGACCTCTGTTGGTGCGCTGAAGGCATCTGAAGCCAAAGCACAGGCTGAGTTCAAAGAGAACTTTGGCCAGTACGTGGATATGCCAATCGAGAAAATTGCTGAAAATCGCGAAGCACTGAAAATGGGCGCGCGAATCTTTGCCAATAACTGCGCGGTCTGTCATGGTGCCGACGGTGGTGGAAACTACGGTTTCCCGAACCTGACCGACAGTGACTGGCTGTACGGTGGTACCCCGGAGAAAATCCTGGAAACTCTGCACAACGGTCGCCAGGGGCTGATGCCACCACAAGGCCCGATCATTGGTGAAGACGGTGTGAAGAATGTGACCGAGTACGTTCTGGCAATGAATGGTCTGGAGCACGATGCAGCGCTCGCCGAGCAGGGCAAACAGGTATTCGGTACCGTGTGTATGGCGTGTCACGGCGCAGATGGCAAGGGCAACCAGGCGCTGGGTGCGCCAAATCTGACCGATGATATCTGGCTTTACGGCGGTACTCGCGAAGAAATTCAGCACACCGTGCGCGGTGGGCGGAGTAACAATATGCCCTCTCAGAAAGACAAGCTGCGTGAAGACAAGATCCGTCTGGTCGCTGCCTATGTCTACAGTCTGTCGCGTCAGGAAGACGTGCAGCAGTAACAGAAAGATCCGGCGTAACTCCGCTTGCGCCGCGCCAGGTAAGGGGGCTTCCGGCCCCCTTTATCCACAGGGAAGGGCACTGCAGGGAAGAAGAACAAGCCTCATTGCAATGATTGCAGTTTCCATCCCGAGTCCCTTCGGGCAAGTGAGGTTTTGTGAGCGATAGAATCCCTACCCGGGAAGAGCAGGAAGGTGGTGGTGAAGTCCGCTATCGCATGCTCTACGAGTCCGACGACAAGGTCTATATCCGCCATATTCGCGGTGTCTACACCCGTATTCGCAAATATACCGGCCTTCCACTACTTCTCGCTTTTTTCTTTATCCCTTGGCTCAACATCGATGGGCGTCAGGCGGTGCATTTTGATTTGCCTGCGCGGCAGTTTCATATTCTCTGGGCGACCTTCGGTCCACAGGATGGCATCCTGCTCGCAGCTCTGCTGATTATTTCCGCCTTTGCCCTTTTTGCGGTCACTACCTGGCTGGGGCGGGTCTGGTGTGGGTTTACCTGTCCGCAAACGGTGTGGACACTGATGTTTATCTGGGCTGAGCGGGTGTGCGAAGGGGACCGCGCGAAACGGATGAAGCTGGATGCGGCGCCCTGGAGCCTCGAGAAGGTATTGCGCAAGGGCGGTACCCATACCATCTGGTTGCTGATATCCCTCGCAACGGCATTGGCGTTCGTTGGCTACTTTTACGGGATCCGTGATCTGGTGGTGGACCTTGCAACCTTCACCGCGCACCCACAAGGGGCATTCTGGGTTGCATTCTTTATGTTTGCGACTTACTTCAACGCCGGTTTTATGCGTGAGCAGGTGTGCAAATACATGTGTCCTTATGCCCGCTTCCAGTCGGTCATGTATGACAAGGATACCCTCGCGGTGTATTACGATGCCCGCCGCGGAGAAGCGCGTGGGCCGCGTAAAAAAGGTGTGGATCACAAGGCCCAGGGCATGGGTGACTGTATTGATTGTTATTGGTGTGTGCAGGTGTGCCCCGTGGATATCGATATCCGCGATGGCATGCAGTACGAGTGCATCAACTGCGGCCTCTGCGTCGACGCCTGCAACAGTGTGATGGACAAAATGCAGTATCCGCGGGGGTTGATCCGATTTACCTCGGAAGACGAGCTGGAAACCGGCAAGACCCAGTTTGTACGCCCGAGGTTACTGGGCTACGGGCTGATATTACTGTTGTTGATTGGCGCCTTTTCCTATCAGGTGGTTACCCGTTCTCCGGTTCAGGCGGAAGTGCTGCGCGACCGCGGGGCACGCATGTATCGCGTGTCTCAGGGTATGGTGCAGAATGTCTACACGGTCAAGATCAATAACATGGACCAGCGGCCCCACGAATTCAGCATCCGTGTTACCGGTAAGCCCGGATACGATTACTCCCTGCGGATGCAACAGAATCCACTGGTGAACCCCGGGGAGTTATACTCCGTGCCCATCCGGGTCAGTGTGCCGAAGAAGCAGCTGCGGGACACCAAGCACGATATCTATATCGAGATTGAGGCAAAGGACGCGCCGGAGCTCAATGATCGGCACAAGACCGTATTTATTGGCCCCAAGTAGGTGCGAATAAAGTGGCCAGGGATGAGCACCTTACAGCATTACCGCTCCAACAATTTTTATCAGATTTTGGTTGATTGATTCAGTGTCACAAAAAGCAAATTCCAGCAAGTCTGCGCCCTGGTTTCGGGAACCCTGGTTCTGGATGGTGATGTCACCATTGATTCTGGTGGTGATTGTTTCGTTCGTTTTGGTGTCGATTGCCGTGCGTCATGGTGACGATGTGGTCAGTGATACCTATTACAAAGACAGCCGCCTGTACCACTACAGTGCTGAACAGGATCAGCGGGCAAAAGATTTGAACCTGGCAGGGATGATTCTGTTCTCCCCGCAAGATCAGTCCGTCTCTCTGGACCTGCGTGGTGAACTGTCCACTTATCCTGCAT
Source organism: Microbulbifer sp. ARAS458-1 (assembly GCF_045348205.1). Lineage (NCBI taxonomy): Bacteria > Pseudomonadati > Pseudomonadota > Gammaproteobacteria > Cellvibrionales > Microbulbiferaceae > Microbulbifer > Microbulbifer sp. ARAS458-1. The sequence continues at coordinate 3,233,698 of NZ_CP155838.1, read as the reverse complement.
CGCTGGTACTGATACTGAGTCATCCGGTGGAGGCGGATCTGGATGAGCGCATCGTGCTGGAAGAAATATCCGCCGGCCGCTACCGGGGGCAGGTCGCAGCTCCCCTGCAGCATCGCTGGTATCTGCAGGTGACGCCAGAAGTAGACGCGGAGGGCGCGCAGACGCCTGAGTGGCGCCTAAAGGGCGAAATCAATTTCAATATCGGCAACGGAGTGCCCCTGAAGCCCGCCGAGCAGTGACTCGATGAATGGATCACTCTTAAACTCCGCCGATATACCCGCCAAGAAGTCGGCTACCGCCTCCTCGCAATCCCCGGCAATCGAAGACGGCTGCTTTCACTGTGGGCTCCCTGTGGCCGAAGGCAGCAACTACTCCGTTACCATCGATGGCGTGGATCGCGCCATGTGCTGTCCCGGTTGCGAGGCGGTGGCGGGTGCGATCGTGGCAGGTGGGCTGGATAATTTTTATCGCTTTCGCGAGCAGAACAGCGAACGCCCGGAGGAGGCGCCCGAACAGCAACGCTGGCAGGCCTACGATCTGCCACAGGTGCAGAGTGAGTTTGTGCGCGCGTTTTCCGATACTCTGCCCGGCGTTGAAAGCCTTCAGTCCCCGCAGGTGGCAAGTCTGCTGGTGGGGGGAATCACCTGTGCCGCCTGTGTATGGCTGATCGAAAAGCAGCTGCTGTCGCTCGCCGGTGTTGAGCGGGTATCGGTCAATGCCAGTACTCACCGCGCACAGATCGTGTTTGACCCGGGCAGGGTGGCGCTCAGCACCATTTTTTCTGCCCTTGCCTCCATCGGCTATCGCCCGTCACCGGCCACCGCTGCGAACAGTGAACGCTTGCTGCAGCAGGAGCGCCGTGCGGCCATCCGCCGTCTCGGCGTCGCGGGGCTGGGCACCATGCAGGTAATGATGTTTGCCATCGCCCTGTATTTTGGTGGCAGCAAAGGTATCGATCTGCAGTTTGAGCAGTTTTTTCGCTGGGTGTCACTGGTGGTCGCCACCCCGGTGGTCTGTTACGCGGCACAGCCATTTTTTGGCGCCGCCTGGCGCGCACTGCGCAGCGGCCACCTGGTAATGGATGTTCCGGTTTCCCTCGCCATCGGTCTTGCATATGGTGCCAGCGTATACGCCACGGTATTTGATACCGGTGAGGTGTATTTCGAGTCGGTTTCCATGTTCACCTTTTTCCTGCTATTGGGCCGCTTTGTGGAGATGCGAGCTCGGCACAAAGCGGGCCTGGCCAGCGGTGGCCTCGCTCAACTGCTGCCGCTGGCTGCGCTGAGGTTGGGAAGCGACAGCACGGTGGAATCGGTTCCGGTTGCCGCCCTGACCGAGGGTGAGCTGATCCTGTTGCGGCCGGGGGATACGGTGCCGGTAGATGGAGTGGTCACAGACGGCGCCAGCGGGGTGGATGAATCCGTGTTGACCGGGGAATCTGCACTGCAGCAGAAGCAAGTGGGCAGCCTGGTATTCGCCGGTAGCGTCAATGGCGATTCCTCCCTGACGGTGCGTATTACCGCGGCGGGCAGCGGCACCCGCCTGTCGGCTATTGAAAAGCTGGTGGAGCAGGCACAACTGGATAAGCCCGCCCAGGCGGCGCTGGCAGACCGTATTGCCGGGCGGTTTATTGCCGCAGTCTTGATGATTTCGGTGGCGGCTTTTGTATTCTGGTGGCAACAGGAGCCGGGGCGCGCCTTCTGGGTGGCACTTTCTGTGCTGGTTGTTACTTGCCCTTGCGCCCTGTCACTGGCAACCCCCGCGGCGCTCGCTGCGGCGACACTACGCCTGCAGCAACTCGGGTTGCTGGTGGCACGGGGGCATGTGCTGGAAGCTTTGCCCAGAGTGACGCGCGTGATATTTGACAAGACGGGGACGCTGACCGAAGGCACACCTCAGCTGCGCGCTATCCTGCCATTGCGCGAAGGGATGAACGAGGCGACCGCGCGCGATATTGCAGCGGCACTGGAGGCCCAGAACAATCACCCGCTGGCGAGGGCGTTTCGCCCCTGGTTTGGGAATCTTGCAGCCAGCAGACTGCGCTCGGTTACAGGCCGTGGGGTAGAGGGGGTTTGCGATAACACGGTTTATCGTCTCGGTTTGCCCGAGTTTGTGCTGGCGCTTGCGGAAACCTCCGTGGCTACCGCGTCGTGCCGGGCGCCGACCGCGCAAGGGCAGTGGCTGATGCTGGGGGACTCCCGAGGGCCTGTGGCCTGGCTGGGGCTGGGTGATGAACTGCGTCCGAGCGCACCGGACTCTGTGTCGATGTTGGCCTCAGCGGGCGTGTCAGCCGAGTTACTCAGCGGCGACCAATCCGCCGAAGTGCCACGTATCGCGGAGTCCGCCGGAATTGGCGATTATCGCGCCGGAGCCTCGCCGGAAGACAAGCTCCGCCGCCTGAAGGCACTACAGGAGGAGGGCGAGCGGGTGCTGATGATTGGCGACGGCATCAACGATATACCGGTGTTGTCGGGAGCCGATGTCTCAGTGGCGATGATGTCTGCGGCAGATCTGGCCCAATCCCGTGCGGACGCCATTCTCCTCCAGGGCGATCTGCGAGCAGTGCCGCGGGCCTTTGCCTTGGCGGGCAAATGTCGCACAATTATTCGCCAGAACCTGGGTTGGGCGATCCTGTATAACGCCCTGGCATTACCACTGGCGTTCCTCGGGCTTGTTCCGCCCTGGGCTGCGGCTATTGGCATGTCTCTGAGCTCTCTGATCGTGGTGATCAACGCTCTGCGTTTATCCCGCTGGCAGCCGGCGCACTAAAGCGACCGGCGCACCGGCTACCCGTTTTTACGTCCAGCGCGAGGTGTGAGTGGACAGTATCTTTTTATTAGTACCCATTGTGATTCTGTTTGTTGCCGGCGCGGTAAAGCTGTTTTTCTGGGCGGTCAACAGTGGTCAGTACGACGACCTGGAGACCGAAGGCCGCCGCATCCTGTTTGATGACGACGTGCCTCCTTCCGCCTCACCTGACGCCAAACGCCTATCCGCCGAAAATGACGAACGGAAGGCCGACTGATGCCTGAATGGAGTGTGCTGGCCGCGGCGTTGGCAATTGGCTTTTTGGGCAGCAGCCACTGTATCGGCATGTGCGGGGGAATTTCCGGTGCACTGGGGCTGGCGGTGCCGGGCGAGAGTCCCCAGTGGCCACGGTTACTCGGTTATTCTGCGGGCCGGATCGCCAGTTATGCGCTGATGGGGTTGATCGTTGGGACTGTCGGTGCTTTTCTCGCGGTGGACCTCGCTGCTGGTCTTGCTCCACTGCGCGTTGTTGCGGGCCTGATGCTGATTGCGATGGCGCTGTATCTGGCGAATTGGTGGCGAGGCCTGGTGTGGCTGGAGCGAGGTGGTGCCGTATTGTGGCGCAGTGTGCAGCCGCTCTCGCGCCGACTGCTGCCGGTTCAATCTACTCCGCAGGCACTTGCTTTGGGTGCTCTGTGGGGCTGGCTGCCCTGCGGGTTGGTGTACAGCGCGCTCACCTATGCGCTGGCACAGGGTAGTGCGTCGCAGGCGGCGCTTGCCATGTTGGCGTTTGGTCTGGGTACGGCACCTGCCGTGCTGGCAACGGGGGTGGCAGCAGCGCGCCTGCGCACACTGGTACAAAGGCCGGGGGTTCGCCTCTCGATGGCTTCTCTGGTACTGGTGTTCGGAGTGTGGACTCTATGGGGCGGGCTAGGTCACGGCGATCACGGTCAGCACAGCGGCCATGGGGAGCACCACATGCACCATCCCCAGTCCCATTCGTCCCCCGGATCGGAGCCGCAGAGCGGCCCGCATTCTCATCGCCATCACACCGCTCATCCAGGTTTGGATGTTGAGTCTGGCGACGGAGCTGTTGACTGATTCTCTCCTTCGAGTTTGGCGTCCGCCCGATTCTGGCCGCGGTCGGGGGATAGGGGTAAACTGGCGCAATTATGACCGGTGGTCTGGCCGCCTTGGCTGGCCTTTATGACCGGAATAGATGTGACCCGTATGTAGCTGGTAGTTCCCTCTGGACCGAATATGAAAAAAATAAAAAATAAAAAAGCCACCACCAAGTCGACCGGTGCAGAGGGCAAGCCCCCGGTCTCTCCACCCGATGTGGTTCCTTCCTGTCCCGATGCACCGACGAATATCTGGATCAACCTGTTTGCTCTGGGCGTATCCCTGGCGGCCGTATTCTGGCTGCGTGAGTACGGACAGGATCTGCACGTGAAAACACAGTCTCTGGTGGTGGTGGCAGTGGCTCTGGCGCTGCCGATCATCGTGCTGGAGTGGCTGTTCCTGAAACCCTGGCGCAATCCGTCTGCAGGGCTGGATTTTCGCCGAGCAAATTACAGTCTTGGGCGCACTGCACTCAAGCTGCTCGGCTTCTACCTCAGTGTTGGCAGCGTAGCGTTCGTGTACTGGCTGTTCCCCGAGTATCACGGCTCCTTTTACGACAATTATTTTACCGTGGTGAAAGCCGTATTCCCCTGGTGGATGCTGCTGGCCGTGCCGTATTTTTATCTGGTGGACGGGGCCATGCAGTCCCCGAAAGACAGTTACTGGCAGCTGGGAAGCTGGGTCATGGGCAACCGCAAGGGAGTATCGGGGAAAGCCATTGGTCAGCTGTACCTGGGCTGGCTGGTGAAACTTTTTTTCCTGCCACTGATGTTCGTGTATCTCGGCAACAACCTGACCAATCTGTTGAATGTTGATTTTTCCCGACTGTTGGTCAGTTTCAAGTCGGTTTTTGATTTTACCTTCAATTTTCTGTTTTACATTGATCTGCTGTTTGTCACCGTGGGGTATGTGTGCACCCTGCGGCTATTCGACTCCCATATCCGCACCGCCGAGCCTAGCTTTCTCGGTTGGGGGGTGGCGCTGATCGGGTATCAGCCGTTCTGGAGCCTGTTTTCCGGGACCTATCTCAAATACGACGACGCGCCGGCATGGGGCTACTGGTTCTGGGATACCCCTTGGGCTTATACCCTATGGGGGTCGATGATTCTGCTATTGATCGCGATTTATGTGTGGGCCAGTATTCCGTTCGGTATCCGCTTCTCCAACCTCACTCACCGCGGCATCCTGACCAACGGGCCCTATCGTTTCACCAAACATCCGGCGTATATCAGCAAGAATCTGTCATGGTGGATGATCTCCATGCCGTTTATGGTCAGCGCCAGTGGCTCTGAGGCACTACGGCAGTCATTGCTGTTGTTGATGGTGAACTTTATCTATTTCATGCGCGCCCGCACCGAAGAACGACACCTGTCCTGGGACCCCACATACGTGGCGTACGCGCAATACATTGGTGAGCGGGGGATTTTCGCATTCCTCGGGCGCTGGTTCCCCCTGCTGAGGTTTGGCCACGGCCGCCTGTTCTATCGCGGTAAAGATGCGCCGGCGGTGGAGCCCCTGGTAACGGGGCCTGGCGGGCCCTCCGTTCCGGCCAGGCCCGCTTGACCTGATGACTCCGATGAACCGGAACCAGTGCGGCGCGCTGCGCCGTTTCCCCCTGCGGGTATCCCGTGCCGACGGGCGTTGGCTCGCGTACGCTGGCCTGTATTTTCTGATTGCGCTGGGTATCTGGCTGCGTATCGATCACGTCTTTACCTATAACCCCATCGACTACATATGGAGTGACCCCCAGCGGCATTGGGAGCAGGGTACGGAAACTCTGCGTGCCGATCCTATGACACTCACCGATCCGGTGATGTATCAGCTTTACATTGGTGTTCTCGCCAAACTGACGCTGAAAGAGCCCCTGCTGATTGCGTTTTACACTGCGCTGCTCGCCTGTCTTACTCCCTGGATCTGGTATCGCTTCGCCCGCGAGTTATTGCCGTCCCGGTTGCAGGCTACTGTGGTGTGGGCGGCGATTTCCCTGCTGCCGTCCTGGATTGGGATATATGGCTACTTCATGCAGGAAACCCTGTTGTTGCCCTTACTGGGCGCTGCGCTTTACGCCAGCTGGCGGTGCAGGCGCAAGCAGACCCTGGCGAGTTTTATGCTGATGGTGGTGCTGTGGACCCTGGCAGGGCTCACCCGGGGTATCGCGATTCCTCTGGCTGCGGTAGTCACGACCTGGCTGTGGCTGGTCCAGCCGCAGAAGATCGCCAAGGCCGGATTCAGTCTTCTGGTGTTGACGCTGCTGATGGGCCCCCTGGCGTACCGTAGTCATGCGGTAATGAATATGGTTTCCCCACACGGGATCGGACAGCTGGTGGCCCTCTATCTGCGCTCGGGAAAGCGGGAAATTCATGTGCATTACCTGCGCGAGGATGGGGCGCAATGGAACTATTGGTTTGGCTCTCCTTCCACCGGAGAAAAACCCCTGGCGCCGCTGAGTGACTGGACTACCACACGTGAGGGCGCTGTACACGCGCGAATTGAAATCGCCAATGGTGTGGAGGACTGGAGTAACGCGCTGAACCGCTACCCACTGACACCAGAGCGATATTTTCACCTGGCCAGTGAGAACCTGATCTACCTGTTATTTGGTTCATCGTGGCCGGATAACAACCGCGAGCGTCCCATTGAATTACTCAACCACCATATTCGTTGGCTCTGGGCGCCGCTGTTTTTCCTGTTGATGGTCGGCACGCTGCTTTGCTGGCGACGATTACAGGGTGTGCGCCTTTTTGCCGTGCTGGTTGCCACCTGGTTTCTGGTACAGGGCGTACTGCCCATCGCGGTAAATGAAGGGCGCTACCGCAAGCCACTGGAAGGTTTTTTACTGGTCCAGGCCGTGGTGTTGGCCGGGGCACTGCGGCGCAGCCGGGACCAGGTTGCGGCGAAGGTGTCCTCGTCCGACCATGTGGAGCTAGAGGGCGGGATTCCAGTGAGTAGCGGTACTGCTGAGGCGCCTTTGGCGACCCCCCAGGCCGCTCCGTTGCGGTCGCAGAATCATGTCAGCGCCTGAGTCTGGCGGCCCCGCCACCGAGCCGGGTGAAAGACCCTTGTGGTGGCGGTTGACGAAAGGACTGTTGCGCAGGTTCAGCAGTTTCCTGTTGGTAGGCGGGCTGGCTACCGGGGTCCAGTATCTGCTGTTGATATTGCTGGTTGAGGTGGTCGGGATGTTCGCTGTGATGGCATCCGTTATAGCGTACGGTGCTTCCGCAGTGATCAATTACCTGCTGAATTTCTACATTACGTTTGAGGGGCAGGCGGGGCACCGGCAGGCCTTGCCGCGTTTTGCCGGCGTGGTCATGGTCGGGTTGGGGGTGAACACGGTCAGTTTCACACTGTTGCTGATCCTGTTCCCTTATTTGCTGGCGCAGGTGGGGGCCACGCTGGTCACCCTAGTGTGTAATTTTGTTCTGCATCAATTCTGGGTATACCGGGAGCGAAAATGGAGTCCGTAATCGACCCTTCGGGTGTCTGTCCACCGCCTTCTCTGGCGATTGTTGTGCCCTGTTACAACGAAGAGGAGGTGTTGTCTGATTCGGCGGAAGAATTGCTGAATGTTGTGGCGGGGCTTGAAGCGGACGGGCGAATCCACGCGGCCTCAAAAATATATTTTGTCGACGACGGCAGTCGCGACGCAACCTGGCCAATAATGCAGCATCTCGCCCAGGAGAACCCGCGTATAGTCGCGGTAGCACTGTCCCGCAACCGCGGTCACCAGAACGCTCTCTACGCCGGACTGTCTCAGACCTCGGAAGACATGGTCGTCAGTATCGATGCCGACTTGCAGGATGGTCCGGAAAATATTGCAGCAATGATTGACGCATTTTCCGCGGGCAATGAAGTGGTATTTGGCGTGCGCACAGAGCGGGAAACGGATACCTGGTTTAAGCGCATGACCGCTGAAGGGTATTACCGGGTGATGCAGCGTCTCGGGGTTGATCTGGTGTTCAATCATGCAGACTTTCGCCTGATGTCCCGGCGAGCCGTCGATACGCTGCTCGAATACCCGGAAACCAACCTGTTTTTACGGGGAATGGTGCGGGAGCTCGGGTTTCGCTCCACCAGTGTGTCTTACGCGCGCCGCCGGCGTTTGGCGGGGGAAAGTAAGTACCCGCTGCGGAGGATGTTGTCCCTCGCGTGGCGAGGGGTAACCGCCTATTCGATTGCACCTCTGCGCGCCATTACCGTGCTGGGACTACTGGCCGGTACGGTATCCCTGGTGCTGATTGCCTGGGTGCTTGGTGTGAAAATCTTCTCCGGCAGTGCAGTCCCCGGTTGGGCCTCGATCATGGTCCCCGTCCTGTTTATCGGCAGCGTGCAGTTGCTTTGCCTGGGGGTGATTGGCGAATATCTGGGCAAGATCTACGAAGAGGTCAAGCGCCGTCCGCGTTACCACCTGCGAGAGGTGGTCGGGCATTTTCAATCGGTGCCGGATTCCAGCCGCAATGACAGGTCAATCGCCCGCAGATGCTTGGTCAGGCTTCCGGAGGATATATAGTCCACCTCAAGGCCGGCCAACTGTTGCAGGCGAGCCTCGTTCACGCTGCCGGAAATTTCGATTTTCGCGCGACCTTTCGCGAGAGTCAGCGCTTCTGCAGTCATTGCATCAGTGAACTCGTCGAGCATGATGACATCGGCACCGGCGTCCAGTGCCTGTGCCAGCTCTTCCAGGTTTTCCACCTCTACTTCCACCAGCGCGCCGGGTTTGATCTGGTGTGCCTGTTTAATCGCATTGTGGATTCCTCCAGCGGCTGCAATGTGGTTTTCCTTGATCAGGAATGCATCGAACAGGCCGATGCGGTGATTTTCACAGCCCCCGCACAATACGGCGTACTTCTGCGCGGTGCGCAAGCCGGGAATGGTTTTGCGGGTATCGAGGATTTTGATTTCGGTGCCCGCCGCCAGGGCCGCATAGTCGGCCGCAGTGGTGGCGGTGCCGGATAGAGTTTGCACGAAATTCAGTGCGCAACGTTCGCCGGTGAGGATGCTGCGGGCGTTACCGTCGAGTTCGAACAGCACACTGTTAGCGGCCACTCGTTCACCATCTTGCACATGCCAGATAACCCGCATGTGGGGATCCAGTTGCCGGAAGATCTCGTCCACCCACGGCCGGCCGCAGAACACGCAGTCCTCGCGGGTAATCACGCGAGCACGGGCGCAGCGGTCCGCAGGAATCAGTTGCGCGGTGATATCGCCATCCCCCACATCTTCCGTCAGCGCGTCTCTCACTGAGCGCTCGATATCCGAGAAAAGGTTGGGAATCCTGGTGGCGGCCGGTGTCATGCTGGGACCTCGATAGTACTGCGCCCACAACCTGTCCGGTATTGAGGGCGGGAAAGGGTAAGCCTGGAGTCTGCGGCCAGACGGCGGCAATATTAGCAAATCTGGCCGAGCAGCGAGTGTTCACTGGATGCTTTTTCTGTTATCCAGCGGGCGCCAGATCTACTCAGTGCCTGTGAATAGGGTCGCAAAAACGATAGTGCCAGGTAGCCCGAGGTTGTGCTTTCATGGTGGCTGTACTTAGAATCAACGGTCGACCAATATAGGTTGCTCCGTTCTTTTGTGCTCCTCTTCTGCTGATCACTGCAGGTGATCGGAAATTGAGCAGATAGGTATTCAGGCAAAAGGGTTGGAAATTAAATAAACCATTCACAGTGGGCTTCCCAGAGCCGCTGTGTCGCATCACCCGGCCACTTCATAGATGAAGGTGACTGCCGGCGAGGCTAGATGGCAATGAAAGACACCGATAGCGTAGCTACTAACGTCGCGTCCAATGTGGTTTCCATGCGCGGTGCCCAGGGAGAGCAGGGGCAGAACCGCCGCGGTGGCCCGGTTACCCTCCCGCCGCCGGTTGTGGCGGTACGCGATAAGGCGAAGGCTCTGTTGACGGATCACGCCAAGCAGGTGTTTGCCAAAGTCGATGACTCCCTGTTTGCCATGGCGGAAAAAGCCCATGGTCAGGATGAGCAGGATGGGCTCTTTCAGGCGCTGCGCTTGCTGCGCGTCGAGCGCCGCCGGGTGGTGGATCGATTTGCCGAAGCGCTCGATCAGGGGTTCCAGGTGCGCGAAGTCAGTGCGGACGAGGAAGATCCCTATTCAGCGGACAATCTGTCTCTGGTACACAACGATGACCTGGAGCAGCTGGTGGCCGTGGATACCATGGTCGCCAATGCCAAACGTGACTTTGCCGAGCCTCTCACCGAAATTTCCCTGCGTCTCAACACGCTGCTTTCCGTCAAGATTTACGATAAGAACAACCCGCTGGGTCCCGACGCCATCTGCGATGCGTTTGTCGAGGCCTCACGGTCGCTGGATCTTCATATCCGCGCCCGCCTGACCCTGCTGAAAAAGTTTGAGCAGCTGGTCATGCTGAATCTGGGCAAAATATATGATCAGTGTAATGACCTGTTTATCGAGAAGGGGGTTTTGCCCTCACTAAAACAGCAGCGCCGTGCCGCCCGTCAACAGCGCCCGGCTTCGCGCCCTCAGCAACCAGCGGGCTCCAGTGCACCGCAGAGTGGTTATGCGGAGTCACAATCCGGGGGCTATGCCGGTCACGGTCTGATGCCGCTGGGTAGTGGCGCAGCGCCGATGCCACCGCAAGATCTGCTGTCGCATTTGGGGGCGCTGCAGTCACATCTGCCTCAGAGCTATGGCGAGGGTGAAGTTCAGCTTCTAAACGTCAACAGCATGCTGCAGGAACGCCTGGTGGAAGTGCGCCAGTCGGCAGCGTTGGCGAAAATGGATAGCGATATCATCAAACTGGTGGAGATGCTGTTCTCTTTTATTCTGGAAGATCGCAATCTCGCCGAGCCAGTCAAATCCCAGCTTGGGCGCCTGCAGTTGCCACTGCTCAAGGTGGCCATCGCGGACAAATCCTTTTTCAGCAAGGGCGGCCACCCTGCACGCAAGCTCCTGAACGAGTTGGCAGATGCCTGCACTGGTTGGCAGGCAAAGGACAATTACGAAAAAGATCCGCTGTACAAGAAAATCAGCGAAGTGGTTGGCCGCGTACTGGCGGAATTTGATCAGGACATCAATATATTTTCTGCATTGCTGGATTCGTTCCGCGACTTTATCGAGCGCGAGCGCAAGCGTGCTCAGCGCCTTGAGCAGCGTATTGTGGACGAGGCCGACGGCAAGGCAAAAACCAAAGCTGCGCGTGCGCGGGTAGCGGCGGTGATGGATGCATTGATGGCCGAGCGCGACCTGCCGCCGGTGGTATCCGAATGGCTGGAAAAAGTCTGGGCCAATATGCTGTTCCTGACCTGTATCAAAGAGGGTACGGAGAGCGAAAGCTGGAGCCGTGATGTGCGCACCGCACGGGATCTCGTGTGGAGTGTCCACGCTCCTATGCCTGAGAGCCGCAAGCAATTGCTGGGATTATTGCCGACGCTGCAGGGGCGACTGAAAGCCGGTGTGGAAGCGGTATCACTCAACACCTTTGAAGCGCGCCGTATGTTCGCCGGCCTCAAGGAAATTTACCGCGAGCGCTTTGCCCTGGCACAGCGGCTGTTGGAAGAGCGCAGCCGCGAAGTCGAGAAAGAGGCGCGCGCTATGGCCGCCGAAGCGGCGGGGCAGGAAGCAGCCCTGGCGGAAGAGGTGGGCGATACGGCGCCAGTGAATGTGAGTGAGGTCAAGCCTGAGCCGGTTGTGGAGCTGCCGCAAATGGAAGAGCTTGAGCAGGCTGTGGCGGAAGTAGCGCTGCAGGCAGATTCACATGTCAGTGAAGAGATTTCTGAGACGGACTCCCACTGGCAGCAGACCTTCCGTCTCGCCCAGGGAAGTTGGTTTGAGCTGAAACGTGGTGATGAAGAGCAGTTCCGCTGCCGCCTTGCAGCGGTTATCAAAGATATCGACCAGTTCATCTTCGTGAACCGCAACGGTGCCAAGGTGGCGGAGTTTACCCGTGCGGAGCTGGCGATAGCGCTGCGCAAAGGGGAGCTGATGTCGATGGATGACGGTATGTTATTCGAGCGTGCACTGCAGTCGGTAATCGGTACTGTACGGCAGTCCCGTGGTGAAATGCGCTGATTCGCCGGTGGTGATAATCCGTGTAATTCCCGGCGCGTAAAAATGTTATTGAGACCGCGCCGGGAATTATGACGAGCGTTCACAAATGACGCTTTCGCAGTCTGTCAAAAAAGTGCAACAATTCAGCTAGCCCCTTTTCAACCAGAAGCTTTTAGCAATACTGTCCTACTTTTTCTCCTGTCTTTCCTGTCGTGTCGCAATATCGGCACAATTTTCAAAGAAATTCACGAAAAATGGCCCTTTCTGGCACTTGCGTGTCGTTTAGGATTGCTGGATATTGGATCTCAGCTTCAATTCCGCCGGTATGACCGCCGCGGAAGTCAGGATTTTCTCAATCTTTATGTATCAGCTTGTCGCAGTTCCGCACTGATCAGTGTGTCGGTGCCGGGGTTCTGTGGCGGCTGCCAGTTGTAGTTTCTGTTGCGGGCGCTTTACGGGGTATTTGTTTAGGGGGATTGCGCGCAACGGTTTCTCATTGATGAGAGTGGCGTAACCGATGCCAGGAGGGCGTGCCGGGGTGAGCAAGGACGAAATGGAAAGAAATAATAACGAACTATTTGTGATTACCGGTGGTGGAAAAGGTGGGGGTGCCAGGCAGTCTAACCTATCGGGATCCGCAAATACCAGACAGTTGTCTAGAAATGTGAGTCTCGTAAATCAGAAAACAATTCAGTGGATCCAGTCCCGTGTGGAGGAAGTCTTTACGCAGGTGGACGACTCTCTGTTTATGATGGCGGAAAAGGCCCATCAGCAGGAAGAGCAGGATCAACTTTTTCAGGCGATTCGCGTTATTCGGGTCGAACAGAGCAACCTGATCGATGGTTTTTGCGATGGCATCGAGGATCGTTTTCACAACCCGCGTAATGATGCACCCGGTGAGGATGTCAGCCCAGACCTGGGCAGCTCCCTGAAGAACCTTTCCCTGGTAAATAATGACGATCTGGAGCAGCAGGTTGCGATCCGCTCAATGGTGTCGAATATCCGTCGCGATCACGCGGAGGCGATCGCTGCTTTATCCCTGCGTCTTGACACCTTGGTCTCATGCAAAATTTACGATGAAAATCTGCCCCTGGGGCCCGCTGCGATCTGCAGTGCCTTTGCCGAAGTGCTGGATGATGTTGAGGTGTCGTTGCGCGCGCGCATGACCCTGCTGAAAAAGTTTGAATTACATCTGGTAAACCGCCTGGGCGAGCTGTATGAAGCCTGTAACCAGCTACTCATAGAGCAGGGGGTTCTGCCCACCATTGAAGACCCGCTGCGCCATCGAAACCGTTCAAACGCCCCCGCTGCCGGTGGGCCGGCGAGTGGAGCGAATGTACCGCCGGTTGCCGCGGCAATGCCTTCGCAAATGGCCGATTCCGCGCTGTCGCCGGGAGCGGTACCAGGTGGCGTGTCGGGTGCTCCGTCTGGCAGTTATGCGCCGGCGGGACACGTGCTTACTGGGGGCGGATCAGATCCTGCTGGAGCCAGTGTCGCGGCAAGCAGTGTTGCCGGAAGCAATGCCGGTACCGTCTCGGAGGGTAGCTATACCGGTGTACCCGGGCTTGTTCCTGCGGGTGCCGGTGCGCCGGCTATGGCTACACCCACCTTGTTGCAGCATCTGGGTCAATTCCAGATGTCGCTGCCCGCACAGAGTGGTGTGTCAGGCCAACTGATCAACGTCACAGAGTTGCTACAGCAGCACCTGGTTGAAAACCGCCAGAGCGCTTCACTTCACGAGCTCGATAGCGAAGTCATTCGGCTGGTGGACATGCTGTTCTCGTTTATGCTCGAGGACCGCAACCTCGCGGAGCCGATAAAGGTTCAGCTGATTCGCATGCAGTTGCCAATGTTGAAGTTGGCGGTTAGTGACAAAGCGTTTTTCAGCAAGAGCGGGCACCCCGCCAGGCGTCTGTTGAACGAATTGGCCGATGCTGCAATTGGCTGGCAGCCGGGGGAAAATTACCTGAATGACCCGTTGTATCGCGAGGTTTGTACGATTGTAGAAGAGGTACTGTCCCGGTACGACCAGGATGACCGTGTTTTCCTGCGTCTGCTGGAGTCTTTCCGTGCGTTTTCCATGCGAGAGCGCAAGCGTGCGGAGGTTATGGAACGCCGTACCATTGATGAGGCGCAGGGCACGGCGCGGGTAGAGGCTGCCAAAGCCCGGGTAGCGGCGGTTTACGACACCCTGACGGCGGAGCGGAAACTGCCTAAGATCGTACACGAGTGGTTGAATCGCGTGTGGAGCAGCGTGCTGTTCCGCGCCTGTCTGAAAGAGGGTACCGATAGTGGTGTGTGGCGTCAGCATGTACTTACTGCGCGCGACCTGATCTGGAGCGTGGTGGCGCCGATGCCCGAGAGCAGTGTGAAAATGCAGCGCTTGTTACCGGGCCTGAAAAAGCGGCTGGAGGAGGGTGCCCAATCTCTCTCCATGAGCGCCGGCGACCGCCAGCGCCTGATGGGTGGCCTGGAAGTCCTGTACCGCGAGCGCCAGACCCTGGGGGAACGGGTGGAGTCCGAACGGGAGCGTCGTACCCGTGAACGACTGGTGCAGGAGTTGCGCCGGGAAGCGGACAGTGTGCTGGCTATTCCAGTGGTGGAGGCAGTCGCGCCCGAAGATAAAGGAGCGCTCGACACTGAGGTGCTGGATGAGGTTCGGGAGCTGCCTGCCGATCAGAAGGCTCTGCCCGATGTGGAGGAAATCCAGCAGGTGGTGACAGAGGCTGCGGTACTGGCACCGGCTGATCTCAAGCCGCTGCCCAGCGACGACAACCACTGGCAGCAAACCTACCACCTCAAAGACAGCTGGTTTTTACTGCGTCATCCGGAAAAGCTGCCGGTGCGCTGTCGTCTTGCGGCGATCATCCGCGAACTGGATCAGTTTATGTTTGTAAACCGCCAGGGTGCGAAAGTGGGTGTTTACTCCCGCCTTGAACTTGCACACGCGCTGCGCGACGAAGAATTACTGCCACTGGAGCAGGGGCCACTGTTTGAGCGAGCTCTGCAATATGTGGTGGGCAGTTGCGGCGACAGCAAGATCCCTATTCGAGTCTGACCTTCCGATAACTGCCAGCGGTACACCGGATTGGTATATGATTGACCATAAACGTGGGCCGCTATTGGCAGATACTTCGTCGCTTCCATAAAATAGCTCCCTGCTCAGTTCCGGTGGAGTTCAGTTTTGAAATATCAGGTCCAGTCAGGGTGGCTGTCCGGCGTTCGCCGCGTGGCAAGTCCGCATTGCAATGCCCGTCCGGACGATACCGAAGTGGATCTGTTGGTTATCCACAGCATCAGCCTTCCGCCCGGTGAGTACGGCGGCGCCTACATTGACCAGTTTTTTCTCGGTCATCTGGACATCGACGCCCATCCCTATTTTTCTGAAATCGCCACTTTGCGAGTTTCTGCCCACCTGGTGATTGACCGCAATGGGCGGGTTACTCAGTACGTCCCCTTTGATGCACGTGCCTGGCACGCGGGGCAGTCGATGTTTTGCGGACGTGAAAACTGCAATGATTTTTCCATCGGTATCGAGCTGGAAGGCCTGGAGACCGACACTTACACTCCGGCGCAGTACGAGGCATTGGCGGAGGTCACTGTAGCCATTCAGCAAGCCTACCCGGCCATCGAGCGGTCGCGGATTACTGGGCACTCCGACATTGCACCGGGGCGCAAGCTGGATCCTGGTCCGGGGTTTGACTGGGACCTTTATTTTAATAAATTGGATCAACTGACCGGGCCGGCCACGGGCACCTAGTCCTGCGGGTAGAAGACCCGGACCCGGGTTGAACCGATAAACGATAGCGAGGGAGCTATGGCACTTCTGATCGTGCTGTTGGCATTGGGGCTGGTTCAGATCTGGGGGTCTGGCGGACCTCTGCACCGCGACGCCTGGTTTGGACACTGGCAATCACTGGTATTTCGGCGGCAGGCCTTGCGGGAAAGAGCCGGAATTGGCTTCGGAGTATTAGTACTTGCGCCGGTAGTGGCCGTGGCCGTTGTACTGGCCCTGGCGGAGTTGCTGCTCGGCTGGCTTGGGGTCATTCTTGTGAGTGTGCCCGCACTGCTGTACAGCTTCGGGCGAGGCCATTTTAATGATGCGCTGTCTAATTATCTGCGCGCCTGGTACCAGGGGGACCTGGAGGCTGCGAGAGACGCTGCCGCTCCGCTGATGACGGCACGGGATACTGATGCTGCGGCGCAGGCGCCGGATGCTCAGACTCTCCATCGGGTGGTGTTCCGGGCGACTATTTATCGTGCCTTCGAGCGCCTGTTTGCGGTGCTGTTCTGGTTCCTGTTACTGGGCGTGCCCGGTGCGTTGCTGTACCGAATGAGTCAGATGGCTGTGGAGTCTTTTTCTCGCAATTCTCAGGAGTCGGCCGTCAGCGGCATAAGCGAACAGAATGAAGCCCTGGCAACACGCTGGCTGTGGCTGATTGAATGGCTGCCCGTGCGTGCTCTCGGGTTCACTCTGGCGATCGTGGGCAACTTTGCCGGTTGTTATCGCGTCTGGCGCGAACGCCTTACCTGCCGTGAAACCACTACCCAGGACGTACTCGAGCATTATATGGAAGGAGCGCTCGGAGGTATCGATAGCAGTGAATGCAGTGCCGGTGTGGCGGTCAACGAGGGGCAGCGCCTGTGCGGCGCCGAGGTGGAGGCCATGCAGGCGCTACTTTCACGGGCGCTGTTGATGTGGATTACACTGATGGCACTGTATGTGCTGTTTTGGTAACCGGCTACCTGCGGAATCCGAATCTCTGTGTCTGAATTTTCATCCTGCTCTCCTTCTCCCTCTCTGGACCTGCCAGAGGCGGCAGACATTTTCACCGCTGCTGAGCGTCTCACCGGGTTAGTTCACTGCACACCCTTGATTTACTCGTCCACACTCAATGAGAGCCTGGGGGCGGAGATTTATTTCAAGTGTGAACACCTGCAAAAGGTCGGTGCCTTCAAGGCGCGTGGTGCGGCCAATGCTCTGTTTTCCTTGCCGCCGGGCACAACGGTGGTGGCGACGCATTCTTCGGGAAATCACGGTGCCGCACTGGCCTGGGCTGCAGCACAGCGAGATCTCCGCTGTACGGTGGTGATGCCGGAAAATGCGCCGCAAGCCAAAAAAAACGCCGTTGCTGCGTATGGCGCCGATATTGTGCTGTGCGCGCCAACGTTGGCCGCTCGAGCGTCAACACTGACGCAGGTGGTCAAAGAGACCGGTGCTCATGAAGTGCCGCCGTTTGATGATCCGCGCATTATTGCAGGTCAGGGGACTGTGGCTCAGGAGGTTATCGGACAGTGCCGGGCATTGGGTTTTGCGCCGGACCTTTTGGTGGCACCGGTAGGTGGTGGCGGCTTGTTGGCTGGTGTGGGGTTGGCGGTTTCGGCTTTGGCGCCGCAAATCAAGGTTCTGGGTGCCGAGCCCGCCGGGGCTGACGATGCACACCGCTCCTTTCGCGGTGGCGTGCGCGTGACTGAACAAACTCCCCACACCATTGCCGACGGCCTGCGTACCACACTGGGTGAGCGGAATTTTGCGGTGATCCGGGAAACTGTCAACGACATCGTGACAGTGTCCGAGCAAGGTATTGTACAGGCGCTGTCTTTGCTATGGGGGCGTACCAAGCAACTGGTGGAGCCATCTGCGGCAACTGGGCTGGCGGCAGTTCTGGAGCACTCTGGGCGATTTCGGGGCAAGCGGGTTGTCGTAGTATTAACCGGTGGCAATATGGATTTGGCCGCAGTAGCGAACATGATGACGACGGACAATTAAGCGCTGTTTGTGGTTGCCATTTGGGAGGAGTGGTATGAAGGATCTGGCATTTTGCCTCTGGCGCGGCGGTCGCTCGCGGACTGCTACACTGGGGAGAATATTGTTCCCGGCAATTGCTGCATTCGCTCTGGCGCTCCCGTTGAATGTCGGTGCTGAATCGTTCGTACTGACGTCGCCGGATTATGCCGAGGGCGACAAAATGCGCGCTGCGCACCTGTATTACGGCTTTGGCTGCAATGGCGAGAATATCTCTCCGCACCTGAAGTGGTCCGGTGCCCCCGAGGGGACCCGCAGTTTTGCCGTGGTGATGCACGATCCGGATGCGCCCACCGGTAGCGGCTGGTGGCACTGGGTGGTTTTCAATATTCCGGCCCAGGTGAGCAGCCTGCCCGAAGGCTCGGGAGACCCCAAGAATGGGCTGATTCCAGAGGCGATTCAGAGTCGCACGGATTTTGGCAGCCCCGGTTATGGCGGTGCCTGTCCGCCGAAGGGGCAGGGTGAGCATCGTTACCAATTTCGCGTATATGCGCTCAAGGTTGAACAGTTGCTGTTGGATGAGAGCAGCCCCGCAGCGATGGTGGCGTATCAGATCAATGCCAATAAGCTGGCAGAAGCGCAACTGGAACTAAAATTTGGACGCTAGCCGCCGCTTGAGCGTTGGCGGCGGTACCGCACATCAGGCAAGCCCATAAAAGGAACCAGAGCCTGCCCATGCAAAAACAAAACATGACCTGGGGTGAAGCACTTAGGGTCTACCTCAAGCCCAAAGTGCTGGCGATGTTTTTTCTCGGCTTCTCCGCCGGCCTGCCGTTGCTGCTTGTGTTTTCTACCCTGACAGCTTGGTTGCGCGACTACGGCGTTAGCCGCACCGCAATCGGCTTCTTTGCCTGGGTGGGTATTACCTTTTCTATCAAGGTGCTTTGGGCGCCGGTCATCGACTACCTGAAAATCCCCGTGTTGACGCGGGTGATGGGCAAGCGACGCAGCTGGATGCTTGCCGCGCAGATCGGCGTGGCCCTTGGCCTGCTGGGGATGGCGAGTGTCAATCCGCAACTGGCTCTGACTCAGGTGGCAGTTCTCGCGGTTATCGTGGCGTTCTGCTCCGCATCCCAGGATGTTGTGATCGATGCGTTTCGCATTGAGTCGGTGGATCGGGACTTGCAGGGGGCAATGGCCGCGAACTACGTGTTCGGTTATCGGATAGCCTTGCTGGTTGCGGGAGCCGGGGCTCTGTACGTGGCGGAGTTGGCAAACTGGTCCGTGGCCTATGCCACCATGGCGGGGTTGATGGGGGTCGGTGTCATCACCACTTTGCTAATCTCGGAGCCGGATCACGCCAAAGTCAAAGCCATGGCAGAAGAATTCCAGCACGCCTGGGTGGACCGGATGCTGGGTGGCGGTCAGCACAGCCGTATCTGGGAGTGGTTCGTACGTGCGGTGGCCTGCCCGTTTATCGAGTTCTTCCAGCGTAATGGTCGTTTCGCTCTGGTTCTGCTTTTGTTTATCGGTGTGTACCGGCTCAGTGATATCGCCATGGGGGTGATGGCGAATCCTTTCTATCTGGACCTCGGCTTCAGCAAAAGTGACATTGCCCAGATTACCAAGGTATTTGGTTTCTTCTTCACTATATTCGGGTCTTTCCTGGGGGGGCTGCTGGTAGTGCGTTTTGGCATCATGCGCCCATTGATTCTCGGTGCGGTTATGGTGGCAGCAACCAACCTGCTGTTCGCTCACTTGGCGAATATCGGTCCTGATAAAACCTGGCTGGCACTGGTGATCAGCGCCGACAATGTCAGTGCCGGGTTATCCAATGCGGTATTTATTGCCTATCTCTCAAGCCTCGCCAACCAGGCCTACACGGCCACCCAGTACGCGTTGTTCAGTTCGCTAATGACCTTACCCGGAAAATTTATCAGTGGTTTTTCCGGTATCGTGGTGGATGCAGAGGGGTACAACCTGTTCTTTACTTATGCCGCGCTTATCGGACTGCCCGCGATTCTGCTGGCCATCTATCTATGGTGGCGCAGCCGTCGCGAAGAGGTGTTGGCAAAAGAAGCGGCACCCGGCTGAACCGGCCGGCGGTGATTGGACGGTTGGTTCACTTTTAGGGTTCGTAGAGAGGCGCTGCACCCGCGCTGTGGCTCGAAGCCTAAAGTTCGCCCTGCCGTGGCCACCCGTACAGAGTCAAATCCACCCTGCCGCTGATCAATGCGACACCTTCCGCCTGCAGGCGATCCCTCTGCCGTTGAAAACCGGGCTCGGGAAGAGAGATCTTTCCCTGGGCATTAAGTACCCGATGCCAAGGCAGGGAGGTGTCTTTGGGGAGTTTCCGCAGGGTGCTGCCAACGAGCCGGGCTGCTCGCGGTAGCCCCGCCAATTCCGCCAGCCTCCCATAGGTGACTACCCGTCCTTCCGGAACCTGCGCGAGTGCAAGGTAGATGCGAGTTGTGGCATCATTGTCAGTTGATGTAGGTTTCTGCACCAATTCCGTTCCTGAAGTCGTTTGAACTTCTGCGCTGTGTCGAACTCTTAGATTATTAGTTTCGAACAATTAATAATGTAAAGCTATCGAAAGGTTGTTTCGTGCTGTCTGTTGTCCCCCGATTTTCCCCGTTTACCACAAAGATTTCCGCATTTTTCTCCATCAAGAGTGCGGCCATTCTATTCGCCTTTATCGCGGCTGCCTCGCCGGTGCAAGCCGGGGTGCTGAGCCTTTCCAATGGCGACCGAATTTACGGTGAGCTGGTACTGGTGGAAAAAGACAATGTGGTCTGGAATTCAGAAACCTTTGGCGAGATTACGGTCGAGAAAGGCAAGATCCTGTCACTGGAGACCGATAAAGATCTCAAGATTGCCGGGCGCGATGAGCCCTGTGCGTTGGCTGGCCACCGCCAGGAGCAGTGGGAGCTGTATTGTGATGAAGGCTCTGGCTGGGTGATGGACTTCCCGGCGATTGACCGTGCTGAGCCCTACGTTAATTTTGTTGGAAATCCGGTCATTTTCCACGGCAACGTCGCCGCCTCCGGGATTTTTGAAGAAGGTAACCGTGAGCGGGAAGACTGGGACATCAACGCCAACTTCGACGTGCGCAATGGCGATTTCCATCACATTATCGGCACTCAGTACCAGAACCAGAACAATCCGGAAATTGATGATCTGGAAAAATACCGCCTGAGCTACGATCTGCGGTGGATCTTTGCTGAAAAGTGGTTTGCTGCGGGTAACAGTTCTCTGGTACATGAGGAGGCGCGAAATATCGACTTGACGACGACTCTCGGTCTTGGCCTCGGTTACCTGTTTTTCGATACCGACAAGTCAGCGTTCTCGATCCAGGGCGGTGTGAGTAGCCTGAAGGATGAATATATTGACCCGAGCCTCAACGAAACCGGGGATAACCGCTACGCCGCCGGCCGCTCCGCGTGGAATTACCGCTACAAGTTCGATATGGGCCCAGAGGTCTACTACAACCAGGAACTGTTGCAATCCTTTGAGTCCAGTGACGACTACCAGAGTACCGCTGAAATCGGCGTCCGTACGCCACTGGTCAAAGGTATATTGATGGAGGTGAAATACGCGTGGCAATACGATAATACGCCCTCTATCGATAGTGAGAAGCAAGACACCAAGATGACGGTTGGCGTGGGTTACTCCTGGTAGCGTGGCAACATGCAATATTATGCGGCCGGTCGTGTACCTTGGCTGGCCAGATGAAACCCCGGCATCGGAGTTTCTGGGATAGGCTTTCAGGAATATATAAATTATGAACGTGGAAAAGAGTGTTGTAGCGATAACCGGTGCCGGCCAGGGCCTCGGGCGTTCAATGGCGGTGTATCTTGCCCAGCGTGGAGCGCGTTTGGCACTTTTGGATGTAAATCAGCAGGGGCTTGACGAGAGCGTCGCCGCCTGCGAAGCCGTTAGCGCAGAAGCCAAAAGCTACGTGGTGGATGTGTCCAGTGAGGACGCGGTAGACCACTGCTTTGAGGCGGTTAGCGCAGATTTCGGTGCACTGGATGTATTGATTAACAATGCCGGAATCATGCGTGATGGCATGCTGCTCAAAGTAAAAGACGGCAAAGTGACCGAACGTATGTCGCTGGCCCAGTGGCAGTCTGTGATCGATGTGAACCTGACCGGGGTTTTCCTCTGTACCCGTGCCGCAGCGGGAATCATGGCGGAGAAGGGTAGCGGCGGTGTGATCATCAATATTTCCAGCGTATCCCGCGCGGGCAACATGGGGCAGACCAACTATTCCGCCTCCAAGGCCGGCGTTGCTACCATGACCGTTACCTGGGCGAAGGAGCTGGCACGCTTCGGCGTGCGGGTGGCCGCCATTGCCCCGGGCTTCATCGGTACCGATATGGTGGCCCAGATGCGTCCGGAAATATTGGATAGCCTGGTCAAGCAGGTTCCACTGCGCCGAATTGGCGAGCCGGACGAAATTGCCAGCACCGTCTCGTTCATTATCGAAAATGATTATTTGACGGGGCGAGTGGTGGAAATTGACGGCGGCGCCCGCATGTAATTGATTTGGCGAAGGCCCCTGACTTTGCAGGCCAGGCTAAAGAAAGCGTCGCCATCACACCATTTTTCCTCTGGAGTCCGGGCTCATGCGTCCTCTATTACTGTTGTTTATTATTTTACCCATTCTCGAAATGTGGGTATTGATCAGTGTCGGAGAGGAAATCGGCGCATTGCCCACCATTGGCCTGGTCCTGTTGACTGCGGTTGTCGGACTGGCATTGCTCAAACGCCAGGGTATCTCGACCATTATGCGGGCCCAGCAAAAGATGCAGGTGGGCGAGTTGCCCGCCAAAGAAATGGCTGAAGGCATTTTTCTCGCGGTAGGTGGTGTGCTGTTGTTGACTCCAGGATTTATTACCGATGCCTTTGGTTTTATCTGCCTGATCCCCGGTATCCGCCAGCTGGTACTGGGTCGCCTTCTGAACCACGTTGTTGTGGTTCGCGGTGCTGGATACCAGCAGCAATCCGGTCAAGGCCCGGATAGCCGTACGAACAACCGCCGTGAGGGGCAGGGGGCGCGCAACGTAATCGAGGGGGATTTCGAGCGCGATGACCCGGATTCCAAGCATAACCCTGATTAAAATTTGTACCGCTGCTGGGCTTGAAGCGGTCCAAGCCTGACTGGTCGCGGCTAACAGGTCATCTGTCCAGCGATTTCCCGGCCTCTTCTACTATCGAGTTACTGGCGTCTTATGCTCCAGTGGCCCTGTTTCTCAAATTTCCCAGTTTTTTTCTCCACCGCTGTTGAAATTGCTCTTGCGCCCCCACATATAGGCTCCACTCAAGATTTTTCCCAGGGCCGGATACCGGAACTGGGGCTGGCCGGGCCCTTTCGCAAGGGGCGGCCCCTTGTAATTGCAACCCTAAATCGACGCATTGGAGATCCAATCCATGAAAATTCGTCCTTTACACGACCGTGTAGTCGTACGCCGTAAGGAAGAAGAACAGAAAACCGCAGGCGGCATTGTTCTGCCAGGCGCAGCGAAAGAAAAGCCGAATCAGGGCGAAGTGGTTGCCGTGGGCGAAGGCAAGCAGCTGGAGAACGGCGACGTTCGTGCACTGTCCGTAAAAGTCGGCGACACCGTAGTTTTCGGTCGCTATGCCGACAGCAACACCCTCAAGGTGGACGGCGAAGAGCTGATCATCATGAGCGAAGGTGACATCTACGGCGTACTGGAAGGCTAAGGGCTCGGCCATTAGCTCCAGTATCTGATAACGACGAACAGAATTGAGGAATTAAGACCATGGCAGCAAAAGACGTTAAATTTGGTGATGACGCTCGCCAAAAAATGCTGAACGGCGTAAACATCCTGGCCGACGCCGTAAAAACTACCCTGGGCCCGAAAGGCCGCAACGTGGTTCTGGACAAAGCGTTCGGTGCGCCGACCGTAACCAAAGATGGTGTATCCGTAGCCAAAGAAATCGAACTGAAAGACAAGTTCGAAAACATGGGCGCACAGATGGTGAAAGAAGTTGCTTCCAAAGCATCTGACACCGCCGGTGACGGCACCACCACTGCTACCGTACTGGCCCAAGCCATCGTAACCGAAGGTCTCAAATCCGTGGCTGCTGGCTTCAACCCGATGGATCTGAAGCGCGGTATCGACAAAGCTGTCGCTGCGGCCGTTGAGCACATTGCCAGCCTGTCTACTCCTTGTGAAGACAGTAAATCCATTGCCCAGGTAGGCACCATCTCCGCCAACAGCGACGAGCAGGTTGGTACCATCATCGCAGAAGCAATGGAAAAAGTGGGCAAAGAAGGTGTCATCACTGTTGAAGAAGGTTCCGGCCTGGAAAACGAGCTGGACGTCGTAGAAGGCATGCAGTTCGATCGCGGCTACCTGTCTCCTTACTTCATCACCAACCAGGAAAACATGACCGCCGAGCTGGACAGCCCGTTCATCCTGCTGGTTGACAAGAAAATTTCCAATATTCGTGACCTGCTGCCTCTGCTGGAGCAAGTAGCCAAGGCTTCCAAGCCGCTGCTGATCATTGCTGAAGACGTAGAAGGTGAAGCGCTGGCCACTCTGGTAGTCAACAGCATGCGCGGCATCGTGAAAGTAGCTGCGGTTAAAGCACCTGGCTTTGGCGACCGTCGTAAGGCTATGCTACAGGACATCGCAATCCTGACAGGCGGCACCGTGATCTCTGAAGAAGTTGGCCTGGAACTGGAATCCACCACTCTGGAGCACCTGGGTACTGCCAAGCGCGTCACCCTGTCCAAAGAGAACACCGTAATCGTTGACGGTGCTGGCGACGTTGCCGACATTGAAGCGCGCGTTAAGCAGATCCGCGCCCAGATCGAAGAATCCTCTTCCGACTACGACAAAGAAAAACTGCAAGAGCGTGTTGCCAAACTGGCCGGCGGTGTTGCGGTGATCAAGGTTGGCGCCGCCACCGAAGTCGAGATGAAAGAGAAGAAAGCCCGCGTAGAAGACGCCTTGCACGCAACTCGCGCTGCTGTAGAAGAAGGCGTTGTTCCTGGTGGTGGTACTGCACTTGTTCGCGCGACCCAGGCGATCAAAGTGACTGGTGACAACGAAGACCAGAACCACGGTATTGCTGCTGCACTGCGTGCGATGGAAATGCCGCTGCGTCAGATCGTCACCAACGCCGGCGACGAAGCTTCCGTTGTTGTGGACAAAGTGAAGCAGGGTGAAGGCAACTTCGGCTACAACGCCGGTACTGGCGAGTACGGCGACATGCTGGAAATGGGCATTCTCGACCCAGCCAAGGTAACCCGTTCTGCATTGCAGGCAGCAGCCTCTATCGCTGGCCTGATGATCACCACCGAAGCCATGGTTGCAGAAATTCCGGAAGACAAGCCGGCTGCGCCTGACATGGGTGGCATGGGCGGAATGGGTGGCATGGGCGGCATGATGTAAGCCGGCCTCCAGCCAAACTATAAAAAAACCCCGCTTTAGCGGGGTTTTTTTATGCATGAATAGCCGTGACCTCCAGTTTGGAGAGCGCATCAACAGGCGATCCGATATATCGGCTCAGGCTCCGTTACCTTGTTTCTGGGTAGGCGATTGTCTGCGGCGCTCAAGGCGGAAAGTCCGTGATTCAGGCAATCCATTGGGCTCAGGACACCCTTACTGCCACGGTTTACCACATGCGTATAAATCTCGGTAATACTGATATCCGAGTGCCCGAGCAGCTCCTGAATTGTTCGCAGGTCATACCCTGACTCGAGCAGGTGCGTCGCAAAACTGTGCCGAAACGCATGGGCCCGCGCAGGTTTGTGAATACCCGCCGCTTTTACAGCACGGCGAATCTGCTTCGACAGTGCTGTTGGGTGAAGGTGATGTCGTCGCACCTCTCCAGTACGGGGGCAGGGGCCGGTCTGGGAGGCCGGGAATAGATATTGCCACGCGAGCTCCTTCACCGCATTGGGGTATTTTTTTGCAAGAGCATCCGGCAGGTAAACATTTCCCACGCCGTCTGCCAAATCTTCCTCATGCAGGATGCGAACACGCTCAATCTGACGCTTCAGATCCGCTACGAGCCCCTGGGGCAAAATAGTCGTGCGATCTTTATTGCCTTTTCCCGCGCGCACAAAAATATTATTGCTGCCAAAATCGATGTCTTTGACCCGCAGTGAGAGCAGCTCCGCCGAGCGCAAACCGGACCCGTAAAGCAGTTGTACACGCAACCGGCCCGGTCCGGATAGGTGGGATAAAATTTGTGTAATCTCCGAGCGACTATATACCACTGGCAACCTGCGGGGCCGTTTCGCCTGAGTAAACGAAAGCCCCTCCAGTTCAACTCCGAGAAAGCGAGTAAACAGGTAAACCAGCGCGTTCAGTGCAATGCGCTGAGTTCCCACCGAGCAGTCGCGCTCTTCCGACAAGTGGGTCAGAAAATGTTCGACCTCGGGCACGCCCATATCCTGAGGGTGCCTTTTATCGTGAAACAGAATAAAACGCTTAATCCAGTGTGTGTAAGTCCGTTCTGTCGTATATGCCAGCCCAGCGTCACGCATGTGTAATCGCAGGGTATCCAAAAAACGAACCGGCCGTACAGGAATCCGCTGTCTGATGTTGTCCATAAATCACCCACGACGACTGTTTTTATATACAGTAGTTTTGTTCGGGCAGGCCGTCAACCCTAGATTCAGCAGCCTATGGCGTGTGTACAAGTAATGGGGTAGCCTAACCCCTTGATATATATCGAATTCACAGGTTCGAAGGGCGCCGGTATCAATATCAAGAACAAAAGCCATAGGCTTCTTTTTGAGGGCAAGAATACCGAAGGGTCGAATATAAAGTATTGATCTGTTGGCTATTTGAGAGGGGATGTGGCTTTTTCCGCCACAGGACAATCGTGTTTACAAAACAAGCCCTTGGCGTATGAATAAAACTGTTACGTGTCACTGAGAATAAAGCATGGATGTGAAAATTGTTTCTGTAGATGATGCTTCTCGGTTATCAAAATTCTA
>NZ_CP155838.1:2916506-3206974 GCF_045348205.1 Microbulbifer sp. ARAS458-1 | reverse complement strand
TTACGTTCAGGTGAATAGTGGGGCATGGTTGTCCTCTGAAAAGTTCAGGCGACAACTACCCTGACACATAGGGATGGCAGTCAGTATATAAACGAGAAAAGAGCCTTGAAGCGACGACTGCCGGGAGTTGTTTTTCTACAGGCTCGTTATGGCATGTGAGGCAATTTGAACTTTTTCATTTTCTGGTCAATAGTCTAGTATCAAGTTTAAACCGCGACATTGATTTTCCTCCTGCCAACTTACCCACTCTTCATTGACGAAATTTCAGTGGATTCACGTTTGATATCCTCAAATACAGCGTCAATGACCAAATCTATCCCTGACAAATATGAGGTCCAGGTGTTCTCAGCGGGAATGTCAATTTCGAGTTTACCTATTCCGTTAAGTAATATTTTGTTCGGTGGCCAGCAATCATCGAACCAACCACACCCGTCTGCCAAGTCAGTCCAGCCTTTGGTTAGATACAGTTGAATTCCTGAAACGGGCAATTTGGGGTAGAAACCTTCCGCGCGGAATCGTAGTTTATCGCCAACCTGGCTTCCTACAATTACAAGGTTTTGTGGGGTGAGGTGTTTAAATTGACTTGCCGCGATAATACCTGCAGAAAAGGTGTTAGGCCCTACGATCAGGTATATGCGGCCATTTTCCTGTGTGGCATCGGCTATGGTTCGGACAATTGGGAGGACTTTCGTGTAGTCACCTCCACGGTTAAAGCGGAAATCCACGATGTAATGTTGAGCCTGCGACTTAGTACCAAGCTCTAAAATTCGCTGCTCAAATTCATCGAGAGTTTCTGTTTTGTCGGCAAAGCTCGCATTCATTCGAACGTAGATTGCATCGTGCTCAGGCAGCTCGCGTAGCAGATACAGCTTGTCGCTTTCCTGGAGGTATAGGGGGAGGTGATCACCTTTGCGTAGTACGGATGTCCAGCCTTTGGTGGCGAAGCTTTCATCTTCGGGAAATGCGTTTCGGAATTCCCAGAAGGGGTCGCCGGGCTTGGTTTCGTTCTCAGCTGTGAGTTGTACGCGCGATTCGACGTTATCGGGGCTCAATGTGCGTATTTCTACGGATCCTTTGGTTACTGTAGCGCCGAGTAATGACAGTGCGCTGGGTGCAGAATAGAGAAACTCACTGCGATACTTCCGCCAGCTCTCGGTGCCACCACCGGTGAGAACCATTGTGCTGGGTAGTAGTTCTTCCGGGGTTTTTCCGCCGAGGGATAGCACGCGTTGCCCGAGTAAGGCGCTGTGGTCCGCGCGTGCTTTTACGATGATGAGCCCGTCAGAGGTCCAGTGAAAGCGTACCGGAAGCCGGTGCATTTTCGTGGTCAGTGCGGTGGTGTGGGCGTTCTCGAAGACAGAGAGGGCCTGTAATACAAGTAAGGTGAGGTCATCTTCCGACTGCGGCGCGGGGGCGGACTCTACGATCTGATTGAACTCTGCGGCCTGCTCTGGGGTGATGTCTTTTTCGTTGGCGAGGACGACTTGCTTGAAGTACTCCAGATCTGAGGCCAGTGACCCAGGGGATTCAACTTGCGGTATTTGTGGCTTTTCGAGCATCTGAAGTCCGCCAGCGGAAAAGAACAGTCCGGCGAGTAACAGGTTGAAGAGTACATAACCGATGACGATTTTTTTAAGGGTGCGCATAGTTTTCCATTTCCTTCGGCGCTGGTGGTGAGGCATTCTGCTGCTCAACTTTTTTAACCGTTGATTGGAGCCATTCCATAAATAGCGAGAGTCGTTTCGACAGCTGACGATGGGTCGGGTAGAGCAGTGATACTGGCATCGGTTCAGCAGGTTATTCGGTGAGAACGGGTATCAGCGCTCCGCTGTTTAGGTGTTCCACAATACCGATCTTTGGTAGCTGTGCAATACCCAGGCCAGCCAATCAATTGGCGAGATACCGGCCTGTGGTATTGGCTGCAAGTGCGCTGGGCATGGGTTGCTGGTAAACCTCTCCACTTTCCGGTATTCGAATGTTGCCGGTCGATTACCAATTTTTTTCGAATAATCAATGAGTTAATACTGCTGGAGATCATGGAGAGTCTGTGGAATACCATGGCGGAAAATCAGTTCCCGTCTGTTAGGACACTTACACGAACCAGCCATCCTAGTAGAAGGGGCAGCACCACCGTAGAAGCGAAGCGGCTCGGCATATCCACTCGCAGGATTTCGTGAACGTCTGATTCCTGAGGTGGGAACTGGCTCTGTAGGGCCTCCAGTTCAGCGAGAATTGCCTGACATTAATGGTATCGGAGTTGATATGTGTATCAGCGACAGTCTTCTGGCTAGGCTGGTTTCAGTGTTGACGAGTTTAGGAGAAACAGGTGGGTAGATCGGCACTGATTACCAGCGGGACTCGTGGCCTTGGTGGTCAGTGATTCAGCGGATTTGGTGACCGGGCAGCGCGTGTAAGTCTCGGGTGGAATGTTTCTGTTGCCGGTTTCGTGCATTCAAAAGGGAGGCTTGCTGGCCGCGTGAAACTTGTCGCTCACATCACCTGACAGCGCTATGTTGTCCGGGTCTAGCAGCATAACCGGTGAGCCGGGGGCCAGTTCGAAGTTGTTCAGATCCGCCCAGATAACATTTGGGCTGGTGGTCAGTTCAAAGAAGTACCGTCGGTCGGTCAGATTGATTGCCGTGCGGTACTCGGTGTTATAAATACCGAACCCCTTGTAGGGGGCCCCGAAGGGAACCGAGACATTGCGTGCGATGGCGAGGATTGCGGCAATGGCCTCTCGTTCATTGGCTGGCTTTGGCAATATTGCGGAATAGTAGCTGGCGCGCTGGAAACGATCGACGGGATTTACATTTCCTGGCAGCGGCGTGTCACTGCTGGGGTTGGAGTAGTCCTGTTTTTTCAGCAGCGCCAGTTGCTCGTCATAGGTCGGATCGTTGGTCATCACCCGATACTGCTTGCCGTGATGAACCAGCAGTTTGCCGTCGATAAATTCAAGCACCGCGGAGTCGCCACTGGCATCTTCGATCGCCAGGTGCACCGTGGCTTTGTGTCCCTGGGCTTCCGTCATCACGATCTGGATCTGTTCCATCAGCCCCAGTGCTTCCTCGACGCTGGCCGCGTTATCTAGCAAATATTGCAACCAGAGTCCGGCCTGTACACCCGGACGCTTGGGGTCCCGTGGTCCGAAGTCGGTGGCATTGAGGTACAGCAGGTGACCACTCAGGCCTTTCTCATTCAGGCCGTCCGCGGTGCCAATGCCATAGATCGTCGTCACCAAACTGCCGTATTTTGAGGTCCACTGGGCTGGGTTGTCTTTTACCGTCACAGTATCTCCGGTGCGGCCACCATCACGCGCCATTCCCCGAGGCAACACCGTCAAAACCGGCTCGGTCGACTCCGGCCAGTCCATTGTGCGGCCAACAACCACGGCCAGGCCGTTGTCATTCCAGAGCACTCGGGTGCAGGCTTCGGTGGGCTGTGTCAGGGTCGCGAAGATCAGGGCCGAGAACAGCAGGCTGTAACATACAGGTAGGAGTTTCAGGTTCAGCATCGACGGTACCTCTTTGGGTGAAGTGTAGTAAACGTCGGTACTGTTTTCTGGGTCCTCGCGGTTAATAGAGCAAGAAGGAATGGGATAGTCGCCAGCAACGAATCCCCGGCTGAGCTAGCGAATAAATCGTACCCAGCGCCAAAGGCGCAATATGTCCAGCAGAGCCCCCGCCACATAGGTGAAGGCACAGGCTTTCAGTACGCTGTGGGCTTTGCCCATCAGGTGCGCCGGCAGGTAGCCTTCCCGCAATATGGGCAGGGCCTTATTGAAGCTCGCATCGTACTCTTCCGGCAGTATCGCCACGTACATCAATACTGAAGCCAGCATGGTGATCACCGCGATCACACCTATCCACAGAAAGACGACCGGTGATTTGATCAGCAGTGTAAGAATAGGGGCGGCGATCAGAATGGTGCCGCCGATCTTCTGGATCTGCCCGGCCCGACCCAGGTATTTGTCCCGCAGCTTGGAGATGGGCTCCTCGCGGCAGAACTGCATCGCATGGCCGACCTCATGAGCGGCCACCGCCACTGCCGTTACCGATTTGCCGTGGTACACATCCGGGCTGAGGGCCACAACCCTCTCCGACGGCGAGTAGTAGTTCTGATCCTTGCCGGCCTCAATGACCTTTACTCCCTCGAGTTGAAATCGCTCGATCAGGTGTTCGGCCAATTCCGCGCCGGAGCCCGGCATATCGCCGACCTCAGTGGAGTGTCGCCATAACACATAGCGCACCCATAGTTGCGGGCCTGCGATCAGGGCGGTGATGGCTAGAGTGGCAAGTATGTATGGCATTCGGCGCGATTCAGTAGATGTTAAGCCTGGTCGCCAGAAGGTAGCTCCTACATGGCTGTTTTTGCAATGCTTCTAACGCTGGAGCGAATTCGTATTAACTCTTGGATCTGGCGACAATCTCACCGATCAGATCTTCAGTAAACAAGGATTTGGACAAGTAGTGCCTGCCACCGGATTTCGCCGCAATGATCAACCCCAAATCTGTCTCAATGACATCCTCGATATCTGACCATGGCAGTGCAGTCTGTGTGTGCTCGCTCTGAGTCGTTATCCCGCGTTCGTCGACAATGACGGTCACTTCACTACCCGCGCTTTTGCCCCACATCTGCCGCGCCAGCCACCAGGCGCGTCGGAAGCGGATATGCAGAAGCTCCAGAATCGCAAAAGCGATGAGCATATAGCCCAATACCCGGGGCTGATCGGTAAAAATCAGTGATCCTGCACCTGCAGCCAGCATCAGGGCCGGGAACAGGTAGTTGGGCTTGGCACCTTTTCCATAGGGGAGGGACTGATCAAAACATTCGGCCAGGTAATCCCTTGATAGGGTGAATTGTTTTTTGAAAGGCTGCATGCAGAAAAGTGTTCTTTGTATGCCGAGGTGGGGGATTATTGTACAGGCAGGCGACGTGATTTCCGATAGGGGCCAATACGTTGCCGTGCGCGATCAGGGGTCATCATCGAATTCGAGTGCCAGCCTGCGCGCCCGCCAGTAGCGATTTTTCCAGTAGTAATCCTGCATGTGCGAGATGGTGACGCCTTTGGACACGGAGGCGTGCAAAAACTTGCCATTCTCGATGTAGATCCCCACGTGTCGTCCCCTGCGGCCCGTCCTGAAGAATACCAGGTCGCCCGGGCGCAACTGGCCCTGATTGATGGCCTCTCGCCACCGCCTGATACCGGGTAGTGCGCGGCAGTTCAATCCCCATATGGTCGCGGTAGATAAGGTAGACCAGTGCCGAGCAGTCGATCCCACGCCTGCTCATGCCCCCCAGTCGATAGGGGATGCCCTTCCACTCCTGATGCTGCTGGTACAGGCTTTCCGTGAGCAAATCAGTCGGTGAGGGGGTAGGCTTGGACTTGGATGGTTTCGCGGGCTGCAGGCGTTCGTTGGCGGGGTTATGTGAGGTGCTGGCGGTGTCTTCCGACGACGTCTGATCGGGGGCCATACTGCAACCGGCCATTGTGAGGATCGTAAGGGAATAGGGCAGCAGTAGTCTTCTTTTCATTGGGGTACATCGATGCCATCACAGCAAACCGCGTCCGCGAGTCGACGGGCGAGGTTGGTTTTGAGGATGGCACAATGGTACCGGTGCTAGCTGAATCGGTGCTGAACCGCGCAGCCTGATGGAAATTTGAGGGGCTGCAGTTCCTGCCAGACTGCGTGCCTTTTCTGTTTGTTTTTGAACTGTATATCAAGTGGAGTGGCGCCGGAGGTAGTAGCGGGCGCATAGCAGTGGGTCGACGATAAGGGGTTAGGGCAATAGGAGGTCTCAAGATAAAGACGGTTTCGGTGTTAATACATTATACTGAACACTGCTTTCATCGAAGTCTTTCTGCAGTAGCCCGAATTATTTCAAGCTGTTTTTCTTTGGTGAGAGTAAGGCTCTTGGGAGTGCCGTCATCGAAGGTCGACGACACCTCGTACGCCGCTATATTCCCTGTGGATTGCAGCAATTCATACGCTTTCTTGTCGTCTGTCACACTCAGGTCCAGCGTCCTCGCGCGTAACCTCGATGTTTTCATATTGGCCAATCGATATCGTCCATCCTGTTCTCGCTCCAGATAGACCAAGAATTCCTGATCAAATTTCAGGGGGAAGCTGCAGTACGCTCGTTGCTGAACAACCTCTATCTTTTGATGAGCGTGAATGCCACCTTTAAATGGTTCGATAACGTGAAAAATATAATGCCTTTCGCCTTCCATTTCGTCATTCGATAACGCGCTTGTTCTGGACTCCATCAGGAAGCCATGGAACACCACATCGGCCGACGTTATCTCTGCCTCTTCCAGGGTTAACCCCTCCTCAATCAATTTCCATGGAACGATAGGGCTACACGCATTGGCGTTCGATGCGATTAATAACAATAGGGTGGCGATAAAATAACGAATCATTATTGGCTCAAAGGGCGCGTAATGGATTTGCTCGGCGCCAATACCCTCTCTTAATTCTTCCTGCTTTTTCTGCTATCCCTGACCAGATATGACTTCCCTGGCCCTCGCTTTAACTCAAACAGATCAATGGCTCGGAGCAAGTTACCTGTGCACCTAGAATAAAAAAAGCGGGCTTTCGCCCGCTTCAATACCTCTCATCCTGTGAGCGACTCTTTCTTGTAGTAAATCCTTTTCTACAGTCGATGTGTTCTCAGTGCGTTACCACTGCAGCGCACCACCGGTCTGGTATTCGATAACCCGCGTTTCGAAGAAGTTCTTCTCCTTGCGCAGGTCCATGATCTCGGACATCCACGGGAAGGGGTTCTGGGCACCCGGGAACTGTTCTTTCAGGCCCAGCTGGCTCAGGCGGCGGTTGGCGATGAAGTGGAGGTATTCCTCCATCATGGCCGCATTCATGCCGAGTACGCCGCGGGGCATGGTGTCGCGGGCGTAGGCCACTTCCAGTTCCATACCTTCCAGGATCATCTGGGTGACTTCCTGCTGGAACTTTTCGGTCCACAGGTGCGGGTTTTCCAGTTTGATCTGGTTGATGACGTCGATGCCGAAGTTCAGGTGCATGGACTCGTCGCGCAGGATGTACTGGAACTGCTCGGCAACGCCGGTCATCTTGTTGCGGCGGCCCATGGACAGGATCTGGGTGAAACCGCAGTAGAAGAAGATGCCTTCGGTCACCGCGTAGAAGGCGATCAGGTTGCGCAGCAGTTCCTGGTCGGTTTCTGCGGTGCCGGTCTTGAAGTTGGGGTCGCTGATGGAGCCGGTGTGCGCGAGGCTCCAGGCGGCTTTCTTGGCGACGCTGGGTACTTCGCGGTACATGTTGAAGACTTCGCCTTCGTCCATGCCCAGAGACTCTACACAGTACTGGTAGGCGTGGGTGTGGATGGCTTCTTCAAAGGACTGACGCAGAATGTACTGGCGGCATTCGGGGTTGGTGATGTGGCGGTAGATGGCCAGCACCAGGTTGTTGGCTACCAGAGAGTCGGCGGTGGAGAAGTAACCCAGAGAGTATTCCACGATGCGACGCTCGTCCTCGGTCAGACCGTTGGGGTCTTTCCACATGGACACGTCTTTGTTCATGTTTACTTCCTGCGGCATCCAGTGGTTGGCACAGCCGTCGAGGTATTTTTGCCAGGCCCAGTCGTACTTGAACGGTACCAGCTGGTTCAGGTCGGCGCGGCAGTTGATGATGCGCTTTTCGTCTACCTGGATACGAGCAGCGCCCATTTCCAGTTCTTCGAGGCCCGGGGCCGGATCCAGGTCATTTACGGCGGCGCGCGCGGCTTCTACGGCAGAAGAGGGCGCTGCGGTGGACGTGGAATTGGCTTGGGCCGCGGTCGATGCCGGGGCACTGCTGGCGCTCTCTACCTGGTAGTTAGCGCTGGGTTCGGTGACTGCCTGCTGCTCGGATTGCAGTGCACCCGGCACCGGTTGCGGTTCGGCTTTCTTGGGCTCTGGCTTGGCTTGTGTGTCGATATCGTCCCAGCTCAGCATGACTTCCCCTTATCTTTTTCCGTGCGATGCCCCATTGGTAATGGGGCATCCAAAGTATGTTTCGTGTGCGACCTGCACCCGGCCCGGGTTTGACTCTTTTGTTGAGTTTTTGCCCGATGCCGGGGCGGCGCTTATGGTCTTGGTTGCGTGGAGGCCGCTGCTGCCAGTGGCTCCACGCGGTGCTCTCCCCCGAGAGTCTTTTTAGCTTGTAACGTCAGCTTGTAACCAGCGCTTACTGGCAGGCTTCGCAGTCCGGGTCGTCCAGAGAGCAGGCTGCGGGTACGGCTGCTGGTGCTGGCTCTGCCTGTGGCGCTGCCGGTGCGGCGCTGGCAGCGGAGGCGCCGCCGGCGCTTACTGCGTTCAGGGTGCCACTGTTCACGGTGGATTTTTCCGTGGTGGTGGCGGCCAGTGCGCGCAGGTAGTAGGTGGTCTTCAGACCGCGGTACCAGGCCATGCGGTAGGTCAGGTCCAGCTTCTTGCCGTTGGCGCCGGCGATGTAGAGGTTCAGGGACTGGGCCTGATCGATCCACTTCTGACGGCGGCTGGCGGCGTCCACGATCCAGCGCGGCTCTACTTCAAACGCGGTGGCGTATTTGGCTTTCAGATCGGCCGGTACGCGGTCGATCTTTTGCACGGAACCTTCGTAGTACTTGAGATCGTTGACCATCACCTTGTCCCACAGGCCGCGGGCTTTCAGGTCGTGTACCAGGTAGGGGTTCACTACGGTGAATTCGCCAGACAGGTTCGACTTCACGTACAGGTTCTGGTACGTGGGCTCGATGGACTGGGATACGCCGGTAATGTTGGCGATGGTGGCGGTCGGGGCGATGGCCATCACGTTGGAGTTACGCATGCCCTGGCTCGCGACTTTTTCGCGCACCAGATCCCAGTTCAGGGTGCTGCTGGTGTCCTGGTCGATAAACTGCTCGCCGCGGTTCTTGGCCAGGATTTCAATGGAGTCGATCGGCAGGATGCCCTGGCTCCACAGAGAGCCCTCGTAGCTGCCATAGGTACCGCGCTCTGCCGCCAGGTCACTGGAGGTGGAGATGGCGTAGTAGCTGATCGCTTCCATGGTGGTGTCGGCGAAGGCGACGGCTTCATCACTGGAGTAGGAGATACCGGCCTTGTACAGCGCGTCCTGGAAGCCCATCAGGCCCAGGCCCACCGGGCGGTGACGCATGTTGGACTGGCGCGCGGTTTCCACGGAGTAGTAGTTGATGTCGATAACGTTATCGAGCATGCGCACGGCGGTCTTCACGGTGCTTTCCAGCTTACCCATGTCGAGGGTGCCGTCTTCAGCGATGTGCTGGGACAGGTTTACGGAGCCCAGGTTACATACCGCGATCTCGTCGTTGGCCTTGGTGTTCAGGGTGATCTCGGTGCACAGGTTGGAACTGTGTACCACACCGGCGTGCTGCTGCGGGCTGCGCAGGTTACAGGCGTCCTTGAAGGTGATCCAGGGGTGGCCGGTTTCAAACAGCATGCCCAGCATCTTGCGCCACAGGTCCACCGCGCGCACTTTCTTGTGCAGTTTCAGTTTGCCTTCGGCCACCAGTTGCTCGTAGTGGTTGTAACGCTCTTCAAACTTGTCACCGAACAGGTCGTGCAGGTCCGGGGTATCCGCCGGGGAGAAGAGGGTCCACTCCTTGTCTTCGAATACGCGCTTCATGAACAGGTCCGGTACCCAGTTGGCGGTGTTCATGTCGTGGGTACGGCGACGGTCGTCACCGGTGTTCTTGCGCAGCTCAAGGAATTCTTCGATGTCCAGGTGCCAGGTTTCCAGGTACGCGCACACGGCGCCCTTGCGCTTACCGCCCTGGTTGACTGCCACTGCGGTGTCGTTGGCCACTTTCAGGAAGGGCACAACACCCTGGGATTTGCCGTTGGTGCCTTTGATGTAGGAACCGAGAGAGCGCACTGGCGTCCAGTCGTTACCCAGGCCGCCTGCCCACTTGGACAGCATGGCGTTGTCCTGGATGGCACCGTAGATGCCGTGCAGGTCGTCCGGCACGGTGGTCAGGTAGCAGGAGGACAGCTGCGGGCGCAGGGTACCTGCGTTGAACAGGGTCGGGGTGGAGCTCATGTAGTCGAAGGAGCTCAGCAGTTCGTAGAACTCGATGGCGCGCTCGTTCGGCTTGTCTTCATTGATGGCGAGGCCCATGGAAACGCGCATGAAGAACAGCTGCGGCAGTTCGAAACGCACTTCGTTGGAGTGCAGGAAGTAGCGGTCGTACAGGGTCTGCAGGCCGAGGTAGGTGAACTGGTGATCGCACTCGGGCTTGATCGCATCGCCGAGTTTTTCCAGGTCGAAGTTGGCCAGCGCCGGGTCCAGCAGTTCCAGCTCGATACCTTTGGCCACGTAGGCGGCCAGGGCAGGCTTGTACAGGCTTTCCATTTCTTTCTGGGTGGCGGACTCGGCCACGTCCAGGAAACGCAGGGCTTCACTGCGCAGTTTGTCCAGCAGCAGGAAAGCGGTAGCGTAGGTGTAGTTGGGCTCTTGCTCAACCAGAGTGCGCGCGGTGATCACCAGTGCGGTATTGATGTCAGTTTCGGAAACGCCGTCGTAGAGGTTTTTCAGCGCTTCGTTCAGGATCAGGCCGGCGTCCACATCGGTCAGGCCTTCGCAGGCTTCGCTGACGATGGTGCGCAGACGCTCCATGTCCAGCGGGACCAGTGAACCGTCTTCCATCTTTACGCGGATACTCGGATGGGTATCGGTGGACTGGGCCACAGCGGTGGCTTTTTCTTTCTCTTTTTCAGCGCGTAGGCGGGCGTGCTCTTCGCGATAGAGAACGTAGTCGCGAGCGATCTTGTGCTCGCCGGCGCGCATCAGTTCCAGCTCGACCTGGTCCTGAATCTCTTCGATATGGATGGTGCCGCCGGAAGGCATACGGCGCTTGAAGGTGGCGCTGATCTGGGCAACCAGGTCGGCCACGCGCTCGTGGATGCGGCTGGAGGCTGCAGCGGTACCGCCTTCGACGGCGAGGAATGCTTTGGTAACAGCGACGGAGATTTTGCTGTCGGCGTAGGGCACCACGGTGCCGTTGCGCTTGATGACGCGAATCTGACCGGGGGCGGTGGCAGCCAGTGAGGTGTTGCTGCTGGCCTGGTCTGTTACCGAATCCTTGGTAGTGCCATTTGGCACAGACTGGGAACGCCCTGTCTCTGTGTGCATGAATTTCTCCGTAAGTTTTCGTGCGTGTCGGGGTCGACTGCCTGGGTTTTTGCTCTGATTCTTCAGTGTGTCGGCTTGTGGCCTTAAATTTTCTCGCGATCGATCTTTCGCCACTCAGCACAGTTTTTATGCGAATCGTAATGATTCCACAGGCACAAGTAGCGGCGGCGAAGCCGTGGCTTCGCTCGGATAACTCTTGTGGGGTACTGCTTTGATACTGCGTTTGGCTTGGGCGTTTGCTCCAGGCGTCACTTTCGCGCTGAAGGAGCGAAAAGTGGATAACCTGCCAAGCCAGCTAGTTGATGCGATAGAGTACAGACACTATATGTTGTGGTTGATCTGCTGGCGCAGAAAGTCACATTGCGCCATTTTCCCCGATGTCGCCTGGGCTACATCTGGGGGCTGCCAAGTGCTTAAACCCAATATATTGGGGTCCGATCTCGAATGAGCAACAAGATAATGCGGTTGGGGGGGTAATTCAAGGCGGATAACTACGGAGTTACTTGTGGATAATTTGTGGGTAGACGGTGCTAGGTTGAATTCTATTCCCCGGCAGCGCCCGCCATTACTGGCTGGGTATAAAAAGTAAACAGTGGATGGCGTGCTATCCACAATTTAAGAATATTTTTTAATAGTAAACCCGTCTCAAATTAAGCCCGGCAATAACAATTCCCAGTTGTGTATTCCCTGATCAAACCGGCACCAGTAGGTCGATTTGGGCGTCAGGCCATTTTCGATCATGTGGGGAATTATTGCTGTTGGGTTACAGCGCGATTGTGCGCCGTTGCTGTGGCATGTGAGGTTGGACAGCGTGCAGCCTGTGGACAAGTTGCGTTCTTTTGTCCTTGTCAGAGGAAGTGGCGCCAGCCTCTCGGGGCTGAGAGGCTGGCGCTCAACGGTGGAGGGGCTGAGGGAATCAGTTGCTGTTGTCCAGCAGGAATTCCATCAGCGCCTTCTGCGCGTGCAGGCGGTTTTCCGCCTCGTCCCAGACCACGGAGATTTTCTCATCTTCCAGCAGTTCGCCGCTGACTTCCTCGCCGCGGTGTGCGGGGAGGCAGTGCATAAAGATGGCGTCCTGGTTGGCATGGCTCATCAGCTCGTGGTCCACCAGATAACCGTCGAAGGCTTTGAGGCGGATCTGCTGTTCGGTCTCCTGGCCCATGGAGGCCCACACATCGGTGGCAACCCAATCGGCACCGGTGACCGCCTCTTTCGGGGTACGCACGACTTTTACCCGGTCTTTGGCACGGGCGAGGATGGTCTCGTCCGGGTCATAGCCCTCCGGGCAGGCGATGCGCAGTTCAAAGTCGTACATCAGCGCGGCGTTGATATAGGAGTGGCACATATTGTTGCCATCACCCACCCAGGCCACAGCCTTGCCTTCCGGGCTGCCGCGGTGCTCCACATAGGTCTGCAGGTCCGCCAGCAACTGGCAGGGGTGGTAGCTGTCGGACAGGGCGTTGATGACCGGCACCTTACTGTATTCTGCGAAGCGCTCCAGCACGTTGTGTCCGAAGGTGCGGATCATCACCATGTCCACCATGCGTGAGATAACCCGCGCGCTGTCTTCGATGGGCTCGCCGCGGCCCAGCTGGGTATCGCGGGGGGACAGAAACAGGGCGCTGCCGCCCATCTGTGCCATGCCGGCCTCGAAGGAAACCCGGGTGCGGGTGGACGATTTTTCAAAAATCATTCCCAGCACCTTGTTGCGAAACGGCTCGCTGGCGATGCCCTGGTTGCGCAGGGCCTTGAGTTCGATGGCGCGCTCAATGACTGCGCGCAGCTCTTCCCGGCTCAGGTCGGGCAGGGTGAGAAAGTGTCTGACTGCCATATTGATATCCTCTTAATTCCGTTGTCGTCAGGCGGCCTGTTGCGCGAAGTCCCGTACCAGTGCGGCGACACTGGTGGCGATCTGCTGGCATTCCGCATCGTTCAGGGTGAGCGGCGGCAACAGGCGCACCACATTGCCTGCGGTGACGTTGATCAGTAATCCCTGTGTGCGGGCCAGTTCTACGAGCTCGGCGCATGGGCGATCCAGTTCGATGCCGATCAGCAGGCCGAGGCCGCGGATGTCCCGGACGTGGGCGCAGCCAGCCAGCTCGGATTTGAGCTGATCCAGCAGTTGTGTGCCGAGGCTCGCTGCCTTTTCTATCAGCCACTCGCTTTCCAGAGTGTCCAGTACCGCGAGCCCAGCGCGGCATGCCAGGGGGTTGCCACCAAAGGTGGAACCGTGGGCGCCGGCGGTAAACAGTTCGGCCGCCTTGCCGCGAGCCAGGCAGGCGCCAA
The DNA here is from genome assembly GCF_045348205.1 of Microbulbifer sp. ARAS458-1. Taxonomy (NCBI): domain Bacteria; kingdom Pseudomonadati; phylum Pseudomonadota; class Gammaproteobacteria; order Cellvibrionales; family Microbulbiferaceae; genus Microbulbifer; species Microbulbifer sp. ARAS458-1. Next base: position 3,193,547 of record NZ_CP155838.1, on the reverse strand, counting down.
TGGGGACGCCGTTGCCAAGACCCTTGGCGGTGGTGACCACGTCCGGCAGCAGGCCGTCGCTGTGCTGGTAGGCAAACAGCTTGCCACTGCGGCCGTTGGCAGTCTGGATTTCATCCAGCATCAGCAGCCAGTCCCGGTTGTCGCACAGTGCGCGCAGGCGCGGCAGGTAGTCACTATCGGGAATGCGGATGCCGCCTTCACCCTGTACCGGCTCCACCAGAATGGCCACGATGTCGTCGTGCGCATTGGCCAGTGCTTCAATGGCTGCCACATCGTTATAGGGCACCCGCAAAAAACCTTCCGGTAGTGGGGCAAACCCTTGCTGCACCTTGGGGTTGCCGGTGGCGGTCAGGGTGGCCAGGGTGCGCCCGTGAAATGCGCCTTCGGTCACCACGATCTTCGGGCAGGCGAGGCCGCGCTCGTTGCCGAGTTTGCGCGCCAGCTTGATGGCTGCCTCGTTGGCTTCGGCACCGGAATTGGAGAAGAACACGTTCTCCATTCCAGACAGCGTCACCAGCTTATCGGCCAGTTGCTCCTGGGGCGGAATGTTGTACAGGTTCGACACATGCAGCAGGGTATTGGCCTGCTCCTGGATCGCCAGGGTAATTGCCGGGTGGCAGTGGCCGAGGCCGCACACGGCGATCCCGGAGAGGGCGTCGAGATATCGTCGGCCATTATCGTCCCACACGTAGTTACCTTCACCTCTGACCAGGGTCAGGGTTCTGTTACCGTAGTTCTGCATCAGTGCGGGAGTAGCCACCGTATATCTCCTCTGTGGGTGGGTCTCTGTTGTTGGGCATTTCTATGGAAAGAAGGAGGCCCAAAGCAAAAGGGAAACCGCAGAAAATACGCCTTCGGCGTATCTTGACCGCAATTTCCCCGGGGAACCGGCAATACTAGCACAGCCATGGCCCGGAGCCAGCAGCCCGTGCCCACTCGTGGGCAATTGCGGGACTTCCGTGGGAATCGGGTTGGAATCGGGTACAATGCGCGCTTTCTGTTACGGTTAGATGCCCGCGGTGCCGGGTCACTCTACTATCCACCGAATTACCAACCGACTTTCAAGCCGAGGTTAGCTTCCACTATGGATACTCTGGAAAACATCAAAAAGCAGATCGCCGACAACGACATTCTGCTTTATATGAAAGGCAGCCCCAACGCCCCGCAGTGCGGCTTCTCCATGCGTGCCTCCCAGGCTGTGATGGCCTGTGGCAAGCGTTTTGCCTATGTGGACGTGCTGTCCAACCCGGATATCCGTCAGGAATTGCCGAAATACGCCAACTGGCCGACCTTCCCGCAGTTGTGGGTCAAGCAGGAACTGGTCGGTGGCTGCGACATCATTATCGAAATGCATGAGAGCGGCGAGCTGAAGACCCTGATCGAGGAGGCGGCGAAGGACGCGGAGCAGGGCGAGTAAGTGCTGCTGAGTTTCTGAGTGAAAACTCGGGCACAAAAAAACCGCGAGATTTCGCGGTTTTTTTGTGCCCGGGCGGAGCGTTATTCCTCGGAGGCGGAGACCATCTGCGTCTGCAGGTAATTCTGCAGGCCGACCTTGTCGATCAGGCTCAGCTGAGTTTCCAGCCAGTCCACATGCTCTTCCTCGGAATCGAGGATACGTTGCAGTAACTCGCGGCTGCCGTAATCGCGAACCGATTCACAGTAGGCAATGCCATCGCGCAGATCGGGAATGGCTTTCTGCTCCAGCTTCAGGTCGCACTTCAGCATTTCTTCGGTGTTTTCACCAATCAGCAGCTTGCCCAGATGCTGCAGGTTTGGAATACCTTCCAGAAACAGAATCCGCTCGATCAGCCAATCGGCATGCTTCATTTCGTCGATGGACTCGTGGTATTCCTTGTCGGCCAGTTCTTTCAGCCCCCAGTCCTTGAACATGCGGGAGTGCAGAAAATACTGGTTGATGGCAATCAGCTCATTTCCCAGTGCCTTGTTCAAATGTTCGATGACTTTGGGATCGCCTTTCATGGTGTTCTCCTTGAGCCGGGTCGCAATGTCCTGTGGCGGCAATTATTTATCGAAAACGTGGGCGCTGACTTTCTGAAACGATGGTGAAAGGAGACGGAAATAATCTGTCCTTCACCATCAAGATTGTAGAGTCCGTAGCGCAAGATTGTGTGGAGTTTGCGTTGCAGAAATGGACAAGTCAAGCGCGGAATGTCGGCGAACGTGCAGGAAAAAAGCCAGAAAATTAACGGGAAAAAGGCCGAAAAGTACACTGAGAACGATTGCTGTTTAGATTGTTTGGGTCGCGCGCGGGCTTATTTGAGTTCGCTGCGCATTCTTGCCAGCTGTTTTTGAATCGCGGCGACATCAAATTTATCGTTGAGGCTGATTTCGCAATCTTCCTGCAGGCGTTGGATCAGATTATTCAGCGCCTGCCGATCTTCCCGGCGCGAACAGATCTCAGCAAGCTCAATCAATGCGCTGCACAGATGCCGCATGACCACGCCGCTGTCCCGGCCATATTCGCGGATCTCATCCAGGGCCGCTGCCAGCACATCGGCAAAGCTGAGTTCCGTGGTGATCAGACGCAGCTGTTCACGATCGTCGTAAAAACAGTTGGGTAGCGCGGGGCGCTGCAAAATGATGCCAATACCGTCAACCAGGCGGTCAATACAGGTGTATGCCGTAAAGGGGTCGTTGATCCCCGGGGATAGGGCGCGTACTGCGATTTGCGCCAGTTGCCGGATGGAGAAAATGACATCCTGCTCGGCAGTGGGCTGGGCACCGAGGGTCACGGCACCGCGAATGGCTTCGGCGATAGCCTGGCTGTCGATATCCCGCGGCGGGTTGTAGATGGTGGCGACGCAGCCCCAGTGATAAAGAAACGCGCCCGGGTGAATTTCCAGGCGTACGGTGCACTGGTTTTCACGTGCCCACGCGATCAGTCCGCGGGTGTCGATGCGCTGGATATAGCCTTCTTTATTTGCGCGTACCCGCAGGCGGTCCTCTCCCAGTTTGAGATCCCGTAAATCTTGTCTGCAGGATCGTGAGTCGCGACAGTCTTCGGCAGGGTAAATGGATTCGAGGGCGCTGCGGAATTCCCGGTTGATCTGAAAGGTGATGTTGTCGATCTGGATCGATTGCGCGACGTTGTGAATGAAATAAATCAGATAGGCGATGCAGGCCAGTGCCATCAGCAGGGCAAAACTGACGGCGAGGGTATGGTGGTGTCTCGGACCACTGGCATCAATGCCGCGCATGACCAGCAACGCATAGACGAAGGTCGACAGGAAGATGCCCAGGGATACCTGGGTGCCTCGGTCGCGAATGAAATTGCGTACCAGGCGGGGGCCAAACTGGTTGGATGCAAGGGTCAGGGCCACGGTGGTGATGGAGAAGACGGTACCGGCCACGGTGATCGTGGAGCCGGCAACGGCGGAGAGCAGCGCGCGGGCGCTGTCGGGGTCGCGCAGCTGCAGCCATCCCAGCCCCGGTAGTTGCTCGACGTTCCAGTGTTGGTCAACCGCGAGAAATCCCTGGGCGAGCAGTATCGCAGCGGCCATCATGATGGCCGGAATTACCCAGAAGCTGGCGCGCAGTCGCTCGGCAAGGTGCAGTAATTGTTGTTTCATCGGCCCGCACGGACTCCTGGCACGGTTAAAGCAGTGTGGCAGTGCTTTTAAGCCTAGGTCAGAGGGCGCAAGTGGGGGGCGTGGAACAGCGGGGAAGGGAATCGGATGCCGGGGCGGACAGCGAGCCCGCCCAGAGACTATCAGCCGGCGGAATAAAAGAGGGCACTATTGGTGTTGGTGAGCATACCGGCGGTCATGGTCTCATCGATAATTTCCTGAGTCAGTTCGGCGCAGCGGCCACACTGAGAAGAAACCCCGAGATGACGGCGCAGTGCCTTTACCGAGGTGGAACCATCGTACACAGCCTCTTTGATCTGGCTGTCGGTGATGCCTTTGCAGATACATACATACATCGCGGTAAACCTGGCGCAAATACAGTCTTCTATTCAACGGAGGTTGGATCTTATTGGTAATGAGAATAAGTGTCAATAAGATTTTTCGACCGTTCAGTATGTATTCTAGTTGGTCGTGTTGCAGGCAGTAGTTAGAAATGTGACCAATTAGTCAGGTGGTTTAGGAGTGGCAACCCAGGCGGAGACGGCTGCTATTGGCGTTATATAAAAATTTAATGGGACTGCCATAGGCCCCTGTGTATCATAGCGGCCCCCTATCGATCTTTTGTCTTTTTATAGCTGTTGGTTATAAATTGACCATTTCTACAATCCATTATCTATCTCATTGAGGAGGTTCTCATGGCTGTATTAGTAGGTAAGCCCGCACCGGATTTCACCGCGGCAGCAGTACTGGGTAACGGCGAAATCGTTGACGAGTTCAACCTGGCAGAAACCATCAAGGGCAAGAAGGCTGTAATCTTCTTCTACCCGCTGGACTTCACCTTTGTGTGCCCGTCCGAGCTGATCGCCTTCGACCACCGCTTTGAGGAGTTCCAGAAGCGTGGTGTTGAGGTGATCGGTGTTTCCATCGACTCTCAGTTCTCTCACAACGCCTGGCGTAACACCGCCATCAACGATGGTGGTATCGGTCAAGTGAAATACGCACTGGTTGCCGACGTGAAGCACGAAATCTGTCAGGCCTATGACGTTGAATCTGAAGGTGGCGTAGCTTTCCGCGGTTCCTTCCTGATCGACGAAGAAGGTGTTGTACGTCACCAGGTAGTGAATGATCTGCCGCTGGGCCGTAACGTAGACGAGATGCTGCGTATGGTCGATGCGCTGGCATTCCACCAGGAGCACGGCGAAGTGTGCCCGGCTGGCTGGCAGGAAGGCGACAAAGGCATGAATGCTTCTCCAGAAGGCGTTGCTGCGTACCTGAGCGAGAACTCCGGCAAGCTGTAAGCTGTCCGAGGTGGGGGAGGGCCGATGGCCTTCCCGTGCTCGAAAAACCGCCGCAAGGCGGTTTTTTTGTGCCTGATGAAAGCGCTCCTGCGCTAATAGAGGTGGCCGGAAGGAGTAGAAAGTGCGTTAACATGCGCGCCTGTTCCAGTTTTATTACAATGCACCCGGTCGGGAATACCGTGACCGGGGGTTTCCGGGTAAAGAATTATTGGCCGGGCTGCTAGTCTTATATTCAGACTTCCACACATTAGCTGACACAGTCTGACCCGGCGGGTTGCTTTGCCTGTTCTATTGAGAGGGCACAGCGGATCGGCCACAGGGTGGGCCTCGGTGTATCGCAGTAACGCACACGGTGTAATTCAAGGTGTTTCAGGGCATTTTCCACAGAATCTACAGAGGTCTGCGTGGCGCGTGGTTGCCGTTTTTGGTCGCCTTTGCGCTGACCGGCGCAATGGGGCAAGCGGTTGCCGATACCGGCCGCGGCGACAAATCCGCCAGCGCGCGCACCGGCAACAAGTCCGTTGCGAAAAGTGTGGAAGCTAGCGCCCAGGAGTTTGATCGATACTTCCGCCAACTGCTAAAGCAGCAGGGGATTCCCGGTGCTGCTTATGTGATCGTAGATCGCGACAAGGTGGTGGCCATGGACACCTACGGGGTGCGGATGAAAGGCAAGCACCAGAAGGTGACTACGCACACCGTATTCCGGCTCGCCTCGGTGTCCAAGACATTTGCCTCCAGTATGGCGGCGGTGCTGGAGCACGAACACAAGTTCAACTGGGGCGACAAGGTGGTGCGCTACGTGCCCCAGCTCAGTTTCAAAACCCCGGCGCTCTCCATGCAGCTGCAGGTACAGCACCTGCTTAGTCACTCGTCAGGCCTTACTCCAAACGCCTACGACAACTACCTGGAAGACAATCGGCCCCTGTCCAAGATTCTGCCGAAGTTTGCCTCCATTGACCCCCACTGTGCCCCAGGTAAGTGTTATGGCTACCAGAACGTTCTGTTCAGCCTGATCGAAGACGTCATCCAGAAGGCCACCGGCGTGCCCTACGGTCGCCAGTTGAAAGAGCGTTTCTTCACTCCGTTGAAGATGGAAGATGCGTCGCTCGGCTGGGAAAGCTTTATGGCGGCGAGCAACCGCGCCGCGCCCCATGTGCAGACCGGCAAAGGCTGGCGTCCGGTAAAGGTGGAGAAAGAGTATTACCTGGCGGCACCGGCGGCCGGGGTGAATGCCAGTATCAGTGATATGGCCCAGTGGCTGAAGGCACAGATGGGCTATTACCCGGATGTTCTGTCACACGAGGTCATCAACGATCTCACCACCGAGCGGGTCGAAACCCGCCGCCACCTGCGCCACCGGATCTGGCGTGACTATATCGACCACGCCGGTTACGGACTTGGCTGGCGCCTATATACGGTGGGGGATGATCGTATCGTTTTCCACGGTGGCTGGGTGGCGGGGTTTCGAGCGGCCATTGCCTATTCGGAAAAGCGCAAGGTGGGGATTGTCATTCTCATGAATGCAGAGTCCCGCGTGATCTCTGACCTGACCGGCAATTTTATCGCGGACATCACCGGCAACGGCAAACTGGTGCAGGCCATTGCGGCGGCATCCAAGAAATAGACGGCCCTGTATATACCCCCCCCCTCTCTGAACCGGTCGCGCGCTTGAATTGCGCGTGACCGTCCCAATATTGCTTCCCCTGAGTTTGAATTGTCTGCCGATGCGCGGACCGACGTTGTTTTAGATAGGGGAGATACCATTCATGACTGTTGCGGCGCATAAAGAAAGCCACGGTTTCCAGACAGAGGCCAAGCAGTTACTGCACCTGATGATCCACTCGCTGTACTCCAACAAGGAGATCTTCCTGCGCGAGCTGGTATCCAACGCATCCGACGCCGCCGACAAGCTGCGATTCGAAGCGCTCTCCAATTCCGAATTACTGGCAGAAGACCCGGATCTGCGCATCCGCATCGAGTTCGATAAGGACGCCGGTACCCTGACCATTTCCGATAATGGCATTGGCATGAGCCGCGATGAGGTGATCGAGAACCTCGGTACCATCGCCCGCTCCGGTACTGCCAACTTTATGCAGAACCTCACCGGCGACCAGAAGAAGGACGCGCACCTGATCGGCCAGTTCGGTGTGGGCTTCTACTCCGCCTTTATCGTTGCCGACAAGGTCGACGTATTCACCCGTCGCGCCGGCGCCGACGCCAGCCAGGGTGTGCACTGGGAGTGCAGTGGCGAGGCCGAGTACTCCGTAGAAAACGTCGAGTGGCCGCACCGCGGTACCCGCGTGGTACTGCACCTGAAAGACGAAGCCAAAGAATTTGCCGATGACTGGCGCCTGCGCTCCATCATCAAGAAATACTCCGATCACATCGCCATACCAGTGGAGATGCTGAAGCAGGAAGTGCCCTCGGGTGATGACGAGGAGAGCAAGGAAGACAAGGCGCCGGAGTTTGAAGCGGTCAATGCCGCCCAGGCTCTGTGGACCCGCCCGCGCTCCGAGGTGAAAAGTGAGGAGTACAAAGAGTTCTACAAGCATATCTCCCACGACTTTGACGACCCGCTGACCTGGAGCCACAACCGTGTGGAAGGCAAGCTGGACTACACCAGCCTGCTGTATATCCCGGCGCGCGCCCCGTTTGACCTGTATCAGCGCGATGCCGCCCGCGGTCTCAAGCTGTATGTACAGCGCACCTTCATCATGGATGATGCCGAGCAGTTCCTTCCCCTGTACCTTCGCTTCGTCAAAGGTGTGCTGGACTCCAACGATCTGCCGCTGAACGTCTCCCGCGAGATCCTGCAGAAAGACCAGAATACCGATGCCATCAAGAGTGCCCTGACCAAGCGTGTACTGGACATGCTCGACAAGCTGGCGAAGAAAGACGCAGATCAGTACCAGAAATTCTGGGATCTGTTCGGGTCGGTAATGAAAGAAGGCCCGGCGGAAGATTTCTCCAACAAAGAAAAAATCGCCAAGCTGCTGCGTTTCTCCACCACCCACACCGACGACGCCAAGCAGGATCAGTCCCTGGAAGACTACGTTGGCCGTATGAAAGACGGTCAGAAGAATATCTATTACGTGTGCGCAGACAACTTTGCCACAGCCAAGTCTTCCCCGTACCTGGAAGTCTTCCGCAAGAAAGGCATCGAAGTGCTGCTGCTCACTGACCAGGTGGACGAGTGGTTCGTTGGCCATATGCAGGAATTCGACGGCAAGCCGTTCCAGGACGTAGCCAAGGGCGCGCTGGATCTGGGTGAGGCGGAGAACGAAGACGACAAGGCCGAGCGGGAAAAGGCGGAGAAAGAAGCCGGCGCGCTGGTGGAGCGCATCAAGGAGGTGCTGAAAGAGCGCGTCGAAGATGTGCGTGCAACCACCCGCCTGGTGGATTCCCCCGCGTGTCTGGTGGCCAGCGACAACGATATGGGGCTGCAGATGCGCCGTATTCTTGAACAGGCGGGCCAGTCCCTGCCGGAAGCCAAGCCGGTGTTCGAGGTAAATCCGAGCCACCCGCTGGTGCAGCGTCTGGATCAGGAGCAGGATGAAGATCGCTTTGCGGACCTCACCAATATCCTGATGGACCAGGCCAATCTGGCGGCGGGCAACCAGCTGGCGGATCCGGCGGACTATGTGCGCCGTCTGAACACTTTGCTGCTGGAGCTAAACAGCTAGTACTTGGCAGGGGCTCCTTCGAAAAGCCGGCGAATATTTCGCCGGCTTTTTTGTTGGAGCCGTTCCACCTTAAAAGTCGGCCCACCGCTGACCCGCCCGGAGCAGACTGAGCTATATTGTGCCTGCCGGTTTTTTGCACGAATTGGTCGTGATTAGGCAGCAATTATTGGTGAACTTGGCAAAAATGATCAATTTCCCAGGCGCCCATTGGGTGCCGGCAGCTGGCTCCGTATAATCTCCTGCTGCACAGTAAATACTACAGAGCGTTATGACCCAGCAAGACGTATCCCCAAGCGCCCCGGAATCCACAATGTCCATTGCCGTGCTCGGCGGTGGAAGCTTTGGCACGGCAATCGCCAATATTGTGGCTGGCAACGGTCACGACACCCGTCAGTGGATGCGCGACCCTGAGCGCGCCGCCGCCTGTATGAATGAGCGGGAAAACCGCCACTATCTCCCCGGGGTGGCACTGCACCCGAATCTCAATATCACCGCAGACCTCGAGAAGGCGGTGAGTGGTTGCCAGGTGGTGTTTGTCGCGATTCCCAGTAAATCTTTCCGCGAGGTGGTGCACCGCGCGGCACCGGTGCTGGACCCGGGCACCATGCTGATCTCTCTGACCAAGGGGGTGGAGCATGATAGTTTCCACTTGATGAGCGATATCCTGCGGGAAGAGACCGAGGGTATGCGCGTGGGGGTGCTGAGTGGGCCCAATTTCGCAAAAGAGGTTGTTGCCGGGCACTACACCGCCACGGTGATTGCCAGTGAAGACGATTCCCTGTGCACTACCATCCAGAAGGTGCTGCACTCGGAGACGTTCCGTGTTTATTCCAGTAATGATGTGTTTGGTGTGGAGCTGGCCGGCGCGCTGAAAAATATCTACGCCATCGTCACCGGAATGGCCGTTGCCCTGGGGCGCGGGCAGAACACCACCAGCCTGCTGATTACCCGGGCACTGGCGGAAATGATGCGCTTTGCCGAAGCCATCGGCGCAGACCCGATGACGTTTATCGGCCTTGCCGGGGTGGGTGATCTGATCCTGACCTGTTCTTCCGATCTCAGCCGCAACTACCGGGTGGGCTACTTGGTGGGCAAAGGTAAGAAGCTCGAAGACGCGGTATCCGAAATCGGCCAGGTGGCGGAAGGGGTGAATACGGTTCGCCTGATTAAGGCCAAAGCCGATGAATTGGGCGTCTACATGCCCTTGGTTTCCGCGATACACGCCATATTATTTGAAGGTACCCCGATTCCCACGGTCATTCGCGAGCTGATGTCTGGGGCGCAAACCTTTGATGTGGCCTATTCGGCCAAACCCTGATCAATAATTAACAGCTGTGAGGCTGATATGAATAACGCACAACTGAAGCAGAACCTGACCTCTGCGGACCATTGGACCCGTCTGTTGTTTATGGTGCTGTTTGTCATTCTGCTGGAGGTTGCGGGTGTCGTGATGCTGGCGACTATTGTCTTGCAGTTCCTGTTCGCCATCGTCTCCGGTGGTCCAAACGAGAACCTGCGCCAGATGGGGAACCAGATTGCTTCCTACATCTATCAGACCCTGCAATTCCTGATCTACAACACTGAAGAAAAGCCGTTTCCGTTTTCCGAGTGGCCTGAGTCCTGAGCGCCGCACCGGTGATGGGGGTGCAATGACGTCCCCAAAACCAAATCTGAAACGAAACCGGACTATATTGAGTGTTCCTGAATTTCTGAATAATTGAACCGCGGCCGGCCCAATGGCTGGCCTTTCCCCATTTGTGGTGCCCAACAACGGACTGGTGATCGCCCCATGAGCAATGAAGAACTGAAACAGAATCTGACCTCCTCGAACCAATGGCTGCGCCTTGTGTATATGGTGCTGTTTGCGGTGCTGCTGGAAATCGCCGGCTTTGTCATGCTGGCGGTGATTATCGCCCAATTCCTGTTTGCCATTTTTACCGGCGGAGCTAACGACAACCTGCGCCGTCTGGGGGACCAGATTTCCTCCTATATCTATCAGACGCTGCAGTTCCTGATTTACAACACCGAAGAAAAGCCGTTTCCGTTTTCCGAATGGCCGGAGTCCGAAGAGGAAGACCTGTCCAGTTACGAAAGTGCGGAAGAAGTGGACGGAGAGGTGATTGACGACGTCGACGCGCTTGAGACAGACCTCGACGAAGTCGAAGCGGAAATTGACGAGGTAATGGGTGAGGGCGTCGATGATGACGTAAAGCCTGAAGCCTCCACTAAGGCGGCTACCGCTGAAAAATCGGAGAAACCTGCCAAGCCCAAGAAGTCTGCAAAAGCCGGCAAGGCCGATGACGAGGAAGAAACCGTCATCGAGCTCGGGGCGGACTCTGCGGAAACCACGGAAGCAGATAGTGGCGACAAAGCTTCCGAAGAGAAAAAGTAATCTCTGCAACCCGACTCTGGCGGTCACTTGAAACGGGAGAGCCCTGTGCTGTTGTTTGTAATGCGTCATGGCCATGCCGAACCGTTCCGTAAAAGCGATGAGACCCGCGCACTGACCGAGGAGGGGCGTGCGGAAGTGGCGTCGGTCTGCAAGCAACGTGCCTCGGAGCTGGCGCAGGTGAAGACCATCTGGGCCAGCCCCTTTGTGCGGACCCGCCAAACCGCCAAAATCGTTGCAGAGACATTTGATCTGCCGGTGGAGGTGCAGGAGTTTCTCACCAGTGACACACCGGTGGAGCTGGTGTTGGAGGCGCTGGTCTCGGCGGATGAAAAGGTTTTCCCGCTACTGCTGGTCAGTCATCAGCCACTGGTAGGCAACCTGGTGAACGGGCTCTGCGGTAGTGGTGATGAGCATCCAATGGCGACCTCGAGCCTGGCCTGCCTTTCCAGTGAGATATGGGCGCGGGATTGCGCTGAGCTCGAGTGGTTGCAGCATAAACCTTGAGCGGGCCGGCGCTGGCCCGTGTACCTGATCGGTCAAAGCCGCTGAATTCTGTTGCCATTGTGGCGCTGCCGTAGTGCTGTCAGTATGTGTGTTTCGGCAGCGGTACAGTTACTATCCATGCGTCATTCCTCTCCTGCACTCAATGCCCCCCGCGAGATTACCCTGGACGTACAGGGCAATGTGATTGCCGCCCGGCAGTGGGGGAGCCCCGCGGGTATTCCAGTACTCGCACTGCACGGCTGGCTGGATAACTGTGCCAGTTTCGACAAAATGGCGCCTTTCCTGGCTGAACTCAACCTGATTGCCGTGGATCTCGCCGGTCACGGTCAGAGTTATCATCGCCACCGGGACGCGAATTACACCCTCTGGACGGAAATCGAAGACGTATTGGCTATTGCCGATGCGCTAGGCTGGGCGCAATTTTCCGTACTGGCACACTCGCGCGGGGCGGTTATCGGCACGATTGCCGCAGCTACCTTTCCCGAAAGGGTATTGCGTCTGGCGCTGATCGACGGCCTGGTTCCGCCACCGACCACCGACGCGGAGGCGCCGGAAACTCTGCGCAAGGGGATCGAACAGCGCGCGCGCTACCGCGATCGCAGGAGCCGGGTATTTGAATCTCTTGAGATTGCTGTGACCGCGCGCAAAAACGGCCTGTTCAAATTGAGCGACGAGGCTGCCCGTGCGCTGGTGCAGCGGGGTGTGCGCCCCTGTGAGGGGGGGTATACCTGGAGCAATGACCCACAACTGATGGCAAGCTCCCTGGCAAAAATGAATGAACCGCAGGTGCGCGCGTTCTTGGCGCGGGCCACAATGCCAATTCGGCTGGCGCTGGGCACAGAAGGGATTCAGGGGATGATCGAGCGTATCCGGCCCCTGGCAGAGCAGGTGCCGAATATCGAGTTGAAAGAGTTTTGCGGTGGCCACCATCTGCATATGGAGGATCGCGCGGAAGAGATTGCGAAATGGTTTTTACCATTTCTTGCTGCTGGGCAAGCGCAGGCCTAAACCCTTTGCGGGTGAACCGGAATGCTAAAAGGGAATACGTTTGGCGTAGCTGGCCTTGTGCATATCCCGCACTTCCACAGAAATTTCTGGCACTTCCGGCGCGGCCTCGCATAGGTAGTTGAAAATGGCCGCACTCAGTGCTTCTTTCTGTTCTGTAGTGCGCCCTTCAAGAATGCGCACTTCCGCGTGAATAAACAGATTGCTGGAGCCTTCGTGGCTCTTGCCGAGTACAAAATCCCGATAGGGCAGGGCGCGGGTTTTGATCGCGCTGGCATTGAACAGCCCGGTTTCGCTCATCGCCTGCTGGCCATTACTGATCAGTGCAGGAATGGAAATGCTGTCTTCCAGTTTTTGCGAATATTCGATCACCAGATGGGGCATTACCGGACTCTCCTCTGATCAGTAAGGGGCGGAACGCGTTAGCGAATCAGCGACAGAAACTCGTTGCGAGTGGCCTGCTGGCTGCGGAAAGAGCCCAGCATTGCAGAGGTTTTCATCACCGAGTTCTGCTTTTCGACGCCGCGCATCATCATGCACATATGCTTGGCTTCGATAATCACACCCACCCCTGCAGCACCGGTTACCTGCTGGATGGTCTGCGCTACCTGCACGGTTAACTGTTCCTGTATCTGCAAGCGGCGTGCAAACATGTCTACAATGCGCGCCACCTTGGACAGGCCCAGGACCTTGCCGTCGGGAATGTAGGCAACGTGCGCCTTGCCAATAAACGGCAGCATATGATGTTCGCACATGGAGTAGAGCTCGATATCTTTCACCAGCACCATTTCACTGCAGTCGGACGGGAAGAGGGCGTCATTGACGATCTCTTCCACGGTCTGATGGTAGCCCCGGGTCAGGTACTGCATGGCCTTGGCCGCGCGCTGTGGGGTGTCTTTCAGTCCCGGGCGCTCCAGGTCTTCACCAATGGCTTCGATAATGTGTGCGTAGTGTTCTTTCATCAGTATGCTTCCAACGTCTCGCCCGCGGGGTTGTTCTGCCATCAATACGCAAATGAACGGGCGTTCGATCACCGGTGTATCGGCGGGTATCAGAGGGTGCGCTACCCTAAGCCTTTGTCACACGGTAGTAAAGCGCCAAACATTGAGGAATATCGCCAATGATAGAGAATCGGGAGTCCAATCTGCACGAATTGTGTACCGTGCTGGACTATATCCGCTGGGGCGCCAGTCGCTTTAATGCGGCGCAGCTGTGGTTTGGCCACGGTACAGACAACGCGTGGGATGAAGCTGTCCTACTGGTCACCCACACATTGCACCTGCCGGTGAATAGCAAGCCGGAGATTCTCTCCGCGCGCCTTACCATGGCGGAGCGCGCCGAGGTGATGGAGGTGCTGGAAAAGCGGGTTAATGAACGCTTACCTGCCCCTTATCTCACCAGGGAGGCCTGGTTCTGCGATCTGCCGTTTTACGTGGACGAGCGGGTGCTGGTACCCAGATCCCCCATTGCTGAGCTGATTCGCAATCGATTCGAGCCGTGGCTACAGCAGGAGCCCCTCGCGATCCTTGATCTCTGCTGTGGCAGCGGCTGTATCGGTATTGCCTGCGCGGACGCGTTTCCGGAGGCGCGGGTGGATCTCAGCGATATTTCCGCCGACGCGATTGAAGTGGCCCAGATCAACATCAATCGGCACCATCTGAATGACGAGGTGCGTGCGGTGCAGTCGGACCTGTTCGCTGGCCTCAAGGGCTGCAGTTACGACCTGATTGTAAGCAACCCACCATACGTGGACGCCCGTGATCTGGCAGAGATGCCACAGGAGTATCATGCGGAGCCGGGGCTGGCACTGGGCTCTGGTGATGACGGCCTGGATTTCACCCGGCGCCTGTTATTGCAAGCGCCGGACTACCTGCAGCCGGAAGGTATTCTGGTATGCGAAGTGGGTAACAGCTGGGTCGCGTTGGAAGAAGCCTATCCGCGCGTACCGTTTTTCTGGCCCGAGCTGGAAGATGGTGGGCATGGTGTTTTTGTACTGACCCGAGAAGAGCTGCTGGCCTGCCGGTCCATGTTTGAAACTGGAGCGCGGAGCTAACCTCCAGCGGCGGATGCGCCGTCGGCTTATCCGCCCTACGGAATCTGCCAACCCTGTAGGGTGGATAAGCGCAGCGCATCCACCATCGCGGGCAAGCGCGCCATCGGCCAAGGTTTCCTCTATAATGCACGCCTTTCATCGAATAATTCACTGGGGTAGGGAAAACCGGGTATGTCGGGCAATACATTTGGCAAGTTGTTCTGTGTCACCACCTTTGGCGAAAGCCACGGCCCTGCGTTGGGTTGTATTGTGGACGGCTGCCCCCCGGGACTGGAAATTTCCGCGGAAGAAATCCAGCTGGAGCTGGACCGCCGCAAGCCCGGTACCTCCCGCTACACGACCCAGCGCCGCGAAGCGGACGAAGTAAAGATTCTTTCGGGGGTATTCGAGGGTAAAACCACCGGGACCCCCATCGGCCTGCTGATCGAAAACACCGATCAGCGCTCCAAAGACTACGCCAACATCGCCGAGCAGATCCGCCCGGCGCACGCCGATTACACCTACTGGGCCAAGTACGGTCTGCGGGATTACCGCGGCGGTGGCCGTTCTTCCGCGCGGGAAACCGCCATGCGCGTCGCCGCCGGCGCGATTGCCAAAAAGTGGCTCAAGCAGCAGTTTGGTATTGAGGTGCGTGGTTACCTGTCCCAGTTGGGCCCGATCAAAATCGAGAAGCTGGACTGGTCCCAGGTCAGCGAGAATCCCTTCTTTTGCCCCGATGCCGACAAGGTGCCGGCAATGGAGGAGTACATGCAGGCGCTGATCAAGGAGGGCAACTCCATTGGTGCGCGCATTTCCGTGCATGCGAGTGGTGTGCCAGCGGGCCTTGGCGAACCGATTTTCGATCGTCTGGACGCGGATCTGGCCCATGCGCTAATGAGCATCAATGCGGTTAAAGGTGTGGAGATCGGAGCCGGGTTTGCCTCTGTTGAGCAGAAGGGTACCGAGCACCGCGACGAAATTACCGAGCAAGGCTTTCAGTCCAATAATGCGGGCGGTGTGCTCGGTGGTATTTCCAGCGGCCAGGAGCTGATTGCGCATATTGCCCTGAAGCCCACATCCAGTCTGCGTATCCCGGGCAAAAGCCTCGACACCAACGGTCACCCGATCGAAGTGGTGACCAAGGGACGTCACGATCCTTGCGTTGGCATTCGCGCGACACCCATTGCAGAAGCGATGATGGCGCTGGTGTTGATTGACCATATCATGCGTCAGCGGGCGCAGAATGGGGATGTGGAGTTTGGCCTGAAAATCCCGGCGGGTGAGCCGGCCTGAGAATTGGTCGGGCTCGAACAATAAAAAAGGCGGAGCGTCTGAAACGCTCCGCCTTTTTTTGTACCTGATCTGTCGGTAATCGAAATTACAGGTGCAGGTTTAGCCCCAGGTAGGGTCCCTTGATTTCCAGATCGCTTTGCAGTGCATCCAGCTCTTTGACATCCAGGGTCATGGAGCGGTAACCGGCTTCGATGGCGAAATCCAGCGCCGGTACGAAGTCCCAGCGGATCTTGGCGGTCAGATCGGTGTGGCGATCACCGTTGTAGCTGGTGCCGTTGCCCTGGGCAATAATGGACCAGCCGGTAAAGGGCAGGTCGAAGCGGGCTACGCCGTATACCATGGGAAGAACCCCTGAGAGCTCGATCGTTTCCGATTGCTCAACCGACGGGCAGGGGCCGGATTCCGGGATGCAGACCAATCCGATCACGCCGTCGCCCTGGAACTCGCCGTCGTACATACGGGCGGTGAGACCGAGATCCAGGTTAACCCAGTTATCGAGGATCTCGTAATACAGGGTGGCATCGGTATGGCTCAGGGACATATTCGCGCTGAGCTCTGAGCCCGCAACAAAGGTTTCGTCGCCGAAGGTTACGTTCTCATCGAGGGTGGTCGCGCCATTGGTCTCGATCTTGCTGTGAGCCACCAGAATATTCGGGATCAGGGGGATCGGGTGTTCCAGAGCCGCCTGAATAAAGGTCACATTGTCTTCGGCGAGGGCAAACTCATCCACGTTGAAATCGTCGACGCCGATGGTGCCGCTGTAGGCGGGTTTCCACGCACCCAGTGTCGCGTCAAAGCCGAGGATGGTATCTGCGCTGGCAGAAGCGGAGGCCAGCGCTGCGCAGATGGCCAAGGTTATTTTTTTCATTTGGAGTCTCTCCCGTTGAATTCTGCGGCGGATTCTACAGCGTTTTGATGAAGTTTCCCTGAACCGCATTCCACTCGGCGATATTTCGGCACGATTTTGTGTGCTATTTGGTGTTCAGATAGAACCCACTGAGCCTGTCCGGTCGATCAAAGGCCCCGTGCCTCTTTAAAAAGCAGCTGTTGCAGGGCGTTGGCCGCATTGCTGAGCGTCCGGTTGCGGTGATAGATGATGCCCAGATTGCGCACGATACTCAGCTGCGGCATGGGCAGCTCCGCGAGGCTATCGTCGATCAGGGTTTTTGGCAGCACACTCCAGCCCAGGCCGACGCCGGCCATCATCTTGATGGTTTCCAGAAAGTTGGTCGCCAGTTTTGCGGTCAGCTTGAGTCCGTGGGCGTCGAATTCGCGTTTGATCAGTCGCCCGGTGTAGGTGTTCATATCCGGCAGGATCGCCGGGTATCGGGCCAGTGCCGGCAAGTCCAGTTCCGGCATCTGCGCCAGGGGGTGATCCGGCGCCGCCACCACCACACAGGGGTCCGGCCAGATAATCTGGGCATTGAGGTTGGGGTAGTCCTTCAGTGCCAGGGTGACCACGGCAAGCTCGTATTCACCGGCCATCAGTGCCTCGTAGGCCTGCTCGGAATCCAGAAAATCAATATCCAGGGAAACATCGGGGTACAGATTGCTGAACTCACGCAAAACCGGTGGCAGATGGTGCAGTCCCACATGGTGACTGGTGGCAATGCGCAGGCTGCCGCCGATGGTTTCGCCCAGGCTGCGCAGCTCGTGCTCGGCATCGCTCACCTCATTCAATATGTGGCGGGCGCGGGGCAGCAGGGCGCGGCCAGCGTTGGTGAGCTGGAGTTTTCGGCCAATGCGGTCAAACAGCGGTGCACCCAGTTGTGCCTCTAGTGACGCCAGGCGTTTGCTCACCGCGGGCTGGGTCAGGTGCAGTTGTTCGGCGGCTTCTGAGACGGAATTTTGCTCGGCGATCGCGAGGAAGGCCCTAAGCCATTGGATTTCCATGGTGATTCTCGGTGGTTGCCCTTGAGTATTCCAAAAGCGAATGCGCCATATAATAAATATAAATTGATGTTATTCAATGCCCCCCCTAGACTTCGCCATGTTATCCATAGAGGAGATGGGGCTATGGGCCATCCTGAAAACAAAAAGCAGACGTTGTACGACAAGCTCTGGGAAGACCATTTGGTCAAAAGCCGCGACGACGGCACCGCACTGATCTACATCGATCGTCACCTGATTCACGAAGTCACCTCTCCTCAGGCCTTTGAAGGTCTACGTCTGGCCGGACGCAAGCCGTGGCGCACGGATTCCGTGGTGGCCACGCCGGATCACAATGTGCCGTCTGACGCAGCAGAGCGCGCCGGGGGTATTGCCGGGATCCAGGACGAGGTGTCCCGTATTCAGGTACAGACCCTGGATGAGAACTGTAAAGACTTCGGTATTGTCGAGTTCGGCATCAACGATCCGGGTCAGGGTATCGTGCATGTGATCGGGCCGGAAACCGGCGCGACCCTGCCGGGTATGACCGTGGTGTGTGGTGACTCCCACACGTCCACCCACGGCGCACTGGGCGCACTGGCCCACGGTATTGGCACCTCTGAGGTGGAGCACGTGATGGCCACCCAGTGTCTGATTCAGAAAAAGATGAAGAACATGCTGGTGCGTGTGGACGGTGAACTCGGCCCGGGTGTGACCGCAAAAGACGTGGTGCTGGCCATCATCGGCAAAATCGGAACCGCCGGTGGTACCGGCTATGCCATTGAGTTTGGTGGTTCCGCGATCCGCTCCATGTCCATGGAGGGGCGCATGACCATCTGCAATATGGCGATCGAGGCCGGTGCCCGCGCGGGTATGGTGGCGGTGGACGACATCACCCTGGAATACGTCAAGGGGAAACCCTACGCGCCCAAGGGCGAGCAGTGGGACAAGGCGGTGGAAAACTGGAGCCGCCTGCACTCCGACGACGGCGCGCACTTCGATGAAATCGTCGAGCTGAAGGCGGAAGAAATCGAGCCGCAAGTAAGTTGGGGAACCTCACCGGAAATGGTGGTACCGGTCAGCGCGGTAGTACCGAGCCCGGCGGATGAAAGCGATGCCACCAAAAAGGCTGGTATCGAGCGTGCGCTGGAGTATATGGGGTTGACCGCCGGGCAGAAAATTACCGATATCAACCTCGACCGGGTATTTATCGGCTCCTGCACCAACTCCCGCATCGAAGACTTGCGCGCGGCCGCCGCAGTAGCAAAGGGTCACAAGAAAGCCGACAGCGTGAAGCAGGTGCTGGTGGTTCCGGGTTCCCAATCTGTGAAAGCGCAGGCGGAAAAAGAAGGTCTGGACAAGGTGTTTATCGAAGCGGGCTTCGAGTGGCGCGAGCCCTCCTGCTCCATGTGTCTGGCGATGAACGCGGACAAGCTGGGTGCCGGTGAACACTGTGCGTCGACGTCCAACCGCAACTTTGAAGGTCGCCAGGGCTACGGTGGTCGCACCCATCTGGTGAGCCCGAGCATGGCGGCAGCGGCGGCGATTGCCGGCCACTTCGTTGACGTGCGTGAAATGCAGAAGAGGACAGCCGTGAGCGGAGGGGAAAAATAGTATGAAGGCATTTACCAAGCATAAAGGTGTGGCGGCGCCCATGGATCGCGCCAATGTGGATACGGATCTGATTATTCCCAAGCAGTTCCTGAAATCCATCAAGCGCTCCGGCTTTGGCCCGAACCTGTTTGACGAGCTGCGCTATCTGGACGAAGGGCAGCCTGGGCAGGATCACAGCAAGCGCCCGGTGAATCCGGATTTTCCGCTGAACCACCCGCGTTATCAAGGTGCTTCCGTGTTGCTGGCGCGCAAGAATTTCGGTTGTGGCTCCAGCCGTGAGCACGCGCCCTGGGCGCTGGATGACCATGGCTTCCGCGCGATTATTGCGCCGAGCTTTGCGGATATTTTCTTTAACAACTGTTTCAAGAACGGTCTTTTGCCAATCGTTCTGGAAGAAGAAATTGTCGAGCAGTTGTTCCAGGAAATGTATGCGGACGAGGGGTATGAGCTGGAAATTGACCTCGAAGCCCAGGTGGTGATCAAGCCCAATGGCGAGACCCACGGGTTTGAAGTAGACGAGTTCCGCAAGCACTGTCTGCTGAACGGTCTCGACGATATCGGCCTGACCCTCGAAGATGCGGACGATATCCGCGCTTACGAAGCCAAGCGCCGCGAGCAGGCGCCGTGGCTGTTTGATGCGGTCAAGTAAAAAGAAAGAATAACTGGAAGAACGATGAGCAAAAAAATCATGATCCTACCGGGCGACGGAATCGGCCCGGAAATTATCGAGCAGGCAGTTGCGGTATTGAAAACCGCCGATAAAAAGTTCGGCCTGAACCTGGAATTCACCGAAGGCCTGATCGGCGGTGCTTCCATCGATGCCCACGGCGAACCGCTCACCGATGCGGAACTGAAAAACGCCGGCGACTGCGACGCGGTACTGCTGGGCGCCGTAGGCGGCCCCCAGTGGGATACATTGGACCGCGCGATTCGCCCGGAAAAAGGCCTGCTGAAAATTCGCAGCGGCCTGGGCCTGTACGCCAACCTGCGCCCGGCGATACTGTATCCGCAGCTGGCCGATGCCTCTTCCCTGAAACCGGAAGTGGTTTCCGGCCTGGATATTCTGATCGTGCGCGAGCTGACTGGCGGTATTTATTTTGGCGAGCCCCGCGGTATCAAGACATTGGAAAACGGTGAGAAGCAGGGTTTCAACACCTATGTTTACACCGAATCCGAAATCGAGCGTATCGGTCGCACCGCATTCGAAGCTGCACAGAAGCGCGGTGGCAAGCTGTGCTCCGTGGACAAGGCCAACGTACTCGAAGTGACCGTGCTGTGGCGCGAAGTGCTGGACCGCCTGGCTCCGGAATACCCGGATGTGGAGCTGTCGCACATGTATGTGGATAACGCGGCCATGCAGCTGGTGCGTGCGCCCAAGCAGTTCGACGTGATGGTAACCGGCAATATGTTCGGTGACATCCTGTCCGACGCCGCCGCCATGCTTACCGGCTCCATCGGTATGCTGCCGTCTGCGTCCATGAACGAAACCGGCTTCGGTCTGTACGAGCCGTGTCACGGCAGTGCGCCGGATATTGCAGGGCAGGGCATCGCCAACCCACTGGCCACCATTCTTTCCGCCGCGATGATGCTGCGCTACTCCCTGGATATGGGTGAAGCAGCCGATGCGATCGAGGCGGCGGTGAACAAGGTTCTGGATCAGGGACTGCGCACCGCGGATATTTACACGGATGGCTGTAAAAAAGTCTCCACCGCGGAAATGGGCGCAGCAGTGGTGGCCGCTTTCTAGTAGACACGCCTCCCATTCAGTGTCATCCCGGTCTTTTTATGCGGCGCAGCCGCTCCGGGATCCAGAAACAAACCAATTCAACAGGGTAAAGAAATGAACAAGGTAGGATTCGTAGGCTGGCGCGGTATGGTCGGCTCCGTTTTGATGGGCCGCATGCTGGAAGAAAACGACTTCGCACATATCGCCGAGCCGGTATTTTTCTCCACATCCAATGCCGGTGGCAAAGCCCCGGAAGTTGGCAAAGAAGTCGCGCCCCTCAAAGACGCCTACGACCTGGACGCGCTGGCCGAGCTGGACGCCATCGTCAGCTGTCAGGGCGGCGACTACACCAAAGAAGTATTCGGCAAGCTGCGCGAGCAGGGCTGGAACGGCTACTGGATCGACGCCGCCTCCAGCCTGCGCATGCAGGACGACGCCATCATCGTACTCGACCCGGTCAACCGCGACGTGATCGATAAAGGTATCGAGTCCGGTGTGAAAAATTATATCGGCGGTAACTGCACCGTGAGCCTGATGCTGATGGGCCTGGGCGGCTTGTTCAAGGAAGGTCTGGTGGAGTGGGTTACTGCCCAGACTTATCAAGCAGCCAGTGGTGCCGGCGCCAAGAATATGCGCGAGCTGATCTCCCAGATGGGCAGCATCCGCGACGGCGTTGCCGAAGAGCTGGCCGATCCGTCCAGCGCGATCCTCGAGATCGACCGCAAGGTGGCCGAGAACATGCGCAGCGGCGATTTCCCCACCAGCGAGTTCGGGGCGCCGCTGGCCGGCAGCCTGCTGCCGTGGATCGACACCCAGCTGGAAACCGGCCAGAGCCGCGAAGAGTGGAAAGCTCAGGTGGAAGCCAACAAGATCCTGGCCACCGACAGCACCGTGCCCGTGGACGGTACCTGCGTGCGTATCGGTGCCATGCGCTGCCACAGCCAGGCGTTCACCGTGAAGCTGAAGAAAGATCTGCCGCTGGCAGAGATCGAGAAAATCATCGGCTCCGCCAACGACTGGGTGAAAGTGGTACCCAACGACCGCGAAGTGACACTGAAAGAGCTGACCCCGACCGCGGTTACCGGCAAACTGGACATCCCGGTTGGCCGTCTGCGCAAGCTCAGCATGGGTGGTGAATACCTGAATGCTTTCACCGTTGGTGATCAGCTGTTGTGGGGCGCTGCCGAGCCGCTGCGTCGTGTACTGCTGATTCTTCTCGGCAAGCTATAAGCCGCTAGATCAGAGTACCTTTGCCTATGCGAAGGTGCCGATACCGGGCGACAGCTTGTGAGACCTTCAAAAACAGGATGTTTTTGCAGAGCCCCCATGGAAGGGTTCACGGCGTGTCTCACAAGCTGTCGCCCGGTAGCGGTACCGCCACCGCACTTCGCAATTGCGGTACCCCGTGCCTATATATCCCTTCGATAGCTTCCCCCCTGACTCTCCACGAGTATAATCCCCCGCAATTTTAGGCTGCTGCTTTAGTGGTCGACCTGGCTGAAAAGCATTCGAAAATACACGTGAGTACAAATATGACCGAATCCACCCGGGAACTGGTGATCGTTGGTGTTGGCAGTGCGCCTTTTGATGCGCTGCTGGAGATCCTGGAAGAGCGCAAGACCGTGACCCCGGGCCAGCTCAAGCTGGTGATTGATGATGAAGCCGAGGTCGATCCGCAGGTGTTCGCCAATCGCAGTGTGCCGGTTACTCCGCTGAAAGAGTTTGCCTTTACCCCGGAGCAGGTCGTGCTGCTGCTTACCGCTGGTGATACCGCGACTGCCGTGCTCGCACAGGCCGAACAGGCCGGCGCCTGGGTGGTGGATGCAGCGGGCATTACCCGCGGCGACGAAAGTGTGGCGTTGATCCATCCGCTGCTGAACAGTGCGGAACTCAATCAGCGGGATGAGAGTGATCGCAAAGTGATCGCCGTGCCGGGTGCGGGTGCCGCGATGCTGGCGGAGGCGCTGTTTCCGCTGAAATCGCAATTGCAAGCCGTTGAAGTTGTACTGAACCAGCCGGTGTCCGCGCTGGGCAAAAGCAGCGTGGATGCCGCGGCGGCACAGACCGCGCGCCTATTTAACGGCCAGGAGCCGGATGTGGACGAGACAACCGGTCAGCGCCTCGCGTTCAATCATCTGAGCTCCGCCGAGGCTCTGCTCGAAAGTGGTCATAATTTCAGTGAATTGGCGCTGGTGCTGGAACTCCGTCGCCTATTAGGTGATGAGGTGGCACTGGATGCGAGTATCAATACCGCCTCTGTGTTTCACGGTCAGCTGGCGAATGTCAGTGTGCAGTTGAAAGACCAGCAGGCGCTAGAAACTGTGCGTGGTTTGCTGACCAATGGTGCGCGGCTGGAAATGCGCGAGCGCCCGTCGGCTCAGGATGCCGTCGGCAGTGAGAATACGCTAGTGGGGCGCCTGCGCACCGGGTTGATCAATCCGCGCCAGGTTGTTTTTTGTGCGGCATCCGACAATTTGCGTAAAGACGTCGCAATTAACTGTGTACAGATTGTCCACTTGTTGCTAAAAATCCATTGATATTTAATACTTAGCGGCCTTTCTGAAGGTTTCTTCTTAACTTTGGACCAATGATTGGCCCTGTGATTGATCATTTTGGGGCATGGCGACACTTGGGGGTGCCGCAGGTCGGGTTAGGTGATAATTCGGATAGGCTGCGTCTTTTTCGGGGGGTGACTCTTTCGCTAGCGGTTGCTGGTCAATCGAAGAAAGTTTCGCCGGAGAGTAGAGCCTGGTGTCTCAGCGCCGGTTCTTTTGAGTAATTTTTGTGCACTGAAAGTGGCACAAGTCGGAAACTGTTGGTTGCTTGGGATAAGGCTGAGTGATTTTTGAGCAGTTGCCGGCGTGATTCTAACAATAAAGGGAATCGGATATGCGTGTGCAAAAGCTGGCACTTGCGGTGGGTCTGGTCAGCGCACTGGGTGGAAATGGGGCTCTGGCACTCGGTCTGGGTGAAATCAAACTGAATTCTACCCTCAACCAGCCACTCGATGCAGAGATCAAACTGCTGCAAACCCGCGGCCTGGGCGAAAATGAAATCAAAGTTCGCCTGGCGAGCACCGAAGACTTCGAGCGTGCTGGTGTCGACCGAGGTTACGCCCTCGACGGCATCCGCTTCGATGTGGACTACTCCAGCGGTCAACCGGTTGTTCGTATCACCAGTCGCACCCCAATTCGCGAGCCGTTCCTGAATTTCCTGGTGGAAACCCGTTGGCCCAGTGGTCGTCTGCTGCGTGAATACACCCTGCTGATGGACCTGCCGGCCTTCTCGACCAATACCGCATCGCAGCCGGTGCGCGCCGCTGAACGCGAGCGTCAGCAAGTGCAACGCAGCACCCCCGTGCAAAAACCGATTCAGCCGACGGTGCAGCGAGCTCCCGAGCCCGTGCAGGCACCGGTTGAGCAGCCTGCACCAGAAGAGTACGCCGCTCCTCAAGAGAGCGCTGCCGAACAGCCGCAGCAGCCCGTGTACGAGGAGCCAACGGAAACATACAGCGAGCCGCAGACCGCTACCGACTCTGGCAGCCGCGTCTATGGCCCGGTTGAGGCCAACAAAACTCTTTGGGAAATTGCCCGCGACAGTCGTGAATCTCGAGACCTGTCTGTACAGCAGACCATGCTGGCAATTCAGCGCCTTAACCCTGAAGCGTTCATCAACAACAATATCAATCTGCTGAAGAAAGGCGCGGTACTGCGCCTGCCCACTGCAGATGAGGTGCGCAACCTTTCTCTGACCGAAGCGGTGTCCCAGGTTGCAACTCAGAATGATGCCTGGCGCGAACGTGTGGGCGATGCGGATGTGACTGGTGCACCGCTGGATGCCCGTGCCACCGTCGAAGAGACCGTTGAAAGTGATGTGCTGGAAGGTCGCGTTTCCCTGGCTGCGCCGGGTGACAACGAATCTGTGTTGTCCGGTTCCGGCAGTGGCTCCAGCGAAAGCGAGGCGCTCGAAGGTGAGCTCGCGGTTACCGAAGAGGAGCTGGATAAGTCTCGCCTCGAAAGTGCCGAACTGCAGGAGCGCATTGGTGAGCTCAATGAGCAGATCGACACCATGGAGCAGTTGGTCGAGGTCTCCAATGAAGAGCTGCAGGCGGTGCAGGCTGCGGCGGAGCAGACCAACGAGGCACTGGAGTCTGAAACCGAAGTCGACGGTTTCGAATCCGAGTCCGAGTCTGAACTGGAGCCGGACGTGTCCGGTGAGACTGCCAACGACACTGCCGCACTCGATGGTGCAGGTGCGGAGGCCAGTGACGCTGTCGATGCCACAGAAGCGGAAGTAACCGAGACCGCGGAAGCGGAACCGGAAGTCGAGGAAGAGACGGGCCGCAATCGCGTGGTCGTCCAGACTCGCCCCGAGCCGACACTGGTTGAGCGCATCATGGATAACATTGTGCCCATCGGTATAGGCGCGGGCGCACTGCTGGCCGGTCTGTTTGGGTTTATGAGCTGGCGCCGCCGCCAGGAAGAAGAGGAAGCCATCCGCCAGGTTGAGGCGGAAATGGCTGCGGAGCGTGCGCAAGAAGAAGCTCCGGAAGAACCCTATGAAGACGACACCCTGGTGGCTGTTGAAGAGTTTGAAGCGAACGACAACTTCGATCTCGATCAACTGAGCGAAGTGGAAACCGATGATCCGGTAGCGGAAGCGGAAATTCACCTGTCGCTGGATCAGTATCAGGAGGCGGAAGCAAAGCTGCTCGCGGGCCTCAAGTCTGCACCGGAAAATGTCGACGCGCGTCTGATGCTGTTGGAGGTGTACGCCCACCAGCAGAATGCCGACCAGTTTGATGATCACTACCGTCAATTGCTGAGTTACAGTGACGGCCCGGCGGCGGACCGCGCCGCACGTCTGCGGGAAACTATCGCCGGTATCGGCGCGTTTGTTGCGCCGGAAAACGACTTTTCCAGTGAGTCACTGGAAGCCGCCCAGTTGGACGATATGGGCGCAGACTTCGATAACATTGAAGCGAGCTTTGACGACCTCGATGAGTTCTCAGCCACTGGGAAAAGCGACAGTTCGGGCGCTCAGAACAGTGACCTTGACTCACTGGATGACCTTTCCCTGGAGCTTGGCAGTGAAGATGCCGCGACGGCACCTTCCGACGACGAGTTCTCGCTTGATCTGGACCTCGGCGATGACCTGTCCCTGGATGGCGTCGAGGAAACGCCCGCGGCAAGTGCGCAACCAGCGGAGGACGATTTCACCCTGGACCTGGGTTCCGATCTGGAGCTGGAGGCAGACAAACCGGCTGCACAACAGGCTGCAGAAACTTCTCAGGAAGCCGACGATTTCAACCTTGATGACCTGATGGCCGATGGCGAACTCGACCTGGAGAGTCTGGAAAGCCTGGATCTTGATGGCGACTTGGACTTGTCTAGTGAGGGCGCCACAGCACCTGCCGACGCAGAAGTGGATGACGGTGGTCTGGAGTTCGATCTTGATCTGACGCCGATGGACGACACTGATGAGTCAGCGGTTGCTGACGACAGTGCTGCGTCCGCGGAAGTTGAGCCCCCCCAGGGCGAACCGGAACTCGGCACGTTTGACGGTGAGCTGGATGGCGACCTGGAAGAGAGCTTCGGTGATGACCTCGGAAGCCTGGACCTCGACAGTATCGATCTTGGTGAATTTGAGTTGGAAGGGGAAGCCGAATCCTCGGCCGCTGCGCAGGTTCCATCATCTGCAGCGCAGTCCGAAGTGGCCAGTGAGCAGGATCTGGATCTCGCGGTCATGGAACAGCCGGCAGCGCCGAGCAGTTCCTCCAGCAGTCAGCCCGCTCAGGAGTCTTCCTCGGAGTTGGGTGACCTGAGTTTTGACCTGGAGGGTGACCTGGATTCTGAGCTCAATCTGCTGGAAGGCAGTGACGAAGTCAGTACCAAGCTGGAATTGGCACAGGCTTACCTGGATATGGGTGACAAAGACGGCGCCCGCGAAATCCTCGGAGAAGTTGTGGAAGAGGCTGCGGGTGAACATCAGCAGCGTGCCAAGGATATGCTGGAGCGCATGAGCTAAGCGCATCAGGTCGCCCATTTCTACATAGTTATTCACGCTGTCTACAGCAACAACACTTTGACCCCGCCTGTGCGGGGTCTTCTTTTTTGCGCGCCAGGTTTTCGGGTCCGTGTAAAATTCGCCCATGATGAACAAGATTTACCACTACAAACCCAACGGTGAAGTGCCGGAGGGGGAGTCACTGCCGGAAGGATTGCGCCGCATCGCGTTGGGTGTGGAGTACTGTGGCACCCGACTGCGCGGCTTTCAAAAGCAAAAGCACGACCCCCAGACCGTGCAGGAGACGCTGGAAAATGCGTTATCTAGAGTGGCGGCTGAGCCCGTCACTCTGGTGTGTGCCGGCCGTACCGACGCAGGGGTACATGCCACCGGCCAGGTGATCCATTTCGATACCACCGCTGTACGCCCCACCAAGGCGTGGATCCAGGGGGTAAATACCCAGATGCCATTCGATGTGCGGGTGCACTGGGCCACAGAGGTGCCAGCGCAATTTCATGCGCGTTTTTCCGCGCGTAACCGCACTTACCGCTATCTGATACACAGCGCGCCGACGCGCGCGGCGCAGGCCGCGAGCGAGGTGACCTGGACCGAGCGCACACTGGACATTCAGGCGATGCGCGAAGGTGCCCAACATCTGATTGGCGAGCACGATTTCAGTAGTTTTCGTGCGGCTCAGTGCCAGGCGAAATCCCCGGTGCGGCGGCTTACCCGGCTGGATATTGGCCGGGTAGGGCAGTTGATTGTATTGGAGGTGAGTGCCACGGCGTTTCTGCACCACATGGTGCGCAATATTACCGGGGTATTGATGGCGGTCGGGCGCGGCGATCGCGCGCCAGGGTGGGTGAGCGAGGTGCTTGCCGCGCGAGATCGCACTGCTGCCGGTGTCACCGCCGCACCCCACGGTCTGTATCTGGTCGACGTACAGTACCCGTCGGAATTTTCACTTCCGGCCATGCCACCTGGTCCGCTGTTGGTACCGCAACCTTTGGGTACCATCGGCAGCGCGGAGTAATCCTGGCGAACGGGAGGGAGCACTGACCTGCGCGTTTCGTCGCGCCCGCCGATCTGCTAGTATCGCCTGCTCTCCAAGTTCTTATGCTGCCAGCGTCCGGGAAGTTCGACGTATCGCGTCGGTCTGGCGGTACAGGTGTGTCATTCCACACAGACGATTAATGGATTATGCGCGTAAAGATCTGCGGAATTACCAGTGTCGAAGACGCTCGCCTGGCGGTGGATGCCGGTGCGGACGCGTTGGGGCTGGTGTTCTATCCGCCTAGCCCCCGCCATGTAACCGCTGAACGTGCGGCAGAAATTGCCAGTGCGGTATCTCCGTTTGCGGTACTGACCGGTCTGTTCGTGGATGCGCATCCGCAGGACGTGGAAGATATCCTGAAACTGGTGCCGCTGAATTTGCTGCAATTTCACGGCGATGAGAACGCGCCCTATTGCCGTCAGTTCCACCGCCCGTACATGAAGGCCCTGCGCATGAAGCCCGGACTGGATCCGGTGGAAGCCATGGCCGCCTATCCCGATGCCCGTGGCATCCTGCTGGATGCCTATCGCAAGGGAGTCCCCGGTGGCACCGGAGACACTTTTGACTGGCAGCGCGTACCGCAGGGCAGTGAGCGCCACATCATTCTGGCCGGTGGCCTCAACCTCGAGAATGTGGCCGAGGCCATTGCTGCGGCGAACCCTCACGGTGTGGATGTCAGCGGCGGTGTGGAAGCCGCCCCGGGCCGCAAAGATCCCCATAAAGTGCGCGCATTTATTCGTGCCGCCCGTAACGCCGCAGGCAGCGGCGCGCGCAGTAACGCATTGACCCAAGGAGTTTGAGCAGTGACTAAACCCAGTTCGCCCATCGATTTCGGGGCCTATCCGGATGCCCGCGGGCATTTCGGCGAGTTCGGTGGACGCTTCGTCTCCGAGACCCTGATCAGTGCCCTCGATGAACTGCAGGAAATGTACCAGCGGCTGAAAAACGACGCGGATTTCCAGGCAGCCTTCGACTATGACCTGGCCCACTATGTGGGACGCCCTTCGCCGCTTTATCTGGCGGAGCGGCTGACGGAATCCGCGGGCGGGGCAAAAATCTGGCTCAAGCGGGAAGATCTGAACCATACCGGCGCACACAAGGTGAACAACACCGTGGGCCAGGCGCTGCTGGCCAAGCACAGTGGCAAAAAACGCGTAATTGCGGAAACCGGGGCAGGCCAACACGGTGTGGCCACAGCGACCGTTGCCGCGCGCCTGGGCCTGAAATGCGCGGTGTACATGGGTGCGGAAGACGTCAAACGTCAGTCCCCCAATGTGTACCGCATGAAGTTGCTGGGGGCGGAAGTGATCCCGGTAGAGTCCGGTTCCAAGACCCTGAAAGACGCCATGAACGAAGCCATGCGCGACTGGGTGACCAATGTAGACGATACCTTCTACATTATCGGCACCGTGGCCGGCCCGCATCCGTACCCGCAGCTGGTGCGCGACTTCAATTCCATCATCGGCCGCGAAGCGCGCCGTCAGAGCCTGGAGCAGTTTGGCCAGTTGCCCGACGCACTGGTTGCCTGCGTCGGCGGCGGCTCCAACGCCATCGGCCTGTTCCACCCGTTCCTCGGTGACGAGTCCGTGAAAATGTACGGCGTTGAGGCCGGCGGCGACGGCCTGGAAACCGGCCGCCATGCAGCACCGCTGAATGACGGCGTACCCGGTATTCTGCACGGCAACCGCACCTACCTGATGGAAGATGAGGACGGTCAGATCATTGAGACGCACTCGGTGTCAGCCGGTCTCGATTATCCGGGTGTGGGCCCCGAGCACGCCTGGTTGCACGATATTGGTCGTGTGGATTATGTCACTGCCAATGACGATGAAGCGCTGACTGCGTTCCGCACCCTGACCCGTAAGGAAGGCATCATTCCTGCACTGGAATCCAGTCACGCGGTGGCATACGGCCTCAAGCTCGCGGCCACCATGCGCCCGGATCAGAATATTGTGGTGAACCTGTCCGGTCGTGGTGACAAGGATATTTTCACCGTAGCCGCCATCGACGGCATCGAAGTGTAAGGAGCGGGATGGTGAGCGAACTGAATAATCGAATTGATCGCCGATTCGCCAAATTGCGCAGTGAAGGGCGCAAAGCGCTGGTGACTTATATCGTTGCCGGTGACGGTGGTCTGGAAAACACCGTGGAGCTGATGCACCAGCTGGTAGCCAGCGGCTCCGACCTGATTGAGCTGGGCGTACCGTTTTCCGACCCGATGGCGGAAGGGCCGGTAATCCAGAAGGGGCACGAGCGCGCGCTGGAGCAGAAGGCTTCTCTGCGCAAATGCCTGGAATTGCTGAAGGAGTTCCGCAGCAGGGATGAGGAGACGCCGGTCATTCTGATGGGGTACGCCAACCCTATCGAGAAAATGGGCGCGGAAGCCTTTGCCGATGCGTTGAAGGAAGCCGGTGGTGATGGCGCCCTGACGGTGGACCTGCCGGCGGAAGAGGCTGGCCCGCTGAACGATCTGTTGAATGCCCGCGAGTTGCGCAACATTTTCCTGTTGACCCCCACCACCAGCGACGAGCGCATTGCACAGATCACTAAGCTGGCCAGTGGCTTTGTCTACTATGTATCCCTGAAGGGCGTCACTGGCGCGGGCCACCTGGATCTGGATTCCGTGCGCGATAACCTCGCACGCATCCGCTGTCATACGAATCTGCCTCTGTGTGTGGGCTTCGGCATCAAAGACGGTGCTTCCGCGAAAGCGGTGAGTGCGGACGGCGACGGTGCGGTGGTGGGCAGTGTGCTGGTTGCCGCGGTGGGCGACTCCGCCGATGGTGCTGCAGCCAAGGACCGCATTGGCGGTATCGTAGCGGAGATGCGTTCCGCCCTCGACGGCTGAGCGTGCTTATCCGGCGATAAATCAAGCGCCAGCTGGCACGCAATGCTTTTTGGCCAGAAAGCCCGATTTTGCGGCTTATCTGGCCAAGTGCAATTTTTTTGAAAGTGGTTTAATTCGCGGTTTTAGAATTGCCGGTCATATAGGCTGGGCCCGGGAAATAGCGGGGTTCCCTGTTAAATTGGGAGCTTTGCCGGCAGTACACGAATTCAGGGCGCTTCGGGTTGGCCGTGGTGCTTAATGGCAAGCATTGGATTTGGTAACAGAATGAGCTGGTTAGAAAAAATTGTTCCGTCTGTGATTCGCACTGAGCGCCGCGCTGGCGCCAGCAAGGTGCCGGAAGGTGTGTGGAAGAAGTGCGTCAAGTGCGATTCTACTCTGTACCTGCCGGAGCTGGAGCGCAATCTGGATGTATGTCCGAAGTGCGAACACCACTTCCGTATTGGCGCCCGCCGCCGTCTGGATATGTTTCTCGATGCGGAGCATCGCGAGGAGCTGGCGACGGATGTGGAGCCGGTGGATCGTCTGAAGTTCAAAGACGTGAAGAAGTACAAGGACCGTCTGACCCAGGCGCAGAAGGCGACCGGCGAGAAAGATGCGCTGGTGGCGATGCAGGGTTTGCTGGAGGGCAAGCCGGTAGTTGCGGTGGCATTTGAGTTCGCCTTCCACGGTGGATCCATGGGCTACGTGGTGGGTGAGAAGTTCACTCGTGCGGCCCAGCGCGCGCTGGAAGAAAATATTCCGCTGGTCTGTTTTTCGGCCACCGGTGGTGCGCGGATGCAGGAGGCGTTGATCTCGCTGATGCAGATGGCGAAGACTTCTGCGGTGCTGGAAAAGCTGCGTATGGCGGGTGTGCCTTACATTTCGATCATGACGGATCCGGTGTACGGTGGTGTTTCTGCTTCTCTGGCGTTGCTGGGGGATATCAATGCGGCGGAGCCGGGTGCGCGTGCGGGTTTTGCCGGGCCGAATATCATTGAGCAGACCATTCGTCAGAAACTGCCGAAAGGTTTCCAGCGCGCAGAGTTCCTGTTGGAGCACGGTGCGATTGATATGATTATTCCGCGCAAAGACATGCGGAATACGGTTAGCCGGATTCTGGGCAAGCTATCCAACAACTGATTTTTCCTAGGTCCCGCGCTGATCAAACTCAGTGGCGGGACCGCTGCCGGGTGGGCCTTTGTGAGACACGCCGTGAACCCATCCCTGGGGGCTCTGCGAAAACATCCATGTTTTCGAAGGTCTCACAAAGGCCCACCCGGCAGCGCTCCCTTCGCTTCGGCTTCTTCACTTCGAATCAACTCCCTCTAGTTGTTCTTCCTAGCTAAAATCTTTTCACCTGACCAAATCACCGGTGACCTAATGCGCGACCTTCAATCTTGGCTCTCTCGCCTGGAAAAACTCCACCCCACAGAAATTGAACTCGGCCTGGAGCGTGTGTCCTCCGTTGCGCGTGTGCTGGGTGTGGAAACGCCGGCGCGCCGGGTGATTACCGTGGGTGGCACCAACGGCAAGGGGAGTTGTGTGCGCACCATGGAGGCACTGTTGCGCGCCGGGGATCACACCGTGGGCGCCTACAGTTCGCCACATTTGCTTCGCTTCAACGAGCGTATTCGCATCGACGGCGAGGAGGTTGCGGACGAGCAATTGATCGCGGCATTTGAGGCGGTGGATCAGGCCCGTGGGGATGTGAGCCTTACGTATTTCGAGTTCACCACGCTGGCGGCGTTCTGGCTGTTCAAGCAGGCAGGGGTCGACTTTGCCTTGCTGGAGGTGGGGCTGGGTGGTCGCCTGGATGCGGTCAACATCGTCGATCCGGATATTTCGATCATTACCAGTGTGGCGGTGGATCACGAGGCCTGGTTGGGGAGTGACCGGGAGGTGATTGGCCGGGAGAAGGCGGGGATTTTGCGTGCGGGTAAGACATTTGTGTGTGCGGACCCGCAGCCGCCGGCTTCGGTCATTGATATTTCCGGCAAGCTTGGCTGTGAGAGCTTTTTTATTGGACATGAGTTTTCCCTGCGCGATGGGGAGTATGCGTTGCAGGCGGAGCCGGCGTTGCGTTTTGGTGTGCCGGAACTGCAGTTGCCGCCGGCCAGTGTGGCGGCGGCGGTGACGGCGTTGGCGATCGCGGGTGAGTTACCGGGGGCGGAGCAGGTGTGCGAGGTGTTGGAAACACTGCGGATGCCGGGGCGTTGTCAGGCGGTGCACTGGCAGGATCGCAATCTGTTGCTGGATGTGGGACACAACCCGGCGGCGGCTGGATATCTGGCGGATTGGCTGGAGCGTCATCCGGTGTCTGGGCGCACGGTGGCACTGGTGGCGGTGATGGCGGACAAGAATCTGGGTGGATTGGTTGAGCCGCTAAAAGACACTGTGGATTACTGGTTTCCGGCACTGTTGCCGGGCAACCCGCGCGCGGCGGGTGCGCAGCAGATTCTGCAGGGGCTCGCTGCCGTGGGAGTTGCCGGGGAGCGGGTTTCCGATCGCTGCGCGCCGGTGGCGGAACAGTTGCCGGTGGCATTGGGAGCAATAGGTGAAGCAGACAGGTTGCTTGTCTTTGGTTCTTTCTTTACCGTTGCGGAGGTATTGTCGGAAATAGAGCGGCTCGGTGGAGCCCGATAGTTCTTCTATAGCCCCTCCAACAGCCCAAGAGAGCAGACACATGGCCGGCCGGGACAGCGATTCCTATTCCAACACGCAACAACGCCATGGCGGCACGCCGCGTCGGCTAAACGACGGGGTCAAGCAGCGTATTGTCGGCGCGCTGGTGCTTGCGGCGCTTGCGGTGATTTTCCTGCCGACGCTGTTCGATCGGGAAGGGGCGCGCTATATCGATGTCACCAGCCAGATTCCGCCCCCCCCCGATATCAAGCCGATCTCCATTGCCGAGCCGCAGCCGGTCGCAGATATCGAGCCGGCGCCGCCAGTGAATGAGGTATTCCAGCCGGATTTCGTAGAGCAGGCGGGTCCAGCACCGGATCCGGAAGCGGTTTCGCTTGAGCCAGAGGTGCCTGCCGAGCCGGAACCCGTGACGCATGCTGAACCAGCCCCCGCTGAGCCATCAGCCGCGCAGACCACTGCGCAATTGCAATTGCCGGCAGAGGAAACCCAGCTGGATGAGCAGGGGTTACCGGAAGGTTGGGTTATTCAGGTGGCGGCCTATAAAGAAGCGACCAGTGCAGACCGTATGCGCACGAAACTGATGGATGCGGGGTTCCGTGCCTATACCCGCGCCGTGGATACACCCAAGGGGCGTTTTGTGCGGGTATTTGTGGGGCCCAAGTTGAGCAGGGTGGACGCTCAGTCGGAAAAGCAGAAGCTGGACAAGCTACTCAAGACCGAGACCCTGATACTGCGATACCGGGCCTGATACCACCCGCTGATGCGTGACCTTACCATGCACTCCTTTTGCCGGGTCTTTTCCAGTACCTGTCAGTGAATTCGGCCAATGGATTTGGTGAACTGCTTCACTGGTCCCGGTCGGTAAGTTAGAATGCGCGCTCTTCGCGGCAGCCGCCGCGTAGCAGGTAGGGTTGAATGAACTGGGCTGACTGGACCATTCTGGCAATCGTCGCCATCTCCACGCTGATCGGCTTGAGCCGAGGCTTCGTGCGCGAAGTACTGTCGCTGCTCACCTGGGTGGCGGCATTCGTAGTGGCGATGATGTTTCGCGACCAGCTGGCGCCATTGCTCTCCAACCTCGTCGATACGCCTTCACTACAGGCCATTGCCGCCTTTTCCATACTGTTCATCTTTACCTTGCTGGCAGGAGCCGGCCTGAATATGACTCTGTCTGCGTTCGTAGAGGCTACCGGCCTGTCGGGCACTGACCGGGTGTTGGGTATGGTGTTTGGTCTGTTTCGCGGCTGCATCATCGTGATGGCGTTGCTGATCTTTGCTCCGGCGCTGGCGCCGGTGGATCAGGACGGCTGGTGGCAGCAATCGACGTTCATACCGCATTTTCTCGAATTTGAGGACCGCGCGCGCGAAGCGGCAGGCGCGATCAAGGATTTCTTCGCAGGGCAAATTGACTGATCGATGGGCTGCGGGAGGCGGCGCGGGATCACCATGACCATTTCGAATTGACTGGGGTTATCTGAAGTATGTGTGGCATCGTTGGAATCGTCGGTAAGAGTGACGTCAATCTGCAGTTGTACGACGCGCTCACTCTGTTGCAGCACCGTGGCCAGGACGCCGCCGGCATCGTCACCTGTGATGGCGACCGCCTGAATCAGCAAAAGGCCAATGGCCTGGTGCGCGACGTCTTCCGCGCGCGCCATATGCAGCGCCTGACTGGCAACTTCGGTATCGGTCATGTGCGCTACCCAACCGCCGGAAGCTCCGGCCCGGCACTGGCCCAGCCGTTCTACGTCAACTCCCCCTACGGCATCGCCATGGCCCACAATGGCAACCTCACCAACGTCAACGAGGTGAAGGATCAGATCTTCCAGCAGGAC
Organism: Microbulbifer sp. ARAS458-1; assembly: GCF_045348205.1. Classification (NCBI taxonomy): domain Bacteria; kingdom Pseudomonadati; phylum Pseudomonadota; class Gammaproteobacteria; order Cellvibrionales; family Microbulbiferaceae; genus Microbulbifer; species Microbulbifer sp. ARAS458-1. The sequence continues at coordinate 3,158,179 of NZ_CP155838.1, read as the reverse complement.
CTGCGCCACATTAACACCGATTCCGACTCCGAAGTCCTGCTCAACGTATTTGCCCACGAGCTGCACAAGCAGCACAAACTCCAACCCAAAGCCGAAGACATCTTCACCGCCATGCGTGCCGTGCACAAACGTGTACGCGGTGGCTACGCCTGTGTGGCGATGATTGTTGGCTACGGCGTAGTGGCCTTCCGCGACCCCAACGGCATCCGTCCGCTGGTGTACGGCAAGCGCGAGACCGATAAGGGCACCGAATATATGGTGGCCTCGGAATCCGTAGCGCTGGACGTGCTCGGCTACACCCTGGTGCGCGACGTTGCGCCGGGTGAATGTATCTACATCGAGCTGGACGGCACTGTGCACTCCGAGCAGTGTGCGGAAAACCCGCAACTGCGTCCGTGTATTTTCGAACACGTATACTTTGCCCGCCCGGACTCCATCATGGACGGCGTTTCCGTACACAAGGCGCGCCTGCGTCAGGGTGAGCACCTGGCCGAGAAAATCCTGCGTGAGCGCCCGGACCACGATATTGATGTAGTGATCCCGATCCCGGATTCCTCCCGCTCCGCCGGCCAGATGGTGGCGCACCGTCTGGGCGTGAAATTCCGGGAAGGCATGGTGAAGAACCGCTATATCGGCCGTACCTTTATCATGCCGGGTCAGAAGCAGCGTAAAAAGTCTGTTCGCCAGAAGTTGAACCCGATCGAGCTGGAATTCCGCGGTAAGAATGTATTGCTGGTGGACGATTCCATCGTGCGCGGGACTACCTGTAAGCAGATCATCCAGATGGCGCGCGATGCGGGTGCCAACAAGGTGTATTTCGCCTCTGCCGCTCCGGCGGTGAAATACCCGAACGTGTACGGCATCGATATGCCTTCTGCCACCGAGCTGGTTGCCCACAACCGCACCACCGAAGAAGTGTGTGAAGAGATCGGTGCAGACTGGCTGATTTATCAGGACCTCGATGAGCTGATTGTTTCTTCTGCTGACGGTAATACCGAAATCAAGGAATTCGATTGCGCGGTATTTGATGGCAAGTACATCACCGGTGATGTTACCGAAGAGTACCTGGACAGCCTGCATGCGGCGCGTAACGACAACGCGAAAGGGAAAGGCAACGAGAGTTCGCTGTAAGCTCTAATAAAGCTTTCTCTTTTTATATTTCGGCCCACCCATCGGTGGGCCGAAGCGTATTTGCCAATCGCTAAGGCGCTGATGCCGGGAGTTGTTTGCGAGACCTTCCGCGAGAGGGACCTCGCGGAAGAGCCCCCATGGATGGGTTCACGGCGTGTCTCGCAAACAACTCCCGGCAGCAGTGCCGCCAGTGCACTACCTACGTAGCTCTCCATACCGCGGTGGTAAAAAGAGCTTCGTTTTTGCCAGTATTGGCGACAGAGCAGCGGGGATCCGTTTTCAAAACCGCTGTGAATACCCGCAAGCGGGCCCGGCCGCCAATCGCAGATGGGCGTCGTTCGGCTGCGTGCGAAGCAGTGCTTCGCAAACACTTGCCTCACCCATGTAGGCTGCGTCGGCGACGTCCCTGTCGCCGACGCTTTTGAAAACGGATCCCCGCTACTCTGTCTTCGCATTAAATCTATTTACTTCGTAGCTTTGGTGATTCGACCTGCCTAAGTCGCCTTCATGGGTTAAGATTACCGGCTCAGCAATTTCTAACCCGGGACGGTTAATCCATGTTTGAAGACGACGGCTACGCACTGGAAACTCTGGCGGTACGGGCAGGCCAGAGCCGGTCGGCGGAAGGCGAGCACGCCGAGCCTATCTACACCACCTCCAGTTACGTCTTTCCCTCCGCGGCAGAAGCCGCCGCGCGTTTCTCCGGGGATTCTCCCGGCAATGTCTACTCGCGCTACACAAACCCCACCGTGCGTATGTTTGAAGAGCGTATCGCCGCGATGGAAGGCGGGGAGGCGGCAGTGGCGACTTCGAGCGGTATGGCGGCGATCTTGAGCCTCTGTATGGCCACCCTGAAAAGCGGCGACAAGGTGATCTGTTCCCGCAGCGTATTCGGTACCACCACCGCGCTGTTTACCCGCTACATGATCAAATTCGGGGTGAAAGTCAGCTTCGTGGAACTGACCGACTTCCAGGCCTGGAAAGACGCGCTGGATGGCGATACCAAACTGCTGTTTATGGAAACGCCGTCCAACCCTCTGTGCGAAGTCGCCGATATCCGCGCCATGGCGGATCTCGCCCACAGCGCAGGTGCGCAACTGGTGGTTGATAACTGCTTCTGTACCCCCGCACTGCAGCGCCCGCTGGAGCTGGGCGCCGACATTGTTGTGCACTCCGCCACCAAATTCCTCGACGGCCAGGGCCGTTGTCTGGGCGGTGTAGTTGTGGGCAAGAAAGAGGTAATGGACGAAGTCGTCATATTCCTGCGCACCTGTGGCCCCAGCCTGAGCCCATTCAATGCCTGGGTCTTCTTGAAAGGTCTGGAAACGCTAAACCTGCGGATGCGCGCCCACTGTACCAGCGCACTGGATATCGCCTGGTGGCTGAAGGAGCAGGGGGCGGTGGAGAAGGTCAATTACGTCGGCCTGCCCAGCCATCCCAACCACCAGCTTGCGGCGGCGCAGCAGAGTGGCTTTGGCGCGGTATTCAGTTTCACCGTTGCCGGTAGTCGTGAGGAAGCCTGGAAGGTGATCGATGCCTGCAAGATCTTCTCGGTAACCGCTAACCTGGGTGACGCCAAAAGCACCATCGTGCACCCGGCCACCACCACTCACGGCCGTTTGAGCGATGAGGATAAAGAGAAGGCAGGTATTACCGAGAACCTGATCCGCGTCTCCGTCGGGCTGGAAAATGTCGAAGACCTGAAGGCCGATCTGGCGCGAGGCTTGTCGGCACTCGCGTAAAAGAGTCACAATGGCGCGGAATGTGACATGATATATGGCCCCGTTTATCCCGGGGCCTATCATTTACTGAAGAAAAACCGAGCAGTAATGGATTTGCCGTGCAAAAAATCATCTCCGCTATTGTCGATGACATCGGCAAGGTCCTGTTAGGAAAAGAACATCAGGTGAAGTTGGCGCTGGCCTGTCTGCTGGCCCGCGGCCACCTGTTGATCGAAGACCTGCCGGGTATGGGCAAGACCACCCTGGCGCACGCACTCGCTCAGGTGCTGGGGCTCAGCTACAAGCGTGTCCAGTTCACCAGCGATATGCTCCCTGCGGATATTATCGGTGTCAGTATTTTTGAGCGGGAATCCGGTCAGTTCCGTTTCCACGAGGGCCCGGTGTTCAGCCAGGTGCTGCTCGCCGACGAAATCAACCGCAGCTCGCCGAAAACCCAGAGTGCGTTGCTGGAAGCGATGGAGGAACGCCAGGTCAGTGTCGATGGTGAAACCCGCCCGCTGCCCGAGCCGTTCTTCGTGATTGCTACCCAGAACCCGCTACAGCAGTCCGGTACGTTTGTTCTGCCGGAATCCCAGCTCGACCGATTCCTGATGCGCATCAGCCTCGGTTACCCCACCCGCGAAGCCGAACGCGCCCTGTTCAAAGGCGTTGATCCACGCGCGCAGCTGGCGCAGATCAAGCCACGTATCAATACCGATGGGTTGCGCAAACTTCAGAGCCTGGTGAACCAGGTTAAGGCCTCCGACTCCCTGCTGGATTATCTGGAGCGTCTGGTACAGCACACGCGTCAGAGTGCAGAATGTGGTGTCGGCCTATCTCCGCGGGGTGCGCTGGCACTACTGCACGCCGCGCGCGCCTGGGCATTGATTCACAACCGCAGCCACCTGCTGCCGGAGGATCTGCAGGCGGTGCTACCATCTGTCGCCGGCCATCGATTGCAGAGTGACGGTACCGATGGTACCCAATTGGTGGAGCGTATGATGCACCAGGTAGACATCATCGCCGCCTGAGGCAAATGGGGTTTTCGCACACGTGCTCGATAAAGTCTCTTTTGAAGCCTCTGCCAGCGAACCCTCTGGCTCTTTGAGTGCTGGTGCTCTAAACCGGCGTTGGCTCCGCTGGCTGGACCGGCGCCTGCCGGCGGCGCCCAGTGTCACGCTCAACCATCGCAAACTGTTCGTTCTGCCCACTGCCGCGGGCATGGGTTTCCTGTTACTGATTTTGCTGTTGTGGCTACTCGGCACCAATTATGAAAATAATCTGGTGCTTGCACTGGTATTCCTGTTGGTGGGGTTGATGGTCGTCTTGCCGGTGCACACCTTTGCCAATCTTTCCGGTCTTAAACTGCGCCTGCAGGACGTTGACCCCGCCTTTGCCGGGGATTTCGGCATTGCGAAAATCGCAGTGGAAAAAACCGGCAAGCGCACACACGAAAGAGTGCGCCTGAACTGGCCACCGGAAGAGGGAGGATTGGTGGATGTTAGTGGTGGTGAGCCTGTCGAAGTCCGCCTGGACCTGCCGCTGGTCCGGCGTGGCAAGGTGCGCGCTCCGCGTATTCGGGTAGAGAGCCGCTTTCCCCTGGGGTTGTTCAAGTGCTGGAGCTGGGTGGACCTGGATGTGGAGTTTCTGGCGTACCCACAACCGAAGTCATCGGGCCCACTGCCCTGGGGCGTCAGTGTGGGCGAGGGGGAGCAGGAGAAAAGCTTTTCTGCCGGCGGCGATGATTTCGCCGGCCTGAAAAATTATCAGCCGGGTGACTCACTGCGGCACGTCGCGTGGAAACAGTTTGCCGGGGGACGTGACCTGTACAGCAAGGAATACGCCTCCGGCAGTGATGCCCGCCTGTGGCTGGACTGGGATCTTCTGGCAGGGCGCGAGCCCGAGGTCCGCCTGAGCAATCTGTGTGCCTGGGTGCTGGAGGCGGAGCGTGCTCAGGTAGCCTATGGATTGCGGCTTCCCGGCCTGACGGTGGAACCTGCACTGGGTAGCGCCCATCGGCACAAAGTGCTGAGTGCGTTGGCGCTGTTTCCGGTAAAAGGCGTTGTCGGATGAGTGTGCATAGTGGGCAATTACAGACATTGTTGCCGCGAGAGAGCCTGCTTTGGGTCTTCGCCGCGCAACTGGTGGTGCTGTTGCCGCACTTCGCTCATCTTCCCATCTGGTTAGTATTTGCCTGGTGTATCGCCGTTTACTGGCGCCTTGAAGTGTTTCGCGGGCGGCGGGAAATTCCCGGGCGTGTGGTCAAACTGGTGGCGGTCAGTCTGGCGGTGGCGGGTTTGGCGATGACGTATCGGCGCTGGTTTGCGCTTGAGCCCATGGTGGCGCTGCTGGCGGTGTCTTTCACTCTAAAAAATATCGAACTCCTGAGTCGGCGAGATGCAATGCTCAGCCTGATGTTGGCCTACTTTCTTGCCGCGACCCTGTTTGTATTCGATCAGACGATTCCCTATGCGCTCTATGGTGTGTTCAGCCTGCTGGTGATCACCGCCGCCCTGGTAGCGCAGCAGGGCAGTGGTAGTGCGCGTGCCGGTCGGGCTTTGGGGCTGTCTGCAAAGCTACTTGCGCAGGCGGTGCCGGTAATGCTGGTGCTGTTTGTGGTCATGCCCCGCCTCGGGCCTCTATGGGCGGTACCGCAAAATACCTCCGCTGCTTCCACCGGAATCAGTGACTCCATGAGCCCGGGGGATTTCAGCCGCCTGTCCAAATCCGACAAGCCCGCACTGCGCATCTCTTTCGACGGCCCGGTACCGCCGCCGGAGCAGCGCTACTGGCGTGGGTTGGTGTACACCCACTTTGACGGCCGCCGCTGGAGTGAACCGGGGATTACCGGTAATCGCTGGGCCGGTCGCCGTTCCCGTGTGCGGGGTGAGGGCGAACAAAGTCTGCCCGCGGTAGGGCCACGCTATCGTTATCAGGTCATTCAGGAAGCCAGTCACAATCCCTGGCTGTTTGCCATGGCAACCCCCCATTCCGGTACCCGGGGGGTGCGTACCACTGACGAAGATACCCTGATATATCGGAATCCGGTGGGTAGCCGGCTGGCCTACGATGTGCGCTCCTGGCCCCGGGACAGTATTCCCGCACAGTCTCAATTGAGCGCGGCTGAGCTGCGCCGCCATCTGCAGCTGCCGGATTCTGGAAACCCAGAGGCCCGGGCCTGGGCAGTCGCGCGGCGGCAAGAGGGAATGGATGCGGAAGCCATTTCCCAGGCACTGCTGACCATGTATAACCGCAGTTTTACCTACACCCTGCAGCCACCTGCCTTGGGCGCCAACACGGTGGACGAGTTTCTGTTCGGTACCCGGCAGGGATTCTGTGAACATTTCGCCAACAGCTACGTATTTACCATGCGCGCCGCCGGCGTGCCTGCTCGGGTGGTGGCGGGCTATCAGGGAGGCGAGTGGGTAGAGCAGCAGGAATATCTGCTGGTGCGTCAGTACGACGCGCACGCCTGGGCGGAAATCTGGCTGCCGGAGCGCGGCTGGGTACGTGTGGATCCCACCGCTTCCGTAGCGCCCCAGCGAATTCGCGACGGCCTGCAGAGTGCCGCGGCCGAAGAATTCATGCAGGATGCGTTTTTGCCACTGCATAAAATTCCCTTTGTTACGCGCCTGCGGCTGCAGTGGGACATGATCAATTACCGTTGGTATCGCACGGTGGTGAGCTTCGATGCCGAGCGCCAGGAAGGCCTGTTGCGTCGCCTTCTGGGAGAAATATCCCCCTTGCGTGTGGCGATCTTCCTGGGGACTCCGATGGCAATCGCTCTGGTGGCATTGCTGATCTGGCTGAAACTGTCCAGTCGTGGTCCCGCGCTAGCGCCGGCGGACCGGGTGTACCTGCGCTTTTGCAAGCGCATGGCGCGTGCAGGATTGCCGCGCAACCCCGGTGAGGCCCCGGGAGATTACGCACGGAGGGTCGAACGGGAATGGCCGGCACTTGGTCCCATGGTTCTACGTATCACCCTCGCCTATGAGAAGGCCGCTTTCGCCGATGACACTGGAGCACTCAAACAGCTGCGGCGTCTGGTGCGAGTCTTCTGGCCGCTGCGGCTTTCCGCGCGCTCTGGTATTTCCACCAATTCTCTACCGACGTCGGCACGTTGATCGGTAAGTTGAGCTGGAGCGCGTACGAGGTAAAAACACCGGGTAAAAGTGTGGGACAATAGCGCCCCATTTTTGCAACTGCTGGCAAAGCTCAGGGGCGGCCGCGGTGAGTGATTGATTTTCCGGATTCTGCAATGGCTTTTCCCGCACTGGCGGCTCGACTACGCACCTTCCTGCTCGGCTTCAGCGGCACCTCTCTGGCTACTGGCCTGCAGGTGATATTGCTGCCGTGGATTGCCGTGTCGGTAGTGGAGTTGCCCGCTTTGCAATTGAGCTGGGTGCAGGCATCCGTTTTACTTCCCAATCTGATTTTTCTTCTATTTGGTGGCGCCCTGGCGGATCGCTTCGATGCTGCGCGTGTCGCCGCGTTATCTTGCCTCGGGTTGGCTCTGTGTCATGGGGCGCTGGCATTTTTTCTTGTGGATTCCATACCCAGTTTGACGTTACTGCTGGCGTACGGAGTCAGCCTCGGTTTTTTCACCGCTTTTCTGCAGCCTGCACGGGAAAACCTGGTACAGCGCGGAGCCCGCAAGCCGGACGTGGGTACGCCGCTTCAGGAGAGTCATGTGCAACATTTGGTGACCTGGATGATGATGGCTCAATACGGCGGTCAGGCAATGGGGATGCTTCTGGCCAGCCGCTTCGATCACTGGGGGGCAGAACCGCTGCTGATGGTCCAGGTGGGTGTGCTGATTGGGGCAGCGGTATTGTTCTATTGCCTGCGCGAAAATGATCCGGCTAAGCAAGTGTCTGCGAAAAAATTACCGTCTGCGTTGCTGGAAGGGTTTGCGGAAGTGCGTAAGAGTCGCGCCATTTTTGAACTGGTGTTGCTGGTGGGCTTTAACGGCCTGGTACATATCGGTGTGTTTTTGGTGGTGTTGCCATTGATGGCTGAAAGTTACGGCCGCGGCGCCAGCTACTACGCGTCGCTGCAGATTGCCTTTGTGGTGGGTACTGTATTGGCCACCATCACTATGTTACGGCGGGGACAGGGGGACCAACCGGGGCGCGGTGTTCTGATGTGCCTGCTGTACAGCGCGGCATTACTGATTGCCATCAGTTTTGGCCCCACCGCACTTGGTCTGATGCTGTTGTGTGCCTGCTGGGGTGCGGTGGCGGCGGCCTCCGCGGCGCTTGGTAAATCCATTGTCCAACTACTGGCACCGGAACAGGTGCGCAGCCGAATTATTTCCATTTATCAGTTTTCCCTGTTTGGTTCTGCCGCCATCGGTGCGCTTGCTGCAGGTATCATAAGTGAATTTACCGCGCCACTGGCCACATTGTGGTGGGCGGGAATCTTCAGCCTGCTTGCCTTTGTGCTGGTCTGGCTAAGCGGCGCACTGCGCCACTTGAACGTCCGCTCCTACGATAATCCGAAACCTTAACGTCCACATCAATTCATAGCGCCATTTTGACCAACGGGGGTTACTTTGCGTCTGATCAGCGAGCTGCGCGCCTATCTGGGTATTGAAAAAAACAACACCAGCCATCGCGAAAAACTGATTTCGGCCCTGGGAGCGGCACTGGCAATTCTCGGGGTGTTCTGGGTGACTCAGCGGGCGCTGTCTGCGGGTGTCATCGATATCTCCACCAGCTATTTCATCATTGCTTCCATGGGGGCCAGTGCCGTATTGCTGTTTGCGGTTCCCCATGGCGCACTTTCCCAGCCGTGGCCGCTGGTGGGTGGGCATCTGGTCTCGGCCCTGGTGGGTGTTCTCTGTCACCGCTGGATTGGTGTCGAGCTGCTGGCGGCGGCCATGGCGGTAGGGGTTGCGGTTGCGGCCATGTACTACCTCCGCTGTATCCACCCACCTGGCGGTGCCACGGCCCTGACAGCCGTTACCGGCGGTGAAGCGGTGTATCAATTGGGGTTTGATTTTCTGCTGGTACCGATTTTGACCAATGCCCTGTTGATCCTCGCCGTGGCGGTTGCGTTTAACAGCCTGTTTCACTGGCGCCGTTACCCGGTGCATCTCGGGCGGCGGCGAAAATCTCCCGTTACCGCGGAGCCTGAATCTCGTGAAACCGAAATTACCCAGGAAGATTTTGCCGCGGCGATTCAGGAACAGGATTCTTACGTGGACATCACAGCCGAAGGGCTTACCGAATTACTGGAATTGGCCAAGCAGCATGCGGAGCGCAACGTGGTTCACCCACAGGAGATTGTGGGCGGGCGTTGTTACAGTAATGGCAAGTTGGGCAAACTGTGGAGTGTGCGGCAGGTGGTGGACGAATCTCAGGAACCACCGCCGACCAAGGACCGCGTCATTTATAAAGTCCTCGCCGGGGAAGGCGCCTACGATACCGGTATCTGCCTGCGTGAAGAGTTTCGTCAGTGGGCGCGCTTCGAAGTGCAGCTGAAGGGCGGGCACTGGGTAAAATCCCGCGATAGTGTGGACGACGAACACCCCGAATGACGGAGGTCCGTCGCACTGCCTGTGCTTAATAGACGTCACTACCAGCGGTTGCTGATCCACATGGTCTGATACGGATCCAGCGTCACTGTCGCCAGCATATCGTCGAATATCGCATCACTGATCAAATCTTTCCATTGGTCTGTGCCAATCAGGTTGATGGCGTTCAGATGAATGGTGTGGGGCTGATCGGAAATATTGTTCAGGCAGAAAATACTCTGCCGGCGATCCAGACTCTGGCGCCAGAACGCAAACACCTGATCACCAAGGTGCAGGGTAAACTGGGTCGCGTTCGGGTGGAACGCCGGCTGTTCACGGCGCAACTGGATCAGCCGGCGCAGTTTGTGAAACACCTGGTGGTGATGGGTCTCCGGATTGGCCAGACGTTCATTCAACTCCTGTTCCTGCCACTGACGACGATTGATGGCGCGGTTGTGGCCGTGTTCCTTCATGCGCTCATAGTCATTGGTGGTGCCCACAAGACTGTGCAGATAAAACGCCGGAATGCCCTCAAGTGCCAGCATAATCGCATGGGCGCAAATAAATCGGTTCAGTTGCCAGCTATCTTCCCCCTCGGTAGTTCCCTTTAACGCGTCAAATAGGGAAATGTTGATCTCGTAGGGTTTATTGCTGCCGTCATCCAGTGCACGCCAGGAAATCTGCCCGCCAAAATTCTCCATGGTCTGAATCAGGGCTTCCTGCTCGCTGTCATCCAGCAGACCTTCTACTGGCCTCAATCCGATACCGTCGTGAGAGGCGATAAAATTGAAATAGGTTGTACCGTTCTGGGCCGGTGGCATGCTCATCAGCCAGTTTTTCAGATAGCGGCAGTTGCCGGTCACCAGGGTGTTGACCAGTAGCGGGGGCAGGGAGAAGTTGTAGATGCAATGTGCTTCGTTGGCATTGCCGAAGTACGACAGGTTCTCCTGATTGGGAATATTGGTCTCGGTAATGATTACCGCGTTGGGGTTGGCATGTTCAATCAGTGTCCGCAATAACCGTACGATTTCGTGGGTTTCTGCGAGATTCAGACAGTTGGTGCCAAGAGTTTTCCAGATAAAGGCAACCGCATCCAGGCGGAATACCCGTACCCCCATATCCAGATACATGCGGATAATATCCACGATCTTGGCCAGGACTTTGGGATTGGCAAAATTCAGGTCAACCTGGTCGTGACCAAATGTACACCACACATGCCGGGTACCCCGTGGCGTATCGGTGGCGCGCAGTAGGGGGGTAACCCTCGGACGCACTACTTTCGTGAGGTCTTCTTTCGGGTCCGCCTCAACAAAAAAGTCGCTACCTGGATCAATACCTTCCTGATAATTCAAGAACCATTCATGCTGGGCGGAGCAGTGATTGATGACCAGATCGGCCATCAGGTGGAAGTCGGTACTGATCCGCAGGATATCGCTCCAGTCACCGAGGCTTGGGTCTACCTGCTTATAGGCGGACACCGCAAAGCCGTCGTCACTGGAATAGGGGAAGAACGGTAATATATGCACCGTGTTGATCAGCATTGGAAAATGCGCCTGCAGGAAGTGGTGCAGGGTTTTCAGCGGTGGCTGGTTATCGTTCAGGATACTGTTCCCGTAGGTTATCACCGCGATATCTGTCTGGTCCCAGAGATTCTTATGGGCGATGGGACTCTGGCAGTCTTCGTCCAGACGCATGGTCCGAATCAGTTCCTGAGCAATGGGTTCGACCTCAAGTTCCGGATAGATAAATGCCAGGTGATCCACCACCTTCTGATGTAAAACTTCCTCGATTGGTAAGTTCGCCGTCGGTTGATTCACTGTGTCCCCCGTTGCATTGTGATGCTGGTCTTGCCGTTGTTTTTTGTTATGCGTTGTATTCTTCGTAGTCCGCTTCCACGGCCTGTTTCAGTTGCTTCAGGAATCCGGGTTCGGCACTGGTGATACGGTTCCAGCTTGGTATAAAAGGTGTTTCCATTGGATTGTCCAGAAATGCCTGTCCGGCTTTTACCAGATTGCTGGCAAACAATTCGACGGTCTGCTCTTCTTTGTGAATGTCGAAATTGAGGCCGTTTATGAGGGCATCATTGCGATAGGTTTCCACGAAATCCAGCGCAATACGGAAGTAGGTAGCCTTGATGCTGCGGAAGGTTTCCGAGGAAAAGACGGTGCCCTGGGTGGCCAACTTGCGGAAAAACGATTTGGCTATATCAATGGACATTTTTGATAGGCCGCAATGTTCGTCGTCAAAGGATACATCCTGGTGCTTGTGGTCGTAGGCGTGGGCAATATCTACTTGGCACAGTCGGTTGGTGGAGTAGTTCCGGTGCATTTCAGATAGCACACCGATTTCCAGGCCCCAGTCACTGGGGATGCGCAGGTCGTTGATAACATCGCGGCGGAAGGAAAATTCACCAGCGAGCGAATAGCGGAAGCTGTCCATGTACTCCAGATATTTGGTGTGGCCGTATATTTTCTTCAAGGTGCGGATCAGCGGAGTGACAAGGAGACGGCACACGCGGCCGTTGATTTTGCCGTTGGCGACGCGGGAGTAATAACCCTTGCAGAATTCGTAACTGAATTGTGGATTGGCCACTGGATAAAACAGGCGTGCGAGCATCATGCGGTTATATGTGACGATGTCACAGTCATGTAGCGCAATGGCCTCGCCACGACGGGATGCGAGAATATAACCCAGGCAGTACCACACGTTTCGACCTTTCCCCGCATCTTGGGGAGCGAGGCCATCTCGCTGTAGCTGTGCATCCAGTTCGCGCAGGCGCGGGCCATCATTCCACAATACCCGTACGTGCTGCGGCAGGATTTTGAATTGCTTTAGTGCATCCCGATACTGGTCTTCATTGGCGCGGTCCAGCCCGATCACAATTTCTGAAAGGTAAGGTACTTCTGCCAGTATTTCGAGAATCTTGGGTAGCGCCTCGCCTTCGAGCTCTGAATAAAGAGAGGGAAGCAGCAGGGACATAGGGCGGTGTTTAGAGAAGCGAATCAGGTCCGCTTCCATATCCTCCAGGCTGCGGTTGGAAAGATTGTGCAGGGTCGTGATGTCACCATTCTGAAAAAAATCGGTCACGGTTTGCTTCCTGTTTTACGACGGTAGAAGTTTTTACAAGGGTAGAAGTTCGGTGGCGAGAATGTCCTGAATGGCCAGTGCCCAGCCCAACGGGCCAGTTTCCTGGGTAACGATCAGTTCAGGATGATGAGGTAATTCGGGGGGCGCGTGGGAGGGCGAGCGCACGATAACAGCGACGTCGGCAATCTTCAGCATGTCCAGATCATTGGGCCCGTCGCCACTGGCGATCAGCTTGCACGAACGGTCGGTGTAGTGCTGGTAGGTCTTCTTCAGCAACTTTGTCGCCTGGCCTTTGTCGGTTTGTCCCAACACATGCAGGAAACGTCCGCCCTGGAGAGTGGCGAAGCCGGCGGCATTGGCACGGGCGGCAAAGGCAGCTTTTTCTTGTTCGTTACCGCGCCATAACAGCGGCTCGGAATAGCCGCGGCGGTTGGCCTGTTCCGCTTCACTGGCGTTCAGGCCCGTAGCTGCGACGATTTCCTCATTGCTGGCGGAGGAAAAACTCAGGTAGGGCACACCGTGGCTTTCGCCGTCGTTGTGCAGAAAGTCCACAATGCTCTGGCGCTGTGCGCCTGGCTCCAGCACCCAGTAACCATCCTCTTCCCGTGCCAACTCCGGCTTATTCGGAAAATATCCCGCGGGTATAAAAATCGCCGATCCGTTTTCAACAATAAACGGGTGCTGGTTCTGCAGCGCATCCCGCAGGGCCAGCATTTCATCGCGGGTTTTACTGCTGTTGAGGATCACCGGTATACCGGCGGATTCCAGCTGTTGCAGGGTGGCATCGGCAGGCTGGTGGGAGTAGCTGAAATGATCCAGCAGAGTGCCGTCCAGATCACTGGCGATTAGCCATTGGGTTTTCGGGCTCGCTATTGTCGTCATTCGATTCCGTTTTTCTGGCTTCTTTTTCTGGCCTGGCGTCGGCACGAAAAAATGCGTGCGCTAATTAGGTAATCCAAAAATAGTGCCAGTCAGAGGAAAACGAGCCATTGCACCGGTTCAGAGCAGTGGATTGGCGTCAGAATCTTTTAGTTCGGATTTGTCGGGCCAGAAATGTGCGGAACCTGCATCGTATTGGTGAGCACACTGCAGGCTAATTTTATGATTGCACCGCAGTGGTGCGCGCAGGAGGGAGGGAAAGCCCCACCGGCACAGCCGGTGAGGCTTTAAAAGGCGATCAGGGCGCGGAGCACCCCAGGCAGCGCGCATAGAGTGCGCGGGGATCTTTAAAGGTTTGCAGTTCCGCCAGGGGCTGTACCGCCGGACGAACGCTGTTCAGCCAGGCACCCAGCGGCAGGTTGCGCTCCACGCTGGCAGAGACATGGGCGTCCACATTTTCCGCCAGGGCGCGCATGATTTTTTCGCTCGGGGTCAGCTCGCGCTGAATTTCCATCACTTCATACTTTTCCAGCTCGGCCAGCTGCGCGGCATCGGCGATGGCATCGTTGAGGTTGCCCAGTTCATCTACCAGACCCAGTTCGTGGGCGGCGCGGCCGGTCCAGACCTGGCCCTGGGCGATTTTATGAATTTCCTCCGGCGTACTGTTGCGCGCTTCCGCGACCAACTGCAGGAATTGCGCGTAGGTGTGTTCTACGCCCTGTTGCAAGATGTTTGCGGCGGCCTCTGGCAGGGCGCGGTCGAGGCGCATGGTGCCCGCTAGTTCGGTGGTGCCCACGCCGTCGTTGTAGATGCCCAGGTGTTCCAGGGAGTCTTCGAAAGTGGGGAAGGCGCCAAACACACCAATGGAGCCGGTAATGGTGGAGGGGGATGCCCAGATGCGATCGCCGCCGGCAGAAATCCAGTAGCCACCGGAGGCGGCGACGCTGCCCATGGAGATCACTACGGGAATACCGGCTTCGCGGGTAGCGAGTAGCTCCTGGCGAATGGCCTCGGAAGCGAAGGCGGAGCCGCCGGGGCTGTCAATACGCAGTACCAGCGCCTTGACGTTTTTCTCGCGGGCCTCGGCAATCAGTTTACCGAGCGTGGTACTACCGATCTGTCCCGCAGGCGCTTCGCCATCGATGATGGCGCCGGCGGCACTGATCAGGCCAATTTTATCTTTCTGCAGACGGGGGTCCGGCAGGTTGGTGAGTTTGACCTGACGCAGGTAATCGTGGGCGTAGATGCCGCTGTACTGGGATTTGTCGTCGTTGGCGACGCCAACCACTTCCTGCAGCTCTTCGATGGCGGCGCGGCGGGTGAGCAGCTTGTCGACAAACTTGTTGGCCAGTGCGGCTTTGGCCCAGCTGCCGCCTTCTGCGCGTAGGTTTTGCGGCAGGTTGGCAATGTAGCTGTCGATGGCGTTGGGCGGCAGGTTGCGCAGGCCGGTGACCTGTTCGGTGTACTCGTTCCACAGCTGGTGCAACCAGCGGGCGTTGTTTTCCCGGGAGGCGGGAGACATGTCGTCGCGGGTGTAGGGTTCGATAAAGTCTTTGTAATCGCCCACACGGAACACGTGGAAGTTGATTTTCAGCTTATCCAGGGCGCTTTTGTAGTAGTTGCGGTAGCTGCCGAAGCCGGTGAGCAGTAGGGAGCCCATGGGGTTCATATAGACCTTGTCGGCGTGGCTGGCGAGGAAGTACTGCCCCTGGGTGTAGTTGTCGCCGATGGCGTAGACCGGTTTTTCACTGGCTTTGAAGCGCTGTACGGCTTCGCCGACTTCTTCGAGTTTGCTGAGGCTGGCGCCGGCGAGGTGATCGAGTTCGAGCACGAGTGCGCTGATACGGTTGTCGCTGGCGGCGGCGTCGATGGCGTCGACGAGGTCTTTTACGCGGGTTTCCGGTGGTGAGGCGGGGCCGCCCAGGAAACTGGGAACGCCACTGGGTTGGCTGACTTCGTCGACGAGGAAGCCGCCGGGGGCAACTTTGAGGGCGCCGCCCTGGGGTACGGTGATGCGCTCTTCACCGCCGAAGATGGCCATGCCGATAAACAGGAGCAAAAGAAGGAAGAGGATGTTGGTGAATACCCGGCGCAGCCAGGTGATGGCTCCACCAATGGCGCCAAAAAAGCGACGAATAAGGCCGCGACGTCGTGTTGATTCGGTCAAACCTGAAACTCCTTGTTGTTCGGTCTATGGGGCTTCTTTCTTGTGGCCCTTGGAAGTTCTTAATTAGCACTGTGGCGTCACTACTGCCGGGTATAGCCTCGCGAGACACGGGCTAGGCGCCCCCCCTCAACCCATCCATGGGGGCTCTGCAAAAACATCCTGTTTTTGAAGGTCTCGCGAGGCTATACCCGTCAGCAGCGACTTCTCGTCGACATCTGATTATTGAAAGACGCCTGCGCTATGTCCGAGCATTTTGTAACTGCACTTGCCAGCGGCTGGTCATCATTGCAGATACAAACAGAATAAGGCTCAAAGCGGTTAGCGCGCCATGCTGCCAGCCGCGTGTAGGCATCATTACGTCGACGATACCGGCGGTGATATAGAGCAGCAGGATAAAACATAGCCATAGATAGGCGCGTTGGTGCTGTTTGAGCAGGCCCGGCAATACCAGCAGCAGGGGGAAGGTCTGTAGTATCCACCACTTGAGTGAGCCGTCGAGGAACAGGTTCCATACCGCGAACAGTAGCAGAAGGCCGCCGTAGCAGAACCAGTTGAGCTTGCGCGCGACGTCCAGTTTGCGGGTGAGGCTGGTGGGGTCGATGGGTGTGCGTTGTTTTTTCTGTTTAGCCACGGTGGTCTCCCAGTTTTTCGGCGAGGGTGGCAATGCGTTTGCCGAGGGCGCGGCACAGGGTGGTTTCGTCCTGGCTGAGTTCGCCGTCGTTGCCGCCGGCCCAGTGGGAGGCGCCGTAGGGGGTGCCGCCGGTGGTGGTGTGCATGAGGGCGCCTTCGGAGTAGGGGATGCCGGCGATGATCATGCCGTGGTGCATGAGCGGCAGCATCATGGAGAGCAGGGTGGTCTCCTGGCCGCCGTGGAGGCTGCCGGTGGAGGTGAATACGGCGGCGGGTTTGCCGCTCAGGCTGCCGTCGAGCCACATGTCGCTGGTCTGATCCAGAAAGTAGCGCAGGGGCGAGGCCATATTGCCGAAGCGGGTGGGGCTGCCCATCAGCAGGCCCGCGCATTTACGTAGGTCGTCGGCGGTGCAGAAAGGAGCGCCGCTGTCGGGTACCGGCGGTTCGCTGGCTTCGGTATTGGGGGAAACCGCAGGCACGGTGCGCAGGCGGGCTTCCAGTCCGGTTTCTTCAATACCGCGACCGAGTTCCGCGGCCATTCTGGCAGTGGCTCCGTTACGGCTGTAATAAAGAACAAGGATGTACGGTGCAGTTGGTGCGGAAGCCACTAGATCAGCTCCAGCACATTTTCCGGCGGGCGGCCGAGTACGGCTTTATTGCCCTTGATGACGATGGGGCGCTCGATCAGTTTGGGGTGACTTACCATGGCGTCGATCAGAGCCGCGTCGCTGTGGGCGGCGTCTTTGAGGTTGAGCTCCTTGTAGGCGTCTTCCCCTTTGCGTAGCAGGTCCCGCGGGGCAATGCCCAATTTGCCGAGGATGTCTTTCAGCGCTTTGGCATCTGGCGGGGTTTCCAGGTAGAGCACGATTTCCGGCTCGATATTGTTTTCCTGCAGCAGTTGCAGGGTCTGGCGAGATTTTGAACAGCGGGGGTTATGGTAGATCGTCCACATCGAAAGCGTATCCTGTTAAGGTTTGGCGTATTCTAACAGCACTCTGTTAGTCGTCTACGCTGAGGTATGGCGTACTTTTTAGACAAAATACACGGATTTACCCGCCAGATTCACCGGAAAATGGCGGACAGCTCCTCTTTTAAAAAATGGTTTGGCAAGCCGTATAACAAACTGAGAAGACCCATGACTGAAATGGTGCACCGCTGGCGGCGCTTTTTTACTTCCCTGTGGACCGTATTCAACGAAAAGAACTGCAGACAGAATGCGGCGGCGCTCACTTATATGACGCTGTTCGCCATAGTGCCACTGGTAACGGTGAGCTATGCCATGCTGTCACTGTTTCCGGATTTCGCGGGGCTCGAGAGCAAGATTCAGCACCAGATCTTTTCCCACTTTGTGCCGGAAAGCGGGCGCGAGGTGCAGGAGTACATCAACAGTTTTTCCACCCAGGCCCAGCGCCTTACCGGGGTGGGTATCGGCCTGCTGCTACTGACCGCGGGTTTTATGCTGAAGAATATCGAGAACACCTTTAATGCCATCTGGGATATTCCCAAGGGGCGCCGGGGTGTCTCCAGCTTCCTGCTGTACTGGGCGATCCTGAGCCTGGGGCCGATTCTGCTCGGTGCCGGTATGGCTGCCACCACTTATCTCTTCTCTCAAAAAGTACTCGCCCAGAACGACAGCCTCGGACTACTGCCGATAGTGTTGCGGGTATTGCCCTGGGTATTTACCGCCATCGCGTTCACGCTGTTGTTTGTTGCGGTTCCCAACTGCCGGGTGCCGTTGCGCCACGGTCTCGCCGGGGGGGTGATTACCGCGTTTGCCTTTGAGGCGGCCAAGTATCTGTTTGGTGCCATTGTCGCGCGCAGCTCGGTACAGGCGATTTACGGTGCCTTCGCCTTTGTGCCCATGTTCCTGATCTGGATCTACCTGATGTGGATGATTGTGCTGGCGGGTTGTGTGCTGGTGCGGACTCTGTCGGCCTATCACGCGGCGGCCCAGGGGCGAAATTACTCCGATCTGGTGGCGACGCTTTCCATCCTGTGGAAGTTTTTCAGCAAGTATCAGCAGGGCCAGACCATCAGCGATCAGGATATTTCCCGCGTAGGGATACGCCCCGCCCAGTGGCGCCGTATCCGGGAAGTTTTGCAGAACAACAAGGTGATCGGGCAGACAGACCGCAACGATTACGTTCTGGTGCGGGATCTGGATTCAGTCACTCTGCAGCAGATGCTGGACTGGCTGCACCCGGCGCCGGTACCGGAGAGCGGTCACCGCGAGTTGCAGGTGCGCCCCTGGTACCGAGACGTGGAAACCCGTTTCCGCGAGGCGCGGGAGTTCTCCCGCGAGCATCTGTCGCAGAGCCTTGGGGACCTGTTCCGGGAGTCCATGTCCAAGGAGATGCTGGAGAAAACCGTGGATACCGGCAATCTGGAACCGGCCAAGCTGCCTGCTTCGGTGGAAACGGTGGACGATTCCGTCGACAACAAATCCAGCGCTAGCAAATCTGCCAACAAGGGAAGCAGCCGCAATGCCCGTAGTAGCAAGTCGTCCAGCAAAACGGCCAAATCTTAACCCGGTTGCCGCGCTACTGTTGCTGATCGCGCTGGCAATTGGCGGTTGCGAATCCCGTAGTGGCGGGCTTATCGCACTGAATGGCGACCGACTGGAGACCGGCGGCAAGGTGCTGCTGGTGAATTACTGGGCCGAGTGGTGTGCCCCGTGTCGAGAGGAAATACCCGAGCTCAATGATTTTTATCGCGAGCATGGTGAGCAGGTGCTGGTGCTGGGGATCAATTTCGATCAGCCGCCTGTCGAGGAAGTCCAGCGACAGGCCGACAAGTTTGGCATCGCTTTTCCGCTGCTCGCTGCGGCACCGAAAGGGCGCTGGGGGCAAGCGGTTCCTCAGGTTCTGCCATCGACATTCATTATTGATCGCAGCGGCCAGTGGCAGCGTACCCTGGTCGGACCGCAGACGGCCACCTCGCTGCAAGAAGCAATCCGTCCTTATCTTGAACAGTAGGTGGCCGTGCAATCAGCGGTCGCCTCGCTTCTACCGGTATAACCAAAGCGTCTTTTAGGGGAAACTGCGCCAGCTGTTAGGATGTGCGCGATTTTTTAACCTTGAACACGCAAACTGGGACTCAAATTCGATGCAATTGGGCGCATTTCTACTGCTGGCGTTTTACCTGTTTCTGCTCTGGCCACTGGCGCGCTGGCACCGCAGTCGTAACTCTCTGGCGCCGGCGGTATTCGCCGGCCTGTCCTTGGGAGTGATGCTGGGTGGCTTAATGCACCTGGCGGAAGGCTGGGGCGTGGATGTGCCCTGGGTGTTGAGCTGGGTGGGGCTTATTGGTGACGGCTATGTAAACCTTTTGCATTTGCTGGTGATGCCGTTGGTGCTGATTTCGATTCTGGGAGCGGTGGTAAAGGTCAGTAATACCCGCTCGCTGGGCAAGATCAGCGTATCCGTGCTGGCAGTTCTACTCGGTACCACTGCCATCGCCGCATTGATCGGCGTAATGATCGCCCACCTGTTTGGCCTTTCTGCCGAGGGGCTGGTGGAAGGCGCGCGGGAAGCGGCACGAGCGGAAGTGCTCAACGAGCGCATCGGTCGTGTCAGCGACCTCAGTATTCCGGAAATTCTGACTTCATTTATCCCGCGCAATATTTTTGCCGACCTCGCCGGCCAGCGAGACACTTCGGTGATTGCCGTGGTGGTCTTTGCGGTATTGCTGGGGCTGGCGGCACTGGCGGTGCGTAGGGAAAACCCGGAGCAGGGCGCGGCTATCGAACATTTCGTTTCCGTGGCTCAAGCCTGGGTAATGAAGCTGGTGCGCCTGATTATGGCGTTTACCCCGTACGGTGTAATGGCGCTGGTCACGGCGCTGGTGGCCAAATCCAGCTGGGCGGATATCTTCAACCTGTTCAATTTCGTGTTGGCCTCATTTGTCGCCATTGTACTGATGTTTGTGGTGCACGCGGTGCTCCTACTGGTGAACGGCATTAGCCCTTTGCACTATTTCGCCAAGGTATGGCCGGTGCTGGTGTTTGCCTTCAGCTCCCGTTCCAGTGCAGCGACGATTCCGTTGAACGTGGAAACTCAGATCGACGAGCTGAAAAACTCCCCGGCCATTGCTAACTTTTCTGCCTCCTTTGGGGCAACCATCGGCCAGAATGGTTGTGCAGGTATTTATCCTGCGATGCTGGCGGTAATGGTGGCGGTACCATTAGGGATCAATGTGTTTGACCCGGTCTGGTTGGCCTCTCTAATTGCCGTCATTGTGATCAGCTCCTTTGGTATTGCCGGCGTCGGCGGCGGCGCAACCTTTGCGGCTCTTGTGGTGCTGCCTGCCATGGGGCTGCCGGTACAGATAGCCGCGCTGCTGATTTCTGTGGAGCCGCTGATTGATATGGCGCGCACCGCGCTCAATGTGAATGGTGCCATGACTGCCGGCACCCTGACTCAGCGCTGGCTGGGTGATAGTACGGGTGAAAGCAGCGGTGGCGATGACCACGGCAGAGAAGAAGCGAGCGAAGCCAGTTAATCCAAAATTTTTTCATCGTTGTGTCAACCAATAGCGCACCCGTGCGTTTTGATAAGAGAACAGAGCAGTTCTCACCCGTACAGCGGGGAATACAACAAGGAAACCACCGATGAAACTGATCAATAAATCGACTCTCTTTTTCACTGCAACCATGCTGTTTTCCGGCGCCGCACTGGCCGAAGATGGCGAGGCGCTGTCGAAGCACCTGGATAACAAGGGCGACCGTATAGAAAATCGTCTGGACCGCCGCGGTGATCGCATCGATAGCCGTCTGGATAATAAAGGTGATCGCATCGACAACCGGCTCGACAACAAGGGCGACCGGATCGATAACCGGCTGGACCGGGCCTCGGAACGCGCCGAAGCCAACGGCAACGATAAGCGGGCCACCTATCTGGACAAAAAGGGCGACCGTATTGATCGACGTTTGGACCGCAAGGGCGACAAAATCGACAATCGCCTGGATCGCAAGGGCGATCGTATTGACCGTCGCCTCGACCGCAAGGGACAAGGTATTGACCGGCGTATGGACCGTCGCAGTCAGCGCGTGAAAAAATAATCACCGCGTTCAGGGCGGTGCTGAGAAACCAGCGCTTGTCCTGATTGAAACAATCACATTGATGCTCACAAGACACCTCTCGGAAAAGGGTGCCGCGCACTGCATGGATCAATTTCTTGCCTCGGTGGAAAAGCGAGCCTATTCCATGGCAGCCATGGCGGTAGGAAACCGCGAAGATGCATTGGACATCGTACAGGATGCGATGTTTGCTCTGGTGCGCCGATACAGCCACAAACAGCGGGAGCAATGGCGCCCGCTGTTTTTTACCATTCTCAATAACCGCATCACCGACTGGCACCGCCGCCACAAAACGGTTTCCCGCTGGCAACTGTTGCGAGAAAAGTTTGCCGGTGATGATGGTGACGAAGACGGCTTTGATCCGGGCATTCTCGAAGACACCGCTGGTCCGAGACCGGAGCAGGGCGTTTTTTCCCAATACACCCTCGACGCGATTGAAGCGGCGGTCGGTCGTTTGCCGCCTCGTCAACAACAGGCGTTTTTACTGCGCTGCGTGGAGGGCTTCGATATCACCGAAACGGCTAGCGTCATGGCGTGCAGTGCCGGTAGTGTAAAAACCCACCTTTCACGGGCGCTCGCCGCCCTGCGTACACAATTGGAGGAAGTGCGATGAGCTCGTCAAAAGATCGAGCAAACGGTCACAGTGACCAGGGGAAACTGATTGCCGGAACCCGTGAGGTGATGAGCCGCCGTGATGAATCTATCGACGGGGAAACCCTGTCCCGCCTGCGCCGCGCGCGCTCGGCTGCGCTAGACGCCAGACCCGGCTTGCGTCCACGCACAGGTCTGTGGTTACCCGCAAGCCTGGCATCTACGGCGGCTGCAGTGGCAGTGGTATTACTGCTGGAGCAATATCACGCTTCTCAGGCAAAGGAGGTGGATTTTCTTGCGGACGCTTGGATTCTGGATGAGGAGGCGGAATTGGAACTGATCGAAGATGTGGAGTTTTACCAGTGGCTGGCAGAGGAAGAGCTGGATGGCTAATCGTGCTGGCCGCTACTTTCAAAAGCGCCTGGGCAAGCCGCGGCTATCGCGCCTGGTTTTGGCCTGGACGCTGTTGGCGTTTCCCGCGGCATTTGCCAACGAATCACTGGATGAAGATTTTTTACTGTTCCTGTCCGACTGGACCGATGATACCGGCGAGTTTGTTTCGCCCAGCGACATGGACGAAAGTTGGGCCGGTGCATCCGTATACGTGGAACCCCAATCGCCGCAGGCACCATCCCAGCAAGCGGCAGACGCCGAACAGGGAGAGCAGAACAAGCAAGGTGAGCCAGATGAGTAACGCCACAATGCGAATGAAAGTACAGAGGGTACGAAAAGAGTTGCGCCGCGGTTTCGGATTTCCCTTGCTGCTAGCGCTGGTTTTGACGGCGATGAGTAGTCTGACCTGGGCAGATCCCGTGACCTGGCAGCAATTGAGCGAGAGTGAGCGTCAGCTGCTGCAACGATTCGAGAACCGCTGGAATGAATTCACTCCGGAGCAGCAGGCACGCCTGCGCCAGGGGGCGGAGCGCTGGACCTCCATGACCCCGGAGCAGCGCCAGCGGGCGCGCCAGGAGTTTGGCAAATGGCAGCGGCTTACCCCTGAACAACGGGAGAAACTGCGTGACGCCTACCGACGCTTCAAGGCCCTGCCGCTGGAGCAGCGGCAGAAAATCCGAGAGGCCCGCCAGCGCTTTCGTCAACTGTCACCGGAGCGGCAGCGGCGCCTGCGTGAGCGCTGGCAGAATATGACCCCGGAACAGCGCCAGCGATTTCGGGCGCGCCGCCAGCGCAAGGAGTCGAGTGATTGACCGCTTAAGGGCTACTGCCGATAGTGCTCCCGCGGCAAAGCGCTCAATGGCCGGAGGCATAGCCCCGCGTAATTTTTCCGCAGAGTTCAGTTTCGATTCAGCCTGTCCCTCGTAAAGTGCTCCCATCGGCCGCTTGTGGCCACAACGAGGCACCCGGTAGCGACCAAATGCAGCTCATGGTCACGCCAGGGCGCCAGAGTCCGGGTCTCTGGGAGTACTGAATATGGCGACAGTAAACAATTGGTTACAGCAGTTGGCATTTGCCGGTCTCACCGCCGCTCTGGTGGGCGTCAGTGTTTCGGCTACCGCCGGTGAAAGCGGCTATCCCGAGCCGTATGAAGGCCAGTACGTGGGCCAGCAGGGCTATCACTATGCCACGGTTACGGGCGTTACCCCCATTTACAATGATATCCGCGTAGTTGAACCCAGAACCCAATGCTGGGACCAGACCGTCACCTACCAGCAACCTTCACCCGCCGGCGCCATTATTGGCGGCCTTGTGGGCGCGGCTGTGGGCCGCAATGTGGTGAAGGGGCACAAGCATCGAAACTATCGTCATTACGGCCGCCATCACTATCGCCACCACCACCGCGCCAACAAGGGCGCGGGTATGGTAGCGGGCGCTGCGGTGGGCACGATTATTGGCAGTGCCATCAGCCGCCATCAGGCGCCGGTGCAATACGGCACCGAGCAACGCTGCCAGGTAGTGGAAGAAGTGAGCACCCGCCGGGAACTGATCGGCTACGACGTGAACTACCGTTACAACGGCCAGGAATATCTGATTCGCACTGACCACCATCCTGGCGATAGAATTCGGGTTCGCGTAGACGTCACGCCGGTATTGTGACCAAAAAGTGTCCATTCAGCGGCGAAGTGGAATTGACAGGAGCAGATTAGTGAAAGTTGCATTGGTTTGTCTGTGGGTGGCCATTCTGGTTGCCGCGCCGGTTTCCGCATCCTCGCGGTATCAGGTGGATACACCTGCCCCTCGGATCGCCAGCGTTCACAAACTGCATATGCAGCCTCTGGCCAGTTTTCGGGTGCAGAACAAGGGCATTTCCAAAAATGAGGCCGCCGCGATCGTAAAGCGGCAGTTCGGCGGCAAGATTCTGGCGATCAGTGAGGTCCAGCGAAAAGGCAAAGCTGCCTACCGGGTTAAGGGACTTTCTGACCAGAGTCAGGTCTATGTCGTATTCGTCGATAAACAGAGTGGGCGTATCTCCCGTTAAACGACCACTCGCCCGCAGAACAACTGCCGAATAGAATTGACCGAGGAAAAACCATGCGCGCACTGCTGGTAGAAGATGAGCACGCCTTGCGTGAACAATTGGCGACCTCCCTGCGCAAGGGGGGGTACACTGTTGACGAAGCGCCAGACGGGGAAGAAGCCCTGTATCTGGGGCGAGAATTTCCCTACGACGTCGCGGTGATGGACCTGGGGCTGCCCAAGGTGGACGGTATCCAGGTGATCGAGACCCTGCGCAAGGAGTCCCGTCATTTCCCGATTCTGATCCTTACGGCTCGCGGCCACTGGCAGGAACGGGTGCGCGGACTGGAAGCCGGTGGTGATGACTATCTCACCAAACCCTTTCACACCGAAGAACTGCTGGCCCGACTCAACGCACTGGTGCGCCGCTCTGCAGGATTTTCCTCGCCTACCATCAATGCGGGCCCCATCGAGCTGGATACCAGCGCCCAGCGGGTAAAGGTCTCCGGCAGTGAGCTGGAACTCACTTCGTTCGAATACAAGGTACTTGAATACCTGATGCTGCACCCGGATGAAGTGGTATCCAAGACCACCCTTACCGAACATATCTACGAGCAGGACTGTGACCGCGACAGCAATGTCATCGAAGTGTTTATTGGCCGCCTGCGAAAAAAACTGGATGCCGCCGGCGGCGTAAAACCGATCGAAACCCTGCGCGGGCGCGGTTACCGCTTTAGTCCGGCGGGCTGATGGACTGGTTGAGGCGGCTGCACCGCCCGCGGCAGCTGCTATTCCGTTGGGTACACTCTTTGTCCGGCCGTCTTTCTCTGATGGCGACACTGGTGCTGCTGGTCTTCCTGGCGGTATTTTCCGGGGTGTTGGAACGCGCGTTCCGTACCTCTCTGGGCGAAGCCAAGGCGCGGGAGCTGCAGCTGCATGTTTACACCCTGCTGGCGGTGGCGGAGCCCGATGGTGATACCCTGCAGTTGCCTCTGAGCCTTCCAGAGCCCCGCTTCAACCAACCGGACTCGGGCCTGATCGGCGCGGTGATGGATGCCCGTGGTCGGGTAATCTGGCGCTCCCCCTCGGCACTCAGTCTGCCGAATTTTTCTGCCCTTCCTCTTCCCCTGCCATTACGCCAGGGCCAGCAGGTATTTGCCGAAGTGCAGATGCCAGACCTGAATCAGCCATACACCAGTTTTCGCCAGGGCATCGCCTGGGGACTGGATAACGAGCTGCAATTTACCTTTGTGGTACTGGAAGACGCGGCGCCGTTGTATGCCCAGCTCAAGCAGTTCAATACCACTCTGTGGCGTTGGCTGGGGGTTGGTTCTCTGGCGTTGATCGCAGTGCAATTGCTGGTGCTGCAATGGGGGCTGGCGCCGTTGCGCGGGCTGACCCGCGCGCTGAAAAACATGCAGCACGGCGGCGCCGATCGCCTGCAGGGCCACTTTCCCCAGGAGCTGGTTCCGCTTACCGATAACCTGAACCTGCTGATCGAGAATGAGCGCCGCCAGCGGGAAAAGACCCGGCACACTCTCGGTGATCTGGCGCACAGCCTGAAAACACCTCTGGCGGTATTGAAAGGCATGGACGTGGCGGCCGATCCAGAGGGTGCGCAGCGCGCTCTGGCAGAGCAGGTAGAGCGGATGGACAGTATTATCAGCTACCAGCTGAAACGGGCGGTTACGTCTTCACCCAAGTCGATCTTGCGCGGTGTGCCGGTGAAGCCCCTCGCGGAAAAAATTCTCTCGGCCCTGGACAAGGCCTATCGCCATAAAACGGTCGACGCGGAATTGCTATGTGATGACTCTGTGCTGTTTTATGGCGACGAGGGGGATCTGATGGAAATGCTCGGCAATCTTTTGGATAACGGATACAAGTACGGTGGTGGCAAACTTGTGGCAAAAATCCGAAATACCGAGGGTCGTCGCGGGCTCGAAATTATTGTCAGCGACAACGGCCCCGGCCTGTCCGAGTCCCAGTGGCAGCAGGTAATCCAGCGCGGTGTGCGCGCGGACCAGAAACAGCAGGGGCAGGGGATCGGGCTTGCGGTGGTGGTGGATATTGTGGAAAGTTACCACGGTACTATAGGCATAGTACCTCCTGCCCAACGGGATGATGAGTACTTCGGGGACGTGGATCTTGGGGGACTTACCCTGCGCGTCGCCCTTTAAAAAAGAAATAACAAGCAAATGGAGTTGGTATGTTTTTCCGATCACTCAAGAGGTCGTCGCGCAGCTTGACCGCTGCGTTGCTGATGGCCGGTTCTATCGCCGCATCGGCGTCTGCCACTGAGGTATCTTCACCCTGGCCTGGTGGTGCCGAAGTCGCAGTGGTACTGACCTATGATGACGCACTGGATTCCCATCTGGATGTGGCCATCCCCCAGCTAAACGAGCATAAACTCCCGGGCACCTTCTATTTGAGTGGCGCGCGCCCCTCAATCCGTATGCGCTTGCACGAGTGGCGCCGGGCCGCCCAGTCCGGCCACGAGCTCGGCAACCACATGCTTTACCATCCTTGCCGAAAATCCGTCGCCAATCGCAGCTGGGTAAAGCCCTGGCAGGACCTGGATAAATACACCCTGGAGCAGTTTATTGACGAAGTGCAGGCCACCAACAGCATGCTTGAGGCCATCGATGGTCAGCAGCAACGGACTTTCGCTTATCCCTGCGGCGATATGGTGGCCGGCGGGCAGGATGTGGTGCCGGAACTGAAAAAACTGGTACCGGCGGCGCGACTGTTTTCCGCTGATGGCCAACATCATCCCGATGACAGGGATTTTTACCGGGTGGCATCATTTGATGGCGCTGAGAAAAGCGCGGATGAATTGATCGCGGTGGTGGAAGCCGCGCGACAAAACAACAGCCTGGTGGGCTTTATGTTCCACGGTGTGGGTGGGGATTACATAACCGTATCGGAGGAAGACCATCAGGCGCTATTGGCGCACCTGGCGGCGCATCCGGGTCGCTACTGGGTGGCCACCATGCGCGAGGCGGTAGCGCATCTGAAGAAAGAGCAATTGCGACAAAACCGCTGACCTTCCATCGGTCTACGCCCACAGGGCGTAGACCGATGGAAGGTCTATCCGGCGGCGCTCAGGAGCTTTCGCTTCCCTTGGCGCCTTCAATTTCCTCCGCGGTTTCCAGCGGAATATTGGTACTGGCCTGCTCCGCGCGGCGCTGACCTGGAACGACACCCTGCCACAATGTGTCTGCGAGGGCTTGTGGCGACTCGCTGCGACCGTCTGCGATCCACTGCACGATCGCGTGCGCCACATCCGGCCAGGCGATGCGCACGCCTCTCGGCTGCTCTTCGAGCCAGCGACCAATGGTCAGTGCATCAATATGCTCGACCACTTTGGCCAGTTGCAGCTCCTTTAATGCCATTCCATTCGCTTCCTGCTCGAACTGTCCCTTCAGCGGGCGGGTCAGAATGGGCTTGCCCAGGGTCAGGGTTTCGGCAATCAGTTCAAAACCGCTATTGCAAATGACTGCACGGGCGGTGGCTACGTCGTGACGGAAGCCTTCCACCGATGGCGCTTTCAGAGTGATATTGTCCGCTTTGGGCAGGTCTGTGGGTAGGCCGTAGACGATAAATTGCTGTGGCAGTTGTGCCAGGTGTTGCAGCAGTGGTGCTGCATGCTCAAACGGCAGGTACACCAGGATATGGTCCTGTTCCGCCGGGGCCGGTTCTTCGTGCGCGTGGGCGATGGGGGGCAGGATCGGGTGGCCAAAGTGATACCAGTGCATGCCCAGGCTTACCGGGACCGGCGCGAAGGCTTTCATGATGCTGCGCGCAACCCAGCCGAAGGCCGGGGTCGGAATGGCGAAGTTGAATGCATACTGGTGGCCCAGCCCGAGACTCGGACATTTGCGCTTTTTCGCCGCCCAGGCGGTAACCGGCTCGAAATCGCTGATGACCAGGTCAAAATCGTTCACCGGCAGATCGCGAATATCTTTCAGCAGCTTGCGCAGATCCAGTTGTCTGGCGGTCGCCAATTTGTCGATCTTGCCTTCCTTGTGCACAAAGGTCAGGCCTTCTCGCCACCAGTAGTCACCGAAGGCTTCCATGGCGAAAAGTTTTTCCGGCGGGCGACCGGAGAAAAGCCACTGTACTTCGAGATCGGGGAATTGCTGAAAGGCTTCCGCCATGGCGCGGGCGCGGGAGATATGACCGTTACCAGTACCTTGAACACCGTACAAAATTTTCAAGTTGCTTCTCCGGGAGGAATGCGAGGATTGTCTATTTCTGGAGCAGGGTGGTGCTGCGCAATAGTTATAGCAGTACGCCGCTCACCGCGAAGCCAACACTGGTGCCAAGTAGCGCACCGGCAAACACATCCGTGGGGAAGTGCACGCCGAGACCTACACGGGAAGTGCCCACACCCGCGGCCCACAAGTAACCAAGTGCCCACAATGGGTTAAGGCACTGGGCGAGCATGGTCACAAACAGGAAGGCGCCGGAGGTGTGGCCCGAGGGCAGGCTGAAGCGGTCGTTGGCCACCACGATGGAGCGCAGTCCCGGAATGGATTCCGGCGGCCGGTTGCGGCGGGTGGTGTTCTTGATGGTCCAGTAGAGGGAGCGCTCGATGGCAAACGCAGCACCGCACACGGTGAAGAACTGCAGTGCGGCACTCAGGCTCATGGCCGCCACCACCAGTGGTGACAGCAGGTAGAGCCAGCCATCCGCCGAGCGGGACAGCAGCAGATAGTTTCTGCGGGATGCCGGCCGTGTTGCCCGTTCTGCCATTCGCAGCACCAGCGACACGTCGACGGTTTTCAGTGTGATAGGTAAGCTTCGCATACGGTAAAAGTACGAAGCCTATGTTGCGCAGACTTGAACAAAATATGTCAGGTCTGTGAAATCTGCCCCTTTTACAGGGGCGGAGAGGTGCGGCGGCGCGATAAGCCACGTAAAACCGTGGCCGCGCGCCGCCGAAATGTGATCAGTCGATGCCGATTTTGATGACCCCGGAGCCGGGCAGTTTTTCCACCAGCTCGTGACCACACAGTTTTGAAGGGGTGAAATAACCGCCTTCCCCCTGATAGTCGAGCAGGAACTCCACCACCGCCAGGGAGCCGTGCACGGTCACATCGTAGCCGTTGGCGGTAACCACACGTCCCACCCGGCGCTCGCCGCGGCGGTCATTGCGCACTTCGCCCCACACCCAGGTTTGCTGCTCTGCGCGCTGGTTTTCGCTGGGGCCGCGGACCTTGTTGTCGACCTTGCCCTTGAGCCAGTTCTGCACCCATTTCATGCGCAACAGCCAGCGGAAGGCGTTCAGCTTCTGCATTTTTTTAGCCCGGCGCGGGCTCATGGGGATGTACACCTCGATATTGGGAATCTCGGTGGAGTAGTAGGCGGTGGCGACGTCACCCCAGGGAATGGCGACGGCGAACTTTTCACCGCGGCCGAAATTGATCTTGCGGGTCAGCTCGGCGTGGGGAGTCACCTCGATCTTGCCGTTGCGACGCACCGCGCCACCCACGCCGAGGCTTTCGATCGAGGTCTTGGCGGTACCGGGGCTGAGGCCGGAATCCGAATCGAATCCCAGGGTCAGGTGCGTAGCGCTGTACATTTCCTTGTGCAGAGCGGCCGCCAGGCAGTCTGTAGGAATCACATCAAAGCCGGTGCCCGGGCACAGTACCACGCCGGCGGCGCGGGCTTCCGCATCCAGGCCGTGGGCCAGTTGGTACACCGACATTTCCCCGGTGATGTCCTGGTAGTGAGTGCCGCTGGCAATACAGGCGCGGATCATCGGTTCGGCGGTGCTGGAGAATGGTCCCGCACAGTGAATCACCGCCGCCACATCCCTCAGGGTATGTGCGAGCGCGTCTTCATCGTCCAGAGAAACGGCAATGGCGGGCAGGCCAAGCTCTGTGGCCAGCGGCTGCAACTTGGCTGCACTGCGACCGGACAATATGGGCTTCAGGCCCCTGGCCACGGCTTTGCGGGCAATCAGCTCGCCGGTATACCCGTAGGCGCCGTAAATCAGGATGTGCTTTTTGTTATCCGAGTTGTTCACCGAGTGTCCTTATTGTCTTTTTTGGGCGAAGCCCGGTATCAGTCGAGTGGGCGTTCCAGGGCAAAGCGCGCGATCGTCTCGCCGTCTTTCTCGATGGTTTCCATAAACATGGTGAGGGGACGTGCCCACACACCGAACTCATCATACAGAGCGCGGTAGATCGCCAGTTGTTCCCCGGTCTCGCTGTGGGTGGCAATTTCCATCAGGTGATACAGGTTGCCTTTGTAGTGCCGGTAGATACCTTTTTGTGGGGCTTGCATAGAACTCACGTGGTTTAGTCCATATGAAAAGGAGAGAGCTGAATCTGGGTAATACGCTGTCCGTGCAGCACGGCAATGCCACTGTAGCGGCGTTCGCCGGTAGAGGTGAATTCAAATTCGTATTGCCGCTGCAGCCGCACATGACCGCGCCGGTCGCGCTTCAGGCGGGTGCGGTTCAGCATCACCGTATCGTCCAGCAACTGCACACCGGTTTTTGCACAGTGATCTTTTACGATGCGCCGCACCCGATCCTTGGCCGCCATACCGGCCCAGAAATACCAGGCGGGCAGTGCCAGGAGAGAAATCCAGAAGAGGTCGCCGAGCGAGTAATACATAAGCGTTGCAGTTGCTATCATCAAACCGCGCAAGAATACCACCACAGGAGGAAACATGTCTGGCACGATTCTCATCACTGGCTGCAACCGCGGCATCGGACTGGAAATGGCCCGCCAATTTGCCGCGGATGGTTGGAAAGTGATCGCTACCTGCCGCAACCCCTCCGCCGCCTGGGAATTGAGCGAGCTGGCGGAGTCCCATGAAAATCTGCAGGTACACGGGCTGGACGTGACCGATTATCAGCAGCTCGAGGAACTCGCGCACAGTTTAGATGAGCTTCCGCTGGATGTACTGGTCAGCAACGCGGGCTATTACGGCCCGAAAGGGGTGACCTTTGGCAGTGTGGATGTGGAAGAGTGGCGCAAGGTGCTGGAGGTCAACACCATCGCACCCTACAAACTGGTGGAAGCATTTGCTCCCCACCTGGCCGCCGGCAAGCGCAAAGTGATCGGTGTGCTGAGCAGCAAGGTAGGCAGTATCGATGACAATGGTTCCGGCGGTGGTTACCTGTACCGCTCATCCAAAACGGCGGTCAATCAGGTTGTTAAAAGCCTGTCCATCGACCTGGCGGAACAGGGCATCCGGGTGCTCGCGTTGCACCCCGGTTGGGTGCAAACGGAAATGGGTGGTCCCAACGCATTGATTTCCACTCAGCAAAGCGTGCAAGGACTGAAGCATCTACTGCTGAACGCGACACCGGAAGACAGCGGCTGTTTCTTCAATTACGACGGTTCGGAAATTCCCTGGTAAATCACGGTTTCTGTTACGGCAGCGGAATCAGATCCAGATGCTGGGCGATCTGCCCCAGCGACATCAATATGCACATGGTGATCACCAGGGGGCGAATCAGGCGGGTACCGCCGGCGAGCATGGTGTGACTGCCGATAAAGGCACCCAGCATCTGTCCGACCATCATGGCACCGCCAATGGTCCAGATCACCTTGCCACCGGCGGCAAACAGCGCGAGGGAAACCATGTTGGTGGTGAGGTTGAACAGCTTTGCGCGGATAGTGGCGGTGAGCAGGGTCTGCCCGCGAAATGCGACCCCGGAGGCGGCGAAGAAGGTGCCGGTTCCCGGACCAAAGGCCCCGTCGTACACTCCCACTGCAGGGACACAGGTCAGCGCCCACTGTTTTTCACTCATTTTCCCCTCGCGCTCGCTATTGCCCATGTTGGGAGTGAACCACACGTACAGCGCGACGCTCAGCAGCAACAGGGGGATAACCCAGTTGAGCCAGCTGGTATCCACCCGCTGAATCAGCCAGGCACCCACGCCCGCGCCAATCCCGGCGGTAATTATGGGGAAGATCAATGAGCGCTCGCGTAAGTGCCCCTTGGAATACAGGGTGGCGGTAGCGGTAAAGGTTCCCAGAA
This sequence comes from Microbulbifer sp. ARAS458-1, assembly GCF_045348205.1. Lineage (NCBI taxonomy): Bacteria > Pseudomonadati > Pseudomonadota > Gammaproteobacteria > Cellvibrionales > Microbulbiferaceae > Microbulbifer > Microbulbifer sp. ARAS458-1. Next base: position 3,125,966 of record NZ_CP155838.1, on the reverse strand, counting down.
TGGCCTGGCTCTTGTTGGTGGCCAGAGCGGCCACCGGCGGTACGCCGGCGAGTAGTAAGGCGGGTACCGTCAGCAGTCCGCCGCCGCCGGCCAGGGTATCCACCCAGCCAGCCAGCATGGCTACGACAAACAGGATCAACAGCAGGGGCAGGGTGATTTCCATCGGGTACTTCTTGGGTAAGTCGGGTTAGGGGGTTTCGGAAGGCGAGTTCAGCGTTTGCGTCGGCAGACTGAGTGCACCGGCGATCAGCGCCTCTTTGCGTGCCTTGCTCCATTTTTTAATCTGCAGCTCCAGTTTGAGCGCTTCGGAATGGCTGTCGACACCCTGCTGGAATTCCAGGGTCAGAGGGCCGCGCCCACGCAGTGCCTTTGCCGCTTTTGGGCCACTACTGTTGTGTTCTTCGAAGCGCCGCGCCACATCCCGGGTAATGCCGGTGTAGAGCGACCCTTTGTTGGTGCGAATCAGGTAAATAAACCAGTCGGACAAAACACTACCGTCGATAAAAAGCTATTAAAACAGACTCTGCTGATCCCCGGACTGGGGTGGCAGGGTGAACTGGCTGCAGTCCAGGTCCAGCTTGCGTGCATTCAGCCCCAGTTTGCGACAGGTTATCCGAAATCGCTGCTGCAGTAACTGGGCAAATACGCCGGTACCGCGCTGGCGCTGGCCAAATTCCGTCTGGTTGTCCTTACCGCCGCGGCTCTGTTGCACCAGGCTCATCACATGCTGCGCGCGCTCCGGATAGTGTTCCGCTAGCCACTGGCGGAACAGCGGCGCCACCTCGTAGGGCAGCCGCAGCAGAATATAGGCGGCGTGGATGGCACCTGCCCCGTGGGCTTGAGTGAGTATCTGCTCCAGTTCCGAATCGTTGAGGGCGGGAATCATCGGCGCGGCCATCACAGCGGCGGGAATGCCGGCATTGGCCAGCGCTTCAATGGTGCGCAGGCGCGCCGCCGGTCCCGCGGTGCGCGGCTCCAGCCTGCGTTTCAGTTCGTGGTCCAGTGTGGTTACGCTGATGCCCACGTGCACCAGATTGTCCCGGGCCATTTCCGCCAGTATTGGCAGGTCACGCAGGATCAGCTGGCTCTTGGTGACGAGGGTGACCGGGTGGCGATAGCGCTGCAGGGTTTCCAGTATCCGGCGGGTGATCTGTTTGTCTTTCTCGAGCGGCTGGTAGGGGTCGGTATTGGTACCCATGGCGATGGGGCTGCACCGGTAGCTCTTTTTGCGCAGCGCCGATTCCAGCAGTTCCACCGCATTGGGCTTGTAGAACAGCCGCGTTTCAAAATCGAGCCCGGGCGACAGGTCCATATAAGCGTGTGCCGGACGGGCGTAGCAATAAACACAGCCATGCTCACAGCCCCGGTAGGCGTTGATCGACTGGGTGAAGGGAATATCCGGTGAGTTATTGGTGGCGATGATCGATTTCGCCTTCTCCTCAATCGCTACCGTCTCGATCCGCTCCTGAGGTTCCAGCAGGGTCTCCCAGCCGTCACTCTCGCGGCTGCTAACCTGATCTACAAAGCGTCCCGCCAGGTTACTGATGGCTCCGCGGCCCTTGAGGGATTGGGTGGGGTTGTCGGGAGCGTCGTTGGCCACGGTGGGTATTCGGTGCTTGGCTGTATGTTTGTACAGTTTATTGCCAGGCCGCAGACGGTGCAAGCGCGTTCCCCAGCACTTACAATGACCGATCAGTACGCGCTAAAAACCAGCCATCAGGAACTAGGGAATGGATCTTCAATCTGTCGCCGCTATTTATGCGTTTGCGGTCAAGGTGCTCCAGATATTCGCCATGCTGTTTGCTTTCGGGCTGGTGGTGCTGGTGCTGTATGTGGTGTATCTGTATCTGTCGGATATCAGCCAGAGCAAACAGGCGATCCGCCGCAATTTTCCGGTACTGGGGCGTTTCCGCTATCAGTTCGAGCACCTGGGCGAGTTCTTCCGCCAGTATTTCTTTGCCCTCGACCGGGAGGAGATGCCGTTCAATCGCGCCCAGCGCAGCTGGGTGTATCGGGCAGCGAAGAATGTGGATTCCACCCTGGCCTTTGGTTCCACCCGCCCCCTGAATCAGCCCGGCGATATTGTCTTTCTCAATCATCCGTTTCCCACTCTGGCCAAGGATGCGGTACCAGCGCGGGAGGTCACTCTGGGGGAGGGTGTTGCGCGCAGACCCTATACCACCCGCTCGATTTTCAATATTTCTGGAATGAGCTTCGGCGCCCTGTCGGTACCGGCGGTGACTGCGCTTTCCAAAGGCGCGGCGAAAGCCGGTATCTGGCTGAACACCGGGGAAGGAGGCCTGTCTTCCCATCATCTGGCCGGTGGTTGTGACATCGTGTTTCAGATTGGCACAGCCAAATACGGCGTACGCGATGCCGAGGGCAATCTGTCCGATGCAAAGCTGCGCGAGGTTGCCGGGCACGAGCAGGTGAAAATGTTCGAGCTGAAACTCTCGCAAGGGGCAAAACCCGGTAAGGGCGGTATCCTGCCGGGGGTGAAGGTGACACCGGAGATTGCCCATGTGCGCGGCATACCGGTGGGAGAAGATTCAATCAGCCCCAACGGCCACCCGGAAATCAAGGACGTCGAGGGGCTGCTGGATATGCTCAATCATATTCGCGAAGTCACCGGCAAGCCCACCGGGTTCAAATGTGTGATCGGCAATAGCGACTGGCTGCACGAACTGTGTGAGGCCATTTTGCGCCGCGGCGCCGAGAGCGCGCCGGACTTCATCACCATCGACAGTGCCGATGGCGGCAGCGGTGCCGCGCCGCAGAGCCTGATGGATTACATGGGTCTGCCATTGAATCGCAGCCTGCCCCTGGTGGTGGATCTGATTGCCGAATACGGTCTGCGCGACCGCATTAAAATCATTTGTGCGGGCAAACTGCTCACTCCGTCGATGGTGGCCTGGGCGCTCGCCATGGGGGCCGACTTCGTCAACTGCGCGCGGGGATTTATGTTCGCCCTCGGCTGTATTCAGGCCATGCAGTGCAACAAAAACACCTGCCCGACCGGCGTCACTACACACAACCCGGATTTACAGCAGGGGCTGGACCCCATGGACAAAGCGGAGCGTGTCTATCACTACGCGCACAATATGGAATACGAGGTGGGAACCATCGCGCACTCCTGTGGCGTACCGGAACCGCGCCAGTTGCGTCGCGCACACGTTGAGGTCATCAACGAACGCGGTGTGCCGGTACCGCTGACCACCCTGGCGCCGGAAGGTAGGCCCAAGGCGGTGATCGCCAGCGATCGCGATCAGATCTGAGCCGCGTTACGCTCTACATAGGCACAACATACATACGCACAACAGAGAGACCGCGAGCATGGAAGGCGTCACCACACTGGTTGGGCAGGGGCTGTATATGGCGGTGGCCGCAGTGGTCGGTCTCGGTATCGCCCGTGTTCTGAAGCGCGATAACACCCTTGGTTGTCTGATCGCAGGCGTGCTGGCCGGGATGCTGTTACCGGTATTCGACTACGACACCGGGCTGCGCGCGGAAAACCTGCATCAGCTGGTATTTTTCGTCATCCTGCCGGTACTGATTTTTCAGTCCGCGTGGAAGATTGATCCGGATATCCTCTTTCGCTGGCTGGGGCCGGTACTGCTGCTGGCGACCCTCGGCGTGTTGATCTGTTGTCTGATTACGGCGCTGCTTGTCTTCTACGGTATTCACCATCCTACTGGTTTTCCCTGGCTGGCCGCGTTTCTCACTGGCGCCATACTGGCCGCCACCGATCCGGTGGCGGTGGTGGCGCGTTTGCGCCAGAGTCGCGCAAATGAAGAGTTATTAACCCTGGTGGAAGGGGAAAGCCTGTTTAACGATGCGGTCGCAATTGTGCTGTTTGCTTTTGCACTGGGTATTGCCAGCCACAGTGCTATGGAGGGCAGTGTAGCTACCGGCGAGGCGATCAGTGGTGTGGGTGGTTTTGCGCTGTATTTTGCGGCGGTATTTTTTGGTGGCCTTGCGGTGGGCACCATCTGTGGGCTGGTTACCGCTATCGTGATTCTGTTTCTCGGCTCGGCGGGCGCTGCGCTAATGGTTCTGGTGCTGGCGGCCTTCGGCAGCTTTTATCTGGCGGAGCACGTGGTCGGGGTCTCAGGAATCCTGTCGGTCATGATCTGCGCCATTGTGGCTCGCGCCTGTCTGCGCGAGCAGCAGGAAACCTACCTGGCCCATGCGGCACCGACCTGGGAGTGGCTGGGGTTATTTTTCAATGCGTTGATCTTCGTGATCATGGGGCTGGTGATCACCTTCGAGATGTTCACCCATCAATGGCTGGCGATGATTATTGCGATTGTTGCTGCAATCGGAGCGCGGGCACTGGCGGTGTTTCTGGTGGCGCCCTTTGCGCGTTTTGTGGGGCCGCCGATTCCAAACAGCTGGCGTTTGATTTTGAGCTGGGGCGGTTTGCGGGGTGTAATAGCGGTGGCGCTGGTGCTATCACTGCCCACGGAACTGCCGTACTGGTGGACGGTGCAGTCGATGGTATTTGGCGTGGTGTTGTTTTCGTTACTGATACAGGGGACAACCAGTACGCGATTGATCAATAAACTGGGGCTTTGAATACGGGCAGCGATATCGCTGCCCGTAGGTGGTCAGGTAGATAGCCAGGGCATTTAGGACGCCCAATTCAGAATAACCTTGCCTGATTCCCCGGAACCCATGGTGTCAAAACCCTGCTGGAATTCGTCCACGGAAAATTGGTGGGTGATGATAGGGGAGAGGTCGAGGCCGGATTGGATCAGGCTGGCCATTTTGTACCAGGTCTCGAACATTTCCCGTCCGTAGATACCCTTGAGAATCAGGCCTTTAAAGATCACCTGACTCCAGTCGATGGCCATTTCGCCCGGGGGAATCCCCAGCATGGCAATCTTGCCGCCGTGGTTCATGGCGGAGAGCATATCGCGGAAGGCGACGGCGACGCCGGACATTTCCAGGCCCACGTCAAAGCCTTCGGTCATGCCGATGTCTTTCATTACATCCGACAGTTTTTCCCTGCTGACATTGACGGTGCGCGTCGCGCCCATTTTCTTTGCCAGTTCCAGACGGTAGTCGTTGATATCGGTAATCACCACATGGCGTGCACCGACGTGGCGGGCGACGGCCGCGGCCATGATCCCGATGGGGCCGGCACCGGTAATCAGAACGTCTTCACCGACGAGATCAAACGACAGTGCCGTGTGCACCGCATTGCCAAACGGATCGAAGATGGAGGCGAGCTCATCGGAAATATTGTCCGGAATCTTGAAGGCGTTGAGAGCCGGGATTACCAGGTATTCCGCAAACGCGCCCTGGCGGTCTACGCCCACACCGTAGGTATTGCGGCACAGGTGGCGGCGGCCGGCGCGGCAGTTGCGGCAGTGGCCACAGGTGATATGGCCTTCGCCACTCACTCTGTCACCGATCTTGAAACCGGCGACTTCCTGGCCCATGCCAACAACTTCACCCACATACTCGTGGCCCACCACCATGGGGACGGGAATGGTTTTCTGCGACCATTCGTCCCAGTGGTAAATGTGCATGTCGGTGCCGCAGATCGCGGTTTTACGGATCTTGATCAGCAGGTCGTTGTGGCCCGGTTCCGGTACCTCAACGTCGGTCATCCAGATGCCGGGTTCGGACTTTAATTTGGATAATGCTTTCATAAATACTGCTTAGATAATCTCGAGTTCTTTACCGACTTCAATAAATGCATCGATGCAGCGATCCAGCTGTTCGCGGGTGTGCGCGGCGGACATCTGGGTGCGGATGCGGGCCTGACCTTTGGGGACCACCGGGTAGAAGAAGCCCACCACGTAAATGCCTTTCTCCAGCATCTTGTCGGCCATTTTCTGTGCCAGGGCGGCGTCACCGATCATTACCGGAATAATCGCGTGGTCCGCACCGGCGAGGGTGAAGCCGGCGTCGGTCATGCGCTTGCGGAAGTACTGGGAGTTTTCCTGCAGCTGGTCGCGCAGTTCGCCACCTTCCACCAGCATGTCCAGCACCTTCAACGACGCGGTGACGATGGCGGGCGCGACGGAGTTGGAGAACAGGTAGGGGCGCGAGCGCTGGCGCAGCAGGTCGATGATTTCCTTGCGGCCGGAGGTGAATCCGCCGGAGGCGCCGCCGAGGGCTTTGCCGAGGGTGCCGGTGATGATGTCGACGCGCTCGACCACGTCGCAGTATTCGTGAGTACCGCGGCCGTGTTGGCCAAGGAAGCCGACGGCGTGGGAGTCGTCGACCATTACCAGTGCATTGTATTTGTCCGCCAGGTCGCAGATGCCTTTGAGGTTGGCGATGACGCCGTCCATGGAGAAGACGCCGTCGGTGGCGATCAGTTTGGTTTTGGCGCCGGCGGCGTCAGCGGCCTGCAGTTGCGCTTCGAGATCGGCCAGGTCGTTGTTGGCGTAGCGGAAGCGTTTGGCTTTACACAGGCGCACGCCGTCGATGATGGAGGCGTGGTTGAGGGCGTCGGAGATGATGGCATCGTCTGGGCCCAGTAATGTTTCGAAGAGGCCGCCGTTGGCGTCGAAACAGGAGGTGTAAAGGATGGTGTCTTCGGTCTGTAAAAATTCAGACAGCTGGAATTCCAGGGCTTTGTGGATGTCCTGGGTGCCGCAGATAAAGCGCACGGAGGCCATGCCGAAGCCGTACTGGTCGAGGCCTTCTTTGGCGGCTTCGATCAAGTCCGGGTGGTTGGCGAGCCCGAGGTAGTTGTTGGCGCAGAAGTTTAGGACCTGGTCTTCGTTATTGACCTGAATCTCGGCGCTCTGCTGCGAGGTAATGATGCGCTCGCGCTTGTAGAGGCCATCGGCCTCGATCTGTTTCAGTTCGTCGCGCAGGTGCTGGAAAAATTGCTCGGGCTTGGACATGGCGTTGTTATTGGCTCCTGTCAGTGCTTTTGGCAGTAGGACTATTTCAGGCGTCGGTGGTACCGCTTGTTCGCGATCTGTGGCGGCAGCGCTAGCGGGTATAGCCTTGTGAGACACGCCGTGAACCCATCCCTGGGGGCTCTGCAAAAACATCCTGTTTTTGAAGGTCTCACAAGGCTATACCCGCTATCGCAGCCTTATCGGCAACCCTATAGGTTATCAATCCAGTAAAGTGGAAAGAGTCTGTATATCCACTTTTTCAATCCGTGCCTAGTGTAGTGTCATCCCACCAGTTCACAGGCCTTGTGAGCCGTGACCGGTGCGTCGCTGGCGCGGCAGTGGGTAGCGAAGGCCAGCGCGTCTTCCGTAGTGTCGAACAGTAGTTGCCACAGCAGTTGCCGATCGCTGCGTTTGACTGCCCGGACGGCGGTTCGGGCGCGCTGGGGCGCGATCTGGATTTCGATAACGTCGGTGCTGGATAGCTGTAATTCGGACATGTTCCCTCCAAAAATTCTGGAGGGCTGACGGCGGAAGAGGCGATTCGTCAGTTAAAAAAATCGCATCCCGGTAGGATTGCAACGCTGTAACCAATGCGGTTCAGCGAGAGCCCCATCCTCTACACGGGCCGTACGCTGGTACGTTCCGTGACGAGAAACCACCTTGCCCCGGTAGGCAGGTTGGCGTTGGCGTCAGCCACTCTCTTGATGTCGGGGGCAAAGATAGCGATGGCGGAACAGCCAGTCAACAGCGCCGCCGCGGGCGACGGCGCGTCAGAGTTTTATGCCGGAAGTTGCACGGATTTCAGTTCAATAAACTCGTCCAGGCCGGCGGCGCCAAATTCGCGCCCATTGCCGGAACGCTTAACACCGCCGAATGGGGCGTCGTAATTGAACTCACCGCCGTTGACGAAGCACAGGCCGGCTTCGATACGGCGCACGACGGGCATTGCGGACTCTGCGTCTTTGGCCCAGACACCGCTGGAGAGGCCGTATTCGGTGTCGTTGGCGATGGCGATGGCTTCGTCCATATCCTTGTAGGGAATCATGCAGGTGACCGGACCGAAGATCTCTTCGCGGGCGATGGTCATGTCGTTGGTGACGTCGGCAAAGACGGTGGGCTTGACGTAGAAGCCTTTGGCGAAGCCTTCGGGAATTTCGCTGCCGCCGGCAACCAGGCGTGCGCCTTCGGCGATGCCTTTATCGATGTAGCCGCGCACGATGTCGCGCTGGCGGGCGGAGGAAAGGGGGCCCATAAAGTCGTCGGCACCGGTGCCCATGGCCACTTCTTCGGCCACGCGTTTGGCAATGTTCACCGCTTCTTCGTAGCGCTCGGCCGGTACCAGCATGCGGGTCAGTGCGGTGCAGGTTTGTCCGCTGTTGATGAACACGTCTTCACAGCCCCAGCGTACGGCGGCTTCGAGGTCGGCGTCGGGGGTGATGATAAACGGGGATTTACCGCCCAGCTCCTGGCACACACGTTTGACCGTGGGCGCCGCGGACTTGGCCACCTCGATACCGGCGCGGGTAGAGCCGGTGAAGGACACCATGTCGATGTCCACGTGGCTGGAAAGCGCCGCACCGACAATGGGGCCGGCGCCCGGTACCAGGTTGAATACACCGGCGGGGAGGCCGGCGGCGTCGATGATTTCCGCCATCACGTAATCCTGTAGCGGGGTCATCTCCGAGGGTTTCTGGATCATGGTGCAGCCGGCGGCGAGGGCGGGGGCGACCTTGCCGACAAACTGGTGCAACGGGTAATTCCACGGGGTGATAAATCCACACACGCCCACCGGTTCCCTGAGCACGACAGAGTGCCCGGCCTTTTCGGTTTCTTCCATCAGCGCGGCGCGGTCGGCGTAGTAGCGCATGGCGTAGATGGGGCCATCGATATGCAACCATTCAGTGATATGCGCGGGGCAACCGAGCGCCTGGGATACGGCGTCGATCAGGTCCTGCTTGTGCGCTTCCATACCGTCGGCAATAGTGTGCATCAGAGCCTGGCGTTTGGCAGCGCGGGTGTGGCGCCACTCTTTGAACGCCACCTTGGCAGCGGCTACGGCGTCGTCCACATCTTCCATGGAGCCCTGAATGACTTCGCACAGGGCTTCTTCGGTGGCAGGGTTGATCACCGGGTGCAGGCTGCCGCCTTTTGAATCGCGCCATTCACCGTTGATGTACAGTTTTTTCGTGGGCAGTTGACTGATTGTTGTCATGAATTAATTCCAAATTTCTCTGTGTTTCTTCTGTATGAGCTTGCCGCCATGGGAACCGCTACAGAGCTCTGACTATTTCGCCTGCCGGCAGGCTCCTGCAGCGCATTCATTCAGGGCGCAGTAATTTCAATCAGGGTCGGGCCCTGGCGGCCGAAGGCTTGTGCCACCGCTTCGCCCAGTTGCTCCGGTTGCTCGATGCGACAGCCCTCGGCACCGAAGGCGCGGGCGAGTGCGACAAAGTCTGGCGCGTGCAGATTGACACCTTCCTGCTCCACCGCCGCCTCGTCCATGAAATCGCGAATCTCGCCGTAGCCGCTGTTGTTCCAAACCAGTATTGGCAGCGCGAGCTTCTGCTCCACAGCGGCGGCCAGTTCACCCAGGGTAAACATGATGCCGCCATCGCCAATCAGGCCGATTACCGGGCGCCGGCTCGCCAGTGCGGCGCCGATGGCGGCGGGCAGGGCGAAGCCCAGGGTGCCGTAGCCGGTGGTGCAGGTAATGTGGCTGCGCGCATGAAACAGACGTAATGCATGGTTGGTGTTGTAGGCCAGCTGGGTGGAGTCTGTCACGAGGATGCCGTCATCCGGCAGCGCGTCGCGCAGAGCCTGCACCCAGGGGTAGCGATCTTCGGAACCCGGCCACCATTCGCTGCGGCATTCGCGCAGCAATTGCGCGACTTCGTCGGCGGCATGTTTCGCTTGCGCAGTTCTGTCGACCGCAGCCATTGCATCGACCAGCTGTTGCAGGGCGGCTTTGGCATCGGCACAGATTGCCAGGTCCGGATTGGCGTTACAGACCAGTTGCGCCGGGTCCAGATCTACGCGAATCAGCTTGCCTTTAAAATGATAATTGTCACGCACCAGGTTGCGGTCGGTTTCTGCCAGTTCCGTCGCCACTGCCAGTACCACGTCCGCGTTTTCAATCCGCTCGCGCACATTGGAAAAGCTCAGGTTGGCGCCGCCGCACAGCGGGTGGCGTTCGTCGACGATGCCTTTTGCGGCGAGGGATTCAAATACCGGTGCGGCAATTTTTTCCGCCAGCGCGGTGGCCTCTGCGCCAGCCTGCTGCGCGCCGCCCCCCAGCAGAATCACCGGCCGCTCCGCTTTTGCTAACAGTTTCGCCGCGCGGTCAATGGTGTCTGCCGGTGCGGCAGGCAGGGCGGTGGGCGCCACTGCCCGATAGTCCGCTATCCCGTGGGACATGGCCGCGGGAAAAAGATCGATGGGAATTTCGATATGCACGGGACCCGGCCGCGGCGCGTGCATCACCTGGAAGGCGCGGGCCAGGGTTTCCGGCAGTTGCTCGGCACTGGTCAGGGCGTGTTGCCACACGCAGAAACCGCGGGTGACATCCTGTTGCCGCGGCAGTTCGTGCAGGCGACCGCGACCACTGCCGAGATCTTCACGGCGGTTGACCGCACTGATCACCAGCATCGGAATAGAGTCGGAATAGGCCTGGGCCATGGCCGTAGCGGCATTGGTTACACCGGGTCCGGTGATCAGAAAACACACACCGGGTTTGCCGCTGGCACGGGCGTAGCCATCCGCCATAAACGCTGCACCCTGTTCATGGCGCGGCGTGATGTGGGTCAGGCCGCTGCCCGGTAGACCGCGGTACAGTTCGATAGTGTGTACCCCGGGGATGCCAAATACGGTATCCACACCGTAACCTTTTAACAGGTGCATCAGTACCTGTGCGCAGCTTGGTGCTCCGGTATTCTGTGGGGTTTGAGAAGTTGCGGAAGACATGCCTTGTTCCTGCCTGTTCTTTCTTGTGTTGGCTTGCCTGCGCAAGCGGGTATGCAACGGAGCCTAGTCTTGCGCCGCGGGGGCTGCAAGCGTCCGCAGAGTCTGCATCCCTGCGGGATTAAACGCAGGAAAATTGAGATAGGGCTGCCTTGGCGGCAGGATATTTGTGAATCCTGCCGGGGTTGCAGGTTGGGGGTGAGATAGTGTCCTCGCAGGGCGGCTCGTCAAATAGTGCCTGGCGCCTGAAATATGGTTCAATGGCGCACAACGATAAAAACATTTCAGCCGGTTTTATGTTCAGGGGGAACAATGGCCATTGTCGGGATTGATCTGGGTACGACCAACAGTGCATGCGGAATTTTGACGGATGAGGCTGTCACCCTGATCCCGAACCGGTTGGGGGAATTACTTACGCCCTCGGTAGTGGGGCTGGATGACGCTGGCGAGCTGGTAGTCGGGCGCACGGCAAAGGAGCGCCTGATCAATCACAGTGATCGTACCGTCGCCGCATTCAAGCGCCTCATGGGCACCGATCACAAGGTCAAGCTGGGACGTCAGTTGTACAGCGCCACGGAGCTTTCTGCGCTGGTATTGCGCTCTCTGAAAGAAGACGCCGAAGCGCATCTGGGCGAGCCGGTTAGCGAAGCGGTAATCAGCGTGCCTGCCTATTTCAACGACAACCAGCGTCACGCCACCAAGCTGGCGGGCGAGCTGGCCGGGCTCAAGGTTGAGCGCCTTATCAACGAACCCACCGCTGCAGCCGTGGCCTACGGACTGCATGACAAACGCGAAGGAAACTTCCTGATTCTCGATATGGGGGGCGGCACCTTTGATGTGTCTATCCTCGAGTTTTTTGACGGCATTATGGAAGTGCATGCCAGCGCCGGTGACAATTTTCTCGGCGGTGAGGATTTTGTCGAGGCGATGATCGACAGCGTGCTGAAAGAGCTCGACCTGGAGAAGTCTGCACTGACTGCCCGGCAGCAGCAGAATCTGTATATGCAGATGGAGAGCGTCAAGCGCCGGATTGGCCAGCAGGCCTCCCAACCCCTGGAGCTGGACCTGGGCAAACAAAAATTCCAGTGGGCCGCTACCAGTGAATGGTTTGAAAAAGTGGCGACTCCGCTATTACTGCGCGCCAAACGTCCGATCGAGCGCGCCATGCGCGACGCGGACATGCCGCCGCAATCTATCGATGAAGTGGTACTGGTGGGGGGCTCCACCCGCATGGCCCTGTTCCGCTCCATGGTGGGGCGTATGTTCGGGCGCCTGCCGTCCTGCCATCTGGATCCGGACACCGTGGTTGCCATCGGCGCGGCGATTCAGGGTGGACTGAAATCCCGCAATGCTGCGCTGGACGATATCGTGCTTACCGACGTCTGCCCCTACACCCTGGGCACCGGCATTGTGAATGAAGACAGCCCGGATCAGGGCAGTTACTTCCTGCCAATTATCGAACGCAATACGGTAGTGCCGGTCAGCGTGGTGCGGCAGGTGTGCACGGCCAGCGACAACCAGACCGAACTGCGTATCGATGTCTACCAGGGGGAAAACCGCCTGGTAAAGAAAAACGTATTTCTTGGTGAGATGAGTGTGCCGGTGCCCAAAGGGCCGCGGGGCAAAGAGGCGGTGGATATTCGCTACAGCTACGATATGAACGGCTTGCTGGAAGTGGATGTCACTGTGGTCTCCACCGGAAACACCTACAACAAGCTGATTGAATTTACTCCCGGTGCACTGGATGACAAAGCGAAAGCGGCGGCACTGGAAAAACTGGCTGCTCTGAAATTCCACCCGCGGGAGGACGAAGTCAACCGCGCACTGATTGCCCGCGGAGAGCGTCTGTACGAAGCCAGTCTCGGTCCGCAGCGGGATGCCATTTCCCATGCACTGGGGGAATTCGACCGGGTGCTGAACGGACAAAACCCGGCGGAAATCAAAAAAGCGCAGGCGGGGCTGCAGGCGTTTCTCGACCGCTTCGACGGCGAGGACTGGATCTGATGAACCCCTGGGCACACCTTGGCATCGAGCCCTGTGATGACCCCCGTGCGGTCAAGCGAGCCTATGCGGCCAAGCTGAAGCTCAACCGTCCCGACGAAAAACCGGAAGAATTTCAACAGCTGCTCAGTGCGTACAAAATGGCACTGAAGCTGGCTCAGGCTCAGGCCCGGCGCAGTGCGCCGGTGGCCGAGGAGCTTACAGAGGTCCTTATCGAGGAGCCTGCCGGGGCAGCGACGGAATCTGTTGTCGAGCCGGCTCGGGAAGCGGTACCACCGCTGATCGAGTCGTCTCCGCAGGTATCTCCGGTAGAGCAGTCCGCTCCATTGGAACCGGAAGAGGCTGGGGTAGAGATCGGGTCTGAAGCGGAAGAGGACGCGGCCCGGCAATTGCGCATCGAAGAATACCGCCGTGTGCTTGTTCTGGTGGAGCAGGTGCTTGAAGACCCCCTGCGTATTCACCGTGAGGAGCGCTGGCACTTCCTCGCTGAATCCCGCTATATGCTGGAAGAAGAGTACAACTGGAATCTCGGGCTGGCGGTGTTTGAGCGTTTTGCGCGCTTCAATCAGGATGCCGCAAAGCACGGGGGCAAACACAATACCCATATCACCGGGAATGTACTGGCTTACTGTGATCAGTTATTTGGCTGGTCTGGCAATGCGCCGGCCTATTACCAGCAGTTTGACGAAGCGCTCGCGGATACCCTGTTTGATGCCATGCAGCCGATTGACACAGAGCGTGACCCAACGACGGCAATCCGGGGTGGTAGCAAGCTGGTTCGCGAGAAGCCCAAGGTGGCCGAAGAGCAGCTGGGCCAATACTTTTTTGGTTCACTGCTGGGGCGCTCCGTTGCCGTGTTACTGGACATGATGCTGGTGCACCTGATGATGGGGGTCATGGCTACGGCAATCATCATGAAAGTCTCCGGCCGGGCGGAGTCCGATGCGACCGTCCTCGGTATCGTTGTGACCGGTGGACTCTATTTGGTGGGTTCTTGGCTGTGCGAGTGCTCCCGATGGCAGACCACACCGGGGAAATGGGTGATGGGGTACAAGGTCACCAACAAAAATTTTCAACGGCTGGGGTACGGGCGCGGTCTTTGGCGCACTCTCAGCTTCACTCTCACCCTGGTTACCTACAAGATTGGCTGGTTTATCAATTGTTTCCTCGGCGGCAACCTGATGCACGACCGCCTCAGCGGCACGCACGTGATCAATTATCGAAAAAGCCGTGAGGAACATCTGCGCCGGCAGAAGTAGCCCTCCGGTGTGGTATACAGATTGGGGATCGGAGACCAAACTGCGTACACTTGCGGGCGATGTCGAAGCCGATGGCGACCACTGGACCCGGTGTTGCGATAGATTGGTCTTCAATGGTTAAGTTGAGCTGTATGTAATGAGTTGTAAAGGAAATGACAGCGATGGAAATTGATCAGTGGCGTAGAGATTACCTGCAAGGTGGCCTGCAGCGGGAAGACCTGGCGGATGATCCGATCAGCCAGTTTCGCAGTTGGCTGGAAGAGGTGGTCAAAACGAATATCTCGGACCCCAGCGCCATGTGCCTGGGTACCGCCGATGCCAGCGGTCAGCCATCACAACGTATCGTGTTGTTGAAAGGGTTTGACGAGGCGGGCTTTGTTTTCTATACCAACCTGAAAAGCCAGAAGGCCTGGGATATCGCCGCGAATCCGCAGGTATCCCTATTATTTCCCTGGCATTTTCTCGAGCGCCAGGTCATCGTGCGCGGCGTCGCTGAGCAGGTGGCCGATAGCGAGGCGGACGCGTATTTCAGTACGCGCCCCAGAGAGAGCCAGATTGCCGCCTGGGCATCGCATCAGAGTGATGCCATAGTGTCGCGTCAGGTATTGGAGGATCAGTTCGCGGCCTGCGCGAAAAAGTTTGCAGACTCCGCGGTGCCGCGCCCGGACTTCTGGGGTGGTTATCGGGTTGTGCCTCACGCCATCGAGTTCTGGCAGGGCAGGGCGTCCCGGCTACACGATCGTTTCGTCTATCGCACCATGCAGAGTGGGGAATGGCAGCTGGAACGGCTGAGCCCCTGATCCGCCTCGCTGCTATTATCCCTGAAAGCTATGGTTATCCCTGAAAGCTATGGTTGGACGAGTGTGCAATAGCCTGAGTGAATATCTAAAAATAAACTTTTGAAACTCGGACAGCTCTTGTAGTCTTTGATTGCCGGCATTGGAGAGTGTCGGCAAAAACAGCGCGGTTTCAGATCGGGTTGTCAGAGGTATTGGCGACAAGCAATACCGGTCATAGTGAATCTGTTGCTGGAAATTACATAAAAATAACTCAGTGCAATGGAGAGAGATTATGGGAAGCGATTCCAATGCTTTCAATACGCCTATTACCCCCTTTAATTCCACCTGTGAACGAAAGAAAAGCGCGAGCCTGACCCTGGCTTCGGCCTGTTCTGTATTTGTACTTTCGGTTGTGTGTGGTTCCGGTGATGCGCGCGCAGTGGAGAGTTCTGTCAATACTTTGATGGAAGAGGTTCAGGTTACTGCGCGCAAGCGCGCGGAGGCTGAACAGCTGCAGCAAGTGCCCGTGGCTGCTACTGCCTATTCCGGGGACCAACTGGAGGCACTACAGACGCGAGATCTGCAAAGTCTCTCTTTCAAGATGCCAAACGTGCAACTGGAGGATATCGGTACCGTCAAGAATACGGCCAACTTTACCGTGCGCGGTCTGGGAGTAAACAGCTCGATTCCCTCCATTGATCCTACTGTAGGAGTGTTTGTCGACGGAATGTACATGGGGGTGAATGCCGGGGTTGTCACCGACATGTTTGACCTGGAAGGTATCGAGGTGCTGCGCGGGCCGCAGGGACTGTTGTTTGGCCGCAATGTGACTGGTGGTGCTGTGGTGATAAAAACCGCGCGTCCATCCGAAGAGTTCTCCAGCAAGTTCAAACTCTCAACGACGGACAATCTCGATACCGTTGCTGCGGCCACCGTAAACGGTGCTATTTCCGAGCGGGTTAATGGTCGAATCACTGCCTATTACAATGATGATCAGGGCTGGTTCGAGAATGTATACACTGGTGATGACCAGGCCGGTGCCTCGGATACCTGGTTTGTGCGGCCGAGCCTGAGTATCGCCCTGAGTGAGTCAGCTGAATTGTTGGTGCGGATGGAGCACGGACGCATGGACGCCGCCGGCGTGGTGGCGCAGAACCGCGGCGCACTGGCCGCTAATTTCCCGGCCTACCCACTATTTGGAGTCGATGTCTCTGATTGGGATAACGGCGAAGGCTCGTTTGAAATTGCCCAGAACGAACCGGGCTATCAAAACGACGAATGGTCGCAGATGATTACCGAGTTCAATCAGGATGTCGCCTTTGGTGACGGTACCATTACCAATATTCTGGCCTGGCGTGAATATGCGGCGATTGGCCTGGGTGATATCGACTCTTTGCCTATTACCGCGTTTCACGCCCATACCAGTATCGACCAGAGCCAGTTGAGTAATGAGTTGCGCTACGCCGGCCGTTTCGGTGCGGCCGCCGTGACCACCGGGTTGTACTGGTTCAGCCAGGACCTGGCCTACTTTGAAAATCGCCAGTTGCCCCTCAATGGTCTTGATATTACCGGTGGCGGTTTGCAGGAACATGAGGCGCTGGGTGTGTTCGCCCAGGCGGATATCGACCTGAACGAAGCCTGGGTACTGACTCTGGGCGGGCGTTATTCCACCGAAGAAAAATCCGCAAAAGTTGCCACCATTAATCCTGTGGTGACGGCGTCGACCCTATGCGATCTGGAAGGCTGTGCATTTTATGATTTCGACGACAGTGCGCGCTGGAATGCGTTTACGCCCAAAGTAGGCCTTCAGTGGAATCTATCGGACACCGCACAGATCTACAGCTACTGGACCAAAGGGTTCCGCAGTGGCGGATACAACATGCGGAATACCGGGCTGTTACATGAACCTGGCCCCACGGATCAGGAGGAGCAGACATCGTTTGAGATCGGCGGAAAAGCGGAGTGGCTGGATGGGCGGCTGCGCACCAACGTAGCCCTGTTCCACAACACCATTGACGATATGCAGCGTGAGGAAAACCTGACGGATCCCGTATTTTCGGTTGTTCAGTATATTCGCAATACCGCGGATGCCACCATTCAGGGGGCGGAGTTCGAATTGATGGCAGTGGCTAGCGAGAATCTGCTGTTCACTGCAAACGTGGGATATGTTGATGGTGCTTACGATAGCGTTCGTGGTGACATCAGCGGCGACGGGATGGTTGATGAACAGGATCTTGCCCTTGATATACCGCGTCTCGCGCCCTGGACTTACGGAGTCGGCGTGGTGCATGATCTGCAGATGGGTAGTCTGGGTATGTTGACCTCGCGGCTGAACTTCAATCACCGTGACGCGGCGCCCTATACCGACAATAATGTAGGCATGCTGTCGGAAGCGGATATGCTCGATGTAAGTCTCGGATTTGTGCCCGACTCCGGCAACTATCGTCTCGCACTGTTCGGGAAAAATATGCTTAATGAGGTCACCGAAGGCAACAACACGCAACTACCCTCGACATTGGGTGGGCCCGGTGCGAGCTTTACCCCGCTGAATAAGGGGCGGGTGTGGGGCCTCGAATTAACTTACGAGCTATAACCGTTCGTTTTTATGAGCCCGGCACTGCCGGGCTTTTTCGTACCAGGGCTCAGGTATCAGGAAAACGGAGTTATCACATGCGATATATTGACCTGCCAGAGCACGGTGGTCCGGAAAAAATGGTGGTCGCCGAAGGCGAGTTGCCAAAGGCTGGCGCTGGCGAGGTGTTGATTCGTGTAGCCGCGGCTGGTGTCAACCGCCCGGATATTGTGCAGCGTGCCGGATATTACCCGCCGCCACCGGGTGCATCTCCGGTAATGGGGCTGGAAGTGGCAGGTGAGGTTGCCGCAGTCGGTGGTGGTGTGCAGCGCTGGAAGATCGGTGACCGGGTGTGCGCATTGACCAACGGTGGTGGTTACGCCGAATATGCGGTTGCGCCCCAAGGGCAGTGCCTGCCGATTCCCGAGGGACTGGGTGACATCGAAGCCGCGGCGCTACCGGAGACGTTCTTCACGGTATGGAGCAATCTGATGCACCGCGCGCACCTACAGTCCGGTGAAGTGTTGTTGGTGCACGGCGGTTCCTCCGGAATCGGCACCACCGCGATCCAGATTGCGGCCAATTTAGGTGTGCGTGTGTTCACCACCGCAGGCAGTGATCGCAAATGTGCAGTATGCGAGCAGCTCGGCGCAGAACAGGCAATCAATTATCGCGAGCAGGATTTCGTGGAGACTGTACTCTCGGCCACCGGCGGCAATGGTGCCAATGTGATTCTGGATATGGTGGGCGGCGCCTATGTCGATCGCAATATCCAGTGTGCCGCTCGCGATGGTCGCATCGTCAATATCGCTTTCCTCAATGGCGCGAAAGTGGAGGTCAATATGCTACCGGTGATGCTGAAGCGCCTGACGCTGACCGGTTCAACCCTGCGCCCCCAGCCGCCCGAGGTGAAGGAAGCAATCGCCCGGGACCTGGAGCAGCATGTGTGGCCGCTGATTGCCGCTGGCAAGATCCGTCCACATGTGACGGCCACATATCCGCTGCAATCGGTAGCCGATGCCCACCGGAAAATGGAATCTGGTGAGAGTATTGGCAAGATAGTGCTGGTGAATTGAGGGATATCTTCACTTGTTGCAACAGATGCTCCAGCCGTGCAGAGAGATTGGCAACGGTGGGCAGTTCCTGAAGCCGGATATGACCCACATCACCGGGTTTCAGATCGGTGTAGGCTTTGTAGATGTTGCTGATATTCTGCACGTAATGCACGGGTTCCGCACCGCGCACATAGCCGTAGCGGGCTTTTTTGAAATAGCGCGGCTCGGAAAGCTTGAGCATCGCTTTTTCCACGTTATCGAACCACACGTTTGGATCCAATCCCAGTTCTTCCGCCAGCCGCTGGGCGTCGTACAGGTGGCCAATTCCGGCGTTGTAGGATGCCAGTGAGAACCAGAGTTTGTTTTCCAGTGTCAGGTCCTCGTCAAATCGATCGCGTACCCAGTTGAGATATTTGACACCGGCCTCGATCCCGCGCTTGGGTTCGAAAAGCGGGTGAGGATAACCGACCTCATCAGCGGTGCGCGGCATTACCTGCAGTAGTCCCTGAGCGCCCACCGGTGATTCTGCCTTGGGGTTAAAACTGCTTTCCTGCCACATCTGCGCAACGATAAGGCGCCAATCGAACTCGTGCTTGCGTGCCGAGCGCTTCACCAGTTTGTCGAAGGGGGAGAGATCCCCGTCCGGGGTCAGGCTTTCCAATAGTTTGGCGGTTGCGGTGCGGTCAGGCTCGAAATACGTTTTGATTTTTTTGGCGTAACTCTCGCTTTTCACATATTCGGACAGAAACGCATCCAGTTTTTTCAGCAGCGCGTGGCTTTTTTTCTCTACCATCCATCCCTGCGGTAGCGGATCGCTGACCAGCGGGCCGGCGGACAACGTATCGCGGAGCATGGACTGTATTTTGGCGGCGTGCGCATCGACGATGGTCACATCCGCCTCACCATTGGCCACCATATTCATGATGGATTCATAGCTGATTTCCGGTGGGGTGAATTCGATCTTCAGTTTGATGCCGCGTTTCTGCAGCGCTTTTGCGGTTTCGACAAAGGCGGTTGTCGGGCGCAGTGTGAGGGTGCGCCCGTTGAGATCATCAAGGGTCTTGATCTCCGGTTTGGCGTTGTTGCTGAGAATCTGCTGAGCGGTTTCGAAGTAGGGTGTGGTGAAGGCTACACCCTGCGCCTTGCGCTCAGGCGTGATGGTCATGGACGCACCGGCGAAGTCACCACGGCCTTTTTTCAGCCATTCAATCAGGGACTCCTCGGGCGGGACGGCGATCAATTGCAGCTCGAGGTCGTGCTTTTTCGCAAAAGCCTTGGCGAGATCGTAGTCGAAGCCCATCAGTTCGCCTTTCCACATAAAGTAACTGGTAGGACCGTTGTAAGTAAGAAAGCGGATAATGTCCGATTTCTTGATGGCTTCCCAATCCGCGGTGCGTTCGACCGGGGCCTTGATCAGTTTTTTTGTGAGAAAATTATTGATGCGAAGACGCAATTCAGAGGAGTCTTTGCGCATGGCCCATACAATATCCTGATCACCGCTGACCATAGCGCCAGCTTTCAGGTCGTCTCGATACGACAGAAATCCCTCGACGATATTGCTGTCCAGGATCATAACCGCATTTTTTCTTGCCTTCATTTTATCGAACACGCGGTCGAGGGGTTCACCGACCTGTAAAACCAGGGTTTCCAGTTTGGCATCGGGGATCTTGTCCACCAGTTGTTTGGCGGTATCCATGTAAGTGCTATCGGCGAGCGCGATAATCGTGATGCCTTTTAATGCCTCCACTGAACTGATATTCGGGCCATCTTTTCCGGTGATCAGCTGTTGCCGAACGCGGTAGATATTTTCACTGAGATCGTAACGTTCTTCACGCTCGTCTGTCCGGGTGAGGTTGGCGGCGACCACATCGGCACGGCCATCATTCAGCATCTGTAGCGCCTCTTCCGGGGTTGTAGCGGTCACCCAGTAAGGCTCCAGACCAAGTCGTTTGGCCAGATCTGCAGAGAGATCAAAGTACAGTTGTGTGACGATGGTGGCGCGGGGCAGCATGGTGTCGAAACCGGTAACGAGATTTACAAAGCGTATGGAACCGCGTTTCTCCAGGGCATCCAGGTCACCTTTCTCGATATAGTTTTCAAACGGGCCTTTGTGAAACTTGCGCTCTGTGGGTGGTTGTTTTTCCGGTTGGCTCTCTGATTTGGCGTCTACCTGAGAATCTGCCTGGGGATCTGTCGGGTCCTTATGACAGCCGCTCACCGCCACTGCACACAGCAGAGTCAGGTGCAGGAGGTAGGTGTAGAAGCTTGTAGTGTGGGGTTGCATTCGCATGGGCAGCTCCGCAATTCCAGAATCGCATAGCCCGCAATGCTAATGTCCCGACAGCGGAAATGGTGTTTCCAATCTGCCGGGCAGTAGGAGGTGATAAAAGAAATAGGAGAAAGTCACTGTTACTCGACCCGTGCGGCGATTTGTCCACGGCTCAGTTTCGCGGTGATCTTCTGCCCTGACTTTACATCGTCTGGCTGTCGAATGACCCGTTGGTTTTCATCAAGTAGAATGGCATAGCCGCGATCGAGCACCGCCAGGGGGCTGACACTGTTCAGCAACTGGCCGGTATAAGCTGCCTGCTCCTTCTTGTGTTGTAGCAGTGCCTCTACGGATTTGTGCAGGCGTTGGGTCTGATGGGCCAGCTGGCTGTGCGCAACCGCAATTCTCTGGCGGGGGTGTACCTGATTCAGGGCGCGTTCCAACTGTGTCAGTCGCTGGGCATGAGACTGGGAGCGGGTGCGCACCGCGGCCTTCAGGCGCATTTCCAGGTGGTCCAATCGCTGCGCGTGATTTTGCAGCTGCTCCCTGGGGTGGCGGATACGATTACTTACCAGCTGGATTTGCTGCCGCTGATGGCGCAGCTGAATTTCCATGGCGCGGGTCAAGCGCCAGCGATACCCCTCGACTTCCTCACACAGTGCGGCTGCATTGGCGCTGGCGATCTCTGCCGCCGCGGACGGTGTCGGTGCGCGTACATCCGCTACCAGGTCGGCAATGGTGGTATCCGTTTCGTGTCCCACCGCGGAAATTGTTGGAATCGGACACGCCGCCAGTGCGCGTGCCACGATCTCTTCGTTAAAGGACCACAGGTCCTCCAGTGACCCTCCGCCGCGACCCACGATCAACAGGTCGTGGCGCTGCAGCCGTCCGGCCATGTGAATGGCGTCAGCGATCTGCTGGGCCGACCCTTGACCCTGTACCGACACGGGAATGAGTTCTATCTTCGCTGCCGGGTAGCGCCGCCCCAATACTTGGATCATGTCCCGCACAGCGGCACCGGTGGGAGAGGTAATGATGCCGATGGTGGCGGGCAGGTAGGGCAGGGGTTTCTTGCGCTCGAGATCGAACAGTCCATCGGCCTGCAATTTCGCCTTCAGCATCTCCAGCTGGCGCATCAGGGCCCCGAAGCCCGCTTCTTCCAGGTGTTCGATGATCAGCTGGAATTCGCCGCGCCCCTCGTACAGGCTCACCCGTGCCCGCGCCAGGACCTCGCGACCGTTACCGGGCTGGAAGCGCACGCTGCGGTTGCGCCCACGGAACATGGCACAGCGCACCTGGGCGCGGGCGTCTTTGAGGGTGAAGTACCAGTGTCCGGAGCTGGGGGCGGCAAAGTTGGAAATCTCGCCTCCGACCCATAACAGCGGCACATTTCCCTCTAACAGCTGTTTCACTTCCCGATTCAGTTCGCTGACGGTCATGACCGGACGGCCGTCGGTGGGGAGTGGATTGGGTGTGCCGGGGGGAGTATTTAGCATTTACGTCTCAACTGGGCTGGCTTGGGCGGGCAATATTGCAAGGATGAGGGTTCACGTAAAGAGTTTTGCCATTCCTGTAGAAATAGGCTTTTGTTTCGGGGCGGGTTGCGGCTATAATCGCGCCGATACCCAATCCCGCTCCCTAGAGGTTTGAGTGTCCATGTCTGAATCTCTGCGTATTGCACGCGAAGCCCTCACTTTTGACGACGTCCTCCTTGTGCCCGGTTATTCCGAGGTCACGGCCAAAGACGTTTCCCTGAAGACAAAACTGTCTCGCAATATCACCCTGAATATTCCGCTGGTGTCCGCCGCAATGGATACCGTGACCGAATCGCGCCTGGCCATTGCCCTGGCTCAGGAAGGCGGTATCGGCATCATCCACAAGAGCATGTCTATTGAAGAGCAGGCTCTTGCGGTACGCGCGGTCAAGAAATTCGAAGCGGGTGTTGTAAAAGACCCGATTACCATCGAATCGGACGCTACCGTACGCGAGCTGATCGCGCTCACGGGCCACCACAACATTTCCGGTGTACCGGTGATGGAGAAGGGTGACCTGGTCGGCATCGTTACCAGCCGTGACGTGCGTTTCCAGACCAACCTGGATATTCCTGTTGCCAAGATCATGACGCCGAAAGAGCGTCTGGTAACCTGTGACGAAGGCGCCTCCCCCCAGGAAGTGCGTGAGTTGCTGCACAAGCACCGTATCGAGAAAGTGCTTGTCGTCAATGACAAGTTCGAGCTGCGCGGCCTGATTACCGTCAAGGATTACAACAAGGCAGAGCAGTACCCCAACTCCTGTAAGGACGCCGATGGCCGACTGCGTGTCGGTGCTTCCGTCGGTACTAGTCCGGACACCGACGACCGCGTTGCCGCGCTGGTTGAGGCCGGCGTCGACGTGCTGGTAGTGGATACTGCTCACGGTCATAGCAAGAATGTGATCGAGCGAGTGCGCCGAATCAAGGAAATGCACCCGCAGGTCGACGTGATCGGAGGCAACATTGCCACTGGTGAGGCGGCCACCGCGCTGATGGAAGCGGGTGCTGACGCAGTAAAAGTCGGTATCGGTCCCGGCTCTATCTGTACTACCCGTATCGTGACCGGTATCGGTGTACCGCAGATTTCCGCGATCGCGGAAGTGGCCAAGGCGCTGGAAGGTACCGGTGTGCCGCTGATTGCCGATGGCGGTATTCGCTTCTCCGGTGATATTTCCAAAGCCATCGTTGCGGGTGCCTACTCGGTAATGATGGGCTCCATGCTGGCGGGCACCGAAGAAGCCCCCGGCGAAGTCGAGCTGTATCAGGGCCGAACCTACAAGTCCTATCGTGGCATGGGTTCTCTGGGCGCCATGTCCCGTACCCAGGGCTCCTCCGACCGTTACTTCCAGGACGCCAGTAAGGGCGCCGAGAAACTGGTGCCGGAAGGTATCGAGGGTCGCGTGCCGTACAAAGGCCCGATCTCAGCCATTGTTCACCAGATGATGGGTGGCCTGCGTTCAGCCATGGGCTATACCGGCAGCGTCGACATGGAAACCATGCGTACCAAGCCTCAGTTTGTGCGTGTTACCGCCGCTGGCATGGGCGAGTCTCACGTTCACGACGTGCAGATCACCAAGGAAGCGCCGAACTACCCGGTGGGTGGTCGTTAATTTTCATTTGCGTAACGTTCCATTCGCGAATCAAAGCCGCGCAGAATGTTTTCCGAAAAATAGAAGTGCACTATTAAAGTGAACCGCAAACGGACCTCTCAGGGTCCGTTTGCCGTTTATTAACCCCTACGAGTAAGCCATGAGCCAAGACATTCATTCCAGCCGAATCCTGATCCTCGACTTCGGCTCCCAGTACACCCAGCTGATTGCCCGTCGCGTGCGTGAGCTGGGTGTATTCTCCGAAATCCGTGCGTTCGACATGAGCGACGAAGAGATCCGCGAGTACAACCCCCAAGGTATTATTCTCGCCGGTGGCCCGGAATCTGTACCGGAAGCCGGCTCCCCGCGCGCGCCGCAGGCGGTGTTTGATCTGGGCGTGCCGGTACTGGGTATCTGTTACGGCATGCAGACCATGGCACACCAGCTGGGCGGCGCTGTAGAGGGCAGTAACGTGCGTGAATTTGGCTACGCGCAGGTGAAAGTGGAAGGTGAATCCGCACTGCTGCACGACATCAAGGATCACCTGGATGACGCCGGCAATGCACTGCTGGACGTGTGGATGAGCCACGGTGACAAAGTGGTGAAAATGCCAGAAGGCTTCGAGTTGATGGCTTCCACCCCGTCCTGCCCGATTGCCGGTATGTACAACGCGGAAAAGAATTTCTTCGGTGTACAGTTCCACCCGGAAGTGACCCATACCCTGCAGGGCACTCGTATCTACGAACATTTTGTCATTCAGCTGTGTGGCTGTGAGAAGTTGTGGACACCGGAAAATATTATCGAAGATTCCATTGCCAAGGTGCGTGCACAGGTGGGGGATCAGAAAGTCCTGTTGGGCCTGTCCGGTGGTGTCGACAGTTCCGTGGTAGCCGCGCTGTTGCACAAGGCCATCGGTGATCAGCTGACCTGTGTGTTCGTTGACAACGGCCTGTTGCGCAAGAACGAAGGCGATCAGGTCATGCAGATGTTTGCCGACAATATGGGTGTACGGGTGATCCGCGCTGACGCAGAGGAGGAGTTCCTGTCCCGTCTCGCTGGGGTGGATGAGCCGGAAGCCAAGCGCAAGATTATCGGTAATACCTTTATCGAGATCTTCGACCAGGAAGCGACCAAACTGAAGGATGTGAAGTTCCTGGCCCAGGGCACTATCTATCCGGACGTGATCGAGTCCGCTGCGGCAAAAACCGGCAAGGCCCACGTGATCAAGTCCCACCACAATGTGGGCGGGCTGCCGGAGGATATGGCGTTTGAACTGGTGGAACCGTTGCGCGAACTGTTCAAGGACGAAGTGCGCAAGATCGGCCTCGAGCTGGGGCTGCCTTATGACATGGTTTACCGTCACCCCTTCCCGGGCCCGGGGCTGGGCGTGCGTATCCTCGGCGAAGTGAAAAAAGAGTACGCGGATATCCTGCGCGAAGCAGATGCCATCTTTATCGAAGAGCTGCACAACGCGGACTGGTACCACAAGACCAGTCAGGCGTTCGTGGTGTTCCTGCCGGTGAAATCCGTGGGTGTTGTCGGCGACGGCCGTCGCTACGAGTACGTAGTGGCGCTGCGTGCCGTGGAAACTGTGGACTTTATGACCGCGCGCTGGGCACATCTCCCCTACGAATTGATTGAGAAGGTTTCCAACCGCATCATCAATGAGATCGAGCACATTTCGCGGGTGGCTTACGACGTCTCCAGTAAGCCACCGGCTACGATTGAGTGGGAATAAGTACTCATTTGGTAGCTGCTGTTCCTAACCAGCAAGAAATGACAAAAAAGCCCATGTTTTCATGGGCTTTTTTGTGTTTAAAGCGCGTGGTTTCCAGCAGTGATTGGCAGGGTAAAGCTTGGTGATTTACCTCTCCGGAGGCAGATGAAAGGAGGTGCCGCAGACATCTATGCCGGGTTTTTGTCGACCCAGCCTGCGCATTGCCCAGAGCCCGAACACTGGCCCCGGAAGTAACCACCAGGTTACCCAAACCCCTTGCCATTGCCACAGTGCTGTAGTTACTGCAATGGACGGGATAGTCAAAGCAAAGCCCACGGTATTTAACATGGCCAGGGTTGAACCGATTCGCTCTCTCGGAGCTGTTTCCGCGGCCAGAGCCGACAGCTGAGGAGAATCCGCAATTGCAGTGAGCCCCCAGATGGCGAGTAAAACGAGGACCGTTATGGGTGGCAAAAACGCAAGCAATGGATACGCCATACAGACTAGCCCGGAGGACGCCAGGGCCAGGCGCGCCACTGGCAGGCTTCCTACGTGTCGGCTCAGTACCCCGCCGCCCACACAGCCCAGCAGCCCAATTGCGATGATGGCGAATGACAATAACGGAATTGAGGAATCCGGCGCGTTGAGACGGAGCATCTCGCGTGTCACCAAAAATGGGACAAGTGTCCAGAACGCATAAAGCTCCCAGCTGTGCCCAAAGTAGCCAATGGCAACGGCGCGGAAACGCCTTTCCCGGAAAGCGGCAAACCCTTCTCGCAGCTGTGCTTTGCCACTCGATGGCGGTAAGTGCGGACCATCACCCAGAGCGAAAATAGCCGCTCCGCCAAGTAATGCTAATCCGGAAGCACCCAGAAGTGTCCATTCCCAGGGGAGTCCCAATGTCGCGCCGCGCAGTAAATGGGGCAGGGCAGTGCCTAACGTTAGCATTCCAACGAGCCAGGCCATCGCGGCCCCCACATATTTAGGCGTCCAGCTGATCACCAACTTCATACCCAGGGGGTAGATCCCCGCCAGGCTTAGACCTGTGAGAAACCGGAGGAGCAGATCAAATGGCTGATAAGCCGCCACCAGCGCAAAGCCGGCATTCGCCAGGGCACCTGCCAGACACGAAATCGCGAATATGCGGCTGGCAGGCAATCGATCTGCTAGGCCGGTAGTGGCAATTGCGAGCGTGCCGGTAATAAAACCGGCCTGCACAGCCAGGGTCAGCCACCCAAGATCAGCTTCGGTTAATCCTATATCGTGAATCAGGGCCAGGCCCGCGCCATTTACGGAGAACCAAAGTGAGGTGCCACATAGTTGGGCGAACACAATAAGGAATAGCGGGAAACGCTGAATCAAGTTTGGCACTGCACCTCACCATATTTAAAGTGACAGATAGGGTGTCCTCTGGTTGAAATTGTGGGCCACGGTACAACTTCAAGCAGAGGGCTGGGTTCTTATTGTGAGCAAGCTCCGTTAACCGCCAAGGCATCACAAGGAGTGGTGCGTTTGGCAGCAGGGAGGTGATTGTCTTTTGGATTCGCCAGGGCGGTTGTTACTGACTTCACTTGCCTGTAGCCAGTTTTCAGTAGAAACGTTGGTGCGCGCCCGTAGCTTTTGATTCCCACAATATAAAGACCGGACTCAGGGTGTGAAAGCTCAGCAGAGCCATGTTCCGGGACCGAACCACACGTATGTAAGTTTGGGTCAATAAGCGGGCCCAGGTCCGCCGGGCTTTCTGTGGCCGGGTCAAGCGAGGTGCGCAACTCAGACAATAGAGCAAGATCCGGCCTAAACCCGGTTGCGGCAATGAGCTGATCCACCGGCGGCAGTTGCCCAGAACGGCTTTGTACGAATAATTTGCCGTTTTCAGTTCTAATATTTTCGATTGCTAGATCGGTAAATACCTCGATTCTTCCCTCGGTAAGTAACTTTTGAATGTAGATTTCCAGTCGCCGACGCTCTTGCAGCTCGTCATTTTCAGGTGAGCGTACGATATTTGTTACTGAAGAGCCACGTACTCCCCACAGGATTCGCATGCCCTCAGATTGATCTGAAAGTTTGACTAAGTCCTGTAGGGCGTTGAATGCCGAATGGCCGCCGCCGACCACAAGTACGGATCTGCCTGCGAACCGTTCACTGGCGGCGCCCAAAATATCAGGTACTCCATAGGTAATCTGTTGGGAAGCCGCAAGCTCTCCAATTGCTGGAATACCATGAGCACCAAGCCAGTTGGGGGTCTGATACGTACCGGACGCGTCGATTACTGCCTGAACAATAATGTCGCGTTCGCCTTCGGTGTTGGAGGTGCGTATTACGAAGGGCGCGAGAGGCCGTTCTGCATTTCGGAGAATATCGTGATATTGACGGCTTACAGCTTCAACGCGGGTATTCAAATGCAGGTGGGGAGCAATCGCTTCATGGGACGCTAGAGGAAGTACGTAGCGCTCCAGTAGCTGTCGTCCGGTGGGAAACTCTGTCGGGGCTGGCGCGGCCCAGTCCGTATTCTCAAGAAGAGACATTGCAACAGGGTCCATATTGTATGACCAGGGTGAAAACATACGCACATGGCCCCAGTTCGCTAGGTTTGCGCCAGCGCGATTGCCTGACTCAAAAATAATGGGGGTGAGACCGACATCAATCAGGTTCGCTGCAGCACTCAAACCAATAGGGCCCGCACCAATGACTGCAACCGGTAAGTCTTTTGCGTTAGATGTCATGCATATATCTCCAGTAAAGGTTGGTAGTAACAACAATGTGGTTAAAAAAAGGCTTAGGTGCCGAGACGAGCCCGTGCCGCTACGGTAAGTTTTTCCAACAGCTCAAGCGCGGCATCGACTGCTTCTGGAGGCATATCCGTGATCATCAATGCCTCTTCTGCGATCAGACTTTTGCGTATGGTTTGATAGAGCTCGCGGCCGTCGGGAGTCAGCGACAGCTGAACCGCACGCTGGTCCATCGGATCCGGGGTCTTGAGCACATAGCCTTTACGAAGCAGGGCGTCAACTACACGGCTTGTAGTGCTTTTATCGAGACACATCTCGTCCGCTAAGCCTTTCAGTCTCAAGGGGCCAAGCTTTACCAGGGTTTCGAGTGCATAGCATTGAGCGACTGACACGTTGTGGCAGCAAATACTTTCGCGATCACGGAATTGATGCACACGGATCAGCTGGTTGACCGCTTCGTAAAGGGCTTCTGCACGCTTGAGCTTGGATTCCATCTGAATGTCATTGCCTATGTTGCTAGTAACAACCATATCCTAGAGATTGATTCTCTACAACCCCTGGCCCCCTGGCTCTGCCTCCTGGCCGCGGATGGAGGGGATCTCTACCGCTATTCCGCTTCCCGGTGTTAAACCCGCTCCATTGGCAATCTGTAAACCCGATATTGCCCCCACATCTGCCCGTCCAAGGCTATTCGAATGGTGAGATTTTCTAAAGTTATTGTGATTTTATTTCAATTTTATTCAAGATCGGCTCAGCATAGAATGCGCACATCGACTGACGGCAGGCCGGAAAACCGGATGCCAGAGGGCTTCCCGTGCAGGGTGAGATACTGAAGTACGGGAGTCTGATTCAGGCTTAATTGTGGACTCAGGATACGGACCGCTATGAGTAAAGAGCTTACATTCGCCATCAAGCGTATTGCTTTCGATGAACACTATCGTCCATCGGACAGCTCACGAATTACAACCAACTTCGCCAATCTGGCCCGAGGGGAGCGTCGGCAGGAGAATCTGCGCAATACTTTGCGAATGATTGACAACCGCTTCAATGCACTTGCGCACTGGGATAATCCCAATGGGGATCGCTATTCCGTGGCACTGGAAATCATTTCTGTGGACATCGATGTCGAAGGTAATGGAGAGACTTTTCCGACGATAGAAATTCTGAAAACGAATATTGTCGATCGCAAAGCCGGCAGGCGTATTGAAGGTATCGTGGGCAACAATTTCTCGTCTTACGTGCGGGACTATGATTTCAGCGTATTGCTGTCGGAGCACAATAAGGGGAAACAGGAATTCAGCCTGCCGGAAAACTATGGTGATCTTCACGGAAAAATATTCAAGTCTTTCTTGGGATCCAATGCGTATAAAGAAAGTTTTAAAAAGCCACCGGTAATCTGTCTGAGCGTGTCAAGCAGCAAGACATACTACCGCACAGAAAATCAGCACCCGGTGCTGGGTTTTGAGTACAGGAACGATGAGTATTCATTAACGGATGAATACTTCGCAAAGATGGGATTGCGGGTTCGTTATTTTATGCCTCCGGGTAGTGTTGCTCCCCTGGCGTTTTATTTCGCTGGTGATTTGCTGGAAAATTATTCAAATCTTGAGCTTGTGAGCACTATCAGCACCATGGAAACTTTTCAGAAAATCTACCGGCCCGAAATATATAACGCGAATTCAGCCGCAGGGAAAATCTTTCGGCCCAGCTTGAAGCATGCCGATTATTCTTTGACCCAGGTTCAGTACGACCGGGAAGAGCGTAAACAGTTGGCGTTAAAGCAGGGGAAGTTCACCGAAGAGCGGTTCATAAAGCCGTATAAACGTATCCTCGATCAGTGGGCAGCCAATTGCGCTGTTTGATTACCCGGAAAATAAGATTTTTACTATGCAAAAATTATTGCCGACCTCTACCGCGGGCAGTCTGCCCAAACCGTCATGGCTGGCCGAACCGGAAAAACTCTGGTCTCCCTGGAAGCTGGAGGCTGCTCAATTAACGGAGGGCAAGCGGGATGCACTGAGCCTCGCGCTGCAGGAACAGCAACAGGCAGGTATTGATATTGTCAGTGACGGTGAGCAGACCCGGCAACATTTTGTAACCACGTTTATTGAACATCTCAGCGGTGTTGATTTTGATAAGCGTGAGACTGTGCGAATTCGTGATCGATATGATGCCAGTGTACCGACGGTTGTGGGAGCCGTGTCCCGACCAAAATCGGTTTTTGTCGAGGACGCCAGATTTTTGCGACGGAAAACCAGCAAGCTGATCAAATGGGCCCTGCCGGGTCCCATGACGATGATTGACACACTATATGACGGTCACTATAAGAGTCGCGAAAAACTGGCCTGGGAATTTGCCCGGATACTTAATCAGGAGGCTCGGGAGCTCGAGGCGGCGGGTGTCGATATCATTCAGTTCGATGAGCCCGCCTTCAATGTTTTTTTTGACGAGGTAAATGACTGGGGGGTGGCGGCGCTGGAAAGAGCTGTCGAAGGTCTACGCTGTGAAACAGCGGTTCATATTTGTTATGGCTATGGTATCAAGGCCAATACGGATTGGAAGAAAACGCTGGGTTCCGAGTGGCGGCAGTACGAGGAGGTTTTCCCCAGGCTGCAGCAGTCGAGTATCGATATCATTTCTCTGGAGTGCCATAACTCCCGGGTTCCAATGGATCTGCTGGAACTGATTCGAGGAAAGAAAGTGATGGTAGGAGCCATTGACGTGGCGACGGATAGTATCGAGTCACCGGAAGAGGTTGCCACAACCCTGCGCAAAGCGCTGCAATTTGTGGGTGCCGACAAGCTTTACCCTTGCACTAACTGCGGTATGGCGCCGCTATCCCGCGAGGTGGCCAGGGGTAAATTGCAAGCACTGAATGCCGGTGCCGAGATTATTCGCACAGAGCTTTCGGCCAGCTAGTTCGGAACCAATCATGTCAATTCACAATGCGGCAATAGAGCCACTGCACTTTCGCCAGGCGCTGGGGCACTATGCCTCCGGTATTACCGTCATTACATCGCAACTGGACAACGACCCGGTAGGCTTTACCTGTCAGTCGTTTTATAGCGTATCGATGGCCCCGCCCCTGGTTTCGTTCAGTGTGATGTCGAGCTCTTGTAGTTATCCCAAAATACGTCGCGCCGGCCGATTCGCGGTCAATATTCTGTCTGGCGCTCAGGTAGAAATTTCCAATCAGTTTGCGCGGCGGGGCGCGGACAAATGGCGTGGCGTCGACCGGAAAGAGTCACCGCTCGGCAACCCGATTATTACGGGTAGTCTGCACTGGCTGGATTGCGAAATACACGCCGAGCACACTGCCGGTGACCACC
The DNA here is from genome assembly GCF_045348205.1 of Microbulbifer sp. ARAS458-1. NCBI lineage: Bacteria > Pseudomonadati > Pseudomonadota > Gammaproteobacteria > Cellvibrionales > Microbulbiferaceae > Microbulbifer > Microbulbifer sp. ARAS458-1. The sequence continues at coordinate 3,094,313 of NZ_CP155838.1, read as the reverse complement.
TGATCGTCATTGGAGAGGTAAAAGCGTTGGCACAGCAAGGGGGTACCGTAGACCAGCCACTGCTGTATTTTAAAGGGCAGTATTGCAATCTTGCCGAACATGGCGTGCTTCACCCTGGGCACCGGTAATTTTATGACAGTGGGGGAAGCGCAGCACTTAGTGTTTTTTCCCGAAGGGGGCCGATAGTGCTCTGAGGTTTTCCAGCAATTTCTGAGCCCGGGCTATGTTGGCTCGAAGCTCGACATTTTCCGGGGCGATGGCTTCCGCTTCACGCCATACTGTCAGCGCCTCTTCAATGTGTCCCTGGCTGTAGAGGTCATTGCCGGTTTTGAGGGCAGTGTCTACCCGTGCGTTCAACTGCATGTTGAACTGCGACTTTAATGGAGTCAGTTGAGGGTGTTGCGGCGCTTTTTGTTGAAGTCGGTCTATATGTTGCTGAGCGCTGACCAGGTCGCCGCTGGCTAACGCCTGCTGAAGCTCTGCGATGGGCAGCCGTTCAATTTTTTTACGGGGCTGTGGTGTGCGCCGCGGTTGTGGTGGACGGAGCCGGTTGTTTACCGCAGCCAGTTCTTGCTCAATCTCATTCCGAAGGTGTTCATTTTGCGGCAGCAGAAGCTCTTCGCCATAGAGCCCTCTGGCGACTTTCAACGCGCGCTGTACTAATTGGTCGTCGGTTTTCTCCTCTCGCTCTAGAGCCCGCTGGGAGAATTCCAGCAGTGATTGTGCGGATGCATTGCGTTTACGATCAAAGTTCTTTAGTTCCAGCCAGTTCAGCACACCGGGCCCCTGCAATTGTTGCAGGCGCTGATAGGCTTGGGCATCTTTTAGCAGTTGTTCACCCTGGTGGATCGCCATTTCCATGCGCACACGCTCCTCATGGAGTTGACGGCGTTCCCGCAGTTGTTGTTGAGCGCTACTGAGTGATTGGCTGTGGGGCCGCAGGCGGGCGGCGCCTTTGAGTAATTGCATGGCACCGTGCCAGTCATTTTGCACTTGGAGTGCGCCCGCTGCGCGGATCACATCGCGCTCAAACTGTTGCAGCTCTTTCTCCAGCCGGGCGATCTGCTGCTGTTGCGTGGGAGAGGGTTGTGGGTATTGCTGGAGCTGTTTCAGATCCGCGGATTGCTGACGAACCTGAGCCAGTGCCTCCCGCGAGTAGCCCGGTAGTGTTTCTGGCGTCGTGGGGACCAGGCTGCAGCCGGGAAATAGCGACAGCAGTAAAAAACCAGTCAGATACCACGCGCTTGTACACCTGTGGTCAGGCATGATCAACCGCTCTTCGGTCTGGTGACTGAATGTCATTCTGCAGGAGCTGGTTCAGGTTGGCCTCCAGGGTCAAACGGGCATCCGTGCGGATATCCCGCACGGAATAGACCTGCACGGGTACCGATTTACCGCGTATCGACAGGGTCTGCTCCATTTGAGCGACAATGCGCGGCTGCAGCATACTGAATAGCTGCTCCCGGATTATGATCTGGTTCGGAGCCGCCTCGCAGCAGAGACGAGAAGCAAGGTTTACGGCGTCGCCGACCACGGTGTATTCCATACGCTCGTCCGAGCCTAGGTTTCCCGCCAGCATGGCACCGCAGTTAATGCCGATGCGGAAGTGGACTTCCGGACGTCCGTCGGCGCGCCGTTGTTCGTTCAGTCTGGCCGCCAACTGCTGAATCAGAACGCCGCAACTGACCGCGTTGAATGCGTGGTCGGTATCATCTTCCAGCACCCCGAACACCAGCATTGCACAGTCGCCAATAAACTTGTCGACAACGCCGCCATAGAGTGCGCAGGCGCGAGAGATGTATGAGAAGTACTCATTCAACAGCTCGGACACCTGGCAGGGTTCCAGTTTTTCCGACATGGCGGTAAAGCCTGTGATGTCAGCAAACAGCACAGTCGCCTCGATCGGCCGATCCACCAGACGCACCTCATCCAGGTTGGCGAGCACCTTGTCCGCAACACTTTTTGAGACGTAGCGGGAAAACACCTGCTCAACCTGGGATTTTTTCAACAGCCCGGCGGCCATATTGTTAAAGCCTTCAAACAGGTAGCCGATTTCGTCGTTGCGTTGCGCATCGATTCGCGTGGCCAGGTCGCCGCGGCCGATAGCCTCGGTCGCCTCCATCAGGTGATGAATCGGGAGCGATAAACGGCGGCTCAGCCAGTAGGCTAGCAGGGAGGCCAAAAGGATCATGGCAAGAGTTGCGTAGATGACCGCAGTGCGGGCCTCACTGGCGGCGCGATCCATCAGTGACGCGGATAGCGTCACCACCACTGAGCCTACGCGGACGCCCTGGTACATAGCGGGCGCCACAAAGGAGATCACACGCTCCGAAGCGGCTTCTGCTTCCTGGTGAAACCAGGGGTGTGCACTTGCTTCGGTGGAAGCCAGCGTAGAGGTTGGCAGGGTAGGCTGTATACCGGATGCCGACAGCAGCGCTCCGCTGTGCGCATAGATTCCCGCGCCGAGCACTTTCGCCTCCTGCCCCAGATTGGCCGTCAGTAGGCTCAGGCTCAGACTGTTCTCGGAAAGAATGGGTTCGCTGGCCTGGCTTGCCAGCTGGAGTGCCATGGCGCTGCCAAAATCGTGGAGCTGGGTGCGGATAAGGTGATTTTGCTTGTCACTGATCAACAGGCCGAGGGTGGTCATGCCCAGAACCAGCAACAGGGTCATGGCCAACGCCAATTTGAAAGCGATGGGGACGTGGCGTGGGCGCAGTCGAGCCAGATTCACCTGTAGACCGGCAATAACGTGCTTCATTGTCGATTTGGTCTTGGTGGTCAAGTGCGTGCTCGTGTGAATTTGGGGAGGGCTGAGAAAAAGGGTGTTGTGGTTAAGAACTATACCAGCTCTTGGCTATTCACTCTCGGTATTGCCGTGAATGAAAGGCGGTGCCCTCCGTCGGGAGGAGAGGATAGCAGGGTGAGACAGGTGAAAAAACAGAGCCGTGCTGATAGTATCCCGTCGCGATATTTAGCGTGATTCGCCATCATCCGAGTGGCTTTCCGGGAGCGCACCGCAGTAGAAGAAGGGAACTTTCCGCATTTCCTGTTATCACAGGACACGCTTTATTCCATTTTTGATAATGAGTATCATTTGCGAAGTTAACGCAAAGAGAGTATAGAACCATGCAAGCTAATTCCTTTCTCCGTAAGCATCGCGGCCTGGGGCTGGCAGTCGGCCTTACCGCGTTGTTGACCACGGCCCAGGTTTCCGCCAATGGCGAAATCGGCGACCACGTAAATGATCTGAAAGGCCATCTGGGGCAGTACTCGGAAGAAGTGAGCTGGCTGGTTGGCAAATACGACGGTGTGGTCGATACCTATGAGGCCAAGGGTAAGGCGGCCGTAGAGACTCAGCAATTGATCGATTTCTGGGAAGAAGTGGATTTCCACTCCGCTATCGAAACCAATTACGTCCCTGTTTACGCGAACATCTGGCAGGGCATTTACGGCATCAAGCAGGCCATTGAAGCCGGCAAGCCGGCGGCGGAAGTGCGCGCCGAGCAGGATAAACTGAACGCAGCCTTCTGGCAGGCCCTGGGTGCGGTGAAGCTCGCCTCTCAATATCAGGAGAAAGGGTTACTGGCAAAGGTTCAGACAACCGAATCCGAGCCCACCACCATGCCGGAGACCCTGGATGACATCAATCATCGTCTGGACCGGGTCGTCGCCAAATACGCGGAAAAGCTACCGGAAGCAGCAACCACAATTGTCCACGATACCTACCTGCATCGTTTTGAGGGTGTGGAAGGTGCGCTGATTGAGCAGGACGCTGCTTTGGTGGAAGACCTCGAGAAAGATTTCAATGTGACCCTGCCACAGGCGCTCAATGGAAAAACCAGCGTAGATGACGTGCGTAAGGTGGTGGAATCCATGCAAGCAAAAATCAACCGCGCCAAAGAGCTACTGGTGGCGGCCGAGAAAAAGCGCAAGGACGTTTTTTAACGCGCGCGCATTCATTTACCCAAGGGCCCTGAAGATGAAAGCCGCCGCGCGGCTTTCGGCCCAAGCCTCCGAGAGATTCGAATAAGGACCATCCGTGCAGCGCAGAGCTTTTTTACGTAGTGCCTGTTTAAATAGTTTTGCCGTGGCTGGCGCCATGGGGTGTCTGCCGGTTTCCGCATTGGCGGCAGAGTCAAACAGCGTGGCGCAATCTGTGGATCAGCTTCCGCCGTTGAAGGGTGACCTCACTCTCTATCTGGGGCGCGGAGAAGGGGGACTGTACGAGAATGTTCTCGAGGCAATCCGCAAGCGAAACCCAGGGTTTAATCTGCAAATCCGCCGTGGGGTGACTGCGGCGCTCGCCAATACCATCGTTGCTGAATCCAAGGCCGGAGTACGTCGCGCCGATGTTTTCTGGGCGGTGGATTCCGGTGCTATCGGCCTAGTTGCGGATGCGGGCTTGGCGCGACCACTTCCTGCGGATGTGACTGCGCAGTTGAAACCCGGCTTCCAGTATCCTCAGTGGGCGCCGGTTACCGGCCGAATTCGTACACTGCCGTACAACACGGAGCGGGTGACTCCCGACCGTATCCCCGACAGCGTTATGGCGCTGGCAGACAGTGATCTGAGTATCGGCTGGGCGCCGGCCTACGCTTCCTTCCAGTCTTTTGTGACCGCGATGCGCCTGCTGGAAGGGGAGCAGGCTACTACTGACTGGCTGAAGGGCGTGAGCAAGCGGGCAAAAAGCTACGCCGGTGAACTCGGCGTCGTTATGGGAGTGGAGCGCGGTGAAGTGGATCTTGGCTTTGCCAATCACTACTACACCTTACGTCTGAAAAACGGTAAGCCAGATGCGAACGTGGATCTGGCATTCACCAAGAACGACGCGGGCTGCCTGGTCAATGCGTCGGGAATACTGGCACTGAGCGAGGGCGACCTGCCAATCAATTTCATTCGCTACCTGCTGACCCGTGAAGTGCAGTCTTATCTGGCCAGCGAAGCCTATGAAATTCCCCTGGTGAACAGTGTGCAGCCGCCACAAGGCCTGCCGCCACTCAATACCATTTCACCTCCCAAGATTGATCTCACCCAGCTGGCGGACTTGCGTCCCACTCTCAATCTGATGCGCCGTGTCGGGGTGTTATGACCCGCTGGCCCAGCTCCTACCCACTGGCGGCGCTGATTGCGCTACTGGCCATTCTGCCTATTGGGGTATTGATTGACCTGGCCGCGGATGAGGCGGCGCTGTTCGATGCTCACAACCTGCGCGTGCTCTCCAATACGCTGTTACTGATGGCGTTTACGGTACTGGGCTCCGTGCTGATCGGCGTACCACTGGCATTGGCGACGGCCTACGTGCAGTTTCCCTGGCGCCGACTGTGGCTGGTGATTCTTGCGGCACCGCTGGCAATTCCCAGCTACATCGGTGCCTTCACCATTTACGCGGCATTTGGTCGGGGTGGGGAAATTCATAATCTGCTGGGGATTCCGCTGCCTGCAATGGATGGCTTGCTCGGCGCGTCATTGGTGATGATTCTATATTCCTATCCGTTTGTCATGCTGACCACCCGGGCTTCGCTGTTGAGTCTGGATGCGAGTCTGGTAAACGCGGCGCGCACGCTTGGAATGTCACTGGGAATGAGCCTCTGGAAAGTGGTGCTGCCTCGGGTTGCCACCGGTATTGCTGCCGGCGGGTTACTTGTAGCCTTGTATACACTTTCAGATTTTGGCACCCCGGCGATCATGCGCCTGGATACATTTACCCGTGTAATTTTTGTTGAATACAACGCGTTCGGCCTGAGCCAGGCGGCGATGCTTTCCCTGCAGTTGCTGGTTATTGTCGGCCTAGTACTCTTTCTCGAATCTCGGGTTCGCGGCAGTCGGGAAAAGCCGGGGCGACATTTGACCCTATGGCCAAGTCCTGCCCAGCGGTTGCTTATCGGATTGACGGTGTCGCCGGTCATATTGCTGGCGGTGGTATTGCCGCTGGCGATTTTCGCAGTCTGGCTGGTGCGCGAGGGCAGTGCTGGATTCGATCCCAGATACGCCTGGAACTCGGCCCATGCATCCTTTCTGGCGGCATTGTGCGCGGTGGTGTTGGCGATACCAGTGGCGCATGCGGCGATAGCCGGTCGTGCAGGACGTATTATGGAGCGCGTGACTTACTTTGGCTTTGGTGTTCCGGGAATCGTAATGGGGACTGCGCTGGTTTACGTTGGTCTCAAGCTGCCATTCCTGTATCAGACACTGGGCTTGCTGGTGCTGTGTTACGTATTGCGTTTTCTACCTCTGGCGGTGGGCTCCGTGCGGTCTACTGCGGAAGGCTTGGATTCCAGTCTGGTGAAAGCCGCTCGGGTACTGGGGGCCAGCCCGCGGGAAGCGTTCCAGCGAATTACCCTGCCATTGACCCTGCGCGGCATGATTGCTGGTGCGGCGCTGGTGTTTCTCGAGGCCATGCGCGAGCTGCCCGCCACGCTGATGCTGGGCCCCACCGGGTTTGAAACGCTGGCGACCTACTTGTGGCGGGTATACGAAGCAGGGTATTTTGGCCGCGCGGCCATCCCCGGGCTGTTGCTGGTGTTGATGTCGGCATTTGGGTTGGCTCTGATGTTGTCCGGGGAGCGCCGGGCCGAACTTGAAGTTTCAGGAAAGTAACCGCGGTAATGCTGAACGTAAGCCACCTGTCTATCGATTACGGTTCCACTCGCGTGGTGGACGACCTCAATCTCGCCCTGGGAAAGGATGAGGTATTGATGCTGGTGGGCCCCACAGGATGCGGTAAGACCACCATCCTGCAGGCGCTGGCCGGACTGATACCAGTATCAGAAGGTGAGATCACTCTGGGGAGCTGGCGATCCACCGCAAAGCAACCTGTGCCACCGGAAAAACGCAATGTGGGGATGGTGTTTCAGGACTTTGCCCTGTTCCCGCATCTTACTGTTCAGGAGAACGTCTGCTTTCGCCTCAAAGATACCGCGCTGGCAGATCACTGGCTGAAGCTGCTGGGGCTGGAAAATTTCCGTCAGGCCAAACCGGCAAGCCTGTCGGGGGGGCAAAAACAGCGTGTTGCCCTGGCGCGGACCATTGCACATCAGCCCGCATTTATTCTATTGGACGAGCCACTTTCCAATCTGGATGCCGCTTTAAAAGACAGTCTTCGCTGGGAAATCCGCGAAGCGCTTAAAGCCGCTGGTATCCCCGCTATCTGGGTCACCCACGATCAGGAAGAAGCGCTTTCCGTGGGCGATCGGGTGGGGATATTGAACGGTGGCAAGCTGGAGCAGCTGGATACCCCGGAAAAATGTTTTGGTGAGCCTGCGAGCCGGTTTGTGGCGCGCTTTCTCGGTGAAGCCAGTTTCCTCCCCGGAATGCTCGACGGGCATCAGGTAACCACTGCATTGGGACCGGCACCGGGCATTCCGATTCATGGTGCCAGTGGTGCTGTAGATTTGTTGTTGCGCCCGGATGATCTGTCTCTGGTTCCCTCACAAATGGGCAACGGGGTAGTGGACTGGGTCCGTTACGAGGGGTGCTCGCGCCTGTTTGCTGTTCAGATCGCCGACGGCGTGCAACTCAAGGTGCGCACCAGCCACGAAGTGCAGGCGGAGCCCGGAGCCCGTGTGCAAATGGCAATTACCACCACCCATCCACTGGCTGCCTTTGCCCGGTAGCACTTTTGCGGCGCCTATTTCACACATTATATGTGACCACTTGGTGCTGTTGCCTGACCGCTGGCCAATCTGTGCCCGCTGCGCGGGCAGTTACCGCTCTGGCGCCTCCTGTAGCAAAAAAACCTTGAAATTCGATAGCTCTTTGGGGCTACCCGAAAAAGCTTTCCACAGTGAAGGGTGAACGGATCAGGTTGTTTAGTTACAGCAGAAATTTGTCAAGTCTGATTTGAAACCATTTGTAAGTGACTGATTTGTAATGAAAATTTAATTTGGTTAAATTTTCTTCACAAAGTGGTTACAACGGAGTCATGCGGGCTGGCGGCGTTTTCCCGTATGTTGCGCACAGACATATCCACAGTTTCTGTGGATTGTGAATAAAAAAGCCGGCAATTTGCCGGCTTTTGTACTACGGAGCTGGGTGCCCTCCCCGGGGAGGTTCCGCAGTGAGGGTTTCTGAACTAATTGGTCAGATCAGCGGAAGTTCAGTTCCACCCGGCGGTTCTGCGCGCGCCCGGCTTCTGTTGCATTGGAAGCGACAGGTTTGGTCTCGCCGTAGCCTTTGGCGGTAATCCGCGAGGTGTTCACCCCACGGGAAACCAGATAGCGACGCACCGATTCGGCACGTTGACCGGACAGGCGAAGGTTATATCCATCGTTGCCCTGGCTGTCGGTGTGTCCGGCAACTTCCACCAGGGTGTTCGGCTGGCTGCGCAGGGACTGAACCACCATATCCAGCGCGGTTTCCGCCCGTGGGGTCAGCTTGGCAGAGTTAAATTCAAACTGGATGTTTTCCAGGGTGATGGTCTGATCCGCAACCACGCAACCAAACTCATCCACCTCTGCACCCGGCAGGGTATTTGGGCAGCGGTCGTTCTGGTTGAGTACGCCATCGCCATCGTCATCCAGATTGATCTGCTCTACGGGTTCCTCTTTGGGAGGCGGCGCATAGGCCACAGTAGGTGCGGGTGGAGGCGGGCAGTTCAGTGGGATGCTAATGCCAATACCGAACTGGTAATCGTTCATATCACCAGCGAAAAAGTCGCGCAGGTAGCGTACTTCCGCGCGTACCTTCAGGCCGTTGTCGCTGATCGGGCCGCTGACAATACCGGCACCAAGGTTGAAAAAGGCGTTGGTTTCCTGGATCCCATAGTCGAACTTGGTGTTGTTGTGAGATACGCCGACACCGCCCAGCAGGAAGGGGGAATACCCCTGGCGGCCGTTGAAGTGATACACCACATCCATACCCAGGCCCGCTAACTCTACATCCCCCGACGGAGTCAGGTTACCGGTAAAAATGTAGGGGTTATCGGTGGGTTGGAGCTCAGGTTGAAACTGATTGTCATCTTCATCCAACTTCACACCAAACAGTTGCACTTCGGTGAACCAGTTGCCACTGGTCTGCCAGCCGTAGGCGGCTCGTGCACCGGCGCCCTGGCGCTCGGTGTGGCGGTCTTTATCTACGCGGGTACCCACCGCCATCAGGTCGATATAGCTGGTTTCCTGCGCGGCAACCTGTGTGCTGGCAATCAGTGCGGCGGCGAGCGTGATCCCCGCGGAGGTTTTGGGAGTAAAGAATTTGAAAGGCATAGAAGTCTTCCTTGGCATTTTCATTAGCAGAGATCGTTTTTTTACGCTGGTGTCAGAGGCGTTGGTTTATGGTACGCGCGTTAAGAACTCTTGAGATCGAACGCACTCCATGTCAGAAAAAAATTAGAAGCTCGTTGCTGTTCTGGGCACTTTTACTTCTTCCCGTTACTTTTAGTTGATCTCGGCGACTTTGCCAGTGCTGTGCTAGGGGGAGGGCAATAATTGGCGGGAAAGTTAACGTGTTGATCATGAACCACGACTTGCGCAGAACTTCAGGTGCGCGAGTCCGCCCGGATGTCTGTGGCCGGCGAGGGAGTGTCCTGTGAGAAAAATCGCGCGGGAAACGTCTGCGGATCAGAACTGGTGTCGAAAACTGATCAGTGCCGCGGTGATGGCTACATTCAGGCTTTCAACATCATTCTGCATGGGAATGCGAATACGATGGGTGCAGGATTTCGCGACCGCAGGGCTCACACCGTGGGTTTCATTGCCCAGAACAAAAATGGTTGCCGCCGTTGAGTCCAGAGTGCCCAGTGTATCTTCTGCGTGGGAGGAGAGTGCGCAAACACGCGCCCCCCGATCACTGAATTTTTGCAGGGTGCTTCCCAGCTGGTCACAGCGCAGAATTCGGGTCCTGAACAGTGTGCCGACGCTGGCTTTGATTACCAGTGGGTCGATTTGCGCGCAGCCCTTCTTTGGCAGCAGGATGCCATCGATGCCGCCCGCGCATGCCGAGCGGATAATCATGCCGAGATTCTGGGGGTTGGTGATGCCGTCAAGCGCCAACAGCTCAAAGTGTGTGCCGTCATTTTCCTGCAGAAAAGTCTCCGCGCTGCCGTATTTCGGCAAGGCCAGATCCAGTGCCACCCCCTGATCCTGGCGGGCATTCTTGGAGATGCGCGACAGGCCTTTGCGGTCCCAGTGGGCGACCGCGATTCCCCGCTCCTGCGCTAGCTGCTCGATGCGGGTAATCAGCTGATCCTTGCGGTTGCTGTCTGCCAGATGCAGCTTGTGCACCGGCAGCGAATTGTCTTCCAGCGCCTCCAGTACCGGTTTGCGCCCGTAGATCGTGAGGAGGCTGTCGAAGAAGGCGCGTTTTTTCAGGTATTCGGGGGAGTCGGTCACGATAGCGGTTCGTCAAGAATGGTTTGCAGTTGGCGGAGCGCATCTTCGCTCAAGCCGGTGTTTTTCGCCAGCGGTAACGCTGCCAGTCCTAAGGTGCGATAGAGTCGCTCTGTTTCCGGGCTCGCATGCTGTAGAGCGCTTAGCTGTCGCGCGACGGTCGCGAGATCACCCCTTACCAGTGGGCCCGTGAGCGCCTGCTCCGGGCCGAGGGCGAAGTTGTTGCGCGCGGTCTGCAGCACAATCGGCTCCAGTAATCGCATGGCGGTCTCGCGATCAATACCCGCTGCATCAAACAGCTGTAGGCTCTGCTCCAATAACACTGTCAGGTAGTTACAGGCCATCACCGAGCCCGCGTGGTACAGCACTTTTTGTTCGGGGCTGAGGTGAATGCAGCGGCAATCCAGCGCGAGAAACGCACTTTCCAGTACCTTTACGCCCTGCGGAGCGCCTTCCAGCGCGACTGTGGCACCGGGCAGGTCCGTCAGTGAGCGCCGTGGGTCGGCAAAACTGTGTACCGGGTGTGCGCTTGCCAGGTTGGCCTCACCGCAATGGGTGAGCACAGCGGCGGGCAGGGCACCACTGCAGTGAAATACCAATGGATGTGCAGCCTGTGTTTGGAAAATCGGCGCGAGTGCTGTCGCTGTTGCCTCGATTCGATCATCCGGCACTGCCAGTAGCCAGATCTCCGCGGGGGGCATTGCGTGTAAGGTATCAATTACCGTGCCCGCGCCGATAAATGCCCGCGCTCGGGTGGCGCTAGCGGTCTGGCGATTGAGAATGCCACCGATCGCGAAGACACCGCGCCGGTGCCACAGGGCGGCCAGGGTCTGCCCCAGTCTGCCAGCGCCAATGATGTTCAGAGTGCGCAATCAGTCACCTGCCAGGCAGCTAACATAGGCGGCCACCGCGTTGGACAGGCCCATACTGATGGCATCTACGGTCAGCGCGTGGCCGATGGAGACTTCCTGTAAGCCGGGCAGTGTGCGGTAGCGGCGCAGGTTGATGAGATTCAGGTCGTGGCCCGCATTGACTCCGAGCCCCAGGTGCAGGGCGTGTTCTGCAGCCGCCCAGTGTTCGGCAAAAATGCGATCGACGTCGGCACTCTGGTTGGTCACCGCTTCGGCAAAGGGGCCGGTATACAGTTCGATACGATCGGCCCCGACTTCTTTCGCCAGGCTGATCTGTGCCTTGACTGGATCCATAAACAGGCTGACACGAATTCCCGCGTCTTTAAGCTGCTGGATAATTGGTTCAAGACGTGTGCCGTCGCGCGTCAGGTCAAAGCCGTGGTCGGAGGTCAGCTGGTCGTTGCTGTCGGGCACCAGGGTGCACTGCTGGGGCCGGGTTTCCATGACCAGCGGCAGCAGCCCGGGATAGCTTCCCAGGGCGCCGGCAAAGGGGTTGCCCTCCACATTGAATTCAACGCCCCGCGCGGAGCAGAGTGCCGCGAGGTCGCGCACATCTCCCGGGCGAATATGCCGCTGATCCGGGCGCGGGTGCACGGTAATACCGTTGGCGCCGGCATCCAGGCAAGTGCGCCCGTGGGCGACCACATCCGGAAAGTTGCCTTCGCGGGAATTGCGAATCAGGGCAATTTTGTTCAGGTTGACACTGAGATCAATCACTGGATTTGTTCTCCACTGGGCTGGGGGAGGCGGAAGACGGAGTACTGTCCGAGTCTTTACGTCTGGCTTTCAGTATACGCACTGACATGTTTGGTGCGTCGCGGAAGGCCTTGTGCTGGCCGCGGGGCTCAGCAGCGATCTGCTGTACCACGCTCATACCTAACAGTACCTTGCCGAATACGGTGTAGCCGGGCTTGTCGGCACTGCCATCAAGACGGCTGTTGTCCACGAGGTTGATAAAAAACTGCGAGGTAGCGCTGTCCGGGTTATTGGTGCGCGCCATGGCTATGGTGCCGCGCTGATTCGACAAGCCATTATCCGATTCATTTTTGACCGGGTCGTTCGTCGGTTTCTCTTGAAAATCGAAGGTGAAGCCGCCCCCCTGAGCCATAAAGCCTGGAATTACCCGGTGAAAAATTGTGCCGTTGTAGAAACCACTGTCTACATAGTTCAGGAAATTTTCCACCGTGGCTGGCGCTTTGTCCGCGTACAGCACCAGCTCAATGGTGCCGAGATCCGTTTCCAGTTCGACACGGGGGTTGTTGGTTACCGCCAGTGTGAGGCTGGAAAGACTCAACAGGACAAAGGCGAGCAGAGTGTTGAGTGGGGCACGACAGCTGGAGAGGTATTTCATCTTCTTTTCCGGTAGTGAATACAAATGTCGAACACAAAAAAGGCCCGGTCGGTGACCGGGCCTTGGAATTCTAACCGCAGCACTGGGTATAGGGAAAATTCGGCGCTGTCAGTTGGCCCATTCGGAATTGCGTTTGCGCGGTTTGAAGTGCGGTGCCACCATGGCCAGTATTGCGCCTAGGAGTACAGACACGGCGCCGTACATATACCATTTCTGGGACTCACTGGAAGACAGGCGTTGAATTTCCGCCTGGCTCATGGACTGCTTCTGCTTCAGTAGTTCGTGCTGATTCAGCAGCTTCTGGTGGCGCTGGTTCAGTGCGACCGCATCCGCCGACAGGGATTTCAGTTCCTTCAGTTCTTTCGCCAGGGCCTCGGCGCGCTCCCGCTCGATCTTTAACGCGGTGGTGAGTTTGGTGTTGTCTTCTTCCAGGCGTCGTACTTCTCCGCCAAGGTCCCCCTGCATGCTTTCGATATGCTGCAGGCGCTGCTCTGCCTGTGCCAGTTTGATTTTGGCGACAGGTTCGGATTCTAGATATTGGCGGCGTACCCAGCCTTCCTCACCCCCGGGCGTACGTACCTGCGCCCAGCCGGTATCCGGTGAGTCTTGCAGAAGTGTCAACTTGGTGCCACTGGGCAGGCCGCGATGCAGAATACGGAATTCGTTGCCCTGGCCGGAGCGCATAGGCACGTGCAGTTCATCGGTAATATAGCGATCGGAGCTGATTGCCTGGCTGTGGCTGGTGGCCAGGGTAATCAGAGAGGCGGTGAGTGCGGAAATCAGTTTCTTCATGGTCTGGGAAAATCGGCCTTGGAGAGTCGGGGGTCTCATTTTTATCGTGCTACAGGCTGCCTCAGGGCAGCACCAGCTTGTAGGGTTTGACGGTGACCGAGGCGTAAACCCCCGCCGCCATATAGGGGTCTTGGTCCGCCCACTTCTGCGCGTCTGCAAGTGAGGCGAATTCGGCAACCACCAGGCTGCCGGTGAAACCGGCTTCGCCGGGATCTTCACTGTCGATGGCCGGGTGTGGACCGGCGATCAACAGGCGCCCCTCGTCTTTCAGGCTAGTGAGGCGAGCAATGTGCTCAGGGCGCGCAGTCTTGCGCAGCGGCAGGCTGTTTTCGACGTCCTGGCTGATGATGGCATACCACATGGTGCGTATCGGATTCCTGATTCGTTATCGTTTTCTGCGATCTGTTTTCGGCGATGTAAAGGTACGGTGCAGCCCGCATGGAGTTACTGCTGTACCATGATTTCTTCAAGGGTCAGCCCGGTCAGTTTGCCAATACGGCGAAACAGGAACACCAGCACCAGCATCAGAATGATGGTGGCAGGCAGTGCAATCACCGGGAAACTGAGCGCAGTCATTTTTCCCAGTTCTTCATTGAACGCTGCGGTGCCGGGAGGGCTTTGCAACAGCACTTCGGCGAGAATGTAGTTCAGGGTCGAAGATAAAAAGAATGACCCGGCAATCATCCAGGAAGCCTGCTGCAGGGTGCGATTAAACGCGCTCTCATTGTTTTTGGCTGCGAGACGGTTGGCAATTTTGCCAGTGTCGAGAATTCGGTCGTTGTAAATCAGGGTCCGCACCAGCGGCCAGCGGGTGTACAGGCTGGCGATCGTGAGCACGCCAAGGAGGCCGGGAATGGCAGCTTCCTTGATGGCGATGTATTTTGCATCCAGTTCCAGCAGGCTCATGCCGCCGGTCAGCAGAATACTGACAACACCCAGCGCTGAAAAGAAATTGACCTTGCCGGAGCGTTGCAGATCGCGCAGGCCATATATGAGCGGAAATGCCAGCGCCACAACGATGGCCCACTTGGTACCGAGCCACTCGTCGCCAGACAACTTGGTCAGGATCAAAGTTGGGATGACAATGTTGAGGAGAAGGTTGCCCAGCAGGCTTTCCTTGTGGGGCTTGTCGGTGGAGGTTTCCGCGGCGCTGCTGGACGTCGCTGCCCCCGAATTCGTCTGGTTGCTATCAGTCATCTTCTGTTCCGGTGATAATGCCCGCTGGCTGACCCTACAGCTGTCAGTGGCGAAGTTACTTTCCCCCGTGCGGGGCCTTATCCCTGAAACCGGTGAATCGGTTGAAACGGCAGATCCGCGCTTCTGGCATCTGCCGCGCACCATCGCAACGGCTGCGTGGGCGGTTTAGCCTGCGAGTTACTGAGACAGCTACTGTGGCAGACGGTTCCATTCGGCGTCTACCGGGGTGTGCTGGCCAGGTTTACTTGTTCGGCGTACCGTGTGAGAGCCGCCCGGGTTGGCCCCAATGCGAATCAAATTAGCACGAGTTATGGACTGTGATATGGACACTGCCCGCGTTACCGTGACCAGCGATACACTATCTGGTCAGGTTGATCTGCACTGCCACAGCACTGCATCCGACGGTATTTTAAGCCCTGCGGCGCTGGTGTCGAGGGCGAAATCCGCTGGTGTGACGCTATTGGCGCTTACCGATCACGACACTGTAGCGGGGATTGACGAAGCTGCGGCGACGGCGAGGGAGCAAGGGGTTACCCTGATGCCCGGCATTGAGCTGACCGCACGCTGGGGACGGCGTGTGATTCACGTGGTTGGGCTCAATATTGACCGTGGGTCCGACGCGCTGACCGACGCCATTTCCGAGCGTGCCCGGCTGCGGCGCCAGAGAGCCCGCGAAATCGCCGCACGGCTGGAAAAGCGAGGCTTTACGGGGGCGTTCGACGGCGCGAGGAGTTTCTCTGGCGGGGATGAAATCGGCCGCCCGCATTTCGCGCGCTGGATGGTGGCACAGGGGTATGTGAGCGATACGGCGAAAGCTTTCAAGCGGTATTTGGGGCAGGGCAAAATCGGGGATGTTTCAGTGCCCTGGCCGGCGCTCGCGGAAACGGTCGCCGCCATTCACGCAGCCAAGGGGGCGGCGGTTCTGGCCCATCCCCTGAAGTACGGTCTCACCCGTACCCGCCTTCTGGCACTGTTGAAGGACTTTCAGTCGGCGGGCGGGGATGCGGCAGAAGTGGTATGTGGGCAGCAAAACCCGGTCCAAACCCGGGAAATTCAGGCACTGATGGCGGATGCCGGTGTTCAGGCAGGCCTGCACAGGCCGAATCTTCTGGCCTCCGTTGGCAGTGACTTTCACCAGCCGGAGCAGCCCTGGCGGGCTCTCGGCAGCGTGCACCTACCGGTGGGCGCGGAGCCGGTCTGGGCTCTTTGGCAATCGTAGCCTGTTTCCGGTGGCTGCTCGTCAGAGGTGTTTGTGGCAAACTGGCGCCAATTAAGAGTATTCGCGCAGGTGCTAACTGCGCTTTCTGAGCAAGGGGGTAGCCGTGGCGCAATTCTTCCAGATACATCCGGAAAATCCGCAAGCGCGTCTGATCAGTCAGGCCACCGATATCGTCGCATCGGGCGGTGTCATCGTATTTCCCACTGATTCTGCCTACGCGGTCGGCTGTCGGCTGGGCGAAAAAATGGCGGTTGAGCGTATTCGCGCCCTGCGTCAGTTGGATAAAAACCACAATTTTACCCTGATGTGCCGCGATCTCTCGGAGCTGGCCAGTTACGCCAAGGTGGACAATCAGATGTTCCGCCTGCTCAAGAACCACACCCCGGGCCCCTATACATTTATCATGCCGGCGACCTCCGAGGTGCCGCGCCGTCTCGCCCATGCCAAGCGCAAAACCATCGGTCTGCGTGTGCCGGACAACCCCATCGTGCAGGGTATTATCAGTGCCCTCGGTGAACCCCTGATGAGTTGCAGTCTGATCCTGCCCGGCGACGAGCAACCGCTCACGGACCCATACGATATCCGTGACACCCTGGAGCACCAGGTGGAGCTGGTGATCGATGGTGGTTTTTGTGGCCTTGAGGCCACAACCGTGGTCGATCTCACCGGCGACGAGCCAGTACTGGTGCGTCAGGGATGTGGTGCAATTGATGAAATTCTCGGCTGACGCTGATGTATAATCGCGCGTTTGGCGTGTCCCGCGGGGTCGCCCATTTCCTCAGATGTCCGGTGATTGTGTGTCCAGTGAAGAATTAGAAGAAGTCGTGGCAGCCGGTTCCGACGTGGCACAGGCTGGGCCAGTGGTCGATGAGCTTCCTGCAACGGAAATGCGCGCCCCTGCGAGCGAGTCTGGCGAAGCGTCCGAAGAGGCGGCAGAAGTTGCAAGCGAGCCAGACAGCCACGGCGACAGCACGCCGGATGCAGGCCAGGTGGCGGCGCCCGCAGGTCCCCGTCAGGGGGAAATGCCATTTGCCATGGTCGAAGGCAAGGCATTCACCGATCTTCCCAGTGATCTGTATATCCCCCCGGATGCACTTGAGGTGATTCTTGAGGCCTTCGAAGGCCCCCTCGACCTACTGCTTTATCTGATTCGCCGGCAGAATCTGGATATTCTCGAGATCAATGTGGCGGACATCACTCGCCAGTACATGGCCTATGTGGAGATGATGACCTCCATGCGCTTTGAATTGGCGGCCGAGTACCTGGTGATGGCG
The DNA here is from genome assembly GCF_045348205.1 of Microbulbifer sp. ARAS458-1. Lineage (NCBI taxonomy): Bacteria > Pseudomonadati > Pseudomonadota > Gammaproteobacteria > Cellvibrionales > Microbulbiferaceae > Microbulbifer > Microbulbifer sp. ARAS458-1. Next base: position 3,077,247 of record NZ_CP155838.1, on the reverse strand, counting down.
GCGATGCTGGCGGAAATCAAATCCCGTATGTTGCTGCCGCGACCACCTGAGGCCGAGGAAGAAGAGGGCGAAGATCCGCGTGCGGCGCTGATTCGTCGCCTGCAGGAATACGAGCGCTTTAAAACCGCTGCGGAGGACATGGATGAGCTGCCCCGGGTGGGCCGCGATATCCACCAGGCTAGTGCCAGCGGCCCGGATCGCAAGCTGACCCGCCCTGAACCCGAGGTTGATCTGAAGGAAGTGCTGGTCGCCCTGGCGGATGTGCTGCGTCGTGCGGACATGTTTGAAAGCCACCAGGTGGAAAAAGAAAAGCTCTCCACCCGGGAGCGCATGACCCAGGTGCTCGACAAGATCAAACACCGCCAGTTCGTGCCCTTTGTAAGCCTTTTCCGGGCGGAGGAAGGGCGCCTTGGCGTCGTGGTGACTTTTCTGGCGGTGATGGAACTGGTGAAAGAATCCCTTCTGGAGCTGGTTCAGAACGACGCGTTCGGGCCTATCCACGTGCGCGCCCGGGGCGAAGTATCGGAGGCGCCTGAAGAGGTGGGCGAAGGCGAAAGTGGTGAAGTCGAGCCGTTTCGCCACACCGACGATACTAGCGACACCGAAGACGCGGTGACCGGGGCTGCGGTGACCGGGGCTAATGAAATGCGCGTCACCCATGGCGATGAACTGGCGCAGGAAAGCGAGATGTCTCCCTCCGGTGGCGAGTTTGCCGCGGGCCGGGAGGACGAACAGGAAATCAGTACCGGACTACCCCTGCGTACGGCACCGGAGTCCAGTGAAGAGTGAGTGAACCCAATACGATGAGTATCGCCCCGGAACTACTGCGCCGGATTGTCGAAGGAGCCTTGCTGGCGGCGGCGCAACCGCTGTCGGAGGACAAGCTTCTGTCGTTGATTGACGAGGGCGAGCGCCCGGAGAAAGCCGAGCTCAAGCAGGCTCTGGAAGATATCGCAGAAAGCTGCGCCGAACGCGGTTTTGAATTGAAACAGGTCGCCAGCGGCTGGCGCTTTCAGGTGCCAGAAGACCTGGCCCCATGGGTGAATAAGCTGTGGGAGGAAAAGCCGCAGAAATATTCCCGCGCGACCCTGGAGACCCTGGCGATCATTGCTTACCGCCAGCCGATAACCCGTGGTGATATCGAGGAAATTCGCGGTGTCGCAGTGAGCTCGCATATTGTGAAGAGCCTTTCGGAACGAGGTTGGATCAAAGTGGTTGGCCAACGGGATGTACCCGGCAAACCCTCGCTCTATGCCACAACTCGCGAATTTCTCGACTACTTCAATCTGAAGAGCCTGGATGACTTGCCGACACTGGCGGAAATCCGCGATATCGAAAGCCTCAATGCCGCGCTGGATCTGGGTGACGGCGCGCCGGCGCCGGCAGACAGTGCAAGCGCTGGCAGTGAAGACGCAGATGGCGCAGGCCCTGACTCCGATGAAGCGACGGATGAAGCAGCCGGTGAGAATTCCGAAGCTGCAGAGAGTGCGGATCAGGAACAGGCTAGCGGCGACGAATTCGACGAAGCTGCCAAGGCGGGTGAACCGTTAACGGGTGAGCAGGATGACGCTGAACGAGACTTCGGTCAGGCATTCGCGGAGCCGGGCGAAGGCGAGGTCGCAGGCGAACCTGACGATCTACCGACAGAAACCACGCACGGTCGCGGTGACCAGGGCTACCCTGAAGGGGCACCTGTGGCACAAGAGCGCGAGCTGTTAGTGGAGCAAACCAATGAACCGGTGGAAGCCGGTGAAGAAGACGTTGCGGACTATGATGAGCCGCGCGACGAACAGGATGAAGATGAACAGCAATCCCCGGAAAATCTCCACCCATGAGTGATGACGCAGCGCCATTGGGCGAAAAACTGCAAAAAGTACTGGCCAGGGCCGGTCTCGGCTCGCGCCGGGAAATGGAGCGTGCCATTGAGGCTGGCCGCGTCACCGTTAACGGCGAAGTAGCCGGGCTGGGTGAGCGGGTCAGCGAAGATGACCAGATCGAATTCGACGGTAAGCGTATCACCGGCGGTGATGAAAACCGCGTGCGCGTGATCCTTTACAACAAGCCCACTGGCGAAATCTGCTCGCGCCACGACCCGGAAGGCCGCCCTACGGTCTACGATCGCTTGCCGCGTCTGAAAACCGGGCGCTGGATCTCGGTCGGGCGGCTGGATTTCAATACCAGCGGACTGCTGCTGTTTACCAATAGCGGTGAGCTGGCGAATAAGCTCATGCACCCCTCCTCAGTGATTGATCGCGAGTATCTGGTTCGGATCCAGGGGCAGGTGGACGACGACATGAAGAAGCGCCTGATCAAAGGGGTTTCACTGGACGATGGCGATGCCCGCTTTACCGATATTGTGGAGAGTGGCGGCGAAGGAACCAACCGCTGGTTCTACTGTGTGGTCATGGAGGGACGCAATCGGGAAGTTCGTCGTCTTTGGGAGTCTCAGGGTGTGCGGGTCAGTCGTCTGAAGCGCGTGCGCTACGGCAGCGTTTTTATTCCCTCGCATGTTCGTGTGGGGCAGTGGATTGAAATGGAGCCGAAGGAGATCGACGACCTGTGCGTCACCGCCGGTCTGCCCAAGCTGGGGCAGCGGGCACTTACCCAGGCTGAGAAAGAAGTGTTACAACGGCAGCGCCGCAAGTTACGCAAATCCCCGGTACCCGCGGGCGGGCGTGTACCCAAGCGCAAAAGCCAATGAGTATTGGGCGCGGATAAAAAAGGCAGCTTCAGGCTGCCTTTTTTGTACCGGTACGGAAGGGCCGCAGTCGCCGCTCAGGGCTGCTCTTCCTGCTCGAAGTCCTCGATGGCATCACCGTCGGAATCCGGTATTTCAATCTCGTCTCCTTCGATAATCTGGTTTTCCATCCCGGGGTCGGTAACCTCTGGTTCAATGTTCCCTCCGTCGGAGGGGACCGCCTCATCAGCAGAAACTGGTGGGGCACCGGCGCTGGCTTCCGATTCCACCAGGTTTTTCAGCTTCTGCAGGCCGTCCTCAAAGGACTTACCCACCATTCGCGAAACCATCAGTCCCATCCAGCGGGCGATGGGACTTCCTCCCATCTCCGACTCAAAGGACCAGGTTACGTTGGTGCCGCTGCCCTGCGGCTGCAGGGTGAATTCCGCTTTGGCCTGCCCCTGAGACCCAAAATCCAGATCTGTGGCCACGCGCGAGTAGGGTTCACTTGCGGTAATGGTCTGGGAGCCGTTACCGACGCTTGGGTTATCACTCTTCCAGTTCATGATCGCACCATTACCCTCGGGGAAGCCCTCGTAGGTGTATTCGGTGTTCGGATCAATCTGGTACCACGGCGACCACTTGTTGAAGTTGCGGAAGTTGTTCAGATAGGGAAAGACGACTTCCGGTGGCTCGGCAATGTAGACGCTGCGCTCGGTAGTGGCGACCCGCGGGAAGAGAAAACCGGCCAGTACCAGCAGGGCGAGAAAGAGCAGGATGTACAGTATCCAGCGCATGGCGGACCCCCGTTTGAGGTTAAAGACGGTGCTTTAGCGGCGCTGGGGAACTGCGGAATCACCGGCCAGCGAAGCCTGCAGGAAAGTGTACTGGGAGAATTTCAGCTTCGCCAGCGGGCGGACACGAGAATCTGATTCCCCATCCGCCCGCGTGAAATCAAAACTGGGTGTCCAGTATCGGCAGTGTAATGCGCACCGCGAGACCGGCTGAGGGTGCGTTGAACGCTTCAATCTGCCCGCGATGCTGGGCCACAGTACGCTGAGCGATGGCCAGACCCAAGCCGAAGCCGCCACTCTCGCGGCTACGGGCCTCGTCGGTGCGGTAGAACGGGCGGAAGATCGCTTCCAATTCAGATTCGGGTACGCCGCGGCCGGAGTCGGTGACCAGGATCTGGCAATGTCCGGCATCGGTGGACCCGGCCGGGTCGACCGCGGTGGAGGCCACCGTATCCACCGTGATCGTCACGCGCCCGCCCTCGGGACTGTACTTGATTGCGTTGCGCAGAATGTTTTCCAGCGCCGCGGTAAGGGAGCTGCCGCGCGTGGCGACCAGCAGCTCGCTGCCCTCACCACGGAGGGATACGGCTACTTGTTTGCGGTCTGCCTCATCTGTCAATTCATCACTCAGAGCCTGCAGCAGGCTGTTGATTTCCACCACATCGTCCAACGGGCGCTCTTCGTCGCCACTCACCGGCAGGGACAATATGTCGGCAATGATGTCTTCGAGATAGTCCGCCGCCTTTCCGATCTTATCGAGTTCGGGGTCCAGCTCCTGCACCTGTTTCTGGCGCGCGATCCCCAATGCAACCTGCAGACGGGCGAGGGGAGATCGCAACTCGTGTGAGACGTCCTTGATCAGGCGCCGCTGCTCCGCCATGGATTCCTGAAGTTGCGCCGTCATGGAGTCAAAGTCCGCCGCTAGCTCGCCCAGTTCACGGCCGTGACCGCGCAGGGTCGGCGTCACCCGATAACTGAGATCCCCCGCAGCCACGCGCCGGGTGGCGACGCGCAGGTTGTCCAGGGGCTTGCTCAGGTAGCGTGCCAGCAGATAGCAGGCCAGGCCGGAAGCGAGGGTGGTGAGCACCAGGATTGGCCAGAAGCTGCGCAGAATAAATCGCAGCAACAACTCTTCTTTGCTTTTACCGGCAATAAACACTACGCGCAGGGACTCTCCGCCGCGCTGATGGACAAAAAACCCCACACTGGGCTTCCTGTCTACCAACCCGCGTGCCTCGCGGTTGCGGAAATTCAGACCGGCGAACAGGGGGGCCATATCTTTGGGGATAGGGCGCTGCAGAATTTCCTGGCCGGCTCCGTCGATGGCGTACACGCGTTTTTGCACATCTTTTGGCTGCTGTTCGAGCCAGTGCTGGAAGTGCTCGACGCCGTGGCGGCGGGCCATGCGCAGGTTATGAGTGATCTCACGGAACAGTTCCGGCCCTTCCCAGCGATCCCTTTGGGCTGGATCGCCGAATTCGCGTATGTGCGTGATATACACCGCGGCCAAAACCATGATGATGGCGGTAAGCCATGCGCCGAAGAAAACGCGTCCAAACAGGCTGCTCATGGCGTCAGCCTTGTGTGCGGGTCAGCATATAGCCGGCGCCGCGGATATTGATGATCAGTTCCCGGCTTGCGCCCTGTTCCGTGAGCTTCTTGCGGATATTACTGACATGCACATCGATAGAGCGATCGTAGGGCATCAGTTTGCGCCCGAGCGCCTGCTGGGTGAGTACTTCTTTGCTCACTACCTGCCCGGCCCCTTCGGTCAGAACTTTGAGCACGGAAAATTCTGCGCCGGTAAGGGTGACCGCCTGACCGTTCCATTGGCACAGGTGTTCGCGGGGGAGCAGGCGCAGGGGGCCATTTACCAGCTCGTCACTGCCGGTTTCTGTCTCATTGCGCCCGCGGCGCAAAATGGCGCGCAGGCGCGCCGCCAGCTCCCGCGGATTACAGGGTTTGGGGAGGTAGTCGTCGGCACCCATTTCCAGGCCGACGATGCGGTCAACGGTGTCACCCTTGGCGGTGAGCATCACGACTGGTAGAGAATGGCCGGGGTTGGCCGCGTCTTCACGTAACTTGCGCAGTACATCAAAGCCGTTGTGTACCGGCAGCATGACGTCCAGCACCAGGGCGTCGAAGGGCACGCTGCGCGCCAGTTCCAGTCCGCGGCCGCCGTCGTTGGCCACGGTTACGTCAAAACCTTCCCCTACCAGGAACTCTTCCAGTAATTCAGTCAGCTCAGTGTCGTCGTCGACCAGCAGGATATGACTCATGAAATAGCACTCTCATTTCCGGGTGGTGCAGGGTTACTGCTCAGTGGTTGGAAGAATTATATGCGCAGTGGCCCGGGGAATCGGGAATAGGATTTGCGGGTTTTACCGTTCTTAACAAATGTTTACCGCCATTAGCCCCTATTTACAGTGCGCGAGCCTAGTATGCACATACCGACTCGGGAAACACGCAAACCCTCGGTACGGCACACAAGATACACAGTGTGGCCAGGAGGTTTGCCTTACAGCACAGCGTCAATTGAGGATTACAACATGAAACATCTGACTATGAACAAATGGAAAGCACTCGCTGGCACCCTGATCCTGGGCAGCGCACTGACCACCTCAGGAATGGTGATGGCCTTTCCCGACGGCGACCACGGTCCGCGGCACCATAAAGGCGAACACCATCGCGGTAATCACAAGGGGCGTATGTTCGAGCGTCTGGCGGAAGAACTCGACCTTACGGAAGGTCAGAAAGCGCAGCTGAAAGCCAATCGCGAAGCGGATAAAGAGGCGCACAAGGCGGACCGTAAGGCGATGCGTGATCTGCACAAGCAGCTGCGCGAAGCGATTGAGTCCGGTGCCGATCAGGCAACACTGGATAGTCTGGGTGCGCAACTGGGCAAGCTGGAAGTCGCAAAAATGCAGCGTATGCATGAGAAACGCCAGCAGTTCGAATCCATCCTGACCGATGAGCAGAAGGCCAAGCTGCAGGAGCTGAAGGCAGAACGCAAGGCGCGCTTTGAAGAGCGCAAAGCCCGTCGGGCCGAAAAACAGGCAGACTAAGCGCTACTGATACCTCGCTACCTGCAAACCCATGTGATATCAGTCAGTCACACCATCCTGCTGCAACTGCGGCAGCGGACTCGCCGGCAACCACCCCAACCGCCGGTGGGTCCACCCCCTTACGCCCCTGCTCCGCAGGGGCTTTTTTGTTATGCACACTGGCTACCATGCGCCTTGCTGAAGCCGCCCATTGTTGGGAAAATGCCCGCCCCATGAGCGTCGACCGGCTTCTGTCAGCAGTATCGTGTCGCTCAGGGCAGTTATTGGCAGTTGAGGATATACAGTGAGCAAGATCGGCCTGTTTTACGGTAGCGACGAAGGTAACACCGAAGGTGTGGCCCAGCGCATCGCCGCGCGCCTGGGAGAGCACCGGGTTGAGGTCCACGATATTGCGGACGTTACCCAGTTGGAAATTGCCGATTACGAACAGCTGATCTTCGGCATTCCCACCTGGGATTTCGGCCAGATCCAGTCGGACTGGGAAGACTTCTGGGAAGACGTGCAGGAAATCGATTTCACCGGCAAGACGGTGGCGTTATTCGGTCTTGGTGACCAGTTTGGCTATGGAGACTATTTCCTCGATGCGATGGGGATGCTGCACGATGTGATCGTCGCCAATGGCGCCACCATCGTCGGCCACTGGTCGACTGCGGGATATGAGTTCGAAGCGTCAAAAGCGGAAATTACCGGGCAGAACCTGTTTGTGGGGCTGGCAATTGATGAGGATCAGCAGGAGGAAATGACCTGTGCACGCCTGAATGAGTGGTGTCAGCAGATTGCTGAGGAACTGGGCCTGGAAGGCGGTGCGGCTAGCGTCGCGGTACTCGAGGACTGAACCGGCCATGACGCAAACGGAAATGCATACTGCCTCCATGGGATTACAGGACTTCTGGCCCTGGCTCGCCGATCACTGTAACTGTATTCTCCGCGCCGGTACTCCGGATTCCATTCTGTACGATGACGATGATTTCCACTGGCGTTTTACCCAGGAAAATCCACGCACACTGCTGGTCCAGTTGGTGCGCGGTAAACGCCTGATTGGTGAGGTGTTCCTGGAGCCTGATCTGGTCAGCTCCGTGCGCATGACACCCGGTGAAAAGGACGAAGTGATTTTCGATCTGGTGGCCGAAGCCGATGGGGAAGAGCAGGTACTCTACTACTTTGTCATGGCCCACGGTTATGACGGACACACCTCCTCAGAACCTTTGGTGCGGCACGGTCGGCTGCATTAAACGGCCGTAAACCCACCCCTGGTGCTCGCCATCCCTGGCGGTGAAGGTCCACAAGACCGCACCCGGTATCGTCACCTTCGCCCTCAGCAACGTTAATTGAACAGTATAAAGAGCTTACCGGGCTTTTCTTGCCGATATTACCGCTCAGCAGATCCGATTCCGATATGGGCATCCAGGAAACTGAGTAACTGGGTGTACATCAGACGCCGATTGTCTTCGTTGTAAAATCCGTGCCCTTCGTGTTTGACGATAAGGGACTGGGCCGGCTTGCCATTTTTCTCCAGCTCTTCGAGCATCGCTTCTGCGTGGGCCACTGGCGCCCGCTCATCTTCTTCTCCGTGAATGATAAACAGCGGCAAGTCCAGCTTGTCCGTGTGATACAGCGGGGAATTCGCGCGCATGACTTCTGGGTCCTGGCCAATGGTTTCACCGAGGTAGGCGACACCCCGGTCTCGCCGGCGAATATCGCCCTTTTTGTACAATAGCTCCAGATCGTAAACACCCACGTAGCCCGCTGCACACTGGTACAGTTCCGGGTAGCGGATAGGGTTCATTAAAGCGGAGTAGCCACCGAAGCTGGCCCCGTAAATACACACCCGATCGGCATCCGCGTAGCCTTGGTCCACAGCCCAGTGCACGGCTTCAGCGATGTCCCGCTGAATGGCACCGCCCCATTCATTTTTACCGGCATCAAGGAAGTGGTTGCCGAAGCCGGTAGATCCGCGGAAGTTTACCTGTAGTACCAGATAGCCATTCTGGGAAAGAATCTGAGCGTCCCGGGTGAACCCCCAGAAGTCGCGGGCGTGGGGACCACCGTGGGGTACCACCACCATGGGCAGTTTGCCGGATGCTTCGCCACCGGCGGGGAAGGTGAGATAAGTACTGATTCGCAGCCCATCGGATGCTTCGAAGGACTCTGCGCGCATCGGATTCAGGGTTTGCGGGTCCAGCCAGTCGGCGGATGAAAGCAGGAAGTCGACCTTTTTTGACTCCAGATCGACGAGAAAATAATCGCTGGGCAAACGGTCACCCGATACCTGCAGCACGCCCTTTTTACCGTCTCGGGTAAAACTGGTGAAGTCGATGTGGTAACCCTCAAACGCCTTTTTTAAGCCCCGGTAGAAGGGCGCAAAGCCTTCGCCCTCATCGAAAAACTGCGCCGTGGGATAGTCGGGGTTGAGGTAAGCGCCCAGGGGTTTTCGGGTACGTGGGTGGTGGATGACATTGCTGATATCGGCAATATCATGTTGCAGTACCTTTTCGAGGGTTTTGTTTTCGGCGTCCCAGGTCACCAGAGTTTCTGTGGTATTGGGGGTGTCCACCACCAGATAGCTCAAGCTGCGTGCGTGATCGTAGCCGACCGGGTAGGCGTGGCGCAGAAGTGGGTGGGTAATCCGCGTCCAGCCATTGTCGGCTTTTGCGTACAGCTCGTATTCGTTGTCGCGATTTGTTCCGTTGGCAAATAGCAGGTTACCCTTACCATCAGTAAACGCCCGCCCGCCCACTTGCGGTAGGCCCACGACTTCTTTTCGTACCCCGGTGTAAATATTCAGCCGGTACACATCGCCATGACTTTCAAAATCTCGCGCCCAGGGAGAGGTGGAGATAAGAATTTCATTTTTATCATCCACCAGCGGGTCAATAATAGTTGCGTGGGCGTAAGTGGCCTCCGCTTTTTTAATCCGACTCCCCAATTGCTGCTCACCGGCAGCGTAGCCAAAAATGTTTTTGCCGCGGCTACCGTCCGCGTTGATCGCAAACAGCGATCCATAGTTGACCGGGGATTCCAGCGCGGCGCGCCGGCTCATCACTTCGGCAACAACCCGCTCGTTATTCGCCCAGTAAAATTCACCGACTTCTTCCTTACCGCGAAACCGCAGGGAACCGGTAATTTTCAGCGGGGATAAACTCATTATCACCAGAACCCGCTCACCCTCGTAACTACGGGCAACAGCCATATGAGACCCAGTGGGAGATATTTTAACCTGGTGCACTTCCGGGTGGCGGATCAGGTCTTCGAGGGGAACGGTGGCGGCTGAGGCGAAAAGAGGGCTGACCATTGTCAACAGGGCTATGCTCAACGCGGAAATAAAACGCATGGTGACTCCGTGTACTTCTTAGATTCTTCCGGGGGGGCGGAGTACCGGTCAGTTCATCACCTGGGGCACAAGGCCGCCCGTATCCATTATTTGACGACCGAACAGCGTCGACCCTCAAAACACCAGTCTAATGGAAAACAGATCGGGCGGCATCTGAGTGATGCACGTCTCGCTTTTAGTGTGGCGAGTGGCTACGCCAATAAGCCTTTCAGTATCTCCCGGTACATATCCTTTACCAGGTCGAGATCTTCGGCTTTTACGCATTCATCCACTTTATGGATAGTGGCATTTACGGGGCCGAGCTCTACCACCTGCGCGCCTGTCGGTGCGATAAAGCGGCCATCAGAGGTGCCGCCGGCGGTGGAGAGTTCGGTTTCCCGCCCGGTGACTTTGCGAATGGCGGCCTGGGCAGACTCTACCAGCGGGCCTTCGGCGGTCAGGAAGGGTTGGCCGCTGAGGTTAAAGTTGGCTTCGTATTTGAGGCCGTGTTTGTCGAAAATGGCACGGGCGCGGCTTTCCAGTGCTTCCGCGGTAGTTTCCGTGGAGAAGCGCCAGTTGCACACCACTTTCACGTCTCCAGGAATCACGTTGGTGGCACCGGTGCCGCCGTTGATATTGGAGACCTGGAAGCTGGTAGCCGGGAAGAAATCATTACCCTGATCCCATTCTTCTGCAGCCAGTTCGGCGAGGGCCGGTGCCAGTTTGTGCACGGGGTTTTCAGCCAGGTGCGGGTAGGCGACGTGGCCCTGGATGCCGAATACGGTGAGCTCCAGTCCGAGAGAGCCACGACGGCCATTCTTTATCACATCGCCGGCGAGGCTAGTACTGGACGGCTCGCCCACCAGACACCAGTCGATTTTTTCATTGCGCTCTTCCAGCCACTCGACGACTTTCACGGTACCGTGTTTGGCCGGACCTTCTTCGTCGCTGGTGATCAGAAAAGCGATGCGGCCTTTGTGGTCTGGGTGTGCCGCGACAAATTCTTCACAGGCGACCACCATGGCAGCTAGCGAGCCTTTCATATCGGCTGCACCGCGGCCATACAGCATGCCGTCGACCACTTGAGGTTCGAACGGTGGGTATTTCCAGTTTGCTTCCGGGCCGGTTGGCACTACGTCGGTGTGGCCGGCGAAGGCAAACAGGGGGCCTTCTTCGCCGCGCACGGACCAGAAGTTATCGGTATCGCCAAAACGCAGGTGCTCGGTTTTAAAACCGATCTTTTCCAGGCGTTCGAGCATTAATTCCATACAGCCTGCGTCTTCAGGAGTTACGGATCTTTTACTAATCAGGTCGCAGGTAAGTTGTACTGTCGGGGTCATTGTCTTTTGGCTCCGTGGTTTTGGGAGCACTGTTCCTGTTTGGTGGCGGCCCGGCTGGCGGTGACTCCTTGCGAGACACGCCGTGAACCCATCCATGGGGGCTCTTCCGCGAGGTCCCTCTCGCGGAAGGTCTCGCAAGGAGTCACCGCCAGCCGGGCCTGCGCATTGAAGTATCCAGTTCTTAACGTATTTAGCTGGTTGCCCGGTTATTCACTACGAAGTACTGAACTTCGATTGAAGGCGAAGTGCCTGGTGGAAGGTTTCGGAACCGTCGGTGCCATGGATGGCACCGCCGGAGCGTACAGGGGTTAGGCAAACGTATGCGAAGCAACGCTTCGCGAGCAGCCTAACGACGCCAATCTATGATTGGCGGCCGGCCCCGCTTGCGGGTATTCACAGCGATTCCGAAACCTTCCACCAGGTGCTTTGCCGCCACCGGGCGAGGTTGAAGTGGGCCCGGTAGCAGCGCAGCAAGCGAAAGCTACAAATTAATTGCTATGCAGCTCCGCGTTCAGTTCTACGGCACTTTTGTTGGTCAAACACTCAACCGCACCAGTGGCAGAGTTGCGACGGAACAACAGGTCGGACTTGCCAGCGAGGTCGCGCGCTTTTACGGATTCGGCGACTTCTCCCTTGTCATCCAGGAGGGCTACTTTGGTACCGGAAGTAATGTACAGGCCGGATTCAACGGTACAGCGGTCACCCAGCGGAATACCGGTGCCAGAGTTGGCGCCCAGCAGGCAGCCTTCGCCCAGGGAAATTACAATATTGCCACCGCCGGACAGGGTGCCCATGGTGGAACTGCCGCCGCCCAGATCGGAACCGGCGCCAACGAATACACCGGCAGAAATACGACCTTCGATCATGCCCGGGCCTTCGGTGCCCGCATTAAAGTTTACGAAACCTTCGTGCATGATGGTGGTGCCTTCACCCAGGTAAGCACCCAGACGAACGCGGGCAGTGTGTGCAATACGCACGCCAGTCGGCACAACGTAGTTGGTCATTTTCGGGAACTTGTCCACGCAGGAAACTTCCAGCAGTTCGCCCTTGAGGCGCGCTTCCAACTGACGCTGGGGCAGTTCTGCCAGGTCGATCGCGCCTTGGTTGGTCCAGGCTACATTGGCCAACTGGCCGAAGATACCGTCCAACTTGGTGCCGTGAGGTTTTACCAGGCGGTGGGACAGCAGGTGCAGCTTCAGGTAAGCCTCCGGGACAGACTGCGGCGCGTCATCACTGTGCAGTACTACCGCCACCAGTGGGCGCTGACTGCTGGCGAACTGACGCAGGATGGCTGCCTGCTCTTCGGCACCAGCGCTGGCCAGTTGGTCTGCCAGCGGCTGCAATTGTGCTTCTTCCAGAGCAACGGCTACGTTGCCGCCATTGATATCGAGAGTGCCGGTCACGGCCTTGGCGACTTCTTCGCTCGGGTTCAGCAGCGGTTGCGGGAAGTAAACCTCCAGCCACTCGCCCTTGCTGTTGCAGGTGCCGACGCCGAAGCCAATGCTGTACAGGTTGCTCATGATGGTTTCCTTTTCCTGAGTCTGAATTTTTTAACGTGTTGTTGTCGGGGTTAGTTGCCGGTCTTTATTTGACGAAGCTGGCGTAGCTATCGGCCTTGAACCCGAACAGGGTGTCGTTGCCTTTGGTCATCACCGGGCGCTTGATTAGGGTTGGGGTCTCGAGGGCCAGCGCCTTTGCACTGCCGTTGTCCATCCCGTCTTTTTGCGCTTCATCCAGGGCGCGCCAACTGGTGGAACGGCGGTTCAATACCTGCTCCCAGCCAAACTCTTGCAGCCACTGGGTCAGCGGTACACTGTCCATGCCGTCATCGCGGAAGTCGTGGAAGGTGTATTCCACATCGTTTTGTTCCAGCCACTTGCGGGCCTTTTTTACGGTGTCGCAGTTTTTGATGCCGTAGAGGGTAATCATCGATCTTCCAGTTGTTTCGGGCCTGAATCTGTGGGCTCAGGCTTTTTTGGTTTTCTTCGGATTTTTGCGCGCGGGGTAGCAGGTGGTGCAAATCTCGCACACGGTGCCATCGCAGCCGCGGGCGGAGCAGTATTCACGACCGTAGAAGATAATCTGCAAGTGCAGTTTGTTCCATTTCTCCCGCGGGAAAACCCGCTTTAAGTCCTTCTCCGTCTGCGCCACATTTTTGCCGGAGGTGAGCCCCCAGCGTTGGGCCAGACGGTGGATGTGGGTGTCCACCGGAAACGCTGGGTGACCGAAGGCCTGTGCCATGACCACGCTTGCGGTCTTGTGGCCGACACCCGGCAGGGTCTCCAGGGCAGCCATGTTTTCCGGTACCTGGCCGTGGTATTCATTGACCAGAATCTCGGACAGCTTCTGGATCGCTTTGGATTTTTGTGGCGAAAGGCCGCAGGGGCGGATCACTTCGCGGATTTTCTCTACCGGCACCTTGGCCATGTCGTAGGGATTGTCCGCGAGTGCCCACAGTGCAGGTGTAATCTGGTTTACCCGTTCGTCGGTGCATTGGGCAGACAGTAGCACTGCCACCAGCAGGGAGTAGGCATCAAAGTGATCCAGAGGCACGGGTGTTTCCGGGTACAGCTCTTCCAGTCGATGGAGGATGTAATCTACCCGTTCCTGCTTGAGCAGGTTTCTCTTCACTGTAATTTCTTCGGTCATTCTGCTCGCCTGCAAGCAGGCTCCTACGACAGACTCTTTCCGTAGAAGCTGCGAATGCGCTTCGCTGCTTCGATACATTCTTCCAGGGTGGCGACCAGGGCCATGCGTACATACGCTGCGCCCGGGTTTACGCCATTGGCCTCGCGGGCCAGGTAGGCGCCGGGCAGCACAGTAATGTGTTGCTGACGGAACAGTTCGCGAGCAAAGGTCTCGCCATCGCCCACTCGCGGCCACAGGTAAAAACTTGCTTCGGGCTTTTGCACCTCGAGGCACCCGTCGAGGATTTCCAGTACGGCATCAAATTTCTGACGGTACAGGTCTCGGTTAGCTTTCACGTGCTGCTCATCCTGCCAAGCGGCAATGGACGCGTACTGGGTAGGTACCGGCATGGCGCAGCCGTGATAGGTGCGGTACAGCAGAAATTTTTCCAGAATTTCACCATCGCCGGCGACAAAGCCGGAGCGCAGACCGGGCAGATTGGAGCGCTTGGAGAGGCTATGAAATACCACGCAGCGGCGATAGTCATCACGCCCCAGCTCCGCGCAGGCCTGTAGCAGACCCGTCGGTGGATTGGCTTCATCGAAGTAGAGTTCCGAGTAACACTCGTCGGAGGCGATGATGAAATCGTATTGGTCGGCCAGCGCGATCAGTTGCGTCAGGTCGTCTGTATCCAGCAGAGCGCCGGTAGGGTTTCCCGGGGTGCAGAGATACAGGAGGCTGCACTCTTGCCAGACGCTTTCCGGCACTGAGGCAAAATCGGGCTTGAAGCCGTTTTCCGCCCTGCAATTGACAAAAAATGGTGTGGCGCCGGCAAGAAACGCGGCGCCTTCGTAGATCTGGTAGAAGGGGTTTGGCATCACCACCTTCGACCCTGGCGTCACTACGGTCTGTGCGAAGGCAAACAGCGCTTCGCGAGTGCCATTGACCGGAATCACTTCCGATTCCGGACTCAGCGACGAGAGCTTGAACCGACTACACAGCCAATTGGCGATGGTGTCACGTAGCGCGTCCAGCCCTTTGGTGAGCGGGTAGGCGGCGAGCTTTTCCAGGTTGTCGATCAACTCGTCGCGCACAAACGCTGGCGGGGTGTGTTTGGGTTCACCGATGGACAGGGCGATCGGTGCGAGCGCTTCCGGCGCGTCGATGCCTTCTTTCAGTTTTGCCAGTTTGGCAAAGGGGTAGGGCTGCAGCTGTTGCAAATTTGGGTTCATATTGTTGTCTGCTTTAGCGCATTTTTTCGGCGACATTCAAGGTTGCGGCGGTAGCGTTGCCTGGTGTGCGTCCAGTTCCTGACAAATGGCCTGTTCCAACAGTTCGATCAGGCTGTCGTTGGTGAGCGGTTGATCGTCACCGTCGGTAATATGGAAAATATCTTCGACCCGTTCCCCAAGTGTGGAAATCTTCGCATTGTGCAGTCGCAAATCGTGGGTGATGAAAATTCTCGCAATACGTGCGAGTAACCCGGGGCGGTCTGCACTGGTAATTTCCAGAGTACTGTAAGTGTCGCCGGGCTCAGTGGAAATATGGGCCTGGCTGGGAAGGTGAAACATTTTCAGGCGGCGCGGGGTGCGGCGCTTGATGACCTTGGAGTAATCCTCTACCAGCTTGAGTTCTTTTTGCAGGGTATTGCGGATCTGTTCCAGGCGGTGTGGCTCATCCAGGAGTGGTTGGCCGGATTCATCCAGCACGTAGAAGGTATCCAGGGTATAACCGCCAGCGGAGCTATACAGGCGCGCGTCGTGAATGTTCAGGTTGAGCATATCGAGGCCGGTGACCACTGCGGCAAACACGTTGGGTCTGTCCGGGGTGTAGACGAACACTTCGGTGGCACCATCGTGTTCGCCTGGGCCGGAGTTGCGGGTCAGCACCACGGAATCGCTGTCTTCGTCCCGTGCCGGATCTTTCTGTAGCTGGTAGATGGCGGCGGTGTGCCAGGTGATGCTGTCGGCACTTTCGCGCACAAAGTAGTCTTCACCCATTTCCGACCAGATGTCTTCCACCGCATTGCTGGGTACACCCATAGCGCGCAGCATATTGCGCGCCTGTGCCTGGGTTTCCAGGTAGATTTCGTCGCGGTCGATGGGGTTTTCAAGGCCCCGGCGCAGGGCGCGCTGAGTGTATTGGTACAGTTGGCGCATCAGGCTGGCACGCCAGCTGTTCCACAGATCGGGATTGGTGGCGTTGATGTCCGCCACCGTCAGGGCGTAGAGGTAGTCTAGGTGTTCGCGGTCGCCCACTTCGGCGGCAAACGCGTGGACTACTTCGGGGTCGGTAATATCCTGCTTCTGCGATACCGCACTCATCAGCAGGTGCTTTTCCACCAACCAGCACACCAGGCGGCGGTCTCGTGCGGAAAGCCCGTGGCGTCGACAGAAGGCGTCTGCATCGATCACGCCCAGCTTGGAGTGGTCGCCACCGCGACCCTTGGCAATATCGTGGTAAAGACCGGCGATATACAGCAGTTCCGGCTTGCGCATCCGTGACAGAATTTCCGCAGCCAGTGGGAATTTTTCCCAGGCCTCTTCGCTACGAAAACCGCGCATATTACGCACTACCTGCAGGGTGTGCGCATCCACGGTATAGATATGGAATAGGTCGTGTTGCATCTGCCCGGTGACTCGTCCAAATTCCGGCAGGTAACGGCCGAGGATGCCGTAGCGAGTCATGCGAGTAAGTTGAGTGGACAGGCCGCGGGGGCTGCGCAGCAACTGCATAAACAGCCGCGCGTTGGCAGGGTCGGCACGGAACTGATCGTCGATCAAGTGGCGGTGCTCACGCAACAGCCGGATCGTAGAGGCCCGGACACCGTGTATTTCCGGATTGCTGGCCATCAGTACGAAGATTTCCAGCAGGGCAGGTGGGTGTTCGATAAAGGTGCGGGTGACTGCGACCTCAATGGTGTTACCGCGTAACTGGAAACGCTCATTGATGGGGGTCACGGGCAGGTGCTTGCCACGCTGCAGGATCACCTCGTCCAGGAACTGCAGCATTACATCGTTCAACTCTCGCAGCGCCATGACGATACGGTAGTAGGTGTGCATGAACTGTTCCACCGCCAGGTGGGTCTCATTGTCCTTGTAGCCGAAATCCCGTGCCAGTTCCCGCTGGTAATCGAACAGCAGTCTTTCTTCCGGGCGCCCGGCCAGCAGGTGCAGGCCATAGCGTACCCGCCACAGGAAGTCTTCACCGGACTGGAGAATGGCAAATTCTTCCTCGGTGAAGAAGCCCTTGCCCTGCAACTGTTTTAATGTCCGCACATGGAAGTAGCGTTTGGCCACCCAATTAATGGTCTGGATATCCCTCAGGCCGCCGGGGGCGTTTTTGATATTGGGCTCCAGGTTGTATTCGGCACCCTGCTGTTTGCTGTGGCGCGCCTCCTGTTCTGCATACTTCGCGCTGAAAAACGCATCCGCTGGCCACAGTTTGTCGGGCGTCATTCGTTCGGCAAGCGTCTCGCACAGGGCCGGGTTGCCGACCACCGTACGGCATTCCATCAGGTTGGTGGCGACAGTGATGTCTTCCTCCGCCATTTCCACACACTGATCCACGGTACGTACCGCGTGGCCGATATCCAGTTTCAGGTCCCACAGGAAGGCGACCAGGCGCTCGATATTGTCGACGACGGTTTCATCGGGCTTTTCGGTGGTGAGAATCAGCAGGTCGATATCGGATTTCGGATGTAATTCGCCGCGACCGTAGCCGCCCACCGCCAGCAGGCTGATGGTGTCCGGCCACTGAAATTGGTACCACGCATAGTGCATCAGGCAATCCACAAACAGGGCGCGCTCATAGACCAGTGTGCGGACGTCTTCACCTTCGCTGAAGCGGCGCGCCATATGGGTATCTGCGGCACCCACCGCATCCTTGAAGATTTCCAGGGTCGGGCGGGCGCCCTCTGCCAGATCTCTCCGGAACCGGGACTGGTCGAAGAAAAACAGGGGTTTTTCGAAATGCGGTAACTGCGCCAGCTGCTTGGAATTCATAGATGCGGAATCCGGTTAACCCTGTCGGCCAGCGCGAGCGCTGAATAGTGTCTTGGAGTGGCTTGAAATCAGAAAGACTCTTCCTTGCGCGCGGTAAGGATTTCGACGCCGTCACTGGTAACCGCCATGGTGTGCTCCCACTGGGCGGAGAGCCGGCGATCGACGGTGACGGCGGTCCAGCCATCGCGCAATACACGGCTGCCGGGTTTGCCGGCATTGATCATCGGTTCAATGGTGAAGGTCATGCCTTCTTCCAGAACCTGGCCGGTGCCCGGCTTACCGTAATGCAGGATTTGCGGGTCCTCGTGGAAAACGTCGCCAATGCCGTGACCACAGAAGTCCTTGACCACCGAGTAATAGTTCTTTTCCGCGTGCTGTTGGATCACATGGCCGATGTCGCCGAGGGTGGTGCCAGGGCGCACGATTTCGATCGCCTTGTACAGGCATTCCTGGGTCACTTTGACCAGGCGCTGGGCGTGGGCCGCTGGCTTGCCAACGAAATACATTTTGGAGGTGTCGCCGTACCAGCCATCTTTGATAACGGTGACGTCAATATTGATGATGTCACCCTTCTTTAGCACCTTGGATTCCGAGGGGATTCCGTGGCAGATCACCTCGTTGACCGAGGTACAGATTGATTTGGGAAAGCCGCGATAACCCAGGCAGGCGGGGATCGCCTCCTGAACATTGACGATATAGTCATGGCAGCGGCGGTCAAGCTCTTCCGTGGTGACACCGGGAACCACGTATTCGCCAATCATTTCCAGCACTTCGGCGGCCAGGCGGCCGGCAGTGCGCATTTTGGCGATCTGTTCTGGTGTCTTTACGGCGTTGGTCATGAATATTCCCGACTGTTCGTGGCTATTTCTGGACAGAGTGTCGTTGGTAAATGCGCGCGATCTGGCGGCACACTTGGTGTAAATCGGCCCCTGAGTTGGCAGTCTGTTCCGCGGGGCCCGGAAACGGCGCGGTATTGTAGCGGAATTACAGGGGCAGGGCATTAGGTGACCCGATTGTCGCAGCTGGTCCCCATGCTATCGAAATCCTATTATTCCGCTTTCGTGGCGCCCGTCACGCTTCCCGCTTCCTGAGGAATATGGTATAAAGCGCGCCGCTTTGGGCAGTGCCCGAAGTGAAACTAAACAAAGGGTGGTGAATTTCACCGCACTTAACAAACGCCGCACATATACCGGCACATTCTCCTGGGTGTCTTTGTGGTTCCCCATCTGATGGTGAAGTCCGAGGATTGGTGAATGGGGTATATGGAGGATCAAACCCGGGAAGCATTCGGCCTTCAAGTTACGGTCGGTTGCCTCCGTTATTGTTATTGAGGTTTATTATGCCGCAAGTCAGCATGCGCGATATGCTGCAGGCTGGTGTCCACTTTGGTCACCAGACTCGCTATTGGAACCCGAAGATGGGTGAATACATCTTTGGTGCTCGCAACAAGATTCACATCATCAACCTGGAGCACACTGTTCCGGCCTTCAACGAAGCTCTGCAAGTCATCAAAGGTATGGCTGCCCAGAAGAAGAAGATTCTGTTTGTTGGTACCAAGCGCGCAGCGCAGAAGTCCATCAAAGAGCAGGCCGAGCGTGCAGGTCAGCCCTACGTCAGCAACCGCTGGCTGGGTGGTATGCTCACCAACTACAAAACCATCCGCGCTTCCATCAAGCGTTTCCGCGATCTCGAAGCCCAGTCTCAGGACGGCACCTTCGAGAAGCTGACCAAGAAAGAAGCCCTGATGCGCACCCGCACCATGGAGAAGCTCGAGCGCTCCATCGGTGGTATCAAAGACATGGGTGGTCTGCCGGACGTACTGTTCGTGATCGACGTTGAGCACGAGCGCATCGCGATCCAGGAAGCCAATAAACTGGGTATCCCTGTCATCGGTATCGTCGATACCAACAGCAGCCCGGAAGGTGTTGACTACATCATCCCTGGTAACGATGACGCGATCCGTGCCATCAAGCTGTACACCACTGCGGTAGCCGACGCTGTACTGGCTGGCACTGCCGAAGCTGGTGGCGCTGCTGCTCAAAGCGAATACGTTGAAGCAGAAGACGATCAGCAAGCTGCGGACTCCTAATTCGGAGTAATAGCCGCAGGCTACTGGCGGTGTAACATTTTTCGGTTACGCTGCAGGGAAAAGGGGCCACTTAACCGGCCCCTTTTTTTCAAATCCAACAAAGAATTTGAATCTGAACCCGAGGATTGAATCATGGCGATTACCGCGTCAATGGTAAAAGAACTGCGTGAGCGCACTGGCCTGCCGATGATGGAGTGCAAAAAAGCACTGAACGAGGCAGATGGCGACATCGAGAAAGCGATCGAAGATCTGCGTAAAGCTTCCGGCCTGAAAGCGGCCAAGAAGGCTGGTCGTACCGCTGCTGACGGTGTTGTTGCTGCCAAGGTTGCTGAAGATGGCAGCTACGGTGTTCTGGTTGAAGTGAACTCCGAGACCGACTTCGTTGCCCGTGACGAAGGCTTCAAAGCGTTCGTTGGCAAGGTTGTCGACAAGGCATTTGCTGATCGTCAGGAAGATGTTGCTGTACTGATGGAAGGCGAGCTGGAAGAGGCGCGCGAAGCGCTGGTACAGAAAATCGGTGAGAACATCGGTGTTCGTCGCATTCAGCTGGTTGAAGCGCCGGTAGTTGGTGCCTATGTGCACTCCAACAACCGTATCGCTGCCATCGTTGCTCTGAGTGGCGGTGATGTCGAAACCGCACGGGACGTGGCTATGCACGTGACTGCGGTGAGCCCGCAGGTCGTTAAGCCAGAAGATATGCCGGCTGACGTGCTGGAGAAGGAAAAAGACATCATCAAGGCGCAGCCGGATATGGAAGGCAAGCCCGCCGAGATCGTTGAGAAGATGATGGGCGGCCGCATCAAGAAGTTCCTGAAGGAAAACAGCCTGGTGGAACAGCCTTTCGTTAAGAACCCGGACGTTAACGTTGGCAAGCTGGTGAAAGATGCCGGTGGCGACGTTGCCAGCTTCGTGCGTTTTGAGGTGGGTGAAGGTATCGAGAAGGAAGAGGTTGACTTTGCAGCGGAAGTGGCCGCTCAGGTTAAAGCCAGCTCTTGATGTCTGAATCAGCCGGTGACCATTCGGTCGCCGGCGCCAGCGGGGTGCACCCGGTGTGTTCATTAGAATACGTCCGGGGCGCCCCGCTGTTGTATCTGGCGCCTAGTGGCCCATGCGGAAAGTCGTGTAACTGTTCGCTTCACCAAAGCGTCCAGCTCTGCGTTGAGAAAGCTTGAAATAGAACCACTATTCCTGCGCTCTCTCGCCTTGATCTGAACACTTTGGCTGTGCTCCTTAGTTACCGGACTTTCCGCATGGGCCACCAGGGATTTTCTGCTCGATATTTGAGCGAAATTGGGGGCGGGTGAGGCTATCCCGCACTTTGAACCAGGCCAGATCGGTATAGCCATAGGTAAAGCGCCGAATTTGTTGTAATGTTCGGCGGGCGCGACCCGGAACGCCGGTTGCGTCTCAACAGAGAATTTAGCCCGTAACAGTTGAGGAATAAGGGATGCCAGGTATTAAAGACCGCAAGTACAAGCGAATCCTGTTAAAGCTCAGCGGAGAAGAGCTGATGGGCGAACAGGGGTTTGGTATCAGCCCCAAAGTGCTCGACAAAATGGCCCTGGAGATCGGCCAGCTGGTGGGTATTGGTGTTCAGGTTGGACTGGTGGTCGGCGGCGGAAACCTGTTTCGTGGCGCCGCGCTGAACGCTGCAGGCCTCGACCGGGTAACCGGTGACCATATGGGTATGCTGGCTACGGTAATGAACGCGCTGGCTCTGCGTGATGCCCTGGAGCGCTCCAATATTTCCTCCCGCGTCATGTCTGCCATTCAGATGAGCGGTATCGTGGACCACTACGACCGCCGCGCCGCCATCCGTTACCTGGAGCGCGGTGAAGTGCTTATTTTTGCCGCCGGCACCGGCAACCCCTTCTTCACCACCGATTCCGCTGCCTGTCTGCGCGGTATCGAGATCGAGGCGGAAATGGTGCTGAAGGCCACCAAAGTCGATGGCGTTTACTCCGCGGACCCGAAACTGGTGCCTGACGCCACCCGCTACGACCAACTTACTTACGACGAGGTTCTGGACAAGAAACTCGGTGTAATGGATCTAACCGCAATCTGCCTCTGCCGCGAACACAATATGCCTGTGCGGGTATTCCGCATGGATAAGACCGGCGCACTACTCAATATTGTTGTGGGTGGTGAAGAGGGCACACTGATCGAAGAGGAAGTGAATCGTGATTAACGATATCAAAAAGCAAGCCGAAGCGCGCATGGGCAAAGCGATCGATGCGCTGGGCACCAACTTCAATAAAATCCGTACCGGCCGCGCCCACCCGAGCATTCTGGATGGTATTCAGGTGTCGTACTACGGTTCTGATACGCCACTGTCTCAGGTGGCGAATGTGACCGTGGAAGATGCGCGTACCCTGTCCGTTTCCCCCTGGGAAAAAAACCTGGTGCCGGAAATCGAAAAGGCCATCATGAAATCCGACCTGGGGCTCAACCCCAGCACAGCGGGCGCGGTTATCCGTATTCCGATGCCGATGCTGACCGAGGAAACCCGTAAGAATTTCATCAAGCAGGCCAAAGGCGAAGCGGAAAGTGCGCGGGTCTCCATCCGTAACAACCGTCGCGATGCGCTGGCGGAAGTGAAGGCGCTGGTTAAGGACAAGGAAATCTCCGAAGACGACGAGCGTCGTGCAGCGGACGAGATCCAGAAACTGACCGACAAATACATTGCCGAGGTGGAAAAGGCGCTGGCGGCAAAAGAAAAAGACCTGATGGAAATCTGATGTCTTCTGGCGGTACTGGTGCGACAGCGCACAAGCAGGCGGGGCCGCGACATGTCGCCATCATTATGGATGGGAATGGACGCTGGGCTGCGCGTCGTGGGCTGTCACCATCTGCCGGCCACAAGGCGGGCGTGGAGCGAATCAGAGATCTGATTGAAGCGTGCAAGGAGCGCCAGATCGAGGTTCTGACTCTTTTCGCCTTCTCCAGTGAGAACTGGCAGCGACCTCCCAAAGAGGTGGAGCTGTTGATGAGCCTGTTCCACTCCTATTTACGCCGGGAAGCGCGGCGCATGCAGGAGCAGGGGGTTCGGTTGCGCGTGATCGGTCGTCGCGACCGATTCTCTTCGCGGGTGCAGCGCGCCATTATTGAGGCTGAGGCCATGACCCGCGATGGCCAACACGGGACACTGGTGATTGCCGCCGATTACGGTGGCCGGTGGGATATTGCGCAAGCTGCGCGCGCAGTTGCAGAAGAGGTGGCCAGTGGCCTGCGCTCTGCGGACTCCATCGACGAGGAAGCTTTGGGTGCGCATATTCAGTTGGCAGACCTGCCGCCGGTGGATTTACTGATTCGCTCCAGTGGGGAGCAGCGAATCAGCAATTTTGTTCTGTGGCAGACGGCCTATAGCGAATTCTATTTCACGGATACGCTGTGGCCCGATTTTGATGTGCCTGCGCTGGATCTGGCGCTGGAGGCTTTTCGGCTGCGCGATAGACGTTACGGTGGGCGCAAAGAGGATGGCCTGGAGGCTCAGGCCTGAAATGCCAGACCTGCCAGGTTGGCGAGCACAGATTACCGATTGATAATAGTTAAAGGTTTTTAAGGGTTTAACGGTGCTAAAACAAAGAATAATTACCGCGCTGGTGTTGGTGGCTCTTTTCCTGGGGTTGCTGTTCTTCGTGCCCCTTCAGTGGTTTTCCATCGTGATTGCTGGGGTCATTCTGCTGGGTGGTTGGGAGTGGGCCAACCTTTCCAATCTGAACCGTGCTTTACGTTTTGTATTTCTCGCCGCGCTGGGCACCGCGTTGATCGCCACTGCCAGCTATGTGTTCAACTTTGACTTTTCCTCTCCGGATACCGATCGGGCGCGTCAGATCCTCGCGGTGGCCTGCGGATGGTGGGCGTTGGCCTTCCTGTGGGTGCAGGGCTATCCCGCCAGTGCCATGTTGTGGGGGAATCGTTGGGCGCGCGGGTTGATTGGCCTGGTGGTTCTAGTGCCCGCGTGGTTGTCTGTGGTTATTCTGCAGGGGCAGGAACACGGCGCCTGGCTGGTTCTGTTTGTGGTCGCCGTTGTGGTGGCCGCTGATGTAGGCGCTTATTTTGTCGGGCGCAAATTCGGCAAGCACAAGCTGGCACGGGAAGTCAGCCCGGGTAAGTCCTGGGAGGGTTTTTTCGGTGGGCTGGCTGCTTGTCTGGTTCTGGCTCTGGGTGTGTCTGCCGCGTTTGATCTGCCCACCAAAAATACGATCCTGTTTACCATCGGTGTCCTGGTGACCGCCCTGGCATCGGTGATTGGCGACCTGGTGGAGAGCATGTTCAAGCGCCACCGTGGGATCAAAGACAGTAGCCGGATTTTGCCGGGCCACGGCGGTATTCTCGATCGCCTGGACAGTCTTACTGCGGCGCTGCCGGTATTTACTATGGCGGCACTTGCCAGTGAATTGCCCAAATATCTTTAATCTCTTTTAGTTGATTTGGGCGCAGAGGTATTTCGATTTCATGCAAACCATGACCCCACAACCTGTCTGTGTGCTCGGGTCCACCGGTTCCATCGGGGTGAGTACCTTGGATGTACTCGCCCGCCACCCTCAGGATTACTCCGTATTTGCGTTAACCGCCCGTGAGCGGGTGGCAGAGCTCGCGCAGCAATGTCGCCGCTTCAGGCCCCGTTATGCTGTGGTTCTGGAGGCTGAGAAAGCAGCGCAGCTGCGTCGTGACTTTGCCGCCGAGGGGTTGGTCACTGAAGTTTTGAGTGGTGTCGAAGGGCTTTGTCAGGTGGCGTCCGCCCCCGAGGTAAGCATTGTCATGGCTGCAATCGTGGGAGCGGCCGGGTTGAAACCGACGCTGGCGGCGGTTCAGGCAGGTAAAAAAGTGCTGTTGGCGAACAAGGAGTCGCTGGTAATGGCTGGGCCGTTATTTATGTCGGCTCTGGCGCAAAGCGATGCTTCACTGTTGCCCATCGATAGCGAGCACAATGCCATTTTCCAGTGCCTGCCGTACCCGTGTGACAACCTGGTCGAAGCGGGTGTTGAGCGGATACTGCTCACCGGTTCCGGGGGGCCTTTCCGCACCGCAGACCCGGAATCTTTACACCGCGTAACGCCGGATGAAGCGTGTAATCATCCCAACTGGTCCATGGGGCGTAAAATCTCCGTGGATTCCGCAACCATGATGAATAAAGGGCTGGAATTTATCGAGGCCTGCTACCTTTTTCACGCGGCGCCTGCGGATATCCAAGTGGTGGTCCACCCGCAGAGCATCGTGCACTCCATGGTGCAGTACCGGGATGGCTCCCTGTTGGCGCAGATGGGGAACCCGGACATGCGGACGCCAATCGCGCATGCTTTGGCTTTTCCTCAGCGAATTGATAGTGGCGTGAGTGCCCTGGATTTGATCGCTGCCGGACGCCTGGATTTTGAAGCGCCGGATGAGACCCGGTTTCCTTGCCTGCGCCTGGCGCGGGAAGCCATGGAGCAGGGTGGCAGTGCGCCCACGGTGCTCAATGCGGCCAATGAAGTGGCCGTCGCAGCATTTCTTGAGGGTAAACTGCCATTCACCGGAATTGCCGGGCTGATCGAAAAGGTCATGGATTCCACCAATCGCGTTGAACTGGCGGATCTGGAGGTAGTCGAACGGGCTGATCGGGAAGCGCGTGCGCGGGCTCAAGAAGTACTGAGTGAGCTGTGCGGCGTCCACGACGGTGGCGTCGGCGATAACAGTGACGACGGACAGCGCCCGCAAACGAGATCAATGTAAACTGACCCCATGCTAGATTTTCTTCAAACTGCAGCCTGGGCCCTGGTTGCCCTCGGCGTACTGGTGAGCTTCCATGAGTTCGGTCACTTTATTGTGGCGCGCTGGTGTGGAGTGAAAGTGTTGCGCTTTTCCGTCGGTTTCGGCAAGCGTCTGGTATCCCGGTACGATCGCCACGGCACAGAGTTTACTGTGTCAGCTATTCCGCTCGGTGGCTACGTCAAATTCCTCGATGAGCGCGAAGGCACTGTAGCGCCAGAGGAGCTGGATGGTGCCTTCAACCGCAAAAATGTCTGGCAGCGAATGGCAATCGCCGCTGCCGGTCCAGTGTTCAATTTCCTTTTGGCCATCGCCCTTTTCTGGGGGGTGTTTATGGGGGGGACCTCCGGCCCGGTGCCTATCGTGGATCAGGTGGAGCCGCGCAGTATTGCTGCCTATGCCGGCCTGGAGGCCGGGCAGGAAATCATTGCTGTGGACGATCAACCCACGCCCACCTGGCAGGCGCTCAACTGGCGCCTGGCCAACCGACTGGGGGACACAGGGCATATAAAATTTTCCGTGCGATACCCGGACTCGACCCTCGAATACCATATGTACGCGGATATTGACCGCTGGCTGGCGGGGCAGGAAGTTCCTGATCCGCTGGACGAGATTGGTGTCAAACTGTGGATCCCGAAGATCAGCATGACGCTGGCTCAGGTGGTAGGTGACAGCCCCGCAGCGAAAGGTGGTCTCAAGGCCGGTGATGAAATCATCGCCACCGATGGCCGCGACTACCGCGACTGGGATCAGTGGACCAGCTATATCAAAGCGCATCCCGACCAGGCCGTGCAGGTTACCGTACTCCGGGATGGGGCGGAGCAGTCGGTCACGATTACCCCGGATCTGGTAACCCTCGACAGCGGAGAGAAAATCGGTCGTATCGGTGTGCTGCCGGTTGCTGCATCCTGGCCCGAGGACAAGGTGCGCCGCTATCACTACGGGGTGATGGGCGCCTTCAGCAAGGGGTTGGAAGAGACCTGGAGCAAGACGGTATTTACCCTTAACAGCCTCAAAAAACTGCTGTTTGGAGAGATCTCGACCCGCAACTTGAGTGGCCCTATCACCATTGCTAAAGTTGCCGGCACTTCGGCGGATGCGGGCTGGCAGTCATTCCTGTCATTGCTGGCACTCCTGAGTATCAGTCTTGGTGTGTTGAACCTCTTGCCAATTCCCGTACTCGACGGCGGTCATCTCCTTTACTACGGTATTGAAGCGATAAAGGGTTCCCCGGTATCTGAAAAAGTGCAGATGATTGGGTTGCAGGTGGGTATGGCCATGGTGCTGGGAATTATGGCACTGGCGCTGTACAACGATATTCTGCGCCTTTAATGAATTTTTACCCGCGCTCTCTGTCCTACATTTTGTTGAAATCAAGGGTTCCTGATTGAGGGCTCTGTAACGAGGGCGGCGGTTGCTTCGATCGTGCTGGCCAGGCCTGCTCGGTTGGGGTCGACGGGGCCTGCGCCTCTGTGATGTCGGGCATATTGCCCTGATGGAATTGCGAATAAACACTCGGAATTAGTAGATGAAAGATTTCCTGAAGGCTGCGAGCCTCGGTCTGGCAATGCCTATTGCCGCATACGCGCAATCGTTTGTGGTCAACGATATTCGCGTTGAGGGGCTTCAGCGTGTTTCCGCCGGTTCGGTTTTTGCCGCGTTGCCTGTTCGGGTTGGCGACCAGATTGAAAGTGTCGAAATTCAGAGTGCTACCCGCGCCCTGTTCCGCACCGGATATTTCCAGGATATTCAGATCGGCCGTGAAAATGGCGTCCTGGTAATCACGGTACGCGAGCGCCCGGCAATCTCCAAGATCGAGATTACCGGTAACAAGGCTATCAAGACCGAAGATCTGCTCAAGGGCATGAATGATAACGGTCTGGCGGAAGGGCAGATTTTCAAGCGCGCGACCCTCGAAGGTCTGGCGCAGGAGTTGCAGCGCCAGTATGTGGCTCAGGGCCGCTATGGCGCCAGTGTCACCACCGAAGTGAAAGAGCTGCCACGCAACCAGGTGGAGCTGAAGGTGGTGGTGGATGAAGGCTCTGTTGCTGCCATCAAACATATCAATATCGTCGGCAACCAGGCGTTTTCCGATGATGAACTGGCGGAAATATTTGAACTGCAGACCACCGGTTGGTTGTCCTGGCTTAACAGTGATGACAAGTACTCCCGCGAGAAGCTGACCGGTGACCTGGAGCGGCTCGAGTCATACTACCTCGACCGCGGTTATCTCGAATTCAAAATCGATTCCACGCAAGTCTCTCTGAGCCCTGATAAGCAGAGCGTTTTTATTACGGTCAATATCAGTGAGGGCGATGTTTACTCCGTTTCTGAAGTGGAACTTGCGGGTGACCCGGTTGTGTCGGAAGAGGAAATCCGTCGCCTGCTGCTGGTGCGGAAGGGGCAGACTTTCTCTCAGGTACTGATGACCACGACGTCCGATTACATCACCAAGCGCCTGGGTAACGAGGGTTATACCTTCGCTGAAGTGAATGGCATTCCGGAGGCCAATGAGGAAGATAAAACCGTAAAGGTGACCTTCTTTATCGATCCTGGTAAGCGCGCCTACGTGCGCCGGATCAATTTTCGTGGCAATACCCGTACCTCTGATGACGTGTTGCGTCGCGAGATGCGTCAGATGGAATCCGCCTCCGCATCCTCCGCCCGTATCGAACAGTCCAAGGTGCGCCTGGAACGTCTGGGTTACTTCAAGGAAGTGCAGGTGGAAACCACTGAGGTTCCCGGCACATCCGACCAGATCGATGTGGAGTACACCGTAGAAGAGCAGCCTTCCGGTACCATCGGTGGTACCGTAGGTTACGCGCAGGGCAGTGGCCTGGTGCTGGGTGCCAACGTGCAGGAAAATAACTGGCTGGGCACCGGTAAGTCTGTGGGTTTTGCGGTCAACACCTCTACCTATCAGACGGTACTTAACTTCTCCTATACCGATCCGTATTTCACGCCAGACGGTGTCAGTCGTGGTTTCAACGTGTTCTATCAGGAGCGCGATTATTCCGAGATCAACCTGTCCAGCTATAACACCACCACTTACGGTGCCGGGTTGAGCTTTGGTTACCCGATTTCTGAAATTTCGCGCATCGGTCTGAATATCGGTTTCAATCACCTGGAGTTGAGCACCCATAGTAGCTCTGTCCAGGAGATCAAAGACAGCCCTGTGCCGATCAGTGGGGTGAATGGAGAAATCAATTCCGACGACGAAGCGGATATTCTCGAAGAGCTTGAGATGGCTGTCGAGGACGGTATTGCGCTGGACCTCAGTATGCCCGTGGATACCGGGTTGCTGAACACTAACCCGGATGGCTTCGTTGATCTGTATGGCGATGAATTTGATTCCTGGTCCCTGACGACCTCTTACGCCCGTTCCACTCTGAACCGGGGCATTCTCGCCACCCGCGGTGCGTCACAGCGCGCCTCTATCGAGATTGCCCTGCCTGGTGGCGATCTCGAATATTACAAATTTATTTATACCGGGCAGTATTTCCGTCCATTGACCAAAGACTTGACCCTGCGTCTGCGCACTCGTTTGGGCTATGCCGAAGGCTACGGTGAAACCGACGAGCTGCCGTTCTTCGAGAACTTCTACGCCGGTGGCTTTGGCTCCGTGCGCGGCTTCGAGCGAAACACACTGGGCCCGCGTTCAACCCCGGCAGTGAATTATCGCACCACGCCCTGTGCGGTGGATGCGGAAGGCGACATCACCGAATACTGCTATGTTCTGGACGACGCGACGGGCGAGCTGGAAACCACACCGGTCAGCAGCCGCCGCCCCGATCCATTCGGTGGCAATATCCTGGTGGAGGGAAGTGCAGAAATCATCTTCCCGATTCCTTTCGTGAAGGATCAGCGGTCCATGCAATCTGCCTTCTTTATCGATGCGGGTAATGTTTTCAGCACCAATTGCGGTGTCTCCCAGCTCAATTGTTACGACATCGATATCGATCATATCAACGTTTCCGCGGGCATCGGCCTGACCTGGATTACCGGGTTTGGCCCGCTGACCTTCAGCCTGTCCAAAGCCCTGCAGGAAAATGAGGACGACGAGATCGAAGTATTCCAGTTCTCACTGGGTAATAGCTTCTGACCACTGGAAATTGCCGCCGCAACTGTTTAGGGTTCACTCCTAGCGGCGAGCGGTGGCCTTCCAGATGAAGCGGCCTCTGTGGAAGCGGCCGTAAATTTACAGAAATACGGAGAATAAAAAGTGTTCAAATTTGTGAAAGTAAGTGCGATTCTGCTGGCTGGCCTGCTGTTTGCGGGAACCGCGAGCGCACAGTCAAAGGTGGCCGTAGTAAATATCCAGGCTGCGATTATGAGCACTGAGAAGGCGACCTCCAAGATCAATGCTCTGAAGACCAGCTCCGAATACTCCCAGTTGCAGAACAGTGCCGAGAGTATCCGTGCGGAAGTGCAGAAGATGGCCGAAGACGCGCAGAAGAATGGCGTGACCTGGTCTGAAGAGAAGAAGGCGGAGCAGCAGCGCAAGATCAACTTTAAACGTTCTGACTTTGAAACAACGGTTAAAAAGCTGCGTGCGATGGAAGGTCAGGCGGTGCAAGACCTGCAGAAAGACCTGCTGCCGAAAGCCAAGGCCGCATTGGAAGAGGTGATCAAGGAGCAGAAGCTCGACTTGGTGTTGGATGCCAGTGCTGCTGTCTATGCGGGTAAAACGGCCAATCTGACCGAAGAGCTGGTCAAACGCCTGAACGCGGCCAAGTAATTTCGACAGCACGACCATGATGAAAAATGCACAGCCAACGCTGGCGCAGTTGGCTGAAGAGCTGGGTGCAGAGTTGCGCCTTGCGGTTGGGGCCAGCGGCGATCAGGTGCCGACTGGCCTCAATACGTTACAGGATGCGGTGAATAGCGAGGTCAGCTTTCTCGCCAGTGCGAATTATCGCCGCTTTCTGGCTGCAACCAATGCATGTGCGGTATTGGTTTCTGCTGAGGATGTGGAGGCCTGTCCCGGCACAGCTCTGATCGTTCCCAATCCCTATCTTGCCTTCGCCAAGGCAACCGCTATTTACGATCGCACACCGACCCCGGCGTCGGGGATTGATCCTTCAGCCACAATCCATGCCAGTGCAGATGTCGCTGCGGATGCCAGTGTCGGCCCAGGGGTTGTGGTTGAAGCGCACGCCAGAGTCGGGCAGGGTGCCATTATCGGATCCGGTTGTGTGGTAGGAGAGGGCAGTGAAATTGGCCCCCGTACCCGCCTGTTCCCTAATGTGGTGGTCTACCACGGTTGCTCAATTGGTGCGGATTGCACGGTACATAGCAATACGGTCATTGGCGCCGACGGGTTTGGCTTTGCACCGGCTCAGGGGCAGTGGACCAAAATCCACCAGCTAGGTGGTGTAGAGATTGGGGACGAGGTGGAGATCGGCTCCTGCACCTGTATTGACCGTGGTGCACTTGGCAATACGGTTATCGGACGCGGGGTGAAGATCGACAATATGGTGCAAATCGCGCACAATGTGCAGATTGGTGACTACTCAGCCATGGCAGCCTGCTCTGCGGTGGCGGGTAGTGCGGTTATCGGCAGGCACTGCACCATTGCGGGCGGTGCGGGCATTGTTGGCCACGTCACCATTGCAGATCGCAGCCATGTCACTGCGCGTACCCTGGTTACCAAATCCATCGAAGAGGCCGGCTCCTACTCTAGCGGAGTGCCCTTTATGGAGAGCCGTAGCTGGCGCCGCAATGCCGTGCGTTACGGCCAGCTGGATCAGATGGCCCGGCGTCTCAAAGCGCTGGAGTCTGCGTTCAAGCAACAGCAGGCACCGGAATAGATAGACCTGCTTCATTGATTGCAGATACAAGATTTAATCGAAAGTTCGGGGCGTTCAACGCCCCGAAGTGGTTTCTGGGGACAAATCGTCATGATGGACGTACAGGAAATTCGTCAATACCTTCCACACCGCTATCCTTTCCTTTTGGTGGATCGGGTGGTTGAGCTGGAAGAGGGCAAATCGATCAGGGGTTACAAGAATATCTCGATCAATGAAGAGGTGTTCAATGGCCACTTTCCCGAAGTGCCGATCTTTCCGGGGGTAATGATCGTGGAGGCCCTGGCGCAGGTGTCGGGCATTCTTGGATTCAAGACGCTGGGACAAAAGCCGGAAGACGGGTACCTGTATTTGTTTGCGGGTATCGACAATGTGCGCTTCAAGCGTCAGGTAGTTCCCGGTGATTGCCTGCAATTGGAATCCGAAGTTGTTTCGGAGCGTCGAGGCATCTGGAAGTTTGCCGGAAAGGCAACCGTAGATGGGAGTCTGGCCGCTTCTGCTGACATCCTGTGTGCGGTCAAGAAAATCTAAGACCGGTTGCGTGCCGGTTGCATGGTCTGATGGGGCCCATCCTCCTGTCAGTGTGACCAAATTGTTTTTTATATTCGCGATTCGCGGGTAAAGTATTGTCGTCGTTTCTGGCGCCATGGCGAGGAGGTACCTCGCTGATAGCCGATCAACCATCGAGCCGGTGAGGAGATAGCCACAGCATGCAGACCAGTATTCATCCGACCGCGATTGTCGACGATTCGGCAGTTATCGGTGATGGGGTGCAGATTGGCCCGTACAGTATTGTGGGGCCTGGTGTGGAAATTGGCGATGGGTGCCAGATCGCGTCTCATGTGGTGCTGAGTGGGCCAACCAAGCTCGGCAAGAACAATCATATCTATCAGTTCGCAACCGTTGGTCAGGATACCCCGGATAAAAAATATCAGGGGGAGCCCACCACGCTGGTGATTGGTGATGACAATGTGATCCGTGAAGGGGTCACCATTCACCGCGGCACCGTCCAGGACCGGGGCGAGACGACCATCGGCAACGATAATCTGCTGATGGCGTATGCCCATATCGGTCATGACAGTGTCATTGGTAATCACACCATTCTCGTCAATAACGTCGCTCTGGCGGGCCACGTCTACGTGCGCGACTGGGCAATACTCAGCGGGTACACCCTGGTGCATCAGCACTGCACGATTGGCGAGCACGCCTTTACCGGTATGGGGGCGGGGATCGGCAAGGATGTCCCTGCCTATGTGATGGTGGCGGGTAATCCGGCGGAAGCCAAAACCATCAATGCGGAAGGGCTGCGCCGTCGGGGTTTTTCTCGCGAGGAAATTTCCCTGATCAACAAGGCTTACAAAATTGTGTATCGCCGCGGATTGACCGCGGATGAAGCGCTGGAGTCCCTGGCACAATTGCGACAGGAGTCCGAGGTCATCCAGCCGTGGATTGATTCGCTGCAAAACTCGACACGCGGAATCGTGCGTTGAGCGGTACTTCACTGGATTCAAACCGGACCATACGGGTAGGCATGTTGGCCGGCGAGGCCTCTGGTGACATCCTGGGTGCCGGACTGATTGAGGCCCTGCAACAGCGATTTCGCACCGTTGAGGTGGTCGGTATCGCCGGGTCTCGTATGCTTGCCCTGGGTGCGGAATCGCTATTCCCCATGGAGCGCCTTTCCGTCATGGGGCTGGTCGAGCCGCTGAAGCGATTACCTGAACTGCTGAAAATTCGTCGCACTCTGCGCGAACATTTTATTGCCAATCCGCCAGATGTTTTTATCGGCATAGACTCCCCCGACTTTAATCTTGGTTTGGAAGAGGCGCTGCGCTCTGCGGGAATTCCTACGGTGCACTATGTGAGCCCTTCGGTCTGGGCCTGGCGCCGCGGGCGAATCAAGAAGATTGCCCGGGCGGTGGACCATATGCTGACGCTGTTGCCGTTCGAGGCCGATTTTTATCGCGAGCACCAGGTGCCGGTGACCTTTGTCGGCCATCCATTGGCCGATGAAATTCCGCTGGATGTGGACGTCGCAGGTGCTCGCCGTGCCCTGGGATTGACTCAGCAGGATGAGGTTATCGCGCTCTTGCCCGGTAGTCGTGGTGGGGAGGTGCGCTTGCTGGGGCCCTTGTTCATGCAGGCGGCACTCTGGTGTCAGCAGCGGCGGCCGGGGCTCAAGTTTGTCCTTCCGGCGGCGAGCCCCGAGCGTCGGGATCAACTGGAGCAGCAGCTCGTTCAGACACCAGCCCTGCAAGAGCTGTCGCTGACCATTCTGGATGGGAACTCCCAGCAAGCCCTGGCAGCGGCGGATGCGGTGTTGATTGCCTCCGGGACTGCCACGCTGGAAACCATGTTGATGAACAAGCCCATGGTCGTGGCGTACAAAATGGCGGCACTTTCCTATGCTATTTTCTCGCGCATGCTGCACACACCCTGGGTTTCTCTACCCAACCTGCTCGCCCAAAAAGAGCTGGTGCCGGAAATTCTTCAGGACGATGCAACCCCCGAAACGCTCGGTGCGGCGCTGCTGAATTACTTCCACGATCCGCTGCTGGGAGACCAATTGCGTCGTGAGTTCAGCGAGATGCACCAGGAGCTGCGCCGCAACGCTTCAGACAAGGCCGCAGACGCAGTGTGCGCGCTGCTGTCCAGGTAGCCCGACTCCCAGCCTCTACCACCTATCAATTGATCTTTTATCTGATATGCCAAAGTCGTCATTGCCTCCCTATATCTGTTCTTATACCGGGTCATTGCTGGCGGGGGTTGATGAAGTGGGCCGCGGTCCTCTTGCTGGCGATGTGGTTGCCTCCGCGGTAATTCTCGACCCGGGTAACCCGATTGAAGGTTTGGCGGATTCGAAAAAGCTCAGTGAAAAAAAACGCGAAATCCTGTTTGATGAGATTCGGGCAAAAGCATTGAGTTTTGCTATTGCTCGGGCCACGGTTGAGGAGATTGATCAGCTCAATATTCTTCATGCGAGCCTGCTGGCGATGAAGCGGGCGGTAGAGCAGCTATCGGTGCAGCCGGAGTTTGTGCTTGTGGATGGCAATCGCAAGCCCCAGTGGCGGTACGAATGCGATACGGTGGTGAAAGGTGATGATCGGGTCGCCGCCATCGCGGCGGCCTCCATTCTGGCGAAGGTCACTCGGGATCGGGAAATGGTCGCGTTGGATGCTGTCTATCCGGGCTATGGCTTGGCGGGACATAAAGGGTATCCCACCAGCGCGCATATGGATGCGCTTGAGCGTTTGGGGGCGACCCCAGTACACCGCAAGAGCTTCGCACCAGTAAAGCGGCAGCTGGCGCTGATCTAGAGCGCTACGTGGTGTTGGCGGCTCGTGGAAGCAGTTGGCAGCTGTCCGCACGGACCACCACGGTTTAACCTGCTTTTTTCACGCGGGCGCTGGTAATCATCTTGTCTGAGACTTCCACAATCTCGATCAGGTAGTCCTGGATATACAGGCTGATATTACCCTCCGGGATGCTTTCCAGGTGTTCCATGATCAGCCCGTTAAATGTTTTCGGGCCATCGGTGGGCAGGTCCCAGTGCAGGGTGCGGTTGATCTCGCGAATGGAAGTGCCACCGTCAACCAGATACCAGCCGTTGTCCTGCTCGATGATTTCTTCATCGTCACTGGGTACCGGGCTTGCGGTAAAGTCGCCGACAATTTCTTCCAGCAGATCTTCCAGGGTCACAATCCCCATCACCTCGCCGTACTCGTCCACCACCAGTCCCATGCGCCGTTTCTTCTGTTGAAAATTCATCAGCAGGGTAGGCAAGGGTGTGGCTTCCGGGACGAAGTAGGGTTCGTTCAGGTGTGATTTCAGGGTTTCGGCGGTCAGTGTATCGGGTCCGTCGCGCAGGATTTGTGCGGCGCGGCGCAGGTGTAATATACCGACGACGTGGTTGATGTCCCCGCGGTAGACCGGCAGCCGGGTGTAGCTGCTTTCTGCCAATTGCTGCAGAATCGCCTCGGCACTGTTGTCCAGGTCTACGCCGATGACCTCGTTGCGCGGAATCATGATGTCTTCCACTGTGGCCTGGTCCAGGTCCAGTACGTTCAGCAGCATCCCTTTGTGCTTGGTCGGCAGCAGGGCACCGGATTCAAAAACAACGGAGCGCAGCTCTTCCGGAGCCAGATGCTCCGCTTCAGCTTCCTTGTCTGCCTGTACTCCGACGAGTCGCGCCAGGCCGTTGGAGATACCCCCGATCAGTCGCACAAAGGGGGTAAGTAGCCACAGTAAGGGGCGCAGTACCACACTGGCGGGAAAGGCGATTTTTTCCGGGTGCAGTGCGGCGATGGTTTTTGGGGTGATTTCCGCAAAAATCAGTACAACAAGCGTGAGTGCCGCGGTGGCGTACCACACTCCAGCCTCACCATAGAGTCGGGTGAACACCGCTCCGGCAATCACCGAGGCCAGGATGTTGACAATGTTATTACCAATCAGGATGACGCCGATCAGTTTGTCTGGGCGCGCAAGCAGCTCCATGGCCCGCTTGGCACCGCGGTGGCCGGTTTTGGCCTGGTGGCGCAGGCGATAGCGGTTCAGCGCCATCATGCTGGTTTCGGAGCTGGAGAAAAACGCAGAAATAACTATCAGCAGGCCTATCAACGCAAATAGCAGGCCGGGAGGCAGATCGTTCAAGGGAGAGCTCTTTCTATTTGGATAGGGCGATATTGGATCAGAACGGCTGAGCTCGCAACTTTCGTGATTTGGCTGCGGCCCAGCGGTGCATTGATACGCGCGTGCTACTGTTTGGGAAAGATGACTTCCAAAGCCAGCTTACTGCCAAAAAAAGCCAGCATCAGAATGGCGAAGGCGGATAGTGTCCAGCGTACGGCGGTATTGCCGCGCCAGCCTTTTTTCCAGTGTCCCCAAAGCAGAATGGTGTACAGAACCCAGGCCAGAAACGACAGTGCAGTTTTGTGAACCAGATGCTGCCCAAAAAGGTCATCGATGAACAGAGTGCCGGTAACAAGTGCAGCAGTGAGCAACAGCTGGCCAAAGGCCACCAGGCCAAACAGCAGGCTTTCCATGGTTTGCAGCGGCGGAAGCAATCGGCTGATGCCACCAGGTTGGTGGTTGTGCAACTGTTGGTTGAGCCAGTACAGATAGATGGCCTGCAACGTGGCCAGAGTCAGAAGCGAATAGGCCGCAATGGATAAAAACGCGTGTGCGGCGATGCCCGGGGATATCTGGTCGCGCGGTGTGGCGCCGCCCCAGGCGTGTATCGCCCCCAGCTCTGCCAGCGCGGCCAGAGGGGCCATGACGAGAATCAGCAGCGTCAGCCGGTGTCGCAGTGACAGGCAGAGTAAAAGCAGGCCGACGGACCAGGTAATCAGTGACATGACCGCAAGCAGGTCGAAGCGGAAGCCGCCTGCGGTGATCAGGGTGAATTTCAGGGAGATAGCGTGGGCCGCCAGGGCGCAGGCAAACAGGGCCAGCAGCAGTGGTTGTCTGTTGGACTGCGATTGGCGCGACAGGGTAGCCGCCGCTACACCTGTGCTAGCGATATACAGTGCGATAGCCATCCAGTGGGCGAATGCCGCCATTGGGGTGTGTCCGTCTTACAGTTTCATTATTCATCCGGGCGGGCAGTGTGTCACAGCGCGCCTGTGCTGGAAAGCCCGGCTGGGCTATACTGCCGCGTTTTTGGGGGCGGGCACCACAGTGGGTGTGGATAGGGCTCGAATTCCCCAGCCCGGCTTTTACGATTTGAGAAGGTGATATGTTCGATAACCTGAGCGACCGATTATCGTCGGCACTGAAGAAAGTCACAGGTAAAGCCCGCCTGACAGATGACAATATCCGCGACACCCTGCGCGAAGTGCGCAAAGCGCTGCTCGAGGCAGACGTGGCGCTGCCCGTGGTCAAAGCCTTTGTGCAGCAGGTACGCACCGCCGCGGTGGGGCAGAAGGTCAGCAAGGCGCTCAACCCCGGTCAGCAGTTTGTCAAAATCGTACAGGATGAACTGGTCAAGGTAATGGGAGAGGCGGCTACGCCGCTAAACCTGGCGGTGCAGCCGCCGGCAGTGATCCTGATGGCTGGCCTGCAGGGTGCGGGTAAGACGACCAGCGTGGCCAAGCTCGCCAAGTATCTGCAGGAGCGGGAAAAGAAAAAAGTGATGGTGGTCAGTGCGGACGTGTATCGCCCTGCGGCCATCAAGCAGCTGGAAACCCTCGCCGGTGAGGTGGGTGCACTGTTCCAGCCGTCAGAGGCGGACCAGAAGCCGGTGGAGATCGCCCGCCAGGCGGTGGACGCGGCACGCAAACAATTTGCTGATGTGCTGATCGTGGATACCGCCGGTCGTTTGCATGTGGACGAGGAGCTGATGGGGGAGATTCGTGAGCTGCACGAGTTCCTCGAGCCCGCAGAAACCCTCTTCGTGATCGATGCCATGATCGGTCAGGATGCGGTGAATACCGCCAGTGCCTTTAATGATGCCTTGCCGCTGACCGGCGTGGTGTTGACCAAGGCCGATGGTGATGCCCGTGGTGGTGCCGCGCTGTCGGTGCGTCATGTGACCGGCAAACCCATCAAGTTTATCGGTGTCGGGGAGAAGACCGACGCTCTGGAAACCTTCCATCCGGACCGTATTGCTTCCCGAATTCTCGGTATGGGGGACATCCTGTCCCTGATCGAGCAGGCCGAGCAGACCATCGATAAGTCGAAGGCCGAAAAGCTCGTCAAGAAGGTACAGAAGGGCAAGGGTTTTGACCTGGAAGATCTGCGCGACCAGCTGCAACAGATGCAGAACATGGGCGGTCTTGGTGCGCTGATGGACAAGATGCCGGGTATGGGCGGTCTGGCCCAGGCGGCACAGCAGGCGGATATGGGTAAGGAGTTCCGCCGTATGGATGCGATTATCAGCTCCATGACGCCGGATGAGCGCCGCAATCCCGATATTCTCAGCGGTTCCCGCAAACGTCGGATTACCGCAGGCTCTGGCACCCAGATTCAGGATCTGAATCGTCTTCTCAAGCAGCACAAGCAGATGGGCAAAATGATGAAGAAGCTCAAGGGCGGTGGTATGAGCAAGATGATGCGCGGCCTTGGCGGCCTGCCCGGAATGGGTGGTGGTATGGGTGGTGCTGGTATGGGTGGGATGCCCGGTGGCCTGCCTCCCGGCTTCAAGAAGAAGTAAGTGGAGCGGGTGCGTTGCATCTGCTCGCTGGCGGCGGATTCGCCGCTATACAAACCCGGTTGCGTGCATTAGAATACGCCGCCTTTCAGCGAGCTCCGGCTCGTTGAACATTGATTTAAAAGCAGATTTCCGCCTCGGCGGTGTCTGAAATACCGCCGAGAGGCGGGATGTTCCGGTCATAATCCCTGACCGGTTAGTGTTGAAACTACAGGATAGCTACATGGTAACCATTCGTTTGGCTCGTGGCGGTGCGAAGAAGCGCCCGTTTTATCACCTGACTGTGACCGACAGCCGCAAATCCCGCGACGGTCGTTTCATTGAGCGTGTTGGCTTCTTCAACCCGGTTGCACGTGGTCAGGAAGAGCGTCTGCGCATCGACCGTGATCGCGTTGAGTTCTGGGTAGGCCAGGGCGCGCAACTGTCTGATCGCGTCAGCAAGCTGATGAAAGAATCTGCCTGATTCTTCGATCCCTGATTGGCTGTATTCCGGGGTGTCCCTGTGACTGAAAGTTCGGTAACTAGCGAAGCGTTGGTCACGGTAGGGCGCATTACCTCGGTGTATGGCGTACGCGGTTGGGTCAAGGTGCATTCCTATACCGAACCGATGGAAAACATACTGCAGTACTCCCAGTGGTGGCTGCACAATCCCGCCGCTAAGGGTGATTCCCAGTGGCAGCCCCTGGAGATTGATGCTGGTAAGCATCACGGCAAGGGCTTGATCATTCATATCAAGGATGTGGACGATCGGGATATCGCCGCGCAGCTTTGCCAGCGGGACATCGCCGTTATCGGTGGTGAAATGCCCCAGCTGGAAGAGGGTGAGTACTACTGGCATCAGCTGCAGGGCCTGCAGGTGGTGAGTGTGTTTGAAGGTCGTGAGACTCCCTTCGGGGAAGTGGTGCGACTGATGGAAACCGGTGCCAACGATGTGATGGTGGTGCGTGGGGGGAGCGACGGGCGTGAGCGCCTGATTCCGTACCTTCCCGGTGAATTCATCACCAATGTAGATCTCACTACTGGTGTGATCACGGTCGATTGGGATCCGGAGTTCTGATGGCTGCCAAGCGCATTGCGCTGGTGAGCATCTTTCCAGAGATGTTCGCGGCACTGACCGACTACGGTATCAGTGGCCGGGCAGTGAAAGATGGTTTGCTGGAAGTGCGCTGCTGGAATCCTCGGGATTTCACCAGTGACCGCCACCGCACCGTGGACGACCGCCCTTACGGCGGTGGCCCCGGCATGGTGATGCTGGCAGAGCCTCTTTCCCAGGCCTTGAGTGAGGCGCGTAACTGGGCAGAAGAAACCGGCCCCGCAAGATCTATCTACCTGTCCCCTCAGGGGCGGCAGTTGGATCAGCAGGGCGTTGAGCAGCTCTCCGGCAGTGGCAATCTGGTATTGCTGGCGGGCCG
Source organism: Microbulbifer sp. ARAS458-1 (assembly GCF_045348205.1). Classification (NCBI taxonomy): domain Bacteria; kingdom Pseudomonadati; phylum Pseudomonadota; class Gammaproteobacteria; order Cellvibrionales; family Microbulbiferaceae; genus Microbulbifer; species Microbulbifer sp. ARAS458-1. The sequence goes on along the minus strand of NZ_CP155838.1, from coordinate 3,037,223 downwards.
TTATGAGGGAATTGACGAGCGTATCGTCGATACCCTGATCGATGAAGAGTGGTCGATAGGCGATTACGTACTGAGTGGTGGTGAACTTGCTGCCATGGTACTGGTGGATGCGGTGACCCGTCTGATCCCCGGTGCACTCGGACACAACCTGTCTGCGGTGGAGGACTCCTTCGCCCAGGGACTGTTGGATTGCCCGCACTACACTCGCCCGGAAGAATTTGCGGGCATGACGGTGCCGGAGGTATTGCTTTCCGGTAACCACGAGAAGATTCGCCGCTGGCGCCTCAAGCAGGCCCTGGGCCGGACGCAGCAGCGCCGCCCGGATCTGCTGGAATCGCTAGCGCTGTCCTCGGAGCAGACGAAACTGTTGGACGAGTTCCTTCGGGAAACTGGACAGGAGTCTGGATCCGGCGAACAGAAATAACGTCGAATTCGCCGTGAGGCGAGAGTAATTCGGCCATCTAGCCGAGAGGCTACATAAAACCCTTTTGGAGAACTCCAAATGACCAACAAAATCATTCAGCAGCTGGAAACTGAACAGCTGAAAGCGGAACTGCCGGCCTTTGCTCCGGGCGACACCATCGTTGTTCAGGTAAAAGTAAAAGAAGGTAACCGCGAGCGTCTGCAGGCGTTTGAAGGTGTTGTAATTGGCAAGCGTAACCGCGGCCTGAACTCCTCCTTCACCGTGCGCAAAATCTCTCACGGCGTTGGTGTTGAGCGTACTTTCCAGACTCACAGTCCGCTGGTTGACAGCATCACTGTGAAACGTCGCGGTGACGTTCGTCAGGCCAAGCTGTACTACCTGCGCAGCCTGACTGGTAAAGCGGCACGAATCAAAGAAAAGCTGGCCAAGTAAGCTTTTATTGATCGAGAAAACCGGAGCCTGGCTCCGGTTTTTTTATGCCTGTGGTTTGGAGGAGGGGGCTCTGAGACGTCTTATTGATGGTGGCTGGTTCGGCCAGTCTCGGATCACCCGGGCTTTTTATGGGTGATGCAGGTTAGCGTTTACGATGATTGTGTAGTAAAACGCGTCAAACGTGCGCCAATGCCATCCCGTGGATACGGTCGGATGCCATACTGGGCTGGAACCGGCACCCGCGGGTAGGGTCTGAGTATCGACTTTCACGGGTCAACAGTGACGAATAACACCGGAGTAACTCCCAAAATGAATTTTCTAGCCAAGCCACTCAAGCCTCTCGCCGCATTGGTGGCCACCACTGCGCTGTTGCTGGGGCAGTCCGCCGTAGCCGTCGACGACAATGTGGCGAAGCAGATCAAGGCCAAGCTGGCGGCGGGAAACCCCAATGCCAGTTTTGGTGAGGTTCGCGAAAGCGCCATGCCTGGTATCTACGAGGTGGATATCAATGGCGGTAACGTGTTGTTTGTGTCCAAAGACGGTGGGCACTTTATTGCCGGCGACCTGTTCGAGGTGACTCCACAGCGCGTGGTAAATCTGTCCGAGCAACGCCGCGGCAAGAGTCGCGCGAAAGTGATGAGCGAGCAGAGCCTGGACGACATGATTGTCTTCTCGCCAAAGGGAGAGACCAAAGCGCACGTCTACGTGTTCACCGATGTGGACTGTGGTTACTGCCGCAAATTGCACGATGACGTGCCTGAGCTGAATCGTCGCGGTATTGAGGTGCGCTATCTCGCCTTCCCGCGGGCAGGTCTCAATTCTGTGGGGTATCGCAAGGTCGCTACCGCCTGGTGTGCGGATGATCCCAACAAGACCCTGACTGACCTGAAGAACCGCAAGAACGTGCCCCTTAAGGTGTGCAAAGACAATCCAGTCGCGGCCCAGTACAAGCTGGGTAATGAAGCAATTGATGTGCGCGGAACGCCTACGATAGTGATGCAGGATGGCACCGTGGTGCCCGGCTATCTGCCGCCGGATACCCTTGTCAAGGCGCTGGGTATCTGATCCGGAATTATTGTCCGGTTTGCGATGAACGAGGGTCGGCTTTGCCGGCCCTTGTTGTTTCTGGCAGTGTTGTCGAGGGTATTTGGGCGGGATTGGATTAATGCCTGGCCGGTTTGATGAACTTATGACCGGCCTGCGCAATTTAATTGACTTTTTCCCCCGTATCTCAGTAAGGTTGTCGACCTTTTTTCGATTTTTACGCCAGTTATTGCGCTGTGTACCATCAAGTCATGCGCGGAGGGAAGTTGTGAGCGCATTCGCCGACGAAGCCACTCAGGTCTCAGAAAAGTTATCAGTAGCAGGCCGTTCGCCTGCCGTACGTATCGGCATTTGCGGTCTCGGGACCGTAGGTGGCGGTACGGTCAATGTAATGGCGCGCAACTGCGAAGAGATCGCTGCGCGCTGTGGCCGCCCGGTCGAAATCGTCCAGGTCGGTGCCCGTCGGGACAACCCCGATTGCGACACCAGTCAGATGACTATCACCCGCGATATTTTTGATGTCGCTAATAATCCCGACGTAGACGTGCTGGTGGAACTGATTGGCGGTACCACTGTGGCCCGCGAACTGGTTCTGACCGCCATTGCCAATGGCAAGCACGTAGTGACCGCCAACAAGGCGCTGATCGCCGAGCACGGCAACGAACTGTTTGCGGCCGCGGCGGAGCGGGGCGTGACCATTGCCTATGAAGCCGCCGTTGCGGGCGGTATCCCCATTATCAAATCTCTGCGCGAAGGCCTGGTCGGCAATCGCATTCAGTGGTTGGCCGGTATCATCAACGGAACCGGCAACTATATCCTCACCGAGATGCGTGAGAAGGGCCGCAGCTTTGACGAAGCTCTGGCCCAGGCCCAGGCGCTGGGTTATGCAGAAGCAGATCCCACATTCGACGTGGAAGGTATCGATGCGGCCCACAAGCTGGTGATCATGGCGTCCCTGGCGTTTGGTATGCCGTTGGCGTTCGACAAGGTATATACCGAAGGCATCAGCGGTGTGGCCAAGGAAGACATCCAGTATGCGGATGAGCTGGGCTACCGTATCAAACATCTGGGCATTGCCCGCCGTACCAGCGATGGGGTGGAACTGCGGGTACACCCGACCCTGATTCCCCAGCGTCGCCTGATTGCCAATGTGAACGGCGTGATGAACGCGGTACTGGTTAATGGGGATGCCGTGGGTCCGACCCTCTATTACGGTGCTGGTGCCGGTGCCGAGGCTACCGCCTCTGCGGTCATTGCGGATATCGTCGATGTGGCGCGTACTCTGAACGTGCGTCCGGACCAGCGTGTACCGCTGGCGGGCGTCACTCAGGACAGCCAGGGTAACCTGGACGATGTCCTGCCCATGAGCGACGCGGAAACCAGCTACTACATGCGTATTTCGGCGTTCGACAAACCCGGCGTCATGTCCAAGGTGGCGACCATCTGCAGTGAGCAGGGCATCAGCATCGAGGCATTGATTCAGCACGAGCCGGCGGAAGACGAGGAGCTGGTGCCTGTGGTTCTGCTCACCAGCCGTGCCCGCGAGGCACAGTTGCAGGAAGCGGTAAATCAGATCGAAGCCCTGGATAGCATTCAGGGGCCGGTAGTACGTATTCGCGTCGAATCGCTCGGCTGATCGCATCCTGCGGGACAACCTTTAAGCTGGCGAGCGATCCCCGCTCGCCAGATTTCAATTCATTAATTGCGCTATATCGAATTACCGTGAAATTTATCAGCACCCGCGGCCGCGCGCCGTCTTTGAGTTTTGCCGACACCGTTCTTACCGGACTTGCCAGTGACGGTGGCCTGTACGTACCGGAAAAATTGCCCACTTTTACCCGCGAAGAAATCGCGGATATGGCTGGCCTGAGTTATCAGGAGCTGGCCTTTCGTATTATGTGGCCGTTTGTCTCGGAGGATCTGAGTGAAGACGAAATGCGCGGGATCATTGATCGCGCTTACGGCAGCTTCCGTCACAGCGCCATCGCACCGCTGGTGCAGACCGGTCACAACGAGTGGGTGTTGGAGCTGTTTCAGGGGCCAACCCTGGCGTTCAAGGATTTTGCTCTGCAGTTCCTTGGCCAGCTGTTCGATCTGCTGCTGAAAAAACGCGGTGAAAAAGTGGTGGTACTGGGTGCAACCTCTGGCGATACCGGCTCTGCCGCCATCGAGGGGTGCCGCCACTGCGACAATATCGATATTTTCATCATGCACCCGCACAACCGCGTATCGGAAGTACAGCGCAAGCAGATGACCTCGGTACTGTCGGACAACGTATTCAATATCGCCTTGGAAGGTAATTTCGACGATTGCCAGAATATGGTGAAGGCGAGCTTCGCTGACCAGTCGTTTCTGCCCGATGGTCGCCGCCTGGTCGCGGTGAACTCCATCAACTGGGCGCGGATCATGGCCCAGATCGTCTACTACTTCCATGCCTCCCTGAGCCTGGGCGGCCCGCATCGAGCGGTGAATTTCTCCGTGCCCACGGGGAATTTCGGCGATATTTTTGCCGGTTACCTGGCGAAGAGTATGGGGTTGCCGATCAATCAACTGGTGATCGCCACCAACGCCAACGATATTCTGCACCGTTGTATCAGTGCCAACGACCACTCCCCCAAGCCTTTGGTGCACAGCCTGTCGCCGAGTATGGACATCATGGTATCCAGCAACTTCGAACGCCTGCTGTTTGATCTGTATGATCGCGACGGCGCAGCGGTCTCGGATCTGCTGGCGGACCGCAGTGCGCCGCTGAAGCTGGATGAAAAGGTGCTGGAAAAAGCGCGTACCCTGTTCGCCTCCGAGCGTGTCGGTGACGAGCGCACCGTGGAAGTGATCCGCGATGTGTACGAGTCCACGGAGTACCTGCTTGATCCCCATACCGCCATTGGTGTGGAAGCGGCGCGCCGCGCGCGCAAGTCCAGTGCCGAGCCCATGGTCTGTCTGGCCACCGCGCACCCGGCCAAATTCAGTGAGGCCGTCGACAAGGCACTGCCTGGCACCAAGGTGCCGTTGCCGCACCATATGGAGGATCTGCTGGAGCGGGAGGAGCGGTTACAAGTCCTGCCAAACGAGCTTTCTGCGGTACACGATTTTATCGCGCACGCCCTGGGTTAACCTTGGCATCGCTGTCCGGGTAGAATGTTGGGAAAGCCGGTGCGACACCGGTATCCTAGGAATCTAAGCGACCGGATGCGATGAACGCGATTATTCGACGACGGCCAGTGGATTTTTCCGCTGGCCGTTTTACGTCCTCCACCCCCGAAATTCTCCAGCGCGTATTGCTGGGCCGCGGTGTCCACAGCGACGACGCGCTGGATCACCAGCTGGCGCGCCTGCACAGCCCAATGTCCATGCGTGGCCTGGAGGCGGCGGTTGCGCTGCTTACCGACGCCATACGCGCACAACACAAAATCCTCATCATCGGTGACTTCGATGCGGACGGCGCGACAAGCAGTACCCTCGCAGTACTCGCCCTCGGCGCACTGGGCGCCGGTCCCGTGGATTTTCTCGTGCCTAATCGCTTCGAATTCGGCTACGGCCTGACCCCGGAAATCGTCGAGGTGGCGAAGGAGTACGATCCGGATCTGCTGATTACCGTGGACAACGGCATCAGCAGTATCGATGGTGTTAAGGCTGCGCGCGAAGCGGGCCTGAAAGTCATTGTCACCGACCACCATCTGCCCGGCGAAGTGCTTCCCGAGGCGGACGCCATCGTCAATCCCAACCAGCCCAATTGCGAATTCCCGAGCAAGAACCTGGCGGGTGTCGGGGTAATTTTCTATCTCCTCAGTCGTGTCAAAAGTGCACTGCAGGCGGAGGGCTGGTTTGAAGAGACCGGCGTTACACCGCCCAATATGGCGGAATATCTGGATCTGGTCGCCCTCGGCACCGTGGCCGACCTGGTGCCGCTGGATCAGAACAACCGCGTACTGGTACATCAGGGCATCGCGCGTATTCGCGCGGGCCGCTGCCGTGTGGGTATACAGGCGCTGATGGAAGTGGCCGGGCGCGATCGCAGCCGGCTTTCCACCACCGATATCGGTTTTATCCTTGGTCCGCGCATTAACGCCGCCGGGCGCCTAGACGATATTGGTACCGGTATTCGCTGTCTGTTGACCCAGGATCCGCTGGAAGCCCGGGAACTGGCAGCGGAACTCGACGGCCTGAATCGCGACCGCAAGGCCATTGAAGCGGGTATGCAGCGGGAAGCCATGGCTGCCCTGGAAAAACTGCAGCTGGCGGAAGAGGGATTGCCCTGGAGTCTGTGCCTGTACGATGGCGATTGGCACCAGGGCGTGGTGGGCATTCTCGCCAGTCGCATCAAGGAAAAGTTTCACCGCCCGGTGATCGCCTTTGCCGACGGCGATAACAATCTGGTGAAGGGGTCCGCGCGTTCTATCCCCGGTTTGCATATTCGTGATGCGCTCAGCGATGTGGCAGCGGCGCACCCGGATCTGATCAGCAAGTTTGGCGGCCATGCCATGGCCGCTGGCCTCAGCCTGCCGGCAGAAAATCTCGCGGCATTCACCGACGCGTTTGAAGTGGCTGTGCGCAGCCGCCTGAATGAATCCCAGTTGCAGGCGATTATTGAGACCGATGGTGAATTGCGGCCTCACGAATTTTCCATGGAAACCGCCGCGCTGCTGCGCGCCTGTGCGCCCTGGGGCCAGGCGTTCCCCGAGCCGGAGTTTGACGGAGAGTTTTTGATACTGCAGCAGCGCATTGTTGGCGAGCGCCATCTGAAAATGACCGTGGCACCGGTTGCCGCGCCGCAACAGGCGATCGATGCCATCGCTTTCAATATCGATACGGATTTCTGGCCTGCGCAGGTGGACAAAGTCCAGCTGGCGTACAAACTCGATATCAACGAATTCCGCGGGCGCCAGTCACTGCAGCTGATGGTCAGCCATATCAGTCCACTTTAAACCCTTGCGGGCTTATAGCTTTTAACAACTTAGAATTTATATGCATCAAAAACAAACGCGCGCAGAACTTTTGCTGTTACTGGCAGCGCTTTTCTGGGGGATCGCTTTTGTACCCCAGAAAATGGCCATGGAACACCTGCCACCACTGGCCTTCAACGCCTGGCGTTTTCTGCTGGGCGGACTGATCCTAATTCCGCTGGTGTACTGGCTGTCTTCTCGTAAGGAAATTGCCACGCCGGAAGAGGGGGCCTCGGTGAAAATGGGGTGGCGCCAGTGTCTGCCCGGCGGGGCCATTCTCGGTTTCTGGCTGTTTCTGGGGTCTGCGTTGCAGCAATGGGGTCTGGTGTATACGGGCGCCGGGCGCGCCGGGTTTATTTCCGGCATGGAAATGCTGCTGGTTTCGGTGATTGGCCTGTCCCTGGGTGTGGCGACCAACCGCTGGACCTGGGCAGGGATCGGTGTGGCCCTGATCGGTCTCTATATCCTCGGTGACTTCTCGCAAGAATCCCAGATGATCGGGGATCTGCTGGTATTTTCCGGCGCCTTCGCGTTCGCCCTGCAGGTATTGACCGCCGATCGCCTGGTTAAGCGCTATCACGCCCTGCGACTGGCGGCCATCCAGTTTATTTTCTGCGGGCTGTTTTCGACAGTCGCATCGTTGATGATCGAGCAGGCCACGTTGCAGGGGGCCATTGATGCTGCCTGGCCCATCGCCTACATGATGATTTTCTCCACCGCTATCGCGTTTACGTTCCAGCTACTGGGACTTCGCCACGCGGCCACCTCTCACGCTACGGTGATCATGAGTCTGGAGTCGGTGTTTGCACTGATTGCCGGCTGGTTGATTTTGAGCGAGGTGTTTACCGGCCACGAACTACTGGGTTGCGGCCTGATGCTGGCGGGTATGCTGCTGAGTCGCTACGGCGCTCACGCCGGCACGCATCACTGAGTCTGCTGATATGGGCGTAGTCGACTTTTCCGTACTGGCGCTGTTTGTGTCGACCTTCTTTTTCGTATCCATTACTCCGGGGATGTGTATGACCCTGGCGCTGACCATGGGGATGGCGTTTGGGGTAAAGCGCACCCTGTGGATGATGCTGGGCGAGCTGTGTGGCGTCGCCCTGGTAGCAATTGCCGCTGTGCTGGGTATTGCGGCGTTTATGCTGAAATACCCGCAGGCCTTTCAGATCTTCAAATACTGCGGTGCCATCTATCTGGCGTATCTGGGCATACAGATGTGGCGCGCGCGGGGGCGGATGGTGTTGGTGGAATCTTCCGGCGAGGCGCCCGCGCCCGTCTCCGCATTCTCTCTGGCGTCTCAGGGGTTTGTTACCGCGGTAGCCAATCCGAAAGGCTGGGCATTTTTTATTGCCCTGTTGCCGCCGTTTATCAATCAGGCCAAGCCGCTCCTGCCACAAATGACGGTATTGCTCAGCGTGATCCTGCTGCTGGAGTTTATCTGCATGCTGATTTACGCGAGTGGTGGGCGCACTTTGAGTCGCTTGCTGCATCGGGGAGAAAATGTCAGGCTGATGAACCGGATCGCCGGTACCCTGATGTTGGGCGTAGGGGGCTGGCTCGCGCTAAGCTGAACGGGATAGAGCGTTTTGAATGGCAACAGGAAAAGGAGTGCAACAATGCGCCAGCCGTGGATTCACATGCTGTGTATGGCCCTAATGACGGTGGTGATGGCAGGCTGTGACGCCTCGCACAACAAGTCTGATGGAAGCGCCGATACATCGCCGGCGGAGGAAGTAAAAGAGATGCCCGCTGACAAGCCGGATTCTCCTTCCGGTAGTGCGCAGGGAGGCAGTGCTGACGCGGTATCTCCCGATTCCGCTACCGGTGACAGTAACCTCTGGGTGATGCAGCCCCGGGGCAATCGCCAGTGTGAGGGTGGTGGCCGTACGCTCGAAGCGAGTGCGGCGCAACTTGTGCAAAACGGCATCAAAGTACAGGAAAGTCGCTGTGCCACCCGCACCGACCGCATGTATCCCAGCGTCTGTGGCGGTGCCACCGGTGACCTGCTGGTGCATCGTATTCCTGCGAGCTTTCTCGACGCGGCTCTGGAGCTGGGTTTCGACCCCGTCAAGCCTGGCGCCTACCAGTTTGGCGATTGCCCGAAGGAGGCGTCGGGCGGAGGCTCCTCAGTCTACTGATGCCCCCGCCCTTGGCCCTTATGTGATCCATAGCGGTAGTGGGCCTGGTGCGACTGGAAAAAGGCGCTTCACTCACGGCGTTGCTTAGAACGGCGCTTTCCAGTCTGCGAGAATCCGCTCCCTGGTATAACGCTCTGCTTCGATCTCCGTCAGCTGCCGCCGCCGTTCATTGACCTGTGCGCCCGGGCCATGACTCTGATATTCATAAAAGCGTGCGCTCTCGGGGGGAAATACCGTGGACTTGGTGCCGTCGCGGCTGGTGCCGCGCATGGATGCCCAGCCATCGCCGGTGATGTGGTCGTCCATAAAGGTACGGATGAATACCGCAGCACCAACGGCATTCGGGTCCGCGTAGCGTCCGTCGGCGAAGGTGGTGGTAGGGTGCCAGGGGCGACCCAGCGGCGACGAATTGGCCGGAACACCATCGGCTTTCAAAAGCCGGCAATTCAGGAATACCAGGCCATATTCATTCCCGATATCGGTACTCGGTGCGGTCACGTAGCCCACGGTTTCCCGCCTGCTACCACGGGGGCGAGTGACAATATCGCTGTTCTCAAACAGCGCCTGGCCCGCCCCGAAGATAAAATCCACGTTTCCCTCGATCACGCTGTCCAGAAAATAGCTACGGCCTCCCTGTACAAACAGGGTGTCCTGGTAGCCCAGCAGACGCACGTTGCGGAAGGCGGAGCGGTCGCTGTTCAACCCGGTTTCCAGAGCCACCGCCTGGGTGCCGCTGACCTTGTCCGTGTGACCCTTCGGCAGGGCATCGGTGGTAAGGAAATCGAAGCTGTTTTCGATGGTCAGGTTTTCCGCGCGAAAGTCTGTAGCCTCGACGGTTACTGTGGCCGTGGCAAAGGTGCCCAACTTTTCACCGGAATCCGCGGGAAATCCGGGAGCGGCCATCCCGGCATAGTCACCGTAGCGTATCACCGTCTCATCGCGACCGGCGCCAACCAGGTGCACATTGGGTTTACGCACCAGCACTTTTTCATTGTAGATACCGGCGGGCAGGAAAATGGAATAGGGTGTATCGCCATCTGCGGGAGCGGCCTCGAGAGCGGATTGAAGGGAGTCAAACCGGCGTGCAGCCGAAATTTCCGAAGGCGCTATTCCTATCATTGCGTCAAATCGTGCCTCATTTGCGCAGGCGGAAAGGCTGAGCAGGGCAAGCAAGCTCAGTAAACTGGCTAGCCACTTTGATTGCCCGGTACGACATACCGTCCACGTCCACATTGCGGAAGGCGTGGGTTTGTATTGGGTAGGGTGGTATAGCATCTCTCAACGCTCTGAATGAAATTGGCCTGATGGTGTGTTTTTATTGGTCAGGCCATTCTATCCCCACTTGTTGTTTTCGCTCAAGCCAACTACCGTCGCCCATCTAGCGGGATCTATCACTGCGCCCCCTTATTTCCGGGCCCGTCCTGAGGTAGAATGCGCGCCCGATTTAACCGACAGAAGCCGACGCATCTATGGAAATTAATCCGCTTCTCAACCAGATGAAAGACCTCGCAGAGCGCACCGACGTTCTCAGGGGGTATCTTTGACTATGCTGGCAAGAAAGAACGCCTGACCGAAGTTGAACTGGAACTGGCCGAGCCCAGTGTCTGGGACGACCCCGACCGCGCCCAGGATCTGGGGCGTGAACGCTCCTCCCTGGAAGCCGTCGTAAAAACCATCGAAGACCTCGACGCCGGTATCAACGACAGCCGCGAGCTGCTCGACATGGCTGTGGAAGAGGACGATGAAGATTCCGTCGCCGAAGTCGCCAGCGAACTCGAAAACCTCCAGCAACAACTGGAAACCCTCGAATTCCGCCGCATGTTCTCCGGACAGACCGACCCCAACAACGCCTACCTGGATATCCAGGCCGGCTCCGGCGGCACCGAAGCCCAGGACTGGGCCGAAATGCTGCTGCGCATGTACCTGCGCTGGGGCGAAGCCCACGGCTTCAAAACCACCCTGGAAGAAGCCTCCGCTGGCGAAGTCGCCGGTATCAAAAGTGCCACCATCCACTTCCAGGGTGAATACGCCTTCGGCTGGCTGCGCACCGAAACCGGCGTGCACCGCCTCGTGCGCAAAAGCCCGTTCGACTCCGGCAACCGTCGTCACACCTCGTTCACCTCCGTCTTCGTCTCCCCGGAGATCGACGACAACATCGAAATCGAAGTGGACAAATCTCAGGTGCGCGAAGACACCTACCGCGCCTCCGGCGCCGGTGGTCAGCACGTCAACAAAACCGACTCCGCCGTACGTTTGACCCACATCGAATCCGGCATCGTCGTCGCCTGTCAGAGCGAGCGCTCCCAGCACCAAAACCGCGATAAAGCGTGGAAAATGCTGCGGGCCAAACTCTACGAACAGGAAATGCAGAAGCGCAACGCCGAAAAACAGGCGATGGAAGAAAGCAAATCCGACATCGGCTGGGGCAGCCAGATCCGCTCCTATGTACTGGACGACCAGCGCATCAAAGACTTGCGCACCAGTGTTCAGACCAGCAATTGCCAGGCAGTGCTGGACGGGGACCTGGACCAGTTTATTGAAGCGAGCCTAAAAGCAGGCTTGTAACCCAAGCATCGGGCTCCACTAGCTTACGAAGTAAAACTCTTCAAAGCGAAGGCGGAGTGCCGGGTATCCCTTTTCGAAAGCGTCGGCGACAGGGACGTCGCCGACGCAGCGTACAGGGATGTATTCACAGCGGTTTCGAAAAGGGATACCCGGTGCTCAGCCGCCACGGTGCCCAAACAGAGCTCAAGCTACGAAGCCCGCACTACACCCAAAAGACATGTGATAGATCATGAGCAATACACCAACTCAGCAAGACGAAAACAAACTGATCGCCGAGCGCCGCGCCAAACTCAGTGCCATGCGCGAGAAGGGCAACGCCTTCCCGAACAGCTTTCGCCGCGAAAACCTCGCCGCCGACCTGCAAAAAGAGTTTGGTGAAAAGAGCAAGGAAGAACTGGAAAGCGAAGGCAACACCGCCTGCGTCGCCGGCCGAATCCTCGCCAAGCGCGGCCCCTTCATGGTCATCCAGGACGTCTCCGACCGCATCCAACTGTACGCCGACAAAACCGCACAGAAAGATATCAAAGAGCGCTGGGGCACCTGGGACATCGGCGACATCGTCGGCGTCAAAGGCACGCTGCACAAATCCGGCAAAGGCGACCTCTACGTCAACTGCGAAGAGTACAGCCTGCTCACCAAAGCCCTGCGCCCGTTGCCGGAAAAATTCCACGGTATCGCCGACCAGGAAATGCGCTACCGCCAGCGCTACGTAGACCTGATCGCCACCCCGGAGTCCCGCGACGTATTCCGCATCCGCTCCGAAGTGATCAGCTACATTCGCAGCTACCTCAACAACAACCACTTCATGGAAGTGGAAACCCCCATGTTGCAGGTCATTCCCGGCGGCGCCACCGCACGTCCGTTCGTCACGCATCACAATGCACTCGACATCGACATGTACCTGCGCATCGCGCCGGAACTGTACCTCAAGCGACTGGTTGTCGGTGGCTTCGAGCGTGTTTATGAAATCAACCGCAACTTCCGTAACGAAGGTCTGTCCACTCGCCACAACCCCGAGTTCACCATGCTCGAGTTCTACCAGGCGTACGCGGACTACAACGACCTGATGGATCTGACCGAAAACATGATTCGCGGTATTTGCACCGACGTATTGGGCAGCACTACCGTTCAGTATCAGGAAAGCAGCTACGACTTCGCCAAGCCGTTCGACCGTATCAGCGTTTTCGACTCCATCCTGAAATACAATCCGGAACTGAAAGCGTCCGATATCGACAATATCGAAAGCGCGAAGAAAGTAGCAGAAGGCCTGGAAATTCCGCTGAAGGGTATCTGGGGTCTTGGTAAAATCCAGATCGAAATCTTCGAGAAAACCGTAGAGCATCGCCTGGACCAGCCGACGTTTATCACCGAGTACCCGACCGAGGTATCACCGCTGGCGCGCCGCAACGACGACAACCCGTTCGTCACCGACCGCTTCGAATTCTTCGTTGGTGGCCGCGAGATTGCCAACGGCTTCTCCGAGTTGAATGACGCCGAAGACCAGGCCGAGCGCTTCAAGGCCCAGGTGGCCGAGAAAGATGCCGGTGACGACGAAGCCATGCACTACGACGCCGACTATATCCGCGCACTGGAGTACGGCCTGCCGCCCACCGCTGGTGAGGGTATTGGTATTGACCGCCTGGTAATGCTGCTCACCAACTCGCCATCCATCCGCGACGTGCTGCTGTTCCCGCATATGCGCCCGGAAGCGTCCGCTGAATAACGGTTTATAGAAGCAAAGCGGATTAAAAAGGGCGATGGCTTCGCAGCCATCACCCTTTTTTGTGTGGTCCGGGTCGCTTATCCGCGAATGCCCAGGGGCCCCGCGGGCAAGTAAATCGTTTCTGTCGACGAGCTGCCCTGACGCTGAACCTCGACCGCCACCGACTCTCCCGGTTTGGCCTGGTAAACCTGCGTGCGCAGATCCCCCATATGAAATACACGCTTGTTGTTGTAGCGGATTATTTTGTCGCCCGGCCTTAGTCCTGCCTCGTAAGCCGGGGCCGAGTCCACAAGGTCGCCAATTTCCAATTCCGTACGACCGCCATAGGCATTGAGATACTGCTCAAATTCTTCTGTGCTCAATTCCTGCTCAAAAACCCGGCGCGGATTGCTGTAGGTCTGAAGCTTTTCCTGCAGCTCTTTTGCGCGGTCCGAGCGCTTATCCTGAAGATGGTGATACTCGTAACTGTACTGCATCTGCTCGTATTGCAGGCGCTCCTGCTTTTCCACAATAGCCGTCGCCCGGCCGTGACTGAAGCCGGCGTCCACCAGTTGTTGCACCTGATTTTGTCGTTGCCGTTCGAAACGATTTCTGATGCGTTGCGAGCGGTTGGGTTCTGGGGCTGGCTGAACATCGGCGCTTTCCATGACCACGCTCGCGTGGCGGGTCTGTGGCGGCTCGGACTCAGGATCGAGTCTGGCGCTCAACTCGTTGACCAGGTCGAGAAGTTGCCCCTGGATTTTCAGCGTTTGATCCAGGGTGCGCTCCAGAGTCGCCAGGCGGGTTTCCACGCTTTGCGGGCTTTCTGAGGGGGGAGTGGAAGTGTCCGCGCTGGCCTCGGTATCGGTACCGAGAGGGAGCCAGTGTGTGGCTGCGCTGCCGATGATCAATAGCAGTACCACTGTGACGGGGACCCGGTATCTGTGAAGGGGGTGAACGTTAGACTGCATGGGGACACTCGTGAACTTCTAGTTTGCCGTGTGTAGCTGATTATAGAAGTACCAGATGGTTGGGCAGCTCGTTCTTGATTACTGTGGCGGGTGCCGCTTCCTGCAACAGCTCGCCACACTTCTCGACACAGTGCACAAAAGCTTCGCCAGTTTTGCCTTTTTTGACCTCGTGGATAAAGTTTTCCACGATCTCCTGCCATGTCTCATTGGTGATCTGCTCGGCCAGCCCGCGGTCGGCGAGAATTTCTACGTAGTGTTCCGCTTGCGACACGAAAATGAGTAGACCCAGACGGTCCTTGGTGCTGTGCAGCTCGTGCTCCAGAAACTGGCGGCGGGCGAGGTTGGCGGCGCGCCAGAATTTAACCTTCTTGGGAACCAGCCACATGGTGAGGGGGCGCCAGCGAAACAGTACCGCGAGGACGATAAACAGTATCCATTGCAGGGTAAACGCCTGCTGGTACTCGATCCACCAGGGTAAAAACTGCATGAGCGGTGCAGTGAGCAGTGCGATAAAGGCCGCCCACAGGGTGGATATGTAAAGGTAGTTATCGGACTGGCGTGCCAGTACCGTTACCACCTCCGCATCCGTCGTGGATTCCACAGCCTTGATGGTGTCTGCAAGCTGGCGTCTTTCCTGCGCATTTAGCATGTGTATAGCCGCTCGTGAATTATTCCCGTTGTAATCGAGGTATGGGGTTGCGGGTGTGCCGGTGCAGTTTACCAGCCACCGGACGCGCCACCACCGCCGAAGCCGCCACCTCCGCCACCGAAGCCGCCACCAAAACCGCCCGAGCCTCCGCCGCCATAGCCTCCGAAACCGCCACCGCCGTAATAGCCGCCGTAGCGACCGCGCCGGTATCTGTTGCTGCCGGTGGGTGCCCCCAATGCTGAAGATCCAAAGATCTGCAGCATCACAAACAGCAGAAATACCCCGACAAGCAGTGCCAGCTGACGGTTGTCGTTGGAATCGGTGCTTTCGGCAACATATTCGTTGTTGATCGCTGCAATGATTGAGTCGACGCCAGCGACAATTCCGCCATCAAAATTACCATTGCGAAATTGAGGCAGAATTTTGGTATGAATGATGTTTGAGGAGAGGGCATCAGTAAGGGCCCCTTCCAGACCGTAGCCCACCTCGATACGCACTTTGCGCTCAGCCGGAGCCACAATCAGCAGTACACCGTTATCCTTGTCTTTTTGCCCAATCTTCCAGTGACGGCCTAACTGGTAGCCATATTCCTCGATGGTCAGGCCCTGTAGGTCCGGCAAAGTCACCACCACTATCTGGTTGCTGGTGGTTTTCTCCTGCTGTTGCAGGCGCTCAGTGAGCTGGTATCGAGTGCTTTGGCTAAGCAGGTTCGCATTGTCCACTACCCGGCCAGACAGGGGCGGAAACTGGATGTTCGCCACCGCAGTTGCCGCCCACAACAGAGTAGGGCACAGGAGTAGTAGAAGGGCGATCCGCCGGATCGTCATAAACAGGCCCCGTGGTCGAGATTACTGGAAGTCGACTTCCGGTGCTTTGTCGGCACCTTCCGAGGTGGCTTCAAAGGTGTCGCGTAGGGGCATGTCGCTGTACAGCACGGTATGCCAGATTCGCCCAGGAAAGGTGCGAATCTCGCGGTTGTAGCGCTCTACGGCGGCGATATAATCGCGGCGGGCTACGCTGATGCGGTTTTCGGTGCCCTCCAGCTGTGACTGCAGTGCCAGGAAGTTCTGGTTGGCTTTGAGGTCCGGGTAGCGCTCAACCACCACCATCAGGCGGGACAGGGCGCTACTCAGCTGTGACTGGGCCGCCTCAAACTGTTGCAGCTTCGCCGGATCATTGATGATGTTTGAGTCGACTTGCATGGAGTTGACCTTGGCGCGTGCTTCGGTGACGGCCTCCAGCGTCTCTTTTTCATGGGCGGCGTAAGCCTTGACTGTTTTCACCAGATTGGGAATCAGGTCTGCCCGGCGCTGGTACTGGTTCTGCACCTGGGCCCAGTTGGCTTTCACATTTTCATCGTAGGTGGGAATGTTATTGATACCGCAGCCGCTCAGCCCGAAAGCAATCAGAATAGTGAGCAGCAGTTGCCAGGGGCGAGAGCCAGAATGTGAGGTATTTTTCTGGCGCAATCTTGTTGTAGGTGCGTTCATTCCTTCCATCCCTGTGGGTTTCGAACCAGACAATAATAGTCTTCAATCCGGTGGATCCGCGCAAGATCTTTCCGGAGGAAGCGATAGAGAGTAGTAATGGCACTTAAAGCGACTATCTTCAAGGCCCGGTTACAGATTGCTGATATGGATCGGGACTACTATGCCGAGCACGTCCTGACTTTGGCGCGCCATCCGTCAGAGACCGATGAGCGCATGATGATTCGGCTACTGGCGTTTGCCCTGAATGGAAATGATCAAATGGCCTTTACCCGTGGGCTTTCCAGTGATGAGGAGGCTGATTTGTGGCAGCACAGCCTGAGTGGCGAAATTGAGCATTGGATTGAGGTGGGAGTCCCTGCAGAAGAGCGGGTGCGCAAGGCTTGCGGTCGGGCCCGGCGAGCAACCATTTACGCCTACGGGCAGCGTATGGCACCGGTGTGGTGGCAGAAGATGGAGGCAGCCAGTGCGCGCTTTGACAACCTGCGGGTATTCTTTTTACCTGCAGAGCAGTGCGCGGAACTGGCTTCTTTGGCGGAGCGAAATATGGAGCTCACCGCCACTATCCAGGATGGGCAGCTTTGGCTGGCCAGTGAGAACCACACGGTGGAGGTCCAGCCTCAGCGCTGGAAATAATGTAGCAATCCCGCGGGGCGCGGGACTTTTTGAGTGGAGATAACGATGCCTTCTTTTGACATAGTTTCTGAAGTCGATAAACACCAGCTGACTAATGCGGTGGATCAGGTAAACCGCACCATTACCAACCGGTTTGATTTCAAGGGAGTGGATGCGGAAGTAGAGATGAGCGAGTTCTCTCTGACACTCAGGGCGGAGTCCGATATGCAGGTCAATCAGATGGTCGATATGCTGCGCGCCGCGCTGATCAAGTGCAATATTGATCCTCTGGCAATGGAGGTGGGCGAAGAGGAGCAGTCCGGCAAACAGGTGAAAGTCGGTGTGACCCTGAAAAATGGTCTCGACAAAGATCTGTCAAAAAAGATCGTTAAGATCATCAAGGAAGAGAAACTGAAGGTGCAGGCGGCGATTCAGGGTGACTCTGTCCGGGTTACCGGTAAGAAACGCGACGACCTGCAGCAAGTCATTGCCATGTTGCGGGGTAAGGAGCTGGAGCAGCCGCTGCAGTTCAATAACTTCCGCGATTAAATTTGGGAGATTGCTCCTTGGAGGGTGGCGATCTCAACGAGGAGAATCCCTTGAAGATCTCGACCCTATTCAAAGGCCTGTGTCTGATACTTGTCGCATCGAGTGCACAGGGAAAACCTCTGCCCGGACAGCGAATTCCTGTTTTGCCTGCGCAACTGCTCGATGCCTGGTGGATCGATGGTAGTGAAGGGCTGGATATTTCCGGCCTTGGCTTTTGCCATGGTGAACTGCTTGCGGTTGCGGATAAGTCTTCCGAACGGGTGTATCGCCTCAAGCCGCACCCGGGGCAGACCAGTACCGCTCTGGAAACCTGGGCATCGTTTTCTCGCCCTTCGTTACCCGATGATCAGCCGGTCACAGTAAAAGCGCGTGCACTCCACTATGCGAGTGTGCCGCTAAGCATGGACTTTGAGGGCGTAACCTGCGATGCCAGTGCGACTTACCTGTTGAGCGAGCGCCACAATCGTATCGCGCGATTGGATATTGCCAGCAAGCAGGCGCATTGGCTGCCTCAGCGCTGGTCTGAAGCTGCAAAAGCACAGGGGTATCTGCAGGTGGACAACGCGGAGAGCGAGGGACTGGTAAAGGCCAAAGACGATTTCTGGGTTGCGCTGGAGCGACAGCCGAGGGGGTTGCTCCGGCTAACACCTGGGGAGCCTGAGGGTAGGGCGTTTTACTCCCTGCCAGAGGTGCCTGACCTGGATTTCCGTGGCCGGTCTGAGGACCTGACGGCATTGTCCTTTTTCGATGGTGCGCTGTTTACCCTGGAGCGCAATGCATTTGCGGTTTGTCGGCGGGATCTCCAGAGTCTCCGTGCCGAGTGGTGTGTTCAATACCGGGATGTGGAAGAGGGGCCTGAGTACGTTTATCAGGAAACCCGCTTTGGCAAAGGTGAGGGTTTGGCGATCAATGATCAAGGTATGTATGTAGTACTGGATAACAATGGTGTGGCCCGTGCGGCAGACCCGGAAGATAATCGCGGCCTGTTATTGCGCTTGGCATTCCCGGATAATGCCGCATATCGAGATGCCGTAACGAATTAGCGAAGTTTGAGTTTGTCGGATTCTTCACTGGCGATATTGTTAAAAGAGGTTCGCGCCTGCTGCTTATGCGAGGCCAATCTGCCCCTTGGCCCCCGGCCTGTTGTGAGCGCGGCTCGCTCTGCGCGTCTGTTGATTGTGGGGCAGGCGCCCGGTACGCGGGTGCATGAAACCGGTATTCCCTGGAACGATCCTTCCGGCGAGCGCCTCCGTGACTGGCTGCAGCTGGATCGCGATGCCTTCTACGATGAATCCCAGATTGCCATTATGCCCATGGGCTTCTGTTACCCTGGGCGTGGCAAGGGTGGCGACCTGCCGCCGCGCCCGGAGTGCGCACCGACCTGGCATCAGCGCATACTGGATCAGATGCCGGATATTCAACTGACCCTGCTGATCGGCCAGTATGCCCAGCGCTACTATCTCCCCCACTGGTATGGCAGCATTACGGAAAACGTGCGCCATTTTACCGATGCGTTGCCTCACGGATTCTTTCCGCTTCCCCATCCGAGCCCGAGAAATACCCTGTGGCTGAAGCGCCGCCCCTGGTTTGAGGAAGAGGTGGTGCCGGCATTGCGCGCGCAAGTTCAGAGCGTATTGAAAGGTTGACGATGCAGGTTCCCGAAAATATTAGAATTCACCCATCCTGGTACTCCGTGCTCGAGCCGGAGTTTCATAAACCCTATATGGGTGATCTGCGAGAATTCCTGCGGCAGGAAAAACAGGCCGGCAAGACCATCTTTCCCCCGGGCGGCCAGATCTTCAACGCGTTCAACTCCACACCGTTTGATCAGGTAAAGGTGGTGATACTCGGGCAGGATCCCTACCACGGCGCGGGCCAGGCCCACGGCTTGTGTTTTTCGGTCATGCCTGGTGTGCGTGTGCCGCCATCACTGAGAAACATTTACAAGGAAATGGAGTCGGATCTGGGTATCGTCGCGCCGGATCACGGATGCCTGCAGCCCTGGGCGGAGCAGGGGGTGTTATTGCTGAATGCGACACTCACCGTGGAAGAGCGTAAAGCGGGTGCACACCAGGGACGCGGCTGGGAGCAGTTTACCGACGCCGCGGTACACGCACTGGCAGAGCAGCGGGAAGGATTGGTGTTCGTTTTGTGGGGAAGCTACGCGCAGAAAAAGGGCGGCTTTATCGATCAGCGCAAGCATCTGGTATTGCGCGGCCCGCATCCGTCGCCGCTGTCCGCGCACCGTGGATTTTTCGGCACGCGGCCGTTCTCTAAGGCGAATAGCTATCTACAAAGCCGGGGTGTCGCGCCCATTGAATGGGCGCTGCCTGCAGCAGGAGCACTGCGTAGGGTTGCGGTAGAGATCTGATCAGGCGAGGGGATCGGCGTCTGCGTCGTAGGGCAATTCAAGCACTTCCAGTACGCGGCCGTCCTCGAGTTGCAGACTTTCCCCATCCGCGACCTTGCTTTTGGTGAGCACTGCCAGCAGGGCTGTTTCACCGTTCTGCGGGCTGGCCAGTACGATATTTCCCACACTGGATTTACCTTCGCCAGAGAAAATCTCTGCGCCCGGTGCGGGCAGTTCGCCATTGTCGATCTGCGCCCGGTACATGCGGCGTTTGGAAGCACCCAGGTACTGCATGCGCGCGACCACCTCCTGTCCGGTATAACATCCTTTCTTGAAGCTGACGCCACCGAGCAGGTGCAGGTTGACCATCTGCGGAATAAATTCTTCACTGGTGCTCTGATATACCAGCGGGGTGCCGGCTTCCACCAACTGTGACAGCCATTGGCTGTAGCTGGCGGCTTCTGTGTCATTGCTGGCGAGTTTCCGCCAGAAATCTGCAGCCTGATCTGCAGGGATCTGCAGTATTACATTGCGCTCGCTCAAGCCCGCTGCCAGAGCCCGCTCACCATTGTGGTCGAAGGGGCGCAGCTGGTGGGGGAGCAGGTCGGTGGCTTCGCTGTTGGACAGGCTGAGCAACTGGCTGGCGGTGCGGCAGGCGTCGCGGCCGCACAGGGCGAGCCAGCGATGGCTGTCGCTGACATCGTTCAGTTCGGCTTTGAAGAACACCGCATACTTTTTCAGTGCGGCGAGGGCGGTAGCTACCAGGTCCCGGGGCATCAGCAGGAGGAATTCAGTCTGCTCGATTTTCAGTGCGTAGAAGGCGCTGATCATACGGCCTTTTGGGTTGCAGTGGCTGCCCAGGGTGAGCTGCTCATCGGGCAGGTTGACCAGATCGCAGGTCAGCTGGCCCTGCAGGAACTTCTGGCTGTCCGGACCCTTTACGGAGATGGCGCCCATGGGACTGAGGTCGATCAGCTGCAGTTTTCCGCCGACTTCAGTTTCACTGGCCGGCTCTGTCTTGGGGAAGAGGGCGCTGTCGCCCTGCCAGCTTGCGCCCTGGGTGCTGAGAAAATCCTGCCACTGCTGCTGGTCCATGTTGCGCTCACTACCTGAATTGTACGTTTCTTACTGCGCCGGCGGGCGCGCTGAGTCGACTACCTAAATTGGGGTTTTGCCGCGGGATTTCAACTACCGCTATACTGCGCGCACTTTGAATTATGGCTTGAGTACGAAGTATGGATCGCAACCGCCTGTTTTGGGCCAGCCGTCGCGGCATGTTGGAGCTGGATCTGGTGCTGCTGCCTTTTCTCGATAATGTGTACGAGACATTGCCCGAGGAAGACAAGCAGCGCTATATCAAATTGCTGGATGAACAGGATCAGGACTTGTTTGCCTGGTTCCTGCGTCGGGAAGATCCGCAGGATCCGGAGTTGAAGCATATTGTCCAGATTATCCGCGACAACACCGGCCTGCAGGAATAATAGGGGAGCGAAAGTCGCTTCCGGTTTCCCTGCTTCCGATTCCGCTCAGTCCCGCTCGGCGGGGCTGAAGCGTGCAGACCGCAGTGCACGGCTGGTGTGTGATCTGGCACCGTCGCGGCTACTGCGCATTTTCCTGCTGCTTGTTCTCCTGCAGTCGATTCTGCTGCTGTTTCTTTCCCGTCTCCCGTGGATTGCTGTGTGCGCACTGGTTCCCGTAATAGTACTTTATGGGGTGTCTGAATGGCGTCGGCTGGCGGTGTCGGTCGGGCGCCTTTCGACCACTGAGCGACGCTGGTACTGGCAGGTAAAGGGCGGAGCGCGGCGGGAGTTTCAGCTGGTGGGGGAGTTGACCCTGTGGCGTTGGCTGATCGTGATCAACGGCCGGGATCTCGAAGGGCGCCGATTGCGGTTGGTATTGGCACGGGACGCCGCCAGTGCGGATGACTGGCGGCGTTTGCTGGTCGCACTGCGCCACTCCCGTTAGACCACTTTCCCGGCACAGGTTCAGGAGGCGCTTTAAGGACCGATAAAGTGCCGCTGATCGGCAAAATTTTCCGGCACCAGGATGGTGTCCATCGCCAGTTCCCGCAACCCCGGGTAGTCCAGTGAGTAGTGGAGGCCGCGACTCTCGCGGCGGTCCAGAGCGGAACGGATAATCAGCTCGGATACCACCGCCAGGTTGCGCAGTTCGATCAGGTCGCTGGTAATGCGGTAATTGGCGTAGAACTCCAGAATCTCCTGCTGCAGCAGTTTCACCCGATGCTCCGCCCGTAACAGGCGCTTGCGGGTGCGTACAATCCCCACGAAGTCCCACATAAAGCGGCGCAACTCATCCCAGTTGTGCGAGATCACCACGTCTTCATCGGAATCCGTCACCCGCGAGGCGTCCCAGGCCAGGGCAGCCTTCGGTGGCGCGACCTGGTCGATGGTACTGTCGATATGCATGGCCGCGGAGCGCGCGTATACCACGCATTCCAGCAGGGAGTTACTGGCCAGGCGGTTGGCGCCGTGCAGGCCGGTAAAGGTGGTTTCTCCAATGGCGTACAGCTGATCCAGATCACTGCGGCCGTGCTGGTCCACCATCACGCCGCCGCAGGTGTAGTGGGCGGCTGGCACCACAGGGATGGCTTCACGGGTGATATCAATGCCGTACTTCAGGCAGTTTTTATACACAGTGGGGAAGTGCTCGCGGACAAATTCCGGGTCCTTGTGGGAGATGTCCAGATAGACACAGTCCGCACCCAGGCGCTTCATCTCATGGTCGATGGCGCGGGCGACAATGTCCCGCGGCGCCAGCTCGCCGCGCTTGTCGAAGCGGTGCATAAAACGCTCGCCGTTCGGCAGCTTCAGCAGGGCGCCCTCGCCACGGAGCGCCTCGGTGATCAGCATGGATTTGGCTTTTGGGTGGTACAGGCAGGTCGGGTGGAACTGGTTGAATTCCATGTTTGCCACCCGGCAGCCGGCACGCCAGGCCATAGCGATGCCGTCGCCGCTGGCACCGTCCGGGTTGCTCGTGTACAAGTATGCCTTGGCGGCCCCGCCGGTGGCGAGTACCACGGCCTTGCCCTGAAACACCTCAACCTCTTCGGTTTCCTTGTTGTACACGTAGGATCCGGCACAGCGGAAGCGCCCGGTAGAGGCGTCTGGCTGGCGAATCAGGTCCAGGGCGATATGGTGTTCGAAGCAGTCGATATTGGGGGTGTTGCGCACCTGCTCAATCAGGGTGCTGTGCACCGCGCGGCCGGTGGCGTCGGCGCTGTGAATGATGCGCCGGTGGCTGTGGCCGCCTTCCTTGGTCAGGTGGTAGTCGCCGTCGTCTTCGCGGGTGAAGTCCACGCCCTGATTGATCAACCAGTGAATGGCGTCGCGGCTGTTTTCTACGGTGAAGCGCACCGCCTCCGGGTGGCAGAGTCCGGCTCCTGCATCTAATGTATCGGCTATGTGTGCGTCTACCGAGTCGGTTTCGTCCAGCACGCCGGCGATGCCGCCCTGGGCAAACCAGGTGGAGCCGTCCTGCAGGCGCTGTTTGGATAGCAGGGCCACGCGGTGGCGCGCGGCAAGGTGCAGCGCCAGGGTCAGGCCGGCGGCGCCACTGCCAATTACCAGGACGTCGTAGTGGTTCTCGTTCGGGGTCACAGGTCCGTTTGCCTTCTCTCTCATGGAGTTTTATTCATATTAGGGGGCGCGTAGTATACGCCATCTTCAAAAATTACCGATTTGTCAGGAACTTATGACCAAAATCCGGTGTCTTGAACACAACAGAATAAGCTTGGCTATGGCGCATTCCGGCGCCCGTGCCGCGGTTTGGAGTAGGGGATGACAGGGCAACAGGCGTCACCAAGTGATCGCCAGCTGGTAGAGCGGGTACAGAAAGGGGACAAGCGGGCCTTCGACCTGCTGGTGCTCAAATACCAACATAAGATCATGGCGGTGGTCAGCCGCTATATCAACGACCACGCCGAGGTACACGATGTGGTGCAGGAGGCCTTTATCAAGGCGTACCGCGCACTGGGCAATTTCCGTGGAGAAAGTGCCTTTTACACCTGGATGTACCGAATTGCGATCAATACCGCCAAGAACCACCTGGTATCCCGCAGCCGCCGCCCGCCGTCATCCGATGTGGATCTGGACGACGCCGAATTCTATTCCGGCGCGGATTTGCTACGTGACAACGAGACCCCGGAAAACCAACTGTTTCGCGACCAGCTTGAGGCCGCCGTGCACCGCGCGATCCGAGAACTGCCGGAAGACCTGCGCTCCGCGGTGACGCTGCGGGAAATGGAAGGGCTGAGCTATGAGGAAATTGCCGAAGTGATGGGGTGCCCGGTTGGTACTGTGCGCTCGCGGATCTTCCGCGCCCGGGAATCCATTGACCGCGCGGTTCAGGCAACCATGGCCGGCGAACCGGAACCGGTAGACGGGCGCGGTTAGAAAGTGGCGATGTACCGAGGCGATGTACCGAGTAGAAGGCGCTGACTATTCTTTAGTCAGTTCTGTTTCAAGCCAGAACCCGTTGAGGGGTTTCTGGTCTAAATCTTCCCGGTGACCGGGACGGCAGATAAAATATTCGACGAATTCACACAAATTTTGTCTGCCCGGTAAAACTTTTTCGACAGGCCCCGGTCTGACGTATTAACAAACAGGGTGTAATGCACGCCCAAAGAATTGCACTGAAAGAGGGTTGACCCGTATGTCTCACGGGAATCATCAGCAGCGCCTGAATGAGTCACTGTCCGCCTTGATGGATGGTGAGGCCAATGAGTTGGAAATTCAGCGTCTGCTCAAAGAAAGTGATGCCGCGGGCAGCGCTTCTGGCGGTGACCTGAATGCGCGCTGGTCCCGCTATCAGCTGGCCGCCAGCGTGATGCGCGGTGAAAAGGTGGCCCCGGTGGATGTCGGTCTCGCCGCCAGTATTTCCGCGGCCATTGCCGATGAGCCACCGCTGCAATCTGCAGAACCCTTACCGGCCAATGACACCCATCACAACGCATCGCGCAGCCGTTGGTGGCGCCCGCTTTCTCGCGGTGCTGTGGCAGCGACGGTAGCCTTTGCGGCAGTGCTGGGGGTGCAGCAGATACAGGCACCGCAGACTCAGGGCGACCTGGTAGCAGAAACCGAGCGTCCGCAGCAGGCGCCGGTGGCGTCCATGCCGCAGCCGAGCGGTTTTCTGGCGCCGACCCTGAACACCCGCGCGGTGAGTACCGCACCCCAGCTGGTTCCCGAGCAACGGGTTGGCCCGGCACCGCAGGTGCAGATGGTTCCAACTCCGGAGTTGATGCGACACCTCAACCGGGTAATGGTGGAGCATTCTGAGCAGGCGGCCCGAGTGGGCAGTCAGGGTATGGTGCCCCACGCGCGTGCAACCTATGGGGAGCGTCCGTCGGAGTGATTGTGATGGCCGGTGTTTGCACCGGCCTCTGGTGCGTAGCAGATAGATGCATAACGAAATTAAGCATGAATATGGCGAAATTTATCTCCCGTAATACCCGCAAAGCCAACAGCTCGCTGTTGGCTTTTTTACTATTGGCTGCGCCATTTACGGTACCCGGTGTAAGTGCGCAAAGCACCGACCCCGACGATACCGAGGCGGCACGGCGAGAGGCCCCCAGCGGTGTATCTGCTGCGCCGTCCGCTACGGGGCAAAAGCCCTCAGTGCCGCAGGCTGTCGGAGAAACTGCGGAAGTGACCCGCACACTGCTGGCAAAACTCGCTCAGGCTGTCTCCAGTCTGGAGTACCGCGGTCTGGCGACATTCGAGCATGTGGGGTCCATGGAAACTCTGGAGGTGGTACACGGCATTCGCGATGGCGAGCAGGTCGAGCGCATTCGCTATCTCACCGGTAGCCCGCGGGAAATGGTCACTCGCAGCGGTGACCGCCAGTGTCATCGCGAGGGCAACCCGCTCACGCGCCCCGGGCTGCACAGCGCAGCGGGACTGCGGGATGTGCAGGCCAGCTACGTGTTTCTGATTCGCGGAGAGGAGCGGATCGCCGACCGCGAAGCGGTTGTTGTGGAGGCGCGCCCAAGGGATCTGCACCGCTTTGGTATGGTCATCAGTGTCGACAAGGAAACGGGGTTGCCTCTCAAGTCCATGCTGGTCGCCCCTGCGGGGCGAGTGCTGGAGCGCTTTCAGTTTGTGGAGCTGGATCTGACGCCGGTGACCGATAGCGAGTTGCAGCCGCGCTCACCATCGGTTCGCGAAGAGCCTGGTGCGATCGCCTGTACCCCTGCGGAAAGTCGCTGGCGTCTGGGTTGGGCCCCTGAGGGGTTCAAACCGGTGGCGGTTCAGGCTCTGGCAGATGGTCAGATGCTGGTGTTCAGTGATGGTCTCAGTGCGTTCACCGTGTTTGTACAGCAGTTGCCGGATATGAATTACAAGGGGCGGGCAGTGCGCGGCGCAACAGTGGCGTATATGGATCACCTCGACGTGGATGGCGCCCGCTATACCGTGACAGTGGTAGGGGAAATCCCGGACAATACTGCGCAGCTGGTGGCCAAGGCGGTTACCGAAAAACAGTAAGCGGAAGTGTCCAATCATGATTGAAGAGCGTGGCAAGATCGTCGCTATCGAGAAATCCGCAGTTTGGGTGGAGACTGTGCAACGCAGCGGGTGCCACAGCTGTGCGGCCAAGCCTGGTTGTGGCACTGGGCTGCTGGGCGACTTCTGGGCCAACGCGTCCCGTGTGCGCGTTCAGGTTTCTCCGGCCGAGGCGGAAGCGCTGCAATTGCACGACACGGTGGTTATCGGTATCGGCGAGCGGGTATTGGCAACCAGCTCGCTTGTGGTGTATCTGGTGCCGCTGATAGCGCTGGTGCTGGGTGCCCTGGCGGGGCAGACCCTGGGCTCTGAGCCATTGGCGATTGCTGGTGCATTTTTGGGGTTGGGTGCGGGCGCGGCAGTGGTGCGTTTGTATAGTCATTTCCACCGCGGCAATCGCGCGTTTGCGCCCCAGTTTTTGCGCTGTGAGCAGGGTGCGCCCTGTGCCATCCCGGTTTCACCGATCTCCTGATTACCTCTATCCCGCCGCTTTCTTCGTCCTTTCCTCGCCATTTAACCGATGCTTCCGCGGTAGCCGGCTCTGGCTATGGGGAGCCGACCCCATCACGCCGATTTCGCGATTGATTTATGCGGAGATTTACCCGCTGATTCCCCAGTAGTTTCTACACTGAATGCTGACCCGTCGGTACGCACTATCGCGGTATCGCACAAAGCAATAATGGAACTGATCGGAGATGCAGGGATGACAGGTCAAGCGGCGTCAGTTGGGCCCCACAGATTTGAAGTGCGGTGCTATGCGGAAAGCTGGCCACTCAACACGGCATTTGTGATATCCCGCGGTGCACGCACCGAGGCACGGGTGGTGGTGGTCGAGGTCTTCGCTGGTGGTGTGACCGGTATCGGTGAGTGCACCCCCTATCCGCGTTACGGCGAAAGCCTGGAGTCCGTGCTGGCGGAAATACACTCGATTCTGCCAGCGCTACAGCGTGGAATTACCCGCGGTCAATTACAGGAATTGATGCTTGCCGGCGCCGCAAGGAACGCGGTGGACTGCGCGCTGGCAGATTGGTTGCAGAAGAAAAGTGGCGCAGGTTTTACCGGTCCCGAGTCCTTGCCTACCGTGCAGACGCTGGTGATCGCGGAACCCGAGGCGATGGCGGAAGCCGCGCGCACCGCCGAGAGCGCGGGTGCGTCGGTGCTCAAGCTCAAACTGGATCGCCAGTTGGTGTTGGAACGGGTAGCCGCCGTGCGCCGTGCGGCACCGGGGTGCGAGCTGGTGATTGATGCCAATGAAGCCTGGGCGCCAGAGGGGCTGCCGGCACTTTGTGAAAAGCTCGCGGCGCAGGGTGTGTCGATGCTGGAGCAGCCTTTGCCGGTGGGCGAGGATCAGGTGCTTGAGCGCTTCGCGCACCCGCTGCCGATTTGCGCGGATGAGAGCTGTCATACCCGTGCGGATTTGCCAAAACTCAAGGGTCGCTACGACATGGTGAATATCAAGCTGGACAAGACCGGCGGGCTGCAGGAGGCGCTGATGCTCGCCGACGCCGCCAGCGCTCAGGGCTTCGAGTTGATGCTCGGCTGTATGTTGTGTACCTCACGGGCGATTCGCGCGGCTTGGCCCCTCGGTGAGCGGGCGCGGTTTGTGGATCTGGACGGACCAACCTGGCTGGCAAAAGATGTGCACCCGCTACAGTTCTTTCACGGGCGGGTATTCTGGACCTGATGAACCACTGAGGCGGGTCTCTGCGGTTCAGGGGCGGTAGCAGAGCAGATCGGTCATCACCTGCAGATATTCCTCGCTGGCGACATCGGCGGAAATCGGGGGGAACTCGAGAGTGATACAAGGGTGTGCATTTTCCGCGCACCAGGTGCCGAACGAGCCGGGTGTCTGGTAACCCAATTCGGTGACCAGAGGCAGCTCGATGCGCTCCGCCAGCCAGTGCCCCAGGGGGCTCTGCAAGGGATCTTCAACGCACGCCAGGGGTTCGTGGATCGATACCATCCAGGCTGGGTTCAGCTCCCGAACAAGACGACACAGGGATTGGGTCTCTGGCTCGGACCCCGGGTGGTCGCCGGTGGATAGGAATACATCCCGCTCCTCGGCGGCACTGTTCCAGCGGTACACGGTGCCGTCGGGCTTCCAGTTGATCGTGGCAAAATTGCGGTTCAGGTCAACGCCGCGGGCGTTGGAGCGCACTCCCAGCTGGCAGCCGTCGGGATTGACCGCCAGGATGACGTGGTGGCGCAACAGGCCCGCCTCCAGGGACCTCAGGGCGCAGGAAAGGGTGACAACCGCAGCGACTTCGTCGCCGTGGGTGCCCGCCATTACCAGTCCGGAATTTTCATCACAGATTTCGGCGGGAAAGTAGTACAGCGGCGCCCCGAGAGCGGATTGACCGTACTGCAGGCGCTGAGCGTGGAACAGGCCACGCTGTGGCCGCGGTCTGAGACGCACTGGCGGTGGACGATGTTGGCGGAGCGGTTGTTTTGGGGCTGTCATGCAATCCTTAACACTGTTTTACACTAGGGAATGCGAACTTTTTAACGTAATGCCCAACTAATAGGGTGTCACGGGCTGGGGTTCAATAGTGTTCCCGGCCGATAGCAGCCTTCGCGGATAACACTGAGTGATAACCAAAAGGCTGCCAAATCAAAATGTATTTTTTGCATATTAGTAAAAGGGCCTATCAGGGGTGACAAATATGGTTGCACGCTGTTCGCAATTCTTGATTGCGCTTTGTTTCCTTATCTCGACCGCAGCATTTGCCCGCGGCTTGCCGGAACTGACCGACCTGATCGAGCAGAATTCACCGGCGGTGGTGAAGATCAATACCGTGGAGCGCAATCGCGTCTCCCGCAATTCCATGCCCCCCCAGTACCAGCAGGAGATCCCGGATATCTTCCGCCATCTGCTGGAACCCCGTCAGCGCCAACAGCGCCCAGTAGCCAGTATGGGGTCGGGGTTCATCATTTCCGATGATGGCTATGTGGTCACCAATAACCACGTGGTCGAGGGGGCAGATGAAGTCCGCATTACCCTCACCGACCGCCGCGAATACGATGCCAAGGTCGTGGGTACCGACCCCCGGTCCGACCTGGCTCTGTTGAAAGTGGAAGGAGAAAATCTGCCCACGGTGCGCTGGGGTGACTCTGAAACTATCAAGGTTGGCGAGTGGGTGGTGGCCATCGGTTCCCCATTCGGGTTGGATTACTCGGCCAGTGCGGGCATTATCAGTGCCATGGGCCGCAGTATCCCCAACGAAAGCCGCGAGAACTACGTGCCGTTTATCCAGACCGATGTGGCGATCAACCCCGGTAACTCCGGTGGCCCACTGTTCAACCTGAAGGGGGAAGTGGTCGGTATCAACTCCCAGATCTACACCCGCAGCGGTGGTTCTATTGGTCTGTCGTTCGCGATTCCGGCGAGCCTGGCGCAGGATGTGGTTGCCCAGCTGAAAGAGAAAGGCCGCGTTGACCGCGGCTGGCTGGGCGTGGGTATCCAGGATGTGGACCGCAAGCTCGCCACCGCCATGGGGCTCGGGAAGCCGGCAGGTGCGCTGGTCGGTCAATTGGAAGCCGGCTCTCCTGCAGATAATGCCGGTATTCAGGTGGGCGATATCATCATGCGTTTTGACGGCCAGAAGATTCTGATGTCCGGCGATCTTCCCCATGTTGTCGGCCGTACCCGCCCGGGTGCCGAGGTGCCGGTACTGCTGATGCGCGAGGGTAAAGAGCGCAAGCTGAATGTGCGGGTAGGCGCTTTGCCTGGCGATGATGATGGTCAGCAGCAGGCCAACGCCCCGGCCGCCAGTGATGTTGGCGGTCGTCTCGGCCTGGTCGTTGACGAAATCCCCGATAGTCTCAAACAGCGTCTGGGGGTGGAAAGTGGTGTGCTGGTCAAGCAGGTGGTACCCGGGAAAGCCGGCGCCAACGCGGGGCTGCGCAGTGGTGATATCATCGCGCAGCTTGGCTTCGAACAGGTGGAGTCCCTGTCGGATTACGAGAAAGTGGTGAAGAAGCTGCCCACCGGCGAGTTGCTGCCGATCCGCTTCTTCCGTGGTGGCCAGCCGACCTTCCGTACCATCCAGATCGAAGAGGACTGATGGCTCTCTTATAGATCACGTGAGTAGAGCGGTTGAGGGTAGAAGTCTGCCCTCAGGCCGCTCGAGGCCAGTAGCGCCAAGGGTTGCAGACAGATTGGATGCACTTTTTGCGCAACCTGTTAGACTTGCGCCCACAGCGCGGCCCGGTCCGCCCATTAACTCACTGATTTTTAAAAGGTTTTATCCTCGCAGTGGCCACTGATCTCTCCCATATCCGCAACTTTTCCATTATTGCCCACATCGACCACGGCAAATCCACCCTCGCAGACCGCTTTATCCAGGTGTGCGGTGGCCTGAGCGACCGTGAGATGGCGGCACAGGTGCTTGATAGCATGGATATCGAGCGGGAGCGGGGCATCACCATCAAGGCCCAGAGCGTTACCCTGGATTACAAGGCGCGCGACGGCAAAACCTATCAGCTGAACTTCATTGATACCCCCGGGCATGTGGACTTCTCCTACGAGGTATCCCGCTCTCTGGCAGCCTGTGAAGGTGCTCTACTTGTAGTAGACGCGGCCCAGGGTGTGGAGGCGCAATCCGTCGCCAACTGTTACACCGCGATCGAGCAGGGCCTGGAAGTGATTCCGGTTCTGAATAAAATGGATCTGCCCCAGGCGGAGCCGGAAAAGGTCGCGGAAGAGATCGAAGATATTATCGGTATCGACGCCACAGAGGCCACCCGCTGCAGTGCCAAGTCGGGACTGGGCATCGAAGACGTACTGGAAGACCTGGTGCGCCTGGTACCGCCGCCCGAAGGTGACGTAAACGCACCCCTGCAGGCACTGATTATCGATTCTTGGTTCGACAGCTACCTGGGTGTTGTGTCCCTGGTGCGTGTGGTGCAGGGCACCCTGAAGAATAAAGACAAGATCGTTACCAAATCCATCGGCCGCGCCCACGTAGTGGACAGCGTCGGTGTGTTTACCCCCAAGCGCAAGGAAACCGGTGAACTGAAGGCCGGCGAAGTAGGCTTTGTTGTGGCCGGTATCAAGGACATTCACGGTGCCCCCGTGGGTGACACCCTGACCCACGCAAAAGATGCGGATTTGGTCAAAATGCTGCCGGGCTTCCAGCGCGTCAAACCCCAGGTTTACGCCGGCCTGTTCCCGGTGAGCTCTGACGATTACGAAGCCTTCCGCGATGCCCTGGACAAGCTCTCCCTGAACGATGCGTCGCTGTTCTACGAGCCGGAAACCTCCGATGCCCTGGGCTTCGGTTTCCGTTGTGGCTTCCTCGGCATGCTGCATATGGAGATTATCCAGGAGCGCCTGGAGCGGGAATACAACCTGGATCTGATCACCACCGCGCCAACTGTGGTGTACGAGGTGGAACTGACCAATGGCGAAATCGTCAATATGGACAACCCCTCGCGCATGCCCGACCTGGGTCAGATCGAGGAAATGCGTGAGCCCATCGTGGAAGCGAATATTCTGGTACCGCAGGAATACCTCGGTAACGTGATTACCCTGTGTGTGGAGAAGCGCGGCGTTCAGCAGGATATGCAGTACGTGGGTGGGCAGGTTTCCCTGCGCTACGAGCTGCCCATGAGTGAAGTGGTAATGGACTTCTTCGACCGCCTCAAGTCCGTCAGCCGCGGCTTTGCCTCCCTGGATTACAACTTTGTGCGCTTTGACCCGGCAAAACTGGTGCGTCTTGATATCCTGATCAACGGTGAGCGAGTAGACGCCCTGGCGGTGATTCTGCACCGGGACAACGCGCAACAGCGCGGTCGCGCCCTGGCAGAAAAAATGAAAGAGCTGATTCCTCGACAGATGTTTGACGTGGCAATTCAGGCGGCTATCGGCGGTCAGGTGGTAGCGCGCACCACGGTGAAAGCCCTGCGTAAAAACGTAACCGCCAAATGTTATGGTGGTGACGTGACCCGTAAGAAGAAGCTTCTGGAGAAGCAGAAGGCCGGTAAGCGCCGCATGAAGCAGCTGGGCAAGGTCGAAGTGCCGCAGGATGCATTCCTGGCGGTTCTGAAAGTGGACAATTGATACGCTCGTAATCTGGCAAAATACAGTCGTTCGGTAGCGGGGCGCTTTGATGGAGACCCGCTACCCCAATAAGAAGCAGTCGGAAAGAGACAACTGAATGGATATCAACTTCCCCCTAATTTTGCTGTTGCTGGTTGTAGTGACAGGGGTGATCTGGCTGTTTGATGCATTGTTTCTCGCCCGTGGACGCAAGGCGCAGGCGACGAAAGGACAGCCGGTACAAGAGCCGGTGGCGGTGGAATACGCCAAGTCTTTCTTTCCGGTGCTGGCTATCGTATTCGTGCTGCGTTCGTTTGTGGTCGAGCCGTTCCAGATTCCTTCCGCGTCCATGGACCCGACGCTGGAGGTGGGTGATTTCATTCTGGTGAACAAATACGCGTACGGCCTTCGCCTACCGGTAAGCCGTACCAAAATACTGGATATCGGCGAGCCCAAGCGCGGCGATGTCATGGTGTTTTTCCCCCCGCATATGAACGAGACCTATTACATCAAGCGTGTTATCGGTCTACCGGGAGATGAGATTCGTATAGAAAACAACCAGCTATATATCAATGGCGAGGCCATGCCGCAGGAGTTTATCCGCTTTGATACGGAAAACCCTGGGCGTGAGCTGCTGTGGGAGACCCTCGGTGGGCATCGCCATTTGACCGCGAAACAGAGCCGCCCGGGCCCGTTTGGCAATATTCGAACCCTGAAAGTGCCGGAAGGCCACTATTTCATGGTGGGCGACAACCGTGACAACAGTCTCGACAGCCGCAAGTGGGGATTCGTGCCCGAGGAAGACATTGTCGGCAAAGCCTTTGCAATCTGGATGCATTGGGAGAAACTACTGAGCCTACCCAGCTTTGACCGGGTAGGGAGCATTGATTAAAACGATAACAATCGGTAGATCGACATGGCATTAGATATACAGATTTCCCGCCGTATGGCTGGCCAAAAAGGCATGAGTTACTGGGGCTGGCTGGCGATTATTGCGGTATTCGGTTTTGGCTTGACCGTGGTATCCAAAATGGGGCCGGCTTATGTGGATGCGCACTTTGTCGAAGAGGGGCTGCACTCCCTGGCCCAAAATGACGGTGTGCGGGAAATGAGCAATACCGAGATCAAGCGTGAGCTGGACCGCTTCTTCACCATCAATAACGTGCGTGGTGAACCGGTCAACTCGGTCAAGATAATTCGTGGTGCCGACAGTACTCTTGTCAGCATCAACTATGAGCTTCGTCAGCCGCTGTTCCACAATGTGGACGTGGTGATGAAGTTCGACAAACAACTGAATACTGCCAAGCCCGAGTTGTGTTGTGAGCCGCTCGTGGATCTTGAGCAGTTTCGCAAGCGAGACGACTACTGACCGGTGACCGACCTCCATCTGCAACGACTGGGCAACCGCCTGGGGTACCAATTTGCCCAGGCGGATCTGCTTGACCTGGCACTTACCCACCGCTCTCACGGCAGCCGCAACAATGAAAGGCTGGAATTCCTTGGTGACTCGATTCTCGGGTTTACCATCAGCGCGGCGCTATTTGAAAAATTCCCCGATGGCCGCGAAGGACAGATGAGCCGGCTGCGCGCGCAGCTGGTCAGCGGCGAAACCCTGGCCAAAGTGGCCCGTGAGCTGGAGCTGGGCGAATGCCTGCGCCTTGGCGAGGGGGAAATGAAAAGTGGCGGTTATCGCCGTGCCTCGATTCTTGCGGATGCGGTGGAGGCGATAATCGGTGCAATTTACCTGGATTCCGGGCTCGAGGCGGCGCGGGAGCGGGTACTGGCCTGGTTTGGTCCGCGCCTGCAGAGCCTGTCTCTGGAAACCGCAAAGGATCCAAAAACCCGCCTGCAGGAGTGGTTACAGGCACGGCAAAAGCCGCTGCCCGATTACACCGTGGTGGAAGTGGCGGGCGAAGAGCACTCCCAGCAGTTTGTTGTCGAGTGCCGTGTCTCCGGCCTGAGTGAGCCCGCCAAAGGTATTGCTGGAAACCGTCGCGCCGCGGAGAAAGCCGCGGCCACTGAAGCCTACGCGCGACTGACCGGGCAGAACTGAGCCTATAATCAGCTGCAAGTCGCACCCAAATACTGACCGGTCCGCCTACGGCGGGCCAATTCGACCAGCTCGGAGACCCCCTTGAGCGAACCCAATACCCCCATTTCCCGCTGCGGTTATGTCGCAATCGTGGGCCGCCCCAATGTGGGGAAATCCACTCTGCTGAATCATATGCTGGGGCAGAAGATCTGTATTACGTCCCGCAAGCCACAGACGACCCGCCACAATATGCTGGGTATCAAGACCGACGGGCAAAACCAGATTATTTTTGTGGATACTCCCGGGCTTCATGCAGGTGAAGAAAAGGCCATCAACCGCTATATGAATCGCGCTGCTATCAGTTCTACCCGGGATGTCGATGCGGTGGTGTTTGTGGTGGAGCCTGCACGCTGGACCGAAGGGGATGAGCTGGTGGCGCAAAAGCTGCGAGGCCTTAAGTGTCCGCTGATTGTCGCGGTGAACAAAGTGGACCAGTTGCAGGACAAAAATGCGCTGTTACCCCAGCTACAAGCCTTGCAGGAGCGCTTTCCCAAAGCGGAAATCGTACCGATTTCGGCACTGCGTACCTCCAATCTGCAAGCTCTGGAAGATGTGATAGTCGAGCGCCTGCCTGAAGGCGGGCACTTCTTTGAGGAAGACCAGATTACCGATCGCAGCTCCCGCTTCCTCGCCGCCGAAATCGTGCGTGAGAAAGTGATGCGTCAATTGGGTGCAGAGATTCCCTATTCGGTCACTGTGGAAGTGGAAGAATTCTCCCAGGAAGGCAAGGTGCTACACATCAGTGCGGCGATTCTGGTGGAGCGCAACGGCCAGAAGCGCATCCTGATTGGCACCAAGGGTGAGCGTATCAAGCAGATTGGCCAGCAAGCACGCCTGGATATGGAGACCCTGTTTGATAGCAAGGTGATGCTGAACCTTTGGGTGAAAGTAAAATCCGGCTGGTCCGACGACGAGCGCGCTCTGCGCAGCCTCGGCTACGTCGATAAGCAGTAACCACTCGGCAACGTGCTGTGCAGCAGCTTCCGCCGCAACCCGCCTACGTTCTCCACTCCCGTCCATACCGGGATTCCAGTCTGATTCTGGTGCTGCTAACCCCGGACTACGGGCGTATCGTCTGTATCGCCAAGGGCGCGCGCCGTGACAAACAGCGTCGCCAGCGCGCCTTGCAACCTTTTGCCCCGTTACTGGTAACCCTACTGGGGCGTCACGAGCTGAAGACGCTCGGGCCGCTGGAAAATGCCGGCCAGCCGCTCTGGCTGAAGGGGCGTGCCGTGTATGCCGGGCTTTATGCCAACGAACTTCTGGTGCGGTTGATGCCGGAAGGGGAAAGTCAGGTATCCATATTTGTCGCATACCAGAATTTGTTGCAGCGTCTGGCGAGTTTGTCCGGCGAGAAAAGTGATGAGCTGGAACTGCCACTGCGAATTTTCGAGTTGCAGATGTTGCAAGCGCTGGGCAGCTGCCCCGAATTGGATTATTGCTCCCTGGAAGGTGCTGCGATAAGGCCGGATGGAGTCTACCGGCTGACTCTGGAAGAGGGGTTTGTACCTGTCGCGGTGCCCCCGGGTCAGGCGCTGCGAGGGGCAGATTTTGTTGGTGGACAGCTGCTGGCATTGGCGCAGTTGCTCGCAGAGGACACGCTATTTGAGAGTCGTACGGCGCCTCAGGGGCAGCTTGGCGATGCCAAACGCCTTACACGCCTTTTATTGAGCCCAATGCTCGGTCAGCGTCCACTTAAAAGTCGCGAGCTATTTCGACAGGTGTACTGCGCAGACTGAATTTACAGCCGATGGTCGAGGTCAGTTTCCCCGGGGCCTGCTTGCTCTACCTCGCACTCCAGGCCGAACAATGCGTCCAGGTCCTGGTCCGCCGCCCAATCCCGCAATCCGCGAATCTCTTTTCTGACCAGTTTGTAGACTGTCTCAAAAGTCGCTTTATCCGGCAGGTCGTCGTCACTCAGTGGAGTGCGCTGTGTTTCCGCCTTTTCACCATCCAGGTGTTTCTCCTGCAGTGGCCGCAATAGCTCCTGCAGCTGCTCGGTGGCGGTGCGCAGGCGTGGTACGCCGCAATAGCAGCAGCCGCCGTGCAGGCGGTGCACCCGTTCGAACATGGCGAGGTAATCGCCGCTTTGCGCCATACTCGCGAGCGCCTGCTCGTCTTCATGCAGGCCTTTCAGCAACATGCGCAGCAGATCCCGTGCGAGCCTTGCATCCTGATTGGCCAGGTTGAGACTGTCCGCGATGTCGACCAGTCGCGGCTCCATCAGTGTGGTAAGTGGTGTGGGGGCACCATTTGAGCTTACTTCCATCCAGCGTTTTACGGTGTGAGTCAACTGACTCTCGCTGACCGGTTTGCTGAGGTAGTCGTCGAGGCCGGCACTTAACAGGCGCGACTTCTCTTCGGTGCCGGCGTGCGCGGTAAGGGCGATCACCGGTGTGCGCCGCCCGCTCTCTTCGCTGCGGATCGTCTGCGTGGTGGCGATGCCATCGAGCCCCGGCATCTGGATATCCATAAAGATCATGTCGAAATGCTGTCCTCGCCACAGTCGCAGAGCCTCTTCACCACTGTCGGCCAGGGTTGTTTCGATGTGCTGTGCTCGCAGCAGTTCGCTCATCAATCGCCGGTTCGCTTCGTAGTCGTCCACCACCAGGACCCGCGGCTGGGTCGGCCAGGGCAGGGCCGGAAAGGTGCCCGTCTGTGGGCGGGACTGTGCCTGTTGCGGGACCGCGCGCTTGAGGGCGCGCAGCAGACCTTCGCGGCTGACCGGTTTGGCGAGGAATGCGAGCACCCGGGTGCGCAGGGCGTCGTAGCAGCGCCGGAGGTCAACCGGTGATCCCTGAATGATCACCCGGCATTGGTAGGTGTCGATGAGTTGCTGCACGGTGCTGATGAAACCATCGAAATCGTTATTCGCCAGGGCCGTGTCGATAATCAGGCCATCCGGCAGAGCGTCGTGACGCCACATCTGCTCTACCGCCGGCACCAGGCTTTCGCCATCATTGTGTTCCAGCGGTGCAGCGCGCCAGTACGAGAGCTGCTGGTAGATCTGCTGGCGGGTCATGGGGTTGGGGTCCACCAACAGCAGACGACAGCCCGGGAACTGCTCTCGAGTTACTGCGATTCGATTGCGATCGATGGTCAGAGGAAGTTGAATCCAGTAGGTGCAACCGCCCTGTTCATTCTCGTCGAGACCGATTTCCCCCTGCATGGAGTGCACCAGGTTACGCGCAATTCCCAGCCCCATACCGCTATTGGACAATTGCTGCTGATTGGCTGTACCGGTCAGTAGCAGGCGCAGCTCGCGGCGACCCTGATCATCACAGCGCTCCCCGTTGTCGGTGATACTGATGCGCACCATCAGCTCGGACTCTTTGCCGCTCAAAACGGCAATGCGCACGGGGATACTGCCGTTCTCCGAGCACCGGATTGCAGAGCTCACAAGGTTGGTCAGTATCTGTTTGATCCGTAGCGGGTCACCAATTTGGGAGGGCGGCAACTGCGGGTCGACGAAAGGCACCAGTTCCAGGTTGTGCTCGTAACCGTAGGGCGCGAGGATCTGCAGCGTTTCCTCCAGAACCTGCCCCAGATTCATGGGGCTGTGATCCAGCACCAGGTTACCGGACTCAATCCGGGAGAAGTCCAGAATATCGTTGATCGACGTCAGTAGATTCTCGGATGAGCGCTGTATCGTCTGCAGGTAGTCGTGCTGCAGCTGGTCGACTTCAGTTTTCAGTAGCAGGTTGGTGAACCCGATGATTCCGTTCAGTGGCGTGCGGATTTCGTGACTGGTGTTGGCGAGAAAGGTGGACTTGACGCGGCTGTTTTCCTCGGCTTTTTTACGCGCGATCTCCAGCTCGATGTTCTGCTCTTCCATGGCGTCCAGAGACTGGCGCAGGTCCTCCATGGTCTGGTGGAGGCCTTCCTGGTAGTCACGGTGGTATTCCGCCAGGTTGCGTGCCATCTGGTTGATTTCTTCCCCCAGCTGAAACAGTTCCAGATTGTGGGAGTTGGGTACCCGGGTGGCGAATTTGCCGGTACCGATAATCCGTAGGGACTCCTTGATGCGATCCATACTGCGGGAGGCGCGCTCCGACATGGCAACCGCCCATACCAGCGCCACCAGACTGCAGATGATCAGCCCGACTAACCCTACCAGCGCCACCTGATAGGTGCCCACCAGAAAGTAGGGGCGGTGCAGTTCAATACTCAACCAGCAATTGGCGTCGTCTCCGATCAGCGGTTGCAGTACCTGAAGACTTTTCAGGTCCTCGTGCACGTGAGCCGACTTGCCGCGCAGCTCATCGGCAGTAAATATGGTGCGAGGGCGTGGCCCGACACTGGATATCAGTTTGAATTCCTCTTCGCCAGCACTGTTCAGGTCTGCCCGGTACAGTTGGACCGAGCGGATCATGTCCCGCTCCAGCATCAGCGCCATCAGGCTTTTATCAAGCCATTGGATGCGCTCCTCAAAGGCGTAGCCATCGCTCAGGTGGATCAGCTCTACCAGTTGCTCGGCACTGGCGCGACCATGACTCAACAGTAGGTCACGCCGGTCGCTCATTTGCTGGAGCGTGAACAGCAGGCACAGTAGCACGGCCAGAATCAGTGCGGGCGTCATCGCGTAGCGGAACAGCAGCGCTCTCAGGGACAGTCGGCGCTTGCTCCTGTGGCGCCGGCTAGACGGAGGCACTTGCGGCGTGGATGTCGGGTCTGAGGGGGTGGGGGGAACCATGTTGCCTGATCGCGCCTGTTTCGATTGTGTTATTTTTGTCCGATTCTACCTCTGCTGGCAGCAGAAACCAGCCCCATTTAACCTTGTCAGTGGCCAGATATCCGGGTTCGGATTCGCAGCTCGCCCCGCGGACAGGTAGAATGTGCGCCCGCCTGGCCTTTGGCCGCCCCTTGAATGGCCTTTTGATGCGTTCTTTGAACCAAGCGATGGACCTGAAGTTGACTATGGAATATCCGACGATTGCCGATTGTGTCGGCAATACGCCACTGGTGCGCTTGCAGCGCCTGCAAGGGCAGACCAGCAATACGCTGCTGCTCAAATTGGAAGGCAATAACCCTGCGGGATCGGTCAAGGATCGGCCTGCGCTGTCCATGATCAGCCGAGCTGAGGCCCGTGGTCAGATTACCCCGGGGGATACGCTGATTGAGGCCACCAGTGGCAATACCGGTATAGCCCTCGCCATGGCGGCGGCGATCAAGGGCTATCGTCTGATTCTGATTATGCCTGAGAGCGCTACCGATGAACGCAAGGCTGCGATGACCGCCTACGGTGCCGAATTGATTCTGGTCACCGCTGAGCAGGGTATGGAGGGTGCACGGGATCTGGCACTGCAAATGCAGGCGGAAGGTCAGGGGCTTGTACTGGACCAGTTCTCTAACCGGGATAATCCCAGCGCGCATATCGATAGTACAGGCCCCGAGATCTGGCGTCAGACAGGTGGCCTGATTACGCACTTTGTATCGTCCATGGGGACCACCGGCACGATCATGGGGTGTGGCCGCTATTTGAAGCAGCAGAACCCCGCGGTGCAGATCATCGGTCTGCAGCCCACCGAGGGTTCATCCATTCCCGGAATACGGCGCTGGCCGCCGGCCTATCTGCCCAAGATTTTTGTTCCGCAAGAGGTGGATCGGGTAATGGACATCAGTCAGGCAGAAGCCGAAGCCATGACCCGTCGCCTGGCACGGGAAGAAGGTATCTTCTGTGGTGTGTCTTCCGGCGGTGCGGTGGCCGGTGCACTGAAAGTT
This sequence comes from Microbulbifer sp. ARAS458-1, assembly GCF_045348205.1. Classification (NCBI taxonomy): domain Bacteria; kingdom Pseudomonadati; phylum Pseudomonadota; class Gammaproteobacteria; order Cellvibrionales; family Microbulbiferaceae; genus Microbulbifer; species Microbulbifer sp. ARAS458-1. Next base: position 2,996,980 of record NZ_CP155838.1, on the reverse strand, counting down.
TCCGCTGAAGTTGAGAATGCCACGATTGTGGCGATCATTTGTGATCGCGGCGACCGATATCTGTCATCTGGTCTGTTTGACGCCGACCAGGATGCATAAGTCCGAACAGCGATCACGCCGTATAAAGATCCTTGTAACCGCGAGTTAGACCATTGGTACAAGTCAGAAAAAATTATCCGCGACTGGAAGACGGCACCCTGGACAGGGAGGCATGGTTGCGCCACATACAGGCGATGGCCAAGCTGGACGGGGGCACACTGGTCAATCTGCGCAAAGCCGTGGAGATCAGTGAGGAAGCGGAACAGAAAGCCATCGAGGCAGAAAATATCTGGGCCGAGGGCGCCAGCAGCTTCCTTACCGGTCTGGAAATGGTAGAGATCCTTGCGGACCTGCAGATTGACGGCGAAGCCCTGTGTGCGGCCATGCTCTATCGAGCGGTGCGGGAGAAACGCCTGTCCCTGCAAACCGTCGAAAGCGAAATGGGCGAGACGATCGCCAAGTTGATTCGCGGTGTTCTGCAGATGGCGGTAATCCGCAATCGCAGTGCGGACACTGGGGAGGAAAATCAGAGCGGCGCTGTTGAAGAGCATTCGGAAAATATCCGCCGTATGCTGGTTGCGCTGGTGGACGATGTCCGGGTTGCGCTGATCAAGCTGGCGGAGCGTACCTGCGCTATTCGCGCGTCGAAAAAGGCCGACGAGGCCAAGCGGCGCCGTGTCGCCCGCGAAGTGGCGGATGTGTATGCACCGCTCGCCCATCGCCTGGGCATCGGTCATATCAAATGGGAATTGGAAGACCTGGCCTTTCGTTACCTTGAACCCGATGACTATATGCAGATTGCCCGGCTGCTGGATGAGAAGCGGCTGGCGCGGCAGGAGTACATCGACGATGTGCTCGGTCTGTTGCGCAACGAACTGCACAAGGCGGATATCGAAGGTGAAGTCTTCGGTCGCGCCAAGCATATTTACAGCATCTGGCGGAAGATGCGCCGGAAAAACATCGGCTTTTCCCAAGTCTACGATATTCGCGCGGTGAGAATCCTGGTGCCCACGGTGCGCGACTGTTACGCGGTGCTCGGCATCGTACATAACCTGTGGCGCAATATTCCCAATGAATTTGACGATTACATTGCATCGCCTAAAGAAAATGGCTACCGGTCTTTACATACCGCGGTAATCGGACCTGATCGCAAAGTTCTGGAAGTCCAGATCCGTACTTTCGCCATGCACGAGGAGGCCGAGTACGGGGTTTGTGCTCACTGGCGCTATAAAGGTACGGATAAGAAGTCTGGTCAGCTGGAAGGCCAGGACGGTTACGAACAGAAAATCTCCTGGCTGCGTCAGGTGCTCGACTGGCACGAAGAGGTGGGGGGAAATCCGTTGCAGGACGACCTGCAGGCCAGCGACGTAGATACTCGAATTTATGTATTTACGCCGGATGGTCACGTAGTGGATTTGCCCCGTGGTGCGACGCCCCTCGATTTCGCTTACAAAATCCATACAGAGATCGGGCACCGTTGCCGGGGCGCCAAGGTGGATGGCCGCATCGTGCCCCTCAACCACGAGCTGCAAACTGCAAACCAGGTAGAAATTCTGACCGGCAAACGGGAGGCACCCAGCCGCGACTGGATTTCGCGCAGTATGGGGTATATCACTACCTCGCGAGCGCGGGCCAAGGTCATTCACTGGTTCAAGCAGCAGGCGAGAGACCAGAATGTGGCGGAAGGCCGCACCATTCTTGATGGCGAATTCAAACGGCTGGCGCTGACGGATTTCGATTTCGAAAAGCTGGCGAAAAAACTCAATATGCATTCCCTGGATGATCTGTATGCCGCAGTGGGCGCCGGAGATATCGGGGTCGGACAAGTGCTGAATGCCGCTCAGCGGATGATCAAGGTAGAAAAGGGCGAGCCGGTACTGTCACTTACCGCACCGGTGGCGCGTGAGGGGCAGGCGGATGTCTATATCGATGGTGTCGGCAACCTGTTGACGCATATTGCCCGCTGCTGCAACCCTCTGCCCGGCGATGAAATCATGGGTTACATCACCCTGGGACGCGGGGTCTCCATTCACCGCAAGGACTGCGCCAATATGCTGCGAATGCAGTCGGAAGAACCAGAGCGCATCCTGCAGGTGGAGTGGGCCGAGAAACCAACGGAAGTATACGCGGTGGAAATTATGGTAGAGGCTTACGACCGCCACGGCCTGCTGCGGGATGTCACCACCATGCTTGATAGCCAGCGTATCAATATCACTGCCATGCAGACTCACTCCAACAAACACAAGCACACGGTGGATATGGTCATCACGGCAGAGATCCACAATTTTGAGGAACTCAGCCAGGTGCTACATCGCATTAACCAGCTGCCCAATGTGGCCTCGGCGAAGCGTCGAATATTGCACTGAGGTGGCGAGGTACGAGAAAGCGAGTCGATTATGAAGCAAACCTACGATGTCGAAGATCTGCAATATCTGATGGCGCAGCTGCGAAATCCTGACGGTGGTTGCCCCTGGGATCTCAAGCAGAGCTTTGCGAGTATCGTACCGTCGACCATTGAGGAGGCTTATGAAGTCGCCGAAGCTATCGAGCAGGAAGATTTCGAGCACTTGCACGAAGAGTTGGGCGACTTGTTGTTTCAGGTCATCTTTTACGCGCAATTGGGGCGGGAAGAGGGGTGCTTCGATTTTTCCAGAATTGTCGATACGCTGGTGCGTAAACTGGTTCGTCGCCATCCTCATGTGTTTCCGTCAGGTGCGCTTTATGGCGAAAACCAGACAGCGGAAATCGACGAGCGGCAAGTGAAGGCCAACTGGGAAGCGATCAAGGCCGCCGAGCGGGAAGCAAAAGGCGAGGGCGGTACACTGGCCGGTGTGGCGGTGGGATTACCGGCGCTGACCCGTGCCGCGAAATTGCAGAAGCGGGCTTCCCAGGTCGGCTTCGACTGGCCGGAAATAGATGGGGTGCTGGACAAGGTAGAAGAGGAACTGCGGGAGCTGCGAGAAGCCATAGCCAGTGGCGACCGTGACCACGCGAGTGAAGAGCTGGGCGACCTGATGTTTTCCTGCGTCAACGTGGCGCGGCACCTGAAACTTGACTCTGAGACGGCCCTGCGTCAGAGCAATCGAAAATTCGAGCAGCGCTTTGCTGCGGTTGAAGCGGCGCTCGCTAAGCGCGACCAGCAACCTGCGGACGTTTCTCTCGAAGAACTGGACCGGCTTTGGGACGCGGCGAAGGTCGCCGGAAATCAGTCCCCGGAGGCGGGTTGAACGGTGTTCGGTGCTGTTTGCTTGAGTCAAGAAAGACTTGGCTGGCTGGCTGGCTGGTGAAATTATCCCCGGGAAGAGAAGCGATCTGCTTTAATTGACGGGAAATTTGTAAAAAAATTACCTAATTCGGCCTGACCACATGCGGACTTGTTCTGTGTGGGGGCAAAGTGTAAGGTAGCGCTCTTTTCTCGGGGCGCCACCGGAACCTCCGGCTGGGAATATTCAATAATTGCCTCGGCATGATCTGGAGACTATCTGTTTATGCGAATCATACTTCTGGGCGCACCTGGCGCCGGCAAAGGCACCCAGGCCCAGTTCATTACCGAGAAGTTTGGTATTCCTCAGATTTCTACCGGAGACATGCTCCGCGCCGCTGTCAAAGCGGGCACGCCGCTGGGTCTGCAGGCCAAAGATGTCATGGCAGCCGGCAAGCTGGTTTCCGACGATCTGATCATTGCGCTGGTGAAGGAGCGAATTGCACAGGCAGACTGCGCTAATGGCTTCCTGTTTGATGGCTTTCCGCGCACTATTCCCCAGGCACAGGCACTGCTGGATGCGGACGTATCCATCGATCACGTGCTGGAAATCGCTGTTGATGATGAAGAAATCGTTAAACGACTGTCCGGCCGACGGGTGCATGAAGGCTCCGGTCGCGTTTATCACCTGATTTACAATCCACCCAAAAACGAAGGTGTGGATGATGTGACTGGCGAAGCACTGGTTCAGCGTGCTGATGACACCGAAGACACCGTGCGCAATCGCCTGTCGGTATACCATGAGCAAACAGAGCCGCTAGTCGGTTTCTACCGCGAACTGGCCCAGCGCGCACCGGAAACCGCCCCCAAGTACAGCAAGGTGGAAGGGGTTGGCTCCATGGACGATATCCGTGAGAAAGTGATTGAGGCGCTGAGCTGAAGTCGTATCTCCTGCGATGTTCCCAGTAGAGGGAATAATACGAAAAAGCTCCTTCGGGAGCTTTTTTTGTATTCACGTCCCTCCCCCCGGTTGATTGTCACAGCCTATCAAGTTACCGGGAAAACCTGCTAAATACTTTTTTTCAGGATTCTGGAATACTCTGCATCACATTCGCCCCTGACCCCACACTGATTTTCAATAGAGGAGCGTATCGCAATATGGCGCATGCAATCATCCTGATGAACCTGGGTACCCCCGCTGAGCCGACTCCCGGCGCCGTGCGCCAGTTCCTGAAGGCGTTTCTCTCTGACTCACGGGTGGTCGAGATTCCTCGTCCGTTATGGGCGATGATCCTGAACCTGTTGGTGCTGCCGTTCCGCCCGGCGAAGATCGCCCCCGCTTATCGGGAAATCTGGAATCAGGGGCTGGATGGTGAAACCGTCACCGGCTCGCCCATCGTGTATTACACCCAGCGTCAGGTGGCCTTGCTACAGCAACGGCTGAACTCTCGCGCCCCAGGGCAATTTACCGTGGCCTATGCGATGACGTACGGTGGCCCTTCGCTGGCCGATACCGTGTCCCGGTTGTCCGAAAATGGCATTACCCAGTTTACCGTTTTGCCGTTGTATCCCCAGTATTCCGCCACTACCACTGGTGCCATCTACGATCAGGTGGCAGAGATCCTGCGCAGTAGCCGCAATGTGCCGGATATTTCCGTGGTACACGAATACTGGCAGCACCCTTTATATATTGAAGCGCTGGCCAACTCGGTGCGCGAGCATTGGGCGGGTCGGGGTGCTGCGGAGAAATTGATGATGTCGTTCCATGGCATTCCCAAGGCAAACATTCGCAAGGGCGACCCTTACTATGATCAGTGCTGTGGCACAGCCAGGCTGCTGGCTGCTGAACTGGGACTTTCTGAGGATAAATGGGCAATTACCTTTCAATCCCGCTTTGGTAAGGCGGAGTGGCTACAGCCTTATACCGACAAAACCCTGATAGCGTGGGGGCAAAGTGGGGTGGCCAGCGTAGATGTGATTTGCCCCGCGTTCTCTGCTGATTGTCTCGAGACCCTGGAAGAAATCGCGGTAGAGAATCGCGCTAATTTTATCGAAGCGGGGGGTACCGAGTACCGGTATATTCCAGCACTGAACGCCCGCGAGGACCATTTAAAAGCATTGGAAGCGGTGGTTCGAGATCGTTTACCGGCGGTCATTGCAGATCAAATCGCGGGAGATGGAATAAATTAATTGCTATCCACTCCCTTCCTTTTCCTCTCCCGCGCTTGGGGTTTTCCGGAAATTCCATCGGAATTTTGTTAAATCCCTAAAAAAAATCCAACTTTTTTGTGAAATTTGGTTGTTTTTAATCTTTTTTTCTTGCAAACCCTCTTTTTTTTATTAACTTTGATACAGCCGTGTCATTTTCAATGGCTGGGCTGCTCTCAATTTTCACGCTTGGTCGATACACAATTCAGTGTGAACAGTGACTTCTTTAATTAGAGAAAGAGGAGACAAGGGATGGCACGAGTCGCAAAGAAAAAGGCTAAGGCAAAACGGGTAGCAAAACCGGCCGCCAAAGCTTCCGTTGCCGCTTCACCAGTGGTAGTCAAAGCCCAGAAAGCAGTGGATGCCGCTGCAAAATCGCTGGATGCACAGCTGGACCGCGTTGGAAAAGCCCGTGCCCGGGTGCAAAAGTCCAACACTGCGGCGGCAAAAAAGTCGCTGACAGCCGCCAATGCAAAGTTGCGTGAGCAGCGCGCCAAGCTGGCTGAGGCCAAACTTGGGCTTGCAAAAGCCAATACCATGGATGCCGTGCGCCAGGCTGAAGAATCCGCGAAGAAGTCGGTTTCCGAGTTGGCCGAGAAGTTGTCGAACAAAGCTGATAAGGAGCTGAGTAAGGCGCTGAAAGCCTTTGAGGCCCGCTGGAAAAAGACCCGAGCCAAGGCGGATGCCAAAAAAGTAAAAGCGGCAGAGAAGAAAGCTACCGCCAAAGTGAAAGCTGCGGCGAAGAAAGCTGCTGCGAAAGCCAAGGCGATGGAGAAAAAGGCTGCTGCCAAAGCGAATGCAGAAGCCAAAAAGGCAGCCAAGAAAGCCAGTAAGAAAAAGGCGGTGAAGAAATCGGCCGGGCGTCCTAAAAAGGCCGCTGCGAAAAAGTCGACCGTGAAAAAGGCTGCCGCCAGAAAAGCGGCAACCAAAGCGGTAAAATCAGCACCCAAGAAGTCCGCACGTCGCGGTCGCCCACCGAAGGCTACTGCCAAAAAGGCCACAGGCCGGCGCGGTCGTCCGCCCAAGAAGGCATGATCAACGGCCACTGACCCGGAGTGCCCTTCGCGGGCGCACTCGCAAAAGCCCTGGAACCTGGTTCCGGGGCTTTTTTGGTTTGTAGTAGGTCCAGTTTGGCGGCCAGTTGCGTTTACGGCTGGCCGTGCCACAATTCGCCCCCGAATACCGGAGCACGGTCAGTCTGGAAGAGGTAGGGGTGGTACAAGTCCTGCAGCTCACCAGGGGGCTGAATCGCCTGATATCCACCGTAACTGCTTAGTAAAACACCGGAATGGGACCTGTCTGTTGAAAATCCTTGCTATCGATACTACTTCCGGCGCCTGCTCCGTTGCCCTCTACGATCACGGAGCGGTGCGTGAGGCTTTTGTCCGTGCAGAGCGCGATCACACCCGCCGACTATTGCCTATGGTGGAGCAGGTATTGGCCGAAGGGCAATGTAGCCTGTCCCAGATCGATACCATGGCGGTTAGTAAGGGGCCGGGTTCTTTTACCGGTCTGCGTATCGCGATCAGTTGCGTGCAGGGGTTGGCGTTTTCCGCAGACAAGCCGGTAGTACCCGTTTCCAGTCTTGCTGCTCTCGCCTGTGGTGCGGTGCGTGAGAACCCGCAGTGGGCAGCAGAGTCGGTACCCGTACTGGCAGCTCTGGATGCGCGTATGCAGGAGGTTTACTGGGGGCTCTACGACGCCTCAAGTCCGGGAAAGCCTCTCGTTGACGATCAGGTGTCCGCCCCGGATCAGGTCGTGTCCACCTTGCTGGCGGAGCAGTATATTGTCGAATCCGAGCCTTGCGCGCCGCTGCTGGGAGCCGGTCCCGGCTGGAAGTACACACCTTTGGCAGAGCTTAATCCACGGGCACTCGCGCTGGATGCTGCCATCCACGCCCAGGATATTGCGGTGCTGGCCGCTGATTTGTGGGGAACTGGGGTGCAGGTATCCGCAGAAGCGCTGGAGCCCGCTTACCTGCGCAATGAAATTACCTGGAAAAAGCGTGAACGTATTCGTCCGCTCAAATAACGTTTTAATGCAGTAGAAGAGTATGGAAACCTTTCAGATTGTCATCCTGGCGCTTATTCAGGGAATTACGGAATTTCTGCCAATTTCCAGTTCCGCACATTTGATTTTGCCTCATCAGGTACTGGGCTGGCCCGATCAGGGGCTGGCGTTTGATGTGGCCGTGCATTTCGGATCCTTGATCGCCGTACTGGTGTATTTTCGCAAAGACGTTTGGCAGTTGATTAGTGACGGCCTGGGGGGATTCAAGACTGGTCAGTTTTCCAGTGAAGGCCGCCTCGCGTGGCTTATAGTGCTCGCCACGATTCCCGCTGGTCTTGTAGGCCTGGCATTCAAGGGCTTCATTGAGGAGCATCTGCGCTCCTCGGCGGTGATCGCAGCCACGACCATTATCTTTGGTTTGTTGCTGTGGTGGGCGGATGCTCGCGGCGAGCGTCGTGATGATATTGAAAAACTGAACTGGAAAAAGGCCTTATTGATTGGTGCGGCCCAGGCTCTCGCACTGATCCCTGGCACATCCCGCTCTGGTATTACCATGACAGCGGGCCTGATGCTGGGAATGAAGCGGGAGGCCGCTGCACGTTTTTCTTTTCTGATGTCGATACCGGTGATTGCTCTGAGTGCGCTTCTATTGACCCTGGAGTTACTCGACACAAGCTCCGTACCCTGGGGAAGTATCTTCCTCGGGGTTGTTCTATCCGGTATCAGCGCCTATCTGTGCATCCATTTTTTCCTTCAGTTTATTAGCCGTATTGGCATGGCGCCCTTCGCAATCTACCGGCTGCTGCTGGGGGGAGCACTGATTTGGCTTATTCTATCCAGTTGACCCGGCGTAAGCCTTGTGACCAGCTGGTGCGGCCGGTACTGCAAAACCTTCAGGTGTAATCATGACGACCACAGTGGCATTTATCGGGCTCGGAGTAATGGGGTTTCCCATGGCGGGCTTTCTTTCCCGGGCAGGGTACAAAGTACAGGTTTATAACCGTACGGCGAGTCGCGCTCAGTTGTGGCTGGACTCCTACGAAGGTGAAGCGTTCACGACGCCGGCCAAGGCTGCGGAAGGGGCGGACTATGTATTTTGCTGTGTCGGAAACGATGACGATTTGCGGCAGGTAACTACGGGCGAAAACGGAGCATTTCATGGTATGGCGGCCGGGACCCTGTTTATTGACCACACGACGGCCTCCGCCAATGTCGCAAGAGAGCTCGCCGATGCAGCGTCCCGTTGCGGTATCGGATTTCTCGATGCGCCGGTTTCCGGCGGTCAGGCTGGTGCGGAAAATGGTGCACTCACGATCATGGTGGGTGGCGTGGATGCGGATTACCAGCGTGTCAGTCCCTTATTGAACTGCTATGCCCGCGCGGTGAACCTGCTCGGCCCCGTGGGCAGTGGACAGTTGTGCAAAATGGTCAATCAGATATGTATCGCAGGGCTGGTGCAGGGACTTTCGGAAGGGTTGCATTTCGCCAGGGCTGCAGGGCTGGACCCGGCACAGGTTGTCGAAGTGATTTCCAAAGGCGCGGCACAAAGCTGGCAAATGGAAAACCGCTACAAGACCATGCTGGCAGGTGAGTATGAGCATGGCTTTGCAGTGGACTGGATGCGCAAAGATCTGGGAATTGTTCTGGATGAGGCGCAAAAAAATGGCGCTCTATTGCCGGTCACCGCGCTGGTGGATCAGTTCTACAGTGAAGTGCAGGCCCTTGGTGGCGGCCGCTGGGATACTTCCAGCCTGTTCGCAAGATTGACTAACCTGCGCGATTTCGACTGATACACAGACCCGCAGATCATGTGTGCCAGTGCTGAGTGCCCTTAACGAGTCATTTTTGTGAAAGTTTTGTTACTTTCTGCATACGATGCCGACAGTCACAAGCGCTGGCGGCGCGGTCTGGTGTCGGCCATTCCACACTGGCAGTGGACCCAGTTGACACTGCCCCCCCGCTTTTTCAGCTGGCGTATACGTGGAAACAGCCTGAGCTGGGGAAGGGGAGAAGCGCGCGCGCTAATGGAGCAGCCATGGGACCTGCTTGTTGTCACTTCCATGGTGGATCTGGCATCTCTGCGGGGTCTGGTGCCCTGTCTGGCGCACGTGCCGACAGCGGTCTATTTTCACGAAAACCAGTTCAGCTATCCGCGCAGCGAAAACGCGGTGGCCTCGGTCGAACCGCAGATTCTTAACATCTATTCTGCGTTGTGCGCGGACTGCATACTGTTCAATTCGGAATTCAATCGCAGCAGCCTGCTGGACGGTGCCGCCGAGCTGCTGAATAAATTGCCGGATCAGGTGCCCGACGGTATTTGTGACGAAATCCAGAGTAAGTCCTGGGTGTTGCCGGTGCCACTGGAAAGCAGCACGTTCAGTATCGAGCGAATCCCTTCGACGAGGCCTACATTTATCTGGAACCACCGTTGGGAGTACGATAAAGGGCCGGATATTTTACTCGCCGCCCTGCGTAGGTTCGGGCGTGCGCAAATTCCATTTACCTGTCACGTGGTCGGACAGCAGTTTCGGCGACAGCCCGCGGAGTTCGCCCAAATCCGCAAGCTTCTGCAGAAACTCGGAGCTCTTGGTGCATGGGGCTATCAGGAGCAACTGCCCGAGTATCGGCGACTTCTCGGGCAAAGCCACGGGGTGATTTCCACCGCACGACATGATTTTCAAGGGTTGGCCGTGTTGGAGGCGGTGGCTGCTGGCTGCCAGCCTCTGGTGCCAGATAATCTGGCGTATCCGGAGTGGTTCGGTGGCGGAGGCTGGCGTTATTCCGATGATATTGAGTCCTGCGCGGCAAACCTCAGTGCCGCTATGCTGCGTTGTGCGAGGGGAGTGCGAGACTGCGTAACGGCGCATGTACCGGATGTCCAGCACCTGAGCTGGACGCACATGGCTGGTGAATATGAGGTGCGGCTGCGCAATTGTGCCGATGGCGCAAGAGGTGTGCGCGCCTGAGCGTACAACCGGCCGCAGGAAACAGGTATCATGCGGCCCTTAGTTCAGCAGATAGTCAATTTTAAGTACGGAATTTTAAGGACATATGAGCAAGCAGCGTGTATTGACCGGTATTACCACCACCGGTACTCCCCACCTGGGAAACTACGTGGGAGCGATTCGCCCGGCCATCGCCGCCAGTCAGGACGAGAACAATCAGTCTTTCTATTTCCTTGCGGACTATCACGCGCTGATCAAATGTCATGACCCGGAGCAGGTTCATCAGTCCACCCGGGAAATCGCCGCAACCTGGCTGGCGTTGGGGTTGAACACCGATAACGTTGTGTTCTATCGCCAGTCCGATATTGTCGAGATTCCCGAGCTGACCTGGTTGCTTACCTGCCAGACTGCCAAGGGCCTGATGAATCGAGCCCATGCCTATAAGGCGGCGGTGGATGCCAACCGGGATGATGGCCAGGATTCCGATTTCGGGATCACCATGGGCCTGTACAGCTACCCGGTGCTAATGGCCGCAGATATCCTGATGTTCAACGCCAACAAGGTTCCTGTGGGTAAAGACCAGATTCAGCATATCGAAATGGCCCGTGATATTGCGGCCCGTTTCAATCACCACTACGGAGAGCACTTCGCGTTACCCGAGGCGGTGGTGGACGATCATGTCGCGGTACTGCAAGGGCTCGACGGTCGTAAGATGAGCAAAAGCTACGGGAATACCATTCCGTTGTTCCTGGCGGAAAAACAGCTGAAAAAACACATCAACAAGATCAAAACCAACCTGCTTGAGCCAGGCGAACCCAAAGACCCGGATACCTCTACGGTATTTCAGATCTGGCAGGCATTCGCTACACCGGAGCAGACCGCCGACATGCGGCAGGCATTCGCCGATGGTATCGCTTGGGGGGAATCCAAAAAGCAGCTGTTCGAGTTGATCAACGGCCAGATTGGCGAGGCGCGCGAGCGCTACAACGAACTGCTCGCTAACCCCGCTCAGATCGAGGCTGAACTGGAAAAGGGGGCGGAGAAGGCGCGCGCCTATTCGGCACCATTCCTGGAAAAACTACGTGAAGCGGTCGGTATCCGCAAAATTAGTTGAGGCAGTTACTGGTCCTGCTTTGATTGGCTCGCAGTTTTCTTGACTGCGGGCCATCCTTCCCTCTGTCTCCCCCGTTGGCCGTCAGATTCATCGGTCTGGTCATGAAACAGATGCACCTGTGTCTCAAATGGCATATCGATGCCAGCCTCGTCGAGCGCTTCTTTCACCGCCTCTACGACCCGCGCGCGTACATGGGTAACATCTGTCTGTCGGCTGTTGGTCCACCAGCGTGCGCGGATGGTTACCCAGCTTGCGGCAAGATCCCACGGGAGTGCTTCTGGCGCCGGCTTCGTGGCGATACCCTCCACATTCCCGAGTGCTTTTTCGATAACCTCGCAGGCTTCAGTGATACTGTCACTGTAACCAATGCCAATTTCGTAATCACTTCGGCGTAAGGAGCGAGCAGTTTTCACGAGGATCGCATTAGTGTAGATGTCGCTATTGGGAATGAGAACCCGCTGGCCATCATAGGTATTTATGACTGTTGCACGGGTTTCAATGCGTTTCACTGTGCCTTCAAAATCGGAAACCTGGATTTGATCACCCACTTCAAAGGGTTGTCGGATCAGTATCAGCAGTCCCGCCAGCCAGTTCTGCAATATGTCTTTGAATGCGAAGCCGATGGCAACTGAGCCGACCCCCAGGCCGGCGATCAGGTCGCCGGGCTTCAGGCTGGGCATGACGATGGTTGCCGCGAGGAGCAGCCCGATCAGGGTGATTCCCCATTTCACCAGCCCCCCCAGTACATCGCCCAGATTGGAGCGGTCACGGCGTTTAAGATGGCGTCGAATCAGAAGTCTTACCAGCGCGCCGATAGCGTAGAAAATGATGAGAACGACCAGTGCCACGGCAAAGTTTGGCAAGAGCTTGATGGCACCATCTACCCAGCTATCAACCTGACCGATCGCCTCACTCAGGTCGGCATCAATTTCACTGGCTTTTTCCCGGGTATTTTCCTGCATATTGACCGCCTGGCGTTACCCGGGGTTTCGAATCCGGATGTTCAGAAAAAACTCCGCTCGCTCTCCGTTTTTTGCGGCGGCGTCCATCAGGTAAACCAGCACCCGATAGGTTCCGTCCCGCGGTAGGGTAACGGAGTACATCGAGTGTCGACCCTGGCCGCGGTGCAGCGCGCGCGGTGCCGCCGGCGCGGTGATACGGTAGCTGGCCTGGGCATGATCACTGCGCAGGTCCAGCTCCAGCGACTGGCCGGTTTTCGCCTCAATCAGATATTCGATGGTGTTACCTCCGCTCAGGGTGCCCTTGACTCCCGCAAACTCAAACGGACCGTTGCGTTGCTTATGCAGCTGGATTTTTTCGACAATCGGCTGGAGCGCTTCTGTCGCCTCTGTTTGTGGTGGGGTGTATTCGCCCGATGTGGAGGAGAGGGCGGATTGTGCCTGCAGGTGTGACGGCATGGACAACATGGACAGGAGTAACAGCCAGGTCGACACACGGTCCATGTGCAGAGAAGGCAGACGGTGAAAGAACCAGGAGATGGACTGCACGAAATGCCCCACTCGATAGATTTCTGAGCCATTCAGTGTAGTTTGCCCGGCGGAGAACTAGTCGTCGTAGGTATTCTTCGGTATTGGCGGTGGTGGACGAGGCTATGAAACCTAGGATTCGGAAAGTCGCTCGAAATTCCCATGTTTGAGGTAGTGGATGACCTGTGCGATGACCTTGGGGTTTTTCATCATAAATACATGGGTCACCGGCATCTCCAGATGGTCATCCATGCCGTCAACGCGAGTGCGGGCGACACTGACCTTACCATCGTCCTGGTCCGGCAGCATCGTGGACAGGATCGGGTTGATACTGCGGGTGCCAGCAATAATACCGAGTTCAAAATCAACTGCACCGAGCTTGTTTGGCACGCTCAATTTCCCTGTCCCCAGCTGCAATCCGGCGTCGCCAAAAATAAAGTGGAACCCCGGTACCTTTCCCAGGTTGTCCACTACTTCACTGCCCTGATTGGGTGGGCCCAGCATGACAACACGGCCCAGGTTTTTCACCTTCACCCTGCTCAGGTACTGGCGCACGAGAATGCCCCCCATGGAGTGGGTAACGAAATGCACGCGGGAGGATCGGGCTGAAAGGGTGTTTTCCGCTGCATCAGTACTCTGTGCCGGGTCAGTACTCTGCCCTTGACGGGTCAGGGAGGCGCAACGATCGAGCGCGGGGGCAATTGCCGGGCCTGCCAGTGCTTCGATCGGATGATCTGTCGAAGGGTAATCCACATTCACCGTGGCAAATCCCGCTGCGGAAATCGCCGTATCCAACTTTTTCATCGCGCTTTTGGACTTTGCCAGGCCGTGCAGCAAAATCACACAATCTTCTGCCTGTGCCGAGAGGGGCAGGAAAAGTGCCATGGTTGCGCTGAGCACCGAGGAAATCAGGATTTTCATCGTTATTGGTCACTGCGTTGTGTATTGGTTCATCGCTGGGTTAGGGGCGCAAGCCAACGACTGGATTACCGTCGATGGAGACCATCATATACCCCAGCGATCCGCGTGTGCACTTTACGGACCTTGCGCTTACCGGGGCGGCGGTTGTCGATGCGTAAACCGATTCATCCGTTCCTCCGCGGCAGTCGCCAAAACCCAACCCTGAAAGTGTAGTTCAGCGTCAGATGGAGGGTTGAATGATGCCGCTTGCGGTGAATGGGTCAAGCGGAGGTGCTGATTGCGGAAGCGCGTGGCCAGCTAGGCTATTGTCTGCACCACTAACCATTTTTTGTGGCCAGGTGGGCGACGCTATGGGCGAATGTTTCGGGGTCATCCGGAGTGATCACGATTGTTCTTGTTCTCAGTTTCAATACCACACTGCGGGCAGCATCTGTGGCATAGGCGCGATAGCGGCCCAGCGGTTTGTTCTGGAATAGCCCCAGATAGGCGAACAGGCCGCCATTGCCGAACAATCGAATAGAGCCATCCATTGCTGATGAATCGACAGTCACGGTTTCCAGTTGTGTCAATGACAGGCGGCTGCGCCACCCGAGGCGCAATACATAGAGCTGACTTCCTTCAACCTGATACCCGCGCACCGTGAAGAGGGCGCCGAGTACAAGAGTCGCCACCGGAATCCAGATGCCCAACTGGTAAACGGCCGGTGCTTCATCTGGCGTTTGCAATAGTAGCGCGAGAGTAATGCCCAGCAGAATAATGCTACATAGCAGGGTAAGCAATTTCAGCTGGCGGCTCCAGGGAGCAGCGTAAATCCGGCTTTTCATATTGTGGCAACAGTCCGTAGTCTGGCTGATTAGAGCGCGTATTATAAAGCTGACAGGGTAATCGCGTGCCCAATTGATAGCCTGTGCATCCAGTCGTTACCACGAGGCAAAATGCAACATCAACATGTAGGTACCAAGTACCGGGCGTGCCCTGAGAAGGGGAACCGGTGAATGAGTGTCGTGATTACTACAATGGCGTCAGGCGTAAAATGCGCTCCCGATGCGCCTGTTCGATTGCTATACTCCGCGCCCTTTGAGCAGGGGCATAAAACCAGCCAGCCCCACCGCCAACAAGTGTGCACTGGAGATTCAAATGAAAGAAACACTCTGCGATATCGGCTTTATCGGCGCCGGCGTCATGGGGAAGAACCTGATCCTCAACCTGGTGGATAACGGATACCGTGTGTGTGCTTTCGATCTTGATCACAGTCGCCTGGATGCGCTGCTTGAACAAGATGCCCGTGAACGCGGTGACAGTGCCCCGCGGGTAGAAGTGTGCAATTCCTATACAGAGCTGCTTTCCCGGGTAAAAGCACCGCATCTGGTTATTCTTTCTGTGCCGGCCGGTGCACCGGTAGACGACGTATGCAACAAACTGCTGGACGCCGGCTTACAGGCCGACGATATCGTGATTGACACGGGCAACAGCCTCTGGACTGACTCGGTACAGCGCTGCAAGCGCTACGAGGGCAAGCTGATATTCTTTACTACCGCGGTTTCCGGCGGTGAGGTGGGTGCACGATTCGGGCCGTCGCTCATGCCCAGTGGCGATCGTTACGCCTGGGCGCGCATCGAGCCGGTATGGCACGCCATCGCGGCCAAGGTAGACCCCAAATCCGGCCAGCCCATCGAGCGATTTGAGCCCGGTAACCCGGTAAAAGTAGGGGATCCCTGTGCAGCCTATATCGGACCGATTGGCTCCGGCCACTTTGTGAAGATGGTGCACAACGGCATCGAATACGCCGACATGCAGATGATCTGCGAAGTTTATGATGTCATGCGCAGTGCGCTTGAAATGACCCCCAGTGAAATTGCCGGTGTATTCCGTGAGTGGAACAAGGGAGTGCTGAACAGCTATCTGATCGATATCAGTGCGGAAGTACTGGACACCCGCGACTCGGAAACCGGCGAGCCCCTTGTCGATGTGATTCTCGATCGTGCGGGCCAGAAAGGTACCGGCCTCTGGACCGCGGTGGGCGCATTGCAGGTGGGTTGCCCGGCGCCCAGTATCGCCGAGGCGGTTTTTTCGCGCTCACTGTCCACGCGCAAGGTGTTGCGTGGTCGTGCGGCCAAGAAGCTGGTTGGGCCAGAGGTCGCACCGGTACCGGCGGATAAGCGTCAGGAGGTGATCGACCAGCTGCACGACGCACTCTACTGCGCAAAAATCTGTGTGTACGCGCAGGGTTTCGACCTGATGAAACTGGCTGCCCGCGAACAGGGCTGGGAACTGAACTTTGCCGAGATCGCGCGCATCTGGCGCGCCGGATGCATCATTCGCGCCGTCTTCCTGCAGTCCATCAGCGATGCCTACGAGCGCGACGTGAAGCTTTCCAATCTGTTACTGGATGATTTCTTTATTGAGCAGATTGCCAATCACCAGGGCAACTGGCGCCGCGCCGTCGCTGACGCCACCATCGGTGGTATTCCGGTCCCGGCATTGTCTTCTGCCCTCAGTTACTACGACGCCTTCCGTCGCGAATCCCTTCCGGCCAACCTGCTGCAGGCCCAGCGGGACTTCTTCGGCGCGCACACCTTTTCGCGGGTGGATAAGCCAGAGCAGGAGAAGTACCACGTACTCTGGGGCGAGTCGGGTCGGCCGATGAAGAAGGTCTAAAGACTCACCAGAAAAATGGCCGCACTAACTTTGAAAAGCTGCGGCCATTTTTTTTGAGTTTTTTGTGAGATTTTCGCGGACTAGTGCACGCGCCGCGGAAAGCTGCGAAATGCTTCATCAACTGCCCGATCCATCGATCGTTGCGGATTATTCAGTACCTCCCGGGTGATCGGAGCGACGGTACGGCCTTGCCATACCAGGTGTTTCTGGCGTGCATCAACAAGCTCTATGGTCAGTTGTCCCTCAGTAGCGGATTGACTTACGCGGGCGTGCGGGGCGTATGCTGGCATTTGACGAGTGGGATATGCGCGTACCTGCACGTTCACCAGCAGGTCGGGATTGGCGCTCGGCATCATGCCGCGGGCCATCAGTTGTTGGGATACTTCGTTTTGTGCCAATGACATCGCACGGCCGTTGCTGCCGGTAACCGGTGCAAAGCCGAAAGTCTGGTACTGGCTAAAAGCGGCTGCCGCTGCCTTGTCGGAGGGCGGAGTGGCACAACCCTGCAGGGTGGTGAATGCCACTGTTAGCGACCCGGTCAGGACGAGCGCCCGTAGCGCTGCGGTGGTGAAGGGTTTGTGGAAGGAATTCCTGTGTTTCATAAGCCAACCCCGAAACGTCGGTAGTGATTACCGACACCAGCATAGGGAAACTCTGACCAAGTCCGTAATGCCTCAGCGTGACCTGAAGGCAGTAGCTGTAAGGCGCAGCTCGCAGTGAATGGCTGGCCCTTTACAAGAGCTGCAACGCAGCAGATGCTGTCTTCAGGTCGCGCCCTGCGGGGCTTTCAGAGCGATTCACACTCTGCGTTGTGACTTCTTGAAAGGTCTAGACATTCCTGCGAAGCCACGCCTTGATTGTGAACTGCTCTGAAAGCCTGAGGCATCATGGACTTGGTCAGAGGTTCCCTTGATTCGGGCTGGCGTAAAAACATTGCTGGAACCAGTTGGTCATTTGGGGGCGATTTCGCTCCCGCCTCTACACAACTTCTTCCACTTCACTAACAAGCTGCTGCTCGCGATCCTCGCGGCTTGCGCGGGCGACGATCTCATCGACACTGGCGGTATCCGTATTGAGCCCGCCGAAGGCGCTGAGCAGGTCCTTCAGTAGGGCGGAGATTTCCAGGGTCATTACCGAGAATTCAATATCGAATCGCTGGGCCGCGTTGTCCGCATCCACGTTGTCAGCTTTCTCGGTAACCGCATCACTGAATTTCAGGCGCTTGATCGCTAACTGGTCGTCCACCATCAACTCAACGCCATCGCGCCAGATCAGGCCAAGCTTGTGCACCTGCATACCGGCCACCAGATGGTTGTGAATCTCTTCCGCGCACAGGTCCTGGTTCTTACAGCGGATGACACTGCCGGATTCCTGCGGGTCGCGCAGTTCGCACTCGTGGCCGAACTCGAAGTTGGCGGGTGCCTCCGGGGCGGTCAGCCAGTGGGTCATGGACTGCTGGGGGATATTTTTCGCGGTCAGCGGAATTACAGACAGGCTGCTGATAGCTTCGCGCAGGTTTTCCAGCAGCTCTTCGGCAGCCTTGGCGGAAGAGGCATTGACCACAATCCAGCCATCTTTCGGGTCGATATAGGCAAACTGCAGCCTGGAGCGTGCGAAGGCTTTGGGTCGCATTTCCAAGAGCACTTCGTCCTTGAGGTTTTGCCGTTCTTTGCGGCCAACACTGCGGGCTTCCTTTTCTGAAATGGCGAGGGCCATCTCTTCGACCTTCTCGTTTACCACTGCTGCGGGGATGACCTTTTCCTGCTTTTTCGCACATACCATCAGGTAGCCGTTGGCCGCATGCACCAGCTCGGTACCGTGCCGGCCCAGAGGGGGAACCCAGCCGTAGCGGGCCATATCCTGGCTGCCACAGGGGGTGAAGGCGTCCGGCTCGAGCATTTCATTCAGTTGCTCGGCGGACAGGGAAAATTCGCGGGTGAGACGGTATACGCGCAGGTTTTTAAACCACATACAACAGGCCAGGAGTCGATTGGAAAATTTGGCCGCGCATTATGCGATGTAAGCGGGCAGGGAGCCAGCCAAAGTCGGGACCGGCGGTTCCCTGCGGGCTTGGCGCAGCCGGAAAATATTGGTCAGAATTTCTACAGATCTACACTGCCTTGCTGACTTTGCGCATAGATGGTGTAGGGCAGTGCGACGGTGTCGGTGGCCGCTGAAAATACACTGTCGACCAGGTAAATACCTACCAGTGGGGCAAAGTAAATGGAGCTTCCATTGGAATTCAACTTGCACATATTGTAGGCAACACCGCTGTATACCCGGGGCACACTGACACACCCCGAGTTCTTCTGTTTCAGGTTGCGGGCTATCTCTGAGTCAGAGCTGGTCAGAGTGGTCACGGTGCCACAACCAGAAAGAAGCGCGAGGGACAGGGTACATAAAATGCGTTTCACGAGATTTCCTTTTATTTTGCTATCGGCAGTCGGACCACAGAAATCAGAAGATGTTCAGGATTTCGGATGGGTGGCGGAACAGGTGGCTGGGTGTGTGTTTCTCGAGCTCTTCTCTGGAGCCGTAGCCCCAGAGAACGCCGGCACCGGGGAGGCCGTTTTGTGCAGCAGCGGACAGGTCATAGCGCCGGTCGCCAATCATGAGGGAATTGTGCCCGATTCTGTTTTCTTTGAGCAGTGTCTCAAGCTGTTGCCCCTTGGTGATACCCACATCACCGCCACTGACAAACTCGAAATAGTGGCGTAACTCAAACTGTTCGAGAATTCGCGTGGCAAAATCGGCTCTTTTTGAGGTACATACACCCAGGCGAATGCCGTCTTGCATATTGAGTTGCTGTAGCATGTCAGCGATTCCGGGATAAAGCCTGTTCTCCGCATAGCCTGTTTCGCCGTAGCGCTCACGGTATTTATCGACCAGGGCCCGGACATGGGTGTTGTCGTCGGAGCCAGTGAGGTGCGCGAGGGTCACCTCCAGAGGTGGGCCAATATGCGGGGTAAGTTGAGTTGCGGGCCGCGGTGCGTAATCGAAGGCTTGCAGGGCGTAATTCATGGAATTCACGAAACCATCTGCGGGGTCACTCAGGGTCCCATCCAGGTCAAATAACAGCCATTCATATTTACTCATGTATTGCTCCTGAGTCTAATTTCAATTTCCAGCAGGTGCGGAGATTATGTGGCCAGCGGAGCAAGTTTTCCTCGGGTCAGCTCCAATAAGTCATTGGGGGCCAGCTCAATCTCCAATCCGCGGCGGCCGGCACTGACATAAATAGTGTCGTAGGACTTCGCTGTAGTGTGCAGGAACGTAGGTAGCGGTTTTTTCTGGCCAAGTGGGCTTACCCCACCAAGTACATAGCCTGAAGAGCGTGTCACCGCATTTTTGTCGGCCATCGCTGCTCTTTTTGCGCCCGCTGCCTTGGCGATCAACTTCATATTGAGTTGACCCTCCACCGGTAGCACGGCTACCGCCAGCGATTTTCCATCCAGGGATACCACCAGGGTCTTAAACACCCGTTGCGGTGCCAGCCCCAGCTTTTCCGCCGCTTCCAGTCCGTAGGATTCAGCCGCTGGATCATGGGAATACTCGTGAATCTGAAATGTCACGTTCGCTTTTTCGGCGGCTTTAATTGCGGGGGTCATGCTGGGTACCTATCCGGTTTTCCACATTCTCTCCCGATTACTTCCGCAATACAAAAAGGCCCGGCGTGCTGGCCGGGCCTTTTTGAAGCGGTTACGGTTTATTTCTGCGGAATTGCGGAAACCACTTTCACAAAGTAGTCCCAGAAGTTTGCCACGCTCTGAATATGTACCCGTTCTTCTGGCGAGTGCGCGCGGCGGATGGTGGGGCCAAAGGACACCATATCCCAATTGGGGTAAGGCTTGGCGAGCAGGCCACACTCAAGCCCAGCGTGGATTACTTTGACTTCCGGTTCCTTGCCTTCCATTTCTTTGTAGACATCTTTCATTAGCGCCAACAGCGGAGACTGCATATTGGGGGTCCAGCCTGGGTAGGCGTTGTCGAGGCTGGCCTCGGCACCGGCGAGTTGGAATGCGGCGGCGACGTTCAGGCCGTGTTCGTCCCGGGCACTGTCAGACAGGCTGCGTACTAGGCACTGGATTCTTACCTGATAATTGCCGCTTTCGCCGGTCTCGGTTACTACGCGAGCAAGGTTGTTCGAGGTGTCGGCGATGCCTTCCAGTGCGGTGCTCATGCGCTCCACCCCGTTGGGGCAGCAGCGGATGCAGTGAATCAATTTTTGCTGTGTTGCCAGGTCCATCACCACTGCGGGTATTTCAGCGGTTTCCAGTGCAATGTCCAGTTTGGGTTCATTATCGAACTCAGCTTTGATGGTTGCGCTTGACTGCTGCACGATATCCCTGAAGAGCTCAGCGTTACCTTCCGGTACGGTAACAACGCTGAAAGATTCCCGCGGGATGGCGTTGCGCAGGCTGCCACCGTCTAGGCTGGCGATGCGCAGTGCCGGAATCTGTTGTTGCGCCGTATCGATAATGCGGTTGGCAATCTTGTTGGCGTTGCCGCGACCTTTATCGATATCCAGGCCGGAGTGCCCGCCGCGCAGGCCGCGCACACTTAATTTGAAGGCCTGGTGACCTGTCTTGACCGGCTCGGCGACGTAGGGCAGGGAAATATTCACGTCGACGCCACCTGCGCAGCCCACATACAGCTCGCCTTCATCTTCGGTATCCAGGTTCAGCAGCAGTTCTGCCTCGAAGTGGCCCGGTTGCAAGTGTTTGGCGCCGGTCATACCCGCTTCTTCGTCAATGGTCAGCAGGGCTTCCAAGGGTGGGTGCGGAATATCGGTGGATTCCATCAGTGCGAGAATGGCCGCGACGCCGATGCCGTTATCGGCTCCCAGGGTAGTACCTTCTGCCGTGACCCATTCGCCGTCCATATAGGGTTTGATGGAGTCGGTCAAGAAGTCGTGCTGGGTATCGGCATTTTTCTGCGGCACCATGTCCACATGGCTCTGCATGGCCAGAGTTTTTCGATCTTCCATACCGGGGGTGGCCGGCTTTTTAATGATGATATTGCCGATCTGATCCAGTTTAACGTCAAGACCGCGGCTTTTCGCAAAGTCGACAATATAAGCCACCACCTTGTCTTCGTGTTTGGATGGACGTGGTATTTCACAAAGCTTTGCGAAGTGTTTCCACAGCGGCGTCGGTGTCAATTCTGCAATGGTCGACATGGTGTTTCCTTTTTAAACGTGAATCATCGGCTCCGGGGTGTGGAGCCGGTGACGGCCACAGGCTTTTGGTCAGTGGCTGGATGTTTAGTTACTCTGAGTCGGTGACCGAGTGTGTCCGTCAGACTACTGGGCGGCTAAAGTGGCAGCCGCACTTACGCGCTAGCAGATTCGTTTGCGACCAGCTCAAACGCGATGCGGCGCTTGTCGGTATCTACTGCCGCAATTTTTATCTCAACTCCCTGGTCGAGTTGAAAACGTTCCTTGCCGCGGGTGATGCGCAGACGTTTGCCGTCGAACTCAAACGGGTTCTTTTTACTATTGAATCGTACGAAGCCGTTGATGCCGTTGTCATCCAGACGTACGCCAATACCGGCGCCGTTTACCAGAGTGACTTTCCCAGTAAAGGTCTCCCCGATTTTATTTTCCAGAAATTGGCAGTAGAGCCATTGTTGAAGAGCGCGATCGGCCTGTCTGCCGGTAGTGACGCTTTGTTGCAGAGACTCACCGTCATCGCCAGTGAAAACGGGTAGAGGCTGTGCTTCTGCAGCGGCACGCAGCACCCGGTGATTGTGCATGTCATTGAATTTACGAATCGGGGAGGTGACTGTGGCATAGTGGGCGAGTCCCAGACCCAGATGCGCAGCCGCATTCCCGGAAAGCTCGCCGGGGCGGAGCATGCGCTTCAGCACCGCCAGTACGTTTTTCGATTCGTCATCGCCTCGGGATGCGAGCGTCTTGACCAGATTCAGGTAAATATCCAGTTGGTGCAGATCCTGGTCTGCAAATTCGGGCATGGCATCTTTCAAAAGTGCGCGGATTTCCGCCATGCGCTCGTCACGGAAGCCCAGGTGCACCGAGAAACACCCTCCGCCAAGTGCGGCGAGCTTTTCTCCGGCGCAAATATTGGCTGCGAGCATGGCTTCTTCCACCATGCGCTGTGCGGATGAACGCTCCTGTTTTTCAATACGCTCGATTTTGCGCTGTTCGTTGAGAATCAGCTCGTAGTCCGGGCGATCCTCCATTACCAGCGAGTGGCCGGCACGATATTGGGCGCGGGCCTTACTGAGAGCATCCAGTTCACTGAGTGGTGCATGGTGTGCCGTCGGCACAGCGCTGGCATCGCCGTCAATAAACCGCGCCACTTGCGCGTAGCTGAGTTTGTGCTGTGAGCGAATCGTGGCAAATTCGTAGTCAAATCCGTTCAAGGCGCCGTCGCTAGTGATGGTAATGTGCATCACCAGCGCTGGGCGTTGCTCCCCTTGCAGTAGTGAGAAACTGTTTTCGCAAAGGTTGGCAGGCAGCATGGGAATGGTTTCACCAGCGAGGTACACGCTGTTCGCCCGTGCGCGAGCTTCTTTATCCAGCGGGCTCTCGGCTTCAATCAGACTGGAAGGGTCGGCGACGGCAATATGCAGTTTCCAGCCATTTTCAGTTCTGGTCACGGCGATGGCATCATCCATATCGCGGGTGCTTTCCGCATCGATGGTGACAAACCCCAGGTCAGAGAGGTCTTTGCGCCCGGCGCATACACTCTCGAGTTGCGAGGGAATGGCTTCCGCCTGTTTCAGCGCAGCCTCGGAAAATTCATTGGGCAGGCGATGCTGCGCTACTACAAAGGCGTGCTCGATGCCCGCCATATCCGGTTTGCCGATGATGTTCTCGACCTTCGCCTGGGACTTGCCATCCTTGAACGGGTGGCGGGTAATGCTACAGGCAATAAACTCGCCCGGTTGGGCCTTGCCGCGCGCCTTGGGCGGCAGGAAGATCCAGCGGGATAGCCCGTGCTCACTGGGCTGAATAAAGTGACCCTGGCCTCGTTGGATATATTGACCTACCAGATATTTCAGGTCGGATGCGATCAGGCTGTCCAGCTCTGCCGACAATTTACCTTTATCCTCCTCCGTTAAACTGACTTTTACCCGGTCTCCGGGAAAAACGCGGTCCATTTCCGCAGGAGGTAAGAATGCCTCCCGCCCATCATCCAATACCACAAAGCCAAATTTTCCATTGGCGCCACGCACGCGGCCTTCGGCGAATTCCTTGGTGGAGCGGATATCGGTCTTCAGCTGGGAAAGCTGCTTGAGGGCGTCGGCATTGAGCATAACCAGATCTCTGTAACTCTGTCTGTAATGGGGGAAATCGGCGGAAGACCGCATCAGGGCGCGGATTCTACCAGACGAGGGTTTCCAGACCAGTTGCCGATGGCGCTTGCCGGCCAATTTACCCTATTGGCTCGACTAAAAAATGACCAGATGGCCTGCCTGATCACCTGCGAAATATTTATCCCAATTTGTTTCTTAGATTAGGATGTTCTTGGTCGTGTTTGATTGATTCATGCAAAGATCGCAATGATAATTTGCTGCTGCTGGCTATATTCTTAGTGGCTACAATAAATCGCGGTTGCGGGTTGTGTCGACAAAATCGGCCGCGCCTGGCGCCGTAGTAATTCCGACCTCTGGAGAGGAATGCACATGAGTATTTTTTCCCATCCTGCCTACGACAATCACGAAGAAGTTGCTTTTTACCACGACGCCAAAAGCGGCCTGAAAGCGATTATTGCCGTGCACAATACCAATCTGGGGCCCGCACTGGGTGGGTGTCGTATGTGGCCATACGCGGATGATGCAGAGGCGCTGAATGATGTGTTGCGCCTGTCGCGCGGTATGACCTACAAATCGGCCATGGCCGGTCTCAAGCTGGGTGGTGGCAAGTCGGTCATTATCGGCGACCCGCGCAAGCAGAAAACTCCTGAACTGTTGCGCGCCATGGGTGACTTTCTGAATACCCTGGGTGGGCGCTATATCACCGCCGAAGACAGTGGCACCAGCGTGGCCGATATGAAGATTATCGGCGAACGCAGCAAATATGTATCTGGTGTGATTGCCGGTCAGGAGCACGGTGGTGATCCTTCGCCTTCGACTGCATATGGCGTATTTGTTGGCCTCAAAGCCGCAGCTGCCCACCGATGGGGGCGCACCGATCTGAGTGGCATGAAGGTCTCTATCCAGGGGGTCGGTAATGTGGGCTTCCGCCTTGGCAAACTGTTGAAGGATGCGGGTGCCGAACTGTTTGTTACGGATATTTTCCAGGACAACATCGATCGCGCGGTAAGCGAATTGGGTGCCACAGCCGTTGGTGCCGATGAAATTTTCGATCTGGATGTCGATCTGTTTGCCCCCTGTGCACTTGGTGCCATTCTCAATGACAGCACTATTGATCGCCTCAAAGTAGGCGCCATTGCCGGTGCCGCGAATAACCAGTTGGCGGAAGAGCGCCACGCTCAGGTACTTAAAGAGCGCGGCATCCTTTATGCCCCGGATTATGTGATCAATGCCGGTGGCATTATCGATGTTTATTACCAGCAGCTGGGTCAGGAGCAGGGTGAGTACAATGCCGCTCAGGTGAAGGCGCATATTGAAAGTATCGCCACCACCATGGAAGAGGTTTTCCAGCGTGCTGACGAAACCGGCGATACCACTGCACAGGTCGCAGACCGCGTTGCCGAAGAGCGGTTCGGCCACAAAGATGCGCTGAATGGCACAGATTCCGCCGCCGCCTGATTTCTCTTTCCTTTTTTCGCCCCGGTACATTTGGCACTGGGGCTGCAGTTTTCCTCTGGCGACATGTCGTCTCTCTGTGAGGTATTCTTCGGGCGCTACGGCGCCCGCTTTTTTGCCTACACTGTTACTCGCGTACCATACGTGATATTCCCGTCACACCTTACCGTTCACGACTTGAATGGCGTTCCCAGAAAATCAGGCTAATTGACAATGGACATGCGATTTTCCCGGCTGTTTTTACCCCTGTGTGCTTCTTGTTTGATTTTTGCTCTGGTCGGGTGCGATCGGCACCAGGGCGATGCAAGTGGCGACGAAAACGTGCACAAGGCGCTCACGGTGGATAAGCAGGCTGCGGCCAGCAGCAAAGCGGCCGCCAGTGGAAATGCCGCTTTTGTGAAAGCCCCCGATATAGAACTCTCGTACCACAAAGAAGTACTGAAAAATGGATTGACGGTGATCGTGCATGAGGATGATAAAGCGCCGGTCGTCGCCATCAATATCTGGTACAAGGTCGGGTCGAAAGATGAACCCCCTGGGAAAACCGGGTTTGCCCATCTGTTTGAACACCTCATGTTCAACGGTTCCGAAAACTTTCCGGGCGAATATTTCGAGCCGTTTCAACGTTCCGGCGCTACGGACATGAACGGTACCACCAATAACGATCGCACCAACTATTTTGAAACTGTCCCGGTGGGTGCCCTGGATATGGCTCTGTGGATGGAGTCGGACCGCATGGGTCACTTCAAAGGCGCCATTAGCCAGGAGAAACTGGATGAACAACGTGGCGTGGTAAAAAATGAAAAGCGCCAGGGTGAAAATGCGCCTTATGGCACCGCGTTTGATGAAATCGCCCGCGCAACCTTCCCCTCAGACCACCCATATTCCTGGACCACAATAGGATCGATGCAGGACCTGGACAATGCCAGCCTGGAAGATGTTAAGCAGTGGTTTTCCGATTACTACCAGCCGGCCAACGCCATTCTGGTCATTGCCGGGGATATCACTGTCGCGGAAGCCATGGAAAAGGCGCGTAAATATTTCGGTAATATTCCCAGTACCTCTGTGCCACCGAAATTGGAAAACTGGGAGTTGCCCACGCAGGTCGAGAAACGCAAGGCGATTACCGATCAGGTCCCTCAGACCCGCATTTACAAAGTCTGGAACGTGCCAGCCATCGGTAGCGAAGAAGAAAATGCACTGGACCTGATGACGTCGCTGCTCGCAAACCGAAAAAACTCATGGCTTTACCGCCGTCTGGTGCGCGATGAACAGGTTGCTACCAGTGTCAGTGCGTTCTATTACGGCCGCCAGCTTGCTGGTCAACTGATCATTATGGTGGATGTAAAGCCCGGTCAGTCTGTTGAAAAAGTGGAAACGCTGCTTGATCACGAACTGGAGGCGTTCGTGAGCACGGGAATTAGTGCCGATGAGTTGCGCCGGATCAAACAGAGTGAATTTGCCAGTCTGGTAAAGGGACTGGAGAAAATTGGTGGTTTTGGAGGGAAGACGGATATTCTCGCGCGCTCTGAGTTCTACTATGGCGATCCGGGAGCACTGATTAGTGGCCTGGATGACTATGCAAAAGTCTCGGTGGCGGATGTTCAGGGTGTCGCGCAGGAGTGGCTCACCTCCGAGCAGTTCACTCTGGTCATATCCCCTCAGGAGGAATACACGACAACCGGCCAGGACGTTGACCGCAGCACCTTGCCGTCGATCGACAAGACTGTTGATCTTGAACTTCCGGAACAGCAGGAATTTACACTGGAAAATGGCTTGAAGGTTGTGCTGGCTGAGCGGCACGATACCCCCGCTGTGTTTATGAGTCTGCAATATCGCAGTGGCGCATCCGCAGATGGTGAAACCCCCGGGTTGGCTTCCATGGTGGCGCGAATGTTGAGTGAGGGTGCCGGTGAGTATGACAGCCTGTCCTTCAGCTCGCGTCAGGAAGAGCTGGGGGCGAGTATTGGCGCCAGCAGCGGGCTCGATTACAACACACTGAGTTTCAGTGCGCTGAAATCTCAGCTGAAGCCATCGTTGGAGCTGTTTCGCGATGTGATCTCAAGTCCACTGTTTCCGGAAGATGATCTAAAGCGGGTCAAATCTAACTGGTTGGACTCCATTCGCCAGGAAGAGGCGCAGCCCCAAGGGCTGGCGATGCGTAAACTGCCGCCCCTGCTGTATGGTGAAAATCACCCCTATGGCGCGCCACTTACTGGCTCTGGTACGCCCGAGGCCATCGAATCAATTACCCGTAAGGATTTGGTGAAGTTCCATCAGACCTGGTTGCGCCCGGATAACGCCCAGCTGGTTGTTGTTGGGGATGTAACCAAGCCGGAAATTGAAAAGCTGCTGAATGAAACCCTCGGCAACTGGACCGCGCCGGCAGAAGCGTTGCCCTCTCTGGAGATCCCGCTGGTCGAGCGCCCGCCCAAGGCGCGAGTGTATTTGCTGGATCGTCCCGGTGCTCAACAGAGCTATATTATGGCGGGGCTGATCATGCCTCCGTGGAACCCGCAGGGAGCGGAAGCGTTTGATGCTATGGCGTCGGCGATCGCGGGTAAATTTACATCACGCATTAATATGAATCTGCGGGAAGATAAGCACTGGTCCTATGGCGCCCGGGCTGTTTCCATGGATGCAGAAGCGCAGCGTCCATATATCGTGGTCGCCCCGGTCCAAACAGACAAGACCGCGGCGGCGATGAAAGAGCTGGTCAAGGAATATCGGGATTACCTCGGTAAGCGCCCGATCAAGGACAGTGAACTGAACGATTACAAAGATGATGAGGTACTGAAACAGAGCGCCCGCTTTCAGACAAAAGGTCAGTTACTATCCAGTATTGCCTGGCAGGTGGAGAAGGGGTTACCCGCAGATTACATTGCTGATTACCCTGAGCGTGTGGCGGCACTGAGCAAAGAACAGGTGGAGAAAGCGGCGAGAGAATACCTGGCTCCGGACCAGTTTACCTGGCTGGTGGTTGGCGATCTGAAAAAAATTCAGGAGTCGATTGAGGCATTGAACCTGGGGCCGGTTGAGGTGCTCCCAACCGATTAAACATGTATGTCACCTTATCCGTAAGCCCGAAGCAGTCCGCTCCGGGCTTTTTTTATGGCCTCAGATTACGTTAAATTGCACCGGACCTATAAATCAATAATACCGGGGCGGCGACTGCCGGGCCCGAAATGGCCGGATTACTCATGATCACATTGACATACATACTCAACGGGCTCAGACGCTGTCTGGGTGGGTTGCCCGTTTTGTGCACATTACTTCTCGCCACCTTCACAACCCTCAGTACTACAGTGAATGCGGAACAGATTGCGGTGCACGCGGGCTGGCTGTTCGATAGTGAAAAAGGGCGCCTGCTGGAAAAACGTACGGTACATATCGTGGATGGCAAGGTGGAGTCTGTGGAGCGAGGCTTCAACCAGCGCGAAGGTGAGCGGGTAATCGATCTCCGCGCTTTCTCTGTGTTGCCCGGCTTGATGGATATGCACACGCACCTCTCCTATGAGTTTGGGCCGCGTACTTACACAGAGGCCTTCACGTGGAACCCGGCGGATTACACTCTGCGCTCGGTGAATACAGCGGAGCGAACTCTCAAGGCTGGTTTTACTACCGTGCGGGATCTCGGAGACAGCGGCAACGTCACGGTCAGTCTGCGCAATGCCATCAATCGGGGCGATATCATTGGCCCGCGGATATATACGGCAGGTAAATCCATCGCTACCACCGGCGGCCACGCAGACCCGACCAATGGCCATCGTCACGACCTGATGGGTAGCCCCGGCCCGGCGGAGGGTGTGATCAATGGTGTGGCCAGTGCCCGCGAGGCTGTGCGGCAGCGCTACAAAGAGGGTGCGGATCTGATCAAAATTACCGCCACCGGAGGCGTGCTGAGTGTGGCCAAAAGTGGCCAGAATCCGCAGTTTATGCAGGACGAAGTCGAGGCGGTGGTAGAGACGGCAAAAGACTATGGGCTCACCGTGGCGGTGCACGCCCACGGAAAAGAGGGTATGCAGCGGGCAATTCGCGCGGGTGTGGATTCTATCGAGCACGGCACCTACATGGATGATGAGACCATGGGGATGATGGTGGACCATGGCACCTGGTATGTGCCAACGCTGCTCGCCGGTGACTGGGTCACTCAAAAGGCCGCGGTGGAGGGTTTCTTCCCGGACATGGTACGTACCAAGGCAGCCAAAATTGGCCCCCTGATCCAGGATACGTTCAATCTTGCGCACAAAAAGGGCGTGAAAATCGCGTTTGGTACCGATACCGGGGTAAGCCGGCACGGGGATAACGCGAAAGAATTTGCATTGATGGTGCAGGGTGGTATGAGCCCTGCCGATGCGATCCGCTCGGCCACCTGGAATGCGGCACAGTTGCTGCAGGTCCAGGATGAACTGGGCAGCATTGCCCCGGGTAAGTGGGCGGATATGGTGGCGGTGATTGGTAACCCCTTGGAAGATATCACTACCCTTGAACGGGTTCGGTTTGTGATGAAGGGTGGGGAGGTTTACAAGCAGCCCGAGTGATTTCGAAGGCTGAATAGTGCGTATGCGTTTGGGCGAACGTGGCACTGACGGGGATAGGTGTGTGAGACCTTCACCGCCAGGGATGGCGGTGCGGAGCCCCCAGGGATGGGTTCACGGTGTGTCTCGCACACCTATCCCCGACAGTGCCACCGCTACCGGGGCAAATAATTTTTTACTTGGCTAGTTCAAAAACGAGTTCCACATTCACCGATACCGAAGTCTCCCCCGGCGCCACCGGCGTGCTGGCACTGTCTTTGGCCATGGCACTTTCTGCGCGCATTACCATTGGGCGCGGCATGCCGCCGTGGCTGCCCTCCGAGATGCTCACAATTCTACGTACCTTGGTACCCAGTGCTTCCGCATAGGAGTCCGCGCGGGCCTGAGCCATTTTCAGGGCTTTTCCCCGGGCTTCTGCCAGCAGGGGTTCCGGATCGTCGATGGAGAAACTGGGGCCGTGGATCTGGTTGGCACCTTCCGCGGTCAGTGCGTCGATCACTTTGCTCAGGTCATCCAGTTTGCGCACGGTAATACTCACACTATTGCGGGCCTGGTAGGCAATGATCTTGCGTTCGCGGTTGGGCTGGTAGTCGTAGCGCGGGTTGAGGCTGATGCCGCTGGTCTGCACATCTTTTTCCTCGATACCGGCTTTCTTGATTGCCCGCATGACTTTTTCCATCTGCTCAGCATTGGCCTGCATGGCTGCCTGGCTTTCATCGGCTTCGGTAACCACGCCCGCGGAAATGTTTGCGATGTCTGGTACCTGGCTGGCTTCTCCCTGTGCCGAGATACTGATCAATGTGCCTGCCGGGCGCTCGTCGGTGTCGCTACCGCATCCGGTTGCGAAAATGGCGAGGCCGGCAATCAGGCCAGCGGAGAAAAGCTTTATGGTCTTGTGCATGGCGAATCCTTATGTTGCCAAAAGTACTTCTCGTTACGGCGGCCATTGTGGCGCCAATAAGATGAATATCAGGTGAACAGACGTTCGAATGTTTCGCTTTCCGGATGGTACAGGGCAAAGCCGAGGCGCAGCAATTGCTGGCGCCGGTCACACAGCACATTCTTTTTCCGCAGCTGCGCCTGGAGTCTTTCTGCTGCATCGGCACTGCCACAGCGGAAGGTGAAAAAGTGGCCGTGGCCATTTTCCAGGTCGTGTGCGATAAGGTTTTTCCGGTTCAGGATCGGGTGCGCGGCGTTGTCCATGGCTTGCAGAAAGCGTTGCTGATTATTTTGCACATAGCGGTGGATGTTGGGTATCGTCACTTCTTCCTGCCGATACAAATCCAGTACCGCGAGTGCTTTGTACAGTGGTGAGAAATCCATAGTGGCGCCAGCAAAACGCAGCCAGTCATTGCCAAAACCGACACCTTCAGCGCGATTTTCCAGCTCTGCCATCTCTGCAAACCAGCCGGTGTTGAGTGGCCGCAATTGGCAGCCTCGCGGGATGCTCATGAAGCACATGCCCTCACCAGCGCCGAGATATTTGTAAGATCCTGCGGTGTAGAAAACCTTGTCCGCTACGGTGCTGAGATCGGTGGGGCGGGCAAAGAAACCATGGTAGCCGTCGATCACCATTTCTGTGGTTTCGGGTTTGCGCTCGGCCAGCGCCAGCAGATCCGGAAAGGCAACGCCGGAGTCAAAGAAGACCTGGCTGGCGTAGGCCAGCTGGTACTGCCCGGACTGCAGCTCCTCATCAAAGCGCTCCGCCAGCGTGGCGTAGGGCAGGGTGGGTATGCGGGTTACCTGCACATTGGGCAATTCTTCCAGGCGCAGCAATTGCCGGGTAAAGCTGTAGAATTCGCCGTCGGTGGTCAGGATGCGCAGGGGCTCGTTCAGATCAAATGCACTCAGCAGCCGGAATATCAGTTCATGGGTATTTGGCGCCAGCGCGATTTGCTCCGGCGCGGGCAGGTTGAGTGTGCTTGCAATACTTCGCTGAAAGGCCGGTATCATCTCGCCAAAAATCTTCTCCCACTTGAGATCGGCCATGGCCGCAGCGTCCTGCCAGTAGGCATTCACCGCATCCAGGGTGACGTCGGCCCAGTAGTGGTGGGAGTGGCATGCCATATGCAGAACCGGCAGGTCGCAGCCAGGAGAGGCAGCTTTTTGGGCGGCCTGTAAAAAATGTCGATAGTATTTTTGATACATTTCGCTCTGGTAACTTTATCTGGGATGGCTAAATTGTCATCCGTTATTCGATGTACTAGGGAACCTCTGAACAAGTCGGCAATGTTGTCGTATGGCTTGAACAAAGAATCCCTGAGATTTTAATCCCGCAAAGGAGGCGTTGCAGTGGAATATTTGCACACAATGGTGCGTGTCACCGACCTGGAAAAATCTTTGGAGTTTTATTGCGACAAATTGGGCCTGTACGAGGTCAAGCGCAATGATTACGAGAAAGGTCGCTTCACTCTGATATTTCTGGCGGCGCCGGGAGACAAGAGCACAGCGGATGCCGACGCGCGGCCCTGCCTTGAACTGACCTACAACTGGGACCCGGAGTCATACTCCGGTGGCCGGAACTTTGGCCATCTCGCCTACCGCGTAGACAATATCTACGAAACCTGTCAGCGCCTGATGGACATGGGGGTCACCATCAACCGTCCGCCACGGGATGGTCATATGGCGTTTGTACGGTCCCCGGACAATATTTCCATCGAATTGTTGCAGAAGGGTGACTCTCTGCCGCCGCAGGAGCCCTGGGCGTCTATGGAGAACACCGGGGAGTGGTAACCCGCCACAGGTAATCGCAGTTAACGAAGTACGCTGTAGTTGAGTTGAGAGTAAAGATGGTGAAGCCAAACAAACCCCGAAGCTGTGTGATTCTTGCCGGCGCCAGCGCGGCCCGGCGAGTGCGAGAGGAAGGTCTCAATCAGGGCATGGTGTCCACCCTGGTCGGAGCATCCGGCGGCCCCAAATGGTTGTCGATCAGCCAGTTGGATCGGGTACTGATTGGCGAGTTTTTCCGCGACCGCAAAACGCCCATCGCTACTCTCGGCTCATCCATCGGTAGCTTCCGCAACATGTGTTACGCCACCGCCAACCCGATGGCTGCGCTGGAAAAGCTTGAGTACGGCTACGTCAATCAGACGTACGCCAGCGACCGACCGTTGCCGGCGGAGATTACCGGTGCTGGTGAGAAGATCCTGCTGGATGTGCTGGGGGAAGAGGGCGCGCAGCAGGTGGCGGATAACCCCGTGTGGCGCAGCCACTTTGTAACCGTGCGTGGACGCGGGCCGCTGGCCAGTGAGAAAAAAGCCCTGCTGGCGCCGGCGCTGCTGGCGTCGGCCCTGGCGAACGCGGTCAGTCGCCGCAGTCTGCGAGCGTTTTGGGATCGGGTGGTATTCCACTCTGGCGAGGCGCCGAGTGTGGCTTTTCGCAACCTCAGCACGGTCAACACTCCGCTCAGTGCAGATAATGTGTGCCCGGCGGTGCTCGCCAGCGGATCTATTCCCCTGGTGATGGCCGGAGTGCCCACGCCCGCCGGGGCCCCCACAGGAAACTACCGCGATGGCGGTATCACCGACTACCATTTCGACCTCGGCTTTGAGCACCCGCAGGGGCTGGTTCTGTATCCCCACTTCTTTCCTTATATGGTGCCGGGCTGGTTCGACAAGAGCCTGCGCTGGCGCTGGGTACGTGGGGGCGCCATGGAAAATGTGATTCTCGTTGCACCGTCGCCGTCCTGGGTGGCCAAGTTGCCCTTCAGCAAAATCCCGGATCGGGACGATTTCGTGAAGCTCTCTACCGAGGAACGCCTCAAGTACTGGAATGCGGTGACCGAAGCGGGCAAACAGGTAGCGGAGGATTTCTTTGAATTGTGGCAAACTGGCGCCATTGCCAGCGAGTTGATCGAAGTTGGCAGCGACCAGGCACCCCACAAGCTGGCCCTTTCCGCTTAGGCGGCGTTCAAGCCGTGCGTGACGGTGCCTTAAGGACTGAATCCGTGATCGCGGGACCAATAGCAAAAGGCCACCAGTGAAAGACGCCGAGTTTACCGAACCGCAGGAAGAATTCCGCACGACCCAGGAACGGGTTTACTACCAGGTACGGGATGCCATACTCCGCGGTCAGTTTCTGCCTGGAAATCCAATTACGATTCGCGGCCTTGCCGCGGAGCTGGGCTGCAGCCCGATGCCCGTGCGCGAAGCGCTGCGGCGGTTGACCTCAGAGCGGGCGCTGGAACTGTCGGATACGCGGCGGGTCACGGTGCCCACCATGACCCGGGAAAAACTGGATGAAATCTGTGCGGCGCGAGTGGCGCTGGAGTGTCAGGCCGCAGCTCAGGCTTTGCCCCACGTCGGCGAGTCAGAGCTGGAGGCTTTACGTGCTCTGGATGATCGGGTCACAGCGGCGCTGGATAAAAACGATATTCAGGAATATGTGACAGGTAACCTGGATTTTCACTTCACCCTCTACCGTCTCGGGCGCCCGCATATCATTTTGTCCTTGATCGAGAGCCTGTGGCTGCAAACGGCACCATTGCAGCACCTGGTTTTTCAGCGCTTCGGTGTCCAGGAGTTGCCGGACAGGCACCAGGACCTGGTTGAGGCCATTGCGCAAAAAGACGAGCAAGCCGTGCGAACGGCCATCCGTCAGGATATCGAAGAGGGTCTGGGTTCTATTTCTGCTGAAGAGTTAATGCCGCACTGATGTTCAGTTATTTACATATCGTTTTACATTTCCTGATTCCCCTCGCCATCGCCTGGTATTTCTTTCGTGACGAATGGAAGAAGGCCGCGCTGTTTATGCTGGCGGCAAACCTGGTGGATCTCGACCACCTGCTTGCGTCGCCGATGTACGACCCGGATCGCTGCAGTATCAACTTCCATCCTCTGCACACTATGTTCCCGATTTCTTTCTACGGCGCGATGATGTTTCTGCCGTGGAAGCCGGTGCGTTGGCTGGGTATTGGACTGGTTACCCATATGCTGTTGGATGCCATCGACTGTGGAATTTGATTTGGTTTCCCCCAACCTGGAGCGATGGTCTTGGGGCGAGAGTCTCCATATGACCACCCGGTGCATGCTTCGCTGAATGCTTAGCCTATTTCCCGGTTGTGTAATTCGTTAGCGAAACCTTATTTCCCGCATCTTTACCCTCCGATACCCTCCGATAACTCCGCAACCACTGCACGTTGTTTGGCACTACGCTTGTGCTTGCCGTGCTACTGTGATTTGGCGGGAATATCGTGTTTGTGACCTCCCGGTGAATAGCAGTTGCACTACTTCCGTTCTTACCCCTAAAATGTGATCACATTTTGTGGCGGCCGCTTCGGAGTGCCGTGGTAGCCGCTGGCGTCATTCGAATCAGGAGTGAGTTCATGAACAAGAGCCAGTTACAACAGCATGACCGCGAGCACCTGCTGCACCCGTTTACGGATTTCAGCGATCTGGGTAAACAGGGCACCCGTGTGATCACCAGTGCGGAAGGCGCTTATATCACCGACATTGACGGCCACAAAATGCTCGATGGCATGTCCGGCCTCTGGTGCTGCAACCTGGGCTACAGCCGTCGGGAAATCAGCGAGGCCATTTACGAGCAGCTGAACAAGCTGCCGTTCTATAACAGCTTCTTCCAGTGCACCACCGTGCCCTCTATCGAGCTCGCCGACCTGCTGTCGGAGGTGACGCCGGCGCATATGAACAACGTATTCTTCACCGGCTCCGGCAGTGAAGCCAACGATACCAACCTGCGTATCATCCGCCGCTACTGGGACTTGCTGGAGCAGCCAGAGAAGCGCATCGTGATTTCCCGTACGAACGGCTACCACGGGTCCACCATCGGCGGTGCCAGCCTGGGTGGTATGAGCGGTATGCACAAGCAGTTCCAGAAACTGGATTACATCGAGCATATCCAGCAGCCTTACTGGTTCGGCGAAGGTGGTGACATGTCACCGGAAGAGTTCGGCGTGTACGCTGCCCGCTGTCTGGATGAGAAAATTCAGGAATTGGGTCCCGAGAAAGTCGCGGCCTTTATCGCCGAGCCCATTCAGGGTGCTGGCGGTGTGATTATTCCGCCGGAGACCTATTGGCCAGAAGTGAAGAAGGTGCTTGATCAGTACGACATTCTGCTGGTGATGGACGAAGTGATCTTTGGCTTCGGGCGCACCGGTGAGTGGTTCGGTGCGGACTACTACGGCATGAAGCCGGACCTGATGACCTTTGCCAAGGCCGTTACCAACGGCTATTTTCCGCTGGGTGGCACCATGGTGAGCGACCGCGTAGCGGAAGTGATCAAAGCCAAGGGTGGCGAGTTCACCCACGGCTACACCTACTCGGCCCACCCCGCGGCCTGTGTTGCTGGCATTGCCACCCTGAACATTCTGCGCGAAGAAAAGATTATCGAGACGGTGCGGGATACCACCGGGCCGTACCTCGCCAAGCGTTGGGCCGAGCTGGCAGATCACCCGATTGTCGGGGAGGCTCGTAGCCTAGGCCTGGTTGGCGCCCTCGAGCTGGTACAGGACAAGGGAAGCCGAGCGCGCTTTGACGACAAGTGCACTGCCGGTGCGGTATGTCGCGATATGAGTATCAAGAATGGCCTGGTGATGCGTGCCACCGGCGATACCATGATCATCGCACCACCGCTGATTCTGGACACTACCCAGATTGATGAACTGGTAGAAAAAGCCCGTCGCGCACTGGATGATACCGCCAAAGCCATGGCGTAAACTCCGTGAGTGGCTCCTGTGGTTACCAACTGCGGGAGCCCACGTATTCAGTCAATGCTCTATCAGCCAATATCCACCAATTGTGTGAACCCTTTTTTATGGCAGCAGAACAACAATATCAGCCACCGGCGGAGATCCTGGAACCGTCGGAAACCTTCCTCAAAACGCACCCCGAACTGAAATGGATTGAGGGCTTTGCCTTTGATATCAACGGTGTGCCGAGAGGCAAGTGGTTGCCGGCGGACTCCGCCAAGAAGCTGTTGGCTGGTGGCCTGCAAATGCCGCGCAGTGCCGTCAGTCTGGATATCTGGGGTCGCGATATTGAAAACAGCCCGCTGGTGTTTGCCAGTGGTGATAGCGACGGCGTGTGCCATCCGGTTTCACCCATTTGCCTGGCGCCCTGGCACCGGGAGCAGACTGCGCAGCTGCATATGCAGTTGTTTGAGGCGGATGGCAATGTGCTCTACGCAGACCCCAGGGCGCAATTACAAAAAGTTGTCGAGCGTCTGGGCAAGCTGGGCTACAAGGCGGTTTGTGCCACCGAGCTGGAGTTTTACCTGTTGCGGGAAGAGGCCGATGAGCTGGGGCGCCCGCGCCCGGTTAGCGACAACGACTCTGACCTGGTTCCTTCCACCGATGTGTACGATCTTGCCGAGCTGGACGCACAACGGCACTTTTTCGCCGACGTGCGTGCTGCCTGTGAAGAGCAGGGGATACCAGCGGATTCAATCCTCTCGGAATGCGCACCTGGTCAATTTGAGATCAATCTGCTGCACTGTGATGATCCGGTAAAGGTGGCGGACCAGACCCTGTTGTTCAAACGCTTGTTGAAGGGGGTGGCACGCAGTCACGGTCTGCGGGTAAGCGCGATGGCCAAGCCGTTTGGTGAGCTGGCAGGCAACGGCATGCATGTACACATGAGTCTGGTGGACAAAGACGGCAATAACGTTTTTGACGATGGCAGTGATGAAGGGGCGGAGTTGCTGCGCCACGCTGTGGCAGGAATGATGCGTACGGCCAATGACGCCATGGCGATTTTTGCCCCACACGCCAATTCGTACCGCCGTTTTCAGGAAAGCAGCCACGCGCCACTCAACCTGTGTTGGGGGTATGACAACCGCACAGTGACGTTCCGGATTCCTGCCAGTGAGGCAAAAGCCCGCCGAATTGAACACCGTATCTCAGGCGCTGATGTCAATGCCTACCTGGTGTTGGCGGCAATTCTCGCTGGTGTGTGCCACGGCCTGGAGAATAAATTACAGCCGCCAGCACCGGTTGAGGGCGATGCCTATCAGGTGGAAAGCGAACAGCTGATCAATACCTGGGATGGCGCTCTGAAGCAGTTCGAGCGCAGTGCACTTTGGCGGGAATATCTGGACCCGGAGTTTGTTGAGCTGTTTGTTTTACTCAAACGTCAGGAGCAGGCGGAGATTGCCGCCCGGGTGACTGATGTGGAGTACCAGAGCTACCTGCAACGGGTCTGATGATCCTGCCGGTCTGCATTTTTATCACTTCATATACTTCCGGCGTGGTTTGCGTCCACAACCCAAAGGGTTTGATGACAGATGGGCTGGCAGGGGGAAATGCTCTGCTATACCTAAACACAGACAGCTGTGCACTTGCGTTCACAGCCGGTCGCAAACTCTCCTCCTGAAAGTGTGTTCGAGAAATCTGGCCCGCCATTTGGCGGGCATTTTTTTTGCCCGAAAACTTTTTGCAGAAATTTCTTCCCATTTGCGGGTTAAACCTTAGTCGGTACTTGCTGTTTTCCTGAAAACTCCACCTATACTGAAACTAACCGCACGCACGGGTCACTTTTTATTCTGTGGCCCCGGCGGCCCTGGAGCATTTCGTGTTAAAAGGAGTTACCCATGCGAACCAAGTCCCTTCTTCTGCCGCTGGCGATTGCTGCCGCCAGCGCGACTTCTCCGGCATTTGCCGATTTCAACGCCGGTGATTTCATTGTGCGTGTTGGCGCGGCCTACATGGACCCGGAGAATTCCGCTTTCTCCCAAAGCACTATTGTGGATGTCATTGACCCTCTGGATCCGGAAGAGACGATCAGAGTAGAGCTGGGTGATGCACTGGACCTGGATTCAGATACCACCTGGTTTATCAACGGCACTTACTTTGTGGCGGACCACTGGGCTGTTCAATTGAACTACATGGGCGCCGCCAAACTGGACGCGGACTACACCACTTATGTCATTGGCGAAAACATCGATTTTCGCAGCTACGACAGCCTCGGTAATTTCGAAACCAACATCACAAGCGCATTCGTTAACTGGTATCCGGTCTGTGTCGAGAGCTGGGTCCAGCCCTATGTGGGAATTGGCGTAAACTATACGGATATTGACCAGGATTTCCTGCGTCCGGTATTTGTTGAAGACGTCACTAATGACAACGGTCAGGTTGTCGATCGGGTAAACCGCGGCCTGGTGAACTTCGGCAGCTCCTGGGGTTGGACTGCTCAGGTTGGTATCGACATCGAATTTGGTCGTGATGCCAACTGGCTGTTCAACGCCTCTGCGATGTATGTTGACGCCTCTCCGGAAGTAGAAATTGGTGTTGATGATGTGATTCTGAGCAATGGCATTGCGGTTGAGAGCATCCGTTAC
Source organism: Microbulbifer sp. ARAS458-1 (assembly GCF_045348205.1). NCBI lineage: Bacteria > Pseudomonadati > Pseudomonadota > Gammaproteobacteria > Cellvibrionales > Microbulbiferaceae > Microbulbifer > Microbulbifer sp. ARAS458-1. Next base: position 2,957,831 of record NZ_CP155838.1, on the reverse strand, counting down.
CGGGACGATCTGGACATGGATTCCTGGGTGTTCAATCTGGGCGTGGGTTACAAGTTCAGTTTCTGATCGGATAAGTGCTCCAGACATCATTGCCTCGGTGCGCCACACGGGCGGGCCGGGGCTTTGTCGTGCCTGTATGGGTGAAAACTGATCGCACTCTCACTTTGCGAGTGATCCTGATAGTGCCCGCGGGCTGAAAAGTCTTGTACCGGACGTGGACGGATTCTGTCTAGCGGTCATAACCGCGCCAGTGTATTCTTCGCCTTTCTTGGCACCGGATCAGACGCCAGCCAGAACGATAAATACGGGGAAATTATGACCGCCTTGGGGAATCATACAGACGGTCCATCGGCCGGGTTGCGGCCACTGCATATCTGCTTGTTGGGGTACCGTAGCCACCCGCATTGTGGTGGTCAGGGAATCTATCTCCACTACCTGAGTAAAGCCCTTGTTGAGGCAGGGCACAGGGTTGATGTCATTTCGGGGCAACCGTACCCGGAACTGGACCCTCGGGTGAAATTGATAAAAATGCCCGGCCTCAATCTCTACGAGCATGAACATCCCACTCGCGCCTTGAAGCTTAAGCACCTGCTGAGCTGGGCGGATTTTTACGAATGGTTCGGCAAGTTGACCGGGGGCTTCGTTGAACCGTACACCTTCGGCCGGCGAGTGGCGCGTTATTTACGCCGGCACCGGGGCCGTTACGATGTTGTGCACGATAATCAGTCTCTTTGTTACGGGCTGCTTGATATCGAGAAGGCGGGGTTGCCTGTTGTTGCCACCATTCACCACCCGATTACCCGCGACCGTCAACTCGCACTGGATGCTGCACCCGACTGGTTTTACCGGCTGCTGGTACGTCGTTGGCACAGTTTTCTCGGAATGCAAATCAAGGTTTCACGCAAGCTCAAGCATATTGTCACTGTGTCGACGCAATCACTGAACGATATCGTGTCCCAGTTCGGCGTCAGGCGTGAGCAGCTGAAATTGATCTATAACGGCATCGACACCAACATTTTCGCCCCCCAGGCCGGCGTGGTGCAGAATCCGATGCGCATAATGACCACGGCTTCTGCAGATCAGCCGCTGAAAGGGTTGCGTTTCTTATTGCAGGCGATGGCGCTGCTGCGCGTGCGTCACCCTGAGCTGGAATTACTGGTGGTGGGGAAATTGAAAGAGGGGGGAGCTACCGAACAGTTGCTGCAGGAGCTGAAACTGCAGGACTGCGTAACCTTTGTCTCGGGCATTTCCAATGAAGAGATGGTTCGTCATTACGCCTCATCCGGTATGGTGGTATGCCCGTCTCTTTACGAAGGTTTTGGACTGCCCGCAGGAGAAGCCATGGCCTGCGGTATCCCTGTTATTTCCAGTGATGGTGGTGCACTGCCCGAGGTGGTCGGGGATGCGGGTATTGTAGTGCCCGCCGGTGACAGTGGTGCGCTGGCCCGCGCCATTGAGCAACTATTACAGGACCCGGCCTTGCGTATGTCGTTGGGTGAAGCGGGGCGCCGCCGGATCGAAGAGCAGTTCTCCTGGCAGGTGGCGGCGACACACCTGGTGCGCTATTACCGGGAAATTCTCGCTGCTGGCAACAAACGCACGGACTCAGTTGATCGTGCGGTTGCCCATGCGCCAGGCGGTGTTGATGGAGAAACCGTTGAGCGGTCGGATATCAGTGCTGAAGCCACCGCGCGCCGTGGAGAAGCAGCCTGATGATTACTGTTGATCCCCGTCGCTTGAACCTGCAAGCCGGCCAACGTGTGTTGGATCTTGGTTGTGGGGAAGGGCGCCATGCCATCCACTTTTCAATTACCGATCAGGTAGACATTTTCGGCCTTGACCTGAGCGCGAATGATCTGGCGACCGCCGCTGAACGTGCGCAGCCTTTTGCCGAATGTGACCAGCAGAGGGGACGCCTGCAGTTGTGTGTGGGAAATGCGCTGCAACTGCCATTTCCCTCAAATTTTTTTGATGTGGTGATTTGTTCTGAGGTGCTGGAACATATCGAAGATTATCAAGGGGTTCTTCAGGAAATTTATCGCGTGCTCAAGCCCTGCGGTATTTTTGCTGCGACTGTCCCTGCGTTTTTTCCTGAGTGGGTGTGCTGGAAACTGTCCGATGCTTACCATCAGGTTGAAGGTGGCCATATCCGGATATTCCGCGAGAAAAAATTACGGTATGCCATTGAAGCGCTGGGGCTAACGTATTTCGCCCGGCACAAAGCCCATGCACTGCATGCGCCTTACTGGTGGCTCAAATGCCTGTTCTGGGGGCGGGATGACTCGCCGGTTGTACGTCAATACCACCGTTTGCTGGTGTGGGACATGATGGAGCGTCCGCGAATTACCCGCTGGGTGGAGACGCTGTTAAACCCGCTGCTGGGCAAAAGTGTCGCGTTGTATTTCGTGAAGTCTTCGGCAGAGGATAGCGCTGGTGTGCCACTGTCAGTGGCCGCGGCCGGTGCCGCCGGCTCCCGAGAGGAGCAGGCTGCATGAGTCGGTGTACAGAAACTCTGAAGCCCCTGAAGCGAGATGGTGTCGGGGCTGCCGATGGCGCCTCGATGAGCACAGAGCTGCCACTGTTGCCGGAAGGTTTTATCCGCAGTAGCGCAGATTACATTCTTTCCCAGCAGCAGCCAGATGGTTGCATCCCCTGGTTTGAAGGGCACTACGCTGACCCATGGGATCACGTTGAAGCTGCTATGGGGCTAAGCATTGCCGGTGAGTTCGCCGCAGCAGAGCGGGCATACGGCTGGCTTGCGGGCAAACAGCTGCAAGACGGCAGCTGGTGGGCGGCTTACCGTGATGGTGAGATTGATACCAGCAGTCAGGCTGGCGAGCGTCGTGAGTCCAACTTTGTCGCTTATGTGGCGACCGGTGTCTGGCACCACTTTCTGATTCGCAGGGAGCAGGCATTCCTTGAGCGTCACTGGCCCATGGTCGAGGCCGCCCTGGAATTCGTGCTGAAACTTCAGTCGCCCGATGGTGAGATTCAGTGGGCCGTAGATAAGAGCGGCGTCCCAATGGAGGATGCACTGATTACCGGCTGCGCGTCTATCTTCAAAAGTCTTGAGTGCGGCATCAATATTGCGGCAGTTTTGGGGCGGCCCAAGCCCCGTTGGATGGATGCCCGTGAGCGATTGGGCTCAGCCCTGCGTGACAAGCCCCATCGGTTTGATCGCACCTGGGAAAGCAAAGACCGCTTTTCCATGGACTGGTTTTACCCGGTGTTGACCGGCGCAGTGGCGGGCGATGCGGCCAAATTTCGCCTGCACAAAAAATGGGGTGAATTTGTTGTGGCGGGGCTGGGTTGCCGCTGTGTCAATGACGAGCCCTGGGTTACCGTGGCCGAGTCTTGCGAGTTGACCATGGCTTTGCTGGCGGCCGGCGAGACTGGTAAGGCGCGCACTCTGTATCGCGGGCTGCACCGTTGGCAGGATAAGGATGGCGGCTACTGGACCGGGTACGTGTACCGTGACAGGGCTATTTGGCCGGAAGAAAAAACCACCTGGACGGTTGGGGCAATGCTGTTGGCGGCGGATGCGCTGGCCGGTTTGACGCCGGCCAGCAGACTGTTTACCAGCGTGAGTTTGACGGGGAGTACCTCAGAGACGGCGCAGGATACCGAGCGTCTCGACCAACTCGACCAGCTCGAACTGACCGGAAGCCAGCGCTAGTTTGTAGATGTCGTAAGGTGCCTGGCCGCCGTCCTCCGGGTTGGGGAAAATGTCGTGAATGGCCAGATAACCACCAGGCACGATATGCCGGGACCAGCTGCGGTAGTCCGCCAGTGCCGCTTCAAGCGAGTGGCCGCCGTCGATAAAAACGAGGCCGAGTGGGGTGTTCCAGTGGCGCGCTGCGACAGCCGTCGGCGCAACGACTGGCACTACGTGATCCTCCAGTTTTGCTGCACGCATATTGGTGCGGAATGCGTGAAAACTGTCCATCAACTGGCTGCGGTCATCAAACAGTTCTCGATCGTGGTACTCCTCTCCGGGCTGATGCTCCTCCGACCCCCGGTGATGGTCCACCGCAAATAGGGTGTTGTCCATCAGCTTGCAGGCGCTGCCCAGGTAAATGGTGGACTTTCCACAATAGCTGCCCACTTCCAGACAGGGGCCGCGGTCACTGGCATCGGCGGCCAGTCGGTAGAGTGCTTCGCCTTCGGTATCTGCAAGAAAACCTTTTACGGTTGTGATATCCAGGGGGAGTTCCATGGGCAGGGCGGTATCCATAGTGGGGTAATCTCTGAGCGGTAATTCGTAAGTTTTGCGAGACGTTACGTGCAATAGCGCACTTTGGCAATGCGCTGGAGCGACAGTTTTACTGGCGGAAGTTGCAAACCCAAAATTCAAAATAACGAACAGGTTTCGGTATCAGAGGTAGTTGGGCAGCGATCGGCAATTGCGGTCTGTCAGCCGTGAGTTGTCGAGCGCTAGGTTGATACTCGAAACAAAAGGCGCATTATGCGAAAAGATCATAGACCATACTGGCTTAAGCGCGCGCTGATTGCCTTTCGCAATTGGCGCTGCCGGCATTTCCTGCTGCCGCAGTTTGATGCCATAGGCCGTGAGCCTGAAATCATGCACCCGGCTTCGGTCAAGGTATTTGGCAGTAACATTTGCCTGGGGGATTTTCCGCACCTGATATCAACACCGGATAATTGCATTCGCTTTACCGCAATGGGCCATCGTGGTGGCGATGCGCAAATCACCATTGGTGACTACGTGCTGATTTCCCCGGGGGTGCGTATATCGGCTGGCGAATCCATCACTCTTGGCGATGCCTGCATGCTTGCCGCCAATGTGTATATATCCGATTCAGACTGGCACGGGATCTACAACCGTACCCGGCCGTTTCGCTGCACCGCACCGGTTGCCATCGGCAACAATGTCTGGATAGGCGACAGCGCGATTATCTGTAAAGGGGTATCCATTGGCGACAACTCGGTTGTCGGAGCCGGCAGTGTTGTAACCAGGGATGTGCCAGCGAATACGGTGGTGGCAGGGAATCCGGCCAGGGAGATTAAGCAGATCAATCCACGCCGGCGAATGATTACCCGGGAAGCCCTGTTTGCGGACAGTTTCAGGCAGGCGCACAATCTGGATGAATTAGATAAAATGCTGCTTGCAGGTAATGGCCTGTTGGGTTGGCTGCGGTCACTGCTGTGGCCGAGGCGAGGGGATTAACGTAGCTTGGATACCGAATAACAATGCAAAAACAGGGCAGTGTGGTACTGATTGGAATGCCGGGGGCGGGCAAAAGTACGCTGGGGGTATTGCTGGCCAAGGAGCTGGCGAAAGATTTTGTGGATACGGACGTGCTGATCCAGCTGCGGGAAGATAAGACGTTGCAGGAGATCATGAATGAATCCGATTACCTCAACCTGCGCCGTATCGAAGGGGAAGTGATTGCGGATGCCGAGCTGCCCAATCATGTGATCGCAACCGGTGGCAGTGCGGTGTACAGCGAGGACGGTATGCGCAACCTTTTGTCCTATGGCCCAGCGGTGTTCCTGAACTGTTCCGCAGACGAGCTCCGTCGCCGTATTCACAATTACGAGAGTCGCGGAATCGCCAAGGCCCCCGGTCAGAGCTTTGAGGCACTGTTTGAGGAGCGTCAGGCGCTGTATCGCCGATACGCCGATATCGTGGTGGATTGCGATGGTCAGGATCTGGAGCAGGTGCTGGGGCAGGTGATTGCTAGGCTGGAGGCTCGTTAAGCGCCCGCTCTCTCATTCCGGGCTGGGCCCGGAATGCAAAGCTGAAAAGCCCGACGCCGGATTGTATCCGGCATGATGGATCTGGATGTATCTTTTCGCGCCCGCTTAGAGCGGCAACTGTGTGGTGTACTTTACCTGTTTCAATGCGAAGGTGGAGTTCACCGATGCAACATTCGGCAAATGCACCAGTGAGCGTTTCAGTAGCTGCTCGTAATGCTCAACACTGTCCACCACTACACGCAGTACATAGTCCTTGTCACCACTGGTGGAATAGCACTCCACCACTTCTTGTACGTCCTGTACCGCCGATTCAAAATTATTCAAAGAATCTTCATCGTGGTTGTGTATGGTGACATAGCAGTATACTGTGACCCCCAGGTCAAGTTTGCGCGGATCCAGGAGGGTGACGCGGCCACGGATGATACCTTCGGCCTCCAGGCGCTTGATGCGGCGCCAGCAAGGTGTATGGGACAAACCCACTTTGTCTCCCAGCTCAGCCATGGAATAATCGGCGTTCTCCTGCAGCGCCCTCAGAATCTTGCGGTCGAAATCATCCAGGTCGGTTGAGCGCTTCATATAAACTCCTGTCCTACAGTTTCACTATTGGCCGAGATGGCTGTCATAATTTTACGTGCAAACCTGTAAATAAAGCAATGTTTCAATGCGCTTTAAGCACTAGTATGACCTGACCACGCCGTCGCTATCTTTGGCAGCCCCGGCCGAGACACCCATCGGTCCGATCAATTTGGCGCCAATTTCGGCGATGCGCGCCCCGAATCACAATAATTAGCGGAAGCCCGTGTCCAAGGCGGTGCTTCAACGATCAGCGGGAAGAAGTAGGCGTATGAACGAGCAGAAGGTGAACACCGGATCTCAGTCCGAGTCTCAGCAAGGTCTGGATCAGGCGGTCAGCGGCAATTCGGCTGCGGCGAAAGCAGTCTCTCTTGATGACAGGTACACCACCCTCAAGGGGCGAGTGCTGTTATCGGGTATTCAGGCGCTGGTGCGCCTCCCCATCGATCAGATGCGTATTGACGCTGCGCGGGGACTGAATACCGCCACGTTTATTTCCGGTTACCGCGGTTCCCCCCTGGGTGGGTATGACCAGCAACTGGCCCGCGCCAAAACACTCCTAGATCAATTCAATATCCGTTTTACACCCGGCGTGAATGAAGAGCTGGCCGCGACTGCCGTGTGGGGTTCCCAGCAGGTGGGCCTGTTTGACGGGGCTGAGGTCGATGGCGTCTGCGGAATCTGGTACGGCAAAACGCCGGGCGTCGACCGCTCCTGTGATGCGTTCCGCCACGCCAACGCGGCAGGCTCCTCTCCGAAGGGCGGTGCACTGATTATTGCTGGCGATGACCACGGCTGTAAGTCGTCGTCCTATCCGGGCCAGTCCGAATTTGCCTTCGTGGATATGCATATTCCGGTACTGAACCCGTCGACGGTACAGGAGGTGTTGGACTACGGCCTTTACGGCCTGGAGCTGTCCCGCTTCAGTGGTTGCTGGGTGGCGATGATTACCCTGGCGGAAAATATGGACAGTGCCTCCACTGTGGATGTGGACCCGGCAGGTGTCTCGTTCGAGTACCCGGAAATCGAGCGCCCGCAGGGCGGTCTGAATATCCGCAAACAGGACAACCCGCTCGAGCAGGAAGAGCGTCTGTGGCGCTACAAGCGCCCGGCGGCACTCGCCTTTGCTCGCGCTAACCAGTTGAACAAACTGGTGCTGGATAACCCGAGTGCGACACTCGGTATCGTCACTGCCGGTAAAGCCCATCTGGATTTGATGCAGGCATTCGAGGATATGGGAATCGATGAGGAGCGCGCTCGCGACCTCGGTATTCGGATTCTCAAGGTGGGTATGACTTATCCGCTGGATGTGCCCGGCATTCAGGAGTTTGCCCGTGGCCTCGACTCTCTACTGGTCCTGGAAGAAAAGCGCAGTCTGATGGAAGTGCAGCTGAAAGAAGAGTTGTACAACGTACATCTGCGCGACCCCCATTTCCCGCGCATTCTCGGCAAGGTGGACGAGCACGATAAGCCGCTGCTGCCCATGTACGGCGAACTGTCGCCAGCGGTTGTGGCGCAGGTACTCGGTTACCTGCTGGGTGAAGAAAATCTGCACGATCGCGCCAAACACCGCCTGATGCGACTGGACGCCCTGGCCGAGCGTATTTCTGCCCAGGCCGGATCCAGTGTCGCGCGCCTGCCGATGTTCTGCGCCGGTTGTCCCCACAACCGCTCCACGCGTGTACCAGAAGGCAGCCGCGCGTTGGCGGGGATCGGTTGTCATTATATGGCCCAGTGGCTGGACCGTGAGACCTATACCTTCACCCAGATGGGGGCTGAAGGCGTCAACTGGATCGGCCAGGCGGCATTTACCAGTGAGCCTCATGTCTTTGTGAATCTGGGGGATGGAACCTACTTCCACTCCGGGATTCTCGCTATCCGCGCGTCTGTCGCCGCCAAGGTCAATATTACCTACAAGATTCTGTTCAACGATGCGGTGGCGATGACCGGTGGCCAGCCCCACGATGGTGAACTGCACCCGGATATGATCTGTCGCCAGGTTCTGGCGGAAGGGGTCAAGCGAGTCGTGTTGGTGATGGACGACACCGACAAGTACAAGGGTGCCCTGAGCTTCCCGTCGGAAGTGGAAATTCGCCACCGGGACCATATGCCTGCGGTGATGAAAGAGCTGCGCGAGGAGCCCGGCTGCACCGTTATCATTTATGACCAGACCTGTGCCACCGAACTGCGCCGCAAGCGCAAGCGTGGCCTTCTGCCAAAAGCGGAAGGGCGCCCGTTTATCAATGAGTTGGTGTGTGAAGGCTGCGGCGACTGTGTCACGCAGTCCAGCTGTATTGCCGTCGAGAAGGTTACCACGGCGCTCGGTGACAAACGCCGGATCAATCAGACCGCGTGTAATCAGGATATGTCCTGCGTAAACGGTTTCTGCCCGTCGTTTGTTACTGTGAAAGGCGGAAAACTGAACAAGCGTGCAGGTGTCGGTGACGCCCTTTGCCAGGCGGCCGACAAGTTGCCGGCCCCGCAGATGCCGGATCTGAGTGAGCCGTTCAACCTGCTGGTAACTGGCGTCGGTGGCACCGGGGTGGTCACCATTGGTGCACTTCTGGCCATGGCGGCGCACATTGAACAGAAAGCCTGCAGTACCCTGGACCAGACCGGTCTCGCGCAAAAGGGAGGGGCGGTGTACTCCCATGTGCGCTTTGCGGATCGACCGGAATCCCTGAAAGCGGTGCGTATTTCCGATGGGCGTGCGGACGCTCTCATGGCTTGTGACCTGATTGCCGCAGGCAACCTGTCTGCCAGTCTCGCCAAACTGGATGAGACCCACAGCCGCGCAGTGGTGAATACCCACCTAAGCCCGACCGCGGCATCGGTGCTGGGACGCGAAGATATTCATTCGCCGCAGGCGGTACTGGACACCATCAAGGATGCGGTGCTGGAGCTGGATGTGGTCGAGGGGCACACCCTCACCAAGGCGGCGCTGGGAGACACTCTTGCGGCGAATATATTCATGCTCGGCTTTGCCTGGCAGAAAGGTCTGATTCCCCTGGGGCTAGAGGCGCTCCAGGAGGCGATCCGGCTCAATGGGGTGGCGGTAGAAGGTAACCTGCAGGGGCTGGCAGCGGGCCGTCTGGCTGCGGCGGATCGCGAGGCACTGGACCAGCTCCTGTCGAAAGAGGAAGAGCTCGTTCTGCCGCAGGGGCTGGAGGCGATTGTCGCCCACCGTGTGGAGCATTTGACCGGCTATCAGGGTGCGGCGCTGGCCCGCCGTTACCGTCATCTGGTAGACAAGGTGAAGGACGCGGAGATTCTCAAGGTGCCGGGCAGTGAGGCACTGGCCGAGGTGGTGGCAAGGCATTACGCCAAACTCCTCGCGTACAAGGACGAGTACGAAGTGGCGCGTCTGTACTCCGATGGGCGTTTTATTGAGTCCCTGAAAGAGAATTTTGCCGGAGACTTCGAGCTGGAATTCAATCTGGCACCACCACTTTTGAGCCCGTTCGATAAAAATACCGGGCGCCCGCGCAAACTCAAATTCGGCGGCTGGATGCACAAGGCGTTCGGTGTACTGGCAAAGTTTCGATTCCTGCGCGGCAGCGCGCTGGATATTTTCGGTTACACCGCAGAGCGCAAAATGGAGCGTGGCCTGATTACCGAATACGAAAAAATTGTCGACGAAGTACTGGGCCGATTGAATGCCGAGAACCACGCAGCGGCGATTGAACTGCTGAGCTATCCAGACCAGATTCGTGGTTACGGTGTAATCAAGGAAGAAAATGTAAAACTCGCACACCAGGCTCGCAATCAGGCGTTACAGCGTTTTTATAATCCGAAAGTGGAAGTTCCGGAGACTTCACAAGTAGAAGTGTTTGACCCCGCCAAGGCACAGCAGGTGGGGTAGGGATAGAAAATTGGATACAAAAAAAGCGAGCTAAATAGCTCGCTTTTTTTGTGCTCTTTAGCTCAACACACCAGAACCTGCTTACCAGGCCATCTGTACTCGTAGGCCAAGCTGATTGGTGTTGTCGCCAGTAAAGTCATCATCACCGAAGATCATATTCATCATCACGCGCACATTACGATTGGCGTAATAGTTGAGGCCGATCTGTGCACTGCTGGCTTCGAGACTGTGAATGTCGCGGTTTTCCATGGTGTCGTAGCGGGCTGTCAGTTCCCAGGCTCCGCCCCACAGGCCGTTGCCAGAAGGTTTGGCGGAATTGAAGGCACCGCGTTTCTTGCTGTAGGTCTTGTGTTCACCGGTAATCATCCAGCTGCCCTGCACATACCAGGTGTGTACGGATTGATCGTCAATATAGCAGCCGAACATCGGGTCGCAGTAGAAGGGAGGTGGCGCACCAAATTCATCTTCAAATTCGACTTCGGTCAGGTAGTAGTCTGCCTCAAACTCCCCGATAGCGTATTCCGCCTGAAGGTAGAGCGGCCCGTAACTGCCTGCGATTTCAAAGCCGGCGTAAGACGCGTCTTCGCCCAGATCGCCGGGTGTCAGCGCCATTAGTTGCGAAGGGCCGCGGCGCCCAGCATAGTCGGCCTCTGCGTATAGATCGCCGGAGTCGCGATTGGCATTCTCATAGCTTAGGTAGGTGCCTAAATGGAATACCGCGTGATCGGTATTGATGGGTGCCCAGGCCAGCCGCCCGGCGGCTCCGACCCCTTCATTGCGAGACTCGGCAGCATCGCGGAGGTTGAAGGCCATCATTCCTAGAGTGAAGCAGTCCAGAACGCCGGTCCAGCCAATACCCTGTTGGAACTGGTAACCGTCATACAGGCCGGTGGCGCTGGAGAAAGGTCGCTCCAGCATGGTTATCTCATTGGAGCTGGTCATTTCCGCCATTGAACGGAACGGCTTGAACTGTCCGATACGAATTTCGCCATCTAGAAATTTATGGGCAATAAACACGTCGCGAAAGCCTGCGTGGGTGTCGCCCGCGGCGAAGTCCTGCTCCAGCACGTATTTCCAGTCGTAGATACTGCCTTTCAGGGTGATTCGCGCGCGACGAAATTCCGTGGTACTTACGGGATCTTCGATATCGGTGTCGAAAAGATAGGTATCGAAGTGGATGCGCCCCCCCAGCGAGGCAGAAAAATTGCCGTCGTCCGAAGTGATTTTCAGTCCGCCCTTGGTTTCAGCGTCGTCGGCGATGGCGGTGATGGAAAGCAGGCTGCATGTGACCGCGGCGAGCGCCTTGCCCATTTTCCCTGTACCTGAGGCTTTCATTGGAACTCCTGATCGCAGCGTTATGAAAAACGATTGATAAAAATTTGGGGCGCAATGGAAACATAACGCGCGCAGAAATGAAATATTTCCGTAACATCTGCTAGCGGCGGGTCTGAAAGACATATCCCATAACGCCGATATGCATAGGGATAATAGTCCACTTGAGTGGGAGTATTTTGCGCGAGAAACCCAATGGCACAGCGGAATTGTCGAAATAAACGATGAGTATCGGTAAGGAGGGATGGAGCCCGGCGTTGCCGGGCTCGTAGAGGGCGCGATATGTCAGATTTGCTCGATGGAATAGCCGGCTTCTTCGAGTAACTCCGTAACGGATTTCTTTCCTACGAGATGCCCGGCGCCAACTACGACAAACAGGGTATTGTAATCCGCGCTGAAGTCGCGGATTTTCTCAGCCATTGTCTGGTTGCGTTGATAGAAAAGTTTGTCGAACAGCGGGGCAAACCCGGGGTTTTCCTCCAGGCTTTCTCGGATCACCAGGTCGTATATGTCGTTCTGGTCTCCCTTTTTCCATGCCTTGGTGATGCGCGGGACAAAACTGTCCATTTCGGATACCTGAGCAAGGGTCTGTTGCAGGTACAGTTCGGGATTGTCGAGATTGTTCAGCATTTCGATCTGTCCGAGCACGCTTTCCAGTTCAAGAATGGTCCCGTTGTTCCGGTGGGCCTGGTTGAGGAAATGGCGATCAATACCCGCTTTAGGGTCCAGTCCCCGGGCCTGCATTTCAATCATGCTGAGGGTGATCATGGCAATTGCCGGGCGCAGGCGGCTAAAGTTTTGCTCTGGAATCTGTCGTTTGGCCAGCCAATCCTGCAACTGTTTATACACCGCGGGTGAAATGTGGTCTTTCAGTTGCTGGCCCGCAGGATAAACCGACTCCTGCATGATTTTCATTTGCAGCGCCGGATCGGTTTCCATGGCGAGAATATCCGCCTCCACAACCAGCGCGTCGCTGCTGGAGTAAGCGCGCTCAATCTGGTCGCGCAGTGGGTAAAAGCTTTTGTCGGCGAGGTGGATGGATCCCAGCAGGTAAACGCGCTTCTCCCCCTTTTTTGCCTCCAGCAGAAGACCTCGATCATTTGCCGCCTGTGCGGAAGCCGCCAGCGCTATTGCCAAAAGGGCAATACTGAAGCTGGCGAGCCAGCGGGTGAAAAGACCCTTCCTGGTAAGACCCGGTATCGAGGTTGAAGATACGCCTTGAGTTGCCATTCGTGTGTTTCCTTCCACTGTTATTCGAGTAGCCCATTTGTCGCGGTGGGCTCTTTTGTTGAAGTCTATGCCGGTCATTCGGCCGCGAGCCATGATACCCCGCTTTTCGGCCGCGAGGGTGACGGGATTCCGCAGGTTTTGTGAAGCGGTCGCGAGAAAATAAAAATGTGGCTTGTGGCGCAGAATTTGCCGGTACAATGTAATGATCAGGACAGGAGTCGTTTAGGATCGAGTCGCATGCGGATTGTTCAATTGGTACCGTCCATGGACGGCAGCAAGTTGGCCCAGGAAACACTGGAGTTTGCCCAGGAGCTGGCCCGCCAGGGGCATGAGTCTTCGGTGATCTCGGCTGGTGGTACGCTGGTATCCCGTCTGACGTTGCACAATTGCCAACATCTGGAGTTACCGGTAAATCGCAAAGGGTTTTTCAACCACCGCCTGCACCGCCGTCTGTATCATCAGCTTGAATCTCTGCAGGCGGATGTCCTTCTATGTCGCGACTCCCTGTGCAGTTGGCACGGTTGGAAAGTGTGGTCCCGCCTGCCTGAGACGACGCGTCCACGGTTGGTAACAGCGCTGCACCGCTGGCCAGCGGGTGGGCCGTTCAGCGGGGCCTGGCAGAACGGCGCGGTGTCGCGTGGTGAATTAGTATTGGCCTCTTCACGGAATCTCGCGCAGCGGATGTCACAGCGTTTCTCCATGCCGGTTGCTGAGCCCGGGTCCTGTGAACAGGGAATCCAGGTTATCTACCGTGGAGTGAACACCCGAGAACTGGATCGGCGCGCCCCGGTCTCCGGGCACTGGCAACATCGGCTGCTGAACAGCTTCCCGCAGATTGAAGGTCGCAGCTGGCTGTTGCTACCCGGTGACATCGGCCCCGGGCGTGGCCAGGAACGGTTTCTCGAATTGTTGGCCGAGTTGAAAAAAACGCGCGACGACCTGTTTGGGCTGGTGGTCGGAGAGGCGCTTCCCGGGCAGAAAAAGTTTGCCCGCGGCCTGGAAAGACGGGCGGAAGCCATGGGCCTTGCCGAACATGTTCTGTTTCTCGGCGCGCGCAGGGATATGCGCGAGCTCTACGCCAGTGCACGGATAACCTTCGACCTGGCGGAACCGGCTTTGACTGACGGGCGGGTGGTCTGTGAGTCCCTGGCAATGGGGTGCCCTGCGATTGCCGATGGTGGGCTCGGGCTTGAGCTACTCCAGCAGTGCTTTCCTCAGGGAGTGCCAGTGGAGGCTGCCGCACAGGGAGAGGGCGGTTGCGGGATGGAACCGCTGGTGCGTACCAGTGTGTCGGTACTGGATGCCGCAAAATCCATCCAGTTTGCCGGCTTCAGTCTCGCGGAAACGACGGCCCAGGCCGTTCGCTGGTTCGACGAGCTTACTGCAGCGTCCTCTCAGCCGTTGGCCGTTAGTGTTGTCAAATGATGGCTTCTGGCAGTAGCTGGGTGTAAACCTGCCAGGTTGCCTTGGCCATGGAATCCAGGGTGAAGCTGTTTGCGGCGCGGTCATAAAGGGCCGAGAAATCCGTGCTCAGAGTTGGGTTCTGCAGTGCACCGCGGATTTTTTCCGCGAGGTGGTCCGGATCTGTCGTGTCCAGTAAATACTTTTCCGGAAGGTAATCGATGGCATTCCCTGCCCGGTTGGCCAGTACTGGGGTTCGTTGCAGCAATGCCTCAATAAGGGTGTAAGGCGTGCCTTCTGCCTCTGCGGGGATGACCACAAGATCTGCCGCTTCCATAAACTGCGCAACAATCCCATTGCCCGAAAAGAACTCCACCCGTTGCGCGAAATCCGCCAGCGCCGGTTTGCTTGAGCTCAAGTTTCTTACCTGTTGCTGCAGGTTTTCCTTCTCCGGACCTTCCCCCAGAATCATCAGGCGTGTTCCCGGCAGTAGTGCGACTGCATCGATCAGCTTGTCGACGGCACGTGCTTTGATCAGCCGGCTGGCGACCAGCAGGGTTGGCTGCTCTGCACTGAGAGATAGTTGGGGTGTTGATTCGCCGGGGGCTGTCGGTAATTCGACGCCATTGGGAATAATATTCCAGTCCAGTTTTGAGTTGGCCACGGTATTTTCGCTGATGGCAATGCGCGCGTCGAATGCGCTGGCGAGCTTATCGCGCGGGTGCCGTACATTGTGCCGGGTAATGATCTGGCGAGTTTCCGTGTAAGGTTGGACCGCGGCGAGTAATTGCGCAGATTTGGAACCGTGGCCGTGGACAATCTGGTATTCCCCCTTACGAATCAGGTTGGCCAGGCGCCAAACCAGGTTGGGGTGATGCCGGCTGCGGTCTGTATTCAACGGAATAAACTGAATGCGCTCATCGAGCGTCTGGAGGTATCGGGGGTGGGCAATCACCGCCACCTGCGCGTCAGTGTTACAGGCCTGCCAGCGGGACAGGTCGGCGACATGCTTTTCCATACCGCCGTGCTCACGGCTGGCAATCAGGTGACAGATACTTTGAATCATACGGCTACACGTCCGATGTCTCTGCGCCGCGTTGGGTTTATTGGTGTCAGGCAGGATAGGCACGTGTGTGCGGTATCGGTACGGCGCCAGACTGACCGCGCGTGGTGCACGGTGCAGGAATGGCGTTATTGTCCCTCACAGGTGTGACAATATTTTGATGTAAATATTACGGTTAGTTTTAAGTTGGTTGGAAAATAACCGTACACCTCAGAATTTGGCGTGCCAGTTCAGTGATGCAAAATCGAAGCCGGGATTGGGGGAATTGGTATAGCCGTTGGAAAAATGACTGTACCGCAACGATATGGTGTGCCCGTTCTCAAGAGTGTATCCGCCGGCAAAATGCAGCGAAAAATTCAGATTAGTTGACAGGTCTATGGCACCGAAACTGCGCTCGGTCAGGTAGGCTGCACCAACGCCGAATTCGCCGAAAATCCCTTTTGCCTCACGTTGCGGGTACCAGCGAACCACTGGTTTCAGCTCCCAGATCTGCTGTTTCTGATCCTCACCCTGATAGTCGATCCACATATGGCTGTAGCTGACCTGCGCCCACCACTGGAAGTGGTGATTGCCCGGATAGTCATAAAATTGATACGACCAGTTGACGCCGACCATATCCGACCCGGCAATGGATTTCTGCTGGATCAGAGCGCTTCCGATTCCCTTGCCGCCGCTCAAAATCAGCTCCTGAGAGCCGTCACGCCAAACTGCACCGGCTTGAGCAGCCATTGAGTTCAGGGTCAGAAGGGCGCCGGTAATCACCAGGGCAAATATTTGTTTCCCGATGGTGCGGGAGGGTACGGGCACCGGGGCCGCGGTGGGGGAGTGAGGCATGATGTAATCGCCGGTTATCGCTGTTAGTGGGCAGTATTACAAGGTTAGCCGGAATCGAAATGAAGGCAAGCAGGCGCCCCGTTTCCGGGGCCCTGGTATGATAGATTTGGTTGCTACCTTAGCGCCACTGACGCTTCAGTTGCCGCAGCGCATCGGAATGCAGTTGCCGCGCTCGCTCCTGACTAAGGCCCAGCTGCTCACCGATAACCCGGAATGAACAATCCCGGTCTGAAATAAGTCCGTAACGCAAACTGAGAACCGTGCGCTGACGTGGTGGCAGCTTGGCAACCGCGTCCCGCAGGCGCTGGGCCAATTCCTGATTGGATACCAGCTCGTCGGTATTGAACATATCCCCGGCGGGGGCATAGTCCAGTCGTGTGCTGGCCTGGTCGTCGGAGATCGGGTCATCCAGCGAGCCGGTTGGGCCGGGTAACTTGAGCAGGCTCTGTACGCGCTCCAGGTCGAGACCCGTTTGTTTCGCCACATTTTCATCCGAGGCCGGGAGCCCCTCTGAACGCACCTGATTGATGGCCCGGTAGATATTGCGCAAATCGTCCTGCACATTGGCGGGCTGGCGCACCAGGTCGTCGTTGCGTCGCAGGGTCAGCTGGATTTCCTGCTGAATCCACCAGTAGGCGTAAGTGGAGAACCGGTAACCCATCTGGGGTTTAAAGCGCTCAATGGCCTTCATCAGGCCTACGTTGCCTTCCTGAATCAGATCGATGAATGGCACCGAAGGGTTGCGAAAACGCTTGGCGATGGCAATGACCAGGCGCAGATTACACTGAATGAGTTTCTTGCGCTGCGCCTTGAATTTTTTCATCAGGTTTTGCAGCGCGCTGCGATCGCGCTGGGAAATATTAGCGCTCGCTAACAGGCCGTCAGCTTTGGCGATAATCAACCCGTGGTCGTAGGCCCCGGTACTCCCGCGTTGCTCAACCCCTTCACTGCGCAGGTCTACCAGCGTCACGCCGCGTTTTTGCAGTAGCGCGATAATTTTCTCCTCCAGCTCCCGCAGCAGGCAGGTGGTGGTGTGCTCATCCTCCGGGGTCAGCAGATCAAGCCGATAGAGATGCTTGAGGTAATTCTGCATCGGCGTGCCGACGTTATCGCCAAGGGAGTCTTCTGAGCCTGAGTCTTCTTCGATTGCCTCCGCGCGGGGTTGCATGGATGGATCCGGGTCTTCCTGTTGGAAGCTGCTCCCGGTTGCGTTGTTGCTATTTTCCTTCAGCCACTGGTCATCCCTTGTTTCAATATTTACTCGGGACAAAAGTCTGAACCTTATGCTGAGGCAGCGCAGTTTTACCTTGTGGACCGCGCTGCTGCCGTAAAACTACCGGCGTCATCCTTTCGCAGGATCGCTGCATGGCGCAGAAATTGCCATGCGGACCATTTGACTATAGATGACGGCGCGGGCTCTGTGGAAATTAGCGCCGCAAAAAACGGGACCGGTGAGTACTCGGAGGGAGTGTGTGCGGGGCTAGGGGGAGGGTTAACGGCAAAACCCGGCAGGTTGCCGGGATTTCACGAATTTTACTGGAAAATAGTGGTATAGAGGCGTTTTCAGTTACTGATGGGCGGCTTATTTTGTCCGGTTATAACCGCACCTGACGGCGCGGTTTTACCGACGTTGACGATTACTTGATGCGTTTGACCCGCAGTGAACGACCGCCAGTTGCCTTGCGCATAAAAAAGGAGCCCAGGGCACCGCGTTCCAGTGTGATCTGCTCACCCTCGCGCCAGATGGCGCGGCCACTGCCGGTTTGCCGCCAAACCTGGCCGTTATCCAGCGTGAACGTATATTTCCCGTGGGCGCCTTCCACTGCGCTGGTAATCGTGGCCGAAATGGACTCGGGGGCTTCTTCAGCTACGTCTTTTCCTTCGTGACCAAAGCGCAGCTCAGCGCGCTGTTTGAGATTTCCGGAAGCCTTGTCGAAGCAGGCGAGCCGCTTCTTGTCATCGCTGAATTCTGTGCAGCGGCGCAGTGCGTCTTCCAGAGTCTCGGCACTGGTGGCGGGTGTTAGAAGGGGCGTCATTGCGAACAGGAATAGCAGGGGGGCGAAGAAGGGTTTGGCATGGGGCAAATTAGGAGCGCCTATTTTTCGCATAATGTCAGGTCCGTTCGTTAGGTCTGTCGAATATTGCACCAGTCGTGCGCGCTACACAATGCAATTTGAGTTGCCTGTCACATTTCCAATTGGCACACCGTGGAAGAATATTCGAGCCGAGAGCTTACAAAAATCATAAGACATCATAAACAACACTCAGGGGTGTAGCCGAATATGAAAAAGCTGTTGATTCCCGCAATTGCCATTGCCGCCGTCGGTGGTTATTTCTATTACACCAACCTCGAAGTGACTGCGCCGCAGGCGGAAGAGGTTGTTGTCGAGGAAGAGCAAATCGTTGACGAAGTCGAATCCGCCGTAGCAGAAGCAGAGGTGGCGGCAGACAACTCTCCTGAGGCCGCAGGCGATATGATGGCCTCTGCAGAAGGGGATGTGTTTGCCGATGTGCCGGAAGCCATGGGGCACGCTCTGGATGAAACGTCAGAGGCAATGCACGAGATGGCCGAGGAAGTGGAAGAACTGGTCGAGGAAATTGATCACAGCGGAGAGTAACTCTCGCTGACGTTTGCTGCAGCCGTTGAAAAATACCCGGGGCGCGGGAGGAGTTATCCTTTTCGCTATCCGGGTATTTTTTTGTGGCAATTCACTAATTTTAGTGATTAGTGCTGCTGCAGGTTCTGCAGCGCCAGGCGCAGGAAGCCGTTGGCTCTTTTCAGTGCCTGTTCCGCTTCCGCGCGTTCGAGTCCACTCAATATGATCATGATCGCCAGCTTGGCGTTGTGATCGCAGCCCATCAGTACCTGATCGGCTTCCGCGTAACTCACTCCGGTGGCCTCGACTACAATCCGTCGAGTGCGGTCCACCAGTTTCTGGTTGGTGGCCTTCACATCCACCATCAGGTTGTAAAAACTCTTGCCGATGCGAATCATGCTGGCGGTGGTAAGCATATTCAGCACCAGTTTCTGTGCGGTGCCGGCTTTCATACGCGTGGAGCCGGTTAATACTTCCGGGCCCACCTCCGGCAGAATGGCGATGTCTGCTTCTTTGGCAATGGCTGCGGATTTGTTACAGGCAAGGGCTACCGTTGTGCAACCGAGGCTGCGCGCGTAGCGCAACCCGCCGGTGACATAGGGCGTGCGCCCGCTGGCCGCAATCCCTACCACCATGTCCTTGCTGGTCAGCTTGATGCTGCGAAGGTCTTGTTCACCCAGGGTGGGGCTGTCTTCTGCGCCTTCCTGAGCGCGGTGTACTGCCTGTTCACCGCCGGCGATCAGTGGCACCACCATTCCTTCCGGAACACCATACGTTGGAGGACATTCCACTGCATCCAGCAGGCCGATGCGCCCGCTGGTGCCGGCACCCATATAGATCAGGCGGCCCCCGGCCTTGAAGGCCTCTACCGCTTTATCCACCGCCTCGGCGATCGCCGGCAGTACCTGCCGCACCACGCCGGGGACACCGCTGTCAGCGTCGTTGATCTTCTCGAGAATCCCGTAGGTGGGGAGCAGATCAATGTCCTGAGTGTCCGGATTGCGGGACTCACTGGTAAGTACGCCCAGATCCTCTTTTTGAGAGTCGCTAGTGCGATTGGGTGTAGCGCTGGCGCCTGAACTGGCGATTGATTTGGAGCTGTGGTCGGTCATATCCCCTCGCCGGCGATTGATTTATGCCCGGAACCTGGCGGTCGACCTGAAATGCGTGTTGGTCGAGATTGGGGAAAGTGTAATCACCGGGGCTGCAGTGCACCACTGCAGCCCGGATCTTTCGAATTGATTGCAGGGAGGAGGGGATCAACCCTGAGCGTTGAACTGCTTGCCGTTAACGCCAACGCTGTCGTCACCCATCAGGTACAGATAGGTAGGCATGATGTCTTCCGGCGTGGTCACCGAGGCGGGGTCTTCCGCCGGGTAGGCTACAGCACGCATGTTGGTGCGGGTGGCGCCCGGGTTGATACTGTTGACCCGGATATTGGAAACACCGTCCACTTCATCCGCCAGGGTCTGCATCATGCCTTCGGTCGCGAATTTGGAAACCGCGTAAGCGCCCCAGTAGGCGCGACCTTTCAGGCCTACCCCGGAACCGGTGAAGATCACTGAGCCCGCTTTGGATTCTTCCAGGAGTGGCAGCATTGCCTTGGTCAATCCAAACGCGGCATTCACGTTGATCTGCATCACCTGCTGCCAGGTCGCGTAGTGGTAGTTGGCCATGGGGGTGCGCTGGCCGAGTACGCCTGCGTTGTGCAGCAGGCCATCTAAACGACCGAATTCCTGGTCGACACCCTGGGCCAGGTATTCCAGCTCTTCCCAGCGTACTTCGGAAAGATCCACCGGTAGAATGGCGGGCTTGGCGCCGCCCGCGGCTTCGATTTCGTCATAGACCGCTTCCAGCTTGGGTACGGTGCGGCCGAGCAGGATCACGGTGGCGCCGTGGGCAGCGAAGGTCTTGGCGGCAACACGGCCGATGCCGTCGCCAGCGCCGGTGATCAGAATGACTTTTTCTTTGAGCAGGTCGGCGGGTGCCTGATATTGCGTGGCAGTGTCGTTGGTGATGGTTTCAGACATGTAGTTTTACTGGCTCGTTGATCGCGTGTGTTTGGTAAAGATTGCGTGTCGCAATCATTTGTTCAGGTAGTGTTTTTCCAAGAGCGGCCAGATCTCTTCCGCGTGGTGGATCAGGTGGTCTGCCTGCCAGTTCTCCGGATCATCACCAGTATCGATATAGCCATAGCTACAGGCGATGGTGGGCATGCCGGCGGCGCGGCCTGCCATGATGTCGCGCTCGTGATCACCGACGTAAATTGCTTCCGAGGGATTACAGCCGATGCGGCTGCAGGCGAGCAGAATGGGCTCAGGGTCGGGTTTGCGATGGGTGACGTCGTCGGGGCAGATGATGGCACCGGGGGTGGGGAGGTGCGCAAAGGCTTGCATCAGGGGAATGGTGTAGGCCGAGGGTTTGTTGGTCACCACGCCCCAGGCGATACCGTTTTCCGTCAGTTGATTGAGCAGTTTTTCAATGCCCGGAAAGGGTACGGTGTGTTTGGCCAGGTGCATCAGGTACAGGTCCAGGAGGCGTTGGCGCAGCATGTCGAACCCGGGTTGCCCTTCGTCGACGCCGAAACCCAGGTGCACCATGGCGCGGGCGCCATTGGAGACCACTTCGCGAATGGTGGCGTCTGCCAGAGGCGGCAGCTTTTCCTGCTCGCGCAATTGATTGAGCACCACCACAAAGTCTGGAGCGGTGTCGAACAGGGTGCCGTCGAGATCAAAGAGTACAGCTTTCATAGTCGGGTAATTCTGGATTTATTCGGCGGGGCGAATGGTGTGCATCAGGTAGTTGACGTCGACGTCCCTCGGATTCAGTTTGTACTGTTTGGTGAGGGGATTGTAGGTCATACCGGTGATGTCGCGGGTTTGCAGGTCTGCTTCCCGTACCCAGCGCCCCAGTTCTGACGGGCGAATAAATTTGCCGTATTCGTGGGTGCCTTTGGGCAGCATGCGTAGGACGTATTCGGCTCCGACCACGGCAAACAGCCACCCCTTGGGGGTGCGGTTGATGGTGGAGAAGAAGACGTGGCCGCCGGGTTTGACGAGCTTGGCACAGGCGCGGATTACCGAAGACGGGTCCGGTACGTGTTCGAGCATTTCCAGGCAGGTGACGATGTCGAAGCTGCCGGGCTGGTTTTCGGCCAGCTCTTCCACGGGGATGCGTTGGTAATCGATCTTTACGCCGGATTCCAGGGCGTGCAGTTTGGCGACGTTCAGTGGGGCTTCGCCGAGGTCGATGCCGGTGACATCGGCGCCGCGCTGCGCCATGGCTTCGGTGAGAATGCCGCCGCCACAGCCTACGTCGAGCAGTTTTTTGCCGGCGACGGGTGCGCGCTGGTCGATGTAATTGGCGCGCAGGGGGTTGATCTCGTGCAGGGGCTTGAATTCACCCTGCTGGTCCCACCAGCGGCTGGCCAGTTGTTCAAATTTGGCGATTTCCGCCGGATCTACGTTGATCATTTGGGCCTTGTTTAGGTTGTGGGGTCCGTTATTCCCACCTGCAGTGGCGCCTTCGCTCCCGGTAACCGTTTCCGGGACACGCCGTAAACCCGTCCATGGGGGCTCGGCTGCGGCCGTCCTGGCCGCAGACGGTCCCGGAAACGGTTACCGGGAGCGCCAGCTTCGATTCTTGGTGTTTGGCTTCGTTAGCAGCCTAGTGCGTGCGACCCGCGATTCTATCACGCCAGTTCGCCGCCCGTTGCTTCAGTTCTTCTTCATTGAGTGTGGTGAGTTTGCGGTCTTTCAGCAGCTGCTTTCCGGCCACCCACACATTGCGCACATGGTGACCGTTGGCGGTGTAGATCAGCTGTGACAGCGGGTCGTGCAGGGGTTGTTGTTCCAGGGCGCTGAGGTCGATGGCACACAGGTCTGCGGCTTTGCCTACTTCAATGCTGCCAGTGACATCGTCAATGCCCAGGGCGCGTGCACCGTTGATGGTGGCCATGGCGAGGGCCTGGTGGGCGGGGAGGGCGTCGGCCTGTCCGGAGACGGCTTTGGCCAGTAGTGCGGCGGTGTTGGTTTCCGCGAGCATGTCGAGGCCGTTGTTGCTGGCGGCGCCGTCGGTGCCGATGGAGACGTTGATGCCGGCTTCCAGCATTTTCGCCACCGGGCTGAATCCGGAGGCCAACTTGAGGTTGGAGCGTGGGCAGTGGCTGATGTGGGCGCCGGTTTTCTGGATCAGGGCGATGTCATCGTCGTTCAGTGCGGTCATATGTACGGCCAGGAATTGAGGGGAGAGCAGGCCGAGGTTGTGCAGTCGTTTTGTGGGGCGTTGGCCGGTCTCGGCCACGGCGCGTTCTACTTCGCCGGCGGTTTCGTGCAGGTGCATCTGCACCGATATTCCCAGCTCGTTGGCGTAGATGGCAATTTTCTTAAGGGTCTCGTCGCCCACGGTGTAGGGCGCATGTGGGGCGAAGGCGACGCCGATGCGGTGGTGGGAGCGGTAATCGTCCCGCAGTGCCAGCCCTTTTTCGATGGCGTCGTCGCCATTTCTGGACCAGTTGTTGGGGAAGTCGATGATTGGGAAGGCGATCTGGGCGCGCATGCCGGCTTCGCGGACGGTGGCGGCGGTGGCTTCCGGGAAGAAGTACTGGTCGCAGAAAGTAGTGGTGCCGCTGCGCAGCATTTCGGCCATGGCGAGTCTGGTGCCGTCGCTGACAAATTCCGGGCCGACCCACTGTTGCTCCGCGGGCCAGATGTGTTTTTCCAGCCACGTCATCAGCGGATAGTCGTCGGCGAACCCCCGCAGCAGACTCATGGCGGCGTGGTTATGGGTGTTGATCAGCCCTGGAATAAGCAGTTGATCACCAAGCTGCCGTTCTTCCTTTGGTGCGAAGCGGTTGCGGGCTTCACTGCTGGGCAGGATGGCGGTGATGGTGCCGTTAGTAATCGCCAGTGAGCAATTTTCGTACAGTCGCTTTTCCGGTACTACCGGAATAATCCAGCGAGCGTGGATCAGGGTGTCGATCGCCTGTTTATTGTGCGTTCTTTCAGTGGGTACGGTGCGGTTTGCCATGGCTGTTGTGTGTTTTTTGTTCCGTTGGAAAGGCGCAGACTTTAACTGCGGGAAGGTGCGCGAACAAGTCCGCACTTGGCGTCTGATGTGCTAGAATCGCCCGCTTGATCGGGGTCCGTGACTTACTGGCCCCACCAGTTCCCAGCCTGTTGCTGTGCGCTCCCAGAGAAGGGTGGTGGTTACAGGTGTAGCCGGGGCCTGCCCCGCGGGTGGCGTTAACGATAAGGAATGCCTGAAAATATGGGCGAATTAGCCAAAGAAATTTCTCCGATCAATATCGAAGAAGAGCTGAAGCAATCCTACCTCGACTATGCGATGAGCGTGATTGTGGGCCGTGCGTTGCCAGATGTGCGCGATGGCCTGAAGCCGGTGCACCGGCGCGTGCTCTACGCGATGAACGAACTCAAAAACGACTGGAACAAACCCTACAAAAAATCTGCCCGTGTGGTGGGTGACGTAATCGGTAAATACCACCCGCACGGCGACAGTGCTGTGTACGACACCATTGTGCGTATGGCGCAGCCATTCTCCCTGCGTTACATGCTGGTAGACGGTCAGGGTAACTTCGGTTCCATCGACGGTGACAGCGCGGCAGCGATGCGTTACACCGAGATCCGCATGGATAAGCTCGCCCACGAGCTGTTGTCGGATCTGGATAAAGAAACCGTCAACTTTGTTGATAACTACGACGGCTCCGAGCAAATGCCGGAAGTGTTGCCGTCGCGGGTGCCCAATCTGCTGGTCAACGGTTCTTCCGGTATTGCCGTGGGCATGGCCACCAATATTCCGCCGCACAACCTCAGTGAGGTGGTGAAAGGGTGCCTGGCGCTGATCGATAACAGCGAGCTGACCATCGATGAGTTGATGGAGTACATCCCGGGTCCGGATTTCCCCACCGGCGCGATCATCAATGGTCGTGCGGGAATCCTGATGGCGTACCGCACAGGTCGCGGACGCATCTATATCCGTGCCAAAGCGGAAGTGGTGCGCGATGACAAGACCAATCGTGAAACCATCATCATCCACGAGATTCCCTACCAGCTGAACAAGGCGCGCCTGATCGAGCGTATTGCCGAGCTGGTTAAAGAAAAGAAAATCGAAGGCATTTCCGAGCTGCGCGACGAGTCTGACAAAGACGGCCTGCGCGTAGTGATCGAGCTTAAGCGCGGTGAGCTGGGTGATGTGGTTCTGAACAATTTGTATGCCCAGACCCAGCTGGAAAGCGTGTTCGGCATCAATATGGTGGCGCTGGTGGACGGCCAGCCCAAGTTGCTGAACCTGAAACAGCTGCTGGAATACTTTATCCGTCACCGCCAGGAAGTGGTGACCCGCCGTACCGTATACCTCCTGCGCAAAGCGCGTGAGCGCGGTCATATTCTGGAAGGTCTGGCGATTGCCATCTCCAATATCGACCCGGTCATCGAGCTGATCAAAGCCTCCGCCACTCCGGCAGAAGCCCGTGAGGCGCTGCTGGCCAAAGGTTGGCCGGTGGGTGAAGTGGAGCAGTTCCTGGAGCGCGCCGGTGCCGACGCCTGCCGCCCGGATGATCTGCCGAAAGAATTTGGTATGCGCGATGGCGCTTACTATCTGTCGCCGGCTCAGGCCCAGGCCATTCTCGAACTGCGCCTGCACCGCCTGACCGGTATGGAGCACGACAAGCTGTTGGCGGAATACAGCGAGCGTCTGGAACAGATCGCCGAATACCTGGAGATTCTCGGCAGCCCCGAGCGCCTGATGCAGGTAATCCGCGAAGAGCTTGAAGTGCTGGAAAAAGAGTACGGCGATGAGCGTCGTACCGATATCGTCGCTTCCCGCCAGGATCTGTCCGTAGAAGACCTGATTACCCCCGAAGACAAGGTCGTAACCATCTCCCACGGCGGCTACGCCAAGAGCCAGCCGCTGGCGGACTACCAGGCTCAGCGCCGTGGCGGTATGGGTAAATCTGCCACTCAGGTAAAAGACGAAGATTTTGTTGAGCACCTGCTGATCGCCAACTCCCATGACACCATTCTGTGCTTCTCCAACAAGGGTAAGGTGTACTGGTTGAAGGTGTATGAGGTGCCCACCGCCGGTCGCGCTTCCCGCGGTCGCCCAATGGTGAATATGCTGCCACTGGAAGATGACGAGCGCATCAGCAGCCTGATGCCGGTGTCCGAGTACGATGAAGACCACTTTATTTTCTTTGCCACTGCCAACGGCACCGTGAAGAAAACCCCGCTGACGGCATTCTCCCGTCCGCGTAGCGTTGGCCTGCGAGCCATTGAGCTGGAAGAAACCGATCGCTTGGTTGCCACTGCCATTACCGATGGCAAGCAGGATGTGCTGCTGCTGACCAGTGCCGGTAAAGCGGCCCGTTTCGCGGAAGAAAACGTACGCTCCATGGGGCGTGTTTCCCGTGGTGTGCGTGGTATCCGCATGGCCGAAGGTGTACATGTCATCGCCATGGTGATCCCGGAAGAGGGTGGCTCGGTGATGATGGTGACCGAGAATGGTTACGGTAAACGCACTGCGACTTCCGACTTCCCCACCAAAGGGCGCGGCACTCAGGGTGTGATTGCCATTGCGGAAAGTGAGCGCAACGGTGCCCTGGTTGGCGCCTGTCAGGTGCACCCATCAGAGGAAATCATGCTGATTTCCGATCAGGGCACCCTGGTGCGTACTCGCGTTGATGAGGTTTCGGTTCTCGGTCGAAATACCCAGGGCGTTCGGGTGATTCGCCTGAAGAGCGGCGAGCATCTGGTTGGTCTGGCGCGTATTCAGGAGACCGAAGGTGAAGAGGGCGAAGAGGGTGGTGCAGCCGAAGGCGGCGCTGCCGAGGAGTAACCTCTGAACCGGATTTATCTCGAAAAAGGCTGCGAAAACTCGCGGCCTTTTTTGACTTTAGCGGCCGGGAATGTGTCGGTGGCGAAAGGTCTGTAATCGCAAGTGTTGAAAGTGGGGTTTGCCCATCTCGACATTGCGTCTGAGGCCAAAGAATTTATCCAAGTTTGTTTTTTCTCTGTGGAAGTGAATCGATGAGAAAGTTTAATTTCTGTGCGGGACCTGCGGCGCTGCCGGAGCCGGTATTGCAGCAGGCACAGGAAGAATTGCTGGATTGGCAGGGGTTGGGCTGCTCTGTGATGGAGGTAAGCCACCGCTCGCCGGAGTTTACCGAAGTGGCGGAAACCGCCGAGCAGGACCTGCGCGACCTGCTCGCTATCCCGAGCCACTACAAGGTATTGTTTCTGCAGGGAGGCGCCACCGGTCAATTCAGCGCCATTCCCTGGAACCTGCTGGGGGGCGGCAGCAAGTCCGCCGACTATATTCATACCGGGCAGTGGGCGGACAAGGCGATCAAGGAGGCACGGCGCTATGGCCAGGTGAATATTGTCGCTTCATCGGAAGACCGCAACTTCAGTTACGCGCCGGCGGCGGATAGCTGGCAGGAAAGTGATGATGCAGCTTATTTTCACTATACACCGAATGAAACCATCGGCGGTGTGGAGTTCCCATACATCCCGGATGTAAAAAGCCCGCTGGTTGCGGATATGTCGTCCTGCATTCTGTCCCAGGAAATTCCGGTGGATAAGTTCGGCTTTATTTACGCTGGCGCCCAGAAAAATATCGGTCCGTCCGGAATTGCGGTGGGTATCGTGCGCGACGACCTGTTGGATCGTGCTTTGCCGGATATTCCGCGCAGCCTGAACTGGAAGGTCGCTGCAGACGGTGGTTCTATGGACAATACACCGCCGACTTTCGCCTGGTACCTGTCTGGACTGGTATTCAAATGGTTGAAAGCGCAGGGTGGCGTTGCCGCCATGGCGGAGCTGAGTAAGAAGAAGTCTGCATTGCTGTATGACTTCCTCGACCGCAGCGATTTCTTTTCCAGTCCGGTTTCGAAGGAAAGCCGCTCGCGCATGAATGTGCCGTTCGTGCTGGCAGACGAAAAACTGGACAAGCTGTTCCTCGAAGAGTCTGAAGCGGCAGGCCTGCTGAACCTCAAGGGGCATCGTTCCGTGGGTGGTATGCGTGCTTCCCTGTATAACGCGGTGCCTTTGGCAGCGGTTGAGGCTCTGGTCGCCTTTATGGCGGACTTCGAACAGCGCAACGGCTGATTGCAGCCGGATATTGATTGGAAGGATTAGGTAAGAGGGCGATAGTTATGTCTGAAGATAAGCCCAAGCAGGACCCGCGCCTGCTCGAACTGCGTGATCGTATCGACAGTCTCGATAGCGACATTGCGAAGCTCATTTCCGAGCGCGCCAACTGTGCGCTGGAAGTGGCAGAAGTCAAAAAAAAGAACGGTGAGAACGCACTCTACTACCGTCCCGAGCGCGAGGCGCAGGTACTGCGTCGTGCCATGGAGCGCAATCAGGGGCCGCTGACCAATGAGGAGATGGCGCGGCTGTTCCGTGAAATTATGTCTGCCTGCCTGGCGTTGGAAGAGCCCATCAAGGTCGCCTACCTGGGGCCGGAAGGCACCTTTACCCAGCAGGCGGCATTGAAGCATTTCGGGCATTCTGCGGTTTCCAAGCCGCTGGCGGCCATCGATGAAGTGTTCCGCGAAGTGGAAGCCGGTGCGGTAAATTACGGTGTAGTGCCGGTGGAGAACTCCACCGAGGGTGTGGTGAACCACACCCTGGACAACTTTATGACGTCCAACCTGAAAATCTGTGGGGAGGTGGAGCTGCGTATCCACCAGCACCTGATGATTTCCGATATCACCCGCAAGGAATCCATTACCCGCATCTACTCTCATGCACAAAGCCTGGCCCAGTGTCGCAAATGGTTGGATTCCTACTATCCGAATGTGGAACGGGTAGCGGTGGCCAGTAATGCAGAAGCCGCCAAGCGCGTCAAAGGTGAGTGGAATGCGGCGGCCATCGCCGGCGATATGGCTGCGGAGATGTACGGCCTGAAGATCCTTAATGAGAAAATTGAAGATCGCCCGGACAACTCCACCCGCTTCCTCATTATCGGGACTCAGGCTGTGCCCGCCAGTGGCGATGACAAGACTTCTCTAATGGTCTCCATGCGCAACGAGCCGGGTGCCTTGCACGATCTGCTGGTGCCATTCCAGACCCACAAAATTGATCTGACCCGTGTGGAAACCCGTCCGTCCCAGAGTGGCAACTGGACGTACGTATTCTTCATCGACTTTGTCGGTCACCGCGATACCGAGAATATCGCCGCGGCGCTTAAGGATGTGGGTGCCTGCGCATCGGATATGAAAGTGCTGGGCTCCTACCCCCGCGGAGTTCTGTAAATGCCGGAAGCAGGGACGTTGGCGGGTCAGGATGCAGCAGCCGGGATTGGCCGTTTGGTCGTGGTCGGTATTGGTTTGATTGGTGGCAGTCTCGCGCTGGGATTGAAGGCGGCCAGTGGTTGTCGTGAGGTTATTGGCGTTGCCCGCCGCCCCCAGACCTGTGAGCAGGCAGTGGCGCTGGGTGTGGTCGATCGCGCCGTTACTGATATCGCGGAAATTCTGCCGGAGCTGGAAGCTGGGGATGTAATTTTCGTAGCGGTACCTACGCTGACGGTCGAGGCGGTATTCGCCCAGCTAAAAGACCGGGTACCTGCGGGTGTCACCATTACCGATGGTGCCAGCGTAAAGGGCAGCGTGATTGCCGCGGCAAAAAATGTCTGGGGCGAAGTGCCAGAATTTCTGGTGCCGGGCCACCCCATCGCCGGCTCCGAGCAGAGTGGGGTGACCGCCGCTCGCGACGATCTCTATATCGCGCACCGCATTATTCTCACACCGATGGAAAATACCGCGGATGAGCATGTACACCGCATTCGGAAAATGTGGGAAGCGGTGGGTGCAGAAGTGCTGAGTATGCCGGTCGATGAGCACGACGAAGTGCTCGCCGCTACCAGTCATTTGCCTCATGTGATCGCTTTCGGTCTTGTCGATACCCTGGCCCATGATGCGGAGAACGAAAATATTTTTCGTTACGCGGCCGGCGGTTTCCGCGATTTCACCCGTATCGCTTCCAGTGATCCGGTGATGTGGCGGGATATAATGCTGGCCAATCGCGATGCCATTCTGAAATCCATCGATCTCTACACCTCCAATCTGGGTTCTCTGCGCAGTGCCATTGCCAGCGGCGACAGCGAGCAGCTGATGGGGGTATTTACCCGAGCCAAGGCGGCGCGGGATCACTTCACCAAAATGCTGGCCAAAAAAGCGTATACGGAAACTATGGAAGCGAAGGAAGTAACTTTTATTGCCCAACCGGGCGGTGCGGTAAATGGCGACCTACGAGTGCCTGGTGACAAGTCCATGTCTCACCGCTCGATCATGCTGGGTTCCCTGGCGGAAGGCGTCACTGAGGTGGAAGGGTTCCTGGAAGGGGAAGATGCCCTCGCCACGCTGCAGTCGTTCCGCGATATGGGTGTGGTGATTGAGGGGCCGGTCAACGGCCGCGTTACCATTCACGGCGTGGGCATGCACGGTCTGCAGGCGCCTCCCGGGCCTCTGTACGTGGGTAACTCCGGCACTTCCATGCGTCTGCTGGCGGGCCTGCTCGCCGGACAGAAGTTCGATACCGTGCTGACCGGTGACGAATCCCTGTCCAAGCGCCCGATGAACCGTGTGGCCAACCCGCTGCGTGAAATGGGTGCGGTGGTGGAGACCGGAGAGGAAGGGCGTCCGCCGCTCAAGATCAAAGGGGGTAATGCGCTCAAGGCCATCGATTACACCCTGCCCATGGCCAGCGCCCAGGTAAAATCCTGTGTGTTACTGGCGGGCCTGTACGCCGATGGTGAAACCAGTACGACCGAGCCGGCGCCAACTCGCGATCACACCGAGCGTATGCTGTCGGGCTTCGGCTATGAAGTGCAGCGTGACGGTCCCCGCGCCAGCCTGAAAGGCGGTGGCAAACTGACCGCTGGCCACATCGATGTGCCCGCGGATATTTCTTCTGCCACCTTCTTTATGGTGGCGGCTTCCATCGCACCGGGCTCCGACGTGCTGCTGCAGCACGTGGGTATCAACCCGACCCGCGACGGTGCCATCAATATCCTGCGCGCCATGGGTGCCGACATAACCCTGGAGAATCAGCGCGAAGTGGGCGGTGAGCCGGTGGCGGATATCCGTGTGCGCTACGCCCCTTTGAAAGGCATCAAAATTCCGGAAGACCAGGTGCCCCTGGCCATCGACGAATTTCCGGCGATCTTTGTCGCCGCTTCCTGTGCCGAGAGTGAGACTGTGCTGACCGGTGCGGAAGAGCTTCGGGTCAAAGAGAGTGATCGCATTCAGGCCATGGCCGACGGCCTCGAAGTTCTGGGTGTGGATGCCAAGCCGACTGCGGATGGCATCGTGATTCAGGGTAAAGGTGGTGAAGGCGCGGTATTTGGTGGCGGTGAGGTGGATAGTCTTGGCGATCACCGTATTGCCATGTCCTTCGCGGTAGCCGCTCTGCGTGCCGGTGCGGATATCCGTATCAAGCACTGCGCCAACGTGGCCACCTCCTTCCCCAATTTTGCCGAACTGGCGAAAGGTGCGGGTATGAACCTGCGGGTAGTTTCCCTGGGTTAGTTTCCTGGGAAGTGGCAGAATCTCTGCCAGAGGCCATCGCGGCTAACTAAAGTAGTACTGGATTTCGTGAGACTGATATGACCACCAAAGCCCCTGTAATCACCATCGACGGCCCGAGCGGCTCCGGTAAAGGCACCATTGCCAAGCTGGTCGCAGACAAGCTCGGCTATTCGCTGCTGGATTCCGGGGCGCTGTACCGTTTGACCGCGCTGGCCGCTTTGGATGCGGAGGTAGATCTGGCGGATGAGAAGAGGGTGGCAGAGATAGCTGCCAACCTCGATATCCGCTTCGCCATTGCCGGCGGCGAAGTCAGTGCGGTGTTGGCTGGTAAAGATGTCAGCCGCGATATCCGTATGGAGCGCGTCAGCATGGCGGCGTCCAAAGTGGCGGCTTTACCCGCTGTGCGTGAAGCGCTGCTGCAGCGGCAGCGGGATTTTCGCGAGTTGCCGGGGCTCGTCGCCGACGGGCGTGATATGGGCACCACCGTGTTCCCTGACGCGCCGGTCAAAGTGTTCCTGACGGCCAGTGCGGAAGAGCGCGCCCGCCGCCGCTTCGATCAGTTGCAGGGTAGGGGTGTTTCTGTTAGCCTCCGCGACCTGCTGGAGGACATCCGCGCCCGGGACGACCGGGATATGAACCGCGCAACCTCCCCTCTGGCCCCCGCAGAAGACGCCGTGGTGCTGGATAGCACGGACATCGATATAGAGGGTGTTCTGCAACAAGTGCTCGAATTGGTACAAGAACGTATCAGTTGAGCCAGACTGACAACAGGGTGCTAAAGCGCACCGGTAGTGATCAGTCCAAACAATCTGTTTCTAACGTCAGCGGCCGGGATCAGCCAGAATTGCCCGGCCGCTGTCGTAATCTAGCCCGCGTGCTGGCAGCGCGGCGGGGTCTGAGCTGAAGATCGACTACGTTTTACAGTCATCCGCGGCCGGGCCCACCTAAATAGGTATGAGTAATGACCGAGAACTTTGCTGAGTTATTTGAAGAAAGCTTGAAGAGTGTCGAGATGGCGCCTGGCGCTATCGTGACCGGAATGGTTATCGACATCGATAAAGACTGGGTTACCGTTCACGCGGGCCTGAAGTCTGAAGGTGTGATTCCTGCAGAGCAATTCAAAAACGAAAAAGGCGAAGTCGATCTGCAGATCGGCGACGAAGTACAGGTTGCCCTGGAAGCCGTAGAAGATGGCTTCGGTGAAACCCGTCTGTCCCGCGAAAAAGCCAAGCGCGCTGAAGCCTGGAAAATCCTCGACGCTGCACACGCTGCAGACGAAGTGGTCAAGGGTGTTATCAGCGGCAAGGTTAAAGGTGGCTTTACTGTTGACGTTGCGAACATCCGCGCGTTCCTGCCGGGTTCTCTGGTAGACGTTCGCCCGGTTCGCGACACCGCGCACCTGGAAGGCAAAGAGCTCGACTTTAAAGTGATCAAGCTGGACGCCAAGCGCAACAACGTTGTTGTTTCCCGTCGCGCCGTGATGGAAGCAGCCAACAGCGAAGAGCGTGAAGCCCTGCTGGCCAGCCTGCAAGAAGGCATGGCGATCAAAGGTATCGTGAAGAACCTGACCGACTACGGTGCTTTCGTAGATCTGGGCGGTATCGACGGCCTGCTGCACATTACCGATATGGCTTGGAAGCGCATCAAGCACCCGAGCGAGATCGTGAATGTTGGCGACGAGATCGAAGTAAAAGTACTGAAGTTCGACCGCGAGCGCAGCCGTGTATCCCTGGGCCTGAAGCAACTGGGCGAAGATCCTTGGGTATCCATCAAGCAGCGTTACCCGGAAAACAGCCGCGTGAAAGCGGTTGTCACCAACCTGACCGACTACGGCTGCTTCGCCGAGCTGGAAGAAGGTGTGGAAGGTCTGGTACACGTTTCCGAAATGGATTGGACCAACAAGAACATTCACCCGTCCAAAGTTGTCAATGTTGGCGACGAGGTCGAGGTAATGATTCTGGATATCGACGAAGAGCGTCGTCGTATTTCCCTGGGTATCAAGCAGTGTCAAGAGAACCCGTGGGATGCCTTTGCGCGTAAATTCGCTAAAGGCGACAAGATCTCCGGTAAGATCAAGTCCATCACCGACTTCGGTATCTTCATCGGTCTGGACGGCAGCATCGACGGTCTGGTTCACCTGTCCGACATCTCTTGGAACGAAGCTGGCGAAGAAGCCGTGCGCAAGTTCAAGAAAGGTGACGAGCTGGAAACCGTTATCCTGGGTATCGACTCCGACCGTGAGCGTATCTCCCTGGGTATCAAGCAGCTGGAATCCGATCCGTTCTCTGATTACGTAGCCACCAACGATCGCGGCAGCATCGTAATGGGTACCATCAAAGAAGTTGATGCCAAGCAAGCCATTATCACCCTGGCGGACGAAGTGGAAGGCGTACTGCGCGCTTCCGAAATCAGCCGCGACAAGGTTGAAGATGCGCGCAACGCTCTGAAAGAAGGCGAAGAAGTAGAGACCAAGATCACCAGCGTGGATCGCAAGAACCGCGTGATCAGCCTCTCCATCAAAGCCAAAGATCAGGACGATGAGAAGCAAGCGATCAAGGATCACAGCAAGAAGCAGGCTGAACAGGTTCAGCCGGCGACTATCGGTGACCTGATCAAGGCGCAGATGAATAACAAAGACTGATAAGGTTTTGTTATCAATGGTTTTGGCTCAATGAGCTGAGGCTATGCGAAAGCCGGACTGGGGTTGCCCAGTCCGGCTTTCTATTAGATGATTGCCGCTATTCCAGAATAATCAATGACTTAGAAAGGATTGCGGACTGCATGACCAAGTCTGAACTGATCGAGAAAATTGCTCTGAGGTTGGATCAGCTGCCGGTTAAGGATGTTGAACTGGCGGTCAAAGTCATGCTGGACACTATGTCGAGTGTTCTGGCAGAAGGGGAGCGTATAGAAATTCGCGGTTTTGGCAGCTTTTCCCTGCATTATCGCGCGCCGCGCACCGGGCGCAACCCGAAAACCGGTGACTCCGTGGAGCTGGCGGGCAAATATGTTCCGCACTTCAAACCGGGAAAAGAACTCAGGGATAGGGTAAACCAGCAGATGAAGCGGGATGTCTACGAGGACGCGTAAGTCGCGGACGAGGATTCCATTGCTGAGCTGGTCACAGTGGGCTAACACTGTAACGGACTTTTAGATTTTCACATTCCTTCCGGAACCGGAGGTTCACTTGTCATTTCTGCGCTGGATATCGCGTTTGCTGTTCGGGATATTGGCACTGGCGTGTATTGCGCTGGGTGTATATTTTGCAGTCGATAACCCCGAAAGCATTACCCCCCGATTTGCGGGATATCCCCTATTTGCGGGCAGTGTCGGCTTCTGGCTGATCGGTTTCCTGCTGATCGGTGCCTTGCTCGGGTTTCTCGCCAGTCTTCTGCCTTATTGGACTGAGCGGCGTCGGGTGAAAGGCCTGGAGCGCCAATTACTGCGCACCGAGCGCGAGTTGCATACGGTGCGTCGACAGGTTGCCGGAGAGTAGTTTGAGCGACCTGATATTTTTCATTTTCATTTTTGCGGCTATTGCCATTGGGTGGTATCTCGGTCGCAAGAGTGGCAAGAAAAAGGGTGCCAAGAATAACGAGCACCAAGCCCTGGCGCAGTCTTATGCGCAGGGGTTGAATTACCTCTTGAGTGAGCGCCACGGCGACGCCATCGAAAAGTTCATTGACTCGCTTGAAGTCAGTAGCGCCACCTTTGAAACCCACCTTGCCCTCGGCAACCTGCTGCGTAAACGCGGGGAGCACGACCAGGCTATTCGGGTGCATCAGAACCTGCTCGCACGCCCCAGCCTTAATCGTATCAGCCAGCAAAAGGCGCAACTGGAACTGGCGCGGGACTATATCGCCGCCGGTTGGCTCGACAGAGCAGAGCGTTTGTTGCAGGAGCTGGTGGAAACGTCTTCTGAGCTGCGTAATACCAGTCTTGAATATCTGGTTGAGGTTTATCGAGATGAACGGGAGTGGGCCAAAGGTATTCATGCAGTTAACCTACTGCACGGCCGTCGCTTCAAGCGATTGTCCAGCGAATGGGCGCCTATTCAGGCGCATTTCTGTTGTGAACTGGCGGAAGAGGCGATCAATGGCAAGGACTACCTGAGCGCGCGTAAACATATTGACGCGGCGCTGGGATACGACAAGCACTCGGTGCGTGCCAATCTGCTGCTGGGTCGGCTGGAGCATATTCTGGGGCGCCCACAGGAAGCGATTCGTGTGTTAGAGCGGGTGCCCAAACAGAATCCGGATTACATCCCGGAAATCCTTGAATTACTGATTACCTGCTACGACGCGCTAGGCGACGAGCGGGGGCTCGAGCGCTATCTTGAGGCGCTGCAGAGAGAGCACCCCACAAATAGTGTGTTGATCGCGCTGGCAGAGCGTATTCATCAGCAGCAGAGTGAAGCGGAAGCGGCGGCCTTTATGGGTAAGCAGCTCGCGCTACGTCCTTCACTGCGTGGCCTGGGCCATTTTCTGAACCTGCATATCGACAGTACTGAAGGGCGCTCTCGAGAGAACCTGTACCTGCTGAAAAACCTGATCGATCAGCTGATTGCAAGCCGTCCTCACTACCGCTGTAATCACTGCGGTTTTTCCGGCAATCAACTGCACTGGCTGTGTCCCAGCTGCAAGCGTTGGGATACCGTGCGCTCGGTCAAAGGGATTGAGGGCGAATAGCTCCGGTCCGGCCGACTTATTTCTTTCACCCATTCCTGACACTGAGGTGTTCATTGACTGAATCTGTTTCTTCTCCGGTTATCGTGGCTCTGGATTACGATAATGCCGACGACGCTCTGGCGATGGCCGCGCAACTGGATCCGGCAGTCTGCCGTGTCAAAGTCGGAAAAGAACTGTTTACCATCACCGGCCCGGAGCTGGTACGACAGCTGGTGGCGTTGGACTTTGACGTGTTTCTCGATCTGAAATTTCACGATATTCCGAATACGGTGGCGGCCGCTGTACGTGCGGCCGCCAATCTCGGTGTCTGGATGGTAAATGTGCACGCCTCCGGCGGCGAGAGAATGATGCGCGCCGCTCGCGACGCCCTGGAGTCCTTTGGCGACAGGCGCCCGCTGCTGATCGGGGTAACCGTGCTGACCAGTATCGCCGAGGAAGAGCTGGCGCCGGTAGGGGTGACGCGTGCTCTGGGTGAGCAGGTTACCGCGCTGGCCAGGCTTGCTCAGGAAAGTGGCCTTGATGGTGTTGTCTGTTCTGCGCGTGAAGCGGGTGCGCTCAAAGCTGCATGCGGCAAGAATTTTGCGCTGGTGACCCCCGGTATTCGTCCGGCGGGTGCGGCAGCAGACGACCAGCGTCGTATCGTAACGCCGGCAGATGCAGTGAAAAACGGCTCTGACTATCTGGTGATTGGTCGCCCGATCACCGCGGCGGAAGATCCAGCTGGAGCGCTGCAGGCGATCGTGCGGGAATTGGCGGGCCATTGATCGTAATGTAAACCGGTGTAACGCGGTGTAATGGCGTGTAATGGCTCAGGGCTCAAAAGGTTGCAGATAGTTTGCTAGAGTGCTTCCGCCTGGGGAGGTTTGTGGTCCCACGGATTGAAGACCATAACACTTTGAGCAATTACAAAAAGGAATTTGCCATGAAACTGTTTCGTTTCCCTCTTGCTGCACTATTTGCCCTTTCCATGTTGCTGGTCAATGTACCGGCTGTATTCGCCGAAGATATGCCGGCGCAGGAAGTGCAGGTCGTGAACCTGAATACTGCCACAGCGGAAGAATTGTCCGCAGCACTGGATGGCGTAGGGGCGGCGCGTGCAGAGCTGATCGTCCAGTATCGAGAAGAAAACGGTAGCTTTTCCAGCGTTGAAGAGCTTCTCGAAATCAAGGGGATCGGCGTAGCCACGCTGGAGAAGAATAGAGATCGGATCCAGTTGTAAATAAGTACCAAAACAGCGCCCCAGGGCGCTGTTTCTTTTTTTGACCGGGGAGTGGATCGCGCGCATGCGATGGGTGGTAGTTGGAAGTTCGGGTTACATCGGCGAGGCGCTCTGCCGGTATCTGGTGGCCGCCGGTTTTTCCGTGTGCTCGGTATCTCGCCAGCCCTTTGGCCCCGGCGGAGTGAGCCACCGACAGGTTGAGAATTACTGTCCTGATACTTGCGCGGAACTGTTCTCTGCTGGTGACAGAGTGGTGTTTGCAGCGGGCTTGTCTTCGGCCAGAGATTGCCGGCGGCACCCAGCGCGCGCGAACGAGGTTAATTACCAGCTCCCATTGGCAATACTACAGGCGGCTGAAAGCGCACAGGCAGAATCATTCCTTTACCTTTCCAGTGTAAAGGCGGTTGTTCCTCCTGATGGAGAGATCGCTGGCGAGTGGGCTGGTGAGCCGGCGCCCGATGTTTACGGCAATAGTAAATGGCGCGCAGAGCAAAAGCTTCTGGCATCAGGGGCTACTATTCGTGTCAACATTCTGCGGCCCGCGGCCGTTTATGGTGAGTATGTGTCATCTGCCGGCACTTCAGGGCGGGGTGCTGAAGCGGTAAAGGCGAAGAGGGCCTATGCCTGGCGGCAGAGGTTTCGAGCCTGGGGGCAGTTATTTCCGTGGGTGCCCGCAACCGGTTGGCGGAGTTTTGTAGCGCTGGAAGACTTGCTGTCGGCTATCTACCTGGTCGTGGAATCCAATAGTGACCGGGAAACCTTTATCGCGGCAGAGCCGCAATTTTATGATCTTGCCAGGATTGCCTCTGTCGCCAGCGGGCGGCGTATAAAAAGTAGTCGCTTCGGAGCGGCTGTTCTGTTGGTGCCGGCTCGGCTGCTTGCGCTTGTGGGAGTTAAGACAGGTTTCCTTGATGTTCAAAGGAGCGAGCTATATAGTTCAGCGCGAATAAAAAATGCACTGAATTGGCGCGCAAATCGACGCTACAGTCAGTATTTACGGGGCTTGGACGGGGATCGTTGATGGGGGCGTATTTTGATCACGGTTGGTGGTCGCTGCTTATTTATTGCGCAGTGTCCGGCGCCGTCGCCGCGATGGTGTTGCGACTGCTTCTAACCCGGCTGCGTGAATTTGCCTTGGATGCGCCGAATCACCGCTCCCTACATGAAACGCCGGTGCCGAGAACTGGGGGTTGGGGGCTGCTGACTGGCACCTCTGTCGGATTACTGCTAAGTCAGCCGGAATTTCAACCTGGCATCGTTTTTGCCTTTATCGCGTTACTGCTGGTTTCTGTGGCCGATGATTTGCGCTCGCTGAGCGCGCGATTGCGTTTCTCTGTACAGATTTTATCCGTAATGGTCTTGCTGTATTCGTTGGCGCTGCCGTTTGTTACGCCATTGTCCTGGGTTATATGGCCGCTGTTGGTCCTGACCGGCGTCTGGGTTGTCAATCTGTATAACTTTATGGATGGCATGGACGGGTTTGCCGGGAGTATGACGGCGATCGGCTTTGCAGCGTTGGGTGCGATCTGCTTTTTGAGAAATGTGCCGCAAATCGGAATTATTTGCCTGTTGGTCGCAACAAGTAGTGTCGTTTTTTTGTACTACAATTGGCCGCGTGCACAAATTTTCCTCGGTGATGCCGGCTCAACCGTAATCGGTCTGGCGGTTTTTGCAGTGAGTGTGGCAGGCTGGCAGCAGGGCGCCTTTGGGTTGGTGGTTCCGTTGCTGATATTTCTGCCGTTCTGGCTGGATGCCACGGTTACCCTGATCATCAGAATGCTGCGCAGAGAGCGCTGGTGGGAAGCGCATCGCCAGCATTTTTACCAGCGGATGGCACTGAAGCACGGCGTGAAAACGTCATTGTTTATCGAAGTGGCCGTGATGGTGAGCACGTCTTTGTTAGCCCTGGTGCTGGTAGCATCCGGGGTGGCTTGACGGCCCCACAAAGTGGTTGCGAAGGGTAAATGACGTAAAGGGCATTTCGGTTGTTTGTGTTTGTGGGAGGGCCTGTGGTGCCCGGTAAAGGAATTTTTTGGGGGGTTGGTGAAAAGCTTTTATAAAGCTGCGCAAAAAAACTACAAGCCGTTTTTGATGCTCTGCTATGACCTGCTGATGCTCACGGCTGCGTTTTTACTGGCCATGACCATTCGCTTTAATGGTGCTGGCACGGTCACCGAGCCCGCTATGGCGTTGTGTCTGGCCATGACACTCATTTCCAGTAGTTTTATTTTCCTCCGCCTGGGGTTGTATCGCACGGTAATCCGCTACATGGGTCAGCAGGCTATTGTGGCTGTGCTGCAGGGCGTGACGGCGTCTGCCGTGGTCTTGGCGGTGGCTTCCTACCTCACCTATGCCGGTGTGCCGCGCTCTGTCCCGGTCATTTACTGGTGTTTCGCGCTGATTACCGTGGGTGGTTCCCGCTGGTTGGTGCGTGTCTACTACCAGATGGCGCTGGAAATTCACAAAACTCGCGTTGCAATTTACGGTGCGGGTACCGCTGGCCTGCAGCTGTACAAGGGGCTGATTCACGGCGAGATGTACAAGACCGTCGCTTTTTTTGACGACAACGCCTCCAAGCAGAATACGCTGATTGATGGTGTATTGGTTTATAGCCCGGCCAATATCCACGAAGTGATTGCCGAGCGGGACATTTCCGAAATCCTGCTGGCAATGCCCGGCGTGCCCAAGCGTCGTCGTCGAGAGATCACTCGCAGTCTGCGTGAGCGCGGTATCGTGGTGAAAGTGATTCCGGGTATGGAGGAGTTGGTAGACAGTGCCGGCCGCGTATCCGATGTCTCCCAGATTTATGAAAACATCCTGGGGCGTGCCCCGGTTGAGCCGCAGAAAGAGCTGGTCTCAGCATCCATTACCGGCAAGGTGGTGATGGTGACAGGGGCGGGCGGCTCTATCGGCTCGGAGCTTTGTCGCCAGATTATCCAGTGGGCACCTGCCAAGCTGATAATGCTCGAGTCTTCAGAGTTCTCCCTGTACCAGATCGAGCGCGAGTTACAGCAACAGCAGCAGGATGAAGGCCTGCAAGTGGAAGTGACAGCGCTGTTGGGGGATGTTCGTAATCGCGGGCGGGTTGCCGAGATTATCCAGTCATTCGAAGTGCACACCATCTATCACGCGGCGGCCTACAAGCATGTGCCGCTGGTGGAGCAGAATGTGGTGGTGGGTGCCGAGAATAATGTGCTGGGTACTCTCGCCGTGCTGGAAGCTGCCGAGGCGTACGGCGTGGAGCAGTTTGTACTGGTTTCCACGGATAAGGCGGTGCGCCCGACCAATGTCATGGGAGCGACCAAGCGCCTTGCCGAGTTGATCTGTCAGGATTTTGGGCGTCGTTTCGGGCGTACCCGGGTTTGCATGGTGCGTTTCGGAAATGTACTGGGTTCTTCAGGCTCGGTTATTCCGCTGTTTACCGACCAGATCAATGCCGGCGGCCCGGTGACGGTGACCCACCCCAAGGTGACCCGTTTCTTTATGACCATTCCTGAAGCGGCACAGCTGGTGCTGCAGGCGGGAAGCATGGGGCGCAAAGGGGAAGTCTTTGTGCTGGATATGGGTGAACCGGTTCGCATTCTGGATATTGCCCGGCGTCTGATTCAGATTATGGGTCACACCGTGCGCGATGAGGCCAACCCCGATGGCGATATCGAAATTCAGATTTCCGGGTTGCGCCCGGGTGAGAAGCTTTACGAAGAGTTATTGCTGGGGGATGCGGTTGCGGGAACCGATCACCCTATGATCATGCGCGCCGAAGAGGAGCGCCTGCCCAGTGAGCAGCTTCAGTCGTTTATGGTCGAGCTGAAAGACGCCTGCGCGCGCCAGGATTGTGCTGCGGTGCATCGCCTGTTGATTGAAGCGGTGAAAGACTATACGCCGAAACAGGAGTTGGTGGACACAGTCTGGACGCAGTTGTCGGAAGCCGGTGTATCTGGAAGTGCTGTGTCGGAGGGCGCAGAAGTGCGTCGTTTGCCTGTAGCGTCAGGTGGTCGCCGGGTGCAAAGAATCACCGGCGAAGTGCCGGAAGTGTAATTGATGGATACGTGGGGTGGGGCGAATTGTGTTTGCCCCCTCCGTATTCCCGGAATAAAGGTCCAATCAAAGTGCCTGCCGAGGCCACCAAACGTCAGGCAATAAAAAACCCCGTAACCGGTTAGGGTACGGGGTTTTTTGTTTGGCTCCGCCTGCTGGGCTCGAACCAGCGACCCAATGATTAACAGTCATTTGCTCTACCAACTGAGCTAAGGCGGAA
>NZ_CP155838.1:2897714-2916304 GCF_045348205.1 Microbulbifer sp. ARAS458-1 | reverse complement strand
TTTGGCTCCGCCTGCTGGGCTCGAACCAGCGACCCAATGATTAACAGTCATTTGCTCTACCAACTGAGCTAAGGCGGAACTGCCTGATCGGTCTTGCAAATGCCGTCCCGGTCAGGTGGCGCGTATCTTATAGAGCACCCCAAACCAGGTCAACCCTTTTACCTAAAAATAAGCCTTTGATTTTGCAGTGTTTATTTTCTCGCCGCCCCGTTCAAACTAAGACCTGATTTGTCCCGCACCGGGGTGTGCGCCTACAATTTCCCACCCCGGAGTGCCGGGCGTGAAGCGAAACCGGAGTGGTAGTTGGTCAATGGAAACCCGTCCTTTTGAAGTTGCCAGTAAATACGAGCCCGCAGGGGATCAGCCAGCCGCCATCGAGGCGCTTGTTGAGGGGGTGGGAGATGGTCTGGCGCACCAGACTCTGCTGGGGGTAACCGGCTCCGGCAAGACCTTTACCATGGCCAATGTCATTGCGCGCCTGCAGCGCCCGGCCATCGTCATGGCGCACAATAAGACCCTGGCAGCTCAGTTGTATGGTGAGCTCAAGGAGTTTTTCCCGCGCAACGCGGTGGAGTATTTCGTTTCCTACTACGACTACTACCAGCCGGAAGCCTATGTGCCGTCGTCGGATACCTTTATTGAGAAGGATGCCTCGGTCAACGAGCACATCGAGCAGATGCGCCTCTCTGCCACCAAGGCGCTGATCGAGCGCAAAGACGTGATTGTGGTGGCGACAGTATCGGCCATCTATGGTCTGGGTGATCCGGACAAGTACCTCAAAATGGTGCTGCATCTGGATCGTGGGGATATCGTCGATCAGCGCACGATTCTGCGTCGTCTCGCCGAGCTACAGTACACCCGCAACGATGCGGATTTCCGCCGTGCTACTTACAGAGTGCGCGGGGATGTCATCGACATCTATCCCGCGGACTCGGATCTGGAGGCGGTGCGCCTCTCTCTGTTCGATGAGGAAATCGAAGAGATTACCCTGTTCGACCCGCTCACCGGGGAGGTGCTACAGAAAGTTCCGCGCATCACCATTTTCCCGAAGTCCCATTACGTGACCCCGCGCGAGACCATTGTCGACGCCATCGACCAGATTAAAGAGGAGTTGAAAGAGCGTCTCGAGCAGATGCGGGAGAACAACAAGTTGCTGGAGGCCCAGCGACTGGAGCAGCGCACCCGCTACGATCTGGAGATGATGCAGGAGCTGGGTTACTGCAACGGTGTGGAGAATTACTCCCGCTATCTGTCCGGGCGCGACCCCGGCCAGCCCCCGCCCACCCTGTTCGATTATCTGCCCCACGATGCGCTGCTGTTTATCGACGAAAGTCACGTGACCGTGCCGCAAATCGGCGGTATGTACCGCGGCGACCGCTCCCGCAAGGAAACCCTGGTGGAATACGGTTTCCGTCTGCCATCGGCGCTGGATAACCGGCCGCTAAAGTTTGAAGAGTGGGAGAATCTGTCGCCGCAGACGATTTTCGTGTCGGCCACCCCGGGTAAGTATGAGCAGGAACATGCCGGCGCGGTGGTAGAGCAGGTGGTGCGTCCCACCGGCCTGGTGGATCCGGAAGTCGAGATTCGTCCGGCGGCGACCCAGGTGGACGATACCCTGTCGGAAATTCACCGCTGTGTGGACAAGGATCAGCGCGTGCTGATTACCGTTTTGACCAAGCGCATGGCGGAAGATCTGACCGAATACCTCCAGGAACACGGCGTGCGAGTGCGCTATCTGCACTCGGATATCGATACCGTGGAGCGGGTAGAGATCATCCGCGATCTGCGCATCGGTGAGTTCGATGTGTTGGTGGGGATCAACTTGCTGCGGGAGGGGCTGGACATGCCTGAGGTGTCTCTGGTTGCCATCTTCGATGCGGACAAGGAAGGCTTTTTGCGCTCAGATCGCTCGCTGATCCAGACTATCGGTCGCGCCGCGCGTAACCTGGAGGGCAGGGCGATTCTGTACGCCGATAAAGTCACGGATTCCATGAAGCGCGCGCTGGAGGAGACGGAGCGCCGCCGCGAAAAACAGCTGGCACACAACGCGGAACACGGCATTACCCCCAAAGGCATCCGCAAGAGTGTCGCCGATATCATGGAGGGCGCCATCGCTCCCGGGGTGCCCAAATCACGCCGTAAAGTGGCTGAGAAGGGTGCTGCCTACAAGGCCGATCAGAAGCCGCTTACCGATCAGCAGCGCTGGGCGCGCATCGAAGAACTCGAGGAGCAGATGTACAACCACGCCAAAAACCTGGAGTTCGAGGCCGCCGCCAAGCTGCGCGATGAAATCACCAGGCTTAAAGAGGCGGCGCCGTAAGGTGTTGGTTGCTAGTTCGTCTGATTGGTTGCGGGCGCAGCCTTGGGTTGTGTTGGTTGCTTCACCGGCTGCTTCACTGGTTGTTTCAATAGCAGCAGGCTGCCGATAATCACCACCATGCCGAACAGGTGGATCGTGGTAAAGGGTTCC
Organism: Microbulbifer sp. ARAS458-1; assembly: GCF_045348205.1. Lineage (NCBI taxonomy): Bacteria > Pseudomonadati > Pseudomonadota > Gammaproteobacteria > Cellvibrionales > Microbulbiferaceae > Microbulbifer > Microbulbifer sp. ARAS458-1. The sequence continues at coordinate 2,913,834 of NZ_CP155838.1, read as the reverse complement.
CCCAGTACCAGTGCGGCAGCAATCAGTGTCACCACCGGGCCGGATGTGCCAATGGCGCCGGTCGTCGCGGAGCCGATCTGCAGGATCGCCGCGCTCATCATTAACGACGGAATCACCGTGCACAGAAACGCGACCGCCAGCGCATAGCTGTAAACCGGCCACGGTTGTTGCAGGCGCGACCAGTCCCCCTGGATTGCAAAATGCACCGCAATCGCGGCGCTTGCGGCCATCATGGCCAGGGCGGTGAACTGCCGGCTTCCTAGTGTCTGGATCACTTTCTCGCTGAAGGCCACATAGAGTGAAAAGCTGAGTGCACTGCCGAAGGTCAGAAGCGCGCCCCAGCTCACGCCCTCAAGGTTTACCCAGGATGGGGTTGGCACCCCGGTACTGAAATCCTGGTCCTGCCAGTAAATCAACAGAATCCCCCCGTAGGCGCCCGCCAGGCACAGCAGCTGCCGGGGTGAAGCGGATTTCCCCAGAAACAGCCAGCCGAGGATCAGTACCAGGGTGGGGTACAGGTAAATGATCAGGCGCTCGAAGTTCGCGCTGATATAGCGCAGCCCCTGCAGGTCGAGAAAGCTCGCCAGGTAATAGCTGCAGAGCCCCAGAGCGACGGTAATCAGCAGGTTGCGTCCGCTCACCGGTTGCCACTGTCCTCGCTGGTGTAGCAAAAGCAGAATGGCGATGTAAAACGGCAGTGCCAGGGCCATGCGCAGGAGAATAAAAGTCTCCACATCGACGCCATAGCGGTAGGCCAGTTTGATAAAGATCGCCTTAATGGAGAAGAGGGCGGCGGCGCCCAGTGCCAGCAGAAATCCACTGCGGCTGATATTGCTGTCAGTGGCGATGTCGGTAGGTGAGGTGCTCATGAAGTCCTTTAAATACTATGGCAGGAGACCGGTCGGACACGGTTGCGGTCTCGGCGCTGCATCCTGCAGCCGGGCCACGATACCCCAAGTGCTTGATTGGCGGAAATTTTTTCTGATTTCGGCAGTTGAAAAGCAAAAAAGCTGGTGCTAAAGTTCGCGTCCTCTGCAGCGGGGCCCATATCAAATGGCGTTCCGGTTGCCAGTCTTTAGACCCGTAGCTCAGTTGGTTAGAGCGCTGCCTTGACATGGCAGAGGTCAGCAGTTCGAGTCTGCTCGGGTCTACCATTTTCTCGCGAGTTCTTTCTCCTATCCTGATCTAGCTCGCACCGGGCCAAAGCCCACTCTTCACACACTGTGAATCACGCGGTCTTTCGTAGGGATCGCCACTGAAACAAAAGGAAGAACAATGCCTGTTGTTACCCTCCCTGACGGTTCCCGTCGCGAATTCTCCAACCCTGTTTCCGTATTCGACGTTGCCAATGATATTGGTCCCGGCCTGGCGAAAGCTGCCCTGGCGGGTGTTGTCGACGGCAAGGAAGTGGACACCAGTTTTGTGATTGATCACGATGCCGACCTGGCCATCGTGACCGATCGCCAGCCGGAAGGCCTGGAAATCATTCGTCACTCCACCGCACACCTGCTGGCCCAGGCGGTCAAGCAGCTGTACCCCGGTGCTCAGGTCACCATCGGCCCGGTGATCGAAGACGGCTTCTATTACGATTTCGCCTACGAGCGGCAATTTACCCCGGAAGATCTGGAAAAGATCGAGAAGCGCATGGAAGAGCTGGCCAAGGAAGATATTCCGGTCAGCCGTCGCCTGCTGCCCCGGGATGACGCGGTCAAATACTTCCGTGAGATGGGGGAAGAATACAAGGCGGAAATTATCGCCAGCATTCCCACCAACGAAGATATCTCCCTGTATCGCCAGGGCGACTTTGAAGACCTGTGTCGCGGCCCGCACGTGCCGTCTACCGGCAAGCTGAAGGCCTTCAAACTGACCAAAGTGGCCGGCGCTTACTGGCGTGGCGATGCCAAAAACGAAATGCTGACCCGTGTTTACGGTACCGCCTGGGCCAACAAGAAAGAGCTCAAGGCGTATCTGCACCGTATCGCGGAAGCGGAAAAGCGCGACCACCGCAAGCTGGCGAAGAAGTTTGACCTGTTCCATATTCAGGAAGAAGCGCCGGGCATGGTGTTCTGGCACCCCAACGGTTGGACGGTATACAGCACCGTTGAGCAGTACATGCGTGAGCGCCAGCGCGAGCGCGGCTACAAAGAGATCAAGACCCCGCAACTGGTGGATTTCTCCCTGTGGCAGAAATCCGGTCACGCCGACAAGTTCGGCGACGACATGTTCACACTGACCAGCGAAGAGCGTCAGTTCGCCATCAAGCCCATGAACTGCCCCTGTCACGTGCAGGTGTTCAATCAGGGCCTGCGCAGCTACCGCGATCTGCCCCTGCGACTGGCGGAGTTCGGCTCCTGTCACCGCAGCGAACCCTCCGGTTCCCTGCACGGCCTGATGCGTGTGCGCGGTTTTGTGCAGGACGATGGCCACATCTTCTGTACCGAAGATCAGATTCAGTCCGAAGTGTCCGAGTTCATGGACCTGCTGCACGCTGTCTATAAAGACTTCGGCTTCGAGGAAGTGATCTATCGTTTATCTACCCGTCCGGAACAGCGCGTCGGCTCTGACGAAAGCTGGGACAAGGCGGAGAAAGCCCTGGCGGATGCCCTGAATGCGGCGGACCTGCCGTGGGAAGAGCTGCCGGGTGAGGGTGCCTTCTACGGGCCCAAGATCGAATTCTCCCTGAAAGACTGCCTCGGCCGTGTATGGCAGTGCGGCACCATTCAGGTGGACTTCTCCATGCCGGGCCGCCTGGACGCCCAGTATGTGGCGGAAGATGGTTCCCGTCAGACCCCGGTAATGCTGCACCGTGCGACCCTTGGGTCATTCGAACGCTTTATCGGTATTCTGATCGAAAACTACGAGGGCGCCTTCCCGACCTGGTTGGCCCCGCAGCAGGTGGCGGTGCTGAATATCACCGATCGCCAGTCCGAGTACTGCAAAAACCTCGAGTCCAAGCTGGGTGCAGAAGGTTTCCGCGCCGCTGCCGACTTGAGAAACGAGAAGATCGGCTTTAAAATCCGCGAGCACACGCTTCAGCGTGTACCTTATCTGCTGGTAATCGGCGATAAGGAAGTGGAAAACCAGACGGTCGCCGTGCGGACACGTAGCGGTGAGGACCTCGGAACCATGACTTACGAGTCTTTCCTTGAGCTCCTCCGCCAGGATGTGGATCGCCGCGGCCGTTCGTCTATTGAGGGCGCAGCTGAATAAGTGCCCAGTAGACTTTTATTAATTACCGGAGACGAGTGTTATTAAACGAGATATGAAAGGAAAGTCCAAAAAGGCCCGCATCAATGATCAGATCGAAGCATCGCAACTGCGACTGATCGGTGCGGATGGTGAACAGGTAGGTATTGTTTCTCTGGAAGAGGCGCTGGAACACGCGCAGAAAGCCAGCCTGGATCTCGTTGAAATCGCCTCGGACTCCGACCCCATCGTCTGTAAAATCATGGACTATGGCAAGCACGTATTTGAGGCCAAGAAGGCTAAAAATGCGGCTAAGAAGAAACAGAAGCAGCAGCAGATCAAGGAAATGAAGTTCCGTCCCGGTACCGATATCGGCGACTACCAGATCAAGCTGCGCAACCTGACCCGCTTCCTGGAAGCCGGGGACAAGGCGAAAGTATCCCTGCGCTTCCGCGGCCGTGAAATGGCCCACCAGGAGCTGGGGATGGAAATGATGCAGCGTATCGAGAAAGATCTCGAGGAGCTGGGTACTGTGGAGCAGCGGCCGAAGATGGAAGGCCGTCAGATGATCATGGTCATCGCGCCCAGTAAAAAGAAAAAGTAAGGCGCAGGGTTCACTCTGCACCTTCTTTTCGGGAAGTGATCGGGCGACGGCTGCCTTCTCACTCCCGCACAGTTACAGGCCTCGGCCTGTAGCCAATTAAACAAGCCCATTCGTGGGTCATTATTTACTTTGGAGTACAAAATGCCGAAAGCAAAAGTACACAGTGGCGCTGCCAAGCGCTTCAAGAAGACGGCTTCGGGCTACAAGCACAAGCACGCCAACAAGAGCCACATCCTCACCAAGATGACCACCAAGCGTAAGCGTCAGCTGCGCGGCACCAACACTTTGAACAAGTCTGATGCCACCCTGGTCGATCGCATGCTGCGCGCCAAGTAATTGGCTGCACACGTAAGTTTTTAAGAGGATATTGATATGGCCCGTGTAAAACGTGGTGTAGTGGCGCGTCGCAGTCACAAGAAAATTCTGAAGCAGGCTAAAGGTTACTACGGTGCGCGTTCTCGCGTATTCCGCGTAGCCAAGCAGGCAGTCATCAAAGCTGGTCAGTACGCTTACCGCGACCGTCGCGTTAAGAAGCGTAACTTCCGCGCTCTGTGGATCACGCGTATCAACGCCCAGTCCCGCGCTGAAGGCCTGAGCTACAGCCGACTGATTGCTGGCCTGAAGAAGGCGGATATCGCTCTGGATCGCCGTGTTCTGGCTGATCTGGCGGTATACGACAAAGCCGCTTTTGCTGCCGTAGTTGAAAAAGCCAAGGCAGCCCTGGCAGCTTAATTAGCGCCTGCAGAATAAATCGGCCCGCGAGGGCGGATTTGTGCTTTAAAAATAGGGAAGGGCTGTTTGGCTCTTCCCTATTTTTTTATCTGTAATGTCTATACAGAACAAATTTATGACGCGGTGGACTGCTATTATCCGCTGCGGAAAATAAGTACTCATTGTCACTCATCGATCAGAACGAGTCAGAGCGAGCGAATAGCGAGCCTTAAGCGAGATAGTATCAATGCAAGAATTGCAGTCCCTCACCGAGCAGGCGCTGGCGCTGGTAGAAAAGGCCGGCGACCTCGCCGCACTGGACCAGGTGCGGGTAGATTACCTGGGTAAGAAAGGCCAGATCACCGCACTGCTGAAAGGTCTGGGCAAGCTCTCTGCGGAAGAGCGTCCCGCGGCGGGAGCCAAAATCAACGAAGCCAAGCAGCAGGTGCAGGACGCGATCAATGCGCGCCGTACCGCGATGGAAAAAGCCGCCATCGAAGAAAAGCTGGCCAAAGAGACCATCGACGTCACCCTGCCGGGCCGCGGTGAAGATCACGGCAGCATGCACCCCATCACCCGTACCCTGCGTCGCATTGAAGAGATCTTCCAGCGCCTCGGCTTCTCCGTCGAACAGGGCCCGGAAGTGGAGGGCGACTACTACAACTTTGAAGCCCTGAATATTCCCGCCCACCACCCGGCGCGGGCCATGCACGACACCTTCTATATCGATCCGTCCACGGTACTGCGCACGCACACGTCCTCCGTGCAGATCCGCACCATGGAAAAAACCAATCCGCCCTTGCGCATTATCTGCCCGGGCCGCGTGTACCGTTGCGATTCCGACGTTACCCACTCGCCCATGTTCCACCAGGTGGAAGGCCTGGTGATCGACGAAGGCGTGAGCTTCGCGCACCTGAAAGGCTGTATCGACCAGTTCCTCAAGGCCTTCTTTGAAGCGGACGTACCGGTGCGTTTCCGCCCTTCCTATTTCCCGTTCACCGAGCCGTCTGCGGAAGCGGATATCCAGTGCACCAACTGTGGCGGTGAGGGCTGCCGCGTGTGTTCCGGCACTGGCTGGCTGGAAATTCTCGGCTGCGGCATGGTGCACCCCAACGTCTTCGCCTCCTGCGATATCGACAGCGAAAAATACTCCGGCTTTGCCTTCGGCCTCGGCGTCGAGCGCATGGCCATGCTGCGTTACGGCGTAAACGACCTGCGCCTGTTCTTCGACAACGACCTGCGTTTCCTCAAGCAGTTCTAAATCGAATCCAATTTATTGGGAGCCCACTGTGTGGGTGAACCGCGCAAAGCGCGCAAGAAACAAATAGCTAGAGATCAGATATGAAATTCAGCAACGCCTGGTTACGGGAGTGGGTAAACCCGGACCTGACAGCACAGCAGCTGGCCGACCAGATCACCATGGCGGGCCTGGAAGTGGACGCCGTAGAGCCAGTAGCCGGCGCATTTTCCGGTGTGGTCGTGGGTGAAATCGTCGCCTGTGAACAGCATCCGGACGCCGACAAACTGCGCGTCTGTAAAGTAAAAGGCCACCCGGAAGGGGAGATGCAGGTGGTCTGCGGCGCACCCAATGCGCGCACCGGCATCAAGATTCCTTTCGCTTTAGTGGGCGCCAAGCTGCCCGGCGATTTCAAAATCAAAAAAGCCAAACTGCGCGGCGTCGAGAGCTTCGGCATGCTGTGTGCCCAGACCGAACTGGAACTGGGTGACGACAACGACGGTATCTGGGAGCTGCCAGAAGACGCCGTTACCGGCACCGACCTGCGCGAATACCTGCAGCTGGACGACAGCACCATCGAGGTCGACCTGACCCCGAACCGTTCCGACTGCCTCGGCGTGGCCGGTATCGCCCGTGAAGTGGGTGTACTGAACCGTTGTGAAGTCACCCCGCCGGCCATCGAGGCGGTTGCCCCGGTCATCGACGACAGCCTGCAGGTATCCCTGCTCGCCGAAGACGCCTGTCCGCGCTACGTCGGCCGTGTGATCCGCAACATCAATATCGACGCAGAAACCCCGCTGTGGATGCAGGAGCGCCTGCGTCGCAGTGGTGTGCGCAGCATTGATCCGGTGGTGGATGTCACCAACTATGTTCTGCTGGAACTGGGCCAGCCCATGCATGCCTTCGACCTCGCCAAACTGAGCGGCGGCATCAAGGTGCGTATGGCGGAGCAGGGCGAAAAGCTCACCCTGCTGGACGAGCAGGAAGTGGAACTGAAAGCCGACACCCTGCTGATTGCCGACGAGAAAGGCCCACTGGCCATTGCCGGCATCATGGGTGGACTGGATTCCTCCGTCACCAAGGCCACCAACGACATCTTCCTGGAAAGCGCCTATTTCAGCCCGCTGGCCATTGCCGGTAAAGCCCGTTCCTACGGCCTGCACACAGATTCCTCCCACCGCTTCGAGCGCGGCGTGGATTACCGCCTGCAGGAAAAAGCCATTGAGCGCGCCACCCAGCTCCTGCTGGAAATCGTCGGCGGTGAGCCGGGCCCGGTACACCTGCGTGAAGTGACCGAAGCCATGCCGGCGGAGCGCAATATCACCCTGCGCCGCCAGCGTGTAAGCGGTGGTCTCGGTATCGAAATGAGCGATGCCGAGATCGTCGAGATCATCACCCGCCTGGGCCTGGAAAAGATCGCCGAAGACGCCGAAGGCTGGACCTTCCTGGTGCCCAGCTTCCGTTTCGATATCGCCATCGAATCCGATCTGCTGGAAGAACTGGCACGCGTATACGGCTACAACCGTATTCCCAGTGTCGCCTTGAAAGCGTCTCTGGATATTGTGCCGCGCGCCGAAGCCAGTGTGGCCCAGTCCCGTCTGGAGCAGACCCTGCTGTCCCGCGGCTATCAAGAGGCCATCACCTTCAGCTTTATCGACCGCGATGCCTCCGCCAAATTCGACCCGGAAGTAGAGCCTGTAGCCCTGCAGAACCCCATCAGCGCAGATCTCTCCGTCATGCGCACCACGCTGATGCCGGGCCTGGTCAAAGCCCTGCAGTACAACCTCAACCGCCAGCAGGACCGCCTGCGCCTGTTTGAAACCGGCCTGCGTTTCGTGCCCGGCAAAGAGGGTGAGGCACTGCAACAGGAGCGTATGCTCGCCGGTCTGATCTACGGTACCCGTCAGCCGGAAGGCTGGACCGGCTCCAAAGACCTGGTGGACTTCTATGACATCAAAGCGGATGTGGAAGCGCTGCTGAGCCACTTCGAGGCAGAGGGCGAATTCACCTTCGTTCCCGCCAGGCACTCCGCTCTGCACCCCGGCCAGTGCGCCGAGCTGCAGCGCAACGGCAAGCCCGTTGGCGTACTGGGCGCACTGCACCCGGAACTGCAAAAAGCCTACGACCTGCCAAAAGGTGCCTTCCTGTTTGAGCTGAGCCTGGACGGGCTGGGGCAGGCGGTCATTCCTGCCTTTACTCCACTGTCCAAATTCCCCGAGGTGCGCCGCGATCTGGCCATACTGGCAGACGTGGACACTCCGGTCGGCCAGCTGGCTGAATCGGCGGTCACTGCCGCTGGTGAATTTTTGACTGACTTCAATATTTTTGACGTCTATCAGGGCAAAGGCATTGATTTTAATAGAAAAAGTGTCGCCATGGGCTTGACCTTTCAGCATCCCTCGCGCACCCTTAACGACGAAGAAATCAATGCCGCCGTGCAAGCGGTTGTTTCTGAACTAGAACAAAAATACAACGCCAGCCTGCGCTGATTCGGAAATCGCTCCGGGATACGCAGACTGACGCGCGTATCCCGAGAGCGTCTGCCTCCGGGTTCCAAGCCAACGCGGTACCAGGCTGAACAACCGGGAGTCGACGCCTCTGAATCTGTTGGGCAGGAACCAATGACAGAGGCACTGACCAAAGCCGGGCTCGCCGAGAAGTTGTACGAAGAGCTGGGTTTCAACAAGCGCGAAGCCAAAGAAATCGTCGAATATTTCTTCGAGGAAATCCGCAACGCCCTTGAAAATAACGAGCAGGTCAAACTGTCGGGGTTTGGCAATTTCGATCTGCGTGACAAAAGCCAGCGCCCGGGACGGAACCCCAAGACTGGCGAAGAAATCCCCATTTCCGCGAGAAGGGTAGTCACCTTCAAGCCGGGGCAAAAACTCAAGGCACGAGTAGAAGAAGATGCTGGAAGCGAGTCATAACAGCGAACTCCCTGTAATCCCGGGGAAACGCTATTTCACCATCGGTGAGGTCAGCGAGCTGTGTGCTGTCAAACCTCACGTACTGCGCTACTGGGAACAGGAATTCCCGCAGCTCAGCCCGGTCAAACGTCGCGGCAACCGCCGTTACTACCAACACCAGGATGTCATCCTCATCCGCCAGATCCGCGCGCTCCTGTACGAAGAGGGCTACACCATTGGCGGCGCACGCCTGCAGATGGAAAGCGGCAGCTCCGAAAAAGTGCAGACCGTACAGCTGAACCAGGTGATCCCACAGATGATCGCTGAACTGGAAGGTGTGCTGGAACTGCTGGAAGCGGAAGCCTGATCTAACCTGAGTCAAAAAGGCGCAAAACGGGCTTGCATTCCCACCGTACTTCGGTATGATTTGCGCCTCATCGCCAAGCGATGCCCCTTATAAATCAAGCACTTACGTAACTTTTACCCCGCTTGATTTACTCTTATCGGAGTGTAGCGCAGCCTGGTAGCGCACCACACTGGGGGTGTGGTGGTCGTCGGTTCAAATCCGGCCACTCCGACCATATAACCGTTGTAAATCAACGGCTTAGAAGCCCGCCACTTGAGCGGGCTTTTTTGTGTCTCAAATTTAAGTCCATATTAAATCCAGGGATAAAGATCAGCCTTGCTGAGGTGAGTAACCCAGCGGGTGGGGTAGAGCACTTTAGGGTAGTGACCACTACACCCCGACAAGCAGATCTTAAACTCAGTCTCTAAAAGAATTCCCGCATATTCGGGGATTTTTTTGATTTTTAATTGTGGGGAGTTTGATCAGAAGATCCTTCACCGCGAAATTTTTCCCGATAAGCCCCGGGGGCCAACCCCGTCCATTTATTAAACGCGCGGTTAAAGGCGCTGGGCTCAGAAAAGCACCGGCGCTCCGCTATTTCCGCCAGTAAGGGAGCAAGAAAGACTGGTATTATGTGCTAAGAATTTGGAGGTCGTTTGGCGCGGCCAGGGTTTGCCAGCACGAGAGGTGCTGGCAAAGATATTGAGTGTGAAATTGAAATAGGTGCGCGCTGGGTGCACACTTTTCAATCTCAGTCTCAACAGGCAATTACAGTCCCAGAAGAGCACGAATACCGGGCATATAGCCAAATTCGTAGCCGTCGGCCGTGGGGTGAGCAATATTGCCAATTTGCGGCCAGTAGTTGCGGGTATGACTGAGGTAAGAGCTGCTTGAGCAAATGTCATGTCCGGAGAAATAAGGGCTTGGATCTACAAACTGAAAGCCTTTGGCATAAGCTGCCGTTGCGATTCGATAGTTCAAATTGTCAACGACGGAGTTCAATCCTTTTTGGTTTGTTCTCGACAACAGGTTGGCGTTCCAGCACCAATAGCTGCCATTGGCTTTAAAAGGGCGCGCATAACCGGTCACAATCACTGCCGCATTGGGTGCGCTCTCACTAATCGCCGAAAACAAAGTGTCGAGCATAGCGGGCAAATCGTTGGCAATTTTGCCCTGTGATGTATTGAGTTCATTGGCGCAGGCCGACTGGCCGTAACTGATGAGGCAATCGAGAACCAGCCAGATAAACCCAACATCATTTCCGCCAATAGTGAGTGTGACCAAATCCGTATCTGCACTGAGTGCCTGGAGCTGGCCCTCATACACGCTGGGGACACCAATGCCGGTATCGAAAGCGCCGCTAACTAGCGTCCTGGCGCCGCCACAGGCTTGAAAACCAAAGTTAATTTCCAAACCGGCTGCGCCCAACTCGCCAGCAAGAAGCGTGGGGTAGCCTTTGTCGGTCTGTGGGCAAGATTGATTGTAGGATAGGCCCAGTTCACCAACGCCCGAGGCGTAAGAGTCACCCAGGGCTACGTAATCTATGGGGTCTGCGAATGCGGAAGTATTAAAAAAAGCTGAGACGAAGAGAGCGGTACAGATACCGCGCAGGGGTTTGATCGCTGAAACAATCATGGCGATGCTCCTATTTATTGCTATTAAGATTGGAGTGCCTACTGCTTTGGCCAGTTTGGCCAAGTGCGGAGCTAATGCTGGGCCTCAAAGTTGTGCTTGTCAATAGATTGCCAGCGCTTAACTTCTTATTTGCTTTGTGTTTCAGAGTTTTGGAGTTGGAGCAGAGTTTTAGGAGATGAGCCAGATGTTGGCAGCCCATAGCCCCTCTAGACCTGATGCGGCGGCTAAAACCTTTCGTAGATGCACGCTATAAAAACACAGAGGATTTTGCCGAAAGTTTGATGGGGCCTGAAAATTCGCCGGATTCTAACAGCAAACTGGCCTACACCTTAATTTGCCGGTGCAATGCGGAGGCCATAACTGAATCACATACCCCTGTGCCTGAGCAGGGTTGGGGTTGGGGATTAAGGCGCTTGAAAAAAATCGGGTATGGTTGCCGGATGAAGGTGCTATCGCTAAGAAAAAAGGCCCGCGGAAACCTGGTTTCAAGTTCCGCGGGCCTGATTCACACCTTAACGATTACGAGAAGGGAAGAAAGGCAAAAAGTTATTTGTGTCGAAGACAGGTACAAAATCACCAAGTCGTACAAATGGGATTTTAAGCACGGATTGTCTTGTATTGCGATAGGGAATATCCACAAAGAAAATCCCGTCGGTTAAAGGGTTTATGCGCTCGTAGTGGAGACCCTGAGTATCAATGGCCAGCCGTACTGTATGTCCTTCCGGCACATTGTAACTGGTAGTAAAGAAGTCCACTTCAATCTTTTGTCTCACGTGTGGAGTGACGTTGTGGAGCGAAACGGGCACGTGAGAAATCAGAAACCCTCTCCCCTCCTGCTCTGGGTCTACGTGGAACAGATATGCATGGAGCTGAATATTTCGCGCCCTAGGCGTGACAAACAGCTTGAGATTGGGGTTGCCGCGGATGCGTAACAGCGAGTCCATAGGCGTCGTTTCATATTGAATCCCGCGTATAGTACTCATTTCATCTAGCGGCAGTGATGTGATGCTCCGAATGCCGTACATCTCGAGGACTTCTGAGATGATTGGCACACCGCCGGTTTCGGCAATGGTATTGGCGCCACTGCCAAAAGTGTTGATGTCGGGAGCGCCCAGATAGCGAGTAGGAGACAGTGACCCTTTTCCATCTTCTTGTCTGGGATGCAAGTAAAACTTCTTATTTCGGTTGGGGAGCTTATCGTAGCCCTCGCGGGGGCGGCTGTCTTCCCATCTTCTTTCAATAACGATCTCTTTCTCACGGTCTACGCCGTTATCCATGCCCAGCAAGTGGTGATCAAACCAGCGGAAGGCGTTTTCCCAGATATATTCAGCGTTTGGGCCGATCCCGGGGGCAGCTTCCATGGCTCCGTGCGTGCCGGGCTGTAATAGCAGCTTCTTGGGCCCTTGGAATTTCGAGAACAGTTCAGCCACTCGATTGGGCTTAAATAGATAGTCGCCATAGCCGTGCGCAAAGAGCGTGGGGACCTTCCGCGCATTGAGCTCATCGATCCTGTTAATGGGGGAGCGCAATTCTAAAAATGCGTCCACTTCGTCAAGGTTTTCATGGTTGCGGATGTTGTCCCACAATTCCTGGACTTCCGGTATTCTACGCTCAGACAATAGCAGCAATTGGCCCCAGACACAGTTTACCGTGTCATTGGGGTACAGGTCGTAGCGTAGGTCCGCCCAACCCGACATCGAAGCCGCCGCTTCAATCCGCGGGTCTTCTATAGATCCCAGCAAGGATAGACCGCCGCCATAGGATGTACCGGCAATCCCCACTTTGCTGACTGGGAAATTAGCTTCGACCCAGTCGATCACGCGGGAAATATCCATTCGAGTGGCAGCCCCGGCAACGTCGGCCTCACCACCGCTGCTCTTAAAGCCCCGGTTTGCGTAAGCGATGACAAGATAGCCCCTTTCTTTGAGCCTCTGTGCCCAGGTGTCATATTGGTTTTTGTCCTGTCCCCAGCCGCCGGGCATTACGATTAGAGGGTAGCCGCCTGCGGGTTCCGGCCCCTCAGGTATGAAAACGTGCGCCGCGAGTTCAAAGTCCTCAACGGGGTCTTCAACGGGGATGAGTACATCCAAATCCGGCTGGATTTGATCACCCGGATCGCTTTCCATAAGGCCCGAATCAAAAATGTTAAATATTGCTGATCCCGACGGATCGTCGGGAGTGCATCTAAATAATTCTGGGTCTATTGCGGGTTGCGCTATCGCTGGTATCGAAAGCGGGACAGTTAACGCCACACTTAGCGTTAACTTTAACCACGGAAGAGGTTTCATGATCGCTCCTTGAGATTGAATGTTTGGCAATTTATGTGTCGAGGACAGTAGAGTCATTTCTGCCAGCCTCTTTTCTAAATTTAGCTTTAATGCCAAATTTTTCTCAAAAAATAGGAAATTTTTCTAAAGAAATGGCGCGGCGTGGAAAATATTTACTGTTAGGGTTGCTTTAGGTTTGGGGTGCTGGGCGGGGGAGTTGGTTGCCGGCAGAGCCGGTCATTTTTTTGTCGGCATTGCGCAGACAGTAAATCGGCTAGATCCAGTGCGCGAACGGATTGCACTGCACTAAGTATTGGTTAATTTATTTCTAAGTGGCGCTCAATTTGGTCGAACTTTCCGCCATTATTGGGGTTGGTCTAAATTGGGCAATCGAATTTCCAATGGGACGTTAGAAGTCGATTACACTTCTAATCTGGATCGTGGTTGAAATCCGAGTTTACCAATGACTGCAGTGAAGCGGGTCATAGCGTCCATTCTGCGGGCGGCCGTCAGAAATGCCGAGACCAAACCGCGCAAGCTATTACCTCTCCACTTGGTGGCTTCCACCGGCGTTGTGGCTGGGTGGTTGGCGATCAATTTTTTGGCTTACGGCGCCTCAGTTTTCACTTCGAGTGGTGGTGATGTGCTGCTGGTGCAGCGGGCGGCCATCCCGGGTAGCGCTGCAAGCGCTGGGCTTCCCGATACGCCTTTTTTTGGCCGCGCGCAGGCGGAGGCTCAGAATCAGCGGGTGGTAAATCTGGAAAATATTCCAGTTACCCAATTGCAATTGGTGCTTTCCGGTGTCTTGGGCAATAGCTCTGGTGCGCAGGGTAGCGCACTGATTGCAGAAAAGGGAAAGCCAGCGCAGCGCTATTATGTGGGGGACCAATTGCCCGGCGGTGCGGAAGTCTATAAAGTGGCGGTGGATCACATTGTGTTGAGCCTAGACGGCAAGATGGAAAAGCTCACTTATCCGGATGAGGATGGCCGCCCCAATGTCCCCCTCCCAAAAGATCTGGCCCATCGTTCGTATCAAAAAGAGCGGGAAGTCGTAAAGTCCGTAGAGGCTATTATGAAAAGCGACAGCAGCCCGGCCCAAAAACAGCAGTCGATTCTTGAACGTGTGAAAGAGCTCAAAGCAATCGCTAGTCAGCGCAAGGGTGGGGAAAGCAACTGACTAAGCCCTGTTATACCCTAAATTCAGTGTGCCACTACAGTGATCTGAGAGGTTCACGCACCGTTCTGCGAGAGCCTGAGGGTGAGAGCCCCTTGGTCTACTTACCTCTCTTTTTTACTAATGGTAAAGAAATGACACAGAATTCTGAACACTACCTTTATGTGGGCCACATGAGTTCTGGTGTTTAACTATCTGATGGTTTCCGCCGCTCAGTGATAATTTCTTAATAGGCCCGTCACTGGCGGCGGTTGGGGTGAGATGGGTGTGCATTAGCCTTTAAGTCTGATTCTCACGTTTCATTGATTTCTTCAAGAATCTCAATTGCATTTTTCGATGCGGAAAGTGCCCGGGGGAATCCTGAATAAGCTGCGGAATGTAAAATTATTTCAAGAATATCCTCGCGTGTTAATCCGCATCGATATCCAAGTTCTATGTGTGCGCGTAGCGCGTGTTCTGCACCTAGCGCGGTTGTAATGGAAATGGCGATTATTTCACGATCGCGGGTACTCAGATAAGGGCGAGAGTGTAGGTTCCCGTATACAAATTCGATAGACAATTTTTCCAGGTCGGGATTTGAAGGTATGGTTTTTTCGATGCGCTCGTGTAAGTTTGGGATTAGTGAGCTCAAAAAAGACCAGCCTGAATCGAAAGCTGTGTCCTCTTTATGTTTTTGGGATAGATCTAGTTCAGTTGACATTGTGGTATCCTGAGTTAGTTGGATTGCAATGATAATTTTGCTTTTAGAAATGGTTTCCGCTCCTTATCTAATACCGCCAGATCGAAATCAGTTTTATTTGTTCTCCTGCAGGTTAATGTGGGTTTTTCTGATATCTCGCACGTACGTGTGCACCAAAACTTCAGGTCTTTTGCTTGAATCCCTTGTAAATCCTCATACTCCTCTAGGAGGCCGATAAGATTGGAACCAAGTATGGAGATGGGGATTAGTGGGCGCGTGTCGAAGTGACCTGTCACTTCATATTCTTTGTATTCACCTAGAGTTGCTTCAAACCCGCTTTGGTCTTTTAATGGGGCTATATTTTCCAGTCGCCGAGGGTCTTGATATGGATTTTTTATGTTTGTACGGTGCGATTGTAATTTTCCATATGCCTTAAAGAAATTGTCTTCATCTAGCACGTAGTATCGACATTTAAGTCTTGTATATAGCTGTCCATGACATGTCATCAGCTCTACTTCGACGTTCACTGTTCCACTTCTTGATATTTCGTCGACGGCACGAGATATTAGTAGGAACTCATCGCTGTGAGGGAGTAGGTTGCTTGTGTTGCTCCAGCTGAAGTTTCCTTTCGAGGCAAGGTAGTAGTGCTTTCGGATTGCGGGGTTTTTCAATGCGGCTGCTAGTGCACCTTGAAGCGCCATAACTCTAGTGACTTCGGAAATACTGTATGTGCCAGACTCTCCATATCGGTACTGCTCTCTCCTGCATGTGGCAAACACCTGCTCTCCGTCAGTAACTACATTTTCGAGTGATAAATAGGGGGAGGTCTCTGCAATTAAATGCGTGAGATATCGGCCGCACTTACGTTTTAACTCGGTTGTTTTTTTCTCTTCGACTTCTATGTCCATTGCTCAGGTCTCGATTGGTGTTGTCTTTCATTTGAATTAGCGACGAAACGGGTGCGGTCACAGGTATCTGTAGTTGGGCAAAGGAATCGCTTTTTACTCCATTTCCTCAGCTTGTCATCAGAGATCACCTGAGGGAAACAATATTCGCAAAACATTTAATTAAGTAGAAAATAAATTCTTTAATGCGTTAAATGTGAGGAATATTATGGTTTTGACGTGTGTGTCACTGTTTTAATGAATTTTCGCGACAATTTGATTGGTAAGAATTTCACCTTGATCTACTGGAATGTCCGCAATGGGACTTGGGGCAATATTTAACGAAGGCATGGCGTCTGCGGCTTGGAGTGCGAGTAGTTATCAGTATGGCTGGTAGTGCGGCACCGTAGCTCGGTAAGCGCTCAATAAACCCCATCTAAAACTCGGCAACCCTGCCCGGTACGCTTCTGATTTTTAACGATCAGGAGATC
>NZ_CP155838.1:2896407-2897614 GCF_045348205.1 Microbulbifer sp. ARAS458-1 | reverse complement strand
CTACCGTGGAAGATCAGGGCTGCTGGGCTACCTGAAAGCAATACTCGCGTCGAGGGCGGGGAAGACTGATCGCTTACGTAGCTCGGCCGTTTGATTTTGTGTGGGGCGGTATGTACATGTTGCACGGGTGGCAAAGAGCTTAAGCAGGAGTCGGGAATTGATAGTTGGCGTGCTGGTTCTCAGAGAAGGGTTAGGATTGGGGGGCACGTTAGATTTTGGGGCAGACCTCGACTTAATAGTATTTGGTAAGAGTGGCGGATATTATTCGTGTTAATTCTTCATCGGCGTGTCCTGAATCTGAATACCACCCCACTATACTGAGAGTTGATTCATCTCTTTCGTAGTCCAACCCATTTCTGTCACAGTAGCCATTCTGGTGGAAAAGCGCTGAGCAAGGTTGGCGGAAATTCCTGCTCCTATGTGTCAGGGTTGTTGTCGCCTGCCAGCGCGGGTGGAGCCATCCCACCAAGCCGTGATGCATTGTTAAGGTTGAAATCGATACTAGCCATAAGGTTACTTCTCCATGAGTGCATAGAATGTGCACGACCTGTGCATGTGAAGCGTCACTTTGCCATAGAGAGCACGTGATTACTTCTCATGTATTTTGCACGTTGGTACCAAGCTGCGAGCGGTGGAATTCATGGCCTGGTTGGGGGATGAGTCCAGAAAGAGGCCAGAGGTACCTGCTGGGCCAGTTGAAAGTGATTTTTTTGCCGGCGAAACTTATTTCTTTTTGGGAGAAATCCGCATTGTGATATCCGCGTGGAAGACCTCCTCACCGTTTGTATCAAATACGCTCACCGGCATCACCACATCCTGTGCTGAATCCCAATGAAAGTCGTCGACCCTACTCACGGCGCGCAGGTCGGTTTTGGCCATCTTCAGGTATTGCACGGTCATGCCCACCGGAATCCAGCGGAAGTTGCCATTCAGGGATACGTCCAGGCATACGCCTCCGGCCAGTTCCGCAGCGTTACACATGGCGATGGCGTGCACGGTTTTAATGTGGTTTTCTACTGCGCGGCGCTTCTTCAGTTTCACCTCAACCAGGCCCGGCTGTATCTGCGTGAATCGCGGTTTGATCGAGCTGAAGTAGGGGGCATTGAAACAGACAATTTTGCTCACCAGCCACCCTATGTGTCAGGGTAGTTGTCGCCTGAACTTTTCAGAGGACAACCATGCCCCACTATTCACCTGAACGTAAAGA
>NZ_CP155838.1:2667532-2896307 GCF_045348205.1 Microbulbifer sp. ARAS458-1 | reverse complement strand
AATGCTGAACCCGGACAAGGCGGTAAATTGTTAAAGAGCTGATACCTTAAACGCGACAACTACGTTGACAGATACCGGCCAGCGGCCAAGGCTATTGCCGCCCAGGGTGTTCCAGAGTTTCAGAATCGGGCTTTTGGAGGGTACGTAGGTCATGGGCTATTTCGGGTCTTGCTGACTTAAAACGTGTAGCATTGTTGCACTGTTACCCGTCGCAACTTAAGTATCAATCTCTCCAGGGGGCTTGCCCATTTCGATTACTGGCGCGCTGCCGGTGTGACCCAAACCTGCAAAGTGGGTTTTATAACTTACTTTATAGGTTTGAAGGGCACCTCGGATCTCACTAGAGCCGCACCTTGTCTTTGGTTGATAGGTGGCTGGCGCGGGAATTCACCTACGGTCCCTTCGCATTCCCCACAACACCAAATCTCTGCCTACACTTGTTCTTCGATAAAAAGAATCACAGGATTGCAGATGGCCGTTTTCGTCGAAAAGGGCCTGGACGGTTGTTTCGATGTAGAGTCCAAGCTCATCATGGAATACTGCACTGCCAACCGGATACCTACCCAGGTGTTCGAGCCGTTCGACATTTGCAGTGGCAAGCTCTCCCTTAAGTACGCGCAGCTGGTCGTAGGCTGTGTTGGTGCGGTCAAGGATGCGTTGAAAACCCTTGGTGCGGCGCCGCCATCTCTTGATCCCTATCCCGCCTCCCTAAGACCCTATCTCCGCCGGGCCGTATGGCCAACTACCGCAGGAAATCTGCTCAACCGCGTTCAGCGTGGGGAAATGGCGTTTGCCAAATCGATGGCCTGGGGGCTGGTGCCGGGCAACGTCTATTCCCCGGATTGCGACAACAATGCACTGCACTATGCGCCGCCTGCGCTGGATGTGTACGCCTCCGAGGTGGTGGAGTGGCTGTGTGAATTCCGCCTGTATGTGGTGGACGGAGTCATTGTGGGGGGCGGCCAGTACGCCGGTCCACCGGGGCCTTCCATCGATATGCGCGTGGTGCACAGGGCGCTGAAAGCGTTTCAGGCCGACTCTGCCGCGCCGCGGGCCTTTGCCATGGATTGGGGGGTGATGGCGAGAGGGCATACCGCGCTGGTTCAGGTGAAAGATGCCTGGTCGCTCCGGGCCTTTGGTGATATCCGCGCCGCCAGTTACTACCGGGTATTGAAGGCGCGCTGGAATGAGCTGGTGGGGGCAGCGCGGGTGGAAGCGGGCGGCAAACGGGCCGCTGCGGCGGTGTTTGCCGGCCGTTCCGTATCGGTATGAAAGTGGCTTGGTGCCCGGTAAATTTCCGTTTGCGGCCAAGGCACCTTAAGCTGAAGGTGCGCTCCGTGTATTTTGGCTGAGCGCGGTAGGAGGCAATATGGACCTACAGATACTCTCGCTGGAAGGACAATTTTACATCGTAAAGACGGTAGATGAATCTGGTTCCCACCTTCTTACCGATCGCCACAACGCACCACAAAAGTTTCACTGCCTCGAAGAGATTCGGGACCACTTTGCCTGGAAAAGCCTGGACGATGTGTGGCTGGAGCAGCAGACGCCCTATGAAGAGATGTGCGGCCTGACCGATGATACCGCACCCCTTCAGATCAAGTTGAACTGGTAGCTCAGCAAATCCACTACCGGTGTCAGCCGCCGAAAATTGTGTCGTCTATCAACCCTGATGTAGTCTTTGAACCAAACCTAACGGACTCAAAGACACAGTAAATGCCTTCGTCAAATACCTCTGCTCGCCTTTCTCGCCGGCATGCCTGCCTCGGCGTTCTGATTCTCAATATCGTGACAGTCCTTGTGGCCGGGTGTAGTACGCCGGCGCGTCAGGTGGTTTCTGAGACATACCACAGTGAGAAGCCGCGTATCGATCAATGGGCGGCAGACTGGCACAAGGATTCTGACGCCGAGTTCCGTACGGACAGGTCGGTGCTGGTGGCCACCTATGCGACAACCGAGTTTACCAATGTGAAGCGCTTGCGCAGCACTGATGAACTGGTGTCCGCAAAAACACCGATGATTGTGGCATGGCTGGAAATGAAAAAGGGACCGCAGGCGATTCCGTTGTACCGGTATGTGGTAATCCCTCTGAAATATGTAAGCGCAGAGACACTTATCCAGCAGGGCGCCTATATCACTGAGCAGAAAGACCTTGGGCTGCCCGCACAAACGCCCGCAGATTCTTATAAGGGTGCCATGGTTACGGACTGGCAATACTGCTATGCCTGCTTCGCCCAGCGCGAGATCGAAGAACTTGAAATGCGAGACCTGAACTTTCTCACATCCAATGTAAAACGCCGGATGGAAGACCGCTCGTTGGGTGGCTTGTACTTTCTGAACACGCCGGCTGCGGCGCGCACGCGCTCTGCCGGTACGGCGAAGTTGACCGTGGAAGTAGGGGAGCGTGCCCGGGAGCAACAGCAGGCATTTACCGATTATTACCTGAAAAACAGGGCCGCCCTGGCGGATGCCCGTGAGGGAGATGCGCGCTATCGCCGCTTCTGGCGCGAAGAGGTCGAACCGCTCCTGTTCGATGCTTTTGCCGTGTCCCAGGGTTGTCCGAAAGATTTCCAGTCGTCCCGGCAACGCTATAAGCGATTGGCACCGATGTATGTGGAACAGCGTATCCGCCTGAATCGGGAATATGTGGAATGCCGGAGCGATGCACTGGCGCGGTACGACCTGAATACTTACCAGTCTCAATTTGCGCAGTTGCAGCAGCGTGAAAGCGCGCTGTGGGCCCAGTCCAGCGGTTCCCTTCGCCGCAAGATGATACCGCCGCAAGAGGTGGTGCCGCAGGCGGTGAAATGGATCGATGAGGCTGCGGAGGGAATCGAAAGTGCCTACCGCGACCTGGCGAATATTGAAAAGGCAGAAGCGCGGGCGGCGGCTTCGAAGCAGCGCGCGGAAGCCTTTAGTCAGGCTACCTGGCAGTCGACATTCAGTGCCATCAGCAACCGCAACGCGCAGGTGTTACAGCAGTCTCGCCAGGTCAGTGCCATGGTCGACCGTGCACAAACTGCGCCCCGTCCGGCGTTTGGTAAACCGAACGCGGAGCGAAAACCTGCGGAATCGGATTCGGAAGCGGGAAACAAAGTGCAGTATAGGCCCGACACGGCGAGCCCTGCACCCGTCGCCGCTGCCAAGGAAGCAGAGCCCATGGGTGCCGAAGCAAATAGTGAAAATGCCTATGTGGGTGCGGGGCGCGATTATCCGTTCAGCGGAAGTTCCAGCAGCTACTATCAGCGATCCATGGCGATCGACCTGGCGGAAACCAATTTGCGCAATCAGGCGGCCGAGTTCTGCGGGAGCAGCTACAAAGCGGAGATTCGCTGGAGCCCGGATGCAGAGTGTAAGCAGAGCGCCGCGGCCGAGAGTTTTCTCTGTACACGGGACGCCCTGGTGAACTGTTACGAAAACCGGTGCGAGCAGGAATTTTGCGGAACGCGATCGCCCTAGTATTCGATCGCTTCCTTTTATTGTTTAAAGTCCGGGCACACCGGGTTTTACCGCCCGGACTTTTAAACCGCGCTTACTGCTTGCCGGGGGCTTTCAGAAATTCGGTCAGTGCCGCCATATAGCGGTCAAAGTCTTCAAACTGCGGTACGTGACCGATGCCGTCCAGCTCCACCAATTGCGCATTGGGGATGGCTTCTGCGGTTACTTTACCGAGTCTGTCGTAACGGCCGAGATCGGCGCGGATGGACTCCGGCGCGCGATTGCGGCCAATGGCGGTGCGATCGCGGGTGCCGATAATCAGCAGGGTGGGGGCCTTCAGGTCGCCAAATTCGTACAGCACCGGCTGGGTGAACACCATATCGGAAGTGCGTGCATCAATTTCCGCAATCTTGTCTGCGTCCGGGCCGATGGTCCAGCCGGCCTGAATGGCCAGGAGCGGGTCGTAGGCCGCTTTCCATTTACCGTCAAAGTAGGCGGCGGTCATGTAGCTTTTTACCTTCTCCGGGGTCTGCTGTTTTTCCTGGGCAATGGCCTGCTCGACGGGCTGATAGGGGGTGAACCGCTTCCAGTCTTCCAGGCCGATGGGGTTGATCAGCACCAGCTTTTCGACGGTTTCCGGGTACATCAGGGCAAAGCGGGTAGCGAGCATCCCGCCCATGGAATGGCCGGCGACGGTGGCGCGGGAAACGTCGAGCTTGTCCAACAGTGCTTTGGTGCTGTCCGCCAGCGCCTGAAAGGTGAACTGGAAGCCCTCCGGCTTACTGGATTTGCCAAAGCCAATCTGATCCGGCGCGATAACCCGATAGCCCTGTCTGCTGAGGGCATCGATGGTGCTCTGCCAGTAGGCGCCGGAGAAATTCTTGCCGTGCAGTAACACAACGGTTTTGCCATTGGCGTCCGCTGCCGGCGGTACGTCCATATAGACCATTTCCAGTGGCTGCTGCTGGTCGCGGAACGCAAAGGTCTCGACCGGGTAGGGGTAGTCCATATCGCTCAAGCGGGCATCCTGGGGTTTTACCGCAGGGGCGCTTTCTGCGGCCAGGGAAGCCGGCGGCCAGATCAGGCCGAGCGTGGCCATGACTAGGGGTATAAGAAGTCGGGGCAACAGGGGCAGTCGGATCCACGGTTGGCGGGTGGCATTCAGCATAAGTCTTCGTACTCCTTGAGGTATTGCGAATGTTCGGCTGGGTGAGCCGTGGTTCTGTCTCTCTGCACGATCGCGCCGCTGTTAATTTGTTCTGTTTATAAAACGACCTGGACAGCAGCGCCGATGATCATAGCACTGATAGATGACTGACCGTATTTACCGCGATGGATTCCCGGTGGCTGTCGGGTCTACCACAGGGCATGGCTCCAAGGGGCTATTTCTGTGCGAGGAATCACAAATTTCATCGAGTTCTGTTTAAAATGGCTACTGGTCCTTCTCCATATATGATTCTTCGTGAATAAATCGTGCCGCTTCATCGACGGCCACAATAAGTTCGAGACGTAGCAATGGCCCGCACCCAGCAAATCGAAAACCACTTCCGCCAGACCGTATCCGATGCCCGCAATCTTGCCGCCACCCTGGAACAGGGCCAGGCGGAAATGCCGCTGGCCGAGCACTTCGGTAGCCTGATTCAATCTCTGGATCGTCGGCCGTTTTCCGTCACGCTGCTGTGCCTGGACAAGCCCAGTCGGGAGCGGGTGCTGAAGTGGCTGTACGGCCACCAGTTTGCGGTTTTCTCACTGCAGATTTCCGGGCAGATCGGCCTGTTGGAAGTGCAGCTGAAGGACAAGGGCTACGCGGTTGAAAACAGCAGTGGCTCGCGTCAGGAGTTCGATACCTGGGAGGAGCTGGTACAGGTGGTGGGCGATCCGTCCGGCATGACGGACAGCAGTGGCCAGGAACTTACACTGGTGACGGAGCGGGTAAACGACCTGAAGAACCTCAACCTGCTGTTGCCGGACAGCACAAAATTTGTGCAGGAGTCGCCCGCATTACTGACACGCATTCTGCGCGAGACCAATATTCTGATGGTGGCAGGGCATCCGCACTACGCTTTGTCGGAAATCGAGCGCGGTGTGATCAATGATCTGATGGCGGAGATGGAAGGCTTCTGGCCGTTGCTGCCCGTGGATGAGCTTGCGGAAGAGGTGAGTATTCCGGAGAACGGCTGGTGGCAGCAGGTGGCACGGCCCAAGATCAACCTGCCACCCAAGCTGATTACCACCCATGTTGAGGCCGAACTGCCCGGGTTCCTTACCAGCCCGGAAAATGCGCTGCGCCAGACCTTGCAACTGCTACTGCTCGGTCGCAAGGCGGAGACTGCGGTCGAGGCGGTCAACGAGCGGCTGTCTCAGGAGCTGCGTCAGCTGGAGAGCCGCAAAAAGCGCGAAGCGCGCAAAACCCAGACCAGCGCTGCATTGGGCAATGACATGGGTTTCGCCAGTCAGCTGCGCAACCACCTCGGGGATGGGGTGAGTGACATCAATAAATCCCTGCAGGAAAAGGCCCGTCGCAACGACACTGGCACCGGCAACGCCGGTCAGCAGTTGAAGCAGTTTATCGACTCCATGCACATCGACGATCTGGCGATGGAGAAGGGGTACAAATCGATCAAGCTATCTCTCAGCAACAAGTATCAGGAATCCCTTACCCGTTTTCTGCGCGACGCCTTGAAAAACGGGGTTAAACGCGATGCGGAAATGCTCAATAGCGAACTGGATTCCCTCAAGCGCTCCCTGTCCAATGAATTCAAAAGCAAGACCGGCGTGGAGCCGGTGCTGGAGTTCGATCCGCTCAATCGCGATGGCCTGATTGATGATCTCGCCAGCTCGGTGAATCTGGAGATGCGCTATCAGGGCGAGATGCCCAAGCGCGGCTTTTTCCAGCGTTTGGGGGAAGCGCGCCGCGCGGCCTTCGTCATTCTGATGAGTGTGTCGCTGTTGGCGATGATGGGTATCAATCTGCGGGATAACCCACTGATCGGCGTCATTATTTTCTTTGTGTTTGTCGGTGCTTTTGTTTTCACCTATTACGGCTGGAAGCGGGAGGATGAGGAGCGCCTTGAGAAAGAGTTAAGCCGCGTGCGCGAGGAAGTTCTCGGCAGCAGCCGCCGGCTATTGGGGGAACTGACCCGTGAGAAGCAATCGCGCATCGGCGATTCTCTCGAGCGCGTCAAAAAACAATGGCAACTGGTGCTGGACCGCACCTTGCAAGACTGGCAACAGCGCGAGCGCCAGACCAGCGAAAAGCAATCCCATCAGTCCCGTCAGCGCCTGGCGAATATCGATACGCTGATCAATCAGTGGCAACGGCAACAGCTACCCGCGCAGAAACTGCAGGGCAGCGTAAGCAAGATCGTCAGTGATTGTCGGGCCCAACTCGAAATGCTGGTGGACGCTTGATCCATTTAACAGCTGCCCCAGCGCCGTCTCGGTCAGTGGCACATCGGTGACCAGTGCAATGTAGGAATCCGTTGTGGGGGTGTCCGGTGCAATCAGCCCCGCCTCCCACACACCGCCGCTTTCCGGGATGGTGATGGCGTTTGCCCGGCGCATGGTCAGGTCCTGTCGCAATATATCCACCTCACCATTTTGATACACGCCCAGCAGATGCAGATAGCCGGGGTTCCCGGTTTTTATCTGCCAGCGGTATTCGGCGGCCGCAGGGACCTGGAGGGGCAGTCGTTGGCCGTTGACACGCTCCGGGTAGAGGGTGAGTTGGCGACGGTCAGGCTTATCAGGAATGGTTTTGCGGTTGCTGTTCTTGGCATATCAGATATTCGCCCAACCATTGGGTGTGCTGTTCGCTTTATCCAGTTTCTCGCGCTTGCGCTGTTCCGCTACCCGCGCCCAGTCTTCGGCCTCGTCGCGACTGGATTGGGCATCACTTTTTTCCGCGGTGCAGCTGGATGTCATCCGCTGGCACTGGCCCAGTCCATTGCTGGCATCGCCGTGATGCTGAGCGGTCTGTTCCGCGGAAACCTTGGCCGCGTCGGCGTGCTCCTGAGCTTTGTCGCGGTTGGCCTCGGCGGTGACCTGGGCGTTGAACGCATCCAGCTTTGCATCCAGTGCGCGATTCTTAGCATCCATGGCTTCTTTGAGCAGCTCGTTGAAGCGGCTGCGACTTTCCTGCGCGGCGTCCTCGGCGTAACTCAGCAGATCCTGGATGTCGGACTTGAGGCCGTCGGTGTCGTCCCGTGTCTGTTGGGTATCCTGGGACAGCCGCTGGATCTGCGCGAGTAATTTGTCGACTTCACTGGCGTGGACGTCTGCTATGGCGTGCGCCCGCTGCGCGGCATCGTCGAAACGCTCGGCAGACTGCATAGCGGTTTGCGCATTGGCGGACGCGGTCTGTGCGGAAGAGACTTCGCTCTGGGCGCGCCCCACCGCAGCGGTGGCTTGGGCGGTTGCAGACGCGGCTTCGTTCGCCGCGCTGCCCGCGTGCGAGGAAGCCGCGTTGGCCTTGGCGTTGGCGTCTTCCGCGGACTGGCTGTTGCTCTCGGCGGTTTCCGCCTGTTGCTGTGCCTGTTCGCTGGCCTGTTGTGCAAGGTTGGCCTGTTGTTCGGTTTCTGCACGCAGACGCGCGGCCTCGGTGGCGAGATCTTCTGTGCTCTGCTGTTGAATACGGGCAGCGTCGGCAGCACGCTCCGCGGAAGACTTTTGCGTGTCAGCGGATTCCGCCGAGGAATTTGCGGTGTTTGCGTTATCTTCCGCGGCACTGGTGGCATCACCGGCGTTCTCGGCCTGCTGCTGTGCGCGTCCGGCGGAATCGGTCGCGGTATCTGCACCGGTTTGCGCGCTGGCGGCAGCGGTCCCGGCATCGCCGGCTTGGTCCCCGGCGGTACCGGCGGCCTGGGACGCGCCGTTGGCCTGCGAGCGTGCAGCATCGGCAGCCTGGCCAGCGTTGCCGGCGTGGTCGCGCGCCTGCTCACTGGCGCTGCCGGCCGCGGATGCGGCGGACTGGGCTTCCTGCGCGGAGGCATTGGCACTGCTGCTTTGGGACTGCGCATCGCTTGCCGCACTACCGGCGGTCTGGGCACTGCCCTGAGCGCTGCTGGCGGCACTGGCGGAGTTGCCGGCCTGGGCCTGTGCGTTGCTGGCCGCGCTTTGCGCCGCACTACTGGATTGTTGCGCCTGGCTGGCAGCGGCATTGGCGGCCGTGGCAGCGCGGCTTGCCTCTTGCGATGCGTTTTCTGCCTGGCGGGAGGCACGGCCGGCATCTTGTGCTTCCCGCTCTGCGGTATCCGAGGCGCTTCCGGCTCTGGCCGCGTGTCGCTGTGCTTCGCTGGTTGCCTGCTGGGATTGCTGTGACTGTTGCTGGGCGGTGTTGGCGCTGCTCTGTGCCTGCTGCTGGGCAACACCTGCTTCGATTTCCGCGGCCTGTTTGTCGGCCTGTGCCTGCTGGGCAGCCTGGCGGGCCTGTTCGGCTTCCGCGCGAGCCCGCGCCAGTGCGGCTTCCAGTTCGCTGCGGTCTTTGGTTGTGGAATCCATGACAGTGTCCTAGTTCGTTGACCGCATTAAATGCTGTTGGCTGCCGAGCGCGCATCGGATGCCGCTTCGCGGGCATCGCCGGCGGCGTCGTTGGCAGTGCTCAGGGTGTCCCGCGCGGTGTCCACAAATCCCACGATCTGTTGCGCGCCGTTTTGCGCCTCGCCGGCATAGCGCTCGGCGGTGTCCATATGCTTTTGCGCGTCGATCATTGCGTCCATGGCTTTCTCATTGTGTTTCCACGCGTCGGTGGCCGCATTCTTTGCATCCAGTGCTTCGCCTTCGGTTTTATCCACCGCGGCGATGGCCTGCTGCTCCATATCCGACAGCAGGTTTGCCAGTTGTTCAGAGGTCGAGCGGGCGTCGTCGCGCAGGGACTCGGCTTCCTGTCGCGCCGCCTCTGCCTGTTGCAGTTGTTGTTCGGCGCGGGCCAGGTAGTCCTGTGCACGGCGCAGTGCCTCGTCGGTCTGTTCCGCACTGCTGTGCGCCTGATAGGCGGCACTGGCGGCGGCGGACGAAGCGGACGCCGCCTGGCTCGCCTCGGACTGGGCTTCGGATGCGGCAGCAGATGCCTGTGAGGCTTCCGACTGTGCCTGTGAGGCGGAAGACTGCGCCTGGCTTGCGGCACCAGCGGCCTGGCTGGCGTCGCTGTCGGCTTGTTGTGCCGCAGACTCCGCCTGTTCGGCGGCCGCGCTGGCGGTCTGCTGGGCCTCGTCGGCTTCTTCCGCTTCGCTATCGGCGGTTGTGCGGGCTTCTTTTGCACTCTCCGCCTCTTCGGCAATCGCCTGGGCCTGCTGCTGGGCCAGTTCCGCCGCTTTTTGCGCGGCCAGCTGCTGTTCTTCACTGCTCACTGCGGCGTCCGCCGCGCGGGTTTCGCTCTCCTGGGCCACGTCAGCGGCGCTCTGTGCCTGGTCGCGCAGGGTACTGGCGGTTTCCGATGCTTCCGCCGCGCGCTCGGCTTCCTGAGTTGATCGGTTGGCGGCGTTCGTGGCGCTGTCGGCCTGAGTCTGGGCATCGGTTGCGGCGGTTGTGGCCTGATCGGCACCGGTTCTCGCGGTGTCGGCGGACTGGCCAGCATCTCCGGCCTGGGTGTGTGCCTCGCCGGCCGCGGTGCCGGCGTCTGTGGCCTGCGCCTGCGCGTCCTGGGCGGAGCTATTCGCCGCGGCAGCCTGGTTTTGCGCGTCTGCGGCGGATTGCCCCGCCTGGGAGGCCTGGTTCTGGGCATCGGTCGCTGCGGCGTTTGCCTGGGAGGCCTGGGTCTGTGCATCGCTGGCGGAAGCCCCGGCGGCGCTGGCCTGTTGTTCTGCGCTGTTCGCTGCGGAGCCGGCGGTACTGGCCATCTGTGCCGCTTCACTTTGATTTGCGGCAGCATCGGAACTGGCAGAGCGGGCGGCCTGTGCTTCCGAGTCGGCACTGTCCGATGCCTGGCGGGCCTCGGCGGCTTCGCGCTGCGCTTCGGCGGCGGCCTGCGCGGCCTGGTTGGCCTGCTGTTGTGCATCGCTGGCGGAGGAGCTCGATTGCTGCGCACCGCTGGCGGCCTGGCTCATTGAGTCGGTCGCTGCCTGGGCCTGCTGCTGGGCCACATTCAACGCTTCCTGACTCTGTGTCGCCTGATCTTTGGCTAGGGAGGCTTCGCCTTCCGCCTTCTGTTTATCTAGTTCGGCGTCCTGCGCAGCCTGACGGGCTTTTTCCGCTTCGGCGCGTGCCTGGGCAAGCTGCTGTTCAAGTTCGTTGCGAGTGGAGCTGAATTCCTTGCTGGGCATATTTGAGGTTCCTGGCAGGTACAACCAATGTTGTTGTAGTTGTGTGATTTTTTTCACATTTTACGGTGGCGCCTTTCAGCGAGAAAGTTCTTTCTCAAGCTCCTGCTGGGCTTTGGCTACGCGGAATTCTTTCAGCAGGTTTGTGGCGAGTGCCTGGGCGAAGGTTTCTGGCCTGGATTGTCCCGAGTAGGTTTTGCAGCGCGACCAGTCATTCTCACTCAGGCGATCGATGACATAGGTGCAGGCTTCTTCCGCAAGGCCAGGCTGGCCGAAGCGCGAGTTGGCGAGGCGGTCGAGCTTGCCGATCCATGCTTCAGAGAGTATTAACGCTGGCCAGGAATTCGTACTGCGCATGAAATTGTTTTTGTCGTTTTTTATTTACTGCAAGTTCAGTCGCGGATATTGGTGTCGGGAAATCCACACTGGATGACAGCATCTGCATCGATTGGATGTGATTTTCTCGTACTCGTGTCTGATCGTCGCATTTTATGCTGCGCAATTCACGCATTAAATGGTACCCTTGTCGCATTATTGAACACGTTCAATAAAGAGCTGGGTGATTGTGTGTAATGCACCGATTTGGCCATCTGTAACAACAACGAAAACAGCACGCATCCCATCACATGAAACAGGTCGTATCGTGTCTTTTGGCACTGACTTTGTGTATTTCGGGCAATTTGGTCTGGGGCGACAGCGAATTCAATCGCTGGAAACAGAAGCAGCGCGGCGCCTTTGAGGGATTTGTTACCGCCCGTGACCGTGAATTTGCGAAGTATTTGCGCACCAGCTGGCGTGAATTCCAGGCGCATAAGGCGCTGGTTCGCGAGCAAACGCCAAAGCCGAAACGCCAGCCTCGTGTTCCGCAATTAGAAGCATCGCAGGGAGCGATGGAACCAGCTCCGGCGAATAGCCCTTTCGGGCCCGACTCTTTAGAGCCATTGCAGGCTCCCCAGCCAAAACCTGCCGCACCGAACAAAAATCCTGTCACTCAACCCGGTACTTTTTCCGAGCAGAAATCGCCGCAACAGGAAAATTTAATTCGCGTTGGTCTCTATGGTAGCGCGCTGCGATTTCCTCCGGCGCCCAACCTGCGAAACGTGCGCCTGATGCACGTTGTACAAAACGGATTCAAATATCAGACCAACGATGAGCAATTCGGCGGTGAGCGCTACCTGTTGCCCTCAGAATCTATTTACTACAACGCGATCGACTGCGAAGACCGATCTTTAGTTCGAAGGGTTAACGCCCACTATGCTGGCGGTGAATTGACGATGCTTCACAGGTTGCCCGCCGCTCGACGCGCACCTTGCAGGGCAGCGGTTGCAGAAACGTAATTTAAAATATTGGAAAACGACACAATGAATCAAAGCGCAGTTGCTGAACTTGTGGGGCTTGATGAAAGTGCCAGCGCAGATCAGATACGGGAGGCGATCGCACAGAAAATCGTGCAATTGCAGCAGGCTCAAGCCAAGGCGCCGACGGATGTTTTGCGCAATAAGTATCAGCGGCAACTGGATCAATTGCAGCTTGCTCGTGGGCAATTAACCGCTCAGGACAGCGAGAGCGGGCATGTGAATGCCGCTCTTTCGCAGACCAAAATGGCGGACCTGCCGCAGTCGGGCACGCAGTTTGATGCGGCGAACAATGTGCAAATTCGGCTTCAATCCGGTCAGCTTCTTGCCAACCGCTACGAGATTCGTGAGCAGATAGGCTCGGGTGGCATGGGCGCGGTGTATCGTGCGTACGATACGACCCGGCAGGATGAGATCGCGCTCAAAGTGTTATTACCCGGATTGGTTCGCAATGAGCGGGCCCGCGAGCGCTTTCTGGATGAAGCGCGCATCTCGTCCAAGCTGAGCCATCCGAATATCGTCAATGTATTCGACGTCCAGCAGGATGGGGATCTCTTTTTTCTGACAATGGAGCTGTTGGAGGGGCAGGACCTACGACAGCTGATGGAGGTGCGGAGTCTCACTCGTCAGCCGTTCACCGAGGAGGAAGCCCGCGGGTTGGCGGTCACACTCGCGCAGGCACTCGTTCACGCGCACCAGTTTACTGTTCACCGGGATATCAAGCCTGAGAATATCTGGGTCACCGAAGACGGTGACTACAAGATTATGGACTTCGGTATTGCCCGCATTCAATCTGCGAGCCAGCGCACCCAGACCGGTGCGGCCATGGGGACTGCCTATTACATGGCACCGGAGCAGTTGAAGGGCAGTAACGCCATTGACGGGCGCGCCGATCAATATGCGCTGGGGGTGTTGTTGTATGAACTGCTCGCTGGTGAAGTCCCTGCGGGCCGATTCCGGCCGCTACGCGATCTTCGTAAAGATTTGAGCAAGCGTTTTACCGACGATATTGAAAAGGCACTGGATACACTGCCCGAACGGCGCTTTGATGATATGGCCGCGTTTGCGCAGGCGTTGGAAAAAAGCAAAGGCCGGACCAGGTTGAATCTGCCCTGGAAAGCAATCGGTATCGCTGCCGGCCTACTGGTGGCGCTGTTGGGCGTCGGTGGTCTGGCTTCCAGTGGACATATCGGGTTAGACAGCCTGAAAAGCCTGCTGCCCATGAGCAAGGAAGAGATCGCCATACGCAAGGCCGGCCTCGCCCGTATTCAGGGGGAAATCAAGGTGCTGAAACAACGTCTGGATTCTTCCCGACGGGAACTCGACAGTGATCTGCGGGATGCAAAACGCAACGACAGCCCGGAGTTGAGAGCATTGGAAAATTGGCAGCAGGCTACAGAGCAGGGCATTTTCTCAGGCCACCGCCTGACGGAGCTGGAAGGAGGTTTGTCGATGGCTGAGACGTTGTTGCGCGATGAGGCCTTTGATCAGGCGCAACCGGTCTTTGAGAAAGTGCGTTCCGGTTTTTCTGCCTTATTGGAGGATTTCGATGCGGCAGCCGGGCTCCTTATGGCACAAGCGGCCTTCGATGAAGCCCGAAACGATTGGGAGCGTGTACAGGATGAGTACAGTTTGAGTGCACCTGCTCAGGTATCCGCAGCACTGGAGGCGAAGAATCAGGCAGTACTGGCCGAGCAACGGGGCGACTTTGCCGCCGCCCTGGCGGGCTGGAAATTGGGCGAGAAACAGTGGCGCGAGGCTCCAGAGGCCATGGGCGACGAGATCGCTCGTATTGATGCGGAAAGAAAGGCAGCCGTAGCGGCCGCCAAGCGCAAACGGGATGCGGAAGCGGCGGAGAAAAAGCGCCTCGAAGAGCTGGCACGTAAAGAAGAGCAGGAAAAAATGGATAAGCTGCAACCCCTTGTTCGAATCGCGCCTCGCTATCCGATACAGGCGGCGCGGGATGGCATTGAAGGGTTTGTGATTGTCGCGTTTGATATCAATGAGGTGGGTGCGGTGGAAAACGTCCAGGTCGTGGATTCGCGCCCCTTACGTGTGTTTGACCGTGAAGCAAAAAAAGCGGTATCCAAATGGAAATATAAGCCACTGATTGAAGATGGTGTTCCAGTGCGCACGCGCGGAGTGATGACACAATTGGACTTCACTTTGCAGTAATTAGCTGAATTTTTATACGAAAAACATGCGCTGTGAGTGTATGGAAATAGCCGCAAAGCGGAAAGACTTTTTGGAGAAATACATTGTTGCATTTGGGGATAGACCTCGGAACCACATTCACGGTAGCGGCCTTCGTCAACGACCGTGGCCAGCCGACCCTGTTTCCTGATTTTCATGATGCCAATGAATTCCGCACACCCAGTGTGGTACATCTTGGGGAGGAGGGGTGTCTGGTAGGCACGCCGGTGGAAGAAATTCTGGAAGATGAACCGGGGTTACCTCACGCGCGGTTTTTCAAACTGGATATGGAGGCGAATCGGCCAGTATTTACTGATAGCGATAAACGGGAGTGGTATCCACAGGCACTCTCGGCGCTTGTGTTGAAGAAAGTCCTCAAGGATGTCGATGCGTTTGCTCATGAAGATATCGGTGGTGTACTGATTGCCGTGCCTGCCAATTTCAACGATGCACAGCGTCGGGCGACCAAGCTCGCAGCGCAGATGGCAGGCATTTCCCAAGTAAAGTTGATTGAAGAGCCTGTGGCGGCGGCCACTTTTTACGGAGTGCATCAGGTCGGCGGAGAGCAGACCCTGTTCGTGTACGATCTGGGTGGTGGCACTTTTGATGCCACGGTATTGCAGTCTTCCGAGGACGGGCTTTACGCGCTGTCGACTCAGGGTAGCAATCGTCTTGGTGGAAAGCACATTGACGAGCGCATCGTACGGTTTATTGTCGAAGAGTTTGAACGTCAGCACGGGTTCAAACCGGACGATCCCGCGTCGCTGCAAACCCTACGCCGTTTTGCCAATGAGGCAAAACACACCCTGGCCAAACCGGGTAAAGGCCGTGTCAACAAAACACTGGTTCTCGGAGGTCGTACGCTGGAATTTATTCTTACCAAAGATCGCTTCAACCAGCTCATCGACGATTTTGTTGATGACACTCTGGCGGTGTGTAACAGGGCGTTACAGGCTTCGGGTATGGATTGGAGCTTTATCGATACCGTGCTTCTTACCGGCGGATCATCACTGCTACCTCTAGTGTTGGATAAGGTCGCGCGAGCGAGTGGCAAGGCACGCGACCAGCTGGTGTGCAAGCAACCCCATCAGGCGGTCGCCTACGGCACGGCCATTCTGGCCCAGCAGACCTTCGGCCATTCAAGCGGAAAAGCGCTACAGTCCATCTGCTCCTATGATCTGGGAATTCGGACGCTCGGGCGTGATGGCGAGCCGATGGTAAAAGTATTGATCGAACAGAACTCTGCGGTTCCCGCCAGTGCAGTCACCACCTTTTATACCAGCCGTGACGACCAGACCCGCATGATCATCGAGGCTGTGCAGAAACGCGGTGAGGGTGAGTCCGCGGAAGAAAAGAGTCTGGGGTACTTTGCGTTTGGCCCTATCGAAAATCCGCGCAAGAAATACCCGGTGGAAATTGAGATGTGCTATGACCTGGAGGGGATAGTGACCATCACCGCGCGGGATCCGGAAACCGGACGGGAAATTCGCCAGGTCATGGACGAAGAATCCGAAGCGTTGGATCGCGCGCTGTTTGAACAGCAGGGTTGGCTGCAAAAGCTGGATGTCAATAGTTAAAGCGTGGAAACCAGGTTGATGCAGGGGCGAATTGAGAGCATTGCCGTATCCCGGGTAGGGCACGTACGTGAGCACAATGAAGATGCGGTGTTCAATGACGATGAGCGCGGTTTGTGGCTCGTTGCGGATGGCATGGGTGGACACGCCGCGGGTGAAGTGGCGAGCCAGTTGGCGGTGGATACGGTGGTGCAGGACATGATCGCGGGGGATGACCTGCGCCAGGCGGTGCAGCGTGCCCACGTGGCAATTAAAGCCGCTGCTCGCGATAACCCCGATCAGTCGGGTATGGGTACCACGCTCGTTGCGGTACAGCGATGCCGGCGTGGATTCCGGCTGATTTGGAGTGGCGATAGCCGTGTTTACGCCTGGGATGAGAAGGGGCGACTGCGACAATTGACCCGGGATCATTCCTTCGTGGAAGATCTGATTGAGCGTGGGGTTCTGAGTGAAGAGGAGGCCCAGAATCACCCGAAAAAAAATCTGATCAATCAGGCCCTGGGCCTGGTGGAGCTACCGCATCTGAATCCGGGCGAATCCTACTATCGACCGGGCTCCAGGGGTGGGCTAATGCTTTGTTCAGACGGTGTGAGCGATATGCTCAGCCCCGGTGAGCTGAGCGATATATTGACGTCGGGTGGCGATCTACAAGAAACCGCAGCAGCGCTCACGCGTGCGATCGAAGGCACCAGTGCAACAGATAATTTCAGTTTTGTTCTGTTAGCACACCCCGCACCTGGCTTGAAAGGTCTGTTTCAGCAATGGCTAGGGCGCTAGCTCCAGCCTGCGAATTATTAATTTAGGTGCTTTTTTCATGGTGCAGACCCTTTCAGTATTTCAGTAAAACCGGGTACTTCAGATATTCTTGGTCGTAGTAAGGGCTGCGCTGATAGAAAAAAGCAAGCCTGGCGGAGGGACTCTCGGCGAAGGTTTTGTCCTGTAGCCGCTTCTCAAAGGCGCTTCTCAGATCGGCATCCTGCGCCAGCATTTTTTCTGCCAAGGGGATGAGTGCGTAGGGTTCCGCGTACTCGGTACGCTGGAAAATCTGGTTGAAGAATCCCCATTGGAAAAAGGAGTCAGGGCCGCGAGGGTCCAGGAGCGCAGTGGCAAGCTTTCCCAATGGCTGGTTGGTGGATACCTCAAGGTAATCATCAACCGGCCGTTGAATGCGTTCTCGCGAGAACTTTGCATCGACACGGAAGTGGCCTTCAAACGGCGCCTTGCCAAACTCGTGGGCTTCAACAGTGAACTGGGTAAGCGGGAGTGGTCCGCCCTTAGCATCGGACATTTCGATGCCGTGCGCTTTCAGGCGCTCGACGACGAGCTTTTCATGGCGGGGGATGTAAAAGGCTTCCGGTACGCGCACCTCTACGGCTTTAACGTCGTCTCTGAATACCGGTAACCCCCGATAATCTCTGGCTTTGCCGAGCCAGACCACATTTTCTTTGCCGCTGATGGGGTTCTGTTTTTTCTCGTAGGCCATGCCTTTGAAGGGCTTTTCAGCATAGACGCTGAGGTCTGGTGTCTTGTTGGCGCTCCAGGCAAGCACCTGGGTCTGCGGGCGCTGCTGCTGATCTTCCGTGATGGCAGCGCGCAGTGCATTGCTGTGCTCCGCGAGTGAGGCTAGGCTCGCCTTGATCAGTTCATAGGTGCCCAGCACACGCTGGCGATACGGCTTCAGTGAGTGGTTTTCCACCAGAACCGTGGGCGTGTGGCGCAGATCGCCGAGTCCGTTAGAGTAGCGGGGACTGGCGGTCCAGTGGCTGATGCCATCGGAGAATTCGTTGCTGTTGACGCCGAATACCAGCGGGCCGGGAATATGTCCGGCTTTTGCCAAGGCCGTGTCCACGTCTTGCTGGAAGGTCTGCTCAAGCCAGCGCGCGATCTTTGGTGAATCACTGGCGAAGGAGCCGTTGTAGCCGTAGGTGATGTCGTACTGGTAGTCCTCACCATCGGTGACGTGGATGTCCAGGTAGAGTTCTGGCTTGTACTGGTTGATCACGTCCATCACCGCGCGCAGTTCTGGTGTGTCCAGTTTGGCGTAGTCGCGGTTCAGGTTGAGGTTGTTGCGGTTGGTGCGCCAGCCCGCGTTGTGTGGCCCGCGCTGGTTCATCCGGGTGTGCGGGCCGGCGCGCTCGTGTCCGTCGACATTCAGAATCGGGATGATCAGCAGGTTGACCTTGCTGATGAGCGCCTTCAATTCCTTGTCACCGCCGATATAGTCGCGCAGCAGCATAAAGCTCGCGTCTTTGCCGTCAATCTCGCCGGAGTGGATACCCGCCTGGGCCAGCAGGGTAGGCTTGCCGTTGGCTATCGCGTCGCTGCCACCTTCCGTCACGGTAATCAGCTGGATTTTGCGGCCGCTGTTGGCGGCACCGATATCGCTTACCTGAATATCGTCACTGGCCGCAGCCAACCGATTGGCAAAGACTCGGGTTGCTTCGTAATCGGGCGTGGTTTTGAAGTCGCTGGCTTCCGCCGGGGTCACCCAGTCGCCTGTCTGCTGGACGAGTTTTTCCGATGTACCCTTCCAGGGAAGCAGTTTTGGGAGTGGGGCGGTCAGCTCATTGGATGCCATAGCAGAAGCGCTGCTGGCCAGGGCCAACCCCGCAATAAACCGGCACAGGTGTGAGCATGCGCGGCGGCGGAAGGCGGGCGTGCGATGAATGGACATCAGGGACATTCGGGGGGCTCCACGGTGTAGGTAGGATCTATCTTTATTAACGGGCCGCCCTCAGGGCAGCTGCCAGCCAAATCGCTCAATCAATGTCATAAGACAGCCTCTGGGTGGTGCCACAATCTCGAGGCGTTCACCGGATTCAGGGTGCTGTATGGACAGCCGATAGGCATGCAGCAAGAGTCTTGCACATTGCAGCTCTTCTGCGAAGAAGCGGTTGTGGGTGGATTTTCCGTATTTCGGGCAGCCGATCAGCGGGTGCGATAGGTGCTTGAAGTGACGACGAATCTGGTGGCGGCGGCCGGTCTTCAGTTCCACTTCCACCAGGGAATAACGGCTGCTGGGGTAGCGGTCGACGGAGTAGGGGAGTTCCACAGTGCCGAGACGCCGGAAATGGGTAATCGCATCCTGGCGGGGTAGATCGCTTTTTGGCCGTTTGCGCTGGTGCTTGAAGTCCGCCACCGGCGGCAGTGGGTGGTCGATGACACCACTTTCCGGGCAATAGCCGCGACAGATGGCGAGGTACTGTTTCATCGAGGAGTCACTGTCCAGCTGCCCCTGCAGTTTGGCGGCTGCCTCTCCGCTTTTGCCAAACACGATCACACCGGACGTTGGTTTGTCCAGCCGGTGCACCGGGTATAGGTGCATACCGACCAGATCCCGCAGGTACTGTAGCAGGATGCGGTCTTCATGCTTGTCGATATCCGAGCGGTGCACCAACCAGCCCTCCGGTTTGTAGGCGGCGATGAGATGGTCGTCTTCGAAGAGTAACTCTGGTGTCATTTGCGAGGCGCTGCTCGGCTGGAAACGGAATGGAAGTATAAAGTGTGTCTTAGCGGGAAACACGCAGAGAACCGAACAGGATCGAGAAAATTTCCGGAAAAGTATTGACACTGGGGCTGAAGCCAATATGCTTGCGCGCAATCTTTATTGCTTGATTTAAGCACATACCAACAGGAGACATGAAATGCAGTTGCGGAGTAAACCCAGTAGTTCAAATTGAACGGCCTTTCATGTGCTCGCGCTTGAAAGGTGATATCGCCTTTCAAGCCAGACCTCTCTGAAGCCCTGGCAGTTGCCGGGGCTTTTTTATTTTTACGTCCGGCGAGTTCTGAAAGGCATCTGAATACATACGTGGAGAAATCCAGGGACAAGTTATGCCTGTAAAAATGGTACTCAATGGCAATGCACCTGCCGGCACCGTGCCGGTAAAAATTTATACGCAAGACGTAGAAAATGCCGCATTGCAACAACTTAAAAATATTGCCCAGTTGCCCATCATTCATTCCCATGTGGCAGCTATGCCGGATGTGCATATGGGCATTGGTGCAACAGTTGGATCGGTGATCCCTACTGTGGGCGCGATTATTCCCGCCGCAGTTGGTGTGGACATTGGCTGCGGGATGAATGCGGTGTGCACCTCATTGCATGCCAATCAGCTGCCCGACAACCTGAAGTCACTGCGGGATGCCATCGAGCGACGCGTGCCGGTCGGCTTTGGTCGCCACAAGCGGATCAGTGCCCGCGAGGCAGCGGCGAAGAACCTGGCCAGCGGTGCCGAACAGCTATTTGTCAAACATCCACAGCTGTTAAAGCGGTTGCGAAACCCGCAAGAAACCTGGGTAACCCAGCTGGGCACTCTGGGGAGCGGAAATCACTTTATCGAGATCTGTCTCGATCAGAACAACCGTGTGTGGGTAATGCTGCACTCCGGTAGTCGTGGAATT
Organism: Microbulbifer sp. ARAS458-1; assembly: GCF_045348205.1. Classification (NCBI taxonomy): domain Bacteria; kingdom Pseudomonadati; phylum Pseudomonadota; class Gammaproteobacteria; order Cellvibrionales; family Microbulbiferaceae; genus Microbulbifer; species Microbulbifer sp. ARAS458-1. Next base: position 2,876,087 of record NZ_CP155838.1, on the reverse strand, counting down.
GGCAATGCCATCGGCCAGCACTTTATCCAGCTGGCGAAGAAGGACATGGAAGGGCATATGCACAATCTGCCCGACCGTGATCTGGCTTACTTCCAAGAGGGCAACGGTCACTTTGACGATTACATCGCCGCGGTGCACTGGGCTCAGGAGTACGCCCGGGTAAATCGGCAGGAGATGATGAAGCTGGTGGTCGGCGTGCTGCAACAGCAGTTACCGCCGTTTACGCTGGAGCGCGAGGCGATAAATTGCCACCACAACTATGTGGTACGCGAGCAGCATTTCGGGCGCGATGTTTTTGTGACTCGCAAGGGTGCGATCAGCGCGCAGAAAGATCAGCTGGGAATTATCCCCGGTTCCATGGGCGCACACTCTTACATTGTGCGTGGGCTTGGAAATACAGAATCTTTCTGCTCCTGCGCCCATGGGGCGGGTCGCCGTATGAGCCGTACCGCTGCACGCAAGCGCTTCACCCGCGATGATCTGGAGGCCCAGACTCGCGGTGTGCAGTGTCGAAAAGACAAGGGGGTGATCGATGAGATCCCCGCAGCCTATAAAGACATTGATCAGGTGATGGAAAATCAGCGTGATCTGGTGGATGTGGTGCATACCCTGAAGCAGGTGATCTGTATCAAGGGGTAGCAGTTTTTACTCTGGAGAAACGAATGAAGAAAAAAACATCGGGGAAAAGCACCCCGAAATCAATGAAGGTCATGCGCAGCCCCCGCAATCGGGTTGCGCAGAATCCACTGCTTGGTAAGGGTGGGCCGCATGTGCGCGCCAAATCCGCCGAGCGTTTCAGTCAAAAACAGAAGGCACGTAAAGAGGCGCGGGAGTGGCAGGGCTCTCGCGGCCAGCGCGCCTGCGCATAGCCGTACCTGGCTTTCCCCGCGTTCTGCTTTCACATGTGTGACGATGGCCACTGCTCCAGCGGCCCGACATACACCCAGCGTTTTTTATACAGCTTGAACAGCGATATCTCGTGCAGCACCCGCTCGGATTCCTCTGCTGCGAACCATGCTTTGAATTCTACGATCGATTTCTTTAGACCCTTTTTGCTCTGAAGAACTTCGAGGCGCAGCCAGAGGGTGCGGAGGTCGTCGCTGTTGAGATCTGGACAGGTATCCGGGTGCCAGCTTTTGATCAGGTAGGGAAGGTTTCCGGTGGCGTAGGCACTGTAGCGGCTGCGCATTAGCAGCTCTGCGTTATTCGGGTAGGCCTTGCCAGACAGGTAGAGCCCGCAGCATTGATCCATGGGTTTGCCGGTACCGCAGGGGCAGGAGGTAGACATCAGGGCCTCAGAGGGTGTTCACGTGGCGGCGTATCATAGCAGCTGGGGGGTAGACTGGCAGGTCGATACCCCGGTGTCTTTGTGAAGAGATTTGCGCCAGAGCTGCTAAGCTCAATGGAGAGGTTCACGTTCCGGTGGGGCTCCCCGGTGTCGCCCTGGTGGTGCGTCGCCGGAATACAGTTTGCGAGGGTTCCTTATGAATCGCTGCGATCAGTGGGTATTCGGCTGGTTGATACTGGCGTGTCTGGCAACCAGTCCGGCTTCGGCTCAGAGTGACTCGGAGGGCGGCGAAATGACCGGGCAACCGGGGGGAGGGCAGAGCCCGTACCTGAGCTTTTGTCAGGAACGTTTCTATGACGAGGATGACGGGATCATTTACTGCAATTGGTCGGTCAACTTCCACTATGCCTGTCTCGCCCCATACCCCTCGCGAATTCCCCGTCAGGCGGGATCACTGATATCGAAGCCTGAAGTGGTTGGCGAGTGTGATAATGGTGAGCCGATCATCAAGATATTGCACTATTGACCGGGCCGGTATTTAGCATGGTTTATTTCCCCTCTGGTGGCTGGCCTCCTAGTGGCGCGAACAGCAGAGAGATTTTCTGCTCCAGCTGGTCGTAGGTAAACGGCTTCTTTATACAGTCGAGAATGCCATCGGCAAGAATTTCCTGCACTTTGGATTCGACACTGTAACCGGTTGATAGCATGGCCTTGATGGCAGGGTTGATTCGCTTCAATTGCGCAAACAATTGCTGCCCATCCATTTGCGGCATAATCATGTCGAGGAGCACCAGATCGATTTCCTGATAATGCTTCTCGTAGTGTTCAATCGCCTCTATGGCTGTGGCAAAGGTGTCGACGCGATGGCCGTGCATCTCGAATAGTGCTTTGGAATAACTGCGAACGATCGCTTCGTCGTCCACCAGCATCATGCGAATTGCCCGAGTGCAGTGCATGGCTTTCGGGTAGCGCTGCTGTTTGCCACCGTTGCTAATGACTGGCAGGTACAAGTCAAAATTACTGCCTTTGCCCACCTCGGAACGGCACTGAATCGCACCTTTATGCAGGTGCGTTGTGCCATATACTGCTGCCAGCCCGAGCCCTGCGCCGCGGCCACATGCCTTGGTGGTAAAGAAGGGCTCGAATATCCGTTGTCGGATCTCTTCCGTCATGCCGGTGCCACTGTCACAGACATTGATGCGCAAGTATTCACCTGGCTCCAGCTGGAAATCGGATATGGCGAGAGGCTCGGTAACTTCAACGTTACTGGTGCTGAATACCAGATGGCCGCCGGTTGGCATGGCATCTTTGGCATTGATGCCAAGATTCAGCAGAGCGCTTTTCAACTGGGAGGGGTCGCCCTTGACGTTTGGCAATTCGGCCCGCAAATTCTGGCGCACTACAATGCGACGGTCGATAGTGCGTTCGAGCATTGCGCAGACGTCGCGCACGATGTCGTGTGTATTGCAGTCGTGTAGCTGATAGGAGCCCTTGCGGGCGAAAGTAAGAAGCTGTTTGGTCAGTTCCGCGGCGTGGTGGGCGGTCGTCAGAATCTGCGTTGCATATTCTGATATTTTCGCATCATAGGTTGTCTGCTTGATAACCTCGGCGAAACCGGCAATACCGTGCACCATATTATTGAAATCGTGAGCGATACCGCCGGCCAGTTCGCCGATCGCCTGCATCTTTTGCGCCTGCCGCAGTTCTTCCTCCAGCAGTCGCTGCTTGGTGATGTCGGTACCGATACTCAGTACGCCGATTGCTTCACCGTCGTCATTCGTCAGTAATTTGTTGGTCCAGGCCACCCATACCCGGGTTCCATTTTTGGTGACATTTTCATTGACGTTATAGCGGTGTTCTTCGGGGTGGTTGCAGATATGGTCCATCAGTGGGCGCAGGTCGCGGCCGGTACTCTCGTTTTCGGGCACAATAGTGCCCACCACATGCCTGCCGATTATTTCCGCTTCCCTATACCCGAAAAAACGCTGCGCGTACTCGTTGAAAAAAGTAACGACTCCGTTGCGGTCCCAGCGGAGAATGATCGAATTGGCATGTTCGACCAGTTCGCGGTAGCGCTCCTCACTTTTCCGTAAGGCTTCGTAAACCTCCTGTGAATCATGTTCTGCTGGCGGCGGTTCTGCGTTCGCGGGGCCGCTGCTCGCCGTGTTTACTCTGGTTTCCATTTGTCCTTCCAGGAACCTGGGAACGTTTCTCGATTGCAACACGGCTTATTGAAATTGTCTAGTAAACGGACAGCGATTGCCGTGGCGAAATCGGAAGTTGCTGCTGGCGTCACATTGGTGTTGAATCCGGTAGTCCCGTAAAAAATTCGACAATAGTTTCCTAATAACAAATCAGGGGGTAGGAAAGGGCATGCGCTTATCTTGGAAAGTAGTAAAAAGTCCGCAAAGGCGATGGCATCGCCCGCTGGTGATGTGGGGGGCGCTTATGGCCAGTGTTGTGCTTACTGCCTGTGGTGGCGAGGACAAAGAGACACATTCAGACGGTCCGGATTTTGCTCGCCTGGGGGATTTCCCCAGCACTTATCAGCCGGACGAGGCCACGCCGGTGCTGATTCGCGGGGCGACGGTTTTGACCGGCACCGGCGAAAAACTGCTCAATACCGATCTGCTCCTGAAGGAAGGCAAGATCGCAGCGATTGGCGATAACCTTAAAGCGCCAAAGAAGGGCCTGGTGGTAGAAGGTGCAGGTAAGTGGGTGACGCCCGGTATTATCGACGTTCACTCCCATCTGGGGGACTACCCGGCTCCCTCCATTGAATCCTCTCAGGATGGAAACGAAATGACGTCCCCGAATACCGCCCAGGTATGGGCGGAACATTCGGTGTGGACACAGGACGCTCAATTTGCTCTGGCTTTGGCGGGCGGGGTGACGACCCTGCAAATTTTACCGGGCTCCGCCAACCTGTTCGGGGGCCGCGGTATCACTCTGAAAAACGTACCCGGTCGTAGTGTCCAGGATATGAAATTTCCCGGCGCGCCATACGGTCTGAAAATGGCTTGTGGTGAGAACCCCAAGCGGGTGTACGGAGGGAAAGGTAGTCTGCCATCCACGCGTATGGGTAACGTGGCGGGTTACCGGCAAGCCTGGATCGATGCCGCTGCATACAAGGAGAAGTGGGAAAATTATCACATTAATGGTGGAGACGCGCCGGACCGGGATCTGCAAATGGAGACACTCGCCGGTGTACTGAATGGTGACATCCTGGTGCACAACCACTGCTACCGGGGTGAAGAGATGGCCATCATGATGGATATTGCGCGGGAGTTTGATTTCCAGATATCGACATTCCACCACGCAGTTGAAGCCTATAAGGTGGCTGATCTGCTTGCGAAGAATAATGTGTGTGCGGCGATGTGGGCAGACTGGTGGGGTTTCAAGCACGAAGCCTTCGATATGACCGAGGCCAACATCGCCATCGTTGATCAGGCCAAGGCGTGCGCCATGATCCATTCCGATTCTGCAGTGGGTATTCAGCACCTCAATGAAGAGACCGCAAAGGCCATGGTAGCCGGCCAGCGCGCCGGCTTCGAGATCCAGCCCCGCCATGCGGTCACCTGGATGACACGTAACCCCGCCCGGGCATTGGGCATCGATGATGTCACTGGAACCCTGGAGAAGGGCAAAATGGCGGATGTGGTGGTTTGGTCCAGCAACCCGTTCAGTGTCTACGCCAAGGCCGAGCAAGTATTTATCGACGGGGTACTGATGTACGACCGCAATAATCCTGCGCGACAGCCGCACAGTGATTTTGAGTTGGGTATTCTGGACGCTGACGGTGAGCGTCTGCCGGAAGGAGGGGAGCGCTAATGGGAATTTCAAACTCGCTGCGGGCTGGCGTACAAGCTTCCCTGTTCTGCCTGCTAGGATTTGCCCTGGGTGCCCAAGGTCAAACGATTCTGATCAAGGATGCCAGAATCCTCACCCTTGGCGATCAGGGTACGTTGGAAAATGGTGACTTGCTTGTGCGTGATGGCAAGATCGTGCAGATCGCAGAAGAGCTTGGTGATGTTGCGGCGGAATTGATTATCGACGGTCGTGGCAAGGTGGTGACTCCGGGGTTGATTGCCCCCAGTAGTGAACTGGGGCTGACCGAAATCGGTGCGGCTGCGTCTACCAATGACGGTGCAGTGGTCGAACAATCTATTGGTGCCGCCTTTGATCCAGTGGTGGCATTCAACGCCCGGTCCACGCTGATCCCCTTCAACCGGGCCGGTGGCCTGACCCGCGCAATCGTATTGCCCGCCAGTGAAGAAAAGATCTTTGCAGGGCAGGGGTTCGCCATCAAGCTCACGGGAGAGTTCGACAGTGTCACAGACCGACAGCTGGTGCAGAAGGTGTACTTTGGCGAGTATGGCGCGCAGTTGGCAGGGGGCAGCCGAGCCATGGCGTTCACCCAGTTGGAGAGTGCGCTGCAACAGGCAAAGGAATACTCGGATAACCGGGATCAGATTCGCCGGGGACAATGGCGAGAACTGGACTTTACGCTGGACGACCTGGAGGCTCTGCAGCCGGTACTGCGCGGTGAGCAGCGCCTCTTGGTCGGCGCGGACCGCGCCAGTGATATCTTGCAGCTTCTGACATTGGCGGATACCTACCAGATTCGACCAATCATTATCGGTGCTGCTGAAGGCTGGATGGTAGCCGATCAGTTGGCGAAAGCGCGGGTACCGGTGGTTGTCGATGTGCTGGGCAACACTCCAGATGCGTTTGAGAAACTTGGGGCGCGGATGGACAACGCCGCGCTGCTGCACAAGGCCGGTGTTACCGTGGCTATCAGTGGCCCCGGATACGCAGGGTCACACAATAGCTATCTGTCGCGTCAGGCTGCGGGCAACGCGGTCGCCTATGGGCTGCCCTTCGAGGAGGGAGTGCGTTCGGTGACCGCCAACGTAGCTGAAATCTTTGGTATCGATGGCGGTGTTCTGGCACCGGGCGGTGCCGCGGAGCTGGTTGTGTGGAGTGGTGATCCGCTGGAGGTCACCAGCTTCGCTGAACTGGTGCTGATCGATGGCAAACCTCAGTCTCTCGTCAATCGCTCCACACGATTGCGGGATCGTTACTTACACCCCAAGGCGGGTACCGGACATGGATATAAAAACTGATGATTAGTGTACAAATTACTGCGCTCTATGGCGGCCTATGTGCATTGTTGGTAATTGCGCTGGCATTTAACGTGGTACGTTTCCGTCGCGGCAAAAAGATTGGAATCGGCACCGGAGGTGATAAAGAGGGCGCAGTACTGGTGCGCGCGCATGCGAATGCGATTGAGTACATTCCACTTGCCTTGATTCTGTTACTGGTGGCGGAGATCAATGGGGTTTCGGCGGTGTGGCTGCACTGTCTGGGTGGGGCTTTGGTGTTTGCACGAATTCTGCACGCGATTGGTCTGGTGGGCGGCAAAGGGGGGTATCACCCCGGTCGGTTTGGCGGTACCGCACTGACCTGGCTGGTGATCATTATCCTGGCGGTCATCAATATCCTTACCGCGGTCTGATATAGACCGGTGTCCTGACCGGCTTGCGGGGAAAAAAAGCCCGGCAAGCCGGGCATAGTACAGGGATGGAAACCAGAATATTGGTATCCAGGGGGGATTACTGATTTGCCGCCAGCGGTGTGACGTTTTCATCGCTGGACTGCTCGTCCTGCTCTTCCGCGGCGAGCAGCTCTTCCGGCTTGCCTTTACAGGCTTTCGCCAGAACTTCGCGGCGCTTGGCCAGCATCAGGCCGATTTCTTCACTCGCTTCTTCGGACACGCCCTCAACGTTGCGCTCGATCAGTGCGGTGATGTTGGCGGCAAGTTCCAGCATCTTGTCGTGTTCTTCGGCATCTTTTTTGTTATCGAACATGGCTCCGTCTCTATCGCATTTCCAAACGGCTACTACCGCCATACTGGGCCTCCTGAGGTCTTGGTATTGTGGTTATGTGTCGTTGATGTGGATGGATATACAGTATCTGTATGAATATTCAGTGTCAACTGCAATACACCACATTCCGCGCCAGTGTACGCGCTGAGGGCCGGTTAGGGCTAGTTGAGGAGGAGGGCTAGAAGCCGCCGCCGTTGTCGAGCCATGCCTGTTCCGCAGCAGTGGACTCTCTGCCAAGGGCCTGATTGCGATGGGGGTATCGGCCGAACTGCTGGATGACCTTGTGGTGGGCTACGGCAAACCGGCAGTAGCTGGCCGCCGCTTTGGCTTCCTCGGAGGTAACCCCTGTGCCGTTTGCTGCAAATTCCCGTCGTAACTGGTCGAAATAGGCCACCGACTGCTCTTGAACCTCGGGGTGTTCCGAGTGTTCGAGCGGCATTCCGACGAATGCCCGTTGATGAAGGCCCAGTTGCGTGTGGGTATTGTCCCGGATCATGGCCTGGCTGATTTCCAGCGCCAGCGGGTCCCCGGTAAAGGCGGCCGCCGATCCACGGAAAATATTGCGGCTGAACTGGTCGCACAACAGGATCAACCCCACCTGACCATCCAGGGTGTCCCGCCAGTAATCCAGTTCTCCGTTGAAGGCCTGCCCGACGATGTCGCTGAAGCGGCTGTGAATCTCCTCATCAAACGGGTCACTACGCTGGAACCACCGCCCCCGCAGGGGCTCGGGTGGCGTGAAACTGAGGTCCGAGCTGCCAAACCAGAACTCGAGAATGGCCGCTGGCGACACTGATTCGGGGGTCATTGTGTGCTCCTTCAATTATTTTCTGCCGCTTGCATCCAAACAGCCGGGTGTTGTCGTCCATCTGGGGAAGGGTAAAAGCAGGTTCCGGGAATCCCAAAACCTGATACCGGTTGACTAAAAAAGGTACAATCCTGCGCCATTGATGGTCTTTCGAGGTAGTTCGTCTATCTGTCACCATCGCGGAAGAGATTGGCCAGGGCAACTCCCTGCTTTACCTCAGATCAGTTAGAGCGAGATAACACCAATGAGAGCGATTGAAAACAGACAACGCGGCCCGCTGAATCTCTGGGCACTGGCCCTGGTAGCCGCTGTGGGTATGGGTGCGTCGAGCAGCCTGCTGGCCCAGGAAAAGGAGGCGGTAGCACCCAAGCCTCCAGCCCCTCCAGCCCCGGTGGTCGAACCGAAGCCGGTAGAGAAGGAGGTGACCAAACAAGTGCGCATACTGCGCCAGGACGACGGTACTCTGCGCATCCATACACGGGATGAAAATGGCGAAAACGCCGATGTGGAGATTGATCTCGGCGAAGCCTTCGGCGGCAAGGTGACTCAACGCATTTACGAGAAGCTCGAAGAGAAAGGCATTCTGGATGAGAAAGGCCTGGTGGTGGAGCAGGCGCTGGATTCCGTACCCCGCAACATCAGTATCGGTATCAAGGCCGACATGGAGCGTGCCGAGCGCATCCGCGAGCGGGCGGAACGGGCTCGGGAGCATGCGGAGCGGATGCACGAGCATGCCTATGAGGTTCGTGAAGAAAAGGTCAGAGAGCAGCGCTCGGGAGGGCCGGATATGGACTGGTTGATCGGTATCGTGGCGATTATCGCAGTGTTCGGTACTCCGATTCTGATTGTATGGATGGTGACCCGCAACAACTACCGTAAGAAGCAGCTGTTGATGGAGAACATCAACCGCATGGTGTCTGAAGGCCGTGATATTCCGCCGGAGCTGCTGGATGCGATGGATCGCGAGGGTACCAATACCACGAAAGACAGGGGGATTACCCTGATCGCCATCGGCGCCGCTGTATTTATCTGGTTGTCCATCTCCGCCGGTGTGGATGTGGGTAGCCTCGGCCTGATCCCGCTGTTTATCGGGATCGCCCGCTATGTCAATTGGAAGCACGACCAGAAACAAGCGGGTTAAGGGCAACCAATAAATGAACCTCGATGATGGGGATCTGATCAGGCGCGTCGTCGAAGACGGGGACCAGCGGGCTTATGCCCAGCTGGTTCGTCGCTATCAGTCACAGCTGCGTTTCTCGCTCCGTCAGCTGTGCGATGGCGACCAGGGTCTTGCAGACGACATGGCGCAAGAGGCTTTTATCAAGGCCTATAAGGCGCTGCCCGCGTTTCGTGGGGATGCTCGGTTCAGCACCTGGCTGTACCGCATTGCCTACAATCTGGTCATGAGTCACAAGCGCAAGAACGCTCCGGTGGTGGATCAGGAAGCCGTGGACAGCGCCCAATCCCAGGAAAGCGTCGAAGAAGCGCAACAGCTGGGGATGGCCAGAGACTTGAATTCGGCTATGGGGGAATTAAGTGACGCCCAAAGGCAGGCGGTGCATCTGTGTATGCAGCGTGGCTTTTCACATGAGGAGGCGGCAAGCATTATGAAGTTGCCGTTGGGCACGGTAAAATCCCACGTCAACCGCGCTCGGACCAAGCTGCAGTCGCTGCTTCAGGCCTGGCGCGAGGAGGTAGTCAGTGGCTGATTTCGACAGACAGTCAAAAGATTCGCAAAGCATTAATCCCCAGCAGGTGTGGGGTGGATCGGACGGTATGGTAGTCAAAAACGGTGTTGTGCACGCCGGTCCTATGGGCGATGGCGAGCCAGATTTCGACACCTGGTTGTCGCAGCAGCTCCAGTTCAGCGAGCCGCATCTGGACGACGACGGTTTCTGCGAGCGGGTAATGGCGGACCTACCGCCGGTACCGGCCAAGCGCGCTGAACGTCGAGCCACCCGCTATCAGTATGCGGCGGTGGTGTTGGCCTCGGCGATTGTCTGCTGGCAATTCCCGCTGCGGGAAGTGTTGGTGGCCGCGGCAGAACAGAGTATCAGCCTGTATAGCCTGGTGGGCCTCGGTATGCTGGGGTCGCTGGTGGCGATGACTGGCGGCATCATGGCTGCCCGCCGCTGATTGGCGGGCCCCCTCCGGGAATTAAATCTCTCTTGAACCCCCACCCAAATCAGTTCTGATACTGGCCCAGGCGCAGCTCGCCGCTTTTGGAGACCCGTATCGCCGGCAAAATCGACTGCTGCAATCCCAGCTTTGCCTCCAGCTCATAGGGCACGGTATCCCCCTGTAGCCGAACCAGCTCGGTCATGGCCATGATTGACCCCATCAGGTTGGCGGACGCATCGACCACTATGGCGTCCTGACCATAGGCCGGGATCACCGGCAGATTATTCGAGGTGCCGGTAATCACCTTGTGCCCCGCCAGCTTCAGCGTGTAGTACAGCCCGGATAGGGCGAGGGCGCTGTCATTGGGGTTGAATACACGCAGGTGAATACGAAAACGCAGGTCACCACTGTGGTTATTCGGTAGCGGTTCCACCGCTGTTACCTGGACATCCGGCTTTTCAAAATTCGGCGATAACGAGGCGCATCCCTGAATCAACAGGAATGGTACGAGTAACAGCGCCATCATCGCCCTGAGAAGGCCTGCATTAGCGTGAGAACAACGATTCTGTGCCCGGTCGCTTTTCGTGCCCATAGAGGTGTTCAATATGTACTCCTTGAGATTTCCCATAACTCGACTACCGCAAGCCTAACCATCTCGCGGGCCCAGGGCTATACTCATGTGGTCGTTTGCACGGGTAAGGATCGCAAATGGAATTTGCAGAGCTTCAACCTGAATTACAGCAGTGGATCCGCGATGCGGTGAAAAGTGGGCACCACCTCTCCGTCATGGTGGATGCTTTACTGAAAGCGGGATACCAGCCGGGCATCTCGCAGGCGGTAGAGCAGTGCATTCTCGACCACGGGATAGGCCGTCGCGATACCGGTACAGCGCCCGCCCGTCCCGCACACACGCAAAGTCCTGAGACGTCCGCGCCGTGGATTGTGGCTCAAACCAGCGAGCGCAACGGGCGTTTCCACCGCTTCGCCGCTGATGGTAACCAGATTGACCTGGGCGACCGGCTGGTGGATGTCCGCTTCGCCATGAAACGCCCTAACATAGTTCTGTTCGCTAACCTGCTGTCTGACAGCGAGTGCGATGCGCTGGTGGCGATGTCGAAACCCAATCTGAAGCCGTCCCGGGTGGTGAACTCTGAGCGCGGGTCTTTCGATTTACGCGATACCCGTACCAGTTCCGGGACACATTTCGCCCGTGGTGAAACACCGGTGATCACGGCAATCGAGGCGCGCATCTCGCGCCTACTGGACGTCCCCGAGGAGCGCGGCGAACCGCTGCAGATACTGAATTATCAGGTCGGCGGGGAGTATCGCCCTCATTACGACTTTTTCAATCCGGAAAAACCGGGCAACCATGGGGTGCTGTGTTCAGGGGGGCAGCGGGTGGGAACCCTGATTATGTACCTGAATGATGTGTCTTCCGGTGGTGCAACGGTTTTCCCCCGGGTGGGCCTTGATATTCTTCCGCAGAAAGGCGCTGCGCTGTTCTTTTCCTACACCAGTGATTCCGGAGAACTGGATTATCAGACACTCCACGGCGGAAGCCCGGTACTGGCCGGGGAAAAGTGGATCGCGACCAAGTGGCTGCGTACCCAGGACTATGCGCCCGGCGTATCCTGACAGGGCAGGGCGATGCTGCGAGATTTCCCCCACCTGACCCACGTGCAAAACTCGCCGGTGGATACGGACAAAGCCAAAGAATTGGCGGAAACCCTGGAACTTGCGAAAGTCGCTCCCTCCTCGTTTAGTGACGTCATTGATACCGTATCCGAGTCGCTGCTGAATATCTGGCAGGGGTTTCTCGGGCATATTCCGTTCTTCGCGGCCAGTGTCATGATGTTGCTGCTGACCTGGCTGGTTGCGACTCTGACTGGAAAATTTGCCCGGCGCTTCGCAAAAAAAACCACCCAACGCCCATCGTTGCAGGACCTGTTGGTTCGGCTGGTCCGTATCTTTATCTGGGTTATCGGCCTGTTGTTCACGGCAATGGTGCTTTTCCCCGGATTGACGCCCGCGAAAGCGCTGGGTGGGCTGGGATTGTTATCGGTGGCAGTAGGGTTGGCATTCAAGGATATATTCGAGAATTTTTTCGCCGGCATCCTGATCCTGTGGCGCTTCCCGTTTGAGGCGGGGGATGTCATCCAGTGTGAGAACGTGTCCGGTCGGGTTGAAGCGGTTGAGGTGCGCAATACCACCATTCGCCGTACTACGGGAGAGCTGGTGATAGTCCCAAATCTGTTCCTGTTCAAAAATCCCTGCGAAATTCTCACAGACCGAAGTAAGCGGCGCTTCAGTATCAAAGTGGGTGTGGCCTATGGGGTAGACCTGGATGCTGCGGTGGGGGTGATCGAGGAAGCGGTGCGTGCCTGTGACCTGGTGCGGGACGACGATCCGGTCCAGGTATTTCCCCATGAATTCGCAGACAGTGGTATTGAGATCGAGATCAGCTGGTGGGCGGGCTCCACACCACTGGAGGAGCGCAAATCCCGCGGCCAGGTGGTGGCCGCGGTAAAACGTGCGCTGGATGCTGCAGGTATGGAAATTCCCTTCCCCTATCGGACCCTGACGTTCAAAGAACCGCTCTCTCTGGGTGGCCCTGCTGCGCAGGCGTCGGCGCAGGAGTGAATCAGAGCGTGCTGTCCGGCTGGTTTTCCGGACGCGCCTTATCGAACGCCGGCAGCGCGGCGCAGGCGGCGCCGATGTGTGCAATGGTCGGGTAATCGCTTACCGCGACGCCAAATCGTTCTGCGCTGTAGATTTGCGGCACCAGGCAGCATTCAAACAGACCGGGCCTTTCACCGCCCACAAACGCGGTGCTCTGCGCGCTGAGCTGTGGGGCCAGCTGGGTCTCCAGTGCATCAAACCCCAGACCGATCCAGTGTCGTATCCACGCTACTTTCTGCTCGTCTGAGGCTCCGAGTTCCGCTTGCAGATATTTCAGCACGCGCAGGTTCTGAACCGGCTGAATGTCGCAGGCGACGTTGTAGGCGAGGGCACGAATACGTGCGCGAGCCAGCGCGCCATCGGGTAGCAGGGCGGGTTGCGGATACTGTTCGTCGAGCCATTCCAGGATGGCCAGGGACTGGGTGAGCACCTGGCCGTCGTCAATCAATGCGGGCACCAGGCCCTGGGGGTTCAGGGACTTGTGCGGCGCTTCCTTCTGTTCACCTTTCAGTAGATTTACCGGGTGGTATTGGTACTCGAGACCTTTCAGGTTCAGGGCAATGCGCACCCGATAGCTGGCGGAAGAGCGGAAGTATCCGTGAAGCTCCATATTCTGAATATCCTCAAAGATGGGAAAGTCTTGTGTCAGAGGGCAGGGGGGGCAGATTGCGAGCCTCCAGTGCCCGAGCAAACAGTTTGCGTAAACTTACAGCAAGGCTGACAAAAATGGCGTGAGACGCCGTATAATGCGCGGCCAATTTCGTTTGATGCTGTACAGGCGCATCAGGCTGGCGGGAAATCCACCGGTCGTGCGGCGCTCCCCGTCAGGGGCAGCACCCTGCCAGAAAAATTCCTGCGGCAGTGGTTACAATTGAAACCAATCTTAGTTACATTTGATATTTGGTACAACCGGATTCCTAGCAGGTACAAAGACCGCAATGACAAACGACACCACCAATAGCGAAACGCACAGCGAAACTGGGGCATTTAGTGACCCCATCGACGCTGTGCGTCCGGACGACCTGCGGTTGGAGAAGTTCCTGCCGTATCGTTTGTCGGTTCTGTCGAACCGGGTGAGTAACGCCATTGCGGATGCCTATAGCGCGCGCTTTGATCTCACCATTCCCGCCTGGCGGGTGATGGCCATTCTCGGCCGCTTTCCCAATCTCTCCGCCGCCGATCTGGTGGAGCAGACAGCAATGGACAAGGTGGCCATCAGCCGGGCCGTGTCCATTTTGATCAAGAATGATTACATCACCCGTAGTGAAGACCTCGCGGATCGCCGCCGCCAGGTGCTCAACCTGTCCGAACTGGGGCGCGACGTGTACGAGCGGATCGTACCGCTGGCGCAGCAATACGAGAACGACCTGATGGGGTCGCTCTCTGCGGATGAGCGTAATCAGCTCGATAGCATCATCGAAAAGCTGATGGCACGTGCGCAGGACTGGGCGAACCGCGGCCTGATCGACTGATCGGCTCTTCTTCTGCCATTCTTACTTTCAACCAACCGGTTTCATTTGCCGGTGTGCGGTTGCGCGCACGCCGGCCGGAATTTTCAGGAGTGACCATGTTTGACCACCTGAGCAGCCTGCCTGCGGACCCGATTCTCGGCCTGTTGGCCACCTACCGTGCCGACGATAACCCACGCAAAATCGATCTGGGGGTGGGTGTCTACAAAGACGAGGCCGGCCACACGCCGGTTTTGCAAGCGGTAAAAGAGGCGGAAACCCGGCTGTTGCGCAGTGAAGAAACCAAAGCCTATGTTGGTCCCGCTGGCACTCCCGGCTTCAATAGCGCCATGCAAGAGCTGGTGCTCGGTGCAGGGCATCCAGCACTGATTGGAAACCGGGTGCGCTCCGCGCAGACGCCTGGTGGCTGTGGTGCCTTGCGCGTATTGGCCGAGTTCGCCAATCGCGCCAAGGAGAATGCCACCATCTGGGTGAGCGACCCGACCTGGGCAAATCATGTCCCGTTACTGGGTAATGCCGGTCTGCAGATCAAGAGTTACCCGTACTACGATCGCGCGACCAGTAGCCTCAAGTTTGACGAAATGGTGGAAACCCTGCAGAAGGTCGGCGAGGGCGACCTGGTTCTTTTCCACGCATGCTGTCATAACCCCTGTGGTGCTGACCTGAGTCGTGACCAATGGCATGTGCTGGCGGAAATGGCACAAAAGCAGGGGTTCACGCCATTTATCGACATGGCGTATCAGGGGTTTGGTGACAGTCTGGAAGCCGACGCCTATGGGTTGCGGCTAATGGCCGAGTCGGTACCGGAAATGCTGGTGGCCGCCTCCTGTTCGAAAAATTTCGGCCTTTACCGCGAGCGTGTTGGGATGGCCATGGCCATTTACCGGGACGCCGACGCTGCGGATCGTGGCCAAAGCCAGATGCTGAATGTGGTGCGCGGCAACTACTCCATGCCGCCAAACCACGGTGGTGCCATCGTCGAATCCATCCTGACGGATGCCGGCCTGCGCGCAAACTGGGAGGCTGAGTTGACGGAAATGCGTGAGCGTATCAACAGCCTGCGCTCCGGACTGGTGGACAGCCTGGAGAAAGCAGGCGCTGTCGGGGACTTTCACTTTATCCAGCAACAGAAAGGTATGTTCTCGTTTCTGGGGATTACTCCGGAGCAGGTGCAAAAGCTGCAACAGAAATATTCTATTTATATGGTAGATTCCAGTCGTATCAGTATTGCGGGCCTGAGCCAGAGCAATATGGCGTATTTCTGTGAGTCCGTTGCTGAAGTGTTAGAGTCTTGATCGACAGATCGATCGATTGATTTAAGAGATAGCCGAAAATGGAAATTGAGGTAGAAGCCACCGTGTCCGAACACCGCGAGCCGAAGTACCAGAGTGAGTCACTGGTAAAACCCTGGGATCCCGCCAGTTGGCGCAAGCGTACTGCACATCAGCAGCCGAAGTATCAGTCTGAACGTGATGTGCAGGCGGTGGAGGCGCAGTTAGCCGGGTATCCGCCGCTGGTATTTGCGGAAGAGGCGCGGGAGCTTCGCCGTCAATTGGCCGATGTGGCTGAGGGCAAGGCATTTTTACTGCAGGGCGGCGATTGCGCTGAATCTTTCGCAGACTTCAATGCCAATCGCATTCGCGATACCTTCAAGGTGTTACTGCAAATGGCGGTGGTGTTGACCTTCGCCGGCAATCTACCCGTGGTCAAAGTGGCTCGTATGGCTGGCCAGTACGCGAAGCCGCGTTCCGCCGACACAGAAACTGTTGGTGGAATTGAGTTGCCCAGTTACCGGGGCGATATCATCAATGGTATCGACTTCACAGAGCAGGCGAGGGTACCGGATCCCCAGCGCATGTTGACTGCCTACAATCAGTCCGCTGCTACCCTCAATCTGCTGCGCGCTTTCGCCCAGGGTGGCCTTGCAGACCTGCATCAGGTGCATGCCTGGAACCTGAGTTACCTGGAAAACAATCCGCAGCGGGATCGCTATTTACAGCTGGCCGAGCGCCTTCAGGATGCTCTGGAATTCATGGCGGTGTGCGGCGTGAACTCCAATAATACGCCCGCAATTCGTGAAACCACCCTGTACACCTCTCACGAAGCGCTGCTACTCAATTACGAGCAGGCGTTGACCCGTACTGACAGCCTCACAGGCAAATGGTACGACTGTTCCGCGCACATGCTGTGGATCGGTGAGCGTACCCGTCAGCTGGATGCCGCGCATGTTGAGTTTCTCGCTGGCGTATGGAATCCGATTGGCGTCAAAGTGGGGCCGAATATGGCGACCGACGAATTGATTCGTCTGACCGATCGCCTGAACCCGAATAATGAACCCGGCAGGCTGACACTGATTACTCGAATGGGCGCCGACACGCTGGGCGAGAAATTACCGGCACTGGTGCGTGCCGTAGAAAAAGAGGGGCGCTCCGTTGTGTGGAGTACAGACCCCATGCACGGCAATACGGAAAAAGCCTCGAGTGGATTCAAGACTCGTAATTTCGACAATATCCTGAAAGAAATTCGCGATTTCTTTGCGGTGCATCGCGCCGAAGGGACGCATCCCGGCGGTATCCACCTGGAAATGACCGGTCAGCATGTCACCGAGTGCACCGGTGGCGCTTGGGAAATTTCGGATGCCGATCTGGCCAGCTGTTATCGCACCCAGTGCGACCCGCGCTTGAATGCCGATCAGGTGCTTGAGCTGGCGTTCTGTATATCCGAGATGTTGCGGGATGGACGCAACGGAAAGCGCTGAGTTCGTCAGGACGTGAGTCAAAAGAAGAGGGAATGATGCAGCTATATATTGCCAATAAAAACTATTCCTCCTGGTCCCTGCGCCCCTGGCTGCTGGCGACCCAGCTGGGCATTCCCTTTGAAGAAATCCTGGTGCCTTTTGACGAGGGTGGGAGCTGGGATAAATTTCGCGTATTTTCCCCCACAGGCCAGGTGCCGTGCCTGGTAGATGGGGATATCACCGTATGGGATTCATTGGCGATTACGGAGTATCTGTTTGAAGCCAATTCCGCGGTGTGGCCGGCGGACAAGGCTGCCAGGTCCTGGGCCCGGTGTGCAGCCGCGGAAATGCATGCGGGATTCTTTGTCCTGCGCAACCAGTGCAGTATGAACTGCGGTGTGACCGTTTCCCTGCATCAGATAGATAATGCTCTGAAGAGGGATCTGACCCGCCTTGAAGAACTGTGGCGGCAGGGACTGGAACGCTTTGGCGGTCCATTTCTGGCTGGTGACCAGTTTACTGCGGTAGATGCATTCTTTGCCCCGGTGGTTTTTCGTCTGTTCGGCTATCAATTGACCCTGGGCGAGGGCGCCATGGCATATGCGGACCACATGCGCGAACTTCCGGCGATGCAGGCATGGTTGCGAGATGCCATTCGTGAACCCTGGCGTGAAGCCGACCATGAAGACGAGCTGCGGGCAGTCGGTAGCATCATTGAAGATCGCAGGCTCTAATCGAACCGGGGCATGCCGGCTCCCGTAAACCTTCCTTTATTGATCATTTTTTACCTCAGTCGTACCTGGCGGAACCGTTCGGGTTGATTCCCTGGGGCCGATCGGCAGTACCGAACCTCAGGCACAGTGTCGTTACACGGTAAAAGAATGCACGTAATAAGTCGTTATCATATGATTTAACCTGTGCCGTACAGTGAGACCTTCTGCCAAGTTAATCAATGGTGGGGGATTATTCTGTTGGACGTTCGGTTCGCCGACTGGAATCGGTAGCATACCGTGCCATCGTAGATACATCGGTTGCTGCGGGGTACACTCGGTCACACTGAAATCTAATAACAAATTACATATCACAAGATAGATACGAGGATCGAGTCGATGCGCCAGACGTTAATCGCCATTTCCATTGCCGCCGCCCTGGCTGCGGTGGCTGGATGTAGTAAAGAGTCCGAGAACGCAGTTGCCGCGAAACCATCTGATCAGATGAGTGCGTCTGCCGAGGTGGTGGCGGATGTGGTCAGCAGTAACCCGTTACTGGCGGAGTGGACCGGTCCCTATGGTGGCGTGCCGGCCTTCGACAAGATGAGGGTTGAGGACCTGAAGCCGGCACTGGAATACGGAATGGCACAGAACCTCGCGGAAATTGAAAAGATTGCGAACAATCCCGAGCCACCAACTTTTGCCAATACCATCGAGGAGATGGAGCGTAGCGGCAAGGCTCTGAGTCGCGTGTTCACTTACTGGGGTATCTGGAGCGGAAATATGTCCACTCCGGAGTTCCGTGCCGTGCAGGCAGAAATGGCCCCCAAGCTTTCCGCCTTTAACTCCAAAATTATCCAGAATGACAAGCTATTCCAACGGGTAAAAGCCGTGTTCGACGCCCGGGATACCAGTGATCTCACTGCGGAACAGAAGCGTGTTGTGGAGCTGGTGTACGATGAGTTCGCAACCAATGGCGCGACTCTTTCCGGTGCAGACAAGCAGCGTTATGCCGAAATCAATACTCGTCTCGCAGAGTTGCACACCAGATTTGCCAACAATGTGCTGGCTGATGAAGAAGGCTACGATATTTTCCTGACCGAAGATCAGCTTGCGGGTCTGCCTGAGTCATTTGTCAAAGCGGCGGCCTCGATGGCGGAGGAGAAAGGCCAGAAGGGTAAGTATGCGATCAAGAATACCCGTTCTTCCATGGATCCGTTCCTGACATATTCTGAGGATCGCGCGCTGCGTGAAAAGGTCTGGACCAATTATTACAGCCGCGGAGATAACGGCGGTGAGCACGATAACAACGCGATCATCGCGGAAATTCTACAGCTGCGTGATGAGCGCGTGGCGCTGCTAGGGTTCGATAATTATGCGGAATGGCGTTTGCAGAATCGTATGGCCAAAAATCCGCAGAATGCCATCGATCTGATGGAGGCCGTGTGGCCGGCGGCGGTTGCGCGCGTACATGAAGAAGTCGCGGATATGCAGGCTGTTGCGGATGCGGAAAAGGCAGGTATCAAGATTGAGCCGTGGGACTACCGTTTTTATGCGGAGAAAGTGCGCAAGGCGAAGTACGACCTGAATTCGGACGAGGTCAAACAATACCTGCAACTGGATAAGCTGCGCGAAGGCATGTTCTACGTTGCCGGTGAACTGTTCAATTTTGCTTTCACTCCGGTGAAAGAGGGCGGCGTGCCGGTGTTCCATGAAGACGTGAAGGTCTGGGAGGTTACCGACAAGACTACCGGTGAGCATGTCGGGCTCTGGTACCTGGATCCATTTGCGCGCACTGGTAAGCGGTCTGGTGCCTGGGCGAGCATGTACCGGGATCACACCACTTTTGATGGAAAGGAAACGGTGTTGGCCTCCAACAATTCCAATTTCATCAAGGGCGCTCCGGGTGAGCCGGTACTGGTAGGCTGGGACGATGCGGAAACCTTTTTCCACGAGTTCGGCCACGCGTTGCACTTCCTGGCTTCCAATGTGAGCTATCCGACGCTGAACGGCGGTGTGCGAGATTACACTGAATTTCAGTCGCAGCTCCTTGAGCGCTGGTTAAGTACTGACCCCATCATCGACAATTATCTGGTGCACTATAAAACCGGTGAACCGATTCCTGCAGAACTCGTTGCCAAGATCAAGCAGGCTGCGAATTTCAACCAGGGTTTTGCTACCACTGAATACCTCGCATCCGCGCTGGTGGATATGAAGTTGCATACGACCGATCCGAAAGGTATTGATCCGGATTCATTCGAGCGGGAAACGCTGGAAAAGCTTGGCATGCCGTCGGAGCTGGTGATGCGTCACCGCACTCCGCACTTCGGACATATCTTTTCCGGTGAAGGTTATTCCGCTGGGTACTACGGTTATATGTGGGCTGACGTTCTCACTTCGGATGCATCCGAGGCTTTCGCTGAAGCTGAAGGCGGCTTTTATGATAAAGAAGTTGCCGGCAAGCTGGTGAAATATCTGTTTGCACCGCGCAACGCCATCGACCCCGCCGAAGCCTATCGCCTTTTCCGAGGCCGCGATGCCGGAATTGAGCCTCTGATGCGTGATCGTGGTTTCCCGGTTACAGGTGCCAAATCGGAAAACACGAGTGGTGGGACCGCCGCAGCTGGAAATTAATTCTGCGCTTGGTGGGAAATAAAAAGGCCGCGATGTACTGGCATCGCGGCCTTTTTGTTATCTCTTCGATGTCGATTATTTCTCGAGTAACTGGTCCAGGGGTAGTTCGGTGCGATAGCGCACTTGCTTCAGGGAGAAGCTGCTCTTGATATGGTCGATACCCGGTAGTTCCGTCAATTTCTTGTCCAGAAACTCCTGGTAAGCATGCAGGTTTGGCACTACTACGCGCAGCAGGTAATCGAAGTCGCCGGTCATCAGGTAGCACTCCATCACTTCCGGCCACTGTCCGATGGTCGACTCAAAATGCTGTAGCTCTTTTTTGACCTGATGATTCAGGGTTACCTGGATAAACACGCTTACCGGCAGGCCAACTTTATCCGGCTCCAGCAGCGTAACGGCTCGCTTGATAAACCCCTGTTCATGGAGGTTTTTTACCCGACGGGAGCAGGGCGAAGGGGAAAGGCACACTTTTTCTGCCAGCTCAATGTTGGGAATCGTGGCGTCTTCCTGAAGGATCTCCAGAATGTGCTTATCAATGGCATCCAATAAATAGGCCATAGTGGTACCTGACAGTCTCGGTTGGTCTCAAGGACCCAATTATTGCAGAAATTCAATCGTAAGTGGTGATTTATGGCTGCCTGAGCGCGCAAATGTGGTGATTTTGGTATGACCTGCCCGCATTGCCGGTGATAGTTTACGGCAAACAATAAACGGCGCGGTCTGTTCCACAACAACCGGCGTTGCGGTCTATGTAGCCGACAGTACTAGCGAAGGTACCCCACGATGGCGATGGTTGAAAGCGATCAGGAACTGGGCTTTGATAGCGAATACTCGCTCAAAGCGGCGTTTACCCGTGATAGCGGGCGGGTGTTTCTTACGGGAATCGATGCGCTCGTGCGTCTCCCCCTGATGCAGAAGCGCGTGGATGAACAGGCGGGGCTGAACACGGCGGGATTTATTTCCGGTTACCGCGGCTCGCCACTGGGCGGGTACGATCAATCCCTCTGGCGTCACAAACAACTGCTGGCAGACCGGGATATTCATTTCGAACCGGGTATCAACGAGGATCTTGGCGCTACTAATATCTGGGGCACTCAGCTTCTCGATCACTATCGCCAGCAAGCGACCCGTGATGGCGTCTTCTCGATCTGGTATGGCAAAGGTCACGGCGTCGATCGCAGCGCAGATGTATTCCGGCAGGCCAACATCCAGGGCACCTCCAGACACGGCGGGGTGCTGGCATTGTGTGGTGATGACCATACCGCTGAATCTTCCATGTTTTCCCACAATACCGATCAGATCTTTGAATCGGTCATGATGCCTTTGCTGTTTCCAACCACGATTGACGAGTACCTGACCCTAGGGCTTGCGGGTATCGCGCTGTCTCGTTTCTCCGGCCTTTGGGTTGGATTCAAGACAATCACGGAAACTGTGGAAGCGGGGGCTTCTATTCAGGTGCCGGAACTACCGCAATTTGTTGTGCCAGCGGATTTCCCGGTGCCCGCTCACGGTCTCAATTACGACCCACACCTAAACTGGCCTGCAGAGCGGATGGAGTACGAGCGGCGCATGCTCGAAGAGCGACTGCCCGCAGCGCGGGCATTTGCCTACACGAATGGCCTCGACAGGAACATCGTAAGCGCGCCGCAAAAGCGCTTTGGTATCGTGACGGTGGGCAAGGCCCACGGAGATCTACTGGAAGCGCTGAGGCTGCTCAATCTCACTGAGCAGGATCTTCTGGATGCGAACATATCCATTCGCAAGATTGCCATGAGCTGGCCGCTCGAACCCCGTGGCATGAGTGAATTCGCCGAGGGGATGGAGCGGATTCTGGTAGTCGAAGAAAAGCGCCCTCTGGTGGAAGACCAGGTCAAGAATTTCCTGTATAGCTGGGAGGACACCCGCCGCCCGAAAGTCGTCGGCAAGAAAGACCTGGACGGCAATGACCTGCTACCGGCGATCTGGGGCTTTGGCCCGGATCAAGTGGCCAGGGCGATTACCCGCTGGCTGGCGGATACCGCGCTCGCAGAAAAGCTGGTGCCGTTGGCGGAAAAACTCGGCACCACTGTTCCGGGGAAAACTACTGGGCTTCTGGCGCGTGAACCGATTTTCTGTGCGGGCTGCCCGCACAACTCTTCGAC
Source organism: Microbulbifer sp. ARAS458-1 (assembly GCF_045348205.1). Lineage (NCBI taxonomy): Bacteria > Pseudomonadati > Pseudomonadota > Gammaproteobacteria > Cellvibrionales > Microbulbiferaceae > Microbulbifer > Microbulbifer sp. ARAS458-1. The sequence continues at coordinate 2,853,612 of NZ_CP155838.1, read as the reverse complement.
CAAGCTGCCCGAAGGTAGTATCGGCAGTGCCGGTATTGGGTGCCATATCATGGCACTGGGTAAAGGTCTGCGTACGGACACATACTCCCATATGGGTGGGGAAGGCGCGCACTGGGTGGGCCTGCATCGGTTCTCCACGGATAAGCACATTTTCCAGAACATGGGGGATGGTACCTACAACCATTCCGGGCTGCTTGCCATCCGCCAGGCGGTGGCGAGTCGTATCAATATTACCTACAAAATTCTGCTTAACGACGCGGTGGCCATGACCGGTGGGCAGCCGACCGATGCAGAAGTCACCGTGCCCACACTATCGCGACAGTTGATCGCAGAGGGGGTCGGGCGGGTGTGCCTGGTGAGTGAAAATCCCGATCATTGGCGTCATCACCGCGGGCAGCTGCCGGGTTCACTGGAAATATTTCATCGGGATGCCCTGGACGATGTACAGCGGCAGCTGCGGGATACTGCCGGGGTAACTGCGATTATTTACGAGCAGGTGTGTGCGGCGGAAAAACGCCGCCGGCGAAAAAAAGGTCAGATGGAAGACCCATCCCGCCGTTTGCTGATCAACCACCGCGTGTGTGAAGGCTGCGGAGATTGCAGCGTACAGTCCAGTTGTATTGCCGTTGAGCCGCTGGAAACGCCATTTGGCCGCAAGCGCCAGGTCAACCAGTCGAGCTGTAACAAAGACATGCGCTGTGCTGACGGATTCTGCCCAAGCTTTGTCAGTGTGGAAGGTGGTGAGCTGAAAAAGCCCGAAGTCCGCACACTCGCAGAAGCCATCGATGCGGCCAGCCAGTCTCTGACACCGGCACCGGAACCAAGCCTGAATCAACCCGTCAACATCCTGGTGGCGGGTATCGGTGGCAGCGGTGTTCTCACTGTCGCCGCATTATTGGGTATGGCGGCACACCTCGAAGACAAGGGTAGTACAACCTTGTATTTCACCGGGCTATCTCAGAAAAATGGCGCTGTGGTGGCCCATGTGAAAGTCGCGGAAGCCCCGGAAGATATTACTACCGCACGTATTCGTGATGGCGCCGCAGATTTATTACTTGGCTGTGACATGGTAACCGCAGCCGGTCAGCGCAGTAAGTTCGCGCACGGCAAGGTCAGAGCGCTGGTGAATACCGCAGAAGTTCCGGTAGCCGCTTTTGTGCGCAACAACGACCTGGCGTTCCCTGCTGATGCCACGGTGGAAAGTATCCGCTCGGTCGCAGGTGAATATTTCGCGTTCGACGCCAATCGCTACGCGGAGTCCCTGTTCGGAGATACGGTGGCAGCAAATCTGATGATGTTGGGTTACGCCTGCCAGAAAGGGTTGCTACCGGTGAGTCGCGGTGCGCTCGAACGAGCGGTGACTCTCAACGGAGTGGCAGTGGAAAATAACCTGCGCGCATTCCGTGCAGGTCGACTATTGGCGGAAACTCCCCAAGCGATCGAGCAGATCCTGGCACCTGCGCAGGTTGTGAAAATGATAGATCCCCCAGAGACAGTCGATCAGCTGATCGCACGCCTCACCGAGGAGCTGCGGGACTATCAGAATACCGCGTACGCGCGCGTTTTCGAGCGCACTGTAGAAAGGTTAAGGCGTGCAGAATCCCGCATCGCCGATACCCGGTTTGCGGTAACCCGTGCTGGTGCACTGAGTCTGTTTAAGGCGATGGCCTACAAAGATGAATATGAAGTGGCGCGCCTTTACTGTAGTGATAGTTTTCGAGAACAGTTGCAGGAAACGTTCAGCGGTGATTACACGCTTAAATTTCTGATGGCACCACCACTTCTGGCGCGACCGGACGCGAGTGGGAAAATCCGTAAAATTTCGCTGGGTCCCTGGATGACCCGTGTGTTGCCTTGGCTAGCGAAAGGTCGGGTACTTCGTGGTACGCCGCTTGATATATTTGGCTACACTGCGGAGCGCCGCGGCGAGCGCCGCTGGGCGCGAGAGGTTCGCGAGACGGTATTGCAGGTCGCAGATGCGATGTCTGTTGCGAATCTCGCGCAGGCGGAAGAACTGCTTTCGTTACCCCAGAGGGTGCGCGGCTACGGACATGTGCGCGCGCAGAAACTGGATGAGATTCAGGTGCGCTGGCGTGAGCTGCGATCCCGGTTCAGTAACTCAAGTACGGGTGCTGTGGTTGGTAGCATGCTGGGAGATCAGCGTTAAATCGGGATACTGAGAATGGATGGTAGGAAAGCCCGGGAAGCCGGGCTTTTTCAGTTGGAGAGAGTATCACTGGGGTTTAATGGATAAAAACGGGTTGATAATTTTCCCCCAAATGCCTGTCAGCGCCACTGGTGCCTCGACCACCGAGAGGCACAGACACTCCTGATCCTGTGTGGCGGTAGGGCGGTGGACTTCACCCGGCTCTCGTACCAGGAAGTCGCCGGGCGTGTAAACGCCATCGGCATCGGAGAAACTGCCATAAAGCACCATGGTGATTTCACGGCCACGGTGATCGTGCTCGGCCACCTTACTTCCGGGCGCAATTCGATGAAACGACACCTCACGTTCATTTTGCCCAGTTTTCAAGCGGGCTTCCTTTAGCCCCCTGGACAGTCGGCGCCATTGAAGTACGGGGTTATCGGCCAGTAACTTTCGCACCACTGGTGGAACCGAAGCAAAGATCGGGTCGCGCAAGGGGAGGGCACTGCTGCCTGAACCCGCACACTGCTCTTCATCTTTATCCGGTTGTCGATCAATCCGTTGCATCAGTTTGCCGAATGCATCGGGCTCACTGCTTTCCAATGAAGCACTGGGTGTTGCCGTAGCAAGTAGGCTACCCCCCACGCTATTGAGTAATTTCAGCTGGGCCGCGCATTTCGGACACAGTTGGATGTGCGCCGCAACCACCAGGCTGTGTGCCCAGTTGAGGCTACCGCTGGCGTATTCCAGCAATAAATTGTTGTCGGGATGGTGGTGAATCATGCTCCCTACCTGACCTCGTTACCTGGAAATGCTACTTTGGAGTTTTTTAAGGGCAAGGCGAACTCTGGATTTCACAGTGCCCAAAGGTAGCCCCAGTTCTTCGGATATTTCACTGTGGGATTTGCCCTCTACATAGGCTTTTTCGATCACGTGACTCTGCTCTGGGGGCAGCCCCTGGAGCCCGGCGGCAATGGCGTGCTGGTTGCGCGCCTGCTGCAGGTACACCAGGGGTTGTTCGTCCTGGCTATCATCCCAGATGTCTTCTACGTTCAGGCTCTCATCGGTTGCAGGCTGGCGGTTGCTCTTGCGCAAGGCGTCAATACGACAGTTCCTCATAATGGTAAAAACCCAGGTGCTTGCCGCTGCCTTATCAGGCCGAAAAGTGGGGGCCTTGGTCCATACTCGGAACATGACTTCCTGAACCAGTTCATCTGCTGCCTCGGGCGCTGAGCTCTGGCCGCCTCGACTGAACTGAAAGCCGCGGATCAGGGGCGCGAAGTGGCTGAACAGGCGCTCAAATGCGCGCCGATCCCGGTCGCGCCCGACGCGCACCAGAAGGCCGCTCCATTCATCGTCTCTAGTGTGGTCTGGTACCTGCACGCTGCTGATTCCGCCCTTATTGGGATGTGTTGCGGCCATGATAGCTAAGCCGGCCTCCGTTTTCTGCCTGACGGTTACTTCATCACTCTTTGTACGCCTGCAGTCTCTAGCTGGATCACAGAATTTGAGTGGCGATTGATCATCTGGCGAGAGGGGAAGATCTGTTGCCCCGCGAATCCAAATCGATGACGCGGGCGTAGAGTAACCACGACATTCACTGGCAAAGGAAAGCGCGACACTATGTCTCAAGCCCTCACACGTCTTAAAGCCTTGTACGCGGATTTTTTGGCCGCAGATGCGCGCTCGATTGCGGATCTGTACGCGGCCGATATCGTATTTCGCGATCCGGTGCACGAGATTGTCGGTCTGGAGGCGATGCAGGCGTACTTTACTGGTGTTTCGACCAATCTCCGTGAGTGCCGGTTTGAGTTTGACCGTGTAGTCGAGGGTGGTACCTGGCACAGCCTCTGGTGGACCATGCATTACCGTCATTCAAAATTGAAAAATGGGGCTCCATTGCAGCTGCGAGGCGCTTCAATAATCTGCATAGATCCGGAAATCGACCGGGTAAGCTTCCATGAGGATGTCTACGACCTCGGTGCCATGATCTATGAGCAGGTGCCACTTCTGGGGGCTGTTATTCGACAAATCAAACAGCGTCTGGGAACGAGCGGAGGCGCCTGTGGCTGATTCCGTGCAATGGACCGACAAACTGAGTATCTGGATCACAGGTGCGGGTTCTGGCATCGGTGCTGCGTTAGCGCGACAGCTCATCGCCGAGGGGCACTTCGTTATCATCAGTGGGCGAACCCGTGCGCCTCTGCTGACCATTCAACAGTCGGCGCCCAAGCGGGTGAGGGTGCTTGACTGTGATGTGGGAGATGACCGCTCCATGGCCGCTTCCGGAGAATTGCTCGGGGAGGTAACCGATCAGCTGGATTTGGTAATCGCGTGTGCGGGCACCTGTGAATACGACGATGGTTTGACCCTGGATAGTGCCAGCTATCGCCGTGTATTTGACACCAATTTTTTCGGTGTGGTGAATACCCTCAGGGTCGCACTACCGTTATTGGCCAGCAGTCGTGCTCCGGTTTTTGTGGCTGTGGGGAGCCTGTCCTCGTTAGTTGGGTTTCCACGAGCCGAAGCCTACGGTGCTTCGAAAGCGGCGGTCGACTATTTCCTGCAGTCGGTACGCGCCGACACTTCGCTGGTCCCCCTGCGTACGGTTTTAGTGCGCCCGGGCTTTATTGATACGCCGCTGACGCGAGCGAACGATTTCGAAATGCCATTCCTGATGAATCCAGAGCAGGCTGCGCGGCGTATTCTTCGAGGTCTGGAAAAGAAAAAATCCATCATCGACTTTCCCAGGCGGTTAAGTTGGCCTTTGCGCCTATTGCGATGTTGCTCACCTGTCTGGTTCAGGCTAATCGCGCCTCGCTTAACAAGAATTCGTCATTTAAGGAGAGGCTGATGCGTATCGCAATCATCGGTAGTGGAATTTCTGGCTTGACATCTGCCTATCTCTTGCACGAAAAGCACGAGATTGAACTATTCGAGGCGGATTCACGCCTCGGTGGCCACACAGCGACGGTTGACGTCACAGAAGGGGACCGAACCATTGCGGTAGACACGGGCTTTATCGTATTCAACGATTGGACTTACCCGAACTTCATCAAGCTTATGCAGCGGCTGGGTGTGGAAAGTCAGCCCACTGATATGGGGTTCAGCGTTTCTGCGCCGGCCTCCGCTTGCGGTCGTCAGCGTGAAATTGAGTACGCAGGTAATAATCTCAACGCCATGTTTGCCCAGCGCAGAAATCTACTGGACGGTGGCCACTGGCGGATGTTGCGGGATATAGTCCGTTTCAATCGCGATGCAGTAGCGGATTGGAAAAATGGCGCCCTGGGCGAAACGACCACCTTGGGAAGTTATCTCCAGGTCAACGGTTACTCTTCCGAGTTTGCGTCGCGATATCTTGTGCCGATGGGGTCCGCAATCTGGTCAGCCAGCATGTCCCGAATGCTGGATTTTTCCGTCGATTTCTTCGTGCGCTTTTTCTACAACCATGGATTGTTTAACCTGTTTAATCGACCGCAGTGGCGGGTGATCAAAGGTGGGTCTCGCAGCTATATCACGCCCATGGTGAAGGGGTTTTCGGAGCGCATCCATCTCAGTAGCCCGGTGCAAAGGGTCATGCGCATGGGGCAGCATGTGGAAGTTGAGTGCCGGGCGCCCTCTGGTGAAACTCGTTCTGGGTGTTTCGACCAGGTGATATTCGCCTGTCACTCAGATCAGGCACTCAGCCTATTGGGCGATGCGGATGCGTTGGAGAGCGATATTCTGGGGCACATCCCCTATGAGCAAAACTCTGTGGTTCTACATACTGACCATACCCTGTTACCGAAGCGGAAGTCGGCGTGGGCCAGCTGGAACTATCGTTTGCAGGAAGAGGATTCAGTACTGCCTGCCTTGACGTACAACATGAATATTCTTCAGCGCCTGAGGACGGAAAAAACCTATTGTGTCACTTTGAACGCTGATGATCTGATTGCCCCGACAAAGGTGATCGGAAAATTTGAATATGCACATCCGCAATTTTCCGTACAGGGAAATAGCGCGCAATCCCGCTGGGCGGAGATCAATGGGGTGAATCGCACCTGGTTTTGCGGAGCCTACTGGGCCAACGGTTTTCACGAGGACGGTGTGGTGAGTGCTATACGTGTTGCAAGTGCGCTGGGAGTCGAATTCTGATGCGAAGTGGCATCTACTCCGGGTGGATTCAACATCGACGATTTTCGCCGAGAAGCCACAGCTTCCGTTATCGGGGATTTATGGTTTATGCCTTTCTCGACGAAATTCCCGAGATTCTCGCACAATCCTGGGCTTGGTCTGCATCCTCATGTTCGCCTGCGCGTTTCTGTCGTGAAGATTTTTATGGTGATCCGTCCGTCTCCCTCGACCAGGCAGTGCGGGATAGGGTGGAATCCGCATTGGGGAAACGGCCTGCGGGCCCTATCGCATTTCTCGCCAACTGGCGCTATTTTGGTTACAACATGAATCCCATCAGCATTTACTACTGTTTTGACTCCTCGGGAGAGCAGGTCGAAACACTGTTGGTGGATGTCCACAACACGCCGTGGCAAGAGCGTCATGGCTATGTTTTGCCTGTTAATCGCGGCCGAGTACAGCGTGCTATCTTCGATAAAGCGCTGCATGTATCTCCTTTTATGCCTTTTGAACAGACGTATCACTGGCGCAGTACCACGCCGGGGAACCGCCTGACGGTGAGTATCTGTCTTGAACAGGCGGGTGAACGTGTGTTTGATGCCTGTATGTCGTTGCAACGGGAGGAAATAAATTCCAAGGTTCTCGCGCGCAAGTTGATCCGTTACCCACTGTTTACCGTAAAAGTAATCGCTGCCATCTACTGGGAAGCGTTCAGACTCTTGCTCAAGCGGGTGCCATTATATTCTCACCCACAGCGTTGAGGCCGCATTGTAATTTGGACCCGGCTCTTTATTCGGGAGAGGTTTTTCTTGTCATGAATTCTGTGCAGAAAGAAATGTTACACACCGCCAGTCCCTCAGTGCCTGCTGAGGGGAAGAATGTTCCGGGTGGAAACGTTGAGCTCCAGTGGATTGAGTGCTTGGCTAGAAAACTTGTGCTGGCCAAGCTGGCCAGGATTGACAAGGGAACCCTGTTCGTACACGAACAATTTGGCGAAAAGTATGTGGCGCAATTTGGTCAGTCTCCTGGATTTTCTGAAATCGAGGCGCATATTCATGTGCGCCACCCGTCCACTTATACCCAGGTGCTTTTGAGCGGTACGATCGGGTCTGGCGAGGCGTATATGGAGTCCGCCTGGCATTCGCCTGACCTGGTTCAGGTAATTCGTCTGATGGTTGCGAACATCAAACTGCTGCAGGACCTGGATTCCCGCTGGAGTTTTCTGCACAAGCTAGTTATTAAAGCCCTGCATCGACTGAATGCCAATTCACTGCGAGGCTCTAAAAAAAATATTGCTGCCCATTACGATCTGGGTAACGAATTTTTTGGGCTGTTTCTCGACCCCACCATGCTTTACTCGAGCGCGGTTTTCCCGTCTGAGTGGGCGAGCCTTCTGGAAGCTTCTGAGTTTAAAATGGCCAGGATCTGCCGAAAGCTGCAGTTAAAGCCATCGGATCACCTACTGGAAATCGGTACTGGGTGGGGCGGTATGGCGGTGTACGCGGCCAAACACTTTGGTTGCAGAGTGACCACGACCACCATATCCCGAGAGCAATATGCTCATGCCAAGGAGTGGGTCGAACGCGAAGGTCTGTCAGACCGCATCACACTTTTACTGAAGGATTACAGGGAGCTGAATGGTCAGTACGACAAGATTGTTTCAATTGAGATGATTGAGGCGGTTGGCCATCAGTACTATGGAACATTCTTCAACCGGTGTAGCGCTTTGCTGAAGGATGATGGTCTGATGGTCATGCAGGCAATCACGATTCAGGATCAACGTTTCGAGTCGTACAAAAACAGTGTGGATTTCATTCAGCGCTATATCTTTCCAGGTGGTTGCCTGCCCTCCAACCAGGTAGTCGCGAATAATATCGCTGAGCACACAGATATGCAGATAGTGGGACTGGACGATATCACCTTCGATTATGCGAAAACACTTGCTTCATGGCGGGACAAATTTTTCCAGCATATCGATGAAATCCGGGCTCAGGGGTTCGATCAGCGCTTCATCAATATGTGGGAATTCTACCTTTGCTATTGCGAGGGCGGATTTCTGGAGCGTGCCATCAGTACGGCACAGTTCACTTTCGCCAAACCGCGCTGCCGAAAGCTTCCCGAACTGCACTGACCGCAGTAGCCGCCAAGTGCGCGGATTGTCACATATCGATCGGTTAGAGCCCTGCTCAGGGACCGTTCATATACCCGTCACCCCGATACTGCCTCTGTAGAAAGCCTGTCTATTCTGCCCGTGACCCGTCGGGCAGCTCTAAGCCCCGAGCTATTAATAGCAACTTGTCATGGCGCGCCCTTCCACGCTGGTCTAAACCTAAGAGGACACAGGCGACAAATGTGAAGAGGGGCGCCAATGAGTTTCCGATTTATGGTTGCTGCGGGCCTTAGCGCAGTTGCCCTGTTTGGCTGTGCCAGTCAGCAGGAACAGGTGTACGGAGCAGGCAATATCGTGATCGATACGCAAGGGGTCAATATGCGGCAATATCAGCTGGACCTCGCAGATTGTAAAACCATGTCAATGGCGGCAAGAAATGATGCCGGCCGCCGTGGGTTTACCCGCGCTGCTGGCGGCGCACTTCTTGGCGGCGCTTTGGGCGCGATTATTGGAGATACCAGTAGCGCAGCCGCCGGTGCTGCTGCCGCAGGTGCCCTGGTTGGCGGTGTCAGCGGGGTAGGTAGTGCGCATGCGGAGCAGAATGCGATTGCGCGCAATTGCTTGCGCGGACGTGGATATCGAGTACTGAACTAGATTCGGCAAACCACAGGATGTTGCGCCGGGCTTTTGCCCGGCTTTTTTGTGTCGATTGGGTTGTGTCACTCGGCCCGGCCCTCATTTCCCTGTCATCAAACTGACATGAAAAATTCATATCCCTGACCCCACCTTCGGCAATATGTCGTTAGAATCTGCGCATTATTTTTAGGGGGTTCTATGCGTTTAATTTCTAACCTGATTATGGGGCTGATGCTGGTCTGCAGTGGTGCGGTGTTCGCTGCGGATGCGCCGGAAAGCGTACATGTAAAGCTTGAAGAGCGTGTGTCGGTCATTATTGACCGGATGTCTGATGAGTTGACACCGGCGGAGCGTATTGCGCTTACGCCGGAATCCGTTGTCGAGTTTCTCTCGGCGGATGAGCGCCAGTATCTGGGTACCGCTTTCTCGCATTTCCGGTTAGACCGCGATGCGGTTATTTATGTCGCATTTGATTCTTCCTACGGAGAGACACCGTTCTGGCTGGTGGATCAAGGGTTCACGCGTCGTGGGGAGCTGGACTTCATCGTCGATGAGGAAGATCCCTATCATGTCTGGTCCAAGGCCGTCCCTGCGGGCGAGGTGCGCCTTGGCGTACCGAGCCTGTCTGGTGAGCTCAAACCCTATCTGGTTTTTGCGGCGCCGGCGAGTGGGCGGGAGGCGGTTGCGATCACGCCCCTCACACCCGGAGCGGACGTCCAGACTGCCCGGATTGGCGGCCTGCCTTTTATCGACGATAACGACTACTTCAATACCCTGCCGAAAGCGCTGGTGGGGTTACCAGTTCTGCGCAGCTTCGAGAGTTGGGAGCTGGTGTCGCGCTTCGTGGGGTATTTTCGGGAAACCCGCTACCCGTCGTCTGCCCGCCCGGACCACCTCCAGTTGACCTGGCAGGGGGACCCCGCAACCACCGCGACCGTTCAGTGGCGCACGGATGACAGCGTGGAGCAGGGGCTTCTTTGGGTGGCACCGAAAGCAGATTTCTTTTCTCGCGGTGTAAAAAGTGCGACGCGGAAGAAATCCCAATCCTCTGTATTGCGTACTCGCCAGGTGGTCAATGACCCGGCGGTGCGTTTGCACCGGGTGGCGTTACAGGGTCTGAAGCCTGCGACCGATTATCTCTATGCGGTAAGTACCGATAACGGGAAGCGCTGGACCGAGCCTCGCGAGTTTCGGACTGCTGCCGCCACACCGAGTGAGCCCTTTTCTTTTGTCTACCTGGGTGACCCGCAGAATGGCCTGGACCGCTGGGGGCAGTTGATCCGTCAGGCGGACTTTGACTTCCCTCATGCACGCTTCTACATGATTGCTGGTGATTTGATCGACCACGGACAGGAGCAGGATAACTGGGACCAGTTCTTTCACGAAGGTAGCTCCGTGTTTGACCGCTCTATGGTGGTGCCGGCATTGGGCAACCATGACAGTCACGGCGGGCACCCCACGTTGTACCTGAAGCAGTTTGCGTTGCCAGACAATGGTAGCAGCAAGCTGGACCCTGGCCGCACGTATCATGTGACCTATCAGGACCTTCTGGTTGTGGTTATGGATTCCAACTACCACCTGGTGGAGCCTGAGTTACAGGTAGACTGGCTGGATCGTGTGCTGGGGGAGAGCGATGCCCGCTGGAAGGTTGTGATTTATCACCATCCGTTTTACGCGTCCCGTGAAGGTCGTGATAACAAATCTATTCGCGACACCTGGGGCCCTATTTTTGACAAGCACAACGTCGATATCGCGTTCCAGGGACACGACCATGCATATATGCGTACCGTGCCTATGCGGGGTAATGAGCCGGTGGCTCAGGGCGAGCAGGGCACCATATATCTGGTTGCGGTTTCCGGTACCAAAATGTACGAGCAGGAATTGCCAGAGTTTGCAGCCTTCGGTGCGGTGAATACCCGGACTTACCAGATTATCGATGTTGATCCGTTAAGTGGCTCACTCAAGTATCGTGCGATTGATGGCGAGGGTACCGTAATCGACCAATTCTCTCTGCGGAAGCCCGCGGGCGCCGCGCAGGTGAAGCGCTAAAGGCACTTGGCAGCCGCGGCCATTTACGGGCCGCGTACAAGACACAAAAAAGCCCGGAGATTCCGGGCTTTTTTGTGTCTATGTATTTGTGCTGTTTACTGCCCCAGAGTGAATAGCTGGGTATTCCCCCCGGTTGCGACCGTGTTGACGGTCTTGGTTTTTTCGTTGGCAAAACGGAACAGGTAATGCGGGCCGCCTGCCTTGGGGCCGGTGCCGGACAGGCCCATTCCACCAAAGGGGTTCACCCCGACTACCGCGCCCACCATGTCCCGGTTAACGTAGCAGTTGCCGGCATCAATACGCTTGAAGATCGCGCCGGCGCGTCCTTCGATGCGGGAGTGCAGGCCAAAGGTCAGGCCGTATCCGGTGGCATTGATCCGGTGGATTACGTCTTCCAGCTCTTCGGCCTTGAACCGCACCACGTGCAGGAAGGGGCCAAACACCTCGCGCTTGAGCAGATTGAAGTTTTCAATCTCTACTACCTGTGGGCCAAAGAATGTGCCAGTGGACGGTTGTTTGGCCGGGTCAAAGGCAAATAGCGGCTTGGCCTCTTTCTCCATGCGCTCGCGGTGTTTTTCCAGAAGCCCCAATGCCTTTTCGTCGATCACCGGGCCGATATCTGTTTCCAGTTTGGAAGGATCGCCGAGACTCAATTCTTCACAGGCACCCTTGAGCATATTCAGCAGGTTGTCTGCAATTACGTCCTGGACACACAGAATCCGCAACGCGGAACAGCGCTGGCCCGCGCTGAGAAAGGCGGATTGAATCACATCGTCAACCACCTGCTCGGGAAGGGCGGTGGAGTCGACGATCATGACATTCTGGCCGCCGGTTTCCGCGATCAGCGGTACGATCGGACCTTCTTTCGCCGCAAGCTGCATGTTGATGTGCTTGGCGGTCTCGGTGGATCCGGTAAAGGCGACGCCGGCGACCTGAGGGTTGTCCAGGAGTGGTTTACCCACCGCGGCCCCGGTGCCGGTGATCAAATGCAACACTTTCGTGGGCACTCCGGCTTCGTGCATCAGCTGCACTGCGCGCGCGGCAATCAGGGGAGTCTGCTCTGCCGGTTTTGCCAGCACGCTATTGCCGGCGGCGAGGGCGGCCACGACCTGGCCGGTGAAAATGGCCAGCGGGAAATTCCACGGGCTGATACAGACAAAGACACCGCGGCCACACAGACTCAATTCGTTACTTTCCCCGGTGGGTCCGGGCAGCACGGTGGGAGTGCTGAAATGCTGTCGAGCGCCGTTGGCGTAGTAGCGACAGAAATCCACGGCTTCGCGAACCTCTGAAATACCGTCGTTCAGTGTGCGGCCTGCTTCGCGGCAGATCATCGCCACCAGTTCGTCCATATGTTGCTCGTACAAATCGGCAACCTTGTCGAGGATCTTCGCGCGGGCGTTGCCGCCCAGGCGATTCCACGCGCGCTGGTTCTCAGAGGCGGATACAAACGCCTGCTCAATCTGAGCCTCACCGGCATTGGCGGTGTGCCCCACCACCTCGCCAGTGGCCGGATTGACAACCGGCAGATCGGCCGCTGCAGCGACGCCGTCCACGATCGGGCCGCCACTCCAGGATTTATTCCGACTTGCTTCTACGGCCTGCAGTAGGGGTTCAACCGCCTGCGGGTCGGTGAGTTCAATACCTGCGGAGTTCTTGCGTGGTAGCGCTTCGTGACCGAGGTAAATATCCGCGGGGACAGGGATTTCGGGGTGCCGGTAAGGGTTGCAGGCTTCGCTCTGTTTCAGGGTGTCCTGCACCAGCTCCGCCACAGGTGTTTTCTCATCCATAAAGCGATTAACGAAAGAGCTGTTTGCTCCGTTTTCCAGCAGGCGGCGGACCAGGTAGGGCAGCAGGTCCTTGTGTGCTCCTACCGGTGCATACACTCTTACCGGTACACGTTTGCCGTGAACCGCTTCGATCTGGTCATAGAGCAGGTGACCCATACCGTGCAGGCGTTGGAATTCGTAGTCATTGCCGTCGCCCGCGAGCTCCAGAATCAGACCTACTGTGTAGGCATTGTGGGTGGCGAATTGCGGGTAAATGGCATCGCGGCCATCCAGTAGCTTCTTCGCACAGACCTGATAGGACAGATCCGTATGACACTTGCGCGTATACACAGGGTAGTCCGCCAGGCCCATTTGCTGGGCGTGTTTGATCTCGGTATCCCAGTAGGCGCCTTTTACCAGTCGCACCATCAGTTTGCGGCCAGTATCGCGGCCGAGCGCGATCAGCCAATCTGCCACGTATGGCGCGCGTTTTTGGTAGGCCTGCAGAACAAAGCCCAGGCCCTGCCAGCTGGCGAGCTCCGGGTCGCGCGCGAGGGCTTCGAAGATATCCAGGGATATATCCAGGCGCTCGGCTTCCTCAGCATCGATATTGAGGCCCATATCGAATTTGGCTGCCGCGGCACACAGTGATTTCACTTTCGGCAGCAGCTCAGTCATTACGCGTTCACGTTGCAGCTCGCTATAGCGGGGGTGCAGGGCAGAGAGCTTGATGGAGATACCATTGGCTTCCACGACGTCGCGTTTGCTGTTGTCGGCACCGATGGCTTCAATGGCCATCATGTAGGCATCGTAATAGCGCTGGGCATCGGCCATGGTGCGCGCGCCTTCTCCCAGCATATCGAAGGAGAAGCGGGTGCCCGGAGCGTTTTCCGCGGGACCGCGCTTCAGCGCCTCCTTGATGGTTCGCCCCAGTACATACTGCCCACCCATGATCTTCATCGCCTGCATCATGGAAGTGCGCACCATGGGCTCACCCATACGGCTGACCAGTCGCTTCATCCAGGTGGATGGCTTTTCGGTAATGTCCGGGTCAAGCTCGACAATATTACCGGTGAGCATCAAGCCCCAGGTGGATGCGTTGACGAACAGGGAGTCGGATTGTCCGCGATGGCTGGACCAGTTGCCGGAGTGAACTTTCTCAGCGATCAGTTTGTCTGCTGTATCAGCATCCGGTACACGCAACAGGGATTCCGCCAGGCACATCAGGGCCACGCCTTCCTTATTTGACAGGCCGAACTGCTGCAGAAAGGCATCCAGGGTGCCGCGCTTGCTGCGCTGTTCACGGGATTTGACCACTAACTGGCTGGCAGTCGAAAGGATCTTCTCCCGCAGTGCCTCGCCCGGGCGCGGGGCCGCCAACAGCTCACTGACGCACTGATTCTCGTCGGCATGCAGATACTTGCGGGCGTTGTGACGCGCGCTTTTCAGTTCTCCGGCGAAGTGTGTAGGCATAGGTATTTCCTTAGAGCCCTCTGGGTGGAATAAGTACAGGATAAAAACCCGGATTATGTGGGATAAATCCCAGAATTAATCTCCATTTTGGAAAAGAGTGTGGTTAAATATAGGGGTTATCCGGTTAATCACCAGTAGGGTATTTTGCTATGTCTCGGAAATTGGAAGATCTGGACCGTATCGACCGCCAGATTCTGCGGATTCTTCAGCGTGCGGGCCGCCTTCCCAATGTGGAACTGGCGCGTCGCGTCAATCTGAGTCCTACGCCATGCCTTGAGCGGGTCAAGCGTCTGGAGCGTGAAGGCTTTATTAAAGAGTATGTCGCGCTGCTGGACCCGCTGAAAGTACACGCGGGTCTCGTGGTCTATATCCAGGTATCCCTTACGGATACTGCGACCGAAGCGCTGGAAGCGTTTAACAAGCATTTGTCCAGCCTTGAAGAGGTTCAGGAGTGCCACATGGTGGCCGGCGGTTTTGACTACCTAGTAAAAATTCGTATTAAGGATATGCTCGGATATCGACAATTCCTCGGCGAAAAACTCGCGTCAGTCCCCGGGGTGCGGGAAACCCACACATACGTGGTGATTGAAGAGGTCAAGACCGATACATCAGTCGCCATTCCGGAGCAGGACCTGAAAAACGGCAAGCGCTGAGCGATCTGTTGCACACGCTCTGATGGAAGCATCTGCCGACACCATATACCGCAATAACCGCCGCGCGACCCTGTTCGCGCTGGCCGCGGTACTGTGCTGGTCCACCGTGGCCAGCGCTTTCAAGCTATCTCTGCAGTACCTGTCGCCACTGCAGCTGGTGACCATCGCGTCGCTGGTTTCTGCCGGGTTTATGGGGGGCGTCGTGGTGTGGCAGGGGCGTGGAGGGGAATTGCTGGGTACCTGGCGGCGTGCCCGTGGTTGGTTCCTCGCCCTTGGGTTTTGTAATCCCTTCCTCTATTACCTGGTGCTGTTTCACGCATACGACTTGCTGCCGGCACAGCAGGCCCAGCCCCTCAATTACACCTGGGGGGTGGTGCTCGCACTATTATCAGTCCCGCTATTGAAACAGAAGCTGCGCCGCCAGGACCTGCTTGCAGGCCTGGTGTGTTACGGCGGAGTGCTGGTGATCGCCACTGGCGGCAATCTGTCAGAGCTCAAGTTTGAGCAGCCCTTGGGTGTCGCGCTGGCATTGTTCAGCACCCTCATCTGGTCTTGCTATTGGCTGTTGAATACCCGTATCGGCGGTAATGCGGCGGTCAACCTGTTTCTGACTTTCTGCTGTGGCCTGCCCTGGCTGGCCCTTGCGGTCTGGTGGCAGGGGGACTGGCAGTGGCCACCAGCCGCAGGTTGGGCTGGGGCGGTATATGTTGGTCTGTTCGAGATGGGGGTCGCTTTCCTGTTGTGGCAGGCGGCGTTACTGAACTGTGAGAATACGGCGCGTATCAGTAATTTTATTTACCTCTCTCCGCCACTATCGCTTTTATTGATTGCGCTACTGGTCGGCGAGCGTATCCATCTGGCGACGATCGTGGGGCTCGCGCTGATATTACTGGGTGTGGCGATACAACAGGGGGCTTTACAGCGCGTCCTTTTACGCCGAAGAAATACTTCAATCAAATAACAATAACGACGCATTGTCCGGGAGCTGATGACCTGAAATGCATTTTATGATGAATGAGAAACAGTCATGAATTTTGAATTGTCTGAAGAGCAGCAAATGATCCAGGAGGCCGCGCGCCAGTTTGCTGATAGTGAGCTGAAGCCGATCGCCGCAGAATTGGACAAGAGCGGGAACCGGTCACTGTTTTTACAGAAGCTCAAGGAGTTGGCCGAACTCGGGTTTATGGGGATCAATATTGATCCGGAATTTGGCGGCACCGGGGCGGGTACCATCGCCTTCAGTCTCGCCATTGCGGAAATCGCCCGCGGCTGCGCGTCTACCGCGACCACCACCTCGGTCACCAACATGGTGGCGGAAGTGATTCAGGCGATGGGCACCGAAGCGCAGAAGACATACTTCCTGCCCAAAATCTGCAGTGGCGAATACCCGGCAGGTTCCTTTTGCCTGACCGAACCGAGCTCCGGTTCCGATGCAGCGGCGATGCGTACCCGCGCGGTCAAAGACGGTGACCACTACGTATTGAACGGCAGTAAGCTGTTTATCAGCAGTGCTGAATTTGCCGGGGTTTTCGTGGTCTGGGCTGTGACCGATTCTGCTGCCCCCAAAGGCAAGGGGATTTCCTGCTTTCTGGTAGAGGCGGGGACGCCAGGCCTGGTGATCGGCAAAGCAGAAGAGAAAATGGGGCAGAAAGCCTCGGTGACCAACGAGGTCGCCTTTGAGGATTGTCGAGTGCCGCTCACTAATATGCTCGGTGAAGAAAATCGTGGTTTTCGTATCGCGGCTGGCGAGCTGGCAGGTGGTCGGATTGGTATTGGTTCATTGGCGCTGGGTATCGGATTGGAAGCCCTGGACTGTGCGCGCACCTACCTGCAGCAACGGGAGCAGTTCGGAAAGCCACTGGCACAGTTCCAGGGTCTGCAGTGGCAGCTTGCCGACAAGTACACCGAGATGGAAGCCGCACGCCTGTTACTGTTACAGGCGGCCTGGCAAAAAGATGCGGGGCAGCCATTTGGCCCAACCGCTTCGATGGCCAAGCTATATGCATCGGAAAAAGCCAATGAAGCCTGCTATGTGGCGTTGCAGATGCACGGGGGCGTCGGCTACACGCGGGAGTTTCCTCTGGAGCGGATGGCGCGGGATGTGCGTATTACCACTATCTATGAAGGCACCAGTGAAATCCAGCGCTTGATTATCGCCCGCCATCTACTCGACGGCGTGCGCTAGTTTACAGCGTTTGTTGTGCACCACCATTGGTGTAGGCCCCGCTAGCCATGTACGGCTATCGGGGCTTTGTATGTTCCGGATTTTATGTATTCGCCCCACCGGGGCAGAGGATTGGTAGTTGTGAGTTCGCCTGCAAAGCCCGGTATCCACTCTGCATGGATAACGGGTGCACGTGAGGGCATTCCGTTACTGGGTGGCTATATTCCAGTAGCGATTTCCTTCGGTCTGATCGCGGTACAGTCCGGTTTTTCAGCTTGGGAGGCGGTGTTGATATCGACCGTGGTTTACGCCGGAGCGTCCCAGTTTCTGTTTGTCGCCATGGTAGCTGCCGGTGCTCCGTTGTGGCTGGTGGTAGTGATGACTCTGTTGATTAATGCCCGACACCTGGTGTACGGGCCGAATATTGCGCCCTGGCTCAGCGGTAGTCGCTGGTGGCCATGGCTGATGCACGGACTTACCGATCAGATCTTTGCACTTTCCCACGTTCGCCTTCCCCAGCTAGAGGCACGACACCGTATGGGCTGGTATATCGGTGTGGCGGTGGTGGCGTGGTTCAGCTGGATTGGAGGGACTGCCATCGGCGCGGTTGCGGGGATGGAACTGACGCAGCGCTGGCCACTGGTGGGCGAAGTGATGCCATTTGCTTTGCCGGCGCTCTTTCTTGTGCTGCTCGCACCCAGGTTCGCCTCGCGACACTGGGCACTGACGCTGGCCGCCACCATATCGAGCGCCCTTCTCATCGCCCTCTATGGATTTAAAAACGCGGCCATACCTATTGCGGCCGTATGCGGTGCTCTGGTGTATTACGGTCTGGATATACTGGTGCGCAATCGGCTAAACAGCACAAGCGAGGCGAAAAATGGATAGCGAACTCTGGGGCGCTCTGCTGGTGACTGCCCTGGGTACCCTGATGATGCGCGCATTGCCATTGCTGTGGATGCGCCGACACCTGATTCGCAAGCAGTCTGCCAATTCGCTGGATGCGATGCCGTCCTGGTTGACGGTGCTCGGACCGCTGATGATTGCGGCAATGTTTGGTGTATCACTAGTACCGCCTAAAATCAACGCGCTCAGCTGGTGGGCAACAGGCATCGGTATGCTGGCGACCTATATTGTGTGGCGGTATACCCACTCTCTGGGTTGGCCGGTGTTTGCTGGCGTCGCGGCGTATGGCAGTATCGTATTGCTGGTAAGTTCCAGTTTCTAAGCTGGAACTTACCGGGTTTTGTATCTGTTCCGACGTCATCACGGGCAAACTGCTGGTTTCTACTACCGAAAGTGCCCCCGAAAATACTGCCCAAGCGATTTCGTAAAGTATTCGGCTTTAGTCTTGCGTTGTTGCACTGTTGACGGATAAGGGCGAAAGGTTGGAGGTTTTGAGGCTAATTCTAAGTCAGTAAAAGTCTAAAATTCGACTTTCAAACACAACTTGGATGAATAGCTATGCGAACTTTTGCACTCAATCTGGCTTTTCCGCTGATCACTTTCGGAATGTGTTCGGTGAACGCGGAAACATTCACCCTGAGCAGTAGCGATATCACTGATGGTCAATTCATGAAGAGTCAGCATGAATTCCAGGGGTTTGGTTGTAATGGTGATAATCAGTCACCACAGCTTTCTTGGGCCGGCGCGCCAGAGGACACCGAAGCGTTTGCGCTGATGGTCTTCGACCCGGACGCGCCGACCGGAAGCGGGTGGTGGCATTGGCAGTTGATTAATATTCCGGCTTCAGTAAACAGTCTACCGGCCGGAGCTGGTGATCCAGCCAAGAATGTTGTGCCTGAGGGTAGCGTTAGTATCATCAATGATTACGGAGTAAAAGGGTTTGGAGGTGCCTGCCCACCACAGGGCCATGGAGCGCATCGATATCAGTTTACGCTGTACGCACTATCGAAAAAACTGACCCTTCCTGAGGGTGCCTCTGGAGCCCTTGCTGGTTACATGGTTAAGGCGCATTCACTGGGCTCTACGAAAATAGAGGCTCTTTACGAGCGTAAATAACTGGGCGATATACTGTAGCCAAACGACGGATTTTCATACTGTCCACGAACGTGTGCGTATAGAATGGCGAGTATCTAAAGGATCGGACAGGAAGCGTGGTGGATTCAGGGAATTTAACGGACCAAGGACCTCTCTCGTACGAGAAACTGAAAGAAATGGCATTAAGAGCTGTTTCCCGTAGCGGTGACCTTCCGTTTTCTGTCTATTCTTCGGTCAAGGAACAGCGTTTGGCCAATGTTCCTGTTATTAAGCCGCTTCTTATCTTTGTTCTTGGTGGAACCAAACTGTTGGGAAGGGAGAAGCAGGCCTGCCCTTCAGGAAGCTTTGTATTCCTTTCCAATAGTCCTGATGTGGATATGAGAAACATCCCAAGTAGCGATGACGAGTATTTTGCAGTGCTACTGGAGTTTGATTATTCTGATTTCAGTCAGTTCAGGCGCAAACCGAATAACGCTAAAAAGTATTTTAAGGGTGAGATCAGCCCTTCACTAAGCCTTGCTCTCGGTCAATTAATAGAAATCTCCACCCAGGTGCAGCGGGAAGCTCTAAAGTTTCGCAAGCAAGAATTACTGAACTTGATCTATTTGTCTGGCTATGAAGAGGTGGGCGCGGTAGCCGAGCCACCGAGTTTGAGCCACCAAGTATTTGAAATTATCAGTCGAGACATCTCGGAAGACTGGAGCCTTGATCGACTTTGCGACATATTGTGTATGAGTGAATCGACTTTCCGCCGTAAGTTGAAGGTCGAGAAATCCAGTTTTCAGGATATTAAGAACAGAACCAAGCTTGGATTCGGCTTGCATTTGGTACAAAGTACCATTGAGCCAATTGGGGTGATTGCCGAACGTTGCGGGTACCGATCACAATCTCGCTTTACCGACCAATTTAAATTGTTGTTTGGGGTCACACCGAGCGAGCTAAGAAAGACCCGAAAGATAGGCTAGGGCAAAAGTTTCGCGATTCTACCGAATCTCAAGTGCCCCCTCCTGTTTTTCACGGCGCTCATTTTAATTTGGCCGATTGTCATGTTCTACCCCAATTACTCGCTTCCTGGGTATTCGATAGACGAAATATAATAAGTTATCCAGTTTTCAAATTGTTGTATTTCCACCTCATCATCGATCCGCTTTCCCAGCAATGCACGCGCCACAGGAGAGTCCATCGAGATCAACCCCTCCTTAACGTTGAATTCGTCCGGGCCGACAATGCGATATTTCGTTGTATTGCCATCCTCGTCTTCCAATGTGACCCAAGCGCCAAAGAACACTTTATCCCGGTCATCGGGAATGCGGTCGACCACGGTGATTTCCTCGAGTCGCTTGGTAAGAAAGCGCACCCGGCTGTCAATTTCCCGTAGTCTTTTTTTGCCGTAGATGTAATCGGCGTTTTCGCTGCGGTCACCGAGTTTCGCCGCATCACTCACGGCCTGGGTGACTCGCGGGCGCTCGACCTCCCAGAGTTGCTTTACCTCTGCGCGCATACGTGCAGCACCGTCCGGGGTGATATACCGGGAGCCCCGTGGCCGCGGTGGCCGCCAACGGCCCATTATCGGGTACCCTCGAGGTTGTGGATGGTGATGCCCGGGCCCGGTTGTGGCAGCGGGAATTCAAAGATGCGGCTGTAAAACTCCAGTTCACCTTCCAGTGCCATCTTAATACTGCTCGCAGATCGGAATCCGTGGCCCTCGTCCTCGAATGTGATGTAAGCCACGGGGATATGTCGCTCGCGCAGGGCGGTCACCATGGTTTCCGCCTGGTTGGGCGGTACTACCTTGTCTTCCATTCCCTGGAAAAAGATCACCGGGCAATCCAATTGTTCAATGTGGTTGATCGGCGAGCGTTGCCGGTAAATATTCTCAGCGTCAGGCCAGGGGCCCACCAGCTTGTCCAGATAACGGGATTCAAATTTGTGTGTGTCCTGTGCGAGAGTCGTGAGATCACCAATGCCGTAGTGGCTCGCGCCCGCGGAAAATGTATTGTGGAAGGTGAGGGCGGCCAGCACCGTATAGCCGCCTGCACTGCCCCCTTTGATCAGCAGACGTTCGGGATCTGCCAATCCCTGTTCCACAAGATATTCCGCGCCGGCACAGACGTCCTCGACATCAAGAACTCCCCAATTGTTGGCGAGACGATCGCGGTAGGCGCGACCATAGCCGGTACTGCCGGAGTAGTTGACATCCAGGATACCGAAGCCGCGGCTGGTCCAGTATTGCACTTTTAGATTGAGCCCCGCGGAGGTTGCACCCGTAGGGCCGCCATGCCCAAAAACGATGAGCGGCGGTTTTTCGTCGGTGAGGTTGTGATAGTTCGGGTTGTGCGGGGGGTAGTAAAAACCGTGTACTTCCCGGCCGTCCTTTTCAAAACTGACAGATTGTGCTGGTGAAAAATAATGGCTGTCCACTGCGATCGAACTGCTGCTGGCCAGGGTCTGGAACTGACCAGTGTCACCGGCATAAAGGTGGATCGCGGGGAAGTCGGTTGCGCTGCTGCCGATAAACACGGCGTTGTTCTTGGCACAGCGAATGCTTTCGAAGTCGCACCCAGGGTGTTCCAGCAGTGTGTGTCTCCCGCGTTTGAGATCAAGGCACGCAAGTTGCCAGCGTCCATTATCCGTGAAGGTGCAGAAGATGGTGTCGCGATCCAGGAAACCGTAAGTGGACATGCCAAACACCCATTGCGGTGTTGCGAACTCCGCCGCTTTCTCCCAGAGTGGGGCATCGTTACCTGTCCAGTAAATATTCCACCAGTCGTTTTTGTCAGAAACGTAGTAGAGATCTCCAGCAGGTGACCATTGCGGTTGGAAGATGGATTCGCCGGCCCCTCCGGCGATTTTTTTGGTGCTGCCAGCACTGCCATCGGCGTCGAGCTCCATGAGCATCAGCTCGGTCGCATCCCAGGGCATATCTGGGTGGTGCCATTGAAGAAAGCTCAATTGTCTACCATCGGGGCTTAGGCTTGGAGTGGCGTAAAAGTCTGCACCTTGAGCGAGTACCGTTTGCCGGTATTCACTGCCTTCCAGATCAATGGCGACCAGCCGTGCCACGGGCTCCTGATTCGGGGCAGATCCATCTTCCAGAACGCAGATCAAACGGTTGCGGTGAGGATCCAGTTGCAGGTCGGCGTAGTGAAACGGGCCCTCTGGGGTTATCGGTTCCGGTGTCTGGCCATCGAGTGCCATCTGGTAGATTCGCTGATCTGCCGCCAGAACGAAGTACACCTTGCCGCCGGTCACGGTGTAAGCGCCGCCACCATATTCATGGGCCTTTGAGCGGATACTCAGCGGGGCGGGGATGACGTCTCGAGCCTGGGGCTGTGTGGGGTTGCTGATGTCGCATTCCACAAGCACCGAGCGCCCCTTTTCTGCGGGACGCGATTCCAACCAGTACGCTTTTCCATCCAGCAGGCGTGCGTCGCTGAGGCGCACATTCCCCGCTGTGAGTAGATCCGGGGTTATCGGGGACTTCCAGCTGCCGTAGGGTGCAGACTGGGTTGCGGTGGATGACGTTGATGACGAAGTGTTGGACGACATGACGGTTTGCTGGACCCCTGTTACGTACCTGATATTTGGGCGACCGGAAGTCTCGGCCGGATCGGATGCATTGTACGTCACCGCGGGAGGGTAACAAGTCGCGGATCAACCCCGCTGAGTGCTCTGGGGATCACTGGCCGCAGTGCAGCTGGCGCTTTCCGAGTGCTGAACTTTACTGGATTTATAGGAAAAGTTTTCGTCTGTTGCCGAGTGCCGCGCCCACGCAACCCATATTGGCAATATCAGTCAAAAGGATTGTCATGCAGACCCTTCTGGATTTATTCGGCTCCGTTGTCAGCGCAGGAAACCAGATCACCTGGGGTGGGCTGGGCGGTTTCTGGTGGCTGGGCATTCTGATTGCCGTACTGCTACCGGCGGGTATTTACTTTACTGTGCGTACGGGCTTTGTGCAGATCCGCGCCTTTGGGCATATGTTGCGTGTCATGGCGCGCAGCTTTCGTAAGGAACGCGACGACTGCGTATCGTCTTTCGAGGCGTTCGCTACCAGTGCGGCCGCACGGGTGGGAACCGGAAATATCGCCGGGGTGGCCGTGGCTATTACTGCGGGCGGACCAGGTGCAGTTTTCTGGATGTGGATGGTCGCACTTGTCGGTATGGCCACGAGTCTCATCGAAAATACCTTGGCGCAGACGTTCAAGGAGCCTGGCGACGAGCACGGCACTTTTCGCGGCGGGCCGGCTTACTATATCGACAAGGGGTTGGGAAAGAAATGGAAATGGCTTTCCGTAGTGTTCTCCATTTTTCTCGTGATCTGTTTTGGCTTTTTCTTTAACGCGGTGCAGGCGAATGCAATGGCCGATGCAATCAACGCGGCCTGGGGGATCAGTCCGCTGTTGATCGGTGCAGTGATTGCGATTCTGGCAGGGATGATTGTGTTTGGTGGTATTCATACCATCGGCCGTTTCGCGGGAATCGTGGTGCCCATTATGGCGCTCTTTTATATCGTGATTGCCATTGTGATTGTGGCGATGAATATCGATCGCCTGCCAGATGTATTCGGCGCAATTCTAGGGAATGCGTTTGGCGCTCAGGAGGCCGGTGCCGGCGCTTTCGGGGCGGTGGTCGCCAATGGCATCAAGCGCGGTCTGTTTTCCAATGAGGCGGGGATGGGCTCTTCACCGAATGTGGGAGCGGCGGCGGATGTGAAACACCCTGTGGTGCAGGGCTACGTGCAGATGGCTTCGGTATTTCTGGATACCATGATGATCTGCACTGCGACAGCGGCGATCATTCTACTCAGTGATGTGGAGTTGAACGGTGCGGTCGAGGGCGTTACGCTCACTCAATCGGCACTGGCCAGCGTGCTCGGCCCCTGGGGTAATAGCTTCGTCGCAGTTGCGCTCCTGTTTTTCGCGTTCACTTCCATTATTGCCAATTACTATTACGCGGAAACCAATATTTTTTATCTGTGGCACACCCGCACATCGATATTCTGTTACCGGGTTCTTTATATCTGTTTTATCTTGTTCGGCGCATGGGTGGCCTACACAGGAAGTTCCGGAAACTTTGCCTTGCTGTGGAATATGGCCGATATGTCCATGGGATTTATGGCGTCTGCGAACCTGCTGGCAATTCTGCTGTTGTCGGGTGCCGCACTCAAGGTGTTTTCTGACTACGAAGAGCAGCGCAGTCAAGGAATCGAGGAGCCGGTGTTTGACGCGCGACGCCACGATATTCCGGGGGTAGATCATTCGGTCTGGACCCCGCCGGAAACCCCGGAGAGCAGTCATTCGCGAGGCCCCGTAAAACGCGGCGCCACCGGAAACGGTGACTGATGGGGAAACGTGACCGGAGCGAGGTTTCAACTGGGAATTCGTTGGCCTCTCTTCTGCGATCTGATTGGGGAAATTGCCCATCGAACTTCGGCGAAAATTCCAGTGAGAACCAGTCCCCACTCCCATGGCTTCTAATCCCGTACCCTGCGCGCTATCTACGGACATCTGCCCGCGGGGGCGACGAGGAACAGATGGCAGGCCAGGCAAGGATTCACAATCGGTTACCCGCTAATGCGCAGGGAAGGAATCAGGACCGATTCCAGATCATATCCGCCGGAAAGACATTGCGCTCTAAACCACCCAAGGAAGTGCTGCAGCAGCTGGTGGCGGCATTCTCCATCAGCGCTGAGCAGGCGCGAAAGCTCTTTCTGAAGGGGTGGGTGATCAAGGACCAGTTGACCGCGGGTCAGGTGGTTCAGTTCCGGACCCAGTTGCAGCAACTTGGTCTGAAAATAGAAGTGCACCCCGCGGGGACTTTCGACAACCGTGCCATCCTTGCGCGCCTGAAGTTCGCCCGGCAGCGGCAGGAGCGCAAAGCCCAGCCTGTGGCGACCCCGAACGCGCAGGACCCGGAAAATTCATCGGTAAATCCTGTAGATCACAAGGCGTCCGCTACAAAGCCCACACTGGAAGCAGTTCCCTCCACACCGGCTGCCTTTTCCCCACAAAAGCGCTTCCGCACTGGCAAAACCAAAAGTCCGGGCAAGCTGAGCCAAGCGGAAACAGCCAGCAGCCAGCAGTCCGGCCCCGGTAATGCGGTGCATGAATCCAAACCGCAGGACGGCGCCCTTCGCGCCCAGCTTCGGGCGTTGTTTCATCCTGAACCCAACCCGGGCGCGCCGACACTATCGGCGCGAATGACACTGATGGGGCAGTTGTTGCCGGCAGCAACAGTTCCCGCGGGTTTTATCGCGCTGATGGCTCTGTGCCTGTATCAGCTCGCGGGTGCGCTCTGGGCGTTGCCTGCGGCGGTACTCGACGGAGAGTTTGGCGCCGCTACGCTGCTCGGGAGTGGTGTAACGGTGTTACTGGTGGGCTTTTGCGGTGTGTTGGTACTGCACCCGTATCTGTTCCCAAGGCGTTCCCATCTGAGTGCCGGCGTGGCAGGGGACCTTGACGCGGTGCGGCTTACGAAGCGGGAGGCACCGGGCTTTTTCCTGCTGCTGGAAGTGATGGGTGAGACGTGTGGTATCAGCGTGGCGGGTAAGCAGAAAGGGCCCAGGAACCTTACTTCCGTCAATGGCATTGTGACCACCGAGGTTCTGGTAACGGCGGGTGGCGACATCCGGGTGCTTCGGGAACCGTTTTCCCCGCCAAAACTGTCGCTGGGTCTCAGTGCTGTGGCCGCTCTGGATGGTGGCGATGTACTCGCGTTGATGGCCAGAGCCATGTGCAACCATCGGGGCCGGTGGTTGAGGGCTGCACAGGCGATTGCAATTGGCACTTCCGAACGTCTGCAGTGGATGCAGGATGCACTGGAGCGAGACCAGACGATATGTGGAACGGATGCAGAGGTTACCGCCATGTTAAAGCCCCTGCACAGACTTTTGGCAATATGCGGGCGTCCGCTGGTACCGGTAATCGATCGGCTGCAGGTCGCGCACCAGCGGTTGAGCGGCCCATTGGCCGAGCGCCTCGAAGCGCAGGCGGATAGCGCAGCGGGACAGATGATCGGTTCGGATGCCTTTCACGGATTTGCCGAGCGCTGGAATCGCCTGGTACACGCCGATCTGGTATGTGGCGAAATCAATCGCGAGGCCCAGGCGCTGGGTAAACGCCTGGCGAATGTGCCGCTGGCGGTGCGGTGGTTATACAACAATATGGACGCGCAGACCCTGAAGGGTATTGATGCTGCGATGGCGGAAGAAACCGACTGCTGGTCGCAGGGTGAACCCGCCGGTCACCAGCGTATTGGTGCGGTGGAAGAGCGGCAGTTACGGCCGCAATTACAGCGGCAGGACTTTTCTCTGCAGAAGCTGTTTACGGATTTTGTCGAGCTTTCTGCGCGGGTGAGCCGGGTAGGGCACGACGACAGCTGTCGTCCGGTGGATAATCGCGCGCTGTTGGAGACTGACAAGAACAGCGAGGCTGCCCAGCAGGTATTGACCCGCTACTTCAACCGCGCGATTCCGCGAGATTTTCTCCATCTCCACCCGCCGCGGAACGAAGAGCTAAAAGAATTGGATCTGCAGGCTTCCATCGACTGGTTGCGTGGTCGCCTGGTGGATTTGCAGGACCTGGAACAGCGGATTGCGCAGCTGCAGCTCAAGGGGGCGCGATTACAGATTGGGGCGGCGCTGGTGCGTGCGAATGTTCGGGTGGATCCCCGTAGCTACGGTCTGAGCGGCACCACGCCGGCGGCGACGGATGAATCGCGCCAGGACAACCGGGTGCGGGTCAAGGAGTGTCTGCAGCAGCGCGAGCAGTTGCATAGTATGTTTTATCAGAGGATAGAGCGGGCCATGGCAAGTATGCCCGGGCCGGATCGGAGTAAGGCACAGGAGGCCATTGCGCACTTGCGTAAATTTGACGCGCTGAGCGAGCCGTTGGCCGCACTCAACCGCTACAGTGATGTTGTGTGCGAGCTGATCGAGCGCGCACCTGAGCAGGAACTGCCGGCCCCTTTGCTACAGAAATACCCGCAGCTTATCAGCCAGCAAATTCGCCAAATAGAAGAGGTCGTAAAAGCGAGGCGGGTGCCGCTGAGCGCAGTGCAATTGGAGAAGTTGACCTCCTGCGGCCAGGGCGAAGCCGCGATTCCACCATCAGCCCGTAGCGGTGATGTGACCGGTGCATTGCAGGCTCTGGAGCTGCGTGGCAAGTCTGCCAGTGCTGCGGTGATGGATGCGTATCAGGCAAAGCTGGCGCAGTTGCTGGCGCTTTGCCTTACTGAAGAGGAGCGGCTGAAAGTCAAACCTTTACGGCTTGCCAGTATCTGAGTTGATGTTGGGCACGACGGGCAGTTGCGGGTTTCTCCCGCTCGTGCTCGATGATTTGGCGGTCAGCCGCCAGCCAGTTTTACCTTCAACTGCTTCCCTTCGAGCACCGCCTTAATCTCTTCGCGCTTATCGCCCTGGATCTCGATGACCCCGTCTTTCAGGGCACCACCACAGCCACACCGTTTTTTCAGTTCCGCGAGCAACAGCTTCAGTTCTGCGTCTGTGCCGTCCAGCCCCCGGACACAGGTTACCCCTTTGCCTTTCCGTCCTTTGGTTTCCCGCTGGATTCGGACGATACCATCACCCTGGTGGCGCTTTTCCTCCTGGGCCGGCTCTTTGATACGGCCGCGGTCGGTTGAGTAAACGAGTCGATTCTTGTCGCGCATTTCGGTTTCCTGCTGGTCGACGTGGTGCGGGATGTCGGAGTTGATCTGGTGGCGAAGCATAGCGGATCCGAGACTTGTTTCAAAAGTGGCGTATTCTGTGTCACCGGTGTCAGCTAGAATGTCACCCAATGCACTTTTTCTATTACTGAAAACGAGAAGGACCCGATTACATGCCTCTCACGGGAACCCGCAAGTGGCTGAATGAAGTTATTTTTGGTACTGACACGCCGGCGGGGAAGTATTTTGATGTTGTCCTGATCTGGGCAATCCTGCTGAGTGTTATCTTGGTGGTGTTGGCATCCGTGGAAAGCCTCTGGGTGCGCTACGGGGAAGCCTTCTATCAATTGGAGTGGTATTTTACTGCTCTGTTTACCCTCGAATATATGGCCCGGGTCTACTGCGCCCGGGATCGCAAGGCGTACATCACTAGCTTTTACGGTATCGTCGATCTCCTAGCTATCCTGCCCAGTTACCTTGCACTGATCTTTACTGGTGCTACCTATCTGATGGTGATCCGCCTGCTGCGGGTGTTGCGGGTCTTCCGGGTGCTCAAACTGGTTCGTTACCTGAGCGATGCCAATATTCTGATGCGCTCACTGTGGCAGGCAAGGCGGCGGATATTTGTCTTTTACACCAGTGTATTGGTGTTGTGCGTCATTTTCGGCAGTATCATGTTTGTGGTGGAAGGTCCCAAGCACGGATTTACCAGTATCCCCAAAAGCATTTACTGGACCATCGTCACCATCACCACTGTCGGCTTCGGGGACATTACCCCACATACCCCGCTTGGACAGGCCATAGCCTCCATGACGATGCTGATCGGCTATTCCATCATTGCCGTGCCGACCGGTATCGTCACCGCGGAACTGGCCCATGAGATCGGCCGTGAGAAGCAGTTGGCTAGGTGCCACAACTGTGGAAAAGCTGGTCATGACGCCGATGCGGAATACTGCAAGCAGTGCGGTTATCGTCTGGAGGATTTCGAGGAGCCGGCGGGCGAGGGGGTTTCACACCCGGGCCAGATAAACCGGTAGAGCGGCGATCACTCTACCTGTCTTAACAGCCCTGCAGTGATCGGCTATCCTTGCGCCCCGTTTGATAACCGGCATTGACCGGGGTATTGCCGGTTATATGTGAATTCTGTTCAGCTATTTCGATTGGTAATTCTTTTTCATGGATATACAGGGATTTTGCGCCCCGGGGTTTGAAGCCCTATACGATGCCTTCGCGGCCAACTTCCGTGAACATGGCGACGTCGGTGCCTCCTTTTGTGCGGTGCAGCACGGTGAGACCATCGCCTCCCTATGGGCCGGCAGTGCTGACCGCGCGGGTACCGAAGCCTATGAAGAAGACACTCTCGCCAATGTGTTCTCCTCTTCCAAGGGCATCCTGGCGCTTATCGCCCTGCAGCAGGTTGCAGCAGGCAAACTGGACCTCGATACCCCGGTTGCCGAGTATTGGCCAGAGTTTGCTGAGGCGGGCAAGGGTGGGATTACCGGTCGGCAACTGCTGTGCCACCGCAGTGGTGTGATTGCGTTTCGCGAAAAAGTCGCAGATGCGCTGATTTATGACTGGGATGCCGCGCTGGCTCAGGTCGCAAAGACTGCGCCCTGGTGGGAGCCTGGCAGCCAGCAGGGGTATTCCCCGTTTCTGTATGGCTGGACACTGGGTGGTCTTATCGAGAAGGCCAGTGGCGCCAGCATAGGAGAGCTGTACCTTCACGGTATTGGCGACCCGCTACAGCTTGATGGCGGATTTGGTGCCCATGGGCATCGCTCGACCCGGATCGCCGACGTTGGCCCTCTGAAAAAACCTTTGCCTGAATTGCGCCCCAATGCGATCGGTCGCTCAATCAAGGAAGACAGGCGGGGCCCGGTAGCCACAGCCTTCACCAACCCTGTCACCCTTATGATGGGAACCAACGGAGAGCAGTGGCGGAGTGCGCTCATTCCTGCGGCCAACGGCCATTTTAGTGCCCGGGATCTGGCCGCAGTGTACGGGGATCTGTCCAGAGAATATCCGGAACTGCTGGGCCGCGAGATTCTGCGCGAGGCTACGAAAGAGCAGAGCCGCGGGCGGGATGCGATTCTGCAGACGGATGTGGCAGTTGGTTGTGGCTTCCTGAAAGCCGGTTCAGCACCAGACCTGGCGTTTGGTAGTGCCGCTGGTTTCGGTCATCCCGGCGCCGGTGGAAGTGTGGGCTTTGCGGACCCACACACTGAGCTGGGCTTTGGCTATGTCACTTCACGAATGGGGCAGAGCCTTTTCATGGATCAGCGGGCGGTGGGGCTGAAAGATTGCCTTTACCGTTTACTTTAAGTGGAGCGATACAATGAGTGACGCTGTTCGACAACTGGAAGCCCGAGTCGATGAGTTGGAAACGCGACTGGCGTTTCAGGAAGATACGCTGACCCAACTGAATGACACCATCGCTCAACAGGATGCTCAGCTGCGCGCTCTGGTGGGGCGCCTGAAGGAAGTGTCTGAGAAATATCAGGATCTGATGTTTGAAATGAACAAGGGCGACAAGCCCGGCGACGAGCGGCCGCCCCATTATTAACCGGTGACCTCACACCTCTACTGTTCCTGCCGCCACCAGGGGGAGGGGGCACCATCACCGGAATGTAATCTGCTGGCGGTACACTCTCAGCGCTGCGCCTATTTCTACGTGAGTTTCTGGAAATTTACTATTTTTCGTCTTGTTCCCTCCTGTCAGCCCTTGACAAATCTTTTCCACATCGAAACCGTCTCTTTTGAACCGCCTGCCAATGGACCAACAGTTAGTACGCGAAGCCTCGAAACTCTCTTAAGTGTTTGATTATTAAAGAAAAAATGCATCGGTGTAAAAAGTGCACAAATCGCTGGGGGCTAGGGATTGCGCCGTTTCTCGCACCGTTTTGCAGATTCATGCACATAGTTATCCACAGATCTTGTGGAAGGAAGTTTTTCTGGGGCATACCGCGGGAGTGTCGTTCGCTTTCGTAGCGGTTGTGCAGCTCAAGGTGTGTGAGCCTCGTCGGTGCATACAAAAGAAAGCATCGGGCAGTGATAGGCGTTGCCTTTACCGATGAGTATTTGTATCTCCGCCCGATTCCAGGTTCAGGGCGATTTTCAAATTCACGCCAAATTTGGGAATTGAGCGGTAGACCAGAAGGGACTTTCCGCATAGTCTTCGTGCCAATGGCGAACACGGTTCAGCCTGCAGTCAGCTTTTAACAGTCAAACTGCTCCATATTCCACCCGTCATCAGTAAAAGCGTTAGGAGAAAGCTTAATGAAAAAATGGGTCGCGATTCTTGCTCTGGGCTCACTGGTTGGTTGTACCACCCTGGATCCTTACACCCAGGAAAGTAAAACCAGTAATGCCGCCAAGGGCGCAGGTGCCGGTGCCGTAGCCGGCGCTATCATCGGCGCGGCGACAGCCAGTAAGAGCGATCGTAAAAAAGGCGCGATCACTGGCGCACTCGGTGGCGCCGCCATCGGTGGTGGTATCGGCTACTACATGGACCGCCAGGAGATGGCGCTGCGTCAGCGCCTGGAAGGTACCGGTGTTCGTGTTCAGCGTGAGGGCGATAACATTCGCCTGATTATGCCGGGCAACATTACCTTTGCTACCAACCGCTATGAAATCCGCAATGATTTCTACGGCACTCTGGATTCTGTTGTATTGGTACTGAACGAGTTTGATAAAACCGCTATCCGAGTGAGCGGCCATACCGATAGCACTGGTTCGGATGTTACCAACCAGACTCTGAGTGAGCGTCGCGCTGAGTCGGTTGCGAACTTCTTTACCACCCGTGGTGTTGCTGCCGGTCGAGTGCAGGCCGTGGGTTACGGTGAACGCTACCCCATCGCCAGCAACGACTCCGACGCAGGCCGTCAGGCTAACCGTCGCGTAGAGCTGGAACTGTTGCCGCTGCAATAGAGCGAGAATACGTAAGGGCGCTTCGGCGCCCTTTTTTGTGTCTGTTTATATTTCGGGATCAGGATGCAGGGAGGTAGGAATGTTGGGGGGTAAACTAAACCGACGATACCTGACGAGATTCGCGTGGTTTCGCTATGCGGCCGTACTGGCCTTCACATTGGCCGCCTCGCCCCTGGCAGCAGACCCGTTATCCGATTCGAGAAAGGGCGGGGCGGAGGGAGTCGCACTTACGGTGCCGCTGAAGCAACAGCTTGAAACAGCTGAGCTGGTCGCGCGCGTTGAAATTACCGCTGTTCAGCGGTTGATTGATCATGCGCTGTCCGAGCCTGGTATGACCGCGGTTACGGGCTACGTATACTCAGGCGTTACCCAACGGGTATGGAAGGGCGCTTCAGTGGCGCACATTGCGTTTCGTGTGCACCTGGCTGATTGCGTGGAAAAATTGACCAGAGGGCGACAATACCTGATTTTCGCGCGGACAAATGCGCGTGGCTACCTGGAGCTGCTGAGTTGCGAGGCGGCGATTGCCAATCCCGAAACCGGAAACTTGCTGGCTGAACTGGAGCAATACTACCAAGGTTGATCCGTTTTCCCCGGAGAGTCACATAGGCGCGGTACCCCTTGTGAGTGAAGGACTCCGGGCCATAGAATTTACTCTAATATCGAATTGAACCTTTATAAGCATAAATACTTAAATGCTGGAACAATGTTCCTTGAAGTGCGGCAATTGGGGATTATTCTTATCTGTATTGGCGTCGTCTTCCTCGGTGCTGCCGAATGAACGCCAACCGATAACGACGGGGCAGGTAATCCGCCTGTGCTTGCCGCCAGGTCCCAGGATCTGCCCGATCGTTTTGCTCTCATTCCAACCGACCAGGGGTCATCGGGACTATGAAAAAACTACTCTTGCCACTGATTATTCTGTTGCTGATTATCGGCTACTTCATGTCCAAGAAATCGGACGACTCCGTGGGTGATGCCTACGACAAGATGGAGAAGCCGGCCATCGAAGATACCCAGCCCGCACCGGATAGCGACTCCACCATGCCGGATTCATCCAGTGATCCAACCATGCCGCAGGAAAGTGACGACGTGGCACCGACAACCACTGATCCGCAATCCTCCGATAGCCGCCTGATGGACGACACCAAAGATGCCGCCCGTGACGCCGGTGATGCGGTGAAAGATGCTGCCGATGATGCGGGCGACGTCGTGAAAG
This sequence comes from Microbulbifer sp. ARAS458-1, assembly GCF_045348205.1. Taxonomy (NCBI): domain Bacteria; kingdom Pseudomonadati; phylum Pseudomonadota; class Gammaproteobacteria; order Cellvibrionales; family Microbulbiferaceae; genus Microbulbifer; species Microbulbifer sp. ARAS458-1. The sequence goes on along the minus strand of NZ_CP155838.1, from coordinate 2,820,688 downwards.
ATGCCGCTGATGACGCTGGTGATGCACTTAAGGATGCCGGTAAGGCAACCAAAGACGCCGCGGAAGACGCGGCAGACAAAGCCAAAGATGCGTGGGACGACCTGAAGGACAAAGCCAAGAGTGAGGACGAGCCCCAGCAGTAATGCGCTGTTTGATCTGAGTGTAATGGAAGGCTGCGACTGGTTCGCGGCCTTTTTCTTTTCTACGCTTAAAGCGTAGTTACGAAGTTATGACAGATCATGATCGAGCACTGCTGGCACCACGACCACGACATTCTGGAAATCCGGCCGGTTGCGGAACTCAAGCCCGCCGAATTTCGTGCACTGGCCGCGCAGGTGGACCCCGTGATCTGTGAGCACGGCGGCCTGCAGGGCCTCCTGATCAACGCACGTCATTTTCCGGGTTGGCAGAATTTTGCCGCCCTGGTGTCCCACTGTGTTTTCACCCGCAATCAGCATCGTCACCTGCATCGCATTGCCGTGCTCTCCGATAACATGCTGCTGGCCTTTATGCCGCAGCTGTTAAATCACTTTGTTGCCGCTGAGGTGCGTCCGTTTCCTGGCAGTGAGGAGCAGGCGGCACTGGAATGGCTCGCCTATCCCGGGTAAATTGCCCACGCAATACCGCACGAATGACTCGGGTGTGCCCAAAACATGCAGCTGGCCGTTACCGCCGCAGATGAAAATATCTCGGCGCAAGCACAATTCCTTGCCGAACAGCTCGATTTGCCATTTCTTGGAGTAGTACAGGAAAAATTTATCGAGGATTTCCCCTTTGTACTGCGTCGGGGTGAACGGCTACAGCTTTGTGCCACTGGCCGTAAAGCCCCGGGTCCGATAACCGTGGATTTTGTAGCCGGCGCAGCCGCTCACCGGCGTAAGTACGGTGGCGGCAAGGGGCAGCAGATCGCCAAAGCGGTCGGAATCCGCAGTGGTTTTAACCCGCAAATTCTCGACGCCACGGCCGGCCTGGGGCGAGACGCTTTCGTTCTCGCCTCCCTGGGCAGCGAGGTCCGTATGCTGGAGCGTAACCCCGTGGTCTACGCGCTGCTTGAAGACGGTTTGGAGCGCCTGCAAGCTGCCGCCCAGACCGATGCCGAGCTCGCGCCTATTGCGAGTCGGCTGTCCCTCGAGCCCAGAGTCGAGAGCGCCGCGACCTGGTTGGCTGAGCAGGGGGCCGAAACGGTGCCGGTCATTTATCTGGACCCGATGTTTCCCAGTCGCGATAAAAGCGCCAAGGTCAAAAAAGAGATGGTCGCCTTCCACGATATTGTCGGGAGTGACGAAGATGCGGATGCACTCCTGAGCCCGGCTTTGGAGGCGTGCTATTACCGCACCGTAGTGAAGCGACCGCGGCTCGCGCCAGATCTAGACGATCACAAGCCGAGCCTGCGGTTTGAGGGGAAGTCCGGAAGGTTTGATGTCTACACCAAGCACGGTGTGCCGGTTTAGCAGTTGACCGCGTTTACCGCCAGGCCGCCGAGAGAGGTCTCTTTGTACTTGCTCTGCATATCAATGCCGGTCTGGCGCATGGTTTCAATAACGCTATCCAGCGGCACGATGTGCGCACCTGTGCCACGCAGTGCCAGACGCGCCGCATTGATCGCTTTCACCGCGCCCATGGTGTTGCGTTCAATACAGGGCACCTGCACCAGGCCACCGATGGGATCACAAGTCAACCCGAGGTTGTGCTCCATCCCGATCTCTGCAGCGTTTTCTATCTGCTGGTTGGTGCCGCCCTGAACCGCGGCCAGCCCCGCGGAAGCCATTGAACAGGCCACCCCGATCTCTCCCTGGCAGCCCACTTCCGCGGCGGAAATGGAAGCATTCTTTTTAAACAGCATGCCGATCGCGCCGGCGGTGAGCATAAATTCCACCACCTGATCTTTCAGATCGCCGTGCTGCGCCTCGTCGTGGACAAATTCTACGTAATAGGCAATGGTCGCGGGAATCACGCCCGCGGCGCCATTCGTTGGCGCTGTCACTATCCGCCCGCGCGCCGCGTTTTCCTCATTCACTGCCAGGGCGAAAAGGCTCACCCAGTCGAGAATAGAAAGACCCTGGCAGCGTTCCTCCTTGGATTGTTTGGACAGTTCCCGAAAGTGCTCTTCGGCGCGGCGACGCACGCCCAGCCCTCCGGGCAGGGTGCCACTCTGGCGGCAGCCCCGCTGGATGGAGGCGTCCATGACTTCCCAGATATTCCAGAGCGTATCTTTGATTTCCTGCTCAGAACGGAACGCTTTTTCGTTCTCCATTGCGAGCTCCGCGATGGTCCAGCCGTGTTTGTCGCACAGGGCCATCAGCTCTTCAGCGGAACTGAAATCATAGGGAAGAAGCGTTGCTATCTGCTCTTTGTTGCTGAAGTCCTCTTCCGATAGCACGAATCCCCCCCCGATTGAGAAGTAACTGCGCTCGAACAGGCACTCATCGCCAGCATAGGCCTTGCAGGTCATGCCATTGGAGTGTTGTGGCAGGAACTCTTCCTTGTGGAACAGCAGGTCCCGTGCCCGTTCAAAGTGAATCGCACGTTGGCCGTTCAGTATCAGCTGCTGATGGGTGTCGATACCCGTGAGACGACCGTCAATGCTGTCGACATCTATGCTATCCGGAGCTTCGCCCTCGAGGCCCATCAATACCGCCATATCGGTGCCGTGCCCAACGCCGGTGAGGGCTAAGGAGCCGTACAGGTGGACTTCCACTCGATCGGTTTTTTCCAGATCGCCGCGTACTTCCAGATCAGACACGAATTGTCGCGCCGCTACCATGGGGCCCACGGTGTGGGAGCTGGAAGGGCCGATGCCGATTTTGAACAGTTCGAAGACACTGATACTCATGTGTTCGGTGACTCTCTCGCCATATCTCGCGGTGAACTCCGCGAACGTTGATTATTAGTGTAGTTATCGGGCTTTCAGGTCCGCGCAAAGTCGCCCTGAGCTTTGCTGGCGCACACGTTCGCCGAAGCGAAACTGGGCCGCAATATGGGCATGAAAAATCAAAATTATATTTGGTGGGAAAGGGTGCCGGTGCGACAAATGGCTGGCTTGTGGCGGCCGACGGTACAGAATGCTGCAGAAAATAGACGGGTAGGGGATGCCCGGTCAGGCGTCGAGGGCAGGGCTCCCGTGTTCAGGGAGCCGTCGCGGTCAGAGTGGCGCGCAGTGGCGCCGGGTGCCCTTCCACTGTCCTGCTGTGATCCTCTGGATCGAGGAAATCTTCCAGGGATTCAAATTGCATCCAGTCTGTGCGGCGCTGTTCTTCCAGTGTGGTGCGGTCCAGATCAACAGTTTTTACATCCACAAAGCCGGTCTTGCGCAGCCAGCTTTCCAGGGTCGCAGTACTCGGGAAAAACCACACATTGCGCATTTTGGCGTAGCGCCCTTCCGGGACCAGACATTCGCCCAGCCCACCGTCGATCACGAGCGTCTCCAGAAGTAGCTGGCCACCCGGACGCAGGGTCTCTTTGAGCTCACGTAAGTGATCCAGGGGTGAGCGGCGGTGGTACAGGACACCCATGGACAGCGTGGTATCGAAGGCCTGCAGGCCCGGCGGCAGCGCCTCGATACCCAAGGGCAATACGTCGACAGGCTTTTCCTGGCCCAGGTATTTCTTCAGCGCGTAAAACTGGGCAACAAATTTCGCAGATGGATCAATACCGATTACGCGTCGCGCACCGGCGCCAAACTGTCTCCAGCAGTGGTAGCCACTGCCGCACCCCACATCCAGTACCAGGCGATTTGTGAGATCGTGAAGGTGCGGCGCTACGCGATCCCACTTCCAGTCTGATCGCCACTCGGTGTCGATTAGGAGGTCGAACAGTGTCCAGGGACCTTTACGCCAAGGGTGCAGTTTACGCAGTTGTGTTTCCAGGCCCGCGAGCTGCTCCGCCGTGGCATCGCCCGCTTGCCCTATGCGGACCTCTGAGGTGACTTCCACAGACGAGGGCACAATGTCTGGCAATGCGTCCAGCACCTGGCGCCATTCCGGAAGGTCACCCCAGCGCGCCGGGCTGAGCCCGTCGGCGATCTGCTGTGGCAGTCTGGTGAGCCAGGGGCGCAGTTCGGGCGTGTGCTGGATACCCGCGTACAGTGAGGTGTAATCAATCATGAAGGCTATCGGATATTAGAAGCGACCAGTATCGTGCTAACGGGGAGTGGCTCAGACGTCGCGCTGTTTTATGGCAATCATGGAGGCGAAATTAAAGCACTGGAACCACACATCGACACTTTTGAAACCGACACTTTTCAGGCGCGTACGGTGGTCGTACAGAGTTTCGGGAATCAGTACATTTTCCAGTGCACTGCGCTTCTGGGCAATTTCCAGCGCGCTATAACCATTAGCCGCCTTGAAAGAGTGGTGCAGGTCAATCATCAGTTCATGGTGATCGATGTCGGAAAACGCCACTTTCTCAGACAGAATCAAAACGCCACCGGGGCGCAGCCCGTCGTAGATCTTCTGAAGAATGGTTTCCCTCTCTTCGGTCGCGATGAACTGCAGGGTGAAGTTCAGCACTACGACCGAGGCATTTTCAATGACTACGTTCTGCAGGTCGTCGCATACCAGTTGCACGGGAAGCTGACCGCTGTCCGCGGCCAGTACCGTGCGAGCACGCTCGATCATTGCGGTGGAATTGTCCACGGCGATGATTTCGCAGTTCGCCGCCGGAATCCGGTGGCGCATGGCCAGGGTGGCAGCACAGAGTGAGCTGCCCAGGTCGTAGCAGCGGCTTCCGGCTTGAGCGTAGCGCTCGGCCAGGGTGCCGATCATGGCTACGATAGTGGTGTACCCCGGTACCGAGCGCTGAATCATATCCGGGAAGACTTCTACCACGGACTGGTCAAAGGTGAACCCCGCCACCTGCCCCAGTGGGCTGGCGAAAATATCGTCTTTTTTAGTGTCGGACTTGCTCACGGGGTGGCTCACAATTTTTCTTCGTGCAGGTTCAGCGCCAGACCGGCGTCGCGCCCCTGGTTACCGGTAACCACCGCGGTACTGGCTTTTTCCGCCTGAAGGTATGTTCTGCCTACTCGCTGTAGATCTTCCAGGGTAACTTCGGTTACGCGGCGGCGAAACGCCTGGCGCACCTCATGGGTTCGGCCATACAGATTCGAGTGGAACGCCTTCTTGGCTTCACCGGCGGGGGAGCCGGGTTTGTCCATGCCGCCCACGACACCGAGAATGGCTTCTTCCACCTGCAGATCGCTGTGGGATTCGTTTAACAGCCATTCCACGGATGCATCGAAATCGTTCAGGGTTTCCGCCATACGCGGGTCGCGGTACGAGTAAAAGCGGAAAGCACCGATGGTGGCGTCGTGGCTGGCTCCACCACCGTAGGCGCCACCTTGTTCGCGAATGGTGCGGTGCAGGTAGCCATTGCGCAGGAAGCCGCCAAGCACCGCCAGTGCGGCCGCGTCCGGGTGTGACATGGGCACGGTGGGGTAGGCTTTGGCACAGAAGTTTACCTGGCTGTTGGCCACCCACATCTCCTGTACCGGGGTCGCGGTAAAATCGTCTTTGTCAGGGCCGTAATGGGTCCCATTCCCCTTGGTCAGCGGCGTCAGGGCATTGGTGAAGTCCGTCAGCTTGTCTTCCTCGCCAATCAGCAAAAACTGGCGTTCTGCGCCGAGTATTTTCTGGTGAATGCCATTGAAGGTGCCGGCAAGATCCTCGAGGCCCGCACTACTGTCGAGACTCTTGATCAGTGCTTTCAGTCGGCGCAGTCCCTGAAGGCCGCCGAACTCGTGGCCGTCGGCGGCGGCGCGGTTGAATCCCGCACTGGCTGCGGCCATGGCAAGGGCGTGGCCATTCCCGACAACGGATTGCTCCCGTCGGGCAAGGGTCTGCAACAGCAACTCTTTAATACGCGGCAGCTCGTCAAAGCGGACCTGCTCCATGGTGGCCTGCATCAGTTCCGTAAGGCCGGACTGATTGGCGGCAAGTGCTTTACCGGACAGAATGAAATGGCCAGTCTGGCTGTGCAGGTCCTCGAGCCCGGTTCGCTGACTGGTAAAGCTATGCAGGGAACCGGCAACCGCCGCCTGCCATTGTTGGACCTGCAGGTAGTCTTTGTCGCCGAGGCCGACTTCACTCAGGGTCTGGCAGTAGTAGGGCAGCAGCAGGCGCTCCTCATCGGTAAAGTCGGGCAGGGAGGCCACCAGTTGCTGGTATACCAGCCCATTGGTGCCTGCGCTGTAGCGGCTGACCTTGTTGCCATTGACTTCGATTGTTTCGCCATCCACACGGGGCAGCTCTGGGGGGATGTCTTCCACGCCCACTTTAGGAAGTATGGACTCGTCATCCTTACGCGACTGGCGCTCCGCCAGAGCCTTGGCGGTCTGGATGATCTGCTGTTTTTCGCCCTCTCCAAGGCGAGCCTTGATGTCCGCCAGGCGTTTCTTCTCTGCCTGTTCAGCGCGCGTGGCCATATCTGGGTCGGGGGCCAGTACCAGTCGCACCCGGTGCTGGTTCTTCAGCAATAATTCCCGCGCGGCATTGGCGATAAACTTCGGATCTTTGATCTGCTCGCGCAGTTTTTCCAGAGTGGCATCGATATTGAGCAGGCCGATGGCGTCACCCCGGTGGGTGGCGCCTGAAAGCGCGGTCAGAATTAGCTGCAGGCCGTAGGGGTAGCCGTCGCCGCCGATTTCTCGTTGCTGCAGCTCCAGCTGGTGTAGGGCGGAGGAAACCTGCTCATAGGGCACGCCATTTTCCGCAACGTCCTCAAGGACTTTCAGAACCTGTTGCTCGAATTCGTCTGCGCGCTCCCGCTCACTGCCTTCAATGCCACATACGAACACCAGTTCACGCTGGCTGTCGTCGAGCCCGCACAGGGGGGAGGGGGACTGCCCCAGTTCACTGGTTTCCAGCAGGTGCATCAGCGGAGAGGCGCTGTTGTCCAACAGTACGCCGGATAGCAGGTGGGCGGTCAGTGCCTGTTCGAGATCTGTTACGTCACCCAGCAGCCAGCCGAGGACAATATGAGTTTTCTCTTGCAGGCCTTCTTCGGCTGGCAGCGGGTAATGTTCTTCCACCCTTACCGGTGCTACGTAGAGCTTTTCCCGGCCGACACTGATGATTTCGTCGAGTTGGTCAAATTTGTGCAGGGCTTTCTCTTCAAAAATTGCTTGGTGCTCGGCGGCCGCGATGTCACCAAAGGTCATGAAGATGGCATTGCTCGGGTGGTAATGGGTGCGATAGAAGTCCACCAGCTGCTCGTAGCTGAGGTCGGGGATATCCGCGGGTTCGCCACCGGAGTTGTAGTGGTAGGTGGTGGTGGGGAACAGGTATTTACTGAGTTTCTGCCACAATTGTGAGGTGACAGAGCTCATGGCACCTTTCATCTCGTTAAACACCACGCCCTTGAAGACCAGGTCGCTGTCCGTATTATCTGCTTCGGCGAATTCCAGGCGGTGGCCTTCCTGAGCAAAATCCAGAGGGTCCAGCTTGGCGAAAAATACGGCATCCAGATATACATCCAGCAAGTTGTCGAAATCCTTGCGATTCTGGCTGGCGAACGGGTAGGCGGTCCAATCGGAACTGGTGAAGGCGTTCATAAAGGTGTTCAGTGAACGCCGTATCATCATGAAGAAGGGGTCGCGCACCGGATACTTGTCGCTGCCACACAGGGCGGTGTGCTCCAGAATATGGGCCACCCCCGTCGAGTCGTGGGGAACGGTGCGCAGGGCTACCAGGAACACATTTTCGGGGTTGTCCGCGGCAATATGCAGGTGCTGGGCACCGGTGCGGCGGTGACGGTACTCTTCCACGCGAACGCCAAGGGACTCGATCTCGGCACTGGTCATCGGTTCGAAGGCGGGGTGTGCGTTGCTCAAAAGTCAGCTCCAGTGGTAATTAGCGGTCGCCCTGGCGCTACGTTTTCGCCAGGGCCGAATCGGCGGCCATTTTAGCGCCGAGTGGTGACGAAATGACAGGGTTGACACCGGGTTCACCGGTGCGACACTTCCGGCCGCGTTGTACTTATCGTTAGACATGACGCAATAAATGTAGTCGATGGGAGATTGTGCGTTGAACTGGATGGATTTTGCGAGCCTGGCAGGGTTTTGCTTTACCTGGGCCGGCTATACGGTGTTTGCCCGCCGCAAGGCCAAGACGGCCTGGTGTCTGGCTTCCTCCATGCAGTGGTACCGGGTGGAATGGATGCTGCGTATGCTGGACCGCGATATGCGTATGCCGGATGCGGCCATCCTCAGTAATCTCGAGCGGGTGATTGGCTTTTTCGCATCGACCAGCATTCTGATCCTGGCCGGTCTGGTTACCGCACTGTCCGCCAACAGTGCTGCGGTTGCTGTATTGAGCAGCCTGCCATTCGCGCAGACCACGACCGTAGAGCAGTTTGAATTGAAGGTGTTGGTTCTGATACTTATCTATATTTTCGCCTTCTTCAATTTTACCTGGTCCCTACGCCAGTATTCTTTCGCGAACGTGTTACTGGGCGCTGCGCCGGCGGTAGATGAGCAGGATGTAACCCGCGAGGAGCGTCGCCGTTATGCCATCAGTGCCGCCAAAGTAATTGACCAGGCCGGGCACAGCTATAACTACGGTCTGCGCTGCTACTACTTTTCAATGGCGGTTATGGGCTGGTTTGTACATCCCCTGCTGTTCGTGCTCGGTTTCCTGGCGGTAGTGTGGGTGTTGTACATGCGAGAATTTCGCTCCCGCACACTGCAAGTGATCCTTGCTGCCGAAGGGCGCTCGCTGGATCAGGCGCGGGAAAAGTAGGCGCTTGTGGAAGACCGAAATTTCGACGACCTTGCAGAGCGCTTCCGAAAGCGGATTTACGGTGGGCTCAAGGGCGAGATCCGTTTGGCGGTGCTGCAACGGGATCTGGCTGATTATGTCAATTTTGAATCTGCAGATGGCGAGCGGCCGGTGGTACTGGATGCCGGTGGTGGACAGGGGCAGTTTGCGCTGGATCTCGCTGCGGCGGGCCATCGTGTCTGGATTACCGATATTTCCCAAGCCATGCTGGATCTGGCTGACGAGCAGGTACAGGCGCGAGATCTCCAGTTGCGGGTGTCGCTTGTCCAATGCCCGTTACAGCAACTGCGCGGAATGGCGGAGATCCCCCCCGCGGATCTCGTACTGTGCCACGCGGTGCTCGAGTGGTTGGGGGAGCCTCAGCAGGCTCTGGTCCATTTGGCCGAATCCGTCAAAGCCGGCGGTTATCTTTCGCTCACTTTCTATAATCGCCGCGCGCTCGAATTCCGTTTGTTGCAACGGGGAAGTCTGCGGCAACTGGATCGGCATCTCGATAGTGGGACTTGGGGAGGTCACCCCGGCAGCCTCACGCCGCAGAATCCATTGTTGCCGGAAGATGTGAAGGACTGGGTGGCGCAGGCGGGCCTGTCTCTGGTGGCGCACAGCGGTATTCGCTGCTTTCACGATTTCATGACCCCGGAGATGCGCGACAAGCTGCCAGAGCACGCCATAGTGGAAAAGGAGTTGGTCTATTCCCGGATCGATCCTTATCGTGCCCTGGCGCGATACGTCCACCTGCTCTGCAGAAAGGTGTAGGTTTGCCGTCCGATTATTCGCCCAGCTGTTTCAGCAACAGCGCCTTGGCTGCGTTGATACGGGATGCCAGATAGTCGTTGCCGCCGCGATCCGGATGGAATTTCTGGATCAGCTTGCGATGGGCTCCGATGATTTCCTCACGGCTGGCGTTGGCAGACACGCTTAAAATACGGCGGGCCTCGGCGACTGTCAGCGGTGGTTCAGGATCCGGTTTGGCTTTCTTTCCCCCCCCGGTGTCTCCCTGTTCTCCGTTTGCCTTTTCCTGCTGCTTCTGTGCCCGGGCCTGGGCGTGCTTGGCGATCAGGGGGGCAATCCAGGGCAGGTGGCGGCCAAAGGTGCGCCACAGCCGATTGACGATAGGGAGCACCACGGCGACTGCGGCCCCCACCCAGTGCAGGCGGCCGGTAACTGCCAGAAGCACCGCTGCTAGTGCCAGCGCGATCAACACATACTGGATAAGAAGTTTGCGCCGCTGCTCCGGCGGGCTGTACTTGAATTTCTGGATCGCCAGCCAGGCAAAAATACCGACGGCGATTAGCAGGATCATGCGGCCCAAGGTGAACTACTCCAGGCAGAGAAGGTGACGTCAGGTCGCAAGGGTATCAGATGTCGATGCGAAAGCCGACGGCCATAAAGCTGTCATACTGCTGGCGGGCGACGGCATTGCTATCGTCGTAACCGTTTTCCCAGTACAGGCGCACCCGCTCATTCCAGCGATACTGAACACCGAGGTAGTACTGGGCCAGTTTATAGCGGTTGGCGTCGACCAGTGCGGCGTCAAATTCCGGGTCATCGGAAACCAGATAGTTGTGGCCGCCATAAACGGAATAGCAATTGTCTTTTCCCCAGGTGTAGCTGAGAAAGGATTCTGACCCTTTGGCATCGAAGAAGTTGGTGATGCCGACAACCGAGCCTGCCGGAGCGAGCTCGTTATTCTGGGAGCGCTGGAACACCACTGCGCCGTAAAAGCCTTTGGCAAAAGCCTCTTTGCCGTAGTACATACCCAGCGCGGTGGTCCAGTCGTTACTACTTGAGTTGATCGGGTAGTTGCTATCAATCAGTACGCGCTCGCCGCTGGAGAGATCATACACAAGTCCATTGTCGGTCTGGATATCCAGTTTGACCCGATTGTAGGCGGCACCGATAAAGAAGCCGTCACCAATATCGGCGCGGTACACGGCGGCAATGCCGTGGCTGATACCGTATTCGCAATCACCGTGGGGGCACTCCAGTTCCATACCCGGGCCCAGGTCCACGTTGATCTCAAGGTCCGCCACGTGCGCCGCGTACTGCACCCCGATTTTGAATTCGCCCGCTTCCGTTTCCCAGGATTTACGCCAGGCCAGGGCACTGTCCGCACGGCCGGTTCCGGTAACACCGCCATCGGTGCCCAGAGCATAAGTACCGCTGGCGAGGCCGCCGGAGACGTTGTACCAGTCGGTGATGTAAGTCACTTCGTAGTACACACCCCACTGTTTGCCCGCGGAAAATTCCCCCCACTTGGGGTGTTTGGCAAAGCCGTGTCCCTGTCTGAGGTAAAGTGAGCGTTGTGTTTCACCGAGTGCCGCCTGCTGGTCGCCCTGAATTACCACATTCCCCGCAGAGTTGATCGCATTGACCCCCCACTCGACATTGAAGCCGGTATCCCAGAGATCGTAGGCAGGAACGTTGAGGCCAATTCGAATACGCGACGCGCCGTTTTGCATGGAGGTATCGCCGAAGCTGTTGACCATGTGGGCGGTCAGGTAGCCCTCCATATACAGGGTGACCTGATTGGACTGGTAGATAGGCACTGCTTGCGTTCCGGAGGCTGCGGTAATCGCGGTGGCGGCTAATAAAGTGCGGCGGAAATTTGGCATGATGGGGTGCTCGTTTGCCTGTTTTTCTGCGTACACGAATTTGAGGGTCGGGCAATCGATACAAATCCGTATTTTTGTAATTGCAAAAATAGACCAGCTGGCCAGTCTGGTTTGTCATAATGATGGGACTTCGCAGAAATGGCATTGGCTACATTTTTTTTGTAGTTTTAGCCGCAATCGGATGGGCACTGGATTACGTTCAGATTGATTGGTTACCTAAGGGGGAGACACATTGAGTGAAAGCCAAACGCTAAGCCGCCAGATGTTTGGGCTAACCGTGCGAAAAAATGCGCACCCGGATATGCGCAGGTTGCGTCGCGAGGCGGGCGACGCCAGTCTTCACGGGAACAAGTTCTGGAAGAGTTCCTGTCTCACCATGGACTACCTGAAAAAGCACCCGCTCAAGAAGGGGGCGAGGGTGCTGGATCTGGGCTGTGGCTGGGGCCTCGGAGGGATTTTTTGTGCCAAGCAGTTTGATGCCAGGGTGACCTCACTGGATGCTGATCCCAGTGTATTCCCCTTTGCGGAATACCACGCACAGCTTAATGGCGTGGAGATCACAACCTGGCGTTGCCGCTATGAGAAAGTCACTGCTGCCGCGCTGCGCGAATTTGATGCGGTAATCGGTACGGATATCTGTTTCTGGGATCAGCTGGAGGCACCACTCTACAATTTGACTCGTCGGGCGCTGCGCGCGGGTGTCGGCCGTGTGATGTTGGTGGACCCCGGGCGGTCACCTTTCCGGCGTCTCGGCGAGCGCGCTGTAGAAAAACTCGACGCCCAGTATTTCGAGTGGCAGACTCTCCGCCCAATGAAGGCCTCGGGGTGCATTATGCTCGCAGGCAATGAATAGATCCGCTCGTCCACGGCAAATCGAGGTATACCATGCAGTTCGACAAGTCTCGTATCCCCACTCCCGAAGATGCGCTTCCGGGGCGCGCCGAAGCAATGCCAATCAGTGGCAAGCACTTTGTCTCTGGGCATTCGATGGTGGAACCATTTCCGGAAGGGTTAGAGCTGGCGGTGTTTGGCATGGGCTGCTTCTGGGGGGCCGAACGTCTGTTTTGGGAGATTGAAGGTGTTTGGGTAACCGCGGTGGGTTATGCCGGCGGTATTACCCCTAACCCGACTTACCGGGAAGTCTGTAGTGGTGGTACTGGCCATGCGGAAGTGGTGCTGGTGGTGTTTGACCCGAAGGTGGTCAGTTACGACGAATTGCTGCGCCGTTTCTGGGAGGAGCATGATCCGACCCAGGGGATGCGTCAGGGCAATGATCTGGGCACTCAGTACCGCTCGGTAATCTACACCTACGGATCCGAGCAGGCGAAACAGGCCAAATCATCGGAAGCAGCCTTCCAGCAGGCATTGCAGCAAAAAGGCTACGGCGAAATCACCACAGAAATTCTACCCGCTCCGACGTTCTACTATGCGGAAGAAGATCACCAGCAATACCTGGCGAAAAACCCGGGCGGGTACTGCGGGTTGGCTGGAACCGGTGCCTGTTTGCTCCGGTAAGGGTGTTGTCGTCGTACCACCGACGGGCAGCGACTCCTCTAAGGGCGTCAGGCGGAAGCGGCGGTGTTACGCGGATATAGAATATGCGCACACCAGTCGCTCCAGCTTCCCGGGTACAGGCGCGCCGCGCGCCCGATCAGGAACAGGGAGAACAGGTTTACACAGGCAGTGACTCCGGATCCACAGTAACAGACGATATCATCGTCTGCCGGAATACTCTGCCAATGTTCCTTCAGTGCTGTAGTAGGGCGCAGCACCCCGTCTTCATCGGTGATGGCCTGCCACGGCTTGTTGATGGCACCAGGGATATGCCCCGCAATAGGGTCGATGGGTTCTTCATTCCCCAGAAAGCGTTTGCTCTCGCGCGCATCCACCAGTTGCCACGGTGGGGTATTCAGGTGGGGGTAAATGTCGTCGTAACTCAGCAGATCCTGCGCCTCCGCTTTCGCGGAAAAATTACCAGTGGCCAGGGGTTGGGCTTCGCCGCTCTCGGTATCCAGTTCCGCCCGTTTCCAGGCTCCAAAACCGCCATTCAATATTGCCACGCGCGTATGACCGAAGTGCCGCAGTATCCACCAGGCTCGTGCGGCAAAGGCGAAGCGTTGGGCGTCGTACACCACAACCTGGGTATCGGAATTAATACCTTTGGTACGCGCAAATTCGGCAAACTGTTGCGGTGAGGGGAAGGGGTGTCGACCGCCATAGCGATCACAGGGGGCGGAAAGGTCCCTGTGCAGACTGGCGTACTGGGCGCCAGGAATATGTTCTTCGAGGAAGGCGTTGGCCCCAGCCTCGCTATCTGCCAGATCGTACCGGCAATCCAGAATGACCACGTGGCCATCCGTGTCTTGGTGTCCCTTTTTATGCGCCAGTAGTGCCGCCAGCTCGGAGACTTCAATCACACCCTGATAGTTCATAGCTACTGCTTTTTTATCGTCATTATGGGCATCAAATTAAGCCTCCGCAGTGCATTTGTCCAGCCTCTTGATAGGGGGTGGGAACTGGCCAGGCCGCAATAGTGGCCGGCAGTGCAGGATCTCTTAATACAGCTCGGAATATCGGTTGCCGCCCGGCGTCTGTCGGTGTCGCTGGGCTTCGTCGCGCGCGTTTCCTGCTCCCTCTGGGGCGTCCTCTGATTGAGGGGTGTCCTGGCTGGCCGGTGGGGTCGGTGTCGCTGTTGATGTTTCTGCGGGGATACTGGAGCTGGTCTGGCCGGTTTGCGTTTCTTCAGTGGGAGTGGGAGCGGAATCCTCTTGCTCCTGCTGCTTTCTCAGTTCGGCAATTTTCTGCTCCAGTTCCTTTTGGCGCGCCAGCTCGGCCTCGCGGCATTGGGCAACAACATCCGCGACAGGCTGGTCCGGGTTATCGAGAAAGTCTGCGGCCGCCTGCTCTGCGCAGTCGCTCGCTGAAATTACGTCGTGCGCGAGGTGTGGGAAGAGTACCCACTGGTGATTCGGCAATTTTTTTCGGGCTTTGTTTGCGTCCTCTGCAGATAGAACTGGGTCCAGCGCACCGTGCATGACCAGCGCCGGGATAGCTGTCTGCACTGCTCTCGACTCCACCATCGGTGCGGAAGGAATGGCCCAAATGCGACACTGCATCTGCATCATATCGATATCCGCGCGAACCGAGCCGCCGAGAATGCCACTGGTGGCGGCAAGATTGCGGGCCTGCTGGAAGTCAACGAAGGGTGCTTCTTCATAACAGAAGTGGCTGATACCGGCGGCGTCGCCAAAGTTCGGGTCCAGTACCAGCCCCATGAAACTGGCGATCGCGGGCTTCAGCAGTTCTGCCTGCTCCGACTCAAGTTCCTCAATGATCGCGGGGAATTCCCGGTAGAAATTCTCGTTATAGAGGGCCTGAAACAGTACGCGCAACAATCGCTGGCCGGTCAGAACAAAGTCGTATTGTTGCCCGGGGTGGATATTTCCAGTGCTGACGACAAGGGGGGATTCGTCCAGCGCCTGCACACGGGCTTCAAGTCGCTGCTCCAGATCCGGGTAACGCTTGTTGCACTCACGGTCATTGCGGCAGTGGTCGACACCGCGACGATAGGCCGTCACCACATCTTCCGGCAATTTCTGGGTATAGATGATGTTGGGAAATACCGCGCTGTTCAGCACCATAGCGCGCACCGATGCGGGAAAATCCCGGGCTACGGTCAGTGCGTAGCGGGTTGAATAGGAAACCCCATACAGATTGAGCTTGGGTACACCGAGGGCCTTGCGTAGCTCCTCGACGTCCCTGGCGACCACCGCGCTATTGTATTGTGCCAGGTCGGCTTTCTGGCTGAGTCGGCTGTAGCAGCGCTCCATGCTGTAAGTAAAAACCCGGGCTTCTTCGTCGGTGCTCAGGTTGCGCGTAAACGCAAGATCGGCGTCCTTGATAAATTCTGTGCAGGCGAGCTTGGGTGCGGCCATGCCCGTGCCCCGTGGATCTATCACAATCAGGTCACGGCCATCTTCTACACTCATGGCTGAATAGTTCACCCACAGCCAGTCGCTGGCATTTTCCGGCTCCAGCCCCATGCTGGCACCTGGCCCACCGGCGCCCAGGTGGAGCAGCGGCTCCTTATCAGGGTCGCTGATTTCTGCAAAAAAGCGCACCACCGGAAACTGGATCTTGCGACCCGCAGGCTTCTGATAATTTTCCGGTACCTCCATCATGAAACACTGCGTGGTCGGCCAGCTGGCCTCGGCATCAAACCAACAGGGTTTCGCAATCAGCCGGCTAGGGGAGGGTGCAGCCGCTTGCTTGTCGGGGGCACATGAAGCCATGAGCGCTGCCAACCCCACCAGACACAGTGCACCAAGGCCGCGGAATGTCTGCTGCGGAAAATGGAAAATCAGGGGTAAGGAACGTAATGGCATAGGGAAATTCTGATAGTGGTATGAGCCGGCCCGGGGTCGGTCATTCCGGTCGCAAGCGGGCGATCGGAGCAGACAGGTTCCAGCGCAGTGCCGCCAGCCGGATTGAGAGTGTAACGAGAACCGCGATGGCCACCACCGCCTCGCCGGGCAACACGGGGATGTCGTCCAGTATTACCAGAGCCGCGGCGCCACTCAAGGCCGCTGTGGCATATATCTCCCGGCGCAACAGCAGCGGGATATCTCCGCATAGCAGATCCCGGATCAATCCGCCGAAGGTTCCGGTCATCACCCCCATTACGATCGCAATTGCCGGGGAGTACCCAAGGTCCAGTACTTTCTGTGTGCCAATCACCACGAACACCGCCAGTCCAGCCGCATCGGCAATCATCAGCAGGCGCATGGGCACACGGAGATACCGGATAACGTAAAAACTGATTACGCCGGTAACGACCGCGATCCATAGATAGTAGCTATCGGTCAGCCAGAATACCGGCACATTCAGGATCATATCCCGGGTGGTACCACCGCCGGTGGCGGTGACACAGGCCAGGACCACAGCGCCAAACAGATCCATCTGTTTGTGGCCCGCCGCAAGTACACCGGTAAACGCGAAGACCACGATACCGATCAGGTCGCACCAGTAGAGAAGTTGTTCCATCGAATCCGGCTCGCATCAGTTCCAGAGTTCCAGTTCGGTGATCCAGGCAGAGTGTCGCTGGCAGTGAATCTGGAGGAGAAGGAGGCGGAGCCCGGTAGCGGCTTATGCTACCGGGTTCTAAGGTGAGCCCGCGCCCTCTGGCGTGGGATTATGGAGGGCTAAGAGGTTTGGGTACAGTGCTGTCAGAAAAACGCCTGCAACCCGGTCTGGGCGCGGCCCAGAATCAGCGCGTGTACGTCATGGGTGCCCTCATAGGTGTTGACCGCTTCCAGATTCATGGCGTGGCGAATCACGTGGAATTCGTCGGCAATGCCGTTACCGCCATGCATGTCTCGGGCAATGCGGGCAATCTCCAGAGCCTTACCGCAGTTGTTACGCTTCACCAGTGAAATCATCGTTGGATCGAAGTGCTTCTTCTGTTCGTCCATCAAGCGACCAACCCGCAGGGAGCCCTGCAGACCGAGGGTAATTTCTGTCTGCATGTCTGCGAGCTTCTTCTGGAACAGCTGGGTTTGCGCCAGTGGTTTGTTGAACTGTTTGCGGTCCAGACCGTACTGGCGCGCCGCGTGCCAGCAGAATTCCGCGGCCCCCATGGCGCCCCAGGAAATACCGTAGCGGGCGCGGTTCAGGCAGCCGAAGGGGCCGCGAAGCCCTTTGATATCCGGAAATCGGTTGTCTTCCGGCACGAATACATTGTCCATCACAATCTCACCGGTAATGGACGCGCGCAGTGAGAATTTGCCTTCTATTTTGGGTGCGCTCAGGCCGTCCATGCCTTTTTCCAGCACAAAACCGCGGATATCCCCTTCATCGTCTTTTGCCCAGACCACAAACACATCCGCGATGGGGCTGTTGGTGATCCACATTTTGGCGCCGGTCAGGCGGTAGCCGCCGTCGACTTTCTTCGCTCGGGTCTTCATGCCGCCCGGGTCGGAGCCGGCATCCGGCTCGGTCAGGCCAAAGCAGCCCACCCACTCGCCGGTGGCCAATTTGGGAAGATATTTTTCTTTCTGCGCCTCACTGCCGTAGGCGTAGATCGGGTGCATAACCAGGCTGGATTGCACACTCATAGCGGAGCGGTAGCCTGAGTCCACACGCTCCACTTCCCGGGCGACCAGACCGTAGGAAACGTAATTGAGGCCGGCACAGCCGTAGCCTTCAATGGTTGAGCCCAGCAGGCCCAGCTGGCCCATCTCTTCCATGATTTCACGGTGGAAGATCTCGTGGCGGTTGGCCTCCAGTATCCGCGGCATCAGTTTCGATTGGCAGTATTCACGTGCCGTGTCGCGAATCATGCGCTCTTCATCGCTCAATTGGCGGTCCAGTAACAGAATGTCGTCCCAGTGGGCCAGCGGCTGATTTTTGCTCATGGTTTGGATCCGTACATAGTCTCTAGAGACTGGGTCTTTAGAAATAGTGTTATTGCGCTCACGTCATAGTAGGCAATTGCCTGGCAATTCATAAGCACATCCGGGAAAAACCGGTCTCAGGGTGATGTGCCGCGGAGCCGGTAGATTGACTGTGGAGGCATCATAGCGAACAGGCATCTCTGAGTCACGTTTGTGATCACATTTTGCGGTCGGGTGTCATTTCCTGCCGATAATCCGTAGAACCGTAAACAAACGTAAAACGTCTTGGCCACTGGCTAATAAGTTTTGATAATGAAAGGAAATGCTAATAGATCGAATCAGTTTTATGGGGTGTTCGCGGAAATTCTTCGCTTTGTGTGGTCTTGTGGCCGCCGTCAGTGTCGCCGGGTGTAACACGCCGCAACCACTGCCCACAGAATTGCCGCAGGAAGTGTTCGCGTTGCCGGAGCAGTTCAGTTCTACCGGGCAGGTATCGGTGGATCCGCGGTGGTGGCAGGCGTTTGACGACGCCGCATTAAATGCACTGGTACAGGATGCGCTGGCAGACAATCCAGACCTGCAGGCGACCTATTGGCGGCTGCAGCAGGCGGATGCCGCCGCAGCGCAGGCGCGCAGCGGGTTCTGGCCCCGATTGACCGGGTCTCTGGAGAACACCGAGCAACGCCGTGCTTCCAGCAATGAATTCGATTTTTCCGGCGCCGAGAACGAGGGCAACAGCTGGAGCGGAAACCTTGCCGCCAGTTATGAAGTAGATTTGTGGGGCAGGGTGCGCAGTGGTGCCCGCGCCGCTGAGGCCGGGTACCTGGCTCAGGAGCAGAATTTCAATATCGCCGCACTGACCCTGGTTGCCGAAGTGGCGGGTGTCTGGCTGCAGTTACAGGAGCAGCGCGGGCAGGAGCGTCTTCTACAGGCGCAGCTGGACACCAATCGGCAGTCACTGCGCGCCCTGGAACTGCGCTTTGGCAGCGGGGTGACCGCTGCCGCTGACGTCCTGCAACAGCGCCAGCTGGTGCAGCAGTCGTTGCAGGAGCTCGAGCAGAGCCGCGCGAATACCCGCATACTGCTTACCCAGCTGGCCGCTCTGCTCGGAACCAGCGTCGAATCTCTGCCGCCCTCTGCCTTTGCCGATTCTCAACTACCCCAATTACCGCCTCTGCCGGATACCGGGATTCCATCAAGCCTGCTGCTGCGACGCCCCGATGTACAGAGCGCTCAGCGTACGGTTTTACAGGGGTACTATCTTGCGGATCAAGCGTGGGCCGAACGGCTTCCGACGCTTTCCTTGAGCATGTTGTTGAATGGCGGCGGCCTGGCTCTGGTGGACATTACCGAAGACTGGCTGCTGAATCTGAGCGCATCGCTGGATGGCGTGATATTTGATGGCGGCAACCTCAGGGCGCAGCAGCGCCAGCAGGAGGCCGTTGAGCAGGAGCGGTGGGCGCTGCTGCGCGATACCGTGTTACAGGCCCTGAGCGAAGTGGAGCAGGTACTGATCAACGAGCAGGCCATTCGCCAGCGTTTGCAGTTTTTGCAGACTCGTTCCGAGCTCGCCGATCAGATTACCCTGCGCCAACGCCGCGCCTACGGACAGGGCACACTGGATTTCCTGAATGTACTCTCCGCCACCAACAGTCAGCAATCTCTGGAACGTCAGCTATTGACCGCGCGGCGGGAGCTGCTGGAAAACCGGGTGGCCCTGTACCGCGCATTGTCCGGTGGCCTGCCCGCGCAGGATCTGCCGCAACCCGTACCGGTCGAGCTGGACATATACCGTCAGGAATCACAATAAGTCCGAGAGCAGACGGACAATTAGAAACTGTATTTCAGGAGCTGTCATGCTGAATAAAATCAACTGGAATATCGCCATCCCGATCCTGCTGATCGTGCTGGCGTCCGTCGTCTCCAGTTGGCTGCTGCGGGAAAAACCCACCATGCAGCGCGGCGAACGCAAAGCGCCACCATTGACCGTGGAAGTGGCCACTGCCGAGTACGGGCAGTTTCCGTTAACCATCAAAGCACTCGGCAAAGTGATCGCCCGCGAGCAGGTGGAGCTTCAACCGCAGGTGGATGGCCGTGTTGACTGGCTCGATTACGACCTGGGCCCGGGTTCAACCCTGGTGAAAGGGCAGCCACTGATGCGCATTGAGCGCGAACCCTACGAACTCGCCCTGCAGTCCGCACGCAGCACGCTGGCCGAGCGCCGCGCGGAATTGCAGCAGGAGCAGGGCCAGCGCCTGGTTGCTCAAGAAGAATTTGAGTTGTTGGGGCGTTCGCTGCCGGATGCGGATCAGTCCCTGGTGTTACGGGAGCCGCAGTTGGCCGCTGCCCGCGCGCGCATGGATGCGGCGCAGGCGCAGGTAAAACTGGCGCAGCGGGATCTCCGCCTCACCGAAATCCGTGCCCCGTTCAATGCACTGCTGGTCTCGCGCACTGTGGACGTGGGGGATCGGGTGGCGCCGGGAACCGTGCTCTATTCGCTGGCCGGGGCGGACCGCTTTCAAATTGAGGTTGAGGTGCCGGCTCGGCAGCTTCCACAGCTGAATACTCCCAAAGCCACCGTGCAGATTCGCGGTAGCCAGTGGCCCGAAGGTACATACCGGGAAGGCCGGTTTGTGCGCGTCATACCGGTGCTGGAAGAGCAGGGCCGCCTCGCGCGAGTGCTGGTAGAGCTGGACGATCCGCTCGGCCTGAAAAAGCCCGGCTTACCGCAACTGTTACTCAATGATCTGGCGCGGGTGCAAATCACCGGTCAGGCCGCCGGTCAACAAGTACGCATTCCGCTGACCGCGCTGCAGGACGGCAATCGGGTATGGGTGGTGCGCGATGGTAAGATTCATATTCAATCGGTGCAGTTGTCCCACTACGACGATGAGTTCGCCATTCTCGAAAGCGGATTGCGCGGTGGGGAACTGCTCGTCACCACACGCCTGGCCAGTGTCACCGAGGGCATGCCTGTGCGTACAGCCGGTACAGGTAAAGAAACCGGTAAAGAATCTACCGATGGCAATCCGCGGCGAAACCGTGCGGAGGGCCCGCCAGAACTCCCGGAGAACTCCCGCAAAGCGCGCCAGCAGGGCACCGATGGTGAACGTGGATGAGCAACCCGAACGATCCAATGGACAGAGCCCATCGCGGACCCCGCCCGGCCATCGATACCAGCCGCGGCGCCATCGCGTGGATGACTCACAACCATGTCACCGCCAACCTGTTGATGCTGGTGTTCCTCATCGGCGGCCTGATTTTTTCCCTCACCATCAAGAAGGAGGTATTTCCGGAATTCAGCCTGGATATGGTGAGCGTCAATATCTCTTACCCCGGAGCCAGTCCGGAAGAGGTCGAGCGCGGAGTCTTGGTGCCCGCAGAGCAGGCGGTGACCGGCCTTGAAGGGATCAAGGAGCTGCGCGGAAGCGCCGGCGAGGGCAATGCCAGCCTGACCCTGGAGCTGGACGAAGACGCCAATGCCAACAAGGTATTCCAGGATGTGCAGGCGGCCATCGACCGGGTTTCCACATTTCCTTCGGATATTGAACGCCCCCAGGTGAGCCTGGCGGAGCGCAAGCGGGACGTGCTGGATCTGGTCGTGCACGGGCAGGTGGACGACCGCACCCTGCGGGCGGTTGTGATGCAGGTGTACGACAAGCTGGAGGCGCATCCGGACATCACCCAGCTGGAAGCCTATGGCGTTAAGGATTTCGAAGTGGCGATCGAGGTGCGGCGGGATGACCTGCGCCGCTATAACCTCACGCTTGCGGCCATCGCGCAGCTGGTGCGAAATGCCGCGGTCGACGTTCCCGCCGGCGGTGTGAAATCGGAAGCCGGAGAAATTCTTGTCCGGGTAACCGAGCGCAAAGACTGGGCGCGACAGTTTGGCGATATCGTCATCGCTCAGAGTGCGGGTGGCGGTACCGTGCGCCTGAAAGACGTGGCGACGATTCGGGATGCGCTGGTGGATGAACCGCGCAATATGGTTTTCAACGGTGAGCCGGCTGCCGGTATCGACGTGTTCCGGATCGGTGATCAGACACCAATGAGTGTCAGCGACGCTACCCACGAAGTGTTGCAGGAGTTGCAGGAAACCCTGCCGCCGGGTATGCAGGTGACGGTGCGCGATGACGACTCGGAAATTTTCAAGGAGCGCCTTTCGCTACTGCTGAAAAACGGGTTTATTGGTCTGTTACTGGTGTTTGTGGTGCTCGGTGCATTCCTGGAGTTGCGCCTCGCATTCTGGGTGACCCTTGGTATTCCCATCAGTTTTTTGGGTGCGCTGTTGTTCCTGCCGGCGATGGATATATCCATCAACATGGTCAGCATGTTTGCGTTCATTATTGCCCTTGGGATTGTGGTGGATGATGCGATCATCGCGGGGGAAAATATTTATGAATGGCGCCAGCGGGGCTACAGTAATTTTGACGCGGCGATAGCAGGTGCCCGCCAGGTAGCGGTGCCGCTCACCTTCGCCATTCTCACCAATATAGTTGCGTTTATTCCGCTGACCGAGTTGCCCGGGTTTATGGGTAAAATCTTCGGTGTCATTCCGTTTGTGGTGGGTGCGGTATTTGTTATTTCCTGGGTGGAAGCACTGTTTATCCTGCCCGCACACCTTGCCCATTCCAAGCGGGGCTATAAAAGTCGCTCGGCACGTCGTCTCGCCGCACGCCAGAAACTGATCGCGCGGGGGCTGGACCGGTTTGTGGAGCACCGCTTCAAGCCGGTACTCGATGCCTGCGTGCGCCACCGTTACATCACCATTTCCATTTCTCTCGCCATTCTGATTGTGATGACCGGCTACGCGGCCAGCGGGCGTATGGGTTTTACCCTGATGCCGCGAGTAGAGCGGGACTCCGGTCGGGTACAGGTGACTTTTCCGCCGGGCACCTCCGAAGCGCAGCTTGAGCGCGCGCGCACCCAGATTATGGGGGCCGCCGATCGCATTCTCGAAGAGACCGGGCGTGAAGGGATATTTATCGGAATGCGCGGCCTGATTCGCAACGATTCCGTGCAGGTTGATGTTTACCTCACACCGGGCGATCAGCGGGAAGTGACCACCGGTGATTTTGTGCGGCGCTGGCGGCGCGAGGTGGGGCCGGTGCCGGGAGCACTGAGTTCCAGTTTTGCCAGTGACCGGGGTGGGCCGGGGGCCGGGCCTGCACTCACGGTGGAGTTGCGCCATGCGGACACGGATATGCTGGAGCAGGCCGCTACCCAGCTGTCACAGGCGCTGCAGGCATTCCCTTCGGTGGGTGATATCGATGCCGGTGTTTCTCAGGGTAAACGACAACTGGACCTGACCCTTACCGATACCGCAAAAAGTCTCGGGCTGACGGCAGAGGATATCGGCCGGCAATTGCGTGCTTCACTATACGGCGCCGAGGCCATGCGTCAGCAGCGGGGCAGGGATCAGGTAAAAGTCATGGTGCGCCTGCCGGAAGAAGAGCGGGTAACCCTGGACGATGTCAACAACATCATGATCCAGGCCGGCAACGGTCTGTGGTTACCTTTGCCCGATCTGGTGGTCATTGATCAGGGGCGAGCCTATGCCAGTATCAATCGCAGGGAAGGGCGGCGGGTAATGACCGTCACGGCCAACGTGGAACCGGCAGATCAGGCGGCGCTGGTCATTAACGAGCTGAACGAGACGACCATGCCGCAATTGCGCGCACAGTTTCCCGGCCTGAGTATTTCCTATGAAGGGCGGCAGGCGGAAGAGCGGGAGGGGCTCTCGTCCCTGGGTATGACCTTTTCGCTGACGCTGGCTGTGTTGTACTTCCTGTTGGCGATTCCGCTAAAGAGTTATATTCAGCCGCTTACGGTAATGGTTGCCATCCCGTTCGGTGTCATCGGCGCGATTCTCGGGCATCTGGTTATGGGGTACGGCCTCAGCATGGTCAGCCTGTTGGGCATGGTGGCCCTCGCCGGCGTGGTGATCAATGACACTCTGGTGATGATCGAATACGGCAACCGCCTGCGCGCAAAGGGCATGCCAATCACCGACGCCATCAAGGCCGCCGCCGCCCGCCGTTTCCGCCCCATCATCCTCACTACGGTAACCACCTTTTGTGGTTTGATGCCGATGATCTTTGAGACGTCGGTACAGGCGAAATTTATGATTCCAATGGCGATTTCCTTGGGCTACGGGATTCTTGCCGCGACCACGATTTCATTACTCCTGGTGCCGTGTTTGTTTTTGATGTTTTCGAGAGATCTTCCTGAGTTATTTGGGATGCTGAAACGCCGTGTAAGCAAAAGCGCGGCAGCTTGATTACCGATACGCGGACTGGAGTTGAGGGTTAAGCGTAACTGAAAGAAGGGCTGCATATCGGTCACGCTCATCACTATTTCTGTGGGCGCGGTTTGGCCGGGAAAATCTATTTTAATTAATGGTTTACGGCTATTTCGGTTTTGGCGGATAGTGGACAGGGTGATCAGTTTTCAGAATGTGATATCGGATACGTGTAAGGTAAGATCGTCGACTTTTTTGGGGTTTCTGACAGGCTAGGGGGAGGTTGGGTGCCTAACGAACAGCGGTAGAGCGACAGCCAGCGCTGGGCGCTAAATGCCTAGGAGCTTCGGTCTAATATCCATGCTCTGGTGAAGAATTCTGATTATTTCAACGCAGTTATTTTCAGAAATTTTATAGAAAATAACGTGAGCGCCGTGTGGAATTTTCCGGTAGCCAAGTTTTATATCTTCGCAGCCAACTCCAGAAAGAGGGGATTCTGCGAGCTCATGAAAGGCATCGTCAAATTTTTTTATGTAGGCATTCCGCTGAACTATTCCCCAGTGATGTTCAGTAAATCTGGCGATACCTCTCAAGTCATCTTTAGCTTTACGGCTTAATTTAAATGAACTCATGGAGTTTTCTTTTCATCAAGCTCGGCAATAAATGACTCATAGGTATAATCGGTGAATCCACTTTGCTCGCCTTCCTGGAGCAGTGACCGGAGTGTTTCCAGTTTGGTTTCGGTGTCCTCGAGTAGCCGCAGACCTGCGCGAACCACCTCACTTGCGGAGCCATAGCGACCACTGGCTACTTCTTTGGCTATAAACTTGTCAAAATGTGACCCAAGGGTCATGCTGGTGTTTTTGGCCATACCGCCTCCTGGTACCAATAAGTACCTAAATATGGTATCGAGAGGGTGGGTTGTCAAGTACTCCGAACATGCACTTAATTGGGTAACTTTTACCGAGACGCGCTATTTTTCCGAGGCCAGTGAATATGGAATCTTGTCCGGTTTGCAAAGGTAATGCCGTTGCTCGGCCTCCGGAATGGAGCGGTGGTCGAATGACGGTTGTATGCCAAAATTGCGGAAATTACGAAGTTTCCCCCAAATTGTATCGCGAACTTTGCCCATTGCCGGAGACTGATTGGCGAATCGAACGGTTGCGCTCGGAACTTGTGGACACAGCTGACCCAAAAATGATTTGGGAGCCTACTGCGAATATCCCAGCGTTTGCGACCATCGATGCAGATAAGCCCACAAAACTCCAGAAGAGGTTTTTGAGAGCGAAAGCCGAAGGGAAAACGATAACGATTGGAACCATCTTTCGTGCAGGTGGAGCAGACGATGAGCCCGGAAAATAACTGTCAGATGTAGTCCCGACTTTTTTGCCTGATCACGTCCAGTCAACTGTGCGTTGCCGTCGCCTAATAGCGACGTCTCAAGTGTCGCGGATCAATCCCGCCGCAACTCATCCTTAATCGCAATAGGGTTGGGGAAATTCAATACCACGATATACGACGATACCAGGAAGGTCAGGATCGCTGTGGCCTGAATCAGGTGTGAGGCCTGGCTGCCGATCAGCTGTTGGCTGACGGCGAGGAAGGCAATCAGCAGGGAGAATTCGCTGATCTGGCCGAGGCGGAAGCCGATGTCCCACGCGAGTATTTTGCGTTCGCTCTGCTGTCCGAGCAGGTAGCGAAACACCACCGGTTTGATGATCAGTACCGCTGTCGCGGCCACCAGCGCGGGGATGGCGATTTCCGGCACCATATCCAGATGGAACTGGGCCCCGAGACTGAAGAAGAACAGAATCAGGAAGAAGTCCCGAAGCGGCTTGAGGCTGAGGGCAATGTATTGGGAGATCGGACTGGTCGCGAGGGTAATACCAGCAATGAACGCGCCGATTTCCCGTGAAAGTCCCACCACTTCTGCCAGCTCCGCAACTCCCATACACCAGCCCAGCGCGAGCAGGAATACGTATTCGTGGAAACGGTCGAATTTTGCCAGTAGCGGTTGCAGCACATAGCGCACTGCGCCCCAGGCAAAAGCGATCAGTAACGGCAGTGCCGCAAAAGAAGTACCCAGGCGAGCGAAGTCGACAGAGCCGGTGCTGCCGCTCAGCAGAATCATCAGACAGGTAATGGCGACAAAGTCCTGAAACAGCAGCAGGCCGACCATCATTTCACCCAGGTGCTTGTGATGCAGCACAGTGGTCGGCAGCAGCTTGATACCAATGATTGTGCTGGAAAACATCATGGCCATACCGATCACCCACGACTCGGTGTCGGTAAACCCGAACAGGTGCCCAATGGCGTAACCGAGTCCGAGAAACAGCGCACAGCTGATCAGGCCAACAAAGGTGGCTTTGCGCAGCACTGAAATCAGCGCTTTCGGCTGCATGTCGAGGCCGAGCAGAAACAGCAGGAAAATAATGCCGATGCTGGACATCTCTGCCATCAGCGCAACATTGTCGATAACACCGAAGACCGAAGGACCGAGGAGGCAGCCAAGGGCGATGTAGGCTACCAGCAACGGCTGACGCCCCCAGAGCGCAAGGGAGGCCACAACGGCAGCGCCACTGAAGATCAGGAAGAACGACTGGAACAGGGAGGTCTCAGGCACTGCGCATCCTTGAAGCAGACTGGATTATTGCTCGGGCAGTCATTATCGGCGGGTAGTGCGTGCGGTTTCAACCTGGGATCTGATTGAGCGTCATGCCGGACTTGATCCGGCATCCAGGGTCTGTGGGGCTGGATACCGGCATTCGCGGGTATGACGTTGGGAGAGGACAAATTGCTTTAGATCTGAAACCAGCGCAGTACCTCACCTTCTTTCGACAGTACCGGCTGCTCACATACTTCTCCCGGTGGATTTGCCAGAATGGATCTCGCCTGTTGAATAAACTCAGGTAAGGGCGTTGCCACTTTTGCCGGCGCACTGCCGCCCATATCAAAACCGAGAGGGATGGGCGCGCCCGCTTCAATGCCCTGGTAGCGCCAGACCCCGTGGCTTGCATCGTATTGATAGAAGGGCAGCATGCGGTGGCCGTGCTCCGCGATCAGCTCTATCGCATCAATCAGGTAGTCGACGGTTTCTTCATCCAGGAAATAGTTGAAGTTCAGTCGTACCCAGCCCGGTTTCAGAATACTTTCCCCCTCGCTGACGAGCCTTTCGATGGCGGTGCTCTGCTCGTCGGTCAGGTGCAACAGGTGGTGTCCGTAGGGGCCCGCACAGGAGCAGCCACCGCGGACCTGTATACCGAACAGATCATTCAGCAGGGCGACCACAAAGCCGTGGTGGAGGGGTTTGCCGGCGTGGAGTAGATGCAGTGAGACGATACTGACCCGCCGGGCTTGGGTGCCGCCGAGGATCTGGATGTTGGGGTTGTGGCACCAGCGCTCAAACGCACGGGTGAGCCAGTAATCCTCCCGGGCCTCGATGATGTCGGCACCGACCTGATCTTTGAGTGCAAACGCCATGCCCGCACGTACGGATTCCACAATGGCAGGGGTGCCGGCTTCTTCGCGCCGTTCGCCCGCGGGCAGGTAGGTGTGGCGTGCGGGGCTGACCCAGGATACGGTGCCACCGCCGGTTACCGCGGGTTGGCTTTCCGGCAGCAGGTCGCGGCGCAGAACCAGAATACCCGGTGTGCCCGGACCGCCGACAAACTTGTGCGGTGAAACAAACAGTGCGTCTTTGCTGGTCAGCTCACCGTCACCGTGCGCATCGATTCCGACGTAGGGCGCTGCTGCGGCATAGTCCCAGAACGACAGGGCGTTGTTCTGGTGCAGCAGGCGGGTTACCGCGTCTACGTCGGTACGAATGCCGGTGACGTTGGAGGCGGCGGAGAAACTGCCAATCTTCAGTGGCCGGTCCGCATATTGATCCAGAGCCTTCTGCAGCGCCTCGAGGTCGACGCCGCCCAGATTGTCCTGGGGAATGGTGACCACTTCGGCAACGGACTCACGCCAGGGAAGGTCGTTGGAGTGGTGTTCGTAGGGGCCGATAAATACCACCGGGCGTTTGTCATCGGCAATGCTGCCCGCGTCGCCGCCGAAGCGTTTGTAGCTGTCCTTGCGTAACCCGAGACAGTCCACCAGGCGGTTCACCGCGGCGGTGGCGCCGGAGCCGCAGAAGATAATCGCGTGGTCCTCGCCAGCATTCACGGACTTGCGTACGGCCGCGCGGGCCTGCTCGCGAAACGCAGTGGTCTGGCGGCCGGTGGCGGAGGTTTCGGTATGCGTATTGGCGTACCAGGGTAATACCTGGTTGCGGATGGCGTCCTCAATAAACTGCAGTGCACGGCCGGAGGCGGTGTAGTCCGCATAGACCAGCGGTCGCTCGCCGAAGGGCGTTTGCATGGGCATGCGCTCGCCGATGACATTATCGCGGATCCGTTGCAGCAGTGCGGTGGTTTCAGGTGTGCAGGATGGGGCAGTGGGCGCCTGGTGGGCGGTATTATTGGTCGAATTGTTCATGGCAACCTCAATGTACTGCGCCCGCGAGGATCACTCGCGGGTGTTATTCAGAGTCAGACATTGAGCGGGCGCTATTCACCGGTTGGTATTGGCAGCTCCGTGGTGCTCTTGATCTGCTCCATGGCAAACGTGGAGGATACGTCGGAAATCCCGGAATGGCCGATCAGCTTTTTGTAGAAGCGGTCGTAGGCGGCTACGTCGCTGACAACAATACGCAGGACGTAGTCGTAGTCGCCCGCCATACGGTAGCAGTCGACCACCTCTGGCAATTCGGCCATGGCGCGGGCGAAAGATTCCGCCCACTCTGCGGTGTGCTGGTTGGTTTTCACCTGGGCGAAAACCGAGACCGGCAGGCCGAGGACTTCGGCATCAAGCAGGGCCACCTTGCGACGTATGATGCCGCTTTTCTCCAGTTTCTGTATCCGGCGCCAGCACGGGGTCTTGGTAAGGCCCACGCGCTCGGCCAGCTCTTCGATGGAGAGGCTAACATCAGATTGAAGAATGGCAAGAAGTTGTCGATCAATCGCGTCGAGTGAGGACATAGTGCTACAGCGCTCCCAAAAACGCGGGGATCGGTTCCATTATTCACTGTCTGCGTGCAGTCCCTTGCAACAAAATACCCCGGTAATTTTTAAAGGCACAGCGAGATCCGACATTGGCGGGCCTTTGAAGAATCGTTTGCTGTGCCCCGTGTCTTGCCCGTAACGATAATCTCAGTATTTCCACATCAGTAGTGGAATTTTTCCCTCCACTTATGACCATCAAAAAAGCCGGGCAATGCCCGGCCACGCTACAGGGGAGATGTAGGAATTTTGTTTTGTGAGGGCCGTTTCCCTTACGCCGCTTCTTTGGGCGGGAACATAGGCTCGAAGAGCCCCGCGGCCATGGCCTCGCGCACTCGCGCCATCAGATCGATTTCTGTGAGCTGCTGGAGCTCTTCCAGATCACTCAATACGTAGTAAATCGGCTGCACTATGTCGATGCGGTAAGGCGTGCGCAGGGTATCCACCACCTCGAACGGGGCGCGCACCGGTTCTTCGCTGAGGGCGTACAGGGTTTCCTTGGGCGACGACAGTATCCCGCCACCGTAGATGCGCAGGCCGTCTTTGGTGTTCAGCAGACCGAACTCCACGGTGAACCAATAGAGGCGGGCCAGATAGGCGCGCTCTTTCGGTGATGCGTTGAGGCCAAGCTCGCCGTACTTCTGGGTAAAGTTGGCAAAGGCCGGATTGGTGAGCATGGCGCAGTGGCCAAAAATCTCATGAAAGATATCCGGCTCTTGCAGGTAGTCGAATTCTTCTGGGGAGCGGATAAAGGTGGCAACCGGGAACTTGCGTTCCGACAGGAGTCGGAAAAAGGTCTCGAAGCCAATCAGTGCAGGTACCCGGGCAGTTTCCCAGCCGGTTTCACGACGCAGAACACGACTGACTTCTTCCAGCTGTGGAATGCGGTCCTGGGGGAGGTTGAGTAGCTCCAGGCCGTGCAGGTATTCATCGCAGGCGCGACCGGGTACCACCTTCAGTTGCCGTTCAATCAGGCGTTGCCAGGTCTGGTGCTCCAGATCCGTATAGGCAATAAAGCCTTCGGCATTGGGTTCACGGGCTACGTACTTACTGGGCTTTTTGCTGCTGCTCATGACTATCTCCGCGGTGGGCGGTCACGGATATGCCGCCACATCTGTTTTTATCGTCTCTCTATTCTTAGACATCTGTGCCGGGGTGCGGCAGGGGAGGTGAGGTAAAACCGGCCTACTCGGGCGCCCGCTGGCTACACTTTCTGTAAATTTAGGTTTACAGTCTGGGTATGAGAGTTGAAATTACTTGCAGCGATCGAGTGGGTATTTTGCAGGAAATTATGGCTGTATTTGCTGATTTCCGGATAAATGTACGCACTGGTGAAATTGGCGGAGACAGTGGGGACAAGGTCTACCTGTGGGCGCCTGGACTGCTCATCACCCAGTTTCAGTCCATCGAGAAGGCGCTGCAGCGGGTTACCGGTGTTCGGAAGGTGCGCCGGATTGACCTGATTCCCTCGGAACGGCGCCACTTCGAACTGGATACCTTGCTGCGGCATGTGGCAGATCCGGTGCTATCTGTCGATCCGGAAGGGCGCATCATTGCGGCCAACCTTGCGGCAGCCAGGGCGTTTGGTGTGAGCCTGGAGCAGGCACCGGGCATGCAGTTGCAGCGCTTCCTGCCGCGTTTACAACTGGAAGAGCTGCTGCGAGGTCTTACTGCGCCCCGTTACGGTTTCCCCGTTGCCGTGCGCGGTCGCCCCTATACCCTGGACTGGTCCCCAATCACGCTGGACGATGCCCCCGGTGCGGTTGCTTCGCTGGCGGGGGCTGTGCTGACCTTGCAGCCTCGGGCTGCCAGTGCCGGGGAAACCACCGCGCAGGTGCCACCGGAGCCCCAGGTGCTTTGGGATCTCGATCTGCGTCGCCATTGCTGTCTGCAATTGCAGCAGCTTGCGCCACTGAGTGCGCCGCTGCTGATTTTGGGTGAACGGGGAAGTGGCAAAACCACTTTTCTGAATGCGGCCTATTACCTGAGCCCGCTGGTGGAGCGCGGCAGGGTATATCGCTGCTGTGGTGAAGAACTGAACCGGCAACGTATTGAATACCTTGCCGACCTCTCTGCTGAAACCGTGGTGTTGTTGGATGACCTGAATACCGTGCCGGTTGAGGTTCAGAGGCACCTGGCGGAAATGGTTCTGCAGCGCCATTTCAGGCCGCGACTGATTCTGACCGCCACGCAGCTCGGCGGACTCGCGCCGGCAGTGCAGCAATTGTTTTCAGGCTGCTGCATTCAATTACCGCCACTGCGCGCTATGCGCCCTGCAATCGCGCGCTTTTGTGCCCTGATGGTCGATCAAATCTCTCGCAGTGCTTCAGAAACCCTTGGCACGGCGTGGCAAGGCGGCGAACCCGACACGATTTCAGATCAGTTGAAATTAATGGACTGGCCGACAAATTTCATTGGGCTGGAGGAGCAGCTCAGGGCGGCAATTGCACATTTGCGTGCCCGCGGTGGGGCGTATTTATCCATTGACGACTTTTCGGCGGTAGCGGAACAGGGTTCGGGTCCAGTGCAGGAGTCTTGGAGCGCCTGGGGGCGCGGATTGACACTGGCGGAGCAGATGGAAAAAGTCGAGCGGGGGGTTCTGGAGGAGTTACTGCAAAGCCAGCCCAAAAGGCTGCGCTCCAGCCGCGCGCTGGCTCGGCGGCTGGGCATCTCCCATACCGCTGTCGCCAACAAATTGCGCAAATATGGGCTGGCCGACTAGTGGTCCATGCGGAAAGTTGTGTAACTGTTCGCTTCGCCAATGCGTCCAGCTCTACGTTGAGAAAGCTTGAAATAGAACCACTATTCCTGCGCTTTCTCGCCTTGATCTGAACGCTTTGGCTGTGCTCCTTAGTTACCGAACTTCCCGCATGAACCACTAGCGCTCGATCTTTCCGATCAGCATGTCCTTGAACATTACAAAGTCGCCCCACAGGGAGTAAAACGGATTTTTAAACGTGGCAGGGCGGTTGTGTTCGAAAAAGAAGTGGCCAACCCAGGCGAATCCGTATCCGGCCAGTGGCACTGCGTACAGCAGTGGCCAGTTTTGCGTGGCAACAGCGGCAATCACCAGTCCAATCACCAGCGTAGTACCGACAAAGTGCAGTCTGCGACAGGTCAGGTTGCTGTGTTCATTCAGGTAAAACGGGTAGAACTCGCGGAATGAATTGAAGCGCGGAGTTTCCTGCCCGTCATTCGATTGCTGCATGGTGTTCTCTGCCATCTCGCTATCCTGTTTATTGCTTATTGTATGTAGGCGTAAGTTTTATGTTGGATGAAAGTTGCTATTCCGGATTCTAACCAGAACCCGGTACCCAACGTTGGTCTGAAAGGGACATTGCCGCTTCTGATGCACTTACAGACCGATCAGTTTCGACTGCACCTGAGGGTTCTGTTAATCTTCGCTCCAAATTTGTGATCACGTTTTTGGGCGGTGGCCGCTTCGGCGCTGTCCATGACTACAAGGAATCGCCATGTCTGGTCCTCTTTCCCACCTGAAAGTCCTTGATCTCAGCCGTATTCTCGCCGGTCCCTGGGCCAGCCAGGTATTGGCGGATTTCGGTGCCGAGGTCATCAAGGTTGAACGCCCGTACAAGGGTGATGATACCCGGCACTGGGGTCCTCCCTACCTTAAGGACTCTGAAGGGCAGGACACCGACGATGCCGCGTACTATCTCAGCGCAAACCGCGGCAAAAAGTCCATTACCGTGGATATTACCCAGGCCACCGGCCAGAAGCTGATCAGGGAACTGGCGCAGCGGTGCGACATCCTGCTGGAGAATTACAAGGTAGGCGGGTTGGCGAAATACGGTCTCGATTACGACGCCATCCGCCAGATCAATCCGCGCATTATCTACTGCTCGATCACCGGCTTTGGACAGACCGGTCCCTACGCCAAGCGCGCCGGTTACGATGCCATGATCCAGGGGATGGGTGGTCTGATGAGTATTACCGGTGTGCCCGAGGGGCAACCGGGTGCCGGGCCGCAGAAGGTGGGGGTCGCGGTGGCGGATTTGATGACCGGGATGTACGCGGTCTCAGGCGTTTTGGCCGCGGTGATTCACCGGGATCAGACCGGCGAGGGGCAGCACATCGATCTGGCGCTGCTCGATACACAGGTGGCGTGGCTTGCCAATCAGGCACAAAACTATCTGACATCCGGCGTCAGCCCGGAGCGCCAGGGCACCGCGCACCCGAACATCGTTCCCTACCAGGCGGTACCCGCGAGCGACGGTTATTTTATGCTGGCGGTAGGCAACGACAGCCAGTTCCAGAAGTTCTGTCAGATTGCGGGGCTGGATGAGCTCGCCGCAAATCCGGCTTATGCCACCAATCGCGACAGGGTGAAAGCCCGCGACACGCTGGTACCCCTGATCGAATCCGCTACCGCCAGCAAACCCGCAGCCTGGTGGCTGGAACAGTTGAGTGCCGCCCACGTGCCCTGCGGGCCCATCAATAACCTGCAGCAGGTATTTGCGGATCCGCAGGTAATGGCGCGGGGTATGGTGGTTGAGCAGCCGCATCCGCAGGCCGGCAGGGTGCGCACGGTGCGCAACCCCCTGGAGTTCTCTGCATCACCGCTGCAATACCAGCAGGCGCCGCCGACCCTTGGCGAGCACACGCAGGTTGTACTGGAAGCCGAGCTGGGCCTGTCGCCGGGTGCGATAGAAGATCTGCGCGCACAGGGGGTTATCTGACGCGGCTCGTTTGATCGCTGCTTCGAGGGGCGCCTTTCTATCGAGGTACGCCGGTCGACGTGTGCCTATTTGCGCCAATATAAAGAGCGTTGCGCCACAGGCCGTGTAGGTTTAGACGACTGCGCTAGTATCACAGCAATAAAGCTAACAGCACAAAATAAGGAAACTGTGCATGAGCGCGATATTGCTGATGGTACTCGGCCTGGGTGGCATGGCTGCGGGCTATTTTTTCTATTCGCGCTTTATTGCCGAGCGCATTTACCGGTTCGACCCTGACTTCATTACCCCGGCGCACGAATTCGAGGACGGTGTGGACTATGTGCCCACCAACAAGTTTGTACTGTGGGGGCATCATTTCACCTCAGTTGCCGGTGCCGCGCCGATTGTGGGTCCGGCAATTGCCGTTATCTGGGGTTGGCTGCCCGCGTTTCTGTGGGTCGTCTTCGGCACCATCTTCTTTGCCGGGGTGCACGACAGCGGTGCTATCTGGGCCAGCGTGCGCAATCGGGCGTTGTCGGTAGGTTCCCTGACCGGGCACGTGGTCGGCAAGCGTGCACGCAGCATCTTTATGATCGTGATTTTCTTGGTACTGCTGATGGTCAACGCCGTGTTCGGGGTGGTGATCGCCGGGCTGTTAATCAACAACCCGGGCTCGGTAGTGCCAATCTGGGGGGCAATCGCGGTAGCGCTGGTCATTGGCCAGCTGATTTACCGGTTCAAATTCAATCTCGCACTGGTATCCCTGTTCGGGGTGATAGCCCTGTACGCGCTGATTTATGTCGGCCCTTCGGTGCCGGTTTCTTTGCCGGAAACGGTGGTGGGTCTATCCAGCAAAGCCGCGTGGATTCTGATTCTGTTTGCCTACGCCGCGGTCGCCTCTCTGTTGCCGGTATGGGTGCTGCTGCAACCCCGGGATTACATCAATGGTCTACAGCTGTTTGTCGGGTTGATCCTGCTGTATTCCGCGGTGCTTATTGCGAGCCCGGAGCTGGTGGCACCGATGATCAATCACCAGGTGCCGGAGGGCGCGCCACCGTTGATACCATTGTTGTTCGTAACGATTGCCTGCGGTGCCATCTCCGGATTTCACGGACTGGTGGCTTCCGGCACCACGTCCAAGCAATTGAATAAAGAAACCGATGCGCGCTTTGTGGGGTACTTCGGGGCGATCGGCGAGGGCGCGTTGGCGCTGGCAGCGATTATTGCAGCCTGTGCGGGGTTTGCGTCGCTGGGCGATTGGCAGGCCGTATACAGTGCCTTTGGCCAGGGTGGCGTGCAGGCCTTTGTGGATGGCGGCGCGGCCATTCTCAATCAGGGGGTGGGTATTGATGCGGCGGTTTCCGGCACCATGCTGACGGTGATGGCGGCGCTGTTTGCCGGCACCACCATGGATACCGGCTTGCGCCTGCAGCGCTATATCTTCCAGGAGTTTGGTGAGATTTACGGCATTCGCTGGCTCGGGAAGCCTTTGCCGGCCACGATGATGGCGGTGGCCTGCTGCGTGTTGTTGGCATTCGGTGCAGGTGGCGCGGACGGCTCAGGAGGGCTCCTGATTTGGCCGTTGTTCGGCACCACCAATCAGTTGCTGGCGGGACTCACTCTGCTGGTGATTTCGGTGATGCTGGTGCGTTTGAATCGCCCGGTTTGGGTCACTCTGGTTCCACTGGTCTTCCTGTTGCTGATGACGCTGGCCGCACTGCTGATTCAGCTAAATGAGTTTTACCAGAAAAATGACTGGTTCCTGCTGAGCCTGGACCTTGTGGTCCTCGTCGCTGCAATGCTTGTGACATTGGAATGTGTTTCGGCCTTTAAAAAGCCGGCTTCAGAAATTGGTGGCGAAGAGCTGTGATACACGCGCACTAATCTGAAACTGGTCGAAAACTGCTGAGGAGGGTGTAACCGTGGATGGCGAAAACACGTCTGGGCTGCCGAGAAACCTGAAGCTGGTGTTCCGTCGTATCAGCGCTCAGCTGGATGCCTATTACAACGCGCCTTATCGCAGTGCGCTGGCGCGGGCGGCGCGGGATGAGGAAGATCTGTTTATGCTGCTGATCTACGCCGAGTCCCTGGGTATTCCCAATCCCGTCAGTTTTTACACCCTGGAATTGCAGCCGCAAATGCTGGAGCGATTTCATCAGTGGCACCGGCGTATGGGGATGGAGCGTTCGCCATTGGATGAAATGCGTTGCTGCTAACCGAAGAGCCCATAACCCCATGACATTATCTATCGACCTGGAACAATTGTTGCGCCGCAAACTGATCATGGTGGGCGGCAAAGGCGGGGTTGGCAAAAGTACGATGGCAGCCACTCTGGCGACGATCGCCGCCGGTCGCGGGCTGAAGACGTTGCTGGTATCCACCGATCCCGCGCACAATCTCGGTGACCTGTTTGGGTGTAAAATCGGCTCTGCCGGATGCGAGATTCCCTGGAGCGCCGGAAACCTGAATGCGCTGGAGATTAATCCGGAGTTCGCGCTGGAAAGGTATCTCGAATCCGTGCGGCAGCAGATGCTCCCGCATGTGGCCATGGCTTTGCGTGGACAGCTGGAGAAACAGTTGCACCTTACCCGCCACTCTCCCGGAGCGGAAGAAGCGGCGCTTCTGGATGAAATCACGCGGTTGATTCAGAACCGCGATGAATTTGATTTGATGATCTTCGATACGGCACCTACCGGCCATACCCTGCGGCTGCTTTCCCTGCCCGTGGTTATGTCGGCATGGACAGAGGGGCTAGTTGCGCAGAAAGAGCGCGCTGGGCGTTTTCGGGATGTGCTCGGGAAGTTTGCCGGGCCTGCAGAGACGCCGAATCAGACCGTGAGCGCGCAACTGGCGCCGCTTCTGGAGCGTCAGACACGTTTTCGTGAATCCGCGAATACGCTCAAAGACCCGCAACTCAGCGCCTTTGTATTTGTCATGACTGCAGAAATGCTTCCGTTGAACGAAACCCGGCGAGCGGTGTTAGCGCTCAAGGGCAGCGGGATTCCGGTTGCCGGTCTTTTGCTGAACCGGTTACTACCGGAAGAGGCCGCAGAGATTCCCTTTTTGCGGGGGGGCTGGGAGTGCCAGCAGCGGGTACTGCGTCAGATAACGGAACAGTTAGGCGGGTTGCCCAGCCTGGCATTACCGATGACAGGAAACATTCTGCAGGGCAGGGAAGGGTTGCAGTGGTTGGCTTCACAACTGGTGAAAGCGTCAGAATCTGGCGACCGGAGACAAAAACAGCCCGGCAGTGAGACTGTCGGGCTGTTATAGAGGCTCGCTACTACTTACTTACGCAAGGTAAGTTATGCGAGTGCGCGACGGCGATGAATCGGCAGGGGCTGATCCACCGCTGACTGGTAGCTGTCCGTGAAATCCTGCATGGATTCCAACAGTCCTGCCAGAGGCTGTTCGCCCTGGAAAGCAAAGCTGTTGAAGCCACAGCGGGTCAGGTAAGTCAGCTGGTCGCGGATAAAATTACCCACCGCACGCAGTTCGCCGGTAAAACCATAGCGCTGGCGCAACAGGCGGCCGGCGGTGAATGCACGGCCATCGGTGAACGCGGGGAAGTGAGCGGCGATCAGCGGCAGTTCGCTGGCGTAGTCGCCAATCAGGTCCGCGGTTTCATCGCTGTCCAGCCACACGCCGATCTCTGCTTTGCGGCCCTGCAGGTCTTCTCGCAATTCCAACCACACACTCAAGGGCAGAATTACCTTGCCTGGTGCCAGGTTGCTCGCGCTGATCTTTTCATCGCCGCCCAGCGGCAACAGATTCCATTCGTTTTCGACAACCGCACCGTCAACAATCAGTTGCGCCGGGTTTTCCGGTTGCGCGCCTACAGGCTTTTTCGCGGAGAGGTTAGCTGGCTTTGGCATATACGCGCTCCTTAAATGGCTGCAGCCCGATGCGGTTGTAGGTGTCGATAAAGAATTCTTCCGGTTGACGGTTCTCTACGAACACATCCAGAATCTTACCGATGGTTTCCGGCATTTCTTCGCGGGAGAAGCTTGGCCCCAGAACCTTGCCCAGGCTGGCTTTCTCGTTGGAGTTGCCGCCCAGCTGAACCTGGTAGAACTCTTCGCCTTTCTTGTCGACGCCGAGAATGCCGATATGACCAATATGGTGATGGCCACAGGCATTCATGCAACCCGAGATATTCAGGTCCAGGTCGCCCAGGTCGTAGAGGTAATCCAGGTCGTCAAACTTGCGCTGGATGGCTTCCGCAACCGGAATGGATTTGGCATTGGCCAGGGAGCAGTAGTCACCGCCCGGGCAGCAGATCATATCCGTGAGGGTGCCGATGTTCGGTGTCGCGAAGCCGTGCTTGCGGGCTTCCTGCCACAGCTCGAACAGCTGTTCCTGCTCCACGTCTGCCAGAACCACATTTTGTTCGTGGGTGACGCGCACTTCGCCGAAGCTGTATTTGTCGGCGAGATCGGCGATGGCTTCCAGCTGGCGATCGGTAACGTCACCCGGTGGAATACCGGTAGGTTTGGTGCTCAGCGTGACGGCCTGGTAGCCGTTGACGCGGTGGGGGAAGGTGTTGCGCTCCAGCCAGCGCGCGAAAGCCTTGTCCTCACCGGACTGGTCTCGCAGAACCGCTTCACCGTGCCCTTCGCTGAACGTCTTATACGCGGGCTCCGGGAAGAAACGCTTGGACCACTCGATGGCTTCTGGGGTCAGCTCTTCGGCACCGTCTTTGATCTGTTCCCACTCCGCTTCAACGCGCCGCGCAAACTCTTCTGCGCCCATGGCTTTCACCAGAATCTTGATGCGAGCCTTGAACTTGTTGTCGCGGCGGCCCAGCTGGTTGTACACGCGGACGATGGCTTCCAGATAGGAGAGCAGGTGCGTCTCAGGCAGGAAGTCGCGAATGGCAACGCCGATGATCGGGGTACGGCCCAGGCCGCCACCCACAAATACCTGGAACCCGGTTTCGCCCTGGTCGTTCTTGACGATCTGCACACCGATATCGTGGGCGCGAATGGCCGCACGGTCCTGTTCCGCGCCGCACACCGCAATCTTGAACTTGCGTGGCAGGAAAGCGAATTCCGGGTGAAAGGTGGACCACTGGCGAATGAGTTCGCAATAGGGGCGGGGGTCGATCAGTTCATCGCGGGCTACGCCGGCAAACTGGTCGGTGGTGGTGTTGCGGATGCAGTTACCACTGGTCTGCACTGCGTGCATTTCCACTTCCGCGAGTTCCGCGAGAATATCGGGTACATCTTCCAGATTCGGCCAGTTGAGCTGGACGTTCTGGCGGGTCGTGAAGTGCGCATAGCCCTTATCATACTTGCGGGTAATGTGCGCCAGTCGACGAACCTGAGCGCTGTTCATCAGCCCGTAGGGCACCGCGATGCGCAACATGGGCGCAAGGCGCTGCACATAGAGGCCATTCTGCAGTCGCAGAGGCAAAAATTCTTCTTCGCTCAGTTCGCCGGCGAGATAGCGTTCTGTCTGGCCGCGAAACTGGGCCACCCGTTCCCGGATCAGCTTGTGGTCCTGTTCGTCGTATCGATACATAAGAGCTTGATTCCATTGCATTTTTGCGCTGGTCTTACAGCGCCCAGAGGGTCTTCTGGAGCCTACCTATGACCCTGAGTGGCGCATAACATACCAGCCGCCTTATACAAAAAATAACAATTTTTTTCGCTACCTTAGTAACCGGCAGTTATAAGTGGTTTGTCCGTCTATAACTGGCGAATTAGTGCGCGGTTGCACCCCTCGTGGGGATTTGATCTACTTGAGAAACCGCACTTTTACGCGGTGCTGCTACCTTTAAAACAATAATGATTTCTTGAGAGACGGAGTATTCCGATGAACGATCAAGCGGTAAGAGATGTAGTAGTTGTATCCGACGATAGCGATAACGTTGTAGACGCCATTGCGGCGGTGGCACTGGTGGCCATCTTCGTCGCGACCTGTGTTTACTGGGTTGCCTCGCAGGGCTAGACCCGACGACACTGAATACTTAGCCTAGGCCCATTCAGGTATTGTGCGGAAGCATTCAATGGGTCGAGGCTTAACTTGCGAATGATTCTTTTTTCCGGCGGGGCGCCGCCGGAGAAGGGCTCGTTTGCCTGATTCCACTCTTTCAGCCCCATGAGTTGGTGCGGTCTGTTCAGCCCATATTGCTGAGAACAGTTTTCACTACCAGCACCAGGGTCAAGACAAACAGTGTGGTGAAAATAATCCCCGCCGCGATATAGGCCTTGAAGCTCCCGCCTTTGAAATCCCTTTCCCGGTTTCTATTCGACTGAACGCCGATGGCGGCGGCCAGGATGCTCAGCGCGATCTGGCCGAAAGACGGCTTGGATTGTTTGTTGTCTTCTTTCATTTCCTTTCGCCTCAACTCCGCGGTTGTTGGTGGATGCGCTGCGCTTATCCACCCTACATGAAGTTCCCACCCAACCTTAGGGTGGATAAGCAAAGCGCATCCACCACTAAACCACAAAATCAGTCTTCCAGGTTAGGCCGCAGCCAGCGTTCCAGTTCATCAACACCCATTCCCTTGCGTTCAGCCAGGCTTTCCAGCTGGTCACGAGAAATCTTGCCCACATTAAAATACTTTGACTCCGGATGTGCAAAGTACCAGCCGCTGACGGCAGCGGCGGGCATCATGGCGTAGCTGGAAGTCAGTTCAATCCCGGCGTTTTCTTCCGCATTTAGCAGGTCGAACAGGGTGGCTTTTTCCGTGTGGTCGGGGCAGGCCGGATAGCCAGGTGCAGGGCGAATACCGCTGTAGGCTTCCTTGATCAGCTGTTCGTTGCTAAGGGTTTCATCCGGCTGGTAGCCCCAGTAGTTTTTGCGGACTTCCCGGTGCAGGTATTCGGCAAGGGATTCCGCCAGTCGATCCGCCAGTGCCTTGACCATAATCGCGCTGTAGTCATCGTGTTTGGCCTCGTACTCCGCGGCCAGTTCGTCGGCGCCAATGCCGGTGGTTACCGCAAAGCCGCCTACATAATCTTCGACACCACTACCGACGGGGGCGATAAAGTCGGCCAGCGAGCGACACAGGCCATCGCCACCGCGTTTCTGTACCTGCTGGCGCATCTGGTGCAGACGGGCGCGCTCGGTGGTACGGCTTTCATCGGTGTAGACCACGATGTCGTCACCGTCCGCATTGGCCGGCCACAGGCCAAACACCGCGCGGGCTTTCAGGCGCTTATTGTCGATGATATCGGCGAGCATGGTCTGCGCATTTTTGAACAGATCCGTTGCGGCCTCGCCGACCACTTCATCGTTCAGGATCGCCGGGTATTTACCGGCGAGATCCCAGGCGATGAAGAAGGGGGTCCAGTCGATGGTGTCGACCAGTTTTTCCAGCGGAAAATCGTCCAGTACGGTAAGACCGGGCTTGTTCGGAACGACCGGTTTGTAGTTTGCCCAGTCGAACTGCGGGCCCGCCTTCAAGGCGTCGGGGTAAGACAGGCGCGGATCATTGCGTTTGCGGTTGGCGGTGCGCTCGCGCACTTTTACGTACTCATCCTGCACGCCTTTGATAAAGCCGGGACGCAGCTCGTCGGACAGCAGGTTGCTGGCGACACCCACCGCACGGGAGGCATCTGCCACATAGACCACCTGGTTGCGCTTGAATTGCGGGTCGATCTTCACTGCGGTGTGTGCCTTGGAGGTGGTGGCGCCGCCGATCAGCAGGGGGATATCAAAACCCTGCCGTTCCATTTCCGCAGCCACGTGCACCATTTCATCGAGCGAAGGCGTGATTAGGCCGGACAGGCCGATAATGTCGCAGTTCTTTTCCCTGGCGGTCTGAAGAATGGTTTCTGCTGGCACCATGACACCGAGATCGATCACCTCGAAGTTATTACAGGCCAGCACCACACCCACAATATTTTTGCCGATATCGTGCACGTCGCCTTTTACCGTGGCCATCAGGATGCGGCCATTAGGTTTACTGTCTGCGGTTTTTTCGGCTTCGATATACGGTTGCAGATAGGCTACTGCCTGCTTCATGACGCGCGCAGACTTCACCACCTGCGGCAGGAACATTTTGCCCTCGCCGAACAGGTCGCCGACCACGTTCATGCCGTCCATCAGCGGCCCTTCGATCACGTCCAGCGGACGCGCGGAGGCTGCGCGGGCCTCCTCGGTATCTTCTTCGATGAAATTGTTTATGCCTTTTACCAGCGCGTGTTCCAGGCGTTTATTCACCGGCCACTGGCGCCAGGCCAGATCTTCCTTGCGTTCGGCAGTGCTGCCATCGCCGCGGTATTTTTCCGCGATATCCAGCAGGGCTTCGGTGGCTTCATCGTTGCGATTGAGGATCACATCCTCCACCTTGTCCCGCAGCTCGTCCGGCAGGTCGCTGTAGACTTCCAGCATGCCCGCGTTGACGATGCCCATATTCATGCCGGCTTTTACCGCGTAATACAGGAATACGGAGTGGATGGCTTCGCGCACCGGGTTGTTACCGCGAAACGAGAATGACACGTTGGAGACGCCACCGGATACATTGGCGCCGGGCAGGTTCTGGCGAATCCAGCGGGTGGCTTCGATAAAGTCCACCGCGTAGTTGTTGTGCTCTTCGATACCCGTGGCAACCGCGAAGATATTCGGGTCGAAAATAATATCCGTCGGGTTGAAGCCGACCTTGTCCACCAGTACGTCGTAACTGCGCTTACAGATTTCGATCTTGCGCTCGAAGGTGTCCGCCTGGCCGGTTTCATCGAAGGCCATTACCACCACGGCGGCGCCGTAGCGCAGGCATAAGCGGGCCTTCTCGACAAATTCCTCTTCGCCTTCCTTCAGGCTGATGGAGTTGACAATGGGCTTGCCCTGGATGCACTGCAGGCCCGCTTCAATCACCTCCCATTTGGACGAGTCCACCATAAATGGCACCTTGGCGATATCCGGTTCGGTGGCGCACAGGTTGAGGAAGCGGCGCATGGCGGCGACGGAATCCAGCATCGCCTCGTCCATGTTGAAGTCGATGACCTGGGCCCCGTCTTCCACCTGGGTGGCGGCGATCTGCAGGGCGGTATCGTAATCCTCTTCCATGATCAGGCGCTTGAAGCGCGCGGAACCGGTGACGTTACAGCGCTCGCCCACGTTTACGAACAGGGCGTTTTCGTCGGCCACATAGGGCTCGAGGCCGGACAGCCGCAGAGCCGGTTTGATCTCGGGCAACTTGCGCGGTGGCAGATCGGCGACGGCATTGGCAATCGCGCGAATATGGTCGGGTGTGGTGCCGCAGCAACCGCCGAGAATATTCAGGAAGCCGGCCTCTGCGAACTCTTTCACGATCGCCGCGGTCTGTTCCGGAGTCTCGTCATACTCGCCGAACTCGTTCGGCAGGCCCGCATTGGGGTGGGCGGATACGTATCCTGCACAGACGCCGGAGAGCGCTTCTACATAGGGACGCAATTCGGTGGCGCCGAGGGCGCAGTTCAGACCGACAGAGAGCGGTTTGGAGTGGGCGATCGAGTAGTAGAAGGCCTCGGTGGTCTGGCCGGACAAGGTGCGTCCGGAGGCATCGGTAATGGTGCCGGAGATCATGATCGGCAGCTCAAAACCGCGCTGGTCAAATACTTCCTGTACCGCGTAGATGGCGGCTTTGGCATTCAGGGTATCGAAGATGGTTTCGATCAGGATCAGGTCAGAGCCGCCGTCGATCAGCGCATTGGTGGACTCTATATAATTGTCCACCAGTTCGTTGAAGGTCACGTTGCGCGCGCCAGGGTCATTCACGTCCGGGGAGATACTTGCGGTGCGGGAGGTTGGGCCCAGAACCCCGGCCACAAAACGCGGCCTCTCAGGTGTAGAAAGGGCGTCAGCCGCACGGCGGGCCACCTCTGCTGCAACCCGGTTCAGCTCTGGCACCAGGTCTTCCAGATCGTAATCTGACTGGGACAGTCGGGTCGCATTGAAGGTGTTGGTCTCAATAATATCGGCTCCTGCCTCGAGATATTCCTGGTGCAGGCGTTCGATCAGGTCCGGTTGAGTCAGGACCAACAGGTCATTATTACCCTTCAGATCCGAAGGGTAGTCAGCAAAACGCTCACCCCGGTAGTCTGCCTCTGCCAGCTTCTCCTGCTGAATCATGGTCCCCATACCGCCGTCCAGGATCACAATGCGCTCGCTAAGCGCTTTGTAGAGCTGTTGCAGACGTTGGTCACGGGACTGCTGAGACCGGTTCTCCGACATGGTGTTTTCCTTAATACCGGGGATCAAAAAAGGGCGGCAATCTTAGCACAATCCAGCGCCGTTTCAGGCCTTCAAAAGCATTGCAGAACCGTTCTGCATAACCTTGTAACCAAATGTTCTACTGCGGCCCTGCGACAAGGGTAGAAGCCGGGGTAACCAACCTCCATACAGGAGCCTATCGTTACAATTTCTGAACCAATGAAAAC
Source organism: Microbulbifer sp. ARAS458-1 (assembly GCF_045348205.1). Taxonomy (NCBI): domain Bacteria; kingdom Pseudomonadati; phylum Pseudomonadota; class Gammaproteobacteria; order Cellvibrionales; family Microbulbiferaceae; genus Microbulbifer; species Microbulbifer sp. ARAS458-1. Next base: position 2,776,578 of record NZ_CP155838.1, on the reverse strand, counting down.
GCGCACTGGCACGAGGAGATCTTATGAAAATCCTGATGGTACTGACTTCACACGATCAGCTTGGAGATACCGGGGAGAAAACCGGCTTTTGGTTGGAGGAATTTGCGGCACCATACTACGTGTTTGTAGACGCCGGTGCTGAGGTCACACTGGCTTCTCCGAAAGGTGGCCAGCCGCCGTTGGATCCCAAAAGTGACGCGGATGATGCTCAAACTGCGGCGACCAGACGTTTTCGCGACGATCCCCTCGCACAACAGGCACTGGCGAATACCGAGCCTCTGGATACGGTGGATGCTGAGGGGTTTGATGCGCTGTTCTACCCCGGTGGGCACGGTCCTCTGTGGGACCTGGCGGAAGATCAGCGTTCCATTGCACTGATTCATGGGTTTTATCGGGCCAACCGGCCGATCGGAGCCGTCTGCCACGCACCGGCGGTATTTAAAAGCACCGTCGACGAGGATGGCGAACCCCTGGTGAAAGGTAAAAGGGTTACGGGTTTCAGCAACAGTGAGGAAGAGGGCGTGGGTCTCACCGACGTCGTGCCGTTCCTGGTAGAGGACATGCTCAAAGGCCATGGGGGCGAGTATGCGAAAGGGGACGATTGGGCTGAGTTCGTTATTTCCGACGGGCTGCTGGTGACCGGGCAGAACCCGGCCTCTTCAGAAGCGGCCGCCAGGGCGCTGCTCGGTACTCTGTCGAACGTGCAGAAGTAGGCGTTCGACGACGAATGGGTTGGCTGGTTTAAATTGACCGCGCATGGGCGTAGAATACCCGACATAAACGCTCAGTTATTTGAGCCTGGTAATTTGAGAAGGTCTATGTCAGAACAGTCGACAGAATTGAACGTCACCATTACCGAGTCAGCCCAGGAATATCTCCGTGACCTGCTGGCCAAGCAGGATTGTGAGGGTATTGCGATCCGTATGTTCGTATCCAACCCGGGTACACCGAATGCGGAAACCTGCATCGCCTACAGCCGTCCCGGTGAGGAGAAAGAGGGCGATCTGGAAATGCAGCTGGACGGGTTTAAGGCCTTCTTCGAGGGCCGGAGTATCCCGTATCTAGATGAGGCCCGGGTCGACTACTCTGCGGACAAGATGGGTGGGCAGCTTACCATTCGGGCACCCAATTCCCGCATGCCCAAGGTCACCGACGACAGTCCCATTGAGGATCGGATTAACTACGTGCTTTACAGCGATGTAAACCCGGGGTTGGCATCTCACGGTGGGCAGGTCAGTCTCGTAGAAGTGACCGAAGATATGTACGCGGTATTGAAGTTCGGTGGCGGCTGCCAGGGTTGCGGTATGGTGGATATGACCCTGAAAGAGGGCGTTGAGAAAACCCTGAAAGAAAAAGTACCGGAATTGGCCGGTGTTAAAGACATTACCGACCATACCGACAAGTCTCAGGCATATTATTGAGCCTGCTTTTCCGGAATTAAAAAACGCGGCATCAGCCGCGTTTTTTCGTTTGCTCGAACAATACTTATCCGCTTCGCTTATTGGTAGACGCGAACATAATCGACATACATCCGCTGTGGGAACTGGCTACTGCCGTCAGGGCTGCCTGGCCATGTACCTCCAACCGCGACGTTTAGCAGAATGAAAAAGGGGTGGTCATATACCCAGGGGCCATACTGCTCCACTTGGGTGCGTGACACGCTGTAGAAATTATTGCCGTCGACATACCAGCTGATACCGTTGCTGTTCCATTCTACCGCGTAGACATGATATCCCGCGTCCACGGTATGGCCCACGTTATAGGTTCCCATAATCGGCGTATTACCGGAATAACCGGGGCCGTGCAAAGCACCATGGGTAAGGGTCGGCTCAAAGCCCACATGCTCCATGATGTCAATTTCCCCCGAGTTGGGCCAGGGAGTACCGGTCCGTATATTTCCGCCGAGCATCCAGAATGCCGGCCATATACCCTGGGTCTGCGGCAATTTGATACGGGCTTCAATGCGGCCGTACTGAAATTCTTTTTTGCCGGCTGTGATCATACGGGTCGACGTGTATTGACAGGCGCCGTACCAGCAGTTGTGCCCGCCTTCTTTGCGCGCCTCGATAACCAGTACGTTACTACCTGCTTGGCCGTCGTACTGAATCGATGCGTTCTGGCCCGCGGTGTAATACTGTAATTCGCTATTACCCCAGCCGCCGCCACCGGTTTCAAATGTCCAGTGTGCGCCGTTGATGGAATCAAACTCGTCCGCCCAAACCAGCCCGTTCCCTGCCGCCGGGCTCACCACGATTGATGTCACATTATCGTTGAAGCCTTCGTTGTCGAGGCACTCATCGTCACCGGAAATGGTAACCGACGCACCGGTAAAGTTATCGTGCTCGTATAGGGTTGCCTGATAGCCAGATGAGACCTGAATGGATGACGCTTTATCATTTACAAAGCCGAGAGCTTGCAGGCTGGCCAGGTTGTAACTCCCAACCCCGAGCTCTGTGGACCACCCGTTAAAATTGCAGTGTTCATGAACCCTGGCTACGCCATTGTCGGGGTTGTCGGCGACTACTTCGATCCAGTTGAGGTTCCAGTCTCCGGTGACCGCGTAAACTCCGAGGCTGTAGGTGCCTGCCTCTATGTAGACATTATGAGAAATGGTCTGCCAGTTCTGCCAGCCCCCGGTATTGGGTATGTCCAGACTTCCAAGTACGGTTGCGCCGCCATTTAAATCGTTTGACAAAGTCCCGCCCGTCTCGCTGGCGACCCGGAAACGCACGGTGTAATTTCCGCTGCTCGGGATGTTCAGGTTGTTGTAGGCGAGCCATTCGCCAGCAACGATCCAGCCTACATTGTAGCCGCCACCGGAATCCGTGGTTACTTCGATATCGACATCATCGGTGCGATAGGCACCACCGGTATTACCAGGGGTAGTGTCGTAAAACGCATCGTAATCTTCTGCCTGAAAGATCGTTGCGCTGGCACTGGCGCAGAGCACTGTAGCGCATAACCCTGTAAGAAGGGCGCGAAGTGATTTTGCGGTGTGCCGGGGTATGTCTGATCTCATTTTTCGTCTCACTTGTTATTGTCAGAGGTTGCTCGTATTTAATGAAGCAAAAAGAATGCGAGCGCTGAGACTATCCATCGGAAATCGGGACCTTGCGTCCCAGATCCTGTCCAAACTGAAAGTGAGACTCGTGAACTGTGAAATTTGGCAGGAATTGCTCCGCGTCAGTGCGTATCCGGGAAACTTGTTTGGACGAGAGCATTTTATCGTGTAGAGAATCCATCCCGTTAGCTGCCCATACGCTTTTTGGTTTTGTTCGTAGCCTGTGCATTTGCAGGGTCATCCGGCCAGAAATGCTTCTGATATCGGATGCGCAGCTCTTTTTTTACTTCGTGATAAGTGTTTTCCCAGAAACTGGCGAGGTCGCGGGTAACCTGTACCGGGCGCTGCGCAGGGGATAGCAGGTGGATCATCAGCGGATACCGACCGTTGAGAATGGTCGGAGTCTGCTGCAGGCCGAACATTTCCTGAAGACGTACAGGAAGCACGGGGGGCGACTCTGTATAGCGTATGGTAATGCGTGACCCGCTCGGGACCTGTAACTGTGGCGGCACCAACTGATTCAGTTTTTGTTGTGTGGACCATTCCAGTTGAGCAAGTAAGATGGCCTGCAAGTCCAGCTGTTTGAGTTGGTCGAGTTTATTCAGCCCTTGCATATGGGGGAGCAACCAGCGTTCCATGGATTGGAGCAGGGCGTTTTCACCCCAATCCGGCAGTTCATCTGCATCTATAAGGTCGGGATGTTCCGACTGGTGTGATTTCAGGAAGCGTACGCGCGCAAGAAGGTTCTCACTCTCATCATCCCACGGCAGACTTCGCAGTCCTCGCTGCCGAATCGCATCAAGTAACGCGCGGCTCAGCATTTCGGGTGAAAACTCTCGGGCCGGCTTGTCTTCGAGAATCAATTTACCGAGCCGGGTCTGCTCACTGGCAATTGCGCGTCCGGCCAGATCATCCCAGCGTACAGAGGTCTCTCGATTGATCTGATGTTGGCAAACCGTAAAAAGCGCATCGGCGGAAATCTGTGCGGCCAGTTGGATACGCGCGTCGCGCCCTTGGCCATCGAGATCAGCAACAACCAGATAATCCGCATGTGCCAGTTCGTCGTCGTGGGAAAAGTGTGCTCCGCGACCATTGGACAGCAGAAAACGTCGTTCGCGATCGTGCCTATTCTGCGCAATTCGGTCGGGGTAGGCGTAGGCAAGCAGTACCCCGGCGATATCCTGCTGGTGGGGAGTGGTGCGCTGGCTGCGGTCGCTTTTGGGTAGTTGCGCTTGCCAGGCTTTCGCCTGTTGCCGTATGCGGTGCACGGTGCTCTGATCTGCCCGAGCATTGCTCCTGACCCCGGTCAGCACCTCCAGGCGCTTGCGTATATCTCTGTCCCAGCGTTGCTCGCCGCGGAAAATATCACGCTCGGAAAGTAGAGCCGCGATCACACTGGCTTCCCGGCCGAGCCCCAGGGTGTTGCCGCAAAGCATCATGTGGGCCAGTCGCGGATGCGCCCCGAGTCTGAGCATTGCCTCGCCGTGCTCGGTGATGCGCAGGTTGTCATCCAGTGCCCCAAGCTCCTGCAGCAGCGCCCTGGCTTGAGCGGTAGGTCCTGGTGGTGGAAGATCAAGCCAGCGCAGTTCCGTGGTGTCCGTGACGCCCCACTGAGCCAGATCCAGCATCACTGGCGCCAGGTCGCTGAGGAGTATTTCCGGAGCACTTTTTTTCGCCATGCTCCGCTGGGTCGATTCACTCCACAGGCGCAGGCTGTGACCTGCGCTGAGGCGACCGGCACGACCTGTGCGCTGTGTGGCAGACGCCTGGGAAATCTGGGTTGTCACCAGGCGGTTCATGCCGGTGTTCGGGTCAAACCGGGATTCCCGCATCAAGCCAGAATCGACCACCAGACGGATACCCTCAATCGTAATGGATGTTTCTGCGACGTTGGTAGCCAGTACGATTTTGCGCTTGCCGTCGGGGCAGGGAGCGATGGCCGCGTCCTGCTGTTGCTTGTTCAGATCGCCGTAAAGGGGTGCGACCGTGATGTGCGTGTTTCCGGTAAACGCGTTGTTTAGTGCTTCCTCAACCGCGCGAATCTCCCGTACGCCAGGCAAGAACGCCAACAGGCTGCCATCTTGCTGCGCCATCAGCTCCTGAATCTTGCGGCTGACCAGTGCTGGGAGCTGGCGTGCGTCCTGCGGCACTTCGCGATGAGGCAGGTACTCGATTTCCACGGGAAAGGCGCGCCCCTCGCTGGTAATCACGGGGGCATCGCCGAGCAGGCTGGCCACGGCATCTGCGTCCAGTGTTGCCGACATCACCAGCAACTTGAGGTCCTCCCTGAGCACTTCCTGAGCCTGTAGACAGAGTGCCAGTGCCAGGTCCGCCTGCAAGTTGCGCTCGTGAAATTCGTCGAAAATTACCAGTGCCGTGTCCGCGAGTTCCGGGTCGGACTGCAGAAGCCGAGTAAGAATACCTTCGGTAACCACCAGGATCCGGGTGTTATCGCTGGCTTTACGCTCTCCGCGAATCTGGTAGCCGATGGTTTTGCCGAGGGGTTCCCCCAGAATATCGGCCATGCGCGCGGCGGCGGAGCGCGCTGCCAGTCGCCGCGGTTCCAGCATGATGATCCTGCGGTCTTTCAGCCACGAGGATTTGAGCAGTGCCAATGGGACCGCGGTGGTTTTACCGGCCCCGGGAGGGGCCTGTAATACGATATTTGGATGTTCGGTCAGGCTCTCCAGCAGGGCTGGCAGAACGTCCTGGATGGGCAATTCTTTCATGGCGCGATTATACCGGTCCGAAGATGGGTGGAGGAGGGCGCGTACGATCAAATGGTTGACAGTGTCACCTTTATTATTTATTGTTGATAGTGTCAATCAAATTTTGTCCGCCCGACTCTGGGCAGAGGTCGAAGCGGTCTGGTAAAGAATTTTCGTGAGCGCAATCTATGAGTGAATCAACACTGAGCGACAATCTGCATCGCTTGATGCACGGCTATCGCGGTCGCCTGCGCGAAGAGGTGTCGCGGCGGGATCTCGGGTTGCCGATCACCCATATCCGTGCACTCAAAGGGATCTGCCGCAACCCGGAATCCACCGCGCAATCCATTGCCCAGCGCATGCAGCGCGACAAGGCCCAGATAACGCGCGTGTTGAAGGAGCTGATTGCAGAGAAGCTGATTGAGAAGCGTCCGAATCCGAATGATGGGCGGAGCTATCTCCTGTTCCCAACCGAGCAGGGCAAGGCGGTTCTGGCCGAACTGATGACGGCGGAACAGGAAACAGCGAAGGCGATGACGCGCAGCCTGAGTACACGCGAGCTCTCCCAGTTTGCCGATCTCACCGCGCGAATGGTGGCAAATCTCTCGAAAGAATCTGAAGGAGGCCGATAGTATGTCCAGACCCGCACCACGAGCATTGGAGGTTATACAGACCCGTTTTATCACACCAAACATGTTGAGAGTCACACTGGGCGGTGAAGGTATCTTGGGGTTTCCGGCGGACCAGGAGAGTGCATATATCAAACTGCTGTTCGAGCAGGGCGAAGGCCAGAAACCGCTGATGCGCACGTACACCATCCGCAATCAGCGTGAAAATGAAATCGATGTGGACTTCGTCGTGCACGATCACCCGGGGCCGGCAGGCAGCTGGGCGCTGGGCGCACAACCGGGCGACCGCATACTGGTTGGAGGTCCCGGGCCCCGGAAGCTGATCAACCCCGCCGGCGACTGGTTTTTACTAGTAGGTGATATGACCGCGTTGCCCGCAATCAGTGTGAACCTGGCGCTACTACCGAATACGGCGCAAGGTACTGTGGTGATTGAAATAGCAAGTGAGGCGGATCGCCAGTCTCTTTCATGTCCGCCCGGAGTCGACATCGTCTGGGTGGTGTCTCGTAATCCGTCCTCGCCGGGCGAGGCGTTGTTCGATGCGGTAGCCGAAATGCCGTGGCGTGAAGGTGCGCCGTCTGTCTGGTGTGCCTGTGAATTCTCCAGCATGCGGCGGTTTCGTGCGTATTTTCGTGAGGGGCGCGCGACAGATCCGAAGCTTCTGTATATCTCCAGCTACTGGAAATATGGCCTGAGTGAAGATCAGCACAAGATCGTAAAACGTGAAGATGAATCGACAGTGGCAGTACTTTAACGGGGAGCGCGAAGATCCATGGAAAAATCATTCTGGCTGGAAAAGTGGCGCAAAAATGAAATTGGTTTTCATAACAGTGAAGCGCATCCACTGCTGGTGAAACACCTTCACCGGCTGAAGCTTGAAAAAGGCGACCGCCTTTTCCTGCCACTTTGCGGAAAGACGCTGGATATAGGCTGGCTGCTCGGTGAGGGGTACCGCATAGTGGGGGCAGAGCTGAGTGAAGCTGCTGTGATTCAGCTCTTTGAGCAATTGGCAATGACTCCTCAAATCGAGGAACTCGGAGAACTGAAGAAATACTACGGTGACGGTGTCGAAGTATTTGTTGGTGATATTTTCGAACTCACGGAATCATCCCTGGGGGCGGTCGATGGTATCTACGACCGGGCGGCGCTCGTGGCCCTGCCCGAATCCATGCGCAGCGAATACGCCAATCACCTGATCAAGATTACCCGGGCGGCGCCGCAACTCTTGATCAGCTTTGACTACGATCAGAATCAGTTGCCGGGACCACCATTCTGTGTGAACGACTCGGCCATTCGTGCCTTGTATGAAGCTGGCTACCGTGTTGAGAAAATTGATTCCGTGCCCGTGGAAGGGGGGCTGAAGGGCAAGGTCGCAGCAGATGAGGTGGTCTGGATGCTGGAATTCTGATGGAGAAAGCCCCAGAGATACTCTCTTTTGATTCTCTTGATTTTCTAGGCACTAGCTCTTAATGTGAGGGAAACACTTTTCTGGCAAAAGAATAAAAATATGCTGGATGATTGGATTCTGCCTATTGGGTTTTCCTGTTTTTTGATGGCTTCTCTGGTAGCGATAGTGTCGCCGTCAAAAAACCTTCCCTGGACCTTGCGCCTGTTCCTGTGCATTTTGGGGTCGGCGGCTCTGCAAATGTCACTGGTTCGCTATGGCATGGCGGAAAGGTTCACCGGGCTGATTTTTCTGATGGACCCGCTGGACATAGCCTTTGCACCCTTGGCCTACCTGTATCTGCGCAACCTGAATGGCCGGTCGATGCACCCGTTACTGGTCGCTGCACATTTCATTCCTTCCCTGATTGCCATTCTCGCAACGGTGCCGTTCTGGCTCAGTGATGCAGTAAACAAACTCAGTTACTACCGAACCAGCCTGGAATTCAGTAACTGGCAGTGGCCGTCCGATGAGGGCACGGTCTGGGTGATTCTCATTCAGCTCCTTGTCTATTCACCTTTCGTGCTTGTGGAATATCACCGAAGAGTGCGTCAGTACGACGGGAAGGTGCCTTTGCACCGACCCTGGTTGCACTACTTTGTTGGTTCCTACTACTGCCTGTGGTTGTTGATCGGAACGCTCGCACTCATGCAGTTTGAGGTGTCATTGCGGCACGTGCTGGTACTGGGTTTGATCGTGTTTGTGATCAGCTTTGTCGCAATTCTAATACGTGAACCAAGTTCCATTTCTGGTGAGACGGACGTCGAACGTGTTCGGCAGTCGTGGCGGTATTCCGTTGCAAAAGACAGCCTCGCTGCCCTGGCGGACAGACTGCATCACTATATGCGGATTACTCGCTGTTACCTGGATTCCGACCTGTCGCTTCAGGCTTTGGCGAAAGACCTGAATACGCAGCCAGCAAAGCTGACGAAAATGTTCAGCCACCACCTCGATATCGGGTTCTACGACTACATCAACCGGTACCGGGTAAAGGCGGCCAAGCAGATGCTTGCCGATCCCGAAATGCGCGCCCGCTCTGTTACGGACATCATGCTGGCCAGCGGTTTCAGCAGTAATTCCGTGTTCTATGCGAACTTTAAGGCCGACACGGGTATGACGCCTGCCCAGTTCCGGAAAAGAGGGCATTTGAAAATGCCTGAAACCGTACTCGCCTGTATTTGATCGTTTCTTTGTATTTTACAAACAATTGATTTCATTGAAGAAAATATTCTTCCGTCAAAAGTTTGCCACACGAAGGAAATACCGAAACCTGTCTCATATCGTTTTCTCACCCATAGCGAGGTGATGAGGAGAACGATAATGAAAATGTTATTTGCGGGTGTGGTATGTGCCGTGGCACTGGGCTGCGGAAAAGCTGTGGCATATAGCTGCGGGGATACAGACGTCATATACAACCTGTATGACATGATGTCAGAAATTCAGAGTGAAAATGGCCCCGGAACCATCGGACCGCGAAGGCTGGTAACCAATCAGACTTCTGAAATTGTGGCCTTTACCGACAAGCGGTTTATTCAGCCGCACGCCCTCGATGTCGATCAAATTACCATCAAATTTACCAAGGAACACGGTAGCTGGCTTGGTGGCGGAGTCGTTGAAGTGGTGTGTGCCACAGATGAGAGCGGAAACGTACAGAAGCTGGACGAGGTCAAATTCAGCGGCGGGCGTCGCAACATCGGCGACCAAGTAATACGGTCATACAGCGGTCTGAAGGGCAAGCGTTTATCGATTCACGCGGTAGGTATCGGGGCGGTCGGCAGCGCACGTATACGATTCGATTTGCTGCGCAATCCTTCAGAAGGTCAGCCGTGGGTGCCTGATACGAGTGCGCCGACAGGGCCTGTTCCCGGCTTTGCCGATGTTCACGTGCATCAAACCGCGGATCTCGCGTACAGCAAGGGGTGGTATTGGGGGAGCCACCAGCCTGGTGATCTTATGACGCAGGTCACTATGTGTAGCGGGGACAACCATGGCACCCTGGAGCCGCTGGGAATCGAAATTCATGAGCTCGGCAAGGCGCATCTCGGCGAAACCAGTGGATATCCTGATTTTATCAACTGGCCGCGCTGGAACGACATCAAGCACCAGCAGGTCACGTCTGAATGGTTAAAAGATGCCCATGAGCGGGGGCTGACCTTGATGGTTGCGTCCGTCGTTGCCAACCAGACGCTTGCCGCGGGTATGATTGCGTCCGGTAACCATGATAACCGTATCGCTCCCTTCGATATGGAATCAGTCCGGCACCAGATCACCGAGCTGAAAAAGATGGACGAATCGGAAGACTGGTTTGAAATCGTACTCGATCCCTGGCATGCCCGTCGTGCGATCGCCGAAGGAAAACTGGCGGTGATTCTTGCCATCGAAGCCAGCAACCTGTTCCCCGAATCCGACGGCCCCTGGCGAGAGCAACTATACGATGTATACGATATGGGCGTGCGAGCGCTGCAGATCGCGCACCAAACCAATAACGACTTTTCCGGCGCCGCGTACCACCAGGATATTTTTGAGATCGTCACCCAGTTGAAGGCCTGGTATACCGGTGATGTGGCGTACGCTGAGGCCAGTGATGGAGTCCATAACGACATCGGCATGAGTGCGCGTGGGTACCAGCTCTTGGACGAAATGATCCGGCTAAACATGATCATCGATATGGCGCATCTACCGCTCAAATCCCAGCGCGAGATTTATCAGGTCGTATCCCAGGATCACAACTACTACCCTTTGTTTAACTCCCATACGCGCATCGACGAACTGCTGTATCAGGAAGATCGAGATATTCTGAATGAACACGTCACTACCGATGAGACCCTGGAGTTTTACCGCACGACCGGCGGTGTCATCGGTTTGCGCACCGGTCTCCAGCGAATGAAGGATTACCCGGCGTCGGGCGTGGCGAATAACTGCGACGGATCTTCACGATCAATTGCCCAGTTCTATCGGTACGCTGCTGATCGCGGGGTGAAAACCGCGTTTGCTTCCGACTTCAACGGATTTATCGAAATGAATCCTCCGAGATTTGGTGCCGATGCCTGCGCAACCGCGCCGGATGAGCCCACCCGGTTAGCGCAGGCTGGAGCCCAGGGAGCGGCGGACCCGAACTGGCCGGATTATGTACAGGAATACAACGAGAAAGGCACGGCGCATATCGGTTTGCTGCCCGCACTGCTTTGGGATCTGAATGAGGTGGGAGCGGACGTAACCGACCTCGAGACATCGTCGGAATCCATGGTGGCTATGTGGGAGCGAATCTACGATCCCGCGAGACAGATGGTGCAGTAACCGCATATCTGAAAACACCACACAGTAATAGGTAAGGCCACCCCCGGGTGGCCTTACTTTTTTGACCGGGCTTACAACATTGTATAAACGTAAAAAGGCTGTGATCATGGTCTGAAGACAAGTCAGTGGCAGTTGGTGCGCTGTGCTGGTTTAAAGTGGCGGGTCTGGCCAAGTGAAATTTCTGAGTTTTACGTGGCAGCGCACTGATGACGGGAGTACCAATCGCGAGTTGGGTCGCGGTGAAAATGTGGGTGGAGAGGTAATTGGTGGAGAGGTAATTGGTGGAGAGGTAATTGGTGGAGAGGTAATTGGTGGAGAGGTTGTTGACGCGTCGCGACACAACCCGGATCTGTACGCGGGAGTGATCCAGAGCCATTTGCGTCAGGAGGCCAGATTTGACTGGTATCGACGATCACTGTGGCTGTTGGTGTGGTGCGCTACTGGCTCTACTGGTGATTATTTCCAGCTAGCTCGCCAACGTACTATTCCGCAGTTTTCGGTGCACTCAGCGCCTTGCTGTAAAAACCGGAAGTATCAAAACAGCAAACCCGCTTTTTCCCCTCTGCGAGCATGTTGCAGGCATCCTGAATACGTTTTGTACGGGTCTTTGCCTGCTTGGCGGATTCGACCCAGTGAATCCAGTCGATACGGGCGATGGTCGTTGTTGCGTCCCAGATTGCCTTGGACTGTGGCGAGGCGGTTAGCGCTTGTTTCAGATCTGCAGGTACCTCTGGCTCGGGTTCCTGTTCTACTGCTTCAATCTCAAATTCTGCAATATCACCGTGAACTGCGCCAGCGGATTTCATTAAGTCTTTATCGATCTTGAGCCAATGGCTCTTTTTCCCGTCGGGCTCGAGGAGCGCTCGAAATTCGTGGCCGTTGATGGAGCCGTCGACACTGGTGCGCCCGCGCCTCGGAAGGGTCGCGCTGACTTCACCCGGAAGAATTACGAAGGCCCAGTTTTCAGCACCTTCCGAGCTTTTCGGGCGCAGTAGTTTTGCGGAGAACTCAGTCGATACTGATTGCTTGGACACTTGGAATCTCCTTCCGGTGGCTCGATTCCCGCTTAAATTATACGTTCAGTTTCGGCAATACAAATGATTTTGTATTGGGGGCAAGCGGATCTAGGGCCCGGCATTGGCATTCAGCTCCTTCTGTGCATTTTATTGGTTGTGTTCACTGTTGAATCTGGTAGGGCCGCGCGGATGGACTACCTGATAAATTGGCGCGCGGTAGATGTTTTTGGGTCTAGATTGTATATGCGCGTGATCCTGTATGTTTATAAACAAAAAAGGCCGGCAATGCCGACCTTTTTTTGATAGGGAAACCCGGTTTATGCTGGATTTTACCCCATGCGCTCCTTCAACGGATTGCGCAGCTGTTCTGCCATACTCAGTAGCAGGGATTCAGTAGTTTCCCAGTCGATGCACTTGTCTGTGACAGACACACCGTACTCCATTTTACTGCGGTCTTTATTGATCTTCTGGTTGCCGGCTTTGAGGTTGCTTTCCACCATGATGCCGATGATGGACTTGTTGCCGTCCAGAATCTGGTGGGTCACATTGTCGACCACCAGCGGTTGCAGCTCGTGGTTTTTGTTGGAGTTGGCGTGGCTGCAGTCGACCATGATATTTGGCACCAGACCGGCGGCTTCCAGTTCCTTTTCACACATGGCAACGCTGACGGAGTCGTAGTTTGGCTTGTCATTACCGCCGCGCAATACCACATGGCCGTATTTGTTGCCGGCGGTGTGGATGATGGCTACCTGGCCTTCTTTGTTGATACCCAGGAAGCGGTGCGGATTGGCGGTGGACTGGAGGGCGTTGATGGCCACTTCCAGACTGCCGTCTGTGCCGTTTTTGAAGCCCACAGCGGAGGAGAGACCACTGGCCATTTCCCGGTGAGTCTGGGACTCGGTGGTGCGTGCGCCGATGGCGGACCAGGAAATCAGATCCTGCAGGTACTGCGGGGAGATGGGGTCCAGTGCCTCGGTGGAGGTGGGCAGGCCCAGCTCGGCAATATCCAGCAGCAGCTTGCGACCGATATGCAGGCCGTCTTCAATCTTGAAGGAATCGTCCAGATGCGGGTCGTTGATCAGGCCCTTCCAGCCTACGGTGGTACGGGGCTTTTCAAAATACACACGCATGACAATCAGCAGGGTGTCAGAGACCTTGTCCGCCAGCGCCTTGAGGCGCTTGGCATAATCGATGGCCGCATCCACGTCGTGAACGGAACAGGGGCCGATCACAACCATCAAGCGGTGGTCTTTGCGGTCCAGAATGTCGCGCACTGCGGCGCGTCCGGCGGCTACCGAGGCTTCGGCAGCTTCGCTGACGGGCAGTTCCGATTTCAGCGCTTCCGGGGTAATCAGGATGTCCTGGGAGACGACGTTCAGGTCGTCAAACTGCTGCGTGGTCATGGTCAATTCACTACTTTTCGATAATTTTTTACGCGTCCGTGCCCGCAGGGCGTACGCTGCGGGGCAGTTATGCTACCTAGTGGTCGGGAGCAGAGCTAGGGTTTCATTTGAAACAGTTTTAGGTGTCACGGCTTTCGAGAGTGGGCGCAATACCTGTCATTTAAAATCGTGCGTCAGTGGGATGGAATGTCAGATGGCTGTATTCCTTGCCCTCTGGATAGGATGAATTCCCTCTGTGTTATTCCGGAGGAAGCTCAATCAGCCGCTGCAGCAATGGGAAGTAGAGCGCGCAGCGGATAGACCTTTCTCCGCGCTGATAAAACAGGCGGCGGTAGTTTTCCAGCTGGCCCCGGTACTTCTCCAGCTGTTGGTCGAGAAAGGCTTCCTCGATTTCACCGGCGATTGGCTCTGCGGTCTTGTAGTCGACAATCCAGCGGGTATTGGTGTCATCGATAAAGGTTCTGTCGATGATATTGCGTCTCAGCTGTCGGCCGCCGCTGTGTAGTTCCAGTTCCGCCGCGGAGTCCCTATGGCTGGCATCAAGCAGCCAGCGTCCCGTCTCGCAATTCAGAGTATTCACCACTGCCTGCTCAACTTTTTCCCGGGCCTTTTCCAGATTGCTGCCACTGAGCCCGGCCTGTGCAAGGCGTAAGTCCCAGAGAGGGCGTAGTCGTTCGCTGAGCTCTGCCGGTGTCTTGTCTAGCATCGCGGGTGATTCGGTGAGAGTTGCCAGGGTTTCGTGGGCTACCGTGCCCGCGTGGCGGAACCAGCGCAATGCGACCAGGCCCATGTCTGGTAGGTTGGGCTCGCTAGCTTCTGTCAGCTCCGTCGGTTTGTAATCCGGTGTGCGGTACTGGCTCAACCAGTCCCGTGTGGGAGCAGCCGGCCTGTCCCAGGGTTGTGGCAGACGCAAAAGATAGTCGTAATCCTTGCGCACACGCGATTCGCCGTCTTCCTGCTTGGGTGCTTCCGGCCAGTGGCACCAGTTGCTCGCTTCTTCTTTAGGAATGGATGGCCAGATACAGGCCAATAGTGCGGCGGCGCCAGGTGGCTTGAGGGTTCCTTTCTTTTCGTCCCGTTTTACGCAGGCGAGCAGATGCAGGGAGCGGATGGCGCGGGTGCATCCAACATAAAGCAATCGGGTGCCTTCTAAACGCTCCCGTTCGCTGTTGTCGTGACGCAGGTAGTCAAACAGCGGGTCTTTGTCGCCGCGGGCGCTTTTCGGGGCGAGCATAAAGCGGCTTTCGCCTTCGCTATTTAGCCACTCGGCCCAGCGCAGTAACTGGTCGCCGCCGGGCTTGCCGCCCTGGTCGAGCCCGGGAATCAGAACGTGCTCGAACTCCAAACCCTTGGATTTGTGAATGGTCATCACCTGCACACTGGCATCCTGGCCGGGGCGGGCGAACAGTTTTTCCAGTGCGTTGTAGAACTGGGTCCAGTCGGCAATGGTGCTGCCGGTGTCGAACTTTTCCAGTAGCTGGAAGAAGTCCTGCACATTATCCAGTTCGCTTTTGTGGGCTACGGTTGCCGGGCCACCTAGGGCGAGCCACAGGCCTTCGATCCAGGTGCGCAGGGGTTTACGGCCCCGTTGTTGCCAGGCTTGATGTATCGACTCTGCACAGCGATGCAGTCGCTCGCGGGCGTCGTCACTCAACAGCGGAATCTCGTCGATCTCTTGCAGCGCCATAATCAATGGGCGGGCGCTGCCGTCAGTCGGTACGCGGTTTTCTGTTCCGTCACCGGTTTGATTGCCCCAATTGGCGAGGGTGTACAGGTCCGTTAATTGCAGTCCACACCAGGGCGCGCGGAATACGGAAAGCCAGGCAATGCGGTCACTGGGGTCGAGCAGGGCGCGGGTAAGGCTGAGCAGGTCCAGCACCACCATTTTGCTGGCCAGCGGCGCCAGGTCGGGCGCCCGAAAGGCAATACCGGCGGCGCTCAATGCAGGTAGTATGCGGCCGAGGTGTTTTTTCTTGCGGACCAGGATCGCAATGCGGCCCTCGGGGTCTTGCTCCCGCAATGCCTTTACCAGTTTTACCGCCTGTTCCGCTTCCAGATCACGAGTTTCGTCATTCACGCAACCGTAGAAATTCACTGCCGGCGCCGGCCACTTGCTGCTCTTGAACGCGTGAGACTGCAGATAGCGCACAGCGCCGCGACTGATATTGTCCTGCGCAGGGAATGCTTTCTGGAAAGTATCGTTCACCCATTCCACCACGGCACCTTCAGAGCGGAAGTTCACCTGCAGGTCCAGTGGTTCCAGGGGCACCCGGTTGTCGTCGTGGCCGATACCGCGGGCGCGGGCGTCGAGGAAAATACCCACGTTGGCGTTGCGGAACCCGTAACAGGACTGCATGCCGTCGCCAACGATAAAGAGGGTGCGCCCGTCACCGGGTTCCCAGCCGGCGGTGAGCTTCTCCAGCAGTTGCAACTGCATCTGCGAGGTGTCCTGAAATTCGTCGACCAGAATATGCCGGGTTTGCAGATCGAGTTTCAGTGCCAGGTCTGTGGGCTCGTCACTATTTCCGAGGGCAATCAGTGCGGCCTGGGCGACCTCGGTGTAGTCGGTGGCACCCAGTTGCTGGAACACCAGCTTTAATTGGGCGACCAGTTTTGGCAGCACCTGCGCCAGCGCCTGTAGCAGCTCCCACTGGCTTTCCTGCAAACCCGTGGGTAGATTGCGGGTTTCGTTGAACGCTTCCGTTACGGAGGTGTTTTCACTCAATTCCGCAGATAGTGCGTAAAGCCGGCTCTTGTAGGTATCGGCCCCGGGCACTTCTTTTTCTGTGGGGAAACCGTGGCGTTTGTCCACGCGCTTGCGCGGGCCATTTTTGTCCGTGACCAGCATATTGATCAGCGCCAGCCAGTGGGGCAGGGCACTGGCGTCAGTGCCGGGCAATTCGACAATACCCGCGCATGCCGCCAGTGGATGGGCCACGGAATTGTCGCGCAGGTAGCTGCCGGCAAAATCCGCCAGTTCCAGCAATTCACCCTGATAAACAGACAGGCATTCAGCCAGCTCTGTGAGACGATCCGTTACCAGCTCATCAATGGCAAAGTGAAAATAATCCTGTGCACCTTCGTGCCCCACACCAAGCAATGGCCCCAGCCACTGGTCGCGTTTTTCCAGCAGAATCTGCAACAGTTTGTTGAGCTGACCCAGGTCATTGTCCAGATGTAGCAGCAGTTGTTGCAGGGCGGTATCCGCCTCGTCACCATCCAGGGACTTGAGCAGGTTCACCACCGCCATTTCAAAGGCGACCTGGGTCTGTTCCAGCGGTTCTCCCGGAGCACCCAGGCCGCTTTCGATCGGCAACTGGCTGGCAAGGCTGCGGCACAGGCCATCGATGGTCTGGATCCGCAGGCGCTGGGGCATCTGCAGCAGCTGCCAGTTCAGTTCGCGATCCCGCGCCAGCAGTGCACTGGCCAGATCCCAGGTAATGGCATCGTGCGGATTCTCGGGTCTTATAGTATCCCGCGCAGTCTGAAGCGCCTCGATCAAGCGTTCGCGCATCTCTCCCGCGGCTTTTCGGGTGAAGGTGATGGCGAGGACTTCTTCCGGCTGCTGGCAACTGGCCAGCAACTTCAGAACACGCTGGGTGAGCAGTCCGGTTTTACCGGAACCGGCGGGCGCAGATACAGCGAAACTGCGGGTAATATCCAGTGCGCGGGTACGGGCTTCGGCGTCGATGGGCTGGAAGACTGCCGGATTGGGTACTGCTTTGGTCATTGTGCTGCTTGCTCCCGTTCCGGCCAGCGATTTAACGGCCAGAGTTCGCTCTGATTGGTGTTGTCCTGTGGGCGGTCGAACTGGAGTGTGGCGACGCCGTTGCGGTATTCGCCGGCGAGGCGTTCCAGGCCCTGGCGCCAGTAGTCGCTGAGGTCCTGCCAGGTGGTGAAGGGAGCGTCTTTCTGGATGTCTCCCACGGGCTTGATGCCGTTGATGGGCTGCTGCAGTTCACCGCAGCCGCTCCATTTGCAATCACTGGTGCGCACCTGACCGAAGGCGATGGCCTGGGCTTGTGGTTGGAAGAGGGCGTAAAGGGGGAGCTGGGGCTCGCGAATTCGCTCCTGCAACCATTCGTTGATGCTGGGCGTTCCGGTTTTGTAGTCAATGACCAGTTGCTCGCCACCGTCGAGTTGATCGAGCCGGTCGAGGCGCAGGTTGAATTGCAGTCCGCCGATGGAGACCTGTTGATCCCATTCGATTTTCTCCACGCGAAACGCGGGGCGCTCGGCTTCGAGTTCCAGCCACTGCTCCATCAGGCGCAACAGTCGCTGTTGCTCCATGGCCCAGAAGCCAGTGGGCAGGTGCCCGTGTTTTTTGCGCATATTGCGCAGCGCATTATCGATCGCACATTCGATCTGTTGATTGCGCTCGCTTTCGCTCAGCGCCTTGAGTTGGGTTGAGTCGCTGCAGGCTTGCCAGAATTCTGCCAGCACCTGGTGCACCAGGTTGCCGCGTTCTGCAGGGCTGAGGCCGATGCTGGGGGACATGAAATCACTGGCGCCGAGGCGGTAGCGTAACTGAGCGTTCAGCGGGCACAGTGCTTGTGCCTTCAGGACCGAGGCACCGCCTCGCACGCGCTCACATTCTGCGGGCATGAGCGGCGGTAGCCTGGTGTCGGAGACTTTTTCCAATGTTGTTGCTTTGGTCAGTCGCTGGTTGTATTCCGTCAGGCCGTCGCTGTCGAAGGTTTCCGCTTCCTCGCGCTCGCCAAACAGATTGCTTAGCCCCTGGTGCACACCGTCTTCCTCGCAGGCATAGCTGACCACGATATCGCCACTGGCATTCAGCAGGTCGTCGGTGAGTTCCCGGGCGAGTTCCAGCTCGCGCTCGGCGCTGGCGCGGGGCATTTTCCAGTATTTCTGCCACTGGATTGGAATTAGCGGGTTGGGCGCCGGGGCGGTAGGCCACTGCTGCTGGCCGAAGCCCACCAAACGCAGGTGATCGAAGGCCAGGCCCCCGGCTTCGAGAACACCGAGAATCTGCAGGGGGCCATCGCGGGTTTCCGCCTGAAACGGCGTGCGACTGGCGATCTGGCGCAATTGCTGCAGCGCCTGTGTCGTCGTTAGCGATCCTGCGAAGGCAGAAAGCGTGGCAAAGCTTTCCAGCGCTATTTCCCAATGCATCAGCTGCTGGTATTCCTGACTGTCTGGATTGCGTTCGCCAGGCCAGCCTAAAAGAGTGAAAATTTCGGAGAAACGCGCGGCCCAGATTTCCGCGGGCGCGCGCTGCCAGCGCCGCTGGCGGTCGCCGATCTGCTCCAGTTGTCGCGGTAGTTGGGCGGTGTCGAGTTTCAGCTCTTCGGTGATGCGTTCTGCCCAGTATCGCAGGGTATCGCCGGTGACTTTGCGCAGCTCCAGTTTGCGCAAGCGGCGGAACAGGGCGCTGCGCAGCCACAGTTCGTCTTCATTTCCCCAGAAGGGACTGAACAGGATGTTTCTCAGTTGCGAGTAATCCCATTCGTCCGCAAGGAGTTCAAGCAACTGCAATGCGGCGGCGCCGATCGGTGTCTGCGCGAGTGGGGTACCGGCGGAGAAGTTAAATGGCAAGGTGTAGCGCGGTTGCGCCGGGTCGAGAAATTGTGGTTCCAGCACGCGAGCAAAAATGGATTCCACCTGGGCGCGGCACTGGCCGAGGTTGTTGACCACAATGCCGACACTGGCGCGGCTGTTCGTCGCGGCACTTTGTTCGAGCTTCTGTTCCGCCCATCGTGCGGCCTGGTATAGCTCTTCTTCGAGGTTGGTACAGGCGGCCCGGGTGATTGTTGCCTGGCGTTTTCTTGCCGAGTGGTTGATGACTTTCTCGGCGCCGTTCTCGGCTGCGTTTTCGATGATGGATTTGTGCAGCGGCGATATCTGCGCGAAACCGGCGGTATCGATCTGCGGCAGTTTCGGCAGTGCGCCCTCGTTGAACGCCTGCAGAATCAGCTGATCGCGCTGGTCTGGAGTAATGGCATTGTGTAGGCGCAACTGATGCGAGAAAGCTCGAATCATACGGAACAGCGGGAATTCGTCGGCGCTCAGGGACAGGGCGAATTGCTCCAGCAACGGATCGATGGCACTGTCGAGCTGATCCAGGTCGCGCACCAGCTGCCACTGAAGTAATTGTGCCAGCGCCCCGTCCGCGTCGCGGCACAGCTGCAGGCTGTTCAGCAATTCTCTTTCCAGCGCTTCATCGAATGCCCGCTGCCACAGCAGCTGGCGTTGCTCGCGGTTCAGTACCTGCTGCATCGCCGGTTGCCAACCTTGCTGTTGCAGGGAGAACCACAATTTATCCAGCCAGCCCTGCATGGACTCCACCGCGGGCGGTGCCCAGCTGGCGCCGGCAGGCTGTTCGCTGGCATACACCTGCTGGCAGCGATTGCGCAGGCGGTTGTTGGGTGTCAGCAGCAGGCCTCCGGGTGGGAGTTGCGCGAGAATTTGCAGGACAGGGAATGCCGGTTGCAGCATGGAAAGGCGAACCTGATTCTTAAAATTTTATGGGCGTGTATTGCGGGTAACAGTCGCGTTTTGCGGGGGACCTGTCAACGGTCGCGGGCGGGCTAAATAATCACCAGTTAGCTTACTGGCAGTCGCTGGGCGGGCGAGAACTCGGCAAAGGCGAGGGCGATCCGATGCTCTGCGTCCGGGGCGCTACTCAGTAGCTGGCTTGCGCCTGCCGTCTCTGGTAGCACCAGGTTCAGTTCCTCCAGCCACCATTGCACACGACGGGCGATGGCCGGGCCGGAGTCGAGCCAGCGGATACGCCGTGGCGCAAACGCGTCCAGTTCTTCTCGCAATAGGGGGAAATGGGTACAGGCAAGCACCGCGATATCCACTTTGTCGCCACCGGCGGTGTGAAATATACGGCGCAGTACCGGCTCCAGGTCGGCGGCGGAGATGCTGTCGCCACGGAGTTTTGCTTCAGCCAGCCGCACCAGTTCAGGTGCCGGCACATTGATTACCCGGGAGCCATTGGCGAACTGCTCGATCAGCTCGCGGGTATAGCGGCGGTTGACGGTACCCTCGGTGGCGATGAGGGCGATAACACCACTTTCGGTCTCCTGGGCCGCGGGTTTGATTGCCGGAACGACACCAACAACGGGCTGGCTCAGGGCTTCACGCAGTTGTGGCAGGGCCAAGGTGCTGGCGGTATTGCAGCCCACCACGAGAATATCGGCCCCGGTGGCTGCCATCATGGCGGAGGCCTGCTCAACGATACGCGGACGCAGCTCCTCCTCGCTTTTGGTGCCGTAGGGGTAAAAGCCGTTATCGACCCCGAAATGCAGTGTGAGCGCGGGTATCTGCCGGCGGATCTCGCGGGCAATACTGATGGCTCCGACGCCGGAATCGAATATCAATGCGCTGGGGGCCTTGTTAGAATGGCCGCTTCCATTGGGCATAACGAAAACCTGTTTCCCTCAATTCGGCAACCCGCTCACGTTGGCAGGGTGTGCTAATCGGGCCAAGAATACCGCATTCAGCGCCGGGACTGGCAGGTCATTTGCCCGCAGCGCGTCGCCTGGGTATTCCGGGCCACCTCAATAAGTTTAAGAGTTTTCTATGATTTCGTTTCCTCTCCAGGTCACTCTAGAGCAAGCGGTGCTGGCGGGTGTATTGGCTGTGCTATTTGTGACCATCGCTGCATGGATCAGTCGCTCTGCGGTCAACCGGCGCTTGCAGGCGCTGCAGGGAGAGCACCAGGTGGTGCAGGCGCAGCTCAACAGCAGCCGCGAGCAGGAATCCCGTTACGAGCTGGATATCCAGCAGTTGCGCGCGGAGCTGGATACAAAATCCACCCAGCTGGCCCGTTATCAGGTACTGGTAGAGAAGGGTGAGGCCGCGCTCGCAGAGCAGAAGCAGCAGCTGGAGCAGACCCGCGCCAGCATGACCCAGCAGTTTGAAAACCTGGCCAATCGCATCTTTGAAGAGAAGCAGCAGGCTTTCCAGCGCCGCAGTGAAGACAGCCTGCGCAAGAGTCTGGACCCGCTGGAGCGCCAATTGGGAGATTTCCGTAAACGGGTAGAGCATGTCTACGACCGTGAGAATGCCGAACGCAACAGCCTGATGGGGCAGATCAAGGCGCTGCGGGAACAGACCCAGCGCATCAGCGACGAGGCGCTCAACCTGACCTCTGCGCTTAAAGGCGACCGCAAGATCCAGGGCAACTGGGGTGAGGTGGTGCTGGAGCGCTTGCTGGAGGAATCCGGCCTGCAGAAGGGCCGAGAATACGAAACTCAGGTGAGCTTTACCAGCGATGGCCGCCGTCGCCAGCCGGACGTGATTGTGCGCCTGCCGGAGAACAAAGACCTGATCATCGATTCCAAGGTCTCGCTGGTGGACTACGAGCGCTATGCGTCCGCAGAAACCGACGAGGAACGCACCGCAGCACTGAAACAGCATGTGAATTCTCTGCGGGCCCATATCACCGGCCTCAATAAAAAAGCCTACGAGCAGCTGGAAGGGGTGCGCACTCTCGACTTCGTGTTTATTTTTGTCCCCATTGAAGCGGCGTACATGCTTGCCATGCAGGCAGACCCGGAGATGTTCCGCTTTGCCTACGAGCGTCAGATTGTACTGGTCAGCCCCACCACCCTGATGGCAACACTGCGTACGGTGGAAAATATCTGGCGCTACGAAAAGCAGAATAAAAACGCGGAAAAAATTGCCGATGAAGCGGGCAAGCTGCACGACCAGTTTGCACTGGTACTGGAATCTCTCGATAACCTCGGCAGCCGTATCCGCCAGGCCGATGAGGCCTATCAGGAAACCTACAAACGTCTCGCCACCGGCCGCGGCAATGCGGTGAAACGCATCGACAGCCTGCGCAAGCTTGGTGCCAAGACCCGCAAGCAGATTGCCGCGGACCTGCGCGAGAAAGCGGAAGACAGCCACAAGCTGCCATCACCGGAACCGAAAAAGGAAGCGTTAATCGAAACCGGCACCGAAACCGAAACAGAGAGCGAAGCGGAATAAGTTTTGAGCGCGATCTTCGAAACCTTTTCCTTCGCGCTTGCGGTCACCGCGCCGATTTTTCTTACCCTACTAGTGGGCTACGGACTCGCGCGGGTCAAACTGCTGAGTGAATCTTTTGTCGACGATGCGTCAAAACTGGTGTTTCTGGTAACGCTGCCGGCGCTGCTGTTCTTCAATATCTTCGGTTCCGACGCCCACCTGGGTGATGAATGGCCGCTGTTACTGGCGGGCTTGATCGGCACCATGCTGACGGTTCCCCTGGCCTGGGTGGTGGCGCGACCATTGGCCTACGGGGATCGCAGTGCGTTTATTCAGGGCGCTTTCCGCGGCAATCTGGGTATTATCGGCCTTGCCTGGGCGGCCAACGCCTATGGTCCGGCGGGCCTGGCGCAGGCGGCGCTGCTGATGGCGGTCATCACCATCTTTTACAATATCGCTGCGGTTGCGCTGTTTGCAGTGTATTCCCAGAAGGCCAGGTTCAGCTGGAGCAAGCTGCTAAAAGACATTGCCAGAAACCCACTGATCGTCGCGATTGTTACGGCGTTACTGGCAAAGGCAGTTGGGCTCAAGCTGCCGCACATGGTGGTGCAGACCGGCGAATATCTCGCTTCAGTCACCTTGCCTCTGGCCCTGTTGTGTATCGGCGCGACGCTGGATCTCAGTATGCTTCGCCGCAGCTCATTTGGCGCCTTTGCCGCAAGTGCTTTCAAATTGTTGATCGTGCCGCTGGTACTGTTGGGCATAGGCCTGATGTTTCGGCTGGATACCCAGTCCATGGCGATCCTGTTCCTGCTCGCCGCGACCCCGACGGCCTCTGCGTCGTTTATCATGGCGCGCGCGCTCGGTGGCAACAGCCAGCTTGCCGCCAACATCATCGCGATCAGTACACTCTTTTCTATTGTGACCGCCAGCCTCGGGCTGGCACTGTTGAAGGTAAACCTCCCATGACCGAAGTACCCGTGTGGATCCTGGTAGTTGCCGGGTTGATTATTCTTGTGCTCTCTGCCATCGCCACTTATTACTGCCTGGAACTGCGCGCCGCGCGCAAACGTCAGGCGCAGCAGCTGGCAGAGCTGGAAGCGGCGGCGGACGCGCAGCGGGAGAGGGTGAACAACAGTATTCAGATTATTGCGAAAACACTGCTGGAAGAGGGCGTGGGGCTGACCGAAGCATCCTTGCGTATCCGTGTTCTATTGGATTCGCTGCAGGTTGAGCCGGCGGTGAAAGAGGAATTTGTGGCGTTTTATCAGGTGGCGGACAAGACCAGCCATATTCCGATTCTGGAGGATTGGAAGAAGCTTTCCCGCAAGGAAAAGTTCGCGTTTGAGAAGGAAATGGTACGTATTGAAGGCGAGTACCGGGATTTTGCCCTGGATGCGGCCAAGCGGATTTTGGGGCGGAGTTTTTAATTTCGTTGGGAGCATCGGGTCGGGTTCAGTGCGACTGGATACCGGCCTGCGCCGGTATGACGATCCCGCCCTCCCGTCATCCCGGACTTGATCCGGGATCCAGCTTCTTTGGCCTTTACTATCCGGGCTCTACGATTAGCGCCTTACTTCTTCACCAGCAAAACCCCGGACTCCGTATGATCCGTATACGGAAACTGGTCAAAAATCGCAAAGCGCTTAATACGGTGGGTTTTGGTCAGTTCCGCCAGGTTCTCCAGCTGGGTTTCCGGGTTGCAAGAGATATACAAAATACGCGGAAAGCGCGCGATCATCGCACAGGTATCCGCATCCAGCCCGGCGCGGGGCGGGTCTACGAGTACGGTAGAAAAATCGTAACTGTCCAGATCAAAATCTTTCAGGCGGCGAAACGGCCGCACCTTATCAATGGCCTGGGTAAATTCCTCACTGGATAAACGCAGGATGGCCAGATTGTCGACGCCGTTCGCTGCGATATTTTCCTGAGCCGCATTCACCGATACCTTGGAAATCTCTGTCGCCAGCACTTGGCGGAAATTCTCCGCGAGGGGAATGGTGAAGTTGCCATTGCCGCAGTACAGCTCCAGCAGATCGCCCGTTTTGTCTTCACAGCAGCTCTTCGCCCAGCCGATCATTGATCGGCAGATTTCCCCGTTTGGCTGGGTAAAGCTCCCTTCTACCTGCTTGTACTGATACGTCCGCCCATTGATGTCGAGCTTCTCGATAACGTAATCCCGCTCCAGTACCAGCTTCTGTTTGCGCGAACGGCCGAGAATCGGAACGCCCAGACGTTCCTGCAGCGTGCGTACTTCCGCTTCCCACTCTTCACCCAGAGGTTTGTGGTAGATCAGCGTGATCAATGCATCGCCGCTCAGGGTGGTAAGGAACTCGGTGCAGAACAGGCGTTTGCGCAGGATTTCGCTGCCGTTGATGGCATCCAGTAAGGGCGGCATCAGGGCGTTGATCCGCTCGGAGCCCACGGTAAACTCTTCAATCACAAACGGTTTTTTGTATTCCCCCTGTTTGTACATGGCGTAATCCACACGGCCGCCGTCCTGCCACATCTTGAACTCGGCGCGCAGCCGGTAGTGGCTCGGAGGTGAGGGAAATACCTCCGGTTGCAGGTCGGTGTAGGGGGTATAGGCTTCCCGCAAGCGGGCCACTTTCTGGTCCAGTTGTTGCTGGTAGTCGTCGGTGTTTACGCGGTGAAGAGCCATGTGTGAAGCCGTTGTCGTTGAGATGCGTTATGGGAATGATTGCCGAAACCGGATGAAGGATCGTCGGGGCGCGGATTATAGCGGATGCGGCCTCCAGATAAACGGTTGCGGACAGCTGTTACAGGTGACAGAAACAAGAGACAGGAAATGGCGCTGGGTAGATTGGAAATTGTAGTGAGCGGGCAGGGGCTATACGAGTTTACCGCAGAGGTGAATCGCTGGCTGGCCGGTCAGAATTTATTCGGCAGCGGACTGTGCACCCTCTTTATCCAGCATACCTCTGCGAGTTTGCTGATTCAGGAAAATGCGGATCCAAGTGCCCGGGTGGACCTGGAAAACTGGTTGAACCGGCTGGTGCCGGAAAATGACCCCCTCTATACCCACACACTTGAGGGGCCGGACGATATGCCGGCCCATATCAAGGCCTCCCTTACTGCGTGTAGCCTCGGCATCCCGATGGACGAAGGCCAGCTACTATTAGGCACCTGGCAGGGTATTTACCTTTGGGAACATCGGCACCACCGCGGCACGCGGAATGTGATCGTGCAGGTCTGAGTGCTCAATCCAATGCCCGCTAAAATCGGCGAGTAAGAAACGTGGTTTCCTTGGTAGTTACCGAATCACCGCTACTGAACTTGAAGGCAAACGTCATTTTTGCGTGTTTCGGCGCAGTGGCACAGACGCGGTAGGGGAGCCAGGTCGCACTGTTTTCCCCGAGGTCGATACTCGGTGCGCCGAAAATTTTGAAACGGCCCGGTTCTGCGAGTGATACGGCAACCGAGCCCTGCTGCTTTTCGTAACCCTCTACTTTGATTTGGTAGTTGTTGCACACCGTATGCCGATCAATTCGGGTAAACAGCGCCGTACGATCCCGCCGAATCTCCACCAGTAGTTTGGTGGTATCGGTAAAGCCATAAATTACTCTGGTGAACGCGCACAGCATCACGAGGCCATAGCCGGC
Organism: Microbulbifer sp. ARAS458-1; assembly: GCF_045348205.1. NCBI lineage: Bacteria > Pseudomonadati > Pseudomonadota > Gammaproteobacteria > Cellvibrionales > Microbulbiferaceae > Microbulbifer > Microbulbifer sp. ARAS458-1. The sequence continues at coordinate 2,750,457 of NZ_CP155838.1, read as the reverse complement.
GAGTCGGGGGCGTAATATGTGGCTTGGTTCACCAGTCAATTGCGCTTCGGACGTGAAGCGAATCAATCCCGTCGGGCGCTCCAGCTTCGTCATTACCTGATCGCAGGCATCAATGCAGGCGCCGCAGTCGATGCAGGCGGCCTGCAGGCCATTGCGAATATCGATTCCGGTTGGGCATACCTGCTGGCAAATACCACAGTCCACGCAATCTCCCTCATTCCCATCTCCTTTTCGGCGGCTTGCCCGGGGCTCTCCGCGGTCTTTGTCATAACAGACTGTGTGCGTATCCGAATCAAACATTACGCTCTGGAAGCGGGCATAGGGGCACGCGTGCAGGCAGATCTTTTCTCTTACCAGCCCGGCATTGAGATAGGTTAATAGCGCAATGATAAGGACCCATGTCCAGGTGTCTGCGGACAGCTGGAGCTGCGTAGCGTCGGCGAAGAGTTCCCGAATGGGTACAAAGTAGCCGACGAATGTAACTGCAGTGGCGAGCGCAAGAGCGCTCCAGAGCAGATGTTTTAGCAGGCGCCGGACAATCATTGAACCCGATAAAGGCAGTCGTGCTTCGCGCGCTCGCGTGTGGGCTTTGCCTTCGGTGAAGTCTTCAATACGGATAAACATCCAGGTCCATATGCTTTGCGGGCAGGCAAAGCCACACCAGACGCGCCCCCAGGCGACCGCGAGAAAAAACAGAAGGCTGGCGGCGGCAATCAGCAGGCCAGCGAGAAGAGAAAGGTCCCGCCACGAGATGGCATTGCCGAAAAACAGTATCCGGTGCTGTTCGAAGGAAAATAACAGCAACGGCTCGCCATTGATCTGCCCCCATACAAGAGCAAAATAAAGAGCCATCAGTGGCCAACTGGTCAACCTGCGCAGGTTCTGAAAGCGACCTTCGGTCAGTCTGACGTGCAGCTTACCGTCCGGTTCCGGGGTGTAGTCCTGCACTACGGGGATCTTTTCCATGGTGACTTATCCGCTAGAACTTTAGCGCGGAGCCTATAGGGAGTTCTTTGGTAGGGTCAGGGATAATAAAAATAATTATAATAGGTACAGATTGGTGCCGGGATCCGCTCTGGTCCCGTAAGGCTTAATGGAGGTGTGCCGGAGTGAGCGAGCAATTTCGATACGAGGCGTTGGAGACCTGGCTCGAGCAGGGCATCCGGGAGCAGCGTTGGCGTGGGGGAGAGCGACTACCTTCGATTCGCGCATTGTGCCGGGATCGACGGCTGTCTAAAGCGACGGTGCAACACGCGTTGCAGCGGCTTGAGTCCCGTGGATTGATTGAGGCGCGCCCAAAGGCCGGTCACTTCGTCGCCATTCGCCCGCCGAGCGTCCAGCAGCCGGTCAGCCGCGCACGTATCGAGGCGCCGCACCCGGTCACGGTAAGCGAGCTGTTGCTCGATATCATGGGACGTAACGCGGCATTTGATCTATTGCCGACATTCACCGGGACTGAGCCTCCGTCTGGTATTGTCGCGCTCAATCGGGCGATTGCGCGGGCATTGCGGCGGCCGTCACAGGGCAGTTATCAGTACTACGACGAGCCAGCCGGTGATGCAGGCTTACGGGAGCAGCTTTCGATTTTGATGGCGCGGCGTGGCTGCCGGGTTGGAGCGGACGAGCTTTGTATAACGTCCGGTTGCCAAAACGCACTGTTTCTCGCGCTAATGGCCAGCTGTAAGCGCGGTGATGTAGTAGCCGTTGAATCGCCGGGCTTCTATGGGGTGATGCAGCTGCTCGAATACCTTGAGCTGCAGGTAATCGAAATTCCCGCAGCGGTTGATACCGGTATGGACCTGGATGCGCTGGATGAGGTGTTACGTCGCTGGCCGGTGCGCGCCTGTATCGTGTCCCCGTCGTTTGCCACACCTGGCGGTGCACTGATGCCGGAGGTAGGCAAGCAGCGTTTGCTGGCGCTTGCCGAGGAGTTTGATCTTGCGGTGATCGAGGACGACATTTACGGCGATACCGGGTTCACTTCGGTGCCGGATCCTCTCAAGGCACTGGATCGCAACGATCGGGTCATTCTGTGCAGCTCATTCTCCAAAAGCCTCTCCCGGGATCTGCGCCTGGGGTGGGTTTCCGGTGCGCGATGGCACCGCAAGATCCTGCAGACAAAACTGGTCACCCAGTTGGCTGGCAGCCGCTACCTGCAACAGGGGGTTGCCGCATTTCTCGCCGATGGAAGCTACGCTGCGCACCTGCGTCGCTTGCGTGGAGACTTGCGCGCAAGGCACGATCACTTGCGTGCAATACTGGGAAAATGGCCCGGCGAAGTCCGTGTGAGCGTTCCGCAGGGAGGTCTCGCGGCGTGGGTTGAACTGCCGGAGCAAGTTGACACGCTTGCCGCTTATCCGCTCGCACTGGAACAGGGAGTGGTGATAACCCCGGGTCCACTGTTTTCTGCCTCGGGACAATTTGGCAATTGCCTGAGAATCAGTTTTGCACACCCGTGGCACCCGGCGCGCCGAGAAGCGCTCGCGTTATTGCCGCGGATATTCGGGCTGACGGACGCCCAACGGGGAAATGCTGGAAACCGTTAAAGGCAGTTGGTCGGCTTGGGAAGCCCTGCGATCTTACTTCCGATTTTTGCGGGGCTCGGCGGGAACAGCTGCATCAAAAATATGCTGCGCCCCTTCTCTGGCCCAAGGTGCAGGCCGATGTACTTAACGAGCGGTCGCATTGCGGGCGACAGTTCAAACTCACGGTAAAACGCCTGTAGCAGGCGAATAACTTCCCAGTGGTCGTGCGTCAGTTCAATCTTTTCCTGAGCGGCAATTGCGCTGGCAACTTCCGGGCTCCAATCATCGAGATTACGCAGAAATCCCTCTTTATCCAGTGGGATTTCGCGGCCTTCGATCACCAGTGTTGCTGTCTGTTCCATTTTTCTGGCTCCCGGCTATCTAAACCAGCTGACGATCGGCGTGTGCTCGACACAAAGGGTGACCCAGCGCAGGTCATCGATGGCCGTGAGATCGGGTGCAATGGCAATGCCGCGGGCTTCGGCGTCGGCGCTCAGCACGAACACGTCATTCTCGGGGAGTTCGAGCGGAGCTTTTTCCTGTGCAGCGTAAACGCCGTCCTCTATCAGGAGTAATGCATCGCCTTCCGCAAATGCATTGAGGCAGTCGCGCAGAGCACTGCCCGCATGGGGAGACTGGTTGACGATATGTAAAGTCATGTCAAAAACTCAAAACCTGATCGAAGCGACGGATTAATGACCCAGGGTCTTCCAGCAGTTGTACATCGGCGCCGGTGAGCTGTAGCTGCGACAGTGCAAGGCCCCGTTCAGTGGCGCTTCTCTGGCAAATATAAATCCGCTCTACCCCGAACATCGGCAGTGCCTGAAGGTTGCGATACAGGCTCTTTTCGGCGATGGCTTGCGGATTTTGCGCAAGCAGCTGGTATACCCCGTCATTGATAAACAGGACTTCCGGGATCTGATCCATGGCGGCGCACGCGAGTACGGCTTCGAGACCCTCTCGGGCGAATGTCGTCCCGTAGGGCGCATGGCGACACAAAGCGAGTATGGAATTCGTCACAGGGTCAGCCTCCAAAGCTCACAAGGCGGTCGCTGAGTGCGGTCGCTTCCGCCAGTTGTCCGAGCCCTGCCAGGGTAAATCCATCGGCCAGGTTTGCAGCGGGCCGTTCCAGGCGATTCGCCTCGCTTTCACTCAGCACGCCGCGGCGCTGGGCGGCGGCGATGCAGACCGTGAGGTCGAGCTGGTGGGATTGCTGCAATGCCTGCCACTGGCGGAGGAGATCCTGCTCGTCTTGCGGTGGCGTCGCCAGGGCGCTGCCGTTGTGAATGCCATCCCCGTAGAAGAACACCCGGAAAATCGAATGTCCGGATGCCAGCACGGCTTTGGCAAAACGCAGGGCGGTGCCTGCGCCCTGAGCGCTGTGGGGAGCGCCGTACACCACGAGAGTAAATTGCATGGGTGTAGCCACCTGATAAAGCCGGATTGGGTCAGTAAAGTCTACCGATAAAAAAATGCCCCGCAGAGCGGGGCACCGTTAGAACCGGGTCAGCGGGCTCATCAGTCGTCGGATGCGAAACCGAAGATGTGCAGCAGGCTGGTGAACAGGTTCAGAATGTTCAGGTACAGAGAAGTGGTGGCCATGATGTAGTTGGTTTCACCGCCGTTCACGATACGGCTGGTATCGTACAGGATGAAGCCGGAGAACAGCAGGGCGATCACACCACTCAGAGCAACGCTGGCCAGGGGCATGTACACGCCGAAGAAACTGGCGATCATCATACCGATCGCGCAGACCAGTACTGCGATCAGGCCGACAAACAGGAAGCCACCCATAAAGCTGAAGTCTTTGCGAGTGGTCAGCACGTAGGCCGACAGTGCGAAGAAGATCAGCGCGGTGGTTCCCAGAGCCTGCATCACCACTTGGCCGCCACCGGCCAGGCCGAGGTAGTGGTTCAGCATAGGGCCAAGGGACGCGCCCAGCAGGCCAGTGAATGCAAATACTACGCCTACACCTGCGCTGGAGTTAGCGGTGCGTGGCAGAACGAACCAGACCAGGGCAATGGCTGCGATAGAGCAGATCAGGCTCATGCCGCGGCCCATGCCGATGGCCATGGAAACACCGGCAGTGACTGCACTGAACAGAACAGTCATGGCCAGCAATGCGTAGGTGTTACGCAGTACTTTGGCGGACTCCGAGCGGTCCAGCGCTCGGGACTGTGTATAAACTTCGGGCTGCATTAGCGTCTCCTGCTAGTGAATATAAAATCTGTTGGGATCATATAACCAGTGCTTTAGACCTTCAAGTAGGCGTCAGGTTCTGTGAATGCCCGATCCTTGGTGAAATATAGCGTGTACCAGTATCGCATTGGAAACACTGTGTTCGCTATGGCCGTCTGAGCGCGTTGGTACTCCTTTTCAGTAAATGGGGGCGCAGGGCAGAAGTTGCAAGATGACTCGGTAGTTTAGCTGTCGTCTGCCGTACCGGGGGCGTCAATGGGAATCTTGAGGTCGACAATCAGCGGCAAATGGTCGGAGGCCAGGCGTGTCAGTTCACTGCGTGGTACGTGCACATCGGTGACTTTGAGTTCCGAATCCACGAATACGTAGTCGATCCTGGCTTTTGGCAACCGGCTGAAGAATGTGCCTTTGGGTTTGTGCCCGGGAAGTTGCAGCTGTGCATCTTCCAGAACGCTGGTGAGCCGCCTGATTTCCGACGCACTGGGAAGTGCGTTGAAATCGCCTACCAGTATCCTGGGCTTAGGGCACTCGGGGTTTCCTATCCAATTGGGCCCGAGCAAGGCGTCGACTTGACGCAGCCGCTCACCCTTCGATAGCCCCAGGTGGGTATTGAATACCTGAAGTAGGGTGCCGTGAAAATTAATCTCCATCCAGAGTGCACCGCGAGGTTCTGCAAATTTGTGCATCCGAGAGTGTTCGGATGGCCCGGGAAAAATGTCTTTCTTGACCAGGCGCATTGGCAGACGCGTCATGATGGCATCGCCGTAGCGTTCGTCTTCCAGGTGCATGGCGGGCTGGAAGTGGCAATCCATGGACAGCAGGCGGGAGATCTGGTGGGCCTGATCCACGCCGCCGGTGCGCTGTCTGCGCACATCTACTTCCTGTAGCGCAACGATATCCGGTGAGTAACGTGCGATGACCCGGGCGATCCGCTCGGGGGAGAGTTTTCCGTCCATACCCTTGCAGATATGTACGTTGTAGGTCATCACACGCAGCTTCCGATAGTCCTGCCTGTCCGATGCCTTCTGGCGCCGGCCTGAGGTGATTATGGGGGCCGCTTTCGCAGGAATATTTGGCGGCGCTGACTTGAGCTTCTGTGCCGGTTGCGCGCGTAGAAAAGCAAGTGCTGCATTGCGCAAGTCTCTCGGCCGCCAGTGGCCGCGACCGTCGTCGGGAAAGTGAATATCACCGGGCATCAGCGCAAAGCCATGGGTCTCTTTGCGGCTTGCACCGCCATGACTACCACACTCGATGGCGAAGGTGATACTTTCACCGCCTGCGCACCAGCCGCTTGCGATAAAATCTCCGGCTTCAGGGTGTCGGCATAGGTGTGCCAGGTCTTCGGTGGTTTCCTCTAAAAACGGATGATCATTGCCGAGTACCTTGTGTCCGTCTTCCGGCAGTGAAAAGGCGCCCTCACGCCACCAACCCTTGATCTTGCTCAGCTGCTTGCCGTCTTCTCCGATTACACGTTCCTGGTGATCTGCATAAAGCACCATGGGTGCTTTTGCTTGTTCCACAAGAATGCGGGCGATGGTCTGTTGGGGGATGTCTTTGCAGTGGATGTTGTAGAGCAGCGCCAACGGCCCCATGGCCGAAAGCGCCATGGGGGCATCCTGGTCCCGCTGTTCATCGGCAGTTTTTACCGGAAACAGTTTCTGCACCCATTGGCCACCAAACAGTCGGACCCGTTGTAGCTGCACTCCGCGATCGGAATTAGATCTGCCGCCGCCGGGAGTCTTCTGTAAGCCAGACAGCGCCTCACTCACGGCGTCGGCAAAGCTTCGGCCGTGCAGGTCTTCGTACGGCGTGGTGTCATCCTGTCCGTGGTCAGAGTAGATCCACACATCATAATGGCGCCGGGACGAGCGATGTGCGGCGCGCCAGATTCTGGCAACGGCGTCGTCAATCCCCTTAAGGGTCCAATGTGCGAACTTTGAGCTGGGGCCGCGACGATGGGATTGCTCATCGTACCCGAGAAGATTTACATAAATAATCGGTAGCCCGCGGGCAATATCGATCTTTACCCCGACCGTGGATAGCTCGCGCATCAGAATGGTGATGGCGATACGGGTCGGGATAAACATGAGCTCCCGCATAAAGTCCTGGCCTTTTATGAGGCCGCGAAAGAAATCGACAATGGACAGCACCAGTTCAAGCAGCAGTAGGCCGATGGTGCGAATAAGGCTCCACAGGTTGGCAAGCACCATCGTAATCAGCGCCAGTGGACCTGCCTCTCGCAGCGACGACCCCCATCCCTTGGAAGCCGGGCAGAAGTGCGCTTCATCATTGTCTGCGCCACCGCGGAATGAGCTTACATAGCAGCTTCCCCCCTTTAACAGCGGCTGGTGGCCTTCGTCCAGCAGCCGCTGTTCTACCTTATTTGCTCCGTGCGACTCGTACATGCGCAGCATTTCGTGGGAGTCTGCAGACATGAACCCGAAAGCCGGAACTGCCGCCCTGACACCGTAAAAAACTTCTGCCTGTACGGCTGGGGTGGTTGCCGGTACCCCGGAATACCAGTCGTCCACATGGTAGTGCTCGCGTTCAATCAGTTTCTTGAGAAAGGGCAGTTTGCCTTCGGCCAATGCGCGATCAAACTGCGGCCTGGCCAGTCCGTCAATCTGGATCAGAACCAGCGCAGGGGCATCGGGGTCACGCTCATTGATCCGCAATTTCATCATGCGCGCCAGCCATTCACTGCGGCTGACGCGCCGGCGCCAGATTCGGAGGCGGGTGGCAATTCGGGTTAGCATTCGGGGCCTTTCAGCTCGCGTTGAATTTAGAGTTTACTTTTCCCGGTGTTATCCAGAGCAGCACTGGCCGCGCTGGTAACACCTTCAAGGATTTCCCACTGAGCACCGATGGTGTTGCGCAGGCGCATCCATTGGGCATAAAGAGAGTCGTCCACCGGCCAGTGTTGATGTACCAGTGACTGGTAGTGGGACAGCGCAGCGGCCGCGCAATTTTCCATGGAATAGCGCTCGGCGGTTTGTCGGGCACTTCGGCAAAGTGATTGGTATTCCTCAGACGGCAGGTCGTTCACCCACTGTAAACCGGCGACCAACTCACGCTGACAGTGATTGAGAATCAAACGGCCATTAATTCGGTCATCAACGACTTCTCGGCAACCACTGGCATCCAGGGCGACAACGGGTACCCCAGCGGCCATAGCCTCCGTCAACACCATACCCTGGGTTTCGCTGGTGGAGGAAAAGCCAAATACGTTCATGGCACTGTATGCGTCTCGTTGAGCTTCCCCCTGCAAAATGCCGGTGAGATGCAGTCGTTTTTCCAGTCCCTCGTCGGCAAAGATTCGGGTTATGCGCCCCTGTAGAGGACCACTGCCAACCACCATGAAGTGTGCACATTCATTGCGCAGTGCAAATTCGACGACAGCGCGGGATAGAAACTCAAGGTTCTTTTCTTCTGCGAGCCGCCCCAGGTGCCCAATCACAAAGGCATCTTCGGGAATATCGTATCGCGCCCGTGCAGCTCGACCGTCGCCATTGCGGTAGTCGTCAAGTTTGACCCCAGTGGGCACAACCTGGATCGGCGACTTGACTCCGCGTTCACGCAATAGATCTGCAACGCTTTCGCTGGGTGCAAACACCATACTGGCAAGATTGCTATAACGGGTTGCCAGCTCAATAACGAAGCGTTTGAGCGCCTCTGAATCCGCGGGAACATAGTGGGTGTAGCGTTCATAAAGTGTGTGGTGGGTAAATATCAGAGGCAGTTCGCGGCTGCGGGCAATACGCAGTGCAGTCATGCCCAGTAAAAAGGGGTGGTGCGAGTGCACCAGGTCCGGCTCGAAAAAATCCAGGCGCTCGGTGAGCTCTCCGGAAAGTGGCAGTGCCACGGAGAAATCGCTGCCGTTAAAATTCTGAATTGCAGGGATGCGTACAACGTCTTTTTCGTTGTCGATCTTCTCGGCGAACTCTGGAGCGACCACCAGTACATTGTGCCCCTGTTTTCGGTACTCCCGGCAAAACGCATCAACCGATCGCGCAACACCGCCCACATGTGGTAGGTAGGTGTTGGTGAGCATGACGATATTCACAGAGGTTCGAGCTCCATCATTTCGGTATCCGGGCCAGCGACTTCCGCCCGATAGCCAAATGCGCGCACTTCGATCGCCGGCGCTTCGCGGTGCCAATTGCCCTTCCAGGAAATACGTGGCTTCTCGCCGGGAATAATTTCAAGGGAAATAGTGCCGAAGTGTGTGGGTGCCGGGCCAAAGCGGATAGGGCGCTGTGCTGTGCCGTCGCTTAACCATTCGGGTGGTAGTCCGGAGGCAAGAATGAGTGTCTCGCCTTCTTCGCGCACAAAGCAGTTGCGCTGCATGGTAACCCACTCGGCTGCCGCCCAGGCGTGCTGTCCATCCCCCATGCAGCCGCCAAAAGAGTGCGGGTGTATCGCCTCTGGCCACTGCCCTGTAGGTGTTGCAAGCCTGGCGACATTGCGCATCAGATCAATGCAGCGCGGGTCGCCCGCGCGCAGAAGAATCTGCGCCACGTGGATAGTCAGATACGCATTGATACCGGAGTGGATCATGTCCTGGAAAAACCCGCCTGATACAAAGCAGTTTTCCAGTAGAAATTCGGCGAGGTCCAGCAGTCGGGGGTCGTCCGCATCGTACAGCTTGAGTGGGTAGCCCGCAGCGATGGAACCGATGGCGCCCGCGTCGAGGCGGCGCTTGGGAGATGCCGGCATTGCCGGCCGTCCGAGGCGCTTGGCACACCCATTTAATATCTCATCCACCGTCAACATGAAGTCGTCGGCGTGATTTTGAAATATTTCCGCGTCTTGGCGTTGGCCTTCGCGCTCGCAGATGGCAACCGCCGCCTGTTGGCCGGCAATGCCCCAGAAGTCGTCCCAGAAGTAACAGTCATTTGGGCCCAGGTGTTCCGCACTAAAGCCTGCTGGCAGCAGGCCGCCGGTTAGGCTACCGTCTTTTGCCTGGCGTTTGTTGTGAATCCAGTGGGCCCCGCGCAGGACCGGATCGAGCCACTCCGCTTTAAGTTTCGAGTTGGTAATACGGCAGTACTGGTCGATGATCCACAATGCCTCCCCATTGGAGTCCCATTCGCCATCCTGAGAGTGGAAATAGCCATTGCGTTTCTGTCTGGAAGGGAATCGCTCCAGGGCGCGCTCAGCACGCTCCAGTAAACCCGCATGCAGTAGCGACTGAATCATGAAGGCGGCATCCCGGAACCAGAACCGCTTGTACGTGTAAGGGCCGGGGTAAACATCGTGCGGGGAGTGTAGGATCAATGTGCGCACTGCGGCGTCATACATGAATTGCATCTGCGAGTCGGGCACCGTCAACGCGCAGTGTTTCTCGAGGTTATGGGCCCAGCCGGCCGGTGCATTGCCGAGGTTCAGTTTGCAGTGCTGCGGAATGGTAACCAGGGTATCCAGTGTTTCCCCCGGCTCGATTCGGAAGAGTGCGGCAGCGGTTGCCATGCCGACTTCGCACTCCGCATGGTTTTCGTTTCCTTCTTCGCGCAGATAGAGTGCGATGTCGCCTTTCTTGTAGTCGGACGCGTGGTGACGATCAACGGTGCGATCAAACAGGATGCGGTCCTTGCCGTCCACCAGCCACCGGTCCCTGCTGCTTTCAAGGGTGACTTTGTGAATGAACGCGACGCCTTCCGGATTGCACGGACGCAGGGCGACCACAAGCCAGCCACCCTTGTTATGCGTGGCTTTTAGCCGCAGGTGGCAATTGTTGGCGCGTTCATCCAGTTCCGCCCATACGCGGGCGTTGAGGTTGCATTGCTCCGAGCCAGACTCCGTCACCACTGCGACGCCGCCCTCCAGGTCGAGTTGCTGGGAGACGTCATCCCGTTGTGAGGGATACAGATTTTCACCGTCGTTTCCAATGATCCAGGTATCGATCGACCATCCATCGTAGTGGGGTGTTAGCAACCCACGGGGATCGACAATCGGCATTTCTTCACTGCCCGGAACACCGACCGCAGTCCAGTTTCGATGGCTTAGGTTGCAATGTGTGATGGAAAAAGCGCGCGGTATAAACGATATATCTGCCGGATCGAACTGGCGCTCAATCCAGTACGGCCAAACCCAGTCGAGATTGTGCTGGATGACTTTACTGTTCATCAGTGCGCGCGCATGGAAAATGACGCCAGCACGCAGTAGCTCGATTGGCTCGCTGACTTCAGACGGTTCCGCGAACCGTTGTAAGCGTGCCATTACCGCAAGTGGGTCGAGGAACCCATGCGCCGTAGCGAATTTGCGTACGAAGAACCGCCAGGGAAGCCATTTCATCCAGGGCATCAAAGCTCTCCTTCATCGATTTTATGGCCGATTTTTTGATTGAGCGCGCGCCGGGCCATGCGGGTCAACCCTATGATCGCGATAACAGCGAGCAGAAACCCAAGACCGTAGAGTGTCCACTCTGTTGGTGTCCGGGCGCTACGCTCGCTACCAATACTGGCGAGGTCTGCGGCGATCGAACCCACATAGACGTTATTGACTGTGATGGGAATAACGCCGATGAAGTTCCCGATGCAGAAATCCCGGAACCGGACCGGCGTGAGTCCAAAGAAGTAATTGGACAGTTTGAACGGGAACAGGGGCACCATGCGTGTCAGCATGATCATTCGCCAACCTTCATCTCGCAGAATTTCACCCAGGTCTGGAGGTTTCACTTTGGAGAGCAGCCAGTTGGAGGCGCGCTCGCCCAGTAGGTAGCGCGATATCAGGAAGGCTATGGCGGCGCCAAGCACTGTTCCCAGCACCACATAAATCGTTCCCTTGATTACCCCAAAGACGAAGCCGGCTCCCATGGTGAAGATGACACCGGGGAAAAGACACACGATGGCAAGGGCAATTACCAGGGCAAACCAGATACCAGCTTGCCAGCCGAGCGTGTCCATCCACTGCATCAGTTCGATGAGGCGGTCGTCGAGATCAAAGTAATGGAGGATCGCGAGTACCGTGACCACGGTCACGCTACAGATTACGATCAACCAGAGAGGATTAAATTTCACGCCACTCCTATGCATGGCTGCGTAACGGGTGAATAGGGGCGCTGAACGGGTTCAGGCGTCTTTCTTTAGGTTAGACAATTGGGGGAGGGGAGTTGGGATGTTTAGGTGGATGGGGGGCGTTGCCTGCTGGCCGGGATTTGCTTCGCTCGCTGCTCATCGGGCTTCGCCCTGCGAGTTGAAACGGGGGCTCTCATCCAGGTTTGCCCCACCGCCATACGCAAAAAAGCCCGACTGTTTCCAGTCGGGCTTTTTTGCGTATGGCGGTGGGGCAGGGATTCGAACCCTGGGACCTGTTACAGTCAACGGTTTTCAAGACCGCCGCTTTCGACCACTCAGCCACCCCACCAAATTGTGCTGCGCATTATACCGAGCTGTTTTGCGGGTACAAGTGCGCAGCGAATTTTTTTAGTAACTTCAAAGGGTTAGCTGCAATTTTGATCAGCTAACCCGGTATCGGTTACATGTCAGTCCCAGCCTCGCTTAGCTCGCCTCAGCAGAATTATTGGTTTCTTCTGCACCGCGTTTTACCCGAGGGTCGTTGGCGGGGCGGGAGAGGGTGCGGGGGCTGTGCTGGATATCGGCTGGTTGCGCGGTATCCAGCGGACGCAGCTCGCCAACTTCCGGGCGCTTGGTTTCGATCTGCAGATCAACCAGGGGTTTCGGGTTGATGCGCGGGTCGTTGCTGGCGCGGGTAGGCTTGCCGGTGCTGGCCGCTTGTACGGGCTCGGGAGATTCCGTTACCTGCACTTCCGGTGCTGCTGGCGCCTCTACCACTTGTTCGGATCCGGCTTCTTCTTCCGCTTTCTCCGCTACCACTTCTGCAGTCTCTGCTTTCGGCTCCGCTTCGGTAGCGCTTTCAGGTGCGCCTTTTGCAGGCGTGTCTGATTGCGGCGCTTCTGCTTCAGTTTCGCCGCTGCGCACTGCCGCAGTTTCTACCGGAGTTTCTGCAAGGAAGTCACCTTCTGCATGGGTCTTCGGTGTTTCGGTTTTGGGCTCGGTTTCGGTTACCACTTCTTCTGCAGCAGGCTTGCTTGCTACTTCCGGTTTGGGTTCACGCTCTGCTTCAGTGGCTTTTGGCTCCGTCTGCTCGGCAATGCGCTCAGCGCCCTCTGCCCAAGGAGAGGCTTTCGGCTTCTCTTGTGCTTGCTCCTGCGGAGCTTTTGGCTCGCTGCGTTCCTGCTTCGGCTTGCGTTCCTGCGGGGCCTGATCGCGTTTGCTTTCCGTGTTGCCAGTCTTGGCTTCGGCGCGCTCTTCGCGGGCAGGGCGTTCCGCTTTGGCGGTCACTTCGCGCTGTTCACTCTCGCGTGCGCTGGATTCCGCTGTGTCGGCATTGCTTTCGCGATTGTCCTGCTGGGCCTGCTCATCGTTGCGGTTGTCACCGCCGCGACGACCGCGACGACGCGGTTGCGGTCGGCCGCGCACATTGCTCGGGCGACGCGCCGGGCGCTGCGGATCATCACCGGATTCTGCGGCTTCCGCATTCTCCAGGTTGGTGTTTTCTACGTCGGCAGAAGCGACCTGCTGATCGTTGCGACGATCGCCACCGCGGCGGCGACGGCTGCGGCGCTGGCCGCCCTCGCGACCTTCGCGGTTCTGCTCGCGGTTGCTGTCACGGTTCTGATCGCGATTCTGGTCTCGACCACCGTCACGGGCAGTTTCATTGCGACGTTCGGAATCGTCATCGCGACGCTTGTCACCGCGCTTGCCGCGGGTGTCTTCCTTGCGGTCATCGCTGCGCTGGTCGTCGCGACGGTTGCCGCGACCACCGCGTCCACGTCCACGGCCACCGCGCTGGTTGCGATTGCGATCGCGCTGCTGGTAGTTCTTGCCGCGTCCCTTGGACTTCTTGTGCTTCTTGCGGTCGTCTTCGTCGTCACCGCCAAACAGGACGGAGATGGCGCTGATCAGACGGCTGAACAGCCCGGGCTTTTCTTCGCCCTTGTCGCTCTTGGTCTTCGGCTTGGGCTTGGCAACCGGCGTCGGCGCAGGTGCGGTGTGGGCGATCTGCTGAACCGCAGGCTGGGCCACCGGGCGCAGAGGCTCGTCGTCGCTCTTGTCTGCGGATTCTTCGATGGTGCCGGCGATTTTGTACGACGTCTCCAGGGTGGTGGAATCGTCATCGCGCAGGCGCTGAACTTCGAAGTGCGGGGTTTCCAGGTCGGCATTGGGTACCACGACAACACGGGTATTGTTGCGGAACTCGATGTTGGAAATGGCCTTGCGCTTTTCATTCAGCAGGTAGGTGGCGACGTTCACCGGAGTGATTGCGCGAATTTCTGCACTGCGCTCTTTTTTCGCTTCTTCCTCGACCAGACGGAGGATGGACAGCGCCAGGGATTTGGTGCCGCGAATGGTGCCCTGACCGCTACAGCGTGGGCAGACCCGGTGTGTGGTTTCACTCAAAGACGGGCGCAGGCGCTGACGGGACATTTCCAGCAACCCGAAGCGGGATATGCGGCCAACCTGAACGCGGGCGCGGTCCATGCCAAGCGCCTTTTCCATGCGCTTTTCCACTTCGCGCTGGTTGGACTTGTTCTGCATATCGATAAAGTCGATGACTACCAGGCCACCCATATCGCGCAGGCGCAGCTGGCGAGCGATCTCGTCTGCGGCTTCCAGGTTGATGGTGCGTGCCGTTTCCTCGATATCGCCGCCCTTGGTGGCGCGAGAGGAGTTGATATCGATGGAGATCAGGGCCTCGGTGATATCTATCACGATGGAGCCGCCAGAAGGCAGTTTTACTTCTCGTTCGAAGGCGGTCTCGATCTGGCTTTCAATTTGGTAGCGATTGAATAGCGGGATATTGTCGTCGTAGAACTTTACCTTGTTGGCGTAATTCGGCATCACCTGGCGGGCAAACTCTGCGGCCAGCTGGTAGGCGCCGTTGTCATCGACGATCACTTCGCCTATGTCGTCGCGCATATAGTCGCGAATGGCACGGATGATGACGTTGCTTTCCTGGAACAGGAAGTGGGGGGCTTTGGACTCGTCCGCTTCTTTCTTGATGGCGGTCCACAGTTGCAGCAGGTAGTTCAGGTCCCACTGCAGCTCCTCACCGCTACGGCCAACGCCGGCGGTACGCACGATAATGCCCATGCCGGAAGGTACTTCCACACTGGACAGGGCATCGCGCAGATCACTGCGCTCGTCACCCTCAATGCGGCGGGAGATGCCGCCCGCACGGGGGTTGTTTGGCATCAATACCAGGTAGCGGCCGGCCAGGCTGATAAAGGTAGTAAGGGCGGCGCCTTTATTGCCGCGCTCTTCCTTATCGACCTGGACAATGACTTCCATGCCCTCTTTGACCACATCCTTGATTTTGATGCGGCCTTCGATGTCTTTGGGCTGTTTGTTGAAGTATTCGCGGGAGATTTCTTTCAGGGGCAGAAAGCCGTGGCGCTCGGCACCGTAGTCGACGAATGCGGCTTCCAGGGAGGGCTCTACGCGGGTAATTTTACCTTTATAGATGTTGGCTTTTTTCTGTTCGCGGGTGCGATTTTCGATGTCCAGGTCGTACAGCCATTGGCCGTCGACCAGTGCAACACGCAGCTCTTCTGGCTGGGTTGCGTTAATAAGCATTCTCTTCATGCGTTGGTTTTTTCCTTGCGGTTGCGCAAAGGTAAAACGCCGCTGAAGCTCGCAGGCCTTGGTGGTACCGCCGTGAAGACCCATGAGCCGGTTTTGGCCAGGTGGTCACGGCTGCCTCGTATGCTGCCCGCGCAGGGGGTGCCTCCAGATTGGGCACATCTGCCGAGTACATATCGAATTAACTCAGAATACCCCTTCTTGTTCGGGTGTATTCAGATCCTGCCAGTCCGGCCCAGCGTGATTCTTTGGGCGGGTCCTGGCTACTTGCCGAGTAGGGCAAGCATGGGTCACATCTCTTCGCTCTGGGGCCGGCTCGTGGCTGGGCCCTGGTTTTGGTCTAGTAGTTGCCGGCGGCGCAAGGATGGCATTGTGCATCACAGGCGGGGGCCGGGGGCCAGTTCGGTCGCTGGCGCGCAATCTCAGAGCGAGATATAACGAGTCGAGTTTGTTCCAAGCGCTGCGGGCAACTGCCCGTCTTACCTTCGCAATAATCCCGTATGTCGTCGGGTTTAGGTCGGCGAGAGCTTCAGGAGAGGCGCTTCTGCGCGCCCTTGGCACCGCCTTGCGACGCGCTCTCGAAGGGTCTCACCGACAGAGTTTTGTTGATAACGCGGTATTCCGCGCACCGGCCGAATTGGCGGTATTTTCTCAAGAGCGGCACCTTGGTTTTTATAGCAGAAAAACCGTGCACCGCCGAAAACCGGCCCCAATTCAGGCCGGCCGAATATACCACGGTCAATGGGGGGCATCAATCGAGGTATTGATCGTGGCGCTTCAAAAGGGGGAGGTGTGCGGCTATCATGCGCCCCATGCGAAATACCCCCTCAAAAACTTCCCCAAATAAACCCTCCCGGGCCAAAGATTCCCGCACAGATACCTCCAGCGCTTCTTCGAGTGGCGCTGGAGGTGTTGCGGGTGTTGGCGCGGGCGTCCAATTTATCACTGTGCCTGAAGAGCTGGCTGGACAGCGAATCGATAATTTCCTCCAGACGCGCCTTAAGGGTGTGCCGCGCTCGCGTGTTTATCGCATTCTCCGTAAAGGTGAAGTGCGCGTAAATAAAGGGAGGGTGAAGGCTGAGTATCGCCTGAAGGGCGGTGATCTGGTGCGGGTGCCGCCAATTCGTGTTTCCGAGGAGGCGCCACCGGCGGTCGCGGGTGAGCAGCTCCGGCGCACGCTGGAGGCGGCCATACTCTATGACAACGGCGGGCTCCTGGTTGTCAATAAGCCAGCGGGTCTTGCGGTCCACGGTGGTAGCGGCGTTCGACTCGGATTGATTGAGGCGCTGCGTCAGATGTACCCCGAGAGCCCGTTTATGGAATTGGTGCATCGCCTGGACCGGGATACCAGTGGTGCCATCCTGGTTGCGCGCAAGCGCGCCGTGCTGCTGCATGTGCAGAGTGAGCTGCGCGCCGGCAAGATGGCGAAGTCCTATCTTGCGTTAGCTGCCGGCAAATGGCCGCGGGCGCAAAAGCTTGTTGAGGCGCCGCTGCGTAAAAACACCCTCAAAAGCGGCGAGCGCATGGTGGTAGTGGACGGAGAGGGTAAGCCCTCGACGACGCGCTTCCAAGTAGAGGAGCGTTTCAATGGCGCGACCCTGGTGCGCGCCGAGCCAGTGACCGGGCGCACCCACCAGATTCGCGTGCATGCCCAGTTTGTTGGCTGCCCGCTGGCTGGGGATGTGAAGTACACCCCGGACGAGGTGAATGCCAGTTTCCGTGATCTTGGGTTGAGGCGTCTATTCCTGCATTCCGCCGGTGTGGGGTGCTCTCTGCCTGACGGTACCCGGGTGAATGTTGAAGCGCCGCTGCCGGCTGAGCTGGAGGCGGTGCTGGTTAAGCTGCGTTAGCCCGGTTTTTTGGCGATCTGATTTATTGTGAGGTGACCGCTGGTGCTGGTAATTCTCGATTGGGACGGAACCGTATGTAACTCCGAGGCGCGTATCGTGAGCTGTATGCAGCGGGCGGCCAATCGGGCGGGGCTTCCGGTTCTCGAGCCTGCGGCAATAGGAAACATTATTGGCCTGGGCTTGCCGGAGGCCATCGCGGCACTGTTCCCGGAAGCGCATAGTGAGCAGCGCACCGACCTTCGAGACTACTACGCCGATGAGTGGCTTGCGGCGCGAGGCGAGCCTTTGCCGCTATTTGACGGTGTATTGGCCACACTCGACAAGCTATTGGGTGCCGGGCATGAGCTGGCGGTTGCGACAGGTAAAAGTCGTCGGGGGCTGAGTCGGGAGTTTGAGGATCACGGGGTAGGGCATCTGTTCGTCACTAGCCGCTGCGCCGATGAAACCGCCTCCAAGCCGAACCCCACCATGTTGCGCGAAATTATTGCGGAAACGGGTGCCCCGCTGAGCGGGGCGGTCATGGTTGGCGATACGGAATACGACTTGAGGATGGCCTCGGCCATCAACATGCCGTCGATCGGCGTAAGCTACGGCGTGCATAGCCGAGAGCGGCTCCACGAATGCGGCCCGCAGCGTGTGATTGACCATTTTTCCGAGCTTCTGGAGTGGCCTCCACTGGTGGCTTGAGTGCGCGAAGTCAGCTAAGCGGGCTGATTCCATGCTGCTGAAGCAGGTCAATCAATCGAATTAATGGAAGCCCAACAAGGGAGTTTGGGTCTGATCCTTCCATTTTTTCGAATAAGGCGATCCCCAGACCTTCCGCTTTAAACGAACCTGCGCAGTCGAGTGGGTTATCCAGCTGCACGTATCGCTCGATCTTGTCCTTTCCCAGATTGCGAAAGTGCACGGAAAATATTTCGCAGAGTGTGCTGTGTGTGCCGCTACTTGCATCGGCCAGACACAGGCCCGTGTGGAAGTTGACCGTTTGGCCGGAGCATCGCTCGAGTTGCTCGACGGCGTTGGTGGCGGTGCCGGGCTTGCCGAGCAGGACGCCATTGCATTCGGCCACCTGGTCTGAGCCGATGATCAGGGCGTCCGGGTGGTCGCCGGTCAGGGCGAGCGCTTTTTCCGTGGCCAGGCGACTCGCAAGCTCTGTGGCGGATTCGCCGGGGAATGCTTCTTCATTTATATGGGGTGCGTGGCACTCGAAGGGGAGTTGCAGCTTTTCCAGCAGTTGGCGGCGGTAGGTGGAGCTGGACGCTAGAATTAGGCGGCGCATGAGAGCTTCCTTTATTGGTGGGTTCCAAGTCTGCTTCGATCTGCCGACACAGCGGTGTGCCGGGCATTGGGGCCGCTGAGCATGCGTTGGATGATTTGTTTTGACAAGGCTCAGGTGAGTCCATAGAATTGCGCGCTTATGTCGATACCCCCCCAAAAGACTGCCCAGGATTCAGCGCAGAAATCGGACCTGAGATCCGCGCTGCCACGCCGCATAGATGCACGCAAATTGGTGCAGCGCGGGCAACAGCTGGACGGTACCGTACCTCCGGAAGCGTTGTCGAGACTGATGGCGGCCACGGAGTCGGTTGAGGGCGATATAGCGGTCTCCCTGTCATTTGCCAGGGATCTGCAGCGCAACCAGGTGGCCACCGGTCGCCTTGCGTTGACAGTCGGCTTACTTTGCCAGCGTTGCTTGCAACCGGTAAGTGAATCGATAGAAGCAGAAATCGCCTTGGGGTTTGTGTGGTCGGAAGAGCAGGGTAATTCACTACCCAAGTCTCTGGACCCGGTGATACAGGAAGGTGATGAGCTGGACCTGTATCAGGTATTGGAAGATGAGATTTTGCTCAACCTGCCCATGGTGGCTTATCACGACTGGGACTGCGTCGCACAAGAGGCATTCCAGAGTCGTAGTGAGGAGCCGGAAGCAGAAGAGCAACGAGAAAACCCCTTTAAAGTACTGGAACAGTTGAAGGGTTCGTCAAACAAGTCGTAAGAGTTGTTTGAAGGGTTTGGGCTCGCCGGTAGGCGCCCCGGTTCCGGTGTTAACTGTTAAGTATGTTTAGGAGCACCAAATGGCTGTTCAGCAGAACAAAAAAACCCGTTCCCGTCGCGGCATGCGTCGCTCTCACGACGCTCTGAGCGGACCAACTCTGTCCGTAGATCCGACTACTGGTGAAAAGCACCACCGTCATCACGTGACCAAAGACGGTTTCTACCGCGGTCGTAAAGTGATCGATGTTGGCGGCTCTTCCGAAGAAGAGTAAGTTTTGTCCAGCCAATTTCGATTGGCCGTGGATGCGATGGGCGGGGACTTAGGTCCCCGCTCTGTCGTTCCGGCCTGCTCAAGGTTTCTTATCCGCTATCCCCGGGCAGAACTCAAACTGTTCGGTCCTCGCTCTGAACTTCAGTCCCTCCTGATCAAAGAACCGCCATCCGTGCGTGAGCGCCTGGAGGTGGTGGATTGCGTCCAGGTGATAACCCAAGGCTGCAACCCGGTACAGGCATTACGTCACAAGCGCGAATCCTCAATGGCCAAGGCGCTGCAATCGGTTTCCACCGGAGAATCCGGTGCTATGGTGACCTCCGGGAATACCGGTGCACTGCTGGCTTTGGGGCGGAGTATTCTCGGTACAGTGGAAGGTGTGAAACGCCCAGCCCTCGGCAAGTCGCTGCCCACCGCGGATGGTTCGTGCTTTTTGCTGGACCTTGGTGCAAATATTGATTGCAGTGCTGAAGATCTACTGCAGTTCGCCCGGATGGGTGTTGAGGCGCAGCGCGTTTTTTCTGGGAAAGAGGCGCTTTCCGTAGCGCTGCTGAACATCGGCGCCGAGGAGCACAAGGGGACAGAAGAGATCCGTCGTGCCGGTCAGTTGCTGCAGGCTGACCCTGCGATTAACTATGTGGGGTTTGTTGAGGGGCACGATATTTTTACCGGCGTGGTAGATGTGGTGGTCTGTAACGGCCTGATGGGCAATGTGGCGATGAAATCCGCTGAAGGAGTTATTCGACTAATTGGTCAGAAGTCGTTCACGATTGACAACAAGGCGCCGATCAAGCGTTTTTTTGGCCAATTAGCCATAAATTTGTTGCGAAAATGGCGGTCACAGCTGGAGCCTGGTCGCTATAATGGCGCCAGCTTTTTAGGGCTGGAAGGCAACGTCATCAAAAGTCATGGCGGTGCCAGCAGTGAGGCGTTTTACCGCGCAATGTTGACCGCAAAAGAGTGTGCCGATTCAGACCTGGCACATTTGGTCGGAAGGGCCATGGCATACCAGGCCCAGCGTCAAAGCGGGTGTAATTAACACGTGAAAGAGCGCGTCGGTATTTCGGCCTAAGCGTCGGCGCCAACTGCACAGCCTCCCTGGAATTCAATCATTTGGTTAAAGGATGTTCCATGACCAATCCAGTTTTGGCGTTCGTATTCCCTGGCCAGGGCTCCCAGCAGATCGGTATGCTGGCTGATGCCGCCCAGGCTTTCCCCGAGGTCGCCGCGACCTTTTCTGAAGCTTCCTCTGTACTTGGTTACGATCTCTGGGATCTTTGCCAGAACGGCAGTCAGGAAGAAATCAACCAGACCGAAAGAACACAGCCTTTGCTCCTGACGTCCAGTGTTGCTCTGTATCGCGCATGGCAATCGCAGGGCGGTCCGGTACCGGCGATCATGGCCGGTCACAGCCTTGGTGAATGGTCGGCACTGGTGTGTTCCGGTGTCTTGGCATTCGAAGACGGTGTGCGCCTGGTGCGTGAGCGCGGGCGCTTGATGCAGGAAGCCGTTCCGGCCGGAGAGGGCGCCATGGCTGCAGTCATCGGCCTCGAGGATCAGGCGGTTGAGGCGGCGTGTACTGAGTCGGCGCAAGGCGCGGTGGTGTCCGCTGTGAACTATAACTCTCCCGGGCAGGTTGTCATTGCCGGTAGTGCCGCAGCTGTGGAGCGCGCGATTGAGGCCTGTAAATCCGCTGGGGCCAAGCGGGCTCTTCCCCTTCCGGTGAGCGCCCCTTTTCATACCGAGTTGATGCGCCCGGCCGCAGAAAAACTCGCGCCGCAAATTGAAGCGACAGTATTTAACGCGCCGGAAATTCCCGTAGTTCACAATGTGCACGCGAAATCAGAGCGTGATCCGGCGGCGATCAAAGCATTGATGGTCGAGCAGATCTACAGCCCGGTTCGCTGGACGGCGTGCGTGCAGTCAATGGCCGCATCTGGTATCCAGCAGTTGGTAGAGTGTGGCCCTGGTAAAGTGCTCGCCGGACTGGCCAAGCGTATCGACCGAAACCTGAGCGCGCTCAATATCGAAAAGCCAGAGCAGTTATCGGAAGCGGCAAAAACAACCGCACCGTAATCGTTACCGATAAAATTAGACAAAATGGACGAGACACCTTATTGCAGTTGCATTTGGCTGCTGTAGTAGGTGATCGGGAGAAACTATGACAATTTCAACTTCGCTGGAAGGAAAGGTTGCACTGGTTACTGGCGCAAGTCGCGGCATTGGTGCAGCGATTGCCGACTTGCTGGGCGCACAGGGTGCTATCGTCATTGGTACCGCCACCAGTGCCTCCGGTGCTGAAAAAATTTCTGCGCGTTTTGCGGAAAAAGGTATCAAGGGTGCCGGCAAAGAACTGAACGTCACTAGCGTGGAAAGCATCGGGGAAGTATTGGAGGCGGTGAAAGGCGAGTTTGGCGCGCCGACCATTCTGGTGAACAACGCCGGTATTACCAAAGACAACCTGCTGATGCGCATGAAAGACGATGAGTGGGAAGATGTCCTGAACACCAACCTGACTGCCGTCTATCGTGTGAGCAAAGCGTGTCTGCGCGATATGACCAAAGCGCGCTGGGGGCGAATCATCAATATCAGCTCCGTGGTTGGCAGCATGGGTAATGCGGGCCAGAGCAACTACGCTGCAACCAAGGCCGGTGTTGGTGGCTTTGCTCGGGCGCTGGCAGCGGAAGTCGGATCGCGAGGTATTACTGTTAATACTGTCGCTCCAGGTTTTATCGATACCGATATGACCAAAGTTCTGCCTGAAGCGCAGCGTGAAGCGCTACTGGGCAAAATTCCTCTGGGTCGCCTGGGCGCGCCAGAAGAGATCGCATCGGTTGTCGCATTTTTGGCCAGTGATGCTGGTGGCTATGTGACCGGGGAGACCATTCATGTGAATGGCGGCATGTATATGGGTTGATTTTCTCTCGAGAAAATCGCTGTAACTAATTGATTGGTAAAGAAAAATTTATCATTCAACGGTTGCTGGGAGGCGGTGCATTACATCCCGAAAAAATCAGGGTACAATGCCGCCTCGCATTAACCACAAGCTGTGTTAGCCGGTTACTGATTCGCCAATAATGGCGTGCAAATTTTATACAGTGACCAAAACAGATTTTTATCCACTAGGAGTTAAATTGAATCATGAGCAGCATTGAAGAGCGCGTAAAAAAGATCGTTGCTGAACAACTGGGCGTGAAGGAAGAAGATGTAAAACCTGAAGCATCCTTTGTTGAAGATCTGGGCGCTGACTCCCTCGACACAGTTGAGCTGGTAATGGCTTTGGAAGAGGAATTCGAAACTGAAATTCCTGACGAAGAAGCAGAGAAGATCACCACTGTTCAGCTGGCCATCGATTACATCAACCAGAACCTGGGTTGATTCCTGCTGGATAGCGTTAGTAAAAGGTACGCATTGCCTTTTGCTCGTACTGTCTTAACAAGAGTGTTTAGGCAGTACTGAAAGCATCGCGAGAGCCGTTCTATGTTGCATAGCGCGGCTCTCCGTTTATTTGCATATTGATAAAAAATGCATATTGATAAACAAGCGACCGACAACAGCATTCTCGTTGTGGCGCAGTAGATTTATTTCGGGGGAGGCACAAGTGTCTAAAAGAAGAGTCGTTATCACCGGTATGGGCGTAGTCAGCCCGCTCGGCAACACACTTGAGGATACCTGGTCCGCTTTGTTGGCTGGCACCAGCGGTGTCGTGCCGATTGAGACTTTTGATGTTTCTGCATTCACCACCCGCTTTGCGGCAACCGTCAAAAATTTTGATCCCGAACCCCATGTTGCGCAAAAAGAAGCGCGCAAGATGGACGTATTTCTGCAGTACGGCATGAGTGCCAGTATCCAGGCCATGGAAGACAGCGGCCTGGAAGTCACTGATGAAATTGCACCGCGTGTTGGCGCCTGTATCGGTTCCGGAATGGGCGGCATTGCGGCCATCGAAAACAATGCCATGCTGATTGCGGAGAAGGGCCCGCGTCGGGTTTCTCCGTTCTTCGTGCCTGGTGCCATCATCAATATGGTGTCCGGCAATCTGTCGATTAAATACGGTATGAAAGGCCCGAATCTTTCTACCACCACTGCCTGTACCACTGGTACCCATGCAATTGGCCTTGGTCTGCGCACCATCCAGTATGGCGACGCCGATGTGATGGTTTGCGGCGGTGCGGAAATGGTCACCACCCCGGTCGGCTTGGGTGGGTTTTGTGCGGCGCGCGCCCTGTCCACGCGCAATGATGACCCCCAGGCGGCCAGTCGCCCATGGGACCAAGACCGTGATGGGTTTGTATTAGGGGAGGGAGCCGGTGTGCTGGTACTGGAAGAGTACGAGCACGCGAAAGCCCGTGGAGCAAAAATATACGCCGAGCTGAGTGGATTCGGCATGAGTGGCGATGCGCATCATATGACATCACCTCCGGAAGATGGTGCTGGTGCAGCATTGTCTATGGCGAACGCATTGAAAGATGCGGGTATGGAGGCGTCCGCGATCCAATATATCAATGCCCATGGCACTTCCACACCGTTAGGTGATAAAGCGGAGATTGCTGCGGTTCGTTCGGTATTCAGCGATTGTTTGGACACGCTTGCGGTCAGCTCCACCAAGTCTATGACCGGCCACCTGTTGGGCGCGGCTGGTGCCATTGAAGCGATCTTTTCTGTGAAGTCCCTACAAAATCAGGTAGCTCCCCCGACCATCAATCTCGACAATGTTGACGAAGCCTGTGTCGGCGTAAATCTGGTACCCCATAAAGCCCAGGAAATGAAAATCGACGCGGTCTTGTCCAATTCATTTGGGTTTGGTGGTACCAATGGCTCGCTGATCTTTCAGCGTGTTTAACTGACTGCACTGGTGAGTGCCCGGCAGATTGTGCAATCGTCGGGCTGTCGCCAACACTTTATATCCGTGACGGATACACTCTCTCTTTACTACTCTGCCAGCGGTGAGCAGCAGGCCGTCGTTCCCGATAGTGCATTTGAATATGGGCTATTGGAGACTATGCGTGCGGACCGCGGGTCTATCCCTCTGTTGCAATTACACATTGAGAGGCTCACGCGCAGCGCGAATCTCGCGCGCAATACCCAGTGTAGGATCGCCGAGTCCTTGGGCGCGGTTGCCGCCCGTACACAACACTGGGCTCACGGTGCTCGCCTGCGCTTGCGTTACGGAAGTGTGTCCACCGATACCGTGTTGTCTCCGCATTGGGATATCAGTGCATTCCCGCTGGAAGTTCCGTCACCCTGGGACAATGGTGTGTTACTCGGACCCTGCGACACTCGTTTGAGCGAGGCGGATACCCGCTCACCTTTCAGTGATTCCGATGCCAATTCGTGCATAGGTTCTGTGCAATCCGATCACTTGGGTTGTAAATTGCTCGATCGAAAAACCTACGATCTGGCGGCGAATGAATGGCGCTTTCCCGCCTTCTGTAGTGCCGGTGGCCCCCTGCTGGAGCCATTGCTCTGCGACCCGGATGGCTTTGCCATCGAGGCGTCCCGCAGTAACTTGCTTATCCTGCGTGATGGGTGCTGGCGCACCCCGAACCTTGGACGGTTTGGAGTGCGGGGCGTAATGCTTCGCTGGCTGGCTGGTCAGGTGGAAATCGGCGATGATGACATTTCACTTTCGGAGTTACAGGTGGCAGACGAGCTCGCAGTCTGCAATAGCGTCCGAGGAGTGGTACCGGCGCGACTGCTATCGGTGCACCGGTCACCGAGTGGTATGTCGGTGACACCAAATGAGAGCATTCCGGTAATGCCCGGGCCGGCCGTATCGGCATTGCAGCAAAGAATTTCGGAAAAGTTATGGTAGCGAATAAAAAGCGCAGTAAGAATGCTTCCACAAAGTCGTCAAAACGCCAGCCATCGGGTATCGGGCTGTTATCAAAAGCTCTGCGCGTTTTTCTTGTGCTGGTGGTGGTTGGTGTCTTCGCTGGCGGCGCGGCATTCTGGTTCACTCAAAATGCGCTGGTTGAGCCCCTGGACGTCCCGCTGGATGGTTTGCGTATCGACGTTGAGTCCGGCAGCAACCTTTCCCGCGTAGTACACGAGCTTGCGAGCCAGGATGTGGTGCGTTATCCGCGTCTGGTACTTGCGTACGCGCGAGTGAAGAAACTGGGACATATACACCCCGGGGAGTATCTGATTCCTGCGGGAAGTAATGCCATGGATCTGGTGGCCCGGATGAACCGCGGGGATGTCACCCGCTATCGTCTTACGATAGTTGAGGGGTGGACATTTGCCCAAGCCCTGGACCTGGTGCGTGGGTCAAACAAAATAAAGCCTACAGAGAGCGCCGCAACCGTCGCGGCGGCAGCGCAGGCACTGGGTATCGAGGGCAACCCAGAGGGGTTGATTTTCCCGGATACGTATATTTATCGCTCGGGTACCACCGACCTGGATCTCCTGCGACAAGCTCATCAGCGTATGAACCGTGTACTCGCTGAAGAGTGGGAAAAGCGCGCGAGTGATTTACCTTACGACCGCGCCTACGATGCACTGATAATGGCCTCCATTGTGGAAAAAGAAACCGGAGTGCCCTGGGAACGCGACGAAATTGCCGGGGTTTTTGTCCGGCGACTGAATAAAGGGATGCGTCTACAGACAGACCCCACCGTAATTTATGGAATGGGTGAAAATTACGCGGGCAATTTGCGCCGTGCCGATCTGCGTGAGGCTACGCCCTACAATACCTATGTCATCAAGGGCATGCCGCCCACACCGATTGCTCTGCCGGGGCGCGAAGCCATCCATGCCGCCCTGCACCCAAAGGAGGGGCAATCCCTTTACTTTGTTGCTAAGGGCGACGGCTCGCATAAGTTCTCCGAGACCCTGACCGAGCACAACCGCGCGGTGCGCCAATATCAGCTGAAGCGTCGGTCTGACTACCGTTCAAGTCCCGCGGATGTAAAACAGAATTAAAATTTGCCGTTATTGAAGACCGGTATACATATGCAAGATTTACCCCAGGGAAAATTCATCACGCTGGAAGGCGGAGAGGGCGTGGGGAAGTCCACCAATCTCCGGTTTATTACCCAGTGGCTGGATAAGCAGGGTATTCCCTATGTTCAAACGCGAGAGCCGGGCGGCACGCCAATGGCCGAGCAACTCAGGCAACTCCTGCTGGAAAAGCGTGATGAGGCAGTGGATCCCACCGCAGAGTTACTCATGGTTTTTGCCGCGCGCGCCCAGCACCTGAATCAAGTGATTAAGCCAGCGCTTGCCGCTGGGAAATGGGTGGTCTGTGATCGATTTACCGACGCGACTTACGCCTACCAGGGGGGCGGTCGGGGACTGGATTGGGCGCTGATTGCCCAGCTTGAGCAAATGGTACAAGGGGACCTGCGACCCCACTGCGTGCTTCTACTGGATGTTGCCCCTGAGATCGGTCTACAGCGCGCCGCAAGCACAGGGGAGGCGGACCGCTTCGAGAGCGAACAGATCGACTTTTTCAGGAAGGTACGTGCCGCTTACCGCCGGCGTGCGGACAATGCTCCAGACCGCTATCGAATCATAGATGCTTCAGTCCCGCTGGAAGCCGTGCAAGAGAGCCTGGCATCTGCGCTGCAGCAAATTGCGGGTGATTCATGAGCACTCAAGGTGACCAGCGGAAAACCCCAGAGCAGCCGCTTATTCCGTCACCGCTGCCCTGGCAGGCGGCCCAATGGCAGCGCCTTGGGGCTCAATGGATTGCGGGCCGTTGCCCACACGCATTACTGATCAGTGGTCAGGCGGGTCTTGGGAAACGGCGTTTTGCTGAAGCGTTTACCGCGTTACTTTTATGCGACCAGCCACGTCATGGGCTGGCGTGTGGCGAGTGTCGAGGCTGCCAGCTGCGTGTGGCTGGATCACACCCGGATTTCACTCAGGTCGTACCAGAAAAGGAACAGGGGCCGCTGAAGGTGGAGCAGATTCGCGAGCTGGGTGAATTTGTTGGTCGTACCAGCGGTCGCGAAGGTGCCCGGGTCGTGTTGTTGGCACCGGCGGAAGCCATGAATATCAATGCCGCCAATGCGTTGCTAAAAAATCTGGAAGAGCCCAGTGGTTCCGTTATCTTTCTATTGATCACCGATCACCCTTCAGGACTACTGCCGACAATCCGAAGCCGCTGTCAGACCATTGCATTTCCGGTGCCCCCCCAGCAATCCGCTCTTCGCTGGATGCAGGAGAGTGGTATTGAGGGTGAGGAGGCAGGTACCGCACTCGACCTCGCTGGTGGTGCGCCGTTACTTGCAGTCAGGTTGATGGAGCCGGAATCTCAGGAGGTCCGACAGCAGTTTTTCGCCGACCTGGCCACGCTTACTCGCGGTGATGAGAGCCCCGTCACCCTTGCAGGTAAGTGGGAAAATCCGGGAGAGGGCGCTGATCTGAATTTGCTGCTGCAATTCTGGCAAAGCTGGTTGGCACTGATGCTGAAATCCCGCAGTGTCGACCGGATTGCTGATACAAACATAATGGCACTCCTGCAGCGGTTACCAGGCACTGGTCCGGAGAGTCTAAGGCCGGTGTTTGTGTTCTACGACCACCTGCTCAAGGCAAGAGCGTTGCTTTCCGGCAACAGCAATCCGAACAAGCGACTTCTTTTGGAGGAGCTGCTGATTCGCTGGTC
The DNA here is from genome assembly GCF_045348205.1 of Microbulbifer sp. ARAS458-1. Classification (NCBI taxonomy): domain Bacteria; kingdom Pseudomonadati; phylum Pseudomonadota; class Gammaproteobacteria; order Cellvibrionales; family Microbulbiferaceae; genus Microbulbifer; species Microbulbifer sp. ARAS458-1. The sequence continues at coordinate 2,722,402 of NZ_CP155838.1, read as the reverse complement.
AGCACTGTTTCGCTAGCGTCGGAAGGTGCCAAGCGCACAGCCGGTGTGGACAGGTTACTGGCCATCGGGGTAAGTTAAGGCGACAATTCAGTATCCGTCGATTGCTTGAGTCGCACTCAATAGCCGAATCGGCGATCAAATAACAACCAAAGGTCATGTCGGAATAGAGATCGGCGGATGCGCCGGGCTCGTTGGATGACTAATACGGGGTCAACTATGAAAGGTATGGGGGGCGGTGCCCGCAACGGTATTCTGTCGCTGAAAATCCAGGACAAATCCGTGTTGTACGCAGCTTATATGCCGTTTGTGAAAAATGGTGGCCTTTTTATCAATACTGATAAGTCTTATAACCTGGGAGATGAAGTCTTTCTGTTACTCAGCCTGATGGATGAACCCGAGAAATTGCCGGTAGCCGGTAAAGTCGTGTGGATCACACCGGGTGGAGCCCAGGGGAACCGCACCCCGGGGATCGGTATCCAGTTCAGCGACAAAGAAAATATGGCCCAGGGTAAGATCGAAACTCTGCTGGCGGGCTCGCTCGAGTCCAGCCGTCCGACACATACGCTGTAAACGTCCATTCCAGTGTGGCGGAAGTCCACTCTTCCGCCCGGGCTCCATGCCGCAGCGCGCGCATTATGGGGCCGATCTGTATAATTCCCCGCTCGCACACATTCCGAAAGGCAGAGATTGATGCTGGTAGATTCTCACTGTCACCTGGACAGGCTAAAACTCGATAAATTCGACGGAGACCTGGATGATGTCCTGGCGCTTGCGCGGAGCCGCGGTGTCGGAAAATTCCTGTGTGTCGGTATCAGCCTGGAGAATGTCGATCAGGTGGTTTCCATCGCTGCGAAATACCCAGACGTAGTGTGCTCGGTGGGTGTACACCCGCTGGACGTGGAGTCCGGGCTGGCCGACGTCGACAAGCTGAAAATGCTGTCTGCAAAAGCGAAGGTTGTTGCTCTGGGTGAGACAGGTCTCGATTACTACTACAGCACCGAGACCAAAGAGGTACAGCAACAGAGCTTCATCGCTCACCTTGAGGCCGCCGGGGAAGTGGGGTTGCCGGTGATCGTGCATACCCGCGATGCCCGGCAGGACACCATTAATCTGATCAGGGCCCACGGCAGTCGCGAACACGCCGGTGTTCTGCACTGTTTTACCGAATCCTGGGAAATGGCGAAGCAGGCCCTGGATCTCAATTACTACATTTCCCTGTCGGGTATCGTGACCTTCAAGAACGCAGAAGCGTTGCGCGACGTCGCGAAGCAGGTACCCCTGGATCGCCTGCTGGTGGAAACCGATTCACCTTACCTGGCGCCGGTACCATACCGGGGCAAGCCAAACATTCCGGCTTATGTACGCGAAGTGGCTGAATTTATTGCTGACCTGCGCGGGCTCACCTATGAAGAGCTGGCCGAAGCGACCACCGCGAACTTCCATCGTCTATTCCCCCGCGCGGTCTGAAGCCAGCGCGCAGTATTTCATTTAGGAATCACCATGTCACAACAACAATTGCAGTCCATGCTGGCCCTGCAAGATGCCATCAACACCGTCGTCAATGAAAACTGGCGTGCACAAAACTTTGCCTGGTACCGCGCCATCTGGGTGGAGAGTGCCGAGCTGTTGGATCACTACGGTTGGAAGTGGTGGAAAAAGCAGCAGCCTGAAATGGAGCAGGTCAAGCTGGAGCTGGTCGATATCTGGCATTTTGGCCTTAGCCTGGAGCTGCAGCAGGGTTCCCCGGAAGAAGTTGCCAGCAAAATGCAGCAGCAACTGGAAGCGGCAGCGCTGGAAGCAGGGGACTTCCGCGAGAACCTGGAAGCCTTCACCCTGAACACGCTGTCGACCAAGCAGTTCGACCTGCCGGGGTTTGCACAATTAATGGCCGATTGCGAAATGGGTTTCGACGAACTTTACCGGCGTTATGTCGGCAAAAATGTACTGAACCGCTTCCGCCAGGACTACGGCTACAAAGACGGCAGCTACGTAAAAACCTGGGAAGGTCGGGAAGACAATGAGCATCTGGCAGAGATTGTTCAATCTTTGGACGCAACAGCAGAAAATTTCAGTGATCAGCTGTATGAAGCGTTAAAACGTCGCTACCCGAGCGCCTGACGGAGTTTGGTCTGACAGATTCGGTTGAATTCTTCGCGAGGATCAGACCAAAGGATAATGCATTTAATTTGCAAAGCCCTATAATGCGGGCGCCTGAAAACAACGGAGATACATCGTGAAAGCACCTGTTCGTGTTGCAGTTACCGGCGCCGCCGGTCAGATCAGCTACTCGCTGCTGTTCCGCATCGCTTCCGGCGAAATGCTGGGTAAAGATCAGCCAGTTATTCTTCAGCTGCTGGAAATCACTCCCGCACTGGAAGCGCTGAAAGGCGTTGCCATGGAGCTCGAAGACTGTGCCTTCCCGCTACTGGCCGGTATTGTGCAGTCCGACGATGCGACCGTTGCCTTCAAAGATGCAGACTACGCACTGCTGGTTGGCGCCCGTCCGCGCGGTCCTGGTATGGAACGTAAGGATCTGCTGGAAGCCAACGCGGCTATCTTCTCCGCGCAGGGTAAGGCCCTGAACGAAGTCGCTTCCCGCAATGTTAAAGTGCTGGTTGTCGGTAATCCGGCGAACACCAATGCACTGATTGCCCAGCGCAACGCGCCGGATCTGGATCCGCGCAACTTTACTGCCATGACCCGTCTGGACCACAACCGTGCCCTGACTCAGCTGGCGAACAAGACCGATTCCACCGTGAATGACATCACCCACATGACCATCTGGGGCAACCACTCTGCCACCCAGTACCCGGACCTGCACCAGGCCAAGGTCAACGGCGAAGACGCCATGGGCAAAGTCGAGCAGGAGTGGTACGAAACCGACTTCATCCCGACGGTACAGCAACGCGGTGCCGCCATCATCAAGGCCCGTGGCGCTTCCTCCGCAGCTTCTGCGGCCAACGCCGCCATCGACCACATGCGCGATTGGGCGCTGGGTTCCGCCGAAGGCGACTGGACCAGCATGGGTGTATACAGCGATGGTTCTTATGGTATTCAGGAAGGTCTGATCTACTCCTTCCCGGTTGTATGCAAGAACGGTGACTGGGAAATTGTTCAGGGCGTAGAAATCAATGACTTCTCCCGCGAGAAAATGACTGCGACCGAGACCGAGCTGGCTGAAGAGCGTGACGCTGTTGCGCACCTGCTGCCGTAAGCTTTTTACTTTTTAATAAGTTAGAAGCCAAAAAACCCGCACCTGGTTTCAGGTGCGGGTTTTTGCGTTTTTGGCCGGAGTTATCTGGTAGATGCGCCTTCGGCTTATCTACCCTACGGGTGTGTGATTGCCCGTAGCACGTAGGGTGGATAAGTGCAGCGCATCCACCAGGTCAAAACCTCAGAACTTCACATTGCGGGGTGTGCGCGGGAAGGGGATCACATCGCGGATGTTACCCATTCCGGTCACGTAGGACACGATGCGATCGAAGCCCAGACCAAAGCCGCCGTGGGGCACGGTGCCGTAGCGACGCAGGTCGCGGTACCAGTCCAGGTGCTCCTTGGGAATATCCATCTCGTCCATGCGTGCGTCGAGCTTGTCCAGGCGCTCTTCGCGCTGGGAGCCACCGATGATTTCACCGATACCCGGTGCCAGCACGTCCATCGCCGCCACCGTCTTGCCGTCGTCATTCATGCGCATATAGAAGGCTTTGATGTCCTTCGGATAGTTCAGCACGATCACCGGCTTCTTGAAGTGTTTTTCGGCCAGATAGCGCTCGTGCTCAGACGCCAGGTCGATTCCCCAGGAAACCGGGAATTCGAACTTCTCTTTGCAGTTCTCAAGGATCTCGATGGCTTCGCAGTAATTGATACGCGCGAAGTCGTTATCGATGATGTTTTCCAGGCGGGTGATGGCTTCCTTGTCGATGCGCTGGGCGAAGAAGGCCATATCGTCGGCGCGCTCCGTTAGCACCGCCTTGAACACATACTTCAGCATTTCCTCCGCCAGATTGGCGCAGTCCGCCAGGTCCGCAAAGGCAATTTCCGGCTCCACCATCCAGAACTCCGCCAGGTGGCGGGTGGTGTTGGAGTTTTCAGCGCGGAAAGTCGGCCCGAAGGTATACACCTTGGACAGGGCCAGGCAGTAGCTCTCTACATTGAGCTGACCAGATACCGTGAGGAAAGTCTCTTCGCCGAAGAAGTCCTCGCTGTAATCCACATCTCCCTTATCGGTGAGGGGCAGGTTGGTCTGATCCAGAGTGCTGACCCGGAACATCTCACCGGCGCCTTCGCAATCAGATGCGGTGATGATGGGGGTATGTACATAATTGAAGCTGCGCTCATGGAAGAAGCGGTGTACCGCCTGGGCGATACAATTACGCACCCGCGCTACAGCGCCGCTGACGTTGGTGCGCGGTCGTAAATGGGCGTGTTCACGCAGGTGTTCCATGGTGTGACGTTTGGGCGACATGGGGTAGGTGTCCGGGTCTTCGACCCAGCCAACAACGGTCACGCTGGTTGCCAGCAACTCGATGGCCTGACCCTTGCCCTCGGAGGCCTTGATAGTGCCTTCAATATCCACGGCGCAGCCGGTGGTAAGGCGCAGCACTTCAGACTGGTAGTTGTTGATGTCCGCTTCCACGACCACCTGGATCGGATCGAAGCAGCTGCCATCGTGTACGGCGAGGAAAGACAGGCCCGCCTTGGAATCCCGGCGGGTGCGGATCCAGCCCTGGATTCGGGCGGTCTCACCTTCCCGCTGGCTGGATTTTAAAAGCTGTTCAATGGATTCAACTTGCATGATGGTGCTCTTGTTGTCGTTCGCGCCTGCCGATGGGGCATTGCTGTCGGTATAAGAACCACAGGCTGCGCGGTTGTTACACGCGTCTTTTGGTCGCGCAATCCGGCGGCATCTTGCCCCCTGCGTGCCGGAAAATCCACCCCTCAAACCTCAGAAGTGCAAGTGCGGCGGCCACGGGTCAGGTGGTGAATATGCGATGGCCGGAGAGTCGCTGTGGTCTGCAGTGCGGCTTTAGTATAGAAGGCAGAGCCCGCCGCCGTGACTCTTGGTTCAATTTTGCGCTGTCCTACACTGAAAGTATCACAGTGATGGATGTTGGAAGTTGTACCCATGGTCAAAGAAGTTGGCGGCGCGCGTGGGCGCCGGGCCTGTATTCTCCTCGCGCCCAATCAATCCCTGTCATTTGCCGGAAACCTGTGGGTGTTCATCTCGTTGGTTGCGGTGTCGCTCGGAATCAGTATTGCATTCGCTTTCGCCGGTGCCTGGATGGTAATTCCTTTTGCCGGGCTGGAAATTCTCCTGCTGGGCGCGCTATTCGGGTATGTATATATGGAAGGTACCCGCAGAGAGGTGATCCGAATCAGTGATGATCGCGTAGTACTGGATAGCAGTCGCGGGAATCTTGAGCGACCGGTGTATCACACGGAATTTGATCGCCACAGCCTTGCGGTGCTGGTGAGAATGGGAACAACCCCGGCGGAGCCGTCCTGTGTCACTTTTACCGGTCCGGAAGGTTGTCTGGAAATAGGAGACTTCCTGACGGACGCTGAAAAAGCCGCACTGGTTGAAAAGCTGGGGGATTGTGGCTTGCGAGCGCGCAAAGAACAGAGCTTTCGTTTGCAGGACTTTTAGGTAATCTCTGATCAGACTCCCTGCTGCCTAAGGATTTCCGAGCGACTAATAACCGATGTGTAACTTCGATCATCGGTTTCCTCACACGGATGCAGCGGGATATGAGTTCTATATAATGCCGGGCCCGAGGCGGAAACCTCGGGCCTTTTTACCTTGAGAAACAGTCCTAATAGTGAATTTAATCAGAGGGGCGGCACTATGGCACATCCTAAGATCGGTAATCTCGCACCGGTATTTACGTTGAATAACCAGAATGGCGAAAAGGTCGCGTTGAAAGACTTTCGCGGCGAAAAAAATGTAGTGCTGTATTTCTACCCCAAGGCACTGACACCAGGCTGTACCACCCAGGCGTGTGGAATCCGTGATAGTGCCAAAGAGTTTGCCAAGCGAGACACTGTGGTTTTCGGTCTGAGCCCAGACCCTGAATCCAAGCTTCAGAAGTTTATTGATAAACATGAGCTCAATTTTGATCTGCTTGCAGATGAAGACCACAAGGTCGCCGACAAGTACGGTTGCTGGGGTCTGAAGAAATTTATGGGTAAAGAGTACATGGGCCTGATCCGTACCACCTTTATTATCGACAAGGCGGGTCGCTTACAGCACATCATGGATAAGGTGAAAACTAAGTCCCACCACGATGATGTGCTGAGCTGGATCGACGAGAACCTGGAATAAGCGAGTAGGGGCTTCTTCCAGTACTTGGTCTGGACGATTTTTAGCCCTTAGAGATCCCTGGGTAGCCCTTATTGGTTAGGTCCGGGGGTCTTCTCTGCGGTGGCGGCACGGCCGTTTTGTGCGTCGTTTAAAAAAAATTGCCTGTCGTCCCTTGCATTATCCTTATATGGTCTATACTGGCTTGTGTAAAGGAGCGCCGCTCAACCGTTTGGCCCAGAGCGATTGGGTGTGGTGCGAGGAAGTAGTACAAAAAGTGTTCACTCTGGGTAGGCTTCGATCGCCTGTTTTCAGGTGCGCCCCGCACCCAGGTAGTAGTCAGTCATTGTTGAATTTGTAACCGCAATTCAAGTCGGCAATGTCGCTGGCGGTGGTATATAGGGACTCGCAGGAAGCGGGCGTAGAACAATAACCGCGGCTCAAGGAACCCATCAAGGAGCAGCTCCATGAATCATATTCAGCCAGACCAGGCTTCGCTCTCGGAAGATAAACCTCTGCAACAGGCCAGACTGTCCGGAGATCCGAACATTCTCGACCAGTTGCTGGCACCGCCGGAGGCGACCAGCTTCGGTATTGCTGCAAGAGTTATCGATGTGCTGGAACAACGGATTGGAAAGGCATCTCTGGCAATTCGCCCGGTGGCATCTGACCTCAGTATGTCTACCCGGACGCTGCAGCGCCGTTTGCAGGAACACAACCTGAGTTTTGCCTCTCTGCGTGATCATGTTCGTTTCCGCCATGCAGTGCACTTCCTTAAAGACACTGCACTCAGCGTCGACGGCATTTCCCGTATTCTCGACTTTTCTGACAGAACCAGCTTTACCAGTGCATTCAAGCGTTGGACGGGTATGTCACCAACCGGTTATCGCCGCCAGGTAAGACAGCGCTTCTAAGTCGTCCCTGTCCGACTTTTACCTCGCATCACGTGGTTCAGGGCACCGGTAAACTCCGGTGCTCTGGATTGCCTCATTTTGTCAAAGCCGTTAGAGTTGGCCCCAGAATTTTGACTGACTCTATTGAGGTTTAGACCATGGATTTCTTTATTCCTGCCGCAATGGCACAAGAGGCCGCTCCGGCTCCTCAGGGCAACCCGCTGATCACTCTGCTGATGTTCGGTGGCCTGTTTGTGTTTATGTGGCTGTTTATCATTCGCCCGCAGCGCAAGCGCCAGAAAGAGCACCAGGAATTGGTGGGTGCCCTGAAGAAGGGGGATGAAGTGGTAATGACCAGTGGAATGCTGGGCCGGGTTGAAAAGGTGGACGACGATTACCTGATTCTGGAAGTCGCTGAGAATATGCAGCTCAAATTCCAGAAAGTCGCGGTACACGCGGTACTGCCCAAGGGCACCATCAAGAATATCTGAAGCTGTCCAGCCGACTGAAGGTGTTTATCACACTCTGTCGACTGGGCTTCATCTCGATCAAAACCCGGCTAGGCCGGGTTTTTTTGGTTTTGGCTTACCCTGATATGCCGTGAGACTGGCTGGCGACCTGCAATTTGCCCTGAGGAGGTCAATAGTGAAGATTAAATACCCCGCCAGAGAGACACTGGCGAATTTGCCGACGCCGTTACAACCTCTCGATCGCATCAGCGAAACCTTCTCTTATCCCTTCGAAGGTCCCAGGATCTGGGTGAAGCGGGACGATCTTACCGAGAGCGCAATGTCTGGTAATAAGTTACGCAAACTGGAGTTCATTATCGCGGAAGCCAAGGCGCAGGGGTGCGATACACTGATCACCTGCGGTGGAGAGCAATCAAATCACTGCCGGGCGACAGCTTTGGCTGCGGCCAAAGCCGGTTTGCGGGCGCATGTCCTGCTGCGAGCCGGTCGCAGTACAGACCTTGAGGCGTCGGCTCCCGACGGAAACCTTCTGGTGGATTTTCTCGCAGGGGCCCGTGTATCCCTATATCCATTAAAGGAATATCTCGCGCGACTCCCCGACCTGTTTGAAGAGTGGAGCGCACATTATTTGCAGCGAGGGCGCCGCGCCCTCTGTATTCCCACCGGTGGTAGCGATGGGTTGGGGATCTGGGGATATATCGCCGGTGCAGAAGAGATTATTTCCGATTGTCGCGCCTCAGGGTTTGAGCCTGAGCACCTGATATGTGCAACCGGTAGTGGTGGCACTCAATCCGGGTTGACTCTCGGTTGTCAGTTACTCGGTGTTGCTACCCAGGTCACGGGGTACGCGGTGTGCGACGATGAAGCGTATTTTTTGCGCAAAGTCGTGCAGGATATTGCGGACTGGAAGGTTCGCTACCCCGGAGCGGGCGGTGCCGGATTTGTATTGGACGAAGATCGAATACACGTGATTGATGATTACATTGGTCCGGGATATGCACTGGCCACTGAATCGGTTTACCAATCCATTGCGCTACTGGCTCAGCAAGAGGGGCTGTTACTGGATCCCGTTTATACCGGCAAAGCGTTTCATGGATTATTGGCTGAGATTAAGCGCGGGCGGTATCGAGGCAGCAAAAATCTCGTGTTCGTTCACACTGGCGGGCAGTTCGGAATATTCCCTCAGCGAGATGGTTTTAAAAGCAGTTGGGCTGAAAATTAGTCAGTAACCTGGCACTGAGTAAATACGGCCAATTGTTCGATGCCCAATCAAGGCCTGGCGTGGGTTCTGTTTCGCGACAGAATTCTCTGTTTTAGCGAAAAATTTGGTGATAAATCGAATTTTTGGCAGAAAACAGGACTATGCTGCTGATGATTGGCGGATTACTGTTCTCATTTTGGCGAAACTGCTACCCTCAGCGTCATTGTCGGGGCGGTCGAGTAATAAAAATCGGTGTTCTCACCGAGAGAACGATATCGAAAAACTGCCCGAATCTGTCTCGGCGGATCCTGCGTCGAGCATATTGCTGACTGTTTTTCAATCAAAAAATAAGAGCTGTGGGGGTTGATTTGGAATCATTCAATCAGTTGTTGCTAACCCTGGATGGGTTGCTGGGTTCAGCGGCCTGGTTTCCCTGGGTACTGTTAGGGGTCGGTTTTTTCTTCACGCTGTATCTGGGCTTCCCTCAGATCCGCTACTTCGGCCACGCGATCAAGATCGTGCGGGGTAAATACGATAAACCAGGTGACCCGGGGGATACCTCCCACTTCCAGGCGCTATCCACCGCACTGTCGGGTACCGTAGGTACCGGTAATATTGGTGGAGTGGGGCTCGCGATCTTCCTTGGCGGGCCGGCCGCGTTGTTCTGGATGTGGGTCACTGCATTTCTCGGTATGACGACAAAGTTCGTTGAGGTAACCCTATCTCATAAATATCGAATTAAGGCAGCGGACGGTTACTATGCCGGCGGCCCCATGTTCTACATGGAGCGACGGTTAAACATGAAGTGGCTGGCAGTCATATTTGCCATCGCGACGGTAATCAGCTCATTTGGTACCGGCAGTTTGCCGCAGGTCAATAATATTGCCCAGGCCATGTATGATACCTTTGGTCTGAGCAAGATGCTGACCGGCGGTGTGCTGGCGATTCTTCTCGGTCTGGTGATTATCGGCGGCATTACGCGTATCGCCAAAGTGACCTCAACCATTGTGCCGGTGATGGCTGTGCTGTACATCGTGGGCGCGCTGGCAGTTATCCTGTACAACTACCAGAACATCATCCCCTCCTTTTCTGCCGTTTTTGCCGGTGCCTTCAATGGCAGTGCGGCCATGGGCGGTTTCCTCGGCGCCAGCTTCGCCTACGCCTTTAACCGCGGCGTAAACCGCGGCCTCTTCTCCAACGAAGCCGGGCAGGGCTCAGCGCCCATTGCCCACGCCGCTGCACGCGCGGATGAGCCTGTATCTGAGGGTATGGTGTCACTGCTTGAGCCATTCATTGATACCCTGATCATCTGTACCCTGACCGGTCTGGTGATTCTGTCGTCGGGGGTCTGGACCGAGAAGCATATGAATCGCTTTGAACGCGCAGATATGATGGTGGTTGCCGGTACCTATACCGACAAAGATGAGGCAGATGTAAAACAGCTGTTTGGTTTCCTGAGCAATCAGAGCAGCGATGTTAAGCCATACACCGGGACTATTGTGGTCGCCGACGGCCTACCTCTGAATAAAGATGAGTTCACTGTGCTCAACTCTCGCTCCGTTGCCGAAGACGTGGAATTCCGAGTGGGCGGGGACAACTTCTCCGGTGTGCTCAACGTCAATAGCGGCCGCCTGGTAAATCCGAATGTCGATGTCTGGGGTAATTCGTTGTTGCACTCGGTGGCATTGACTAACCGGGCCTTCCAGAAAGGGTTCTTCGGAGAGTACGGAAGCTACATTGTTACCCTCGGGATTCTGCTGTTTGCCTTCTCGACGGCAATCGCCTGGTCCTATTATGGTGACCGCTCCATGATCTATCTGTTTGGTCCCAAAGCAGTAATGCCGTACCGGTTGGTCTACGTGGTGGCTTTCTTCTGGGCAGCGATCGAGGATACGACGATTATCTGGAACCTGTCCGCAGTGGCGATTGTGCTAATGACACTGCCAAACCTGTTTGGTATTTCTATCCTCGCAAGGGAAATGAAAGATACGGTCAAGGACTACTGGAAAGATCCCAGCCACAAATAATTGCTCGAATTACCAGGGCACAAAAAACCCGGCAAATGCTGGGTTTTTTGTATTTTAGGGGTGCCAATGAATCAGACATTGAGCAGCAGGTACTCGCGCTCCCAGGAGCTGATTACGCGGTTAAATTCCTCGTACTCATCCCGTTTGATCGCAGCCCAGGCGCGAACGAAGGTATCGCCAAACATTTCGACGGCTTCCGGACATTCTGCCAACAGGCTGAGCGCATGCTCCTGAGTGCGGGGTAGGGTGATGGGCTCTGATGAGCAATCGCCGGTGTACGGTTTGCTTGGTGTGACTTTGTTCATCATGCCGAGATAACCGCAGGCGAGCGAAGTCGCAATCGCCAGGTAGGGGTTGCAGTCGGCACCGGGGAAGCGGTTCTCCAGGCGTTTTGCCTGAGGTGAGCTGTCTGGTACTCGCAGCCCGGTGGTCCGATTGTCATAGCCCCAGTGCAGGCTGGTGGGCGCAGCCATTTCCGGTGTGAAACGGCGATAAGAATTTACGTTCGGAGCAAAAAACGTGATAAACCCCGGGGTGTATTTTTGCATGCCACCGATGAAGTGCATAAAACGCTCATTCTCAGAGCCGTCCTCATTTACAAAAATGTTTTTCCCGGTCTTGCTGTCAACGATACTCTGGTGGAGGTGCAGGGCACTGCCAGGCTCATCTTCCATGGGCTTCGCCATAAAAGTGGCATAGATGCCATGGCGCAGGGCGGTTTCACGTACCGTACGTTTGAAGGTGAATACCTGATCGGCAAGCCGGAGTGGATCGCCGTGCAGAAAGTTGATTTCCATCTGTGCGGTGCCGGATTCGTGGATCAGGGTGTCCACGTCTAGTCCCTGAGCTTCGCAGAAATCGTACATGTCTTCGATGATTGGCTCGTACTCATTGGCCGCATCAATACTGTAAGACTGGCGGGTTTTTTCCGTGCGCCCGGAGCGTCCTACGGGGGCGGAGAGTTTTTCATCGGGGTCGAGATTGCGTTTGACGAGGTAGAACTCAACTTCTGGAGCGACCACTGGCTGCCAGCCCTGTTCCGCATACTTGTCCAGTACGAACTTGAGAATATTGCGGGTGCTGATGGGGTGCGGTTTACCATCGCGGGTGTAGCAGTCGTGGATAATCTGCGCGGTAGGCTCGTTCGCCCAGGGGTTCAGGCGAATTGAGTCCGGGTCGGGTACCAGCAGCATGTCAGTATCTGCTGGGTCTACCAGTTCATTATGCTCGTCTACATAGTCGCCGGTCACCGTCTGAACCAGGATGCTCTCCGGCAGGCGGCTGTCTTCGGTCAGGAATTTGTCCGTCGGGGTGAATTTACCCCGCGCATTGCCGGACATATCCGGTACCAGGCACTCGACTTCGGAGATCGAATGTTCCGCGAGCCACTGGGTTATCTTGTCCATGTTACACCTTGTGATTGGAAGGCTTGTATTTGATTATCGTGCCAACTTCGCCAAACAGTAGCTTAAACCTCTGTGGGTGGCGAAGGATGATTTCCGGCGTACCGCAAATTTTTCATCCGGACTTTGATTATGGCAAGAAACCGAATTATTATTCAACAAATACCGAATAATGATTCGGTTTTAGCGAGGATGATTTTGGAGATACTCGATGTCCGCTAGCGGAAGCATTACCAGATTGCACGGCCATACCGATTCCTATTATGCGGCCAGTGCAAACCCCACTCCGGAATACCCGTGCCTGGAGGGCGAGGTGACAGCGGATGTGTGCATTATTGGTGCGGGGTATACCGGCCTTTCGTCCGCGCTCCACCTTGCCGAGCGCGGATACAAGGTGGTTGTCCTCGAAGCGGAGCGCGTGGGCTGGGGGGCTTCCGGGCGCAACGGCGGCCACGTGGGTGTTGGTCAGCGCAAAGGTCAGGAAGAGCTCGAAAAAATGCTGGGCAGGGATACCGCCAGAGCACTGTGGGATATGGGCCTGGAAGCGGTGCAACTCGTGGAGCACCTGATAAACCGGCACGGTATCCAGTGCGACCTGAAGCGCGGCATTATGCATTTGGCGGCCAAAAAGAGTCACGAGGCCGAGCTCCGCCAAGAGGTCGAATTGCTCAACCAGCGTTATGGCTATGAGGACATGCGATACGCCAACCGGGACGAAGTGGCTGATCTCGTCGGTTCGGATCGCTTTTTCGGCGGCCAGATAGATTCCGGTTCGTTGCACCTGCATCCACTTAATTATGCGCTCGGCCTTGCCGATGCCGCGCGGGCCGCAGGTGTCCTGTTTTTTGAACACAGTCGGGTCACAGGGTACGTCAGCGGCAGCCCCTGCGTAGTGTCCACAGAGCATGGGCGGGTGAGTGCGGCGAATATCGTCCTTGCCTGTAATGGGTACCTGGGCAAACTGGAGCCGCGTATGGCCGGGCGTATTATGCCCATCAACAACTTTGTGCTGGCCACAGAGCCTCTGGAGGAGAAGCTGGCACGAGAATTGATAGCGAACGACTACGCGCTGCAAGACACGCTGTTCGTGATCAATTATTGGAAATTGTCCGGAGACAACCGTCTGATTTTCGGCGGCGGCGAAAATTATTCATCGCGCTTTCCTCGAGATATTCGCGGGTTTGTACGGAAGTACATGCTGGAGGTCTACCCACAGTTGGCCGGTACGCAGATTGACTACGGTTGGGGCGGTACTCTGGCGATCACTATGAATCGAATGCCGAGTATTGGCAGGCTGGAACCGAACGTCTACTACAGCCAGGGGTACTCTGGGCACGGTGTGCCGACAGCGACGTTTGCCGGAAAAATTCTTGCGGAAGTGATTGCCGGTACCGAAGAGAGGTTTGATATATTGTCGCGCATTCCAACGCCAAGTTTCCCGGGGGGGACACTGCTGCGTTGGCCAGGACTGGTAGCAGGAATGCTCTATTACAGCTTATTGGACAAGTTGGGGCGATAGGGATCCTGGAAGTCTACAGTTCGCGGCTTCATCGACAGCGCCGGTGTCCCGGTGTTGCGGCACCGTGTTTCCAGTGGTTTTCGGGGTCAAAAAATAAAGTTGAATAATTGTTCGGTTTGTGGAATAACAGACCGAGCAGTTTGATTACTGGGGCCGTCCTAAGCGGTATCACTGGACACAAACCCGATAAAAATAACCCACGGGGAGTTACGATGACGCTATCAGACCGGTCGTTCATGGCCAAAAAAAACCTGCTGGCTACCACTATCGGCGCAATGATTTTCACTGTTAGCAGTGGCGCCACGGCAGCCGAGATCGAAGAAGTAACCGTCACCGCGCAAATGCGCGCCGAATCGCTGAAAGACGTCCCAATGTCGGTCAGCGCTTTTACCGGCGATACCATCAAGAGTGCGAACCTCAGTGACTTTAAAGATCTATTTGCCATAACACCGGGAATCTCTGGTGAAACTACGGATGGCTTTTTCGACTCTGTTTCCGTTCGCGGTGTGAACAATAACGGCTTTGGCTCGGGTAGTGATCCGGCCCTGGGGATATTTCTGGAAGGCGTTTACCAAAGTCGCTCCGGTGCGGCGCCCACCATGTACGATCTCGAACGGGTCGAGGTGGTGAAGGGGCCACAGGGTACGCTGTTTGGTCGGAATACGGCTTCTGGCGCTATTTCCATGACGACGCAAAAGCCCGGAGAGGCCTTTGCAGGGGAGGTGTCAGTCAGCGCCGGTCAATATGGCCGCCTGGACTTCGAAGGCGCCCTGGACATGCCGGTCAGCGAAGATTTTGCTGTGCGTATTGCCGGAGTTCATCAGGAAGAAGAAGGGCATGTGAAAAACCTGTCCGGTGGCCGCAAGCTAGGCGCCAGTGAAGTGGATGCCATGCGCTTTACTGCGGTGTACGACGGAATCGAGAACACCACCGTAACCTTTCTTGGTCAGTATGAAGATCGAATCAGTGACGGCACTATCTACCGGGCACTGGGTACCGACAGCGACTTCGATGAAGTCTACAACGACCAGCAAGGCGTAGACCAATCGGAAATCGGTGATGCAATCCTCACCATTGAGCACCAGATGGACGCTCTCACGTTTACCTCCATCACTGGCTACAAAACACATAATTACACTTATATCGAAGACTTTGACGGTACTGCGGATACCATCGACACCTTCGTGCGCGATCAGACTGGAGATTTTTTCAGTCAGGAATTTCGTCTGACCTCGGATAACAACGGTCCGTTTAATTGGGTCTTGGGTGCGAGCTATTACCAGGAAGACCTGGATGCCTACTTCGCCGGCGTCGATGCAGAGGACTTTATCTGCGCTGGTGCCATGGAAGTGGATTACGAGCTGGATGTAGACTCCTCCATGACCTGTGCGGAGCTGGCGCTGGCTTACCCAGAAGAAATGGATGATGCATTCTGGACCGGTGGTGACCCCTGGGAATACGCACCGACAGCGGGCATGGTCATTCCCGGTGGTGTCTCCGTGGGCGATGGCATGTCCATCGAGGAGTCCTATACCCGCGGCGAGTACAGCGGGTGGGGGGTGCTCGCGAACACCACCTTTGATCTGAGCGATGTCACGAGCCTTGGGTTGGGCGTTCGATACACCCAGGACCGCAAAATATATACCGTGGATTCTCCGTGGCCAGACACCTGGACCGGCGGCTGGAACTATCAGGCCATGTTCACCGACGGACCAATCACTGGCGACGATACCTGGAGCAACGTATCCGGCCGTGCCACCCTGAACCACGACTTCTCGGATAACATCACCGCTTATGCGAGCGTTGCTACCGGTTATAAATCCGGTGGCTTTGACTACCTGACCTATCGGGTCACAGACCCGGCGTTTGCACAAGACGAAGACGCCTGGCTGGAGGAATATGAGTGGACTGTCGATAGCAGCAATGCAGAGCCCAACAGTTTCGATGAAGAGCAGGTACTTTCCTATGAGTTGGGCGTGAAGGCGCGCTTGCTGGACAATCGCCTGCACCTGAATGCGGCTGCATTTCAGTACACCTACGAAGACCTGCAGCAGGCCTTCTTTATCGGCGCGGCTGCTGTGACCCGCAACGTCGGTGAGAGTGAGGGGCAAGGGCTGGAAGTCGACGCGCGCTGGCTGATTACCGATAACCTCGATCTCTATATGGGTGTTGCCTGGATGAACACCGATTTCACTGGCGCACCAGAAGAGCTGTGCGAAGATTGTGATGGTAATCAGATGGCCTTTGCGCCTGAATTTTCCTCGGCTACCGCACTGACCTATACCACGGATCTGGGCTTTGGTTCCCTGGCGCTGACCGGTGAATACAACTTCACTGGCGAACAGTTTGCCGACCTGGCAAATACCGAGGAAGTAAAACTCGACAGCCGTGGCGTGGTTAATCTTCGCGCTTCCATTACCGCGCCGAGCGAGAATCTCACTGCCGGTATCTACGTGGAAAACCTGACCGGGGAGGAGTACTACCACTGGGGCTATGCGGCGGCAGATTACAACCTGCCCGCCACCCAGACCGACCCCTCTCGCGGTCGAGTGGCTGGCGTCAGTGTTGATTACCGGTTCTGATACCAAAACTCATCTCACAGGATGGGCGAAAGGTCGGCAGCGATGCCGGCCTTTTTTAGTGAGCCACTACCCCAATTGTGTTAAAAAGGACTGTCACAAGTAGGGAATTCGGAAGTGTCGAGCGCAGAACAGAATCGCCGCAGAAACCAGTTGTCGCCACGAAGAGAGCCGGTACAGGCGCGGGCCCGCGAGCGTGCCCGTCAGATCCTGGATACCACTGGCCAGCTTCTAGAGCGGGTGGGTCTGAATGATCTCACTACCATCCTGATCGCCAAAGAGCTCGGTGTCTCGGTTGGGTCGGTCTATCACTATTTCCCCAACAAACATGCCATTCTGTATGCCATGGGCGAGCAGTGGCTGGCGAGCCTTACCGAGCGCCTGAACGAGCTTGCGGCCAGTGATCTGGAGCAGCTCAGCCTGCGGGAATTTCTCGATGACCTGCTTACACGCTGGGTATCTGTCTACCGCGAGCAGCGGGGCCTGCTTCCTCTCGTTCAGGCGATGTGGGGGGTACCGGAACTGCACGAGTTGGACGAGCGCCACGATGAGCTTGTCATCAACCATCTGATGGATATGTTCCGCCGCCTGGGCTTTACCTGCCCTGCCAATGAAACCAATCGCCTGGCGCGCGCCACCCTGGAGACCTGCCACGCCATGTTACTGGTGGTGGTCAATCAGGTTGGTGTGCGCTCTGAACGGACGCGGGAAGATCTGCTCAATATGCTGATGGTGCTGCTTGAGCCGCATCGCAATGATGAATTCCCCTCTGGTCTGGACGATGTAGAAGCACCTTGAGGTGGCTTTGTGAATAGTACGAAACCCAACAAGCTGATCATTGCCATTTCCTCGCGGGCGTTATTTGACCTGCGGGAAAGTCACCAGATATTTGAAGAGCAGGGCGTCGATGCGTTTTCTGCGTATCAGATTGAGCGTGAAAATGACATTCTGCCCAAGGGCGAAGCCTTTTCCCTGGTGGAAAAGTTTTTGCAGATCAATGAACGGCTTTCCGGTGAACCCCGCGTCGAGGTGATTCTATTATCACGCAACAGCGCTGATACCGGCCTTCGGGTCTTCAACTCTATCGAACATTACGGCCTGAGCATCAGTCGCGCGGCCTTTTGTAATGGTGGCAGCCCCTATCGGTATATTGCTCCCTTTGGGTGTCATCTGTTCCTCTCCACCGACGGTGAGGATGTGCGGCGGGCGCTGGAGCAGGGGATTGCCGCGGCGACACTGATCCCGGGTGGTGCCCGACAGCGGGGCGATGAAGTACTGCGTTTTGCATTTGATGGTGATGCCGTCCTGTTTTCCGACGAGGCGGAGCAGATTTTCAAGCGCGATGGCTTGGCCGCTTTTGCCAACGCCGAGCGCGCATCTGCGAAAAAGCCGCTGCAGGGAGGCCCGTTCAAAGGGTTTCTCGAGGCGCTGCAACATCTTCAGGGGGAGTTCTCACCGGAGAACTGTCCCATCCGTACCGCTCTGGTCACCGCGCGTTCCGCGCCCGCGCACGAGCGGGTGATTCGCACCCTGCGTGCATGGAATATCCGCATCGATGAATCCATGTTTCTCGGCGGACTACCCAAAGGTGAGTTCCTCCGTGCATTCGGGGCAGACGTGTTTTTTGATGATCAGCCGACCCACTGTGCATCCGCCGCCGCCCATGTCGCTACCGGGCACGTGCCCCACGGCATAGCCAATCAGGGCAACTAACCGCCTTTGACTAGAATATATTCCCGCCAAATTTCCATAAGCGGCACATATCTCACCACTGCGGGTCACTTTTCGTAACTATTTGCTCGCATTTCTGATGTGCATATCACGTTCTGTTGGCCCGCTGTAACTTTCGCTGCTATGCTTTTCCCGCATAAAGTCGCAGAGTTTTTATAACCAATCGCTGGCGCAAAATTGATCGGGCCGATTGTTTTGCACAAATTGCCAGCAATGGACAGGGAGAGGCTATGAAGCTGCAGCAGTTGCGATATATCTGGGAAGTTGCTCATCACGACCTCAATGTGTCGGCCACCGCACAGAGTCTGTTTACTTCTCAGCCTGGAATCAGCAAGCAGATTCGATTGCTGGAAGATGAGCTGGGTGTCGAGATTTTCGCCCGCAGTGGCAAGCATCTGACCCGCGTAACGCCGGCCGGTGAGGCGATCCTCAAGACCGCTGGCGAAATAATGCGCAAGGTTGAGAATATCAAACAGGTAGCGCAGGAGTTCAGCAACGACAAGCGTGGCAGTCTCGCCATCGCTACCACCCACACCCAGGCGCGCTACGCGCTGCCCACGGTAATCAAGGCTTTTATTGCCCGCTATCCGGAAGTGTCCCTGCATATGCATCAGGGCACTCCGATGCAAATCTCAGAAATGGCCGCAGATGGCACCGCGGATTTCGCCATTGCCACCGAGGCGCTGGAATTGTTCAGCGATCTCGTGATGATGCCGGTATACCGCTGGAACCGCTGTATTCTGGTCCCCAAGGGCCACGAGCTCGCACAATTGTCCAAGCTGACTCTGGAAGACGTCGCCAGGTATCCGATTGTCACTTATGTGTTTGGGTTCACCGGACGCTCGAAACTCGATGAGGCCTTCCTCGAAAAAGGGCTGTCGCCCAAAGTGGTGTTCACCGCGGCGGATGCCGATGTGATCAAGACTTATGTGCGCCTTGGGTTGGGTATCGGCATTGTCGCCGATATGGCGGCAGTGGAAGATGAGGATAGTGATCTGGTGGCGCTGGACGCAAGCGAACTGTTCGAGTCCAGCGTAACGAAAATCGGTTTCCGGAAGGGGATTTTTCTACGTGGCTTTATGTACGAATTTATTCAGCAGTTCGCGCCGCACCTTACCCGTGAGTTGATCGATCAGGCGGCCCAGGCGTCCTCCCGTGCGGAAGTGGATGAGCTCTTTTCCCATATAGATCTACCGGTCTATTGATTGAAATCTGCCGGCTCCGAGTCGGTTCTCTAACGCTTCAATCGCCGTAAATCCATTTCACCGCACCTTGCGCTCCGCACCGCCATTTATGGCGGTGCCAAAACGGTATTTGGGAGATCGCAGTTGCCTTGCAGGGTGCGGGCGCAGTCCGAATCAACCTCGGGCAAACCGGCACCCATCATTTCCGCCCCGGCTTTGCGCGTTATCGCGCTGAATACATTACAGGTTCTTGAGTACTTCCTTGGCAAATTTGAAATACACGGTATAAACCTCCGGTTCTCTGCCTTCTTCCTCTACGACAAAAAATGGCGCGCGCTGGACGTTCAGGCGTTGTGCCAGCTGCATACCTGGACTCTCCGGGTCGCGCTCGTCGGCAATCAACGTCTCATCCAGATATTTTTCCTGATCGTTTTCCTTCAGCTTTTCCTCCACGTCTCGGCATTTACCACAAGGGGAGCCGTCAGCGAGGATTTTCTTTACCAGGGTAATTCGCATTGCACATAACCTTATACTGTAAGCCGGATCCGGACTGGCAGTCTTGGGCCGGACCGAGTCGCTTTTATGGTATTACCAGTGAATGGCGCGGAATCTAGCAAGGAAACAGGTATCAGGGAAATACCGAAGGGCGATAGCGATATAACTGCGATTTCACCTTAAGCAAGAAAGTCAATGAAATCGCGATTCGAGTGTTTCAAGCAGGATGCGCACCTTATCCAGGCACTCCTGGTGTTCCGCTTCGGGAATGGAGTCCGCCACAATGCCACCGCCTGCCGCGCAGCTTATTTCACCATTGCTGGCGGTGAGGGTGCGAATGGCAATATTGGTATCGGCTCGGCCGCAGCTGCTCAGATAACCGATACTCCCGCAATACACCCCGCGCGGGCTCAATTCAAGTTCACGAATGATTTCCATGGCGCGGCGCTTGGGGGCACCGGTAATTGAACCACCGGGAAAGCATGCGTGGATTACGTCTGCGAACTCCAGTGTGTCGGGAACCTGACCGGTAATGGTGCTTACCAGGTGATGCACATTCGCAAAACTCTGTAGTTCAAACAGGTTAGGGACACGCACGCTGCCACGCTGGCAGACTTTCCCGAAATCATTGCGCAGTAAGTCCACGATCATCAGGTTTTCCGCCCGATCCTTTACACTTTCCTGCAAGCGTCTAGCGAATGCCGCGTCTTCTACCGCATCAATGGCCCGAGGAAGGGTGCCCTTGATCGGTTCGGTTTGTAGGAAGCGTCCATCCTGCAGGATAAATCGCTCCGGTGATAGGCTGAGGATCGCCCCTCCGGGGACCGTCAGAAATGCGGAAAACGGCCCAGCAGCGACTTCCCGTAATGCCATATATGCGGTTAGTGGGTTCCCTTCGAATTCTGCGAGAAACCGCTGGGTAAAGTTGGCCTGGTAAATGTCGCCGGCCTGTATGTATTCCAGAATACGGGCAATGCGTCTGGCATATTCCTTTGCGGTGAACTCATGCTGAAACCGGCTTGTCAGATGAAACGAGTCGTTGTGTGCTGCCGGTGCATCCCAAGCGACTGTTTCAAAGCGTTGGCGCAGATCCCGTTTCTGGCTATCGGTACAGGCCGGGTGGAACACCAGATGCGCACTGCCCAGTTGATGGTCGGCGATCACTGCCCAGCTGTACAGGCCGAAGAAGCCGGCGGGTAGCGGTGAGGGACGCTCATCTGCGGACAGGAAGTTCCCCCTGGCTCCTAGCTCGTATCCGGCGTAGCCGATAGCACCACCGCAGAAGGGTATCTGCTGGTCAGCCTCCTGTGGCGCCAGCTCGCACACAAGGTCATCAAGATCCGCGAATGGTGCTGAATCACTGGAGGAAAGTGTCAGGGTAGCGATTGGATCTGCGCTTATGATGTCGAAACGCCCCCCGCGCGCGGTCGCGAGGCCGGAATCCAGCCAGACCGGGTATGGGAGGTCGGCCAGCACGGCTAGTGCCGCGCCGATATTGCGGGAATAGGGCAGGGAAATGATCTGCAAAACGTCAACCAAACTTCACGCGGAATGAACACCCCGGACGCAAGGATCTGTCCGGGGCGGCCCCTTGGGTGGCGCTACTTTACTCCAATTTGCCTGTTTAGCCCAACGAACGGGAATGGCAGCGGTCAAGCGGGTGCGCAATCGGAGTATTTTTTGTCGCCATTGACAAAAGTTAGCTGATTCTGCGCTCAATTCCTGCCTGAGACATCAGGCGTGTGGCGAGCTCCTCGACGGAGAGCTCGGTGGCGTCCAAGAAAGGGATCTGTGCTCGGCGCAGCATCTGTTCAACCTGACGCACCTCAAACTCACACTGTTCCGGTGAGGCATAGCGGCTATTCGCACGTCGCTCCTGACGAATGCTCATCAGGCGCCGGGGGTCAATTGTGAGGCCGAACAATTTGTGCTGAAAGGGGCGCAGGATTTTTGGTAGGGATGTACTGTCCATGTCTTCTTCTGTGATGGGGTAGTTGGCTGCGCGCAGGCCGAATTGCAGGGCCAGATAGAGACAAGTTGGTGTTTTACCCGAGCGTGATACCCCGACAAGAATAATATCGGCACTTTCGAATTCGCGGGTGCGACGGCCATCGTCATTGTCCATGGCATAGTGCACGGCATCGATACGGGCCGTATAGCGGCTGTTGTCTGCTATACCGTGTGAAACCCCCACGGATCGATTGGGCGCGGACCCAAACAGATTCGCCAGAGGTGCGAGATAGCTTTCAAAAACATCCAGCATCAGCGCCGAGCTCTGGTGCAGTTGCCCGCGGATATGATCCGAAACAATACTGGTGATGATAATGGGTTGTAGCCCGGACTCTTCGGCGGCCTGTTCGATTCTTTGCAGTACCTGTTTGACCCGGGCTTCAGAATCTACGTAGGGGACAGTCACCTGTTCCACCTGGTGGTCGGGAAATTGCGCCAATAGGCTGTGCCCGATTCCCTCTACCGTGAGGCCCGTCCCATCGGAAATAAAAAAGGCAGTGCGCTTTGGCGGGTGGGTATCAAATGTGGAGCAGGTACCGAAACGGGTAGGTTGATTCATGGGCAGGTCGCTTGATGGTTGTATAGAGAGTAATCGTGAAATCGCCAAGTTCAACAATACCAAAAAACTCGTAGGGTGATTTACGAATCCAAGACAAAGCGGTTGAAGTTACCAAAGACTCAATGTTCGCGAATCGTCTGGGGGCGGTCATCCAGAAAGTGCGTTTGTAGAAAAATTACAACAGAAAAGCGACCATTTCACCGACGTTTGCGGGGTATTATTTACAAAACCCTTCCTTATAATCTGCCGCCAATACAGAAGTTGCAGAGGGCAATCCATTGACCACTTACACTATCGAGTTCGCGAAGCTGGGCATGGCGGACGTCGACAAGGTCGGCGGTAAGAACGCATCCCTGGGTGAGATGATTTCCTCCCTGTCAGGTGCCGGCGTCAGCGTACCGGGCGGGTTTGCCACTACTGCCGAAGCTTTTCGTGAATTCCTGTCCTCTGCAGGACTGGATACCCGCATCGCCGAGCGCTTGCAGGAACTGGATGTCGACGATGTAACCGCACTGGCTGCCGCCGGTGAAGAAATTCGTCAGTGGCTGCTGGACACGCCATTTCCGGCGGGGCTGGAGAAAGAGATACGCGCAGGGTATGAGGCCCTGGGGGGCGGTGAGACCGCCGTTGCCGTACGCTCTTCCGCCACCGCGGAAGATCTGCCGGATGCTTCCTTTGCTGGACAGCAGGAAACTTTCCTGAATATTCGCGGGATCGACGCGGTTCTCCAGGCCGTTCGGGAAGTTTTTGCATCCCTGTACAACGATCGCGCTATTGCCTATCGCGTACACACGGGATACGCGGATGTAGGTGTTTACCTGTCGGCTGGCATCCAACATATGGTTCGCAGTGAAACAGGCGCCTCTGGGGTCATGTTTACACTGGATACCGAGAGCGGCTTCCGCGACGTGATTTTTGTAACCGCCGCGTACGGTCTCGGAGAGACCGTAGTGCAGGGTGCGGTGAACCCTGACGAGTTTTATCTGTACAAGCCTGCGCTCGAGGCCAAACGCCCTGCAATACTGCGCCGTAATCGCGGCAGTAAAGCCATCAAAATGATATACGACGCGAGTGGCGAATGCGGCCGCTCGGTCAAAACCGTACAGGTACCGGAAGTGGATCGCCTGCGTTTTGCCCTGACCGATGAGGAGCTCACCGAGCTAGCCAATCAGGCGCGCAAGATCGAGGCGCACTACCAGCGCCCGATGGATATCGAATGGGCGAAAGATGGCGATTCCGGCAAGCTGTTTATCGTGCAGGCACGCCCGGAAACCGTACGCTCGCGAGATACCGGTACCAGTATCGAGCGCTATAAGCTGCAGGAGCGTGGCGACATCCTTTGCGAGGGCCGTGCCATTGGCCAGCGTATCGGAGCCGGCCCTGTGCGCGTACTCGACTCGGTAGAGGACATGGCCAAGATGCAGGACGGCGACGTCCTGGTAACCGATATGACTGACCCGGATTGGGAGCCAGTACTGAAAAAGGCCAGTGCGATCGTTACCAACCGCGGCGGCCGCACCTGTCACGCGGCGATTATCGCCCGGGAACTCGGCATTCCCGCGGTCGTTGGCTGTGGTGACGCCACCGAGAAACTGTCGACCGGGACCCCGGTCACCGTAACTTGTGCAGAAGGTGATACCGGCTTCGTAATGTCCGGTCAGCTGGATTTCGAGCGTTCCCTCACCGAAGTGACCGATATGCCCGATCTGCCTTTCAAGATTATGCTGAACGTGGGGAATCCGGACCGTGCCTTTGCTTTCAGCAATTTGCCGAATCAGGGTGTCGGACTGGCGCGTCTGGAATTCATTCTTAACCGTATGATCGGAATTCACCCGAAGGCACTGCTGGAGCTGGACCGCCTGCCACAGGACCTGCAACAGAATATCCGCAACCGCATTGGCGGTTACGTCTCGCCGGAAGATTTTATTGTCGAAAAGCTGGTCGAGGGTATTTCCACCTTGGCCGCCGCGTTTGCGCCGAATCGCACTATTGTGCGGCTGTCGGACTTCAAGTCCAATGAGTACGCTCACCTGTTGGGCGGCCAGATGTACGAGCCTAGCGAGGAAAACCCGATGCTCGGTTTTCGCGGTGCTGCGCGCTATCGCTCCAAAGACTTCCGTCACTGCTTTGCCCTGGAATGCAAGGCGCTGAAAAAAGTTCGAGACGAAATGGGACTCACCAATGTGGAGATCATGGTGCCTTTCGTGCGCACGCCAGATGAAGCCCGCCAGGTTGTGGCGTTATTGGAAGAAAATGGGCTGAAGCGCGGAGAGAATGGCCTCAAGATCATCATGATGTGTGAGCTCCCGTCCAATGCCCTGCTGGCAGAAGATTTCCTGCAGTATTTTGATGGATTCTCCATCGGCTCCAACGATCTGACTCAGCTTACTCTGGGGCTGGATCGGGATTCCGGACTGGTGGCAGAACTGTTCGATGAGCGTGACCCGGCGGTGAGAATGCTCCTGTCTCGTGCGATTCAGGCCTGTAAAAAAGCTGGAAAGTATGTGGGGATATGCGGGCAGGGTCCCTCGGACCACAAAGATTTCGCTCAGTGGCTGATGGACGAAGGAATTGACAGTGTTTCCTTGAATCCGGATACCGCAGTGGATACCTGGCTGTATCTCGCCAATCAGCGAAGCGCGGATGAGTCGAAGTAGGAGGGTTATGCCCCTGACTAACCTTATTTGCACGCAAAGAATGCGCGCAATGGCGAGATAAGTACTTATCAGACCCGGTTTTCGCGGCCTGAGCACGATAAAGCGACCGAATTGGTCGCTTTTTTTGTGCCTGTAATTAGGAAATATTTCCACGTTGACGCCACATCGGACGAAATGGACTTCGGCGAAACCGACCCCACGGGCTTGTGGCGACGTTTATCGCAGTCTAAGTGCATTGCCAAATTCCATAAAACCGGCAAAAGCTCTATTAAATCAATCTAAGCACGGCAAGTACGATCAATAAAATCGAACAAGCTTCCGTACAAAGCAGCGCAGTAATGCGGTGATCTGCGGAGGCTTCGATTGCTGTTATTCACCGAGAAAACCTTCTATTGAAGTACTGACCGAGGTGCCATCATGCTTAGACGTTTCCTGTTCTCTCCCAATGAAGAGCCTTTCACCCGCGCGCAAGACGGGCAATACACGCTAGAACATTCCGGGGGGGGTGTGGCCGTTGAAGCAGGGGCAACCGAGCGAATTTCAGCGGGCGTCTCGCGCCGCTTTGTAGCTGCCGCGTTGCTGTTCGCCGCGACACTGCTAGGGAGCCTCTGGCCGACACTCGCCGAGGCGCACAACGGAGGAAACTGGTTTGACGATCAGGCTGCGGCGAGTTCTTCCGGTGCACCGTCCATTCGTATCAATCTCAGTGAACAGAAGGCGTACTTCTACAAAGGCGGCAAGTTGGTCGGCGTATCACTGATTTCTTCCGGTAAACAGGGTTTCCGTACCAGTCCCGGGAAATTTCGTGTATTAGCCAAGCGTCCCAATCACCGCTCAAGTATTTATGGTAGCTATGTGGACCGGAGCACGGGCCGTGTCGTCAAGGCAGATGTTGATACGCGCAAGCATCGCCGCCCGGCGGGAACCTATTATCGTGGAGCGAAAATGAACCACTATATCCGCTTCAATGGCGGGGTAGGTCTGCATGCTTCCGGCCATGTTCCCCGCTATCCGGCGTCACACGGTTGTGTGCGTATGCCGCCGCACATGGCGCGTAAGTTTTATCAGTATTCACGTGTCGGTATGCCTGTAACGGTCAGTTACTGAGTTGCATTCCCTATTGGCAATCCGCACCGGGAAATGTGTATCCATGGGATAGAAATTCCCGGAAGCCTGCGGGACCTGTTTGCCGGGTATTATCCATAGAGGTAATACCCGGCATTTTTGTTGCCGCGCTGTAGCCGGAAGGGAGAATCGCTATGATGAGGTGCTGGCCGAATATGTATGATCGGCACCACATAGAATGACCTTCAGGAACGATGATTGGACTCAGGAGCCTGCCATGAACCAAAAAATGATATCTACCCCAGACCTGTGTGATGAATTTCCCGATCTGGTTCAGGTGGTAGAGCCCATGTTTATCAACTATGGGGGCAGGGAAGCATTCGGCGGGGAAATTGTCACGATCAAATGCTTTGAAGACAACTCACTGGTGCGTGAGCGGGTGGCGGAAGATGGTACTGGCAAAGTACTGGTGGTGGATGCTGGAGGGTCGATGCGTAGGGCCTGTCTCGGTGACATGCTGGCCGAAAAGGCGTGTCGGAACCGATGGGCCGGGATTCTGATGTACGGTTGTATACGCGATGTGGATGCGATTTCTGGTCTAGAGTTAGGAGTACAGGCGCTGGGAAGCCACCCAATGAAGACCGATAAAAAGGGTATCGGGGAACGGGATATTGCGGTGACTTTTGGCGGCGTCTCCTTTAAACCTGGAGAGTATTTGTACGCCGATAATAACGGTGTGATAGTTTCTCCCCAACCGCTTATGTAATTTGGAAATATCAGAATCTGCTTTATTTGCGCTGGTCCTGCTGTCTGCGCTTGCTCATGCCGTATGGAATGCGGTGGTCAAACACAGTGAAGAAGGTTTCCTGCAGCTGGCGATGATCCGCAGTGTCGGCCTTCTGGTAGGCGCTGCACTTGCCACACAACTACCCCTTCCCGGGCACAACGCATTGGGTTACCTGCTCGGCGGAGCGTTTTTTCAGTATCTGTATTTCTTCCTGTTATCCCGGTCCTATCGCGCACTGGACTACGGTACCGCATACCCTATTGCCCGGGGCGTGACCCCGCTTATGGTGGCGACTGCCGCGTTGCTATTTCTTGATGAATCGTTACAGCCACTGCAACTGACCGGCATCTTACTGGTGACCTGCGGTATCTTCGCACTCATCATGAAGGAGCTGCGGGTGAGCAGAATGGGCATCCTGTACTCCGTTGGCACCGGAATCGCCATTACTGGCTATACAACTCTCGGCGCAGCGGGCGTACGCAGTGTCGAAAACCCACTCAGTTACGTGGCCTGGCTAGAAATTCTCTCCGGAGGCGGAATCATTCTGGCGGTCCTCCTGACACGTCCTCTGAAAGGGCTCGCCTTTGCCCGAGCACACTTCCTGCGAAGTTCACTTTCCGGTGTTCTTGCCACGAGTGGCTTCGGTATCGCGTTGTGGGCAACATCAATGATGCCTGTGGCGGCGGTTGCCGCAACCCGAGAGGTGAGTATCCTATTTGCTTCTCTCATTTCCGTATTCCTGCTTAACGAGCGTTTTTCTCTACAGCGTGTCTTCGCAGCATTGATTATTTTCTGCGGCATTGGCACTCTGGCACTTGCCTGATATTCACCATACCCGTAATTGATTGCCTATAGTTGCAAGCAAGCGCGGCACATAGCGGCAGCGGTTAACTTATGCGCCGCAGCGGTTAAATCAGTTGCTGTCTGTTGTCATTCCGTTGGCACTGCAATCAATACTTCAACAAGGATAAGTAATGAGTACCCTGCGTCAGAAGTGGATCACAGCCCCATTATTGAAGTGGATCAAAAAGGTTCTTCCGCCCATATCCGACACAGAGCGTGCGGCGATGGAAGCGGGGGAGGTATGGTGGGATGCCCAGTTGCTCTCGGGTAAGCCGGACTGGAATCAATTGCTTGAAATGGGGCCGCCGACTCTGACAGATGCAGAGCAGGCTTTTATTGAGGGGCCGGTGGAAGAACTCTGCAAGATGATCGACGATTGGCAAATCTCCTATGAAGATCACGACATCTCCGAAGAGATCTGGGAGTTTCTCAAGAAAAATCGATTCTTCGGGATCATCATTCCGGAGGAGTTCGGCGGTCTCGGCTTTTCCCCGACGGCACATGCGCAGATCGTAACGAAAATCTCTACCCGCAGTACCAGTGTGGGTGTCACAGTGATGGTGCCCAACTCTCTTGGACCCGGGGAGTTACTGATGGCCCACGGCACCGACGCGCAGAAGCAGCACTACCTGCCACGCCTGGCGGACGGGCGTGATATCCCCTGTTTTGGCCTGACAAGCCCGGAGGCTGGCTCCGATGCAGCTTCAATGGTCGATCACGGTGTGGTCTGCTACGGCGACTACAAGGGTGAAAAGACACTGGGGATGCGCGTGAACTGGCACAAGCGCTATATCACCCTTGGCCCGGTAGCCACCGTACTTGGCCTCGCATTCAAGCTATATGACCCGGACCATATTCTGGGGGAAGAAGAAGAACTTGGTATTACTGTTGCCCTGGTACCCACGGATACAGAAGGTGTAACCATCGGTCAGCGCCACTTACCCGCAATGCAGGCGTTTATGAATGGTCCGAATTGGGGGAAAGATGTCTTTATTCCGATGGAATGGATTATTGGCGGGCAAGAAAATATCGGTCACGGTTGGCACATGCTGATGAGTGCGTTGGCCGCCGGACGAGGCATCTCGCTACCGTCCCTGTCCACCGGCGGTGCGCAACTGGCGGCCCGTACGACCGGTGCCTACGCCCATATTCGCGAGCAGTTTGGTATATCGATCGGGAAATTCGAGGGTGTACAGCGTCGTCTCGCGGAAATTGCCGGTATCGCCTATGTACTGGATTCCGCGCACAAAACCACTACCCGCGCACTGGACCAGGGTCGTAAACCCGCCGTAGTGTCGGCAATCATGAAGGCCCACGCGACCAACGGTTTACGACAGGCCATAAATGATGCCATGGACATCCATGCAGGTAAGGCCATCATTGACGGCCCGTCGAATTACCTGGGCAATGTCTATCGGGCAGTACCGGTCGCCATCACCGTCGAGGGCGCAAATATTTTAACCCGCAGCCTGATGATCTTTGGCCAAGGAGCCATTCGTTGTCACCCATATCTGCTGCAGGAAATGGAGGCTGCCACCAACCCTGACAATGATGCGGGTGTGAAGGAACTGGATGCTCTGCTGCCGAAACACTTCCTGTTTCAATTGAAGACCCTCGGCCGTGCCATGTTTCATGGCTGGACCGGCGGCCTGTTCGCAAGCAGCCCCAAGGGGGTTGGCGATGCCGCCAAATATTATCGGCAAATGAATCGTTATTCTGCGGTCCTTACCCTGGTCACCGAGATTTCACTGATGTCACTTGGCGGCGAACTTAAACGGAAAGAAATGATATCGGCCCGACTGGGGGATGTATTGAGTGAGCTCTATCTGATGAGTTGCACACTCAAGCGTTTTCACGATGACGGTAGTCCGAAAGAAGACCGGCCATTACTGGAATTTGCCATGCGCTCAGGCTTTCACAATATCGAAGTCAGCCTGATTGAAGTCTTTCATAACTTCCCTGTACGTTTTGTCGGGCAATTCATGCACTTCCTTACCATGCCCTGGGGGCACAGTATTCGTGCCGCATCGGACCGCCAGGCGCGAGCCTGTGCCAACCTGATTATGGAACCGTCTGATACCCGCGACCGCCTGACCCAGGGGGTATTCCTGGGAAATCCTGGCGATGGTATTGATGTGGTCGAACAGGCATTCCTGAAAAGTCATGAGACCGCCCCAATCCGTGAAAAAATGAAAAAGGCCGGTATCCGCTCGCTCAGCGTGGACGCTGTGGAACAAGCACGGACGAAGGGTGTCATCAATGATGAAGAGTCGGCGCAAATAAAATCGACGGCAGAGGCCGTGGACAAGGCAATTCAGGTTGACCATTTCGATTCCCTCGGCGAGCAAACCGCCAAGGGTTGACCAGTACGAGGCGCTCATGGCATCTAATGTTTCAGCCCCGGATTGCTTTGACAGGGCAGAGGCCTGTGTTGATGCGGTTTTGGAAAAAGTTGGCAAACGCATCGTTCTGGGGCTACCGCTGGGCATTGGCAAGGCGAATCATTTTGCTAATGCCCTGTACGCACGGGCCGAAGTGGATCCCGAAATTTCCCTGACGATTTTTACTGCGCTGACACTGGAGCGACCATCCGGCCATAGCGAGCTGGAACGGCGATTTGTACAGCCACTGCTGGACCGACTTTATTCCGACTATCAGGACCTTGCCTACAATCAGGCGCGTCGACGTGGGCTGTTACCGAAAAATGTCGAAGTATGTGAATTCTTCATGCAACCTGGGAGTTTCCTTAACTCACCCAACGCCCAACAGAGTTATGTGAGCTCAAACTACACCCATGTACCCCGAGACCTTCTCGACCGGGGTGTCAATGTGGTTGCGCAAATGGTGACTCCGGCACCGGACGATTCTGGTGATCTGAGTTTGAGCTCCAACCCAGATCTCACTCTGCCGTTGCTTGCGCTCGCCGAGGAGCGCCGTTATGGCCATATCACAATGGTTGGTGAGATTAACCCTCAGCTTCCATTTGTCGGAGGCGATGCACGTGTTCCGGCGAGTAAGTTCGATTTTTTGCTCGCTGGCGACGTTTTTGACCAGGAAATCTTTCCTGCGCCCAATGCACCGGTTCGTCTGACGGAGTATGCATTGGCATTTCATATTGCCGCACTGGTGAAAGATGGCGGCACATTGCAGGTCGGTATCGGCGCATTGGGTGATGCGGTATGCCATGTTCTGGCGCTGCGCCAACGTAAAAACACCGACTTTATCGATATTCTCGAGGCGCTACAGGCCGAGTCTCCTTCAACCATCTGTCATCTACCTCTGGAGACCGGTCGATTCCAGCGAGGCTTGTACGGTGCCAGTGAAATGGTTCCGGAAGGCTTCTTTCATCTGCGCGATGCCGGAGTACTGGTGCGCAATGTCTATCCTGATACCGCGCTTCAAAAACTCCTGAATGAGGGGCGGGTGTCAGAGACCGTTGATGAGGCACTGCTATTGGCACTACGTGATGTCGGTAGAATCAAGAGCCCACTGAGTGAAGGGGATACACGATTTCTACAAGAGGTGGGTATTGTCGATCCATCCTACAGTTGGCGCGGACACCGCTTCCTCGATGAGGGGGGCGAAATGGAGGAATGTGATCTCCATTCGTCCAGCGGCCGAAAGCGGTTGCTTGGTACCTGTGAAGGGAACGCCATAAAAGGCGGCACCTGGTTGCACGGTGGTTTTTACCTGGGGTCTACCCGGCTTTACGAGCGCCTGCGGACGATGCCGACTGGTGATATGGCGGGAATCAATATGACCGCCATCGACTATATCAATGACATGCTTAAGAGCTCCGAGCTCAAGATTGCCCAGCGACAGCATGCTCGCTTCGTCAATTCTGCAATGATGGTGACGCTAAATGGAGCGGTCATCTCCGATGGCCTTGAAGATGGCAAGGTCGTCAGTGGAGTGGGGGGGCAGTATAACTTCGTCGCACAGGCGCACGGACTACCCGGGGGGCGCTCCATCATTGCCGTACCCAGTACACGCCACTCTGGCGGTCGTGTTTGCAGCAACATCGTGTGGGAGTATCCCCACTGCACAATTCCCCGGCATTTGCGAGATATTGTGGTAACCGAATACGGCGTGGCGGATCTTCGGGGCAAGACCGATCGCGATGTGATTGTAGCGATGCTGTGCATCACCGATTCCCGTTTTCAACACGAGTTGCTGGGCAAGGCCCGGGATGCGGGAAAGGTAGAAGCCGACTGCTGTATTCCCAAACCCTTTACCAATAATACACCGGAAAAACTACACGCCGTGTTTGGACAGGGGCACCGGCTCAGCCTGCTGCCGTATTACCCACTGGGCACCGATTTGACTGAAGAAGAGGCGCGACTCGCCGTGGCTCTGAAAGCAGTCAAAGAAGAAGGGCGTAAGCTCTGGGAGCTGTGGCCCATTCTTCGCAAAGGGTTGAAAGCCTGTAAGAGTGAGGCCTCAGAATTTCAATCAATCCACGCTTGTCTGAAACGTATGGGCTTCAACCGTACCGATACCTTTGAGCATCGCCTTGAGGCCTATGTCGTGGCTGGCGCACTGGTCCGGTTCTACGACGAGCGGCGTCCTCTGGGGGAGACTGCTGTGAGTGTTGACACTGTGAGCGCGTGATGTGTACCAGGGTACCCTCCGCCGAAGTCAGGCATTTTGCTGGCTCGCCTGAATAGCGGTTAGTGCAATGGTATATACAATGTCATCGACGAGGGCTCCGCGGGACAGGTCGTTGACGGGCTTGCGCATTCCCTGAAGCATAGGGCCGATACTAATAAGATCCGCACTGCGCTGTACCGCCTTGTAAGTTGTATTGCCGGTGTTCAGATCCGGAAAAATAAATACCGTCGCACGGCCAGCCACCGGGCTATCTGGCGCTTTCTTTTTGGCGACATTTTCCATAATGGCGGCGTCGTATTGCAGTGGACCATCAATGACAAGGTCCGGTCTTTTATTCTGAGCCAATCGGGTTGCTTCTCGCACTTTATCGACGTCACTACCGGACCCTGACGTACCGGTGGAATAGCTGATCATGGCTACCCGGGGCTCGATTCCGAACGCCTCGGCGGAATCCGCAGACTGAATGGCGATATCTGCGAGCTCCTCTGCATCTGGGTCCGGGTTGATCGCGCAGTCTCCGTAGACAAGCACCTGATCCGGCAGAAGCATAAAGAACACGGATGAGACCAGGGACGCACCAGGTGCGGTTTTAATCAGTTGTAACGCAGGGCGAATGGTGTTCGCGGTGGTATGCACGGCACCGGAAACCAGTCCGTCAACCTCACCCTCGGCCAGCATCATAGTACCGAGTACCACGTTGTCCTGCAGTTGCTCTTTGGCGACGATTTCGGTGAGTCCTTTGTTTTTGCGGAGCTCAACCATCGCGTCCACATATTTGTTGCGGGCGCTCTCTGGGTCAATGATTTCGACCTTGTCGGCGAGGGCAATTCCCTGTTGCTCCGCCACACGGTGAATCTCCTTTGGGTCACCGAGCAGCACCGGGCGCGCTATGCCGCGCTCGGCGCAAACAAGTGCCGCTTTCACTGTACGCGGCTCATCGCCCTCCGGCAGCACAATCCGCTTGTTGGCACGTCTCGCCAGCTCGGTCAGGTAGTAACGAAACGCGGGGGGAGAAAGACGCCGCGGTCGATTGGAATCTTTGCCCAGTGACTCCAGCCAGTGATTGTCGAGATGACCAGCGATGAAATCCTGTACTTTTTCTATGCGCTCTATGTCGTCGGTGGGTGTTTCAGTGTTGAAGGATTGCAGCTGCAGCGCAGTCTGCCAGGTATTGCTCTGTACCAGTATCACAGGTAAGCCGGTTTCCATCGCCGGTGCGCACAGCTTACGGACCTGTGACTCAATGTGGTAACCACCGGTCAGCAATAGACAGCCAATCTTGATGCCGTTCATTGCCGCAAGGCAGGCTGCGACTATGACATCGGGCCTATCCCCCGAGGACACCAGCATGGAACCCGGCTCAAATCGGTAGATCATATTACCCAAGGAGCGGGAACAGAAGGTCACACTGTGCAGTCGTCGACTCTCCAGTTCACCGTAGTTAATGATTTCTGCCTGGAAGTGGTCCGCGAGGTCTTTCGCTCTTGGTGCGACCAGCTCGGCATTCCAGGGAATGCACCCGATAATCGGCAGTGGACTCTTGCCAAACAGAGACAGAATTTCGAGGCTCCCACGACGTACTCGTGGGCCCTCGAATACCCCAGTAATATCTGCCCCCGGCGCGTCCGGGACCTGAGAGGGAGCTCCTACCTTGTTTACGATACAGCCCACCACCCGCCCGGAGCTGGCGCCATCAAATGTGGTCAAGGCAACTTCCAGTCGATCTTTCAACTGCTGGATTGAATCCAGTTCGGGGCATACCACAAGAACGATTTCTGCATCCAGGGTCTTTGCTATCTGCAGATTCAGCAGGCTGGCAAATTGGTTCTCGGCATTGGGCACCAGGCCCTCGACAATCGCAACATCGGCCTTATGCGCGTGATCGTTATAACGGGACAGCACTTCTTCCAGCAGGTCTGCCAGGTCGTCATGACCAATCATCGACTCCGCGTGTTGCATACTGAAAGATTCGGGCACTTTCAGATTTGATGCCCTTCGAAGGATCTCATTGCTTCGGTCTCGATTGCGCTCATGTTTTACCGCTTCGGAAATCGGCTTATAAAAGCTTACGCTGATGCCATCCCGCTCTAACGCGCGCAGAATTCCGAGGCTGACCGAGGTAATACCGACACCGGCACTTATCGGCACCAGCATTATCGTACGGGGCATTCTCAGGGCCCCTCGATGTGTGCTATCAACCGCGCGGCATCCTGTGCGATGACCCACTCTTCATTGGTGGGAATCACCATCACAGGCCTATCGGGCTGCAGGCCACTTTCTTTGTGAATTGTTCCCTCGGCACCAAACCGCATCTTTTCATTCGCGGTGTGGTTCACACAATATCCAAGCCCGCTGAGCTGTTGCAGAACTTTCTCCCGAATCAGGGAAGAGTTCTCACCGATACCGCCGGTGAAGACTACAGCATGAACGCTTGGTAGCACGCCATGATACGCAGCAATATATTTACTGAGACGATAACAGAAGATATCCAGCGCAAGCTGCGCTCCCTCGTGTCCATCGGCCGCCGCCCGCTCCAGGGTGCGACAGTCGTTGCTGAGCTCAGAAATACCCAGCAGTCCGCTTTGCTTGTTTAGCAGGTCATTGATCTCTTTCAGGCAATAGTCCATCCGGGCGCCGAGGTGCATAAGTAGCCCCGGATCCACGTCACCACTACGGGTGCCCATCACCAAGCCTTCCAGTGGCGTAAGCCCCATGCTGGTGTCCACGCTTTTTCCACTCGCGATGGCAGTTATGGAAGCACCGTTACCCAGGTGAGCAGAGATAAGATTGATTTTTTCGATGGGTATCGCAAGAAGTTTTGCCGCGCGGTCGGTGACAAAACGGTGGCTGGTACCATGCATGCCGTAGCGCCGGATTCCGTGGTCGCGATACAGGGCGTAGGGCAGGGCGTAGATGTAAGCATACCGAGGCATGGATTGGTGAAAGGCGGTATCAAAAACTGCAACCTGGGGTAAATCGGGAAAGGCCTTGGTCGCCGCTTCAATTCCGAGTAAATGCGCTGGATTATGCAACGGTGCCAGGGCAACGCAGTCCCGTATTGCACGGATTACCGAGTCATCAATCAGCACGGAACCGGAAAATGTTTCACCGCCGTGTACCACACGATGACCAATAGCGATAATACGCTGAAGCAGATTACTCGCAGAGTGCAGTATCTCGTCCACAAGATACTGGATGGCTTCTGTGTTGCGGGCACCTGCCGAAAGGGGATGTGACTGCCGTTCCCCGTGCACTTCCCAGCTGACCACCGGTTCTTCCTGCCCCAGAGCATCGCCGATACCACTGAGGGTGACATCACCATTGGAGGGATCAATCAGTGCAAATTTGAGTGATGAACTCCCACAATTGAGGACGAGGACATAACCATTGACAGGAGACTCAATAGACATAAGCGCCGCGAACAGATTGCGTGATCAGACTAAAAGCCTAGTTCATTTTTCCGCCAATGTTCGATGACCGTATCTGAACAGTGGGGTCCAGCGTGCGACTTGACCGGGAAAGCGGTGACTGAAGCAGAAACAGGTTTTTAAGGCACAAAAAAGGGCCGCTATGCGGCCCGGAAGTGAATGAAACGATTCTCAGGGATAGAGGTGAATCGGCTCAGCCAAATTGATTCATCGTATTGTCCTTACCGGCCGCTTTCAGCGCTGCTTCACCGGCAAAGTACTCTTTATGGTCATCGCCCATATCCGAGCCGGCCATGTTCTGGTGCTTCACGCAGGCGATGCCCTGGCGAATTTCCTTGCGCTGTACGCCTTCAACGTAACCAAGCATGCCCTTTTCACCGAAGTACTCTTTGGCCAGGTTGTCGGTAGACAATGCCGCAGTGTGGTAGGTGGGCAGAGTGATGAGGTGGTGGAAGATACCCGCCTCGCGAGACGCGTCCGCCTGGAAAGTGCGGATTTTCTCGTCCGCGGCTTTGGACAGTTCGGAGTCGTCGTACTCTGCACTCATCAGATTGTCACGATCGTACGCAGAAACGTCTTTGCCTTCTTCTTTCCAGGCATCGAACACCTGCTGGCGGAAGTTCAGTGTCCAGTTGAACGATGGGCTGTTGTTGTACACCAGTTTCGCGTTTGGTACCTGCTTGCGAATCTCGTCCATCATGGCGCCAATCTGGCGAACGTGCGGCTTTTCGGTTTCGATCCAGATCAGATCGGCACCGTTTTGCAGGGAAGTCACACTGTCGAGAATGCAGCGCGCTTCACCGGTGCCCTTGCGGAACTGGAAGAGGTTGGAAGCCAGGCGCTTCGGACGCAGCAGTTTACCTTCCCGGTTGATAACCACATCGCCATTTTTCAGGTCCGACGGCGCAATTTCTTCACAATCCAGGAAGCTGTTGTACTGATCACCCAGGTCGCCCGGTTCTTTGGTAACCGCGATCTGCTTGGTCAGACCCGCCCCCAGAGAATCCGTGCGGGCAACGATAACACCATTATCGACGCCCAATTCTAAGAAGGCATAACGCACTGCGCGAATCTTCGCCAGGAAGTCTTCATGCGGCACGGTAACCTTACCGTCCTGGTGGCCACATTGTTTCTCGTCGGAAACCTGGTTCTCGATCTGAATACAGCAGGCGCCCGCCTCGATCATTTTCTTGGCCAACAGGTAGGTCGCTTCAGCATTACCAAAGCCCGCATCAATGTCCGCGATAATCGGTACCACATGGGTCACGTGATTGTCGATCTGGTTCTGGATGGCCTTGGCCTTCAACTGATCTCCTGCTTCACGGGCCGCATCCAGTTCACGGAACAAACCGCCCAGTTCGCGAGCATCCGCCTGACGCAGAAAGGTATAGAGCTCTTCGATCAGCGCGGCTACCGAGGTTTTCTCGTGCATGGACTGGTCGGGCAGGGGGCCGAATTCACTGCGCAGGGCAGCAACCATCCATCCGGACAGGTACAGGTAGCGCCGATCGGTATTCCCTTCAAAATGTTTTTTGATGGAAATCATTTTTTGCTGGCCGATAAATCCGTGCCAGCATCCCAGAGACTGGGTGTATTTGGAGGTGTCCTGATCGTAAGCCTCCATGTCCTTGCGCATGATGTCTGCGGTGTAACGCGCGATATCCAGGCCGGTTTTGAACTTGTTTTGCAAGCGCATGCGGGCAACAGATTCCGGGCTGATGGCATCCCAGGTGCTGCCGTTGGCGTCACACAGCTTAGCGGCTGTTTCGATCTCTTTTGCGTAGCTAGACATGGCAATTTTCCCTTGAACGGTGACTGCGAATAGGTTGTGCGTATCCTAGGAGTGCTGGCATAATTTGGCTAATTTATTGTCATTATTCTCACTATACAAAGCGTGAATAGATGACCGGAGCGCCCAAAAAACCACAACAAACCACCGGGAAAAGAAGCCCGGTAGAGAGTGTGCCGATGAATCTGGAAAGAGCCGATCTCAACCTCCTGGTATACCTGGACGTACTGTTACGGGAACGCAACGTGACCCGTGCGGCGAGTCATCTGGGGTTATCGCAGCCCGCCATGAGCAATGGATTGAAGCGCCTGCGCGAACTGTTTGGAGACCCACTGCTGGTGCGTACCCGCGAGGGCATGATGCCCACCGAACGGGCCATGGAACTGCAACCCATGGTGCGAGAGGCGCTCGCCGCCATTGATCAGGTTATCCAGCCCAATCGGGATTTCACACCTTCGGATGCTCGCCGCACCTTCCGGATCATGGCGAGCGACTACGCTGAATCCACATTGATCCCTCCCTTACTTAAACAGTTGCGGGTAGGGGCTCCCGGTATCAGTCTAGACATCATGACCCCGTCGGACGTGAGTTTCGTGGATGTTGAGCAGGGCAAGGTGGATATGGTGATCAACCGATTTGACTCCATGCCCCAGAGCTTTCACCAGGCCACCATCTGGAGCGATAGCTTTTCCTGCGTGATGCGTGCAGATAACCCGATATTGCAGGACTACAATCTTGAGAGTTATCTGGGGGCCCAGCACATCTGGGTCAGTAAAACCGGTATGGGCGTTGGCGTGGGAGTTAATCCCGAAGATGTGCAACGCCTGGGCTGGGTAGATGAGGCCATCGGCCGACTCGGGCGCAAGCGCGACATTTCTGTATTTACGCGCCACTATCAGGTTGCCATGTTGCTCGCGGAGCAGAGTGACCTGATCGTCACTGTACCGACACGAATGGCCCAGTTGGCGTCGAGTAATCCGCGGGTAGTTCTGCGCGAGCCCCCTCTGAAAATACCGCCCCTGGAGCTGAAAATGGCCTGGAGCCCATTGCTTCAGCAGAGCGCCCCCCACCGCTGGATGCGCCGATTGATTCTGGATGTGGGCCGACAGCTATAGGCTGCCTAGAGTAAAATTCATTTCCCGAATAGTGAAGATTCCAGCGATAAATTAGTGATATGAGTGTTGCCATGTTTAGAATGCCGCAGCACTCCACCAGTACCAAGAGGTCAACCATGACGGAAAGAGTCCGTATCGGCGGTCTGCAGATCGCCACAGAACTGCACGCATTGATCGCGAATGAAGTGATTCCGGGTACCGGTGTCAAAGAGGAAGCGTTCTGGGCGGAATTCGAGAAAATCGTCAACGACCTGGCACCGGTCAATCGTGATTTGCTGGCTAAACGCGATCAGATTCAGGCGCAGATGGACCAGTGGTACGCTGACAACCCGAGAGGGTATCGTGACCTCGATCATTACAAATCCTTTCTGAAAGAAATTGGCTACCTGGTAGACGAACCGACCGACTTCAGTGCAAAAACTGAAAACGTGGATACGGAAATCGCTTCAATGGCTGGTCCACAACTGGTAGTGCCGGTCATGAATGCGCGCTATGCGCTGAACGCGGCCAATGCGCGCTGGGGAAGCCTTTACGATGCGCTATATGGCACTGACGTAATCGGTGAGGCTGATGGCGCGGAGAAATCCGCAGAATACAACCCGGTACGCGGCGGTAAAGTAATAGAGTTCGGACGGGATTTTCTCGATGAGGCGGCACCGCTGAATGGCGCCAGCCACAGGAACGTGTCGGCGTACCGGATCAACGGGTCTCTGCTGGAAGCCGAGTTGCAAAACGGCAAAGTATCAACCCTGCAAAACAGTCGCCAGTATCGCGGCTATCGCGGTGCCCAAGATACACCGGAAGCCATCCTGCTGGAGCACAACGGTCTACATTTCGAGATCCAGATCGATCGCGACAGCCCCATTGGGAAAACAGATAGCGCCGGGATAAAAGACATCCTTATGGAAGCGGCGCTGACCACCATTATGGATTGCGAAGATTCGGTTGCCGCAGTGGACGCGGAAGACAAGGTCATCGTTTACCGCAATTGGCTGGGCTTGATGAAAGGTGACCTGCGGGAAACACTGAAAAAGGGTGGCCGCGACGTGGTGCGCACCCTGAACCCCGACCGGGATTACAAGGGCGCTGAAGGTGGCGAGTTCACTCTGCCGGGGCGCAGCCTGATGTTCGTGCGTAATGTGGGCCACCTCATGACCAATGACGCAGTCCTCGACACGGACGGCAACGAGGTGCCAGAGGGCATCCTCGACGCGATGATTACCAGCCTCATTGCGATGCACGATTTACGCAGCGAAGGTCCAATACGTAATTCCCGCACCGGCAGTGTCTACATCGTGAAGCCCAAAATGCACGGCCCCGAAGAAGTTGCGTTTGCAAATACTCTGTTTAATCGGGTTGAAGACGCCCTCGGACTTGCACGCAATACGCTCAAAATGGGCATAATGGATGAGGAGCGGCGTACCACGGTGAACCTCAAGGCCTGTATCGCCGCAGCGCAGGAGCGGGTGGTCTTCATCAATACCGGATTCCTCGACCGTACGGGCGACGAAATCCATACCTCGATGCTGGCTGGCCCGATGATCCGCAAGGGCGAAATGAAACAGTCGAAATGGATAGCCGCTTACGAAGACTCGAACGTTGATATCGGGCTCGCCACAGGTCTGAAGGGGCGCGCGCAGATAGGAAAAGGCATGTGGCCGATTCCCGATCAGATGGCGGCGATGATGGAAGCCAAGATCGGACACCCCAAAGCGGGTGCCAATACAGCCTGGGTTCCTTCCCCGACAGCCGCTACCCTGCATGCGCTTCACTATCACCAGGTCAAGGTGGCAGACGTTCAGGACCAGTTGGCAAGCCGCCAGCGTGCGAGTCTTGACGACATCCTCACGGTGCCTGTCGCAGAGAGCCCCGGTTGGAGTGATGCTGAAATACAGCGCGAATTGGATAATAACGCACAGGGTATCCTCGGGTACGTGGTGCGCTGGATCGACCAGGGGGTTGGCTGCTCGAAGGTGCCGGACATCAACGATGTCGGACTGATGGAGGATCGCGCGACATTACGGATTTCATCGCAACATATCGCCAACTGGCTGAAGCAGGGCATATGTACAGAGGCGCAAGTGCGGGAAACCATGGAGCGCATGGCAGCCGTGGTGGATCGTCAGAATGCATCGGACCCAGCATATCGTCCGATGGCGCCTGAGTTTGATCGTAGCATTGCATTCCAGGCCGCTTGTGAACTAGTGTTTGATGGCTGCGCTCAGCCCAACGGCTACACCGAGCCGGTATTACATCGCCGCCGTCGCGAGTTCAAAGCAAGCCAGCGATAGGCGCCTGTCTGTCACGGCACATGCTTGTTGAAAATACATAGCCCCGTTACCGCGGGGCTTCTACTTGAGTAGGTTGATGGAACCGTAGATCCCTGTCGTTCCAAGTGGGGTGCGCTAGAGCACGAAGCGTCGAAAGGCGGGGTCTGGGCGCGCATTCAGCCAGCTCTGCTCAAATACATCCTGCAGCTTGCGGTTTCTCACCGGGTCGTCGGCGCGGTGCTGGCCAATCCACTGATGCGCGTCGACGATCATCAGGCTTTGGCGGTCGTCGGCAATCGCAAATTCCCAATCGCTGGGCTCACTACTGTTCTGTATTTTCCGCAAACTGATACGGCTATCGAGTCGCTGTATCAAAGGGACAAGCAGATGCGGCTGGCGCAGCAGCGGATCACTGTCAGTAATCAGAATTTCTACGCGTGCGTGACGGCTGCGACGGGCGAACTGAGACAGCGCTTCGACGCAATCTTTTTGATGGTAGAGGGGACGTGCAAGGTGTTGCGAAAATATTCGCACACGGCGGCGACTCTCAGATAGCAGCTGGACGAGCGCCTGTGCACAGGCACTGCTGTTGTCCAGCTCAACTGCGGCGGTGCAATTCGGCGAGGCACCTGCCTGAAGCTGTTTGCGTCGGTCAGCGGTTCCAGTCATCGAGGTTTGCGCAAGGTTCTTTCTCGTTGAGGGTGCGCTCCATGCGCAGGTGTGGAATACCCGCCTCCATAAACTCTTCCCCGGCAGCGACAAAGCCAGCGCGTTCGTAGAAGGGGATGGCCTGTACCTGGGCATTCAGGTACACATTTTTTTGCCCGGAAAGAGCGGCAAATTTGCAGATTCGACGCAATAGCTCAAGGCCCGCACCGAGACCCCGGGCATCCTTCAGAATCGCCATACGACCAATCTTGCCCCCATCCGTCAGGCGGCCTGTGCCGATGGGCTTGTTTTCGTGATACACGAGAAAGTGCTGGGCAGATTCCTCCAGTTCATCCCACTCCAGTTCGGGTGGCACCTGCTGCTCTTCCACAAAGACCTTCTGGCGGATACTGCGAATGGCATCCCGGTCCGTCTGCCAATCAGCGAGGCGTACAAACAGACTCATGAAGCGAACTCCTACTCATCATCCTGATCGTCGTATTCGAGTTGCTCAGGGTAAATGAGACTGCCCTGAGAAACCAGTTGGTCGATCAAGCCATTTTCCATGGCCAGTTGCGGATATGCTGAGATATCGAGACTGGCGATAGTGCGGCAATCGCAAAAGGCTTCCGCAAATAGTAACGGGGCAGGGAAGGGCTCACCGTCAACGAACAGTAGTTCCGGATGGCGGGAGAAAGCGCTGCGGGACCCCGGATTCAAAATCAGGGTGCCACCTTCCTCCAGTTGCTCGCGCCAGTCTTCCGCGCTGCCGGCATCCAGGGCGACCGTTTCCGGGTATTTGGATTCCGTCATGATGGCGCCAAACCAGCGGGCGATGGTTTCCGGCTGCTTCAGCCATTCACTGAGTTGTCCCTGGACGCGGGCGACCGTGGCCGGGTCTATTTCTGCAGGGTTCGCGGGCAGGGCGAGATCCTGGTCACTGTAGCGAATATGCTCGGGCAGATGCGCGGCCAGTTCGCCGCCCAGGTCTTCCAGCAAGGTGCGCGCTGACGGGGCGCGGAAGCCAATAGAGATGGTGGTGCAGCCACCCTCGGCTACACCCCAGTGGCTGAACTGCGGCGGCAGATAGAGCATATCGCCGGGCTCCAGCTCCCAGCTGGCTTCGGCCTCAAAGTCGCGCAGGATATTCAGCGGTGTGCCATCTACCCGCGGGCTGCTGGCATCCGCCTTGGGGCCCAGTTGCCAGCGTCGCACGCCTTCTGCCTGCAGCAGGAACACGTCGTAGAAATCGTAATGGGGACCGACGCTGCCCTGATCGGCGGCGTAACTGATCATCACGTCATCGAGACGCCAGTCCGGGATAAAGCGAAAGTGATCTTTGAGTTCCGCCACTTCCGGAATCCACTGATCCACCGCCTGCACCAGCAGCGTCCAGTGGGATTTCGGCAGTCCGAAAAAGTCTTCTTCGGTGAAGGGGCCACTGCGCAGTTGCCAGGGGCCATCTGCACCGCGCTCTTCGATCAGACGGGATTCAATCTGTTCTTCCAGCGCCATACCAGCGAGTTCTTCGCCGGTAATGGGGGTTTCGAACCCGGGAAACGCATTGCGAATGAGCAGAGGTTTTTTTTGCCAGTAATCCCGCAAAAAAGTCTCCACCGGCATATCGCCCAGGTGGGTCAGAGGTTGTACTGCTGTATTCTGGCCCGACGCTGACATGCTACGCTCCCGGTCGTTTTCTGGAATTTAGATATTGTTGGCTTGGGCCACGGCATTACCGATGTAGGAAGCTGGGGTCATCTCGCGCAGAGACTGCTTGGCTTCTTCCGGCATATCCAGGCCATCGATAAACGCCGCCAGGGTTTCTTTAGTGATGCCCTGACCGCGGGTCAGCGCCTTCAGCTTCTCGTAGGGCTCTTCGATGTTGTAGCGGCGCATAACGGTCTGGATCGGCTCAGCCAGAACTTCCCAGGCGTTGTTCAGATCTTCTTCCAGGCGTGCGCGGTTGATTTCCAGTTTGCCCAAGCCCTTCATGGTGGCCGCGTAGGCAATCACGGAATAGCCAGCACCCACACCCATATTGCGCAGCACGGTGGAGTCGGTCAGGTCCCGCTGCCAGCGGGAAACCGGCAGCTTGGCCGCCAGGTGCTGGAAAACGGCATTGGCGATCCCCAGGTTGCCCTCAGAGTTCTCGAAGTCGATGGGGTTCACCTTGTGCGGCATTGTGGACGAGCCCACTTCGCCGGCAACCACTTTCTGCTTGAAGTAACCGAGAGAGATGTAGCCCCAGATATCGCGATCGAAGTCGATCAGGATGGTGTTGAAGCGCGCAATAGCATCGAACAATTCGGCAATATAGTCGTGAGGTTCTATCTGGGTGGTGTAGGGGTTCCAGGAAAGGCCGAGAGAGGTCACGAACTCCTCGGCGTTCTGTTGCCAGTCCACATCCGGGTAGGCAGACAGGTGCGCGTTGTAGTTGCCCACGGCGCCATTGATTTTACCCAGCAGTTCCACTTCGTGAATCTGCTTTACCTGGCGGCGCAGACGCGCAACCACGTTGGCCAGTTCTTTACCAACCGTGGTGGGGCTGGCAGTCTGGCCGTGGGTGCGCGACAGCATAGGGACGTCGGCAAAGTTTTTTGCCAGTGTCGCGATCTCACTGACAATCTGATTCATTGCGGGTAGCAACACCTGATCGCGGCCGGCACGCAGCATCAGCGCGTGGGACAGGTTGTTGATGTCTTCAGAGGTGCACGCGAAGTGAATAAACTCGCTCACAGCATTCAGCTGTTCGTCGCCTTTCACTTTTTCTTTCAGGAAGTACTCCACCGCCTTCACGTCGTGATTGGTGGTGCGTTCGATTTCCTTGATACGCTCGGCATCTTCTACCGAAAACTTGGCAACGATGTCATCCAGAATCTGATTACTGTTACCGGTGAAAGGTTGCACTTCGTTAATTTTTTCATGGCGGGCAAGTTGTTGCAGCCAGCGCACTTCAACTTCCACGCGCGCGCGGATCAGGCCGTATTCGCTGAAAATATCGCGCAGGGGAGCGG
Organism: Microbulbifer sp. ARAS458-1; assembly: GCF_045348205.1. Lineage (NCBI taxonomy): Bacteria > Pseudomonadati > Pseudomonadota > Gammaproteobacteria > Cellvibrionales > Microbulbiferaceae > Microbulbifer > Microbulbifer sp. ARAS458-1. Next base: position 2,677,806 of record NZ_CP155838.1, on the reverse strand, counting down.
TTTTGCTTTCGTAGCGTCCATCAATGGGGGAAACCGCGGTCAGTGCGGATAGCTCGACAGTCATTGTGTCTCTCCGGTAGTGAGCTCTTGCCGGATCAGGCGTCCGGCGTAAACGTGAAAAATCAGTGTTCCAGGGATTCGTATTTGGATATCAATGCATCCATTTCGGCGATCAGTTTTTTCCGTTGGAATAGCAGGTGTAAGCGACGACCGCCCAGCTGGCGCCACAACATGGCAGAGCGGACGCCGGCAAACAACATGGTGCGAATCTGGTTGGCAATACGCTGTTGTTGCAGAAAATTGAAATCGCCGAGGACCTGAATACGGAAACGGAAGGTGCTCAGAGTATCGCTATAAATACTGGCCAGGTTGGCGTACACGTTTTCATGGCCAATTCCGAAATGGTCCATCTGTAACTGCGCCTTTTCCAGGCGGCTGCCAATAATAGATAGCAAGTCTGGTTTCTTCGCCAGCTGTCGTTGCAGGTACAGTATCGACAGCACGTAGCGCAGACAGTCGGTGTATTCCGGGTGATTGCGTGTGGCAATCAGCTGTCGCGCGGCGCGCAGTCCGGGCAATAGCTTCTCGACACCGCCGAACACATCCTCCGTAGTTTCGGGGTTCTGCTGAAACAGACTGTAGATCGCTGTTTCCATCTGGTCGGCGGGGGCTGTGCCCGTTTTGGCCAGCCGCTCAACGAGAATTGCTGATTGGAATACACCAGCCAGAGCCAGCGCTTGATCTCGCCAATTACTCAAAAGTCGCTCCCTGCAGATTGATTGGCTATCGGCTTACGTCTCGGTCTCGGAGCGTGTTCGGGGCCATCACTCTCTACATCGCCAACGCCGGTGGCCGAGTCGATGACGGCGCCGCCAAGACAGATCTCCCCCTGGTAAATCACCACCGACTGGCCCGGTGTTACGGCACGCTGGGGTTGATCGAAGGCAATGCTAAGTTGACCATTTTCACCCAGGCTCACTTCGCAGTCCTGGTCATCCTGCCGATAACGGGTTTTTGCCGTTGCCCGGAATTTTTGCGCCGGCGGAGCCCCATTAATCCAGTGTGCCTGGGTGGCTTCCAGGCCTGTAGCATAGAGAAGCGGGTGATGCTTTCCCTGGGCAACCAGTAGTACATTTCGGGTCAAATCTTTACCAACCACATACCAGGGCTGATCGCCGGCACCTTTGACGCCGCCAATTCCCAATCCCTGGCGCTGACCGATAGTGTGGTACATCAACCCCGCGTGCTGACCCATGACTTCGCCGTCTGGCGTCTGCATCTCACCGGGCTGCGCCGGCAGGTACTGTTCAAGAAAATCCTTGAAGCGACGTTCACCGATAAAGCAGATTCCGGTGCTGTCTTTCTTGCTGTGGGTGATAAAACCGTTCTCTTCCGCAATGCGACGGACTTCTGGCTTCTCAAGCTCACCCAGGGGAAACAGCGACTTTGCAAACTCCGCTTCGCCCACGGCGTGCAGGAAATAACTCTGATCCTTGTTTGGGTCCAGCCCCTTGGCAAGAAAGGTGTGACCGTCGCGATCAATCCGACGAGTGTAGTGCCCTGTAGCGATCGCGTCGGCGCCAAGCATTTCTGCGTATTCGAGAAACACTTTGAATTTGATTTCCCGGTTACACAGAATGTCAGGATTGGGGGTCCGCCCAGCCTTGTACTCGGCCAGGAAATACTCGAATACGTTGTCCCAGTATTCGGCAGCAAAGTTCGCCGTGTGCAGCTTGATGCCGAGCCGCGCGCAAACGGATTCTGCATCTGCCAGGTCCTGTTTGGCAGTACAGTACTCAGTCCCGTCGTCTTCATCCCAGTTTTTCATAAACAGACCTTCCACCTGGTAGCCCTGCTGGAGCAGCAATAGGGCGGCCACGGAAGAGTCGACCCCGCCGGACATGCCGACGATGACGCGTTTACCCGCAGGTAGAGGTGATTTAGGCGTTAAAGACACTACTGATACCGAATCTGAATGAAATACCGGGTCTTTCAGTGAGGGGGGAGGGCGGGATTTCAACCCGCACCCCCCGCAAAACCACACTGGGACGGGAAAATGGGGGCGCATTTTACCTGCGATTGGGTTCAGTGACCAATTTCCCCTGGGCAGCGTGCGATTGATGCTCCAACACTACCGCCTGTACGCGCAGCCCAGACCGCCGGGTCCGATTCTGGCTCCTACTAGCTCCTACTAGCTCCTATCTATAACCAGCCTATAGCAGCCTAGCTCTTCATAGGATTGTTACCGGCGTGGCTTGCCGTTGCGCGGCGCAGGGCTGGCCCCTGGTGCGCGGCGCGGATTCCGCTTGCCGCGTGCGGCTGCCGGTGGTCCGCGGTGGGATTTCCGGGGCTTGGTCGGGGTGGCAGGCATTTTTACCTGTTCCGTACGGTATTCGCCGGGTGTCAGACCATCGAGGTGCCAGCTTCCAATCGAGCACCGCACCAGGCGCAGAGTAGGGAAGCCTACCGCGGCGGTCATGCGCCGCACCTGGCGATTTCGCCCCTCGCTGATGGTCAACTCGACCCACGAGGTAGGAATGGATTTGCGCTCTCGGATCGGGGGATGGCGCTGCCAAAGGTCGGGAGCCGGGATTCTTCGGGCCTGGGCCGGCGCGGTATCGCCATCTTTCAGCGAAACCCCATGACACAGTCGCAGCAGGGCGTCGTCGGTGATCTCACCTTCTACTTGCGCCCAGTAGGTTTTCGGTAATTTGTTGCTTGGGTGAGCAATGCGGTGTTGCAGCTGCCCGTCGGCGGTCAGTAACAGCAGTCCCTCTGAGTCGAAATCCAGGCGGCCCGCCGCATACACACCGGGCTCGGACACAAAGTCGGCCAGGGTCGGGCGGCCTTGCGGGTCGGTAAACTGGCAGAGTACCCCGTAGGGCTTGTTCAGCAGGATCAGTTTGCTCATCTCAGTCCTATGTTCGCGCCTTGGTTATGCCCGCTGTGGTGGCCCTGATTCTGAGTCATCCTGCACCGGATGTAATGAAACTACAAAAGTAGGCGGATGTTGGTATAATCCCGCCGATTTTTAGCCAGCTCGGCGTGTGCAACGGCGCAAACAATGGGCGGCAACCATGACCGGCCGCGGAATTCTGGTGCATTATGCCGAGATTTCCCCGAAAAAGCCGGACGTTTAGTCAAAGAGTTACGGGAGTCAACTTAATGGGTCATATCCAAGTGCCGGCCAACGGCGAAAAAGTCACAGTCAACGCAGATGGTTCTCTGAACGTACCGAACACCCCGATCATTCCGTTTATCGAAGGTGACGGCATCGGCGTGGATATCACCCCGGTAATGCGCAAAGTGATCGACGCTGCCGTAAGCAAGGCCTACAGCGACGAAAAAGCCATCGCATGGATGGAAATCTTCTGCGGTGAAAAAGCGGCTGAAACCTACAGCGGCGACTGGTTCCCGGCAGAAACCCTGGAAGCCATCAAGGAATACGTTGTCAGCATCAAAGGCCCGCTGACCACCCCAGTAGGCGGCGGCTTCCGCTCCCTGAACGTTGCTCTGCGCCAGGAGCTGGACCTGTACGTATGTCAGCGTCCGGTACGCTGGTTCAGCGGTGTACCTTCTCCGGTAAAAGAGCCGAACAAAGTTGACATGGTGATCTTCCGTGAGAATTCCGAAGACATCTACGCCGGTATCGAGTGGAAAGCAGGTACCGACGAAGCCAAGAAAGTGGTTAAGTTCCTGCAGGAAGAAATGGGGGTTAAGAAAATCCGCTTCCCGCAAGAAGTGGGTATCGGTGTCAAGCCAGTTTCCGAAGAAGGCACCAAGCGCCTGGTGCGCAAAGCCCTGCAGTACACCATTGATCAGGACCGCGACTCCCTGACCCTGGTGCACAAAGGCAACATCATGAAGTTCACCGAAGGTGCCTTCGCCGATTGGGGCTACGAGCTGGCCCGTGAAGAGTTCGGCGCTCAGCCGATCGATGGCGGCCCCTGGTGCAGCTTCAAGAACCCGAACACCGGTAAGGAAATCGTGGTTAAGGACGTAATCGCCGACGCCATGCTGCAGCAGATTCTGCTGCGTCCGGCCGAGTACGACGTAATCGCCACCCTGAACCTGAACGGCGACTACCTGTCCGACGCACTGGCTGCGCAGGTGGGCGGTATCGGTATCGCGCCAGGTGCCAACCTGTCTGACGAAGTTGCCCTGTTCGAAGCGACCCACGGTACTGCACCGAAGTACGCTGGTCAGGACAAGGTAAACCCGGGGTCCCTGATCCTGTCTGCAGAAATGATGCTGCGTCACCTGGGCTGGAACGAAGCGGCCGAGCTGGTCGTTAAAGGTATGGAAGGCGCTATCGAAGCCAAGACCGTTACCTATGACTTCGAGCGTCTGATGGACGGCGCTGAGCTGAAATCCTGCTCTGAGTTCGGCGACGAAGTAATCAAGCACATGGCCTGATTGTCGAGCTGAAATGAAAAAGGCCCCGCATCTAAAGGTGCGGGGCCTTTTTTATGTCTAATTCTTGTGTCGGGAAATATAAGTCCGCTTCACTCATTCACTGTGGAACGAGTGTGCCACTGTATGGGCGTGAGGGAACTTGGCTCTGAACGAGCCGGAAGGGGCTCTGGTCAACACCAGAGTGATCGTTCGGGAGGCGCGGAAGCTGACGACAGCCGCCGCACTGCAGTAAGCCGTTAGTCCAGAACTTCTTCGGCTTCCTGCTCCCTGACCGCTTCAGTCTGCGGAGCAGGCGCTGGGCTGGGTGCCGCGCGGGATGCATCTACGGCGCTGATATTCGCCGCATGGTAACCCTTGTCACCCTGAATGATGTCGAACTGCACTTGCTGGCCAGCCTTCAGGGTGCGATACCCATCCATCTGGATCGCTGAATAGTGCGCAAACAGGTCTTCTCCACCTTCGTCAGCAAGAATAAATCCATATCCCTTGGCGTTATTGAACCACTTAACGGTGCCGGTAGGCATGGCGAAATCCCTCTAATATTGCCGGGGCGACTGCAGGCCGCCTATACATGTTGTCATTATTGTTATCGCGCTTCATGCGCTGATTGGTTCGTGCAAAATCATTTGTACGATTATTTATGTACCTTCGCTAACCACATGGCGTGGTTACTATCTCTTGTAGCCAACAGTCCAGAGCTTGTCAAGTGAATACCATTCGACGCAATGTGCGGCACACCATTTGCGGTTACAATGCCCGCTTGCCATGTTGAACGCAGTGACTGATACCGAGCTGCTGGTATCGCTCGCGTTGAGCGAGAGAAAACTCGGTGACAGCACTGTGAACTGATTCCTGAAGATTGATTGATTAGCGCTATGGGAAATTCACAAATCATTAAACTACACTCGAATCAAGGTCCTGATAATGACGACTTTGATTTTCATGAGGGGAGCGGGGGCACTGCACTTGCGGAAGCCAGGCCACAACTCAAGCGCCCCCCGATGTACAAGGTCGTTATGCTCAACGACGATTACACACCGATGGAGTTTGTCGTCGAAGCACTGGAACTCTTTTTCTACGTGAATCGTGAGCGCGCCACTCAGCTGATGTTGCAGGTGCACACTAAGGGAAAAGCGATCTGCGGTGTCTATACTCGAGATATAGCGGAGACCAAGGCCGCGCAGGTCAATCAATTTGCGCGGGACAATGAACATCCATTGCTGTGCGAGATCGAAGCAGATGAAGGCGACGAGCGCGGCGAGGAGGGTTGAAGAGGCTTTCGAGATCGCTGGCGGGTATGCCGGTGACATCAAACCCGCCGGGAAACCGGCAACACTTCAGGAATGCCGGGTGTACTCAGCGACAATCCGGACGACATTGGCCAGTAAGGTTTTTGAGGTTTAGATGCTCAGCAAGGATTTAGAGGTAACGCTCAATCTAGCGTTTAAAGGTGCACGGGCGAAACGCCACGAGTTTATGACCGTTGAGCACCTGTTGCTGGCGCTGCTGGACAACGAATCTGCGGCAGATGTCCTGCATGCCTGTGGAGCAGACCTGAGCGCACTTCGCCGGGAGCTGCTCGAATTCGTCGATTCAACCACGCCGCTTATTCCTGAAAATGATTCCGAGCGTGAAACTCAACCCACCCTGGGGTTCCAGCGAGTGCTTCAGCGCGCGGTGTTTCACGTACAGTCGTCTGGCAAAAAAGAGGTTACCGGGGCCAATGTGCTGGTAGCCATCTTTTGTGAGCAGGAAAGTCAGGCAGTTTATTACCTGAAGCAGCAGAGCGTCGCCCGCATTGACGTGGTGAACTATATCACCCACGGTATTTCTCGCGTAAGCTCGGGTGGCAATAACACGCACAATAACCCCGATCCTTCTCCGGAGCAGGTGGATGAGGATCTCGGCAGCGCCGCGGAGTCGGGCGGTTCAGATCCGCTTGAGAGCTACGCCACCAACCTCAACCAAGAAGCGATACTGGGGCGCATTGATCCGCTGGTCGGGCGCGCACCGGAAGTGGAGCGGGTAACCCAGGTTCTGGCGCGTCGGCGTAAAAACAACCCATTGCTGGTTGGTGAATCCGGGGTGGGTAAGACCGCAATCGCCGAAGGCCTCGCGCGTCGAATCGTAGATGGCGAAGTACCCGAGCCACTAAAAGAAAGCACCATTTACTCGCTGGATCTGGGTTCGTTGCTTGCGGGCACCAAGTATCGCGGGGATTTTGAAAAGCGGTTTAAGGCGCTGCTCGCGGAGCTGAAAAAACGCGAGCACGCGGTTCTGTTTATCGATGAGATTCACACCATAATCGGTGCTGGCGCCGCATCTGGCGGCGTAATGGATGCGTCCAACCTGCTGAAGCCACTGCTGTCCAGCGGTCAGATGCGCTGTATCGGTTCAACCACCTTCAATGAATACCGCGGCATCTTCGAGAAAGACCGCGCGCTTTCCCGTCGCTTTCAGAAAATTGACGTACACGAACCGTCAGTCGAAGAAACCGTACAAATTCTGCAGGGCCTGAAATCCTGTTTCGAAGATCACCATAAGGTGCGCTTTACCGACTCGGCGCTTGAGGCTGCCGCGCAGCTCGCCAACCGTCATATTACTGAACGGTTTCTACCGGATAAGGCAATCGACGTAATTGATGAGGCGGGTGCTTATCAGGCACTGCTGCCCGCCGACCAACGAACCGACACCATTACTGTCGCGGAAATTGAAAACGTGGTCGCGAAAATGGCCCGCATCCCGGCCAAGAGCGTCTCTGCGTCGGATAAGGCAGCACTCGCCAAGCTGGACGAAAACCTGAAAATGGTTGTTTTCGGACAGGATCAGGCAATCGAGGCACTCAGCACCTCAATCAAATTGGCGCGCGCCGGGCTTGGTGCAGAAGAGAAGCCCATTGGCTCCTTCCTGTTTGCCGGCCCTACCGGTGTAGGTAAAACCGAATTGTGCCGCCAGCTAGCGCAGGTTATGGGTATTGAGCTGATTCGCTTCGATATGTCTGAGTATATGGAGCGCCATACCGTTTCCCGTCTGATTGGTGCCCCTCCAGGCTACGTTGGTTTTGATCAGGGTGGCCTGCTTACTGACGCGGTCACCAAGCACCCCCACAGTGTTGTGCTGTTGGATGAGATCGAGAAGGCACACCCGGAAGTGTTCAACCTGCTACTGCAGGTAATGGATCACGGTACGCTGACCGATAACAACGGGCGCAAAGCAGATTTCCGCAACGTTATTCTGATCATGACCACCAATGCCGGCGCGGAAGTCATGAGTCGCCGCTCCATTGGCTTTGCCAATCAGGATCACAGCAGTGACGGCATGGAGGAGATCAAGAAAATGTTCACTCCGGAGTTCCGCAACCGCCTCGACAGCATCATCCAGTTCGGTGCGCTTGATATCGGCGTAGTGAAAACAGTGGTCGATAAGTTTGTGGTCGAGCTACAAGCCCAGCTCGACGAGTCCCGCGTGACACTGGAAGTGGACGACGAAGCCCGCGAGTGGCTGGCAGTGAACGGCTACGACGAGAAGATGGGGGCGCGGCCAATGGCCCGCCTGATTCGCGAGAAGCTGCGCAAGCCGCTGGCGGAAGCCGTTCTCTTTGGTGAGCTTTCGGAAGACGGTGGCAAGGTTGAAGTTACCGTCGAAGATGATCAGCTGAAGATCAGGACTGCAGTTCCGGCACTCCACTGACCTTCGGTCAGCCACCCAGAAACGCAAAAAGCCACCTCATGAGGTGGCTTTTTTATTGCAGCTGCAATTCCGCGAGAAATTGCTATCTGACAATCAGCGGGCGCGGTAGGTGATGCGGCCCTTGCTCAGGTCGTAAGGGGTCAGCTCTACCTTGACCTTGTCACCCGTCAGAATACGGATGTAATTTTTGCGCATCTTGCCTGAGATATGCGCGATCACCACGTGTCCGTTTTCCAGTTTTACGCGGAATGTGGTGTTGGGCAGGGTGTCGATCACCTCGCCTTCCATTTCAATGTAATCGTCTTTTGCCATGCGGCAGCAACCTTTGATTGATGTGTACTAGCTATTCCGCCAAAGCCGGCGGTGCGACGGGCGTGCATTTTGCACGAAAAGCGCCCGCAGGCCAAGTGAATCCGGGATTTGCTGGATAAATGGGGGAGAGGGCGTTAGTCCGCCTGATCTGACTTGAGAGTCCAGCGGTTGTCCACCAGGTATTCCAGCGGCTGAAACTGATTTTTGTAAGCCATTTTTTCACACTGCCGTATCCAGTAACCCAGATACAGGCTTGGCAATCCGAGACGACGGGTCCATTCGATCTGATAGAGGATCGCATATGTACCCAGGCTGCGCTTGACCTCGTCGGGGTCAAAATAGGTATAAATCGCGGATACGCCGCCGTTGAGCACATCCGTTACCGCAACCCCCACCAGGCGGTCACGGGCTCGAAACTCAAGGTACCGTGTACTACCCCATGCGTTATTCAGAAAACTGCGGAATTGTTCGCGACTGGGCGGGTACATCTCCCCATCACGATGGCGCTGCTCGATATAGTGCGCGTAGAGTGCGTAGTGCTCGTCAGTATCTATATCCTGCCGATGGAACACGTCCAGGTCCCGGTTGCGACGCCAGCAGCGTCGCTGATTTCGATTCGGAACAAACAGCTCCACCGGCACCCGCGCGGGCACACAGGCCTGACAGCTCGTGCACTGAGGGCGGTACAGGTAGTTGCCACTACGGCGAAAACCAAGTTCAGACAGGCGACTGTAGAGGCGCTGGTCCACCGTGGTTTGCGGATCGACAAACACTGTTGTGGCTTCCTGCCCATCCAGGTAGCCGCAGGGGTGCGGCATGGTTGCCAACAGGCGCACGGAATCCAATTGAGAGTATTGGCTCACTGGTCTGCCGCCTGCTCGACACGGATATGGTCTGCCTTTGCCACGCCTGTCCTCTCTCCGCCAATTGATGGGTATCACTAGACCCGAGGGTAATTTGTGGTCAGCAAAAACTCAAACATTCTGCGCCGCTCTTTGACCTGCTAGTCGGCCGCAAATAGTTCGGGGCCCGCTTTTGCGGGCCAGGGGTGGGGAAATGAAGCCTGGGTGACGCCCTCTACCAGCAATTGCTCAAACTCATCTCGAGGCACTTCTTCCGCGCCGAGGCTGACGAGATGCGGATTGCTGACCTGGCAATCGATCAGTTCGCAGCCCCACAGCCTGAGCTGGCGTACCAGATGGGCGAAGGCCACCTTGGATGCATCCGCTGCCCGATGAAACATGGACTCCCCAAAAAACACTCGACCAATACTGAGCCCGTACAGGCCGCCAACCAGCTGACCGTCTTGCCAGGCTTCTACCGAATGCGCATGGCCGCGCGCGTGCATCTCCGTATAAGCCCAGCGCATGTCATCTGTGATCCAGGTGCCTGAATCGTCAGACCGTGGGGCAGCACATCCATGCAGTACATCCTCAAATGCCTGGTCAAAGGTAATCTCGAAGCGCTGTTGACGAATAGTCTTGCGCAGGCTGCGGCTAAATTTGAGTGTCTGAGGGCGGACTATGCAACGTGGGGAGGGTGACCACCAGAGAATTGGCTGGTCGTCGGAAAACCACGGGAAGATACCCCTGGCATATGCCGCCAATAGCCATTCCGGGGTCAGATCGCCGCCCACGGCCAGCAGTCCATTTGGGTCTGCCAGCGCTGTGCTGGTGCAGGGAAACTCAACCCGGTCGGGGTCCAGTAGTGTAAGGATGTCATCCATGCAGTTCGCTTATCCACCTGATACGGCCTGAAACGAAAAAAGCGGCTCAAGAGCCACTGCTGTCCCACAGTTTGACAGTCATGAGACCAGCCTCATTTGAGGCTGGTCTTTTTGATTGGGTGGCGGGCGC
>NZ_CP155838.1:2304470-2667432 GCF_045348205.1 Microbulbifer sp. ARAS458-1 | reverse complement strand
ACTGTTTTCTTCGCAGAATCATTGTAACCAGATTGGTTCAGGCTTTTTCAGTTATCCCAAACTGTGGGACAGCAGTGGCTCAAGAGCCGCCTTTTATAACACCGTGTCAGCGCTTCCTGGAAACGCCCCGGCGCAAGTTACTGGGCGTCGAGGTAGCGCTCAGCATCCAGTGCCGCCATACATCCGGTACCCGCAGAAGTAACCGCCTGACGGTAAATATGGTCGGATACATCCCCTGCCGCAAACACGCCGGGCACAGAGGTCTGAGTGGCGTTACCGTTCAGGCCGCTTTCTACCACAATGTAACCGCCATTCATTTCAAGCTGGCCTTCAAAAATATCGGTGTTCGGCTTGTGCCCAATGGCGATGAAAACACCGGAAACATCCAGCTCCTTGGTCGAGCCATCCTGAACGTTCTTCAGGCGAACCCCCGTTACGCCATTGTCGTCACCGAGGACCTCGTCCAGGGTGTGGTGCCAGCAGAGATTGATGTTGCCGTTTTGTGCTTTTTCCATCAGACGATCCTGCAGGATCTTCTCGGAGCGCAGTTCATCGCGACGATGCACCAGGGTGACTTCAGCCGCGATATTGGACAGGTACAGGGCTTCCTCTACTGCCGTGTTGCCACCGCCGACCACGATCACTTTTTGATCGCGATAGAAAAATCCATCACAAGTGGCACAGGCGCTCACACCGCGTCCCTGGAATGCTTCTTCTGAGGGCAGGCCCAGGTACTGGGCGGAGGCGCCGGTGGAGATAATCAGGGCGTCACAGGTATAGGTCTCGTTACCCTTCAGGGTAAACGGGCGCTGTTTCAGGTCCACTTCGTGGATGTGATCGAAAATGATATTGGTGTCGAAACGCTCGGCGTGCTGCTGCATCTGAACCATAAGGTCTGGGCCCTGCAGATCGTGCACGCCGCCCGGCCAGTTCTCAACTTCCGTGGTAGTGGTCAGCTGACCACCTTGCTGCATACCGGTGATCACCACCGGGTTCAGGTTGGCACGTGCTGCATAGATCGCGGCGGTATACCCAGCCGGGCCAGAACCGAGAATGATCAGGCGGTGATGATTGCTCATATCAGAACTCACTGTACTTCAGTTTTCGGAATTGGAATTTGTATTGCTACGGCGCCGTGTAGCAAGCCCTTTTGCAGCCGCCTGGAACCCATTGTTCCAGTATCGGTGAGGGGAAGCGGTCGCTTGTAACGGTACCCGCTTAATTTCGCGGGCAATGATAGGGGATGGCGCCATGCTGACCAAATAGTTTGATCTAATTTATATCATTGCACCTCTTTATAGGCTGACCGTATTGCCACGGCATCCTTCCTCCGGGATGGTGTTGCGCGGGACATTAAGAGTACTGGAGGTATGTCACATAAGTTATTGTTTTTTAAGTTAAAATAATAACTTAAAGTGATTTATCAAGTTGCTTCACGGTAGCATTTACCGCACGCCTGTAGTACACAGACCTCCAGATACCCTGAAGAGCAGCGCTCAGCGCGCCCTTCATGAAGAAAGAAATAGCCGAGGTGGCCATTGAAGGCTGAGAGTGAAACCGAATCCGGGGCCGAAATTCCGGAATCCCTGATAGCGCGCATCGTGCGCGAGGGCGCCCTGATTACATTGCTGGCGGGCGCCTTACTTGTCGGCATCAGCCTGTTGAGTTATAGCCCGCAGGACCCCGGCTGGTCTCATACTGGTAGTGGCCGCGATATCTCGAACGCCATCGGACCAACCGGTGCCTGGCTCGCCGATGTCTGCCTGTCACTATTGGGTTGGATGGCCTACCTATTTCCCGTGCTGATCGGCTGGCGGGCATACCGGATTCTACGTGACAGGAATGCGCGTTTTCACGGCCCGCTGTTCGCACTGCGGGTAGCCGGCCTACTACTGCTGCTTGTGGCCGGCGCCGGTATAGCCACCCTGTGTTTCACCGAATCCGCGCAGCCATTACCGTTTTCCAATGGGGGAATTATTGGTGCTGCGGTTTCCTCTGCCCTGGAACACGGGCTCGGCTACGTGGGCGGTACCATTCTGTTATTGGCCACCTTTGCTATAGGGGTCACCGTATTTACCGGAATGTCCTGGCTCCAGCTTTTCGAAGATATCGGCCGAAGTGTCCTGTTTGTATTCAATTGGCTGGGCAATCGGTTGGCTCGAGCAAAGAAAGCGCGCGAGGAGCAGCGGGTAGCCCGTGAAGCTATCGTGGTGCGCAAAGCGGCTGTAGAAGAAGAAAAACAGCGGACCGCAAAGCGCCAGCCGCCACAGATTGCCCCTTCGGCACCCCCCCCCAAACCGAGCCCACGGGCAGTAAAAGAAAAGCAGGGCGAGCTCTTCAAAGGGCCGGTCACCGGAACCTTACCGGCACTCTCTTTACTGGACCCGGCTGATGACAACAAAAAGGCCGGCTTTAGCCGCGAGGCGCTGGAGGCACTTTCCCGACTGCTGGAGCTGAAGCTCAAAGATTTTGGCGTGGTCGCAGAGGTCGTCTCCGTACTGCCTGGGCCAGTGGTAACCCGCTTTGAGATTCAGCCTGCGCCAGGGGTAAAAGTCAGCCGAATTACCAACCTCGCGAAAGACCTGGCGCGCTCCCTGGCGGTAATCAGTGTGCGGGTTGTCGAGGTGATTCCGGGAAAATCGGTGGTGGGTATCGAAATCCCCAATGAAAACCGTCAGATGGTGCGCCTAACCGAAGTACTCGGCGCCGAGGTCTATGAAAAATCCAGTTCCGCACTGACTTTGGCCCTTGGGCACGATATCGCCGGGCAGCCGGTGGTTGCGGACCTGGCCAAGATGCCACATCTACTGGTGGCCGGTACCACCGGGTCCGGTAAGTCTGTGGGCATCAATGTGATGCTGCTGAGCCTCCTGTACAAATCCACACCCGATGAGGTTCGCCTGATCCTGGTGGATCCGAAAATGCTCGAGCTCTCGGTCTACGAGGGAATCCCGCACCTGCTGACGCCGGTAATAACCGATATGAACGACGCAGCCAATGGTCTGCGCTGGTGTGTGGGTGAAATGGAGCGGCGCTACAAGCTGATGGCCGCAATGGGCGTGCGCAACCTCGCCGGCTTCAATCGCAAAGTAAAGGAAGCGGCAGCCAAAGGTGAGCCACTGGAAGATCCGACCTGGCAGCCAGACCCGATGTCCAGCGTCCCGGAGGCGGAGCAGACCCGTCCACACCTCAAGCCGCTGCCGGCGATCGTGGTTGTGATCGATGAATTTGCCGACATGATGATGATCGTCGGTAAGAAGGTTGAGCAGCTGATCGCACGGATTGCCCAGAAAGCACGGGCGGCCGGCATCCACCTTTTGCTGGCAACCCAGCGTCCATCGGTGGATGTGATTACCGGTCTGATCAAGGCGAACGTACCCACGCGTATGGCGTTCCAGGTTTCTTCCAAAGTTGACTCGCGCACCATTTTGGACCAAGGGGGTGCTGAGCAGCTCCTTGGTCACGGGGATATGCTATATCTGCCGCCGGGCACCGCAGTGCCCATAAGGGTGCACGGTGCCTTTGTCGATGACCATGAAGTGCACCAGGTTGTAGCAGACTGGTGCCGCCGTGGTGAGCCTGAGTATATTGACGGCATTGTTGATGACTCCAACAACAGCATTCCCGTGCCGGGAATGGCGACAGAGGGAGGGGACGAGGATCCGGAGGCGGACGCCCTCTATGACGAAGCTGTGGCTTTTGTGACCAAATCCAGGAAGGCGTCCATTTCTTCGGTTCAGCGCCAATTGCGCATCGGCTACAATCGCGCCGCCCGCATGATCGAGACCATGGAGGCGGCTGGGGTTGTGTCGCCGCAACAAGCCAACGGTAACCGCGAGGTACTGGCGCCGCCACCGCCCTGATGGCACACCACTGAGCGCAATATAGATTTTCTGCAGGTTCAGGCCGGGTTCACCCGGGTCCGACTAGGCTTTAGGGACAGATCAGCAAACTGGAAGGCATCGAATGAAACGCACACTGAGCATTTTCCTGATCGCACTGGGCTGCACCTTTGGTACGGCTAAGGCAAGCGCCGACGCCAGCGAAGAGCTTAGCCGCCTGCTGCAGCCCCTGGGAGCCATCTCCGGCAATTTCAGTCAGACCCTGAAAGACCAGAAGGGTAAAACTCTGCAGAAGAGTAGTGGCAATTTTTCCGTTCAGCGGCCGGGCCGCCTGCGCTGGCAGACCGGCGAGCCCTTCCCGCAGCTTCTTGTCACCAACAACAAGAAGCTCTGGCTGTACGACCCGGATCTGGAGCAGGTAACGATCCGCCCGGTAGACAGCCGCATGAAAGAAACCCCGGCGCTTTTGCTGGGCGGCAAGGTTGAAGAGATCCGGGGCTCGTTCAATGTCGAAAACAAAAAGGGCGCTTACTATCTGACCCCAAAGCGGGCATCGGCACCGTTTAAATCTATGGTGATCCGTTTCGACGGCAAGGGCCTGCCTTCGGCAATGACCGTGCGAGATGGCATGGGGCAGACTACCGATATCCGCTTTAATGGTCTCAAAGCCAACCCAAAACTGTCATCCGGCATCTTTAACTTCAAACCCCCAAAGGGTACCGACGTTATTCGCGATGAATGATTTATTCCGGTCACCGCGCCGGCATCAGCCCCTGGCCGCACGTATGCGGCCCGACACTCTGGCCCACTATGTGGGCCAGACGCATTTATTGGGTCCGGGTAAGCCGCTGCGTGAGGCGGTGGAGCGCGGCCAGCTGCATTCTATGGTGCTCTGGGGGCCACCCGGTGTCGGTAAGACCACCTTCGCACGACTGCTCGCCCAGGAGTGCGATGCGCGTTTTGCGACGCTTTCCGCCGTGCTGGCCGGGGTGAAGGAGATCCGTCAGGCAGTGGCGGAGGCTGAACAGCATGCTGCCCAGAGCGGCCGAGGCACGATCCTGTTTGTGGATGAGGTGCATCGCTTCAATAAATCCCAGCAGGACGCCTTTCTTCCGTACGTGGAAGAGGGCACCGTAACCTTTGTCGGCGCCACCACCGAAAACCCGGCGTTCGAGCTGAATAACGCTTTGTTATCCCGCTGCCGAGTCTATCTGCTGCGCAGCCTGAGCGAGGATGAGCTCGCGGGGATGTTGCGACGCGCGCTTACAGAAGATGAAGAGCTTAGCAGCCGGAACATCGCGATATCCGATGAGATCCTGAACAAAATCACCCTGAGTGCAGACGGCGACGCACGCAGCGCACTGAACCTGCTGGAAATTGCCTGCGATCTGTCGCGAGAAGAGGGCAGCCGGCAGGTGATTGATGAGGATGTTCTGGCGGAAGTGCTGACCGCAGACGTGCGCCGTTTTGATAAGGGCGGGGATTTTTTCTACGACCAGATCTCAGCGTTGCACAAGTCGGTGCGAGGGTCCGACCCGGATGCAGCGCTCTACTGGTTTGCGCGCATGGTGGATGGCGGTTGCGACCCAATGTATATCGCCCGTCGCGCGGTACGTATGGCGAGCGAGGATATTGGGAACGCCGACCCCCGCGCCCTCGAGATAGCCCTGAATGCCTGGGATGTCCAGGAACGCCTCGGTAGCCCGGAAGGGGAGTTGGCCATCGCTCAGGCCATCACCTATCTCGCCGTCGCTGCAAAAAGTAACGCGGTATACAGCGCGTACAAACGTGTGTTAGCCGATATTCGTCGCGAGCCAAGCTACGAAGTGCCGGTACATTTGCGCAATGCGCCTACCAGGCTGGCGAAGGAAATGGCCCATGGCGCCGACTACCGCTACGCCCACGACGAACCGGACGGTTTCGCGGCAGGGGAGAACTACTTCCCTGAGGCCATCGCCAGTCGGCGATATTACGACCCGGTGCCAAGGGGGCTTGAGCTGAAGATCAGTGAAAAGATGGAAAAGTTAAGGGAACTCAACCGAAGCAGCGGCCGGCAACGATACCCGGAGCGGGAAAAGCGCTAGAATCGCCCTTCGTCTCAACGGGCGTGTGTCACGACCCGAATCGGCCCTTGAATAGACCCCGATAAGAACAAAAGGACCTGATCCAATGCAGTGGATTGCAATTGCCCTGGGTGGCGCGGTGGGCGCGATCATGCGTCACCTGATCGGCCTGTGGAGCTACCCGGTGTTTGAACACCGTTTTCCCCTGGGCACCTTGATTGTCAATGTGCTCGGTTCACTGCTGATCGGCTTCGCCTACGTGATGATCGTCGAGCGAGGTGCGCTCGGTCACGAGTGGCGCCTGCTGATCATGACCGGTCTGTTCGGGGCTCTCACCACCTTCTCGACCTTCTCGCTGGAAACTGTGCTGTTGTGGCACAATGGCCAGCCTTTAACGGCGCTGGCCTATGTGACGGTCAGCTTTCTGGTGTGTCTGGGGGCGACCGCAGCCGCCGTCACACTGGGAATGAAATATCTGTAACGCGGTAATCAATTAATCATGCTCGACCCAAAACTCATTCGTACCCAACTCGACGATGTGGCTGCAGCCCTGGCCAAGCGCGGCGTGCAGCTGGACACAGCAAAGCTGGAACAACTGGAAGAACAGCGCAAGGAACTGCAGGTGCGCACCGAAGCCCTGCAGAACGAGCGCAATACCAAGTCGAAGAATATTGGCCGCGCAAAAGCCGCCGGCGAAGATATCGCGCCGCTGTTGAAAGAGGTGGAGTCTCTGGGTGGGCAGTTGAACGAAGCCAAGCAGGCCCTTGGAGAATTGCAGCAGCAGTTGGATGAAATCCTGCTGGCAATACCCAATCTACCGGACGCGTCTGTACCGGAAGGCAAAGACGAAGACGATAACGTGGAGGTCGCCAAGTGGGGCGAACCCCGCAGCTTCGACTTCGAAGTACGCGATCACGTCGACCTGGGCAGCAATCTGGGCGGCCTCGACTTTGAAGTAGCCAGCAAGATTACCGGCTCCCGCTTCGCGGTCATGACAGGCCAGGTAGCAAAACTGCACCGCGCTTTGGCACAGTTCATGCTAGATCTTCACGTAGAAGAGCACGGCTATACAGAAGCCAATGTGCCGGTAATAGTAAATAGCGATTCCCTGTACGGAACTTCCCAGCTGCCCAAGTTTGCGGAAGATCTGTTCAAACTGGAGGACGAGCGTAGTTTCTACCTCATTCCTACCGCAGAAGTACCGCTGACCAATTTGTACCGCGATGAGATCGTCGATGCCGATCAGTTGCCGCACAAATATGTCAGCCACACCAACTGCTTTCGCTCAGAAGCCGGCTCCCACGGGCGCGATACCCGCGGCATGATCAGGCAGCACCAGTTCGAAAAAGTGGAACTGGTTTGTTTCGCCCGCCCTGATCAGTCCATGGACACGCTCGAACAGCTCACCAGTCACGCAGAAAATGTTCTGCAGAAACTGAACCTGCCATACCGCAAAGTGGTGCTGTGTGGTGGCGATATGGGATTTGGTGCAACCAAAACCTATGACCTGGAAGTGTGGATTCCGTCTCAGGACAAATACCGTGAGATTTCTTCCTGCTCCCTGATGGGGGACTTCCAGGCCCGGCGTATGAAAGCCCGCTGGCGCAACCCGGAAACGGGCAAGCCAGAACTGCTGCACACCCTGAACGGATCCGGGCTTGCAGTGGGCCGTACGCTGATCGCGGTACTGGAAAACTACCAACAGGCCGATGGTAGTATCGAGGTGCCGGAAGTACTGCGCCCCTATATGAAAGGCGCAACCATGATCGGCTAAGCAGTATGGAATAAGACTTTGCGTTACCTGCCTCTCGCTTTTGATTTGAAAAACCGTCCCTGTCTCATTGTTGGGGGCGGTTCCATCGCCACGCGCAAAGCGCGGCTACTCAACAAGGCGGAGGCCCGCCTGCTGGTGGTGGCTCCGGATATTACCGATGAGTTGCGCCAGCTGGTCATGGCCAGCGGTGGTGAATACATCGTTGGCACTTATCGCAAGGAATTGCTTGAGAACGCCGAAATGGTGGTTGCCGCCACCGCCGATGGCGATGTGAATGCCCAAGTGTCTGCCGACGCCCGCGCACATCGCCTGCCGGTGAATGTGGTCGACTCACCAGAGCACTGCACCTTTACCTTTCCCTCCATTGTCGAACGCGGACCGGTAGCCATCGGCATCTCCAGCGGTGGCTCCGCACCGGTTCTCACGCGCATGCTGCGCGCACAAATCGAAACACTGCTTTCCCCCGGGCTGGGGCTCATCGCCGAACTGGCCGGGCGCCTGCGCGACAAGGTCAAAATCGCATTGCCGGAAGCCCAGCGCAAAGATTTTTGGCACTGGGTGTTCAATGGTCCGGTGGTAGGCCAGATAGAGCGTGGCCACAAGGCGGAAGCCGAGCAGACGGTGCTGGAAGAATTGCAGCGCTGGGAACAAAAACCGGCGCCCAGCGGTGAGGTTTACCTGGTGGGTGGCGGCCCCGGTGATCCGGACCTGCTGACCTTCCGTGCCCTGCGCCTGATGCAGCAGGCCGATGTCGTACTCTACGATCGACTGGTTTCTACCGAGGTACTGGAACTGGTGCGCCGGGATGCAGAACGTATTTACGTGGGCAAAATGAAGCAGTTCCATTCCGTGCCCCAGGATGACATCAACCAGCTGTTGGTGGATCTGGCGAAAGAGGGCAAGAAGGTTCTGCGGCTCAAAGGTGGTGACCCCTTCGTGTTCGGCCGCGGCGGTGAGGAAATCGACAAGCTGGCGGAAGCGGAAGTACCGTTTCAGGTGGTACCCGGTATTACCGCCGCCATCGGCTGTTCTGCTTATTCGGGTATTCCTCTGACCCACCGGGATCACGCGCAGTCAGTGCGGTTTATCACCGGCCACCTGAAGCAGGGCGATCTGGTATTGCCCTGGGAAGAGCTGATCACCAAAAATCAGACACTGGTGTTCTATATGGGTCTGACGGGTCTTCCCACCATTTCCGAGAAGTTGATTGCCAACGGGATGGATGCGGATACACCAGCGGCGCTGGTGGAGAAGGGTACGACACGGGATCAGCGGGTGATTGTCGGCACAATCAAGACCCTGCCGGCGCTGGCGGAGACCCATCAAGTGGAGGCGCCTGCGCTGACGATCATCGGCGGTGTGGTGAAGCTGCGTGAGAGCCTCGGCTGGTACCAGTAAGCTCTCTGTCTGCGCGCTACAGCTTAGGCACCCAGTCCACTAACCATTGGCAAACCCCTATCTATACTGAAAGGGATGTTTGCCTATGGTGGTTTTATGCTGTGGATGTTGCTTTGCTTTTATTGCACTCTTCTGGTGCGCAGTTTTCTGCCTCGAGAAAGTGAAATCGCGCTGCCTGACGAAGACGACAGCCACCTGCGCCGCTATTCCCGCGCTTACAAGATCAAACGCAATTGGGTGAAGAATCTCTGGATCGGCGCATCTTTGCTGATGATTTGCTTTCCATTGCTGCCGTTTATCCTCGGCCTTGGACTTTTCACGTCCTTTCTATCTTTTGCGATCCTCGACGAAACTGCCTGAAATTTCTCTGAATTCGACGATAAGGTGCTGATACCGGGTACAAGCTTGCAAGACCTTCCGCGAGAGGGACCTCGCGGAAGAGCCCCCATGGATGGGTTCACGGCGTGTCTTGCAAGCTTGTACCCGGTAGCAGCACCGCCACAAAATTAATTAGGGTCCACTCACTGCAGAGTCAGTGTGTAGGCAGCGGATTTCTCAGTAAAACTAGAGGCCTTACCTTCCACCCAGTCCCGGTGACCATTACCAAAGAATGGAGAGAGCGGATGCGCGCTCTGGCCGGTGGCCATATGGAAAATACCCAGCTCTTCGTGGCCCGGTGCGACAACCAGTCGCTCAGAAGCACCATTGGTCGCGGACTGGAAACGGGGCATATGGGAGTCGCCGGGGAGCGGGTCGGCGGGCATGGCGGTGAACCAGTTTATAGCGGAGACCGCACGGGCCAGCGGGTGCTGGATTTTAGCGGAATTTTGCACGCCCCAGGTTTGCTCGGATAAGGGCAGGCCGCCTTCAGCCATTTCTTCCAGAACCAGATCCAGAGCGGCGATTTTCAGGTCGTGCCAGCTTTCGTATTCCGGGTTCAGCAGGTGTGCGGGTTCGCCGGAAAGCATTTCCCAGGCCGGGTATTCCACCTGGCGGTTTACGCGACCAAATTTAAAGCCTTCGTCATAGCGCTTCATATAAGTGAGTACCGGTGCGGTCGCCAGGTCGATAAAGCGCAGGCGGAAGTTGCGGACGATGCGATAGCCCACGGAGTCCGCACTGGCGCGGGCGCCCCAGTTTTCTACCTGTTCAAGAACATCCGCATAACCCCCATTGTCTTTCAGCAGTGCCGCCAGATGTTGCTGCCATCGCTCAAGGAATACAGCGCGGTCATCCAACTGAATGTCGAGGAGGTCCTGTTCGGTGAAGGATTCTTTCGCGAATAGATTGTCGCGTATCTGCTGTTGGCGAGCGCCGAGGGCGTAGCCGCCGTCACCCATTACACGAAGATATTCGCCATCCATGGTGCGCGAGTTGGCCGTCCAGATACGATGAGAGGGCGGGTTGTATATGTGCGGCTGCTCTGCCAGTGTCAGGTACCCATCCCAGTAGGCGGTGCCGTCCGCCCAGCTGACGGAACGATTGCCTTCCAGTCCGACGCGACGGGGGATGGGGCCAGCAACGGTCCAGCCGATATTACCCAGGCTGTCGCCCAGTACGAAGTTTTGATGGGGTATACCGAGTTCCGGCGCCAGGTCCATAGCCTCTCGGGTGGTCTCGACTACCTCCATCAAAAGGAGATTCATGTTGGCACCTTGAACGTCGTGAGCCACCCATCGGTAGGCGAGTGGGTTGCCCGTGTAATCCTCGCCGACGACCGGTCCCCAGATGGTTTTTCGCACCTTGAGCACTTCGGTTACGCCACCTTTGACGGCGAGGGGCTCGTCAACAACATCAAAAGCCCGCCAGCCTTCCGGAGTGCGATATTTTTCTCCGTTCTGGGAAATTTCCAGGGGGATCAGATCACCCCAGTCGGCAGTGGTATTGGTGAAACCCCAGGCTACTTTGCCATTACTGCCGGCAACGATGATCGGACCGCCGGGTAGGGTGGCGCCGCGCATTTCGAAGTCGGTGCCAGGGACATTCCAGCCTGCGCGATACCAGATATTTGGCACGGTGATCGCCAGATGCATGTCGTCTGCCACGATGGCCGCCCCATGCTCGGTCAGCGCCCCACCTACGACCCAATTATTGCTGCCGAAGATCATGTCTTCACTTTCCATCGGCTCGTAAGCCATGGGTTCTCCATCTTCCACCAGCGACGCGATATGGGTCTGGGGCAAGGGCAGGGGGCCACGGGCATCGCCAATCAGTGGCGCGTCCCAGATCCCCCCCTTGGGCACAAAAAAATGATAGAGGTCTTCTGGCAGCAACTGCGCCAGAGCATTGTCACGGAGCTCAAAATTTCCGGTATTACTTTGCAGTGTCATGTACATGCTGAATATGGTTAGCAGGCTATCGGCGGGGGCCCACTCACGGGGCTGTGCCTGCAATAGTGCGTATTCCCAGGGAGCTGCCCCAAGTTCCGCAAGGCCAAAGTTCACACCCGCCGCATACTGCATAAGGATCTGCTGCTGGTCATCGGGCATTGCCGCCACATTGCGCTCAGCACGCTCGCGGAATTGATGAACGCGGATTTCCCGATCATGGGGCAGTGCGGCCTCACCTACCAGTTCAGCCAGTTCACCTGCCGAATTGCGCCGCAGAAGGTCCATCTGAAAGAAACGTTCCTGGGCATGTAAAAAACCGAGGGCGAAAGCGGAGTCGGTGCGGTGCTCGGCCTGGATGAAAGGAATACCCTGTGAATCCCGCTCTACGGTCACGGGGTTGGACAGCGCCCCGGTGTCCAGCACGCCGTCCAGTATCGGCAGGCTCTGGCGCAGCCAGATCCAGGTGGCCGCTACAACAAGTAACAAAAGGACAAGAGCGGCAACAGCACTGCGTAACAGGCGTCGTGGCCAGGGGGATAGGGTCAACATCGCGAGGTCTCTCGAAGGTTGGTTGGGTTTTGTTATTTTGGGACAGCCGGCACTCAATTACAGAGTGGTGCGGTCCGCTGTTTCAGTGAGTCTATCAGTATACGAGGCCGCTTAAATGGTTACCGAAGGACACTATACGGTCACGGTTATCACTTTTTTGTAGCGTTATGCGCCATGTAGGCGCAAAATTCCACTCTGAAATACTGCAAAACTGACCAGTCACAAGAAAAAGGTCACAACAAGCTTTTATTGGGACCGAGCTACACGTAAGATGGCCCAACATAACTATCAATAACGACCAATTTCCATCACGCTTTTCATATAACTACAAACGCGAGGACGCGATGATGTACAACGCCGATCAGTCCGGAAAAAACCGTTCCTTTTCCCTGACCACTCTCTCCGCTGCCATTGCTGTAACCACTGCCATGAGCAGTGCTGCTTACGCCGCAGAAATTGAAGAGGTGGTTGTAACCGCGCAGAAGCGCGCGGAAAACCTGCAAGACGTGCCCATTGCCATCTCCGCTTTTACCGGAGACAGCATGAAGGCCATGGGTGTGAAAAACCTTACCGACCTCGGTAAATTCACCCCGGGTGTGGAAATGAACAACGACACACCTCTGCAGCCTACCTACAGCGTGCGCGGTATCGAGACCGGCGACTTCACTGTGGGCTCTGACCCCGCTGTAGCCGTATATGTCGATGGCGTGTACACCGGCCGTGGCGCCGGCGCCGAGATTCCACTGGCGGACATTGAGCGTGTAGAAGTACTGAAAGGCCCGCAGGGCACACTGTTTGGCCGAAACGCCACCGGTGGTGCCATTCACATCATTTCCAAGAAGCCGCAAGCTGAAAATACCGCAGAGCTGAACCTCACCGCCGGTAACTACGGTCGCGTATCTTCTGACCTGCTGTTGAATAGCGAACTCGCAGATAATCTCTACGGCCGCTTTACCGCATCCACCAATCGCCGCGACTCTTTCGCCGATAACCTGGCGAACGATTTCGAAGTAGGGAACATCGATACCCAGACCTACCGTGCCTCCCTGCTGTGGGAGCCGACTCCCAGTACCGAAGTGCTGTGGCGTGCTGAATACGGAGTAATGGATCAGGGCAGTGCATTGCGCACCTCCATCGTGCCATCGCTGCAGGCCGAGGCCGGCGGCACTGATGTGTTCGGTGACTACGCGCTGGATACTCCAACTATCGAAGACCGTGACTCCTGGGGCACCTCCCTGTCGGTGGTACACGATTTCGACAACTTCACTTTCACTTCTATTACTGCTTACCGTGGGTTTGAAGCCCATCTGCAGCAGGACGAAGACGGTACCGCGAACCCGGACTACATGTTCGGCTCAGCCAACTTCGACGATCAGACCCAGTTCTCTCAGGAATTCCGTCTGAACGGCGCTACCGACACCCTGAAGTGGACCCTGGGTGCGTCCTACTCTCGTGAAGAGCTGGAGCACACTACCGATGCTTACTTCACCGCCGGTTCTCTGGAATCTTTCGCAGTGTATGAAGGGGTGAAGGCACAGGTGGACGCACTGGGCCTGGACCTGACCACGACCCAAGTGGAAGAAATGGCTTATCAGCAGCGTCAGGCCATGATTGCTGGTGGTCTTGAGGGTGCGGCCGTGTCCACCTTCCTCTACGACCTGATGGTACAGTCCGGCCAGGCCGACGCACTACTGACCAGCCTGGGCGCGCCTGCCGGTATCACAGCCAGTATGCTGAATCGCGAGCAGATGGCTGCGCAGCTGATGGCGGGCATCACTCCGTGGGTAATGGCTGACACGCCATGGAACGAGTCGGTACTCAACACCGGAGACTACCGCTCCGCCGCCATTTACGGTGACGCCACCTGGAGCCTCACCGACAGGATGGATCTCACCATCGGTGCGCGTTACACCGCCGACGAGAAAGATTTCTCCATCGTCAGCTCCTACCAGAATACGCTGCCAATCGCGCTTGCGGGGGGACTGGTTGACATCATGGCTCCCGATGGCAGCGTGATGATGCAGATGCCTCTACCAGCGGTGCCGTCCTGCGATAACGCCGTAGCACCACCGTGTATTCCGGCCGAGCGCTTCGGTATGGCATTCAACAACAATGGTATTGCCGATCTGAGTCAGGATCTGAGCGACTCCTGGAGCGATCTCTCGGGCCGTATCGTTCTGGATTACCGCTGGAATGACGACGTGATGACTTTCGTCTCTCTGGCGGACGGTTTCAAAGCTGGTGGTTTCAACAGCTTTAGTGCCGCCCCAGGTATCGACCCGTCGTTTGATCAGGAAGGTGTCACCAACCTGGAAATTGGTCTGAAGAGCAGCCTGTTTGACAACGCCGTGCGCTTCAACGCCTCCGTATTTGCGTACGACTACAAGAACCTGCAGCAGCTGGATCTCGTAGGTGCGCCGATTCCGAACTACTACCTGCGCAATGCGGATGCCGAAGGTCGCGGTGCAGAATTTGAAGTTCAGTGGGCAGCGACCGATAGCCTGTTTATCGCCGGTAACTACTCTTTCCTCGACACCGAGTACACCCGCTACCAGATCATTGAAGCGATTGGTGAAACGGAAGAGGAGCATTCTCGTGTTGGCCAGCCTCGCGTCGGCACCCCGGAGAACAAATTCAACCTGATGGCTGAATACACCTGGGAACTGGCGGCCGGCGGTGACGTGGTACTGCGCGGTGATTACAACTGGACCGACGAGCGTGTTGGTTCCATCAGCGACCCGGCCCGTGTCATTCCGGACTACCAGCTGATGAACCTGCGTGCAGGCTGGAACAGCGCTTCGGACCGTTACTCTGCAGCCCTGTGGGTTCAGAACGTAACCGACGAGGAGATTGCTGGTGGCTATGGCGGTACCGGTGCGGCCATTGGTGCAAGCCCGGCCTGGCGTTTTATGCCGCGCATGTATGGTGCAGACTTTACCGTGCGTTTCTGAGCACGGACGCAGTCTGCGAACCGGCGCTTAGCGCCACTGGAAAGGGTCGGCTCTGCCGGCCCTTTTTGCGTATTGGGGCAGGGTAGTATTGTTTCGGGAATAAGTGGCGCCGATTGCTGCGCCAAAGTGACTTCCGACATGGGAATCCACCGCAATGGATGTATGATCAAGAGCATCTAATGCAGTTCTCAGGACATGGAATGAACCTGACCTCAGAGTTGGATCCCGCCATTACAATGCCGGAAGTCGATAGTCACTCCGCGCTTTATTGGAGCGAAAGCGAGGGTCGCGACCTAAGCCTCGATGAGCGTGTCGCACTCTTGTCCCAGTATCAACGCGTGCGCGCACAGACGGAGGCGCTCACGGAACCGCTGTCTGCTGAAGACCTGCAACTTCAGTCCATGCCCGATGCCAGCCCCGGAAAGTGGCATATGGCGCATACCAGTTGGTTTTTTGAGACTTTTATCCTTCAGCCGCATGCGCCTGACTACGACCCGTTCGATCGCGATTTTCACCACCTCTTCAATTCCTATTACAACTCTCTGGGCACACCGTTTTTCCGGCCACAGCGGGGCCTGTTATCCCGTCCCAGCCTGCTTCAGGTACAGAGCTACCGCCATTTCATCGATTGTGAGATCGAGCGTTGGTTGACAGAGGAAGAGGTCACGGCAGAGCTGGCCAATCTGCTGGTGCTCGGTTTGAACCACGAACAGCAGCATCAGGAGCTGCTGCTGACCGATATCAAACACGCGCTGTCGATCAATCCGCTACGTCCAAGCTACCGTGAAGATATTTTCGCAGGCGATGACCAAGAGGAGATCGCCGACCGGCATTGGCTGAGCATCCCTGAGGACAATTACACCCTGGGCAGCGACGGCCAACAATTTGCTTTTGACAACGAAGGTCCTGCCCATCAGCGATTTCAACCCGCCTTTCGCATCGCCACACGACTGGTAACCAACCGTGAGTATCTCGAATTTCTGCAGGATGGCGGATATCGAGAACCGCGGCTTTGGCTCTCGGATGGTTGGGCGGACATTACCCGTTCCGGCCGCCGCGCGCCGCTGTACTGGCACGAACAGGATGGTGAATGGCTACATTTCACCCTGGGCGGGATGCGCCCAATTGACCTGGATGCGCCGGCTTGCCACTTAAATTTTTACGAAGCCGATGCATTCGCCAGCTGGTCAGGGTACCGACTACCCACAGAGTTCGAGTGGGAAATCGCCGCCTGGCTACACTGCCACAAAGATGCACAGCGCACCGCCAATATGCTGGAATCGGGACACTTCCGGCCGGTGAGCGAGCAGGAGGAACTTTTCGGCCATGGTGCGCCGGACGGCGCGCAATTTCTTGGTAATGTCTGGCAATGGACCTCCAGCGCCTATCAACCCTATCCCGGCTTCCGCGCCAGTGGCGATGCGGTTGGTGAATACAACGGTAAATTCATGTGTAACCAGATGGTATTGCGCGGTGGTTCCTGCGTGACACCACGCAACCATATCCGAATCACTTATCGGAACTTCTTTTACCCGCACCAGGCCTGGCAATTTACCGGAATCCGCCTGGCAGGAGATGGACTATGAATATGGCGGCACAGGGAATTGCCATAGTTCAGGCATTTGAGCAGGACGTATTGGCCGGCCTGGCTGCACCGCAGAAAACCCTGCCTTGTAAATATCTGTACGACGAGGTGGGGTCGCGTCTCTTTGAAGAGATATGCACCCTGCAAGATTATTATCTGACCCGCACAGAAGCCGACATTTTCGCTCGGGAAATCCAGGCAATGGCAGAGGCTATAGGCCCGCAAGTCACCCTGATTGAGCCTGGGGCGGGCAACTGTGAAAAAGCGGAGCCATTACTGCGGGCAATGCTGTCACCTGCCGGATACTTTCCTCTGGATATTTCTCCAGAAATTCTGCTGGCCGCACGCCAACGTATACAGCGCCGTACGCCGGAGCTGCCAATTCGACCAGTCGTTGGGGATTTTACCAGTCATAGTGTCTGGCGGGAGCTTCCAGAAATTCCCGGGCGCAAAGTCGTATTTTTCCCCGGGTCCACTATCGGAAACTTCACTCCGGAACAGGCCCTCGCGCTTTTGTCCCTGTTCGCAGAGCAGTTGCGCCCGGGTGATGGGTTGCTACTGGCCGCGGATCTGGTGAAGGATTCCGTGGTACTAGAAAGGGCCTACCATGACAGTAGTCACGTTACCGAAGCATTCAATAAAAACCTGTTACGCCGCATCAACCGTGAACTGGATGGTTCCTTCAATCTCGACGCTTTTGCACATCGGGCGTTTTATCACCGCCTGCGCCGTCGGGTGGAAATGCATCTTGTCAGCCTCGAATCGCAAGCGGTAGAGGTATGTGGCCGGCAGTTTCATTTTGATGAAGGCGAGACCATCCACACGGAAAACAGCCATAAATATACGCTGGCAGCATTGAAAGAGTTGTTGCGATCAACCGGATTTCAGCCCCAGCAGTACTGGACCGATCACCAACAACATTATGCGATTTACTATGCCGAAGCTGTTTAGTCTATTTGAAGCGGTAAAGCCCACATTGTGGTGCGTGTTCCTTTTTTCTTTACTGAGTGGATGCGCATCAAATACTGGCGATACACGGTCAGGGGATGCCGCGGCCTTCGGGGGCAATCAGATTACCGTTTACAAATCACCCTTCTGCCTTTGCTGCAATGACTGGATCGAACATCTGGAAGGCAATGCATTTGCCGTAACCAGTGAGAATGGACTGGATACCGCCAGTGTCAAACAGCAGTGGAAAATCCCACCGAGTATGCAAGGTTGCCATACTGGCGTATGGAACAATCAATATGTTTTTGAAGGTCACGTACCCGCGCGGCTGATTCGCCAGTTCCTGGCAAATCCCCCTAAAGGGAGTATCGGACTAGCGGTACCCGGAATGCCGCAGGGCAGCCCTGGCATGTTCCGGGGCAAGAACTTTGAGCCGTATGTGGTTTATGCCATTCAGTCCAACGGTGAATACCGTTTCTACGAAAAAGTGACTGCACCGGAAGCCAGCTAGCATCACCCGGGAAAGAACCCCTGCCGGGCTGGAATCGCCGTCCGACAGGGGATACCCTTTGCAGCCATTACTTATGTTTTGTTACGGCTGCGCGCAATTTGAACTCTTCCACGTCTACCTCGCCCGTATCTAGGGATCACCCGCATTTACAACAGCCCTTTACCCCAGGTATCGGACTCACAAACTGCCACCTGCAAACCGTTTTTCCGGTTTTCCATCGCTCAAAACCCTGGGTGCGCACTCAGGCACAATGGCTGGAAACACCCGATGGGGATCGTATTGCATTACACACCCCGGTGCGCCTCGAAGATGACCCCGGTCGCCCCATTGTATTGATCCTACATGGTCTTGAAGGCTCGGTGGAATCCCCGTATATACAAGGGCTGATACCCGCGCTGATATCTGCCGGGTTTCAGGTTGCGGTCATGCATTTTCGCGGTTGTGGCGGTATTCCAAATCGGTTGCCCCGGGCCTACCACAGTGGGGATAGTGACGACCCGCGCTGGTTAGCCGGTAGACTCACGGCGCACTACCCGAATACGCCGCTCATGGCTGTCGGCTACTCCCTAGGCGGCAATGTACTGCTGAAATGGCTGGGTGAAGACGGTGATAAAAGCCCACTGACTGCCGCGGTCTCTGTCTCTGCGCCGCTGGATTTGCACCTTTCGAGCAAGCAGATGAATACCGGGTTTTCAAAGGTCTATCAGAAGCACCTGCTCGACAGCCTCAAGAAGAGTCTGACGCGTAAGACGCGGGACCTGGAGCTGGCTCGCAAGATGCCGCCAATAGACCACCCTCGTGCATTCAGCAATTTCCGTCACTTTGATGACCACTTCACCGCGCCCCTGCACGGCTTCACCGGGGTCGATGACTATTACACACGGGCGTCGAGTTTGCCTCTCCTCAGTAACATTGCACGTCCTACTTGCCTGATCCACGCACTCGACGACCCGTTTGTATCGCCGAAAGC
Source organism: Microbulbifer sp. ARAS458-1 (assembly GCF_045348205.1). Classification (NCBI taxonomy): domain Bacteria; kingdom Pseudomonadati; phylum Pseudomonadota; class Gammaproteobacteria; order Cellvibrionales; family Microbulbiferaceae; genus Microbulbifer; species Microbulbifer sp. ARAS458-1. The sequence goes on along the minus strand of NZ_CP155838.1, from coordinate 2,648,511 downwards.
GGTTCCTACCGATTCTGACGTCAGTGCTTCGGTCACACTGGCAATCAGCAAGCGGGGAGGGCATGTAGGTTTTGTGAGCGGAAGCCTGTGGAAGCCCGTGTACTGGCTGGAGTCGATTATTCCTGCTTTTCTTACAGCCCAAGTAGCGGCAGTTACCGGGAAAGTTTGACTTTCCGGACCCATTCCCCTAATTTCGCCACCGCGATACGAGGTGCCTTCTGCCCTGAGCCCAGCAAGGCTCAATACCGGCTGAGAAGGTTAAACGGGAAGTCCGGAAATCCGGCGCTGCCCCCGCAACGGTGATCTGCTCTGTCCCTGAATAGGTGAGCGGTAAGCCCGATACCGGCCTCTGATCGAATCACGATGGAGCGGAGGGCTACCATCCTGCAATACGACCTACCGCGCGTGCGCGCACCGCATTGCTATTCCTCCCTCGATCCCATGTGCATTTGTCCTTAGGGGTTGAACCTTGAATAAGATTCTATTGAGCTGGGCCGTTGCATCGGCTGCCAGCGTACCGGCGTTTGCCAATACCACCGATACCCAATCTGTGACTGAAGGTGCGGTTCCCGACCTGGAAACCATCATCGTCGTCAGCGCCCGTCAGGGCGAGCCACTGCGTCGGGTGGCCACTTCCGTCTCTGTGTTGGATGAGACTGATATCAAGGCACGCGGTTTCGCTTCGCTGGCGGATGTTCTACGCAGTGTTCCGTCTGTTTCTGTTTCCAACTCTGGTGGCATGGGTAAGGCAACCACCTTGCGTGTGCGTGGTGAGGATGGCTTCCGTACCCTGGTGCGTATTGATGGCGTGGATATTTCCGATCCGACCAGTACCCAGGGCGGTGCCCATATCCAGCATATTCTCACCAATGACCTGGGCCGTGTTGAGCTGCTGCGCGGCCCACAGGGCATGCTCTACGGCGCGGATGCCGGCGGTGTCCTGGATATTTCCACCCGCCGTGAAGAAAGCGGTCACCAGATTGATGTGAGCGCCGAAGGCGGTAGCTTCGATTCAAGACGCTACAACGCCAGTGCCGGCGGGAGCACCGAGTCTCTAGACTATTTCGTCTCTGCCGCCAAGGCACACACCGCCGGATTCAATACCAGCGTCAACGACACCGAGCTGCAGGACGATGACGGCTACAACAACGAGACACTGCACGGCCGCGCCGGCTGGAATATCTCCGAGCAATGGCGCCTGGACGCGGTAGTACGCGATGTGGATGCCTCCAGTGAATACGACCGCTGTGGTTGGCCGGTAACGCAGGATGTGTGCTCCGACGCGTTTAGCCAGCAAAATGCCCGCGTCAGCCTTGCTCGCAATGGTGAAAGCGGCCAGCAGGAGCTTTCCTATTCCCGAGCCGACCTGAATCGCACCAGTTACACCGCGGGTATCGTTTCCTACGATACCGAGGGCGATATCCAAAAGCTGAATCTGAATGGAAATGTCGACCTGAGTGGCAACCAGGCGCTTATCTATGGACTTGAGCGCCGCGAAGACTCGGTGCGCGATATGAGCCGCGATCAGTGGGCGGCTTATTCTGAATACCAGGGCAATTACGCTGAACAGCTATTTTTTACCCTCGGTCTGCGCCACGACGACAACTCGGATTTCGGCAGCCACAACAGTTTCCGGGCCAGTACCGCTTACCTGATCGATCAGGTTGCTAACGGGGCGATCAAACTGAAAGCCAGTTACGGTACCGGCTTCCGTGCTCCGAGCCTGTTTGAAATCGACTACAACCGCTCGCAGAACAACCCTGGCCTAGCAGCACTCACGCCAGAGGAAAGTCGCGGTGTCGATCTGGGTATCGAATACTTCGGTGAGAACGCACTGCACCTGGAGTTCGTGCTGTTCGATCAGATCATTGAAAACGAGATTGGCTTCGATCTGGTTGGTTACACCGGCTACCTGCAAAGCGGTGGCGAAAGCCAGTCCCGCGGTGTGGAGCTGATTGCTGATGCTCAGGTCACCGAGACCCTGCTGCTCTCCGCCAACTATACCTACACCGACTCGGAAACCGTCGCTGACACCCCGCGTCCGCGCCGCCCGAAGCAACTGGCTAACCTTGGCTTTACCTATCAGCCCACCAGTGCACTCAGTGTCGCAATGAACCTGCGCTCCAGTGCCGACGGAGTCGATATCGACGGCTCCAGCATGGATGATTATCAGGTGCTGGACGCCAGCGTACGTTACGCGCTGAACGCTGCCACCACCGTATATGTTCGCGGTGAAAACCTCACCGATAAAGACTACGTAGAGGTGGCCAGCTACAACACCGCCGGTGCCGCGGCGTATACCGGTGTAGAATTCAGCTTTTAAACCCGCATTTGCCGTTTATAGACCCAAGAGGTGACCATGTCGGACGACCAGCAGAAGAAAAATGCACGGCACAAAGCGGCCATGCAGAAACAGAAAGCCAAGGTGGATTCCCATATCGCCGCGGCGGACACCGAGCGCGGTGTCGCGGTTCTGCTGACCGGCAATGGCAAGGGAAAGTCCAGCTCGGCTTTCGGCATGGTCATGCGCGCCCTTGGATACGGCCAGAAAGTGGGCGTTGTGCAGTTTATCAAGGGCGCGCAACTTTCCGGTGAAGAGCTGTATATCAAGCATCAGTGCCCACAGGTCACTCTGTACCAGATGGGCACCGGGTTTACCTGGAACACCCAGGATCGCACCGGCGATATGGCGGAAGCGGAAAAAACCTGGGTAGAAGCGGTAAACATGCTCACAGACGCCAGCTACGATCTGGTGGTGCTCGATGAGCTGACTTATATGCTCGCCTACAAATACCTGGACGAGCAGAAAGTACTGGATGCAATCGGACAGCGACCACCGGAGCAGAGTGTGGTTGTCACCGGTCGTGGTGGCGGCAGTGCACTTCAGGCCTTGATGGATACGGTTTCCGAAGTGAAAGATGTCAAACACGCGTTCAAAGCGGGGATCAAGGCCCGCAAAGGCGTGGACTTCTAGCGGGCGGACCACCATGTCAGTATTGATGGTTCAGGGCACCACGTCCGATGCCGGTAAAAGTACCCTGGTCGCGGCGCTCGGCCGTTACTTTGTTCGGCGCGGTGTACGCGCGGCGCCGTACAAACCACAAAATATGGCTCTGAACAGTGCGGTGACCGCCGATGGTGGTGAAATAGGCCGCGCCCAGGCGCTGCAGGCTCTGGCATGCAATGTCGAACCCCACACGGATATGAATCCGGTACTGCTAAAACCCGCCTCCGATACCGGTGCCCAGGTGATTATTCAGGGCAGGGCAATCGGTAATATGCAGGCGCTGGATTACCACCAATATAAATCCACCGCACAGGCTGCTGTGCTGGACTCGTTCAACCGTCTGCACAATCAGTACGACCTGGTACTGGTGGAAGGCGCTGGCAGCCCTGCGGAAATCAATCTGCGGGAAAATGATATTGCCAATATGGGCTTTGCCGAAGCGGTCGACTGCCCGGTGATATTGATCGCCGATATCGACCGAGGCGGTGTCTTTGCTCATCTCGTCGGCACCCTCGAATTACTCTCCGAGTCCGAACGCAACCGGGTTATTGGCTTTGTGATCAACCGGTTTCGCGGTGATATCAAGCTATTGGAGTCCGGTCTTGATTGGCTGGAAGACTACACCGGCAAACCGGTGCTCGGTGTATTGCCCTATCTGCACGACCTCTATCTCGATGCGGAAGACGCCATCAGCACGCAGCAGGTGAGTACCTCCGGCAAACTGAAAGTTGTCGTGCCTGTGTTACCGCGCATCAGCAACCATACAGATTTCGATGCATTGCGATTGCACCCGGATGTGGACCTCGAATTTGTCAGCGTCCGCGAGCCGGTTCCCGCCTGCGATCTGATCATTCTTCCCGGCAGTAAAAATGTGCGCGCCGATCTGGCGCACCTGAAGGAAAACAACTGGCCACAGCAGCTGGACAGGCATCTCCGCTACGGAGGCAAGTTACTCGGTATTTGCGGTGGGCTGCAGATGCTCGGCACGGTGGTGCGTGATCCCGATGGTATTGAAGCGGAGCCGGGTAGCGAAGCGGGTTTGGGCTATCTGGAATTCGCAACCACCTTGATGCCGGAAAAGGCACTGAAAAACGTCAGTGGACTTATCTCCATCGACGGCTCCAATTCTGAAGTGTCGCTGCAAGGCTACGAGATTCACTGCGGAATCACGGCAGGGCCGGCGCTGGAGCGGCCAGCTGCACACTTGATTTCAGAAAATGGTGAGCGCCGTCCCGATGGTGCAGTCAGTCCCGATGGCCAGATCCTGGCAACTTATATCCATGGGCTGTTTGACACCCCGTCCGCACAGCAGGCGCTGCTGAACTGGGCCGGGCTCCAAACCGCCGCTGCACTCGATGTACACGCGCACCGGGAGCAACAACTGAACCGGCTTGCGGACACGATCGGCGAACATATGAATCGCGATTGGCTTGCGCAATTTGAGGGGCCCCGATGACCCTCGCTCGCCGTCGCAGTCTCAAATTCGCCTGGTGGTTTCTGCCCGGCTTGCTCGGGTTGAGTTTTATAACTGCCCTGGCAATTGGTGCTGTTTCCCTGTCATTTGCACAGGTAATCGGTGCGCTGACGGGGTTTGGTGAAGCAGGGCTGGCATCGGATATTGTCCAGGCAATCCGCCTGCCGCGCGCCTTACTCGCGGCCGCAGTGGGCGCGGTGCTGGCCATCTGCGGCGCCATGTTGCAGGGGCTTTTTAGAAACCCCCTGGCGGATCCATCACTGATCGGCGTCACCGCGGGTGCGTCCTTCGGCGCGAGCCTGGCGATTCTTCTGGGCGCGCAAGTGGCATCGGCGTTTGGAAGTTTACCGGTAGTGTCCGTTGCCGCATTCTGCGGTGGGCTGGTGGCCGTGGCGCTGGTCTATCACGTTGCCAAAGGAGTAACCGGCACCTCGGTAGCCACCATGCTATTGATGGGGATCGCGGTTACCGCGTTTTCTGCCAGCCTTACCGGGCTGATGGAGTATTTTGCCGATAATGAAATGCTGCGCCGTATCAGCCTGTGGCGCATGGGCGGTCTGGACGCAGCCAGTTATCCCCGCGCATTCCTGATGTTGCTGATTCTTTGCGGGCTGGTTGCCACCATGGTGCGTTTCGGCGCGTCTCTCAATGTGCTGTTACTGGGAGAATCCCAGGCGCGGCACCTCGGAGTGGATGTGGAGCAAACCAAAACCTGGTTGATTGTGCTCGCTGCGGCCGGTGTCGGCACCTCGGTGGCGGTTGCCGGCAGCATCGCATTTGTCGGCCTGGTGGTCCCGCATATGGTGCGTTTGTGGGTAGGGCCGGATCACAGGCAACTGCTGCCACTTTCCGCCCTTGCCGGTGCGAGCCTGTTGCTCATATCCGATACCCTCGCGCGCTCCATCATCGCGCCAGTGGAAATTCCAGTCGGTCTGATAACGGCGCTTATCGGAGTCCCGTTCTTTGTGTCACTGCTTCGCAAAAGCCGGGAGTCGCTCTGATGGCCCTGTTGCATGCAGAAAATGTCACGGTCTGTGCAGACCAGCGGGAACTGGTCAGCGGTGTCGACCTGGATATCAATGCCGGAGAACTGGTGTGCGTGATAGGCCCAAATGGCGCGGGCAAGTCCACCTTGTTACGGGCAATTTGTGGTGAAGCGCAGCTGGCACATGGACAGGTCCACTTTAAAGGCGCAAGCATTGAACGCCTTTCGCCAAGGGCGCGGGCCAGCCAGCTTGCGGTATTACCCCAGCACAACCCGTTGTCTTTCGCATTTACCGGTCTCGAACTGGTCGCACTCAGCCGAAATCCCCACGCCACCGGTATCGCCCGCGACCAGGAAATCTGTATGGAAGCCATGGCGGCCCTCGATGTCACGCATCTGGCTGGCCGGCTGTATCCGTCACTTTCCGGCGGTGAACAGCAACGCCTGCAACTGGCCCGTGTTATGGCGCAAATCTGGTGCGCGGAAGAGGTTGGGGACCGGTTGTTACTGCTCGATGAACCGGCGAGCAGCCTGGATATCGCTCACCAGTACGAAATGATGAAAGCGGTCCGAGCATTCGCCCGTCGCGGCGTAGCGGTAATAATGACGGTGCACGACCTCGCTCTCGCCAGTGGCTACAGTGACCGTATCCTCGCGCTAAAAGAGGGGCGCTGCATGGCGTATGGGAACGGAGAAGCGGTGCTTACCGCCGCGATCCTATCGAAGCTGTATGGCTACGGGGTAACCGTAGTGACGCATCCAATCACCGGTAAGCCGCTGGTTTTAGCAAATGAATAACGTTTCGAGTCGGTCCCATGTCCAATAAGCTAAACAAACCCACCAAGCGAAACAGATTTTCGCTCGCTTCAGGGCTGGTGCGCACCATCGGACTCCTATTGACCCTGTGTACCTCCACCACGATTGCCGGGCAGCCAGTGCGAGTCCTGGATGCGCGCGGTCATTGGCTGGCGCTTCCCCAACCCGCGCAACGTATCGTGGCATTGGCACCGCACATCGTAGAAAACCTTTACAGCGCCGGGGCGGGCGACCGGCTAATCGGCGTAATAAGTCACAGCGATTTCCCCGCGGCGGCACGACAGTTACCACAAGTCGGCAATTACAAATCCATCAACTATGAAACGCTGCTGGTACTCAAGCCGGACCTCATTGTTGCCTGGGGCTCTGGAAACGGTGATGAAATGATTCAGAAGCTACGGGATCTTGGCTTCAATGTGTTCGTCACCGAATCCCGCACGCTGGAGGATATTCCGCGCAACATTCGCCTGTTTGGAAAATTGACAGGTACCGGAGAAATCGCGGATCGGGCGGCGACACAATGGCTAGATCGCCTGCATGCTTTGAGGCAGGCTCACAAAACGCAGGCAGAGGTCAGCGTGTTGTATCAGGTCTGGAACGACCCATTGCAGACGCTGAATGGTGACCACCTGATCAGCGATGTGATCGAAGCCTGCGGCGGTCGTAATGTCTTTGCCGATGCCGTCGTGCTGGCGCCCAAAATCAGTATCGAATCGGTGCTGAAGCGGGATCCGGATGTGATTATCGCCAGTGGTATGGGCGATGCACGCCCGGACTGGCTAAATGACTGGAAAGCATACCCGGGCTTGAGCGCGGTCAAAAATGGCAACCTTTACCACGTCCCCCCCGATATCATCCAGCGACATACCTTTCGCATTCTGGATGGAATGGAAATGTTATGCCGCCAGCTGGAATCAACACGGGCCGGTCAAGCGCCCAAGCAATAAATTTCACTTCTGCTGGGAAGAGAAGCTCTGCATGAGGTTTGCATAGTGGGGGAGGTGACTGGCCAGCACACCGCCAAAACCCTCGATATCGTTGCGCCAGTCGCGATGCAGCTCACCAGCCACACTAAACCAGTTCATCAACTGCGCGCCAGCCTGCTGCATGCGGCTCCAGGCCGCGTCTCGGGTAACGCTATTGAACGTTCCTGATGCATCTGTCACCACAAACACGTCGTAACCTTCTTCAATCGCCGAGAGCGTCGGAAACGCCACGCATACGTCGGTAACCACACCGGCAATGAGTAGCTGTTTTTTCCCGGTCGCTTTCACTGCCGCCACAAAGTCTTCGTTGTCCCAGGCATTAATCTGGCCCGGCCGGGCAAAGTAGGGCGCATCGGGAAAGGCCTCTTTGAGCTCTGGGACCATTGGACCGTTGGGTCCGTCTTCAAAACTGGTGGTCAAAATGGTCGGAATATTGAAAAACCTGGCAATATCAGCCAGTGCCAGCACATTGTTTTTGAAGTCGTCGGGTGAAAAATCGCGAACCAACGACAGCAAACCCGCTTGATGGTCCACAAGAAGCAGTGTGACATCATCTTTATCCAGTCGCTTATATGTAAAGCTCATTGTTACATCCTTGTATCGATAAAAAATTATGAATTTCACCGTGTTGTCTATGATCGGTGATGCGGTAGCAATTGTAGTGGTGGTGGTGCGACCGGGTCGGTCCTTAAGTGAAAATTCTGGCACCGAGTCGCTCTGAATGACTCTAGGTAACGTTCGAGTCGGAGATACATTCAATTAGTCTGTTTGATCTTACTGGTGGATTGCGGGACGGTTGAATCGGAAGAGCTGAAGGCGCTGGGTGAAAGAATGCGGAAACACAGAAGTGCACTAAAAATAAACGGCACTAAAAAATTCGACTTTCCGGTCATGGCAACTCACTCGGGTCACCGCCGCAATACAGCTGCCTCATGGCGACGAAACGATTTTCAGGCGCGGTGAGTGGATAGAACCTCGTGAAACCTTTTGTTGAGCGTTCGCTCAAATATGGTTAGAGTAGATCGTAGCTCTGCTTTACAACCATCCAAAAGGAATCACGAGAATGCACAACGTAATAAAAAAGCTCAGTCTGATCACTATCCTGGCGCTCGGTTTGGCCACAAGCGCACTGGGGCAGCAAAAGGAGCCTTTTGATGAGGCCCGCTTCAAGGCCTTGAAGGCCGCCGGAGAGGTGGTCCTGGTGGATGTTTTTGCCGAATGGTGCCCAACCTGCGCGAAGCAGCAGGAAGTGCTGGAGCAATATCGTGCGCAGAATCCCGATAAGCAGTTTCATGTACTGGTGGTGGATTTCGACCAAGACAAGGAGTGGGTACGCCATTTTCGCGCACCGCGCCAGTCCACACTGGTTCTCTTTGCCGGCGAAGAGCAGACATGGTTCAGTGTGGCGGAGACCCGTCCTGAGGTCATTGCTCGAGAGCTGGATAAGGCGATTGCCGCTGCACAAGGCGACATGTGATGGGACTTGAGCTGGCCGCCATACCCTTGGCGTTGATCGCCGGCATTGTCGGCATTCTGTCCCCATGCGTGTGGCCACTGGTCCCGGTCGTCATGACCTCCGCAGCCAGTGGTGGCCGCACTGGCCCCATTTTTATGGCGCTCGGGCTCGCAACCGCCTTCGCCGTGGCCGGCACCGTGTTGACGCTCCTCCTCATTAATCTTGGCCTGGATCCTGTCGCCTACCGTAACTTTGCTGCGGTACTGCTGATCCTGGTGGCGCTGACCCTACTGTTTCCGCAATTGGGGAATTGGTTGAGCGGACAACTGTCCCGCTTGACCGGACGTTTCGGCAATAGTGGCGGTGGCGACCACACGAGTGCTGGGGGACAGTTTCTGGTGGGGGCGCTATTGGGCCTGGTATGGCTACCCTGCGTGGGGCCCACGCTAGGCGCGGCCATCGCTCTTGCATCGGTCGGTCAACAGATCCCCTTAGCGTTCGTGGTCATGTTCGCCTTTGGCATTGGCACGGCGGCCGCGCTACTGGCAGCCGCATACGTGTCAGGCAAGCTGTTGGACCGCTGGCGTGGGAACATCATGACCAATGCCGGCCGTGGCAAAAAGATACTGGGGGCACTGCTACTCGTTCTTGGACTAATGGTGCTGACGGGACTGGACAAAGTACTGGAGGCGTTTGCACTGGGTATTCTGCCCGATTGGGCGCTCTCTCTGTGATCAAGCTTAACCCTCGACACGGATTTAATTCGAAACGGCGCCGCAGGATTTCTCCAGCGTCGGCGTCAAACCAAATACAGCAAATAATGTAACCGTTATGAAAATTTATCGATTAATACAGAAGATTGCCATTGTAACGCTCGTGATTTTTTCAGCATCCGCTATCGCACAGGAGGTTTCAGGTATGGATAAACCATCCACTGCAGCGAAGAAGCTGCCGAAAGTCATCGTCTTTGATGTGAACGAGACACTACTGGACCTGGAGTCCATGCGCGCGTCGGTCGGTAAGGCACTGGAGAATCGAGCAGAGCTGCTGCCACTGTGGTTTTCCACCATGCTGCATAATTCGCTGGTTACCACAGTGACCGGTGATTATCACGACTTCGGTAAGATTGGGGTGGCCTCTCTGATGATGGTCGCCAAAAATAATGGCATCGAGCTCTCGGAAGGGGAGGCGAAGACCGCAATCGTCACACCGCTGCTCAGTCTGCCACCCCATCCGGATGTGGTCCCGGGGCTGAAGTCCTTGAATAAACAGGGGTTCAAACTCGTCAGCCTGACAAATTCTTCCAACAACGGCGTCAAGACCCAGTTTGAAAATGCCGGCTTGACGCATTTTTTCCAGGCACGTTACAGCATTGAAGATATCCAGATCTATAAGCCCGATTTACGAGCTTACCGCTGGGCATTGGCACAGCTGGGTGTACAGCCAGACGAAGCGCTGATGGTGGCTGCACACGGATGGGATGTGGCTGGCGCGAAGGCTGCGGGCATGCAGACCGCCTTTATCGCACGCCCTGGTAAGGCACTCTACCCACTGGCTGCGGCACCGGATTATGTGGTGGACAATGTCACAGAGCTGGCTGAGTTGCTCCAGCAGGCCAAGCGCCGCTGACGCGACGGCCGGAACGATAGAAAGCGGTACCGACAGACGATACTGATGGGCGTAACGGCATTCCCACAGGGTCGCGGCTGTAATGAGCTGCGACCGCATTTTACCGCTGTTTGCGGAAATTGCGCTCCTGTTGTTCCTGGCGGGATTTCTCCTCAAAGGAGAGCTCGGCCGTGGGGCGCAGCAGTAGTCTTTTCAGCCCGATCGGGTCGCCGCTGACCTCACAATAGCCATAACTGCCGTCATCGATTTTATCCAGAGAGCGCTGAATTTTGCGCAGTAAAAGGTATTTTCGCTCCGTGAACCGCAGGCACTGACGGTTTTCCTCTTCCGCTACCGCGCGATCGAGCTCATCCGCTGCATGCAGATCTGCGGTAGCGATGGCCTCGCGGGCACTATCAATTTCAGCGCGGGTTTCCTCTTTAAGTAACTGCAATCGATGCCTGAAGAACGCCAGCTGCTGGTCATTCATGTACTCTTCCGCAGGCATTTCCAAAAGTTCGTCTTCGGAGATTTGTGGCATAGGGGTGAGCGTCACTGCTGTTGCTTATACTTGTCACCAGATGATATGGTGTAACATAAGCATGGTGCAAGTATTCTTAACTCAGTGTTCATACCTATAGGTCTGTCTGTACTGCCCGGATACTTTCCGGGTCCACACAGGGCATTATCACCGTGAGGTTCTTTACCGTGACCAATCAACCAAAGTTGTTCCTTCTACCTCTTGCATTGGTGGCAATAGTGGCTAGTGCACAACAGGACGCCCATGTACATGGCGAAGCGCAACTCGCTATAGCTGTGAACGGTAACGAGCTTCATATTGAATTTGAATCTCCCGGCGCCAACCTGGTCGGGTTTGAGCATGTGCCGCAAAATCAGAAACAAGAGCAGGCGCTGGCAGTGGCTTCTGGAGAGCTTGCCGCACCAAACCAGCTATTGCAGTTCGAAGGCACTGAGTGCCAGTTGCAGAGTGCAGAAGTCAAGCCGCCACACACAGATGCAGGCCAACATCACGCCCACCATACCGGCCACACGGATCATTCCGATGCGCATGAAATTCACTCTACACATGCAAACTTTCGCGCGGCTTACCATTATCGGTGCGATAATGTAGCCGCACTGGATACTATCAACGTTGTATTGTTTTCGCGTTTTCGTGAAATTCATACAATCAATGCGCAGTGGCTGACAGCCACCAAGCAGGGGGCAGCCACTCTTACCGCAAAAAGCCCTAAGCTCCAAATGAAATAGCCGATGAACCCTACTCAGATCAACCGAACCTTGAGCGCTGCCGAAGCTGCTTGCCGGGTATCGGGGGCCCGCCTGACTGCAAAACGTAAAAATGTGCTCGCGGTACTGCTGCGATCACAAAAGCCTTTGTCGGCTTACGATATAGTGGATCAATACAGTCAGGATTACGGTGAACCCATACCCGCAATGTCGGTCTACCGCATGCTGGATTTCCTGGCGAACGAAAATCTCGCCCACAAGCTCAATTCCGAAAACAAATTTCTTGCCTGTGCCCATATCAACTGCAGTCACCATCACGGAACACCTCAATTTCTAATCTGTTGTAGCTGCAATAAAGTGAGTGAGATCGCCATCAAGTCCGACCTCATCACCGCCCTTCGCGATACGGTAAAAGAGGCCGGTTTCCAATTGCAGTCCTCTCAGTTAGAGCTTGACTGCCTTTGCGCCGATTGTGCCCAACGGAGCCCTACCTGTGCCGACACCTGAATTGATTCAAAAAGTCCCGACCAATGTAATTACCGGATTCCTTGGTGTGGGAAAAACTACGGCGATCCAACATTTGCTCGCAAACCGGCCAGAAAATGAACGCTGGGCGGTACTGGTCAACGAGTTTGGAGAAGTGGGTATAGACGGCGCACTGTTTGGCTCGGAACAAGAAGGTGAAATCTTTATCCGCGAAGTGCCCGGTGGCTGTATGTGTTGCGCTGCCGGGTTACCCATGCAGGTTGCGCTAAACCAGTTACTTACAAAGGCGCGGCCACACCGGTTATTGATCGAGCCCACCGGGCTAGGACACCCACGCGAAGTACTGGAATCCTTATCCAGTCTGGTTCGAAGCGACGTGTTGGACCTGCGCGCCACGATGACGCTGGTTGATGCACGCCACATCATGGATGAGCGTTATCTATGCAATGAGACTTTCCGCCAGCAGATTGAAGTGGCCGACCTGATAGTCGCCAACAAGTCCGATTTGTATGAAGCGGACGAGCTGGAGCACCTGCGGCGCTATCTCACGTTTCTTCCAGGGGATTCCGATAAGCCACTTCAGACCGTGGTACAGGGCAAAATAGAACCCGACTGGCTAGAGGCAGCGAGTACCTTCCAGCACCCAGACAAAGGGGAAAATCATCATCACTCTCCACCGCCAGAATTGAGGGACGAGCCGTTGCCCAAATGTGGGTACCGCAGGGCCGAAAACAGCGGCGAGGGTTATCACAGCTGTGGCTGGCGCTTTGACCCTGCGGTTGTGTTCGAATACGAAAAACTCTTCTCGCTGATCAGTGGTTCAATGAGTGAGCGCATCAAAGGGGTATTTATCACAGAGGAGGGCGTTTTTGGCTTTAACAAAGCGGACGATGTATTGAGTATTATGGAGCTGGATGACACTCTGGAAAGCCGTGTGGAGATGATCAACGCCGACCAGCTGGACTGGGATGCCATCGAGGCGGCCTTGCTCGAATCCAGAACAAACGTCTCCGATAGTGCCCGATAGAGTGGTGAAGGTTTCCAACAGTTTCTTATTTTGACCGGGCGGCCATATGCAAGATAAAGTAACGACCATTCCGACCCTGCCGGGGTGAAACGCTTTGATTCTGCGATAAAACAATATATTGCATGGTTGCCCTTCGGCGACACATCGATATGATGCAACATCGATGTGATATAGCCGGAAACCACCCAATGAGCCTCAAACTTGTCGCACGCCTTTCCGCGGCGCTCTTCACCCTCACCCCAGCAGCCTTGACGCAGGCCGCAGATCCTCTGAACGTGACCGGCGATAAGTTTCGTCAGCTCGACGAATTGCTCCCCACCGCGAACGTGTATCGTAATGCCGGCGGAGAGCCGGGGCACGCCTATTGGCAGCAACAGGTAGATTACCGCATCGATGTGCGCCTGAATGAAGACAAGCGCGCCCTAAACGCCAGCCAGACCATCACCTATACCAACAACTCGCCCGATACGCTCAAGTTTCTGTGGTTCCAATTGGATCAGAACCGCTTCCGCCCGGACTCCATCGCCGAGACTACAGTCACATTCGGCAGCCCCGGCACCCGCGCCGAGTCCCCTGAGGCACCGGCGGGGATTACCTTTGGTGAGCTGCGCCGACAGCAATGGCTTGCCGATAATGAAGTGGGCTACACGATCAGCAATTTAAAGGATGCCAGTGGCACCGAGCTGCGCTCCACCATCGTCGGCACCAACATGCGTGTGGACCTGGCGCGACCACTGAAGCCAGGCGAACAAGTTACCTTCAGCATGGATTTTGCATTCAATATCCTGGAAGAAGATGCGGTTTCCGCACGTTCCGGGTATGAACACTTTCCCGATGATGCCCGAGACGGCGGCAACGATATCTTCCTGCTAGCGCAGTGGTTCCCGCGCCTGCATGCCTATACCGATTATGAAGCCTGGACAAACAAGGAATTCCTCGGCCGCGGTGAATTTACCCTTGAGTTCGGCGACTACGAAGTAAACCTGACCGTACCGGCCGATCATATCGTGTCTTCTACTGGCAGCCTGCAGAACCCCGAGGACGTGCTGACCGCAACCCAGCGCGATCGTCTGGAGAAAGCCCGCAAAGCCAAGCGTCCGGTGTTTATCGTCACCGAAGAGGAAGCGCGGGAAAACGAGAAAGCAGGTACGCGCAAAACCAAAACCTGGAAGTTTAAAGCCGACAACGTCCGTGATTTTGCCTGGGCCTCTTCGCGCAAATTCATGTGGGATGCCCGCGGCTACCAGCAAGGTGGAGACGTCATGCCAGAAGTAATGGCAATGTCTTTCTACCCGAAAGAGGGCGGTGAACTCTGGAAAAAGTACTCTACCGAGTCCGTGATCCACACCATGGAGGTCTACTCGCGCTTTTCGTTCGACTACCCGTATCCGGTTGCACAGAGCGTAAATGGCCCTGTGGGCGGCATGGAATACCCCATGATCACCTTTAACGGCCCGCGCACGACTTTGCATGAAGACGGCAGCCGCACCTGGACCCAGGCGGAAAAGCGCTTCCTGATCGGTGTAGTGATTCACGAGATCGGGCACATCTACTTCCCCATGATCGTCAACTCCGATGAGCGCCAGTGGACCTGGATGGATGAAGGCCTGAACAGCTTCCTCGACGGCGTCGCCGGTCGCGAGTGGGATCCGGAAATGCCGTGGGGGGTAGAGCCCCGGGATATCGTCGACTATATGAAGTCCGATATTCAGGTACCAATCATGACCCAGTCAGACTCTGTACTGCGCCTGGGACCGAATGCCTATACCAAGCCTGCAGCGGCCCTCAACATATTGCGTGAGGTCATCCTCGGCCGTGAACTGTTTGACTACGCGTTCAAGGAGTACTCCACCCGTTGGCAGTATAAACGCCCAACACCGGCTGACTTCTTCCGTACTATGGAAGAGGCCAGCGGTGTAGATCTGGACTGGTTCTGGCGCGGCTGGTTCTATACCACCGATCACGTAGATATCAGTATCGATAATGTGCGGCAACTGCGTCTCGACACCCTGAACCCGGATATCGACTTTGAGCGCCGCCGTCAGGAGGAGGCCGACAAACCGCAGCCACTGTTCGAAAAACGCGAGCGCGATGCCGGCAATAAAACCTGGCTGGAAAGAAACAAGGACATCCGCGACTTCTACGACGAAAATGACCGCTTCACCGTCACCAACAAAGAACGCAATGAATACGCGCAGATGCTGGCAGACCTGGAGCCCTGGGAGCGTGATGCACTGAAGCGCGCGTTGGACGAAGACAAAAATTATTACGTCATGGACTTCTCCAACCTTGGCGGTCTGGTGATGCCGATTCTACTGGAACTCACTTTTGAAGATGGCAGCGTGGAAGAGCGTTACATCCCTGCAGAGATCTGGCGTCGCTCGCCAGCTGCCGTATCCAAACTGGTGGTTACGGATAAAGCTCTGGCTCAGGTAGTGGTTGACCCACGTTGGGAAACTGCGGATGTCAATAATGACAACAACCACTTTCCGCGCCGCATCAACAAGTCACGCCTACAGATCTACAAGGAAGAGAAGCGCACCGACCCGGTCTATCGTGACATCATGCACGACTCCAAAACGAAAAAGGAAGAACCCAAGCCGGGTTTTCACCAGAAGTAATCAGGAAGTAGAGCGCCATGCGGATTCTGTTTGTTTTACTCGCTGTATGGATGGCCTGCAGTGTGCAGGCCCATCAAATGAAAACGGCAATCACCAGGGTTGTGTTTAACGAGCAGACCCAGAGTGTGGAAATCATGCACCGGTTTTATGTGCATGATGCTGAACACGCGTTAAGTGAATTACTGGGAAAACAGGTTTACCTTACCGAGAACAAGGATGCCCAGGAGCAGTTCGGACGCTATGTCACCGGACACTTCCGTATGGGCGTGACAGAAGGAGAACCGTTAACGCTCGATACAATCGGTCAGGAAGTTGACGGTAAATTTATCTGGGTATACCAGGAGTTACCACGTCCAGAGCACTTCTCGGCTCTTTGGTTCGCCTTTGATGCCCTGCAGGACTATTGGCCGGACCAGGTCAATCAGGTAAATGTCGAGGGGCTGGGCAAGGTGCGATCTCTGGTATTTGATCGCAACAGCAGCTGGCAATCCCTAGAGTACTGAACATACATCTCATTACCCGTTGAATTTCAGCTCAAGCTGGCTGGACTTCTACAACAACATCGAAACCGGAGAAACACATGCGTAAATCTCTGCTCGCGGTCGCAATCGTGGCAATCACGGCCTGTTCTGAGTCACCTGAGTCAGTTGCCAACAAAGATAAGCAAGTCACGGGTGCGGAAAACGCGCAGGTAGCGGGCGACGTCACCGCTGCCGCCGTCCAGAACAACCCGCTACTCAAGGCAAGTCCTCTGCAGTACCAGGCGCCAGACTTCAGCAAGATTAAAGATGAGCATTTCGAGCCAGCTTTTGAACAGGGAATGAGTGAGCATTTGCAGGAAATTGATGCAATTGCCAAGAATTCCGAGAAAGCGAGCTTTGCGAACACGATTGTCGCCATGGAGAAATCCGGTGCGCTACTGACCCGTGTTTCTCGAGTATTCTTTAACCTCTCCGGCACCGATAGCAATGAAGCCCGTCGCGCGCTGCAAAGCAAACTCGCTCCCAAGCTGGCCGCGCACTGGGATAGCATATACCTGAACGATGATCTGTTTGCGCGCGTTTCTGCCCTGTACGATCAGCGTGTCGCTCTGGAGATGGACCCCGAGTCCGATCGCCTGCTGGAAGTGTACTACGATAACTTCGTGAAAGCCGGTGCCAAGCTGTCTGCGGAGGAAAAAGCGAAACTTCGTGCGCTAAACGAAGAACATTCCACTCTTACTACCCAGTTCAGCCAGAACCTGCTTAAGATCACCAAGGAAATAGCGGTGGTCGTGGACGATAAGAGCGAACTGGACGGGCTTTCCGAAAGCGCCATTAAAGCGGCTGCGGAAGCAGCGAAAGACGCTGGCCACGACGGAAAATATCTGATCAGCATCACCAATACCACCCGCCAACCGGTGCTCGCCTCTCTGAACAACCGGGAGCTCCGCCAACGTATCTGGGAAGCGTCAGCAAACCGCGGTACCTCCGGTGAACTGGATAACCGCCCCATCGTTCAGCGCCTGGTTCAAATCCGCGCACAGAAAGCCGAGCTGCTCGGCTACGACAATTGGGCAGAATACCAGCTGACCAACACTATGGCGGAAAAGCCAGAAAGTGTGCTTAACATGCTCAACTCCATGGTTCCGGCAGTTGTCGCCAATACGAAAGCCGAACAGGCCGATATTCAGGCGATGATCGAGCGTGAAGGCGGCGACTTTGAGGCCCAGCCCTGGGATTGGGCTTACTACGCTGAAAAAGTCCGTCAGGATAAATACGACCTGAATGAACAGGAAGTACGTGAGTACTTTGAGTTCAATCGTGTACTGAACGACGGCCTGTTCTACACCATGAACCGTCTCTACGGTATCCGTTTCGAAGAGCGCCCGGATCTCCCGGTCTACCATCCCGATGTGAAGGCATACGAACTGTTTGATCACGACGGCAAAAGCCTGGCTATTTTCTATGCGGATTACTTTGCCCGTGATGGCAAACGTGGCGGCGCCTGGATGAGTTCTTTTGTTGGCCAGTCCGGACTGCTTGAGCAGAAGCCCGTGGTGGTGAATGTCATGAACATTCCAAAAGGCCCGGAGGGCGAGCCCACGCTGGTGAGCTATGACCACGTGACTACCATGTTCCACGAATTGGGTCATGGTCTCCACGGCATGTTCTCCAATGTCCGTTACCCCAGCCTGGCTGGCACCAGCGTATCCCGCGATTTCGTCGAGTTCCCGTCAACCTTTGAGGAGGACTGGGCCGGATTACCGGAAGTACTGGAGAATTACGCTTACCACTACAAAACCGGCAAACCTATTCCGGCAGAGCTACTGGAGAAGGTGCAGAAAGCCAAAAACTTCAATATGGGCTTCGACACTCTGGAGTATATGTCTGCAGCCTTGCTGGATATGGAGTGGCACGCACTACCAGCGGACGCGGAACTTCAAGACGTAGAAAAGTTTGAGGCAGCGGCACTGAAAAAGCATGGTGTTGACTTGGCCGCAGTACCGCCACGCTACAAGTCCACCTATTTCGCCCATTCTATCGGTGGTGGCTATTCTGCCGGCTATTACGCATACATGTGGAGTGAAATTCTGGCCGCCGATGCCTTCGCGTATATTAGAGAGCGCGGTGGTTTGACGCGTAAGAATGGAGACTGGTACCGCAAGAATATCCTTGAAACCGGAAACTCCCGTCCGCCGATGGAATCCTATGTCAAATTCCGCGGCCAGGAACCCACCACTGAAGCGCTGCTTGAGCGCCGTGGTCTCAATTCAGAAGGCTAACGTGTGCTGGAAGTGCATGTAAAAGCGACGTGAATTGAACGTAAAAAGCGGGCCCAATGGCCCGCTTTCTTGCTTTTACTTTCTACTAAAATGTCCGGTACCGTTTGATGCGAATCACCATAATAGTGATGCATTAATCCCATGCAGGAAACGGGTCAGGCATGGTACGCCAGACTATTTCACCTGCGTCCATCTCATGGTCATTCAGCAGGCACTCATCCAGTCGCCCCCTTATCCATTCTTCAGGAAGGTTCTGACCAATAAACACCAGCTCCTGACGGCGATCGCCAAAGGGCTCTTCCCAATTCTCGAGAATATACTGTTGCTGTTCGGTATTTTCCGGCCATTCATTCCGTGGTACTGCCGCCCAGAAATAGCCGGCTGCACCGTGCTGGGCGATTCCGCCGGCCTGGCTCCAGGTGCCCGCATAGTGGGGGCGGCTGGCCAACCAGAAATAACCTTTTGAACGCAACAGGCGTCCGCTCAACTGGGGGTCATTAAAAAAGTCGAATAGTCGCTGCGGGTGGAAAGGGCGGCGCGCTCGGTAGGCAAAGCTACTGATACCGTATTCCTCGGTTTCAGGCGTATGCTCGCCATGCATTTCTTTAAGCCAGCCCGGTGCCTGTTGTGCCTGCTCGAAGTCAAACTTGCCGGTCATCAATACTTTTTCAATAGGCACATTGCCTTTTTGCATCGGCACAATTTCCGCGCGGGGGTTGAGGCTCCGGAGGACGGCCTTTAGTTCCTCGAGTTGATCGCTGCTTATGAGGTCGACCTTGCTGATCAACAGGATGTCACAGAACTCAATCTGATCCACCAGCAAATCCGCCACATTGCGCTCATCCTCGTCGCTGAGGTATTCACCGGCTTCTTTCAGGGGCTCCGCTGTGTGATAGTCCTTGAGGAAGTTTGCGCCGTCCACCACGGTGACCATGGTATCCAGGCGTGCAACTTCAGACAGGCTCTGTCCATCTTCATCAGCGAAGGTAAATGTCTCAGCCACCGGCAGGGGCTCAGAAATACCGGTGGACTCGATGACGAGGCAATCGAAACGGCCTTCTTTCGCCAGCTTGGTGACCTCGACCAGCAGATCTTCCCGTAGAGTGCAGCAAATACAACCGTTGCTCATCTCCACCAGTTTTTCTTCAGTGCGGTTTAACTGCACCTCATTGTTCACGAGCGCTGCGTCAATGTTGACTTCGCTCATGTCGTTCACGATAACCGCCACGCGCATATCCGCGCGGTTGTTGAGGATCTGATTGAGCAGCGTCGTTTTTCCGGCGCCGAGAAAACCGGATAATACCGTCACTGGTAATTGCGTAGTCATTGGAGTGACTCCAAATAAGATAGGGTAAAAAGCGCTAGGGTTTTGTTGCCCAGCAGCACTTTGGATTTACAGGCTGGGGTGCTTTATTTCTTCACTCGCGCGCACAAACCACTCGAGTGTGCGCTGTCGTCGCGCCTCACCATACAGCTCGACGAAGCGCTTGGTCATGTAATCCGACTCGTTCTTCAGTGACGTTATGCGGCTGTTTATAAAGGCTTCTGTCAGTTCCAGACCACAGGTGACCGTGATGCAATGCCGCCACTCTTGATAGTTCTGCGGAATAAATATGGCTTCCAAAAATAATTCCTTCTTTTGTCAATGCTTGTTTCAACCCAAAATATTCTTTCCACAGCACTTCTTGAACTTCCGGCCGTTTCCACAAGGGCAGGGGTCATTGCGCCCAACCTTGGGTGTGGAACGTGTGACGGGTGCTTGCGGCGCGCAACACCTTTCATTGCTACAGCAACTCGCCGATTCCATGTCTTGCTCTCTAGTGGAATGGTCTTAATGCATCGAACATAGGTCTTTCACTTCTCGGTTGTTGACCCGCACTCGTGGCACAGTTCAAATAATTTAGAGGGGATTAATCGATACAAGCCTTTCGATCGATCACTACAGCGTTGTGCGCATGGAGGCTTTCCTGATGCTCAACCTTGAACCAGTAGTCTTTTACCCAGGTCGACTGCTCCAGTACCGCTTTGATTTTTCGAGCCGCATCTTCGCAAAACATCAGGTTATTCGCGTTCAGGCGCGCGAATTCCTGTTCATCGCTGCGCTTGACCATGGTCTGAACCGGCGTCCCGATCACGTCCTCGAAATTGAAAATGAGTGAAGACAGGGTTGGCCAGCCATTGTCGCCCAATGTCAGGTTCAAATAGGCGTAGGAACGCTGGCTATGGGGCGTGGCGACACTCGCGGCCTGTACACGTGTCAATAGCTCCTGCTTCTCTACCTGATCGCTCGTAAACGATTTGTCCAGCGCTTCAGCCAGCAGTTGTCGAGAAAGTGCCGCGGAACAGGGACAGGTACTGGAATAGGGGATAGTTACCTGCAACCCATAGTCATAGACACCATTGCAACATTGACCACTGATCGCAACACGATAGGTCTGGTAGCCGGTCTCGTTACTCAACAGCGAAGTTTTGGGCAGCAGCAGGTCGAAAGCCAGATCAATTTTTGCGCTTTGGCTGATTCCCGACTGAGAGTGGACCATTTTCCCCAGAAGTGTATCCAGGCCTTCTTTGTCACAAGTGGTGGCGGCCAGCTCGTTGAGGATCGCATGTAGCCGCGACATATGAATGCCTTTCTCGGCGGCATCGTCGAGGCTGACATATACATTCGCTGTGGCGGCAACCACCTGCTCCTGGCTTCCAGCCAGTGAGAGAGTAAGGGGAACGGCGATACCTTCCATGCCAACCCACTGCAACGGGTAGGCTCCCGTTTCAATCTGGGTTTTGGCGATATCGGGGAGGGATCCGGTAAACTGCATGTAACTCTTGCCTAAATCTGAAGATTCAAAAGACTCTAAGCCCGTCAACGATGTGTTGAGGGGCCTTGGTGTGCCACCGTTGCTCTATGGGTGTTTGAAGCACGGGTTCTTAGCGGTCAAAAGAAAGGGGCATCGCCGCTATCTCAGCTGCGGCAATACCATCGCTGCTGTAGACCTGTCGGCCATTGACCCAGGTGCCAACAATGTGCGAAGAAAAATCGTGTCCCGCAAACGGTGACCAGCCGCAGTGATATATGGTGTTCTCGTTGGATACCGAGGAAGCGGTGTCTGGATCGACCAGTACCAAGTCGGCAAAGTACCCTTCGCGGAGGTAACCTCGGCCAATCACGCCATAGCGAATCGCGGGGTTGTGCGCCGTTTTTTCGACAACCTGCGCCATACTCATACGTCCGTGTTTCACGTGGTCCATCAAGGTCAGCAGGGCATGTTGCACCAGGGGCAGTCCTGCGGGTGCCTGTTCGTAATCTACCTGCTTTTCCTCCCACGTATGGGGCGCATGGTCGGTAGCAATAATGTCGATCTGATTGCTATGTAACGCCTGGATCAAAGCATCGCGATCGCGCTGGCTTTTGATGGACGGGTTACATTTGATCAGGTTGCCGAGACGCGGGTAATCCTCGTCGGAAAACCACAAGTGATGTACGCAGGCTTCTGCGGTGATTTGCTTACCTTGAACCGGCCCGGGCTCAAAAAGAGCCAACTCCTTTTCCGTGGTGATATGCAATACATGTAATTGACTACCGTATCTCTTCGCCAAATCAACCGCGTAGGAAGATGACGCAAAACAAGCATCGGTATCACGTAGCGTTGGGTGATCTTCGATCGTCAGCACCGATTTAGAGCGCCGTAATACCTCGTGGTTTTGACGAATGATCGGGCTGCTTTCACAGTGGGTAGCGATCAGCGCTGGCGACTCGCGGAAAATCGCGTCCAGCGCTTCGGGGTGCTCTACCAGAAGGTCGCCCGTAGAGGCACCCATAAAGACTTTTACACCACTGTGCCTGGCCGGATCGAGCCGCTTGATCTGTTCGAGATTGTCCTCTGTAGCGCCCAGGTAGAATGCGAAATTGGCGGCCGAACTCGTGGCAGCTATCGCGTACTTGTCTTCGAGAGCTTCAATGGTGGTGGTGGCGGGGTTTACATTTGGCATTTCCATATAGCTGGTAATGCCGCCGGCAACCGCTGCTCGGGATTCGCTGGCGATAGTGCCTTTGTGGGTAAGGCCGGGCTCCCGAAAGTGCACCTGGTCGTCGATCATGCCCGGCAGCAGATAGGCGCCGCCTGCGTCGATCACGCGATCACCGGGCGTTGCGGCGATTTCCGCGCAAATTTTTGCGATCCGTTCGCCGACAATACGAACATCCGCATCGATCACATCGCCTTCGTTGACCAATCGCGCATGCTTAATCAATGTCGAGGTCATACGGATACAGGATCTCCGGTTACCCAGATTTTTCGCTGCTCCGAATCGACCTGCAGGTAAAAACAAGACCGACGTCCAGTATGGCAGGCGGCGCCTTGCTGCTCTACCTGGCAGAGCACCACATCGCCATCACAATCGAAGGCCATGGAAACCAGGGATTGCACATGGCCGCTGGTCTCGCCCTTGACCCACAACTGCTCGCGACTCCGGGACCAGTAGGTAACGCGCTGGGTCTCTATGGTGGCAAGCAGGGACTCTTTGTTCATCCAGGCGAACATCAGAACCGTTTTGCTCTGCGCATCCTGAGTAATGACCGGGATCAATCCCTGCTCATTAAATGCCAACTGCTCGATCACATCGTGTAGCGCCAGAGGGGCATCCTTGGGGTGCGTTTCGAGCGCGATAAAATAATCCCGTAGCATCGCCTGTCTCGCTTAACCGTTACTGGAGGTGGGGCAGGCGCAGTCAGAGGGCTGCTGGCACAGGCGGTAATTCCACAGGTGTCCAAATGCTACCAGGCTGGCACCGGCAACCGTCAGCAGCTTCTCACCTAGTTCTCCGGCAGACTCACCCAGAAGAACCGCGGTGGCGAGTAATCCCAGGCCGGCTCCGCCCAGCACAACAACGCGGTAACGCTTGTGTTGCTTACACCCCATGGTCAGGGCGTACACACTGGTGGGTATAACTGCCAGCACCATCCACAGGTGGAAGGCCTCATTATCGAGGCCTAGCGCCGCCATGCTGGGCACCAGTGCCAGTACCAGCGGCAACGCCAGGCAGTGGATGGTACACATTGCAGATAGACCAATGGCGATCTTGTCTGTCGCTGCTGTTGTCGGTTTCATTACTACTTTTTCCTTTTCCCTGACCTGGGCTCAGGTCAAATTCGAGAAATATTTAATCGTTCAGAAAGTGCCGCGCATACCAAGGCTGAAACTACGGCCCGGAAGCGGGGCGCGGTCTTTCAGGAAGGAAGCGTGTACACGGGCTTCTTCGTCGGTGAGATTGTGACCTTTCAGGAATACGGTCATGTCACCGAAGTTGCTGGCGAAGGTATAGCCCAGCTCTGCGTCCACCAGGGTGTAGCCATCGGTAGCCGTTTCCAGATCCGCCACTTTGTCCTGCTCAAAATAGTGGGAAGCACCGAAAGCGGCTTCCCAGCCATTGTGGGCGTAGGCCAGTTGTCCACCGAGACGTACTGGAGGAATCCGCGGGAGATTACCGCCATCCTTAAGTTTGCCGCGGATGCTGTCGCCCCACAGGGTCAGGGTAAAGGGCTCGGAGAACTGCCACGCCATTTGTGCTTCCATACCGTAGAGCACGCTGTCTGCCTGCTCGAAGACATACACGGGTAGGGCGACGTGGTCGTGGGCATGTTCGTGCTCTTCACCTTCTTCATGCGCATGTTCATCATGGTCATGCTCTTCATGAGCGTGCGACTCGAAATCTTCGCTGGTAAAACCAGTGTCGCGCTCGTAGAAGAAGTTGCCCACCTGGTTATAGAACAGATTTACCACCCAGCCGATGTCGCCGGAGTGCTTGCGCAGGCTCAGATCGAGGTTGTTGGAAACTTCTTCTTCAACAGCGTTGCCGTAATCGAAATGGGGTTCGTCGGTAACGTGCAGGTCAAACAGTGCACCCACCTCAAAGCTATCGGTGCCGATATGTGGTCCATAAGAGAATAGTTCTGACGCGCTGGGTGCACGTTGAGCGTGGGTCACAGATAAGCCGGCGTTGTAGTCTGCGGCAAAATCCCACACCACACCTGCGGACACGCTGTAAGGTGTGAAATCGAGCTCGTCGAATTCCAGCAACGCACGCTCTTCGTGCTCGTGCTCGTGCTCTTCCCCTTCGTGTTCTTCATCGTGCTCATGCTCATGAGACTCCCAGGCAATGGGATCGGCCTCGATGGTGACCTTTTCGACACGGGCGCCGAGCTGCCACAGGAAATCACCCATGTGCTTTTCCT
This sequence comes from Microbulbifer sp. ARAS458-1, assembly GCF_045348205.1. Taxonomy (NCBI): domain Bacteria; kingdom Pseudomonadati; phylum Pseudomonadota; class Gammaproteobacteria; order Cellvibrionales; family Microbulbiferaceae; genus Microbulbifer; species Microbulbifer sp. ARAS458-1. The sequence goes on along the minus strand of NZ_CP155838.1, from coordinate 2,623,804 downwards.
GCATCAGAGCAATCGCGAGTGTGTCAGTACGACTGGGCGAGGTGAAAGCCTCTTCGCCAACTGCGGAGAAATCACTGGACTTACCTTCAATAGAGACGGCACCGCGCCAGCCGGACATTTCCTGCAGCAACAGATCCACACGGGCCTGCACCGTCTCGTTCTGGAACAAGGTGCCAGTGGTGTTGTTCTCAATTTCAACATGTTTGTAATCGGTGTAGCCGATGCGCGTGTTCACGCCGCTCAACAGGTTGTTATCCAGGCTCAGTTCGCTGATCAGCTGCCAGCGGTCCTGCTTCAGATCGGAGAGCACTTCCGCTTCTTCCTCATGGGCGTGCTTCTCGGATTCTACGTATTCTTCCTCGTGCAGCTCTTCGCCGTGCTCGTCGTCCCCATGGGCATGGCTGTGACCAGGAATACCATTTACACGCTCCAGACGGCCATACGCCAAACCAATAAAACCGTTGTCCAGCAACCAACTACCGCCGAGGTTGAAGCCTTTGCTGTCCGAGGCACTGTTTTCCAGAATGCCAACACTGTGCTCTTCGTGTTCTCCATGCGCCTCTTCTTCATGGTCATGGTCGGACTCAAGTTCAGCAGCGCCAGGAATTTCGTAGTTATCTCCCTTGCGCGTAAAACCGTCCACATGAAACGCAAACTGCTCGCCGCCCCCGGTATACGCAAAGGAAGCGTCTTCCTCGCTGTTTACGGTACTGTGCCCAAACTGAAAGGCGCCCTTGGACTCACTGGAAGCGGGTACGCGGTCATCAACCACGTTGACCACACCGCCAATGGCACCGGAGCCATAGAAGAGCATGGCGGGCCCGCGCAGAATTTCGATTTGCTCTGCGGTGAGCGCCTCTGTGGCCACCACGTGGTCCGGACCGACGCGGGACGCATCACTCACATCCAGGCTGTTCTGGGTGATCAGCACGCGGGGGCCGCTCAGTCCGCGAATAACCGGGCTGCTGGCCACAGGCCCGAAATAAGTCGAATGCACGCCGACTTCGTTCTTGAGGGTTTCCCCCAGCGTTGCCGCCTGCTTGCGGCGCAGACTGTCACCGGCAAGTACGGTTACCGGCTGCGCAGATTCCATGGTGGAGGTGTGCAACGGCGTTGCGGTCACATCAATCTGCTCGATTGCTGAGCGACGCAGCGTGATAACCAATGGCGCCGCATCGCTATTCTCGAGACGCAGGGTCTGGTGACTGTAACCGGGTGCGTTAATATGCAGTTCGTTCGCTGCTCCGCTCGCCGTGTCGATCGAAAAACGGCCCTGTTCGTCGGTGCGGGTTTGCAACAGAGTACCCGTCACCTCTACCGCCGCACCGCTAATGGGGTTGCCGGCGGCATCGGTCACCTGGCCGGATAGGGCATTGGCCAGCCCGGAAATGGTCATCAGTGCGAGCGAGATCGCGGTTTTTTTCATTATCAGTCCTTGAAACAAATCGTTCAGAATCAGTCGTCAGAAGACGCAATGTCAAAGGTAAGAATCAGGCGCTGGCTGCCAGGCTCGACGGCTGGGGATCGGTGCACGAGACCCGCACCTTCATTGCCCGCCCACAGCTCGCCTTTCAGTAGTGCTACCTCGCCAGCAGCCAGTGACTGAATGGATTGAGTAAAGGGATAGAGGCCACTTTCCGCATCGCTGAGCCCACCGCTGCCGGCACCCAGCTTGGTGCGATCCAGCTGATCGTGGGGCAACCATTCAGTCGCCACACCGGAATATGTTGTGATCAGGCGGCAGGGCACCCGATCCACATGAAAGCGCGGGCACATGGTGTCGCTCAGCACACTCAGACGGATGCCAATGGCGCTCAGATCAAACAGGCAAGTGAACATATCGGCCAGCAGCTCGATATCCGCGCATAAATTCGGGAACGCATCGAGACCCGGTATCACGTCGCCCAGGTTTTGGATTTTTACCTTTGGCACCACCAGGCGATGACTGTTGAAGCCTTTTTGATTGAGGAAAGCCGCACATTCTTCAATGAGTGCCGGTTCCAGGCGGCGCTGCCATATGGACAGATGCACCTCATCCTCATAGATATCCGCAAATGCATCTGGGGTAGGGGTAAACGCCGCACGGCGGGATACTGGGGAGGCTGCGCGGTCCGGCTGTATGGAAGGCGCGATCCCGGCGCCCCCCACAACGTGAACTGGCGTGACTCGAGGTAGGTTGTTCTGGTCGACTGCCCCGTGAAAGGCCTTCTGGGCGACATTGACAGAGCTCATGAAACCCTCTTCCGGCATCTAAGCGCCTTACTTTCACATTTACGATACAACATATCATAATGGTCAGCGGACGTAGAAACAACAGAAACGTGTTCTACAGCTTGTAAGGTGTTCACCCGGCGAGCCAGCGCTTCGAAGCTGGCAGACAGCCAATAGGTAGGCGAACAGCCAGAAGAAACTACTCATGACGATTCGAGGAAGCTAGACCGATGGACCACAGCCCACGAGATATTTTGGACCAATGGATGCAGGCGGTTAATGGCGCGGACGTAGAGCGCCTGCTGAACCTGTATGACCCGCACGCCGTGCTGATCCCAACATTTTCAAACCGGATACTGAACACACCGGAAAAGCTGCGCGATTATTTTGAAAAGCTGGGAAGCCGTCCAGAGTTGAGCATTGCGCTCCACGAAAAGACCCTGACCGTCCAGGAAATGAAAAGTGACCAGTACACCCTGGGGGCATTTACAACTGGCGCTTCGCGGTTGACGGCGAACTGCTCAACTTCGAGGCGCGATTCAGCTATGTGATCGACCTCGCCAGCCCCAATCCGATTCTGCACCACCACTCATCGCAGATTCCACGCACACTGTAGTCTTTAGCCCAAAATGCGCGTACGCGCTCCCATTACGGGGTGCGCACGCCACGGTTTATTCTTCGTAGGCAGACACCCGCGCCACATTCATGGAGTAGGCCGCATTACCGCGCTCGGTATCTTCTGGCAGCGTGCGCAACTCTCCCTCGATGTACACCGGGTCGTAGAGAAATTCTACCTGGAACCCGTCGGGGAAGTTCGCGTAGATCACCTGGTTCGGCGGTGGTGGTGGCAGGTGCATACAGGCGCCGAAGTAGGGCACCAGCAGGAAACGGGTAATGGTCTGGTCGTCATCAAACTCCAACGGCACCACAAAGCCAGGAATGCGCACCTGCTGTTGATCGAACTCCGGCTTGATCTTGGCGGACTGGAGCGCCTGCTGGTAGCGCGCCATCTCGGCACTGGCGGGCCCATCAATGGTGAGAGGCTCTTCAGTAGGGAATACGTCTTCGTCGGAGCCCTCAGGGATCATTGCGTAGTAATCGGGCGGGTTGAGCAGGGCGTCCAGGTCTTCCTGGGGAATCAGTTCCTCCCATTTGACCTCCCGGTAGTCCACGGTTGCTTGCTCGGCCGACGCTGCCGGTTCGCCGGGGGCTGATATGTCAGCGTTAGGATCAGAGGCGACAGTCGTCTGAGCGTCGCTTGCGCGCTCCGCCTCGCGATTTTCATCACTACAGCCAACACCCAGTGAGGCTGCTAGTATGAGGGTGAACGATAGTGAACGGCCGGTTCTGTTGTTTCGATTGAGCATGGCGTGTAAATGTCTGATCTTTTACGATATGTTGCATCGTACAGCTTAGCTTCCCTGAAGGAAACGCCATAAAAGGTCGATGCAGCCAGTCGCGATTTCTGTCTGATTGGATTGGCAGTGATCTTGCAGAGTCGGTCTTTTCAGGCGCCATCGCGATATAAGCAAGCGCCAATGCAGTACCTGGCCACCCAAGCAGAACTTTTCGCGACATTTGCGGTATAAAGTCTAATCGGCGGGCTGATCGCCCGCAGAGCCAAGCACACAATAAACCAAGTTCCAAAAGAACAAATGAGTAATAAATGATGCGACGCAACCAATCTTCCCACTCTCGCCGTAGCTGGTATCTGGGGGCGCTTCTGACGGCCCTGTTTGGCCTTGCCGCCTGCGGTGGCCCCTCGGAGCCCAGCACAGACACCAGTACCCCCGCAGCAGCACTCGACCCAACCAAACTCGCCGCAGATCAGACACTGGTGCGCGGGGGCGGCTCAGAACCAGAATCCCTGGACCCGCACAAGATCTCCGGTACCGTCGAATCCGCACTATTGCGCGATCTGATGGAAACACTGGTAATTGCCGCTCCGGATGGCGGTGTCCGTCCGGCCGTCGCGGAAAGTTGGGAAACCACGGACAACCAGACCTATATCTTCAAGCTGCGTGATGATGCCAAATGGACCAATGGTGATCCGGTCACCGCCGACGACTTCGTCTTTTCCTGGCGTCGCCTGGTGGATCCGGCCACCGCTTCCAAATACGCCTGGTATCTCGCCGCCGCCAAGGTAAAGAATGCCCAGGACATCAGCGAGGGCAAGCAGCCGCCCGAGAATCTCGGGGTAGAGGCCCTGGACCCCAAGACTTTGAAGGTTTCTCTGGAAGCGCCGGTACCGTATTTTGTCTCCATGCTGGTACATGCCTCCACTTCACCGGTGCATCAGGCAACCGTGGAAAAATTTGGCGATCAGTGGACCCGGGTAGGGAACTACGTGGGTAACGGCGCCTTCAAGCTTACCGAGTGGGTAGTCAATGAACGTATCGAGTACGTGAAGAATGATCTTTACTGGGATGCGGCCAATGTAAAACTCGAGAAGGTGCGCAACCTGCCAATTGCCTCACCCAATGCGGAGCTGAAGCGCTACGAGGCCGGTGAAATCGACTTTGCTTACTCTATCCCCATCGAACATATCGGTCGCCTGAAAAAAGAGCGCGGGGACGAAGTCAAAACCACCCCCTACATCGGTACCTATTACTACGAATTCAACACCACACGCCCGCCGTTTGACGACGCACGCGTGCGCAAGGCACTGGCCTTCGCCATCGACCGTGACATCATGGCCTACAAGGTGATGGGGCGCGGCGAGGAGCCTTCATTCCATCTTACCCCCGGCGTGGTCAAGGGCTTTGACGTACCGCCGACGCCCTGGAGCCAGCTCGCTCAAGCGGATCGTGTCGCCAAGGCCAAGGCGCTGCTGGCGGAAGCCGGTTACACCGCGGACAACCCGCTCAAATTCAGCGTGCTGTACAACACCAATGACAACCACAAAAAAGTAGCCGTCGCCATCAGTGCCATGTGGAAACAGAACTTGCAGCATGTGGATGTCACCCTGGAAAACCAGGAGTGGAAGACCTACCTCTCCACCCGCGCCAATACCGATTTTGATATTGCCCGCGCCGGTTGGATTGGGGATTACAACGAACCGTCCACTATGCTGAAACTGTTGCTGACCGATGGCGGCAGTAACTACGCCAAATACAGCAACCCCTCCTACGACGCTTTACTGGCGAAAAGCTCCAAAGAAATGGATATGGGCAAGCGTGCGGAATACTACGCGCAGGCGGAAGAAATTCTCGCGGAAGATATGCCCATCGCGCCGATTTACCAGTACGTCATCCAGCATATGGTCAAGCCCCACGTGGGCGGCTACGCCGCTGATCCGCTGGATAACTACTACTCAAAAGATATGTGGATCATCGAGCACTAACCAAAAACCCGGAGCTTCAGAGCGGGCTCCGGGTATTTTTTAGCAGGGAAGCCATTCACAACAAGAACGTTACCAACAAAAGCTATAAAAGAAGTTCCATATGCTCCGATTTATCATCAAGCGCGTGCTGGAAGCCATTCCCACGCTGTTTATTCTGATTACGGTCTCCTTCTTCCTGATGCGCTTTGCGCCCGGCAATCCTTTCTCCGCTGAAATCACCATGACCCCAGAGGTGATGGCGAATATCGAGGCAAAATACGGTTTCGACAAGCCGGTCTACCAGCAGTACTTCAGCTATCTCGGTGGTCTGCTGCAGGGTGATCTCGGTCCATCCTTCAAATACAAAGACTTCAGTGTGAACGAGCTGGTGGCCCAGGCCTTGCCGGTCTCGGTCAAGATTGGCCTGTTTGCGTTTATTGTCGCGGTCACCTGCGGGGTGTGCTTCGGCACCATCGCCGCGCTGCGTCAGAACACCTGGCTCGACTACACCATCATGACCAGCGCCATGGCCGGAGTGGTGATACCCAGTTTTGTACTCGCTCCGTTACTGGTATTGATCTTCGCTATCTGGCTCGACTGGTTGCCCGCGGGTGGCTGGCACAATGGTGCGGCCCAGTATGTGGTGCTGCCGGTGCTGGGGATGTCCCTGTACTACATCGCGTCCATCTCCCGCATTATGCGCGGCAGCATGATTGAGGTCCTGAACTCCAATTTTATCCGTACCGCCAAAGCCAAGGGCCTGTCCGTGCCCTATATCATCGTGCGCCACGCACTGCGGCCGGCCATTTTGCCGGTGCTGTCCTATCTGGGGCCTGCGCTAGTGGGCATTATCACCGGCTCGGTGGTGATCGAGACCATTTTTGGTTTACCCGGAATCGGCCAGTTATTTGTCAATGGCGCCCTCAACCGCGACTACTCCATGGTATTGGGCCTGACCATTCTGGTCGGCGCGCTCACCATCACTTTCAATGCGATTGTCGACATTCTGTACGCAGTGGTCGACCCCAAAATCCGCTACGCGTAAGCTGAGGTCACTCTGATGTTATCGACTACTGCCAATAGAGAAGCGGTTGAAAACCTTTCTACACAGCTGGAAGTCAAAGGCCGCAGCTTGTGGGACGACGCGCGCCGCCGCTTTTTCAATAACCGCGCCGCCCTGACCAGCCTGATCATTCTTGCACTGGTCACGCTGTTTGTTTTTATCGGTCCGGCTTTGAGCCAGTTTGCGTTTGATGAAGTAGACTGGGGCGCAATGCACGCGGCACCTTCACTGGCCTCCGGCCACTACTTCGGCACCGACTCACTCGGCCGCGACCTGTTTGTACGTACCGCCATGGGCGGACGCATCTCGCTGATGGTGGGTGTGATGGGGGCACTGGTGGCGGTCCTGATTGGCACCCTCTACGGCGCCACCGCAGGCTTTGTCGGCGGTCGCACCGACCGTGTCATGATGCGTACGCTGGAAATTCTTTACTCTTTCCCGTTTATGTTCTTCGTCATCCTGCTGGTGACGTTCTTCGGTCGCAATATCCTGCTGATCTTTATCGCCATTGGCGCAGTCAGCTGGCTGGATATGGCGCGGATCGTGCGCGGTCAGACCCTGAGCATTAAAAGCAAGGAGTTCGTCGAGGCGGCCACCGTTTACGGGGTATCCAAGTGGGCCATGATTACCCGGCATATTGTTCCCAACGTACTGGGCATCGTCGCGGTGTATGCCACGCTGCTGGTGCCGCAGATGATCCTGTTCGAGTCCTTCCTCAGTTTCCTGGGACTGGGTGTTCAGGAACCCATGACCTCCTGGGGCTCACTGATGAACGAGGGCGCCCAGACCATGGAGATCGCCCTCTGGCAGTTGATTGTGCCCGCGCTCTTTATGGTGACGACCCTGTTCTGTTTCAATTTCATTGGTGACGGCCTGCGCGATGCGCTGGACCCGAAAGATCGCTAGAGAGGTACCCATGAGTTTACTGAATGTGAAAGACCTCCGCGTCGAGTTCACCACCCCGGAAGGGGCTGTTACCGCCGTCAATGACCTGAATTTCTCCCTCGACGCGGGAGAAACCCTTGGTATTGTCGGCGAATCCGGATCCGGTAAAACCCAGACTGTATTCGCGATGATGGGACTGCTGGCGAAGAATGGCATTGTCAGCGGCAGCGCCAATTTTAAAGGCCAGGAGATTCTGGGTTTGCCCGAACGCGAATTGAACCGGATTCGCGCCAACAAAATCGCAATGATTTTTCAGGACCCGATGACTTCGCTGAACCCCTATATGAAAGTGGGCAATCAACTGGCGGAGGTGCTGGTCAAACACAAGGGATTGAGCAAAGGGGACGCCCTTGTCGAAGCCAGGCAGATGCTCGATGCGGTAAAGATTCCAGAGGCACACAAACGCCTCAATATGTATCCCCACGAGTTCTCCGGGGGGATGCGCCAACGGGTGATGATTGCCATGGCGCTGCTCTGCCGGCCAGAACTGCTGATTGCCGATGAGCCCACCACCGCGCTTGATGTGACGGTTCAAGCGCAGATTCTGACGCTATTGAACGAGCTGAAGCGGGATTTCAATACCGCCATCATCATGATTACCCACGACCTCGGCGTGGTAGCCGGTGCCTGTGACAAGGTACTGGTCATGTATGCCGGGCGCACCATGGAGTACGGCAGCGCTGACGATATTTTCTATCGTCCAAGCCATCCGTACAGCGAGGGGCTGCTGCAGGCGATTCCTCGGCTTGATTCAGAAGAGGGTGCACTACCCACCATACCCGGCAATCCGCCCAACCTGCTCAATCTGCCCAGCGGCTGCCCATTTCAGGAACGCTGTCATCGGGTACAGGAGCACTGCCGCCAGCAGGCCCCCGCACTGACCGCTTTCGAGCAAACGCGCATGCGTGCCTGCCACGCGGATTTAGCCGAAATTCTGGAGGCCAGCTGATGCAGAATATACAACACACTGACAACGAAGTTTTGCTGGATGTACAGGCGCTTAAGGTGCACTTTTCCATCAAGCAGGAAAACGCCTGGCCGTGGACCAAACCCGCCAACCTGAAGGCGGTGAATGGTGTGGACCTGAAGCTCTATGCCGGAGAAACCCTCGGCATTGTGGGGGAATCTGGCTGCGGGAAATCGACTCTGGCGCGCGCCATTATCGGGCTTACCAAAGTGACCGATGGCAACGTTTTGTGGCTCGGCCAGGATCTCACCGCGCTGGATGAAAAATCCCTGCGCGCCACCCGCAAAGACATCCAGATGATCTTTCAGGATCCACTGGCCTCACTCAATCCGCGCATGACCATTGGCGATATTATTGCCGAACCATTGCGCACGCTGCGCCCCGATATCCCCAAGCCGGAGGTCGCTGAACGGGTGCAGGCAATGATGAAAAAGGTGGGGCTTCTGCCCAATCTGGTCAACCGCTACCCGCACGAATTTTCCGGTGGGCAATGCCAGCGCATCGGTATTGCCCGCGCACTGATTCTCGACCCGAAACTGATTATCTGCGATGAGCCAGTCTCTGCACTGGACGTTTCGATTCAGGCGCAGGTGGTCAACCTGCTCAAGCAACTGCAACGGGAAATGAACCTGTCGCTGATTTTTATTGCCCACGATCTGTCCGTGGTGAAGCACATCTCCGACCGTGTGATCGTCATGTATCTTGGCAATGCGGTAGAGGTTGGCACCAAGGACAAGCTCTTTGCCGGCCCCCGGCACCCATACACCCAGGCATTGATGTCTGCGGTGCCGATTCCGGACCCCAAAAAAGAAAAAGACAAACAGATTCAGTTACTCGAAGGGGATCTGCCTTCGCCGATCAATCCCCCAAGTGGCTGCGTCTTCCGCACCCGCTGCCCCCACGCAGCCGAGGTCTGCGCCGAACAGGTGCCGGTATTAAAAGGGGAAGCAGAGCATCAGAGTGCCTGCCTGCGCAATGGCGAATTACCGGTAGCAGCGGTGCCATGAAAGCCATCGCCGTCGCCATAGACAACCTCCGGTTTGCTTACGGGAACACGGCCCCTGTGCTGGACGTTGCCGATTGGCAAGTGCCGCAGGGAAGCCGCGTATTCCTGCGCGGTCCCTCCGGCTCCGGCAAATCCACGCTTCTGAACTTACTTTCGGGAACGTTGGTTGCAAAGAAAGGGGAGGGACAACTAGAGATTTTCGGGCAGTCACTGAATGCATTGAGTAATCGCGGACGCGACAAGTATCGCGCACAGCATATCGGTGTGGTATTTCAGCAGTTCAATCTGATTCCTTATCTCAGCGTGATGGATAATCTCCGCCTTGCGGCGCAGTTTGGCGGTGGCGGCGACGTGCGCGAACGGGCAGCAGCTTTGATTGCGCAGCTGAAGCTGCCCCATAACCTGCTACAACGCCCCGCAGAAGCACTCAGTGTGGGACAACAACAGCGCGTGGCCATTGCCCGCGCGCTCATCAACCAGCCTCAACTGTTACTCGTAGACGAACCCACGTCCGCACTGGACCGGGATGCCCGCGATGCGTTTGTACAGTTGCTGATGGAAAGCTACGCCGGCACGGAAAACACACTGATTTTTGTCAGTCACGACACGACATTGGCACAACACTTTGCAGTGACCGCCGATATGCGAGAACTGAACCAGGCCTGGCAACCGGAGGCCGTCGATGTTGCTTAAACTCGCCTGGCGCAGCCTGATGCATCGCCGCGGTAGTGTGCTTCTCGCGGTACTCTCGGTCGCAGTGAGCCTGACGGTACTTCTCGGGGTCGAACAGGTTCGCAACCAAGCGCGTGATAGCTTCAATCGCACCGTCTCTGGGGTAGACCTGATCGTCGGCGCGCGCACCGGCGAGATCAACCTTCTCTTGTACAGTGTATTTCGCATCGGCACACCCAGTAACAATATTTCCTGGCAGGCGTATCGCGATATAGCCGAGCAGCCACGCATTGCCTGGACGATTCCGATTTCCCTTGGTGATTCTCACCGCGGTTACCGGGTTGTGGGTACCAGCGATGACTTTTTCCGTCACTACCAATATGGCCAGAGCAGGGCGCTGACCTTTGCCAGTGGCCGCCCTTTCTCAGAAACACACGATGTGGTACTCGGTGCCGCAGTGGCACAACAGCTGAAATATGAACGGGGAGACTCCCTGGTGCTCGCACACGGGCTGGGAAGTACCAGCTTCAGCCACCACGAAGAGCACCCATTTATCATCAGCGGGATACTCGAAGCCACAGGCACTCCGGTGGATCGAGCCCTTTACATCAGTCTCGAAGGGATGGAAGCGGTACACAAACCCCACGCACAGGAACATACGGATCTGACACCCAGTAGTATTACTGCATTTATGCTCGGGCTGGTTTCCCGCGTGGCTACCTTTCAGCTACAGCGACAGATCAATCAGTACCGCGGCGAACCGCTACTTGCCATTTTGCCCGGCGTAGCGCTATCCCAGATGTGGCAAATGCTCGGTATGGTAGAGAAAATATTATTGTTGATCTCCGCCATGGTGGTTCTTGCAGCGTTGCTTGGCCTTTGCATCATGTTGCTTACATCCATGCGTGAACGGCGCAGGGAGATTGCATTGCTACGGGTGATTGGCGCGGGGCCGCTGCAATTGTTTTTGCTGATTCAGGCGGAGGCGCTATTGGTGGTACTGCTTGGGGCCGCAGGCGCATTTTCTGCGGTCTTGGCCGGTCAGTGGCTGTTGGAGCCATTGGTGAACGAGCGTTTTGGCATTTATCTGACCGCGACACCGCTAACAAGCGAAACCTTGAAGCTTGTCGGCGCAGTGCTTATCGCGACTCTCGCAATCGCCTCTGTACCTGCGTTCAGTGCATATCTAAAATCGATAAATAGTGGACTTCGTAGTACGGTTTAATCTATTTCACGGTCTAAAAGGTTTTCCCATCGTTGCGAGCGTACCGTAGCGAGTTATGTGTTCCGCTAACGTGGCGCGGTCCAATGCGCCACTATTAGAGGGGCGACCGGTATTCTGGAAATTTTAGCCAAAATTAAATCAAGTCATCGTTTTGTTGATATTTTAGAACTAAGGGGTTGGAAGTGAAGGAGTACATTTACGTTTTTCGCCGATGAAATTGCATCGGCTCGAGAGTTTTTTGCCGGGCTGGATCGACCAACCATCGAGGCCCGAACTGGATCAGCTGAGCAGGCCAGCCAGGTCCAATCGGTGATCTTGGAAATATGGTCAGAGCTGGAAGCGATCAAGCCAGAATCGGCTGATTTTGACTTGTGCTTTTCGAGGTATCCAGACCCGCCGCGTGGCTAATTTGCCATGTGCCAATGTGACGTAGGTTTGCTGTTTTTCTAACTGGTAGGCTACAGGCCTTATACGGAGAGGGTTTCAGTTATGTCCAATACTGTTTATTGTATGTTTTGTGTACAAAAATGGCGGAAAAATCAATAATTTAGGCGGTCGTCTAATTCAACGTGCCCGGCTGAGACCGGGCATTTTTCGTTAAATCAGAGGGAAAACGGCGGGGGAGGGGAGGTTGGCCAAAATGGCCACCACTACCGCGCTAGCGGCGGCGTAAATCTTTGGGGTGTGAGATTCCGCAAGGCGTCGCAGCAGGTCAAATGCCGGTGATTTGGTCGAGCGCTCGGCCACCATGCTAAGAATGATAGTTTCGCCTGGAACCTCTAGAATTTCAGCGATTTTAAGTGATTGTTCGTCTGTAAATGACCCGCCTTTGTTCCGTAATTGACTGATCCGCTGTGTACTTATATCCAGTACTTTCGCGGTGCGGTAGTCACTCCCGAGCTTGTGTTTAAGCATGTCCAAAATGTCGACTGTGGTGAGCATTCTCTCGCCCCTGTCCTTAGAATATTTTTGCATTATAAGATTCCGTTCGTTTAGGCGTTAGTAAATTCGTGGCTTGACGGTAAATCCGTGACTTGATTACTTTGTCCCTGCCTGCTTGTAGGTAGCCCCCCTCGGGGGGCAGTCGAGCAGGCCGACTAATACAAGTAAGGAGCAAGCCACGTGGAAAATGTGCCGCGCAAAGAATTAACCAGCTTCATTGAATCGGAGCTGAACCGCATAAAAAACCATAAGTGCCTCGCCGAATTTATCGACGGCGTAACCATGGGCATTGAAGAAAAAATAAAAAATACAGAATTAACGGATATGGCTCGCACCTTTCCGTGTCCGTGCTGCAAGGGTGCGGGCTGGCTATATACCGCATCTGATCTTTTCGCATATGACGCCCAAACCGGGCAGCTTTCACCGATTGAGCGCAAGAGCGGCGGCGCCGTGCGAATGGGGGGGAGTATCCCGTGCCCGCGCTGCAAGGGTCTGCAATATGACCTTGTTGCTGCAACCGAAGCTGCAGCGCAGATCAAAACGCAGAAGGTGGCGGCATGAACGGTGAAAAGCTGGTGCGCGTTGAATTGCTGCTGACCCCACAAGAGGCCGCCGAAATGGCCCGCAATACGAAAAAAGTGATTACCGGTGAGCCGCTCGAATATCGTAAGGCGCGAGATATTTTACTCTCCGTAAATGTCGGCCTACAGCAGCAAGGCGTGATTGCGCAATAATTAAGGTTTTATTCAGGGTGGGCCGGGCAGAATAATTGCTCCTGATAAAGTGGAGGGCAACGGATGCTAACCGCCTACCTATTTTTTAGTGCCGTGATGTTGTCGTTATATTTATACGGTGCAATTAAATTCTGAATAGAGCCGCCTTAGTGCGGCTTTTTTTATATATGGCGGGGACGCAGTGAACCAGAATAAACGGAACGGCTTTTTTTTGGCTTTGATCTTCGTTTTAGTCGTGGCCCTGCCAGGAATTGAAGATCTGGCAAATGGAAAAGATTACGGCGTTAGAACAGTTCAACAACCGAATGCCTCTAGAGATTTGGCGCTGGCGGGATGCGCTTATAAATGAGCATTTACCGATTGTTTCTGATTTGGTTGCCACTTATGCGCGGGATTGTCGTTCGAGCGGATATAGCCGCGCAAATGCGCATCTGCGTGATATGGATGCTGAATTGCAGGTTCCTGTTTATACGCCGTTGGGAATCGGCCTGGGGCGTAGCGCGTCCGCCACAATGGGTGATGATGAGATTTGTGATCTGGCAAAGCAGGCGGCGGACTGGTGCCGGGATTCCGTCGATCAGTGCGACGGGGATCTAGTTTTGGCGTCATACCAGTGTGAGGAGCATTGCGGAGATCACGGCGTTAAATGGCCGCTAAAGCTTACTGCGAAGGACTCGCCCGAGAAAATCCGCGAAAAAATTATGTCGGCCATGGCCCGCGTGGGTTGTGAGCGTTGGTGGCGTCGGCAGTTGCGCCGGAAATACGGAAGGCAGGTTGAGCAGGTATTACGCGGGGTTGGCCGCGTACAAAAGCAGAAGCAGCCCTACATTTCCGATTGGGCATATCGTCGCTGGCAGCATGCGCAGAAGCGCAACCGAGAGCTGCTGGAAGGTATGGAGGCAGAAAACGAATTGGGCGAAGTGGTGAGCCTCGCTGACGCCGCTGCCAGTTCGACCGCTAACCCTCATGTGCGTCATTCAGAGTTGATGGTGAGAATGCGTGGTTATGAGGAGATCGCAAACGATATGGATCTGGCCCGTGGTTTTTTCACGCTGACGGCGCCGTCTAAATATCACGCTCGGCACCACTACGGGCCGCGAAACAGCAACTACAACGGGGCGTCTCCGGATCAGGTTCAGGGGTATTTGTCGAAAGTCTGGGCGCGTATCCGTGCCCGCTGGGCAAAGCACGGAATAAAGCCTTTCGGTTTTCGCGTGGTGGAGCCGCACCACGATGGAACGCCGCACTGGCACCTGTGGCTGTTTTTTTGTGACGCGGACGTAAAGCAGGCCGAGGCCGATTTTATGGAGTTGGCGTGTGCTGAGGATTGGGAAGAGATAGCCGAAAAGCCGAGCGTGCGCGCGGAGGTTAAGTGGTTGGAAAAGGGCGAGAGCGCCACCGGGTACATTGCAAAATATGTTTCAAAAAATATCACCGGGGATCATTTGGGGGATATGGGGGATATTGAGGGCGAGTGCCAGGGAAAAGAGGGGGCAAAGCGTGCTACCGCCTGGGCGTCGCTGTGGGGCATTCGTCAGTTTCAGCAGATAGGCGCAATCAGTGTGACCGTGTGGCGAGAGTTGCGCCGGCGTGGTGACTTTACTGCAGGTGGAATTGATGGCCTGGGGGATATTCCCCACTTTGAGGCGATCCGAGACGCGGCAGATGCAGGTGACTGGCGCACCTTTGTCGAGCTAATGGGCGGGCCTCAATGCAAGAGAAAAGAACAGGCAATTCGCCCACAGCAGTTGCCGCACTGTAAGACGAATGCATACGGCGAAGAGGTCGACCGTTTGCGCGGGGTAATTATGCGCGGCGCGGCTCGGTTTATTCGCACGCGGCTGCATGAATGGACTGTTCGCAGAAATGGGGTTCAGCAGGAGCCCGGGCAGGTTGTCCCGGGTGATGCTGCGGAACTGGTGCGCGGTGCGGATATGGGGGCGCCGGTAGTGGCGTCGCCGTCGCGGAGTGAGAAGGCGCTCGCCGAATGGCGGGCGCGCAAAGGATCGGGCGAAGCCTGATCCCTTGGGCTTGTGTCAATAACTGTAACCCTGGGGGAAAAAGTGGGTGAAGCAATTAAAGCCGTGAGGCGGTTTATTTTGGTGAGAACCGTTGCGGCCGGGGTGTGGGCCGGTGCTGCGCTGTTGGTTCCAATCGCGGTGGTGGGTACCGGCGGTGCGGGTGAGGTCAGCATTAGTTGGAATTTCGGGGGTGAGAATGGCTAGTTTTATTTCGGAGCAGGGCACGAGAGAAACATTGGTTCAGTTGGAAGAGGCTGAGGTTACCGCGTTGCAGGCCGGCCGCGAGCTGGTATTGCAGTTACCCGACAGCTCCAGAGTTTTAAGGGTGAAGGCCGCGCCGAAGGCGTGTCCGCACTGTGGGTGTAAATGCAATGCAGGGAGAAAACATGGCTGAAAATCAAAACCCAAAACTGGGGACGGTAACCTGTCCAGCCGGCGGTGTTGCCGATGTGTACCAGACGAGAAAGCGGGGGCGCCACTTTTACACTCGATGTGCCTGTTGCGGACTGTTGCAGGGAACGGGGCCGAAGCGACAGCAGGAAATTTGGGATACCGCGGAATTTCTGCAGGGGGTAACCGTGCACAAGCCGGCGAATGTGGATGACAGTGCCAAGGGTGAGCCAATCGAGAGAAGCCAGGGCCAGGACAGCCAGGGCCAGGACAGCCAGGGCAGCGACGAAACAGGCGGGAAGACGGCCATCGGCGCCGCAGTTTCCGGAGATTTTGACCCAAAGATTGACGCAGCAGCAGACGGGGAAGAGCAGGAAAAAGAGGCACCGGCCGGAGGGGTCAGAAAGGGGCTGGCAGCCGTTGGTGTCACTCTGTTGGCAGTGGGAGCAGGGCTATGGATGAGTTAGAGCTATTGGCGCGGCAGGCGGAGGCGGAGGAGAAGGCAACCGAGCAGAGCGAAGCTATCGCGGATCAGGACGCGGCTGCGGAAAAGGCGGGAGCTGGTCCAGAGCCAGACCCGGGCGCTGCCGAGAATCTGGCGGAGACCGTTTTGAGGCTGGGGGAGGGCGCAGCCCGTCTGCTGGTTGACAATCGATTGGCGCTAAGTGAAGAGGATCTCTGCGGAGGCCGTGAGGCACTGGGGCCGGCGATTGACAAGCACGGCTTGGCCAGTGGAACCGGCAGAATGCCATATCAGGAAGAGATAACCGCCGGCCTTTGGTTGGGTGGCTTGTTGCGTAGGGCGCGGCAAACTCTTCGCCAGTTGAAAGCGGAAGATAAAGCGAAGCGGGAGCGATTAGAGCGAAATGGCAAAGAACGAGAGAACCGAACTGCCGAACCGGCACACCCTGTATCTGGCGAAAAGCGGGCTGGGGAAGAGTCAGACGCTGAAGCGCCGGGGTGGCTTGCCGAAGGGTGGGGCGCGGGTGATTCTGTGGGACAACAACCGGGATCACGAGGCGCACCGGGAAGCCAAGTTGAGTGACTTCTTTCGCCTGCTGGCTAGTGCCGAACGCTCTGGAAAGGGGTACCGGGTGGCATATACCGGCGAGCCGTCCCCCGCGATCTTTGAACAGTGGGCCAGGGGGGTTTGGTCAATTTTAGACGGGCGCGTCCCACATTATCTGGTAATTGAGGAGTATTCGGACTGCTGCGCCGGGCCGAACCCAATAAACCCGATGCGGTACCCATATCACCGGCGCCTATGGACGCAATCGCGAAAATACGGCGGGATCATCCACGCCACAAGCCAGAGGCCGCAGTTGATAAGTAAAGACGCGCTCGGAAATGCGGGCGATATTTACGCATCCGCAATGGATAGCGCAGCGGCGCGGCGCGTAGCGGCGGAAATTGATATTGACTGGCGCGAGCTGCGGGCGTGTCAGCCGGGCGAGTTCTGGTACCGGAATGGAAGCCGTGACGCTGAGAAAATGCGTGTATTTAAGCCAAAATCACAAGCGAACTAAGCGAATGCTAAGCGAACTGCAATTGATTTTGCGGGCATATCCGGGCCAAAAATAGGGGGCTTTAGATTTACACACAACGCAGGGCAGAAACCGGGGGGAACCGTGAACGCTCTTTCAACCATCAAAAACCAGATTGATACCAAGACTGTGGTGTCTACCGCTGTAGGTGTGGGCCTGTTCGGGGTCGTCACTTACTTTGCCGTTAAATCCGGTGTGCGTCCGCTGAAAGACGCCGCCAAAATCGCAAAAGGGGGCAGCTAACTATGGCTCGCATTCGTGACGATATTCCTTTGGTCGAAAACGTGGCACCCGGTCAGCGTGCGCTGATCAAACCGGCTGTGGGCCGAACTTGGCTCGATGTGCACATTGAGCACACAAATATCGCGCTTTCTGAAATGAAAAACATTGAAGTCATTTTGGTATCGCCGACTCGCTCTGTGACTCTGTGGAAGTTCAAAGACGGAACTGAGCTCAACGAGTTGAACAAGCGCTACAATCGCAAGGTTGCTGCGGGAACCCTGTCTTTCTACTTCCGCCGTACCGAGCTGGACGACGAAATGCAGCGTATGTCTACTGCGCTTGGTACCGGTGGCCTCCAGTCCGTGCGGATTGAATTCGACATTGATGAAAATGTGACTTCTCCGGCAGTAAAGGCCTGGGGACGCAAAACTGCGAACCGGCACATCTCACAATCACTGCTTACCTACATTGGCACCCACAATATCGGTGGCAATGCCGAAGGTGAAAACCACTTTGACAGCATCGAAAAGCGCGACCGAATTGCCGCAATTCACGTGTTAAATGACGGTGTTGAAAAGCTGGAATTACGCGTAGATGACGCGGTGGCGTACAAGCTCGCCCGTGCGCGAGGTGATTTTGAGGAATCACTCAATGACCGCACTCCGTATGGTGCGGGTGTTGGTCGGTGTATTGATTTTCTGCTTGCCGGAACGCTTGACGAGTCGCTGGTGATGCAGGATCGAAAAACCGGGTACCAAGTACAGCAGATGCGACTGACCACTACCCTGGGCACCGGTGCAGGGTCGCAGATTCGTTATCTCGTGGAATACCTTTCCACCTGGGCGAGCGTCGCGGGTGGTAATACTCAGGCGGCGGCATAAAGCCGCCCCAATTTTTCTTTGGGGGGAATTATGGCCAACAAATTAGGGGGATTTCTGGATCTCACTGCGTCCGATCTGATCGGGCAATACACTGAGTTGCAGAAAATAAAGGCCGGCTTGGGTACCCAAAAAGTACAGCAATCCACCGCTGCGCAGGATCAGGCTTTGCATAGCTCGGACTATACGAGCGGTAGCGAAGCAATCTCTGGCGGTAATGCGCAGGTGCCAGGCGCAGCAGCGGCACCGGCTAGTTACTGGGATAGAGTGCCGAAGCCATTGCTTTATGGCTCGGTGGGTCTGCTCGGGTTGGGTCTGGTCTTGAAGGCAATCAAGTAAGGGGGCCGCATGTTTCCGGGCTTCGGATCTTTAACAAGCTTCACCGGTGGTGGTGCTCTAACGCCATCCAGTTCGGCGGGCAGTGGTAGTGATCAGCAGGCAAGCAATGATGTTGCCACCGGTAATATCACTGTGGGCGGGCTCAATCTCGCCCCAAAATCCAGCGGGATAGATTCAGAGGTGATTTTGCAGGCGGCTGCCATTGGTGGCCTTGTGCTCGGTGGTGTTTGGGCTTTCAAAAAAATTGCACGATGAAATTTGAGCAGCGGAAGTGGTGCGAAGAAGCAGAATCGATATTCGATGATTTTCTGATCGCGCCAGAGCGTCGCCAGGAAGTCATCAGCGAAGTTCAAGACGGGCGGTCTACTCTTTGGAAAATCTCCGGGGGGCAGTGGGAAACGTGGCTAATTACCCGGCTCGAAAAGTGGCCGAATGGGTGTCGTGAAATGGTGCTTGAAGCTGTGCGAGGCAGGCACATTGTCAAAATACTGCGCCATCTATTCCGGCACTACAAAGCGGCAGGGGTAAATTCTGTCAGGTTTGCTACGCCACACCCGGAGGCGGTCGCCACGCGGCTGGTTAAGCCGCTTGGGTTAAAGCGGGTAGAAACCGTTTTCAGGGTCGAATTATGAGTACAAGTAAAAGCAGATCGAGCAGCAGCAATAGTGCGACTACATATGATCAGCGGACAACGGAGTCAATAAACGCTGGAATCGGCGGCGATATTGAGGACGCAAATGTGGTCAGCGGCGTTCGCGGTGATGTCAATGTTAGCGTCACCGACGGGGGCGCTATTGAGGCTGCAGCGAGTGCTAGTCGTGCGGCTGCCGAAGCGGTAACCGATACCGCAAAAAACGCATTTGGTTTTGGTGAAGACGCGCTAGATTTTGCGAGCGACTCAATGGGGTTTGCGGGTGACGCGCTTGACGGTGCGATTGATGCGGTGCAGGAATCCACAGAGAGCGCCTTTGCTTTTGGTGAAAATGCTTTTGATGCAGTGCAGGGCGCGGCCGATAGTGCATTCAACGCGATAGATGATGCGCAATCAAACGCATATAGCTTCGCTGGTGATGCTTTGGACGCAAATACAGGGATTCTGCAAGATGCAATGGTATTTGGTGGGGATCTGCTGGACTCCGTTCTGACCTACAACGCAGAGCAGCAAAGCGAAGTGTTGGACGCATCGACAAAATTGACCGAGTTGTCTATGGCAAATCTCGCGGCGATTAAATCCGGCGAGACTATCGCGAAAGCTGCAGATAGAAATTTGCTCGAAATGAAAAACGGTCTAATCGTAGTTGCCGCAATAACAGCGGCTGCAGTTGTTGGCTCAAAATTTATCAGGGGTGAAAAGTGATTCTCACATTTGAGGCGGGGGAAATTAAATCTTTCCCAATCCCGGGGTACTTCTTTTACTACAACCGCGGTGACGGAGAAATCCGGGTAACCCTTTACGACGACGAGAACGGGTCGGAGCCGGCGGCAGTTCTACTGCCAGGGCAGGGGCTTGACGGATCTCGACGGTTTGAGCGGTGGGAAGTTGAAAATATAAGTGGTGCCGAACAAACCGTTACGCTCGAAATAAGAAACCGTAAATTCGTTGATAATCGAACGTCAAATAAGTTGACCGTGACAACAGAGCCGGGCGAACCAATGGCTGTGGGGTTTGATGCCGGAGAGCTGCCGTTGCCAGTCGAAGTTGTCGGGCAGCCTTCCGGGGAGGCCTGCTATGGGTTGTCGAGCGTAGATATAGCGACTGCCGACGCTGGTACGGCCTTGAGGTCTGGGGCCTCTGTGTATGTTCCGCCGGGAGTCCGGGGAATTATCAAAACGTGCAGGGTGGTGGAAGTCCGCGACGGTTTTACGCTCGGGGAAGCCGGTGTTTACATACCGTTGATTTACACAACGCCGGTGAGTATGGCGGTTATGTCTAACGGGCAACGGGCACGAAAGAAGGTGTCGACAGGTGCGACCCTGCCTGACTCATTAGTGTCAAATCATCGAAGTACATCACTAACGGGGCTTTCTGTAGCAGTTCCGGGTGTAGCTACCGAAATTGCCGCCGGTGTGTGGCGGTTTGAATATGACGTGATAGGGGAGGACCCCGTAATTGCTGAGGATGGGCAGCGGTTTGGCGTAATCAGTCATCATGATCAAGAGGGCAGCTTGCGAGTTTATTGGGAGTGGGAAGAGGTGCCGATTGTTTAAGGTTGCTTTGTCTCTTGCTGTTGCAGGTGGGGGGCTGGCGGTCATCGCCAGCCGAGCCCGTGCCGGTGAGTCAGAGCAAAAAGACAGAGTCTCTGTTCTGGAGGCTGTGGGGTTGGGGGACGTTATGCAGGCTTTAAGAAGCGATCAGGAAGAGCGGCGCGGGATTAGAAACAAT
The DNA here is from genome assembly GCF_045348205.1 of Microbulbifer sp. ARAS458-1. Classification (NCBI taxonomy): domain Bacteria; kingdom Pseudomonadati; phylum Pseudomonadota; class Gammaproteobacteria; order Cellvibrionales; family Microbulbiferaceae; genus Microbulbifer; species Microbulbifer sp. ARAS458-1. The sequence continues at coordinate 2,602,940 of NZ_CP155838.1, read as the reverse complement.
AACCCGCTGAATATAGAGAGAAACCATATCCAGTGGTATGGGATGGCGGAAGATCAAAGTGCCGATTCTCGGTTTGTCGTGTTTGAGGATGCGAGATACGGGTACCGGGCAGCCGCCAGAATCTTAAACAGTTACCGCGCGCGAGGAATAATCACTTTGATGGATATTCTGCAGACGTGGGCGCCGGCGCATGAAAATAATGTGTCTGCGTACGTGTCGCATATTTCCCAGAGAACCGGAATAGCAGCAGCGGAAGTGGTCGAGCCAGAAAGGTATCCGGAATTGTTCGACGCTATGACGTGGCACGAAAACGGTAAAAACCCGTATCCGCTAGAGTATATCCGCGAGGGGGTGAGCTGGGCGTATGCGTAAGGGTGTCAGCATAAAAGTCGATGGGTTAATGGTGCTGACTGGCGCGGCCGTTGTTGGTGCAGGTCTTATTTACTGGCAGGGGAAAAAAGCGCTTTCAGCCGTAAACCCGTCGGATCCAAACAACGTAATAAATAGAGCGGTCACCGATGCAGTCGGGGAGGATCGTATTAGCAACGTGGCGAACCATATTTTCGGGGCTGTCGATTTGGTGAACCCGTGGGCGCCGGATTACAGGAAAGATTACGCAAAGCAGATTTACGGTATCGAGTAAAAAGGGGGGAGTGGTGAAACAATTCCTTGTTGCAACTTTGGCGAGTGTGGCTGCTTCGCTGATCGTTGCTGAAATAAACCGGCACCGAATGCAGCAGCAGGCGCAGGTGTCGCAATGATGTCGGCATTGATAAAGCTACTCCCGACGTTTGCAGGCTGGGTTGGGAGTGCCGTTGGCGTCGCAAAGGATAAGGCCATGGCGAAGATGGAACGCCAGGCAGCAGTCGCTACAAGTTTTGTCGGCTTCTTTCTGGTGGCGTTCTGGTTTTATCCATATGTGGCCGCATACATTCCGGCCCTGCGAGAGTCAGCGGCGGCCGGGTTTGCGGTATTCAAGAGCGCGCCGGAGTGGAATTACCAGACGCTGATACTGATCACCTTTGCCATTCTCGGCCTTGGTACTGTGCCAAAAGAAATTAGAAGGCGTGCCAGGGGGGATTCTGGTGGATGATCTGCTCGCCATTCTAAGCGCCGGGGGGTGACCTGTCGACGATGGTGCTTGTGCTGATTGTCTGGAAATTCGACCGGCGGCTGTTGGTGCTGGAAGAGTGGAGAAAGAATATCGGCCAAAGACTGCCGGCTGGATAACTCGGAATCGTACTGGTACTGTGTCCAATATCGCCCCGTATTCTGCGGGGTTTTCCAAAATTTCGCCATATAATAAAATAATATAAGAAAGGCGAGATTTTCCTCAAAGTGGGTAAGATTAAGGCATTTTTTTTGTTTTATAGCCAATTTTGCACATCTTTGGAGCGCTGGCCAAATCACCCTGTTGACTTTATATAACTTGCCGTTCTACGGCATAGGGGGAGAGTGACCCCCTTATGTCCAATACTGTTTAGTGTTCGACAATATATATGGAAGCGGTTAGAATCGGCTTTTGGCTCCATAAACCAACAAAAACCTCGCTCAGGCTCCAGATATGGCGATCCCGAAACCCGTCGCGCTGTACCCAACTTATGACGCCATCAAAGGCTTCAAGCCCGTCAGCCCAGACAAAACGTTCTTTGGTGATTTCCCGGATCTTAAAGACTACCTGGCATCCGGTGAATCCTGGTGGATGGAACACTGGCTCTGGGGCCAGGAGTTTCTCAGCTATATCGGCCGCAACAAGTCTGAACACACCTACACACGGTTTCGTAATGAAACTGAGCGTTTCCTGTTATGGGTGTTTCAGATCAAGCAAAGACCCATGGACCGACTGCGCAAAGCTGACATCCTCGAGTACGCCGATTTCTGCTGGCAGCCGCCGGTAGATTGGATTTGCCTCGCGAATCACGAAAAGTTTCAGCTGACGAATGGCCGCTACGTACAGAATCCTGCTTGGGCGCCGTTTCGGCTCAAGCTACCCAAAAACCGTCCGGCTGCCGATGAAGAACCAGACAAAAAGAAATACCGTCCATCGCAGCAGACTCTGACCGGGATTTTTACCGGCATCATCGCATTCTACAAATACCTGATGAACGAAGAATACCTGTATGGAAACCCCGCGCAGATCGCCAAGGGTGATTGCCGGCATTTCATCAGAGATGCCCAGGTCAAGGAAATCCGGCGCTTAACCGAGGCGCAGTGGCAGTATGTCTTCAATGTGGCACACACGATGGCCGATGAAGATCCCATCCATGAGCGCAGCCTGTTTATTATTTGTGCGCTCAAGACGCTGTTTCTGCGGATTTCCGAGCTCTCCGAGCGTCGCGCCTGGTCGCCGCTGATGAGCCATTTCTGGCAGGATTCCGATGGTAACTGGTGGCTGAAAATTTACGGAAAAGGGCGCAAGTTAAGGGATATCACGGTCCCGCCAAGCTTTATTCCGTACCTGAAGCGCTACCGGCATTACCGAGGGTTAAGCCCCCTACCCGTCACCGGTGAAAACCACCCTATCGTCGAAAAAATCCGCGGTCAGGGCGGCATGACAGCACGGCAGCTGGCACGGATCGTCCAGCAGGTATTCGATCGCGCCTACGACGATATGCGCCAAGCCGAGGGTGAAGACAGCGCGCGCAAACTGCGTGAGGCCTCGACCCACTGGCTCCGGCACACCGGCGCGAGCATGGAAGTTGAGCGCGGCCGCGCACTCAAGGATCTATCTGAAGATTTAGGCCATTCCAGCATGGCTACAACCGATACGGTCTATGTACAGACGGAAAACCGGGTGCGAGCGGAAAGTGGCAAGGGGCGGAAAGTTGAATAGCTGCGGGACGCCTAGTTGTCCCCGTATATTCTATCCGTACCGGACCGTACCGGAATCTGTAGCCCTAGCGATTCATCGCTCGCAGGGTTTCGCGCTGGAACTCGCTGCAGTGGTCACCCCGGTATTCTGGAAGCTCCCGCCCTGGCTGGCAGTCATTGGCGGAGCTGTGGGAGGCTGGATTTCGGCCTAGACGGTGGCAATTGGCGCCATTGACGCCCCCGCAACTGGTGGAACTGGCGTTGCCCGCATCCTATGACCGACTGGTTACAAATTTTGGCAGCCGATTCATGCCAAAGCGCCCATATCGTATAGGTTCCGGACTACGTAAACGCTAGGATGCGCCGCTCGTTTTACTCGGGGGGAGCTTTATGTCTATCGGCCAACAAATCTATTTCGCTATTGAACTTTTCGCGCCGGAGCTGGCCCATCGAGAGCGCTTCTGCCGACGCATGACCCGCGTGTTGACGGACTTCGGCAGCGCGCCCCTGGTTGCCCGTCAAATCGCCACCGTACTTGCCGACGCGTTGCCCAGCCAATGCGCGGACTACCATCTGGAAATGGCCCACCTCATCACCTTTCACCCGCCTTTGAGCGCCCTACTTGACACCGATCAGCAGGCTGCGAGAGCCATGCATTTTTATATGACCTACTTTCTCGATATCACTGCCCTGCCCTCTGGCCAGGAAATGCGCTACGCGGTGAACTGATCCGCGTAGCGAGCGAGTCAGCTTTCAAACTGAAAACCACGCACCTTTTCCTTGATCGCATCGTGTGCCGCTTCCTGCTCATGCAGCAGCTTGCGGCGCAACATGGCCGCTTCGAAACGCTGCTTTTCGACCACGGTTTTTGGCTTGAGAGGCGGCACCGGCGTAGGCTTGCCATTATCGTCCAGCGCCACCATGGTGAAGTAGCAGCTATTGGTATGACGGACAACGCGGGTCCGGATATCTTCAGTGACCACCTTGATACCGACTTCCAACGATGTATTGCCGGTGTAATTGACCGACGCGAGAAAGGTCACCAACTCTCCCACATTGATCGCCTGGCGAAACACCACCCGGTCAACCGACAAAGTGACAACATACTGCCCCGCATAGCGACTGGCGCAGGAATAGGCGACCTTATCCAGATACGAGAGCAGATCACCTCCGTGAATCTTGCCGGTAAAATTGGCCATATCCGGGGTCATCAATACGCTCATGCTCAGCTGGTGCTCGCGTGGCTCATCCATGGGCTTTCCTTATCTTTTTTTGGTTTTGTGGGTAGTGGTCAATAGGGTTTAAAAGAGGGCACTACGCTGAACTTGCCGCAGCCAGCGATTGCTCCAGCTGCCTGAACCTGCCTTGCAGTTCCGCCTTCTCTTGAAGAGCCGCCCGATTTTCCTGCCTCAGTGTTTCCACAGCATCTCGCAGTGCCAACACCTCGATTTCGAGCTTATCGACCAGCGACTGCCGCCATTCCACTTCACGAATGGATGCCGACAATTGCGCGTCCAGCGCGCCGGCCTGCACCAAGTGCTGCTCACACTCCGCGCTCTTCTGTTGGAGCTGCTGCTGCAGACTGAGCAGCGATCGCTCAGTCTCTGCGAGTTTCCCCCGCTGCACCTCGACATCGGCGATCAACAGCTGCCTTTCGGCTTCGAGCTCACGACAACGATTATGCGCCGATTCCAATTGCTGATTCAGCTGCGCAATGCTGCGCTCACGCTGCGCGCATTGTTCCCCCAGGCTCGCGACCTGATGGCGAAGCTGGTCCGCGACCAGACGCGCCTGATCCCGCTCCTGCTGCCGATCTTCTGCCATACGCTGCTGATAATGCTCAAAATGCTCGCGGATATCCCGATTTTCTGCCTTCAATTCTTCAACCGTCGCTTTCAGCTCCTCAGTGCGCTTCGCCCCCTCATCGCGCTGAAACTCACTCTTTTCCAGCTCGGAAAGCGCTGTTGAGAGGCGTCGGGACAGGCTGCGGCCCTCCCCCTCCGACACCTGCAACTTTTGCTCCAGTTGCTCCAGTTCAGCACTCCGTACCGACAGTGCACTTCGGGTCTGTGCAAGCTCCTGCTCAAGATTTCCCTGAATACGCTCCGACTCCTCGCGAATTTTTTCAACCTCGAGATCAGCCTGAGCCCGCACACGCCCGTACAACTCTTTTAGCGCATCTACCAGCTCTCGCGGCAGATCACCGGTGTCAATCACCTCACCCTGAACTTCGGTACGCCACCGCTTTAACAGCGGTGCGATGGTACTTTTACTGCCCGTTCCCAACTCCGCCCGCACCCGGTCTACGGTGGGCTCTTCGCCGCGCTGCTTGAGCGCTTCTGCCGCTTTGGCAATGTCGATATATCCCACGCCGGACCGCGCCATTTCGTTCTCTCCAGGTTTCGGAATTATTTCGTACCGCATTACATGTTACGTATTATTACATTATTCTCGAATCGATAATCAACCTTTGATAACCACACCATAACCGACGATAATTAAACTTATCATCGGTTTATTTTAATAAAGCCACGACTTCAACATAGCGCCGGTACAACGCTACCTTCGCGCAACATCCAGCGGTCAATAATGCTTAGCGACGACGAGCCCCTAGCCCAGGTGCACATAACTGAAAAGACCCCTGCCACACAGACAAGTACCACACCCGCGCGGCACCCTCAGCTGCGGGAATATCTGAATGCCGCGACATCGGAAAGTACACGACGTGCCTATCGATCTGCGATCCGCCAGTTCGAAAAATGGGGCGGGCGCCTTCCCGCCAACACCGATGCCCTGGTCCGCTACCTGCTGGAGCGCGCTGAAACCGTCAACCCCCGTACCCTGGATCTGCATCTGACCGCTATCGGGCAATGGCACCGCTACCAGGGCATCGCCAGCCCCACACTCGATCCGTTGATTCAGAAAACCATGCGCGGTATTCGCCGATTGCACGCACAACCAAAGAAGAAGGCCAAAGCCCTCCGCCCGGAACATATTGCCGCCCTCGCACGACATATCCGTAGCAGCCCGGAAAGCCATAAAAGCCGCCGGGACCTGGCGCTGGTGCTGATGGCCTATTTCGGAGCCTTTCGCCGTAGCGAGCTGGTTTCAATCCGGGTGGAAGATCTGAGGTGGGAAGAAGATGGCCTCATCGTATTTTTACCCCGGTCAAAAACGGACCAAACCGGAGAAGGTATGGAACGCGCACTCCCCTTTGGCACGCCGGATGTTTGCCCCCTGAGGGCGCTCAGACGCTGGCTGGAGCACGCACTTATTGAACGGGGCCCGGTTTTTCGCGCCGTTACACGTTGGGACCGGGTTCAGGAAAAGCCTCTGAATCCTGGGGCGGTGAATCACATCCTTAAACAGCTTGCGACCGCCTGCGGGTTCGACTTTGTCGATGCCCTGAGTAGTCACAGTTTCCGGCGCGGCATGTCGACTTCGGCGGCCCGGGCAAAGGTGGACTTTGAGCTGATCAAGAAACAGGGCGGCTGGAAGAGTGATGCGACGGTCTGGGAATATATTGAGGAGGGACAGCGGATGACAGACAACGCAGCCAGCACCCTCATGGAAAACCTGGCCGTGAAACTAGCGGAACTGGAACGCGAATCGGGGCCATGAGCCCCAAAACCAGAGCCATCCCCTGAGCCTTTCCCAGCAACAAGCATTGCGGCGTTTTCCTCCCATCGGCTACACTGCCGCCTGAAATTTCGCCCACCCCAAACCTGCACGCCATACTTAGGCTCTCGACCTGGCAATGATTGTTTCTGCCGGAGGAAGCCATGGCACTGGCGGCAAACCCTACCGATTACCGATTGACCGAGCCCTTCATGAACAGCGAATTCATTCGCCCTTTATTAGACAGCCAACTAGCCTGGAGCCTGGTGTTAATCGCCGGCATAATTCTGATCCGCTACCTGCTGACACACGCTTTTCGCAAAACCAGCTGGGCCCGTCAGGATATTCGCCGGCGGGTGCATATGGTGCACAATTTCGGCAATCTCATCATGGTGATCGGGCTGTTTGCGATCTGGGTGTCCGAATTGCGCAATTTTGCCCTGTCTATCGCCGCCTTTTCTGTGGCAATCGTAATTGCGCTGCGTGACGTGGTGCAGTGCCTGGTTGGAGGTATCTATCAGGCCGGCATGCGCTCCTTTACCATTGGCGACTGGGTCAAGATTGGCGAGCAATTTGGTGAGGTGATCGACAATAATTGGCTGAGCACAACCTTGCTGGAGATCGACCCGCACGGTCTGGGCAACGGCTACACAGGAACCACACTGTATGTACCAAACAGCGTGTTCTTTTCCCAACCGGTGAAAAACCTGAACTTTATGCGCCGATATATCGAGCACACATTTTCGATCGTGCGCGAAAGCAAAGGCGAGAACCCGTTTGCCATTAAAGCGTTTATTACCGAGCGTGTTCTGGAACACTGCGAGTCGTTCAAAGATGTAGCAGAACGCTACTGTAAACTGATTGAAAGTCGCATGGGGGTCGATCTCGCCGGTACCGAACCCAAGATTAAGATCACCACCAGCGAGCTCGGGCACGATGTACTCACCATCACCCTGTTCTGTCCCCGAGAAGACGCCACCGACATCGAGCAAAAAGTGACCGAAGATTTTTACCGCTTCTGGTACGGCCCCAAATCTGCGGTCACCGAGGCACCGGTCCTGCCTGTCTCCGGGAGCTAGCCCTCGCTGCCATCAGACCCGGAGCCCGAATCAGCGGATTGTTTATCGGTCCGCTGACCCGCGTCAGATTTAGCGTAGGCCTTTGCCAAATCACGCAGTGTGCCCATCTGCCGACCAAAATTCCGGCAACCGCGGCACATCATGAGATGTACCTTGAGACCCAACTTTTCCCGTGGACTCAGCTCCCGCTCCATGCGTTCAGATAGCAATCGCGTGGCCTGCTTACAGTTCATCATGATGCCGCCTCCCCACGATCGTTCGAGTCAAACCAGCCATTTTCCAGGCATTCTCGCAATCGCAGGCGCGCACGATACAGAATGACATGCAGATTGCTGGTCGAAAGTGACAACTGATCGCAGATCTCCTCCGACTCCAGCTCGATAAATTCACGCATCATAAATACCCTCGCCTGCTGCTCCGGTAGCCCATTCAGGCATGCATCGAACACCCGCCAGAAATGGTCACTGTGTACCCCTCCCTGGGGACCAGACCAATCGTGCGGGCGTTCAGCCTTGTGCCAGTGCCCGGCGTGATTGAACAGAATTTCGGAAAACTCCTGCTCCCGATGCTCGTCGTCCCTAAGCTCGCTGGTGGCGATGACTTTCTGCCGATAGCGCAGAAGATCGGTGATCTTGAACTTGAGAATAGAAAACACCCAGGTTCGCAACGCCGACTGGCGGCGAAAAGAGTCCGCGTTCTTGAGCGCACCCGCCAAAGCTTCCTGTACAGCATCCTCCGCCAGATGGTCATCCCGTAGCTGCAAGCGGGCGAATTTCAGCATCTGCTGACGCAGCTCGGTGACGAACTGCGGGTCTTGCAGCGCGGTTCCTACCGCGTCAGGCTCAGGGATATGGCCTGCGCTGTCGCGAATATCGGGCGTACTGTCGGTCATCGGTAATACTCGTAAGGGATGGCCATGGCGGGCACCACATGATTTAGTCGTATAATGCGCTACATTCTTACACTTCACCATCAGTGCGGCCAGGAGAGCAGTCGTGGCGAGTAGGCCTATACAGTACCGGATGATCAGCCGGGCGAGCGTCGCACTGGTTGCACTGTCGGCACTTCTGCGATGCTCTGCTACCCTGGCTGAAGAGATCACTCTCGCCGTTGCCTCTAATTTTTCCGCCCCCATGACCGAGATCGTAACGGCATTTGAGTCCACCTCCGAGCATAGGGTGCGCGTCGCCTTCGGCTCTTCCGGAAAACTGCTTGCCCAGATTCAGCACGGGGCACCATTTGAAGCCTTTTTTTCTGCAGACCAGGACAAAGTCTCCTATCTGATTAGCGCGGGATCCGCCGATCCCGCCAGCCGTATTACTTACGCGCGGGGCCGACTTATTCTGTGGACGGCAAATAGCACGCTCGCCGGCGGTGAGCGCCAGGCTCTCGAATCTGGCGCCTTTCGCCATCTCGCCATTGCCAACCCGAGGCTGGCCCCTTATGGCGCTGCAGCTATGGAGGTATTGCACGCTCTGAAACTCGAAGACGAGACCAGGGCGAAACGGGTTGTGGGTGAAAACATTGCGCAAACTTATCAATACGTCGCCAGTGGGAATGCGCAACTGGGATTTATCGCGCTGTCACAGGTATTTCTCAACGGTAATCTGACCGCGGGCTCTGGGTGGATCGTGCCCGATACTTTGCACCAGCCCATTCGTCAGGATGCGGTTATTCTGCAGCGTGACCGAGAACAGGGAAGGCGCACCGCAACGGACGCATTCTGGGCCTTTTTCCAGGGACAGCAGGCGCAGCGTATTATTGAACGCTACGGCTACCGGGTTGGGACCCCAACACAGACCCCGGTGGAGAAAGTAGATGCTGGGTGAATCCGATCTCACCGCAATCTGGCTGACGCTAAAGCTCGCCGGAACGGTGACCCTGCTTTTGTTGATCCTCGGCACTCCGCTGGCCTACTGGCTGGCAAACACCCAATCCCGCTGGAAGGGCCCGGTGAGCGCCGTGGTTACCCTGCCGCTGGTATTGCCGCCGACGGTGCTGGGATTTTATCTGCTCATTTTTATGGGCCCCGCAGGCCCCATGGGGAAACTTACCGAGTCCCTCGGGCTCGGCACGCTGCCATTTACCTTCGCCGGTCTGGTTTTTGCTTCACTGCTCTACTCCATGCCCTTTGTCGTCCAGCCTATTCAGAATGCGATTGAAGCCCAGGGCCGCAGGCACGCGGAAGTCGCGGCTACGTTGCGCGCTGGCCCCTGGGACCGCTTCTGGCATATCACACTGCCACTGGCGAAACCCGGTATCGTTACGGCAACGGTGCTGGGCTTTGCGCATACCGTGGGCGAGTTCGGCGTTATTTTGATGATCGGTGGCAATATCCCCGGCGAAACCCGCGTGGTTTCTGTGCAGATTTACGATCATGTCGAAGCGCTGGAGTATGCCCGTGCGCATTGGCTCTCTGCGGCGATGCTCGTATTTTCATTTACCGTACTGTTGGCCCTGTACACTCTGCAGCGTCGCCACGCAGCATTGAGGTGGCGGTATGGCCCATAACAAGCGCCCCCCACAAAATGTGATCGCCGGACGTTTCTTACTGCCGCTACGGGACAGCACGGGCGGCGAGCCGTTTACACTCGACGTTGATTTCGAAATACCCGGCCATGGGGTTACCGGTATCTTCGGGCCATCGGGCTCAGGAAAAACCACGCTTCTGCGCTGTATCGCCGGCCTGCAGCCCTGTGAAAATGCCAGTCTTTTGGTGAACGGCACCTGCTGGCAGTCACCGGATAGCCGCGACAGCAGGCTTGCGGTTCACCGGCGTCCACTGGGATATGTATTTCAGCAACCCAGCCTCTTCCCACACCTCACCGCCGAAGGCAATCTGTCATTCGCCCGCAAGCGTGCCGCGCAGACGGTCACCGACCAAGAATTCGATGAAATCGTGGCACTGATGGGGATAGCACCATTACTTTCCCAACGACCAGATGCCCTGTCTGGCGGTGAGCAGCAACGGGTTGCCATTGCCCGCGCACTACTGGTAAAACCCGAGCTTCTGCTGATGGATGAGCCGCTTGCGGCACTGGATCAGGCCCGCAAGCGGGAAATTTTGCCTTACCTGGAAAAGCTGCATCGCTCCCTCGACATACCCATTCTCTATGTCAGTCACTCCATCGAGGAAATTGCCCGTCTTGCCGACCACTTACTGCTTCTGGAGAACGGCCGAATCCAGTGCGCGGGTGCGGCCACCGAATTGCTGTCGCGCACGGATTTCCCGGTGCAGGTAGGCGATGACCTGGGGGTATTGCTGGGTGCAGAAGTCATGGACCGAAACCCTGAGTGGAATTTGATGCGCGCAAGATTTGGAGGCGGCGAGCTGTGGCTACGAGACAGTGGTGAGTCCGTTGGTGAGCAGCTTCGCGTTCGAATCCTCGCGCGGGATGTAAGCCTGACCCTGGAGGAAGATCAGCAATCCAGCATCCTGAACCGGCTACCAATGTGTGTGGATGAAGTATCCGCAGATTCAGACCCGGCGATGGTGTTGGTGCGACTGCGCCCCCGCAACATAACGGGCAGTGAAAAGCATTCCTGTGTTATTGCGCGGATTACCCGGCGATCATCTCACCTGCTTGAACTTGAAAAAGGCACTGCCGTGTGGGCCCAGATCAAATCTGTGGCGATCGTACGTTGAGCAAGACGTAACTGCCGAACACAAAAAAGGCCGGGCTGCTTTCGCGATGCCCGGCCAAAGGTTTACAGACTTAACATCGGTCTACGCGGGTTCTGAGCGTCGCTCGGCGCGCTCCGCTTCGATCCCGAGCTTACCGACAAAATTTTCGCCTTCGGTGCTCGCCACCGTTTTGCCGAACAACTTCTGTACCACAACAAAAAATAGCGGGATAAAGAATATACCCAGCAGTGTGCCCACAATCATGCCACCGAGCACGCCGGTACCGATGGCCTGCTGCGCACCCGAGCCCGCGCCGGACGCAATTGCCAACGGCAACACACCAAGACCAAAGGCCAGCGAGGTCATAATGATCGGGCGCAGACGGTCGCGTACCGCCGCCATTGTGGCTTCAATCAGCTCCATACCGGCTTCCAGGTTCTGCTTGGCAAATTCCACGATCAAAATAGCGTTTTTACTGGTAAGCCCCACGGTCGTGAGCATCGCCACCTGAAAATAGATATCGCGTTCGAAACCGCGCAGGTTACTGGCGACGATCGCACCGAGAATACCCAATGGCGCCACCAGCAGCACGGCGGTGGGCACCGTCCAGCTTTCGTAGAGTGCCGCCAGGCACAGGAATACGATCAATACCGACAGCGCGTACAACAACGTGGTCTGCGACCCGGCCTGCTGCTCCTGATAAGACAGTGCGGTCCATTCAAGGCCGAAGCCTTCCGGCAACTGGCTGACCAGACGCTCCATCTCTGCCATGGCGTCACCGGAGCTCACCCCAGGTGCACCCTGCCCCTGAATCTGCACAGCGGGCACGCCGTTATAGCGTTCAAGACGCGGCGAACCGTAATCCCAGTCAAACGTCGCGAAGGAAGACACCGGGACCATCTCACCGTTACTGTTGCGCACTGACCATAGACGGAAGTCTTCCGGGTTCATACGGAACGGCGCATCGGCCTGTATGTACACGCGCTTGATCCGGCCGCGATCGATAAAATCATCGATATATTGGCCACCCCAGGCAACCCCAAGGGTGTTGTTGATATCACCAATGGACACGCCGAGCGACGCCGCTTTGGCATTGTTAACCTTCAACTTGAATTGGGGCGTATCTTCCTGACCATTCGGGCGCACACCGGCCAGCAGAGGACTCTGGGCAGCCATACCCAGCAGCTGGTTGCGGGCATTGATCAGCGCCTCATGCCCCTGGTTCGCGTTATCCTTCAGATACATGGCGAAGCCGGCCGAGGTGCCCAATTCCGGCAAAGCGGGTGGAGAGAACGCATAGGCAATGGCGTCCTTGATCTGACTCAGGGCACCCATACCGCGCATGGCGACGGCACCAGCCTGCTCCGATTCCTCCTCACGCTCGTCCCAGTCCTTCAGTTTGATAAACGCCATGGCGTTATTCTGGCCACTTCCGGCAAAGCTGAAGCCCTGCACCGAGAAAACAGATTCAACCAGATCGGACTCATTATCGAGAAAATGGTTTTCCAATTTCTCAACCGATTCCATAGTGCGTTCCTGGGTCGCGCCCACCGGTGTCTGTACCAGTGAGAAAAGCACACCCTGGTCTTCTTCCGGCAGGAAGGAACTCGGCGAGCGAACAAACAGAAACACCATCAACGCGCTCAGTAGTGCGAAGATCACCATGAAGCGCCCACTGCGAGCAAGAATGCCCCGCACACCGCGCTGATAGGATGCCGCGCTGCGATCGAAGTTGCGGTTAAACCAGCCGAAGAAGCCCTTTTTGGTACCGTGGTCACCGGGCTTCAACATGGTGGCGCAGAGCGCTGGGGTAAGTACGATGGCGACGATGACCGAGAAGGTCATGGCGGCGACAATCGTGGCAGAGAACTGGCGATAAATAATACCCGTCGAGCCATCCATAAACGCCATGGGTACGAATACCGCGGACAACACAACACCAATGCCGATCAGAGCACCGGTAATCTGTTTCATGGATTTCTTGGTGGCTTCCTTCGCCGACAGCTTTTCTTCGTGCATCACACGTTCGACGTTTTCCACCACCACGATGGCGTCATCGACCAGCAGGCCGATCGCCAGCACCATCGCAAACATGGTGAGCATATTCACCGAGAAACCGAGTACCGACAGAACGCCAAAAGTACCCAGCAGCACGACGGGAACCGCGATCGTGGGAATAATGGTAGCGCGCAGGTTCTGCAGGAACAGCAACATCACCAGGAACACCAGAATAACCGCCTCAACCAGTGTCTGGATAACACCCTTGATAGACACCTCAACAAACGGCGTGGTGTCGAAAGGAATAACCGTCTTCAGGCCCGTGGGGAAATTCGGCTCCAGTTCTGCCAGCTTTTGCTTTACCGCTTCGGCTGTTTCCAGCGCATTGGCACCGGTCGCCAGGGAGATGGCCACACCGGTAGCGGGCGCGCGGTTGTAGCGGGTCAGGAAGTCGTAGCTTTCGGTACCCATTTCAACCCGCGCGACATCCCCCAGGCGCAATACCGATCCATCGGAGTTTGCCCGCAACACGACATTGCGAAACTCTTCCGGTGTCTGCATGCGGCTTTGCGCGGTGATACTTGCGGTGAGTTGCTGCCCCTCTACTGCCGGTGTCCCACCCAGGCTACCAATCGCAACTTGCGAGTTCTGGTTTTGTACCGAGGCGATGATGTCCGTAGGTGTCAGTTTATAAGCATCCAACTTGTTCGGGTCCAGCCAGATGCGCATGGCGTATTTGGACCCAAACACCTGAATGCTGCCCACACCAGGCACCCGGCTGAGGGGGTCTACCAGATTGGATACCACATAATCGGCGATATCCTCTTTCTTCATACTGCCGTCAGTGGACACGAAACCCGCCACCATCAGGAAGCCCGCCCGGCCCTTGCCGACGGTGAGCCCCTGCCGCTGTACGATTTCCGGCAACAGCGGCATCGCCAGCTGCAGCTTGTTCTGAACCTGTACCTGGGCAATATCTGGGTCGGTACCATTGGCAAACGTCAGAGTCACTTCCGCAGTACCAATAGACTGACTGGTAGCCGACATGTACAGAAGGCCATCAAGGCCTTTCATGTTCTGCTCGATTACCTGAGTCACCGAGTCTTCGATGACTTTCGCCGAGGCACCGGGATAGGCACCAGTAATGGAGACCACCGGTGGCGCAATATCCGGGTATCGCTCTACCGGCAATTTACTGATCGCGAGACTGCCAAACAGCATCACGACGATGGCGATCACCCAGGCAAAAATCGGGCGATCGATAAAGAAACCTGCCATTTCAATTACCCCTTGCTGGCGTCGTTCTGCGGCTTACCTGCAGTTTCATTTTTGGGCGCCGGCAGATCCACCGGTGCGGGGGCTGCCGCCTCTCCCGGATTTACCACCACCCCCGGGCGGATTTTCTGCAGACCTTCGACGATCACCCGATCACCGGCCTTCAAACCACTCTCCACCAACCAGTTGCTGCCAACGGTCTGGGAAACCTGAACCGGACGCACTTCCACAGTGTTGCCTTCGCCGACCACCATGGCAGTGGTATTACCCTTCGGATCCCGCGCAATACCCTGCTGTGGAACCAGTACCGCGTTGTCGCGCTGACCACTACCTACCGATGCGCGCACGTACATGCCGGGCAACAGCAGGTTATCCGGGTTCGGCACCACTACCCGCAGGCGCACGCTGCCGGTGCTCGGGTCCACACTCACTTCAGAGAATGCGAGTTTTCCAGCGTGGGGATAGGGACTGCCGTCTTCCAGCAGAATGGTTACGGGCAGGTCGTCGGTTTCCTGCATACTGCCCGTGGCCAGTGCCTTGCGTAGATTCAGCAATTCGCTGACCGACTGGGTGAGATCCACATAAATCGGGTCCAGCTGCTGGATTGTTGCCAACGGTGCCGCCTGATTGGTTGTCACCAGTGCGCCCTGAGTCACTGAGGAAATCCCGATGCGGCCGCTTATCGGTGCACTGATACGGGCAAAATCCAGCATCACCTTGGCGCGCTGAACCGCGGCTTTCGCCGATGCGACATCTGCTCTCGCCTGTTGCAGTGCAGCAATGGCGGAGTCGTTGTCCTGCTTGCTCACTGCACCGGTCTTTACCAGTTCTTGGGTGCGATCTGCCTGCAGCTTCGAGACACTCAGTGTGGCCTGGGCACGCTCCAGAGAGGCTTTGGCACTGTCATAATCCGCCTGGTAGCGGGCATCATCCAGCTGATACAGAGCACTGCCGGCTTCCACCAGCCCTCCTTCCTTGAACAGCTGATCCTTGACGATGCCATCCACCTGGGGACGAACTTCCGCCACCTTGAAGGCACTGGTGCGACCGGGAAGCTGTCGGGTCAATGTGACTGGCTGCGTATCCAGCGTGACGACGGTGACCTGCGGCGTGTGTCCCTGCATGGCGGGCTGTTTTTCTCCGCAGGCTGCTAGCAGCGCTACGGCAAGCAACAGACTGCCGGAGATCAACGACTTCTTTTTGTGCAACATGACGACCTCTTGATTGCGTCCATACCGGTGCCACATGGCACCACCGCGATTGATAACAGGAAAAACGGCGCCCCTCAGGCGAACCTGAGCGGCGGTCGTAGAAGAGCGTGACGGGGTGACTGAAAGACCCGCTCAGTGTATTGGCCCCATAGGGGCAAGTATGAAAAACCCTTGCCGGACTGACCTGACTTTCAGCGACAGTCCGGCAACTGAGGCGATTTAAATACATTCATGAATGAATATCAACTATTTATTCATTCATGAATGTAAAGTAAGATCGGCCATCTTAGCGATGCGCCAGAACCCCGTCGCGCAGTACCTTTCATCAGGATTCGATATGGCCAAACGAAGCAAAGAAGACGCCCTGGAAACCCGCGAAAAGATTCTGGATGCAGCGGTGGTAGTCTTCGACCGCAGGGGCGTTTCTCGCCCCTCCCTAACCGAGATCGCCGAACTCGCGGGCGTTACCCGCGGCGCAGTCTATGGCCACTTCCAGAACAAGGCGGACCTGTTCAGCGCCCTCGCCGACCGCATTCAGCTGCCGGACGAGTCCCTGTGTCAGGCGCCCCATCAATCCTGCGATCCGCTGGGGGAACTGAGGAACCGCTGCCTGTTCATGTACCGGGAGGTTATGTCGAACGAGCAATGGCACCGCATATTCGCCATCATTCTGCTGCGCTGCGAATGGGTCCCGGAAAATGGTGAGATTCACCAGCGCTGCAGCGAGGGTCACGCAGAAGGCACCGAGCGCTTGCGCACCCTGATCCAGGGGGCGGTGACTGTGGGGCAACTGCCCTCAGACCTGGATGTGGAGGTCGCGGTTCCGCTGGTACATGCCGGAATTATCGGTTTACTGCAGGAGTGGTTGATGAAGCCGGAGGCATTCAACATTGCCGAAGTCGGTGCCCGTCATGTAGAAGCGATGCTGGAAATGCTGAAAAATTCCGCCCACCTGAGGAAGAATCCCGCTGCGGCACCCTCAGAGTTGGCAGAAGCAAAGGTTGAATCTGAGTAATTTTTCACCATGCCAACGCGGCTGGCGGGAAATTCCTCCCTCCCATTGCCTTGAGCCAGGAACCTTTCGCCTCGTTCAAGAAGCATTTCATGCCTTTCGGAGCTTTCAGCCTTTATACTTGTCCTAAGCTATAAGTCGCCACTGCTCCGGAAGCCCCCTTTCGGGAAAATGACAGTGGGACGCCTTGAAGTAGGACGTATAAAGAGACTCCTTATGCTTAGCAATCGAATAGCCGCGCTGATTTCCGGCCTTTCCCTCTCTCTCCTGGTAATGACTTCACCGGCCGCCCTGGCCGCTGACACCGAAGAGCTCAAACCCCACGAAGACCAGGGTGGAACCGCCCGCGAGATTGTCAGCAAGCTCGAGATGCTGCATTACAACAAACTGAAAGTCGGTGATGAGATGTCTGCCGGCCTGTGGGACGAATACATTGACAGCCTCGACCCCACCCGAAGCTACTTCCTGTCCTCAGACATCGATGAATTCCGCCAGTGGCGCACCAAGCTCGACGACGATTTACGCGCGGGCAACGTGGACCGCGGTTTTGATATCTACAACCGCTACCGCCTGCGCATATCAGACCGCCTGAACAATATCGTGTCGCAGCTGGAAAATGGCTTGCCCGAATTCGACTTTACCAAGGATGAATCCCTGGAGCTCGACCGGGAAAAAAGCGAGTGGCCCCAGTCCATCAGTGCAGCAGACGACCTATGGCGCAAGCGTCTCAAGAGCAGCGTGCTGAATCTGCGTCTCACCGACAAAAGCGATGATGAAATCGCCGATTTGCTCAAGCGCCGCTACAAAGGCCAGCTGAAGCGCCTCAGCCAACAGAACAGCGACGACGTGTTCGAGCTCTACATGAACTCGCTCACCCGTTTATACGACCCCCACAGCAATTACCTGTCTCCCCGCTCCCTGGAGAACTTCAATATGAGCATGTCCCTCTCGCTGGAGGGTATCGGTGCCGTATTACAGATGGAAGATGAGTACACCAAGGTCGCACGCCTGGTCGCCGGCGGTCCGGCTGACCGCACCGGTAAAATCAAGCCGAACGACAAGATCGTCGCCGTCGGCCAGGATCAGAATGGTGAAATGGTCGATGTTGTGGGCTGGCGCCTGGACGATGTGGTGGACCTGATTCGTGGCTCCGCAGGTACCTATGTACGCCTCGAAACCATCCCCACAGGCGGCGACGGCAGCCACCGCACCATCACGATCAAACGCAGCAAGGTGAAACTGGAAGACCAGGCAGCCAAGAAAGCGATTTTCGAGTTTTCCGACGGTGAGCAGAATTACAAGGTAGGGGTCATTAACCTGCCCACATTCTATATCGACTTTGAAGCCTACCGTCGCCGCGATCCGAACTACAAAAGTACCACTCGTGATGTAGCACGCCTGCTGGACGAACTGCAGAAGGAAGGCGTGGACGGTGTCATTCTGGACCTGCGTAACAACGGCGGCGGCTCACTACAGGAAGCCACCATGCTCACCGACCTGTTCATTGATCAGGGTCCGGTTGTACAGATTCGCCACGCTAATGAGCAGATTTCCCGCCATAACCGCTCGCGCTCACGCGCCATGTACCGCGGCCCACTCGTGGTTTTGATCAATCGTCTCTCGGCTTCCGCTTCGGAAATTTTTGCCGGTGCGATCCAGGACTACAACCGCGGTCTGGTGGTAGGAAACCAGTCTTTCGGTAAAGGCACCGTGCAGACCATGGCGCCCCTGAAAGAAGGTCAGCTGAAAATCACGCAGTCGAAGTTCTACCGGGTCTCTGGCGACAGCACTCAGCACGCTGGCGTAATGCCCGATATCGCCATGCCACAGCTGATTGACAGCGAACAGGTGGGTGAAAGTGCCTACGATACCGCCCTGCCCTGGGATCGTATCCACGCTGTGCGTCACGCCAAGTACTTTAATCTGAAAGACATGGTACCGGCGCTCTCGAAAAAACACGAAAAGCGCACCGCGGCCGACCCCGACTTCGTCTTCCTGCGCAAACAGTTCGAATATCAATCCGAGCGTGCCGATCGCAAAACGGTATCCCTCAATGAGCAAGCGCGCATTCAAGAGCGGGAGAACCTGAATCAGGAAATTCTCGCCATGGAAAACGAGCGCCGCAAAGCGAAGGGACTGGAGCCCTACGAAAGCTTTGAAGCCTACGAGAAGAGTGAGTCAGACGACACTGCGCCAGTAGGTGGCCCTACTGAAATCACCCTGGAAGATGATCCGGTACTGAATGAAGCCGGCTACATCATGGCCGATTTTATCGGCCTGAAGAAACACGCGAACTCGCCGCAAGTAGCCAACTTCGACTGAGTCGGGTTCGCCCCAACCAAAGTGGCCTGAGACCGCTGTAAGAAAGGTGGCCAGGCTGAGAAAAACATTACCAAGCCCGCGGCTCATATCGAGCCGCGGGCTTTGGCTTTTTGACCGCTTAATAAAACTGATCGGGGGAGGGAAAAGTGAAAGTTGTATCCTTTAACGTAAACAGTATCCGTGCACGCCTGCACCAGATGGAAGCACTGGTAAAAACCCAGTCACCGGACATCATCGGCCTGCAAGAAACCAAGGTTACCGACGAGGATTTTCCGGAAGATGTGATTCGCGACCTCGGCTACGAGGTGATTTACTTCGGCCAGAAAACCCATTACGGCGTTGCCCTTCTCTCCCGTTATCCATTTATCAAAAAGCAATACGGTTTCCCCACCGACACCGATGACGCGCAACGCCGCCTGGTGGCTGGCCAGTTTGATATCGGTGCAGAGCAACCGCTCACGGTTATCAACGGGTACTTCCCCCAGGGCGAAAATCGTGAGCATCCGGTTAAATTCCCGGCCAAGCGCAAGTATTACGCGGACCTGGATGCCTATCTGAACAAAAGTTGCGACAACCAGGCGCCGGTACTGGTGATCGGCGACATGAATATCTCGCCGACCGACCTGGATATCGGCATTGGTGAGCCCAATCGCAAACGTTGGTTACGTGACGGCAAATGCAGCTTCCTGCCGGAGGAGCGGGAATGGCTGGAGAAGATTCACAACTGGGGGCTGGTAGACACCTTCCGCGCGCAGAATCCGGAGACCAATGACCTGTTCAGCTGGTTCGACTATCGCAGCCGAGGGTTTGACCGCGAACCCCGCCGCGGACTGCGTATCGACCTGATTCTGGCGACGCGGATGCTTGCCGAGCGCTGCGTTAATACCGGTATCGACTACGATATTCGCGGTATGGAACGCCCCTCCGATCACGCACCAGTTTGGGCGGAATTTGATATCTGACCAAACGGACACAAGTGCGCACCAGCCTGCCTGGTGCGCCTTACCTCCCCCTCCAGCAGCATCCCCGCGCCCTCCTCCCAGCACGTTCATTCCAGCGGGTAGATTCAGGCATTAATATATGCCTTTGCATATATATGCTATTTCGAATATCCTACCTGCAATCCGCATAGAAGCCCCCCCCAGGGGCCTGGAGTACCCGATGAACCCGGTATCCGTTTTTAAATGTCTGGCCGATGACACTCGGCTGCGCAGCCTTTTGCTGATCGCCAGTGAGGGAGAGCTGTGCGTCTGTGAGTTGATGTGCGCACTGAACCAGAGCCAGCCCAAGATCTCTCGCCACCTGGCACAGCTCCGCAACTGCGAATTGCTGCGGGATGAACGTCGCGGCCAGTGGGTGTATTACCGTCTGGCGCCGGATCTTCCGCGCTGGGTAACGGAGGTTCTACAGCAGACGCTAAGCGGGAACACCGGCTTTATCCAACCTAACCAACAGGCATTGAACGAAATGCAGGACCGTCCCAGTGGTGCAAACAACTGCTGCTGACCGGTCAAACGAGTGTCCACGATTTTAATCTGACTGCGAAAGTCACCGCACTGAATATCCACTGACCTTCTCTACTAAGAGTACAACCGATGAAAATTCTCTATATCTGCACCCACAATCGCTGCCGCAGCATTCTGAGCGAAGCGGTTACCAATCACCTCGGCCAGGGTCGCATCGAAGCCCGTAGCGCGGGCAGCCAGCCCAGTGGTGAGGTACACCCACTTTCCCTCAAATACCTCGCCGAGCAGGGTATTTCGACAGATGGCCTGAAAAGTCAGTCCTGGGACGAATTTGAAAGCTGGGTTCCAGACCTTGTAGTAACGGTATGCGACAGCGCTGCCGGTGAAGCCTGCCCGATCTGGCTGGGGGAATCGACCAAGGTCCATTGGGGGCTGGAAGATCCGTCAAAGCTTGAGGGCAGCGAAGAAGAGCTGGCACAGGCATTCAATCAGACGATCGATATTATCCAGAAACGGGTAGAAAGAATGCTCGAGCAGAACCTGGACAAAAAGTATGGCTCAGAACTTCGTGACGCCGCCCAGGCATTGATTCAAGGCGAAGAGTGAGCAACTGGCAGTAACCATCAGGAGAGCAGAAAATGGGAATTTTTGAACGCTACCTGTCCCTATGGGTTGGATTGTGCATTCTCGCCGGCCTTATTCTGGGAAACATGGCCCCGGGGTTGTTCCAGCAAATCGCGGGCATGGAAATCGCACACGTCAATCTACCTGTGGCAGTGTTTATCTGGGTCATGATCTACCCGATGATGGTGCAGGTGGACTTCTCATCCATCAAACATGTGGGTGATAAACCCAAGGGCCTTGCCCTTACCCTGGTCATCAACTGGTTGATCAAACCGTTTACTATGGCCGCGCTTGGCTGGCTGTTCTTTCGCGTCCTATTTGCCGATCTCGTCGATCCGCAAACCGCATCGGAATACATTGCCGGCATGATTCTGCTGGGTGTCGCACCCTGCACCGCCATGGTATTCGTTTGGAGCCAGCTCACTCGTGGCGATGCGAATTACACCCTGGTGCAGGTTTCCGTCAACGACGTAATCATGATTTTCGCATTTGCACCGATCGCCGCACTGCTGCTTGGTGTCAGTGATATCACCGTACCCTGGGACACACTGATTCTGTCCGTGGTGCTGTATGTGCTACTACCGTTGATCGCCGGAATACTCACTCGCCGCGCCCTGGACAAGGCGAATGATCACAGCCGACTCAACAATTTTCTGCAGCGGGTAAAACCTATCTCCGTGGCCGGATTGCTCGCCACCGTCGTTCTCCTGTTCGGCTTTCAGGCCGAAACCATTATCGATAATCCGCTAGCCATTCTGCTGATTGCCATTCCACTGCTCATCCAGACCTATGGCATTTTTGCCATCAGCTACGCTGCCGCGCATAAAATGAAGCTGCCCCATAACATCGCCGCGCCCGCGTGTATGATCGGTACATCAAACTTTTTTGAACTGGCCGTGGCCGTAGCCATCTCGCTATTTGGCCTACACTCCGGCGCAGCACTCGCAACCGTTGTTGGGGTACTGGTAGAAGTGCCGGTCATGCTGTCTCTGGTAGCAATTGCCAACCGCACCCGGCACTGGTTCGACGGGAATGCCGATGTTCCTGCAGCGACAAAAGTGGGAGAGGAAGTATGACCAAGCCAATACAGGATATGCCCAATGTGGTAACTGAGTGCTTTCAGGATACCGACAAAAGTCAACTAACCGCGCCGATTGAAGAGTCGGCGCCAAAGATATTGCTGCTCTACGGTTCACTCCGAGAGCGCTCTTTCTCCCGGCTTGCCGCGGAGGAAGCAGCACGAATCCTCAATCGCCTGGGCGCAGAGACCCGTATGTTCAACCCTTCCGGGTTGCCGCTGCCGGATGATACGGATGCTGACCACCCCAAGGTGCAGGAGCTGCGCGAGCTCGCCAGTTGGTGCGACGGGATGGTGTGGTCATCGCCAGAGCGGCACGGTGCCATGACCGGAATCATGAAAGCCCAGATTGACTGGATTCCACTGGCCATGCAAGGCGTGAGACCCACCCAGGGAAAAACTCTCGCCGTGATGCAGGTGTGTGGAGGCTCTCAGTCTTTTAACGCGGTCAATCAAATGCGCATCCTCGGCCGCTGGATGCGTATGGTCACCATCCCCAATCAGTCATCGGTGGCCAAAGCCTGGATGGAATTTGATGACAACGACCGTATGAAACCTTCCTCGTATTACGACCGTATAGTGGACGTAATGGAAGAGCTGATGAAGTTTACCTACCTGCTAAAAGACAAGCGGGACTACTTTACCGATCGCTACTCCGAGCGGAAGGAAACCAGCGAAGAGTTTCGCAAGCGGATCGATCAGCGGTCCATGTAAGCGCAAGCCATCTGCATTGTGGCGCAGCGCGCGGCACCGACCTCAGGCCCTGTTGCGTATGGAAGCGCACAGGGCGACACCCTCGGAACTCTACCCTTCACGAATTACACTCTCCAACGGCTCAAAATGATCCTGATCTGCCGCCCTGCCCTGCATGGCCAGCGCCTACCTCAACATCGGACATAGCTCGGACATCATTGCACTTTTATTTCCAGGTAATTTGCTCCACCAATTGCGCCGATAGATAGAGAGTATCTGTCACCCGTTTGCGACAATTCGGAAATATTTTCTTCACTCCACTGCAAGACTTCTCCACAACAATGGGCGCGCCGAATGTTCGGCCGGCTGCATTGCAGGCCGCGACTTTTATGAACGAGATACACATACAGGCCCACGGGAAAAATGCCGAGGATACGGTGCGCCCGTACGGCAATCAGAAGTACACATTAGGAGAGTTCCATGATCAGTTCCGTAAAACGCAACGCCTTTCCCGTTGCGCTACTATCCGCAGCGGTAATCTCCGCACTGGGAATCGCACCGACCGCCAGCGCGCAACAGACGACTTCGGCCATTCGTGGCGTAGTTACCAGCGATGGGGGGAAACCCGTCGAAAATGCCAAGCTCACCATCATTCACCAGCCCTCCAATACCCAGAGCGTTATTGAAAGTGGCAATGCTGGCCGCTTCAATGCATCCGGCCTGCGTGTAGGTGGTCCTTATACCGTGCGCGTTGAGTCCGATTTTGGTGATGAGACGGTTAACGGCATTTATCTTTCCCTGGGCAATCCCTTAGTCCTCCCCATCGACCTCGATAGCGATGACGTGGAAGTGAATGAACTTGAAGAGGTTGTAGTGACGGCAGAGGCGCTGCTGTCGAAGAACCGCGGTTCCAGCAGTGTTTTCGGTGAAGACCAGATTTCCTCCGCTGCAACCTTCAATCGCGATCTCAAGGAAGTCATCCGGGCCAACCCACTGGCGGTGGTCAGCCCCGATGGCACCGAGCTGAGCATCGCGGGCTCCAACCCGAAATACAACGCGTTCACCATCGACAGCGTGGGTATCAACGATACTTTCGGCCTGCAGTCCAACGGTTACCCGACCAACCGCCCACCAATCTCCCTGGATGCGGTTGAGCAAATCTCCGTGGATTTCGCACCATTCGATGCCCGTATCGGCAAGTTTGGCGGCGGTAACATTAACGCTGTGACCAAATCCGGTACCAACGAATATCACGGCAGCATCTATGTCGAAAATACGCCGTGGACTGGCACTGCCAAGGACGACCGACTGCCCACCGATGGCTCGGTGACCGAGATCGATATCGAGAACGAAGAAGAGACTTACGGTGCAACCTTCAGCGGCGCGCTGGTCCAGGACAAACTGTTTTTCTTCTCTTCCTATGAGAAGTGGGAAGAAGAAGTCGCGTTTGATTACGACCTGAACACCCTCGCCAATCACGATGTCACCCCAGCGGAGCGCGACCGTGCCCTGGCGATTCTTCAGGATGTATACGGCCTGGGTGACACCGCCGGATCTGCGCCAGCCCCCGACAGTGATGAAAAGGTTCTGGTAAAACTGGACTGGAATATCGCCGATAACCAGCGCGCCGACTTCACCTACAGCACCCAGGAAACCCGCTCTGCGCGCAACTATACCGACGACAGCGACATCCTGAACCTGGGCTCCAACCTGTGGACCATGGCCCAGGACACCACCTACTACACCGCGCACCTGTTCTCGGACTGGAGCGATGTATTCAGCACCGAGGTGAACCTGTCCTACAAGGACTATGAGCAGGCTTCCCTGACCAGCTCCAGCTGGGGGGAAATCAACATCCGGACCGAAGACGGTTACATTGTCGCCGGTGCAGACGAAAACCGTCACGCCAACGTGCTGGCCAATGAAGTATGGAACTTCGGCGTACACGGCACCTACCTGGCCGGGGACGTTCAGTATCGCTTCGGTGCAGAACTGGAGGACACCTGGAACTACAACCTCTACGGCCGCGATGCACGGGGCACCTGGACCTTTGACGACCTCGACGCGTTTGAAAACCGCGAAGTCGCCAGCCTCGAGTACAGCAACGCCTACACCAACAACATCAATGATATTGCCTACGATGTAAATGGCACCACCTACTCCCTTTACGGTGAAGCCACCTTCGAGCCATTCGCCGGATTTGAGCTTGTGGCCGGCCTGCGCTACGAAACCCTGAGTATCGACAGCGCCCCCAACCAGAACGATAATTTTGTGGAAACCTATGGTTTCAGCAACACTGAAAACCTGGATGGACGCGACATCTTCCTGCCGCGCATCGGCTTTAACTGGGCGGTTCAGGATGACCTGACCCTGCGCGGTGGCGTCGGACGCTTCAGCGGCGGCATGCCGCTGGTGTGGGTATCCAATGCCTACACCAACGACGGCACCACCAAGGATTCTTACTACAGCACCGATGTTGACCCTTCCGACGTCGATTTCACCGGTGTCCCTCAGGCGGCGTTGGACGCCCTGGAACCCGGTGCCGGCAGCACCAACACCATCGATCCAGACTTCGAGCTTCCTTCCGACTGGCGCTACCAGCTGGCTGCGGACTATGTGTTTGCAATTCCGGGCGTGGGTGATGACTTCAGCTGGAGCACCGAAGTCATGTACGTCGATCGTGAAAATGCGGTGTACTGGCGCGACCTGTCGCGGGTCGATAACGGCAAGCGTATCGGCGACCGCATTATCTGGGACAGCATCTATGATGGCACCGAGTTCGAAGGCAACTACGACCTGGAGCTGACCAACGTCGACAATGGTGGCCGCAGTATCATTTGGTCCACCGCCCTGGACAAAGCCTTTGACAACGGCCTCTCCTTCAACCTGTCCTACACCAATCAGGACATTACCGAAGTGAATCCGGGTACCAGCTCCACGGCGGAATCCAACTTCCAGTACGAAGTGACCGAAAACCGCAACCAGCCCTTGGAAGGCACTGCCTACTACGAAATCGAGCATCGCTTCGTTCTGAATCTGGGCTACCGCGCCGAGTTCATCCAGGGCTACGCCACCAACTTCAACCTGTTCATGGAGCGCCGCTCTGGTCGTCCGTTCTCCTGGACCCTGGACTCCTACCGCGATGCACACTTCGGCGATCAGGCCAGTTTCGACGACTCCGATGTGTACCTGGCCTATATCCCGTCCGGCGCGGATGACCCCAACGTGGACTTTGAGAATGGTCTGAGCTACGCGGAAATCATGGAAATGGCCCGTGCCGCCGGTGTCGATGGTTATGCCGGTGGGTTTGTAGACAAATACTCCGACAACATGCCCTGGGTAACCACCATGGATCTGGCAATCAGCCAGGAAGTCCCAGGCTTTATGCCGGAGCACCGCGGCCTGGTGTACCTGACCATCGATAACTTTGCCAATCTGCTGAATGACGATTGGGGTAAGGTATACGATCTGGAGTTCCCGCAGAACAAACTGTTCGATTTCGAAGTCAATGAAGACGGGCAGTACGTTTACGACGAACCGTTCGGCGGATTTGATTCGCGCAACTACAGCCGTTTCGAGGCCGCTGAGTCTACCTGGCGTGTGAAGCTGGGCCTGAAATACAACTTCTGATCCAGCCCCTGCAGAGCCGGAAAGTTACGGCTCCGCAAAACAAAAAATGGCCTGTCAATGACAGGCCATTTTTTTAACTGCTTCGCGATGAGCTTATTCGCCGAGCCAACGTTCCAGTGTCTCCGCCAGACTGTCTTTACTCAGCGGCTTGGTAAGGAAATCGTCCATTCCCGCTGCCAGACAACGTCCCTCAAACTGCTCTTCCGTGGTACTGGTCAATGCAACAATCGGCAAGCGATCGTCGGTGGAATATTCGCTTTCCCACAACCGCAGCTGCTCGATAATCTCCGCGCTGTGACCAGTGTTCTGCTGGCAATCCACCAGTAACAGGTCAAAGTTGTTCTCCGGTAGCAACAGCAGTGCCTCTTCGACGGACGGAACCACCTGCACCTGATACCCCAATGCCTGCACCATTTCCTCGGTCACCCCCTGGTGCTGTCGAGACTCCTCGATCAGTAACAGGTTGTTTTTGCGGGGCACTGCAGATTGTTGGCTGACCACCCGCCGGCTGGCTTTTTTCTGACCACCGAACAATCGCAGTACCAACGCATCGTGAAACTCTTTGCGCGTCACCGGACGGGCCAGATATTGCGCCTCAGGGTCTGCCGCAGCCAGCGGTGAAAACTCCAGCTTGTGCCCATAACCTCCCAGACACAACAGGGGGAATTTGGTACCTTCCGCCTTATTTGAAGTAATCACCTGGGTTACGCCACTCAACATCTGCACATCCCCAGCCGCCGGTGCCAATACCACCAGCTGCCCGCGCTCCATAAACTGCAGCAGCTCATCCATGGGCGCGGTACTGCCGTCATCCCAGACTTCGCAGGACACCTCCATGCCAAACGACTTCAGTTGTTGCACGATACCACCCACGAACAGGCCGCGCTGATGCAGTAGCAGAATCTCGGTATCCTGGAGACGCCGGTCTGGCTGCAGGTAAATACGCTGGTTCGGCTCGATTTCGAATTTGATCACCGCCTGGTAACGATTGCCCTCGTCAGATGAGTGCAGCTGCAGGTAACCCCCCATGGCCTCCGCCAGGCCCTTGGCGATATTCAGCCCGAGTCCAGTGGTCACCTGGGTGGTGTCCATACGGGAGAATGCACCGAACAGTTCCGACTCGTCCGGCAGGATTTCACCGCGACCGTTGTCCACCAGCTTGAGGGTCAACTGTCCTTCCTCGGTCCCCACCTGCTCAAACAGGACTTCCCCCCACAGCTCACCGCTTTCGGCGATTACCGTCGCGGAGTCAACCAGGTTGCGAATCAGCTGTGCGGTCTTGCGGTTGTCGCCGGTCACCATGACCGGCAGCTCATCACTGATCTGAAAATTGAACTCGAGGCGCTGACGCTGGGCAGCGCGCGCGGCGAACTTGAAGGCTTTCTCTATGGTTCGGACAAGATTGAACGGCGCGCGTCGCAGGTGAATGTCTTTGCGGGCCACTCGGGTAAACATACCGACATTATCAACCAGCTTTAGCTGTTGATTGCAGGCGTTCTTGGCCAGTCGCACCCACTCCCGTTGCCGCTCGGAAAGACGATCCCCCTCCAGCAAAGCCAGGGCTCCCAAAGAGTCTGACAGCTGACTGCGAAATTCCTGCCCGACATTGGCGAGAAATTCATTAGTCACCTCTACCGCGGCCTCGGAATGCTTACGCGCGGCGGCGAGGTTGCTCGCTTTCTGCTGCAATGCCTGCATGGCTGCCACGCGATCCCAGTAATTCTCCGACTCGCGCCTAGCCTGGTGCGCCATCAGCCACACAAAGGCCAGCGTTAACGCGCCATAAATAGCCCCGAGAATATCCGCAGTCATAAACCCCTGAAGGGCCGCGGGTACCAATGAGCCGGCCAGAAACCAGGTCAAAAAACGGTGATAGGGGGAAAACACCGAGGCCACACTGGCGCAGAACACCACTGTATAAAGCCAGAGGAATTGGGTGGCCGGTGAGAAGCCGAGAAGGAATACATGGCTCAGCAGGATAACGCCCCACCACATAGCACCGAGTGTTGAGGCCAGGAAATAGCGATGGCGCCAGCGTTTGGGGCCCGTGGCGTAAATATTATCGAAGCGAAAAACGTAATAGGCACGGAACAGCGTGACCAGTACCAATACGATCGCCAGGGAAAGTACCAATTTGGGCGCGATGGTTCTCAGCTCACCAATGGCGACGGCAATAGCAAACGCCACCATGGTGAACAGCATTCCACGGCGACTGTACTTGGCTATCCGGGTATCCGTATTGCGGCATACACGGCGATCTTTCTGGACTTTGAGTTCCGGGTGATCAAATAACGGCATAGCGATTTCCGGCGAACGCTCCCTGTGACGGAAATGTCGAGGCGTTGCAATGGCCTGTTACTGGCCGAGGCCCATGACTTCGACCAATACGGTTTTTACGAGGAAGCCCAGCAAGCCTAGCCCAAGTGCGGTGAAGAGAATAAAGGTGCCAAAGCGCCCGGCCTTGGACTCCTTCGCCAGATTCCAGACGATAAACACCATAAACAGAATCAGGCCCCCGATACCTACAATCAGGGAGTACTCTTCAAACAGCTCGAAGCTCATGACACCTCTTCCACGCGTAATTCCCAGTCGCGGCCGGGTTACCACTTATCCCGGCGTGTTACCGGCGAAAAATTGGCGCGTATTGTATAGGAGGTCGCAACGCTTAACCATGTACCTTTCGGGCAGATCGAACGCGGGCCCCAAGAGCGGATACCCCGTTTTCAGGGTGCACTTTACGCGCCCTGATAATAGTCGCTATCGTCGACACGGGTGCCACATTTCACACGGCGGACCTCGCGGTCCCGATACCGGCTGTCTTGCCAGCAACGCGGCAGTGACTCCCCCGACAAAAAGCGTAACTGCTCTTTATCAAACACTTCTGGATCCTGAATCTCCTCGCCCCACAGGTATCGACCGACAACGGTCAGTTCGTACGGATTGGTCAGGGTGACCACGTCGGCCACATCAATCAGGTGGTTGCCTTCGGCATTTCTCAACAACATGCTTGACCTCTATTTCTTCTCAATACCCATCAGTATAGAGAGAAAATGGCGCCATCCGGGAGCAAATCCATCAGCCGATACAAAACTGCAGCCCATCCAGGATTCCAGATAATCGACAAAAAAAGTGAAAACCAGGCAAAAACCAACAGAAAAAAAAGAAGTGTCGCCCAAAATGCATACAGCACCTGGGCGAATAGTCAAAATAAAGGAAGGTATCAGCGCTCCAGGGTCAGGCGGGCAGAGACCATGCCCTCCTCAGCCAACGCATCGACACTGACAGAGCGAATGGTAAAGCGCTGCTGCAGCAGAGTATTCAACCACGGCTGCAGATCCTGATAGCGCGCCTCATCCACCCACAGACGAATACGTCGATCGCCCTCTGGTTCAAACCGCTTGATGGTGACTTTGTGATTGTCGGCCGCCGCAGTTACCCGCTGCAATAAGGTCCCTCGCCCCTCAGATTGGCCACCACCGGCGCGCTGCACCCGTTCCAGCTGCGGTCGCTGGCGCTCAATCCATTGCACCAGCTCCTGCGCCGCCTCGGCATCGGCCCGCGCGTTATCGAAATAGGACTGGGCGGGCCTGAACAGCCCGAACACAATGATCATCAGCCCGAGAAACAGCCCCAGAATTCCCAGCGCGCGCTGATCCCCGGGCGGCAAAGCGAGCCACTTCAGTCGCCATTGTTCCAATGTTTGCTTCATATTCGCTCTTCGTGATCGCGGTTAACGCAGACGAATCCGGCCGGATACGCCCTCTTCCAGCTCGTTGGCAGCCAGTAGCTCAGCCTTGAACTGCCCCTGCCCCAACTTGCTGACGACGGAGTCCAACTGGCCCAAATTGGCAGCGCGCAGCTGCAGTACCAGCTCCCCGCGATTGCCGTCAAAGCGCAGCGACTGCAGTTTGAGTTCGCCACTCTTGGCACCGCCCCAAACCGAACTCAACTGCTGTAACTGACCGGCGAACTCGCCGCCGCCACCGCTGGACTGATTAAGGTAACCGGTTATCTGACGGCGCAGATCCGCACTGGGAGAATCATCGGGGAAGATCTCGGAAAACAGGTCCCGTGCAGCGGCCTCTGCGTTCGCTGCTTTGATTTTGAAATAGGTGCCCGCACCGACGAAAAAGACCAGTTGCAATACAAAACATGCGGCCAACGCAATTGCCGGCTTCTTCCACCAGGGGCCTTCGGCAGATTGCAACGCCACCTGATAAGGGCCTGAGAGCAGATTTCCGGGTACGGATGTGCCCAGGGTACCCACAAACTGGTCTTCCGGAGCTTCATCCACCACGTTCGCGGTGCCGAGCTGCTCCAGGGTGGCACGCTCCAACTCCGTTGCATCACCCATCACGCGCAGCGGCAAAGAATCTGAAGCTTCTATGGCAAGCTCAGCCCCACCACTATCAGCGCCCGGGGCAGTAGCATCGGCGACGAACAGGCTTTCTGCAATCACGCCCGCCAGCGGCCGGTTTACCGATAGCCCGCGCCCACTGACGTGCCAGAAATGCACCCTCTCTCCATCAAACCATACTGCCGACTCAGCGCCCGTATTCGCCAGCAGACGGTACTCCGGGATGGCAACGGTGACCGGCCATCCGAGCCGCTCGAACTGCGACTTCAGAATTGCCAGCTTGAGGCTTGCCACCGCCATCACGCTGCACAGCTCACCCTGCACCGGTTCGCACACAAAATGGAGATCTTCGACGTCCTCGGCCAGCTGCTCCTCGACCATATAGCCCACAGCCTGACTCTGCCGGCGGGCAGCGCGGGGTACCGTTTCGAGCCCATTCCAGACCCAGGTGCCGGGAACCAGCAGAACACCGCGCTCACCCGGCTCAAACTCCAGCGATAGACCCGGAGCCGGCTCGGCTTCGGGTACCGTAACCTGCGCGTCGACACTACCCGCTACCACTGGCTCCGCCTCGCTGGCGAACGCCTGCACAAAGTCCTCATCAACGGCTACGGGTTGCCACTGCTTCTGGTGCCAGTACTCAAGCACAACGGCCCCGGAGCCCAGCACCTGGTCACCGCTATGGGCCCCGGCACCGGGCTCCCGCAGCCGCAATAGTTTTACTTCCTGGCTCAATTAGACCCCCAATAATTCCTGCAAAAACTGCCCGGAGAATTCGCGCCGCTGGCGCTGTATGACTTTTATTTTTCCTGTGGTGGTGTCGAGTTTCAGAATCGACTCCCAATACTGGCGATGCTCGGTGCCCATCTCCAGGCCCAGCTGCACTGCGATATGCGCAACATAATACGCGCTGTTGAAATCCAGATCCCCCCCACCGGAGATGTTGAACGGGGAAAGCTCGGACATTTGCGTGAACATCACACCGGATTCCCGCTGCGTAATAAGACTCGCGATATCGGCGGAGGGAAACATTGCCGATAACAGCTCGGCAGACGCTGTGTTCACGTTAACGGGAGTCCCGGCCTCCGGCAGCGCACAGAGCTCGCGCTGCAGTTGATGCCACACTTCAGGCTCCATACCCTGCACGGCAGTCAGTTCGGAAACATCGGTAATCAGGGTATCCGGTGTGCGATAGGCCAGTTCCAAGCCGAGGTAGCCGGTATCTTCCCCCCCGGAAGCCAGTGGTGTGTCACCGGGGTCAAGCCAATCCTCGATGGCCAGTGCCATATCTGCCTGCCCGCCCAGATTACTCACCAGGCGCCGCAATACCGGCCCGGGGCCACTGCCCGCGGTACCACTCCCGCCGGACCCGGAACTGCTTGAGCTCGCGGGAACCGTCAAATTATTTACATTAAAACACCCCTGTAAGTCTTTGATTAATATGCGAATTTTACCGTTTCCAGGATTGAACTCGGTCTGATGCTGAGCCCAGAGCTCATGTAGATTGTCACTGGCATTAGCGGCTTCGCGATCCTCTTCAAAGTCTTTCTCGAGAGTCACTTTCGCCCAGGCTTCGGCGCCGTGTACGAACTCCGCCAACTGGGTGTTGGCGAGAATGGCACTGGTACGGGAAATCGCCAGGCGGTTACGAGTCACCGCGTGCGTCACTGCCGCCACTGCAATAACCATCACCAGAAGTACGGTAATCAGCGCCACACCCCGCTGATCGCGCAGCAGCCCTCTGGAAAGTCGGTGGCGAGTGTTTTCAGAATAGGAAGAGGGTTTCACTGGCGCTCCTCGTCCGAACCATCACCGCTGTCACTGCCGCGGTCGTCATCACCACTACCGGAGCTGTCATCATCGTCGCCACCCCCGGAACTGCCACCGCTGCTACCGGTTGCGGAAACAACGGTATATTCCGGAAGGGAAAACAGTCGACGCATCTCACCGCCGGTCCGGGTCAACAGCGTAACCTCGATGGCCTGAGGTAATCGGAGATCCACCGCACCGGGTGTGGTGCCCGACGAAGCCGGTGGCCACTGGGCCAACCAGGTCTGGGTATCCCGATCAAAATATCGCACATTCAACTCGATAATACCGTCCAATACCGGCTCGGCTACCGGCTCGGAATCCGGGCCGCGATCAAGGATTCGCCAGCGGCTGCGCAGCAGCAGCGCGGTATCGTCTTCCGCCTGCTCGTACCGGTCATCATCCTCGTCCGCATAGCCGATGCCGTAATGGAGCCGCTGCAGATTGCCACGGGGATCGCCGGTGAGGTTCGCGGCGCCAAGGCGGGTGAACTCGAATTCGTTACTCAGCCCCAGAAACGCCGGCTCGTAACCGCTGTAGCCATTCTTCACCGGCCGCGCGGTAAACTGTCGCAGGTCATCATCCAGCCGATACATGGCCATGGACAGGCGGCGCATTTCGTCGGCACGGGCGTTCAACGCGCGGTCAGTGGTAAAAAAAGTTTCCAACAGGGAATAGGAGCCGATGCCGATGATGGAGACGATCACCAGCACTACCGTAACCTCAATCAGGGTAAAGCCTGACTGGGTCCGATTCGACAGCTTGTGGGGATTGGTTGGGAGCCGCATAGTGATGTTACTCCGCCACCCAGGAATCGATGGTAAGCAGCGGCGATTTGTCCGGCCACCCCACCTGAACGATGATGTGCCGCATGCGCGGTTCACTGGTTGACTTGACCTCCGCGGTGACCTCCCACTCCCGCTCCGCCAGTAATACCCGCTCGGTTTTCTTACCCAAGGGAGGCCAGTCGGTGCGTAGGCGAATCTCTGCCAGCGCCTGCTGCGCCACCAGATTCGCGGTAAGGCGCTCTTCCAGTGCAGCCTGTTGTCGCACGCTATCCTGCATGGTTTTCAGTACGCTCGCGGCGATCACCCCAAAAATCACCAGGGCAACCAGCACCTCTACCAGGGTAAATCCACGCGCGGATTCAGACCGGGCTCGCAGCGTGGGCCGCTTAGTAGTCATCGGTCCGCCACTCCAGCTGCATACCGTAGAGACTGCTATAGGAAATGACCGCGCCGCGAGCCACGTCGCCATCGCGCATCAGAAAGAATGCCACTTCCACCGGCAATACTTCACCACTGGACAGGGCCGCGAACTGAGGCTTTACCTCTTTTTCTTTATCGTCTTTGTCGCTATTAGAGCGGCCGCTGGGCGTAAAACTGCTGTTTCTGTCCGCACCGGGAAGTTCTGCCTGCGAGAGCACTTCAAGACGCATATTGGATGGCAGCTCATGGGACATAAACCGACCGGCACTGGAGGTCTTGGCCACACCGGCGACATCGATTTCCTGCCATCTCAGCGCGGAGGAGTCATAGCGGACAACCTGATAGCGATCATCTTCGAATACCACACCGTAGTGGGATTTATCGATCAATGCGCGGTCAGCCACCAACTGCAGCAGATTTGCCAGCCGCTGGACCTCTCCGGTCCAATTTCGACTATCGGTACTGCGAAGTGAGAGCGTCGCCATGCCCGCCAGGGTAGCGATTATGAAAATCACCACCAGCAACTCGATCAGGGTAAACCCCCGTTGGCGGCGGGACGGCACACGCATAACGAAATCAGTCTCCGGGCTTACAGCTCGGAAGCAAACAGATCCGCGGCCTCACCTTCACCGCCCGGCTTGCCGTCGGCACCCAGGCTGAACAGATCGTAGGGACCGCTGCTGCCTGGGCTGATGTACTGGTACTCGTTGCCCCACGGATCCTTGGGCACGCGCTTCAGGTAGGGTTCAACCCAGTTTTTGGCCTCGGGAAAACCGGATGGTTTGGTTACCAGTGCTTCTAGGCCCTGATCGGAGCTTGGATAGACAAAGTTATCCATGCGGTACAGGTCCAGCTGGGAGGAGATGGCACGCAAATCAACGGTGGCCGCCTTGATTCGAGCCTCCCCGGTACGCCCCATGATATTGGGCACGACCAGCGCACCCAATACGCCGAGGATCACGATCACCACCATGATCTCAATCAGGGTAAATCCCTGGCTCTTACGCAAATTTTTCATTTCTCACCTCGCGTGTTCAAAATCCGTTGGCACCACTGTTCCGCTTCGGAAGCAAATCAGACCACCAACTGGTTCATGTTCATAATCGGCATCATGATTGCCATTACGATAAACAAAACAATCCCAGCCATCACCAGCAACATCAGCGGTTCAAACAGGCTGACAAACGCGGTAACCGCACCCTGCAGATCCCGCTCCTGGTTCTCCGCGGCGCGCTCCAGCATTTCATCCAGTGTCCCGGAGGACTCACCACTGGCAATCATATAGGTCATCATCGGCGGGAAGTACTCCACGTCCTCCAGTGCCCGCCGCAGGCTGCCACCTTCGCGTACAAACTTCTGTGCCGTCTGCAGTCTTTCCTTCAGAAAATCGTTGCCCATGACCCCGCTGGCAATACCCATGGCCTGCACCAGCGGCACACTACTGCCGGTCAGAATCGCCAGAGTACCGACATAACGCGCGCTCTGGCCGCCGCGCACCAGCCAGCCGATCACCGGCATTTCCAGCAACCGGTGGTGATAGCGATAACGGAAACCCGGCTGGCGCAGAAGCAGTAGCCAGCCCACCACCAGCAACACGAGCACCGGAGGAATAATCCAGCCCCAGGAGGAAATAAAATCGCTGATCGAAACCAGGATACGCGTTGCCATTGGCAGCTGTTGCCCGGTACCGGTGAATACTTCGATCACATCGGGAACCACGTACACCATCAGGCCGGTTACCACGAGCACACAGATCACCACCAGTACGATGGGGTAAATCAGTGCCAGCTGCACTTTTTGTCGAAACTGCTGCTGACTCTCGGTGTAATCCGCCAACCGCTCCAGCACATCGTCCAGGTGCCCGGAGTGTTCCCCCGCCTCGACGGTCGCGCGATAGAGTTTGGGAAACGCCCGCGGGAAACTGCCCAGCGCCTGGGCAAGACTGTGACCTTCCAGCACCTTGGCACGAATCGCCAGCACTATGCGGCGCACCTTCTGGTTACGGGTCTGGTTAGCGATAGCGCTGAGGGTTTCTTCCAGCGGAATGCCGGCGCGCAGCAGGGTTGCGATCTGCCGGGTCAGCAGGGCTAATGGCTTGATACCAAGCCCGGGGCTACCACTGAGAAAACTGCCCGTGGACTGTTGAGAGGAGTCACCCGCTGCGGTGACCTCCAGGGGAATCAGGCCTTTCGCGCGCAATTGCTGGCGCGCGGCCTTTGCACTGTCCGCTTCGAGTGTGCCGCGATTTTTGCGCCCGCCACTATTGAGTGCCGTGTACTCAAATGCCCCCATGTCAGGACTCCTGGGTTACCCGCAGCACTTCTTCCAGTGAAGTGATTCCAGCCAACACCTTGGCCATACCATCATCGCGAATACTGGGGCCGAGTTTACGAGCCTCACTCACCAGCGCACTTTCCGAATCACGATCGTGAATCATCTGCCGCAAACGCTCGTTGACCGGTACCAGCTCATAAATACCGACTCGGCCGAGGTAGCCACTGTGATTACACTTTTCACAGCCACCGGGCCGATATATGGTCGCCTCCCCATCTTCCGGAATACCGAGCATTCTCAGCTCAAAGGCATCCGCCGCATGAGGCTGTCGGCAATCCGGGCACAACACCCGCACCAGACGCTGGGCCAAGACGCCGATAATACTCGAAGAGAGCAGGAACGGTTCGATCCCCATATCCACCAATCGGGTGACCGCACCCAGAGCGGTATTGGTATGCAGGGTGGAAAGCACCAGGTGACCGGTCAAACTGGCCTGAATGGCAATCTGCATGGTTTCCAGGTCGCGGATCTCACCCACCATCACTACGTCCGGGTCCTGACGCAAAATGGCACGCAAACCACGGGCAAAGGTCATATCCGCCTTGGTGTTTACCTGGGTCTGGCCAACCCCTTCCAGGTTGTATTCCACCGGGTCTTCCACGGTGAGAATATTCTTTTCCCGATTATTGATACTGGCGAGGCCGGCATACAAAGTGGTGGTTTTACCGGAACCCGTTGGGCCGGTAACAAGCAGAATGCCATGCGGCCGGCTCAACAGCTCGGTGATAACCTTCAGGTCACGCTCGGCCATGCCCAGCTGACGCATATCCATTTTACCGGCCTGCTTGTCCAGCAGACGCATTACCACCCGCTCACCGGCAGATGACGGCATGGTAGATACACGCACGTCCACTTCCCTGCCGCCCATCAATAGGGAAATCCGGCCGTCCTGAGGAACACGCTTTTCGGCGATATCCAGCTTCGCCATTACCTTGATCCGCGAAACCAGCAATGGTGCAAGTGCGCGACGCGGTTGCAGTACTTCCCGCAGGACGCCATCCACGCGGAAGCGCACCACCAGGCGTTTTTCAAAGGTTTCGATATGGATGTCCGAAGCCCCCTGCTTGAGGGATTCGGCAAAAATGGCATTGATCAGCTTGACGATGGGCGCATCGTCTTCCTGCTCCAGCAGGTCCTCGGTCTCCGGCAGGGAGTCGGCGACTGCCGCAAGATCCAGGTCCTCGCCCAGCCCTTCGACATCGGATAGGTTACCGCCTTCGCGGTTTTCATATTCCCGCTGCAGCGACTGCTGGAATGTTTCCAGGTCAACCGGGGCTACCCCGAGCGGCACTTCACATAGTCGCTGCACTTCCGCCAGCACTGAAGGGTTCAGCGGCGCTACATACTGACAGACCGGAGTGCCCTCAACGTCCGCCAGCAGCACCTGATGCCGCTTGGCAAACGCATATGGGAGGCGTTTCAGTACCACTTCCGCCATTACTTGACGCCCTCAGGCTCCACCGGAACAGGCTCCTGAGATTCCTGCTCGTAACTTGCTGCAGGTGGCAGCAGGTCAGGCAGCACATCGCCCCGATTCCAGTCCCAGATACGGCTGGTATCATCACGCATACGCAGCTGCTTCTCCTGCATATCGCGGTAGCGGCGACGGGTTTCCTCGTAACCGGCAATCTGATTACTGAGAATACGCGGGCGGATAAACACCATCAGGTTGGTTTTGCTTACATCTTTTTGGGCATTCCGGAACAGGCGACCAATCCCGGGAATATCCCCCAACAACGGAACTTTATTCTTTAGTTCAGTGACATTGTCTTCAATAAGACCACCCAGCACGAGAATAGCACCATCATCAATCAACACTTTGGTGCGGATTTCACGCTTACTGGTAATAATGTCGACGGCTTCACCGGAAGCTGTCGCTGCTGGGGCGATGTTTTCAACCTTTTGTTCGATTTCCAAAGTAACCGAGTTGTTGTTATTCACTCGCGGGGTCACCTTGAGGATGGTACCGATATCCTGACGCTGGACAGTCTGAAAGGGGTCGTTATTGCTGCCAGTGGTCAACTGTGACCCGGTAATAAACGGCACGTTCTGGCCCACCAGAATCTCCGCCTCTTCATTGTCCAGCGCCATGATTTGCGGCGTCGACAGAATATTCGCGTTAGATTCGCTGGCAATTGCGTTTATCGCCACGCGAACATCGGTGCCACTCAGGAACCCAAGGTTCAACCCGCTTCCAACAAGGTTTAATGGGTCCAAAGACCCCGGGTTGATAGGAATTCCGTCGACTTCAATGGTGTTGTCCCCATCCGGATCGCCAATCGCCACATCGTTATTGAATCCGGCAAAAATATCGTCGTTATTACCTGCCAACCATTTGATTCCCAGCTGGTTACCAGTGCCTTCCGTCACCTCGACGATAATCGCCTCAATCAAAACCTGTGCCCGACGCACATCCAGTTTGGCAATTACCCCTTTCATCGTTTCCAGCAGCGATGGGGGCGCGGTAAGAATCAGCGCATTCAGTTCCTCATTCACCTGAATGCTGACCTCGACATCCGCCACCTGCTGATCTTTTTCGGTTTTCTGGATACTGCCGCTCATCCCTTCGAGAATGGGTTTCAGATCCACCGCGCTGGCGTACTGCACATAGACCACGGCGGTATTACCCTCGCCGGCCAGCGGCTGGTCGAGGCGCTGGATGACCTTCTTGAGCTGGGTGCGGGTGACCGGGTCGCCGGTCAGAAGAATGCTGTTGGAACGCTCGTCTACGGCGATACGCAACGGTTGCACATCGTTACCGGCCTGCTTACCACCGCCCTGCAACAATTCGTTCAACACCTGCTTGACCTCTTTGGCGGAGGCAAATTCCAGAGCAACCAGCTCAATATCGATAGCCCCCGCACGGTCCAACTGTTTGATAAGCCGTACTATCTGGTCGATATTTGCGGCCCGGTCGGCGACGATCAGCGTGTTGGTATCCGCGTAGGCCGCCAGGTGGCCGGTCTGTGGGATCAACGGCCGCAGCATGGCGATCAGCTGTGCAGCGGAGATATTCTCCACCTTGACCGTGCGCACCACCAGCGCCTCACCGGGCGCCCGGGTCTGCTCATCAATAACCGGAATGGCCTGTTGCTTGGCCAGTGCGTCGGGCACGACCTTCCAGGCATCCCCCTGCTCCACCAGGCTGAAGCCGTTCACCTGCAGCACAGACATAAAAACGTCGAAGGCCTGGGCGTGGGTCATGGGATCACCCGCAACCACGGTCACTTTGCCCTTTACATTGGGGTGAACAATGATGTTTTTGCCAGTGAAATCCGCAGCCCAGTTAATCAGGTCGCGAATATCGGCGTTGTCGAGAGAAAGTGTCACTCTCTCCGGAGAAGACTGAGCCAGCACCGAAAAAGACAACAAAAAACCCATGGCGACTGCAACCAGTCGTCGGTGTAACACGCTCATCATTATGAATCTGACTCTAATTCTTATCTGGTCGTTAAATGGTTAGGTCTTGAAAGCAAAGCGAATACCCAAATCCCCATTCGCTCACCGGTTCGCTGGCGAAGTCGTCAGCGGCTTGATTGCGCCCCCTGACGCTCCCGAGCCATTTCACGCAACTGCTCAAGGCGTTCGCGAATGGACTGCTGCTTATCCGCCTGACTACCACTGGAGTTGGCACTGATCACCTTGGCCGCCTGGCGGGCATAGTTGGCGTACTGTTTGGGAACAGTCGGGCGACCTTCCGCATCTGGGTAGGTCAATTTTTCCATCTGCCCGTTACGGCGAAGGATAATATGGTCGACTTCAACGGAGTAGACCTCGGCGCCCCCCGGCAAGGTCTGTCCTACAAAAACACGCTCAGCGGGTTTCCCCCTTTCCGCAATCAAGGCACTGGCGTGCTCGTTGACGCTGCTGCTCAGCACGCCAGATAACACCAGATTCAATTGGGTGATGGGAATATTGGCCAGGTCGATCTCAGGCTCTTCCGCCTTTTTGACCGGAGCGACACCAAAAAATGCCGTTGAGGGAAGAGTTGTGGTGGCATTTTGCGCCACAGAGCGGGTGGTCCGCTCGACTAACAGGCTGTCCGAACCGTCATCGGGGACCGCGAGGTGCCCGTAGGCCATCAGATTCACGGCAAACCAGCCGCCGACCACCGCCACAGTAGCGAGTAGCCCTCTCTTGGCACTACTTCCGGGAGCCCCCGGATTCTGTAGTGCGGACGATAATGTGCGCTTGACCAATGACATGATGAAACCCGTCACAAACAGCATGATTCTAATTATTGGGCGCCTATTCTCGGGGCTTCCCCCCAGAAAGGCAATGTTCCAGACTGCATAGGCTAAGGAATAACCAACAGGCAAGTAAAGCATTACTGGCCGCAAAATCCGGCACAGTGTCCCAACATTCACACAAAATAAGAAAGGCGGCCTGTGGCCGCCCTTCTTATTTTGGAGTGAAGTATATGAACTGATTGTTACAGTTTGGTTTCCAGCTCCGGCACCGCATCGAACAGGTCGGCCACCAAGCCGTAATCCGCTACGGAGAAGATCGGCGCTTCTTCATCCTTGTTAATCGCCACGATTACCTTGGAGTCTTTCATGCCCGCCAAGTGCTGAATCGCGCCAGAAATACCTACCGCAATATACAGGTCCGGCGCCACAATCTTGCCGGTCTGACCGACCTGCATATCGTTCGGCACAAAGCCTGCGTCAACCGCGGCGCGGGATGCACCAACAGCAGCCCCCAGCTTGTCTGCCACTTTATACAGCAGCTCAAAGTTGTCACCATTCTGCATGCCGCGACCGCCGGAGATGACTACGCGCGCCGCGGTCAGCTCCGGACGATCGGATTCCGCCAGCTCTTCACCGACAAACTTGGAAACCGCCGCGTCGTCAACGATATCCACGGACTCTACGGAAGCACTGCCACCTTCAGCCGAAACCGGATCAAATGCGGTAGCGCGCACAGACGCCACCTTGATGGCATCGGAGCTCTGAACCGTGGCAATAACGTTGCCTGCGTAAATCGGGCGCTTGAAGGTATCGGCGCTTTCTACGGCAATGATGTCAGAGATGGGCTGCACATCCAGCAATGCTGCGGCACGCGGCAGCATATTCTTGCCAGTCGTTGTCGCCGGAGCCAGTACGTGGCTGTAGTTTTTACCAAGATCTGCCACCAGCTTGGCGACGTTTTCCGCCAGCTGGTGCTCATATGCAGCATTGTCCGCCACCAGCACCTTGGCCACACCCTCAACCTTGGCTGCCGCCTCGCCGACAGCGGCACAGTTATTGCCCGCCACCAGCACATCAATGTCACCACCAATGGCTTTGGCCGCAGCGATGGTGTTCAGCGTGGCGCCTTTCAGTTCCGCATTATCGTGTTCTGCAATTACAAGAATACTCATCAGATTACCTTCGCCTCGCTCTTCAGTTTTTCCACCAGTTCCGCAACATCGGCAACCTTGATGCCCGCCTGACGTTCTGCTGGCGGCTCAACTTTCAGGGTTTTGGTGCGCGGGGCGATATCCACACCCAGCTCTTCCGGATTGGTCACATCCAGAGGCTTTTTCTTGGCTTTCATGATGTTGGGCAGGGAGGCGTAGCGGGGCTCGTTCAAGCGCAGGTCGGTGGTCACCACCGCCGGAAGGGTCAACTCGACAGTCTGCAGGCCACCGTCGATTTCACGGGTCACCTTGACGGCGCCTTCTTCAACATTGACTTCAGAGGCAAACGTGCCCTGCCCCATACCTGTCAGTGCAGCCAGCATCTGACCAGTCTGATTGTTGTCTCCATCGATGGACTGCTTGCCCAGGATAACCAGCTGGGGCTCTTCCTTTTCCACCAGCGCCTTCAGGCACTTGGCCACTGCCAGCGGTTGCAGCTCAGCATCGGTTTCTACCTGAATGCCACGATCGGCACCCAGAGCCAAGGCGGTACGAATCTGTTCCTGACACTGCTTCGGGCCCATGGATACAGCGACTATCTCGCTAACCACACCCTTCTCCTTCAGGCGAACCGCTTCTTCTACAGCGATCTCACAGAAGGGGTTGATGGACATCTTGACGTTGGCAGTGTCCACATCTGAACCGTCCGCCTTAGGGCGAACTTTCACGTTGTAATCGACAACGCGCTTCACGGCTACAAGAACTTTCATGAAAATCCCGTCTCAGTAGTCTACATAAAGGCCACAGCCTGCTGCCGTAACGGCGCTGACCTGCGGCATGGGTAACTCGCGCAGCCTCGCGGCTGAGTGTTTCAGCGGCCCTGCCAAACCACCCGGAGCGAGTGTTTTAAGGCACCTGCGAGCCAGCCTCCAGTTCAAACAAGCGTTTGAGCGGCGTGTATGTTGGCCCTTTCACAGACCAAAATCAATAGTCGAATAGTAAGCCTAGCAGCCATTCACAAGATCAATTTCAAGCCATAAACACGCCCAATCCCCAGGGTGCAACAACCCGAAAATACGCCAGTATTTGCCAGCAGAAATGAAAATTTACGCAATTGGTGGGGGTGTGCGATGCCCGATATAATCCGCCTACCTATAAATTGCCTGCCATAATTCGGCGGGTGAATAATTAAACCTGTTTGAGGAGAGACCTGTGGAACGCGAGTCAATGGAATACGACGTCGTCATCGTCGGCGCGGGCCCTGCCGGACTTGCCGCCGCAATCAAGCTGCGTCAGATCAACGAAGACATCGCCGTGTGTGTTGTAGAAAAAGGCTCTGAAGTCGGTGCGCACATTCTCTCCGGCGCTGTATTCGAACCCACCGCCCTCAATGAGCTCTTCCCCGACTGGAAAGAGCGTGGTGCGCCACTGGAAACCGCCGTCAATGGCGACGATATATATGTACTGCGCGGACCGGAAAGCGCCTTAAAGGTGCCCGGCATGCTGGTCCCCAGCACCATGCACAACGAAGGCAATTACATTATCAGTCTCGGCAACCTGTGCCGCTGGCTCGCCGAACAGGCCGAGGCCCTGGGGGTCGAGATCTTCCCGGGCTTTGCCGCAGCCGAAGTGCTGTATAACGAAGACGGCTCGGTAAAAGGCATCGCTACCGGCGATATGGGTGTTGGCATGAACGGTGAGGAGAAAGACTCCTACATGCCAGGTATGGAACTGCATGCGAAATACACCCTGTTTGCCGAAGGCTGTCGTGGGCACCTGGGTAAACAGCTGATCGCCAAGTTCTCCCTCGATGCGGACCGCGACCCGCAGCACTACGGCATCGGCATCAAGGAAATCTGGAAAGTAGACAGCGACAAGCACCAGCAGGGCCTTGTCGTACACACCGCCGGCTGGCCCCTGGACGAGTCCGGCTCTGCCGGTGGTGGCTTCCTGTATCACCTGGAAGATAGCCAGGTGGTTGTGGGCCTGATTACCGACCTCTCCTACAGCAACCCCCATGTCAGTCCGTTTGATGAATTCCAGCGCTACAAACACCACCCGGTGATCAAGCAGTACCTGGAGGGCGGCCAACGCGTGGCCTACGGTGCCCGCGCCATTGTCAAAGG
Source organism: Microbulbifer sp. ARAS458-1 (assembly GCF_045348205.1). Classification (NCBI taxonomy): domain Bacteria; kingdom Pseudomonadati; phylum Pseudomonadota; class Gammaproteobacteria; order Cellvibrionales; family Microbulbiferaceae; genus Microbulbifer; species Microbulbifer sp. ARAS458-1. The sequence goes on along the minus strand of NZ_CP155838.1, from coordinate 2,559,323 downwards.
TGGCCTGCAGTCCCAGCCGAAAATGACCTTCCCCGGCGGCCTGCTGATCGGCGACGACGCCGGCACCCTGAACTTCGCCAAGATCAAGGGCAACCACACCGCCATGAAGTCCGGCATGCTGGCGGCGGAGTCCGTGGCGGAAGCACTGGCTGCGGAACGCACCAGCGACGAGCTGACCGATTACAGCGAACGCTACAAAAACAGCTGGGCCTGGAAGGAATTGCACATGCAGCGCAACTTCGGGCCCGCGCAGCACAAGTGGGGCAACATTCTCGGTTCGGCCTACGCCTTTATTGATATCAACCTGTTCAAGGGCAAGCTGCCCTGGACCCTGAGCGATAGCAAAGCCGACCACGCCCAGCTGAAGCCAGCCGCGGACTGCAAGAAAATTGACTACCCGAAGCCGGACGGCATACTCAGCTTTGACAAGCTGTCTTCGGTGTTCATCTCCAACACCAACCACGAAGAAGACCAGCCCTGTCACCTGACCCTGAAAGACAGCGACATCCCGCTGAATCACAACCTGCCGATCTACGATGAGCCGGCACAACGCTACTGTCCTGCCGGCGTGTACGAAGTGATCGAGGAAGGTGACAGCAAGCGCTTCCAGATCAATGCGCAGAACTGCGTGCACTGTAAGACCTGCGACATCAAAGACCCGACGCAGAACATTGTGTGGATCGCACCGGAAGGTGGCGGTGGTCCGAACTACCCGAATATGTAATCAGCTGATCACATTACCTATGGGGGCGTCTCTGGCGCCCCTTTTTTATGCCTGAAAACCGGAAAACTCCTGGGTACACAACGAAAAAAGCCGGGCGCTGTTTCCAGCGCCCGGCTTATCAAGCATTCCCTGTTGGTTTATTACCGCTACAACTTCCAGGTTGCTCGTGGTTTCTTCTATTTCAGATCAGAACTGGTATTGCGCACTCAGGGCGAAAGATTGACCGGGCTTCTGCTCAAAGACAATCACGTCCGCACGCTCGATCTCAATCGCCTCATCCAACAGATTCTGAACCTTCGCCTTTACCGTAATTTCCGCAGTGGGGTACCAGGAATAAGTCAGGTCCAGAGAATGGAATGGCTGCTCGTATGCATCCGGCGCGCCATTGCGGCCAGCCAAGTACAGACGATCGCCGAAAACGTTGTAACCCAGGGTTGCGGAGTGCATACCATCGGGGGAATCGAAGCCCACCAACATGTTCACGACGTAGTCGGATGCACCAGTCATTTCACGAACCGGACTGGTTGGTGCATCGGCTTCGGTACCGGCAACCAGCTCAGTTTCCTGAACGGTGACATTGCCCTGCAGGAAGAAGCTGTCCATCACCTCCCCCATAAACCCGAGACTCTTCAAACCTTCGATTTCAATACCGGTGATCTCACCAGACTCCGCATTTACGATCTCACGGGCGATGTTGGTATCACTGGAAGCGAACTCGAAGAACTCGATCGGGTCAACGATATCTTTGTAGAACGCAGAGATCGTCAGATTATCGCCGTTGTCAAAGTACCACTCACCGCGAACGTCGAGGTTGGTAATCTCTGATGGGCGCGCGTTCGGGTTACCCTGAATCTGCTCATCGGTAATCGGATCGATGTAGATCGCATCGGTGATTTCACGCAAGTCCGGACGAACCGCGGTTTTACTGGCGCCAAAACGCAGTTGGAAAGTATCCGCCCACAGCGCACCCATGTAAGTCAGAGACAACGATGGGTACACCGCATCCTCTGCGTAGGTTGCCTGCTCAAGCTCTTCCGGATCTGTGGTGATCTGCGGATCGTCCAGGCTGTAACCATAGGGGTTCCAGTCCAAAGCCACCTGATTGTACTCTTCCCAGCGCGCGCCGGCAGACAGGCGCCAGGTCTCGTTCCAGGTCCAGTCCATCTTACCGAAGGCAGCATCGGTCAGAGTCGCAGCGATGTAGCTCTGGTTATTGGCACCCGCGCGGTCAAAAACAAAATTATTTTCGGCATCGTCAATATTGGCATCGCCAAATACGTCGTCCAAGTTGCCGCTCAGGGAATCGGAATCACCACCCAAGGAACCAAGGCGGAACTCGGTCTGCTTGTAGGAGCGCGCTTTCTCGGTGCGGGCAAAACCACCACTCAGCTCCAGAGTTGATGTGGAGAACTCCAGCGGCAGCGTGGTGCTCCAGCCATAGTTGATCACCTGGTCTTCCAATTCAGTAAAACGGAAGCCTGAGCTGTTCACACCAGTACTTACGCTGGAGGCAACGGTTTCACCCTGGGTATTGGTGACCGTGTCAGCACTGACTGAAACTTCATTCGGAATATCGGTCTCGGCAGTAGCGTCAGAGTAGAACCAGTCAACCACCAGTTCGTCCGGCGCCCAGTTCAGCAGACCACCCGGCACCAGCGCCTTAGTCGCTGGACCAGCAAGGTGACTACCCTTGACCTGATTCACCAGCATATTGCGCTCTTCGTACTTCAGGGTGTACTCACGGAAACCACGGCCGTCGGAAACCTGGCGGTTCTCATTGAAGAAATCCCGCACAGAAGTATCGTCGTCGGTGTTGCGCAGATACAGACTGGTAAGGGTAACCTCCTGCTCGTCCGCGTAGCGGATACCCACATTCAGATTACCAGTAAGGTCCACAGAGTAGGTTGAAGTCTGCTCGGTATCGATACGCTCTTCCGGGAAGCCATAGCTGCGCTTGAGCGTTTCTTCTTCACGCCAGCGGCTCTTGTAGGAGCCACCGGCCAAGAAGCCCACTTCCCAGTCATCACTGATGTAAAAGCGGTTGCCGATGCTACCTTTTACATCCATGTCCGGATTGCTGGAATCTTCCTCGATGGCGATGTCACGATTGAGGCTTTTGGCCAGCTGACGGTTGATATCTTGTGCCGCAGCAATGGCTTCAGATGCGGAGCCGTACTCATTACCTTCCTGCTCCAGGACATTGCGGATGTCCTGAACACCAAGACGGCCCTTGAAGCGCCGAAGGGCTTCCGTCAGCTCGGTCGGCAGCGCGCGGGTGCCGTCGTCGGTACCAAAGCTGTCATCGTCGCCTCCGCGATAGGACAATACGTCACCGTCGGTTTCGGAGTTCATGCCGCTACCCAGCTCTACAGAGAAGGTCAGCGCATCGGGGATCCCCTTGGTGCGGATGTCAACATTACCACCACCAAAAGTCGCCGCCTGATCAGCGGAGTAGGATTTCTGTACCGCTAGGGAATCCACTACCGAGGTGGGGAAAATATCCAGCGGAATCACACTTCGGGTCAGGTCTGGCGACGGCACCGTCGCCCCGTTCAGCGTTGTGCTCGAGTAGCGCTCACCCAGACCGCGCACGTATACAAATTTATCGTTGACCAGAGTCAGGCCGGACACCCGGCGCAGCGCTGCAGCAACGGTAGAGTCCCCTACCCGGCCAATCATTTCGGAACCGAGAATATCGGTTACCACTTCTTCTTCCAGGCGTTCGCTGACCAGCATTTCTGCCGAGTCTTTCAGGCGGCCCTGCACCATCACTTCTTCAATTTGCTGCGCCTGCGGGCCAGCAACATTATCCATTTCTACCTGCGCAAACGCGTTAGGAGCAATGACTGAGGCCGTGGCGATAGCCAATACCAGCGGCGCTCTCTGAAACGTGTCGTTCTTTTTCATTTCCCAGGCCTCTTATCGTTCCTGAACTCTTAATCAAACAGGGCGCCGACTCCAGAATGTGAAGGCGGCGCCCTTCAGGTCAGGAATTAACTTCCCGACCGGCTAAGCACTTACTGCTGCTCGAACCACAGCGCCTGAGCGCGGCTGCCTTCGTGCAGACCGTAGGTCCAGCCAACAGTCCAGTCAGTACCACCGGCACTCAGGGCACCGAAGTACGCGCGGGCAACAGGATCATCAGAGCCGTCGGTGGCACCAACTACCGGGCTGATCGCGATAGCAGCGTCGTTAACCATCATGCTCTCGGCATCGATAGAGAACACAGACAGAGGGCCTTCCAGCAGTTGCAGACCGGTGTCGGCAGCGGCAGTCGGGTTCAGGGCAGCGTCAGCAGCAACGTTTGCGAAGGTGTTGCCATTGGCTTCGGCCCACTCTGCCAGGTCTACGCCGCCGATTTGCTCGCCTTTGGTCTTGTCGGCACAGGCAAAGATATTGCCTTCGATCTGAGCTTCACCGCTTTCCAGAGCAGCTGCAGTTTCAACGCTGTCTACGCGCAGGCAGTAGTTGTTACCATCCGCACCGCTTTCATCCGCAGCGAAGGAACCAACAACCATGGAGTTGGTGATCATCGGGAAGATGCCTTCACGGAAACGCCAGCCAGCGCCCGGATCGTGAGTACCTTCGGCCTGAGCAGAGATGATGCAGGTCAGCCCGTCGATTTTCGGGCGGCTGTTCAGGCCAGCGGCGATCAGCGCGGAGTAGTCATTTTCACCGTCATAAGAACCGATACCATCAGACTCGATACAGTGGTTACCATCGGTTTCGCTCTGAATAACCAGGGCGTTGGTGATGGAACCACTCCAACCTTCGTCGATGTCGATGGAGTCGTCGCGCACGTACATGGCCAGGTAGTTCTCGAAGCTCACCGCACCACCGAACATTTCGATGCCGTCATCGTAAGTGGAGTAAACCTGCAGATTTTTAACGATGGTGCCGGCACCTACAGAGCTGAAAGTAATACCGTTCAGCTCGTCGCCGTTGGCAACCTCAGCACCGGTGTGCTTGACGCGAACGTATTCCATGTGACCAGAGCTATCGTCGTTGTTATCGCCACCGTAGTTGGACTGGTCTTTACCGGCAGCGCCTTCAGCCAGTACGTGACATTCAGAGGTTTTCAGTTCGGCGTCGTAGGCACACTTGTTGGTGATACCGAAACCATTGATCACCATGCCGCCCCACTGCTGTACGTCTTCGGCACCTACAGTGCCTTCAACGTCAGACAGAGAAGTAAACGTGATCGGGTCTTGCGCGGTACCCACAGCATTCAGCTGAGAACCACGGTTGATTACCATGAATTTGGTGCTGTTCGGGAAAGCAACAGTAGCGCCGGCTTGTACAGTCAGCTTCGCGCCGTCGCCACCTTCAGCGATACCAGCGGCAGCCATGGTGGTGTCGTCATCGTAGTTGTTACCTACGAACAGGCTGCCTTCAAAAACGTGCGCACCACCGTTATCCAGCTTGGAGATAACCAGATCGACAGTCAGCGGGTTACCAGAGTCAACGAACGCTGCGCTATAGGTACAGTTACCAGTTTCCGCATCAAATTCGCCCTGCTTAACAGAACCGGCTTTCTCGTAGGAAGCGCAAGGGTTGTCGGAGGGGGTAGTCGGAGTACCGGTACCTGGGTTGGTCACGGAATTGTCGTTATTTTCCGGAGCAATGGTGATACCGCCGCTGTCACAACCAGCCAGCACAGCAGAAATCGCAGCTGCCAGCAGCAGCTTGTTGGATGCAAGTTTCATGGATCCCCCTAACAAGGATGAAGTGAATTAATCCGAGATTTAAAAATTCTTATCGGCCAAAGCATTTTGGACGAGGGGGAGTCTAGGAATGGAGTGTTGCGAAATTGTTACGAATGAAAGACGCGAAGAAAAAAAGCGGCAAATCAATTCAAAAACATTGCAATGTTAAACTTATGTTTCCGCAATATTTCTGTTTGATTTCATAGATATTTCAAAGAGATCTCGAGGGAGCAAAAAACGTACAACAACGAGTCTGAAAAAGTGACAGCCGGTACACAGGTTCCAGGTTTCACTGTTGATAAAACCGCTAGTACTGGCCGAGAAGAAATTCCTCGCCCTTACTTAGCAACCACAACTGGCACAGTTTTGCCGGTGGTTCATTGGGCTGGCGCGGCTCGGCCCAGTCGATCAATTGATAGTAAACATCCCGTGACATTCGCCCCTGAAGCCCATTGCGGACCTCCACGTATGGAACCGGTTGCGGAGGGTCGCCATAAGGTTTAAGCGAGAGTGGGTGTTCTTTGTCCAGCGGTATAACGTCTGCGGTATTGGTGGTGAGCAATATTTGGCCATCGACCCCTTCACCTTCCCGCGCCGCCTGAGTAATCAGAAAAGGCACATCTTCGACGCGGATACGCCACTTTTCCACGGGTGTGACAAGGTAATAGTGGCGCCCCTCCTTCTTAAGGATACTGGCAAACAGCTTCACCAATGGTTGGCGCTGTATCTCGGTCCCTTCGTGAATCCAACGGCCGTCCGCCCGGATCAACATGTCCATATCGCCACAGAGATCAGGGTCCCAGGAGGACACCGGTGGGTGCCCCTGGAATTCGTCCTGCAGTTTCTGCAGCTGCTGGAAGAGCGGTTCAGCCAAAACTGCTCCCCGGGGTACTCGGGGTGCTCTGTGCCGGCTCGGAGGCCTGGGTTCCGCTGAGGTGACGGCGATTGGAGATATCACCAATATGGACACCCACATCCATGATGAACTCCATCAGTCCCTCGCGATCTTCGATAACGTCGGCGAAAGACTTGGAGTGGTAGAGCTCAACGGCGCCCTGTACCAGCGCCCAATAGGTAGAGTAGTAATAGTAGGCGGGCACCTTCTTCAGAACCCCCTGCTCCATACGACGCTCAAACACCCGGTTAAGGGCGGAGGCATTGGAATTTCGCAGAGCATGCAGCTCGGCGATCATCTCAGGCGCCAGGTTCAGGGCGATGATTTTCTCTTCCAGGCGCTGGAACAGGCGGTCGCGCGCCGGATCGGCCATACGAGACTCAAAATAGGCACGGGCCGGAGCGGTAATATCGCCCTGCTCGGCGGTGGCAACGGCGCTTTTCAGGCGTTCGGTGAGGGATTTCTCGTAGTCCATCAACAAGCGCATATAGATCTCGGTTTTGGAGATGAAATGCTTGTAGATGGTGCCTTTGCCGATATCGACCCGTTCAGCGATCTGCTCGACGGTAACCTTCTCTTCACCATGCTCGAGCAGCAGCTCCAACGCCGCATCCAGGATACGTTGCTCCCGCGCGCGGAACCGCTGAACCTTCTCTTTTGCCTTATCCATACTTCCGACCTTAGCTGTCCGTGAATGTGGAGACTGAAATTGACTATTCATTCATGAATGATAGGCAATTCCCCCGGAATGGAAAAGGATTTCCCAAATTCTACAAGGGACTTTGCGCCTAATTGACAGGAAAAACCCGCGCCAGTAGCACATTTTCCGCAGTTTGGCGGGTATCACACGGTGCCACTCCCGTTTCCTCTCATTAAATTTAGCGCTTATAGTTCAGTCACACTGATCTTTTTTCGTTCAAAACCGATGAATCGCCGGTGGCCCGGCACGATAACGGAGCAGGTGCCGACAGGGAAAATCCGTAAGACAAGGAAATCAATTTTGATCAGTTCGGCAATGGCCATTCTGGACGCAATTGCTAATATTTCCGGTCTGCCAATTGCGAGAGCACTAGGCGACACATCAAACAACCCCATTCAGACAGGCAGTAACCGCCCATGTTGGAAAAGTTAAGCAAGCTCCTTGATGTCGAACAACTGGATACCAATCTGTTCCGTAGCCGGGAGCATGTCGAAAACTACCGCAAAGTGTTATTCGGTGGCCAGGTACTCGGGCAGGCACTGATGGCGGCCGCGCGGACCGTTGAGGATCGCCTACCTCACTCTTTACACGCCTACTTTCTGCGGCCGGGCAGTAGTGAGAAGCCTGTCATATACGACGTCGATCCCATCCGCGACGGCGGTAGCTTTACCACTCGCCGAATAGTTGCCCGCCAGAACGGCAAAGCCATCTTTAATATGTCCGCCTCCTTCCAGATCGAAGAACCGGGATTTGATCACCAGGCGGATATGCCCATTGATGGACTGGTTCAGCCGGAAGAGCTGAAGAACACCCAGCAGCTTGCAGAAGAGGCCGGCATGCAAGGCGCCGCCCAGAACCAACGCAGGTACATGGTGGACTTTCGCCCTATCGACCCAATGAGCTATTTTGACAATGCCGTGCGAGAGCCTCGCTGTATGTTCTGGTTCAAAGTGGATAGCGAGTTGACCGATAGCCCCATCGAGCACCGCAGCGCCCTATGCTACGCCTCAGATATGGCGCTGTTAGGCACCGCTCTGCAGCCACACCCTATCAGCCTGTTCGATCCGCACCTGATGCCCGCCAGTCTGGATCACGCGATGTGGTTCCACCGTCCCTTTCGCGCGGACGACTGGCTCCTCTACGTAACCGACAGCCCCTCTGCCAGCGGCGCCCGTGGTTACTGCCGCGGCCAGATATTCTCGCGGGACGGAAAGCTAGTTGCGTCTACCACCCAGGAAGGGTTGATCCGCAAGATCAATAAGTAAAATCACCGGTGGTGCCGGAGCGCCACTGGGAGTTAAAATTAAGTGAAATCAGTGGTTTACAGAAGCGGATCGGCTGTTATAATGCCGCCCGCTTCTGCAGGAAGCCGCAGCGGATTCCGCAACGGAGTCACACAATGCTGTACAAGTCGGTGAGTAGCGCAGCCTGGTAGCGCACTTCGTTCGGGACGAAGGGGTCGGAGGTTCGAATCCTCTCTCACCGACCATTTTACCTCCCTCTTTCAATTCCCCATCTTTTTAGCTGCACAATCCTGTACCACCGGTTTGCCATTGTGCCCACGCCATTAGGCGTCTGCGCATTTTCAATTGACGAATCCCGGGAATTTTAATGTCAGTGTTAGCTTGATTTGAAATTTGTGCGCAGGGTCGCGTCCGGGAAGATTGCGCGCTACCCTCGGGCACTGTTTGCAGGATGCACTGTCATATCAGCAAATTCACCCAAGACTTTTCAACAGAGCCAGAACGTATTCATGCATCATTTTTGGAACACCTGCTCTTCTCCTAGATACGCATTTTTGGGCGTAATGGCCCTATTTCTCAGCATTTTCATACCTGTTGCGCATTCGGCAGCCGAATCAATTTACGATGTTCGGTATGAAGTCGAGCTGAAGCCGGGTGAGGATTTCGCACATGTCCGGATCGCGGTTTCCGGCGACGCACTCCCCAGTCAGCTGACCCTGCACCTCAACCCGGAGCGCCATTCGAAAATCGCCGGGGATAGTGTGACTCTGGATGGTGACAAAGCCATCTGGAAACCTGGCAAAGATCACAGTGAAATCGAGTACCGCTTCAAAATTGACGGAAAAAAATCGTCCGGTAATTACGACTCCTTAATGACCGAGAAGTGGACGATCCTGCGCAGCGACAAGTTGATCCCGCCGATCTCCGCGCGCGCGCCCAAGTCCCTTCAGTCACGGGCGACGCTTCAGGTAAACACTCCGGAGAACTGGAATACACTCGCGCCCTACGCCAAAGACGACAATGGCAATTTCCAGCTGAAAGACCCTGGACGACGCTTTATTCGCCCTAAAGGCTGGATGATCTCAGGGCGGATCGGCAGCCGACAGGACATTATCGATGGTACCGACACCGTGATCGCCGGCCCCCTCGGCATAGGCCTTCGTCGCCAGGACACACTCGCGTTTTTGGGCTGGACGCTGCCCGAGCTCAAAAAGGTGTTCCCGGAGTTCCCAAACAAACTGTTGATCGTCATGGCGGATGATCCCATGTGGCGCGGCGGCCTATCAGGGACTCGCTCCCTCTTTATGCACGCAGACCGACCTCTGATTTCCGGAAACCGTACGAGCAGCATGCTGCACGAGCTGGTCCATGTGGGTACCGGTATCCGCGGGGACCAGGAAAGCGACTGGATCGTGGAAGGTATTGCCGAGTACTACTCCCTCGAGACACTGCGCCGCACCGGCGGCATCAGTGAACGGCGCTACCAGGAGGCCCTCGAAGAACTGGCGGAATGGGGCGAAGAATCCCCCAATCTACTGGTCAAGCGCTCTTCCGGACCTATCACTGCTCGGGCCACGGTGGTGCTCCACCAGATCGATCAACAGATACAGAAATCCAGCAGGGGCAAACGTAATCTCGATGAAGTCGTCACCGCACTGGCCGCCGAGCGCGGAGAGATAAGTTTGGAAAAATTCCGCAAGCTGGTGGAACAGGCCGCAGGTGAGCCCGTGCCGCAGTTGGACCGGACATTTCTTACAGGCAAAAAAAAGCCCTGACGACGGGGGGGGGGAGAGCGTCAGGGCCAAGACCATTAGGAGTGAAACTTGGAGGATTTCATCCTTACAACACACTGGGTGTCCGTATGGGGGCAGACACCCGGCCGGCACTACTAAACACGACGTGGGGGGGAGATGTGTGCTAGCCAGCTACTCTCAGTATTGGCCAGGTCCGGTGGATTGCCAGCGGGATGGCCAATTAATTTAGAACAATTGGCAATAGATAGCGCCGATCCATTTCATCCAGTTATTACGCACCGCATTAGCGGCGCAAAACTAGTCCACAGGTCACTATGTAAACAGTTTTCACGAGATCGTGAAATGGCCTTGACTAATCGCGGGCAAACCATAGAATAGCGCCCTCTTACACGCCCTGGCGCGCGTAAGTATCAGAAAACGCTGGGATTTTTGCTCTCATTCCGCTAGAATCCGCGACGTTTTCATCGCTTCAAGCGACACCTATGGCTAGGTGGCAGAGTGGTCATGCAGCGGACTGCAACTCCGTGTACGCCGGTTCGATTCCGACCCTAGCCTCCATTTTCCTCCGGTCTGATTTTCAGACTGATCCAATCGGCAGACTTCCTCCACATCTGTCGATCGCCCTATCTGCCCGGATGGTGGAATTGGTAGACACAGGAGACTTAAAATCTCCCGTCCTTTGGGACGTGCCGGTTCAAGTCCGGCTCTGGGCACCACCTTCCGTTTTCTCCTAAGCTTCACAGGCAACCTTGTTCATCGCAACCTGCTGTGGCGGCACGCCTTTCGGAAGCAAATGATATTTATACTTTTCTGCGCAGTCGCGATCATTGCGGCTACCGCCCTGCTCTTCGGGCTTCAGAACCCGGAAACAAAAATATCACAATTGCTGCGACTGCCCGGCGATGCCATCTATACCTTACTGCACATGAGTGCCAAACTGGCGTGCTCCGCTCACCATATCTCGGGATTTACACCTCAGCGTATCCACCGTGACCTGCGGAATTACTCACCGCTGTTCGCACTGGTATCCATTGATCAGAGTCGAGACATTACTTGCGCAAAAATTGGTAACCTCATCAGTGTCAAAGCCTGCTTTCACCCACTTCAGGGTTGCAGATTGATTCACCAGCAAAGTCCCGCGCAACTCATAGAGCCCCCGTCGCACCGAGATCACTACCCCAAACAATCCGAGAATGAATGTGGTTACCAATGGAAGGCAAGCAATCCTGCCCTGCAGGAACTGCTGGATAGCCAACTACACCACGATCACGAGTCAGGGCTGGATACCCGCGCTCTCCTGGTAATTCAGGGTGGGCAATTGCAGGCGGAAGCCTACGGGCTGGGTATTTCCGCGCACACACCGCTACTGGGCTGGTCCATGAGTAAAAGCCTGCTGGCAATACTGTTCGGGCGCCTGGAGACGCTCGGTCTCGCAGACTCCACCTCTTTAAGCCTGTTTCCGGAATGGCAGAACGACCGCCGTAGCGAGATAACCCTCCAACACCTTCTGCAAATGTGCGACGGGCTCGCCTTCGACGAAACCTACCGCCCCGGCAGCGATGCCACTCGCATGCTGTTTGGCACCCTGCCAGCTTCCCGCTACGCCCTGGAACGACCGTTGCTGCATACACCGGGACGCCACTTTTCCTACTCATCGGGCAGCACCAACCTGCTGGCACGCTGGATACATCGAGCGCTCGGTGGTACAGAAGCGACCCTACATTTCTGGAAAAAAGAGTTTGTGGAGCCGCTCGGCCTCACCAGCGCGATACTGGAACTTGATAATGACGGGGTTTTTATCGCGAGCTCTTATGGGTACGCCACTGCGCGGGATTGGGCAAAAATTGGCGGCACATTATTGAAGGGTTTAGAGAACGCGTACGGCTCACAACCATTTCTGGACCCGATGTGGCTTTCCCATGCGCTAAGCCCTAACCGGAGTGACAATGACCCGCGCTACGGCTTTCAGCTGTGGCTGAACAACCGCACCAATCGGCTCCCACCGCTGTACCCGCAATTACCTGAAGACAGCGCGTTTATGCTCGGCAACCGGGAACAGAAACTGATGATCGCGCCCTCCCACAATGCAGTTGTGGTCAGGCTTGGATGGTCTGCCTCCCCCTACCCCATCGAAGACCGCTTCGGTGAGATTCTAGAGGTACTGCCAAATTAACCCCGGTGAGAGTCCTCCAGCATTGCCAGAAAAAGTCGGGACTCCTGAGGGCTTGCCTGAAGCCCGTATTTCTCCGCAACGGCCATAAACCGTCGCAGGTAGTATTGCCGCACGGGGCCATAGGGCGGCATCCACTGGTCCGGTCCTTTATGCCCCTTGCTCTGGTTGCGTCCATCATCCACCAGCCACAGGTTATCCGGGTCCTCGGCAAAGGCACGTTTCTTTTCACGGGGCCAATGGGCGCCGCCACGCTCATGCGCCCATTTAAGCGGCACAATGTGCTCGACATCGAGATCTGACGCCAACTCAAAGAAATTCCCGGTATAGGGGTCCATCCATAAGCCACTGGCCACTTTGCACCCGCGATCATCGGTATAAGCGATGGGCGCAAGGGAATAGCGGATCAGCAGCTCATGCCGGGTATCCTGGCAGTCCCGGTCGGCATCGGACCACCGGGGAAGCCATTCGCTGCGGCGATACTTGCCTTCGCTGGCAGAGACCATCGCACTGGCACACAGCAAACCGGGTAACAGAAAAAGGCAGGCGATAAGGGAACAGGAAGAAGCGAAAGCTTGAGGACGCGGCACAACAACTCCATTGGCGTATAAAAGCTCGAATGGAACTATCGTACCCGAAGATATGAGGCGCGAAAATTAGCGCCAGTACTGTAAAGTGAAATTTGTGACCGCCTCGACCCGGACACTTCCGGGCGAGGCGAAAGCCACTCAGGATCTGGTGGTTTCGTCGCCACTTAATGCGGGCCAGGCGGCACGCAGATAAACCACCATGGTCCACAGCGTGAGGGCCGCGGCAACGTATAGCAGGATGTAGCCAATGGTTTCCATAACGGGGAATTCCTGTACATCGAAAGCGAGCAGCACGATGATCGCGGCCATCTGCGCCGTAGTTTTGATCTTGCCGATATAGTTTACCGCCACACTACTGCGCAGCCCCAACTCCGCCATCCACTCTCGCAGAGCAGACACAGCGATCTCACGGCCAATAATCACGGCAGCGGCAATGGTAAACAGACGATGATTGTGCAGATCCACCAGCAGCACCAGTGCAGTGGCCACCATCAGCTTGTCGGCCACCGGGTCCAGGAAGGCCCCAAACGGCGTGCTCTGGTTCATTTTGCGAGCGATATATCCATCCAGCCAGTCTGTTGCGGCGGCAATGGAGAAGATCAGCGCAGAGGCAATATAGCTCCACTTGTAGGGAAGATAGAAAACCAGCACAAATACCGGAATCAGCGCTACGCGCAGCAGGGTCAATTGATTGGCAAGGGTCATGCTGGTCCTTTTACATTCGCTGAACACACTTCGTCGGCAGTGCGTAACTTAGCAATCCGCATCCAAAAAATAAACGCCAAGAGGTTTCTTTACATTACTCATTGTGCAGAGTGGAGTAAATTTCCTGGGCAAGCTTGCGGCTGACCCCCTCCACACTGGCCAGCTGGTTGACCGATGCGCGCATTACTTCCTGCAATCCACCAAAGTGGTGCAGCAATGCACGCCTGCGCGCAGGCCCGACACCGGGAATCCCCTCTAGGGGTGACTCGCGACGCTTCTTGTCCCGCCGTTGGCGGTGGCCGGTAATCGCAAACCGGTGCGCCTCATCCCGCACCTGCTGAATCAAGTGGAGAGCCGGGGAATCGGACTCCAGCACCAGCTCGCGATTCTGGGACACCACGTGCAGCGTCTCAAACCCCGCTTTGCGGGTGGTGCCTTTGGCGACACCAATAATCTGGACACCTGTGACCCCCAGCTCATTGAGTGTATCAATGGCCTGCCGTACCTGCCCCTTACCGCCGTCGATCAGCAATATATTCGGGAAGCGGCCCTCCCCCTTTGATAATCGCGCGTACCGCCGTTGCAGCGCCTGCCCCATGGCCGCGTAATCATCCCCCGCAGTGATATTTTCAATATTGAATCGCCGATAATCCGATTTGACCGGTCCGCCGGTATCAAACACCACGCAGGATGCCACCGTCGCTTCGCCACTGGAGTGACTGATATCGAAGCACTCGAGGCGCTCGGGCAACTCCCCCAACCGCAACACCTCCTGCAAGTTCTCAAACCGGTCCTGCAGCTTCTGTTGCGACGCGGTACGACTTTGCAGGTTCTGGCTGGCGGCCTGCTGAGCCATTTCCACCCAGGAGGCACGATTACCGCGCAGCTTGTGTACCAACTGAACATCTTTGCCAGACTGCTCTGACAGCGCCTGCTGGAGCGCATCGCCATCTTCCAGCGATTCGGACATCAGGATCTGACGGGGAATCTCGCGGTTCGCACCGAGGTAAAACTGCGGGATAAACGCGGAGAGCAATTCCGAAGATTCCAGACCGAGCTTTTCACTGGGATAGTAGCTACGGCTGCCAAGAATCCTCCCCTGCCGAATAAACAGGACATGCACACAGCACAGGCCACCAGAAGTCGCCGCCCCGAGCACATCCACATCGCCACCGGCACTTTCTGCAATCTGGTCCGACTGCAAACGACGCAATGCGACGATCTGATCGCGCAGGCGCGCGGCTTTTTCAAACTCCAGCGCAGCTGAGGCCCGTTCCATGGAATCGGCCAGCTCGCGGATAATCGTGTCGCTTTTACCGGCAAGGAACATCTGCGCGTGGCGCACATCGGCTTGGTAGTCTTCCGCCGATATAAAATCGACGCAGGGCGCCGTGCAGCGCTCAATCTGATATTGGAGGCACGGGCGCGAGCGGTTGGCGAAGACACTGTCTTCACAGGAGCGAATACGGAAGGTTTTCTGCAGAAAGTTCAGACTGTCACGCACCGACGATGCGTTGGGGAAAGGCCCAAAATAGTCACCTTTCTTACGTTTTGAACCGCGGTGAAACGCAATGCGCGGAAAGGTATCTTTGCTCGACAAAAAGATGTAAGGGTACCCCTTATCATCCTTAAGCATCACATTGTAGGGCGGCCGCTGGGATTTGATCAGGCTCTGCTCAAGCACCAGCGCTTCCGTCTCACTGCGGGTAACCGTCACTTCGATATCCGCAATTTTCTCCACCAGTGCCATGGTTTTTGCGGTGAGCCCGGTGGCCCGGAAATAGCTGCCCAGACGATTGCGCAGATTCTTCGCCTTGCCGACATACAGGACCTTTCCCTGGCTATCAAACATCTGATAGACGCCAGGTTTACGGGTTACTGTCGATAAAAATCGCTTACTGTCGAACATGCAAAATTTACTACCACCCAAACAGAACAGGGGCCGGAAAGGCCCCTGTTCTAACAACACACCATGATGCACCGATTCTATCTGCTCGCGCTAAACGCTTCCGCTGCCAAATACCTGCTGCCGCTACACAGCCTCTTCCGGGTCCAGCACATTGTGTTTGACCGCGAGCAGGGTCAACTCCACATCGGAATGCAGGCCCAGTTTTTCAAATATCCGGTAGCGATAGGTGTTGACGGTTTTCGGACTGACCGCAAGGGTTTCGGCAATTTCTGCCACCTTGTTACCGTTGACGATCATGACCGCCGTTTGCAACTCCCGCTCGGAAAGATCTTCGAAGGGTGATGAGCCACCGCTGACACTGCGCAGGGCCAGTTTGGTCGCCATTGACGAACTGATATAGGTTTCGCCGGCGACTACCGAGCGAATAGCCCGCACCATTTCTTCCAGATCCGCGCCCTTGGTGACGTAACCGGAGGCCCCCGCCTGAATCAGCCGGCTGGGGAAAAGGTCGTCGTCCAGTGCGCTGACCGCAATGACTTTCGCCTTGGGAAAGCGGGGAATCAATTTACGGGTAGCCTCGAGGCCCCCCATTCCGGGCATTCGTACATCCATCAAAATGACGTCCACTTCCGTCTCGCGGACAAATGCCAGTGCGTCTTCACCACTTTTGGCTTCGCCGACAACCTGAATGTCATCGACATCTCCCAGCATGCGGGAAATACCCATACGCACCAAGTCGTGATCGTCTACCACTAAGACTTTTATCAAATTAGCCCCAACCACGGATTATCAGCCGATTCTGCGCAAAATTTTCCTACTGAAATCAGCTAGCACAAAATCGAATTTTTTGTTATTGCTCAGCGAGTTATGTCCCGCAAAGATCCATCCACAGAGCCCTCAGAAAACATACCAGACTAGTGTCTCATTGCAAAGCAAGTGGTACGCAACTAAACGCGAAGTTATCTATTGTTTTAACCCACACAAACAGCAGAAAATTTCCCATGCCGCTCCAAGGCCGGCATTTCCCACTGCGGAACCCCTGCACCCCCCGTACTACTATTCATTTAACGTAGCTGAGGGCGAAGGTGACGATATCGGGTGCGGTCTTGTGAGACCTTCACCGCCAGGGATGGCGGTGCAGAGCCCCAGGGATGGGTTTACGGCGTGTCTCGCAAGACCGCATCCGGTAGCGGCGCCGCCACAAAATTACTTAAGTGAGCGGCATTGCTGCGATCCCCCGGGCTCTACGGGTAAAACCGCGGCTCCGGCTCCAGGGTCACCCCGAACTTGACTTGAATGTCTTCGGCGATATCACGGGCCAGATCGACTACCTGCTGCCCTGCCCGGTGCCCCGGATTCACCAGCACCAGTGCCTGGCGGTCATGCACCCCGACCCCATCACGCCGAAAGCCACGCCAGCCGGCCTGATCGATGAGCCAGCCTGCGGCCAGTTTCCATCCGTTCCCGGCTGCATAAGCGACGACGTTCGGGTATGTTTTTTTGATGGCCGTGTATTGAGCCTCGGACACCACGGGATTTTTAAAGAAGCTACCGGTATTCGGTATTTCTAGCGGATTCGGAAGCTTACTGTTACGGATATCAATCACCGCTTCCGCGACCTGCTGCGGGGTCAAGGATTCAAGGCTGGTCTCGTGCGCCTCAAAGTGTTGCTGAAGGGCGGGGTAATCAATCCGCGGCTGCCAGCCACGGTGCAATTTGAGCACTACCTCGCAAATCAGGTAGCGATCTTTGGCCTCCCCCTTGAACAGGCTGTCACGGTAACCAAAAGCGCATTCGCGCGCGGTGAAGGTCACCAGCTCGCCCGTTGCGATCTCCATGGCGGTAAGCTGCTCAAAGTGATCTTTCAGCTCCACTCCGTAAGCGCCAATATTCTGAATAGGTGCCGCACCGATGTTCCCGGGAATCAACGCCAGGTTTTCCAGTCCGCCATACCCGGATTCGACAGTACGCATTACCAGCTGGTGCCAGTTTTCCCCTGCCGCTGCACGTACTCGCACCCCATCCTCAGTATCCCTAAGGTCTACTCCGAGCATGCCAAGATGCAATGCGAGGCCGGGGAAGTCCCCGGTAAGTACAATATTGCTGCCGCCACCGAGGGGCAGTATCGGAAGCTGCCTATCGCGGGCAAACCGCAGAGCGTCACGCAACTGCTCTAGAGAGGTCACCGAGCAGAAGTAACGGGCCTGCGCGGCGATCGTCATGGTATTAAAAGGCTGCAGGTCGATATCAGATTGAATCATGCACTACCAGAATATGAATTGACCGTACCGGCGAAATCTTTTTGCGGAGGTACCGAGCGGTATACGTGCGCTTGACGCAGGCAACGCTTAGCGGAACAGACTGCGCATCCGCGCCAGGTCATGCTCTGTATCCACTCCCCCGGGCACGGCCTCACAGGCGTCCGCCACATGTATCGGCTGTCCATTAAAGAGGAAGCGCAACTGCTCCAGTGCCTCGATCCGCTCCAACGGTGCCATGGGCCAGCCTACAAACAAATTTAACAGGGCCGCACGGTAAGCATAGATGCCAATATGACGACGGGGGGTCAGCCCCTCAGGCAGCACAGACCTGTCCGCGGCAAATGCGTCCCGGGGCCAGGGTATGGGCGCACGGGAAAAGTAGCGTGCCAGACCACTTTCCTCACACACCAGCTTGACGATATTTGGGTTGACGAAGTCCTCGACGGATTCGATAGGCTCCGCCAGGGTAGCCACACCAGCAGTGGTGTTATCCGCCAGGTTGCGCGCAACCTGGTTGATGACCGCAGGCGGAATCAGCGGTTCATCCCCCTGCACATTCACCAGAATCCGCTCCTCCGCGAGCCCCAACTTGACCGCCACTTCCTGCAGGCGGTCGGTACCGGAGGCATGATCGGAGCTGGTCATACACACCTGACCACCAAAAGCGGCCACCGCCTCGGCCACGCGATCATCATCGGTCGCGACGATTACCCGCTCTGCCGCACTTTCACTGGCACGCTCGTAAACGCGCTGCACCATGGACTTCCCGGCAATTTCAGCCAGTGGTTTTCCGGGCAGCCTGCTGGACCCATAGCGGGCGGGGATAATGACGTCAAAACTCAGGTCATCGGCGATACGGCTCATGGGGCGTCAGAACTCTCGAGGTGTTGGTGTATGCGTTGATAGAACAGATCGGGAAGCTGCGCCCGTGCCTCCAGCGCCCACCAGTGGGTCTGCCAGAAATCGCGACATTTCACCGCATCCTTCATGGTCATTATGACCGGTGTTACACCGTCGAGCTGCAGCTCCTGCTGGCAGAACTGATGATGATCCGGGAAAGGCATCTCCATCACAGTGAAACCGATCGCACGCAGGGCGTTAAAGAAGCGCTGGGGGTTGCCGATCGCCGCCACTCCGTGGCACGGGCCCACTTCCGGGCCGGATTCCAGCTTGAGAGTGGAGGTCTGGTCCAGGTTGAACTGATGCCAGCGCGCCGGCTCCAGGTGCATGGTGAAATCGACCTTGTCGCCACACTGGGACTCCGCCAGGGTACCGGCGGTACCATTGACGACCACCATATCCACACTGGACAGGCGCTCGATCGACTCCCGCAGGGGCCCGCGCGGCAACAGGTGCCCGTTGCCGAGCCCCCGGTGTCCGTCCACCACACAGATTTCCATGCTGCGCCACAGGCCGTAGTGCTGTAGCCCATCGTCGGAAAGGATCACATCACAACCGTGCTGCTCAACCAGCGCCTCCGCCGCCTCAACCCGCTTTGGTGACACCATAACCGGCAGACCGGTCATCAGGTGCAGCATCAGCGGCTCATCACCGGACTCGAGGGGATGAGATTGGGCGGTGACATCATAGGGGTAATGCTTGGCGCGACCACCGTAGCCGCGGCTGATAATCCCGGGCTTACGGCCGCGTTCCTTCAGCCAGCGGCCGAGTTCGGCCACCAGTGGTGTTTTGCCGGCGCCGCCCACGGTGATGTTGCCAACCACAATCACCGGCACCGGTAGCGGCGCCGGTTTATTGCGCTGCTTGCGCCAGCGGCTACCGTGGCGAAACGCCAGTTCCAGCGGTGCCAGCAGTGGCAACTGGGTGCCGTTATCGTCGCCACCTTCAGTGGCCGGGTACCAGCGTTTGTTTAACCAGTCTTCAAGCGACATTGCGCTCTGCGCCCCCTATCCCTGATGCGATGTATTCAACAATTTGGTGGCGTTCAACCCGCGCCCTGCATATTCTGCTGTTGCAGCAGGAGTGCGTAGCGCCCGCCCTGGGCAAGCAGCTCGCTGTGGCTGCCCTGCTCCACAATGCGCCCCTGATCCATGACCAGAATGCAATCTGCGTTCTCAATAGTACTGAGCCGGTGGGCGATCACAAAGGTGGTACGGTCTTTCATCACCTCTGCAAGCGCGGCCTGGATATGCCGCTCGGAAGTGTTGTCGAGGGCCGAGGTGGCCTCGTCCAGAATCAACAGTGGCGAATCCTTCAGCAGCGCCCGCGCGATAGCCAGTCGCTGGCGCTGACCGCCGGACAGAATCTGAGCGTTGTCACCAAGAACCGTCTGCAGCCCCTGTGGCAACTCCTCGATAAAACTGCGCGCGTGGGCCTGGTCCACAGCCCGCTGCACCTCGGCATCCGACTTCGATTCCAGCTCCCCGTACGCGATATTGCGGTACACGGTGTCATTGAACAGCACGATATTCTGGGAAACCAGGCTGACTTGTGCGCGCAGATTAGCCAGCGGCAAGCGCGTGATATCGACCCCGTCCAGTAGTATCCGGCCGCTGGTCGGTTCGTAAAACCGCGACAATAGGCTGACCAGCGTGGTCTTGCCCGAACCGGATGCCCCCACAAGGGCCACCGTCTGCCCCGCGCGCACAGTGAAATTAATGTCCGAAAGCACTTCGGGGCCGTCTTCGCTGTAGCGGAAACCGAGATGCTCAAATGTCACCTCTCCGGTCACCGGTTGCGGCAGTACCGCGTCGCCTTCGGCCGGCTCTTTGGGGGCATCGAACACCTCGAAAATACTTTCTGCGGCGGCGATCCCCTTCTGGATTTCCGCGTACACCTCGGACAGGTTTCGGATCGGCTTGGCCAGGGACGCCGCCGCACCGATGTATGAGGCAAACACGCCGGCGGTCATGGATTCCACCATCCCCGGGGCCAGCGCAAACCAGACCAGCACCGCTGTGGCAAGCCCCACAAGAATCTGAATCACCGACACACTTGCGTTATCCGCAACCACCAGTTTCATAAACTGCTGACGATTGGCATTGCTCGCCGCCTGAAAGCGCGCGTTTTCATACTTCTGCCCACCGTACATACGCACCACCTCATAGCCGTTGATGGCTTCCTGGGTAACGTGGGTAACGTCCCCCATGGTGTTTTGGATGCGATGACTGAGCTTGCGAAAACGCTTGCCCACAATGCCGACAATGGCCGCAATAATCGGCACAAACAGAAAGAAGGTCAGCGTGAGCTTCCAGTTCACCATCAGAAGGTAGGTGAGCAATCCGATCGCGGTAAACGAGGAGCGAAAGATCGTCTTGAGCGATTTGGTAATGGAGTTGGTGACCTGCTCGACGTTATACGCCACCTTGGAAATCAGGAAAGCGCCGGTATAGCGGTCGTAATAGCTGCTTGGCAACCGGCCGATACTTTCGAACAGCTCGGAACGCAGCTGGTGGATCACCGCACGTGCGACATACGCCAGACCATAGCTGCCCACAAAATTACCTACCGCGCGCAGTACAATAATGATGAGCATCCCCATCGGTACCAACCAGCGAGCAGTCTCCTGTGGCATTTGGCCATTGGGGAAATAAGAGGCAACGTATTTGGAGAGGAAGCCACGGCCGGTATCGATGCCAGCACCCACCGCATCCAGCAGCAATTCCGTCACCGCAATCAGGGCAACTTCCATGGTGGAGAACAGCAGGAAACCGAAGACGGCGACCACAAACACCGCCCAGTGTGGTGCGGCATACGAGAGCAGGCGACGGTAGGTCCTGGCTCCATTTTTCGGTGTACGGGCCGGTTGCGGAGATTTTTCCATAAACAATCAGGTCGTGTGTTTGCCGCCCCATCAAACGACGCCGCCCGCAGATTGCGGGCGGGTCGTTACGAAAGGGCTAGCGGAGCGTCGTAGTCGCCGCCCCGCATCAACACTTATAGATTACTGTTCGTCAGGCTGCCGCGTGGTAATGCTGAGATGCACAAATCCCAGCTGACCAGCAGCATCCATGGCGCGAACCACTGACTGGTGTTCGGCAGTGGCATCCGCGGTAATGATCAGCGGGCGATTGTACTCGCCAGCAGAAACTTCCGACAGTGCCGATTTGAGAGTAACCAACTTCTTGTTGATCAGCGCCTGCCCATCCACTGAGTAAGAACCGTCCGCATTGATCAGAATTTCAATGGTGGATGGCGGCACTTCCGCCTGGGGCCCTGCAGCCTCGGGAAGGTTCAGTTTCAGGTGGCTTTCCTTGGTAAAGGTGGTAGACACCATAAAGAAGATCAGCAGCAGGAACACCACATCGATCAGTGGTGTGAGGTTGACCCCATCCTGCTCTTGGCTTTGGCGACGGAATTGCATCGAGCGCTCCTGAATGTCTGGCTATGGGCTCAGGCGGCTTCGATACGACGGTCACTGTGCAGCGCGTCCACCAGCTTGACGGCTTCCTGCTCCATGGTGACCACAATGCTATCCAGGCGGCGTTGAAAGTAGCGGTGCGCCATCAGCGCCGGAATCGCCACACTCAGGCCAGCGGCCGTCGTGATCAATGCCTGGGAGATACCACCGGCAAGGACACCCGCGTTTCCGGTGCCTTCCAGCATGATGGCGGTAAACACCTGGATCATCCCCACAACGGTACCGAGCAGACCGATCAAGGGGGCAACGGCAGCGATGGTGCCCAGCACATTCAGGAACCGCTCCAGGTCGTGCACCACCTGACTGGCGGCCTCCTGAATACTGTCCTTCATGACCTCACGGCCGTGCTTGGAATTGGACAGTCCCGCAGCAAAGATGCGCCCCAGCGGGCTGGAATCGCGCAGTTCCTTGATCTTCTCTGTGGTCAACTCGTTGTTTCGCAGACTGCCCCATACATCCCCCAACAGGGTCCGCGGCGCAATCTTGCGCTCATTCAGCGTCCACAGGCGCTCGATAAAGATGGCGATAACGGCAACGGAACAAAGCAGGATTGGCAGCATCAGCCAGCCGCCGGATTTGATGATTTCTAACACGTTTGTGCCCCAGACTGCGTACGGGATTCTTATGGTTTATCGAGAGCTTTACAGAGAAATCCCCTGCAAACTCCGGTGCCAGGCCGAGCCATTCGGCACTCGTTCAGCACTACAGCGCCAAACTCTACCACAGCTATTGGCGGTGGCTAAGTATCTGATTGTTATCTTTTTTGTCGCTGTGATGCTGATACCAAAAGCGCCCCCCCTGCCGCGCCCGTGTAATCTCCAGCCCACCAGTATCATCCCATTGGAACTGAATGGCTCCTTCCTGCGCGGTGTTGAAGAGAGTTGCACCGGCCGCCCGGTACCTCGCAGTCACATCCGGATGCGGATGTCCAAACCGGTGTTTGTAGCCGGCACTGAACACCACGAGGGACGGCTGCGCCCACGCGATCAGCGCCGCTGAGGAGGAGGTACGCGAGCCGTGGTGCGGTGCAATGAGAAGATCGACTGCCGGCAGATCGGGGTATAGCGCAGCCAATTGCATCTCTACCCGGCTGGGAATATCACCGGTTAGCAGGATACGCACATGATTCCACTGCAATAGACCGACGCAGCTGTGGTCATTCTCCTCACCATTCACCGATGTTGTGCGCGGCCACAACCAGTGAATTGAGAAACTGCCATATTGAGCGGTGTGCCCGGCGCGGCAAGAACGCGACCCAGGCTTCGCCAGCAAGCGCTGGCCGAGACTGCCCGGCGCGACCACATTATCCACCTCCAATTGCTCCAGCACCCCGCCTACACCACCGGCATGATCGCGATCCCCGTGACTGACAATTAGCGCATCGACCTTTTGCCGGCCCTGTGCCTGGAGGTAGGGCGCAACGATGCTCGAGCCCGCGCTCCACCCGCTAGCGGAACTCGCACCGGTATCAAAGATAACCGTATGCGCCCCGCTGACAGCGGTAACCGCAAGGCCCTGCCCCACATCCAGTACCGTCAGCTCGAAAGAGTCCGGCAGCGGCCGCTGCCAGCCGGTGCCGCCAACGGCAATGGCTGGAATCAAAAGCCAGCCAAGCCCCCGCCCCGGAACACCCGGCGGCATGACCAGCAGCACCCCACCAACGGCCGCCAGCAATATGACCCAGGGCCCGGGCACCGGGAGCACATACCAGCCGGGGGCAACTCGGTCTGCGGATTCGAGAAAGGCAACCAGCCAGCCCAACTGTAAGTCGGCCAGCGCCCATATTCCCGCCGCCAGCGGCTCCACTGGACACAGAGCACCCACCAGAATCAGAGGCAAGATCAACAGGCCAACCCAGGGAATCGCGAACAGGTTGACCACAAGCCCGCTCAGACTTACCCCATGAAAAATCAACACTGAGGGTATCAACATACCAATGACAATGGCCCATTGGCTGTGGACACCACTCACCAGCCAGGTACGCCACCTTGTACCGAGCGACAAGCAGCCTGTGGAGGGCATCGGCCGATCGTCTACCCGCACCCTGCCCTGAAAACGTAACAGCAAGGCGCCGACTGCGATAAACGACAGCCAGAATCCAGCATTGAGTACCGCCAGTGGCTGCCAGAACAGGATGCCACACAGGGCAAGCGCCAGCCCCAGGTGACCGTCAAACCGGCGCCGCAGAACGACTGCCCCCAGTGCCACCATCGCCATCACGAGTGCCCGCTGGGCAGACAGTGGAGCCCCGCTGATCAGCGTATAGGTCAACGCCGCGAATAACCCGGCGGCACCGCCCAGGTACACAGGATTGCCCGCCCGCATAGCGCCCAGCACAGCGGCGGTGCGCCCCAGAACGCCTCCAAATAAAAAGAAGCACCCGGCCACCATTCCCACGTGCAGCCCAGAGATCGCAAGCAGGTGCGCAGTACCCGTATTCTGGAGGAGCTTGCGGGTCGCCTCATCAATTCCGCTGCGGTCGCCCAGCAATAATGCACGCATCAGCGGCGCCTGTTTATACGCGAGCTCTTGTAGCTGTGCCCCGCTATCCAGGTGACTGCGCAGATCCTCCCGAATGCGGTTGAGGCCCGCACCGGCTCTGAGAAACAGCGGCTCGTTATCACGATCGCGCACGTAACCCGTGGCAAAAATATCCTGTTCGAGCAGCCAGGCTTCATAGTCGAAGGTATGGGGATTGACGCTACCACGGGGCTGTTTGACCCGCACTCGCATCCGCCAGCGACTGCCGGCCTCAAGACGCTCAGCGTCCGCCGGAGCCATCCGATACCAGCCGAGCTGTAAAATGCGGCCAACAAAGCGGGCATCTTCTCCATCAGTAACACGGGCGCGAAAGCGCGCATCCAGATACCCGACGGTGGCCGCCCGGGGCGCACCGAAAAAGGAAACCGCCGGCGCGGCTTGCGGCAGCGAAACCACTTCCAGTTCCAGGGTGTGGTCGGTACCGTGTAGTGACTCAGGTAGCCTCCGCTCCAGTGCCTGGTGGTTTGCCCACAGTGCCCAGCATGTCCCGAACAAGAATGGCAGGACGACTCTGAAGAGAAGCACAACTCGCCGGTTGACTGTAACGGGCCTTACGCCGCTCAGCATCAGTAGCAGAGTGACGGCAAGCAGGCCGAGCAGTGCTGCTCCAGCCACGGTCTGAGACCCGGGCAATTCCGGCCAGTAGGCAACCTGCCCAATGCCCGCTGCACAGGCCCATAGCCCCAACAAAATATTTGGTCGGTCGTCCAACCTGATCCCTGTCATCGACCCATGCCCCGTCCCTGTGGGAACTCCCCCCGCTTTCACTCCGATTTAACTGCCATACCTGTCACGTATAAAGCGCAGTAGTAACAATTTATTCACTTTATTTTCACATTTCACATCTTTGTAACATTTCCGCAGCAAACTGCGCGCAACTCAAGAACACACAGCGTTCATTTTTTACAAACATTACGAGAGCCCCCATGAAAAAGACCGCCATGTCGCTCGCGCTGGTTGCAGTACTTCCCTCTTTCGCCAACGCGGAAATCTTTGGCTTTTACGGTAAAGCCAACGCTTCCTTTCAGTCCAACGACGAAGGTGACGGCGCAACGACCGACGTAAAAAGCAATGCCTCTCGCCTCGGTGTAAAAGGCGAGCTGCCCCTGGACAGTGGTATCAAGGGCATCTACAAAATGGAATACCAGGTCAACATGGATGGCGAAGGTGACACCTTCACCCAGCGCAATATCTTTGCCGGCCTCGAAGGCGGCTTCGGCCAGGTCATCGGCGGTAAATTCGATACGCCGTTGAAGATTGCACAGAAGAAAGTAGATCTGTTCAACGACCTGGAAGGCGATATTAAAAGCCTGATCACCAAAAGCGACAACCGCGAATCCAACAATCTGCAGTACACCACTCCGTCATTTGGTGGCTTCCAAGTGGCAGCAGCGTACATCAGTAATAAAGAGGCCGAAATCCTCGACGACGAGGGTGCGCTGATCGACACCCGCGACAACGGTACTTCCGTTGCATTTGCGTACGATAACAACGGTGTCTACCTGGCCTACGCCTATGACATGGATGTAGAGGCCAATGACTGGAATGTTGCGCGTATGGTTGCGCAGTACAACTTTGGTAATGTGCAGGTCGGCGGGCTTTACGAAGAGCAGGAAAGAGCAGACAACAGTAAGCAGGACGGATGGATGACCTCTGTCGCTTACAAAATCAATAACTGGACCGCGAAAGCACAGTACGGCCAGTCTGATATCGTGAAAACCGATGGCGAAACATTCAGCCTTGGACTGGACTACAAGCTGTCCAAAGCTGCCAAGGTATTTACCTTCTACACCGATGAAACCGCCGCAGATAATTATGCGCGCAGCTACGTAGGCGTAGGCACAGAGTTCAAATTCTGATTCAGCAATCAGGCATGTTTTGAGGCGCCATACCGCTTCCATGCCCACCGCCACGCAAATGGGGTACTACCGACTGGTAGTGCCCCTTTTGTTAGGTTTCAACTGAAGAATAGCGCGTCACCCAACCGGGGACACCGGTACCGGTCGGGCACATTCCGCCAGCTGTGCTAGGATCGGAGATTCTGAAAATAAAAAGGTCTCCTACCATCATGCATCGCACAAAAATCGCACTGATTTTCGCATCCGCACTTCTGGTAGCCTGCAGCAAGGGCACCGATCCTGAACCCCCGCAGACCTCCGCCACCAGCGAAGCTTCTCCGGAGTCGGCTCAACAGGCCAGCTTGCCCGCCGGCATTACCCTGGTGGAAACCTTTGATGGCGATGGTGCCGAGATCGCCATCCCCTACAGCAAGTACAAACTCGACAACGGCCTCACCGTCGTCCTGCACGAAGACAATTCCGATCCACTGGTGCACGTGGACGTCACCTACCATGTAGGCTCGAACCGGGAAGATCCCGGCCGCTCCGGCTTCGCCCACTTCTTCGAGCATATGATGTTCCAGGGCTCGGTCAATGTGGCGGATGAGGAACACTTCCGCATCATCACTGAAGCCGGTGGTAGCATGAATGGCACCACCAACACAGACCGTACCAATTACTACCAGACGGTACCCGCCAATCAGTTGGAAACCGTACTGTGGCTGGAATCCGACCGCATGGGGGTATTCCTCGATGCGGTCACCCAGGAAAAATTTGAAGTCCAGCGCGCAACGGTGAAGAACGAGCGTGGTCAACGGGTGGACAACCGCCCTTACGGCCGCGCCCTGGAAACCATGTATGCCACCACCTACCCGGATGGTCACCCCTACTCCTGGCCGGTGATCGGGTGGATGGAGGATCTCGATCGCGCCGACCTCAACGACCTGAAACGCTTCTTCCTGCGCTGGTATGGTCCCAATAACGCCGTGCTCACCATCGGTGGTGACGTGGACAAAGCCAAAACCCTGGAATGGGTGGCCAAGTACTTCGGCCCCATCCCCGCCGGCCCGGAAGTGGAAAACCTGCCGAAACAACCGGCCAAACTCGATGCGGATCGCTACGTCACCCTGGAAGATAATATCCACCTGCCCGCTCTGGCGATGATGGTACCTACGGTTTACTACGGCCATGAGGACGAGCCGGCACTGGATGCCGCCGCCGCGATTCTCGGTCAGGGCCAGGACTCCATGCTATATCAGCGCCTGGTACAAACCGGTCGCGCCGTGTCCGCGAGTGTCAGCCATTCCTGCAAGGAACTGGCCTGTGAGATGTGGTTTATCGTCATCCAGAACCCCGCCTCCGGTGAAACCCTGGCGGAAATGGAACAGGCAGTACGCGACACCCTCACCGAATTTGCCAGTCGTGGCGTGACCGAGGATGACCTGGTGAAATTCAAGGCCGGCTATGAATCCAGTCGCGTATTTGGCCTGCAATCCGTCTCTGGCAAGGTTTCGACCCTCGCCGCCTTTGAGACTTTTACTGGCAGCCCCAAAGGCATCGACGAAGAGATCAAAGCCTACCTGTCCGTCGCCACCGACGACGTCACCCGAGTGTTTGAAGAGTACATCGCCAAGCAGCCTGCCGTGCTACTGAGTGTGGTACCTAACGGCAAACCGGAAATGGCCGCGGCCGAACAGAATTACCAGTGGAAGCGCACCATCCCGGAGACCTACGGTGATGACGGAGAAGCCCTCGCCCTGCGCCCCGTAAAAGACACCTTCGATCGCAGTGTACAGCCAACTCCCGGGGTAAACCCGCAAGTGGAACTGCCCGAGATTCAGGATGGAAAACTGGAAAATGGTGTTCGCCTGCTGGCGGTAACCAATGACGAGACGCCAACCGTTACCGTGCGTGCGGTATTTGATTTTGGTCAACGGGATGAGCCCCGTGGAAAAGCCGGCCTCACCTCGCTGATGACCTCACTGATGAGCGAGGCCACCACCGAGCGCAGTGCCGCCGAGTTTACCGAAGCCCTGAAGCGCCTGGGTGCCAGTGTCAGCGTCAATAGTGGTCAATACGAGACCACTGTGACCCTGAATGTTCTGGCCAAGCATCTGGATACCGCAGTGCCTCTGATGATGGAGCGCATACTCAAGCCGGCATTTAGTGAAGAAGACTTTAACCGCATCAAGCAACAGACCATTGAAGGCCTGCAACAAGCCCGCAAAACCCCTCAAGGGCTGGCAACCCGAGCGGTTGGTGCGGTAATGCGCGGTGCCGAACACCCACTCAGTTTCCCGGATGCCGGCCTGCCGGACACTGTCGAGCAGATTACCCTGAATGATGTCAAGCAGTACTACAAGGCCCACTTTCCCGCCCACCTGAGTGGAGTTACCGTCAGCACCAGTGTGCCGCACGAGAAGATCATCAAGTCTCTGGAAGGGCTGGCAAAGCTAAAAACCGCACAACCGGTACGCCCGGCCATCGCGTTGCAGAAACCGGAAATCAACGGTCGCACCGTCTACCTGGTAAACAAAGAAGGCGCGGCACAGTCCAGCCTGCGCGTTGCCCAGCATGGCCTGCCCTACGATGCCCTGGGTGATTACTACCTGGCCTAC
Source organism: Microbulbifer sp. ARAS458-1 (assembly GCF_045348205.1). NCBI lineage: Bacteria > Pseudomonadati > Pseudomonadota > Gammaproteobacteria > Cellvibrionales > Microbulbiferaceae > Microbulbifer > Microbulbifer sp. ARAS458-1. The sequence continues at coordinate 2,530,287 of NZ_CP155838.1, read as the reverse complement.
CTCGGCAACTTCCCGCTGGGTGGCAACTTCAACAGCCGCATTAACCTCAACCTGCGCGAAGACAAAGGCTACACCTACGGCGCCCGCTCGTACCTGATTGGAGAGCCGCAGGAAGGCCAATACATGATGAGCTCAGAGGTGAAGAAGGAAACAACCGCAGATGCCCTGCACGAAGTAATCAAAGAGTTTGCAAAGTATGACAGCGAAGGCATGACCGAAAGCGAGTTCAATTATCTCCGTTCCGCCATCGGCCAACAGGAAGCACGCAAGTACGAAACCCCGGGCGACAAGCTCAGCCTGCTGAACAACATCCTGCGCTACGACCTGCCACTGGACTACCGCTCTCAGCAAGGCGCCATGCTCAAAGAGACCGACCGCAAAACCCTGAACAAGGTCATTACTGGCTTGCTCGAACCTGAGAATATGGCGATTGTGGTGGTTGGCGATGCGGCCAATATTCGCGAAAGCATCGCGGAATTGGGCATGCCGATTGTGGAATTGGATGAGGATGGGTATGCGATCAAGCCGGAAAAGTCGTCTTCGGAAACTGATTCCGCCAGCCGCTAACTTAATACTCACTAGGTCAACATGTAAAAAGCCCGCCATTTGGCGGGCTTTTTATTGCAAACTTACAAGCAAACCAATTTCGATTCCGGCTCCATTAGCCATTTTCATCCTCTGGCTCTTCATAAACTTTGACCTTCACTGATTCTGGTCGCTTGCACACACACACATTTCCTGCAGACGAACACACAAGCACCAATGGCTCGGTACATTGCGATGGAACTTGTACGGGACTGTTCTCAGTTTTTGGCAGCCCATCAGGAAACACGACCGACTTGACGACCATTGCATCAGTTATGGCGCCAATCTTCATAAAATCGTTTGAACGAGGTTTCTTGTCGGGCCAAGATTTCCCTTCGTTGACATGTTCATGAAGTTTCGAGTCGACCGCCGCCCCAACTAGCGTACAACCACTAGCGATCACTGCGACCAGTAACACCAGCAATTTACACGAACCTTTCATACGATATCCCTTCAATCGGAGAAAAAGGCCAATACGAGAGTATTCGCCTCAAATTTTTCTACATATATAGCTCAGTTGGTTCCACCTGAACCCTGTATCCACATACCATTCGGGAGCAGACGTACAATTAGTGGGAACGACACACCGCCTATGAGAAACAAGTCAACAAACGCCTTTAGCCGCCCGAGCAGCATGTAATTTCTTGTAACTCTCAATCAAGCGCAGATGCTTGTCCAATCCTTCCAGCTGCATATTCGTCGGCGTCAGACCATAAAAACGCAGGCTGCCATCGACTGAGCCCACCACCGCATCCATGGTGGCCTCACCAAACATCCGGTTCAGGTTATAGCGATAATCTTCCAACGCCAGATCCTCATCCAGCGCAATCTCCAGCACCGCTTGCACCGCACGATAGAACAACCCGCGTTCAACGGTATTGTCGTTGTACTGCAGGAAGGTCTCCACCAGCTCCAGCGCTTCTTCATGACGCTGCAGGGCGAGGTAAATGAGCAGCTTCAGCTCCAGAACGGTGAGCTGACCCCAGACGGTGTTCTCATCAAATTCCACACCAATCAGCGTAATGATGGTCTCGTAGTTGTCGATCTGGCTCTCTTCCAGTCGTTCAACCAGTTCCTCCAGCGCGTCATCTTCCAACCGGTGCAGGTTGAGAATGTCTTCGCGGTAGTCCAGTGCCTTGTTGGTGTTATCCCAGATCAGGTCTTCTACCGGATAAACCTCGGAATAGCCGGGTACGAGAATACGACAGGCCGATGCACCCAGGTCATCGTAAGTGGCCATATAGACCTCCTTGCCCATGTCTTCCAGGATTGCGAACAGGCGTTCCGCCTCGGCCTGGTTGGTATCTCCGTGATCGCCGGACTTGGTTTTCGGAGTAAAGTCCCACTCAACAAATGCATAATCGGATTTGGCGCTGAAGAAACGCCAGGAAACCACACCGGTGGAATCGATAAAATGCTCGACAAAGTTGTGCGGCTCGGTCACCGCCAGGCTATTGAAGGTCGGCGGTGGTACGTCGTTCAGACCTTCAAAGCTGCGGCCCTGCATCAGTTCGGTCAGACTGCGCTCCAGTGCCACATGCAGGCTCGGGTGCGCACCGAAGGACGCAAACACGCCGCCAGTGCGCGGATTCATCAGGGTCACGCACATCACCGGGAACTTGCCGCCGAGAGAGGCGTCTTTTACCAGAATCGGGAAGCCCTGCTTTTCCAGCTCTTCAATACCTTCGAGAATATCCGGGTACTTTTGCAGAATCTCTTTAGGTACATCCGGCAGCGCAATTTCCTGCTCCAGAATTTCCTTTTTCACCGCCCGCTCGAAGATTTCTGACAGGCACTGTACCTGGGCTTCCGCCAGAGTATTACCGGCACTCATACCATTACTAAGAAACAGGTTTTCGATCAGGTTGGACGGGAAATACACCGACTCACCGTCGGACTTGCGCACAAACGGCAGGGAACAGATACCGCGGTCGGCACGACCAGAATTGGTATCAACCAGGTTAGAACCGCCCAGCTCCCCTTCCGGATCGTAAATCGCCCGGGTGTAGTCATCGAGAATGCCCGCAGGCAAGGCGTCGTCGTCTTCCAGTGCAAACCACTTTTCATTCGGGTAGTGCACGAACTCGGCATCGGCGAGTTCCTCGCCAAAGAACTGATCGTTGTAAAAGAAATTGCAGCTCAATCGCTCAATAAATTCGCCCAGCGCAGAACACAGAGCGCTCTCTTTTGTCGCTCCTTTACCATTGGTAAAACACATGGGCGAGGCTGCGTCGCGGATATGCAGAGACCAGACGTGGGGCACGATATTACGCCAGGAAGCAATCTCGATCTTCATGCCGAGATCGGCAAGAATTTTCGTCATATTGGCAATGGTCTGCTCCAGCGGTAGATCTTTGCCTTCGATAAAGGTCTGATGCTCCGCGTCCGGCTCCACCATGAGCAGCGCCTGGGCGTCCTCCGCCAGATTCTCCACCGTCTCAATCTGAAAGTCCGGACCGGTCTGGATCACCTTTTTCACGGTACAACGGTCGATGGAGCGCAGGATGCCCTGTCGGTCCCTCTCGGAGATATCCTCCGGCAATTCCACCTGGATTTTGAAGATCTGGTTGTAGCGGTCATCCGGGTCCACGATATTGTTCTGAGACAGGCGGATATTGTCCGTAGGAATATCCCTCGCCAGGCAGTAAACCCGCACAAAATAGGCCGCACACAGGGCCGAGGAAGCCAGGAAATAGTCGAACGGGCTGGGCGCCGAACCGTCCCCCTTGTAGCGGATCGGCTGATCCGTGATGACCGTGAAGTCATCGAATTTGGCTTCAAGTCGCAGGTTATCAAGGAAGTTGACGCTGATTTCCATGGAAACTACCGGTTTGGGGCTGAATGGGGACAATAAATGGCCAAGCGAAGCCGCGGCATTATCCCGATTTTTCCCCGCTTCGTCTTGCCAGAATATTAAGGGACCTCTGACCAAATCCGTGATACCTCAGGTATTGCGGACTTGATCCGAGGTATCTTAGAACCGGCCGGCCTTCTCGCAACTGTGATCCACCGCAAAGCACCGCCAGGCGCCGCATCTATACTCGCCACCTTATTCATCTCCACCTAAGAGGTACCCATGAAGCTCTTTAAGCACCTGAACAAGATCGTCCTCCCTCTTCTGATTACTGCCATCAGCGCCCCGAGTTTCGCCGCCAACAAGACAGGGGTTGGCCTCGGTGTCGCCCACGACCTGGGGCTGGGCGTGACCGCGCAGTTGCGTGGAACTTCGATCTTTTTCAACAGCGATGCGATTGCCGTTGATATGCGCTTGCAGAACTTCAGCAATAATCTCGGCACCGTGCATGCTTACATCGATGCGGGCGGCTTTTATCGAGACGGCGGCGGGAATGGCGACTATTACCAGACCGGCGTTCGCCTGCCGATTGGGTTGAGCTTTGGTATTGCACCGAGCCTCGAGGCCTACATTCAGGCAGTACCGCACTACGGATTTAGCGATGTGGACTACTACGAAGGCTTCGACGTGGATGGCGCGCTGGGCATTCGTTTGCGCTTTTGATGGGATAGCTCCCCATTGCCACGAACCAGTGTGCAATGGGGTGCTCCGAACGTGAAAATGATCAAACACCGACGATACGTGCGCGGAACTTTCGGCCTTTGATTTTTCCGGCAGAGAGCTTGCTCAGTGCTTTCTTGGCCACGGGCCGCTCTACCGCCACAAAGGTAGAAAAATCGAACAGCTGAATCTTTCCGATCTGAGTGCCATCGATACCACCATCGCCGGTCAGGGCACCCACAACATCACCGGCACGCACCTTCTGTTTTTTGCCACCGTCAATCTGCAGCGTGGACATCACCGGACGTGTCGGCGCAAATCCCCGTGACAGCTCGGGCACTTCCAGCAGAGTAATTTTCTGCTGCATCAACTCTTCCAGCCGCTCCAGCTTGTAGATTTCCTTTTTACTTACCATTGAGAGCGCCACGCCCTTCTGCCCTGCCCGGCCGGTACGACCAACGCGATGCACGTGCACCTCTGGATCTCGGGAAAGGTGGTAGTTCACCACCACCGGCAACTCTTCGATATCCAGCCCGCGCGCTGCCACATCCGTTGCCACCAGAACCGAGGCACTACCGTTGGCAAACAGCGCCAGGGTGCGGTCGCGGTCCTTCTGCTCCATATCTCCGTGCAGAGCCAGCGCGGCAAAGCCTGCGCGCTTGAGCGCTTGCGCCGCTTCTTCGGTTTCCTTTTTGGTATTGCAGAACACCAGCGCTGACGAGGCATCGTAACTGGCCAGTAGCTGGTACAGCGCCCCAGGGCGCGCTTCATTGTTTTCCACCCGGTAGTAGTTCTGCTCAATGGTGCTCTTGGTGTGCGCCGCGGCCACTTCCACCTTGACCGGGTCTCGCAGCACGCGGGTTGCAAGTGCATCAATGGTTTTCGGGTAGGTAGCGGAAAACAGCAGTGTCTGACGCTCCTTCGGCAGCTCTGCCAGAATCTGATCCAGCACCGCCTGGAATCCCATATCCAGCATGCGGTCGGCTTCATCCAGCACCAGCGTATCCACATGGCTCAGATCGAGATTGCCCTTGCGCAGGTGGTCCTCAATTCGCCCCGGGGTACCGACCACGATATGAGCCCCGTGTTTGAGGGAACCGATCTGAGGCCCGAACGGCATACCACCGCACAGAGTCAGGATCTTGATGTTGTGGATGGCCCGCGCCAGCTTGCGCAGCTCCCGCGCCACCTGATCGGCCAGCTCCCGGGTCGGACACAGCACCAGAGACTGGACCCGAAACTGCTCGACCTTCAGCTTGTGCAATAACCCGAGACCAAACGCCACCGTCTTGCCGGAGCCTGTTTTGGCCTGCCCTATCACATCCTTCCCCGCAACAATCGCCGGCAGCGCCGCCGCCTGAATCTCGGTCAGTCGCTCGTAGCCCAAATCCTTCAGGTTCTTCAATAAGGGGTTTTGTAAAGGAAGAGACTGGAAATCGCGGGGGTGGTCAGCGTTGGCAATGGTCACAGCGGGAACTCGGATAGGGAAAATAGCCGCGTATTGTAGTTAAGGAGCGCGCGGTTTCCTATCCATATATCTTGAGCGAACAACCCGCAGTACACCTTTTCATGGCAGTCACCAGGCTTCTCTTGAGGTACGGGGTGTGATTTCATTCTGTAAGCAAGGCAGTAGCGCAGTAATCCGCGCTGGAACACTAGGAACTGTACAGTATGAAAACGGACATCGCGATCATAGGCGGGGGCCTTGCAGGCATGGCAATTGCCTGCGGACTCGAAACCGCGGGCATAGATTACCGCCTCATAGAACAGCGACAACTCCCAGTATCCGACGGTATGGGCATTGTCCTGCACCCTTCAGGGTTGCACGCACTGCACCTTCTTGGAGTGGATTACCAGCAGTTGAACGAGTACATACCCCTCACCCACATGGTATTCGGAACGCCCAAACACAATAGCATCGCAGAGCAACCTGTAGGTTATGAGGGCTACCCGGTCGTATCGACATTACGTTCCACACTGCATCGATTGCTGTATCGCAACGTCGACATAAAGCGCTGCCTGCCACAACAGCAACTGGTTACAGTCGAACAGTTTGGAAGCTTTACACGCCTTACGCTCTCCACAGGAGAGACAGTGGAGGCACGCAGTGTCCTTTTCACAGATGGGATTCACGGGTTTGAACCCGAAGCCGCAAAAATTGAACAGACCACACAAGGGGTCTGGCGCTGGCTGATAGACACCAACTTCGATCAGGAACGGGCGTACGAAATACACAACGGAAAATACCGCCTGGGGATCTTCCCGGTAACCAGCTCCCGCGCTTATGTATTTCTCAGTTCCCAACCATGTGCATTCAACCACGAATCCCGATACAGCAACAAAGACCTCCGACAGATACTGGAGCGTTTCGGCCAGGCTGGTGAGACGGTCAGTCGTAGCACCACCGAGCATACGAAGGTCCGATTCGACCGAATCACTGAGAACAAGGTGTGCTGGTTAAGCGATAGTGGATTCCTCCGAATAGGCGACGCTGCCCACGCAGTATCACCGAACCTGGGCATGGGTGCCTCCCTCGCGTTTGAAGACGCCGCAGAGTTGGTAAAGCTCATCAAGTCAAAACCCGAACCCAGGATCGATTCCGATCTGACACGAGCGTACATATCTGCAAGACATAAACGAGTCCTAAAAATAAAATCCTACTCAAGAATGTTCGGGAAAATCGCGCACCTGCCCGGGGAACGGCTAAACCACGTAAAACTCGCGGCAATTAAGTATTCCAGTCGCATACCAAAGATCGGAAACGGTGGCGCTATCTATAAGCCGTACTTCAAGCACACAGAGAAGACAGACTGATTCCGCCTGCATTATTTTCGGCCACTCACCACATGAACCTGGATTTTTTACCGCTACCGTCTCGCGCAAAAAACTCCGCTGCTTTCAAAGCTGAACCAGCGTGCAAGAAAAAATACGAATAAAATTCTCGCAAAACATCGCACGCAGCGATCAAAACCAAACAGATTGGACACGTGTACCATAAAATTAATACAACAAAAAAATTAATACACGCCTTGCGAGAACCCTGAAACAAAATCACACCCGCGTACCGATTAACAAACCAGAACAATGGTTCCAGGATTATCAAACTCGAAAAACCGGTTAAGTTGAAACCGATAAACACCCAAGAAACCGTCAAGCACGCAAAAACATCCTCTTCAGTAGAAACATATCTTCAACAACAAACACACCCGTACCAATACAGCCTCAGCGCGCAATTCCACATAAAGTTGAAACTCACGAAAACCCGATCTGGGCAGGTGCGACATTTCACCGCATTACACGCGAAAATAATTTTTTTGCGCATTGACGAAAAAAATAATTCCTGATGAAATGCGCCGCCTTGCCACTCAAGCAATCTTTTCCCATCGAAAAAACGTTATCGAGAATATTTTTTTACGAAGAATTTTTTATGTAACAAAACTTCGCTAGCGTACACCGCAGATCAATCGACACAGCGCGCCAAGTGGACCCGGAAAGTTTTCACGGGAAGCGAACTCGCTTTCCGTCACACCGTGGCCATGGGCATCAGAGTTACCATCGGATGGTTTTATTGTGAAAATTGGAATTTACTTCGACTCCACGTCTGGCAATACCGAAGTCGCAGCCAAGCAGATACATGGCTTCTTCGGGGATGATCTCGCTGAACTGAACACGATTTCAGATGCGGGTTTTCCCGACCTGGAAATTTATGATCTCGTGATCTTTGGCATACCAACCTGGGACTACGGGCACTTACAATCGGACTGGGAAGAACTCTGGCCCGAGCTCGAAGAGACCGATCTTTCAAATGCGACAATCGCGCTGTTCGGCCTGGGGGACCAGTATGGATACCCTGAGTGGTACCTTGATGCCATGGGAATATTGCACGATCTATGTGTGGGAAAAGGAGCAGAGATCATTGGCCACTGGCCGAATCAGGGCTACGAATTTGAAAGCTCAAAAGCACTGACGGACGATGGGAAACATTTTGTCGGTCTCGCACTTGATGAAGACTGCCAACCGGAAAAGACAGAGCAACGTATTACAGACTGGTGTACTTCACTACTGCAACAGATGAGTAGTAAGTGCGATGCTGCTGCGGAGGTCTCTGCCGTATGATCAGCAACCCATGTTACCGCGAAAACCTCTCCGAGCTACTCCTTCGAAGCAGCGATAGATCTTCCACAGAGGTACTGTACCTGTACAAAGAAAGCCGAATAAAGCGGACACAATTTTCAGCTTCGGTCAGAGCACTTGCCAGCGAACTCGAGAGCGTGATCAATCCCGGTGACCACATACTGATCATGCTGAACGACTCGCCATCACTGGCGCAGATGTTCTTGGCAATCATCGCGGTAGGTGGCGTTCCAGCGATCATCAACCCAAAGATTCGCTGTGAAACCATCGAAGCTATGATTTCGCAGAAGACCCCCGCGTTCATTGTGACCTCCTTTGAAAAAGCGCATACGCTCCCCCATTGGTCTGATATCGAGATCATTCTTCTTGAAGAAGACTTACAGGCTGATAATGGCCTCTCTCCTGAGCAGTATGGATTCGCGAAAGGTAATCCAGAATGGGATGATTTCTATGAGACATCCAGCGAAGCGCTCTGCTATCTGCAATATACATCCGGATCTACGGGCACACCGAAAGGGGTAATGCATTCCGCTGCAGGTACTTTGGCTTTCTGCGAGGCCGTCGCTGGGAAGCTGCTCAGCCTGAACAACCAACATGTGTGCTACTCAGCACCCAAAATGTTCTTTGGTTATGGCATGGGTAACTCGCTTTTTTTCCCGCTATACGCAGGCTGCACCGCTATTCTTGATGATGCCTGGCCCACACCCAAAGGAATTATCGACAACATCACCCGATACATGCCCTCTGTGCTGTTTGCCGTACCGGCCATTTACAATGCATTGCAAGGCCATGCGAGCCTGATAGCAAGATCAATCGAGCACGCGGTATCTGCCGGTGCCCCTCTTCCCGAAACCGAATACCGATACTGGTTGAAACAGGGCGTTGAAGTGTGTGACGGCATTGGCGCGACGGAAGTGGGACATATTTTTCTTGCCAATCGCCCGGGAAACACCCGTGCCGGAGCTACTGGCCGGGTGCTGCCGGGCTACGAGTGCATGCTCGTAGACGATAACGGCGACGAGATAACTGCGCCCGACACACAAGGGGTACTGCTGGTCAGAGGAGATAGTGTAAGTTCCGGCTATTACGGCCAACACGAAAAAACGTCTGAGAAATTCAATCAGGGGTGGTACCGGACGGGCGACAACTTTGTAATGGACGTCGACGGCTACTACTACTATCGAGGTCGCGAAGACGACATGTTCAAGGTAAATGGGCGCTGGGTGACTCCGGCTCTTATTGAACAGAGCCTGCTCGTGCAATTCCCCTCCTTGCTTGAGTGTGCTCTTGTTCCATCAAGTAGTGGCGCAACCCCCTCACAACCCATCCTGTTTCTGGTGGCGGATCAGCAGATTGTCACCGCACGGTCTGTGCTGGAATTTGTTCAGAATCGTTTCGACTCCTACATGCATCCCGTGGAAATTCTGTACCTCGATTCTCTTCCCAGAAATGACAACGGGAAAGTGGTTCGCAAAGAAATGACGATGATTGCAAGCCAGCACACTGAATCTGTGGAGACATCTGAATGCGCGTAATTGACGTTGATTGCCACCTTCCGGAACCCGCATTTAATAGCGTCGACCCAGGTGATAGTGATACCTACCCAATCCGTTACGCCCGGTTTGAAACCGGCAGTATCGGCGTGGACTATCTGCAACAAATGGCCGCCCGGATTCTACGCAGGCATCAGGTTAAAGCGGATGATATCGATCTGATTGTCTCTCTGTCGCTCGCGCCAGACCACTTGATCGGTGATACCAGTGTAATGGGGCCAAAAATCGGACACCCATTCCAAAGTGTGATCGGTGCGAACAAGGCTTTCGTTTTCGACCTGATGGAATCAAGCCTCGCCAAAGCACTTTCAATCATCAACACCCTGGCGATCGCCGAGTCCTACAGCAATATTTTAGTGATCCGATATGACAATAATCAGTCGTTTGATCCCGATCCCGAGAGTGGTTTTATAAGCTCCGACGGCGCTGCGATTGCCTTGCTGGAAGCGGATCGGCAACAAATTGCTGCGACATATCCCCTCAATCTAGACATTGAGCCGCTAAGCATCAATCTGAATACAAAAATCAAATCGGCAAATGACAAGAAAGGTCAGTTCAGCTTTGCTTATCACCCCAACCTTCAAAACACGGTCGAAAGCACCATCACCTCTACGCACAACCGGAATAGCGACCTGTACGACGACTACGTGATTGAATCCTGGATAGGTGGCGATTTATTAAACGCGGGGCCCTTCACATTCTTTCAATGGATGAAGAGCAATCTCGAAACAAATAGTGGAGCGACCGGCCTCTACTCGTATGACCCATTCGCATCAGCGATTGATTTCGTAACGTTGACCGTGAGCCAGGCTAAATCATGAAAAAGGCGAAAATAGCATCGATCGCGAGCCAGCTGCCCGCACGTCGATATAAAAATACTGATCCGGTCTTCAGCGAACTTCCTGAGATGTCAAAACTGTGGTGGCGTTTTTGGGGCATTGAAGAGCGCGGCTATTTCAGTCCCGAGCTCGGTGAGAATGAACTGACCGTTTCACTCTCCGTTCTCAGTCGCCTGCTGAAAGCCAACAATCTCAAAGCTGAGGATATTGATCTTATCATTTGCGCAGCATCTTGCCCTGTGTTGACAGATATCGGCAGCGTGAAAGCGGTCAATGCTCCGCGCCTGTATCCGAGATTGAGTCGGGTATTGCGTGAAGAAGCAGGCCTGACGAATGCCATGCACTTTGATATCCAGATGGAATGCGCAAGCTTTTTACTGGGTCAGAAGCTTGCAGCCTCGTTCATCGAGCAAGGGAAAGTCAGAAACGCAATCGTTCTTTGCTGTGAGTACATCTCCAACATGATGGACTACACCGACCGAAGTTCCACAATATTTTCCGACGGATGCGCAGCGACACTACTCACCGTCAGTGACGATGAAGGCGAGCTGCTCGCTAGCGCACAACACAGCGATGCTACACATTACACGATCGCCACAGGGAAATGGCGCCTCCCATCAAATGGGTGCCAGACAGCGCCCACAAAGCTTTACTTCACCCTGGACGAAGATGGCCAGAAGCAGATGCAGGAATTTGTTCCGCAAAATGTACCCATCGCAATTCACCGTGCCCTGGAAAAAGCGGATCTGAAAAGTGACAAGATCAGCGAATTCGTGTTTCACCAGCCATCTCCCCTCCTCGTGCACGCCTGGGCATCCGGCGTCGACTGCCCTGAAGAGAAATATCTCACAACCATGGATAAGGCGGGCGTCATGGTGTCCGCTTCTATCCCCTATACCCTGCATCAATCCCTGAAGCAGGCACGTATCCAGAAAGGTGACACCATCGTAATGGCTGGCGCGGCGACGGGATGGGGGTTTGCGGCACAGGTGTGGCGTGTCGGCGATATCGTTATCTGCTGAACATATGTAATTTAACCGGGGGAGTCCCCCAAATTTTCTCTAAACAGGTGACATTATGGACAATCTTATCGAGACGATCAGAAGCCTCGCAATCGAAGCCGGCGAGCTGGAAGACACGGAAATCGGTCTTCAGGACAACCTGGAAGACGTAGGCCTGGATTCTCTGGCCGGGCTGGAGATCACGGTAGGCTTGGAGAAAAAGTATAAAGTAAAGGTTCCACCGTCCCGCTATGAAGAAATGGTGACCATTCAGGCCATTGCCGATCTGATCAATGAACTGGTCGACGCGAAAGAAGCAGCGACCGCCTGATCGAGATTTGTTCAATGAAGGAACGAGCGAAAATTTTCGCTGACGAACTGGTCGTTGGTGCAGGTCTTACCGGGCTGGTCTACGGGAATGTAGCCGCCGCTTCCGGGAAACGTGTGGTTGTCATAGACAAACACACAAAAGTTGGTGGCTATGCCACCAACTTTTCCCGTAAAGGCGAATATATATTCGATTGCAGTCTTCACAAGATTACCGGGTTCGGCAAAAACGGAAACCTCGAAGATGCGTTGACCCGTACGGGACTCATTGACCTTGTGGACTTTGAGACCTACGAACACTTGACGAACATCTTTATCGGAAAGCGAAACCTTCGTCTGTCTGCACACCCTGAGCAATTCATAGCTCAGTTACTGCAGGCGTTCCCCGATGAGGCTGAGTCAATACAGCGTTTCGTCTCAGATATAAAAGGCTGCGGCTATCAGAACTACATGATCGCACGATTGGCTCTGGGCGAGCACGAACTCAGTCTGGATGAAATCGTGCGTGGGCGGAAACTAAGTCGAATCACTACATACGACTATCTCTGCGAGCTATTCAACAACCGGGAACTGATTACGCTATTTTGTGCAATTGCAATCAATCTTGGTGTAGAAGCCTATGAAGTCGATGCGCTGTACTTCCTCCATTTTGCTTACACGTTCTTCTTTACAGAGAAACGTTTTGTCAAAGGATCGTCACAGGCGCTATCTGACACCCTGGCCGGTGAGTTTACACGTCGCGGCGGTCAATTGATCGTCCGAGAGGAGGTAAACCGCTTGAAGGTGAAAGAAGGCACCGTCACCGGCTGCCTGACCAGACGGTACGACATAACCGCAGGACACACCGTGTTCACCGGTTGCCCCAATCAGATTATCGATCTCAGCCCTTCAACGACAGAGTTAGATCGTTTCGCTGAAAAGTTGGAATCTCTGGAGTTCGGGCTGGGTGCCTTTATCGTCTATCTCGGACTGGACAGACCGCCGAAGGATATCGGGATAACAGAAGACGACTATCTGTTCGCTTCGACGCAGTACCTGGACTGCGCAGAAGGACTCGCCGCATCCGACGAGCGGTATCAGCACTGGCCGCTTTCGGTATCAAACTACTCGGTACTCGATTCCTCCTACGGAAACGTCATCCAACTCGAAGTACTGGATCATCAGTCTGACTGGTTCGAACTGGATCGTCAGACATACAAGAAACGGAAAATTGCGATTGCACAACTATTGATCGATCGTTTTGCGTCACATTTTCCGGATATCAAAAAGCACATTCGGTATTTCGACGTATCGACGCCGAAGACCAGTAAAAAGTTCACCAACTCGTACGGTGGGTCCTCTTTCGGGTACAAACCAACGCCGAAAAGAAACGTGCGATTTCTACAGAAACCACCATTTCAGGGGCTTCAGTTTGTCGGAACCTGGATAAACGGAGCCGGTTACGAACCCGCCATGTGCCTCGGGTTTACCGCCGCCACCATCCGCAATCGACAACCGATCCCAGAAGGAGCATAAGACCATGTCGCAGCAGGCTGTCGTACACCAAGCCAACATTGACCGTATCAACAAAGTCACTGAGCGTCTCATTCTATCGTCTGAAAAAAAATCAATGAGCACTCTCCACGATCATCCTTGGGACATGGAGATTGTCGAACCTCCTTTTCTAAAAAAGCGTGAGCGTATTTCCATTTACGGCACAGAGTTCTGGGATAAAGCGACACCTGAAGAAATTCAGAAACTCTCCCAGGAGGAAATGATTACCTGGTGGTCAGCATTCGTGCATCTCGAATCTCTGGTCGTTGAGTACTACATGAAAGAGCTCAACAACGGTGCCTTCGATGATCTTCCATTGGTAAGAGACTACATGAAGCACTTCATCAAGGAAGAGCTCGTACACACGCTGGTATTCAAGAAAGCCATCCGTTACTACGGCAGCGACATCTATCCAATGCCTGATTTTCTCAGGACTTTCTACGATGACAATGCCGGTACCGGGCAATACCCTTTGATGGCCGTATTTCTGACCATGGTTATCGAATGGATAGCAGATGAATATCAACGTCTTGATGTCGATGCGGACTACGTACATCCGATGGCGAAAGCGGTGGTGCAAGCCCACTGGAAAGAAGAGATGCGGCATATCAAGTGGGGGCAACAGATGATTCAGAACCTCATTGACAGTGACCCCACATTCAAACAGCAAGCTCAGGAGTTGACCGCAGTATATCTTCGCCAGCTGGTGGACCAGGGCATCACAAATATCGATTGCTTCGAAAAGATCGGCTTCCAGGACCCCGCTTTCAAAGACCACGAACATCTGCTTGATGTCATTCTCTACTCCGACCACAGGCAGAAACTCAATGATCAGCTTGTGATGCCAAGCATTCACTACTTCGTAAAATCTGGTATTTACCACCCTGACTACCACGACATCTGGGTAATGCAGGGGTTCGAGCGCGTAATTAATAATGCATTAGCGAGAGGCCAGCAGTAATGACACAGCGCATAAGTTCTATCGATGAAGTGATTCAATCCATGGACGCCCGCTTTCAGCCTGCGGCCAGTAAAGGCGTAGATGCAAAGTATCAGTGGATCATCAATGGAGAGAACGGCAAAGAGTTCTGCATCCACGTTAACAATGGTGAGTTCGCCATACTCGAGGGGCGCAGGGAAAACCCAGATGTGACTTTTGAAACCGACGAGAACTCCTATCTGCGACTGGTGAATAATGAGCTGAAGGGAATGACAGCGATATTGACGCGCAAACTTCTCGTGAAAGGCAACATTTATCTCGCCAGTAAAATGGACAATATTTTCAAATAATTGAGGCAGTGGAAAATCTCATGGCTTTAGAGATAGCGGGAATGGGTTGTAAGATACCCGATCGATGTGTTTCAAATGCAGATCTTGTCAAAATGATGAATACCTCTGAGGAATTCATCATCGAACGTACGGGTGTCATCTACAGACACCATGCGGCGAGCGGACAAGCATGTAGTGACTTGATGATTCCCGCGGCCATACAGGCAATGGAAAATTCCGGAATAGGCCCTTCAGAAATCGACTTTTTGCTGGTGAATACGTTATCGCCAGACCACCACGATCCATCCCAGGCCTGCTTGATTCAGCGAAAGCTGGGCCTCGACTGCGTTCCGGCGATGGACTTACGGGCCCAGTGCAGCGGATTCGTATATGGCCTTGAACTGGCTAACGCACTTCTCAACAACGACAAATACGAGAATATTCTCATCGTTTGTGGCGAGGTGCTGTCAAAGCGTATGGATTGCTCCGACAAAGGTCGGAATCTGGCCATCCTGCTTGGAGATGGCGCCGCCGCTGCGGTTGTCCGTAAAAGTGAAAATGCTAAATCGGGGATGCTCGACTGCCAGCTAGGAGCTGATGGTAACTACTTTGATCTGCTGATGACCAAAGCCCCTGGATCTGCAGGTATCCGATTTCTAAGTCCAGAACAGATTGAGGCTGGGGATACCGAGTTTGTCATGAATGGGCGCCCGATGTTTGAGCACGCCAGTAATACGCTGATCCGACTTGCCAAGGAAACCCTTGAACACAACGAATTAACTCTCGACGATATTGACTATGTCATTTGTCATCAACCAAATCTCAGAATACTGGATTGTGTGCGAGAGGAACTACGCATCCCCAAGGAAAAGTTTCTTATAACCGTGCATAAGCTCGGCAATATGGCCTCCGCCTCATTGCCCGCAACATTGGCGTTAAATATGGACAGACTCTCCTCTGGTCAGACGGTACTCTGTCTCGCTTACGGTTCCGGTGCGACCTGGGGAAGCCTGGTGTACCGGGTTCCCTGACCATGAAATGCCACAGCCGTGAAAACTGGGTTTGCGACGAACTGAAAATTCTGGGTTCAAGTGGTGTATCGGTTTATGCCGTCCCGATCAATGACCATGAATTTGCATTGTTCGAGGGTGGTATCGGACGGGATAGCGATTTACTTCTTACGCAGTTGGCCGAACACGGGATACCCCTGGAAGCCATACGCTATTGGTTTGTATCCCACAAACACTATGACCACTGTGGAATGCTTCCCTACGTCGTACCACTTATGCCAAATGTGGAAATCGTCGCAAGTGCAGCAACGATCGCTGCCTGGCAGAGCGCGTCGACCCGTGCAGTCATCAGCAGACTGAATACGGATCTGGGTGTGCCCACTCTGTCAACGGATTGTATCAGCCTAAACGCAATGCCCAGTAGGGTGCTCGATCTCGGGGTGTCCTTTGTGGCCGGCGCCTGGCTCACAGTCGTCACTTTAGCCGCCCCAGGACATTCACCGGATCATGTGTGTTTCTATGACTTCCAGAGACAACGGCTATTCACCGGGGATTGTCTGGGGGAGCTCGATCCAGCAACGCATCAATGGCGCCCATTAATATTCGACCACGCAGCGGCATACCTGGAAACCCTGAACACGCTCAGCCGGAGCCCTGTACGTCAGATAGTGACCGCGCATCACGGCGTACTTACCCCTGAGGGCAGCGAGAATATTGTCGCCGACTGTCTTGAGCAGACGCAGCAATGTATCCGGAAGATCCGCCAAACAGCTTGCAGCGAACAGATCTCCGAGGATCTCCATCGGCACTGGCATGAACTTAGCGCGACATTCGTACCGAAAAGCCTCCATCGCAGCAGCATGAAGCGGATGGTCGACCTGATTCTGAATATGTCCCCGGACACCTTCGATAGGTGTCCGGCTTCTACAACATTAGCGTGAGAGAACTATGTATAGCTCTTTAAAAGACAAAACCGTCATCGTAACCGGCGGAACCCGTGGAATCGGTAAAGGCATTGTAGACGCCCTCAGCCAGAGCGGCGCCAGAGTGGTATTCACCTACCGCAACAACGAAGCGCTGGCACGGGATATCGAGGGCGACAGCGCCGCACAGGGCCTGTACTGCCGCGGTGTGCAAGCGGATGTCGCTGATCCGGAGCAATGCCAGGCGGTAGTGGATGATGTAATCGCCAATGAAGGAAGCCTATACGCCCTCGTCAATAATGCAGGGATTACCGCCGACCAGGCCTTCATGACCATGCCAGCGGAAAGCTGGGATCGAGTAATCGATACCAATCTTTGCGGCAGTGCCTTTATCACTCAGGCTGCGTTAAAGCACATGATCCATCACGACAACGCCAAGGTTCTTTTTATCTCTTCCGTCAGTGGACTTCAGGCAAGTGCAGGACAGGCAAATTACTCGGCATCCAAGGCGGGCCTGGTCGGACTGACAAAAACTCTCAGCCATGAAATGGCTCGTTTCGGTGTTCAGGTCAACTGTATCGCCCCCGGGTTTATCCGTACCGACATGGTCGATCAGATGAATGAGCTGGCGATGAAAAAGCTTACAAAAATGATTCCCGCCCGGCGCGTTGGTGAAGTAAGCGAGGTGGCTAAGGCCACGCTCTTCCTGCTGTCAGATCACGCCGATTATATCACCGGGCAAACACTGGTAATCGATGGCGGACTGAGCGCCTAGCACAACCTACCCCGCGCAATCAGCTGCGCCACAAGGAGAGTACAATGCGAAGAGTAGTCGTTACGGGTATCGGGGTGGTATCACCTCTGGGCAGTCAGATTCAATCTTTCTGGGGAGGATTGATGGATAGCCAGAGTGGTATCGACAGGCTTACAAAGCTGGATGCGGATAAATACCCTCGCCCTCTGGCAGCGGAGATCAAAGACTGGGAGCAACTACCACAAAGTAAGGATCCGAGTCTCGCGACATTTGGCCAGGCGGTCGGATACAGTGTGGCTGCGGCCAGTATGGCAATTACCGATGCCAATCTCGATATCGACCCGGACAAGCCAAATCGCTATGGCGTTTTGATCGGCACAACCATGGGCAACCAGGACCTGGTTGAACGGGCGATCGACCGCCACAATTTACAGGAAGATCAGGACCCCGCGATTGTCCCGAAAGCCGATATCGAGAATTTCAGCCCGGCAAAGCTGAGCACTGAGACGGCAAAACGACTGTCGCTGTACGGTGGGTCTGCAACGCTGGTAAACGCATGTGCAGCCGGAAACTACTCCGTGGGTGTCGGCTTCGACCGCATTCGTAGCGGAAGGAATGATGTCATCCTGGCGGGGGGCGCGGACCCATTCAGTCGTACCTGCTATACCATCTTCCACCGCCTCAATGCGTCCACCAAGGGCCCCTGCCGACCTTTCGATGAGAACCGCGATGGAATGGTTGTAGGCGAAGGTGCTGCGTTTCTGGTGCTTGAGGAACTGGAGCACGCTAAAGCGCGCAACGCACAGATCTATGCGGAAGTTACTGGCTACGCCCTCACCTGCGATGCCTACCACGCGACCGCACCGCATCCGGAGGGTAACGGCGCCGTCCGCGCCATGAAACAGGCGTTGGAAATGGCGGATATCGAGAAAGCGGACATTGATTATATCAGTGCGCACGGCACAGGCACTCGGGCCAACGATGAGTCAGAAGCCATTGCGCTACACCGGGTGTTCGGCGATACACTCAATGAAATCCCGGTGAGTTCCATCAAATCCCTGATCGGACACTGTATGGGCGCTGCGAGCGGCTTTGAAGCGGTTGCCTGTGTGTTGGCACTGAAAGAGCAGGCACTGCCCCCCACTGCAAACACTCAGAACCTGGACCCCGCGTTCCCCTACCCGCTGGATATCGTCCCCAATCATGCCAGAGAAGCAAAAGTAAACCATGTGCTAAGCAATGCGTTTGCCTTCGGTGGCAATGTCGCTTCCATTGTAATGAGCCGCTACGAATAAAGGTGCCCTATGACTTTTGCCATTGAACGTTTTACCGTCAAATTCCCGGAAACGGTTTCCGCGAATACATGCTTTGATGCCGTCAGAACAGGGGCACTTACCGGCACCTTCTCAAACTATGACGCAGACAAAAGTATCGGGAAGAGCCGACACCTGAGTGCTGCAACCAAGCTATTCAGCTCCACTGCGTGCAAACTTCTCGAGGATACGGAATCGGCTGAAACCCTGCAAAGAGACCCAGGTTCCATTGGTGTTTTCTTTGCCGGTGAGCACATTAATCTGGAAGACGACTTCGTTTTCGACATGTGTGCACGGAATCACGGCCCCGATTATGTCAGCCCACTGCACGCGCCAAATACCCTTGCGAATGTGGTGGCAAGCCATTTCGCCCGTTTTGCGGGTGTCCAGGGTCCAAACTGTACAGTTTCTTCAGGTCAATCCAGCCTTGCCCACACACTGGATCTCGCGTTTCTGAGTATAGAGAACGAGTCAATTAATCTGGGAATTATTGGCGCGGTAGAAATTTTCTCACCCTATCATCAGTCGCTGCACTCAAAGCCCCGAGAACTCGCCTGTAGTTTCGTGGTTCGTCGATCCCGGGAAGACGATCAGGTGCTAGTCCACATTCCAACGATTTTCACCAGTCCAACACCAGACCTGAACAGCGTCGTGACAATGATCAACCAATCGATCAACACCAAGAATCTGCCTGCGGGTCTCGATTGTCTGATCATTGCTTCTGCATCGAAATTCTACGATGACAGCAAGTCGCTTGCTGCCGCGATGTACGCCAGCAATAGCGCACAGTACGTGATAGATGGCGAAGCATGGCTCGGCCAAACTGGCGAATGCGCAAATGCCTTTGTTTTCGCGGGATGGGTTAATGAAACGTTAACCAAGGGACTTCAGGTTCCAAAGGAAGCTACTCCGTATGTACTCGGGGAACCTACTGCAGCACCGTCAACCATTGGCATCCTTGCCTGTGACGACGACGGGCAACATAGCCTTGTGATCTTTCAGAAGCGATAGGTAAGCCAAATGTACAAAACGATCGATATACGGGAATTGATTCCCCATCGCGAACCATTCTTACTGATTGATCAAATTGTCGACTACTCCCCCGGTGTTGCGCTACACGCGCAACGCTCGGTGAGTGAGAGCGACTATTGGTTTAAGGGGCACTTCCCCGGCTTTCCGATTATGCCGGGCGTTCTGGTGACCGAAGCCCTTGCACAGTCCTGTGCGGCATTCCTTGCACTGGAAGCAAAAAGCATCACGGACACACAAAAGCTGGCAGCGGATCAGGTATACGTCCTGTTGCACTCGGATATCAAGTTTCCAAAGGCGGTATTCCCCGGAGCACCTCTTGAACTGCGGGTCAAGATCGTAAGTGATAGCGACGCGTTTCGCGAATTCAAGGTTCAAGCTTTACAGAGCGGAAAGATCTGTGCCCGCGGAACACTGAAAGTGTCCGCCACCAGCCTGCAGGCGGTTGATCACACAAAGGCTCAGCCCGCCTAAAGTACCAGCAACATCAAAGCTTCGCTCCAACTCACGACCAGAAAGCGTACAACATGGACAGTTTAACCAAGAAATACCGGTATCATCTGCTTGCCCTACTGGCGATCATTGTCATTGGGCTCGCCGCAGGCATTCCTAAACTGAGTTTCAATACGGACTATCACGCTTTCTACGATAATGAGAACCCGGAACTGAGAGCGTTCGATACCATTCAGGACCGTTTTGTAAAGAGCGATACGGTGATGATCATGCTATCACCGGAAAACCATCGCGTTTTTACCGAGTCCACCATATCCGCAATTCATAAACTCACCGAACTGTCGTGGAAAATACCCTACTCGACGCGGGTTGATTCCATTACCAATTTTCAGTTCAGTGAGGCGGAAAATGACGATCTTACGGTACGAGACCTGGTTCCAACGGATCAACCTCTAACCCAGGATTTCCTGACAAGATCCAACCAGGATGCACTTCGTCAGGAAGAGCTTGTGGGTCGACTGTTGTCAAACGACAGCGCGCATACGGCACTTTATATCACCATCAGCTTTCCCGATGAGCGCACACCGGGACAGCCGAAAGAAGTGATGGAAGCCGTGAGAGAGATGATTAGCAGTGTTGAAGAAGAGCACCCGCAACTGGCCTTTTATGTCAGCGGTGTGGTTCCCATGGATTACGCATTCGCAGAAGTGTCCATGCGGGATGGGGAAACCCTTATCACCGGTGCGCTACTGCTGATGTTGGTCATCCTCTATGCACTTTTTCGCTCGCTGACCGCGGTATTTGCAACAACCAGTATCATCGTCGCATCTGTTCTTATGGCACTGGGTGCAGCGGGGTGGATTGGCATACAGCTCACTCCGCCCTCCGCCTCAGCACCTTTGATGATTTTGACCATCGCTATCGCTGATTGCATTCATTTTATTTCGTCCTATCAGCACAAGCTACAAAACACCCGGATTAAGCTGAAGGCGCTTCGCTATGCGTTCTCGCACAACTGGATGCCGATCACGCTTACCTCCATTACTTCGGCAATTGGCTTTCTCGGAATGAATTTCAGTGATTCACCACCGTTTCGGGATCTTGGCAACATCACCGCACTGGGCATCCTGTTTGCTGGCGTTCTCTCGCTGACCGTCCTGCCAACGCTACTATGGTTGCTACCGCCTGTCACACAACAAGGGATCACGCTACGCGGTACAGACAAGCTACTGGGTGGCCTCGCACATAAAATCGTTCATAAACCAGGGCTCATTGCCGCAGCTGGATTACTCATTGTCGCTGCGCTTGTTGCGCAAGTACCCAAGAACCGGATCGACGATACATTTCTTCATTATTTCGATCGCGAAATCCAGTTTCGTGCTGACAGTGACACCATAGAACAGAGTCTTACCGGGCTCTATTTTATCGACTATGCCATCGATTCTGGCACGGAGAATGGGGTTTATGACCCCGCATATCTACGTAATGTTGAAGAATTCGTGACATGGTTGAATGAGCAACCGGAAGTGACACATGTAAGTTCACTACTCAGTACCATCAAGCGCCTGAACAAAAACCTGCATGGCGATGATCCACACTATGCCCGCCTGCCAGAGACAGAGCAGGAAATCGCGCAATATATCTTTCTCTACGAGATGTCCCTGCCCTATGGGCTGGATCTGAAAAACCAGATGAGCCTGGACAAATCTTCCCTACGGGTCTCGGCAACGCTGTCAACGATACCCACTCAGCAGGTGCTTGCCTTTGAAGAGCGTGCGAAGCAATGGTGGAGCCAGCGGGGGGATATTGAGGTGCTCGCGGGCAGCCCCACATTGATGTTCGCGCACATCAGTCTACGAAATATCAAATCAATGCTCACTGGTACGGCACTCGCACTGATCGGGATCTCAATTTTGATGTTGTTGATGATGCGATCATTGAAATATGGTGCCATCAGTCTACTACCGAATCTCGCTCCGGCGCTGATGGCGTTCGGGCTTTGGGGGATAGTGGTCGGTGAGGTGGGCCTCGCGGTCTCGGTTGTTGCAGCCATGAGTCTGGGTATTGTGGTAGATGACACCATCCACTTTCTGTACCGCTGTCTGCGCTATCAGCGCGCCGGTCTTGGAATCGAGCAGGCTGTTCCCCGCACCATACGTCATGTCGGTCGCGCTATCGTCAGCACAAGTCTGATTCTGGCGGGCGGGTTCGGCATACTGGCGTTATCGCACTTCAAGGTGAATTCCGAGATGGGGCTTCTCACTGCGGTCTGTATACTGATCGCCCTCGTGCTTGACCTCATAGTTCTCCCTGCTCTACTCATCATCACCCTTCGCAGAAGGCGCGCGGCTTCTGCACTTCCGGTGGACGTACAGCCTCAATCGGCTTGAAGTCAATCAATAACGGTTTACAGTGAGGTTAACCATGAAATGGAACAAGACAATCCCGCATCTCATCCTGGCGATAGTACTGGCCGGGCAGGCCTGGGCTGTGGAACAAAATAATGAAAAGGCACTCGCAATCGTTACCGAAAGCAAGCAACGCGATGCTGGGTGGGTAGATGCATCCGCAGAAATGACCATGACTCTCTTCGACAAAAATGGTAATAGCGTCAGTCGAGAGTTGCGGACCATGATGCTCGAAGTAGCCGACGATGGTGATAAAAGCCTGACGATTTTCGACACACCACATGACGTCAAAGGCACCGTCTTTCTGAATATATCCCGCGTTCTCGAGCCGGATCAGCAATGGATCTACATGCCCGCTCTGGGGCGTATCAAACGGATCGCCTCGCGGAACAAATCCGGACCATTTCTTGGCAGCGAGTTCGCCTACGAGGACGTCGGCTCATTTGAAATCGGAAAATACGACTATCGATACGTGGAACTGGAAGACTTTCAGGGAAAACCGAACCATGTCATCGAATACATTCCGAAATACGAAAATTCCGGATATACCAAACTGAAAGTCTGGTTAGACACCAAGCATCTGCGCCAGAGCAAGGTCGAATATTATGATCGCAAAGATAGCCTTCTCAAGACGCTACTGCTATCAGACTACAATCTGTATGAGAATCGCTATTGGCGGGCGAATACGAAAACCATGGTCAACGTACAGAATAAGAACAAAACCATACTCGCCACCAATAAATTGTCTTTTGGTGTGGATTTCGACCCCGCGACCTTTCATCGCAGCGGTATGAAGCACCAGAAATAAAGCGCGCTTCTAATCAATCCGATGTTTCGTAGATGCAAGGACTTTCCATGATCAGCCAACGCAGTACCCTTATCGCCGCCGGTGTTATCACTCTCGCAGGAGCACTTCTTCATATTTTCATCATTATCGGAGGACCCGATTGGTATCGATTCTGGGGCGCCGGTGAAGAGATGGCCAGAATGGCAGAAAGCGGGTCTACCTACCCTGCGATCGTAACGCTGTTCATCGCCTCTGTTCTCCTGATCTGGTCTGCTTATGCTTTTGGCGCTGCCAATGTCATCCGGCGGTTGCCACTGACCCGCGTTGCTCTCTACACAATTGGAGCAATTCTGCTCGCCCGGGGTCTGCTCGGTGTCCCCCTGCTATTCGTGGGAGAATCTGCCTATTTTGCCGAATTGCAGGTCAGACCCGCCTTCCTATTCTGGTCTTCCCTGCTATGCATCGGCCTGGGAAGCCTATATACCCTCGGGGCCATTCGCCTGAATAATGGCGCAACTGAATCGACGTCTTCCTCCTCAACCCCCTGAGTACTCCCATGTGTAGGATCATTTCGCATAGGACGCGTCGCACGGAGAGACATGATTCGCGTACAAAGTCGCTTCCGGCGGGCAAGCGATCTTGTGTTAATTCCCGTCTATTTGGAGCCTTCACCCTGCTTTTGCTGCAATCCCATAGTATTGGTGCAAGCACTGACGGATACCTCGCGGCGCAGACACGGTATTTCCCGCAAAATCCACTGTACGCAGAACAATCTGAGCATTCCGCTTCCATTTCTGCAGAGCTTGAGCAGTATTACGAAGTCTCAGATGCTCACCAGATACAGGTCAAAGCATTCGGGCGTCTTGATAGTGCCGACAGTC
The DNA here is from genome assembly GCF_045348205.1 of Microbulbifer sp. ARAS458-1. Lineage (NCBI taxonomy): Bacteria > Pseudomonadati > Pseudomonadota > Gammaproteobacteria > Cellvibrionales > Microbulbiferaceae > Microbulbifer > Microbulbifer sp. ARAS458-1. The sequence goes on along the minus strand of NZ_CP155838.1, from coordinate 2,505,974 downwards.
AGCGATCCCACTTTGATCTTCGGGAGGCCTATTGGCTTACCACGATTGAAAACGGCAGTGTCTCCGTCGGTGTCCAGAAGATATTCTGGGGCGTCACCGAGTCTGTCCACCTGGTCGACATTATCAATCAGGACGATTTTGTCGAAGATATGGATGGAGAGGAAAAGCTCGGACAGCCCATGGTACAGCTGAGCTGGACAGAAAATTGGGGATCGCTGCAGGGTTACCTGCTTCCCTACTTTCGTAGCAGAGAGTATCCATCAGAGTCTGCGAGGCTGCGATTTCCACTTATCGTTCACTCGGACCCGGTCTTTCAATCCAGTGCTGGCAAGCGTCATGTGGATTGGGCGCTGCGTTGGTCTAATTATTTCGATATCTGGGATATCGGTATCAGCCATTTTTCTGGAACCAGCCGCACGCCACTCCTGGTGCCCGAGTTGAGTGGCGAAGTTTGGGGGTTGCGGCCACATTATCAGCAAATCGAACAGACTGGTTTCGAAGTCCAAGCCACACTGGATGCCACGCTGTTGAAACTTGAGGCCGTATCCGTCTATGAGACAGGGCACGGTCGCAACACGGCCTTCGTCGGTGGGTTTGAATATACTCTCTATGGCCTCGGTGGAAGCAGTGCTGATCTTGGAATAATTACCGAGTACCAGTTCGACGATCGCGCAGGCTTGCGCCAACGATTGAGTCAGAACGATATCGCGGCCGGTCTCAGGCTTTCACTGAATGATTTCAACGGAACCGAGGTACTCGCATTACTCGCAACAGACCTCGATAACGGCAATCGATTTATATCCATCGAAACCGAACGCCGGCTGAACAGTTTCTGGCACCTTGGGATTGAGGCAAGGGTATTCTCCTCTATCGATACCACATCCCCGGAATTCAGTTTTCATCGCGACGATTACCTGCAACTTGAAATACGGCGTTACTTCTAACGCGAATGAGAACGGGCCAGCTCCAGTTGCGTTGACACCATCTTTTCGAACGGTCGGAGCAACCGCGTAAAGCCGCCCTCAGGCTCCAATGCATCCATCGCGAGAGCAATGCTTTCCAGCGACGATAGACTGTTTTCCATCGAGGAATGGCGGATCTGGTAGTTTGAGTTGATCGCACCGGCAAAGCTTACCCTCGGCAGTTTTTGCAGTACTGGGTGCAGATGGAGCATTTTCTTTGATTTGCGCCAGGTCGCATCGATCACAACCAGCTGCTCCAGCTCACAGGCGCCTGATCCCCCTGGGACTAACTCCGGCACTTGCGGGAGCCACTCCAGGGAAGGATAGAGTAGCGCCGATCGGGGCTTCAACAGCTCAGCTAGTTTTTTGCCAGGCAGGCGCTCTGCAACCACCAACGTACTATTCGGTAAGCACAGATGTGCCATACGCCCGGTATTGAACGGGTGCTTCTCCTCCAGAGGATGCTGTATGATCACTACCTTGATATGACTGGGAATACACACCAGGTCATCGCAATAGCACGTCTTGAGTGGGCGTCGGCAGTCAGGACAGGTTTCGCGTGGCATAAAGAAATATGGGCTTGGATACATCGACTGAATTTTATACTACCCAATGGCTCTCCGACCAGGAGATACCTTTAGCCAATAAGTTCTATCGCAACCAAAAATTACGCGGTAAAGCCCGGCGGCATGACCCATGTATGGTAATCCGGGATAGCACCAACCAGATCATTGCCTGCGGCTCGCTTCGCAAACTCACCGACAGCCAATTACTCACCGGTGTCGCCGTCGCAGAAGGCTACCGGGGTAAAGGCGTCGCGCGACTGCTTCTGACCCACATGGCAGAAGCCTACGACGACAGCACATTTACCTTCCCCTATCAGCACCTGACTCCGTTTTACGAATCACTCGGTTATGCCCTTGTGGGAGAAAATGGCTTGCCTTCCGCCATCATTGATAGATTCCACACATATCAAAAGCAGGGGCGGGATATTGTGATCATGCGCTATCAGATGCGCACATAACATCTACCCCGAGTGACTGAGAAATCCCCAAGAAAGTTTTTATCAGTTCACTCAATCGCAATAGATAGCCATCACCAAAAAGCGTTTAGGCGACCACACCAAGAACCATGTCACACATTCGGACGGGTACACCTCACAGCTGTGACACCTCTGAGCTCAATTAAGGTTATCTTTTCCGCCAACCTTTCGCGATAAACCATACAGCTGTCCGGAATTGGGCTAGCTTTAGCCTACATAAAAATTTTCCGGCAGCGTCTAAAAACAGCTGAGGTTATCGTGAATAAAAAGAAAACACTTTCCCTTATCGCCCTACTGCTTTCGGCCCCCGTGTTCTCCGCCACAGATGTAACAACATTCGATGTATCCATCACTATCGAAAATGACTGCACTATTTCTATTAACGACCTCAGTTTCGGTACCGTCAATGATTTGACGCCTTCGATTTCCGGCTCCACTACCGGCTCTATCACCTGTACCGGTATTGCGCCCGTAAGCGTTGCCTTCAGCGCAGGGACAGGCGGCACTAGCTCATTTACCACCAGGCAAATGGACGACGGTACCAATACCATCGACTTCAACCTTTACCGTGATGCGGCGAATACCGAAATTCTCGGTGATGGAAGTACCGGCACGTTTACCATTGACCTCACCAGTACGGGCGGTGCTGATACTTTCGATGTTTATGGGCTCACTGGCCCAGGGCAAAACCCCAAGCCTGCAGGCACTTACGACTCTACGATCACCGCCACGGCAACCTTCTAAGATGCGGATTCCGCACGCGCGTCTGCGTTGGTTCATATTGTTCATCAGCGCTATTTTCTGTGCTGCGGCGTTCGCCAAAGGTCAACTGCAGGCAGGTCCTATACTGGTGCAGATCGGCGCTAGAGATAAGGCTTCACGCTTAAGACTTTCCAATACCGGTGACGGGCAACTTTCCGCGCAGGTTCGAATATTCCATTGGCAACAGGTCGATGGCGAAGATCAACTGACACCCAGTGATGCCGTAGTTGCAAGCCCGCCGATAGTCCAGCTCGCACCCGGCGCAGAGCAGATCGTGCGCATCGTACGGCTGGGGCCAGCGGCTTCGGGGCAAGATCATAATTTCCGCCTAGTAGTGGACGAGTTGCCATCAAACAACCGCGATGACAACGCAAAAGTCCATGTTCGGATGCGCTATGTTCTGCCGCTGTTTGTACGTGCTGGAGACGCACTTCCCGCCCAGATTTCCTGCAGTATCAATGAAGGCGCGGGCTTATTGGAATGCCTCAATTCCGGTGGCCGAGCAGCTCAGCTAGGCGCCACTCGCCTGACCGATGACTCTGGTTGGGCTGTGCCACTCAGTGCAGGTTTACTCGGCTACGTATTACCTGGCAGTCGCAGGGTTTGGACACTACCAGACAATACCCATCTACCTGAATCGAATTCCACGCACCCCTTGCGACTGGAAACACTGCTCAATGGACAACCCAGCACTATCCCTCTGCAATAGCAAGCTTGGTGTCCGCTCAGTCCGCGCACTCCTCTACCTGTTTGTCGGTAGCCTCACTGTCACAACAGAAGCATTTACCTCTCTCGATCGCCACCAACTCGCTGCCGATCACCTTCCTACGGAGGCAATGTCGACTCAGGACTTGTACCTGGAAGCTTTTTACGGTGAGCGCAGCAGTGGATTTATCGTACATGCACAACTTCGTGAAAACCGGCTGTTTGTCATCGCCGGGGACCTTCACGAAATTGGTCTCACGATAGCGGAAACAAACGCGACCCAATGGGTACCTCTGGACTCTGTGGCCGGTCTTTCCTATCGCTACGATATTCCAACTCAGTCTCTGGTTCTCCATGCACCTGCGAGTCTCCGTCACAGGCAGCAACTGGGCTACCGGCCACCGCCACCGGTTGAGGTGCGCCGGGATCACGGACTGCTGCTCGGGTATGACGTCTACGCCCGGCACTGGCGGGGGCAAAGCAACGCGTCCCTCGGTACCTCATTAAACTGGTTCGGTCGTTACGGGAGCCTGCAGATTGCCGGGGTAAGTCGCAGCGGTGGTGAAGCCGTTGGTTATCGTCGGCTAGATAGTTACTGGACCTACAGCGACCCCATACGAATGTGGACATGGACCGCGGGTGACCTGATTAGCGGAGGACATAGCTGGTCTCGCCCGGTGCGCATGGCTGGAATTCAGTGGCGGCGTAACTTCGATGTACGCCCCGACCTGATCACGTTACCGGTACCGCGATTCGATGGCAGCGCTGCCCTTCCCTCGACCGTCGAGCTCTACGTCAACAATATTCTTCAATATGATGAAGCCATCGACAGTGGGCCCTTTGTGCTGAATACCCTGCCCAGAATCAGCGGGGCCGGGATCGCGACGCTGGTGGTAACCGATGCCCTCGGTCGAACATCAGAAACCAGTGCCCCCCTTTATGTCGATCACCGCCGCCTTGCACCCGGGCTCAGCGATTTCAGTTTCGAGGCCGGTGTACTGCGTACCGATTTTGCAGGGGGCTGGGATGATTACAGAGAAGATCCAGTAGCCAGTGCCAGTTGGCTGCAGGGTATTTCAGATGCGTTTACATTCGAGGCACACGCCGAGCTTGCGCATGACCTTTCGCTTGCGGGGATCGGAGGCGTATGGTCACCGGGCAGGCGCTGGGGGCTGGTCTCCACCGCCCTTGCCTACAGCAACTCCACAGCCCCTCGCGAGCATCATGAATCTGGATTTCAATACAGCCTGGGCTATCAATGGGTTGGCCCGGTTTTGGGCATAGATGTGCAATCTTTGCGCCGCTCCCGGGGCTATCGCGATCTGGCTGATATGGATACAGACAGAACCCTGACGGAGCGCTGGCTCAACGCGCAGGACCGTGCCACCACCTGGCTCCAGATTGGACGTGGCAGCCTCGCCTACAGTTATCTGCGCCGACGAGATTACCGGGAGCGCTTGCTGCCGCAAGAATTTAACAGCACTCACAGCCTCAGCTGGACGCAAAACATCGGCCGACGACTTTCTATTTCTGCTGCGCTGTTTCGGGATGACGAAACCGGCTCCGGAGGTAATCTGACATTCAGCATTCCACTGCAGCACCTGGCCTACGTCGCGGTCGGCGCGCACCGTCGCAGTGGTGGATCAATGGAACCGCAGGCACAACTTCGGCGCACCACTCCCTATGATGGTGGCTGGGGCTGGTGGCTTCAGGGTGGTGACGCGGACGGCGGTTACGGCCAAGCCACAGTGGAAACCCGTGGTCGCTACCTAGAGGCACGTGCTGGCATTGACTGGGATCGTAGTGCACGCGGCTATTTTGTTGAGGCCGGAGGCAGCGTTGCCGTTATGGACAGGCAACTTATCGCCAGTCGGCGAATCCACGACGCCTTCGCGCTGGTGTACACCGGCATGGGAAATATTCCCGTCCTGAGTGAAAACCGCATCTATGGTCACACGGATGAAAAGGGCTATCTTCTGATTCCCGATTTACGTGGCTGGCAACGCAACAGGATCGGCATTGACCCTGATCAACTGGCGGCAAATGTACAAGTCGCAGAGCTGGAACAGTTCGCAGTCCCCGCCGATCATGCCGGTCAATTTGTTGTCTTTCCAATGGCTCAGCTACAGCCCGCGATAATTACGCTGCTGGACCAGCACAACCGGGAGCTAGCCCCCGGTAGCCACGCCATCCTCCACCGGGCAGACGAACATCGCGGCCTACCGGTGGGGTATGATGGCGAGATCTACCTGGATGACATCTCAACGGGTGCACGTATCGAAGTACAACAACAAAACCTCCTGTGTCACTACACCGCCCGCCCCAGCGTCGAATCGAAACCCGGATTCATTCGGCTTCGACTGTCACCCGAACGCTGCGAGGCACTACTTTGACCGTCAAACGCGTACTACCACTGATGCTCCTATTGGTCGGAATAAAGTGCTGGGGGCAGGCATGCAACTACACCGTAGCGCCAATTCTGGATTTCGGCGCCATGGTCGGCCTACCGACGACACAGATAGATGTAAGTGCAAATATCACCGTCCAATGCCCCGCCCTCGGCAGCCTGCTGTTAAGGCGCGTATGTATCAGTCTACCTATTGGCAGTGGTGGCATTTCCCTGTCGGATCGACGCATGATCAGCGGCGGTTATGACCTTCAATACCAGTTATTTCGGAATGCAGCGCGCACTCAAGTTTGGGGAGATGTACCCGGAGGCCAGCAACTGACACTGGACTTTACTGTACTCGGCGGCACTCAGGTAACAACGGTGTACGGGCGTATATTTGCAGGGCAGACCGGAAAGCCAGTGGGCCTTTACCAGTCAGTACTGAATGGAATTGAAGTGCGGGAAGGGCTAACCCTGGAAAGCTGTTCTTCGATCAGTTCTGTATATATTCTGCCGGACAGCATGACGTCCCAGCTACAGATCGAACCAAACTGCACCATTTCAGCGAGCCCGCTCGACTTTGGCTCTGTCACCAGTATCGGCCAGACAGACGCCAGCAGTAATTTATCGGTGACCTGCACACTGAACGGTGCCTACAGCATATCCCTGGACGGCGGAAATAACGGCGACATGAACAACCGCAAAATGCAGCTAGGCGCGGACACAATCGATTACCAGCTCTACCAGGATGCCGCGCGTACCCAAATTTGGGGAGATACTGCAGGTTCCACCGTAAGCAGCACCGGTAACGGTAACACCCAGTCACTCACGGTATATGGTCGCGTGCCTATACAAGGTGCAAAGCCGACGGGAACTTACCAGGACACTATTACCGCAACGGTCACATACTGAGCGTGCCCCCGACAATCATCCGTGTGTCAACGCATACTCAATCGCCGCACACACCGCCACTGCCTGCGCAGTATTGCACTGTTCAGGCGTCACGCGAGGGCTATCCGGATATACCTCGGTAGTGGTTTTATAAAGCGCGCTGGTTACGCTGGCGCAAAGACCCAGCTGTTTGAGGGGGTATTCGATCACACCGCGGGCCACTACCGGCGAACCGATGATTTCGTTATTTTCGTCAGCCGGGGCAATATGGGTCACCTGCTCTACAGCAGTAATTATCACCTGCTGGAATTCGGGCTGCGGATTCTCACTGTCATCCACCAGATAAAAACCGTCGGGAATACCGCCCGGGGAAAATGGTTTGCCGTCACGGGCCGCCAGTGCCGGGCGGAATTCGGTTTCGTCAGTATCGGTGGTTTCGTGCAGGTCGATATGCATGACCACACGATCGCGGATCGGTGCCACAAGGCGCATCAGAGCTGCGGATTCTTCTGCGGGGCTGTTGCCATAGAAAGAACGGTTCGGATCGATGGCGTTGGGGTTCCAGCGGTGGATACGTTCATAAGCCCAGGGGCTGACGCAGGGCGCCACCAGCAAGTTCACGCGACCGGCGTAATCTGCAGCATGTTGATCTACGAATTGCAGCGCACCGTGTACACCACTGGTCTCATAACCGTGCACTCCGCCGGTCACCAGCATTACTGGCAGATTGTCATTCCAGTCGCGGCTGCGAATGGCCATCAGCGGAAAGCTTTCATCGCCATATTCCAGACGACCGTACTCTTCCACATCAAAGCGCGAACGCAATTGATCGATGTTGCCTAACACCTCAGATTCGTAGCTGCGCTGACAGGCCTGCCGAGACAACCACTGGCTGCGTTCAGCGTCACCCCAGGGGGTGCCAGGGGAACCAATGGAATAGTAATTGGTGGGAGTACTCATCGTTTATACCTCTGCTTGGTGCATTGTAAAGCTCGCCCATTGCCCCGTCTCGACCGACCGCGATTGACCCGATTCACATTCAGGGTCGCATTTCGTGACTTACTCGCAACACAGGAACGATATATCATCTTTTAACCAATTAAAGGAATAAAGGGTCGAAAAATGCCACTACAGGATCAAATTAATTCCCGCAATGCCCTAAGGGATTTGAAACAAAACCCGCAAACCGTACTTCAAAATAACCCCCTGCTGGTTGGCCTGCCAGGCGGACACCAAACAAGCTGTACAAGAGTGCCATTTGCGTTGACAGCGGGAGGTCTGAATATTGGTCCAGGGGCGCCTAACAATGATGCACGCATTTATATGAATGCGGTGGTCACTCCAACGCGAGCTCACAACTCCCCAAACAGATTTACCGCGATGGTCCGACCGAACACTGCTGGGGCCGACTTTTGGGTAACTGAACGGCAAACGGGCTGCAGTTTGATCATCGTAGATTGGGGTGGCGGCCAGTTGTCTATGGCGCATATGTTACCCCACCCATTTTCCACTTATGGGCAAGTTAGCCGGAGTATCCTCGGTAACACACCATTAAGCGTTTTTGCCGGCGCCCAGAGAACCCACCTCCGTACAGAAGTAACCCAACTGATCGACGCGTCGAAGATTGGAGGTGTCGACCCGGCGAGGTACATACTTGTCCAGTCAAACTTTGCCGCGATCAACCTACAAAACAAAAATGTTATTGGCGTTAAAAATGCTGGCCGATGGAATTTCTACATGCAGACAAATGGCGTCAACAGAACCGTCCAACAACTAGCCTGGAGCAACTGGAACAACTATTTACCGTATGCAGCCTATTAGGCATCTAGGCTTCGTCCACCTGGGCTTAATCGGCCGGCCCGAATAAGCCCAACTGGCCATCTACAAGAGATTCAAAGTCGAGGTCGATAAACGGCAATATGGCATCAGCCACCGGCTTGAGCTGTCTGTCGATATAGTGCTGGTAATCAATCGGTGAGAGTTGGTACTCCGCCGGTTCCGGGCCATTGCGTGTGATAACGTACTGGATCCAGCCCTTGTTCTGGTATTTGGGTGACAGCCCCTGCAGGCGGCGCTGTTCATCTGCCAGCCGCGCGGCGCGAACCTGGGGAGGTATGTTTTTGACGTATTGATCCAGCCTGCGCCGGAGTCGTTTGCGATACACCAGCTGCTCGTCCATCTCCCCTGCCCGGGTCTTCTCCACCGTCTCGCAGATATAGTCGGACGGATCTTCGCCCTTGAAAACCATTGCGTAGAGCTTGGTCTGGAACTGTTTGGCGAGGGCCGTCCAGTCACTGCGCACCGTTTCCAGACCTTTGAACACGAGCTTTTCTTCACCCTCTTTCACCACCAGGCCCGCGTAGCGTTTCTTGGAGCCGGCCTCGGACCCACGGATAGTAGGCATCAAGAAGCGCTGGTAGTGGGTTTCAAATTCCAGCTCCAGTTCGCACGCCAGCGCCAGCTCGTCTTTGAGCTTGTTGCGCCAGCGCGTGTTTATCTCACTGGCAAGATTCTTACCGACCGCATCCGCCTGTTGCGGGCTGGGCTGGCCACTCAACCAGACAAAGGTGGAGTCGGTATCGCCGTAAATAACCTGATGGCCCAGCTCCTCAATCCAGCGGGCGGTCTGCTGCATGATCTCGTGACCCCGCAGGGTGATGGAGCTGGCCAGACGCGTATCGTAAAAACGGCAGCCTCCGCTTCCCAACACCCCGTAAAACGAATTCATGATGATCTTGATCGCCTGCGAGCGGGCGGCATCCTGCTCCTGCTTTGCGATATCACGCTGGGCCCAGAGATTGGTAATGATGTCCGGCAGGAAGTGTTTGTCGCGGGAAAAGCGCGCGCCGCGAAAACCGGGGATACTGCTCTCACCGGCGTCGTTCTCCGCCAGCCCCTCAGCTAACCCTTCAATCAGACCCATAGGGTCGATCTTGAAGGTGCGGATAATGCTGGGATACAGACTCTTGAAATCCAGTACCAGCACGTTGTCATAAAGGCCGGGCCGGGAATCCATCACATAGCCGCCGGGGCTTGCCAGGCCACCGTCCGCCGGCAGGTTGGGGGCCACATAGCGGCTGCGATGAAGTTTGGGGAGATAAAGATTGGTAAAGGCCGCCACCGAGCCACCGCTGCGGTCGAGTTCCAGGCCCGTAAGCTGAGCCCGCAGCCGCAGGTAGTCCAACAAACGGGTGTGCTCATAGATATCCCACACCAGACAACAGTCTTCCAGGTTGTAGGCGGCGAGTTTGGGCTTGTCATGGCGAAAATCGTGTTCGATCGCCGCGAGACGATTATCTACATCTTCGGTGTCCTTGCCCCGGCCCAGCAAAGTCTGGGCTACGAACTCCAGACTGAAACTTTCGAAGTTGTAGGTGGCATTCTTCAACCCGTCGATGCCATCGAGTACCACTCGGCCCGGCAGTGTCACGAAGCCCTGGTTGCCCTCCCGGCCATCCCGCCAGCGGGCATCAGAACCACCGCGCCCCAGTTTCAGGCGCAGCCCATAGCGCCCGGCCCGCTTCAGTAGCAGCCGAAAGTCAAAGTCCACCACCGCCCAGCCGATGATGACGTCCGGATCCAGTGACTGGATTCTTTCTTCCAGGGCTTGCAATAGCGCCCGCTCGTCGTTCACCCAGTGGATGTTGGTTTCGGCACTTTCCGGCTGCCCCACCATCAGCACCTCTTCCACTCCGTGCCCGTAAAGTCCAATGGAATACAGCACACCCTGGCCGGAACACTCCACATCCAGGGAGACCACCTTGAAGCCCGGCTGCACCTCAGCGCCCTTGAGGCGCACGTTGCGGTATTCCGTATAGCCCTCTTTGGCACGGGCCACACCTTCAAAGTAGAGCCCACCCCGTGCAAAGCGCTCCATCAGGTAGCGGTCGTGAAGCCGAAAATCTGCCTCAAACACCTCAATGCCGCGATCAGTCAACAAAGCCTGAGCCCGGCGGTGCGCATCAATGGTAGGGAAATACAGCATGGCCGCTTCTTCACGGCTGAAGGTCTGAAAGCCAAGCTGCTGCCATTCATGGGGCACCCCAGCCAGCACCTCGCTTACCTGAGTGCGGTCCGCCACCTTGACCATAAAGACCGGGCGCTCACCTTCGATAACCAGCTTGACCGGGCCCTCAGGGGTAGCCAGCCAGTAGTGGATACAGGTGCTGTTGCGCTGATCAAAGCTGTGGCGAGTGAGGAGGAAACCTTGGGGCAAGAGGCTGTACTGGGTTGAGGCTTGATTTAGAGACTAGCCCTATTGTACTGGACGAATAAACAGGCGTCACCCATCGCCACATGGACCCCGGCCGGCGCTCGAGTGCCGGCCGCCGCCCATCGGGGGGTGACGTGCTAGACTCTTCTGACTCACTAGCTAGATCAGGAAAGATCGCGATTCGATTCAGAAAAAGTGAATCCATAAAGGGTGGACACCGGGAAACCGGGTACAGCGAACGCGCTCAACTGCAGACACAAAAGGGTAACCGAGCGTCTCGCCTAAGGACGTGGCGCCATTGACACCATGCAACTATTCCTCGACACCAACTGGGCAAGTATGGCCAACGCCATGAAGAACAGCGGAATCGGTCCGGATAGTTTGTACCGCACCTATTGTGGGGACCCACCCATGCCGGAAAGCCTCTGGGTACATTGGAATTTTGATCCGTTCGTTCTGTGCTTTCTGGGCCTTCTGCTGTTTTTCTCTTACCGGTCACCTAAACGCTACATCGGGATAGCCGCCACTCTGGTACTGTTTCTAACGTTTGTCTCCCCGCTCTGCGCGCTTTCCTCAGCGCTGTTTTCCGCGCGCGTGGTTCATCACGTCCTGCTATTTACTGTCGCGGCTCCGCTACTGGCAGTTTTTGCACCAGCCAAGCGAATTGCTGCAGGCGCCGGCGCAGCGTTTACTGTCTCTTCATTAGTTCTCTGGATCTGGCACGCGCCGCCACTTTATGACCTGGCGCTGTCTCACGTCGGTGTGTACTGGTGTATGCAGGCGAGCTTACTGCTCAGCGCCGTCTGGTTCTGGCAGATTGTGCTAGATAGGCGGCGGCCTGCGATTCAATCCATCTATCTCACTGTCGCAGGGCTCACGCAGATGGGGTTACTGGGTGCTCTTTTGACATTTGCGCCGAATCCGCTCTACGCCGCGCATTCCAACGCCCCTCTGGCGTGGGGGCTGACGCCACTGGCCGATCAGCAATTGGCAGGATTGATCATGTGGGTCCCCGCTATTTTGCCCTATATCATCGTCGGCGCATGGCGAGCCCGTATCGCTTGGTCGGAGCTTACGGACCAGGCTGCATGATTGAATTTTTGTTTGCGCTCATTCCACTTTTTAAAGCTGTGCACATAACGGCTCTGATCGTTTGGTGCGGGGGCCTGGTGACCTTGCCGCTGATGCTTGCGCATCATGATCCAAAGGATACCGCGGAGGAATATCGGCGCATTCGCCACGCCACTCATCAAACCTATATTTACTATGTCACTCCAGCCGCAGTAACTACCGTGGTGGTTGGCACCTGGTTGATTTTTTTACGCGGCGTATTCGAGCCCTGGTTTTACAGCAAGCTATTTTTTGTCGCACTGATGGTTTTCGCCCATGCCTGGATTGGGCACATCATCGTAGAGGTTGCGGAAACCAAAGGCCGCACACATATACCAACACCGTTTATTGCTCTACTGGTTGTTCTATTACCGATGCTGGCAGTTTTATTTTTGGTGTTGGCAAAACCGGAATTGTCGGGTATCGAATTTCCCGAATGGCTACGTGAGGCACGCGATAATCAGCTGCCTTTCGAGACTCCTAAACGATAGTCAAATACAAGCTTGCCGCCATGCCAACCTGTTACGATCACGAGCACAACGGACAGAGCCGACATCAGAATGCCATAAGGCAGAACGCCCGCTTCGTAGCCGGAGAGCCGTTGTCCCCAATTTGCACCCAACAGAGAAAGCAACATCACGGCAATAATGGAATGGGTCCAGGGAGCTGCACGAGCCCGAATACCTCTGACGAGCAACAATTCAAACAAGCCTGTGAACCCGGCCATCATGCCGAAGAAAAACCCGGTTCCAGCTGCCCAGATGGCAGCCCTTGCCAAAAAAGACTCGCCGGTAAACCAATACAGACAGTCAGCCCCGAAAGTGCAAAAGGTGAGCGCCACAGGAAAAGCAACGCTCATAGCGTGAATCGGGTGCCCCAGAATGGCGACGCGGGTTTCGGTGGCGTTATACCCGGGAATTTCCTCAATAGGATCGCGAAAAGCATCGTCGGGCGATGCTTCGTCAGTGGCGTCTTCGGGCTGGTTTACGCCTGGCGTGGGCGAATGTTTAGACATGCTAAGCCCCTGATACTTTTTTCGCTCGTAATGTTGGCAGGCTGCGGGGGATCTTTATCGGTGCTTGATCCAATCGGCCCTGCCGCGGCTGAAATAAATACCCTCTGGTGGATCATGCTAGCGGGATCCACTTTGATTGTCATTATTGTAGCAGCGCTGATCTGGCGCAGTTTCAGCAGTACTCCCCCAACGGATAAACCTCTGGGTCGCAATATTCGCATTTGGATCTACGGATTGGGTCTGGTGTTTCCGATGAGTGTCTTGGCCGCGTTGCTTATTTACGCACTGGTCGTGGGCGAGCGCCTGCTTCCGCATCTGGATGATGAGGTTGTGAGAGTCAATGCCATTGCCGAACAGTGGCGCTGGCAGTTTACTTACACCGACCGCCCCGAATACGTTAGCGAAGGTGTATTGCATATTCCCGCAGGGCGTCCCGTGGATGTGGCCATTACCACACGAGATGTAATCCATAGCTTTTGGGTGCCCCGCCTCGCCGGAAAGCTCGATGCGATCCCGGGCCACGTCAATGTTCTTCGGATTGAGGCAAGCGCACCCGGGCTCTATCACGGCCAGAGCGCGGAGTTTTCGGGAAAAGGCTACACCGGCCATACGTTTATTGTGCAGGCCCACAGCGCCGCTGATTGGGCTCGCTTCCTGGCCGGAGAACCGATGTGAATGCACTTAAACGCCATCGCCTACTGACCAGAATCTGGGCATCGGATTCCGGCTGGAAGCGCTGCTTTACCACCGTCAGCCACACAGATCTTGGGCGCATGTTTCTGGGTATGGCGTTTTTCTACTTCGCTGTCGGCGGTGTACTCGCAATGCTCATTCGGGCTCAACTGGCCAGTCCTGACGCCGCATTTATGGGGCCTGATATTTACAATCAGGTTTTCACCATGCACGGCACAATGATGATGTTCCTGTTCGCAATTCCCGCGTTTGAGGGACTCGCGGTCTACCTGTTGCCCAAAATGCTCGGCGCGCGCGATCTTGCTTTTCCCAGGCTCACTGCATACGGTTTCTGGTGCTACACCTTTGGCGGGTTCATGATGCTGACCTCAATGCTGGTTGGCCTTGCACCTGACGGTGGCTGGTTTATGTATCCCCCCTTGACCGGCCCGGCGGCGTCACCAGGGGTCAACACGGATGTCTGGCTGCTCGGCGTGACCTTTGTGGAAATCTCGGCGATTTGTGCGGCGGTAGAGCTATGCGTTTCGATTCTAAAATTTCGCGCTCCGGGCATGTCGCTGGACAAAATGCCGATATTTGCCTGGTACGCGCTAGTCACCGCCCTGATGATCCTGACCGCTTTTCCGCCACTGATCCTCGGCTCCATATTACTGGAGCTGGAGCGCGCCATCGGCCTACCTTTTTTTGATGCGGCCCTAGGGGGAGACAGTCTGCTGTGGCAACACCTGTTCTGGCTGTTCGGCCATCCCGAGGTGTACATTATCTTTCTACCTGCCGCAGGACTGATTTCAACCATCATTCCCGTCATGTCGCGCACATCACTTCTCGGCCATGGCTGGGTTGTGGCCTCGGTCGTCGCGCTGGCCTTCTTAAGCTTTGGGCTCTGGGTCCACCATATGTTTGCCACCGGTATTCCCCATATGGGGGTGGCGTTTTTCTCAGCGGCCTCGACACTGGTCGCGGTGCCGACGGCGGTACAGGTGTTCGCCTGGATCGGCACCATGTGGCACGGGCGACCGCAGTTACAAATGCCGATGCTTTACATACTGGGCTTTTTCGCCACCTTCGTCATTGGTGGGTTGACCGGTGTCATGCTGGCGATTGTCCCCTTTGACTGGCAAGCACACGACACCGCGTTCGTCACCGCGCACCTGCACTATGTATTGTTTGGCGGTTTTGTATTTCCGGTTCTGGCGGGACTTTATTACTACGCCCCTCTGGTGACCGGCAGACGACGTTTTTTTCGCATCGGCGAATATGCATTTGGCCTCGTATTTATTGGTTTTCACGGCACTTTTTTCGCGATGCACTGGGTCGGCCTGCTGGGCCAAAGACGGCGTATCTATACCTATGACGCGGACACGGGATGGGAACTGATCAACTTGATCTCATCCATTGGCGGATTTGTGCTCGCAATCGGTCTGGCGATGGTATTGCTTGATCTAGCGCTTAACGCCATTGTCGCCATACGGGGCAAACGCAACCCCTGGCGATCGGGAACGCTGGAATGGTCTATGATGCTGCCACCTTCGGCCTACAACTTCGCCAGCCTGCCGAGGGTGACTAGCCGAGAGCCGCTCGCCGACATACCGGATTTACCCACTCGCCTCGCCCGCGGGGAAGGGTATCTTGCGGTGCCCCGCGACGGCCGACGGGAGATGCTTACGGTCAGTACAACCCACGCCCACCCTGAGAGTCTCGTGGTATATCCAGGTAATACAGCGCTGCCAATACTAATGGCTGCGGTGACTGGAAGCTTTTTTCTTTCGCTGCTGTTCAAGATTTACTGGTTCACACCATTCGCGGTACTGGCTGTGGCGGCCCTCGCCTGGCGGTGGGTCTGGGGGCTGGGAAGCCAAACCGATGAAGAGGACCAGGAAATAGGTTTTGGCGAGACGGTCCCGCATGCCATGCAGACCGACCGATCACAAGGATGGTGGGGTAGCGTCTTCTTGATGGTTGCCGATGCGACCCTGTTCGGCTCCTTGATCTTTGGCTATACCTTT
Organism: Microbulbifer sp. ARAS458-1; assembly: GCF_045348205.1. NCBI lineage: Bacteria > Pseudomonadati > Pseudomonadota > Gammaproteobacteria > Cellvibrionales > Microbulbiferaceae > Microbulbifer > Microbulbifer sp. ARAS458-1. Next base: position 2,490,186 of record NZ_CP155838.1, on the reverse strand, counting down.
CTCTGGACGATCGCACCTAACTGGCCACCACCACAATGGCTGGCCTTCTCGGTCTGGGAACCACTGATTGGGGTTGCCGGGGCGGCAGTAGCGATCATTGCCGCGCGCCAGACACCCAGGCCTATGCAACGAAGAAGTGGCACTACCACTGGCATGCCCCATTTACTGCCCACCTGGCAGTCTCTACTCGGCCTGAGCGCACTCGCGGCCGCTTTCATCGGCCTCCTATTGCGCACCCCATTACCAACAGAACACGCTTATGGCGCGGTCCTCTGCGTTATCAGCGCTTTCGGGCTTTTTCATGCACTGCTGGCCATTCTGATGCTCGTTTTTCTGGTGTTCCGTATCCGTCGTGGTTTTATTTCCAGCCGACGCCGCTCCGAAGTGGAAATTGTCAAACTCTGGATCAACTACGCGGCGCTCATCGGCGTTGTCTGTCTGGTGCTTATCCTCAGCCCGGTCTTGTTCACATGAGAGACCTACTGCGCATACTCATTGCACCGTTGATCTGGCTTGCTGCGTTTAGCGCTGTATACGCCCTTCAGGGGTTCGGCTGTGCAGCCGGCCTGAACGAAGCCATCTTTGTAGGCATGTCATTTCTGCGTGCAATGCTGATTCTTGCATGGGTGCTTACCATCGCTACGCTCGTAGGCATTTTCTATTGGCTCGAGCGCACCGCCCCGAGACTCCCCTGGACCTCGGCAATCAGCCGTATCACCGCCTGCGTTGCCATGGTGGCCGCAATATGGTCACTGTTCCCCGTCACATTTACAAGTATTTGCAACTGATACGAGCAGGTGATTTAGACCTGTAAAATCTCGAGTTACATCATGGTGTTCGCCATGGACACAAAATGAACTGTGGCAGGTCACGCGCGAAAGCCCCTCGATAAATGTCGCAGTGGGCTGCTTGAGCTCAAGAGCGAATACTTCCCATCCCTCCCCGTAAGCTCACCTCATTAAAACCATTAACAAGCCGCAGCAACCACCGAAAAGCTACTGCCTTTTGATTAAGCCGTCGGCGAATAAGAAGAGCGCCAAATGGCGCCAATTTGTAGCATAACTTTCATCTTTCCCTTCTCTTTTATTCACGCCATCAACGGCACCAGGCAAAATGATAACCACCACGCGAATCAGATTTTTTCAGCAAGAACATCGAGACAAAATTAGTTTAGAATCCACGCTTAGCGCAAAAACAATGCCCGCGGCTACCGGGCACCTGCTTTCGGGCAATACAACCTGGTACTGAATTCAGGTTGTCATCTGACAAACGGGCTGATGTGGCACGATTGTCCCAGGTGCAAAAAGCAAAACAGGTTTTCAAAGACGTTACGAGGATAAATGGATATGTCTATTAACGAACATGCAACCAAGGAACAGGTAAAGCGACTGGTGGCCACCGCACTGGCAGCGATAAAGAGCAAGGATAAAGATCCCGGCTGGAATCGCACACTGAATCACGCACTGGAACAGCTCGCTCTAATCAGCCGCAATCTGAATACCGCCAAACACAACGTACAGCACTTTGGCAAAATGAAGGCAGCCAGTGCTGGCCACAACACCTACCGAGCCAATCAGTCGGTGAACTCAAAGCTCGGGACACTCTCTTCGCTCGAAGCCTTTCTCACAGAAGAATGGAAAAAAATTGGCAAAGCGCTGAAAACGGACATTAAAAAACTGCCAACGGACGGTAAAAACGAAATGGAACTCCTGGACATGCTCGCAGGAGAAATTGAGTCGTTCGATAAACTACTGAAACAAAATACCAGCCAGATTTCCAAGCATCAGTCCAACCCACATCAAACGATGATTATCCAAAGGGAAATCTCGCAACTGAAAACCATGCCCGACCTTACAGCGCCGAGCATGCTCGTTCTGATTTCCATAGGCCTTCGGTTACTTGCCATGTACGTTGGGGCGAGAAAAGCGAACAGCGCTAGATAGTCGACACAGCGATCCTAGAAGGGAGTGGACCGAAATCTGCTCCCCGAAGTGTAAGCATGATCACAGCCGCACCAGAAAACCGCTAACTGTTACAGATCACGGTACTTCTCAACGTAACTTCTGCTGTGCCCTTGTCCTGTGTGCCGCCACTTTCATTCGATTCCCACACAGCGCCATACTGCACCAACGTCTGCGGTGGGACTTTGTCTGATCATGAAACATCAAAATACAATCAGGTGCCTCACATTGCTTAACGAGGTTTAAGTCGATGTCGGTAACCAGGTTAACAAATGCATGTGCAACAGGGTGCAGTAAGACTTCATCGGTAATAGCACCATAACGCTCGGTAACAATAAATCTTCCCGATTTATCACCCCACCCCAGATTCGGTGTTGGTGCCCCTTTCTCAAGAATCAAGTTAACGGTATCTGCCTCATAAGCCTTCCCCAGCTTTGCCATCCCCAGGCACTCTTTCATTTCCTCACGTAGCCTAATCGCCAATTCGAGCAGGTTGGGCGAAGCCTCACTGGTCCGCAGTGATCGGGGTGCAGCCTCTTGCAACCAATCTAAAACCTTTTCGCCGCTCGTTAATCGTTCAACCACGCTCTCCCCTGCCAATGACTCTGTATTCAGGAAATCTAGTGCCAGGTTGTTTGCCACAAAAATAAAGTCTGAAGAAGACATCAACTATTCCACCAAGCGTAACCATCTAAACTGTGATTGACAGGTTACACCATTCACAACTAACCTGCAAAAACACTTCTTACGGGTTACAGGATCGAAAATGAAATCAAAATCAACTTCAGCGACGCTACTCGCAGCAAGTATCGCTATGGGGAGCGCATCCGTTGGCGTACAAGCGGATGCTCAGGCGCAGCAAGTAAGTTTCAATTATGAACAGGTAGAAGGGGTCAACATCTTCTACAGGGAAGCGGGAAGCCCCGATGCGCCTACCGTGGTGATGCTGCATGGCTATGCGGCCTCTTCCTATATGTGGCGTAATGTGATTACCGCATTAGCTGATGACTATCACGTAATCGCACTGGACCTGCCCGCCTTTGGGTTTACGGAATCCCCTAAAGGTACTGAGTACGACTACACATTCGCCAACCTTGCCAATACGGTAGATCAGTTCCTTGATCAAAAAGGAATCGCCTCCTTCGCCATCGCTGTTCACGATTACGGTGCCCCTGTTGGATGGCGTTTAGCGGTCAAGCATCCAGACAGGGTGACGGCGATCATCTCTCAGAATGGCAATGCCTATGAAGAGGGCCTGGCAGATGGATGGGCGCCCATCAAGAAGTACTGGAAAGAGCCATCGACTGAAAACAGGGAGGCGCTTAACGACTTCCCAACGGCAGCTTCGATCAAATGGCAGTACATCGAAGGTGTGCCTGATACGAGCAAAGTGGCTCCTGACGGATATACCCTCGAAGGGCTGCATGTATCAAAGCCTGGAATGGCGGATATTCAGTTAGACCTGTTGCTCGATTATGCCTCCAACGTTGCGCAATATCCCGAGTACCAAGAGTACTTTCGCAAGTATCAACCGGCCCTTCTGGCGGTATGGGGCAAGAATGATCCCTTCTTCTCACCAGAAGGGGCTGAAGCATGGAAAAGAGATATTCCAGACGCCGAAGTGCATTTTTTTGATACGGGCCACTTTGCGCTAGAGACGCACCAAGCAGAAATTATTCCGGTGATCAAAGAGTTTCTGGATCGCAACTTGAAGTAATTGAATACTGACGGGGACTATTTTTCGACATGGCGCCTAAAGTACGCAGTTTGTTCTTTAGGCCATAACTGGCTGTATTACACTTTTTATTCCACGGGTATAAAGGAGTTACCTCGGATGAAAAGGATGTTGAAATTTTCACCTCTGTTAGCGCCTCTGGCACTGGCGCTTTCCACCCCAGTCTCTGCCGGCGCTTTCGGCCTCTCCGACCCACAGGACTTTATCGTCCGTGTGGGTGGATACTATATGTCCCCGGGCGATGACGAAGTCAGCTTTGTCGATGATACCTATCAGTATTTCGACGCCTTCCGCGCCAACGTCGATCCCGGCTCCGAATGGGGTTGGTACATGAACCTCGAGTGGAAGCCTGTCGAGCACTGGGGCATCGAGCTGGCCTATATGGACGGCGATAATCACACCAGCAGTCACGCGGACGGCTTTTTCTCTCTGGGATTCGACAACGTTGAATTTCGTGATGTAGTCAGTTTTGACGCCGACATTAGTACTGCAAGCCTGAAATTCTACCCTCTGGATGAGACCTGCATGGTACAGCCGTATATCGGTGGTGGCGTTAGCTACACCGACTTCGGCGAAGGCAGCCTAAGCCGCAAAGCACGCGACGACCTCGCCGACTTCGGCCTGCGCGGCGACTTCGATCTGGGATCTTCCTGGGGTTATACCTGGCAAGTGGGTATGGATTTCAATTTCGGACGCGAGAGCGCCTGGCTGGTAAACGTCGCCGCGGTTTACGCGCGATCCATGACCGATATGCGTTTGCAGCTGATGGATGACGTACCACCGCCACCAAATGTAGAGCCGATTTATGAGTCCTATTCCGGGGATTACATCTATGATCCCTGGATGTTCAATCTGTCAGTGGGATACAAATTTTCCTTCTGACATTGAAGATTCGGCAGATTCTGTTGGGCGCTTCGGCGCCCTTTTTATGGATGGGATAAAACCGGCTGAATTGGGTATTCCCTCCTACTTTCCAGCAAGCTCAATTTTTATGCGTTCATCCTCATTCGTGATAAATGGCAGCATGCGGCTCGCAGTCAGCCATGCAACACCAAAGGCAAACAATCCAGTCGCTTCGACGTAGTAAGTCAGCCGCTGAGTAATACCGCTAAAATCTACCCCCAAAATATCGAGCAGCTGCACGGCCATAGCGCCAACCATAACGGATGCGCAGACTCTATAAATTAGCCCCCTAGCCTTCGCCTCCTTAGAGTTCTTTTCTTTAGCCCTCAGGTAAAAAAGCCAGCAAAAGATTGCGAGGATAATGAACATTGAAATTGCTGAGATCGTATGAACAACCCCAGTCATCGTGGCCTCTCTAGTTACCCCGTCGTCAAACCGGCCGGTAAAGCAATCACATGGGGAAAATGCCACAGATGCAACAGCTATTGCTGCGAATTTACTCAAGACAGCTTGAAACAAGGAGTAGCCGTTATACGACCAGAGAAAAGCCGATATAACACAGAGAGAGCCAACGAATACATTTCGGGCATTGTCCGTTAAATGATATGACAGGCTAATCGACCTAATACTGACCCCGGGCGTCAGCAAGTCTGTGAAAATCGCAAGCGACAAAGCGATAAATCCCACGATAAATTTGGCAGTGTGGTGATCAATTTCTGTGTCTAGTGGTTTCCTATCCATGAACCCAACCTAAAATGTTCTGAATTACCCACATGTAGTGGTCAACTCTTTTTGGCCACCGAGTTCTAAGCATTCCAATATTTCTCTTCCGCCACATTCGGCGGCATCCCATCACTTATAGGAGGGACGTATTTGGCTGTAGTAGCCATTGATATAGCTCGTGCTCCCCTGTTTAGCCACAGGAAAGGACTTGTAGCCGGTTTCCGGCACCCACTCGGTTTTAAGGCTCCTGAAGAAGCGCTCCGTCGGTGCATTGTCTCAGCAGTTTCCGCGGCGGCTCAGGCTCTGCGTCATTCTGTAGCCCCATAGTAGTTGCCGAAACGTGAGGCTTGTGTACTTGCGTCCTTGCTCGGAGTCGAACAAGAATAAATGGGGTCAGATTACCATTTCGGCACCAAATTCTCCCAATCAGAATAACCTTACATAAATTACTCAATCCCGACCCGACCTCGGCTAGACAGCATTGTGCTCAACTCATTCCGTCGGTGGTGGCTCACCAGTAAATGCTCCTGCGCTCGTGTCAAACCAACATACATTCGACGCACATCACCAGCCAAATCAACATCTTCCTCGTGGCTGGATCGATAGCTGGCATCAAGAATAATTACAGTATCGAACTCCAGCCCCTTACTACTCGGAATCGGCATGATGCAGACACTTTCAAAATTTGGGTCATAGCGCTTTTTATACTCGCTGGAGGCGAGCCATGCGCACGGTATGCGCTCCCTTTTCAATGCGGCAGCCATCCGCTTCCCAGCAGTGCCCCCCGGGTACAGCACTGCCATATCCTTCCAAGCCTTCCCTTTACTATTCCAGACCTTCAAACAGCGTACCGCATACTCAATTTCCTCCTCCAGGGTTTCAACGCATTTTACATAAGGTTCAACACCACTCTTACCCGCTGCCTCAGGCTCAACTAGAGGGATTTCGGAATCAGAATTTTGAGAAAAGTAGTCCTTGGCGAATTGATACGCGAAGGCAAGGATTTCTCGGGTATTACGGTAATTCAATCGAAGTATCGTAGTCCGCCCCTGGGCCTTGATTCCCACGCTCGACAAGCTAAACCCAAGGCTTGATTTCCGTTTGTAAATAGACTGCGCATCGTCATACAGCAGAAGAAGCGAATCCGTCTCTGGGTCAACCATTTGAGAAATTAAAGTCAACCACTCAGCTTCAAAATCGTGCCCTTCATCAATCAACACCGCCCCGTACTGGCCTTTGGGAATACGCCCCTTCTCAACGGCTTTAATCACGGAAAGCACTTGACGCTCCCAAACCGGAGCATCTATATCGATCAGATCAACGTGGTAAGCTCGCAGCTGCTCGCCACACCAATCGTGAAAGTGATAAACCTGGACTTTATCGTTTATCCCCTTTTCGGCGATAAAGCTACGTAAGCGAGCAGCCAAGGTAATGTTGAAACAAAGCACCAAGATAGGCTTATTTAACGCCTCCGCTAGATAGAGGCACCTATACCCCAAAATCAACGTTTTGCCAGAACCAGCAACACCGTGAACAACCCGATGACCATCCCCCAAACTGCGGGCCAGTTGCTCTTGCTGGATATCCATGATTTTCACAATATCTGGCATGTTTTCGGCCAACGAGGCCTCAGGCATATCTTCACCGGCCTCCTCCGCACCAAACAAATCATCCTGGGCCGCCTCAATACGGATTTCAGGAAATAAATGCCAGCGAACTCTATCTATCTGAGGTAACGTCAGTTTATTGCCAAACTGATAATTGAACATTCCCCATAGCCGCTCCTGGAACTCTTCAGCCGTAACACTTTCGGACATTTCATCCTGGCAGATTAATAGGTGCCCAGGCAGCAGCTTTTGGCGATATTCTTCTGGGATACCTTTTTCAATTTGATTGCGAGTGATATTGGAAAATACTGCACCATACCCGTAGGGGAAACACAGTTTTCCCTTGTATTTTCCCATCAGCTGCTTTAACTGAGGGTCGCGCTCAAGTACCTGCAAAACTTGATAACTGCACTGCCTGGCCTGTTCAATCGGATTACTTACCGTTTTACGACCGCTGGAGGTTTCAAGATCAACTTCAGCATGGCTTACACGTTTGATGCTGGATACCTTCCAATCCTTGACCTCTAAAAAAAGAATACCCCTAGCGGGATGCAGAATTATAAAATCCGGGTAGCGACGCTTTCCCCCCAAGGGAATATCAAACCAACAGAGGTAATCATCTTCCAGCAGTGCTTCGAGGCGCCGAGCAAAGCGTTTCTCGCCGGAGGTCATTCTGGACAGACAGGAACTGAGGGATGGAATCAGTTTAGCCATAACGCCCTCTGCACATGGTGCGTTAGGGCGGTAGGCAAGCGAACTTCCTTGATTGATATTTGCATATCCAACTCGATTACAGAGCGCTGGGGCATATCAGCGCCGGCAATTGATTGCCAAAAAGGACGGAGCCTTCTATCCATACACAACGGGGCGCCATGTTTCGACGGACATTTCCCATATATCCGTTAAATTTTTCTGATCTAGATAGTATTTGAATTCGGTTTTAAGTCAATGACACAGGTTTGCCCACTGAAGTCGCGATTAAGTAATCCGTCATCGTGGTTTCAACATGTAATTCGGCTAAGATTTAATCAGCGACTGACGCATATAGAAAAGCGAGCTTCAAATGAGGCTCGCTTTTTCGCATTGTGAAAATTCGCTACTTTGTACCGGCCACTAATATTGGCGTCCAAACCAAATGCAGTCACCGGGCACCTGTACCCACCCTCTTACGGATATCCTACTCAGAGCCAGAGAACTCGAGCAACCGTCAATGCATCAATCAACAACTCTTCCTGCAGCGCGTGCATCCTTCAAGAAGAGGTCGACCAGGCTAGCGTCATCCTTCTTACAGCCCTCTCGACTCTCAAAATAGGTGTAACAGACATAGTGTTTGAGGGTCGTATCACATAGACGGGCACTGTCATAGCGCACCTTGACTACTTTTGAAACATCACTCGCCCCCCATCCAGCGCGATCCACATACACGTGGCACCGAGGTACCTCCTGGGCTGTGACTGCGTAAGAGGTCATCGAAGCGCAAATGGTAAGAACGGTAATCCGTAAGGTCTTCATAGTTTGATTGGCTTCCCTGCAGATAATTGGATGTCGTAATCTGTGTACTGCGGTGGTCGACCCGGCGGGAAATCAACCACTCTTGCCGTAACACGATCGCCGGGTTTATAGCGACGTAGAAAATCCTCCGCCTCCAACGATGAGGTGAACAGCTCACCATCAAAATCAGCCACAATCATGCCAGGAATAATACCTGCTGAGCGAGCTGGACCATTCTCAGTTACACATGTGGGCATGACGCCTACCTTCTGTACCCATTGCCATCCATTCCAACGTTCGATCGGCACCTGATAGTTATACGAGACCACTCCACAAATGCCCATGTCAGGCCACTGCTCCCGCGTATTCAGGCGATCAGCCTTCATCGTCAATGAGCGCTGGACCGACACCGTCCGGCTTTGACTCCAGGCTTTATTTTTGTCAATCGCCGCTTGCTCATTTATCACTCGGCGGAACGAGCTATTACCGGTGGCCCGGTGGTCACCCCAACGGACCCCTTTTGCTAAAAACCCTGCGTAATCACCGGCAGAGAGGGAAGCCACGGCATCCGCCACATCCACTTCCAGATCGGGGTTACTATTTTCAACCGCATCGGCGTACTTCAAGTGCAGATCGCGAAGCTTTTCATTTCCAGATGCCGCAGCAATTCGGGCCGCTTCGAGATGGTTCTCTATCACTGATTGGCGACTTAGCTCCGGGAAGAAGTCCGCCTCGAACTGTTCAATCATGCTGTCGTCAGCATCAAACATTTCAATCGTAGTCGACTCGGATGTTGAACCTTTAAACTGACTATCCACACTCTGATTGAAGGCTGTTTTTAGGGTACTGCGGCGGGATCCAAATCCGAGAAACTGCCAACCAGACGACTTCTTTTTCACTGAAGACTGTTGAACCTCGCGAAGAAATCTATTGACAATCCGCTTCGCATCGAAGCGCGCTGAAATGGTGGAGGTCTTAGCATCACGGAATTTGTAGGCGACCAGCACATCCATCTTGCCTTGTCGGATTCTGTTCTGCTCATACATTGAGGGGTTTTCAACCGCGACAGACAGCGTGTCACCCATCGTTATAAAGCTATGAGGGTACGACACAACGGAAATTTGCTCAGACCCAATTCGCACCGAAATTTCTAGCTCCAAGAGGTTTACAAGCTCCGGCGCATAGTTATCAAACTGCTCGATCATTTTTTGTTGTTCGGCGAAGAGCCTGTCTCTTTCCATGTTTGCTTGATGCAACTGGGGAGCCAGGCCTTGCGCAGGGGGATAAATTAGAGACATACCGTTAGGTGCTTTCGCACTCGGGTACATATAGTTGGTCACAGAGATACCGTCGCTTAGTGCGCTAACAAATGCTGGTGTATGTTCTTTACTTGGTAGTTTCTGGTGCAACGCCAACGGAATGCTAATGGAACGTGCGAGCTGCTTCGGACTATCGGCTGGGTCATATAGGAAACCATCGTCGTCGTAGAATTCAATCGCGTTGGTTCGTGCTTCAACCAATGGCAGTAGAAATATTTTCGTTTTTATATTGTCTGCGCTCTGTAAAGCAAATCCATGCGCTCGATAGAGCTCATATCCACCACTTCCGTCGGGGCCGTAATAGTCATTGATCTGAAAGCGCCGAGAGTTGGGCGGAATTTGCGCAAAAATTTCGCCGACCCAGAAACAAAAAAGTAACCCCACCACAACCTTGGGTGCCCACATTCTAATATTGATCACTATATCCCCCTGAGAAAATTACTATTAGTCTATTTTGGCGGCCGATCTCGTCTCGTGTCAGCCTTCACGTGAGCATCTATTCAATATTGCAACTAACGGTTCTATTAATCACAGCGAATAAAATCTACTGCATTATTACTATTTTATTTTCAAAGCATTAGCACCTGCTGATGGAACAGCAGCCAATATCGAATTATTCAAGTTTCGCGGAATAGACTGGAGAAACAAAAAAGCGAGCCCGACTTGTAGCTCGCTCTATCTGAACATTGTAAATCCGCGATCTCTCCTTACGCTTTTACGGTCTTGGCAGTTCGGTGCAAGGGCAAAGAGGACCCTGCTATACACCCAAACTCTCACCGAATTACCCACCAAACTATTCATTAATACATTCACATATCATGCTCTACAAGATTTTTTAATTTTTCGTAGAACTGTATTCGATCGTATTTCAAATACGAATTGAGTCAATCACTTATCTTTAGTCGGGTGATTTTCACGCCAAATTCTATCCAACGGAGAGTGCACATAGCCCTTTATAGCTAAGGGACAATAAGAAATTCGGCACAAAAAAAGCGAGCCCAAATTTTGACTCGCTATTTCGACTTTCACTGCTTGTTCAAACAGTATGCACCGTTTTGCGGCGGTTCCTGAACTCGCACTAAAAAGTGCTCCCAGGCACCCGCACCCACCCCTCCATCAAAATCCTCGCACTGCGACTCATAATGGCCTTGGTAGCAGTCCACTGCCCATTGGCGATTTCTGCTTCCGCACCGACCCGCAAGGTGCCGGACGGATGACCGAAGGTCACGGCATTGCGCTCCCCTCCCCCCGCGGCCAGATTTACCAGTGTGCCGGGGATGGCGGCGGCGGTGCCGATGGCCACTGCCGCGGTGCCCATCATGGCGTGGTGCAGTTTGCCCATGGACAGGGCACGCACCAGCAAGTCGATATCACCCGCAGCCACTTCTTTGCCACTAGAGGCGATATAGCCCTTGGGTGCCGCGACGAACGCGACCTTGGGGGTATGCTGGCGAGCGGCTGCCTCTTCTACCTTTTCGATCAGGCCCATCTTCAGCGCGCCGTGGGCGCGGATGGTTTCGAACATGGCCAGGGCCTTGTCGTCACCGTTGATGGCCTCCTGCAGTTCGGTGCCGGTGTAACCGATATCCGCGGCGTTGACGAAAATGGTCGGGATGCCTGCGTTAATCATGGTGGCTTTAAGGGTGCCGACGCCGGGCACTTCCAGATCGTCCATCAGGTTGCCGGTGGGGAACATTGCTCCGTCCCCATCCGCCGGGTCCATGAATTCGATCTGCACTTCGGCCGCCGGGAAGGTGACGCCGTCCAGTTCGAAATCACCGGTCTCCTGCACTTCCCCATTGGTGATGGGGACGTGGGCGATGATGGTTTTCTTGATGTTGGCCTGCCAGATGCGCACGGTGCAGATGCCATTCTCTGGAACCCGCGCCGCATCGACAAAACCGCTGTTGATGGCGAAGGCACCGACGGCGGCGGTGAGGTTGCCGCAGTTGCCGGACCAGTCTACGAACGGCTTGTCGATGGAGACCTGGCCGAACAGGTAATCCACGTCGTGACTCGGCTGCTCGCTTTTGGACAGGATGACGGTTTTGCTGGTGCTGGAGGTGGCTCCGCCCATGCCGTCGGTCTGTTTGCCGTAGGGGTCGGGGCTGCCGATTACGCGGAGCAGGAAGTTGTCTCTTGCTTGGCCTGGGGTTTGAGCGGATTCGGGGAGGTCTTGGAGGCGGAAGAAGACGCCTTTGCTGGTGCCGCCGCGCATGTAGGTGGCTGGGATACGTATTTGGGGGGCGAATTTCATTTTGCTTCTCGCGAAAATGGCGGATGCGCTGCGCTTATCCGCCCTACGGTTTGGTTCTTTCGCCATCCCGGACTTGCCCCGAGGTCCAGTGCTTCGATCCTCTGGATACCGGATCGAGTCCGGTATGACGAGGGTTTTTACTGGATGCCGGATCAAGTCCGGCATGACGAGGTATTCTGGATCCCGGATCGTGTCCGGGATGACGAGGGTTTGGTTTAGGCGTTTGCTTCGGCTTCGAGGAAGTCGTTGGCGAAGCGTTGCAGTACGCCGCCGGCGTCGTAGATGGAGACTTCTTCGGCGGTATCCAGGCGGCATTTCACCGGTACTTCTATGGTTTCGCCGTCTTTGCGGTGAATGAGAAGTGTGAGTGTTGTGCCTGGGGTGCGCTCGCCGATTACGTCGAAGGTTTCGGTACCGTCGATGCCCAGAGTCTCGCGCGTAGTACCCGGCTGGAACTCCAAAGGCAGCACACCCATGCCGATGAGGTTGGTGCGGTGAATGCGTTCGAAGCCTTCGGCCACGATGGCTTCGACACCGGCGAGGCGCACGCCCTTCGCCGCCCAGTCGCGGGAGGAGCCCTGGCCGTAGTCGGCGCCGGCGATAATGATCAGCGGCTGCTTGCGGTCCATGTAGGTTTCGATGGCTTCCCACATGCGGGTGACTTTGCCTTCCGGCTCCACGCGGGCGAGAGAGCCCTGTTTCACGGCACCGCTTTCATCGCGCACCATTTCGTTCAACAGTTTCGGGTTGGCGAAGGTGGCGCGCTGGGCAGTGAGGTGGTCGCCGCGGTGGGTTGCGTAGGAGTTGAAGTCCTCTTCCGGCAGGCCCATTTTCGCCAGGTATTCACCGGCGGCGCTGCTGGCCAGGATCGCGTTGGACGGCGACAGGTGATCGGTAGTGATGTTGTCACCGAGTACTGCCAGCGGGCGCATGCCTTTCAATGTACGCTCACCGGCGAGTGCGCCTTCCCAGTATGGCGGGCGGCGGATGTAGGTGCTCTGTGGGCGCCAGTGGTACAGCGGCTCGCCCTTCTCTGCTTCCGCTTTATTGAGATCGAACATCGGGATGTAGACCTCGCGGAACTGCTCGGGCTTCACGCTCTGTTTGACGATCGCGTCGATCTCTTCGTCGCTCGGCCAGATATCTTTCAGGGTCACCGGGTTACCGTCTTTGTCGTGGCCCAGTACATCTTTCTCGATATCGAAGCGGATGGTGCCGGCGATGGCGTAGGCAACGACCAAGGGCGGCGAAGCCAGGAAGGCCTGCTTAGCGTAGGGATGGATACGACCGTCGAAGTTGCGGTTGCCGGACAGTACGGCGGTGGCGTACAGGTCGCGATCGATCACTTCTTTCTGGATTTTCGGGTCCAGTGCGCCGCTCATGCCGTTACAGGTAGTGCAGGCAAAAGCGACCACGTCGAAGCCCTGTTGCTGCAGTTCCGGCAGCAGGTCGGCTTCTTCCAAGTACATTTTTACGGTCTTGGAACCCGGTGCCAGGGAGGTTTTTACCCAGGGCTTGCGGGTCAGGCCGAGCTTGTTGGCGTTGCGCGCGATCAGGCCTGCGGCAATCATATTGCGCGGATTGCTGGTGTTGGTGCAGCTGGTAATCGCGGCGATGATCACCGCACCGTCCGGCATCTCGCCTTCTTTCTCTTCCCACTCTTTGGCAATACCGCGGTTCGCCAGTTCGGAGACCGGCAGCAGTGCGTGCGGGTTGGAAGGGCCTGCGAGGTTGCGGCCTACAGCAGAGAGGTCGAATTTGAGTACGCGCTCGTATTCAGCATTCTTCAGGCTATCTGCCCAGAGGCCGGTTTCTTTCGCGAACTTTTCTACCAGGGCTACCTGCTCGTCATCGCGGCCGGTGAGCTTCAGGTAGTCGATAGTCTGTTCGTCGATGGCGAACATGCCGGCGGTGGCACCGTATTCCGGGGTCATGTTGGCAATGGTGGCGCGGTCGCCCAGGCTCAGGCTGGAGGCGCCTTCGCCGAAGAATTCGAGATACGCACCTACTACGCGCTCGCGACGCAGGAATTCGGTCAGGGCCAGAACCATGTCGGTACCGGTGATGCCGGGGCGCAGTGTGCCGGTCAGCTCGACGCCGACGATGTCGGGCAGGCGCATGTAGGAGGCGCGGCCGAGCATCACGCTTTCGGCCTCTAAACCGCCCACACCTACGGAGATTACGCCGAGCGCATCCACCATCGGGGTGTGGCTGTCGGTGCCGACGCAGGTATCCGGGAATACCACTGTGCTTCCGTCTGGGCCCTCTTTTTTCTGCACCACCGGAGACATTTTCTCCAGGTTGATCTGATGCATGATGCCGTTGCCGGGCGGGATGACGTCGACGTTTTCAAACGCGGTTTTGGTCCAGTTGATGAAGTGGAAGCGGTCTTCGTTGCGGCGCTCTTCCACGGCGCGATTTTTCTCAAACGCGTTTTCTTCAAAACCGGGGTGTTCGACAGCCAGGGAGTGGTCGACGATCAACTGGGTGGGCACCACCGGGTTTACTTTGGCGGGGTCACCGCCCTTCTCTGCGATCGCATCGCGCAGGCCGGCGAGGTCCACCAGTGCGGTCTGGCCGAGAATATCGTGGCAGACGACGCGCGCGGGGAACCAGGGGAAGTCGAGGTCCCGTTTGCGCTCGATGATCTGTTTCAGGGCTGCGGTGAGGTTTTCGGGTTCGCAGCGGCGTACCAGGTTCTCCGCGAGGATGCGGGAGGTGTACGGGAGTTTTTCGTAGCTGCCCGGCTGGATGTTTTCGACGGCTTCGCGGGTGTCGAAATAATCGAGGTCTGTGCCGGGAAGTTTTTTGCGGTATTCGGTGTTCATCGTATATCACCCGTTCGGGTTGATTGGTGCTTGATGTTCTTTACCCGTCATCCCGGACTTGATCCGGGATCCAGTGCCCGCGTTTGGGGGAGCTGGATTCCGGCCTTCGCCGGAATGACGGGAAGGCCGGAATGATGGGCATTTCTTTCGTCATCCCGGACTTGGTCCGGGATCCAGTGCCCGCTGGTGGTTCAGGGGAGCTGGATTCCGGCATGCGCCGGAATGACGGGGTACAAATTAGCGATCGGAAATTGGGGTTACCTTGCGCAGTTCCGGGCCGGTGTATTCCGCGCTTGGGCGGATGATGCGGTTGTCGGCGCGCTGTTCGAATACGTGGGCGGCCCAGCCGGTTACGCGGCTCATCACGAAAATCGGGGTGAACAGCTTGGTGGGAATACCCATGAAGTGGTAGGCGGACGCGTGGAAGAAGTCGGCGTTACAGAACAGCTTCTTCTCGCGCCACATGACTTCTTCGCAGCGTACGGATACCGGGTACAGTACGTCGTCGCCAACATCGGCGGCCAGTTTCTCGGACCACTGCTTGATGATGGCGTTGCGCGGGTCGGATTCGGTGTAGACCGCGTGGCCGAAGCCCATGATCTTTTCTTTACGCTCGAGCATGCCCATCAGTTCTTTTTCTGCTTCGTCGGCAGAAGAGAAACGCTCGATCAGTTCCATGGCGGCTTCGTTGGCGCCGCCGTGTAGCGGGCCGCGCAGGGAGCCGATGGCGCCGGTGATGCAGCTGAACAGGTCAGACAGGGTGGAGGCACATACGCGCGCGGTGAAGGTGGAGGCGTTGAACTCGTGCTCTGCGTACAGGATCAGGGAGACGTTCATTACCTGTGCGTGCAGGTCGTTGGGCTTTTCGCCGCGCAGCATGTGCAGGAAGTGGCCGCCGATGGAGTCGTCATCGGTTTCGGTTTCGATGCGCACGCCCTCGTGGCTGTATCGGTACCAGTAACAGATGATGGATGGGAATGCAGCCAGGAGACGGTTGGCGCGGTCCTGCTGCTGGTCGAAGGACTCTTCGCCTTCCAGATTACCGAGCATGGAACAGCCGGTGCGCATCACGTCCATGGGGTGTGCGTCAGCGGGGATGCGCTCGAGCACTTCGCGGAGGGCTACGGGCAGGCCGCGCATGGTTTTCAGGGTGCCCTTGTAGTCGTTTAACTGGGCCTGGGTGGGCAGTTCGCCGTTGAAGATCAGATAGGCGACTTCTTCGAACTCGCAGTTTTCTGCCAGGTCTTTTACGTCGTAACCGCAGTAGGTCAGGCCGGAGCCGGATACGCCTACGGTGGACAGTGCGGTTTTACCGGCTACCTGGCCGCGCAAGCCTGCTCCGCCAACTTTTTTCTCTGCCATCTCTAATTCCCCTATCAGTTTGCGTTTTTGGTTCGTCATGCCGGCGTATGCCGGTATCCAGTTCGGTGCCTGTCGACAACCTCTGGCTGGATCCCGGGTCGAGCCCGGGATGACGCTGGGTTTGTTGTTCGTCATGCCGGCGCATGCCGGTATCCAGTTCGGTGCCTGTCGACGACCTCTGACTGGATCCCGGATCGAGCCCGGGATGACGCTGGGTTTGTTGTTCGTCATGCCGGCGAATGCCGGGAACCAGTTCGGTGCCTGTCGACGACCTCTGACTTGATCCGGCATCCAGGTTGGTGGTTCTTGTCTGCCTCCGCTCTGGATCCCGGCATGCGCCGGGATGACGGTAGGTGGATCGATTACTTCTTGAAGAGTGCGTCGAGCTTGTCTTCAAACTCGTGGTAGTTCAGGTAGTCGTAGAGTTCCGCGCGGGTCTGCATGGTGTCGACAACCGCCTGCTGGTCGCCGTTTTGCAGGATGCTGGTGTAGACGTTTTCCGCGGCCTTGTTCATGGCCCGGAAGGCGGACAGCGGGTAGAGGACCATGTCGGCACCGGACTCGCCCAGCTCGGCTTTGTTGTACAGCTTGGTTTTACCAAATTCGGTGATGTTGGCGAGGATCGGGACGTTCAATGCGTCTTTAAAGGCGCGGTAGTGTTCGAGTTCGGTCACGGCTTCGGCGAAGATGCCGTCGGCGCCGGCTTCGATGCAGGCCTGGGCGCGGTCGATGGCGGCTTCCAGTCCTTCCTGTGCGAAGGAATCGGTGCGGGCCATGATGAAGAAATCGTCGTCATCGCGGGCATCTACTGCGGCCTTGATGCGGTCGACCATTTCCTCTTTGGAGACGATCTCTTTGTTCGGACGGTGGCCGCAGCGCTTCTGGGCTACCTGATCTTCGATATGTACCGCAGCGGCGCCGGCGCGGATCATTTCTTTGATGGTACGCGCGATATTGAATGCACCACCCCAGCCGGTGTCGATATCTACCAGCAGCGGCAGGTGGGTGGCGGCGGTGATGCGGCGTACGTCTTCCAGCACGTTATCCAGGCTGGTCATGCCCAAGTCCGGCAGACCGTAGGAGGCATTGGCCACACCGGCGCCAGACAGGTAGATGGCCTGATGGCCGATACGCTCCGCCATGATGGCGGTGTAGGCGTTGATGGTGCCGACAACCTGCAGTGGCTGGTTGTCTTTCAGGGCCTGACGGAAGCGTGCGCCGGCGGATTCTGGTCTGCTCATAACTGCCTCTTCTCTGGTAATTTTCGCGTTAATTCTGCTGGGAAAGCTTGTTTTCGATATTGCTGCGCGACGCACGGATATGGCGGCGCATCAGGATTTCTGCCAGTTCACCATCCCCTGCTTCGATGGCTTCGATGATGTGGCTGTGTTCGCGGAAGGCGCGGTGCGCGCGGGGGCTGGCCATGCCGAGCTGATAGCGGTACATGCGCACGCGGTAATAGAGTTTGTTACACAGGGTGTCGATCAGCAGATCATTGTGCGACGCCTGCACAATCCGGAAGTGAAAGTCGAAATCCCCTTCCGGCTGGTAGTAGGCGGTGCCCTTCTTCAGTTCTTCCTGCTGTTCGTGGCGGTTGAGCATCTGGCGCAGTTCCACCAGGTCTTCTTCGCTGCGGTTCTCAGCGGCAAGGCGGCAGGCCATGCCTTCCAGGGCCTCGCGCACGTCGTAGATTTCCAGCAGGCCGCGCTCGGTGAGTTCCACTACCCGTGCGCCCACATTGACCTTGCGCTCGATCAGGCTGAGGGACTCCAAACGCATCAGCGCTTCCCGCAGGCTGCCACGGCTGGCGTCGAAGCGACGGGCCAGCTCCGGTTCGCTGATCTTGCTGCCCGCGGCAATTCGACCTTCGACGATATCTTTACGCAGTGACAGGAACAGTCGGTCAGCCAGGCTCTGAGTACCGCGGGCGGGTTTGCCCGCGGGTGCGTTGGATGCTTCCCCTTGTCGCGCTGATGCCGCGAGGCCGGACGTGTCGCTCGGCTGGTGTTTGGCGGATTCCATCGTCATCACTATCCCGATTCGAGTGCCGGTATATGCCGACCAAGATTGTCGACACTTTTTAGTTTGAAGCAGGATATTTGCCCACCTTTTCCGCGTCAACCGCAAATTGTGTCAACATTTTGTCATTTAGCGACTGACTCGCAGGTCACTGACTTTAGAGCTGAACTTGCCGACAATAAGGACGGATCTGGAGGGATTAGAGCGGAACCCGGGTACTTCGTGGGGTTCGGGCCAGGAATGGTAGTCTTGAAATAGCGATATGGGCATAATAGCGCCCGCGCCGGCCCAGGGCCGCGCCAGCGGAATCTATGCTGAACACTCTATCCTTATAAAGTATCGGCAATTGAACACCAGATCCGCCGCTTATGTAGTACCGGTGACCCGACCGGACCCAATTTCGAGAGTACCGAGCAGAACGACATCATGCCTAAGAGTATTATCAGGCGCTGGCTGCCAACTCCCGAACAGGTGCGCGCCAATAACGGCCTGAAGTTCCTTGGCACCCTGCTGCACGACCCCAACCTGTTCCACCTGAACCGCCATTCGGTGTCGGTGGCCTTTGCCGTTGGGATCTTTACCAGCTTCCTCCCCCTCCCCGGCCAGATGCTGATCGCCGCACTGCTGGCGCTGTGGTTCCGCTGTAATCTGCCGCTGTCCATGGCTCTGGTATGGATCAGCAACCCGGTCACCATGCCGGCGATTTTCTATAGCGCTTACAAGCTTGGCGCATGGATACTCGGCACCCCGCCCATGCAATTCAAGATCGAGCTGTCCTGGGAGTGGCTTACGGAAGAAGTCGGGCGTATCTGGTTGCCGTTGTTTTCCGGCTCCCTGATTTTCGCGATCTTCTTTGCCACCGCCGCGTACTTTGCGATGCAGGCCATCTGGCGCTGGCAAGTGGTGAAGCGTTGGAAAGCGCGCCTCGCTCAACGTAAATCCCAACTCGACCAAAGCTGAAAAACAGTCACAGATTTACTCTCGCACCTCCGCCCCGCGTCACACATTGTTTTCTTATTCCCCTCCTTTTCCACCCGAACGTCCCTTTCTTCTGACTTGTTTCCATTAAATATTCACCGCCACTCAAACAGAATTTTATTCGGAAAAAGTATCATGATTTTGACGTAGTTCTCGAAAAAGTCGAACTGGTCAACCAATTATTTCAATTTCTCGGGATTTTAATTGACGAACGATTTTTCGTTTCAGTAATGTAAATATCGATCAGGCCTTATCCACATAATAACTATTGGCTTGATCGTTATTGCAATGACCACATTCGTGGTTTCGTAGTTTGTAATAATTTCTTTAATGAATTTCATCGCGCGGCACACTCTCTAGGCGAGCTTCCTCCAAAAGCTTGTCCGTGGGTTCGTGCGCGCTGTGAAAAACAATAATGCAAGGAATTATGTAATGAATGTGCAGAAATACTCGCCTATGAAATTGGCGGCTGCGCTGTTGCTTGCTTCGCAAGCGACAGTGAGTTTTGCTGCTGATCCTGTGGGTGTCACTGCGTCTAGCGATGATGGCAACACACCTGAAAATACTCTCGACAACAACCTCTCTACACGCTGGTCCGCGCAGGGTGACGGACAGTGGATCCGATATGACCTCGGAACCAGTTACACCGTCGAAGCGCTTCAAATTGCTTTGCACAAAGGCGATCAGAGAACCGCGACACTGGATATTCAGACCTCTGCCGACGGCAGTAGCTGGCAGACGGTTTTCTCCGGCGATCAGCCTTCCAGCACCGCCGCGTTGCAGACATTTGATGTGACTGATAGCAGCGCGCGTTACGTGCGCATTGTGGGTTACGGCAACAGTTCTAACGACTGGAACAGTATCAGTGAAGTGGACATTACCACCTCCGAAGATGACCCCGGTGATCCGGGCGATCCCGGGTGCCCGGCCTGTGAGCCTGCGGTGGTCGCCACTGCGAGCAGCGATGACGGCAACGGTCCGGAAAATGTCCTGGACGATGACCTGGGCACCCGCTGGTCCGCAGATGGCAGTGGCCAGTGGCTGCAACTAGACCTGGGTCAGTCGCAGGTAGTGGGCAGTGCAAATATTGCATTCTACAAGGGAGATCAGCGCACCTCGTCGTTCGATATCCAGACCAGTGACGATGGTTCCGTTTGGGAAACCGTACTTTACGGCGGTGTCAGCAGTGGTAATTCCACTGCGCTGGAAAACTTCTCTCTGTTTGAAACCGAAGCGCGCTACGTGCGCTACGTGGGTTACGGCAACAGCTCAAACTCCTGGAACTCACTAACTGAAATGAACGTCAGTGAAGAGAACGGCAACACCGATCCAGTGGGCGGTGGAAGCAGCAGTAGTAGCAGCGGTGGCAGCAGCAGCGGTGGCTCCGGGAACTGTGAAACTTCCAGCACCGGAAGCAGTGTGACTGTGGGCTGCCTGGAGTATGGCTCTGGTGGCACTCTGCCTCTGGCCAACCTGGACCCATCCGCCGATCCCGATGAAAACTTTGATCTGAGTAAATGGAAAATCACCTATCCGGATGCCAGTGAGGAGTACCCGCCGCAGGTCAGTGCGAATGAGTTCTACACCGATCCGGCAACTGGCGCCATGGTATTCCAGTGCCCCAACAACGGCGGTTCCACCTCCAACTCATCGTATTCCCGCAGTGAACTGCGTGAGATGTTGAACCAGAGTGCGGGAACCACCAGCTTGGGCAACAACTGGGTAATTTCCACCGCTTCCAGCTCTGACCAGAGCGCTGCTGCGGGCGTGAATGGCAATATGAAAGCCACCATCTCTGTAGACCGCGTGTCCGACACCTACGACTCCGGTTCTGAGTGGCGTGTGGGCCGCGTTGTTGTCGGTCAGATTCATGCGTCTGACAACGAGCCGTTCAAGGTGTACTACCGCAAACTGCCTGGGCACACCAAGGGTTGGGTATACATGGCCTATGAAGATTCCGATACGGAAATCTTTATTCCATTGTTTGGTGAATCCGGCACCAACGAGTACGGCCTGACCTCTACCGTTGAGCCGGTAGAAGACGGTATCGAACTTGGCGAGAAGTGGGGCTATGAGGTCAACGTCGAAGGCCGTGAAATGACCGTGACAGTGACCAAAGCCGATGGCACTTGGGCACGTCAGACCATTTTCTGGGCTGAAGAGTACAACGACGACTGGTTCTACTTTAAAGCCGGTTCCTACAACCAGAACAATGGTGGCGACAGCGACGATTACGCCCAGGTTTCCTTCTACAACTTTGAGGTTACCCACGACGGCGATAGCGGCTCTTCCAGCTCCAGTTCTGGCGGCGGTTCTTCCAGTAGTTCTTCTGGCAGCTCTTCCGGCGGTTCCTCTGGTGGCTCCTCTTCCGGTTCCGGTTCTGTTCCGTCTGACCTGATGGAAAACTGTAACCAGTGGAAGATCACCTACCCCACCGGTGAAGAAGATAAAACCTTGTGCGGCGAGCCCAACAACGAGTACTTCTACGTAAACGATGCGGGCGACGGTATGGTGTTTTACGCTCCGATTCGTACCGACAACGGCACCACGCCAAACTCCAGCTACATCCGTTCGGAGCTGCGTGAGCGTGAGCCCGACGGCAGCAAGGATGTTTACTGGACCACCGATGGTCAACACATCGTGTACGTGAAGCAGGCAATCACCCATCTGCCGATGGTGAAAGATCACCTGGTAGCAACGCAGATTCACGGCAATAAAAGTGAAGGTATCGATGACGCTATGGTCTTGCGACTGGAAGGCGATCACCTGTTCCTGAGCTTTAACGGCGGCAAACTGCGGGATGATCTCACCATCAAAACCGGCTACCAGCTGGGCACCACTCACGAAATTATTTTCGAAGTAGTGGATGGCCGGCACTACGCCTATTACAGCGAAGACGGCAACCTTGCCAACGCCTTCCTATCTGGCAATGCCGACCAGTACCTGGTGCGTGACGGTTCCAACGACTATGTGATGGATCGCAGTTACGGGGACGCCTACTTCAAGATCGGTAATTACACGCAGAGTAATGCTGATCGCGAAGGAGATCTGGCGGATCACCCGGACAACTACGGTGAAGTAGTTGTTTATGATTACTGGATTGACCACCAGTAAGTGACGTGCCCCCCGCGTAGCGGGGGCACTTTTTCCGTATCCCGGGCTCAGCCCGGGATACCCCTTCTCACCCGTTTTACGAACTAGGTCTCAATTTTTTATTTCCCGCCGTTTTACCAGTGCTCGTAAACGACCAGTCCCACGCACCCACTTGGTACTATCCTCCCAATTAATATTTGATGTATTTCCCCGAAAAAAACCATTTATTAGACGCGAGTCACCTTTCTTACCAACTGGTCAACCAATTCAGAGAATTTGTCAGAATTTTCATTGACGAAGGTTTTTTCACTTCACTAATGTAGCCAGCGATTAAGCCACTCGAATCCATCCTGAGCTGACTTGATCGTTTTTACAAAAGCCACAAATGTGGTTTCGCAGTTTGTAAAAATTTCTCCATAAAACAATTGCGTCACATTTCATAGGTGAACCTGAGCGTTCATCGGTGGGATTGTGCGCGCTAAAAAAACCCAAAGGGAATCAAAAATGAACGCGCGAAAATGGTTGCCAACAAAATTGGCAACGGCGGCTCTAGTGTTTGCTTCACAAGCAGCGATGAGCCAAATCGTAGAACCAGTAAATGTTACTGCTTCGAGCCACGACGGGAACAAGCCCGAAAATACGCTCGACAATAATTTATCCACTCGCTGGTCAGCCGAAGGTGAGGGTCAATGGATCCAGTATGATCTGGGTAAGTACTACACCGTCGACTCGCTGGAAATTGCCTTTTTCAAAGGTGATGAGCGTACAAGTACCATTACGATTCAGACTTCCATTGACGGAAGTAACTGGAAAACCGTGTACGACGATGAGCAGCCCTACAGCTCTGACGAGCTGCAAGGTGTCGAAGTTTCCGACTCCTACGCGCGCTATGTACGCATTGTTGGCTACGGTAATTCGGCCAACGCTTGGAACAGTATCAGCGAAGTCGATATCCTCACTACCGGCGGCAGCGGTTCTGATGATCCCGGTGATGAAATTGAAGATCCCGGCTGTACTGCCTGTGTACCCGAGATAGTCGCAACCGCCAGTGGTAGCGAAGCGGAAAACATCGCGGCCAACGTCCTGGATGATGACCTGGAAACTCGCTGGTCTGCCGATGGCAGTGGCCAGTGGCTGCAGCTGGACCTCGGCAAAAGCCAGACAATCGGCAGTGTTGACATCGCCTTTCACAAAGGCGACGAGCGCAGCTTTTCATTTGACATCCAGACCAGTGATGACACTTCCAGCTGGCAAACCGTTCTTTCCGGCGGTGTAAGCAGCGGCGACACGGCTTCCTGGGAAAGCTTCTCACTGTTTGAAACCGAAGCGCGCTATGTACGCTATCTCGGTTATGGAAACAGCGATAGCTCCTGGAACTCGCTGTCTGAGATCCGCATCAGTGAAGACAACGGTCACTCCGACCCGATCGGCGGTGGGAGCAGCAGTAGCAGCAGCGGTGGCAGCAGCGGAAGCGGAAGCAGCGGCGGTAGCAGTGGTGGTTCCTCCGATTGCGATACCTCCAGCTCCGGCGACAGTGTTACTGTGGGCTGTCTCGTTTACGGTACCGATGGCACTCTGCCGTTGGCCAATCTGGATCCTTCCGCAGACCCTGATGAAAACTTTGATTTGAGCAACTGGAAAATCACTTATCCGGATGCCGATGAAAAGTTCCCACCAGAAGTAAGTGCCGATGAGTTTTATACCGACCGCGACACCGGCGCCATGGTATTTCAGTGCCCGAATAACGGCGGTTCTACCTCCACCTCCTCTTACTCCCGCACCGAGTTGCGTGAGATGCTGAACGAAAGTGCAGGCACTACCAATCTCGGCAATAACTGGGTCATTTCCACCGCCTCCAGCTCCGACCGCAACGCCGCGGGCGCTGTGGACGGCAACATGAAGGCCACGGTTTCTGTAGACCGGGTATCCGACACATACGACTCCGATTCCGAGTGGCGTGTGGGTCGTGTGATTGTTGGCCAGATTCACGCCTCGGATCACGAGCCCTTCAAACTGTATTACCGCAAACTACCGGGCCACACCAAAGGCTGGGTCTATATGGCCTATGAAGACTCCGATACTGAAGTATTCATCCCGCTGTTTGGTGAGTCCGATACCGACAAGTATGGTCTGACCTCTACGGTGGAACCGGTGGAAGACGGTATTGCCCTGGGTGAGAAATTTGGCTACGAGGTCAATGTGGAAGGCCGTGAAATGACGGTAACCGTGACCAAGTCCGATGGTACCTGGGCGCGCCAAACCGTTTTCTGGGCCGAAGAATACAACGATGACTGGTTCTACTTTAAAGCCGGTAACTACAACCAGAACAATGGTGGTGACAGCGACGACTACGCGCAGGTTTCCTTCTACAACCTGGAAGTGTCACACGATGGAGACAATGATTCCGGCTCCAGCTCTGGTGGAAGTTCGTCCAGTAGCTCTTCCGGTGGCTCTTCCAGCTCTTCAGGCAGTTCGTCCGGTGGCAGCAGCGGTGGTTCTTCCGGCTCCGCAACCGTTCCATCTGACCTGATGGAAAACTGCAACCAGTGGAAAATCACTTACCCCGACGGTGGGGAAGACAAGACTCTGTGTGGTGAGCCCAACAATGAGTATTTCTTCCTGAACGAAGCCGGCGACGGTATGGTTTTCCGCGCACCGGTTCGCAGTAACAATGGCACTACGCCGAACTCGGATAACATTCGCTCAGAGCTTCGCGAGCGTGTGGCCGATGGCAGCAAGGATATTTACTGGACCACAGACGGCCAGCACATCGTATATGTGGATCAGGCGATTACCCATCTGCCGATCGTGAAGGATGAGCTGGTTGCCACACAGATCCACGGCAACAAGGACGAGGGCATTGACGATTCTCTGGTTGTACGTCTGGAGGGCGAGCATCTGTTCCTGAGCTTTAATGGTGGCAAGCTGAGAAGCAATGTCACTATTAAAGAGGACTACAAGCTCGGCACCCGTCACGAGGTGATCTTTGAGGTTGTGGATGGCAAGCACTACGTCTACTACAGCGAAGATGGCAATTTGAATGAAGCATTCCTGTCAGGTAATGCAAGCCAGTATCTTGTAAAAGACGGTTCCAACGATTATGTGATGGATCTGGACTACGGAGATGCCTACTTCAAGATTGGCAACTACACCCAGAGTAATCCCAAAGAGGAAGGTGACTACACCGATCATCCGGACAACTACGGTGAAGTGGTTGTTCACGATTTCTGGGTAGATCATCAGTAAATAATGTGCCCCCGGCCACGGGGGCATTTTCGTCATCCCGGGCTTGCCCCGGGAGCCAGTACTTCGATTCTCTGGATGCCGGACCCAGTCCGGCATGACATATTAGAAGTCCTGTCGCAGTGCGGCCGCTGGCTGCACGCGACTTGCCTGAAGCGCGGGATAGAGCGTTGCAATCAGGCTCAGCAGGAAGCCGGCACCGACCACCAGTGCCACATCACCCCACTGCAACTCAGATGGAAGATAATCTACCGGATACACATCGGACTTGAGGAACTGAATACCAAACAGGGACTCCAGCCCCGCTACCGCATCGGTGACCACCAGTGAGCCAAGCACACCGAGCGCACCGCCCACCAGCACACCCACCAGACCAACCAAAGCACCCTGACTGACGAACGTCAGCAGAATCTCCTTGGTACTCGCCCCCATGGTACGCAGAATTGCGATATCGCCATGCTTGTCGATCACCACCATTACCAGAGTGGAAACTACGTTAAATGCAGCAATCGCAATAATCAGGAAGACCAACAGACTCACGAGATTGCGCGACATCTGGATCGCCTGGTAAAGATTGCCGTGGGTACCAGTCCAGTCGTTGCCGTAATAGCCCTCGACCGGGAGTTGATGCAGCAGGCTCTGGAATACGGAGAAGGAACGCAGCATATCCTGCATTCGCATCTGCACACCGGCTCCCCCTGCCCCACCGGCGAGGGATTGCGCCTGCGCCCAGTCCACAATGGCCAGGGAATGATCCAGTGCGGTACCGGAATGGAAAATATCGACAACCTTAAAACCGGCAAGTTGTGCTGCGGAACGACCGCCACTATTCCCACTGGCACTCTGGGGCACGATTACAGACAGTTGCTCGCCCACACCGATTTCCAGTTTATCGGCAATGCCTTTACCGAGAATTATGCCGGGCTCGGCGGGGTCACTGGTCAGTGCAGCAAAACTACCCGGCTGTAAAAAGTCGCCGATCGTCGACACATTGACGATAGTTTCCGGATTTACACCCTGCACCAGCAACGGTGTTACTTCCAATCCGCTTTTTGCAAGCCCATTCACCTGCCACACTTCCGCGGCGGCGGTAATACCGTCGGCAGCGGCAATCTGGTCCCGTACCGCGGTCCAGTTGATATCCGGGTTGGTGTTGTAGACGGTGGCATGGGGCATGATGCCGAGAATCCGCTCGCGCAACTCGCGGTCAAACCCGTTCATCACCGACATGACAATGACCATCAATGCCACACCGAGAATCAGCCCGATCATGGAAAGGCCGGATATAAACGACACCAGACCGGCGGAGTCTTCGTCGCTGCGCTGGGCGCCTGCGTACCGCAGACCGATAAAGGCAGGTAAAGGTTTGAACATTATTTTCCTTAAACGCCGTCGCTCGGCTTCCAGTCTTCCACCAGCTCGCCATCTACCAGATGCAGACAGCGATCCAACGCACCGGCCAGATCCGGGTCGTGGGTGACGATGACAAAGCTGATGCCGGTTTCGCTGTTTAAACGATCCATCAGCTTGTGAATTTCCTGAGCGGTCGCACGGTCGAGATTGCCGGTGGGCTCATCCATCAATACACAGGCGGGACGCGCCACCAGCGCGCGGGCAATGGCCACACGCTGACGCTCCCCACCGGACAGTTGCGCGGGCTTGTGATCCAGGCGCTCTCCGAGGCCAACGGCCTGCAGCATTTCCGTGGCTGCCGCACGGGCTTCCGACACTGACTGTTTGCCAATCAGCAGTGGCATGGCCACATTTTCCAGCGCGTTGAATTCATTCAGCAGGTGGTGAAACTGATAGACAAAACCGAGACTGCTGTTGCGCAGCCAGCCACGCTCGTTGGCATTGAGCGCCGCCAGGTTCTTGCCACCCACCCAGACTTCACCAGAGGTGGGTGTATCCAGGCCACCAAGCAAATTGAGCAGCGTCGATTTACCGGAACCGGATGCACCAACAATGGCAAGACGCTCCCCCTTGGGAACCTGCAATTCCACCCCCCGCAGCACCGCCAGTTCATTGGCGCCCTGCCGGTAGGATTTGGAAAGCTGTCGGCAGGCCAGTACCACATCAGCGGCCGGGTACGGGGTCGATTCTTCCGGGTGTATTTCCACTTGGCTATTCATCTTATATTCATTTCCAGTTGGTGGATGCGCTGCGCTTATCCACCCTACGGTTTTGGTGCTTTCGTCGTTTCAGGGCGGATAAGCGCAGCGCATCCACCAGACACTACAGCGGTTACTCGTAGCGCAGCGCTTCTGCCGGGGCGATCTGTGCGGCGCGCCACGCTGGGAACAGGGTTGCCAGCAGACTCATGATGATCGCGGCACTCAACACCGTAATGGCGTCCCCCAGTCGGAATTCCGATGGCAGGAAGCTGACGAAAAAGACCCGCGGATCAAAAATCTGCGCACCAATCACCTGCTCAATCCAGGACACGATATCCGTTAGATTCAGCGCAATCAGGGTGCCCAGCAGTCCGCCAGCCAGCGCACCGATAATGCCGATGGCACTGCCCTGCACCACGAATACCGCCATGATCTGACGTGAAGTCAACCCGAGGGTACGCAGTACGGCGATATCTGAACGCTTGTCCGCCACCATCAACACCAGTGCGGAAACAATATTGAAGGCCGCCACAGCGACGATGATCATCAGCATCAGGGTGACCACGGTCTTTTCCATTTTGACCGCCTGGAACAGACTGCCCTGGGAGTGGCTCCAGTCTTCGCCGGTAAACCCCTCCCCGAGGTTTGAGGCATACCCTTGCACACGACCGAGGGCGTTG
The DNA here is from genome assembly GCF_045348205.1 of Microbulbifer sp. ARAS458-1. Lineage (NCBI taxonomy): Bacteria > Pseudomonadati > Pseudomonadota > Gammaproteobacteria > Cellvibrionales > Microbulbiferaceae > Microbulbifer > Microbulbifer sp. ARAS458-1. The sequence goes on along the minus strand of NZ_CP155838.1, from coordinate 2,461,873 downwards.
TTCATATCATCAAACTTGAGCTGCAGCCCCTGGACTTTTCCGGGCATCCGCAGCAGGCGCGCGGCATCTTGCAAGTGCATAAGCGCCATATTCTGGTCCACCTGAGCGCCCACGGAGAAAACACCGGCAACGGTAAAACGCTTGGTGCGGGGGAAAATACCGGCGGGGGTAATCACGACATCCGGCAGCGTAAGAATGACACTGTCGCCAGGCATGACACCCAGCTGACGCGCGAGAATACGCCCGAGCACGATGTTGTAGCTGCGCGACTCCAGCCCATCCAGGCTGCCTACCAGCATATGCTCGCCCACCGCGGAAACTTCCCGTAGCGCCACCGGGTCGACGCCCTGAAACTCCACCCCCTGGGATTGATTGTTGGCACCAAGCAGTGCGAAGCCGCGTACAAATGGACTGGCGGCCTGCACATGCGGTTGCGCGCGCAATTGAGTGGCGATGGCTGGCCAATCTTCGAGGCCGCCTTTCTGCTCCACAAACCCATGGGGCACGACTGACAGGATTCGGGTTTTCAACTCTCGATCGAAACCGTTCATGACCGAAGTCACCACGATCAGCGCGAAGACCCCCAGAGCCATACCCAATAGGGAGAAACCATTGATAAAGGAAATAAACTGCTGGCGCCGGCGGGCGGCCACGTAGCGCAGGCCGATATAGAGAGGAACAGGTTTTATCATGACGGTGATTTAAGCGGAAAAACGCCAAGAAATCCAAGTATTTAGAGCCGGATGCGCCGCCCCGATACCAGGTCGGAAGCACTCAGGTTTGGACGACATAACTCAACGAGGATTCCATTTTGATAGATGTTTATTGAGTTGTTCGATTTTTGCCTTGTCCCAACCGGGTACGGCCAGTAACTGGTGCCACGCACGCACATAGTCTTGCGGCGCATAGCTGTGCCCGTACCCCATCGGGGCGAGCCCAGCGTGCATATCCATTGCCAATTGCAGCATGGTCACAATCGGGTACCAATGCAGATCCGGGGACACATCCCGCGCGCGAGTGCCTTTCATCCAGGCCGGTTCGCGGTAGGCCGCGTTTGGATCAAAGAACACAATGGGGTCGCTGCCGTGCTGCAAGTAGGCAATACGGAAGTGGCCCCAGTTGGCGTCCCCGCGGTTGTAGCCCTCAAAGTGATTGCCGAAGCGTACCACAGCCCCCCCGCGAAATTCGGGTAGCCAGACAGGCGAGCCCTTGTCCCGCTCTGCGGTCACCATACGCCAGGTATCGCTGCGAAATGGCGGCCCAACCCACAGGGCACCGTGGAAGGGGTCATCGATAATGTCGTAAAAATCAAAGGAGCGATCGGAGTTGAGCGCACCTAGGCTCAGGCCGAACAGGTACAACTTGGGACGGGAGCTGTGAGGTAACTTGCGCCAGTACCCATAGATTTCCTCAAAAGCCGCCCGCGCTGTCTCGCGACCGTAGGCATCCTGGGTCATCAGAGCGATCGGGCTTGGCAGATATGAGTACTGGGCGGCGACACTGGCGACGTCGCCACCCAACAGATATTCCACAGAATTGATGGCACCCGGGTCGACCCAGCCGGTACCGGTGGGTGTGATCAGAATCAGGTAGGAGCGCTCGAAGCCCCCTACCCGCTTAAGTTCATCCAGAGCGAGCTTGGCGCGCTGAGCGGGGGTATCGGCGGCGTTCAACCCTACATAGACCCGGACGGGATCCTTGGCGTCGCCGGTAACTTCGGCGATATCCTTCGCCCTCGGGCGGAGAGACAGATAGCGTCGCCCCTGATGGCCCATATCCTGCCAGCGCACCAGAGAATCCGGACCGCCCGGCGCCAGCGCACCGGTGGGTGCCGGCAGATCCGGGGCTTCGCTGGCGTCCAGACGCTGATAGATACCATCAACCCGGTGCAGCACCTCTTTAATCAGTAGCTTGTTGAACACTGCCCAGAACAGCGCAAAAGCGCCGCACAATGCCAGCAGCCCCGCAATCCGTCGGGGCACCCGGTGCTGGAAGCGGGCGGCAAGGAAATAAAACAAGCACCGAAATGCCTTGGCGATCAGCAGCAGTACCAGAAACAGCAGTACCGCCACCATCGCAATCACTATGGGGCGGACGCCAGGCGCCTCTTCCATTCCCATCAATGCGCGTACGGAATTCTGCCAGTGGGCGGCCCGCCATAGGAATCCCACTGCGAGTAGCAGACACGCCCCGCTGACCACCCAGCGCAGCCGGGTGCGGGTTCTGTCACTCAGCGAAGGCAGTTCCAGAAACCGCCACAACCACGTCAGAAAAACACCCACACCGTAGCCTGCCGCCAGTGCAACCCCGGAGATCACCCCCTGAGTGACACCCTCTCGCGGAATCAGTGAGGGCGTCAGCGAGAGCGCGAAAAAGATGGTGCCGACCAGCAGGCCACCACTGGTGAAGAAGTGTGCAAACCTCATCCGTGACTGTCCGGTTATCCCTGTTCGAGATTCAGCCTAGCACAGGGCTGGAGCCGGCGGGATAAGACGTCGGGCAGCACGGCACATGAAAAACGTGAAGAATGCCGCGTGTTTGGGCAGAATATCTGGTTTAATCGTGGCAACGTCCATTATCCGATTCCAATAATCAGACCGGAGAGCCCCAATGTTCTCAAGCAATCGCATGCGCACGCTGACACTCGCCAGCCTGACCTGTGCCGCCCTGTCAGGCGCCGCATTTACCCAGGCAGACACCGTCGAGGTTCCCGTTGGCGAACAGGGTTACGCTGCAGAGGCTGATCACCTGCGCGGCAAAAAGCAGGAAAAAGTCACAGAAGAATTCGGTGAACCGCTCAACATTCAGGGCCCGGTGGGCGAGCCAGCAATTACCCGCTGGGAGTACGCCGACTTCTTCGTCTATTTCGAGTACGACCGCGTATTGCACACCGTTGCCAAGCATCGGGGTTGAATCGGCGAAACTGCCCCACGGGCACAAAAAAACGCGCTCACTTTTCAGTCAGCGCGTTTTTTATGTTCACATGCCGAGCCCGATCAATCAGTACAGGAAGGTCGCGGTACCTGTTGAAATAAGTTCCTGCTTCTCATTGTGCAATTCCATACGACTGACCACCAGTTTGTTGCCTACCCGCAGAATCGATCCCGCACAGATAAACTCTTCACCACGACCGGGCTTGAGGTAGTCCACACGCATGTCCACGGTGCCCAGGCGCGTGAGCCGCTGGACTTTTTCTTCCCAGTCAATGGCGCCCCCCATACGATGATAGGCCGCCACCATCGCGGTAAAGCCACCTACGGTATCCAGCGCCGTGGCGATCACGCCACCGTGCAGGATATTGTGATAGTGGTTTCCAATCAATTTCGGGGTGCGTGGAAATTTTGCCGACAGAGTCTGTTCGGCAAAATTGAAATCATGCAGTTTGAGTCCAATTTCGCGGACAAAGGGCACCTGTTCAAAGACGCCCTCCATCAGCTTGCGAAACTCATCTGCCGATGGTTCTGTCACAGTCGCATTACCCGATTGAGCCCATCCAGCGCAGCACTGCGATACGCTTCCGCCATGGTGGGATAATTAAAGGTGGTATTGACGAAGAAATCGATACTGTTGTTCGGCGCCGGTTGCTTCATGATCGCCTGGCCAATATGGACGATTTCCGCGGCCTCCGCACCAAAGCAGTGGATACCCAAAATTTCGTGGGTCTCGATGTGGAACAGAATCTTCAGCATGCCCACACGCTCGCCAGAAATCTGTGCCCGTGCGGTATGCTTGAACAGCGCGCGCCCTACTTCGTATGGCACCTTGGCACTGGTCAGTTCCGATTCAGTTTTACCGACGGAAGAAATTTCCGGCAGGGTATAAATACCGGTGGGCGCGTCTTCGATCACGCGGTGCCCACGGCCGACAATCGCTGCCGCTACCGCGCGCCCCTGATCATAGGATGCCGATGCCAGGCTCGGCCAGCCGATCACGTCACCCACCGCAAAAATATTCTCAACAGACGTACAGTAATGCTCGTCTACCGCGAGCTGGCCACGGTGGTTGGCTTCCAGCCCCACGTTCTCCAGGCCGAGGCTCGAGGTGTTACCGGAGCGGCCGTTACACCACAGCAGGGCATCGGCCGAAATACGCTTGCCGGATTGCATTTCCATCACCACGCCGCGATCACTGCCGGTTACCTTGGCGTACTCCTCCCGGTGGCGAACGGTGACGCCCATATCCCGCAGGTGATAACTGAGCGCATCGGAAATTTCGTCGTCGAGGAATTCCAGCAGATGCTCACGGCTGTTGATCAGGTCGACCTTGATACCGAGCGCAGCAAAGATGGACGCGTACTCACAACCGATAACACCGGCACCATAAATAATGATCGCCTGTGGGGTGTGCTCCATATCCAGGATGGTGTCACTGTCGTATACCCGCGGGTGGTCAAAGTCCACGTCCGCTGGCCGATAGGGGCGAGAGCCAGTGGCCACGACGAATTTTTCCGCGGTAATAATTTCCTTGGCACCATCGGCCAACTGCACTTCCACCCGGTTGGCATCGAGAAACTTGGCATCACCGATGATCAGATCTACACGATTGCGCGCATAAAAACTGGTGTGCATCTCCACCTGATGGTTGATGACCTTGTTCACCGTACGCATAACCTGCGGAAAGGTGAGGCGGCGGGGCTCACCCAGTGCACGAAACACGCTTTGGGTGTTGTAACGCATCAACTGCTTTACCGAGTGGCGCAGTGCCTTGGAAGGAATAGTGCCCTTGTGGGTGCAGTTGCCGCCAACCGCTACGCTGCGCTCGATTACTGCGGAGCGCAGGCCCTTTTTAGCGGCGCTCATGGCCGCGGCTTCTCCGGCGGGGCCGGAGCCAATCACTACCAGATCGTATTTGGAATCTGCCATTGAAGTACTGTCTTGATTTTAATTTTCGTTTGTTATCGGGAGCACGACCGACGGGCAGCGCTCTTCTCCATCCGAATGTGTACGGCCATAATTTGCGCAGGCGCCACTGAGCAGCCGTTTACTGGTCCGACTTACCTTTTGCGGTTGCATCGTAAGCGAGATCCGTTGACGCAGCCTTGGCCAGAGCGGCCTGGCGCTGACGTTCCTGCTCTTTCTCGCATTCGTCGTCGTCACCACCGCAGATATCGCAGTCTTTCTTCATGCCGATCTTGTTCAGACCACCACAGGAACCCTTGAGGGGCTTGTTCTGGACAATGGCCCCCAGCGCCATACCGGTAATGACCAACAGTACAACAATGAACGCAAGAATATAAATAGTCACGGTTACCTCCCCTGACTTTCAGCCTGATTTGCTAGATAGGGCGCAAAAGCGCTACTGACGCGCTCTTCAAACCCGGAATCGGTCTTGACCAGCAGGAAAACCGCCAATTGCAGCTCTTCTGCCAATTTTAACGCAGCCTCAGCCCCCATCACATTGAGCGCTGTGGCGTAGCCGTCGGCCATTGCACAGGTATCCGCGATCACGGTTACCGACGCAAGGCGGTGCTCTACCGGCCTGCCGGTACGGGGATCAATGGTGTGCGCATAGCGTTTACCATCCCGCTCGTAGTAGTTGCGGTAATCACCCGAGGTGGCAATGCCCTTGTCCGCCACCTGAATCGGCTTCTGGACCACCTGCCCTGCGGATGGCCGCTCGACACCGATCCGCCACACCCGCCCGGCGGGATTGACGCCCGCGGTGCGCAGCTCGCCACCGACCTCCACCAGGTAATTCTCGATTCCCTGCGCAGTCAGCAGATCGGCCACACGATCTACGCCATGGCCCTTGGCGATGGCCGACAGATCGATCTGAACCGGGCGACTGCGGCTGAGCTGTTGCCCCTCGAGGGTCAGCGCATCGGAGCCGATCTCTGCACGCAGCGCGTCGATTTCTTCTGCCGCGGGTATCGTTTCGGGTTCAGGTTGGGGTCCAAAGCCCCACAGGTTTACCAGTGGGCCAACCGTGACATCAAACGCGCCACCGCTATTGCGATAGATCTCCAACGCCTGACCGATCACCAGCGCCAGGTTGGGCGAAATTGCCACCGGCTGAGACACCGGGCCGCGATTGAAGCGCATCAGCTCGGATTCGGGAATGTAGGTGGACATTTCCTGATTCACCGCGGCCAGCTCCCCATCGATCATTGCCTGCAATTCTGCCTGATCCAGCACGCCGGGCGCATCCACCACGGTGACGTGGTAGGCGGTCCCCATAGTGGGGCCGGAGAGCTTCCAGACGGTCTTTTCCTGGCTGCACCCGGACAGCGCAAACAGTAAGACCATTAGCAGCGCAGCTTTGGCTCGACACGAAAACCCGCGATGCACAAACAAAAACAGGGCCGAATTCATCGGCCCTGCTTTCGTGGATGTGGTGTCACTTCCAATCATGGGTGATCAGCCACCGAAGTCGTCGAGCAGGATGTTCTCATCCTCAACGCCCAGGTTCTTCAGCATGTTGATCACTGCCGCGTTCATCATGGGCGGCCCACACATGTAGTACTCACAGTCTTCCGGTGCCGGGTGGTCCTTCAGATAGTTCTCGTACACCACATTGTGGATGAAGCCGGTGTAGCCTTCCCAGTTGTCTTCCGGTTGCGGATCAGACAAAGCGATGTGCCACTGGAAGTTATCAAACTCTTCCTGCAGACCGTTGTAATCGTCTTCGTAGAACATCTCGCGCAGGGAGCGCGCGCCGTACCAGAAGCTGATCTTACGGGTGGAGTGCAGTCGCTTGAGCTGGTCAAAGATGTGCGAACGCATCGGCGCCATACCGGCACCACCACCAATGAAGACCATTTCGTTGTCGGTATCTTTGGCGAAGAATTCGCCGAAAGGACCGTATACACGCATTTTGTCGCCCGGCTTCAGATTGAAGACGTAGGAAGACATCTGGCCCGGCGGAATACCTTCGGTGCGCGGCGGCGGAGTCGCGATACGGATGTTGAACTTAACAACGCCCTTCTCTTCCGGATAGTTCGCCATGGAGTAGGCGCGAACCACTGGCTCGGTGACCTTGGACTCCAGCTTAAAGAAGCCGAAGTGCTCCCAGTCGCCACGGTACTCTTCTTCGATATCGAAATCGGAGAATTTTACGTGGTGAGGCGGCGCTTCCAGCTGAACGTAACCGCCTGCGCGGAAGTCTACGTTTTCGCCTTCCGGCAGCTTCAGGGTCAGCTCTTTAATGAAGGTGGCCACGTTCGGGTTGGATTCCACAGTGCACTCCCACTGCTTCACACCAAACACTTCTTCCGGCACTTCAATTTTCATGTCCTGCTTAACAGCAACCTGACAGGAGAGGCGCTTGCCTTCCTTCGCTTCACGCGGAGTGAAGTGGGCAGCTTCGGTGGGCAGCATGTCACCGCCCCCCTCTTCTACCACACACACACACTGCGCGCAGGAGCCGCCACCACCACAGGCAGAAGCCAGGAACAGATTGTTAGCTGCCAGGGTCTGCAGCAGTTTACCGCCGGCAGGTACGGTGAGTGTTTTTTCACCGTTTACCAGGATGTTGACGTCACCGGTGTTCACTAGACGTGAGCGGGCAACCAGAATGATGGCTACCAGCGCGATCACGATCACGGTGAACATGCCGACGCCGAAATAAATATCCGTTAATTCCATGTTATTCAACCTCCCCGCTTAGATGTCGATGCCGCCGAAGGACATGAAGCCCAGCGACATGAGACCAACGGTAATGAAGGTGATACCCAGGCCTTTCAGACCGTTCGGTACGTCGCTGTACTTCATGCGCTCGCGGATACCCGCCAGAGCAGCAATCGCCAGCGCCCAGCCGAGACCGGCACCGAAGCCGTAGGCAACACTTTCACCAAAATTGTATTCGCGCTCCACCATGAACAGAGAAGCACCCATGATGGCGCAGTTCACGGTAATCAGCGGCAGGAATACACCCAGGGCGTTGTAGAGCGCCGGTACGTATTTATCCAGGAACATTTCCAGGATCTGTACCAGTGCTGCAATTACGCCGATGTAAGACAGCAGACCGAGGAAGCTCAGATCCACTTCCGGATAACCGGCCCAGGCCAGCGCACCGTCTTTCAGCAGGTAGGTGTAAATCAGGTTGTTAACGGGAACGGTGATGGTCAGTACTACGATTACCGCAACACCGAGACCAATCGCCGCTTCGACCTTCTTGGATACCGCGAGGAAGGTACACATCCCGAGGAAGAAGGCCAGCGCCATGTTTTCTACGAAAACGGCGCGGATGATGAGAGAAATAAAATGTTCCATCGATCAGGCCTCCTGTTGCGCCAACGGCATTTTGGAGTTGGGCGCAATCTTGAACTCGTCCTCTTCCACCTGCTCCGGCTTCCAGGCGCGAATTGCCCAGATAAACAGACCGATCAGGAAGAAGGCGCTTGGCGGCAGCAGCAGCATGCCGTTCGGTACGTACCAGCCACCGTTGTTCACGGTTTGCAGGATTTCCACACCGAACAGTTTGCCCGCGCCGAAGAGTTCACGGATAAACGCGAGACCGATCAGGATCACACTGTAACCCAGGCCGTTGCCGACACCGTCGAAGAAGCTGTCTTTGGGACCGTGCTTCATGGCGAAGGCTTCCGCGCGGCCCATTACGATGCAGTTGGTGATAATCAGACCAACGAATACCGAGAGCTGCTTGGAGATATCGTAGGCGTAGGCTTTCAATACCTGGTCAACCAGAATTACCAGCGAGGCAATCACGGTCATCTGCACGATGATCCGGATGCTGTTTGGAATCTGCTTGCGGATCAGGGAGACCGCGGTGTTGGAGAACGCCACAACCGTGGTCAATGCGATACACATTACCAGCGTCACTTGCAGCGAGCTGGTTACCGCCAGTGCGGAACAGATACCGAGGATCTGCAGTGCAATGGGGTTATTGTTGAATACCGGCTCCAGCAGAGTATCTTTTAATTTCTTGCTCATGCTTATGCCTCCCCTGCTTTAAGGTTTTTCAGGAAGGGACCGTAACCGTCGCTGCCAAGCCAGAACTTGATCAGGTTATCGACACCTTTACTGGTCAGGGTCGCACCAGACAGACCGTCTACCTGGTGTTCGGCATTCGGGCTGCTGGGGTCCACACTGCCTTTTACGACGGTCAGATCAACGCTGCCGTCTGCATCGTAGACTTCTTTCCCTTCCCACTGGGATTTCCAGCGCGGGTTGTCCACTTCACCACCCAGCCCCGGTGTTTCCTTGTGCTCGTAAAAACCCAGACCGGCAACGGTGTTGAGGTCTTTTTCCAGAGCGAGGAAGCCGTACAGCTGACCCCATAGGCCATAGCCGCGAACAGGCAGGATGATGCGCTGCATTTCACCGTTTTCTTCCACCAGATACACCTCTTTGGTGTTCTCACGGCGAATGATCTTTGCGGTGTCCTGGTCCGCCGGCAGCTTCTCACTGGCGCTGGCGATTTTGGCTGCAGCGCGACCGCTGCCACCTGCCGGCGCTTCGTCAGTGAACTTGCCAGTGCGCAGATCCACATACTTGATGGTGACGTTGTCGAAGGCCTCTTCGATCGCCTTGCGACTGGTCTGATCCGGCTCGATCAGGCCACCGGCCAACAGTACGTTCTTCTTCATGTCCAACGCGGCGTTGGCTTCCTGCGTGGGCTTGAGCATCACCGCCGCAGTGGAGACCACCACGGAACAGACGATACACAGTACCAGCGCAACAATCAGAGTACCTTTTACTGAATCTTTATTAGCCACGTGCCAACCTCCGTTTGATATGGGACTGCACAACGAAGTGGTCAAACAGCGGCGCGAACAGGTTGGCGAACAGGATCGCCAGCATCATGCCTTCCGGGAATGCCGGGTTCACCACGCGGATCAATACACACATCACGCCGATGAGGATGCCGTACCACCAGCGGCCGGCGTCGGTCATGGCAGCAGACACCGGGTCAGTGGTCATGAAGATCAGACCAAAGGCGAAGCCGCCTACCACCAGGTGCCAGTACCAGGGCACACCGAACATCGGGTTGGTTTCAGAACCGATGAAGTTGAACATGGTGGCGGTGGCCATCATGCCCAGCAGAGTACCGGCAACGATACGCCAGCTGGCAATCTTCATACCGATCAGGATCACACCGGCAATCAGCATGGCCAGGGTGGAAGTCTCACCAATGGAACCCTGCATATTGCCCAGGAAGGCGTCCATCCAGGTCAATTGACCTGCCGGCACACCTACGGCGCCGTTCTGGAGACCTTCACTCGCCAGTACAGACAGCGCGGTAGCGCCGGTGTAGCCATCCACCGCCGTCCATACGGTGTCACCGGACATGGCCGCCGGATAGGCGAAGAACAGGAAGGCACGGCCGGTAAGCGCCGGGTTGAGGAAGTTTTTGCCGGTACCACCGAACACTTCCTTACCGATCACCACACCGAAGCTGATACCCATCGCCACCATCCACAGGGGCAGGTCCGGCGGACAGGTCAGCGCGAACAGGATGGAGGTTACGAAGAAGCCTTCGTTCACTTCGTGGCCGCGAACCGCCGCGAACAGCACTTCCCAGATACCACCGACGATGAAGGTCACCGCGTAGATAGGAAGGAAGTACATGGCACCGTGGATCAGGTTATCCCAGGCGCTATTGGCATCGTAGCTGGACAGTGCGCCGATGATGGCGTGACGCCATCCGCTCAGGTCCACGTTTTCCATGCCAGCAATGATGGTGTTGGCCTGGAAACCCACGTTCCACATACCGTAGAACATCGGAATCATGGCACAGGCCCACACGGTGATCATGATGCGCTTCAGGTCGATACCGTCGCGCACGTGTGCGGTGGCCTTGGTGCGGTCTGCAGGCTGGAAGAGACCTGTGTCGATCGCTTCGTACAGGGCATACCATTTTTCGTATTTGCCGCCTTTATGGAAATGCGGCTCCATGGAGTCGAGTAGTTTACGCAACATCCTTAACCCTCCTTCTCAATACGGGTGAGGTTGTCCCGCAAAATGGTGCCGAAGTCGTACTTGCCCGGGCACACAAAGGTACACAGCGCCAGATCTTCTTCGTCCAGTTCGAGAGCACCCAATTGCTGGGCAACCTGGGTATCGCCTACGATCAGCGCACGCAGCAGCTGAGTCGGCAGGATATCCAGGGGCACCACACGCTCGTAGGTCCCGATGGGCATCAGTGCGCGCTCGGAACCGTTGGTGCTGGTGGTGAAATTGAAACGCTTGCTCTTCATAAAACGGCTGATATAGATCGGCAGCACGGAAAAGCGGTTCGCACCGGGAGTGAAGTAGTGGAACATCGGGCGCTCACGGCCCTCTTCCAGCACACTCACCTGGTTGTGGTAACGACCGAGATAGGCCAAAGGACCAGCTGCGGTGCGACCACCGAATACGGAGCCGGAGATAACGCGGTTATCGCTCCCCTCAGTCTCACCAGCGACCAGCGCTGTCAGATCCGCGCCCAGACGGGTGCGCAGCAGACGCGGCTTGGTCACACGCGGGCCACCCAGGGCTATCACACGATCGGCGTAAAGTCTGCCGGTTTCAAACAGTTTGCCTACGGCAATCACGTCCTGGTAGCCGATGGTCCAGACCTGACGACCAGGCTTCACCGGGTGAAGGTAATGGATGTGGGTACCGGAAAGGCCGGCGGGATGCGGGCCCGCAAAGGCTTCGCGCTGAATATTTGCAGCACTGGGCACCGGGATATCGGCGTCCGGCGCGGTACAGACAAAGGTCTTGTCGGCGAGCTTGGACAGAATCTCAACACCCTGGGCGAATGCATCGCGCTGCTCGGCAATGACCACGATCGGGTCCGCCGCCAGCGGATTGGTATCCATGGCATTGATAAACAAGGCAGAAGGCTGGGCATCAAGGGCCGGCACCTTACTGAATGGGCGGGTACGCAGGGCGGTCCATAGGCCGGACTCCACCAGGTTCACGCGTACCTGCTCAGCAGTCAGGGTGGCAAGCTGGTCAGCGCTGTAGCTGGCGAACTGCTCTGCCTCGTCCCCTTCCACCTCGATCACGACCGACTGCAGCACACGGCGAACACCGCGGTTGACTGCAACCACGCGGCCTGCGGCCGGGGCGGTGTAGCGCACACCGTCTGTCTTCTTGTCTGTGAACAGCAATTGTCCGAGTTTGACGCTATCCCCTTCCGCAACCGCCATGGTGGGCTTCATCCCGTTGTAATCGGGACCAATCACCGCAACAGTTTTGGCTGCAGGGCCATCATAGATGACCTGCTCGGGCGCGCCGGATATGGGTAAATCCAATCCCCGACGGATCTTTCTCATACGCCTGTGCCTAGTTCTAAGTTGGTAGATTTAGTAGGTTTTAAAAATTTCTGGACCTTTTGGGCCCGGAAGAAAAGGAAACCCGGTGCGGGGGCTTAAGCCTTGGAGAGCCTGACACAAGCCTTGAGGTGGACCGCGAAAAGAGCAGCCACACGTCGACGGCCACTGGTCCCGGCATGTCTGGCCGGTCGGCACCTATCAGGTATAAGAAGAAGTCACTCACAGTCCGGGAAGCAAAGATCCGCAATTGCCTTCGCAACCCGCAATCTTTGCGCAAGAATTCCCGGCGCACAGCAGCCCCGCAAAATCGCGCGCATTATAAGGATGGGAGGTGGGGTTTACCAGAGCAGATAGGGCCAAATAGCCCGAAGATGAGGAAATTTTTGCTGAAAAAACAACGACTTTAGTTGGAGGCGCCACCACCGGCCGGACCGCCGGGGGTGGCGCGGGATTAATCTGCCTGACCAGCGGCCCTGCCGATTACCCCCACTGATGCGGATTGCCCGCTCAGTCCTTCTTCGGGAACAGCTCGTAACGAACCCCGGCCATATCTTCCAGGCAGCGCACTACCTGACAGCTGTAGCCGAATTCATTGTCGTACCAGCAGTAGAGTACCGCGCTGTCACCATCGACAATGGTGGCGATGGAATCGAACACACAGGCGCGACGGGAGCCCACGAAGTCACTGGACACCACTTCCGGGGAGTTGGTGAAGTCGATCTGCTGGCGCAGTGGCGAGTGCAACGCCACATCGCGCATGTAGTCGTTCAGCTCTTCCTTGGTGGTCTCCTTGCCCAGGCGCAGATTCAGGATCGCCATGGACACGTTCGGGGTCGGCACGCGGATGGCGTTACCGGTAAGCTTACCCTTCAGCTCCGGCAACGCCTTGGAGACCGCCTTGGCAGCACCGGTCTCGGTCAACACCATATTGAGAGCGGCGGAACGACCGCGGCGCTCACCCTTGTGATAGTTGTCGATCAGGTTCTGGTCGTTGGTGTAGGCGTGTACGGTTTCCACGTGGCCGTGCTCAACACCGTACTTGTCCATCATCGCTTTCAGTACCGGGACGATGGCGTTGGTGGTACAGGATGCGGCCGAAAGGATCTTGTCGTCCGGGGTGATGTCGCCGTTGTTGATACCGTATACGATGTTTTTCAGGTCGCCCTTGCCCGGCGCAGTGAGCAGCACTTTCGCCGCGCCCTTGCTCTCCAGGTGCTGGGACAGGCCTTCTTCATCGCGCCACACACCGGTACTGTCGACAATCAAGGCATTGTTGATACCGTGCTGGGTGTAATCCACTTCCTGCGGGGAGTTGGCGTAAATTACCTTCACTTCATTGCCATTACAGATCAGGGTGTTGGTCTCTTCGTCCACACGGATGGTGCCATTGAACGCGCCGTGCACCGAGTCGCGACGCAACAGTGAGGCGCGCTTGACCAGATCGTTATCCGCCTTGCCCTTGCGCAGTACGATGGCCCGCAAACGCAGCACATCACCACTACCCGCCTTCTCGATCAGCAGGCGTGCCACCAGGCGACCGATACGCCCGAAACCGTAGATCACCACGTCCTGAGACTGCGGCAGAGGCTTGCCAGCGCCGGAAGCGTCCGCCAGCTCTTCACGCACAAAATCCTCGATGGACAGGCCGCGCTGGTCGCGCATGTACTTGTTGGTCAGAGTGCCCAGGTCGATATGCACCGGGCCCAGCTCCAGCTTGCAGATGGCCTCAAGCACTGGATAGGTCTCAAACTCAGACAGCTCGTTCTCCTCCACCTGACGCACAAAGCGGTGCGCCTTCATGATGCTGAGCACGGAGCGGTTCACCAGGTTTTGGCCGTACATATAAATGCCGACATTACTTTCCCGGTTGAGCTTACCAATCATCGGAATCATGGATTCCGCCAGCGCTTCACGCGCTTTCCAGTCCTTGAAAAAGTCAGCGGGCTTCGGTCGCTTCTGAGTCACAGTCAGACACCTCTGCAAAGTAGAATTTGGGGCTTGCCCGGGACGGAGAAATTCATCGAGCACACCACCAAGAATGGCTCAAAATTCTGTCTCTGCCCCGAAGGCGGGCGAATTATGTGGATTCACCTGAGGCCGCGCAACAGCGCAAAAAACAGCCTAAAAACTGTAGTTAAACTACATTTGTCAGCGGGCTAAACCTGGCTTTCATCGGTGCGCAACACGACCCCGGGATTGCGTGAATTCCAACCCTTTGAACCCCAAACCTGCAACGGTCACGGTTCGCCGCTACAATACGCCTCCTCCCCGGCCGGCACTGGTCAGAAAGCACGGAATTATAAGGAAAGATGAGTCAGTTCCCCCCTTTGTCCCCACCCGCATTTCGCAGCCAGAATGACCGACAATTCTGGGGTCAGCTGCACGGCGCAGGCGCCGCACTCGCGATCCTGAATGCCGCGCGCGCCAGCACCGCACCCACTCTGCTGATCGCGCGCAACAGCCAGGAAGCGCATCAACTTGAGGTGCAGCTGAAATTTTTTAACAAGCCGCGGCGAGATAGCGATGCCGGCGGCCGCAACGGCGAGCTGAAAATTTTCCAGTTCCCGGACTGGGAAATCCTCCCCTACGACACCTTCTCCCCACACCAGGATATTATCTCGGACCGGCTGGCCACCCTGTATCAGTTGCCCCAAATGGGCAGCGGTATCGTTATTGTGCCAATCAGTACCCTGCTCCACCGACTGGCGCCGAAGGATTACGTGGCCGGCAACGCACTGATTCTCAGCGAGGGGCAGAAGTTTGACCTCAATGCCCAGCGCAAATTACTCGAACAGGCGGGCTACCACTGCGTCGACACCGTATACGAACACGGGGAGTTTGCGGTGCGCGGCTCACTGATGGATATCTTCCCCATGGGCAGCAACCTGCCCTACCGTATCGACCTGTTCGACGATGAAATCGAGTCTCTTCGCACCTTCGATCCCGAGGACCAGCGTACCGTCGACAAGGTCGAGCAGATCCATCTGCTGCCCGCGCGTGAATTCCCCATGCACAAACCGGCGCTGGCAAAATTCCTCGAGCGCTGGCACGGCCAGTTTGATTGCGACCCGGGCCCGGTCTCTATTTATCAGGACATCAGCGCCGGAATCGCCCCGGCGGGGATCGAATATTATCTGCCGCTGTTTTTTGACAAGTGCGCGAGCCTGTTCGATTACCTCCCGGACAACAGCCAGGTATTTATCCAGGGCGATCTGCAACAGCCGGTGGAATCCTTCTGGCGGGAAGCGGAAAACCGCTACCAGAGCCGCCGTGGTGATCTGACCCGGCCGATACTGGAGCCACGCCAGGTACTTCTGAATATCGACGAATTCTACGGCGCACTGAAAAGCCTGCCGCGCGCCTTTTTCTCCAATGAAACGCTGCCGGAGGCGGAAGGCAACTACAACTTCGCCACCACCCAACCCCCGAGCCTGCCGGTGAACGGAAAGTCCGAGCAACCGCTGAAAGCGCTCGAAGCCTATTTAATGGAATACAAAGGCCGCGTGCTGTTCTGTGCGGAAAGCGGTGGTCGCCGCGAAGCCCTGCTGGAGCTGCTAAGCGGTATTCGACTGAAACCGAAAACCATATATTGCTGGCAGGACTTCCTCGACAGCGACGATCCGTATGCGATCACCGTGTCACCGATCGATCAAGGCATGGTACTGGACGACCCGGACCTGAACCTGATTGCAGAACCACAGCTGTTCGGCGACCGGGTGCTGCAGCAGCGCCGACGCCGCAAGGCCAAGGAAGACGCCGACAACGCGGTCAAGAATCTGGCGGAACTACGTATCGGTGCACCGGTGGTTCATATCGATCACGGCGTGGGCCGCTATAAAGGACTGCAAAGCCTGGATATTGACGGCCAGCAGGCAGAATTTCTGACACTCGAGTATGGAGATGGCGCCAAGCTGTATGTGCCGGTCGCCAGCCTGCACCTGATCAGCCGCTACTCCGGTGCCGACGAAGAACTGGCGCCGCTGCACAAACTGGGTAGCGAAACCTGGCAGAAAGCCAAGCGCAAGGCTGCGGAAAAAGTGCGCGACGCCGCCGCCGAGTTACTGGATATTTATGCCCGCCGGGAGGCCCGCGTGGGCCACGCCTTTGGCGACCCAGGCATGGCGTATCGCGAATTCGCCTCCGGCTTCCCATTTGAGGAAACCCCGGACCAGCAGCTGGCCATTGAAGCAGTGGTCGGCGACATGCTTTCCGACAAACCCATGGACCGCCTGGTGTGTGGCGATGTGGGCTTCGGTAAAACCGAAGTTGCCATGCGCGCGGCTTTTGTCGCCGCGCACGGGGGAAAACAAGTGGCCATGCTGGTGCCGACAACCCTGCTCGCGCAACAGCATTTCCAGTCCCTGCAAGACCGCTTCGCCGACTGGCCAGTGACTATCGAGGTGATTTCCCGCTTCCGCAGCAACAAAGAAGTGGAAGCCATCAAGGAGCGCGTGGCAGACGGCAAGGTGGATATTCTGGTCGGCACGCACAAACTACTGCAGAGCGATCTCAAGTTCAAAAATCTGGGCCTGCTGATCATCGACGAGGAACACCGGTTTGGTGTGCGCCAAAAGGAAAAACTGAAGAGCCTGCGCTCCGAGGTCGACATCCTCAACCTCACCGCCACGCCAATCCCACGTACCCTGAATATGGCCATGGCCGGCATCCGTGATCTCTCCGTGATCGCCACGCCGCCGGCGCGACGGCTGTCGGTGAAGACCTTTGTGCGCGAGCGCGACGACGCCCTGATCAAGGAGGCAATCCTGCGGGAAATTCTCCGCGGCGGCCAGGTGTATTTCCTGCACAACGAAGTGAAGAGTATCGAACGTATCGCGCGGGAGCTTCAGGAACTGGTACCCGAGGCGCGCATTGGCATCGGTCACGGCCAGATGCGCGAGCGCGAGCTGGAGCAGGTGATGAGCGACTTCTACCACAAGCGTTTCAATGTGTTGGTGTGCACCACCATCATTGAAACCGGGATCGACATCCCCACCGCCAACACCATCCTGATCGAGCGCGCGGACAAGTTTGGCCTGGCCCAGTTGCACCAGCTGCGCGGCCGGGTGGGCCGCTCTCATCACCAGGCCTATGCCTACCTGCTGACCCCCAACAAGCGCGCCATGACCGGCGATGCGGTGAAACGGCTGGAGGCCATCAGCGAGGCGCAGGATCTGGGCGCCGGCTTTACCCTGGCCACCCACGATCTGGAGATCCGCGGTGCCGGCGAGCTGCTGGGCGAAGAACAGAGCGGCCAGATCCAGAGTGTCGGTTTCAACCTGTATATGGAAATGCTTGACCATGCGGTGAAGGCCATCCGTGAAGGGCGCACCCCGAATATCGATGAGCCGCTGGAATCACCCGCCGTGGACGTTAACCTGCGCGTGCCTGCCCTCATCCCGGAAGACTATCTACCGGACGTACACAGCCGTCTGATCATGTACAAGCGCATTGCCAATGCCGAAAACAAGGACGCCCTGAAGGAGCTGCAGGTAGAGATGATCGATCGCTTTGGGCTGCTGCCGGAGCCAGTAAAGCACCTGTTCCGCATCACCGAGATCAAGCTGAACGCCAACAAGATGGGCATCCGCAAACTGGAGGCGTCCGCCACCGGCGGGCGCATCGAGTTTGCCGACAATGCCAATGTTGACCCACTGACACTGGTAAAACTGGTGCAGACACGCCCGACGACCTATCGCCTGCAAGGCGCCAACCAGCTGAATTTCGTACTCGATGAGAGCGGGCCGGAACAACGTCTGCAACAAGTCAACGATGTGCTGCAACAGCTGTCGCAATAACGGTACCGGCGGCAGATCCCGCCGCCAAAGGGTGCTAACATGGATGAATTATTCGCCAGGGCATCGAGCCCTGGCAGGTACATCCCTGGCAAGCCCAAAAAGCGGTTTAGAACAAACGCGGTAGTGATAATGACCACTTTCAAGACCTTGGTCGCCGAGCGACTGACCCAATCCATCAAAACGGGCGCCGCAGTGGCGGCGACTTGCCTGGCTGCCAGCCTCGCACTGGGTGTGAACGGTGCGCAGGCAGCAGGCTATGCGGGGACCCAATTTGAAATCGAGATGGTGGTATTCAGCCGCACCCAGGGCATGAACGCCTCCCGGGAAACCTGGCCAACCAACCCTACGCTTAGCTATGACAGCAAGTGGGTCGATTTCAATACACCTTCCTCCGCTGACCCCATGGTGCCGGCCCTGCAGCCTGCCGCCAACCAGCTGAATAACAAAGCGGCGGCCCTGCGCCGAGACCCGGCTTACCAGGTGCTGTTTCACAAGACCTGGCGCCAGGTGCTGCAAACCGAGCGCAATGCGCCGTCGGTTCTGATCGATGGCGGGGAAGTCAATGGCGATCACCACCAGTTGGCAGGCAGCGTCAAACTCAGCGTTTCCCGGTATCTGCACCTGAGTACGGATCTGTGGTTGAGCGAATGGGCAGATCAATCAGAAAATAGCGGCCAGTGGAGTCCTGCAGCGCAGAGGAGCTTCCCATCGGGTGATGAAAGCGCTCCAGCTGGTATCGCGGTACCCACGCGCCCACGTGCGTCTGTCGCGCGACAGGTACACATGCCGGGCGACGAACCCATGGGGCTGACATCAGCGGCCGACCAGGGCACCGTAGCGAACAGCAACAGCCGCACAGATAGTGGCGGCTTCAGCACCAGCGTGGACCGCGCCGTATTCCAAGGCGAGGATGGCGAAATCGATGCCATGAGCGCCACAACCCACCCGCTGGAAAAAATCGCAAAGCGTGTAGCGGTATTGCAGGAAGAAC
The DNA here is from genome assembly GCF_045348205.1 of Microbulbifer sp. ARAS458-1. NCBI lineage: Bacteria > Pseudomonadati > Pseudomonadota > Gammaproteobacteria > Cellvibrionales > Microbulbiferaceae > Microbulbifer > Microbulbifer sp. ARAS458-1. Next base: position 2,442,867 of record NZ_CP155838.1, on the reverse strand, counting down.
GCCGACTGCGCAGTGGCGAGCTGCATTACATCGACCACCCCAAACTCGGGGTATTGATTGAAGTACGCACGGTGACACCATCCGCTGAAGACGATATCGAGCCGGCCGGTCTCACCGATTAATGGCACGCCGCGCTGTTCGCGCGGCACCAGCGCACAAAAAAGCCCACGGAATAGCAGTATCAGTCTGCTACCCTGTGGGCTTTTTATTTTGGGCCGGTGTCAGCGGCGCAGCATCGGTGCGCCACCAGAAGCCAACCTGAACGAGGTTGCGATTTACTCGCAGGGAACCACGTCTTCTGCCAGCAGGCCCTTGTCACCCTGCTGCATTTCAAACTCTACCGCCTGCCCTTCATTCAGGGTCTTGTAGCCGTCGCCGCGGATGCTGCGGTAGTGAACAAAAATATCTTCCGAACCTTCCGAGCTGGTGATAAAGCCATAACCCCGGGCATTGTTAAACCACTTCACGGTACCCGTAACGCGATCACTCATTAAGCCAACCTCATTTATTGTTATTGCGTTCGCCCCGGTTGCGGGCGACTCGCCTACCCCAATTGCGGTGACCGTACCCGATATAAAACTCCAATATCGCAAGGCCGGCCACTGTCTCGAAGCACCTGCTCGACATCGCGAGCAGGTCGTTACCGATTCTTAGATAAAACTGCGCCAGTGTCTAGGTTTGCACGTGAAATTAATGTTACTTCCCATGCACAATGCGCAACATATCACCAATTTGGTAACGAAAGTGCCACACTTTTTGACATTTCATGCTCTTTCGCCCCAAATCCCGATTCAGACCAGACGCACAATCCTGTCTTTCCTTGCGCAACCATGGTTTTGCGCAAGTCAGGCACCGACGGGGCTCGACGGTTCCGCACGCCGATCGCTCAAGGCCAGCTCGGGAATGTCGGCAATATGCAGAGTCGATGTCGGGAAGGCACAGGAAGCGCCCTGATCCTCGACAATCTTCAGAATCTTCAGCAATACATCCTGCTTGATTTCGTGATAGCGCACCCAGTCGGTGGTCTTGGTAAATGTGTAAATAAAGAAATCCAGGGACGAAGGCGCAAACGAATTGAAGTTTACGATCAAGGTCTGATTGGTATCAATCTCAGGATGATTCTCGAGCATGGTGCGCACCTCTTTAACGATGGGCGCCATTTTCTGTGCGTCGTCATAACGAATACCAATCGTTTCGTAAATTCGACGATTCAGCATTCGGGATGGGTTTTCTACCGATATCTGGGTAAACACCCCATTGGGTATGTAGAGCGGACGCTTGTCGAAAGTGCGAATACGTGTGAGGCGCCAGCCGATATCTTCCACTGTGCCCTCGATTTCCTTTTCTGGTGAGCGCACCCAGTCTCCCACTTTGAATGGTCGATCCAGATAGATCATCAAACCACCGAAGAAATTCGCCAGCAAATCTTTCGCCGCAAAGCCGATCGCGAGGCCGCCGATGCCCCCCATCGCCAGAATACCGCTGAGGTTGTAGCCCAGCCGCTCCATGACAACCATTGCCGCGGTAATCAGAATAGAAGCGCGAACCAACTTGCCAATCGCACGTACGGTGGTGGTATCGATGGGTTTGCGTGTATAGCGTGGGTCCGCCATGTTCTGCTCGACTTCTTTTGCAAATCGCAGCGCAAACCAGGTAACCACCACGACAAACCCGATGGCCCGCGGCTTACCTTCGAGCCAGAGCAGGAGCTCGGCGCCGGTGGCATCACCGGCACGGGCGGCGGCGAACGTGAGCCCCAACAACCAGACCAGAATCGACGCGGGCGGATTGATCGAATTGACCAACGCATCATCCCACGGGTTGACAGTGCGCTCGGCGCGCTCCCGCAGCCGGTTGACAAAAATTCCAAGAATCCACGATGCGGTTGCCGTAATTAATACGATGACGAATACTTCGGCAATCCAGAAGCGGTCATCCCCCACCAGGGAGCGCAAAAACGCTATAACTGACTCCACAAACAACTCCATTGGCTACTGACTTTATTGCTGTGCTCACTAACACGCGCTGTGTTTTTATCAAAGATTGAGCGGTATTTACATCCAGGAGGCCAGCCACTGACGGGTTTCCTGCCAGCGCGGACTAGCCTCCAACGCCTCCCAGGATTGAATTTTCGCACGGCCACGCATGCGCTCCAGTCGCTGACTGGATGCAGGATCTGGCGTAAAACCCTCCAGCGCTTCCAATACCTCTTTTGCACCGGCGCGATTGTTACACACAACGCCCATGTCACACCCCGCAGCCATAGCCGCGTGAATTCGCTCCCGGTAGCCGCCGGCGGCGCCAGCCCCCTCCATGGTCAGATCGTCGCTGAAAATCACACCATCAAACTTGAGACGTTTGCGCAGGATCTCCTGTAACCAGAAGCGCGAAAAGCCCACCGGATTTTCATCCACCCGGGCAAAGCGAATATGTGCGGGCATTACCGCCTCCAGCTCGCCGGCAGCAATACACTCGCTAAAAGGCGTGCAATCGGTAGCCATAACCTCTTCCAGGGAGCGCTGATCCACCGGCAGTTCTTCATGGCTATCTTCCAGCACCTGCCCATGCCCAGGGAAGTGCTTGCCGGTAGTCGCCATGCCGGCGTCGTGCATCCCCGCCATAAAGGGGCGGGCTTTCTCCGCCAGCTGCAGTGGGTCCTGCGCAAAACTGCGGTCGCCAACAATGCGACAGAAGTCATCGTCCGCATCCAGTACCGGTGCAAAACTGAAATCGATGCCAACCGCCAGTAACTCCGCGGCCAGCAGCCAGCCCACATCTTGCAACTGCTGCTTGTCGGCGCGCGCGCTCAGCGCCTGCATAGACGGGATACGGGTAAACGAATCGCGGAAGCGCTGCACTCGCCCACCCTCCTGATCCACCGCCAACAGGATTTCAGGGCGCACAGCGCGAATTTCTTCAATCAGCGCCTCCAGCTGCGGACGGCTTTCAAAATTGCGCGCGAAAAAAATCAATCCACCGACATGGGGGTGCTGCAACAACGCGCGGTCTTCGTCGGTGAGGGAGTGCCCCTCCACATCAATCATTACCGGGCCAATCGGCTTAGACATCGGCATGAACTCCAAGATGAATTAACGGTTGTCGCCGGTACTGCCCCCCGGCGCACTAGCCCCCGGAACCTGTCCCGACCCCACTCCTGGCATTGGCGCGGTCAGCATGGCCACTGCGGCCGGCGCCAGGCGCGCCAGGGTTTCTTCCAAGCTACTCTCGGCGCCAAAATCTTCCCGAAGGATAGCTTCAATGGCGTCAAAGCTCGAAAGAGAAAACACTGTGGCGCCGAGCATAAAGTAAAGACGCCAATAAAAGGTCACTGGATCGACATGGGGCAGGGCCGCCGCCAGCTGCCCCGCGAAACGCCGGTAGCTGTCACCGTAGCGAGAGACGATAAATCGCCGCAGATGGCCCTGAGATTGGGTGTAAGCCAGCCCGAGCAAGCGCATAAAGCGCTTGGGATCGCGCCCCTGACTGGCAAGACCGGCCAAAGCAACGCGGTAGAGGCTCTGCAGGAGGTCATCCAGCTGTAAAGGTTCGCTGGCCGCGCCCCGCCGGGTCAGCTCGCGATTCAGAATTTCCGTAAAAGGTGTAAGAAAGCGCTCGAAAACCGCCTGAATCAACTCTTTTTTAGAACCAAAATGGTAATTCACCGCCGCCAGGTTCACCCCGGCAGTACTCGTGATGGTACGCAGCGAGGTCTCCGTGAAGCCTCGCTCTGCGAACAGAACTTCCGCGGCGTCCAGAATACGATGGACCGTGTCTGTCTGACTCATGCCGATTTCACACCAATTCAAACCAACAATTAAAACGCTCGTTTTACCCGGAGACTAGCATATACCGCCAGCGATGAAACCTGCGCTATTGCGTTGCCCCTCGCAGAAAGCCCCAGTACAGAGTGCGCCGCCAAAGTACCAAGCCCGCAACCGGCACATTAGAACGGGTATATCGGCTCTGAAAGCGCCGGGAAGGAACCGAAGGCGGACACATCACAACAGTAATAGAGGAGGAGCATGCCATGGCACGAATCGCTCCGGAAATTGGCAATTGGTTTGAAAATTTCGACACAGGCGACCTCTTCGAAGTGGTTGCCGTAGACCACCCCGCGCGCACCATAGAAATCCAGTATGTCGACGGGAGCCTGGATGAAATCGATTTCCAGAACTGGCCTGGGATGCCGGTCATCGGCGCAGCCGCGCCGGAAGATCCAAACGCCGGGTACGGCACCGTTGCGGATGAAATGCAGGACGAGGAAGACGCCGGCTACCGCAGTCCGATTTTCTCCCCTGCACAGAGTGCAATCGATCGCCTGGAGGGTGAATCCTTTCCCGGTACCGACGAGGGGTTCTGACCGACTCCGGCCATAACTGGCAACCACAGTACGGCACTTGTGCAAAGCACCGTGTGCTCCGTCGGCACAGATTCCAAATCTTCGGATAATCGGCACTTGATTGCGCGCCCCTGAAATCTGTATATAATCACAGCAACTGTATAAAAATACAGACAACAGGAAGGCGCTCATGACAAACCTCACCGCACGCCAGGCTCAGGTACTGGAATTGATCAAATCCTATCTGGATGACACCGGCTACCCGCCCACCCGAGCCGAAATTGCCCAGGAGCTGGGCTTCCGCTCTCCCAATGCGGCGGAGGAGCACCTCAAAGCGCTGGCGCGTAAAGGCGCAATCGAAATGGTCGCCGGCGCATCCCGCGGTATCCGTATTCCCGATTACAACAGCGGCCTGCCTATCGTTGGCCGCGTGGCCGCCGGCAACCCGATTCTGGCGGAAGAAAATATCGAAGAGTATTGCGAGATTCCCGCCGAGTTTTTCCACCCACCGGCGGATTACCTGCTGCGGGTACATGGTATGAGCATGAAAGATGCCGGTATTCTTGACGGGGATTTACTGGCGGTACAGCGCACCGACAATATCCGCAACGGGCAGATTGTGGTCGCGCGCATCGAGGACGAAGTGACGGTAAAACGCTTCAAGCGACGCGGCAATCAGGCGACGGTGCAACTGCTGCCGGAGAACCAGGACTTTGATGTGATTGAAGTTGATATGCGGGATCGCAGCTTTGCCATTGAGGGTCTGGCGGTGGGTGTGATTCGACAGAATCCTATCTGATGTTGGCGGTGTAAGCGGCGAGCCCTCAGGTTTTCTGGATCCCGGCATTCGCCGGGTGGACAAATCGCCAAACATTCCGTGTCTCGTATTTCGAATATAAAAAAACAGGGCTTTAGCCCTGTTTTTTATGTCTGCGAATTAACCACAGAATGATCAGTGAATGGTGTGCTCGGTCAGATCCACGTCTTCTTCCTCGAACGGCTCCGGCTCCATCTCATTGATGTCCTGTACCGCTTCGATACCAGCCTCAAGCATGGCGCGGGCTACCGCCACCTTGTGTTCCCGCAGAAAGTGCTGGCTCTCGTCCGAGAAATGAATACGTACCAGCGGTTCCCCTTTGTGACCAGCGCGTCGCAGCGCCACATCACCATTGGACAACTCAATGATTTCGTAAGTCTCGGTAGACATTCACTTCTCCAGTAACCGCGTGATTTGGAGCAGTGTAACACAGCGGCGCCTGATTAATCAGCGGGCCGCAGGTGATAGGTTTCGCGACAGACGCTCACCACTCCTGACTGTGTGCCCGCTGGCGCTGAATCAACTCGGACAGGCTCCGGTGCCACTGTTGGACCCGCTCCCGGGTCAGAGCCTGCTCTGGTGCGACCTCAGCAGAATCCAGCTGACGCACGGGAATCATCGATTGAACGCCCACCGACGTGGTGGATTGTGCATGACCCGAGGACCCGGAGGCGCTCAACACCCATAACTTGTGCCAGGCGGCAAAGAGGCCTGCAAACCAGCTGTCCGGGTTTTCAGCGAGATTGACCAGTTCACTGGCCTCGCCGCTGAATTTGCCCCGCTGGGCCACCAGGTTTGCCAGCGCTTGAGCCGTTTGCGGCTCGGCACCTGCGGCGAACCCCAGCTGCATCTGATACCCCTGCTCCGCCAGAAACCCCCGGTATCCCCGCCACAATTGCAGAACCGCGGCCTCCAGCAGGGAAGCTTCCAGGAGAGGCGTATCGTCCACTTCGGCACTGGACTGCAGCAGCAGCTGTGCCTTGCGTAACGCCGACGCCACGGTACCGGTGTAGGGATTACTCAAACTGCATTACCCCCTAGTCTTTCTCCCAGATTTTCTGGATCCCGGCATGCGCCGGGATGACGGATAGCGGCCTCCCGGCCAATCACTTGGCCGGGGATTTTTTGGCTACTGCCTTTTTCTTCGCCGGCGCTTTTTTGGCTGCAGCTTTCTTGGCCGGTGCCTTTTTAGCGGCGGCCTTTTTCTTGGCCGGAGCTTTTTTCGCCGGGGCATCTACCTGCCACTTACCATCGCGATAGAACGCCTTCCAGCCCGTTGCCTTGCCCTCTTCTTCACTCTGGACGTACTGCTCCTGCGTCTTGCGGCTGAAGCGCACAACGGTGTCACGACCTTCGTTGTCTTCGGTAGGCGCCGAGAACAGGAAGCTGTACTTCGGATCGATCTCATCCTTATGTGGCAACAGCTCCTTGACCAGCGGAGCGCGGGTCTCGCGATTTTTCGGGAACTGGCTGGCGGCCAGGAACAAGCCGGATGCGCCGTCGCGGAGTATATAGGTATCCTCAACTTTCTCGCAGGCCAGTTCCGGCATGGGTACCGGATCCATTTTCGGCGGTGCTGGCTGACCACTCTTCAGGAGTTTGCGGGTGTTCTTGCAACTCTCGTTAGTACACCCGAAGTACTTGCCGAAGCGGCCGGACTTCAGCTGCATGTCCGACCCGCACTTGTCGCACTCGATCACCGGGCCGTCATAACCCTTGATCTTGAAGGTGCCCTTCTCCACTTCAAATCCACTGCAATCCGGGTTATTACCGCAGATATGCAGCTTGCGATGCTCGTCCACCAGGTAGTTATCCATGGCGGTGCCGCACTTGGGACAGCGGCGCTTATCCCGCAGCTGGCGGGTTTCCGCATCTTCGTCTTTCTCCGCATCAACCGCTTCTTCACCGGACACCAGGTTCATGGTGTTGGTACAGCGCTCTTTGGGCGGCAGCGCATAACCGGAACAGCCGAGGAAAACGCCGGTGGAGCCAGTGCGAATCTGCATGTGGCGACCGCATTTACTGCACTCGATATCCGTGTCCGTTGGCGAGTTGCGACGCATGCCGCCCTCTTTATCCTGAGCTTTCTCGAGCCGCTTGCTGAAGTCGGAATAGAATTCATTCAGCAGGTCTTTCCAGCCTTTCTTACCCTCCGCCACCGTATCCAGTGACTCTTCCAGGCTGGCGGTAAAACCGTAATCCATCAGATCAGTAAAGCTTTCACTCAATCGATCTGTGACGATATCGCCCATTTTCTCCGCGTAAAAACGACGGTTCTCCAGACGCACGTAGCCGCGGTCCTGGATGGTGGAAATAATGGATGCGTAGGTGGACGGACGGCCGATACCACGTTTTTCAAGCTCTTTTACCAGTGCCGCCTCACTGAAACGCGCCGGCGGCTTGGTGAAATGCTGTTTCGGATCCAGCTTTTTCAGATTCAGCTTTTCACCGACCTTGATGTCCGGCAGCACCAGATCTTCGTCTTTCTTGCTCTGCGCGGGCGCGACCTTCAGGAAACCGTCGAACCGGATGACGCGGCCACGGGTGCGCAGCTCAAAATCACCGGCAGTAACCACCACAGAGGTGGAGGTAAATTGTGCGGGAGTCATCTGACAGGCCACAAACTGCTGCCAGATCAGGGTATACAGGCGCTCAGCATCACGCTCCATGCCCGACAGCATGTTCGGCTTGACCCGCACATCAGATGGCCGGATCGCTTCGTGCGCCTCCTGAGCCCCTTCTTTGCTGCTGTAGCGGTTGGGGTTTTCTGGCAGGTACTTCTCGCCGTAATTCTCGCCGATAAATTCGCGCACGGAAGCCACGGCTTCGGCACTCAGGTTTGTGGAGTCGGTACGCATATAGGTGATGTAACCCGCCTCATAGAGTCGCTGGGCCATCATCATGGTTTTCTTCACGCTGAAACTGAGGCGATTACTCGCGGCCTGCTGCAGCGTGGAAGTAATAAAAGGTGCACTGGGCTTTGAGCTGGTGGGTTTGTCGTCCCGTGCACTTACGGTGAAATCGCTGGACTGCAGCGCCTTCAGCGCTGCCATGGCCTGTTCTTGGTTGGTGGGCTTGAACGCTTCACCAGCCTGTTTTTTCACTTCCAGGCGCAGGGCGTCTGATTTGGCGGTTTGCGTATCCGCAAACAGAGTCCAGTACTCCTCGGGGATAAACGCGCGGATTTCACGCTCGCGCTCCACCACCAGTTTTACCGCTACGGACTGCACGCGACCGGCAGAAAGACCACGGGCGACTTTTTCCCACAGCAACGGAGAAACCATGTAGCCCACGATACGGTCCAGGAACCGGCGCGCCTGCTGCGCATTGACTCGGTCGATATCCAGAGGGCCCGGATCTTCGAATGCTTCCTGGATCGCGGACTTGGTGATTTCGTTAAACACCACGCGTCGGTAGCGCTGCTCATCACCACCAATGGCTTCCCGCAAGTGCCAGGCGATGGCCTCTCCCTCGCGGTCCAAGTCCGTTGCGAGATAGACGTGGTCGGCATTGGCGGCCAGCTTACGCAGCTCGTCCACCACCTTTTCTTTTCCAGGAAGAATTTCGTAGTGGGCTTCCCAGTTGTGGTCCGGGTCGATACCCATGCGCTTGATCAGCTGCTCACGGCTTTTCTTGCGCTTGTAGATCTCTTTCGCTTCCGGCGATAGCTTGCGGGTTTCCGCTGCCCGGCGCGCGCGCTCTTTGGGATCCACGGCCTGTTTCGCCGATGCACCGGTAGGAAGATCCCGGATATGACCGATACTGGACTTCACCACAAAGTCCTTTCCGAGATACTTGTTGATCGTTTTTGCCTTCGCCGGCGACTCGACGATGACCAGTGATTTACCCATAAGCTTTTGATTTTTAATAGAAAATTTACTGCTCACGCACCCGGCACCAGAATCCGATTGGGCGGTGCGCTGCGCGAATATATATGCTCCGCCCCCAGTGTGGTCAAGCAAATCGGCAAAATCAGAGTCAAATTGGTTACCAATTCCTGACTCATATTGACGCCTGTGACCGACGATTGCGGGGATGGTTCAACCGGTTAAAACAGTAGCCCAGATCTGCCTGGCGGCCAGTTTCACCTCTCGCAGGGGTCTGTTCAAACCTCACCCGACTCGCTGCGTGTGGGCTGTCTTATTGCTTCTTCTATTACCGGCCGCTGGACGGCCAGCGCTTGCTGAATTTTTGCGAATCCGACGTCACCGGTGCGCTCCCGCCATTGCACACCGAGGCCGCTGTCATTGGCAAATATCGCGGTGACATCGCTCGGCAGCATCGAAATCAACTCCCTCAGCGGTGGCTGCGCCGCTTCCGGGGCGGCGCGCCCCTTGCGCCAGTCCCATGTCCCCTCGAAATGCATTTCGTGAGACATACGCTGCATTTCCAGCACCCACCCGGTGTTCAGCCGACGCGGGTTACGCCACTGGGAAAAGTAGGTCGCCGCAGTGCCCTCTCCTATCGCGGCGGGCAGGGTCTGCATTTGCACTTTCAAACCGGCACTGGCAGCCTTGTGACGTAATTCAGCAAGCTTACGATCGCGACTGCTGGGCTTCAGCCACATAACCGGGCCAATCACCAGCACTACGGCGAATATGATGACTACGATGGGTACCCAGCTGGCCATGATGGTATTCCTGTCTAGAGGTCGCAATTTGCGCAGTAAAGCGTCTCCCAAAAGCAGAGACACCCAATTGAGGCGCGCATTTTTCTCTGCAACGGGGCGGTTGTGTCAAGTCTGTTTTTTTAAAGTAGACTGAGTGAAGGCATCGGCGCCCGGATTTTGTTACCCGTTTGCCGCACATTCACGCATGAGATATGTGAACTACCAACGGAGATTGAGAGGAGCCCATGTCAGGCTATAAGAACATTCTGGTAGGACTGGACCTATCGGTGGAATCTTCCCAGGTATTGGCGCGCGCGAGCGATATTGCCGCCTGTTCCGGCGCGCAAATGAGCCTTGCGCACATTATCGAGCCACTGACTTTCGCTTACGGCGGCGACATTCCTATGGACCTGTCTGAAGTGCAGGAACAGCTGCAAAACCAGGCAAAAGAACAGTTGCGCAAGGCCTCGCAGGGCCTGAATATTCCCGCGGAGCGTCAGTACGTGGTGCTCGGGCAACCGGCCACGGAAATTCACCGCCTGGCGGAGGAAAGCGGCTGCGATCTGATTGTGATTGGCAGCCATGGGCGCCACGGCCTGGCGTTGCTGCTGGGATCTACCGCAAACGGTGTATTGCACGGAGCTGGCTGCGACGTCCTGGCAGTACGGGTTCACCCACCGAGTGACTAATCGAGCGGACAGGCTCCAGGGCGGGTACTGACGTACCCGCCCTGGAAAGGTGAACCATCAAAGGGTTACATGCTATCCAGCTCTGCCCACCGTTCAAACGCTTCTTCCAGCGCTGCCTGCAAATCCGTCAGTACCTGTAAGCGCGCCTGCACCACACCACTGTCTTGCTGATAAAAATCCGGCGCACCGACTTCCGCCTCCATCGCGGCGATCTCACTTTCCAGCTTTTCAATCTGTGCTGGCAACGCATCCAGCTCCCGCTGCAGTTTGTAGCTGAGCTTTTTCGGTTTTGCTGCCGGCTTATTTGCGTCGATGGAGGGGGCGACCACTGGCGTCTTTTCATTTTCCGCAGCCTGTTTGCGCGCCTTCAACTGCTCTTCAGCACTGAGAAACTTGCCGCCCTGCCGAACAAAGTCTTCATAGCCGCCGACATACTCCCGCACCACGCCATTGCCCTCGAATGCGAGGCAACTTTCCACCACATTGTCGAGAAATGCACGGTCGTGGCTCACCAACAGTACGGTCCCGGAGAAATCCAGCAGCAACTGTTCCAATAACTCCAGCGTCTCCACGTCCAGGTCATTGGTCGGCTCGTCCAGCACAAGAATATTGGCCGGCTGGCTGAACAGCTTGGCAAGCAGTGCTCGGTTGCGCTCTCCACCACTCAGGGCGCCCACCTTGGTACGGGCCTTGACGCCGGTAAACAGGAAGTCGGCAAGGTACCCCATGACATGCTTGCTGCTGCCACCGACCTGGATGTTTTCACGGCCCTCAGCGATATTGTCCACCACGCTGAGATCGGGGTTGAGCACATCGCGACGCTGATCAAAATACGCCACCTGTTGCTTGGTGCCGAGGCGGATACTGCCCTGTTGAGGCTTGAGATCCCCGAGCAACAGCTTGATCAACGTACTTTTGCCGACACCATTGGGGCCGATCAGACCCACTTTGTCGCCGCGCATCAGGGTGAAATTCAGATTGCGGATTAGCGGTGCCTCGTCGCCCTGCTCCCCAGCATTCTCGCCTCCAAAACCGAAGGTGACGTTTTTCATCTCCGCCACCAGCTTGCCCGACTTTTCGCCAGAATCCAGAGACATTTTCGCTACGCCCTGCCGATCACGGCGAGCCTTGCGCTCATTGCGCAGGGCCTTCAGTGCACGTACACGTCCCTCATTGCGGGTGCGGCGGGCCTTGATACCCTGCCGGATCCAGGCCTCTTCCTGGGCCAGCTTTTTGTCGAACAGGGCGTCATTGCGCGCCTCTTCCTCCAGCTGTTTCTCTTTTTCCTGCTGATAGCGGTCAAACGGGCAGTTGAACACCCGCAAAATACCGCGATCCAGATCCCACACGGTATTGGCGAGCCGCTGGGCCAGAGCGCGGTCATGGCTGACAAACAGCAGCGCCCCGCGGTAGCTGGACAGGAAATCTTCCAACCACTCTACGGCGGCGATATCCAGATGGTTGGTCGGCTCATCGAGAATCAGCAGATCCGGCTCCGTCACCAGTGCCCGCGCGAGCGCGGCACGGCGCTGCCAGCCTCCGGAAAGATCCTGCACCAGCGCACCCTCATCCAGATCCAGCCGGTCCAGCACGCTGTCTATTTTTGCCAGCAGTTCCCAGCCGTGCGCATTTTCGATCTTTGCCTGCAGATCGGGGTTCTGACTGTCGCGATATTCGGCGAGCCAGGCGCCAACATCGCCCAGGCCCTCGGCAACGTAACGGTAAACGGACTGATCGCAATCCTCCGGCAGCGCCTGCTCCAGTGTGGCGAGTACCATCCCGGTCTGGCGAATGATCTCGCCCTCATCCGGGTCGCCCTTGCCGCCGATCAGGCTAAGCAGGCTCGATTTACCCTCGCCATTGCGGCCCACCAGACAAATCCGGTCACCGCGATCCACCTTGGCGCTCACACCATCCGCCAGAACCTGCACGCCATAGCGCAATCCGACGCCATCCAACTGAAGCAACATAATTAACCACTACAATGTCTTTGAGACGTTCAAACAAATCGGAAACGGGAAAGTCAGGATGACCGCTCCACCCAGTTTGTGTCAGCGTCCGTGTAAAAAGGGCATTTTACGCATTATTCTTCATCCCATCGAATAAGCGATTTCTCAATCGGGTTTTCAGTATGTCGATTGGCAGCAAGGGATTCGCCACTCTCTTTACCAGCCTCACCATCACGGTTGCCGTTCTACTGGCCTGCCCGGCCTCTGCGCGGGCAGCAGATACCGCGGAAGCCAAGGCCGCCGTCGCACAGCGGGAAAAGCTGCAACAGGCACGCCTTGCCATTGCCAACAATGACCAGCGCCGCTTGAACGCGCTCAAGAAAGAGCTGAAAGACTATCCTCTGCTGCCCTATATCGAATACTGGGAGCTCAGCAAACGCCTTCCTCGCCTGCCGTATGACGATATCGATGCGTTCCTGGAGAAGTATGAGGGCACCGCGCTCGGTGACTGGATGCGGATACGAGTACTCCGCGAACTGGGCGGCCGCGACCGCTTCAAGGCGTACCTGAAATACTATGACCCGGAAAAAGTTCGCCGCACCCAGCTGCGCTGCTATTACGTCGACGCGCTGTCCCGCTATGGCGACAAGCAGCAGGCGTACGACCTGATCGCGGAGCTTTGGACCGTGGGCGCATCACAGCCAAAAGAGTGTGACCCGGCTTTCGCGCGATGGATGAAAGACGGCGGACTCACGCCAGCCCGCACCTGGAAGCGCCATACCCTCGCGGTGCAGTCGGGCAACCTGGACCTGGCTGCCTATATCGCCCGTCAGCTGGATAAAACCGGTGCCGCCCGGGCAGAACTGATGCGAACGGTGTACCGTAAACCCGAACAGATCCTCGAATACAAAAAGTTTATCCGTGACGAACCGGAGTACCGCGACATCGTCAACATTGGCCTTCGGCGACTGGCCGTCAAGGACGCCCCCAAAGCCAGCCAGGCGTGGGACCGATACAGCGCAAGCTACCTGTTCAGCGACGAAGAGCGCGACGATTACCTGCAGTATCTCGCCTTGCGCTTCGCCCGTCAGGACGACAAAAAAGGGCTGGAAGCGCTGATCGAAAACAATCCGGGCTTTTACGACCTGCGCACCTCCGAATGGCTGATCCGCCAGTCACTCCGAGAAATGGACTGGGCACAGATTGAATTCTGGATTGACCAGCTACCGGCGGAGGATCAGAAGCTGGACCGCTGGTTGTACTGGAAAGCCCGCGCCATTGAAGAGCAGCTGGCGAACGCCAATAAGAAAGACCCGGCGCGCCAGGCGCTGGCGAAGAAGCTTTACCAGCAGGCCGCGACGGAACGCAGTTACTATGGCTTTCTCGCCTCCGATACCATTGGAACCGACTACAGCTTTGTGGATCGCCCGGCGCCGATCACGCCTAAACTGGTGAATGAAGTAGCAGCGCGCCCCGGCATGCAGCGCGCCCGTGAATTGCAGGCCATCGGTGAGTTTTACCATGCGCGGCGGGAGTGGGACTATGCCACGGATCCGATGACCACCGAAGAGTTGATGACCGCAGGCAAGATTGCCAGCACCTGGGGCTGGTACCACAAGTCCATCCAGTCAATTCTCGCCGCGGATTATCTGGACGATCTTGAACTGCGTTTTCCGCTGGCGTTTTCCGACATCGTCAGTGATGTAGCCAAACGTATGGGCAAAAAAACCGCACTCAACGACTATCTGGTACTCGCCGTTGCCCGCCAGGAAAGCCATTTCAGTCACGATGCAAAGTCTCACGCCGGCGCCATGGGCCTGATGCAACTACTGCCGTCCACCGCACAGGCGACCGCGCGCAAGGCTGGCGTTCCCTACCGACGTAGCTGGGACCTGCTGAATCCCAGCACCAATATCAACCTGGGTGCTTACTATCTGAACTCGCTACTGAACCGCTTTGACAACAATCGCTTCCTTGCCGCCGCCGCCTACAACGCCGGCCCGACGCGAGTATCGCGCTGGCTGAAAGACACCAATAAACAGCTGCCGTTTGACGTATGGATCGAGACCATTCCCTACAGTGAAACCCGCAAGTATGTGCAGAACGTGCTCTCTTACTCGGTAATTTATGCCTACCGCAGTGGCAGCAAAGCTCCCCTGCTCAACAAGAATGAGGCGGAATCCAAGTGGTGAAGCAGTGCCGCAATCGGGCACCGATGCAGAAAATTAGCCGAGAAGCGTTCGGGGAGGATAGATCACTCGCGCCTTTCGGCCAGCCAGACATCCAGCTCTTCAGCGGTAAACGGCCAGCATAGAACATCGTCGGTCGCGCCTAGTCCAACCACCGGAATGCTCCAGCCAAAAAGCCGACTCAAGGTCTCGTCATCGGCGATATCCACCGGGCGGAGCCGCAACTGATATTTTTCCAGCAGCGGCCAGATTTCCACCTTGGCTTTTTCACACAGGCTGCAGCCCAGTGTGGTGTAGAGAAGCAGATCCCGTTGTTCCACGGACTACACCAACCCCTGACCCTTTGCCCACATAAAACCGGCGATACCGGCACAGGACAACAACACACCCAGCCAGATCCACCCGCTGATGCCTCCGGCGGTAGCCGATTGCGAACCGCCGGCGTGCCCCGGAGAAACCCCGCCGCTGCCGGTAATTTCCCTCACCAGCCCCCGATGCTCCCCCTGCCGCCCACGCTGCATTGCCTGATCCAGCGTCGCGCTCTGACGCGTCGCTTCCGGCATGGCAACAGCCTGGCGCACCGTGGTCTTGTCCAGATCGTCCGCCGGACCCACAACACTGAAGCTGAGACTGTCAAATCGCAGTTCATCACCGCGGCGCACCCGCGACTCGGTTATGCGCTGGTTATTCAGAAAGGTGCCATTGGCGGACCCGAGGTCCACCACGAATAACAGGCCTTCGCGTACCTCGAGGCGCGCATGTCGGCGGGACAGATGGGACATGGCAAAGGTGAGGTCACATTCGTCGGAGCGCCCGACCACACTGGTTTCCCGCACAGGGAATACCCGCCCCACAATGGCGGGATGGTTGGCACGCAGCGCCCAGGAAACATTGGCCGCGTTGCCGGCGCTCTTCACGCGGGTAACCTTCGGATCTACCACGGCGAGATTGCTGTTGCCGAGCTGGATCCGGTCATTCCGGCACACCGCACAACTGCTCTCCACCGGTTTACCATTGACGGTCACCTGCCCGCCACCAGAGAGATTGCGCAATTCCAGCTCTTCGCCGTCCACCAGAATCTCAGCGTGCAGCTTGGCGACAGACGGGTCAGCCAGTGTCAGGTCACACTGACTTCCCCGCCCAATGGTGACCTTGGGCGCTACCAGCCACACACTCTGGCTGGCGTCTTTCACGTCACACAATTTCAACATGGTTTGGGCTTCCTTGAAGACGCCAAAAAGCGTACAATTTTTAACCAATCACATTGATCGACACGGGGGCTCAGCTCTGAGCAGAGACTGCAAGACCGGTGACTCCGAGTGTCGATGCACCAAATTACCGCCAGCCTGGGGCCTGTGGCGGTCATTTTTCAAATTCAGCGTGTCTGAAAATATCGCCGGCAGTTTATCACGGCCAATTTCATTGGCCTGTGATTCCGTTTGCAGCTTACAATGCCCTCAGGCTCTAGTATGGAAGCGCGATTTACCTCAAGGAACCCCACCCCACGGATTTCAGGGGCGGAAAGAGGCAAACCACAAGTTTGGCGCTTTCGACAATAACGACAGGTAACAGGTAGTTGCATACCAGTGAGTGAAGCCAACCTACGGGAACACCCCAGTGGTGTGAGCCAACCCGCCGTCCGCGCAACCACGCGCAGTGCCGGCGCGACCCACACCGGATATCGCCGTGAACAGAACGAGGACGCGTTCTGGGGTGACGAGACCCGCGGAGTCTGGGTGGTGGCCGATGGCCTCGGCGGCCATCAGGCTGGGGAAATTGCCAGCCAGACCGTTGTCGAAGAGATTCAACGATCCTCAGCTACTGATCGCCATTACGAGCAGGCCCTGCGTCGCGCACACGCCTTACTCGCCGGCGACGAGGGAAGCGCTACCGCCATGGGCACTACCGCCGTTGTGGTTGCGGAAGATGGAGCCTATTTCCATATCTACTGGGTAGGCGACAGCCGAGCCTACCTGTGGACCCCTCCAGAGAGTCATGGCGAGGGACCAACCGCCTCTGATAATACCCGCTCACCCCACGGTTCACTGAAGCAGCTCACCGTGGACCACTCCTATGTACAGATGCTTGTTGATTCCGGCGCGATCAATCAGGAAGAAGCGGCGAATCATCCCAATCGACACGTCATTACACGCTGTATCGGCGGCTCTGCAAACCCGAGCCTCGAGATCGACCGCGCCTCTTTTTCCTGGGGCAGCGGGCAAAAACTTTTGTTGTGCAGCGATGGATTAAGCAACGACGTGAGCGCCGCGGAAATCTGCCAGGTACTCACCGAAAACCCCAATAACCAGCGCGCCAGTGAATTACTCATTGCTGCGGCACTGGATGCCGGTGGTCGCGACAATATCACCGTGCAGGTCATCAGCGCTCCCAACAACGATGCTGAAGGTGAAGCCGGCGAAAATGCGCACAGCTCTGACAAAAATGGTCAGCCGACATTCGAAAACCGGAACTTCCGCACATCCCAGCAGCCACCTGTGTCCGATAAATTTCGTTTTGCACGGGGCACACTGATCCGCAGAATCACTACACTTGCGATAATTTTTTCGCTAAGTGTTTACGCGGCCTGGCAGCTGCTGATCGGATAATAAGGAATGGGTGCGAATGGAAGTAGTCAGCAGCGGCATCGCCTCGCTGGAAATTCCCGGCTACCAGATCCTGAAGAAAATCAATCAGGGGGGCATGTCCACTGTTTATCTGGCGACCCAGCGCAGCATGGGACGCCAGGTGGCCCTCAAGGTCATGTCGCCGGTTTTGAATGCCGATCCGATTTTCAGTGAGCGCTTTCAGCGCGAGGCCAATATCGTTGGCCAGCTCTCCCACCCCAACATTGTCGCCATCCACGATATCGGCCGCTACCGCAGCCTGAACTACATCGCGATGGATTACCTGCCCGGTGGGTCCGTGGCCGACGCACTGACCAAGGGCGCCATCGAACCCCTGGAAGCCCTGCACATTACCCGGCAGATCGCCATGGCCCTGGATCACGCCAGTAAAAAAGGCTATGTGCACCGTGACCTGAAACCGGAAAATATCCTGTTCCGCGAGGACGGCTCCGCGGTACTCACGGATTTTGGCGTTGCACGGGCGGTGGCCCGCACCACGCGAATGACCAACACCGGTATGGTTGTGGGCACGCCGCACTATATGAGCCCCGAACAGGCCCGTGGTGCCGCGGTTGATGGACGCGCAGACCTCTACAGCCTGGGTGTGGTATTTTATGAAATGCTGACCAGCGCGGTGCCCTACCAGGCAGAAGAAGCGGTCGCCATTGCCATCAAGCACCTGACCGATCCTATTCCGCGCTTGCCGGCACGCCACTCCCTGTACCAGGGGTTGATCGACCGTTTTCTTGCCAAAGACCCGGAGCAGCGGTTCCAGCGAGGCCTGGATGTGGTTGATACCATCGACCAGCTGCTGGCCGCGCTCGATGGCAAAACTCCGGCGCCGAACACCAAGCTGAACAACACTTCGGTGCGTGTCTCCAGCCTGCTGCGCGCTCTGATAATGACACTCTACGGCACCTTGACCGACCGCCTGTCAGCGACCTGGGCCCGGCTGCGCGACAAGCCGTTGCACCAGCAGAATCCACGCGCTGAGCAGCAGACCATCATGCGCATTCAACAGGTCATGCAACAGGCCACACCGGAGAAAAAGCGCTCCTGGCTATTCGCGGGCATGCTCGGAGTGAGCTTTTGCCTGGCCTGGATTCTGTTCAGTCTGTTCAGCAACAAGTTTCAGTGGCAAACAGAGTCCGGGCTGGTGAATAACGCGATGGACATGACATCGCAGGTACTGCTGCCAGCCAACATCACCAAATCCGTCGAGCCGGCGCCATCGGTGAATAGCCTGCCGGGCCCAATCCAGCCTCAACCCCTGCCAGGTACCGGATCAGCAGCCGATCAGATTCGTCCTGTGCTTCGCGATACCGCAGCTACCGGACTGGATGGAGGCAATTCTGACTCAGACCACGCCACAGCAGAAAGCCTCGACGGAAACTCGGGATCACACGTTATCGCCGATGCAGATACCAGTGCGGGTGATGGAATACATACCGAGATCACACCACCGGCCGCTGAAGTACAGGAAGAGGTCATTGCCACCTATGCGCTGATGGTTTCCGCCAACCCTGCGGATGCGCGTATCCGGATCATGAATATCGTCCCCCGATATTCTCCAGGTATCGCCCTGGAGCCAGGTCGCTATGATGTGGAGGTAAGCAAGCCCGGGTACGTTACTGTGCGGCGTTGGGTCGAGATCAGCAGCGCCGATGTCAATCTTGCCGTGCAGCTCGAGCGCAAGTTTTTCCCGGGCAAATCCTTTCAGTCGCCGCTGAAGGATGGCGGAAACGGGCCGGAAATGGTGGTGGTGTCACCGGGCTCCTTTACCATGGGCAACAATGCCCGCCCGTTCACCAGCCCGGAACACAAAATTACCATTCGCCGCCCCTACGCAATCGGCGTGCATGAAGTCACGTTTAACGACTATGACCGATTCGCAAAAGCCACGGGGCAGGGCCTCCCCGGAGACCAGGGGTGGGGCCGCGGTACACGCCCGGTCATCAACGTCAGCTGGCAGGAAGCGCAGGAATACGCGCAATGGCTGAGCGAACAGACGGGGCAGAAATACCGCTTGGCCAGTGAAGCCGAGTGGGAATATGCCGCCCGCGCGAACAGCGATGCCCTGTACTGGTGGGGCGACAGCAGCGCACGGGGTAAAGCCAACTGTCGCCGTGGATGTGCCAGTGAATTCAATTCACTGTTTTCAATATCCAGCGCGCCCGTTGGTCACTACAAGGCAAATAAATTTGGACTTTACGATACCGCAGGTAACGCTGGTGAATGGGTGCAAGACTGTTTCCTCGGTGATTTCACCAATCACCGCAGTGATGCGCGCCCGGTTCAGCTGAAAAACTGCGACCTGCGGGTAGTACGTGGCGGCTCAATGCGTGAACCTCTGCGTAACATCAGTTCCGATTACCGCACCGGCCTCAATGAACAGGCCCGCTCCAAAGAAGTCGGTTTCCGCCTGGTGATGGAGCTGTAAGCTTTACCACACAAATGAGATCGCGCAGCTCAACGCGCGCGAATTTCCCACACGTTGTGGATCTTCGGATTGCGTTGAAAATCCTTGTCCAGCAATCTGGCTGACAGGTTTTCCACCGCAAACGCACTCTGGATATTCTCATCCATCTTGAAGCTGCGCAGATTGTTGGAAAACAGCAACACACCACCGCTATTCAGTAACGCCATACACTGGCGAATCAGGTCTGGGTGGTCCCTCTGGATATCCAGGATGCCCTGCATTTTTGCGGAATTCGAGAAGGTTGGCGGGTCGAGGAAAACCACATCGTAATGCCCGCGCCGATTGTCCTGGGCGGCCTTCAGCCACTGAAGGCAATCGGCCTCAACCAGTTGATGGCGATACGAGTCCAAGCCATTTTCACGGAAATTTCGCTGCCCCCAGGCCTGATAGGTCTTAGATAAATCCACACTGGTACTTTCACTGCAACCACCCAGAGCTGCCTGTACCGTGGCGGTTGCGGTGTAACAGAACAGGTTCAATAGCCGCTTGCCGCTGGACAGCCTGCTCAGGTATTGACGCACCGGGCGATGGTCCAGAAACAAGCCAGTATCCAGATAATCCCACAGATTGATTTCCAGTCTCGCGCCGTACTCTTCCACCCAGAAAGTGCGTGCACCTTCCGGGTTCTGATCATCGCGTTTACGACCACCACGCCTGTGGTTTGTTTGCTTCTGGTACTGACTGCCACTGTCTTTATGGCTATGGCGGCGGCGCTCTTTGATAGAGATATTTTCCGGGGCCAAATCCAGCACCTGACGGGTCGCGCGCACCAGATCCATCAGACGAGCACGCGCTTTCTGTTCCGGTATATTTGCCGGTGCGCGATATTCCTGAACGTGCGCAAAGTGCTCCCCTTGCAGAGACTGATAAACGTCTATCGCTGCCGAATACTCGGGCAGATCCGCATCGTAAAGGCGATAACAAGAAATTCCGTTGCGGTGCGCCCACTTACCCGTCGTACGGAGGTTTTTCTGCAGGCGGTTGGCCACCATCTGCGCCTCTTCGGACAAGCGTGGCGCGCGGCCTTCCGCCCCACGCCCAGTCTGCGCATGTACGTCAAACAGGAGCAACTGACTGGGGATGCTGCCATTAAACAGCTTGTACTGTTTGTGGGAACGAAGACCGGTGGAATGACACAGTTCCGGGTTTCCGGTAAAAATTGCCGCTTTCCAGCCGCCAAACTCCCGCTTCAGTTGCTGCCCCAGTTCGGCATAGGTTTCCCGCAGGGCCTCCTGCTCACCAAGACGTTCACCGTAAGGGGGGTTAACAATCACAAGTCCGGGGGTCACTTCCCGGTGACTGGGCACCTTGAATGCGGCGACCGGCCGGCAGCTGACTCGCACATGTTTGTCCAGACCTGCCCGCGCAATATTGGATTCAGCCGCAAAAAGAACCTTGGCATCGGCATCGTAACCGCGGATTTCCGGCAGGGCTCTTGCCAGGCCCTCCGCGCGCCGTTGCAACGCCTCTTCGCGCAGGGACAACCAGATATCACTCTGGTGATTGAGCCAGCGTTCGAAACCGAACACCTCGCGCAGCAGACCCGGCGCTACATCGGCGGCCATCAGGGCCGCTTCCACCAGAAAAGTGCCGGAACCGCACATGGGGTCCAGAAGGGCCCCGCCCTCCTCGGCAATTTTGGGCCAACCGGCACGCAATAGAAGAGCCGCGGCGAGGTTTTCCTTGAGTGGAGCGGCACCAATATGTGTGCGGTAGCCACGACGGTGAAGGCTGTCGCCGCTGAGGTCGATGGCAATTTCCAGCAGATCACGGTGTAACCGCAACATGACGGAGAGGTCCGGTTCGCGCTTGTCTACATCCGGGCGTGCACCAGTAACCTTGCGCAAGCGGTCAACGATCGCATCCTTGGCTTTCTGCCCACCAAACTGACTGTTGCGAATTTGCCCATTGGTCCCCGAAAACTGGACCCATAACACGCCATTCGGGCTGATGTGCTCTTCCCAGGGCACATCGGCCACCGCGCGATACAAGGCTTCCGCGTCCTCAATCCGCGACTGCCCCAGGTTCAACAGTATCCGATTGGCAATACGGCTCCACAGATTGACTCGGTAGCCCATGGCAAGATCGCCCACAAACCGCACTGCCGCCGGCTGTTCTTTCTCAACGGTCGCACCCAGCTGCCGCAGCTCCTCTGCAAGGACATTTTCCAGGCCTTTCGGGCAAGTGGCGGTAAATTGGTACTTCTCAGTCAAGGGATAAACCTCACAGGGCCGCAGAGTCACAGTCGATTTCCCTGCGGTGATAATCAATGCCATTCTGGCAGAATTGGCGTGGCCATTCTGGCCACGCGGTGCATTCGTGGCGCAAGCATACCGCAATCGGAGATTCTGTTCTGCCCGCTCTGCTCCTGCCCAAGACAACTTTTCTCGGCCTAGATGGATTGTGCCTAAACCCGTGGCTTTTCATAAAAAATGGTTCGTTCCCGGTGGCGCGTGAATTTGGTTAACTGCAGCTCTTCTCAGCGGCCAGGCTCCACAATAAGCTGGAAATCAGGAAGGGGGGAAAATGAGTGACGTCGGCTCGGACCTTCCGTTGGAACGGCCGACACGAAAACCAGAATGAGGTATCACATCTATGAAACGCCAAAAACGTAATCCGAACGATAGAGCTTTCCACAAAGGTTACGTTGCTGCCATTCAGGGCAGAAACCATGACAGCTGCCCTCACGAGAACGGATCACTACACCAGGAATGGGTGAACGGGTGGCGACAGGGGCGAGAGGATATCTGGAGTGGCTTCGGGCGTGCCGCCCAAGCCCAGCGCATGGAGAGTATGTAGCGGACAGGTGGTGAAATCACCTCTCTTTCGACAACAACTTCTACACTGAAAACTTAACGGTTTTACTCAATGTAACGCATACGTTTGTCACGTGCTTGTTTCGTTATTGGGTAAGAAAATCCCGAGCCAGCGCGATATGCATGGCTCGGGATTTTTTTTGCTCGATAGGCTATTTTGCGGATTACTTCGCTCGTTCCATTACACGGGCTTTGTGGAGCTCGGCAATACCCGCTGCAGCTTCGCGAATGACTTCCGGACCGCGGTAAATGAAGCCGGAATAGATCTGGACCGCAGTCGCACCGGCGCGGATTTTCTCCGCCGCCGATTCACCGTCAAAAATCCCCCCCACACCGATAATCGGCAGCTTGCCGTCGAGAGCAGAGGACAGTTTCCGGATGACTTCTGTGGAGCGCGCGGTCAGGGGGCGACCACTCAAGCCACCCTGCTCCGCGCCGTGTTCCATATTTTCCACGGAAGACTTGTCGATAGTGGTATTGGTTGCAATAACTCCGTCGATTTCATGCTCCTGTAAGGTTTTCGCCACCTGTGCAATGGCATCGTCGTCCATGTCCGGGGCAATCTTTACAGCCAGAGGCACATACCGATCGTGCTCAGCGGCAAGCTGCGTCTGCTTCTCCTTTAGCGCATTCAGCAGCTGGCTCAGGCTATCGCCAAATTGCAGGTCTCGTAGCCCCTGAGTATTCGGGGAAGACACGTTGGCAGTAATGTAATCCGCATGGGCATACACCTTTTCCATGCAAATACAGTAATCATCCGCCGCATCCTCTACCGGGGTATCAAAATTTTTGCCGACATTGATTCCGAGCACCCCCGAATAACGGCGGCGCTTTACCCGTTCCAGCAGGTAGTCCACGCCCTCGTTGTTGAAGCCCATACGATTGATAATGGCCTCTGCCTCGGGCAGGCGGAACAGGCGCGGATGCGGATTACCCGGTTGCGGGCGCGGGGTCACAGTGCCTACCTCTACAAACCCAAACCCGAGGGCGCCGAGCCCGTTGAAGGCCTGGGCGTTCTTGTCCAGCCCCGCGGCCAGCCCCACGGGGTTGGGAAGCGTCAGTCCCATCAATTCCACCGGGTCATCCGGTACCGGCTTGCTAAACAGCGACATCAGCCCCAGACGCTCCGCCGCACCAATGGCATCCATCGACAAATGATGGGAACGCTCGGGATCAAGGGCAAACAGGGCTTTGCGTAAATGCTGGTACATGGGCTTCCTGGCGATTGAATTCGTTTTAGATCACTGCATACGAGAAAGCCCCACCGGAACCGGGTCCGGATGGGGCTTGGCTATTGTACGGAATTAAGGCCGGACGAAAAACCGGCCCTCACTCAGTCGGTCAACAGGGATTCCTGATCCGCGGTGGCGTTTGCCAGGTACATCAACTCACGCAGGGCCACCGTGAACATGGCGAAATCCCCCTGGGTAGAAGATTTCAGCTCTTTCATCAGGCTTTCCCAACGCTGAATGGACTGCGCCATCAGGGTCACCCAGTGCTCTACCGCACTGTCGACATCCAGACCATCATCCCCGGCCAACCGCAGGATATGAGTGGCCAGGCGGGCCAACTGGCTATCCAGGTCATCCATACTGGTTTCCCGAGCCTGTGACTGCCAGAAGGTTTCCGACGGCAGGTCGATAATCTGATTACCAAACCAGTAGAGCCCCAGGCGGTCCGCCAGTGCGAAGTAGGTTTTGGCCACCTCTTCCACCGGGCGATCACTGTGTGCCGCGGTGTGCGAAATACCCAATGCCGAGAACAGATAGGTCGGCGATGCGGCCAGCAATGCCAGATCCTCCGGCACCTTCGCCGCCATCAGCTGCTCGTGACGAGACTGCCATTCGCGCAGAGGCTCACCGCTCAGCACTTCCGGAAGAGCGCGAATCACACGCTGAACCGGCTCCTGATAGAGTGCACTTTCCTTTGCCGGATCCAGCTCGCCGCGACGATTGCGCACAAACCATCGGGTGGCTCGGCGCACGCGGCCTATCATGGAACTCATCAACTGCAGCTGCATCTCGGCCGGCACCTGATAATCCAGCAGAGCCACGCCGTCCTGGAATTGCGGCATCAGATAAACATCCCGGGCGCTGATGTAGGCCGCGGCTATGGTGTCAATATCTGCACCGGTGGCGCCACTGATCCGGTGGTAGAACGTAATCCCCATGCTGTTGACCATTTCATTGGCCACCTGGGTGGAAACGATCTCTCGACGCAGCTGATGATCGTAAACAAGGGCCTTGTAGCGCGCCACCAGCGCCGGTGGAAAGGCCGACTCCACCGCTGCCTGGACATAATCGTTGTCGATGATGTCCGCACCCAGCAGCTCTTCTTTCAATTTCACTTTTACATATGAAATCAGAACGGAAAGCTCCGGGCGGGTAAGATACTGTCCCTTGCTCTGGCGCTCGTTGAGCACGTCATTGTCCGGAATAAATTCCAGCTGACGACGCAGGCGCCCTTCACTCTCCAGGGCATTGATTACTCGACGGAACTCATCGAAACGGTCGCCCACCTGATAGGCAGCCACACTCAATGCGCTGGTCTGATCATAATTGTTGGTAAGAACCAGCTCGGCCACGGATTCGGTCATTTCCTCCAGCAGCTGATTGCGCTGCTTCTCGGTCAGATCTCCGTTGGCAACCACCTTGTCCAGCAGGATCTTGATGTTCACCTCGTGGTCCGAGCAGTCCACGCCGCCGGCGTTGTCGATAAAGTCGGTGTTGCAGCGGCCGCCTTTCAACGAAAATTCGATACGGCCACGCTGGGTCATACCCAGGTTGCCGCCCTCACCAAATACCTTGCAGCGCAATTCATTGCCATTGACCCGCAGGTTGTCGTTCGACTTGTCCCCGACCTGGGCATGACTTTCCGCAGTACCCTTTACGTAGGTGCCGATACCGCCATTCCAGATCAAGTCTACCGGCGCTTTCAGCATCGCACTGATCAGCTCGTTCGGCGTCAGCTGATCCGCTTCAATACCAAATGCCTGCTTCATTTCCGGACTGATTTTCACCGACTTGGCACGGCGCTCGAATATTCCACCGCCTTTTGAAATCAGGCTCAGGTTGTAGTCTGCCCAGCTGGAACGGGGCAGCTCGAACAACCGCTTGCGCTCGTGGTAACTACTGGAGGCATCCGGATTCGGGTCGACAAAGATGTGCAGATGGTTGAAGGCGCCCTTCAGGCAGATATGTTCCGACAACAACATACCGTTGCCGAACACATCCCCACCCATATCACCAATGCCGATAACCGAGAAATTCTCGGTCTGCACATTGATGCCCATCTCACGGAAATGGCGCTGCACGGATACCCAGGCGCCGCGCGCGGTAATACCCATCTTCTTGTGGTCATAGCCATTACTGCCACCGGAGGCAAAGGCATCACCCAGCCAGAAGTCATACTCGGCGGCGATGCCATTGGCGATATCTGAGAAAGTCGCCGTACCCTTATCGGCAGCCACAACCAGATAGGGGTCGTCTTCATCGCGACGGATTACCCGCTCGGGCGGAATTACCTCGCCATCCTTTAGATTGTCGGTGACATCAAGCAAGGCACGGATAAAGGTCTTGTAGCACTGGATACCCGACTCGATAAACGCTTCGCGACTGTTGTCGGCCGGCGGCTTGCGCACCACAAAACCACCTTTGGCGCCACTGGGGACAATTACCGCATTTTTCACGTTCTGTGCCTTCACCAGGCCCAGCACTTCGGTGCGGAAGTCTTCCAGGCGGTCGGACCAGCGCAGGCCACCGCGCGCCACCTTGCCACCACGGAGGTGAACCCCCTCCACTTGCGGCGAATAGACGAAAATTTCGAACAGCGGGCGGGGCTCGGGGATATTCGGAATATCCCGCGGGCTGAATTTGATGGCAATGTAATCCTTGGGCTGATCGTTCTCATCCAGCTGGAAGAAGTTGGTACGCAGGGTCGCGCGAATCAGATCGAGATAGCGACGGATTACCTGGTCTTCGTTGAGGTTGTCCACCGCGTCGAGGCCGTCGTGAATTTTGTTGATCAGGCGCTCTACCCGGGCTTGATCCTGGCGGTCGGCAGAGTTGATCCGCGGATCAAACATGGCGCGGAACAAGGCCACCAGGTTGCGAGTTATCTCCACATGATTCGCCAACGTCGCCGCAATATAAGATTGGCTGGCGCTGAACTTGGTCTGCTTCAGATAGCGGGCATAGGCACGCAGCATGGTGACTTCGCGCCAGTTCAGACGTGCTGCCAGCACCAGGCGGTTGAAGGAATCGCTCTCCGCGACTCCGTCCCAGATCGCTGCGAAAGCATCCTGGAACAGGGAACGCGATGCCTGCGCGTCGATGCGAGTGGGCAGACCGAATTCCAGATGAAATTCGTGCATCCACACGTCCTGCTTATCGCGAGGGCGAATGGTGTAGGGGAACTCGCCCATTACCCTGAGCCCCAGGTGCTCCAGTACCGGGATCACGTCAGAGAGGGTCAGTCCTCCACCAACGTTGAACACTTTGAACCGCAGGCTGCCGGGTTCCGCGCCTACCGGTTGGTAAAAACTCATGGCTACCCGGTTGTTGTCACTCAGCTCCTGAATGGAGGTGACATCCTGTACCGCGATACGAGGTTCAAAGTCTTCCCGATAACCGGCAGGAAATGCCTGGCCATAGGTGCCGATCAGGCGACTGCCCTCTTCCTCCCCGTGGGTTTCAATCAGGGATCTATGGAATACGTCTTCCCAGCTGCGGGTTATATCCACGATTTGCGCCTCCAGTCGCGCTACATCAAATTCCACGGGTTCATTGGGGTCAACCCGGAACACCAGATGTACCCGGGCGAGAATCGATTCGGAAAAGTACGTGGTGAAATCGGAATCCAGAGCGTGTATTGCACGGGCAATACGGTCGCTGATCTTCTCCCGCACCTCACTATTAAACTGGTCCCGCGGCACATACACCATGGCCGACACAAACTTGCCAAACGGGTCCTTGCGCATAAACAGGCGCAGGCGTGCGCGCTCATTCATGGCCAGTACGCCATGGGTAGTGTCGAAGAGTTCACGGGTGCTGCTCTGGAAGAGCTCGTCCCGAGGGAAAGTGTCCAGAATCCGCTTCAGCGCCTTGCCATCATGGCTGGTGGGCGCAAGGCCGCTCTGCTCAATCACTGAGGCCAGTTTGCGGCGAATGATCGGGATTTTGGACGGGCTCTCTGTATAGACCGGCGAGGTGTAGAGGCCCATAAACGCGGACTCTCCGATTACCTCACCCTTGTCGTCGTAGCGTTTGATACTGACGTAATCCGAATAGGCCGCCCGGTGCACCCGGGACTTCACCGAGGATTTGGCAAAGGTGAGGAAGTTCGGGCCTTGATAGAACCGCTGCTTACCTTCGTTGAAGGCGTACTCGGGAGTGGGCTGGGCACTCTCTTCAAGCTTTTTAAAGATACCCAGCCGGCGGTTCTCCACCTCGTGCAGGACTTTTTTGTCACCCTGCTGGGAGAATTCATACTCCCGGTAACCGAGGAAAGTGAAATTACCGTCACGCATCCATTGCAGAAAGGCACTGGCTTCGTCCAGGTTGGCGTCGTTATCGGCAATACCGGCCTGCAGCTGATCTTCCATGGCCGCACAGGTATCCAGCATCGGCACGTAATCGTCGACCACCAGTTCCACATCGCCGAGCACATCTTTCAGAGCCCGCGCCATGTCCGACGCATGGGAGGCGCTAGTATCGAGGTTGATCTCGAGATAGATCAGCGCTTCGCTGGTGATGCGCGGGTCATCCTGGCGGTCTTCACTTTGGCGATGGGTGGCCGATATCAGATGCTGCAGACGCCCGCTGTCGTCCCGCTGCAGTTGCATCACAGTACTTTTGATGGAATGGATCACCGTATTGCAACGGTTGATCTCCATGCGTACCGAATCCACCAGAAACGGCATATCACGCTGCAATACGCACACCACAGTATGGGAGCACTCCCAGCCATGCTCTTCCAGGCGCGGGTTGTACACCCGCACTTTGGGTTCACTACCACCTCGCTGCTGAATAAAGTCCCAACAGGTGTATATGCACCCGTAGACATCCGCCAGCCGCCTTCCCGCCAGATCCTCCAGCGGGTACTGATTCAGAAATTGCTCGGCGAAGGCCTCCACTGGCCCCGCCTTGTCCCCCAGCTTATCGCGAATGACACTGCCGACCTGTTCCAGCAGCTCTTCCCGGCTATCGGTAATCACCGTCGCCATATTCACGTACGTCCTCCCATCCCGGTGCAATCGTCATTGCATCCGACTGATTGATCTGAGCCGGCACACCGGGTGCCAAGCTCCACCCGCCTGAATCTACCTGTCGTATTATTCACCTTTTTGCGCCGGCATTCATCGCCACACGCTTACAAGGTAGAACAAAACGACAGAATAATTGTCTACTCTTCCGCCTTTGAGTGCGGGAAGACCTTGCGGCATTTGCCTCTCAGCCAACTGCCGCTAAAATCGACCTGCCCGCAGACTTCGGACAAGTGGCTATATATAAGAGGGCACCTCAAAAAGCATAGATAGCCACCGCTCCGCGGCAGCGTATTGAAACAGGAAATCGGCAAAAGAAGTGACGATATGGACACACGCCAGCAGATAAAAATTCTGGGTGATTGGCTGGAGCAGCAGATTATTGGCCAGGAGGCTTTGGTCAATCGGATTCTCATAGGATTGCTGGCCGACGGGCACCTCCTGGTTGAAGGAGCGCCGGGTCTGGCCAAGACAAAAGCGATCAAAACCCTGGCAGATGCCATCGAGGGCGATTTCCATCGGGTGCAGTTCACCCCGGACCTTTTGCCATCTGACATTACCGGCACCGATATCTACCGACCGGAGACCGGCGAATTCCATTTCCAACCCGGCCCGGTATTCCACAACCTGATCCTCGCGGATGAAATCAACCGTGCGCCGGCCAAAGTGCAATCTGCATTGCTGGAAGCCATGGCAGAGCGGCAGATCAGTGTGGGCCGCAAAACCTACTGCCTGCCGGAACTGTTTTTGGTGATGGCCACCCAGAACCCCATCGAGCAGGAAGGCACCTACCCCCTGCCGGAAGCACAGCTCGACCGCTTTCTGATGCAGGTCAATCTCAGCTACCCAAATGCGGAAGCGGAGACCAAGATCCTCAAGCTCGCCCGTGCGGAAGCCAGCCACGGTGAAGGCCGCCCGGAAAACATCATCAGTCAGGAAACCCTCTTCGCGGCACGCAAGGAAATTCTCGACCTGACCATGGTGGAAGCGGTGGAAACCTATATCGTGCAGCTGATCATCGCCACCCGCGAACCCCAGCGCTACGACGACGAACTGGCCAGCTGGCTCGATTTCGGGGCCAGCCCCCGCGCCACCATCGCCCTGGACCGATGCGCCCGCGCCTACGCCTGGCTCGCCGGGCGCGATTACGTCACCCCGGACGATGTCATGGCAATTGCCCCGGATGTACTGCGCCACCGCCTGCTACTGAGCTTCGAAGCCGAGGCTGCCGGCGCCAACGCCGACCGTGTCATCCGCCGCCTGCTGCAACTGGTCCCGGCGATCTAGGTTATTGATGGTGGTCGAAGCACTGAACCACAACGAACTGGAACTAAAGGGCGCCTACCCCGAGGTAGCACCACTGGTGCGCCTGCGTCATATCGCCCGCCAGTTGCGCCTGTTCAAACCCAGAGTCAGCCGCAGCGACCAGGCCGGCAACCTGCTGACCCGCTACCGCGGGCGCGGTATGAATTTCGAGGAAGTGCGGTATTACCAGCCCGGTGACGATGTGCGTTCCATCGACTGGCGGGTAACTGCGCGCACCGGTAAAACCCACACCAAACTGTTTCAGGAAGAGCGCGAGCGCCCGGTGGTGATTCTGCTGGACCTGCGCTCTCCCATGTTCTTCGGCAGTCAGAAAGCATTCAAATCTGTTGCGGCCTGCAGTATCGCCGCCGCCCTCAGTTGGGCCGGCCTGCAACACGGGGATCGGATCGGCGCGCTGATATTCGACGATAACGACGTCAACACCGTGCGCCCGCGGCGCAGCCACCACGCCGTGCTCGCCGCCATTCACGGCATGGTGGAATCCGCCTCCGCCCTGGACAGCCCGATTCCCGCCAATGGTTCCCAGGCGCTGTCCACCCTGTTGGAAGAAGCCCGCCGTGTCGCCCGCCCCGGCAGTGCCGTGTTTCTGATCAGCGACTGTCATGATCTCGACCAAAGTTGCGAGCAGGCGCTTTACTCACTCACCCGACACGCGGACCTCCAGGTGCTGCGGGTAACCGATCCGCTGGAACAGCAACTGCCGGATCAGGCCGTCACCATCAGCGACGGCCAGCGGCGCACCTTTCTAGGAAAAGGGAATCAGGGGTTGCGGCAGATTTTCGCCCGTCACCAGGAAGAAATGCGGGAAAACGCCGCGCAACTGTGTCGCCGGCTGCGTCTGCCGTTACTGGACTTTGACAATACCCAGCCGGTGGTGCCGCGTTTGCTCGCCACCTATGGCGACAGGCAGCCCGCCCCGGGCCGGAGGCACCCGTGAAATCCTTCGGACCCTTTGTCAAGCAGGTCCTACCGCCCCAACAGCCAACCCAACAGCCGCCGCAAATCACACCGGAAATGCAGCAACTGCTGGAGCAACTCAAAGATATCCATGAGCCAGCCCCCATCGGCTGGTGGCCACTGGCGCCCGGCTGGTGGATTCTCGCAGGCGTGCTGATTGCGCTGGCTTTTGCCACCGTATGGCTATTTTTTTATCTGCGCCGCCAGCGTCAGAGGAAAATGTACAGAGTCGAAGGCGCCCGCTTGCTGAAACAGCTCGACCTACAGCAGCCGCGGGTGGTGGAAGCCATCAACGTCCTTCTAAAACGGGTCGCTGTGGTAACCTTCGGCCGCGCCCAGTGCGGCCCACTGACCGGCGAGCGCTGGATCGAATTTCTTCAGTCCACCGCAGACACACCCATGCCCGAGCCTGCCCGCCGCGCCATCCTGGAAAGCCTGTATAGCGCGCGGGAACCGGATGCGCAGGATCTACAGATACTGCAGCAATACGCATTGGATTGGGTGCGCAATCACCAGGTGTTGGAGAATTCTCAAACGCAGACCGAACCGCCAAGCACGCAGGAGGCCGAGCATGTTTGAGTTCGGCCTTCCCTGGGTGCTCCTGTTGTTGCCACTGCCGCTACTGGCCCGCAAGCTGCTGCCGAAAAGCGAACCTTTGAGCAGCGCCCTCAAGGTACCTTATTACCAGCAACTGCCGCGAAAAAGTGGCGGCGCCGCGGGAAACCGCTGGAATCTTTTGATGCTGTGGATGCTCTGGACGTTGCTGCTGTGCGCCGCCGCCCGCCCCCAGTGGTATGGTGAACCCATTACCCAGACCACCAGCGCCCGCGACCTGCTGATCGCCGTGGACATTTCCGGCAGTATGGAAACTCCCGACATGATCCTGAACAGTAATCCCGCCATGCGCATTACTGCGGTAAAAAACGTGGTCGGTGATTTTGTGTTGCGCCGTAAAGGCGATCGTCTTGGACTGGTGCTGTTCGGCACCCGCGCCTATTTGCAGGCACCGCTCACCTTCGACCGCCAAACCGTCGATACTCTACTCAATGAGGCCCAGATCGGTTTTGCCGGCCAGGGCACCGCGATTGGCGATGCCATTGGCCTTTCGGTAAAACGACTTACCCAACGACCGGCGGATCAGCGCGTACTCATTCTGCTCACCGACGGTGCCAACACCGCCGGCGAGGTGGCGCCACTGAAAGCGGCTGAACTGGCCAAACAAGCCGGTGTGCGCGTGTACACCATTGGCGTCGGTGCCGACGAAATGGTCCAGCCCGGCCTGCTGGGATCCCGTTTTGGCGCGCGCCGGGTCAACCCATCCCGGGATCTCGACAGCGACACCCTGCAGGCCATTGCCGACCAGACCGGCGGTAAATATTTCCGCGCGCACAATCCCCAGGAGCTGGTGCAGATATATGAGGAGCTGGATCGACTGGAGCCGGTAGAACAGGAAGCGGAAACCTACCGACCATTGAAGTCCCTGTACATCTGGCCACTGGGTCTCGCCCTGCTGTCAGCACTTTTGTGGGCCGCTCTACCGCTGATAACCTCCGGGGTTTCGGAGCTGCAACTGCGCAACAGTAGACGTGCCAGCAAGCGGAATGGAGGTCAACCCGCGTGAGCTTTTTCGCCGACCTTCACCAGTTTCATTTTCTGCGCCCGGCAACCCTGTTGTTGATCCTGCCCGCTGCACTGATTTGCTGGGCACTGGCACGCACGGTGTTTGCCAGTGGCCGACTGCAAAAGATCATCGATCCCGACCTTCTCCCACACCTGTTGCTGAAAGGCGGTGAAAAACGTCCTTGGCTATTCACACTTATCTTCACCCTACTGACCTGTGCCATTGTGGCCCTCGCCGGGCCAACCTGGCGCAAACTTCCCACCCCGGTGTACAGTAATCAGGACGCAGTAGTGATTCTGCTGGACCTGTCACCGTCCATGATGGCCACAGACCTCTCACCCAATCGGCTGACCCGCGCCCGACTGAAAATTCTCGACATCCTGAAACAGCGTAAAGACGGGCTGACCGCTCTGGTCGCCTACGCCGGCGAGGCCCATATCGTCACACCACTGACCGATGACACCGCAACCATTGCCAACCTGGTTCCGTCTCTTTCGCCACGTATCATGCCCGTACCGGGAAGTAATATCGAAATGGCAGTTCAAGAGGGCTTGCGACTCTTGGAAGACGGCGCGGGCGGTCACGGACGATTACTGGCCGTTACGGACGGTATCGACAAAGCCGCGGTAAGCACAATCAAAAGCGAAGTGAACAATAGCGATGCCACCCTTTCCATTCTCGCCGTTGGCAGTGGTGAGGGCAGTCCAATACCCAAGAACACGGGCAGTGGCTTTATTACCGATGACAGCGGCTCCATTATTATTGCCAACTTTGACCGCAGCGAACTGCAGCGACTGGCCAACAACACCGGTGGAAAGTTCGCCCAGATCACCGTGGATGACAGTGATATTGCCCGAGTTCTACCGGAAGACACCTCCCCACAACAGGCAGAGCTTACCGAGCGGGAATTCGATCAGTGGAATGAAGAAGGCCCATGGCTGGTCTTGCTGCTATTACCCTTTACCCTGCTTTTGTTCCGCAAAGGCACACTCGCCTGCATGCTGCCACTGAGCCTTCCATTGATGGCAATGCTGGCCGCACCCGAGACCAGCGCGCAGGAAGCCAACGGTCTTTGGCAGACGCCAAACCAGCAGGCAGAAAAGCTTCTTCGACAAGGTAACCCTCAAGCCGCCGCAGAGATTTTTGAAAACTCCCAATGGCGTGGCACCGCGCAATATCGCGCCGGTGAATACGATGCAGCGGCAAAAAGCTTCGCCGAAAGCACTGACCCACAGGGCCTATACAATCTCGGTAACAGCCTAACCCAACAGGGCCAGTTTGATCAGGCCATCGAAGCCTTTGACCGGGCCCTCCAGCAAAACCCGGAATTCGCCGACGCGCGCCATAACAAGCAAATTGCCGAAGAGCTGAAAAAACTGCAACAACAGCAACAAAACCAACAATCCCAACAGGGCGATCAGCAACAGAATCAGGACGACAAACAAGACCAACAGCAGGATCAACAGTCGCAGAATCAATCTCAGCAGAATCAGCAGCAAGGCGACTCCGACCAGTCCTCACAGGAACAGCAGTCCCAGAACCAGCAGCAGACGGGCGAAGAAGAGCAACAGCAAAACGCCGACCAGGGTGAGCAGGACCAATCTGAGCAAGAACAACAGCAGCAGGCCGACAGCCAGCACCAAAACCAGGACGGCGAAGCGTCCGAACAGCCGGCCAATGGGCAACCACAGGAATCGCAAACTGAACTGGACCCGGAAACCCAGCAGGCCCTGGATCAGTGGTTGCGGCAAATTCCGGACGACCCCGCCGGTCTGATGCGCGAAAAATTCAAATATGAAAGCCTGCAGCGCCGCCGTGCCTATCGCGCTGGCGAATGGCAACCCCCGGAAAACGGAGCCACCCAAAGATGGTAAGCCAAGTGGAAAACTACTCCTTTCCCCCACGTAGGAGCCTGCCTGCAGGCGAACCGCGCGCACGCGCGAAAACCACACGATCCACCCGGCTCGCCTATCTTATCCTGCTGCCACTCCTCCTGTTGGTCTCACTGTCAACCAGCGCCCAGGACCTGACCGCGTCCGTAGACCGCAACGAACTCGCTATCAACGAGACCTTTACCCTCACGTTGCGTTACAGTGGCAGCCAAAGCGGCGGCCAGCCAGACTTCAACCTGCTGGAACAGGACTTCGAAGTCCTCTCCCGCCAGCAGTCCAACCAGTATCGCGTCATCAATGGCCGTGCAGAGAGCTTCGTCGAGTGGACCCTGATCCTCGCCCCACTGAAGGAAGGCAAACTCTTCGTCCCCTCCTTACACCTGCACGGCCAGATCTCCGACGCCATCCCCATCACCGTCAACAAAGCCGGCCAGACACCCAGTGGCGACAACCGCAAAGCATTTCTGGAAGTTGAGCTGGACAAAGACAAGCTGTACGTACAGGAACAGCTCCTGGTCAAAGTCCGCCTCTACACCACCGTAGGCCTGCACGACATCGCCACCGACCCCCTGCAGATACCCGGTGCCCACGTGGAAAAGGTGGATGAACAACGCTTCGAGCGCAGAATCAAAGGCGTGGGCCATGCCGTCTACGAACTGACGTATGCTGTATTCCCCGAAAGCTCAGGCGAGCTACAAATCCCCGCGCTCAATTACGTCGCCGTCACCGGCCGAAGAGACCCCTTTTCCCTGTTTAACCGCAATGCGCAGCGCATCCGACTGCGCTCCGAAGCGAAGACCGTACAGGTAGAACCGAAGCCCGATAGCTACAGCGGGAGCCACTGGCTACCTGCGGCCAGCCTTGGGCTGGTACAGAGCTGGTCCAAAGACCCGGAAGAGTTCAAAGTGGGCGAGCCGATTACACGGATTATTACCTTGCGTGCGGAGGGGCTGAGAGCCGCCCAATTACCCCCCCTGCAAAAGCTCAATATCGAGGGCCTGAAAACCTACCCGGATCAGCCGCAACAGGAGGATCAACCGAGTGTTACGGGTATTACTGGTAGTCGCATAGAAACGACAGCCATCGTCGCAACAAAGCCGGGGATCTATCAGCTACCGGCTGTCACAATCACCTGGTGGGATACGAAAACCGGGCGTCAGCGGGCTACACAGTTGCCGGCATTTCGATTTAATGTTTCTGGGGCTCCGATAGCAAATACTACCGCGCCCGATAACCTCTCGACTCCCACTAATCAAAGCGCTAGCGTAAAAGAAGTGGAACCAGGGTTTTGGCAGAAAGTAGCTATTGCGGCAATCGCATCCCACTTGTTCTGGATCTTATACCTGTATATATCAAGACGACCACACCAAAATAAATATACTAACGAGCCAAAAGCACCTGCAATTCACTCAGGTCACGACTTATATAGCGCAGCCCAATCAGGCTCAGCAAAAGAACTGCAAGCTGCGTTGACTAGCTGGAAGAAGGAAGTAGCTACAGATAATCGGAAATACACCAACCACCCACCAAAGTACAGAGCAGAGCTGAAAAAACTAGAAAAGGAAATTAATGATGCGCTTTATCAAAACCCAGCAAAGCCCATTAATCGACAGCTAGTTCAAATACTCGTTCAGAGATTAATTGAAGAAAGCTCCGCCCAGCACCCAGAGTCCCATGATAATGTCCTGCCCAAGCTTTTTGCGGGAAACTAGGGAATATACCGATACAAAAAAATTTGATGAAAACAGACGATCATTCTAGCCTTACGACGGCAGCAACCTCGACAGGAACTGCCAGAATTTTTGTGGCTATTGTCTCTCACCGACACGCACGCAATGTTGCAGAAGACCTTCGCCCACATAGGTGGAGGAAATCTTCGGGGAAAATTTTCCCAATCATTCTTAGCAACGTCCCTGACACTGCACTGTTGAATTACTGCGACAGACATAACCTCCCGCTGATTGAAAATATTACACAGCAAGGGTTCGGAGCGAACAACAATAAAATCTATCGTCACGCGAAAGAAAATTTAGGCCTCAAGGAAGATGATTACTTTTTTTGCATTAACCCAGACATTATTACTTCGGCAGCTGACATTATCCAACTATCAGAGATTATGAAAGCAAACCAATATACTGTCGCAGCTCCCAACTTACTCAAACCTGATGGAACACCAGACGATAACATCCGCTCATTTCCCACTCTGAAAGATATTGCTTATAGATACTTTTTTAACAGCAAGAAAAGTAACGTAGAAAAGCGAATTAGACATGGAAACGAGGTAACCGACTGGGCCTCTGGTGCATACCTGTGCTTTCGGGCTAGCACATACGAGGAAATCCAAGGTTTTGATGAAAAATACTTCATGTACTATGAGGATGCCGACATCTGCCGTAGAGCAGGATTAGTAGAGCAGCCCACATATTACATACCATCTGTAAAAGCCACTCATATTGGCAACCGGAAAAGCAGAGGCTTACCAACGAAACAACTGGTATACCATGTAACCAGTGCGATTCGCTTTACACTCGCGAATTCAAAGTAACCCGACTAGATGGCAATCCGGATGAGACTGGATACAGAATACACAGAATAATGCAAAAATTGATACTCCATATTGGGCGCCACAAAACTGGTAGCAGCGCAATACAAAATTGGCTTATAGAAAATACAAACGTGCTCAAAGATTTTGGTTACTACTACCCCAAGGAAGCACGGAAAGGTCGCGGGCATCATAAAATCGCCGAGCCAAATGCAGGTCGATTTACGGGATTTATCAGCCCGCTAACAGGGGCAAGCCTCCCAGCAGCCTTGAACGAAGAACTACTTGATAACGATCAGTTCACACCTATATTGAGCTCGGAAGCATTTCAGAACTGTCACCCACAGCTCATAAAAAGGCTTTTTCGAAAGCATGATACTAAAGTCGTCGTTTACCTTCGTAATCATGTCGATTATTTAGCATCCGCATACACACAGTGGATTCACGCGAGCAATTATAAGGGCTCAATAAGACGCTACTTTCTTACCAGTTACTCGGTAAATTATCGTCGATTCCTACAGCGCTGGGAGAAACAGTTTCCAGGTAGGTTAATTGTTCGACGATTTCAGCGCGAGCTCCTTACAAACAATGATATTCGCGCCGACTTCCTAACCCATGGACTCAGCATTGATATAGAGAAAATACCAAGACTTGCAAAGTCCACCACCAACCCCTCACTCAATCAAAAAGTATTGCAGTTTAAATTGCATTTAAACAGAACAGACGAAGCCCTAAAATATTGCCAGCACCGCCTATATATGACTCTGCCGCTGTTAAACAAGGAGTTTCCTTCCGAGCGCGTGCAAACTCCGCACTTAATCTCTAAATGGTTGATAACACGAAACAGAAGACGCGATTCAGAGGTTGCACAGCGATACTTTTCTGAAAAAGAGCTTTTCCACTATGAAGCCGAAACGCCAGCGCGCAGCTACAAATTAAGCAAATCCGAGCTGCGCCAAATGAAGGTTGTACTTTCCGAGCTAATAGATAACAAGTGACTTAAAACGAAAAATACAGACAGACACATCAAATTCTTGTTTCGCGTTACACATTAAGCATTCGCACTAAAATGGATTCGGGCATTAAATCCCATAGGTCGGTGCACAACAAAAGGAATTGAAGAAACATACGAATTTAGGCGCAGATCACTAGACGAGATCTGACGAGTGCTTCTAATTATCTTGCTAACATGACGATCATCATCAGGCGAGATACTACCAATTCCGTATGAGTATATCTGCCAATCGTAGTGCTTTGCCGCGCCGTTCCGAGCCAAATCTTCCAAAATTTTCTCTGCACCAACACGTGACACCAGATACCCATCAGCACCGATAGCTCTCACACTTTCGGCCACGTCGCTGTACACTTCATTAACGTTGAGTAGATCTAGCTTTCGATTTGAATCTAGCCACCAGCCAGGAATGGACCGATCATTCAGAAAGCAAATGTCAAAATCTTTTGGCGCAACCTCCAGTAACCTCGAAAAGCTGAATTGAAACGCTGGTAATCCGTCATCCTCGATAATAAGGCCGTAGTCTTCGCCGGACTCCACTACACGCTCTAGTGCGCGAATTTGGGATGTCCAGCAGCCGATGGAGTTTGGCGGAAGCTGTGTTCGGAATACGGATTTTCGCATCAACATTGGGACTGAACTTCCGAGTACTCCCGGGAGTCTCTGTGTTTTACATAGGGTTTTCCCGTATAGCTTCTCCAGTCCAATAAAGCGATGCTCATCGCGATCAAGGTTGATACAGAAAATAGGGACAGATGCGTTAAACCCATCAACGACATTGTGCCGTGTGAAAATTTGAAACTTGTTCAAAATTTCACGAAAAACGTCCGGACGAGCATGCTTTTCTATTTTTCCAAGGGTTTCCCCTAAATAGGCCCAGTCGTGATACGTCAGCAACAAATTGGCGGCTATAGATGCAGACCAATTACACTTAATTTTAATCTTTCTTGCAAAATCAATAGCGGAATCAATGTTCCCTCTGCGAAACATGATTTGTGACTGGTTAATCGGGATAACAGCTAAATTAGAGTCTTGATATCTGAAAATAATCGAATGTGCGGAATCGATATCGCCTCTGCCCACCAAGAATGTGCAAAACAAGTTGAGCAACATACCAAACTGCTGCTGTCCCTTTCGGAGCGCCATATCGCAAGCTTCGACAAAATAGCACAATCGCTCTTCACTCGATGTAAATGAGGCTCCAATTTCGTCAACGAGCTGCCGAGGCGTATCAGAGTTAACCAATTTTGCCAAAAATTCTTCAGTGGAGTAATTCATCAGGAAATGAGCCTCGGTATACTGCCTATTCAATCAATCGATTGGCGGGGAACTGAATAGCCCCCTCGCCCCGGATGCATCAAGCCGGTTGCAGCGCAGTCTCGCCAGTAACTGCATTATTCTTTTGCGCATTCGTCCAATAAGAAACACATGGAATCTTAGAACGATCACAGCGGTGCTCGTACTTCTTGGCGACATCGTTTACTTCCGCCAACAACCCCTCAGACAAAAGTATCGGCTTTAGCCCCATAGCCAGAAAGCAGTCATTCGATACGTGAAGGTCATTTTCTGGCGCTTCGTTTCTAGGGTTGCTCATATAATTGATTTCAACACCGGATAAATCAGAAACCAAATTGGCCAAGTCCCTGACTTTATGTGTTTCCGTCATTTGATTAAAGATTCGGACGCGCTCATTAGTCTCAGGCTCGTTCTCTACAGCAAGCCGAATACAGCGCACAGTATCCTGGATATGAATAAATGCCCGAGTTTGCCCACCTGTACCATGCACAGTAAGGGGGAAACCGACAGCCGCCTGTACAACGAAACGGTTCAATACCGTTCCGTAATCCCCATCATAGTCAAAGCGGTTAACAAGTCGCTCATCACGATTGGTTTCTACAGTGTTAGTTCCCCAAACAATACCCTGATGAAGATCGGTGATTCGGAGATTATCGTTTTTGTTATAGTATGCGAAAAAGAGTTGATCCTGTGTTTTGGTCATGTGATAGATACTTCCGGGGTTTACCGGATACAGGATCTCCTGCTCTATGACATCACCAGAATCTTTCGGGATTTTGACATTCAAGTAGCCCTCGGGGATTTTCATACCCGCGCTACCATATCCATAGACACCCATAGTTCCCAGATGAACAAGGTGGATATCTAAAGCACTCTCCACAATCGCTGCCAACACATTGTGGGTGGCATTTAAATTATTGCTTACGGTGTATATCTTGTGCTTAGCCGACTTCATTGAATATGGCGCAGCACGCTGCTCTGCAAAATGAATAATCGTGCTCGGCTCAAACGCCAGAATTAGATCCAGCAGTTCCCGATATTCTGTAGCGATGTCGATGTTCACAAATCGAATATTTCTCCCGCTAACCTCCTTCCAGGCAGAAAGACGCTGCTCCATAGAACAAATAGGCGTCAAAGATGTGACACCCAGCTCGTTGTCGATATTTCTGCGAGATAAATTATCAACAATAAGCACTTCATGCCCATGCTCGGACAGGTGAAGTGCAGTAGGCCAGCCACAGAATCCGTCGCCACCGAGAACCAATACCTTTTTCATACAGACCACCTAGTTAGCACCGCTAGCGCTTCGTCAAAACGTTACGGTGAAGAGTCAAACCCTTGAAATTTAGGCAATCATATTTTGATAAGGTTACGGAAATATGATTAAAAGGTTACAGGCACATGAAAGGAGAGGTAAATGAAAGGATAACTTCAAGCGCAAGAGGACTCGCACTTACATTACGAGTAAAATGATGCAGTTTATTTCCTTATATCCGCGTCACGAAAAATCGGGTTCGATTTTTGAAAAACCGACCAATGTTCGCTCGTTCCACGAGTATTCTCGACGTCTAAATGATCACCAAAATGCCTAAAAAATGCTCGCTTGGAAAACACGGACACTAAATCCACTAAGCCAGGCTTTACCGTGTACGGACCATTGACCCCCTCGGGCAAGTCACACAGTAATCGCCGCCAAACTGCCGGACCAGTAGCGCTAAATACACAATTTGATCTATTTGGAGCAGTTATATTTGAGTATATATCGGCCATCAGATCGGCGAGCAAAGCGTGTTTCTTTGGCGCATAAAAAATACCGTTCAAAATCCCACCATCATGCCACTCGCAAACGTGCAGCTTCTGTGGCTCCTCTTTTACAAATTTAGGAACGCACTTAACGGCAAACTTCGAATCGATATAAAGGCCACCCAAACTATAAGTAGCCAGAACACGGAAAATATCAGACTTCATTGCCCACGGAATACAATTTTCATAGACGTGAAGCCAAGTATTACCGTATTCTCGAACTATGAATTTTTTTGCTCTCTTCTCATCAAATGCAAGTAAATTTAACTCAATATTACCCGCATATAAATCTCTATAGTAATCGACTCGCTTCCGAAATAACCCGACTCGACGATACATGTCATGTTGAAACACTATTACGTTCATTTCGCCCTTATAACCAAATCTTGAAACTCACTTAGCTTCCTCGCACAAAAGCTAGCAAGAGGTCGAGTTACCCCTTCTTATATTCATTCGCCCGAAACAGAGGGTCAGGCGAAACCCAGCCAGTACCATATCTTGACTCGAGAAAGCCCTCAATATCTGCAGGTGCGTCCATAGAGTACTTTTCATACTGCCACTTCTGGACAGGGAGAAGTAGCTTAGCGGGAATATCAGCGTAGCGAACTTTCGCCATCGGGAGTTTAATTCGGTCCCTGGCTAAAAAGCCAAAAAATAAATCGACATTGACTGGGTGAGATTTGGAATAAATTTGAAGTAGCGGTGTCCGAGAACTATCGTTTGTACTGGTTTCTCGAACGGTCAAGCCTCGCCTGCGCAGCTCTACTTTTATTCTGTTACACAACGGCTCGATACCCCCCCAATGACAGCTATCTACAACTGCCAGCA
The DNA here is from genome assembly GCF_045348205.1 of Microbulbifer sp. ARAS458-1. NCBI lineage: Bacteria > Pseudomonadati > Pseudomonadota > Gammaproteobacteria > Cellvibrionales > Microbulbiferaceae > Microbulbifer > Microbulbifer sp. ARAS458-1. The sequence continues at coordinate 2,400,817 of NZ_CP155838.1, read as the reverse complement.
AATCAATATCATCATCATACGCAATGAAGTCGCCATCCCGATAGAGCCCCAATAGTGTTCCGTAACAAATCATTGACGCAAAGACGTCCTCATCAAGACGGCACACATCCAGCACATCGATTACCGTTTCAAACAAGTTGTCCTTGGGGTAACTTCTTAGCGAACGACTAAAATCGTGGGCACCAATAATCAGTGGCGTGCCGTCTAACTTTTCGCCCACGCGGGCAACCATAGACTCAAGAGCACTCACCTCTTCATCACCCCAATCTCGGATCGTATGCTTGAAATAGCGAAAGGCGTGTCGCCCTTTTCCAGATAAAATAAGAGCCGAAATAAGCACCTTGCGAAGTGCGAGATTGGGAATATCAACTAATTGCATACAGATCCAGCAAAGTTTCCAGATCTCCTCCGAGCCTTGCTGATACGTTTCGAAATTACGTTCCAGGCACGCCTCTAAGACAGAAGCTACTCGTCCGATAAGCCGCGGGAGGTATCGATAAAAACACCAGAACCCAAATCGCGACCGTAGAGCGGGGTCAAGAACTCTGAAGGTAATTCCAGCATGTTCACCCAGTGATGGGATTAGTAGTTCTCTATCGAGCTGCTGGAGCTTTGAATGTAAAAAGGATAATACCGAGACAGATGACGAGCCATCAAAAATACATTGTTTGTCTGAGGCTTCAGTCTCTATGTCAATCCGTATTTTTCGCGATCTATCCCATAGGCCGTCGCGTCGATTGAGTAGTCGAATCGCTTCTATTGTGTATATCTTATCAAGAGAAAAGTTCACCCACGGTTGGCACTCTTTTTTTGTACAAAAAAATGCGGACTTTCGACTCAACCAACTTTCCAATGCAAAGCGCTGATCGTTGCGCATGATGGAGCTCTGCGAACAGTCTCCCACGATTCCATCACGTAACGAGACCCACTCCCCCTCGATTTTCAAGTCAATTTCCGACAAGTGCAGGTTGTTAACATCTTCAAGAGATACAATGAGGCGATCTAGTTGCGCATTTACCGGCAATACAAAGGCAAACAGATCAAGGCCGGGGACTTCAATTTCGAGTTTAGGAGCGACCAGGAAGGAACGGGCACCCTCCAATTTCCCCTGCTGCAATATTAACTCGCCCAAAATATAGCCCCTACCAAATCATTAATTCTAAAATACACAAGACACAAACTTTCAGTTGTGTTTCTCTACAATCGCGATGCCAGCGAAATCAAGTGATCGCAGACATTGAGTAACTCCTGCTTTTTGTCTTGTTTCACTGACGCCACAAGTTCTTTAATTTCCGTGGTGGAAATATCCTGGGTTCGAGGCAAATAAATTACATTTACGATGTCAGAAAGGTCGTCAAACTTCCCAGCCCAGTCATCCCCCATCGCAAAAATATCCGCCTTTTCTCTAATTACGTCCGTTCGCTTTTGCTCCCAATTCGATTCCGGAAACACACCATCCACATAACGACACGAATCAAGAACTTCTTTCCGCTGCTCATAGCTCATAATAGTCTGCTTACCCTTCAGTTCATTGAACTGATCCGTCGAGCATCCGACCACTAACCGGTCACCCAAATTGGCCAACCGCTTTAACAATCTCACATGTCCAACATGAAATAAATCAAATGTGCCATAGGTAATAACTGTTTTACTCATATCAACTCTCACAAAACTGGATTTAGCGCTTTCCATGCTCATTCGCGCGGAAGTGCTTATCTGGTACATTCCAGTTCACCCCATAGCGCGCAACCAAAAATCCCTCAATGTCCGCAGGTACCTGGTATTCCCGGCCAAAGAACTCTTTGGTTGTAACAGGCTGTAATATGGACGCGGGAACACTGGAATAGTTAACGTTCCGCATCGGAAGCGACAGCTCTCCGCCGGACTCGAACGCCAAGAAAATATCCAGATGCACTTTATGCAACTTGGAAAACACTTGAACAAATGGTAAGCCTTCACGGCGATTATTAAAGTTTATCTGCGCCCGAAATCCAACTTCGCTTAAAATTCCTACAATTTCTTTTGCAACTTCGTATAATCCTTCCCGCCCTACGTTCGTGATACACAGCAAGTCAATGTCATCATCGTGGGCAATAAAGTCATTATCTCGATAGAAACCCAATAACGTTCCATAACAAAGCAACAAAGCCTTATCAGAATCATGCAGACACTTCACAACTGCATCAATAGTATCAAGTAAGGTTTCGCGGGGATAACTGGACAAAGGACGGGCAAAGGTATGAGCTGCAGGAATTAAAGGGTGTTGATACTTCTTGTACCCAATAACTTCGACATCTTCCTCGATGCATTTTAATTCGGCTTCAGATAAAGAACGGGCGGCAATAGAGTAGAGTCTAAATGCATCTCTTCGATAACCATGGCATACCAGCATATTGATGGAAAAACGTGCCGCAAAAAAGCTTAGCCCCGACTCGAAGAAGCTAATTACACTGGATAGGTAGCGGGCCAAACTAGAACTAAAGAAGTCTACCGATTCGATACTACTAGATGGAAACTGATACTCTGCCCCGAACCTCTCGACTATCCCATAACAGGATTCAATGGCTAACGGACTAGTGCAGATGCAATTCTGAAGCTCAGAAAGCAAATTACAAACATCAACCGGAGGTGAATCAGAAACAGGAAGGTTTTCAACGGCTCGTTTTAACCACGTTAGGCGAGACTGGAGGTCAGAGCCATCGTAAATAGGATACCATCTCCCATCAGCGCAAACAGAAACCCGAAGGTTTCGGGCCCGGTGCCAAAGACCATCTCGTCGGTTAACAATCCTTAGCGCCTCTAACTCAATGTCATGTGGAAAACGCACAATGACATGTGGGTTTTCTTCCATTCGGGTAGAAAAAAAGGCACTCGTACCATTGGCTAACGAAGCGATATCGAAAGCTCTGTCATTTTTAACGACAGAACTTTGCTCAAAAGACAGATTGTCATAAACCTTTAATGAAACCCACGTACTATGGATATTGAAGAGAACATCTGCCAGGTGAAGATGGTTTGTATCTGCAAGATCGATTTTTACTTCTGAGATTTTTTTTCCAACATAAATCTCGAAAGGCATGGTATCTATGCCATATATAGCCGGTCCCAAATAACTTTCGCACCAGCGTGACCTTGTCGACTCTTCCTGTCGCTGACCGAATATTGAACGAACAAATCTTGCAATCATAATAAGTCTCAAGCCACCCGCTAACAGATCTCTTTGACAGAGGCCTGCCCTTCGGCAAGTAGTCCGAATAAGTTCCTAAAGAGCTCCCAGCCTACTGCGACCGGTTTACATACAAACCAGATGCGCGGTAGTCTTTTTACTCGGCCAAATTGATTAAGCGCGCCTTTTACCGAGACTCAGCTGCTCACATCTACTGCGATAATCTTCAAAGCGCACTGCAAAGTCTTCAATTTTGGCGATTCTCTGGGAAAGAGATTCTTTAGCCATACGATATAAAGCCAGGTCAAAACTATTGTTTTCAACCAACAGGTCAAAAACCTCATCCCCAATTTCCTCGGCCAGATAATTAATACTGCGTTGCTCTGCCTTCAGGGAACGCGTCGTATTCTGACGCACATAACTTAAGTCAAAACTTGGAAAATACTTGCCGAGTTCTAACTCAATCAGCGCCATAGAACGATCAAAATCCTCTACGAGACCTACAAGTGATCCGTCATTGAGCCTTTTAGCCGCAGCGGCAAGGTGCTTGATTCCGATAATTTGAGAATTCCGAATTTTGCACTCTGACGCAAGATATGCCACTTGGTAATCACGAATCGTACGGCCCACCTCCGGCTCCATACGCCATTTGATATAGTCTTTCAAATCATATTTCTTTGCTGCCTCAGCACCCGGCGTATCAGATTTCTGCTTGCGCTCGAAACTGTATACAGAAAGTACGCGTAGTAGAGGGTGTCGCAGAAAAAATACGGGCATCGATTGCATGCCCTGCAACCCTGAGGTATCACACATATGATGAGAAGAAATTGCTTTAACTTCGGGGTTATCAACCAAAAACTCCTGAAGGTATTCAACCCCACGCTGACGCATTGGGCGGTCATCGCGATGATCGCAGAATGCAGCGCCAAAGTATCGCTGCAGAGCCCAATCGAACGTTGTTCCGGCATTCTTGAAAATATGCCCATGAGTAATAACTAAACGCATAAAACCACTATCCATCAATTCTGCTTTACCCGGCTTTGTATCGGGTGTAAATAAAACGCTACAATTTGTAAACGGCGAGCCATCGGCACCATAGGAGTCGCATTGGCCGATCCGGGCTCAAGCTGAGGTAAACAATTCCTCGCTACCCACACTCTGAGTCTCCAGTAGCGCTAGGATCTGGTTCACAACCTTGATCCCTTCGCGTAAACGTCCGCCTCTACAGTGACGCTCCAAAACTGCGAGCAAACTGCAAAACTGAATATCCAGGGCAGCCTCAGCTATATCACCTTCTTCATAACCCGCGTGTGCTGAGATAACGTTTTCAGCAATTTTCTCGGGTGAGTCTGAAGGCCATAGATGGAATCCGAGCGGCTCCAATTTCCAGTCGCCCAGGCCCAACAAGCAATCGCGACCATCATCATGAAGAGTCAACTGTTTAACAACCGGATCTTGAACCACCAGGCTGAGAGGTAAAGCCTTGATCCTTTCGGATATGGCAGGAAGCTGCTTAACAAGAGAGTCAAGCCTGATTTTTTCGTCAGAATCGGCTAAAAGCGAAAGCCGAGACAGTAGAACAGGGTTAATCCGATCTGTCAGCGTAGGATGGACCGAGCAATACTCTTCAACTAACGCCGAGTCAAAAGTAAATAGTTGAAGCCTAGAATGCACACTGATGATCGTGTCCCGATCTCGAGTAAAGTTCCAACCCGCGGCCAGCTCAAATGCATGGACCTGATAGCCATCTACCTCGGTTACCCCAATGAACTTCGGGATAACCCCCAAGGTCTCGAGATCGGGGTATAGTTCCAGCTCGTTTTTTGCTGCTCTCGCCTTATTGCTTTCATAAACCTTAAGCAACAAATCTGTATCGCCAGAACGACATTGAACAAGACTCATCCAGGGAAAAGGTGACTCGACCCAATCACAGGTGGAGTCCAAGCCAACCTGTACCCCGAGCGCGCTCAAGGCTTCAGAAGTAAACTCTTCCAGTGAGCCTTGTGACATTTTGTCAATAAAGGCACCACTGCTACCCGCCCCCGGTAACTCTGTATGCCCACGATAGAACAGCTTCTGAACTGCAGCTTTCTTCTTACTAAACCAGACAAGATTACTCGCTTTCTGAGTCACTGCTCCCAACAGCCTTCTACCCAGGATTATAGATACAACCCCTTGGAGAAACTCCGGTGGCCGTTCAGAGAGAACGAAGGCATAGACCAGAAAACAGAAACAAGCGATAAAGATCAGATTTGAGGCTCTGCCCAATATTGTGGGCGGACTATCAAGAAAAGCATCACGAAATTTACTGGAGGCCGAAGCCAACATTGCAGCGGCCACCACCACAAAGCCTAGCGCAACAACCAAAAATGCCAGGAAGTCCAGATATACAAACCCGATCACCAGGCTCAATGCCAACAGCAGAAATGTACTTCCTCTTGCACTTACAATGCCGTTGTATGCCGAAATCAGAAAATCATTGCCCGTAAAACGTCCCTTTTTATGCAAAAAAGAAAATTTTCTCGCATACTTATCCGCCGATTGATTTAAATACCAGTCCTGTATCAACACTACGATATGGAGGACCACAATCAGGGCCGTGAGAATCCCAGCCCATTCGGCCCGGGAGATTCCGGGCACAAACCTGTCAAACATTACAGGCATCTGCGGCGCAGCCAAAATCAGAACGATTTTAATCGGCAAAATAAAAACAAACAGTTCAAGAAAGCTTTTTATAAAACTCACTAGAACGTCGGAGAAAAATCGAGCAGGTGCTACGACGATAAACTGCCGGCAAATCTTTCTACGGCTAGCAAAAAGTGCCGCTGTGCTGTTAATAAGACTCTTCATAGAAAATACAACTCATTCTATTAGTGCCGGACACGCTAAAAACAACGTTAAGACTCCAAACGCAACCAAATAGCTGGACTATTCCTTTGTGTGCATTCAGGGGGCACCGCTATCCCGTCATTCGTCAATACCGCACAAAATATGCCTATCAATAGCGCCTCTGACCACTTCCTTACTGAAGAATTGCTCAATAAAACCCGGACGCTCAGCCAACTGCTTCTCGCAAAGGGATTCTTTGGTATATAGCGCTATCAATTCGTGTGCGAAATCATCGGCACTCTCAGCAACGGCCATAACTGTTTCGGATGCTGGAATTCCCTCTGCACCGATTGGTGTCGTAACCAATGGCACACCGGCTTGCAATGCTTCAAGAACTTTCCCCTTCACACCGGCACCGTAACGAAGAGGAACCACACAAACGCGAACAGCACGGTAAAGCTGCTCTAACTCGGCATCACTCACAAAGCCGTGCACTATTACATTTGCTGAAGCAAGATCACTGATTTCATCAGGAACATTGGAGCCAACGACATGAAGGCGCACCTCAGGGTCAACGGCACGTACCTTCTCCATCACCTCACTTATAAACCACAGGACCGCATCAACATTCGGAGTGTGGGTAAAACCACCGACAAACAGTAAGTCTTTTCGAGCAGAAAACTCGTACGGATCGATATTTGTAGAGTCGAGCACATATAGAGGTAATTGCGCGACATCCGTAGCAGGTGCGATTTCCCGAACAGCATCCACTTCAACATCCGATGGATAGAGCACGGTATCCACTTGCTGAAAAATCCGGATTTCGCGCGCCTTCCAGCTTTCCGCAGCTTTCTTTAGTTTTTCGTCACCAGCGACCACTGCTTCACGCTCTGTACGCAGGTAATGAAGATCATGCCCAAAGTAAACCAAGCGCGGACAGTTCTTAAGCGCCTTAATTTCCGCTATAAAATCTTCGGTAATATGTGGCCGGTGCAGATAAATGACATCAAGGTATTTTGCGTTCTCCTCAAGCCAGAGTTTCCAGTTCCGAGCTATTGTTTCACCATAAAGCACTTCAACACCAAGTTGCTGAAGGGTCTCGGTATATGGCTGGTGAGGAAAGAAGTTTGCCCCTAAAAATTTAACCCGAATCCCCATTTCAACCATGGTTTTCACATAGAGGAAGGTCGATCTGGAGCCGGCATCCTTATCGTAAAAAGGTACGTAGTGGTCGATAAACAGCACTGTAGGCTGATCGCCCGCTCTTTCCCGAGCATCGAACACATCAACACCCACATCGCAGCTATTCGCTTCGAGCTCAGCCTTCCACTTCTTGCGCAATACCACTTGATTAATACGCTGCTGCTTCTTGATGCCAGAATTGATATCGCTACCGTGGCTTACACCTTCAAAATGCACCACCTTCGATGCGGGCTGGTAAACCGTACGCAAACCGCGAGCTCGGATCTCGAACGCAAGGTCCGTATCTTCATAATAAGCGGGACAAAAACGCTCATCGAAGCCCCCTAGCTCATCCCACAACCCCTTTTCAAGCAGCACACAGGCACCAGAGATATAATCTACGTCCCGAACATAATTGAACTCGGGTAAGTCCGGATTTTGGCCTCGACCATAGTTCCAGCCACTCGCATCGCGCCAGATAATGCCACCCGCTTCCTGCAATACTCCATCTTCAAATAGCAGCTTGGGACCAACTAGTCCGACGTTTTTCTGCGTTGAGACCACATCCAATAGTGATTGCAACCAACCTGGCTGCGGATTGGTGTCATTATTCAAAAGGACAAGATAACGCCCCTCAGCAAATCTCGCGGCGTTGTTGCAGTTTTTCAAAAAGCCCAGGTTAACATCGTTGCGCACAACACGAATATTTTTTATGCGATCTCCGATGGACTCCGTAATATCACTCGAGCGGTCATCGGCAATGATCACTTCATATGGAATATCACTGGTGTGTGCCAGAACAGATTGCAGACAGGACAACGTGGTGGGGTACTGGTTGTACACCGGAATAATAATGCTGACCAGTGGGTTCTCGTACGCTGGAAAGGTGAGTTCTACAGACCCAGAAGACACTTCGTCAACCGGGAAAATCACCGGTTTCTCTGCCACATTTGCATCTAGCGGGAAGCGCTGCTCAATCCAGGCGGCGCCATTCAATTTTTCTATTCCGAGGAGTACGCGCACCAAGCGTTTAAAGCGATGCCAGGTAAAAATGTGTAGGCATGCGTAAGGGTTGGCCAGCGCGTACCGTAAAACCTGAATGAGATACTTTAATCGATTAAATCCACGGCTTTCTGCTGCCGCAAGATCTTCCCCATGGTCGCACTTAAAGCTTTTATAGTCGGACCAAAGGCTCCAAAGATAACCGGCCTTCCCGCTTCGGCGCGTCAGCTTTGCAGCCGCCCAATCTGCCAACCGATTGAATGCCCCCCGCATGCCACGTAACGCGCTTCCGATAGCGGCCTGCTGATGTACCACCTTTTGATATAGCTGAGAATTTACATCTTCCAGAGCTTGAAGATCCTCTTCGTCAAGTAGCTCTGGGTCAGCCGGGATAACACTCTCAATGAATTGGGCATACGCAGACGATAGATACTCTGAGCGATGCGAACCAATCGCTGCTGGCGAAACCATGTGGGCGAAGCTGGTTCTCTCGTCTGCCGGCAAGCGTGCGATATCCAGAGCCTCGTCCAAATAACGCCGCCCCCCCACCAGCGGAATTCGGCGGCCAAAGGCCTCAAGCGCCAGTGCTACCTTACCGATTTTGCTCTGCGCAACCTGACTCATACCCGAAGAAAAGTGCTCAAGCTCTCCGGCCAGATACGCGTTTTTCTCACTTTCTGCTTCAATATCATTGCTGATTTGAGGCTCTAGTACTTCGGGTCGCTCACTAAACGTTTCATTCATTGGGCTTAAATACATCCATAATTGCCGATTCAGGCACTTTTTGCGTGTTCTTTCAATACGGTGTGAAAATCGACTCCACGCTCTTCCTGAAACTGTAATGCAGCCTCGTATAGTTGCGTCAATTCGCTTTTTGATGATGCTCGAAAGGTCGCATAGCGGACAACACGCTCAACATGGCCGATCAAGCGCCCTAAAATCGACCGCCGAAACATATAAACCTTGGCATAGGAAACGCACAAACGGTGAAACAGATATTCACCTTTCTCTTTTTCTGACTTGTATTTATCCAGCAACAGCTGCTCTACAGAATCACTCATAAAACCCCCGAATATTAAAAATCAACTTTCTCTAGGAACGACCGAATCGAAGCGGACGCACGCAAATTTATACAGCTCCAGATCGTACTTGTTTCGATCACAAAGCTCCCCGTAAAGCGCTTCACCAAGTTCCCGTCGAACAGTCATCAATTTATCTTCCAACTGCTGCGCAGCAACCTGGGTAGTATTTATCTGTCTATTTATGACTTTTAGCTCGGGGAAATGGTACTGCAGGCAAAAGTGCATACGCAGCAATGACTCGTGGAACCGCTCAACCAGACCGAAGAAAGCCAGCTCTTCAAGAAACCTTTTTGCTCGCTCCAAACGCGCTTCACCAGTGGTTGCATGCCGTGGTTTGTCACCTTCAACTGATTCGTTCGACAGTTGCAATACTTGAAAATCAGCAATAGGACCATGGTTTTGCGGGTCCAGTTTCTCCCGAACGTATTCCGCAAAAGTACCCTTCGGTTCAGCTAACCCCAATTGCTTTTTCCACTCGAAAAGGTACGCAGAGCGCGCTCTATCGAGCGGGTGGCGAAGGAACACCAACGGGAAGACTTCATACTCCCCCTGGGGCAGAGGTGGCATCGCCTGGTGGGAGGAAATCGCCCGTGCCGTCGGATGTCGATCGATAAACCCCTGCATATCCGCGGGCAGAATCTTTGCCGAGGAAGTCTCTTTATCAAACTTTAACCAGGTATCGCCAAAACTTTGACGAAGGATCTCATCAATCGATGAACCTGCATTCTTGAACAGGTGGTAATGTAAAATCAGTTTTCTCACGCGAAGCTACCAACTGCCAGTCAGTTGGACTGACCTTCTCCATCGCAAACCCGGTACCCAGTGACCGCAAGTCCAAGCTTTCGCTGATCTTCGCCATTACCTATTTCCGCGGGGCTTAATGTACGGACCAGTTTTACTTCAATCCGCGTAGCCCGAGCACCCTCACTCGCCGGTACACGACAGGTCAGGCCGCGCGTCTGACCGTCGAAATCGAGATCCACCTGTTGCGCCTGCCCATCTACGAGGATTTTGGCCTCTTTAAGCAACTCGTCATCATCCATCGCGGAGATAAACCCCAGCCGAAACACCTTGTCGACATTTCGCAGTACCGGCACGTCAAACACGATCTCCGGTGCTGGCCCGGTCCAACTATAGGCAAGGCCTTCGGGCGTATATTCAACTCCGTACATATTCTGGTTTTCACCAAATACCGCCGCGGATACCTCTACTCGCGCCTGAGGCGCGTAGTTATGTTCCGCTACCGGTTGCGCCATCGCAGGTGTCCGCGCTTCTACAACGGCCTTGCTAAGCAACACTTGCTCTAATATCTTAATTCGAGCAGACATTTGCGCCTGGTTCTCAACGAGCACGTCCGCCACAGCCTTCAAATGATCATAGGGGTTCGCACTGGCTTCTACAGCGGCCAACACTCTTGCCTGTAGCGCTTGGGCATTATCTTTCACCAGCGCCTCAAAATAGCGTAAATCGTCGGCCATCGCTTCAACTTCACCGCGCTCAATACTGCTCATTTTTTGTACTCCAACTGTATTCCCGACCGCATCACGCCAACGCGTACCCGGTCAAATGGCCTTCATTTTAAAAACGTAGAATTATACCCACGAACCCGAGGGGAATCAGCCGTGTACGGCCAAATTTGAGAGCGAATTACAGGGGAAATGAGACCGGGCGGTTACGCCCGGCAGATAGAGGTGCTATCGGCGGAAATCCGCCTGATTCTCGAGAAACCATGAATAGGCCTGTTGCAGCCCATCTCTAAGGGTGATAGAGGCCCGCCAGCCAAGCTTCGACAAGCGATCCACATCCATGAGCTTGCGCATGGTGCCATCGGGCTTACTGGTATCCCACCGTATAGATCCCGAGAACCCCGTTACTTCTGCGACCGTTTCGACCAGCTCACGGATCGTACAATCCACACCGGTGCCGACGTTGATATGACTCAGCATGGACTCGGTTTTCGCGCTGTAGCACGCCCGATCCAACTCCATAACAAACACAGAGGCCGCGGCCATATCGTCTACGTGCAGGAATTCCCGCATCGGTGTACCGCTACCCCAGGCTACGACTTCCGCATCTCCACGCTCTTTCGCCTCATGAAAGCGCCGCAGTAGCGCGGGGATTACATGGGAGTTTTCCGGGTGAAAATTGTCATTGGGCCCATACAGGTTGGTGGGCATGACCGAACGATAGTCGCGTCCGTACTGGCGATTGTAGGATTCGCAGAGTTTAATACCGGCTATCTTGGCAACCGCATAGGGCTCGTTGGTGGACTCAAGCGGCCCCGACAGAAGCGCAGACTCTGCCATCGGCTGCTCCGCTTCTTTGGGATAGATACAAGAAGAGCCCAGGAACAGCAGCTTCTCCACACCGGCAAGATGCGCGGCGTGGATGATATTGCATTCCATCATCAGGTTCTCGTAGATGAACTCTGCGGGATACGTATTGTTGGCATGGATACCACCCACCTTGGCGGCAGCCAGATACACTTCGTCGATCCGCTCGCTGGAGAAGAACGCCAATACTGCGTTTTGACTGATCAGATCCAGCTCATTACGAGAGCGCACAACCAACTCAACATCATCGCGAAGCTCAAGCTGACGAATAATCGCAGAACCGACCATCCCACGATGACCGGCGACAAAAACCCGTTTCTTGCTCATATCAACCCCGCCCTACTCTTTAGCCACGGACACATCAAAGCCGTGCTTCTTGAGCAACGCATGCTGCTTAGCCTTGGCGAGGTCGGCCTCCACCATTTCCGCACACATATCTTCAACGGTGATTTCTGGTACCCACCCCAATTTCTCCTTGGCTTTGGAAGGGTCGCCCAGGAGTGTCTCAACCTCTGCAGGGCGGAAATAGCGGGGATCTACTCGCACGATTACGTCACCAACAGAAACGCCTGGCGCATTATCTCCCGTGATCGCGCTGACCGTCGCGATCTCGTCCACACCCTTACCGGAAAACTCCAGTTCAATGCCAGCATACCGAGCAGACATACGGATAAACTCACGCACCGAAATCTGCTTGCCGGTAGCGATCACGAAGTCATCGGCCACTTCCTGCTGCAGCATCATCCACTGCATGCGCACGTAATCCTTCGCATGCCCCCAGTCACGCTGAGCATCCATATTGCCCATATACAGACAGGCCTCAAGACCTTGCGCAATATTGGAAATACCTCGGGTAATCTTGCGGGTTACAAAGGTTTCACCACGGCGAGGGGACTCATGATTGAACAAGATCCCGTTACAGGCATACATGCCGTAGGACTCACGATAATTGACCGTAATCCAATAGGCGTACATCTTAGCCACAGCATAGGGTGAGCGCGGGTGGAAAGGCGTGGTCTCCTTTTGCGGAATCTCTTGGACCAAGCCATAAAGCTCGGAAGTCGAAGCCTGATAAAAGCGGGTCTTTTTTTCCAGGCCCAGGAAACGGATCGCCTCCAGCAGCCGCAAGGTGCCCATGGCATCCACGTCCGCCGTGTACTCGGGTGCTTCAAAGGAAACCGCTACGTGGGACTGTGCACCCAAGTTGTACACTTCGTCCGGTTGCACATCCTTTAGAATGCGAGTCAGATTCGACGAGTCAGTTAAATCTCCGTAATGGAGGAAAAAACGCGGATTTTTCTCATGGGGATCTTGATAGATATGATCGACGCGTTCGGTATTAAATAAAGACGCACGGCGCTTGATGCCGTGAACCTCGTAACCTTTCTCAAGCAAGAACTCGGCCAAATATGAGCCATCCTGACCAGTCACACCTGTAATTAAAGCTTTTTTCACACATACCTCACAATTCAATTCCGCTAACTTTACTACCGAGTTTTAGCACAGGTCTAACGATCGGAAGCCTTACAATACTTCATCAACAACAGCTAATTCACATAAAACTTCTGGCAACCAAGGCAATTCCACCTCCCCGCCATAAATATCATGCCATTACCACATGTACGACTTGAATAAGCAACCCAAGTAAACACCTATTCCAAGGTCAGATAAACAGCGAATAGAACAATTGACTGCTCTAACTTTGGGGAGCGAAGCAGGGACAAGATATATATGTCAGACCCCATACCACCAAAAATCACTATTTTTGCGGCAAATCGGAATACCCTAAATAACTAAGCTCATCAATATGGCGAGAAATAAATTCACTAACCGCAGCGGGCGAAAAATAGTCAAGATAATAATAAGCCGACATCTTATTGAAAAACACATTCCTTTTACTGTCACTACCCTCATTTAACTTTAGCTGTTGTGTGCGCTTTTGAACGACATCAATAGCCGCATGGAGGTCACTTTCCTCAAACTCAAAGAGTTTAAGAACAGAGTTAAAAGAACAACTGTCTGAAACGCAATCTTCATAACGCAAATGAACAGATGGCATAACCTCACCCGCCTTCATCCAGCTTTTCCCGTGATCGAACCAAGCGCCACCTATCTTTAGTGTGGGAAGAAATCCATTACTCTCGGAAAAGTACCTCAAAGCATGATCAAGATTATCACGCGGGATATCATCCAAGGTTACACTTTTCCACTTTTCAAAGTCCACGGTATCCTTGAAACCTAGAAGCTCTATAAAGAATAATCGAGCCCACCCAGTTTTCCCGATATTTTTAGCATATTGAATCCTAGAAAAATTGATGTAAGAAAGCAGCACATCCAAAGGATTCCTGACAATATGAACAAATGCACTCGCATCTAGATCAAGTTCTTTATGCAAATTTCCGCCGTAAAATGGGGAATGTGTTTTTAGTACGGCACATGGTGATCCGATCACACTCCTTGATACAGCCGGACATTCACACGGTGATAGGTTTTTAGAAATCAAATTATACACATCAAGGTCAGAGCCCGGAAACCCGTATTTCCGGCCCGCCTCGCGGATTACAGAGTGAATCCATGTATTCCCTGATTTTGGATAAGAAGATATCCACAGCGCATTCTTAATCATTGAAGCTCGCCTTCACAATCTAAATATTCATCGAACGCAGTCATTACGTAATTTAAACTGCTTTCCCTAGCTTCTCGATTACTTATATCAAAACATCTAACCTCGCGAATCACATCTTCAAAAATCGGAACACCCTCAAAAAACTGATTCGAAACCCAAGAGTTTGACTCCTTAAATTTACTAAAAAACTCGCTCAAAGACTCAGACTCAAAGAAAGCTCCCTTCTCAAATGGATCAACTTTCTGAAGGATAGATATTATTTTGACACGAGGAATATGCCTGTACTTATCACACAGAGCGCCAATTGAAAATAAAGACTCCGGTGAAAGAGATCTGTTCTCCTGCTCAACTCCCTCTAAAAAATCGGCACTTTCAAAGTTAATAACCCGTGAAAAATCCCCCATAAGACCACTTGCAGATTTACATGCACCGTCATAAAGCCGAACATTTAGAGACGCTTCGTCAAATACAGACAGCCAATTACTCAATAGGTTTTTATAATTATAATACGCCGAACCATACCTTTCACTAGACATTACATCCCCCATCCTGGCAATTTTGGAAAATGGAACACCAGCCTTAATCGCTTCCGAGAACGATCCCAAATAAAGGTCATCCTGTCGCTTTAGGTATACGACGATTTCAAAGTCAACAGAATCAGGGAAGAGCGATTTTAAAATTTCAATATCGCGTTTACTAGACAATCTAGAGGAAAAGTGCTCAGAAGATAATAGCAATGTAGCATTCTCCGGTAACTCTTGGATAGTTTTGCAAACACACTTACGCTGTTGATCTTGGTACGCAGGATAGGTCCCGGGCCTATGGCGACCTAAATCGCTTCCAGGATCAATAGACGATGCCAAAACAAACTCGAAGTTATTGCCATCGCCCAGAATACTTGGGACAACAAACACATTCTGATCCGAAAGTGCTTCACGATTGCGCTTTATAAATTTCTGAATACTGGTCGTCCCAGTTTTCTCTGTACCAATATGAAGCACTACTTTCATTTAAAACTCCGAATTTTCAGCCTCGCCAACCCATACGAGCGGTCACTTTCTCCACTCAACAACTGTTCAAAACATTCCTTTCCAGACAAACCTAAAAAGCGATCAGTGCTCCACTGGATAGGGCCGAACGGGGACGGAACAACCTCAAATCTTAATCTATCTTCATTTGGAAAAATGACACACCGCTCTCCACTAATGTCTATAGTGAAGATATAATTAGATGAAAAGCACTTCCCTAAACCCTCCACTTCCCGGAAGTCCTGACCATCGAGAGAGTTTCCTATCACATTAAATATCTCTATATATTGCTGTGAAACCTTCACAGGAAGATGATCACCCCTAACCGACAAGACATATTCGTTCAAAGTATCCACAGTGGGCACAATCTTATCGCCAACAGCCCTTACGAGCACCGATGAAAACGCTTCGGGTGAATAGTTGCTAGCGACATAGCCGCATGAAAATTCAGCAACAAACTCTTCACATCCGTGCCATCGGCCCACAATTGGAATACAACCATAACTGCCAGCCTCAACCAGTATATTTGGCCAGTTGTCCTCATAAGAGCAACTCAAAATATACTGGCACCGCATAAAGATTCGCACCAACTTTTCATGCTCTTTAACATGGCCGTGAGTAATTACCTGTATTCCGGTTCCGTTCAGGCGCTCAAGAACCGTTTCATCAAGGCCCCCAACGAGGTGCAAAATAATACTGGGAGTTAAACCGACAAGATCCTCCGATGCGAGCTTGAGAGCATCAACAGCGAGAGCCAGGCCCTTTCTCTGCTCATCAAAAGAGTCGGCAATTAAAAGAATTGACCTTTTATCACGTTGTCCCGCGTTCTCGACATGACAAATCGGCTGGTAAGCATTCCTGAGTACATGCGCGCGTTCACGGGGAACGATGCCAGCGGCGATTGCATTATCAACGATAAATTGGCTCGGGGCTGATAAATGGACATTATTGAACTCAAAGATATTTTTCTTAAGCCTTTTGGCGCCAACTACATCCTTCTGGGCACACTTCCTCTCATCTACCTGTGGGCATCCAATACAGTCGTTTAGAAAACCGCTACAGCCCGCCGGGTAATGGCAGCCTCCAGTCAGGTAATAAAAATCATGTAACGTAAATACTATCTTCTTTCCAATACGTGCTAGCTCATAGATTTCAGCCAACGAAATCAAGTAGCTTGCCCACTGGACGTTCAGCACATCATATTCTGACAGTAGATCTATCACCCATTGTCGCACATCACTTCCATAGTCAACTGTAAAATGTGTGTTTGTGATTCTTTGATTCGTTGCACTATAGTTAGGCGATACTTCTGGATCTACCTGTCCTAAGGTACTAATATCAAAGAAATCGACATCGTGTTCGGTAAATTCCGAAAGCGCCTCATAAATCCTAAAGGCTGCGATACCGGCACCACCGGCCGATGCGCTAGAAAGTATCGCAATTTTCACGAGTGCGCCTCCAGATCCGCATGCAGACAAAGTTCGCGCTGCTTCTCTATATGTGCCTCCATCCACGACAACTTGGCTTCCAGTGCCTTTACCCTTGCCCCGCCACCATTGTTACTTTTAGACTCAGTCTCGAGATCCTTGTATAAACCGATAAGAATTCCTAGAGTGGCTTTAGCTTCCGATAAGCCGCCATGCTTCGCTTGCACAAGAGCCAAAGAAGTAATCGACTCTGCTCTGGCACCTCTCGTTTTACAGTCCTCGTGATAAACGCTATACGCGATATCTTCGTCTATATGGTGCATATCAAATGACTTTGCCATACCGATAAATAAATCGGCATCCATCGCATAGTGGTCATTTATGTCCAATGGACCTGCGGAACCCCAAGCTCGTCGAGTAAAAAATACACTAGGCTGAATCAAATGATTCCTAGCGTAATCAAGCAGGTATCGAAACTTCAACTTCTCTTCTGAAAACACAAAGTGATTGATGGGGGCGAAGTCTAGTTCGGTCATGTATGCGTTACCGACCAAAACATCACAATCAGGGTGGTCACGATAATAGCTGCGAACCTTGCTTAGAGTATTCGGCAAAATAATGTCATCACCATTTAGCCAATACAAAATTTCACCAGTAGCTATATCAAATCCTTTATTGATCGCATCTGACTGACCATCGTCTGATTTACTTTGAATATGCATAAACATATCCTTGTAATGTTCGACAATCTCCATTGTATTATCACTACTCCCTCCATCCATCAGGATAACCTCTACACCTGAAAGGTCATTACAGAGCAGACTACGTAGTGTCTTTTCTAGAAATTTAGCTGAATTGTATATAGGAATCACAATGGAAATTGATGGCAGATCAGCACCCGAAGAGTCTATATTCAAAGCGGCTTCCCACGGCAAAACAGATTGCACCTGAAGAGGTTTACGAAGTTTAGTCATTGCTTAATAACTCTTCCGAACTGTTGATAAAAGGGCTGAACAGGTGTTGAACGTACGCGCCGAGAGCGAGCTAAGCACAAAATATTTGAACAATTCTTTATTGAAAATAGAGTGTTCAATTAGTTCTGAAGCAAAAAGATCGAGCAAGTGACGTAATCTATCAGTCCCAGCCGTATTCGTCATAATCTGCTGGAGCTCCACCCCATGCAGGCTTCCATCAGGATAGCGGGTAGAAATCCTTAACCTGCCCAACTCTCTATTTATCAATACCAGCGATAGCAATAAGATAAACCCACCCTGAATTACAGGAAGGGTCCGCATCTCATTTTCTCTAAATGCCGACGCCGCCGCCCAGTTAACACCTTGCAATTGCCCACAAAGAAAGCCTCTAAAGGCATCAGTGGGAGAAAAACTTACCCCATGACTGCCTAAGATTTCGGTCAAACTATGGATAACAGAAGTTAACCGGTCATCCGCCACATTTAGATCCGTTACTAGAGAACCTTGGTAATACATGCGCTTCAGAAGCCTAGACGAAATGAAATTCCTTTCGCACTCTGTAGTGATCTTCTGCGCGAACTCTCCCGCTAAAGAGGCTACCTCTTTCTCCCGATACAACCCTGAACTCAGCATTTGTTCAGAATAATATTTGAATTCATCGATAGCGCCATAGGATGTTTGATGCGACTGGTGAAGGAATACCTCACCGTCCATAATCAAGCCTCCCCGCATCAAAATTGTATGCCCTAAAAAATAGTCCCAACCTGGAACTCCGAAGGTCATTCTTTCAGATACCGGGCTGCTAGAGAGCTTGTCAAAAGTTTCCCGCAATCCAGATTTGGTGAAGTAAAAGACATCTAGCCCGCCACGATAAGGCGATGAATCACTGTACTTGTGATACGCCAAGTTCACGCATTCATTCCGGGTTAACGCAACACTCTCACCAAACGATGACAATAGTGAACTTACTGGCTTCCTGTGCGAGGCGTATATGTCCGAATTCACCAAAAAATAGTTACTGAAATTTAAGTCGATAGCCCGGCGCAAGACCGGCATAATACGAGGAATTCGTTTATCAAATAAGGGGGAAGCCGTTTCTTCCTCATCAATAATGACGACATTCTCCTGCGCGAACCCAGAGTCGAGCAAAAGACTGGCTTCACCCTCCGAATTGAAAGTTAGTATTTCATACCCCAGCAATTTCCACCGATCAAAGCAAAGCCTTTGCCGCTCAATTTTCGCATGGGGATTTATACTGGTGACAACCAAAGAAGACATCTACTACTGTTCCTTGAAATTTTTATAGCCTAATTTATTAATCAGATTTTTAAACTATTTTGAAGATAGAATTTCTCCGGCCAACTCATCCCCTAGAGTAGCCCTAGCTCTAGGCTCAACAGCCATTCCTGACCTGTCAGAATCACCAGTAACATTGGCCAGTGAAAACACATCCGTAAATTCTTCTGTAAAATTTAAATTTAGGCCGTGACATATTTTCCAGAAACAACCAGGTTTCCCATTACAACCATCCGTTCTTCCTAGCCACAGCTGCTTCTGAGCTTAGCGGCGTGCCGTTTATTGGTTTCGAAAATCACTATGCGCGCCGGGTGGTGCTCTTTGATTTTATAAAAGTCTGGGCAGGTGCCCGCCCCAAGGTAGACCACATTTTCAACAGCCACCCCAGTCTGCTTCAGACTGCATAGCAAATCATTCAGCATTTATCACTCCAGCTAAACTCGGTATTCGAAAAAAAGCTCATGGGGTCACCTAAAGCCTGCCCCACTTGGAGCTTTTTTCGAGGGTCAGAACAAAGCCACTGGAAAAATGGGGCAAACAATCGCTCCCGGTATTCGCTTTCGACGCCACCATACGCGGAACTTGAATTCTTCGAACCTTCACTGTAAGCCAACCGGCCTTCGACAAACAAACCTTGCAATACTTCCGACAATTGATTAAATGCACACACGCATACATTCAACCGCAAGCGTGTTGCCTCCCGGGACAGCCAAGACTCCCCCAAGAAAATTAATTGGCAGCTTTTATCTGCGAGTAGCCATAAGAAACCCGAGGACTTGTTTTGATAGTGATGCACATCATATGTGAACACAAACACATCCAGAGAGAACAATATCGCTTGAATTTCTTCCGCAGGTAAATATCTTGAAATCACACTTAGCCGCGGCTCGCCTTGAGCAAACTTACGTATTTTTTCTTCTGCTGCCAGCACCCGCGGGCAATTGCCCTGGGAGGTATACTGGATCACTACCTGGTCATCGGCGCCAATAGTGGGAATCACTTGTTCGAGAAGCTCAGGCAACCGATTAAAACCCTTGTCACTTTTTGCATCGCCAAAATAGATTCCAATTTTTTTTCCGGACTTTTGCACTGCTGGTGGTGCCGCCAAGTCGCCCATTTCAGCCAGGTACTGCGGGTGGAGTGGCAATGGGGAATCCAGCTCTAGCAACCGGCCAAAATGTTCCGCCAATTCATAGTCAGATGCGTACAATTTGACGCTAGCGTATGCCGCGATGGACTTACAGGCCATCTTGTAACTTAACCATTCCGCGACATTCATCACTTCGCCAGTGTGATTCCTACCCGGGTTGTACATCAAACACACCCGATGCTCTACCTGATGACCAGATACTGCACTACCAATTAGCCGTAACGCGAATTGCACAGCCATAAGGTGCACCCACTGCATGGCGGGGTAGAAAATTATTAACTTCCCATTCCGATGTGCTCTTTGCGGAGCGGTAGGGTCGGCCTCGTCGATGAGCACGCTTTCGGTAAATACGCGCTTAAGCGCCGCAAGGTACTCCTTTCCCAGTGCTGCAATAAATCCGTTGGCTTCGGCAATATTTGGCAGGGTAGCGGAATAGCGATAAAAATTCGTATCAAAAAACGGGGTAATCCGTATCTGATCGGTCGCGAATCGCTCAAGGCTTTTCCGTATTTTTCGACTGGAATAGAACTCTACCGGACTGGAACACTCTCCAGATTCCAGCGCGCTGTGGACTCGCTCGAGAAGCGCCACATGATGCCCCCCCTCCGGGCCCAAAGCCGGATCAAGTACAATCACTCGGTTTCCCGATATGGCATTCATTGCGTGAACTAGCCCAAAGCAGGGCTATTTTGCATTTTGCGGGCGATGCGCAATACCCTCAGGCTCTCACTACCACCAGCACTGCCGTACTGATCCAGCACTACTGCGGGTTTGCTTTTGGCGCTCTCATCGAGATACTTCTGATAGTACAACTCCAGCTCTTCTTGCAACTGATGAATTTGCAACAGTGCCAATTCAAGCTCCGCTTTCAAGTCTTGTTCAGTCGCATCCTTTTGACCAGATAGCTCTCCAGCCGTCATTTCTGCTTTGCGACTTGATTCTAGATGCAATGTCTCGAGCTCTTCCTGAAGTTGGTGAATCTGAAGATGTGCTAATTCGAGATCTGATTGAAGCTCATTCGGAGCAATTGCAAACTTCCCCATTTTATTTTCGCGATTGACCGTTTTATTCAAATAAGTGGTCAATACGCTCAAGTCAGGCTTAATTTCGGCATCTAACTCGTCGTCTTGGCGAGGGAGGGAGGATGCAACCAATATTTCCTTATATAAATTTCCGCTGTGAACGTGTCGCTCACTCAAGAGATTAGCAAGTGAAACAATTATCGGGTCGGCAGCAGTCGCAGGAAATTCTGGCAACTTTTCCATATCTAACCCACAGCTATTCAATACCGCCAGGCAATCTGCAGGCCTTTTCCGCAGGTCGTCCTGAGTAAAAAGAGCAGCTGACGCAGTACGATTCCGCTGAAAAAGGTCGAGGAGTTTCTGCGACTCCCGCAGCCATTCATCTAACTCTTCGTCGATGCCTGCACTTCCCTGCTGCAGTTTTCGAATGGCATACTCGGACGGCGACTCAACCAACAGCAACACCATTGCCTCTTCAAGCAGCTTCGTATTGATAAGACTCGGATTTCGCACAAAATCTATTCGGGGTGCTACAGTTTTTCCCGGGTCAATTGGCTCCGCTTGCCCGTGAACACATCCAGTTTCTACGAACTCTCTATTGAGCGCCTCGGCAAGCAAACTACTCCATTGACATGCCATAGGCGACCCCAATGAGCAAACTATAAGATTCGCCGGCTGACGCGTTAGAGATTGGCTATTCACAGATACCCCCAAATTCTTCTCAGTTTCGCCCATATACATCATCAAAACGCACTATGTCATCTTCTCCGAGATAACTTCCGCTTTGCACCTCAATTAGCTCAATAGGCAAGATACCGGGGTTGCTTAATCGGTGCTTTGCGCCAATCGGGATATACACACTTTCATTCTCAGAAAGCATTATTTGCTCACCATCCCTTTCAACAACAGCAGTTCCGGATACCACAACCCAATGTTCCGCGCGGTGGTGGTGCATTTGCAGTGAAAGGCTGGCACCTGGATTGACGGTAATTCGCTTTACCTGGAAACGCGGGCCGCTACCGATGGAATCGTATTTGCCCCAGGGTCGCACCACTTCCCGATGGATTTCGTGTTCGTCACGGCCAGCGGTTTTGATTTTACTGACGATCGCCTTCACTTCCTGGGCGCGATCTTTCGGCGCAACCAGGGTTGCATTCTTTGTATCGACGATCACCAGGTCTTCAATGCCTACCGCGGCCACCAGGTGGTCTTCACCAAATACCAGAGAGTTTTTGCAGTCTTCGAGAATTACATCCCCAAGCGCAACATTTCCTGCCTTGTCCTTTTCCAATGCCTCCCAGAGAGACGACCAGGAGCCTACATCTGACCAGCCGCACGCCAGCGGAACAACAAAGCCACGATTTGTTTTTTCCATAACTGCGTAGTCGATACTGTCTTCAGGAATCGCATTAATGTCTTCCAGCCGCAGCTTTACGAAATCGCTCTCGACTTTCGCATTTTCTATCGCCGCCACCGAAGTCCGGTGTATCGCTGGTGCATGGCTCGCGAGCTCCGCCAGAAGGCTCTTTGCGGAAAACAAAAACATACCGGCATTCCAGTAATAATTTCCGCTCTCGATATATTGCTCTGCGGTTGCCTTATCCGGTTTCTCAACAAATTGGGCAATAGGAAGAACCTGCCCATCTTCCCCTTCTGCTTTCTGGATATAGCCGTAGCCGGTCTCCGCTGCGGTCGGTATTATTCCGAACGTCACCAGGCCACCACTTGTGGATTTCTGCAGGCCAACATCAATAGCGCGGTGGAAGCTCTCAACGTCTTCCAATAAGTGGTCTGCGGGAAGTACCAACAGGTTGGTTGACTCGTCGTGCCGTGCGGCAGAAATAGCGGCAAAGGCGATCGCAGGGGCGGTGTTACGACCAGCCGGTTCAGTGATCATGGTGAAATCTTCGAAGCCAATATCCTGGGCCTGCTGCGCCACCATAAAGCGGTGATCTTCATTGCAGACAATAATTGGCCGATTGAATCCCCGTACACGCTCGAGAGTTTGCTGCAGCATGGTTTGCTCCCCAGTGAGACTGAGAAGCTGCTTCGGTAGCATTTTGCGGGATTTTGGCCAAAGCCGTGTTCCAGAGCCACCGCATAAAATTACGGGGGTAATACTCGTCATTGGAAGTTTATACCTCAAACGTACTTTTAATTATTTTGCCAGTTCAATTTCGAACGGCACGTCTCGTAAAAATTGTGGCCAATCGGATGGATCAGTGTCAGCCGGTGCGGCTTTTTGTGAATTCTAATCACGTCGCCCGGCTCCGTGATTACCTGATCATGCCCATCGCAAGTTACATACGAGTGCGTTGTATTATGCCCGCTAACAACAAGCTTGAATTCGCTACTGCCCTCAACGACAATCGGCCTGCTGCTTAACGTATGTGGATTAAGGGGCACGACCACAATAGCATCCAGCTTTGGATGCATTATTGGGCCTCCACCCGATAGTGCATATGCGGTAGAACCTGTCGGCGTCGAGACAATCAGGCCATCGGAGCGCTGGGTATATACGAACTGACCATCGATAAACAGATCAAATTCGATCATGCGGATATATTCACCAGGGTGAATTACCACATCATTGAGTGAGGAGCCTTTACCGACGGGTTTGCCGTCGCGGGTAACGGACATATCGAGCAGAAAGCGACTCTCGGCCATATACTTGCCGGCAAGCACTTCACCTACTTTTTGCTCAATTTCATCGGGAGTGATATCGGTCAGAAAGCCCAGGCGGCCACGGTTGATACCAAGGAGTGGGACGCTAAATTTAGCCAGTGCGCGTGCCGCAGCCAGCAGACTGCCGTCACCGCCTACAACGATTACCAAATCGCAAAGCTCGCCAAGCTTGTCTTTGCTGGATACGCGAGCGTTGTGGCCTGCAACATCATTCGCCGTATTCTTTTCAAGTACGACGGAGTAGCCCTCCCGCTCGAGAAACGCCATTAGGCGTTTGAGCGAGAGAACCGCACTTTCGCTTTCCGTACGACCAATCAGGCCGATATTCTGGAATTCCGACACCGCTCCCCCAACACAATGGTGCCCGAATTTAGGGCCCGCGCAGTATTAACCTTTTATTACTAACGACTATTGACTAATAGTTATTTTAATAAGAATCCACCCAAAGCCATGACTTTGGACAGAACCATCTATTATGCCCCACTCGATATACAGAGTCGAATCACATGGAACCATCGTGCCACCTAGGGTGCATATAGACCGGGTATTCACTTATACTTATAGGAACTGCTAGTAGGGCACCCCTACCGTTAATCGCCGGGAAAATTTATTAGCCAAGTAGCTCCCTCCACCAGGACTCATTCCCTAAATACCAGTTGACTGTTTTTCGGATCCCGGTCTCAAAACTTTCTTCTGGTTTATAGCCCAACTCTTGCTGACTTTTAGCAGCGTCGATCGCGTAACGGCGGTCATGACCGGGACGATCCGTCACAAATTCAATCAGACTTGCACATTGCCCCTCCGCAGCCAATACCGCTTCCGGGTATATTTTAGCGAGTTCGTCATTCCGAGCGAAAGCCTCGTCCATCAACTTGCAAACGAGATACACAATATCAATATTCTTCCATTCATTATGGCCACCTATATTGTAGTTTTCCCCTATTTTCCCCTCGCGCAATACTAGGTCAATACCTCGGGCGTGATCCTCCACATACAGCCAGTCCCGAACCTGCTTACCATCCCCGTACACGGGTAGTGGCTTATTACGCAGGATATTGGTAATAATCAAGGGAATCAGCTTTTCCGGAAAATGATAGGGCCCATAGTTGTTGGAGCAGTTTGAGGTTGTGACCTCCAGACCGTATGTGTGGTGGTACGAACGCACCAAGTGGTCTGAGGCGGCCTTACTCGCGGAATAGGGTGAATTGGGTGCATAAGCCGTAGTTTCCGAAAACGGCGGGTCGTTCGGCTCCAGTGTTCCGTATACCTCATCCGTACTTACATGATGGAAGCGGTGCTGGATTGGACCCAGGCCATCTGCCGCCGGCATGTCTAGCCAGACTTTTTTTGCCGCTTTCAGCAAGCTATAAGTGCCGATGATATTGGTTTCGATAAACGCATCCGGCCCGGTAATGGACCTGTCTACATGGGATTCCGCTGCGAAATGCACGATGGTGTCGAGCTTGTGCTGAACCAGCAGCTGCTCCACTAAATCGGTATCGCAGATATCACCCTGTACAAAGGTGAAATCGGGGTGCCCTTCTACAAGGGAAAGACTTGCACGATTTCCCGCATAGGTGAGCGCGTCCAGCACGACGACCGTGTCTTGGGGGTAATTGGCCAGCCAATAATGTACGAAGTTGGCACCAATAAAACCTGCGCCACCGGTGACCAATAGCTTTGCTGGCGCTTTGTCTGAACTCATGAATTATTCCAAACCGCTTGTTAATTTTCTTGTTGAGCCAACTCGTGAAGCATGGACTCGAGCTGGCTGCGCCAATACTCTGGTGTCACGCCGAAGGCTCGCTCGAATGGCGCCTTATCGAGCACGCTATATGCCGGTCGAGCACCGGGAGACGGGTAGTCCGTATGGGGAATGGGTTTGATCGGAATTTTTCGCTCAAGCAGGCCTCTTGCCAGCGCCAACTCCTGGATCGCAACGGCGAAATCGTACCAGGAAGCAACACCAGCATCGGTCCAGTGAAAGACCTGCCCGGAATTGACCACTTCAGACTCCATTAACTGCTCCCCGGCCCGCCAAATGGCTTGCGCCAGCGAGTATGCC
Organism: Microbulbifer sp. ARAS458-1; assembly: GCF_045348205.1. Classification (NCBI taxonomy): domain Bacteria; kingdom Pseudomonadati; phylum Pseudomonadota; class Gammaproteobacteria; order Cellvibrionales; family Microbulbiferaceae; genus Microbulbifer; species Microbulbifer sp. ARAS458-1. The sequence continues at coordinate 2,374,950 of NZ_CP155838.1, read as the reverse complement.
CAGGTAGGCGTACCGACCTGGTCATACACCACATTGAGCCGGTCCCGTGCAGGGTCGGCCATGAGCTGCAACATGGTTTTTACGAAGTTGTTTCCGTGGCTGGAATATACCCAGGAGGTTCGCAATACGATACTGCGTGGTAGTTGCCGTTCAATTACTTCCCGTTCGCCCGCGAGCTTGCTCTCTCCATAGGCACTAAGCGGGCTGGTTTCGTCGGAGCAGCTATAGGGTCTGGAAGATTTCCCGTCGAAGACAAAATCCGTCGAAACCTGAACCAGTGCCGTACGCTCCTGTAGAGCAACAGCATCGGCAATATTGGCAACAGCCTGCTGATTTAAGGCAAATGCAGCCTCACGGTCGGACTCCGCTTTATCGACCGCAGTGTACGCAGCAGCATTGATCACCAAATCTGGGCTGTATGCACCAATTGCATCAGCAACTTGAGCAGGATCCAGCAAGTTAATTTCGGCACGCCCCAGCCGCTCAACCTTCCAGTTTACTGGAGCTGTACGCTGAAGCTCCCAAGCCACCTGCCCGCTTTTACCAAAAACCAGTGCTCTATTGATGTTAGTGCCCATTTGAAAGCCTCGGAGCTTTCGCCAGGGAGAGCCCCTGCTCGTCTTTTGCGGACAACCTTGGCTTGGCTCCATCGATCAGGGGCCACTCAATGCCAACTTCTGAGTCGTCCCAACAAAGGCTGTATTCGCTTTGTGGATGGTAGTAATCCGTGCATTTATAAACAAATTCTGCGCAATCGGAAGTAACATAAAAACCGTGGGCAAACCCCGCAGGCACCCAAAATTGACGGTTGTTTTCTGCCGACAGAAAAGTGCCAGCCCACTGACCAAATGTCGGTGAGTCCTCACGCATATCAACTGCTACATCAAACACCTCACCCTGAACTACGCGGACCAGTTTGCCCTGCGTCTGCTGCGCTTGATAATGCAGGCCACGCAAAATTCCCTGCTCTGACCTAGAGTGATTGTCCTGCACAAAAGTGACATCGGCAACGTGTTCGCGGAACCAGGCGTCCCGGAAGGTTTCCATAAAAAAGCCGCGTTCGTCACCAAAAATTTTGGGCTGTAAGATTTTGACGCCCGGTAATTTTGTATCGATTATTTCCACGCTCAAAACACCCTGTCTTCGATCACCTGCAGCAAATATTCTCCGTAGCCACTTTTGAGTAACGGCTGGGCAAGAGCCTGCAACTGATCAACATTGATGTAACCCATTCGGAAGGCCACCTCTTCCGGACATGCGATTTTGAGCCCCTGGCGCACTTCGATAGTCTGCACGAAGTGGTTAGCGGCCAGCAGGTTATCGTGGGTACCCGTATCCAGCCAAGCGGCTCCGCGACCCATAACTTCGACATTTAAGGTGCCCGCTTCAAGATACGCGCGATTGACATCCGTTATTTCAAGCTCTCCACGTAGAGATGGGAGAATAGACTTGGCGATATCGATAACCTGGTTATCGTAAAAATACAGCCCGGTAACCGCGTATTTTGATTTTGGCTGCGCCGGTTTTTCTTCGATGGACAATGCCTTGCCATTCTCATCGAATTCGACAACACCATAGGCTCTAGGGTCGTTGACGTGGTAGCCAAATACCGTCGCGCCTTGAGTTTGTGCTGTAGCACGCTGCAAAAGGCTCATGAAATCGTGGGAGTGGAAGATATTGTCGCCCAGTACCAGTGCACAATCATCACTGCCAATAAATGACTCACCAATAATAAATGCCTGGGCAAGACCATCTGGGGACGGCTGTTCTGCGTATGACAGATTGATACCCCAGGATTCTCCTGAACCAAGGAGGCTCTGAAATGCTGGCAAGTCTTGCGGAGTTGAGATGACCAAAATGTCTTTTATACCCGCCAACATCAGAGTCGTCAGAGGGTAGTAAATCATTGGCTTGTCGTAAATTGGAATCAGCTGCTTGCTGACTGCCTTTGTCAGCGGGTAGAGCCGACTTCCGGTCCCCCCGGCTAAGATGATTCCCTTACGCACAAAACCCCCTCGTAGCGCATCATTACCATTAAATTCGCGGGTGATTATGCCGAACCTAATCGCGCACGTCGAACGCCAAATCAACCGATCAAAAAACAGACAAATCAGAGTTGGCCGCTAGCCGACACCCCTGTTTCCCTGTAACCCTCCAGTATGAAAAAGCAGAATTTTTTTCCGCCTGAAGGGCGGCAGCGAAACAAAATTGCACAGGGCGGAAAGCTTGCTCAGCCCTAACCCTGCTTTCATTGTATAAATCCAGTCCATCGGTATTTCAGTAGCCTTTGCCAGAATACTACTGTACTGGATCAACTGAAGATCAACCTTGGCATACCCCCCACAGTGCCAATCAGCCTCAATCTCAATGGCGCGAGGCCGCTCATCCGGGCTACAACCACTCCACCCCCCTGCTGCCAGCTGGATCGCTGGAGACGCTTTCAAAACAGCAACTCCTTTGACTACTACATCTTTAGGAGTCACGCGGGCCAGAGCCCCTGTCGTTAAACCAGTACCAGCCGCCACCCAATACTCCACGAAATCTACGGGGCTGGTTTCTTGGACCACCTCGCCCAACAATTGCACCCCTCGGGCCCCCTGCTCATTCGCCCCGCCCTCCGGCACGTACCAATACCGCTCGCCGGATAGCCCCAACTGCGCCCAAAACCCTTCTTCCGCTCTCTTCCTATATATAGTGCGAGACACAAATCGTAATTCCATCCCAAACCGCTCGGCGTCCTGCAACATGGCACTCAGCACAGGGGGGCGTTCGCCGCGTATGATGCCGATAGTTTTGAACCCAAACCGCTGTCCTGCAGCGGCGGTGGCGTGGATGTGGTTCGACCAGGCGCCGCCGCAGGTGACTATGGTATCTTTGCCCTGCTCCCGGGCCTCCAGCAGATTGAAAATCAGCTTGTAGGCTTTATTGCCAGAAATAATGGGGTCGATGAGGTCATCGCGGCGGATCCAGAGGTCGACACCAGGAAACAGTTCGGACTCAACCTGCTGATAGGGCACGTTTCTGGCGGCCTCGGTAAAGGCTTCCATGCTCAACTCGGTCAGGTAGCGGATCATGCGGGCTGTGGGATCTGGCCAGATGCCTCGAAAAGATCTCGAGAAAAATTGCGGGACTGAACCCCGCTGCCGGTCTTGACCAGGAAGGCGACGCCCTCGCTCGAAGACTCAGCGGTAACTTCCGCCTCCATGGTGGGTGGGCGACGCAACAGCGCCTGAGGGTCAAATAACGCTATGTTGACCCCCTCGGCGCCAGCGGTCGGCAGCTCCGCCACGCCCGCAGAAAGAGCACGGGCAGACGGCGTTTCAAAACCCTGAATCCCAACCTCTCGTGCCTGTGTTCCCAGCAGCTGGCAGAAACGGTATTCCGCAGCGTGGGTCAGCTGTGGCCAGTAGTCCTGCCATTCTGTGGATTGCAGGCGAACCCCGGGATCAGCGCAGTATTTGGCAGAAAAAACCTGGTGGAAGCTGGTTACAGGATTCGGCGGGGAGTATGCCATGTCGCTGATAAATAACAGCCGGTAATAAGCAGTCTCGGCGAGTACCGTGTCGATGGTTTTACTGCCGTAAAAGATACCGCTCTCGGCGACGCCACCAAACCTTGATCCCCAGGGAAGCGGCGGGTAGCGAAACGGCGTCGCCAGCAGATAGTGCAGATCTTCGCTCCCCGGGAGCCTGGCAGGCTTGCTCTGCTCGAGGAGGTTTTCCAGAACCTCCTGCTTTTGCAGGCTGTCGACAAGGCCGCGGGTGGCGACCTCTTCTTGGGACTCAATGATTCGATAAAGACGCCCGAACAGGCGGATAGCCGACTGGCGGATTTTCTCCCGCAGATCAATCACACCTTGCCCCGCATGGCATCGAGATAGGTAACGATACGCACGAGACCATCAATGCGCCGGGCAACCTCTTTGGGAACCCCATTCAGCGCACGATTGGCAGTGGCAAACCAGGTTTTAGCACCCTCCTCTCCACCCATAAGGACGAAGGCTGACCGGTAGGCTCGAACCAACAACAGGGCGAGCTGCCCTTCGACACTTTGTGGGGCAAGGCCACTGCGGCGACGCAGGGTGCGATCGTCCAGATGAATGATCTCGCTGAGCTCTTTCTTTTTCAGGCCCAGGTGACTGGCAGTATTGAGGGTTGCCTCCAGGAGGACCTGATCTTCGGTGGTTTGCGGGGTATGGGCTGGGTTGGCCATTTTGCCTCCGGGTTGGGATTAGAGGACATTTGACCTAAATATATTCGACAAATGGACAAATTGCAAAGACGGTGGAACCTAGGAGTACAGTAGGTACCACATCGGGACGGGACTGACTCAGGCCTATCGGCCTTCGCCCTGCGGGCACCTTCGGCGTCCTAAATCGCTTTGCGACTTGGTCGAACGGGGGCTCGAGTCCGACGGTCCGCCATATACGCAAAAGGCCCTGCTCTTTCGAACAGGGCCTTTTGCGTATATGGCGGACCGGACGGGACTCGAACCCGCGACCTCCGGCGTGACAGGCCGGCATTCTAACCAACTGAACTACCGGTCCGCAGTAGCACCTCGTTTGATGAGGTATGGTGGGTGGTACAGGGGTCGAACCTGTGACCTACGCCTTGTAAGGGCGCCGCTCTACCAACTGAGCTAACCACCCTTTCGGGTAACTGTCTTTCGAGCTAAAAGCGATCAAGTTTTCCGATTTCGCTCTGGGCTTGTCCCCCGAGAGCGAGGCGCATCTTACCGGACTGTGATTTAGTGTCAACAAAAAAGACGCCAAAAAATTAAAAAACTTTTCAGCGCCTACTTATTAACCTAAGTCATTGATTTTTAGAACTAATCTTCCAAAGGTGCGGCCTCCGCAGACACCGGGGTCGGCACGATTTCTTCCTCCACCTCAGACTCCCCTGCGATCTGCTCTGGCGCCAAGCGATAGTCCGAATTCACCGGCTGCCCGGCAATGATGACAGGTCCGCCTTGATGGAAAAGTGGCCCCTTTGGCCGGCCGACATCGGGCTCGTTGTAATTACACACACCATCCGGAAAGATCCGCCGCATATCATCAATACGGGAAACAACCTGATCCGTGGCTGCGCCATAGGTATCTTTGACGATTGCGCGCTCCAGGGGTTGCAAAGCGCACTTGAACACATCGCCGGTTATGGGTGCGCCGGCCATCTGACGGGGGGTGCTGTAAATGGGATACCGCTGCATACATGCGCCATTGGGCTTGTGATTCCATGCGCCGTCCCAGACACCTGGACCAGCAGCCAACACGTTTCCGTTTTTGTCGAAACAGCGATCGGTCGCCTCTACCGGCTTGTTACCGGCTACGCCCCGTTCGGGGTTTTCCGCGATTTTCTGAATCCAATGGTCGATGATGTCGAGGGCCTCATCGACCGGGTTGTATTTTTTATGACTCATCCAGATCAGCTGATTCTCCGCATGCCCCCGCGCCCGACGGATACGCTCGCGGCTTGAGAAGGACGCGAGGCTGTGGTGCATATCCAGTTCACCTTCCAGATAGTGCCGCAGGTCGACGATAGGTATCTCGACATCCCCCAGGAATACGTGCCCCGAGCGGTAGATACCTTCGATTGCTTCAATATCCGCCACACTTCTGGGGGCCGGGTTATCCAGCCCACCCAGATTCATATTGTGTTCACTCCACACCGATAGCTCGACAGGGAACACGTCACCATTCATAAACCAGAGCTTTTCACCACCCTGCTCCGTGGGTTCTTTCCAGCCGCCAATGGTCGCGTTGAGGCGCAGGAATTCGTCGATATCAATTTTTCCCTGCTTCAGCGCATTCAATCCGTACTGGACCCCCTGATTGTCCCAGGCGCTGTTGGCGTAACCATCCTGCCCCGCACCGTAGAAATCACGCAGGTCTTCCCAATGCGTCCAATGGGTTTTCTCTGCCACAGGATCCGCATAGCTCGCACTGAAGTGCACAAAATTAGGGTTGTTCACCAACGGCACAAGACCCCGCCAGCCCTGGACACACTCCGAGGCCCCGTTCGCCGTGCCCTTGTATCGGCTATCAAAGAGCCCCACGGCTTCTTCCAGGATTTTGAATCGATGATCAAAATCTGTTTTGGTGGCCAGACCAATAATCGCTTCACGCTCGGAGACCTCTTTCCAACGGTCATTTCCGGCGGCCACTACATCGAAATAATATTCGAGTGGCTCGCAGTCAAATACGTATATAGTCTGGCTCACCATGTCCGGGTATGAATAGAGCGGTACAGCCGCATCCAATACACCTGGAGCATTCTGTGCAATCAGGTATTGCTGGATAGCGCCGCCGGAACCGCCAATGCCAACGGTATACAGAGGCTCTTCATAAAGTGCGGCAAATTGCTTTTTCAGGCGCCGGGCAGTGTCTTCTGCCAGCCAGATATTGTAGTGATTACTGGTCTGATTCGCGGTGGAGTACACAACGGCGTAGCCGCGCGCAAGCTGATCTTCCCGGCGCTCAACGATGTGATTACGACCGATATTTCCCTGACGGCGGCCCACACCGACACCACCGCGGAACTGGTAAATAAGCCGCTTGTTCCAGTTGCTGGTATTGGGTTTTTCTGCGGTCTCGCCATCACCTTTTAACACCGCGATTGCGTAGAAAAAACGGTTGATAGTGCCGGTCTCCAGGCGCACCACAAAATCGGTGGTACGGCCGTTGACAGTAACCTGATCGATATCCCCATTCGCGTCTTCCAGCGGATGAAATTGACCATCCACCGCGCTTCGGTAGAAATAGGAAACTGACGTAGCGTGAGTGCAATCGCGACTATACCCAATCACTTCATCCGTCTGCCCCCCCTGCTCGTCGAGAGCGAACACGGGAATGCCTTCCCCGTTGTGATTATCCACCAGCGGTTGGAGATTGGTGACCTTATTCTCCCCGCACAGAAACGGGTAAGTGGAAGGCCCCGAAAACAGGGTTTCGACGGGTCCGCTTTCCCCGATGGCAATCGGGAATGGAAAATATTCGGCTGGGCGGCCACTTTTTCTTGGGTGATCCCCCAGGTAGGCAGCCTGGGGCGCATGATCCAGTGCTCCCGCAGGAACCCCAACCACCGGCGCTTTCGGCACGCCGGGTAACCGCGGCAGGTTTTCATAGACAAACCAGATGCCCAACCCCAGCAGTATAAAAAATGCGGCAACAACACTGGTTACCACTCGCCGGACTCCAAATCGCGCAGTCATATTCCTTGCGCTCCAAGCCATATGCGCCTCCGTACGCCATGTATTCCTGTGCACCGAACAGACGAAGTCTTTCGTCATCAAAAACTGCGGGCACAGCAACAGTATATGTGGCGCCGGGAAAAGCGTTGGCCGGTTGGCGGGCGAGTTTACTCGAAGAAAATTCGGCAGGGATTGCCGTTTAAAATTTAGACAGAAAGAATGGAGAAATCAAAGAACGTTGATGTCGAAAGGCCTATTTGCGGGAGCACTTTTTCCTGAAACAGAACGTGACTGGCTCGCCATGAAAATTTTTCGTGCCACTCTGCAGGAGCCTGGTAACAGACTCCTACAGCAACCCATCAGGATCAGACAATGATGCCGCGATCCTGCAGGGATTTGACCACCGCCTCAACCTCTTCTTCCAGGGTCATTTTGTCGGTGCGCAGATGCAGTTCCGGTGATTCTGGCGCTTCGTAGGGGTCGTCGATGCCGGTGAAGCCACGGATCTCGCCGGCGCGGGCTTTCTTGTACAGGCCTTTCGGGTCGCGTTCTTCAGCGGCTTCCAGGGAGCAGTCGACAAACACCTCCATAAACGGCAGGTCGCCCTCTTCGTGGACCTTGCGCACCATGGCGCGATCATCGGCGTAGGGGCTGATAAAGCTGCTCAGTACCACAACGCCAGTGTCAGCGAACAGCTTGGAGATCTCACCTACACGGCGGATGTTTTCCTGACGGTCTTCCGCAGAGAAGCCCAGGTTGGAGTTGATACCGAGGCGGATATTGTCGCCATCGAGACGGTAAGTCAGGACGCCACGGGCTGTCAGCGCTTTCTCTACTGCAACCGCAACGGTGCTTTTACCGGAGCCGGAAAGGCCGGTGAACCACATGGTCACGCCCTTATGCCCCAGCATTGCAGCACGGTCACCACGGGTAACTTCCCCATCGTGCCAATGAACATTGGTTGCCTTACGCTCGACTACTTCCGTCACGCTCTTCCCCTAAGTACTGTTGAACTTGCGAATAAATAATTGCTCCGACGCCAAGTACTCAACAGCATTTGGGACGGAAATCTAAAACTGGCGCGCATTATCCTAGATCGCCCCAGTGCAGGTAAAGGCAACCCATAGAACAATAAAGTGCTAAAACCAAAAAACCCGGCATAAAGCCGGGTTTGCGGGACCAGAAGGTCATATATGGGGTGGCCGACGGGGATCGAACCCGCGACCTCAGGAGCCACAATCCTGTGCTCTACCAACTGAGCTACGGCCACCACTGAACGCTGTTTAACGTTGTACACTGTGGCTGCACAACGGCGATGTTTCCACCGCACTCCCAGCCTGGCCCAAAGCCCGGCAGGGTAAAAATCGCTGTGTGCAAAGCACTGCTTTGCGGCGATTTTTACGCCCATCAGCTGTGCTGATGGGCCGGAATAGTCCTGCGTCTTTTAGCTCGCTGCGGACCATCACTAGTCTGCCAAGCTCGCAGCCACTATCAGAGATATGGCACGCCCGGCAGGACTCGAACCTGCGACCATCCGCTTAGAAGGCGGATGCTCTATCCAGCTGAGCTACGGGCGCAAGAAAACCCGGTAAATTGGTCGGGGCAGAGGGATTCGAACCCCCGACATCCTGCTCCCAAAGCAGGCGCGCTACCAGACTGCGCTATGCCCCGATTTCTTTCCCGAGGGTGTCCCCCCGTTCGAGAGCGCGCATATTACTTGCGGCTCCCTAGGGTGTCAACGGCGCTAAGCCATTCTTTTTTAAAGTAGTTTAGCCTTTCGCCAATGTGGCGATGTTATGAGTGACCGAATAGGGAAAATGTTCGCCGCTTGTGCGAAAATGCCGCGCCTAAATTAAGCTTTAGCAGGCTGACGGTCTTAGGCGCTCGTCGCGAGGGAAAGTCCGGTTCGAGCTATTTTGCGTGCAAACCCGAGGCGAATAGCCAGCTAATTAACGAGGGTTTGTACACAAAAGAGCCGAATCCGGCTTTACCACAGCAGAGCAGTCCTAAGTTCGACAGCCTGCTCGCTCCAACATCTAATGAGTGCCCCGCCCACATGGCGCCGGTACTCCCTGTTCAGGTTGAGAAACTCTATGTCTGCACTGGTTCTGGATGGCAAGGCCCTTGCCCAGAAAACAGAAGAAGAACTGTCTGCCCGCGTTGCCGCCATGAAAGAAAAGAGCGGCGGCCAGACGCCGATTCTGGCTACTATCCTGGTGGGCGACGACCCTGCATCCGCCACTTACGTAAAGATGAAGGGCAATGCCTGCCGCCGTATTGGCATGGACTCCCTGCAAGTGGAGCTCCCCTCCTCCACAACCACGGCACAGCTGCTGGCGAAAATTGAAGAGCTGAATGCCAACCCGAATGTACACGGCATCCTGTTACAGCACCCGGTACCTGAGCAGATTGACGAGCGCGCCTGCTTCGATGCCATTGCCCTGGACAAAGATGTCGACGGCGTAACCTGTCTGGGCTTTGGCCGCATGGCAATGGGTGAAGAAGCATACGGCTGCGCTACGCCCAAAGGCATCATGCGCTTGCTGGAAGCGTACGATATTGAAATGGAAGGTAAACACGCGGTGGTCGTGGGCCGCAGTCCGATTCTTGGCAAACCTATGGCCGCAATGCTGCTGAACGCCAATGCCACTGTGACCATCTGCCACTCGCGCACCCAGGACCTGGAGGATCACATCCGCCGCGCGGATATTGTGGTCGGTGCGGTGGGCCGCCCGGAGTTTATCAAGGCCGACTGGATCAAGGACGGCGCCGTAGTTGTGGACGCCGGGTACCACCCAGGTGGCGTGGGCGATATCGAACTGGGGCCACTGGCAGAACGCATATCAGCCTATACCCCGGTTCCCGGAGGCGTAGGCCCTATGACCATCAATACCCTGATTTACCAATCCGTCGATTCCGGTGAGAAAAAACTTGGTTAAGCCCACTTCACCACAATCGGCATCCGCCCCCATGCGCCTGGATAAAGCCGTCAGTCAGGTGACCGACCTGTCCCGAGCAGATGTGAAAAGAGCCGCGCGCCAGGAACGGATTACCGTCAATGGCGTAGCGGTAACCGACCCCTCCGCAAAAATCAGTGACACCGATGAACTTTGCCTGGACGGGGACATACTGAGCGCGGCAGGCCCGCGCTACTTTATGCTGAACAAGCCACTTGGCTACGTGTGCGCCACTAAGGACGGGGAACACCCCATCGTTTTGGACCTCTTGGACGAGCCGAATCTGCAAAAACTGCATATTGCCGGACGTTTGGATATTGATACTACCGGGTTGGTACTGATTACCGACGACGGCCAGTGGTCCCACCGCATTGCCTCACCTCGCCATCAGTGCGCCAAAACTTACTATGCGCACTTGGCGGAGCCAATTGCAGACGATGCAGTAGAGAAGTTTGAAAAAGGGGTCTGGCTCAACAATGAGAAAACCCGCACCAAACCCGCCAAGCTGGAAATCCTTTACCGCAACGAAGTGCGCATCACCATTACCGAGGGACGCTACCATCAGGTAAAACGTATGTTTGCCGCCCTTGGCAATAAAGTATTGGAGCTACACCGAGAAAGTATCGGTGAGATCCAATTGGACGAGATGCTGACGGAAGGGGAATACCGCCCACTGACGCCAGAAGAAATCGCCAGTATTGGTTGATTCACTCCGATCACTTCCGCCGGAATCCAACTATGCCTGCCCTGCTCTCCCAACTGTTACGCGAAAGTGACGCGAACACCCTTTGGATCGCAGACGAGAACGCCAAAGCCCTGCTAACCCAGGGCTTCTCCTTTTCTGGAACGCTACTCAGTAACCGCTGGGATCTGGTACAGGCAGCGCTACAGTGTGGAATCACCGCCATTTTTTCAGACTTTGAGCTGGCAAAAGCCGGCTCGGATTTCTCGCAGATTATTTACCCTGTCTCCAAGGAAAAGGCGGCGGTTCATCATGTCATCAATTCCGCACCGCTCGTGTTGCGCGAAAACGGCGAACTGATTCTGTTGGGCAGCAAGAACAGCGGTATCAAGACCTACGCGCAAAAGGCAGCTCAGTACCTGGGCACGCAGAAGAGCCTGCAAAAACACGGCACGGAATATCTGAGTCGCAACAATTTTCCTGTTGGCACGACACTCGGTGCGCCACTGGACGATAGCGAATACCCGTGGCTCCGGGCGCTGATAGAACTGGATGGCCTCTATTCCAAACCTGGCCTGTTTGGCTGGAACAAAATCGATGTGGGCAGCGCCCTGCTGGCCAATCACCTTGCCGACCATATGCGGCCCGCTCTTTTTACCGCGGTGGATCTGGGCTGCGGTTATGGCTACTTGAGTCGCGAGCTGTCAAAACTGGCCCCGCAGGCGCACATCCTGGCTACAGACAACAATGCTGCGGCACTGCTTGCCTGTGAAAAAAACTTCACTGAGAGCAAGATTCCAGGTGAAGTCATTCCCGGTGATGCCGGATCGGAAATAGCCAGCGCGTCAGCAGATATGATTTTGTGTAATCCGCCTTTTCACCAGGGGTTCCAGGTCGAAGGTGATCTGACAACACGCTTTCTCGATCAGGCAGCACGTATACTGCGCCCGAAAGGCACGGCATTATTTGTGGTAAATGAATTTATTCCGCTGGGGAAAAAAGCTGAGGAACGCTTTCAGCAAGTGGAGTTACTGGAGAAGGCCAGAGGTTTCTGTATCTATCGCCTATTGCGATAAATCACCGACACTTCCCCGGAAATTACTTAACCAAATCAGTAATCTCTGAGGTTGAACAGATTCATTGACAGCGTATGCTCCTCGAGCTGCTCCAGCTCAAGTAAACGCTCCAATGCATGCTTCGCGCTGGGTGTATCCGCCACCAGTAGCAGATCCCGATACTGGTCCGCCAGATACATTTCGATGTCCATCGCTATTTGCCCAATGGCTTCCACATCCGTGATATCCGTATTGCGCAACCGTTGCAGTAACTCAGGCTCACGCCCCTCTGGTGCAAACTGCACCCACGTATGCAACGCCCCCTCCCCCACATCTTCCCGAAAGTTCTCCAGAGTATGCGTCATGGAGACCTCCCGGCGCTTTAACTGGTCAAGCAAGAGACTGGCGCGCGCATTCACGGAAAGTAGTTCGAACTCTTCGTACTGACGGCTTAACTTAAGGTGGAACTCCCTCCCCTCCTGGATCACATCTTCCAAGGTCTTGTACCGCATCAACTGGTCCCGGGAAAATAACTGACTAAAATCAGTATAGACTCAAGGATCATTAACCCGCCAATCGAAATCCCCCGGTTCGACCTACCGAAGCGGGCGCAGACGGGCATCCAATTTTCGGCACGGATCGCGGGGATTAATTGCGGAAGGGGCCCACTGAAGAAGATCGGCACGGAGGAGAGGAGCACGACTGAAAACACCTATACAGTTTTCGTATTCGGGGTGCTCGAAGGTCCAGGCGCCCTTGCCGGGCGCAAGCTGTGAACGAACCACTGAAGTACGCCAGCCGCTATCCAGCAACTCCCGGCGACAGCCAAAGTTACCGACCACTACACCATGAGGAGCTAGGATATTCAGCAGCTGTCGGCACCAGTCCGGATCGGCGGGAAAGGCTCTCCGAGCCTCACCATCTGCATGTCCAAAAAGATCATCGACTACCAAGTCGAACTGCGCGGCCTTGGACTGCTGACACCCGGATAGATACTCGCGGGCATCCGCGCAAATCAGTTCAGCCCCTTTCACACCGAAAAAGCGCCGGGCAACATTGAGGTGTACGCGATCGATATCCACACCCACAATGGAATCCGGAGCCACAAATGACTGCAACAACCGAATCAACGCACCGCCCCCCACCCCAAGCAGCAGGACACGCTTGACCTGCTCAGGGGGCCGAAAAAAGGTCGGTAGCAACAGCAGCTCCCACAAGGAGCCCTTTAACGGGTCTCTCGGGTTCCACTGGGAATGGAATACACCATTACTGTATAACCGCACGGAGGCGCCATGGGTGCGCACCTCATAACGATCGCCGCCGCGGCACTGTCGCCAGATAATCGCCATCCCAGAGCACCTGCGCCTTAGCTACCGGGCAACTCCGAGTGCTTGAGCAGTGTTTGCGCGAACAGCTCAATACCCGCGAGATCCTGCTCGGTAAAGCGGGCTATTTGCGGGCTATCGATATCGAGAACTCCGATACAACGTTCACCGTTATACAAGGGAACGACGATTTCCGACGCAGAAACCGCATCGCAGGCGATATGTCCCGGAAAAGCGTGTACGTCTTCCACCAACTGTGACTGTCCTGTTTTCACAGCGGTACCACAAACTCCCGCGCCAACAGCGATACGAGTGCACGCAGGCTTACCCTGAAATGGGCCGAGGCGTAATTCATCGCCATGCAGAAAATAGAAACCGGCCCAATTGATGTCCGACAGCTCCAACCAGAGCAGCGCACTGGCATTGGCCGTGTTGGCCAGCCAATCCCGCTCACCGGTCAGTAGACCAGCCAGTTGACTGGTGAGAGATTCATAAAATGCAGTAACCGTCATAGCGACCTCGAGCATTAGCGTCCGGTAAATCAGTCCATACCAGAATGTCAAAAGCCCGCAACAGCGGGCTCAGAAGTAATTGTACGGGCTGGACAGAACGGAATAAAGCCCGCCCGCCGGGTCACTGAAAACGTTACTGGTAGGGATCGGTTACCGGTGCTTCCGCTTCGGATTGCCCTTCATAGGTTTCCGCATCGACCGATGGCCTCGCCCACTCGCTCTCGTCACTTTCAGATTGATTCGCGCGAATAGCCGGACCGGTAGTAGTCACGTCTCCAGCGACAAGGGCACGTTTGCGCACCCCAGGCGCATGCTGGCTGACCGGGGCACTGGGTTCCGCCGGGGCGTTCCTGAGCACACGGCTGGCAACGGTATTCAGGTTCGGGCGGCGGCGATCCGCCAGCTTCACCGCTTCCAGCTCCGCATTCAGACGATTGATTTCCGCCTGCATATCACCGAGCTTTGCCTGCAAATCGGTAATCTGGGACAGCACCCCTTTTACCTTGCGGCTCTCCTGTTCGTACAACACCGCAGCGCCTCCAAAGGCCACCACGAAGACCAACAAAATCGAAAATTGACGCATTCAAGCCTCCCCTGCTTATGCGCGATTACTGTATATAATTCGGCGAATACTACCGGAAGTGGGGATATATTCCGTGAACTGGCATGTAAAACGCAAGTTCAATCTATGACCAGCAAGGCCGCTCGCTTCCTCATCGTATCGGGCGTGATCCGGTGTCCGAGCATAACAGCGATACCGGACCTGATCCGGTATCCAGCTTGGTAGCTCCGGATCCCGGCCTTTGCTGAGATGATGAAATGCGAGGTTTATTCAGATACCTCATCAAGCAAATCCAGAAACTCCAGGCTCGCCTGTTGCCGAATGGTGTGGCGGTGGTTGGCCCAGAGTTTGGCAATTTTTTCCTGATTACAGACTTTGCGGTCAACGTACACCCGCGTGTTTAATTCTCCGATAGGTTTGGGGCTCGGGCATTTGCTAAACACAAACTGGTTCGAGATGAGATCCATGAAAGGCCCCGACTTACTGCTGGGCATAATAAACAGCAGCTGCAGGCCCAGAGTCTCGGTCAGATAGCGAATCACCTCGCGGGAGCGGGACTCGTCCATCTTGGAAAATGCCTCATCCACCAATACCATTTTCAGGTGGCTGTTACCGTCATTGAAACGGAAGGCGGATGTCACCGCGGCGGAGCGAATGATATAGGCTGGGGTCTCCAATTGGCCGCCGGAGCCAGTCCCGTACTGGCTGAGCGCGATGGGTTCCTTACCCTGAGGCTCTTTGTAGATTTCGTAGTTGCGGTAGTTACGATAGTCACTGATGCGGTCGAGTTCACGGCGCGCCACCTGCTCGTCTTCGCTGAGTAGCATACCCAGCAACCGATCGCGGACCTTCTGATGCTTCGGATCCAGATCCGCATCAAACAGACTCTGCTCTTCGCCCAGGTTGGGCAATTCAATCACTGCTTTGAAGAAGTTCCAGTATTCCTTGAACTCGGGCACCCAGCGATAATCAAAGCGGAAGCGCTCGCGATCCGCGCCGAAGCGGTGGTGTTCCAGCTCCAGATTCAAGTCGTCCAGCACGCGCTTACCATCGTTGATGGACTGATAAATCGCGTGACACAAATGGGTGACGAAGGTGGTGTTAAAGGATTTTTTCAGTCCTTGCAGCTGCTCGTGGCGGTCCACCAGCAGATTATTTTTCAGGCGATTGCGCAGTGCGGTCACCTGCTCCACCAGCTGACAAACCAGTTTAAATTGGCGTTCGCTGTGACCTGCGGCAAAATCGGGATCGAATGAGAGGGTATCGCCGGTACTGCAGCTGCTGTTGTACTCCATGACCGCCTTCAGCAACTGGTGGCTGTATTTCTGTAACAGACCGCGCCACTCGGCCACATCCTGGGAAAAATCGAAACCGTCGTCGGCTTGCGCGGCCTGGTCATCCGCTTTTTGCAGGGTCGATTCCGCATCGAAGTCCGGGGTAATCTGGGCAATACGCTGCACGGCGGCTTCGCTATCGGATAGCGCCTCGTCCAGCTGATCCAGCTGAGCGGACAGTGCCTGCAGCTGGCGTCCGATGCCATCGAGATTACTCTCCAGTTTGCCGGCAAGCTTTTGCAAACCAGCACCCTGCTGGCGTTCAGCTTCGAGTTTATCGTGCAGTTCGTTGGCCTGCTGCTCCAACTCAAGGCCATCGTTGAGATCAAGGTTGGACAGCGCCTGCTCCGCATTGCGGCCCTGACGCTGGGCATCCAGCGCGCTATCGACTGCATCCAGCAATTTCAGCGGGTTAAGGTTGCGCACAGCCTGCGCCAGTCTACGCAACTGTTGCTGCTGCTCATTTATTTGACCCGCCTCTTTCAGAAGCTGCTGTAGCGCGTGTTCCTGCGCGGCCAGTGCCCGCGCCCGCGCACCCTGCCCAAACACCAGCTCACTATCGTCAATATCGCACCGCCACATACTGTAGTTGCCGCTGGCGAGCCCTTCCGAGGTCAGGCCGCGTCGGGTGC
Source organism: Microbulbifer sp. ARAS458-1 (assembly GCF_045348205.1). NCBI lineage: Bacteria > Pseudomonadati > Pseudomonadota > Gammaproteobacteria > Cellvibrionales > Microbulbiferaceae > Microbulbifer > Microbulbifer sp. ARAS458-1. The sequence continues at coordinate 2,358,706 of NZ_CP155838.1, read as the reverse complement.
CTTTCAGTTCTTCAGCGTCGCGCACCTGCAATACGGAACCGTAGGACGCCCGCAGATAATATTCTGCGGTCTTGTGGCTGAAGGACATCAACTCCACGATGGATTTATTCTGCGCGTCCAAACGCTCGGCATCCCGGCGGGCTTTGTCCCCCTGGATCACCCGCGCCCGGTTACTACGGCCCGGCATACTGCGTACGATACGCATCGCCTCCGCCTCGTAATCCGGGTCCACGATAATCGAGAAACGCGCCCCCCCCAGATAACCTTCCACCGCCATCTGCCAGCGCTCATCCAGCACTTCCACAAAATCACACAGCACCTGTGGCTCCGCCTGTGGACATTGCTCACGAATGGCCGCCAGTGCCTGGTCCACATACTGTGGGTAACGCACACGATTAGCGTGCAGATGCTGAATCCGGGATTCCTGCGTGTGCAACTGCTTTTGTACCTGCTGCACCTTCAGCTCGCCGCGGGACACCAGGTCGTTGACCTGATCCCGCAGGGTCACCTCGCCCGGTTCCGCTCCGGTCATCAGCTGCACGAATCGATTCTGCTGGGCCTCGAAGTTGGCCACCACTTCTCGCAGCGATTCCTGGGCGGACAGATCAACCCAGTCCTTGCCCAGCAGACCGTCCAGCTTTGGCAACGCATCACTGCGAGCGACCGCCTTGAGAGACTTGACCAGGCCACCGTCACTGAACGCCGGAATCTCAAGAGAAACGGAGGTGGTGCTCAACAGGGACAGCAGTTCGCCGGCGGCTTCCTGGTTAGCCGCAAACAATTGTTGCTGAGCCGCCAACGGCGCTGCCAGAGAAGACAGCGCGCGGTTAGCCTCGGCGATTTTCTGATCCAGCTCGTCTTTGCTGCGCAGCGCCGCCACGCCCTGACGCTGAGCCTGGATCGCCACCAGCTGTTCGCTCAGATGGCGGGTGCGACTCTCCGACTGGAGGATTTCCTGGCCGGTACGTTCGAGCTCCGCACGGGTTTCCTTCTGCCGGTTTTTCCCCTCAACGTAGGTTTTCTGCACTCGCAACTGCTGGTGTTTGGCCTGCACGTACTCCTGAACCCGCAATTGCAACCACTGTTCGCTATACAGGTCCGCAGACTCGCCAATGCGCGCAAGCGCATCCACACGGTCGACAATCTCCCGTGCCTCCTGCTCCATGCCATGAATGGTTTTCATCAGCTCGGAAACAGAGCGGATGGCTTCTCCGAGATCGCGCTTTTCCAGTACTTCCTGAGCGACAAAATCGTTGATGCTCTTTACCGGCTTGTAGGCCATAAAGTTGGCAAATGTGCGCGCGGCGTGGGTAGCCTCACGATCCGGCACTGCATCCTTTCGGCCGCGCAGTGCGCCATAAAGCCGTCTCAGGTAGGCTTTCTTTTTATCGTACTGCTCGACCTTACCGAACTGCTTGCTGACGACACTGTAAAACTTGTCCAACGGCAACAGATGCTTGCCGTCTTTGTATTCCTTGATGAAATCGCCCATGGCCAGCTGCTCACCGGGAATTACGAAAAACTTGAGATTGTCCTGTCTAGCCTGCGCCGGTTTGGAGCTGGTATCCAAGTGCGCGCGAATCGCCATAACCGCGGTAAACGGCTCGCCGTCTTCGCCGTCGGTGGGGAAGAAATTACCGGCAATGTAACAATCGGTGGGCTGCAGGCGGGCGTAGCTGCCATCATCGCAGCCGAGTACATAAGACGCGAGCGTACGTACCTGCTTGCCGCCGCGACCGCGCTGGGTGGTCTCGTCCTGCCCCGGATTGAAAGTGAACAGGGTATCGTGGGCTGCCGTCATCAGGGTCTGAATGGCGTCGGCCGCGGTGGTTTTGCCGGAGCCGTTGCCGCCAGAAAACAGGTTGATGGGGCCGAAGTCGTATTCCAGCTGGGGAATGTTGCCCCAGTTGATCAGGATGAGTTTTTTCAGAAACATACGTTTCGAGTGCTCGGTTTCATTTTTCTCGGTGGCAGATATGCCTTCGTCATGCCGGACTTGATCCGGCATCCAGTACTACGTAGCGCTGGATTCCGGCCTACGCCGGAATGACGGCACTATTGTTCAGTGGCGAAGAGACTGTGATCTTCGCTGGTCGGGGTAATCCGTTCGGCTTGTTCTACTTCGTCTTTCGGCGCATCGCTTTCCAACAGCTGCGCCAGTGCGGATTCACTGACAAACTGCGCAATGGTCGGGCGCACCCGCAGCAGGGTTTCGGCCACGGCCTCGCTGTCTTCACCGTTGAATTGAATCAGGCGCAGCTGACGGAGTTTCTTCAGTAGCTGTTTGCGCTCGGCAAGTTTGTCCGGGAGGGACATCTTCAAAAGGTTGCGCAGGCCGAGCTCCAACGCCTCGAGCGTCAAGGCCACACAACCCTGATCATCCACCTGACCTTCCCGCAGAGATTTGTCGTACTCCACCCGCAACACCAGAATCGCCGCCACTTCCTGCTGCGACAGGCGCGCGCGGAAACCACCGTGATGCGGCTCTTCCTGATCCGGCATACCGGGGACTTCCGCCCCGGGTGGATAGACGCGGATAAACTGGAAACGGTTGTCGTGCTGCAAGCGCAGGCCCAGCGGCGCGATCCACTCGCGGATCAACTGTTCGCAACGCTGAAAGCGGTCGTACAGCACTGTTTCCACATTGCTTTCATCCCGGCAGATGACCCCGTAATCCAGCAGGCGCACCAGCAGTTCGGAAAATTCGTTGCGAGTCAGCCGGCACTGGGCCAGTGCCTCGTCCAAAGCCTGTTCAATCACGGTTTCTTCGACTCGGTTTTTAGTTCAAGGGTGTATTCATCGAATTGTTCAAAGTAATCGTTACTGGCGGTCTCGCCAGTGAAGGTCACCTCTACAAAGGGGCCGCTGCCATCCTGAGAAACGGCTGCCGCCTCCAGGGCATGGCTCATGGCGAGCAGGTCGCGGGCATTGGTCAACGGCAGCTCTGTACTACTGACGACCTGGCCGCAACCCAGGGCATTACTCAGGTAGGTTCGCAGATCGCTACCGTTGAAATTGAAAGCCTGATCCAGCAATTGCTGCAGCACGATGCCACGCTGGCTATCGTCGTCGATAGGCGCATCGTCTTCCACCAGGGTATTGACCGGCTGGCGGCGGCTGCGCTGCCACAGCTGGGTGTGCCTGGGATCAAACAATCGCAACTGGAAGGCAGCCAGGTCGCTGCCCAATTTGCCGAGTAATTCATCGCGATCGCTGTTTGCACCAAGCTCCTGGCACAGATCGGTAAAGGCACCTTCGGTGGTGCTTTGCAGGTAGCTCAACTGGCGGATAATGATTTCCGCCCGCTTGGTAAAACCCTGCAGGGCCTGACGCAATGCCGGGAGCTTCACTTCACAGGCGCGGCGCATACGGTCTTCGATCGTATCCAGCATTAACCACAGCACAGACTGCCCTTCCGCGTGGAGCTCCGGCAACTGCTGACGCAGCCGTTGCTCCCACTCGGCTTTCTTACTGTTGTCTTTGCGACGGATCTGGCCGATGACTCGGCTGATACTGTCGCGATGTTTTTCCACGCTATCCGCGGATAAGCGGATTGCCAGATCCGGCTGGAAACGACTCTCCATAAAGGAAAAAAATTCGTCGGTGGCCTGCTGCACGAGAATCTGTGCTTCCACCTCGCGCACCATTTCCCGTTTGCGCTCCTCCAGCTCTGCAATCATGTCGGTGAAGTCGGCAACAATACGCTCGGAATACTCCCAGGCGTCAATCAGGTCATAGACCTCGCCGCGATTGGCGAAAGCATCCAGGGAGTTCAGCGTGTTGCGGGTATTGCGGTGGCGGGTGCGTACGCGGGTGCTATTGAGTTCCACCATTGGCTGGGTAAACAGACGACCGCGGCGGCTGAAAGGATAAGAGACGGTCAGTGTGGCGGTGTCCACCAGCTTTTCCAACCAGCCGAATTCAACCAGGCTATTGAGTACCCAGGTCGCCTGTTCACGCAAGCCGCGAAAGCGCCCTTCCGACTCAGTGCTACCGTCGCTATCCAGTTGCGGGGCTCGAGTCAGTGCTTCGGCGAAAATTTCCAGTATCTGCTCGCGAGTCAGCGATTCGCCATAGTCCGCCTTCGCGGTGTAGAGGCGTTCATACAGCAGGCGCAGGCACTCGACCACCTGCTCACGGTATTTACCAGTGAGCGGGCGGAAGAAGTGCTGATAGGAATCTGCAAAGAACAACGGGCAGGCTTCCGAGTGGACGACTTATTGGTCTTCTGGTTTCTGGTTCAGTACGCAGTATTTGGTGTAATCACCGGCGTCTTTGAAGCTCCAGTCGCCCTTCGGGGTTTCATCCATTTTCTTGCACCAGGCATCGGAACCGCGCTTGGGTTCGCAGGCAGTGAGCAGGAATGCGGCGGAGAGGATACATGCAACTGAGAAGATCTTTTTCATGGTCGTTGTCTCTAATTTTTTATCTTTTATTTCGTCATTCCGGCGCATGCCGGAATGACGATGTAAGTAGCGCTTATCCGAACATTACTCCCGACGCCACTTGGTGCCTTCGCGGCTATCTTCCAATACCACGCCTTTAGCCTTGAGTTCCTCACGGATTTCATCAGCGCGGGCAAAGTTCTTGTCTTTCTTGCTCTGCTGACGCTCGGCGATCAGGGCTTCGATTTCCTCTTCATTGATCTCGTCGTCACCGCGGGATTGTTTGAACCAGGCTTCTGCATCCTGTTGTAGAATTCCCAGCATCTCGCCTGCGGCCAGCAACTGGCCCTTGAGTGCTGACTTGTGGGCATCGGCGGCCTTGTTCAGTTCGCGCGCCAACTGATGCAGCTCACTGATCGCGATCGGCGTATTCAGGTCGTCATGGAGGGCTTCGATAAACGCGGAGCCTTCCAGATTCGCTTCAGCCGCTTCAACGGATTGCGTTTCGCGCAGTGCGCCGTAAAGGCCATCGAGAGAACGCCAGGCCTGATCCAGCAGATCCGCACTGAAATTCAGCTCCGAGCGGTAGTGCGCTGACAGCAATGCGAAGCGCAGCACCTCACCGGGGTACTGTTGCAGCAGGTCGTTGACCATGCGGAAATTGCCCAGGGACTTGGACATTTTTTCACCGTCAATATTGACGTAGCCGTTGTGCATCCAGTAACGCACGAACTCCTTGCCGTTAGCGCAGCAGCTCTGAGCAATTTCATTCTCGTGGTGCGGGAAAGTAAGGTCACGACCACCGCCGTGGATGTCGATGGTATCCCCGAGATGCTTTTTGATCATCGCCGAACACTCCAGGTGCCAGCCCGGACGACCGTAGCCCCAGGGACTGTCCCAACCCGGTTCATCTTCGGAAGACGGCTTCCACAGTACAAAGTCACCGGCGTATTTTTTATACGGTGCCACTTCCACACGGGCACCGGCGAGCATATCGTCGAGAGAACGCTTGGAGAGTTTGCCGTAGTCGTCCATAGACTGTACTGCGAAAAGCACGTGCCCTTCGGCCGCGTAGGCGTGCCCTTTTTCAACTAGCGCCTCGATCATGGCAATCATTTCTGGCAGGTGCTCGGTGGCATAGGGAGTCACATCCGGCTGCAGCGTATTGAGCGCGTGCATATCTTCGAAATAGGCCTGGGCAAACCGCGCGCTGAGGGCACCGATTTCCTCGCAGTTATCCCGCGCAGCCTTCATGATCTTGTCATCGATGTCGGTAATGTTGCGTGCGTATACCACATCGCTGTAGAGGCTTTTCAGTACGCGATAAAGGGTGTCAAACACCACCGCCGGGCGCGCGTTGCCGATGTGTACACGGTTGTACACGGTCGGACCGCACACATACATACGCACGCGGTCTTCCTGAATGGGCTTGAAGATTTCCTTTTCACCGGAGAAGGTGTTGTAAACCTTGAGAGACATCTCTTCTCGCTGTTTCTAATTTTGTGGCTTTTTGGTAACGGACGGTGGATGCGCTGCGCTTATCCACCCTTCGGCTCGGTCCCAACGCTCTGGATACCGGCTTTCGCCGGCATGACGAGTGTTTAATTCCGTCATTCCGGCGTATGCCGGAATCCAGCACCTGGGACCTATTTGTTTTGCTCTTTGGCCCAGCTATCACGCAACCCGATGGTGCGGTTGAACACCGGCTTTTCCGGCGTGCCGTATTTGCTGTCGCGGCAGAAATACCCGTTGCGCTCGAACTGATAGCCTTTTTCTGGCTGCGCTTCGGCGAGGCCGATTTCGGCTTTACAGCCGGTCAGCACTTTCAGGTTGTCCGGGTTGACGGACTCCAGGAAGTTTTTGTCACCAACATCCGGGGATTCCTCATTGAACAGGCGGTCGTATAAGCGCACTTCGCAATCGACATTGTTGTCCGCAGATACCCAGTGGATCACACCCTTCGGCTTGACCCCGTCGGCGGGATCTTTACCCAGGGTATCCAGGTCTACGGAACACAGCACTTCAACAATCTCGCCGGCATCGTTCTTGACGACTTCGTCCGCCTGGATCACGTAGGCGTTGCGCAGGCGCACTTTCTTGCCGAGTACCAGACGTTTGTACTTTTTGTTGGCTTCCTCGCGGAAGTCTTCCTGCTCGATATACAGGGTTTTGGTGAACGGCAGCTCACGCGCCGGCAGATCTTCGCGCACCGGGTGGCCCGGGGCGCTCAGTATTTCCTGCTGCCCGTCCGGGTAATTGGTGAGAGTCACCTTGAGCGGCTCCATCACACACATGGCGCGGGGGGCATTCTTATCCAGGTCGTCGCGGATCGCGTACTCCAGCATGCCCACGTCCACCGTGGAGTCGGAGCGGGTCACACCGATCATTTCGCAGAACTGGCGGATAGAGGCCGGAGTGACACCGCGGCGGCGCAGACCGGAAATGGTGGGCATACGCGGGTCGTCCCAGCCGTCCACAAAACCCTCGTCGACCAACTGCTTGAGCTTGCGCTTGGACACAACGGTGTAGTTCAGGTGCAGGCGGGCAAACTCGTACTGGCGCGGGCGCGCCGGCACCGGCAGGTTTTCGATAAACCAGTCGTACAGAGGCTTATGATCTTCGAACTCTAGGGTACAGATGGAGTGGCTGATCCCTTCAATGGCATCCGACTGGCCGTGGGCGAAGTCGTAGCTCGGATACACGCACCATTTGTCACCGGTCTGGTGATGGGCCATTTTCTTGATGCGATAGATAATTGGGTCGCGCAGGTTGATATTCGGCGCAGCCATATCGATCTTGGCGCGCAGGCTGCAGCTACCTTCGTCGAATTCGCCAGCGGTCATACGCGCAAACAGATCCAGGTTCTCTTCCACGGAACGGTCGCGGTAAGGACTGTTTTTACCGGGCTCTTTCAGGGTGCCCCGGTACTCCCGCGCCTGATCGGCAGTCAGGTCACAGACGTAGGCCTTGCCCTGCTCGATCAGGTAGATGGCCCACTGATGCAGCTGGTCGAAGTAGTCGGAGGTGTAGCGCACATCCCCTGCCCAATCGAACCCCAGCCAGGACACGTCGCGCTTGATCGCGTTTACGTATTCCTCTTCTTCTTTGGCCGGGTTGGTGTCGTCGAAACGCAGGTTACACTGGCCACCGAACTCTTTCGCCAGGCCAAAATTCAGGCAGATGGATTTGGCGTGACCGATATGCAGGTAACCGTTGGGCTCCGGCGGGAAACGGGTGGTCAATTGCTCGACGCGGCCCTCGGCCAGGTCTTCGCGAATGATGTTCTGGAGGAAGTGAGCGGGCTTGCTCTCGGATGTCATAGCTTTCTCTAAATCAACGACTCGAAGTAAGCGGCGGATTATAACGCAGATGGCTGCCGCCGCATGGGGTTTTCACTGCTTGGATGTTACCGGACTGCGCGGCTTGCGTCGGTCTGTGAACAGAGTATCATGCCGCCCCAAACCGACCCCGGACAGGACATTTTATGATCACTCTGCACACCACTTACGGCGACATCGCCATTGAACTGGATTTTGACAAGGCGCCGAAGACCGCCGCGAATTTCCTGCAGTACTGCCGCGACGACTTCTACACCGGCACCATCTTTCACCGGGTGATCAACAACTTCATGATTCAGGGCGGCGGCATGACCCCGAACATGGACCAGAAGCCGACCCGCGACGCTATTGAAAACGAAGCCGACAACGGTCTGAAAAACGACACCGGCACCCTGGCCATGGCACGTACCATGGACCCGCACTCCGCCACTGCGCAATTCTTCATCAACGTGAAGGACAACGATTTCCTGAACTTCCGTGCCAAGGACGCACAGGGCTGGGGCTATTGTGTATTCGGTAAAGTGGTTGACGGTATGGACGTGGTCAACAAGATCAAAGACGTTCCCACCGGCAGCAACGGCTTCCACCAGGACGTCCCCACCGAGACCATCGAAATTACCGGTGTGACCGTGTCCGACGCCTACGCGGACAAGTAAGCGGACCTCGCGTACCAACTTCTCACACCTAGCGACCCCGGGCGGAGCAGACCAGTGGCAACCTACCTGATTTCAGACCTGCACCTGGACGAATCCCGCCCGGACATTACCCGGGCCTTTTTCGAGTTCCTGAAAGGGCCTGCGGCTAGCGCGGACGCGCTGTATATTCTCGGCGACTTTTTCGAAGTATGGATCGGGGACGATGACGATGCCCCCCTGATCGAAGAAGTTGCGCGACAACTCTACACCTACTCCACCTCCGGCCCCGACCTTTACCTGATGCACGGCAACCGGGACTTCCTGATGGGTGAGGACTTCGCCCAGCGCTGCGGCGCTACCCTGCTTCCGGATCCGAGCCTGGTAGAACTGGCGGGTCAGCCAGTCCTGCTGATGCACGGTGACAGCCTGTGCACCCGGGACCAGGAATACATGGCGTTCCGCCGGCAGGCCCGCAACCCGCTGTGGCAACAGGGCCTGCTCGCCAAACCCCTCGATGAGCGCCGCCAGATTGCCGCGCAGATCCGCGCCACCTCAAAATCCATGAACAGCCTGAAGGCGGAAGACATCATGGACGTGACCCCGGAAGAAGTGGTTAAAGCGATGGAAACCCACGGCGCCCAGACGCTGGTCCACGGACACACACATCGCCCGGACCGCCATGCAATGACTGCAAATGGACGGCCAGCTGAACGCATAGTGCTCGGCGACTGGGGTAAGTTTGCGTGGTGTATCAGGGCAGATGAAAGCGGCCTGTCATTGCAACACTGGCCAATCGAACCCTGAACCACTCAGCGTGGTCAGGCAGGCAAAAAAACGGGGCACAAAATGTGCCCCGCTTTCGTATAACGCGATACCCACTCAATCAGGCCGCACCGCCATTGGGTAATCCGTTTAGATCACCCGCGCCAACATCAGCGGTCGATTCGATTGACGCTTCCGCCGCTTTCAACGCGTCACTCAGGGTTTCAAACGTGCCTGAGGCAGGAATCCGACCGTTCAGGCCCTTCAGTACTTTGTGCACCTCTTCATTCATCCCCGCCAGATAGAGCTGCTTACCGCTACTCTTGGCATCCGCGGCAATTGTCTCTACCGCAAGTGCCGCAGACAGGTCCAGATACGGCACCGAGGAGAAGTTCAGGATCAGCACCCGCGATTCCTTACTGCTCTGTTCGCGCACATGATGCCCCAGGTCTGCCGCCGCACCAAAACTGAGCGGGCCGCTGAACTCAAACAGGGCAATGCGATCGCGATTGCGCTGCAGAATAGCCTTGTCTTCCTCGCTATCCAGGTGCTCCGGCAGGTTGCGTAGACGCTCGATCTGCAAGCTCGCCACCTGCTTCACATACGCCAGGGCTGCCAGTACCACACCGGCCGCGACCGCAGTGATCAGATCGACAAACACCGTCATGCTGAGCACAAGCACCATCAGCAGCAGATCCCAACGGGGGCCCTGATGTGCACGCTTTAGGTATTTCCAATCAATAATATCCAGGCCAACTTTCACAAGAATACCGGCCAGTACGGCCTGAGGAATATTCTCCGCCAGCGGACCGAGCCCCAACGCCACGGCGAGCAACACCAGGGCATGAGTCATGCCCGAGATACGGGTCTGACCGCCGGAACGGATGTTCACCACAGTCCGCATGGTGGCTCCCGCGCCGGCAATACCGCCGATGAATCCAGCCGCTGTATTACCAATACCCTGACCAATCAGCTCCTTATTGCTGTGGTGCCGGGTCCGGGACATATTATCCGCCACCAGAGAAGTGAGCAGACTATCAAGAGAGCCGAGAATCGCGAGGATGATCGCAGCCTCCACCACCAGCATCATATTTTCGCCACCCAGAACCGGCATATGCAGCTCCGGCAAACCGGTGGGGATACTGCCAAGAATCGGCACATCCAAGGCGAAATAAGCGACTACGGTACCCAGAATCAAAGCAGCCAATGGGCCAGGCAGATAGCGCCCCCACTTACCCGGCCACAGATAAACCATCGCCAGCGTAGCGAGGCCAAGCACCAGGTTGGCGGGATGAATCGAGGAAATGGCTTCTGGCACATTGCCCAGCGCCCCCAGCACACCACTTGGCGACGCATGTCCCAGCAGCGGGTTCAGCTGAAGAATGATAATGATGACACCGATACCGGTCATAAAGCCGGAAATCACCGGATAAGGCACCAGGCGGATATAGTGCCCGATACCGAGAACCCCGAAGGCGATTTGCAGTACGCCAGCGAGCATCACCGCGGTAAATATGAGTGCGGCATCCCCGGAAAGGCTGGCAAACAGCCCCGCCAGAACCACCACCATTGGTCCAGTCGGACCAGAAATTTGCGGGCCGGTGCCCCCAAACAATGCGGCGAAGAAACCCACCGCAATTGCACCGTACATGCCGGCCATGGGGCCGAGCCCGGAGGCCACACCCAGGGCCAGTGCCAATGGCAAGGCAACGACACCGGCGGTAATACCCCCGGTAATGTCGCCGCGCAGATTAGACAGGTCGAACTTCATTACTACGGTACCTCTTTTACTTCAGGATCTTCCTTGCAAGGGGCAGAGCAGCCCCTTCAGTCAGTACAAAACGCAGACGACATACACTCTGGAAGCCGACAGGATCAGTTTCCGCAGGTGTCCTTGGCCACAGAGTCCGCCAGATCACCGAACATCGCGCGGTAGCGCTCATCCATCGGCTTGAACTCGCGAGTGGACTCGTCGAAGCACAGCACCTCACCACTGCCAATGTTGTAAACCCAGCCGTGCAGAGTGACCCGCCCATTGGCAAGACCGCTGGCTACCGCGGGATGGGTACGCAGGTGTTGCAATTGTTGGACCACATTCTCACAGATCACTTCGTCGAGGTGCGCCTTACTCAGCTCACCGTGGCGATCCCGCACCACATCGGTGGCGGACCGGCAGTGGCCAAGCCACTCCTTGACGTGAGGCAGCGAGTCAAGGTTTTCCGGTTCGATGGCGCCTTTCATGGCGCCGCAATCGGTATGACCACAGATCACAATGTGTGAAACACCCAGGGCGGCAACCGCAAACTCGATAGACGCGGTCATACCACCGGAATGATTGCTATGCGGTGGCACCACGTTGCCGGCGTTCCGGCAGATAAACAGCTCACCGGGCTCGGTCTGGGTAACAAGATTCGGGTCAATCCGGGAATCGGCACAGGTGATAAACAGGACTTCAGGGTTCTGGCCGTCGGCCAGCTTCGAAAAACGCGCCTTTTTGGTGGGATAAACTTCTTTCTGAAACTTGGCCACACCGGAAATTACGTGCTCCATCATTACTCCTTGCAATCATTCTGGAACGGGCATTCAACTTGGAATCCATTATTTTTTGATAGTTCAATAAGTTAAAATACCTATTGCTGATAATCATAAGTTATCAAAAACTACTGAGCTGCCATGCCAAAATCCACACAGCCCCCCAGTTTCAAACAGCTGGAATATTTTGTGACCATAGCGTCACACTCAAGTTTTCGCCGCGCCGCCGAAGAGTTGAGAGTCAGTCAGCCTGCCCTCACCTCACAGATTCAGGCGCTGGAGAACAATCTCGGTATTCCATTATTTGAGCGCAATCGCTCTGGCACCCTGCTCACCCCCGAGGGCCGCGAGCTGCTTGAACACGCAAAGCAACTTATACTCGGAGTTCGCGAATTTTCGCAGCATGCAAGCCTTATTTCAGAGGGGCATCAAAGCACTTACAAGTTGGGAGTACCTCCGACCCTGGGCCCGTATTTGCTTCCCAATGTGTTGCCGGCACTCCATCACCGGCATCACAAACTGAAACTGTACGTTCGGGAAGCTCCGCCCAATCGCCTGCTCCAGTCACTCACCGAAGGCCTTTACGACATTGCGATCGTGCCTCTACCGGTGAAGCGCGACGATATTGCCGTTGAGCCTCTATTTACCGAGCCGCTCAAATTTGTTGTACCCGCCGACCACCGGCTCGCCGGTAAAGCGCAGGTGACACCATCACAACTCAAGGGAGAAAAGGTGCTGACCCTGGAAGGACAACATCACTTCCACCATCAGGTGCAGGAAATATGCGAACGCCTGGGCGCCCAGCTACAGCGAGATTACGAGGGCACCAGCCTGGACACACTGCGCCAGATGGTCGTGATGGGGTTGGGTGTCGCATTCTTACCCGGACTGTATGTACATTCTGAAATGCACAACCCGGAGGCACTGCACGTGAGTGAGCTGCGCGCCAAACCGATCCGGCGGCAGCATGGACTGGTGTGGAGAGCCAGCGCTCCGGCGCGGCGCTTTTACCGGGAACTGGCCAGTGACTTGCGTACCATTGTGGCGGAGCGCCTGGGCGATGTGGTCGAGGTGTACAAATAGCCACGTAAACAATTACGCGAGACTGGGTACACCACTGTGAAAGCGAAATTCGTCATCGCCACCCTGTACCAGGTCGCGCTCCACCTCCAGTATTACCTGCACCCGCGGCTGTATATCTTCGCTCGTCGCCTTCTGCGCAAGCGTCAGATAATCGCGAAAGTGCCGCGCCTCAGATTTCAGTAGAGACAGATAAAACTTCTGCAGCTCATCATCCAGATGCGGGGCAATTCGCGCAAACCTTTCGCAGGAGCGCGCCTCGATGATCGCACCACAGATCAGCGTATCCACCAGCCGACCGGGCTCTTCGCGACGCACTTGGTCGCGCAAGCCCGCCGCATAGCGCGACGCGGTGACGTGCGGATAGCGGATCCCCCGCTTCTTCATGATTGCGATCACCTGCTCAAAATGTCGCAGCTCCTCACGTGCCAGGCGCGACATCTTATTCAGCAGCTCAAAATTATCCAGGTAGCGAAACATCAGGTTCAACGCCGTTCCGGCGGCCTTCTTTTCACAATTCGCGTGGTCAACCAGCATCATTTCCGGCTCAGCGAGTGCCGCCTCAATCCAGGCGTCTGGGGTTTTACACAACAGAAAGTCGTGGATGGCGGATAGGTCGGGAACCGGGGCACTACTCATATCAGAACTCATGGCAAGACGGACGCGGACACCCGGAGGCACACGCCTCCCGGCGCGGCGCATTATAGCGCCCCTCCCCGCCTTTTGTTGACCGGATTACGAAGCTCGGAGTTGGTCCATAGGTTAGCCAGCTTCGTTTGATAACGACTTATTAAGTGGGTTATTATTACGCATAACCGATCGCCAGGGCCGACTCGCGGCACCGTGAAGGCACTGCGATCCCACCACCGCTCATCAAACAGAGCTGGCACCCAAAATGTCGGACATTGAACACTCGGCACTCAAGCTGAAAAATCTGCGCAACGCCCTTGCCGAGACTCTGGCACAGATGCACCACCTCGCTGAGAACCTGGCGCAGCAAACATCGGCACTGGACTCAATCACCCCCCCCTGGGGACATTACCTGTTGAGACCTGACTTTGCCGTCGACACAGCGGAACGACTCGGTGTACCGTTCGAGCGTCCTTTCACCCTGGCAGCCGCGCTATTTCGCAATCTCGACTACGGCGATCAGCACCAGCCAGGGGACGCACGGCATACGCTGCAGATCCCTGGAATATTGGCAGTCCCACCCGACATGATTGACCTCGCGCTTCGCCTGAATGCAGCAAAAGCGACGTTCCAGCAAATCACTGCCAACATCAAACAGGCCCTCGCTCCGCGCCCCGCCTTGGAACGCGACCAACAATTACGCGATATGCTGGGTGATGCGGGATTTCCCCGCGCGCACCTGCGTCAATGTTACCGCCAGATTCTGCTCTGCCCTCAGCGCCCGGATGCCATCGCTCTGAGCTGGATAAAAGCCCGCAAGTCCATCAAGAAGGTGAGTGTTGCCTGGTGTGAGCGAAAGCTGGTGCAACTGGACCCACAGGGACAGGACACCGGGATTCAATATCAGCGGCAGCTGTTGGCGGGACTGCACCGCGACGAGCACGATAACTTACGCCAGGTTCAAATTCAGAGCAGAGCGAATCTTCAGGTAGCGGAGATTTTTCGTGCGCGAGAAGATCTGGCACGGGAGGAATATCGACAGGTGGGCTATTCTGCCATGCCGGTACTCATCAACAGCGAGGGAGACCGCTCTTTACCGGAATTCACCGGCGTAGATCACAACCCACCCACGAGCCGGCGGCGCACGCGCCGGGACTTGAAAGTAGACAAAACGCCGTTCCTAGCGGCATTGCGAGTACATCTCATCCGGCCGCACTCGTCTGATCGGACATAAGGGACGGCATTCAGGGCTGCAGGCGATCGACAGCCAGTTCCGCACTGGATTGGCACGCCGACAGCAGCGAACGGAATTCTGACTCCTCGAGAATGCCTGCCTCCTGTCGCACCTGCGCTAAAAATGCTTCCTCGCGAGAGCGGCAATAGGCCAACATCGCGTCGCTGCCGTGTTCCGCAAAAATACCTGACAGCTGCTCCTGCACCTGCAGTACGGCCTCTCGATCAGGATCTGGTTCCGCCGGCAAATCACCAGTGTCCCGGATCGCCGCCGCCAATTTCCCCGCCAGCTGCTCGCGCTCCGTCGCGAGTGCGCCACACAACGCCACCACTTCCACCCCAACCTCGTGGTCAGCAACGAACTGGAAATGTGAAAGAGTTTCAAGGGCCCAGCTGTGCAGCCACTGCAAAGCGACCTGGATGTCATCTCTCAAAAAACTCATTCGAATGATCCTCTGTACGAATACACCTGAAAGCCCACAATTCTTGCTGTGAAAACTTTTGCTACATCGATGCGCTGGACGGCACCACCGCTTCAATCACACCCGCCACAACCCGAATACTCACCGGCGTTTTCGCCACAGGCTCGCCATCCGCGTGAACAGCCATCCCCGGAGGCGAAGTCTCGATATGTACCTCTGCACCCGACTCCGTAAATATCCGCTGGGATACGCGATGCTGCCCGAGACGAATAAACGGCGCCAGCGACAGCAGTTCGAGCAGGCCTTGCGGCTTCAGACTATACAGATGTAGGCGGCTATCGCTAATGGTAGCCTCCTCGTGCACAACATTACCGCCACCGTAAAAGCGACCATTCCCCACCGCAAGCTGCATCGAACGCAGGCGAAACTTTCGGCCATCTATCTCAAGCCGGACTTTAAACTGGTTGCGACGTGTCAACGCTTCACTCACCGCCTTGAGATAGCTGAATACGCCCCAGCGACGTTTCACATCGGGCGTAAGCGCCTCAGTTACCTGCACTCCCAGCCCAAGGTTTGCGACATTGAAAAAATATTCATCACCGATCTGTGCCAGATCAATGCGCGTCTTGCGCCCATCCCTAATGGCCTCGAACGACTGCTCCAGCGACTCTATGCCGAGTGAGCGCGCCAGATCGTTGGCAGTGCCCATCGGCAATACCGCAAACGGCAGACCCCGCTCTACCAGCGCCCTGGCACATCCACTGACGGTGCCATCGCCACCACCAATAGCCACAATATCTACCCGGGCGCCGTGAATGCTGGCGGCCGCATCTTCCGGGCCGCAGGTCTCCCGCACTTCAACCGACCAGCCAGCCTCGCGCAACTGGCTCACACCGGCGTCCAATTGATCGGCACGGTCCCCACCACTGCGGCTGGCAGGATTAATCAGTACAAGAAGCTGTTTATCGGCGGGATTTGAGGCGTGAGGCAAGCGAGACTCCTTGTTTTCCGGGCGTCACCCACCCGCGACTGCGATCCACTGTTTAACACACAAAGACGGTGGAATCGGTTACTGGGCTGCCGAGGTCAGCCCGGGCGCGACAAACCGCAGATAGTACGCCTGCGAGAGCGCGTAAAAGTCGTCATCAATGCGTTTGCGCAATTCCGTCAGTGGCACACCCCGCGCCGCCGGGGTCAGGCGCAGCCCGAATTCCGCCGGGTTCGCGATCTGACTGGCCCCCGCCCGCAACAGCTCAAACACCCAGCAATAGGGGTTCTGATCTTCATTAAAACGAATCTGCTGATGTCGCAACTGTGATAGCAGTAGATTCTGATCGATAATCTCAAACTGGCTGCGCACCGCATTTGCAAGATAACCGTCACGGCGCTCCGCTATGATGCGGCGCTGCTCTTCCGAGTAAGCATTCCAGTTGATAACCTCGTGCGCAAAACGCTTACAGCCACGGCAAACATTGTCGCCGATACCGGTGGAGCAGACGCCAATACACGGCGTGCGGACTTTTTTATAGATCGCCATGCAGCGAAAATACCTCTT
The DNA here is from genome assembly GCF_045348205.1 of Microbulbifer sp. ARAS458-1. Taxonomy (NCBI): domain Bacteria; kingdom Pseudomonadati; phylum Pseudomonadota; class Gammaproteobacteria; order Cellvibrionales; family Microbulbiferaceae; genus Microbulbifer; species Microbulbifer sp. ARAS458-1. The sequence continues at coordinate 2,342,134 of NZ_CP155838.1, read as the reverse complement.
CTGCCTGCCGCCACCTGTGCCGCTCGCGGTACTCGCCAGCCGCTGGGGCGCTGAAAATTCGTGGGAAACGCGGTGAATCGAGGCGGCACAGAATAGCATTTCCGTTAGGCGATTACGCCCATTCATCACATGGATAATGGCGCGCCACAGGCGCCAGAATGCGATTGATTCTCACTTGAAATCGCGCACCCGTACAGACCTTTATTTGTTTCATGAATGGTGAAAATTCGCGTAAGTTATTGATTTTTCAACGAACTTAACAGCGTTAACCGAGTAATGTAGAATTCGCCACCCGCTTCCAGCGGCCATTGATGTAAAACGGAGTTCAACGGACGGCGTCAGCCGCGCAGAACTCCAGGAAAGCTGTTGGTTCCACCCCATACACCAAAGAGGGAATTATCCGTGCTTGAAGCCTATCGCAAACACGTCGCCGAGCGCGCCGAACAGAATATCCCACCCAAGCCCCTGAATGCCGAGCAGGTTGCCGGCCTGGTGGAACTGCTGAAAAACCCGCCCGCGGGTGAAGAGCAGGAACTGCTGGACCTGATCACCAACCGTGTACCGCCGGGTGTGGACGAGGCTGCCTACGTGAAGGCTGGTTTCCTCACTGCCATCGTCAAAGGTGAAGCGGAATCTCCGCTGATCGACAGAGAACACGCCACCAAACTGCTGGGCATGATGCTGGGCGGCTACAACATCGCCACTCTGGTAGATCTGCTGGACGACAAAGACCTGGCCGAACTGGCCGGCGAACAGCTGAAAGGCACCCTGCTGATGTTTGACGCCTTCCACGACGTGGAAGAGAAAGCGAAAGCCGGCAACGAAGTGGCCAAAGCCGTAATCCAGTCCTGGGCGGACGGCGAGTGGTTCACCAAGCGCGACAAAGTCGCCGAGAGCATCAAGGTTGCTGTCTTCAAGGTGACCGGTGAAACCAACACCGACGACCTGTCCCCGGCCCCGGACGCCTGGTCCCGCCCGGACATCCCCCTGCACGCCCGCGCCATGTACAAAATGACCCGAGATGGCCTCACGCCGGAAGAGCACGGTGTTACCGGCCCCATGAGCCAGATCGAAGAAATTCAGGCCAAAGGTCTGCCGGTCGCTTTCGTCGGCGATGTTGTGGGCACCGGTTCTTCCCGTAAGTCCGCCACCAACTCCGTACTGTGGTTCTTCGGCGAAGAACTGCCCGGCGTACCGAACAAGAAAGGCGGCGGCATCTGCATCGGCGGCAAAGTAGCCCCGATTTTCTACAACACCATGGAAGATGCCGGCGCACTGGTCTTCGAAGCCCCGGTTGACGACCTGAACATGGGCGACGTGATCGAGATCCGTCCATACGAAGGCAAGATTCTGTCTGAAGACGGCAAGGTGCTGTCTGAATTCGAACTGAAGTCCGACGTGCTGCTGGACGAAGTGCAGGCCGGTGGCCGTATCAACCTGATCGTTGGCCGTGGTCTGACCACCAAGGCACGCGAATCTCTGGGACTCGGCCCGTCTGACCTGTTCCGCCTGCCGGAGCAGCCGAACGACACCGGCAAGGGCTACACCCTCGCGCAAAAAATGGTGGGTAAAGCCTGTGGTATGGAAGGCGTCCGTCCGGGCACCTACTGCGAGCCGAAGATGACCACCGTTGGCTCCCAGGACACCACTGGCCCGATGACCCGTGACGAACTGAAAGACCTGGCGTGCCTCGGCTTCCAGGCCGACCTCACCATGCAGTCTTTCTGTCACACCGCGGCTTACCCGAAGCCTGTTGATATCGACACCCAGCACACCCTGCCGGACTTCATCATGAACCGCGGTGGCGTTTCCCTGCGTCCGGGTGACGGCATCATCCACAGCTGGCTGAACCGCATGCTGCTGCCGGACACCGTAGGTACCGGTGGTGACTCCCACACCCGTTTCCCCATGGGCATCTCCTTCCCGGCCGGCTCCGGTCTGGTGGCGTTTGCCGCTGCCACCGGTGTAATGCCGCTGGACATGCCGGAATCCGTACTGGTGCGCTTCAAGGGCGAAATGCAGCCGGGCATCACCCTGCGTGACCTGGTACACGCCATCCCTTATTACGCGATTCAGGAAGGTCTGCTGACCGTCGAGAAGAAAGGCAAGAAGAACATCTTCTCCGGCCGCATCCTCGAGATCGAAGGTCTGGACAACCTGACCGTAGAGCAGGCGTTCGAACTGTCCGACGCCTCCGCCGAGCGCTCCGCTGCTGGCTGTACCATCAAGCTGCCGGAAGACTCCATCGCCGAGTACCTGCGTTCCAACATCACCCTGCTGCGCTGGATGATTGCGGAAGGCTACGGCGACAAGCGCACCCTGGAACGTCGTGCACGCGCCATGGAAGCCTGGCTGGAAAAACCGGAACTGATGAGTGCCGACGCCGACGCGGAATACGCGGCTGTGATCGAAATCGATCTGGCAGACGTGAAAGAGCCCATCGTGTGCTGCCCGAACGACCCGGACGATGCCAAGCTGCTGTCCGACGTGGCCGGCGACAAGGTAGATGAAGTGTTTATCGGCTCCTGCATGACCAACATCGGTCACTTCCGCGCTGCCGGTAAACTGCTGCAGCAACATAAAGGCGGTATCTCCACCCGCATGTGGATCTCTCCGCCTACCAAGATGGACGAGCACCAGCTGATGGAAGAAGGCTACTACAACATCTACGGCTCCGCCGGTGCACGCACCGAGATGCCGGGATGCTCACTGTGCATGGGTAACCAGGCACGTGTAGCCCCGAACAGCACCGTACTGTCCACCTCTACCCGTAACTTCCCCAACCGCCTCGGCGACGGTGCCAACGTGTACCTGACCTCCGCGGAACTGGCCTCTGTAGGCGCCATCCTGGGCAAACTGCCGACCCCGGCGGAATACCAGGAATACGCCCAGAACCTGAACTCCATGTCTGCGGAAATCTACCGCTACCTGAACTTCGATCAGATTGAAGACTTCCAGAAGTCTGCCGAAGAAGGTAAGCGCATCGCCGCAACCGAGATTCAGGATGTTGCTGTTTAAGTGACGGACTGAGGATCAGAGAGCCCTGCTCGAAAGAGCGGGGCTTTTTTTTGTCGATGGAATCAACACTGAACAGGAGCTTGCATGTCGCTAAATTGGAATTTGACCACCGAAAACTCTCTCCCTGGCGCCTCGTCGCAAAGTGATCGCGAATACACGATCTATCAGACAAAGGCTGAAGGCTCGGATGGACAGGACATACGACACGTGATCGAAGCGAGTATCGATAAAGCCTGTGAACACCTGGAGGACAACCTCCAGGACGACTCCCGCTATCTGCTTTTTGGGTGGAACGTCGACACCTCGACCCTGACCATCGTGGTCACCGACGACGAAAAGGTGCGAGACGCACGAGAGGTGGTGCGATGCAAGTTCGTAGCAATTGATGCGCAGCTGCACGTTGAAGATATCCAGTATTGGATCAAGGACTACCTGACCACCTGTGTGCCCTTCTTGCAATATTCACTGATTGCCGCCTTCCATCTGGAGTCCAGGGAAAATTGCACATTACTTTGAGAGAAGCAGACTATCTGGGGCCGACAAATCCAGTAATCGCCCTCTATCTTCCCCACCGCCCCGAGGGGTTGGATGAGTTGGTCGCGGCGCCGGATGCCGGTCGGTTAATGGAAAATAACTCCAACCACTGGCGGAAAATCGTGACCTTACTGGCAAAAATTGCCAGTCCGCAGGAAGAGTGGCGCAGCTTCAGGGACGATGAATTATTTGAGCGCACGGCGCTGTGCTTTACGCCGCATCTGAAGAGATTGCCGGGGTGGCACTGGATAGGAGGTAAGGAGAATCTGCAGCGTTTCAGTATTGAAGGGCTGAATGCTCAGCCTTTGAGAGGGGCCCCGGAAGTTGCTCTCGACGTGGAGAAACGCATCCTTCTGACGCCCTACCCCGACTACCGCCAGCTCAGTAATGCAACGGTAGCCGAAATTCGCAAAGCACTGGACCACACAGGGTTTTATACTAAGCGCTAGGGGCTACTCGCGATAGCAGCCCCAGCGCGCAGCGATAGGATTAGTGGACGCCTCAGCGGCGTGAAAGTGTGGAGCCGCGGGCATCCAGGCCGGCCAGGATGGCCTTCATCTCATCCGCTTCTTCTTGAACCTTCCGGGCTTTCGCAGCCGCTATACGGGCTTTCTCCGCCTCAATACCCGCCTTGATGGCCCGCTCTTTGGCAGCGCTGCCGGTGCGGCCGGTGGCCAGTTTTTCCTTGACCGGTTTACTGCTCTTCAGCTTTGTTGGCGCTCCCGAAGCTGGCTTCACCCGAGTCACGCGTGTTTTTGCCTTCGGCGCCAGTGCGGACTTGGTGGTGCCGGGCTTTACCGTCTTGATACCCACCAGACTCTTGGCATTCAGCGAGTCCAGAGCCTCCTCGACCATCTCCTGCAACTCCACGCGGTCTTCGGCTACGGCAAACAAATCCGCGGAGAACGCGCCTGCGCCAAATTTTTTCAGTTCATCATAAAACGGATGATCGATGCCCAGAGATACCGCGGCCTGAATCTGCTCAAAGCGGGCTTCCGGGGTCATGCCTTCCCGCGCGGTGCCCACCCATACTTGATCCGTATCCTCATTGGTCAGGGTAAATACGATCATAGAAACTCAGTCAACCTCTTCATATCCAGACGGGCGGGTCAGAAGTGGATCACCTGCCAAACTGACCCGCGAAAAGGTCGCGCATTCTAATGATTAAAAAGTAAATGTGCAGACTTGACTTGCGGAATCTGCTCGATACATTTGCGCTGGAATATTTATCGCTGCGAAATCATGAATCTCCCGTATTTTCTCGGCTGTCCCCAGTGGCAGCATCCGGTCTGGAATGCGCGACTACCTCCGGGAGCCACGCCGCTCGAACGCTACAGTCAGGTGCTGAATTGTGTCGAGGGCAACACTACCTTCTACGCCACCCCGAGTCAGGCGCAATGCGCTCAGTGGCGGAGCCAGGTTCCCGATGATTTTCGGCTTCTGCTCAAGTTTCCCCGCAGTGTCAGTCACGATCACCTACTCGCCCCACCACAAAAATTGGTGACCGAATTTTTGGAGATCGTCTCTCCGCTGAATGACGTTTTGGGCCCGTTTCTGCTGCAGTTGCCGGCAACATTCGGCCCACAGCAGTTGAGCAATCTCTGGCGGTTTATGGATGATCTCCCGGATCTATTTTCCTGCACAGTGGAAGTCCGACACTCCGCATTCTTCCAAAAAGGTGACGCAGAGCGTGCCCTGAACCGGGGATTGCGCGAGCGAAAGTGCGCACGTGTGTGCCTGGACAGCCGCGGCCTGTTTGCAGCAAAAGCGGAAAGCCCGTCGATCGTGGATGCGCAGCGCAAGAAACCGAATGTGCCAGTGCACCTGCTACCGGTAGATGCACCGCCGGTGATTCGCTATATCGGGCACCCTGACCTGGAGAGCAACTGGGAGTATCTGGCGCCCTGGGTCGAGCGAGTGGCGAACTGGATCGAACAGGGAATCCGACCGTACGTTTTCATACATATGCCGGATAACGGAGATGCGCTGAACCTGGTCTCCTTATGGACCGAACTGCTCCACGCCCGGCTGCCGCAGGCTCCTGTCATGCGCTTCAACCCAAAACAGCCCCAAATGGGGCTGTTCTAGCGCGACCTGCGATGCAGTATCTCTGCAAGGAAAAAGGTTGTCAGAAGGTATAAGTGATCGCGGCAAACCCTTTGATGACATAGTCATCGCCCACAATCGGGCTATCCGAGATATCGTTCCCCAGATACTCGGCATTGATGTCCAGCACCAGACGCCAGTGCTCGGTAATTTCCAGCATCCCACCAATGCCCGCCTCCACCGTTACGGTGCTGCCGACGTCGTACGCTGGGCGCCCAGGCAGCGCGCCCCAGGTCGGCACGCCAAAATCGTAGTTGGCGAGATCACTGCTCAGCCAGTTAACACCGAGCGACGGCGCCCAGTTGATGTTGCCATTTTGAAACCCTCTCGATACACGCAGCTCGGCGGTGCCGCCGCCAAATCGATCGAGTACGTCGTGTTGATAGCGAAAATCCACATCAATACGATTGGGACCGTCGTACACCAGCCCGACACCGGCCATCAGAGTGCTGTCCCGGTCACCCAGCCCCGACAATACGGGGCTGTCGTCCTCTTCATAGGCACCAACCCGGTAGGTGGCATTCACTGCAAACCGGAAAGTATCGCTGCCCCACAAACCATAGCGCAGGCTTGGCCCTACCCATTGCAGGCGCTCGCCAAAATAGGTGATGGCCGGGATTACCTGAATGACGGTGGCATCCGAACCGACATAGGGGCTGCTACGTCCGATGACACCGAGCCCAACACCCCACTGGCCAAATTCGCCCAGCACTTCATACAATTCAATATCGACCGGTTTGGTTTCGCCTTCTGCCAGCGAAAAGCTCGCACGCTGAAAGCTGGGAGGCCCTTTCGGCCGGTAGCCGTTTGAAAGGCCGATCGGCTCCTTTGGAATTCCGATAAACGTGCGATCCAGGGCGCCATTGTTGTTGGTATCCGCGTAGACAAGCAGAGCTACTGCGCCGGGGCGCACACCGTCAATGCGGTATATACCTTCGCGATTGACCGACAACGGAATTTCCCGGGATGGACTGCGGAAATCCCCAAAGGCGTCCGGGTTGTCATACACCTGAAATATCAGGCTTCCCTCTGCAGGTGCATTGATCACCCGCACCTCAAGAGCCGCCGCCAGAAGCAGACCTGGACTCAACAGGGCGCAAAAAAATACGGTAATCGCGGGCAGTATTCGACCAGGTGCTGACATGAGAGTTATTTCCGCGGGAATTTGTCTGGAGGTTTTTCCGTATGTTACGCAGTTTCAGTCTAGTGGATCACCCCAATTGCGATTAACGCACTACAAATAAAAATGGGCGCCCCCAGGGCACCCATTCGGTGGTGAATGCACTCTTGCACTAGCGCCCAAGATTCATCACCTTATGCCAGGCTTTGGCGAAATCATCGACAAATTTCTGCTTCGCATCTTCAGCGGAGTAAAATTCAGCGACGGCGCGCAGCTCGGAGTTGGAACCAAATATCAGATCCACCGGCGTTGCAGACCACTTCACCTTACCGGTTTTACGGTCTTTACCCTCGTACAGATTGTCACCGGATTTACTCCACACCGTAGACATATCCACGAGATTGACAAAGAAATCATTGCTGAGCGTGCCGGGCTTGTCCGTAAACACGCCGTTTGCCGATTTATCGCTATTGGTGTTCATGGTACGCATTCCGCCGATCAGCACGGCCATCTCCGGAACGCTCAGGTCGAGCATGCTGGCCTTATCGACCATGGCCTCGGCCGGTGACAGGGTATTACCCTTGCCATAGTAGTTGCGGAACGCATCGGCTCTGGGCTCCAACCAGCTGAAGGACTCCACGTCCGTCTGCTCCGCCGTGGCGTCATTGCGACCGGGCTTGAACGGAACTTGAACGCTGTACCCAGCTTTCTTAGCGGCTTCCTCCACACCGGTATTACCCGCGAGCACTACGGTATCGGCAAAAGAGATCTGCTTGCCGCCCCCGAGGGAGTTGTTGAAATCCTTCTGGATACTTTCCAGTTTGGCGAGCACTTTGGTGAGCTCTGCCGGTGTATTTACTGGCCAGTCTTTCTGTGGCACCAGCCGGATACGACCACCATTTGCTCCTCCCCGCGCATCGGAGTCCCGGTAAGAGGCGGCAGACGCCCAGGCGGTACGTACCAGTTCCGGTACCGTCAGCCCCGAGGCCAGGATCTTTTTCTTTAGATTGGCAGCATCGCTCTCGCTGATCAGGGTGTAATCCACTGCCGGAATGGGGTCCTGCCAGATCAGGTCTTCCTTTGGAACTTCCGGCCCCAGATAGCGGGATTTGGGCCCCAGATCCCGATGCAGCAGTTTGAACCAGGCCTTGGCAAACGCCTTCTGCAGCTCGTCCGGGTTTTCCAGGAAGCGCTGGGAGATCTTCCGGTACTCGGGATCCATTTTCAGAGACAGATCCGTGGTAAACATGATGGGCGCGTGGCGCTTGGACTTATCGTGGGCGTCTGGCACCAGGTTGGCGGCCTGACCATCTTTCGGTATCCACTGGGTGGCACCGGCCGGACTCTTGGTTTTTACCCAGTCGAACTTGAACAGATTTTCCAGATACTGGTTACTCCACTGAATGGGATTGACCGACCAAGCGCCTTCAAGGCCACTGGTGAAGGTATCTGCCCCATTGCCAGAACCGCATTTGTTCTTCCAGCCAAAACCCTGCTCTTCGATACCCGCAGCAGCGGGCTCCTTACCCACACAGTCATGCTTTACCGCGCCGTGGGCCTTGCCGAAGGTGTGACCACCGGCGATCAGTGCCACGGTTTCCTCATCGTTCATGGCCATACGACCGAAGGTCTCACGGATATCCTTAGCCGCAGCAATTGGGTCGGGGTTGCCATTCGGGCCTTCCGGATTGACATAGATCAGGCCCATCTGCACCGCCGCTAGCGGTTTCTCCAGTTGCCGATCCCCCTTATAGCGCTTGTCATCCAACCACTTGGTTTCCGGCCCCCAATAGACGAGGTCCGCTTCCCAGTCATCTTCACGGCCTCCGGCAAAGCCATAGGTTTCAAAGCCCATGGACTCCATCGCCACATTGCCGGTCAATGCCATCAGGTCCGCCCAGCTGATCTTGTTGCCGTACTTCTGTTTGATCGGCAGCAACAGGCGACGGGCCTTGTCCAGGCTGACATTGTCCGGCCAGCTGTTCAGGGGCTCGAAGCGCTGTTGTCCACCACCGGCACCCCCACGTCCATCTACAACACGATACGTGCCGGATGCGTGCCAGGACATACGAATCATCAACGGGCCATAGTGACCATAATCCGCCGGCCACCAGTCCTGCGAAGTGGTAAGTACTTTTTCGATATCTTTTTTCAGGGCGTTGTAGTCAAGACTGTTAAACGCCTTGGCGTAATCAAACTCCTCTCCCATGGGATTGGAAGCGGCACCGTTACGACGCAATACAGACAGGTCCAGCTCTTCCGGCCACCAGAAACTGTTGGGCTTGGGCTCTCCGGCGGGCGGCGCCACCGACGTGGAATGTTCCTGCGCCTGGATGGCCAGGCTGGTGGATAGCGTGGCCACTGTCAGCGCAATGGCAGTACAGAGTGGGAATGCTTTTTTGATCATGTCAGTGCCTCCTGCGAGTTGCTCGCCGGTTTATTCTGAATATTGCTGGTTTTGAATATAGGCACTGGCGCTGGGAGCAATAACACAAGTCCAGCCATCTGGCGCCAATCGTCGAATAAAAAATGGAACTTTTTCTAAATAGCGCTCTACCCATAAAGTCGGCTAATCGGACTCATTGCTTTTACTTATTTAACCCAGCCCCCAACCACCATTTTCCCCGAGCAGGATTACTACACTAGCCAGATACGTTTAATGATTGATCTTCCATGCGGTTAATCCGATTTCTGCCAATTATTCTGCTGCTCGCGCTGTCGTCGGTTTATTCACAACCGGCAGAGAACTACGGCGACAAGGCAACCGGTGAATCGCCTATTGCTGTAGAGGCGGTGTACGCACGCGCGCAGCCACTGATTGAGGAAGTTCCTGTCACTGGCACCATAAAGCCGTTGCGCCAGGCCCTGCTGTCGGCGGAAGTCGCGGGCATGATTCAGGACATCCACGCGGATATCGGCGACCGGGTAAAAAAGGGGGCGCTACTGCTCACGCTCGACCCGGAGCTCAGCAGCATCCAGCGTGACGCCGCCCTGGCGGAAGTGGCACGGGTGCGGGAGACACTGGCGGACAGCCGCCGGCGCCTGGCGGAGCTGCAGCGCCTGGTGGGCGACAATCATGTGGCAGAAACCGAAGTGGAAAGCCTCGGCTCGGAGGTGCGCGAGCGCAGCGCGCAATTGCAGGCGGCTCAGGTTGAAACCGAACGTCTGAGCGCCCTGCTCCGCAGGCACCGGGTTGCAGCACCCTTTTCGGGAACGGTCAGCCTGCGCGAGGTGGATGTGGGCGAATGGGTGGAACCGGGCACGGCACTGTTCGAACTGGTGGATACCGATACCCTGCGTGCAGACTTCCAGGTGCCCCAGCGCTACTTTTCCCGCGTCCAGCCCGACACGGGTTTGCGCGTCACCCTCGATAGTGGCGAGACCTTAACCGCGAGAGTGGAGCACCGTATTCCGGTGAGCCGGAGTGGCAGTCGCACCTTCCTGCTGCGCGCCATCATTGAGGAAAAGCGCGGAGGGGATACACGGGAAGCGCCCGCGGTGATCCCCGGCATGTCCGCCTCCGCAGTACTGCAACTGACCGGTGATCGCCAGGGAATTGCGGTACCGCGAGATGCGGTGCTGCGCTACCCCGACGGGCGCATCACCGTGTGGGTCGCCGCCCCCGGTAGCCGTTGGGGCGGTACCGTTTCGGTAAATGAACAGCCGGTAACCACCGGACTCAGCTTTAACGGCATGATCGAAATCAAAACCGGCCTCACGGCGGGGCAACAGGTCGTCGTGCGCGGTAACGAGAGCCTGCAGCCGAGTCAGAAGGTGGTGCTCAAACAGGCGCTGAAATCCGACACTGGAGCGAGCAGCCGCTGATGTTCGAGCAGATCATCAAAAACGGCATTCTGGTCACGGTGACGGTACTGATCATCGCGATACTCGGGTTGGTGGCCGCCTTCCGTATTCCCGTGCAGATGATTCCAGACCTTGAGGTACGCACCATCTCCATCCGCACCAGCTGGCCCGGCGCCACGCCGCAGGATATCGAAAAGGAAATCCTGATCGAGCAGGAGGAATACCTGCGCAACATCCCTTATCTCCAGGAACTGCAGTCTACCGCCGACCTGGGTTCCGCCGAGATCGAGCTCGAATTCCCTTTTGGTGTGGATATTCTGGAAACCCAGATACGCGTCAACAACGCCCTCACCCAGGTACCCTCCTACCCGGAAAATGTGGACGAACCGCGGGTGTACGCCACCTCCTTTTCGTCGAATGCGTTTATGTACTTCCGCGTCTCTCCCCTGCCCGGAAACCCGCGCGGACTGGACATGGATATGTTGCGGGATTACGTGGAGGACAATGTGCGCCCGCGCATGTCGGGGGTTCCCGGCGTGGCACAGGTGGACGTGGGCGGTGGCGCCGAGCGACAGATCCAGATCCGCCTGAAGCCGGAGCGGCTGGCAGAGCGCAATCTGACTCTTTCCGAAGTGCGCGCGGTAATCAATGCGCGCAACCGCGATATCTCCGGGGGCGAAGTGGAAAGCGGCAAGCGCCGCTATCTGTTGCGCACTCTGGGGAGATTCAAAGATCTGGAGGAGCTGCGCGCACTGATCCTGCGACGGGATGGCGACAGTATCGTGTACCTGGGGGATGTCGCCGAGATCAGGCTGGACCACTTCAAGATCCGCAGCAGCTCCTTCGTCAACGGTCAGTCGGTGATCTTCCTGTCGGTGCGCCGCGAGAGCGGTTCCAATGTGATCGATATCAAACGCGCCATGCTCAGGGAAGTCGCGCAGATTAACCGGGAATTACTCGAACCGCAGGGCATGCACCTGTCCCTCACTGCCGATGACGTGGGATACGTGGAATCTTCCGTATTCAATGTGTGGAAAAACCTCGCCATCGGCGCGCTACTCGCCACCGCCATCATGTACGCTTTCCTGCGCTCTTTCCGTGCCACAGCGCTGGGCGTGGTCGGGATTCCCATCTGTACCATTGCCGCGTTTATCGGCCTGTTGATCGCCGGTCGCACCATCAATGTCATCTCTCTGGCGGGTGTGGCCTTTTCCATCGGCATGACCCTGGACAACAGTATCGTGGTACTGGAAAGCATTGAGCTCGAGCGTCGTCGCGGACTGGACCGGCTTCAGGCAGCAATCAGCGGGGTCCGCAAGGTGTGGCCGGCGGTGCTGGCGTCGACCCTTACTACGGTCATGGTATTTTTGCCGGTGGTGTTTATCGCTGAGGAAGCCGGGCAACTGTATTCCGACATTGCCATCGCCATTTCCGCTTCCATTCTCGTATCCATGCTGGTGGCGATTACCGTCATCCCCACCGCCAGTGCGCGACTGAAATTCGATGGCATCACGGCAAACAACCTGGAAAACAGCCGGCTTAGGCGCAGCGTAATTGAACGGATTCACTGGCTGCTCGCCGCGCCCTCCAGGCGCCTCTACTGCATCGGCGTTACTGTCGCTGCGAGTCTCGCCATCGTGCTGCTGCTCACTCCGCCAGCGGAGTACCTCCCCGAGGGCGAGGAGGCAAAAACCTTCGCCAGTATGAATGCGCCGCCGGGCTACAACCTCGCCACCATGCAAGAAATTGCGCTGGAGCTGCAGGAATTCTTTTTGCCCCATCTGGAACCGGCTCCGGAGGCATTTGATCGCGGTGACACCAAAGTGCCGCCGATGAAGTTCTTTATCATCAGCGTGTCCCCGCAAAGCCTGCGCATTATTGCGGAAACCAAGGACCCGAGACATATTGATGAACTGATGGCCGTGATCGTCGAGCAGTACGAGCAATATCCCGGTATGCGCGCCTTCGCGACCCGGGGCTCCATCATCAGCAGCAACGACGGCGGTACCCGCAGTGTGAACCTGGATATTTCCGGTTCCAATCTCGCGGACCTGTATCAGGTTGCTCGCACGGCCTACAGCCGCGCACAACAGATCTTTGACAATCCCAATATCCAGACCCGCCCCGCCAGCCTGTCACTGGCGCAGCCACTGCTGGAAGTGAAACCCAGGTGGGCCCGTGCCGCAGAAGTGGGCATGAGCGCGGAAGACATCGGCTTTGCCGTGGCCGCACTGACCGACGGCGCCTTCGTCAACGAGTTTTTCATGAACGACGACAAGGTGGATATCTACCTGTACAACCAGCAGGGACCGGAAGCTACCGTAGAAACACTGGAACAGATCTTCGTGTACACCCCTGGTGGCGCAGTACTGCCTCTATCGGAACTCGCAGAGATCCAGGAGACCGTCGACACCGCCACCGTACGCAGAATCGACGGCCGCCGCACCGTCAGCCTGAATATCATTCCGCCGCGCTCGGTCGCGCTGGAAACCGGTGTGGAAGCCGTGCGCTCGGAGCTGGTGCAATATCTGCGCGACAATGGCCAGGTTCCGTTGGGTGTATCCCTGAATATTTCTGGCGCCGCAGACCAGCTGGACGCCACCCGCGCCTCCCTCGGCAGCAACTATGCGGTGGCGCTCGCCATTATCTACCTGTTGATGGTGGCGATCTTTTCCCACTGGGGATACCCGCTGCTGATCATGACCACAATCCCGCTGGGTATTGCCGGTGGTATTGCGGGGCTCGCCATGCTCAATCTCGTCGGCGCGATACTGCGCGGCATGGGTTTTGAAGGGGTACACCAGCCCTTCGACATGATCTCCATGCTCGGCTTTCTGATCCTGATGGGCACCGTGGTCAATAACCCTATCCTGATCGTGCACCGGGCCATCGCCAACGTGAAGGAAGATGGCATGAACGCCGTTGAAGCGGTGCAGGAGGCGGTGGACTCCCGGCTGCGCCCCATCGCCATATCCACACTCACCACCATTTTTGGTCTGGCGCCACTGGTGTTCCTGCCCGGCGCCGGTACCGAGCTCTATCGTGGAGTGGGCGTGATTGTGATGGCGGGCATTATTGGCGCGACCCTGGTAACCCTGACCATGCTCCCGTCGCTGACCGCCTTTGTGCTGGAGTGGCACCAGCGCCATGCAGAGGCACCGGGCAAGGTGTAGCCTTGAATCATGTCAGAGCGTATTCAGAACCTCAGCCAGCTGGTCCAGCAGTTGGAAGCCATGGCCGAGTCCAGTGACCACATCACCCTGGACAAGGTGCTCGACGCCATGGGGGATCGCTCCTTTGCGCCGGTAATTCTGCTCGCTGGACTGATTCTCTTTTCCCCACTGTCGGGAATTCCCGGTATGCCCACGCTAATGGGTATCCTGCTGTTACTGATCAGTACGCAGATGTTGATGCTGCGCCATCACCTGTGGCTGCCACAGTGGCTGCTCACCCGGACCATTCCAAAATCCCCGCTGATGCACGGGCTGAGCTGGATCGAAAAGCCCGCTGCACACCTCGACCGCTGGCTGCGCCCTCGCCTGGGGATCATGGTGTACCGCGCCGGCAGCCTCGCTACCGCCGGTATCTGCAGTGTCATCGCCCTGCTGCTGCCACTGATGGAAATCATTCCCTTCTCCGCCTCCCTGGCGGGTCTTGCACTGATCGCGTTTGGGCTGGCACTGGTGGCCCGCGACGGCGCTCTGGAGCTGCTGGCATTTGCACTGACCGGCACCGCGCTGGCATTGATCCCCTATTACTTCTTCTAAGGAAAAATCTATCAAATGGAAAAATGATATAGTCTAGAGCAATCGCAACCATAGAAATCAATAATTTTTATAAGAAACCAACAGCTAATAGTATTTCCCCCGTACCCAATAACCTGTTTCAAAAACGGCCCACAACGACGGGCAAAAATTCTCTCAGGAGATAAGGAAATACCATGGCTAACTACATCAACAGCGAAATCAAACCGTTCAACGCCAAGGCTTACCAGTCTGGTGACTTCTTCGATGTGTCTGACGCGGACCTGAAAGGCAAGTGGTCTGTGGTCTTCTTCTACCCGGCGGACTTCACCTTCGTATGTCCCACCGAGCTGGGCGACCTGGCGGACAACTACGCCGAATTCCAGAAGCTGGGCGTTGAGATCTACTCCGTCTCAACCGACACCCACTTCACCCACAAGGCGTGGCACGACACTTCCGACACCATCGGCAAGATCCAATTCCCGATGATCGGCGACCCCACCGGCACCATCACCCGCAACTTCGGTGTGATGATCGAGGAAGAAGGCATCGCGGACCGCGGCACTTTCGTGATCGACCCGGAAGGCAAGATCCAGATCGTTGAGATCAACGCCGGCGGTATCGGCCGCGACGCCCAGGACCTGCTGCGCAAGATCAAAGCCGCCCAGTACGTTGCCGCCCATCCGGGTGAAGTTTGCCCGGCCAAGTGGAAAGAAGGTGAAGAAACCCTCGCGCCTTCTCTGGATCTCGTAGGCAAGATCTAAGTACTACTTCGCTTTTACGAAGTAGTGAAGCCCCCGAGAAGGTACTGATGGCGGGGGCAGCCTTGCGAAACCTTCCGCGAGAGGGACCTCGCGGAAGAGCCCCCATGGATGGGTTCACGGCGTGTTTCGCAAGGCTGCACCCGTCAGCAGTACCGCCCCAAAACTTCACAAAAACCACGAATTACCGAATACCAGGACACACCGATGTTGGACGCAAACGTAAAGAAACAATTGGACACCTATCTGCAGAATATCGTCACTCCGATCGAGATCAGTGTGTCCGTCGACAGCAGCCCCAAGGCTGTTGAACTGAACAACCTCGCTAGCGAAATCGCCCGCCTCTCCAGCAAGATTGAATTGAAGCAGGAGAGCCGCAAGCGCACCCCGAGCATGGCCATCGCCCCCGCCGGAGAGACACCGCGCGTCAGTTTCGCAGGCATCCCCATGGGACACGAATTCACCTCCCTGGTGCTCGCCCTGCTGCAAGCTGGCGGCCACCCGTCCAAAGCGGATCCGGAGTTGCAGAAACAGATCCGCAATATCCAGGGTGAATTCCACTTTGAAACCTATATCTCACTGTCCTGCCAGAACTGCCCGGATGTAGTCCAGGCACTGAACCTGATGGCGAAACTGAACCCGAACATCACCCACGAGATGATCGATGGTGCCCTGTTCCAGGAAGAAGTGGACGAGCGCCAGATCATGGCGGTACCCGCGGTCTACCTGAACGGTGAACATTTCGGCCAGGGCCGCATGGGGCTCGAAGAAATCGTGGCCAAAATTGATACCGGTGCCGAAGCGCGCAAGGCGGAAGAGCTGAACGAGCGCGCGCCCTACGACGTACTGGTACTGGGCGGTGGCCCCGCCGGTGCCGCGGCAGCGATTTACGCGGCCCGCAAAGGTATTCGTACTGGCCTGGTGGCCGAGCGCTTCGGTGGCCAGGTCATGGATACCGTGGGTATCGAAAACTTTATCTCGGTACCCTACACCGAGGGCCCGAAACTGGCAGCGAGCCTTGAACAACACGTGAAAGAGTACGGTGTGGACATCATCACTGGGCAACGTGCTGCGGAGCTCAAGCGCGACAAGCTGATCGAGCTGCAAATGGAGAGCGGTGCCACCCTGGCGAGCAAATCGGTGGTGCTCGCCACCGGTGCCCGCTGGCGCGAACTGGGCGTCCCCGGGGAAGCCGAATATAAGACCCGCGGCGTTGCCTACTGCCCCCACTGTGACGGTCCCTTCTTCAAGGGCAAGCACGTGGCAGTCATTGGCGGCGGCAACTCCGGTATTGAGGCGGCCATCGATCTCGCGGGCATCGTCAAGCACGTTACCGTACTGGAATTCGCCGACACCCTGCGAGCGGACGAGGTGCTGGTGCGCAAGGCGCGCTCCATGCCCAACGTGGACATCATCACCAACGCCCAGACCACCGAGGTACTCGGCGATGGCAGCAAGGTCAACGGCCTGCAGTACACCGACCGCGTCAGTGGCGAGAGCAGGAAGCTGGAACTGGCGGGCGTATTCGTGCAGATCGGCCTGGTACCGAACACCGAGTTCCTGAAGGGCAGCGGTCTGGAAATGAACCGTATGGGTGAGATCGTAATCGACAGCCGCGGTGCCACTTCCATTCCTGGCGTATTTGCCGCGGGCGATGCCACCACGGTGCCCTACAAGCAGATCGTGATCTCCATGGGCGCCGGCGCTACCGCCGCTCTGGGAGCCTTTGACCACCTGATCCGTAGTTCCGTCACCGATGACAGTGCGGGGGAACAGGCGGAATCTCTGTCACTGGCAAGCTGATCGCCGCGGTAGTTTTGACTTCCCCGTTTCAACCCGGGGTACTGGCCTCCCAGCGGTACCCCGCCTCTCCCCGATGGGCACCCCTCCCATCCATACTGGGAACCATCCTCAACCTTTAGCCGGCATCAGCCGGCTTTTTTTCTTCTCATTTTTTACTACCATTCGCAGACTTTCACTGGCCAGTAGCCACAGTGACTGATAATGTTTCTCACCTGAAACCGATTGGTCGATTTCGGTCGACGCAAGCTGTATGGAATAAACCTCGGCCTCAGTACCGAGTCTGAAACAGGAGAATCACCATGACTTTGAAGTCCATTGCCCTGGCATCCCTACTTGCCCTGCCTGTATCCGCTTTCGCTGACTGGCAGTTGGCCGGTGACGACTCCAGCGTAAACTTTGTTTCCGTCAAGAAGTCCACCATTGCTGAGACCCACTTTTTCAAGAGCCTGAATGGCAGTATTTCCGATAGCGGCGATGCCAAGGTGACCATCGACCTGGCCAGTGTGGAAACCAATATCCCGATCCGCAATGAGCGGATGCAGAAGATGCTGTTCGAGACGGCGAAATTCGCCGAGGCGACAGTTTCCACCAGTGTGGATGCCGCGAAACTGAAGGCCCTGAAGCCCGGTCAGACCATGTCGGTGGACGCGGATGTTGCGGTCGCGATCCACGGCGAGTCCAAAACCCACAAGGCCAAGCTTCATGTTACCGGCCTGGAAGGCGGCAGCCTGCTGGTCACCACCAAGGCGCCCATTCTGCTCAATGCCGGTGATTACAAGCTGCTCGAAGGTATCGAGAAGCTGCGCGAAGTGGCTGGCCTGGATAGCATCAGCCCGATGGTGCCAGTGACTACCAATCTGGTCTTCGAGCAGAAATAACGGATCGTCGCCTCGAACCAGTTTCGAGGCGACGCCACTGCCGGTAAAGCCTCGCGAGACACGCCGTAGACCCATCCATGGGGGCTCTTCTGCGAGGTGGCCCGGCCGCTCCATGTATTCGCGGCGCCTTCGGCCCCTCTCGCAGAAGGTCTCGCGAGGCTTTACCGGCAGCGGCCCCTTCTCATCGACATTTCAGAAATTAACCGCAAGCAACGCAGTTCCTTGACGCTGCGCATCCCCACCAAAATCCGCTAGAATTCCCGCCTGAACGTTCCCATCAGGTAGACCCCCATGGCATCACTCCAGGATCAACTGCTCAAGGCAGGTCTGGTAGACGGCAAGAAAGCCAAGCAAATCAGCAAAGAAAAGCGCAAACAGAACAAAGTGGCCAAGAAATCTGGCGAGGTTCAGGTGGACGAGGCCAAACTGGCAGCGGAACAGGCCCGTGCAGCCAAAGTGGCCAAAGACCGGGAACTGAATGCCCAGCGTGAGGCGGCCGCCCAGGAAAAGGCCATTCAGGCTCAGGTCAAGCAGCTGATCGAGCGCAACAAGCAGTCCAAGGGCGCCAATGGCAAAGACGATATTGCCTACCACTTCACCTTCGACAAGAAGGTCAAAAAAATCTATGTCTCCGCCGCAGTACAGGACCACCTGATCGCAGGCCGGCTACTGATCGTCAGTGAGGGCGAACAGTTCGAGCTGGTGCCCAAGGTCGTGGCCGAAAAGATTGCCGAGCGCAATCCCGCCATGGTGGTGCAGCCACCGGAAAACAGCAGTGCAACGCCGGATGAAGACGATCCCTATGCGGGCTATGAAATCCCCGATGACCTGATGTGGTAAGCGGACGCTCAGTGAGATGACAGACAGCGATCCGGTTATCGCCCAGGTCGAGCAGTGGCTGAATGAGGTCGTGGTGGGGCTGAACCTGTGCCCCTTTGCCCGCAAGCCGCTGCGCGCCGGGCAGATCCGTTACGTGGTGAGCGACGCAGCCGGGGAAAAGTGCACGGAAATTTTGCTGGAGGAGTTACTGCAGGAATTTCAGGTACTGGACCGCTGCACGGAAGAAGAGGTGGAAACCACCCTGCTGATCCTGCCCACCCAGCTGCAGGACTTTCACGATTACAACTTTTTCCTCGACGATGCCGAGTGGCTGTTGAAGCGGCAGGGCTACGAGGGTGTGTACCAGATCGCCAGCTTCCACCCCCACTACCAGTTTGCAGATACGCAACCGGACGATGCGGAAAACCTCACCAATCGCGCCCCCTACCCTATTTTGCATATTCTGCGCGAAGCGAGCCTGGAGCGCGGGCTAAAAAATTATCCGGACCCGGAATCCATTCCCCACAACAATATCCTGCGGGTGGAGTCGCTCACGGATAAGGAGAAAGAGCGGCTGTTTCCCTACCTGTTTTCCCCATAGCGAGCAGCCCGTTACTGTGGGCAACCATCGAAGTGGTCACGCAGCGTGGTAAATGCCTGGTACTGGGTGAAAAATATCTTGCCCGACAACGCGTCTAGAAAGCCGCTCTTCGACAGGGCATCCATCACCGGCCCCTTGACCTCGGACAGGTGAAAGCAAATTCCCGAAGCCTTCAGCTGTGCATTGATGGATTCGAGGGTTTCCAGCGCACTCCAGTCGATTTCATTGATCGCGCTGCACATCAGAATCACATGCCGGACCTCCGGTGTCGCGGCAATATCGCCGTACACCCGCTCCTCCAGAAATGCCGCGTTGGCAAACATCAGGCTTTCGTCCACCCGGATACTCAATATCTGCGGCAGGGTCCGCACCGGGTGACGCTGGATATTGCGGAAATGTTCTGTGCCTTCCACCAGCCCCACTTCCGCGATATGCGGTTTGGATGTCCGGTACAGGAACAGTACAACCGATGCCAGCACCCCACAGGACACCCCAACCTCCACGCCGAACAGGAGCGTAACCACGATGGTGACCAGCACTGCGAAAAAATCGCTGGGTGAGTACTGCCAGGTTTTTTTCAGAATGGAGAAGTCCACCAGAGACAGCACCGCAACAATAATGGTCGCCGCCAGAGTCGCCTTGGGCAGATAAAAGAGAAACGGTGTAAGAAACATTGCCGCCAGCGCGATACCGCAGGCGGTATACACACTCGCCATCTGGGTTTCCGCACCCGCATCAAAGTTGACCACCGAGCGCGAGAAACCGCCAGTAACCGGAAAGCCTCCGGAAAATCCCGCAGCAATATTTGCCGCACCCAGCCCGATCAGCTCCTGGTTCATATCAATCTTCTGGCGGCGCTTGGCACCGAGGGTTTTGCCGACGGATACCGATTCCACATAGCCAATAATGGAAATCATCACCGCCGGTAGAAAGAGTTGTTGTACCAGCTCCAGGGATAAAGTCGGCCACACAATCTGTGGAAGGCCACGGGGAATTTCTCCGACAAGATCAACCCCCTTTCCCTCCAGATCGAAACCACTGGCCAGAAGAATGGTGGCCACCACACCAACGACCGGCGCCGCCTTCACCAGCAATACGGCGGTATTTTTCGATACTGACAGCTGCTGGAGAAATCGCACCGCAGCACCGCGCGACCAGATCAGGAAACCTACAACCGACGCACCCAAAACGAGCGAGTACACATTGACGCTTCCCAGACCGGAATACATCGACATCATCAGCTCGGGCAAGTTGTCACCCTGCGCAGGGACACCCAGCAGATGTTTTAACTGACTGAGGGCGATCAGAAGTCCCGATGCGGTAATAAACCCGGAGATCACCGGGTGGGACAGGAAATTGGCGAGGAACCCGAGGCGCAATACGCCCAGAAAAAACAGAAACAAGCCGGACAATAATGCCAAGACCATTGCCGCCAGCAGATAGTCAGAAGTGTTCTGTGCCGCTACCTGACCGAGGGCCGACGCACTCATCAGCGAAGCGACGGCAACAGGCCCTACCGACAGGGTGCGACTGCTACCAAACAGCGCATAGGCGACCAGTGGCGCGATACTCGCGTAGAGCCCCACTTCCGCCGGTAAACCCGCCAGCAGCGCATAGGCAAGGGATTGCGGAATCAACATGACGGTGACGATCAATGCAGCGGAGAGGTCCCTTTGCAACGCCCCCCGTGAATACTCGGGCAACCACTGCGCAGCAGGTATAAACTGGCTCAGGAACCACCCCACGCCACGACCGAATACCCCTTTCACCGGATGGATTCCTCAGACAATGTGCTGACCCGGATCAGTAGGTCACCAGCACACCAGTGATATCAAACCCGGCGTTAGTGGCAGCCTGACGTAGTGCCTTCCTGTCGGCACCATTCAGGCAGCGCGCCGCCGCCCACAGATTGCAGGAGCGATTACCTGTGCGACAGAAGGCGTGCACCTTCTTGCCACTGCTCAACAGCCTGGCGAATTCTTCGCTGTGGGCTGGCTGCATCTGTCCGCGGGAGAACGGGATAGCTACAAATGTCATGCCCGCAGCAGTTATCGCGTTTTCCAGTTCGGTAAAACCGACGCTATCTTCGGCCTCGTGTTCCGGACGGTTGCACACAACCACTTCCACGCCCTGCTCGCTCAGCTCGGCAAAAGCCTCGAGCGCAGGCTCCGCGGAAATACTGACCTGGGAATCCAGTGTTTTGCGTTCCATAGTTGTTTCCTCCACTCACTCGAAAGGCCCTCGCAAGGCGACAGTAAAAGGTCACTGCACCTTTCTATGGCTTGCTGGTTAAAGTTTGTTGACCGGCACTTTCAGATACACGGTGCCATTGTCTTCCGCCGGCGGCATCTGGCCCGCGCGAATATTGACCTGGATGGACGGCAAAATCAGACGTGGCATCCCCAGAGTGGCGTCGCGCTCACGCCGCATCTTCACAAATTCATCCTCACGCACACCGTCGTGCAGATGAATATTTTTGCGCTTCTGGGTACCTACCGTGGTCTCGCATTCGTGCTCACGGGAACCGTTGGGCGGATAGTCGTGGCACATAAACATGCGGGTCTCTTCCGGTAAAGACAGCAGCCTCCGCACAGACCGATACAGGGCGCGGGCATCCCCCCCGGGGAAGTCACAGCGCGCACTGCCCACATCCGGCAGGAACAGGGTGTCGCCCACAAACAGCGCGTCGCCTATCAGCCAGGCCATATCTGCCGGCGTGTGACCGGGTACGTAGAGAACCCGCCCCTCCAGGTCGCCAATATTAAAGGTGTCGTCATCATGGAACAGGTAGTCGAACTGGGAGCCATCGACCAGAAACTCTTTTTCCAGGTTGAAGACATCGCGAAAGATACCCTGCACCTGACGAATATGATCGCCGATGGCGATCTTTCCCCCCAGCTGCTCGCGAATGAACGGCGCCGCAGACAGGTGGTCGGCGTGGGCATGGGTCTCCAGTATCCATTCCACGGTCAGGTCCTTGTCGCGCACGAACTCAACCATTCTCTGGGCGCCGTCGGTGCTGGTTCGCCCAGATGCCTGGTCAAAGTCAAGAACAGCATCAATGACCGCGGCACTGCCACCGGCCCGGTCATAGACCACATAGCTCCATGTCTCGGTGTCATCATCGAGAAACGGTTGCACGAGTGGAGGGAGATCTGCGGTAACCATGTCAGCGCCTCATAGATGATTTAGGAATATATCAATAACAAACAGAAATATATATTCCAACAATATACTTTTCAATATATTATTTTTTCTGTAACAGTTTGCCGTGGCTGCCCGGCAGCCCACAGGACGCACACTTAGCCTCACCCCAGCCTGAATCACCAAGCGGAACGCCAGAATGCCGGACCCAAATGACTTACAGCTCGACAGAATGCGTGCCGCCGCAGGGGAAGCCTCGCAACTCCTGCGCTCGCTGGGCAATCAGGATCGTCTGCTCCTGCTCTGCCAGCTGTGTGAAGAGGAACTGAGCGTTGGAGAGCTGGAGGAGCGACTGGATATACGCCAACCGAGCCTATCCCAGCAGCTGGGCGTATTGCGTCGGGAGGGCCTGGTCGCCACACGCAAGCAAGGCAAGCGGGTGTACTACCGGGTGGCTGACCCGAAGGTACTGGCCCTGTTACAAACGTTGTATCAACTGTACTGCGCGGAGTAACTCGCCACCATGAACATCGACTGGAATGCATTTACCCCCATATCCGCTCTCGCCGGCGGGGTGCTGATCGGGCTGGCCAGCGCCTGGTTGATCCTCGCAAACGGCCGTATCGCAGGAATTTCCGGGATTCTCGGCGGACTGATAAACCGCGAGCGCGGGCCTGAAGAACGAAGCAATCACGGCTGGCAGCTCGCCTTTATCCTCGGCCTTCTCGCGGGCCCCGGGGTCTGGGCACTGTTTTATGCATTGCCCCCTATTGAAATCAATGCCAGCTACCCGGTGCTGGTTGCGGCCGGCCTGCTGGTGGGGCTCGGTACCCGCTATGCAGCCGGATGTACCAGCGGCCACGGTGTTTGCGGATTGTCGCGAATGTCGCCCAGGTCGCTGGCTGCCACCTTGACATTTATGTGCGGCGGCTTCGCCACCGTTTTTATCGCGCGCCACCTGCTGGGAGCCTGACGCCATGAATAAAGTAACAGTTTCCGCATTTGTTTCCGGGCTGATCTTCAGTGTCGGCTTGCTGCTTTCCGGTATGGCCAACCCGGAAAAGGTGCTCGGGTTTCTCGACCTGTTCGGTGCCTGGGACCCTTCTCTGGCGCTGGTAATGGGGGGCGCCATTGCGGTCGGCCTGCCCGCGTTTACGCTGGCCAGAAAGCGCGAGAGCGCACTGCTCGGAGGGGAAATACACCTGCCCACCAAACGCTCCCTCGACAGGCGCCTGGTTCTCGGCAGCCTGGCTTTCGGAGTTGGCTGGGGACTTGCCGGTTTCTGCCCGGGGCCAGGCATTGTCGCTACCGGCGCGCTGCAGCCGGGTGCGGCGGTATTTGTGCTCGCCATGCTGGCCGGGATGTTCGTCTTTCGCATTCTGGAGCAGCGCACCCACTGAGCGTAGATGGCACTGGCCTCTTCCAGATGGCAGGGGCTATGCTGATGGAATTCATGCGCCCTTCGGAGCAAGACTGCAAAACAGATGCGGGCAAACCGACTGATACCCTTCTGGCTGCGAAATTACCGCCGCCAGTGGCTCCTTTCTGACCTTACCGCGGCACTGGTGTCCGGCATGTTGCTGGTACCTCAGGGGCTCGCCTATGCGCTGCTGGCGGGGTTGCCACCACACGTGGGGCTCTATGCCAGCCTGGTCCCACTGATCGCTTACGCCGTTTTCGGCAGCAGCAGCGCCATGTCGGTCGGCCCCGCGGCTGTTCTGTCTCTGATGACGGTTTCCGCACTCACTCCTATTGCCGCCATCGGCAGCCCCGAGTATATCGGCGCCGCCATCGTGCTCACCCTGCTCAGTGGTGTGTTTCTGTTTGCCATGGGGCTGTTCAAGCTGGGCGCGCTGTCCAACCTGCTGAGCCACCCGGTGATCAACGGTTTCGTGTCCGGAGCCGCAGCACTGATTATCGTGGGCCAGCTTCCCGCACTACTGGGGGTCAAGGCGGAAGGCGAAACCGCATCGGTCAAGTTACTGCACGTGGTGGAGCATTTGCCGGATGCCCACCTGCCCACCTTGGTGTTTGGTGTTGCCACTGCCGCGATCCTCATCGCCAGCCGCATCTGGTTACCCATGCTGCTGTACCGGCTCGGCGCACCAAAGCAACTGGCGCGACTGGGCGCGCGACTGATGCCGATGTTGCTGGTGCTCTGCGCCATCGGCCTGGTGCACTGGCTGAAACTCGGTGAAGAACTGGAGATCGTCGGCGACATCCCCGCGGGGCTGCCGCAGATAGTTGTCCCCGACTGGAACGGGCGCCTGGTCTTTCAGCTGCTTCTGCCGGCTCTGATCATTGCCCTGCTCACCTTCGTGGAAAGCCTCTCCATCGCCCAGGCACTGGCCGCGCGGCGTGGGGAGCGTCTCAATGCGGATGGGGAATTACTCGGCCTGGGCGCAGCCAATATCACCAGTGGGCTGTCTGGTGGCCTGCCGGTAGCGGGCAGTTTTTCGCGCACCGCAGTCAATGCCGAGGCCGGTGCCGTCTCACCGCTGGCAGGTGTACTGGCTGCACTGGTCATGATCCCGGTGCTGCTGTACCTGACCGGACTGTTCAGTGAACTGCCGCTCACGGTGCTTGCGGCAATCATTATCGTGGCGGCGGCCAGCCTGTTCGACTTTCGCGGCTTTATCCATAACTGGCGTTACGACCGCACCGATGGCATCGCCATGCTGTGTACCTTTATCGGGGTACTGTTATTCGGGGTGGAAGTGGGCATCGCCCTGGGTATTGGCCTCTCGTTTGCCACCCTGATCTGGCGAAGCAGCCGCCCACATATTGCGGTGGTAGGCCGCGTACCCGGCACCGAACATTTCCGCAATGTGCTGCGCCACGACGTGGAAACCCAGAAAGACATTCTGTTTCTGCGCATCGATGAGAGCCTGTTTTTCAGTAATATCAGCGCCGTGGAAGACCGCCTGCTGAGCGAACTGAAGCGTCATCCGGCAACCCGTGAGCTGGTGCTGATTCTGTCATCGGTCAGCCGTATCGACGGCACAGCACTGGAACGCCTGCACCAGATCAACAAGGACCTGAGAAACCGCAACATCCGCCTGCACCTTTCCGAGGTAAAAGGGCCGGTGCTCGACCGGTTGAGCCGGTCCAAACTGTTGGAAAAATTGACCGGCCGTATTTTCCTCTCCTCGTATATTGCGGAACTGGCCCTGCGACACGGTGATGAGGGCGAGCCGATACCAGAGGACCCGGCATAAAAACTTGTACCCACCACCCCTATACTGGCAATATATCCAGTACTCTTTTTTGGTGGTACACGAATTCATGTCAGGCAACCCAGCACAGCTCACGGAAGAGCAACAGGCCATTGCCAACCACCCGGGCGGTCACGCAAAAATAATTGCCGTGGCCGGTTCCGGGAAAACCACGGCACTACTGCACTATATCCAGAACCGGCTAAACGCGGGCGCCGACCCGCGGCGGATTCTGGTGGTGATGTACAACCGCAACGCCCGTGAAGATTTCAGTCGCCGCCTGCAGTTACTCTGTGGACCAAACAGCCCCGCGGTAAACACCTTTCACAGCCTCGGTTACCGCCTGTACCAGCGCATGATGGCCCGGGGCCAGCTGCCCCAGGCAAACCTGTCCCCCCTGCCCCAGTCCCTGGTGCAACTGCAGATATGGAAAGCCATCGAAGCCTGCGCACCACCGGCGGAGCTGGAAGATATTCGCGCGCGTAAACAGTCCGAGACTGAAGCGGCGGAATTTTTTATCGATTTCACCAAAACTACTCTGGACGGCGATCTCAGCGCTTTTGAGCGACTCAAGCTCGGCGACGAATACCGGTACTTTCTCAAGGTGTTTCGTCAGTTTGAGGACTGGCGTCGCGAGCAGCAGGCCGTCACCTACGCCGACCTGCTCTACGACCCGGCCATGCAACTCAAACTCAACCCGGAAATGGCCGAAGCCTACGGCAGTTTTTACCAGGAATTGCTGGTAGACGAATACCAGGACATCAATGAGGTTCAGCACTTCCTGCTGCGGGTACTGTACGGCAAATCCGGCAATGTGATTGCCATTGGCGACCCGGACCAGACCATTTACGAGTGGCGCGGTTCGCGGCCGGAGTTTCTGCTGCGCCTGTTCGACGGGGATTTCCCACCGTCCAACGTGTACCGTCTGAGCCGCACCTTCCGCTACGGGCACACGCTGTCGCTCGCCGCCAACCACTTTATCCAGAACAACCACGAGCGCGCGGATATTTTCTGTGTCTCTGGCAACCCCGAAGCGGCGACATCAATCCAGCAGGTCAGCACGGCCAATGAGGGGAAATGGCTGGTGGAACACATCCGCCGCTGCCACAGGGAAGGCATCGACCTAGGCAATATCGCCGTACTGGTCAGGCTCTGGTCCCTCGCCGCACCACTGGAACTGGCACTGCTGGCCAACAATATTCCCTACCGTTCCGGCAGTCGCAATACGGTTCTCTCGCGCCGGGAATTGCGCCCACTGTTCTGGAGTCTGAATATCGCCGCAGGCCGGTTTCGTGACCTGCCGATCGCGCGCCGCGCAAAGGGCCTGTACGAATGGCTTACGGCTCCCCATGTGCGTATCGCCCGCACAGTGCTGGAACCACTCTGTGAAGGAATTGCCCGGCAGGAAAAGGGCTGGGGTAAAACACTGCTGACACGGATTCCGGAGTCCCTGAGCCAACCCCAGAGCAAGCGATTGCGGCAACGGGCGGAACTGCTGATACAGGTGGAACAGTGGCGCGGCACAGCCGGGGAGCTGGTGCGCCGGCAGCTGGGCGAGCTGGACTTCCTGAGCGGTATTGCCGAAGACGCATTTAGCCGGCAGCAGGCAGAAGAAAAACAGCAGACCATCCTGGCCTTCACCCAGTACCTCGATCAGTTGCGCCTGGCACCGCAGGAAGCCTTGGCCCACCTGCAACAGCTGCAGGAACAACACCAGAACGACAACACCCAGGATGCGTCAGACGATAGCGGGCTTTCCGGCAGCACTGAAAAATCGGAGGAAACACGCGGGCGTATCCAGATCACCACCATGCACCAGGCCAAGGGACTGGAGTGGGATCAGGTCATAATTCCCGGGCTCACCACGCACAATATGCCGTACCAGCCTCAGCGGGATTTCTCCACTCCCGCCTCCACTGAAAGCGAGCGCCGCTTGATGTATGTCGCCATGACCCGCGCGCGCAAGCAGCTGTTTCTGCTCACACCACCGCTGCCAACCGCTGCGGACAAGAAAGCCTCTGACAGTCTCGCGGAAGCGGAGCAAAAGCCGTCGCTGTTTCTGGATGAAATGCACCTGCCACTCAGTAATTTACTGGGAAACTCTCTGAGTGAGCGGCCGGGAAATATCGACACCCAGGTACCGGTCACGCGACTGGCACTGCGCTACCTGGCTGCATGCGATTACAACCCGGATATCAATGCACCGCGCGCGGTATTAAAAAAACCTTCGGTGGGAGACGGGATACAACACCAGAAACTGGGTTATGGGCGAGTCATCAAATGGGAGGATACGCGGGTCGAGATTCTGTTCAGCGATCGTCAGACCCGGCGCTTTGACTGGGACAAGCTGTCGCAGCACTTGTGCTGACCCTTCGGGGCATCACTGCGCGACAGCCCGCTTTTCTATTCCGTTTCGGTGGAGTGGGCAAACTGCTGACTGACATTGAAGAACAGCGGATACTCCTCCCCGGACTCCGGATCGCGCACCTGCATTTTGTCGTAGATACCCTGCTTGTCGTACACAATGGACTGATCCAGAACCTGCAGCCCTTTGAGACGTACAAAGCCCCGCAATTCCGATGTACTGATGGTCAGAAAGGCGCTTTCCTGACTTTTACCATCACCACTGTTTTCGATGGAAGTCATCAACCCTTCTACCATGTAGCGGTGCAAGTCCTCGCGCTCAAATTCCCCCGCCTGCCCACTGCACACCACACCAATCATGTGTGCCTCAAGGCTCATATAGTTGTAGGAAAGCACTTTATCGACATTGCGCAGACAGCTATTGAAATCCGCCTGCTCCACCGAGCTGTACGCTTCCGGTAGGCCTTTCAGTTTCATTCCGCCGTAGGGATTGTATTCCGAAGACTCCACATAGGCTTTACGCAAGCGGTCAAAATCGAGAGTAAAACTCAGCTGGCGCGCCTCTTCCAGTAACATCTGGTACTCACTCTGGTTCTGCGCGCGCAGAGTCGGACTGGTCGCCCCTTGCTGGGTACCCTGTCCACTGCAGGCAGCCAGAAGTGCAGCCAGAGACGCGGCAGCACAAAATCGCAGCGAGCCGCTGAACCTGGCCCGTGTCATTGAAGGTAGTTCAGGTCGAGGAATTATCATTAGAAGCTTCCGTTGCGGGCTTTACCCGTAATCCAAACAGACTTTTTTGCTGGCTTTCCACCAGTTGGGTCCGCGGTCGCAGAAACTCCTTAAGAGTTTCCCGCTCCCACATCGCATCCTGATAACCCAGTTCCAGCAGTTCGCCGAGATAAGGTTTTTCAAATAACAGATAGCTCGCAGCCGACGCGCCACCCCCAGAGGTGGTTGCGCCGGTGGAGCGAAACAACCACCGCAACGTGGGCGGCAGATAACGCACTTTGCGCCCGGCTATACGATCCAGACTCTGGCTCGGTTCAATCACTGCCGACTCCACTGCCCGCAGAGGCGCGAGCTCCGGCAGGGTTTTTTCATCCACTGAATTCAACAACAAATTGACCCTGTCGAGGTGCTCAAGATCCCCCTCAAGACTGTCAATAAACGCCGCATTGAACAACTGGCCGCCAATTTGTGCAATCGATGGGGAGTGCCTTGGTGCCTTGCGATGCTTACCCCAGTGTACCGGAGACCGGTTGTCCGATACGCCCACCACAAACACCCGGCTGGCGCCCAAATGCAGTGCCGGGCTGATCGGCGCCAGTTGACGCACCGCGCCATCCCCAAAATAGGCATCGCCTATTTTTACCGAAGGAAACAATGTCGGTATGGCCGCAGAAGCCATCAGATGATCAACGGTGAGCTGAGTGCGCTCTCCACAACGGCGGAACCGGCGCCACTCCTGCAATTCCTCACTGCCCTGAAAAAAGCTGACCGACTCCCCCTCGCTATAGGACATGGCATTAACGCTGACCGCACGCAGACGGCCCTCATCGATATTGCGTTGAATATTGCCAAACGGCACCACTTCGGTGACCAGCTCGCGCAGCGGGCGGTTGTCCAATAGTGCCAGGGGCTTGTGTCGCGCAACCCCATGATTGAACAGGGAGCGGGTGATGGTGAGCATATTGCCGAGAAGACTGGTCCAGTTACTGCGGTAGATACGATCCACCGTCAGCCCCATCCAGAGATCACACAGGCGCGCAACCGCCTCCTTGAAGGTACCTGGGTGGGTGGCAAGCACCAGCGCATTCACCGCGCCCGCCGAGGTCCCACAAATGATCTTGAACGGGTGCGGTTCGCTGTCCGGAGTCAGCTCCGCCAACGCCTTCAGTACACCAACCTGATAGGCTGCGCGGGCGCCACCACCGGAGAGAACCAGGGCGCCAGAATCATGGGTAATGGGGGGTACCGGATTATTGACCGACAAAGTTTGCTACCAGATCAACAGAAAATAGGAACTTTACTTCGTGATTGACCACTTAATCGCCAATCTATCCCAACTTAAATTTATTGCGGCTATTCAGCATAGCAGCTGAGGATAACAGGGCCGACGGCCAGCGGCCCCTAGAGGAAGACCGCAAAGTGGAAATGTGCGTGCAGATTCACACAACTGACTGAAAATACATCACCGGGTCATATCGACAACATAGCGACCGATTCCGTGGCCGCGGTGAAGCCGGGCCAGGAATTCCGGCGCCTGCTCCAGAGAGATATCTTCCGCAATTCGCTCCAGCTGCTCACCGATATACCAGGGGCCCGCCAGTTTCTGCCAGACCTCTGCCTTTTTCGGTAACGGTAATTCAACGCTATCCACACCCAGCAGAGAGATACCGCGCAGGATAAACGGGAAAACATTGGCCTGAAACTGGGCACCGGAAGCCATGCCGCAGGCCGCAACGCCGCCGCTGTACTTGAGGCACTTGATCACATTAAACAGGGTCTCACCGCCAACGGTATCCACCGCCCAGGCCCACAGCGGCTTGGCAATGGCCTTATTGGCAAAGGGTGCCAGAGTTTCGCGGTCCAGCACCTTCCAGGCTCCGAGGGAAGTGAGAAATTCGGCGGACTCCAGCTTGCCGGTAACCGCCGCCACACGGAACCCCAGCTTGGCCAGAAGTGCAACGGCGATGGAACCCACGCCGCCAGTGGCGCCAGTAACCAGCACCTCACCATCGTCCGGCTTGGCACCCGCCTCCAGCAGCTTTTCGACGCAAAGCCCGGCGGTGAGGCCGGCGGTCCCCAGAATCATCGACTCCCGCAGGGATAGCCCCTCCGGCAAGGCTGCGACCCATTGGGCTGGCACCGAAATGCGCTCGGCAAATCCTCCGGGGGTGTTCATTCCCAGGTCATAGCCGGTTACCAGCACCCGGGTTCCCGGTGGCAATGTGCCGCTATCATCACGGATCACGGTTCCCGCAGCATCGATACCCGGTGTATGAGGGTATTCGCGGGTGATCGCGCGATTGCCAAACGCCGAAAGCGCATCCTTGTAGTTCAACGAAGAATGGGATACCGCAATACGAACCGGGTGTGCCGGCAGGTCGCTCATGGGCCGCTGTACGATACTCTGGTCGTACTTTCCCGCAGCCACTTCCTCTACCAGCATGGCCCGGTAACTCTGATCCGGATTGTTTTGTTGTTCAGCAGCCATTCCCGCTACTTCCTTTCCAACCTATATTTTCCAGGCCCAGTGGAAATTACTGGGCCTGATGACGCCAGGCTTCGAGCCGGGTAAACAGGCGAGAAAAAGCACTTTCGATACCCTGCTGCGCGGCGAGGCCCATCTTGCGCGCAATATTCTGACGCTCTTTATATTCCACCTGATACAGGTCGGCATTCGCCGCCCGCGAAGTGAGATATTCGTCAGAGGTTTTCAACTCATCAACCAGCGCCAGATCCAGGGCTCGCTGGCCAAACCAGACTTCGCCGGTCGCCACCTTGGCAATATCCAGTTGCGGCCGGTATTCCTGCACAAAGTGCTGGAACAGGGTGTGAATTTCCTCGAGATCACTCTGGAATTTTTCTTTGCCTTCCGGCGTGTTCTCTCCAAACATGGTTACCGTGCGCTTATATTCGCCCGCGGTAAACAATTCAAAGTCCACGTCATTGCGCTGCAGCAGGCGATGGAAATTGGGCAACTGTGCAACCACACCAATAGACCCCAACATTGCAAACGGAGCAGCAAGAATTCGATCGGCCACGCACGCCATCATGTATCCGCCACTGGCGGCCACCTTGTCGACCACGATCGTCAGCTTGACCCCAGCGCTGCGCACCCGTGCCAGTTGACTGGCTGCCAAACCGTAATTGGCCACCATGCCCCCTGGGCTTTCCAGGCACACGACTACCTCATCGTCTTTGCCGGCAATCTGCAGTATCGCGGTAATTTCCTCGCGCAGATTGGACAGTGCACTGGCTTTGATATCGCCATCGAAATGCACCACAAACAAGCGTTTTCGGGTATTCGCTCCGGCACCCTGCTGGGGATTTTCACCCGCTGCCTGCACGTCGCCTTCAAGGGGCGCTGCGCCGGCTTCCGCATCGGCCTCTGCCTGTTCCGGCACCGCGACATCCCGGGACTCTTCCCCGGATGTATCGTTACCCTGTGCCTTACGCGCTTTGGCCTGCGCCTTGAGCGCGGCCTTTCTCTGCCTGGCCTGTGCCTTGGCTTCGGCTTTTTTATCTTTTTCCTGCTGCTTTTTACGCTCTGCGTAATCCGCGTCGTCCATCACCGCTTCCAGCAGTGATTCCTTCATATCGTCGTAACGGTCGTTCAGGTGGGTCACGGCGATGTGGCCGGGCTGGCGATCTTTCAGTTGCGCGCGATTGGCCACGATAAAACCGATGACCAACAATAGTGCCACAACGATGGTCACTACCTTGGCCAGAAACAATCCGTACTCGCTGAGAAATTCCACTCAATCCTCTCTTTTTACTTTCCGCAGCATCATTGACTGCGGACAACTTAAAACCATTTCACCGGAAAATCACTGCCACTCGTTCAGTGCAGACTCTGCCTGTTGATTCAGCGGGCGGGCCAGTAGCCCCGAGTGGCTGATGCGGACTTCGTACACGGCACCGTCCTGCATGGGTAAAAAGGTCGCGCTTCCGTACACCGCGTCCACCATCGGAACGCGATTGTTCATTTCACGCAGGAAATTCCACAGATCCACGCCGTGACTGCTCTGCTCCAGTGGATATACCGAACGCGCTTTATTGCGCTCATCCTGCAATGTCAGATACCGACCACTCAGGCGATCGAGACGATAGGCCGGTTCGATACCCCAGCGCGCGAGTGCGCCTTTCCACTTGAGCATCCGCGCATCCAGTTGCCACTGGTCCCCGTACAGCTCAAATTCTTGCGAGATGCCGTCTTCATCAGCAAATTTGACCATGTAATGCTGGCTGCCCAAGCGTTCGAAAGAGACTGTGCCGACACTGTGCTCATCACCAAGATTACGATAGCTATAGACATCCAGCGCCACCAGTACTATCAGCAGCGCGCCCACCAGCAGTAACAAGCCCACAGAGCCGCGTAAAAAGCCCATCAGCCAATTACCACGCAGCAGTACCTTTCCACCCCAGAACACCAGTAGAAGTGCCACGAAGGCGATTGCAAAGGTTATAGCGATATACATTGTTATTGCCTCATCTCCGCGCGATGCAGTTATGGAATCGTTTCAGCACCGCTCGACAAACGTTCTGATCAATTGACCCGACAGCGTTTCCGCCGGCGGAATCGCCTGGGGGATTTGCGATTTATGGAACCAGCGCGCCTCCATGATTTCCTCCTGGTCGGGCCTCAGTGTTCCGCCACTCACTTCGGCGAGATAGCCAATCATCAACTGACCGGGAAATGGCCAGGACTGAGTGCCGATATATTGTAAATGTTGGGGGCCCTGCCCGACCTCGAGCCCCACTTCCTCCAGCGCCTCTCTGGCGAGCGCCTGCTCTGCATTTTCCCCGGGCTCGATAAACCCTGCCAGTGCGGTATATAACGCGTGACGGTGGTGCGCGTGACGCGCAAGCAGGCACTCCTCGCCCCGTACCAGCAACATGATGACACAGGGGGAAATACGCGGATATACGGCAAAATTACAGGAGGTACAGACCCGCGCCCGATCCTTGGCATGATAAACGGTCGATAAGCCACAGCGGCCGCAGAAGCGGTGATCGAGGTCCCAATTGACCACTTGCACGGCACGCCCGATCAGGAAAAACAGGGCCTCACTGACGGTCCCAAGAAATGTGCGTAATCCGCGCCACTCACAGCCGGGCAGCTCTACGCGGAAGGGCAGATGATGAACGGCGCAGGGCTTTCCGCCCCAGTCCCCCAGATAATGCGTGCTGGACTGGGCCCCGTCACGGGCTGCCTCACGCACCGGTGCGCTCAGATGAAGCGGGCCCCGCTCGCCGCAGAGCACCTCTCCGTGGGAAACCACAATGTGCCAGTGAAACTCCGGGTGGGGTAATACGTTCGCCGCGGGATTGAAATCAGACATTCATAGGGTTCTGCACTTGGACCATAAAACCAAGACTGCACCAGGGGCCGGGTTCAGGCAACCTCTACCGGGTACCCCAGGGCCTCCAGGCTTTCCACGGCCAGATCCAACGACTGCATATCGACCTGTCTGTGCAGCTTCACCTCACCGAGGTAATACTCGAGGCTGATGATGGCATCGGCGAATATCTCCAGAGACTGCTCGACGCCCGGGGAAACCGTTTTCTGATCGATCACCGCATCCACAAAATGTGCCAGGCGCTCGACCACAGCGGCCGCCCGGCCGAGACTCAGGACCACCATACCGCCACGCACACTGTTCAGGGTGGTGGACACATTGCGAATATGTCCGTGATCGAAGCCGGATTCAGCGTATGAGGCCAATGCACGTTTAATCAGGGAAAGACCGGCTTCCGCCTCCTTCAGCACCGCCAATTCTGCTTCCTCCAGCTGGCTGCGCTCAAGGGCGATGTCCGCCTGGCCACTCTCATCGAGTTCAATGGTGGAGCGCTGGCGCATGGCCCGGATTGCACTGTCGACAGTCAGTATCTGGTTGGTTAGCTGCTGCAGGGCATTATCCGCCGCGCGGCCACCCACCTGGGCACAATTCTGATAGGCCGTCAGTGAGCCGCCCAGATTTTCACCGATACGGCGAAAATTGAGCAGTATGAGGGTGTTGGAGATACGACGGAGGGTTTCCACCAGCCCACCTTCATCATCCAGCCCGGTCATGCCCACCATTTCTGCGTCATCCAACAGGCGGCGCACTCCGGACAACTCTTCTTCCAGCGCACTGGCTACCGCGGCAATTGCTGTGGCACCCGGACCGCCAAGACTCGCGCGGTCACGCTCAAGCTCCGGTTCACGGTAGGACAGAGGGCGGACGCTGAATACCTGCAGCAGCTTCTCCCCCTGCCCGGAAGGGCCTGCCAGAGCCAACCAGTAGAGGCACTCCTTGATCAACACGGGGGGGGCTGGCTGGTCCAGCGCCGCATCACCGTCGCGACAGATATTGCGCAGCCGGCGATCAAGCATGCTGAACACCATCACCCGCTGACGATTGACCAACATCTCGCGGCTGGCCATGGCAGCGATCGCGGTTCCCGCAACCGACCAGAGCTTGCCATTCGGACGCCCGGCACACACGCTGGCTATTCGCT
This sequence comes from Microbulbifer sp. ARAS458-1, assembly GCF_045348205.1. Lineage (NCBI taxonomy): Bacteria > Pseudomonadati > Pseudomonadota > Gammaproteobacteria > Cellvibrionales > Microbulbiferaceae > Microbulbifer > Microbulbifer sp. ARAS458-1. Next base: position 2,306,997 of record NZ_CP155838.1, on the reverse strand, counting down.
GCAGCGCACGGGCCATCATGGTGTACGCAGGTCCCCGCGGCTTCCCCTTCAGCAGCGCGAGCAGGCCAACCTGATACATATGACGGAAACGGCGTACGAAGGTCTTCAGGTCTTCCGACATGACAGCGGAGGAAACGGCACCGGGCACTGTCGCATCAAGACGACAGCGCAAAAAGTGACTTTCGGGCACTGGCGCCTGCGCCCTGGCCAGGCGCAGGCTATTGATATAGGGAACCAGCAGCTCCGGGCGGGGGGTAGCCCGGTTCTGAACAAAGTCCAGATAGCGGGTCATCACATAAAACGCAATGCCAAGGCTTTCCAACAGTTCCTGTGGGGACTGCTGACGGTCCTGCAACAGGTCGCCCATGGCTGTCAGCATTTCCTGAGCAAGTAGCTCGGCCGCACTCAACTGCACCATCTGCAATACACCAGACACCTGGCGCAGACTCTGGATACACTTTTCCAGTGCCAGTTTATTCCCGTGATCGGCCGCGTACTGGTCCAGGTGGCCGGTCGCTCCTTCGATACTCGCAACCAGCTCGTCTTTTACCAGACTGACGGAGGTCAGGTTGATTTCGCGCAATCCACTCATTGCCTACACCACTGCAATTCTCGTTATTTTTCACTGCCAGCCAGCCGGGCGCCAACCGCGCACACCTGCAAACCGCTCAATTTATACAAAACCGTAAAAGTGTCCAGATTAAATCAATCCGTTTCTACCGATCAATCGACAAAAACGTACATCCCGCACGAATTGGTAAAACCAATTGAATTTCCCCACAAAAAAAGGTAGCTTTGCCGCCGGTCCTCCCGGCGGTACCGGCAGGGGGCTCAAAGAGAACCAAGGAAGTAGTATTAATGAACGCTCTTAATGACACCCTGCCGGCAGCAGGTGGCGGCATCGGTCGCGCATTTACCGACAACTTTCTCGGAGAGGCTCCAGACTGGTACAAGCTGACCATCGCCCTCTTCCTGATCCTCAACCCGATCCTACTGTACACCACTTCTCCTTTTGTGACCGGGTGGGTTCTCATTGGTGAATTTATCTTCACCCTGGCCATGGCTCTAAAGTGCTATCCACTGCAACCCGGCGGCTTGCTGGCAATCGAAGCCGTACTGCTGGGAATGACCAGCAGTGAATCTGTTTTTCATGAAGTCACGGAAAATATCCAGGTCATCCTTCTACTGATGTTTATGGTGGCCGGCATTTACTTTATGAAAAGCCTGCTTCTGTACGTATTTACCAAATTGCTGGTTTCGGTGCGCTCAAAATCTGTGCTATCGCTACTGTTCTGCGGGGTTTCCGCGGTACTTTCCGCTTTCCTCGACGCATTGACGGTAACCGCAGTACTGATTGCCGTGGCAGTGGGCTTTTATGCGGTCTACCACAAGGTCGCCTCCAATCGGCAGACGCACCCTGAACACGACCATTCAAGCGACGATGGCGTGGTCGAGTACCACCGTTCTGACCTTGACCAGTTTCGCGCCTTTCTCCGCAGCCTGATTATGCACGGGGCAGTAGGCACCGCCCTCGGGGGCGTCTGCACCCTGGTAGGTGAACCGCAAAATCTTCTGATTGCGGAAAAAGCCGGCTGGGACTTTCTGCAATTTTTCACCTATATGGCTCCGGTCACCATGCCGGCGTTCGCAGCTGGCTTGGTCACCTGTTTTCTGCTCGAGAAGTCCAAAATGTTCGGTTACGGTGCAAAGCTGCCAGATGCCGTGCGCGAGGTTCTGTCGAATTACGCCGCCGAACAGGAGCGTAAACGCACCCAGCGCGATATTGTTGAGCTGTGGGTGCAGGGTATCGTAGCGGTCATTCTGGTACTCGCCCTGGCGTTCCATGTCGCCGAGGTAGGCATCATCGGTCTGATGGTTATTGTGCTTCTGACCGCTTTCAACGGCGTTATCCAGGAAGCCCGGATTGGCCACGCCTTCGAGGAGGCACTGCCGTTCACCGCACTGCTCGTGGTGTTTTTCGCCATCGTCGCCGTGATTCATCAGCAGCACCTGTTCGCACCGGTAACGCACTTTGTGTTGAGCCTTGAGCCCGAGCAGCAACCGGGCATGCTTTTTCTGGCCAATGGCATTCTGTCGATGATCAGTGACAACGTGTTTGTTGCCACCGTTTACATCAATGAGGTGAAGGATGCACTGACAGCCGGCGAAATCACTCGCGAGCATTTCGATAAGCTGGCGATAGCGATCAATACGGGTACCAACCTGCCCAGTGTCGCAACACCGAACGGGCAGGCAGCTTTTCTGTTCCTGCTGACATCAGCCCTCGCACCACTGATTCGCCTGTCTTATGGCCGCATGGTGATCATGGCACTGCCTTACACCATCGTTCTCACCATCGTTGCACTGTTTTGCGTCGTTTACGCACTTTGATTCAGCCCGCGGGGAGCGGCGCGGAGCGAGAACATCCGCAATAAAAAAAGGGGCCCAAGGCCACTGCTGTCCCACAGTTTGACAGTCATGAGACCAGCCTCATTTGAGGCTGGTCTTTTTGATTGGGTGGCGGGCG
>NZ_CP155838.1:1957387-2304370 GCF_045348205.1 Microbulbifer sp. ARAS458-1 | reverse complement strand
TGTTTTCTTCGCAGAATCATTGTAACCAGATTGGTTCAGGCTTTTTCAGTTATCCCAAACTGTGGGACAGCAGTGGCCCAAGGCCCCTTTTTTTATTGCAGCAAAGCAGACACTCACCAAAAATGCTTACCGCCCGCCTTTTCCAGCTGCCCGAGAAACTCCTCGTGGGCCTGCAACTCATCGGCGCTTGCCCGCACTACCGGCAACGGCGCCCGCTGCGCACTTAAGCGGCGAATGGAACCCGCCTCCTGTGCCTGGCTTTCGGGATCGTCATCATTGGAAGCATCGGCACCGGCGAGTGCGAGATCCGTCTGCCCACCAGTCATCATCAGGTAGACGTCGGCGAGAATTTCCGCATCCAGTAGTGCGCCGTGCAAATCTCGCTGGGAATTATCGACGAAATAGCGCTTGCACAATGCATCCAGATTATTTTTCTGGCCGGGATGCTTTTCGCGCGCCAGCGCCAGGGTATCCAGCACCCCGCAGTGAGCCGTCACGCTCTGCCAGCGAGGGCTTCCCAGTCGCTTCAACTCGGAATCAATAAACCCCACATCGAACGGCGCATTGTGAATCACCAACTCTGCACCATCACAGAAAGTCATGAATTCATCGGCAATCTGCGAAAAAATCGGCTTGTCGACGAGAAACTCATTGGTGATCCCGTGGACCTCGATCGCGCCATCATCCACCTCGCGCTCCGGATTGATGTACTGATGGTAGTGACGACCGGTCAGCTTGCGGTTGATCAGCTCAACACAACCTATTTCAATAATCCGGTGGCCGGACTTCGGGTCCAGACCTGTGGTTTCCGTATCCAGAACTATCTGACGCATGGTTTAGGACTCTCCCAACTCATCTATGCCGCGATTGGCCAACGCATCGGCGCGCTCATTGCCTGGATCGCCGGCGTGCCCCTTCACCCAGTGCCAGTGCACTTCGTGTTCACCGATAGCGGCATCCAACGCCTGCCAGAGATCCGCGTTCTTTACCGGTTTCTTCGCAGAAGTCTTCCAGCCATTTTTCTTCCAGTTGTGTATCCAACCGGTAATACCCTGGCGGACGTACTGGGAATCCGTATGCAGATCCACTCGACAGTGCTGATTCAGAGCCTGCAATGCCTGAATGGCCGCCATTAACTCCATTCGATTATTGGTCGTCAGCGACTCACCGCCACACAGCTCTTTTTCTGCATCGCCACTCATTAGCAATGCTCCCCAGCCACCGGGGCCGGGGTTTCCACGGCAAGCGCCATCGGTGTATATGGTGACCTGTTTCAAATCGTACTCGTTTAGAATTTTTTGACTGGTTGCCGAGCAGGGCGTGTCAGCGCTTACTGTTCCGACCCCGCTTGTGTGAGGGCAGTGGCTTGAGCCTGTCTCTCGCCGCTATGCGTGGACTGCTGGGCACAACACTCAGAGCCGGCTTTTTCTCACCGCGCCAATTGAGCTTGATCGTACGCATCCGCGCCACTTCTTTGCGCGCGACTATGATGTAAAAGCCTCCCCACGGCAAGTGCCACCGGGTCCCCACACGCTCCATCCACGACGTCTTGGCAAGAAGGTCCCCATGCGTCAGGGGTAAACGGAAGAAACCGCGCTCAATCTCGCCAGACTGAAGACCCAACAGATTCATCCAGTCGGCGATACGCGCAGCGCGTAACTGGTTGCCGGACTGATATGGACTCGACGATCGAAACAGGCGTGTGAGCCCCAGCAAGGAAAATGGATTGAAGCCAATCAGAACCATATGCCCACCGGGTATAAGCACCCGCGCCGCTTCTCGCAAAACCTGGTGAGGTTGCGGAGAAAAATCCAACAGATGATGTAAAACTGCCACATCGATAGATTCTGAAGGAAGCGGCAATTGCTCAAACTCAACAAGTGCAGCCCCCTGACCTTGCGTGCAAGGGCTGAGCTTGAAGCGGTGATTGATACGACTGCACGCGGCGAAATCCACCTGCCGGGCCACACTGGCCTGCATCAGGTGATAACCAAACAGCCCCTCCACCACCGGCTGAACCAGTGCCAACTGCTGGGTCAAAATCTCCCGCCCCAAACCACTGTCGAACCAGTCACTCAGCGCCGGGCAGGACTCGGCGAGCGGAGCTATGGGCGCTTTCCCGCGATAGAACAGGGATTTTTTTCCCGGCTTTTCCGGCATCCGCGTCATCTCCAGCTCCTTTTCCCGTCATCCAGTTCCTGTCATCCAGTTCCCGTCATCCAGCCATTGCCACCCTATGGTCGCACGCCCCTTCCAACACTGACCAGTCACACTGGTGACAACATTCTTCCTGCCGCAGCATTGTGCCTATGTTAGGGTTCGCCAATCATCCTTAGGTTAGCGGGGACAGCCAATGATCACAATCCGCCCGATCCCGGCATTTAACGACAACTATATCTGGCACTTACAGGAAAATGGAGAGCACTGGGTAGTGGATCCGGGTGACGCCGCACCGGTAATGGCGGCATTGCAGGGGCAGCGTCTCACCGGCATTCTCCTGACCCACCACCATTTCGATCACACCGGCGGTGTAAGCGCTCTCACCAGCGCCTTTGACTGCCCGGTTTACGGCCCCGCAACCATCGAAGGCGTCACCCACCCACTGGAGGAAGGTTCCCGGCTTACCCTACTCGGCAGACATTGCAGGGTTTTTGAGGTGCCAGGTCACACACTCGATCACATCGCCCTGCTTATGGAGGATGGCGCTGAGCGGTACCTGTTCTGCGGCGACACACTGTTTGCCGCCGGTTGCGGGCGCCTGTTCGAGGGCACACCGGATCAAATGCATCAATCTCTCTCCAGACTCGCGGCACTGCCCTCGCACACGCTCGTCTACTGCACCCACGAGTACACACTCGCCAACCTGGCGTTTGCGCTGGCCGCTGAACCACAAAACCAGGAATTGATCGAGCGCCAGCAGGCCGCCAGAGCACAGCGCGATCGCGGTGAGCCCACCCTCCCGTCCACTATCGGTCTGGAACGTGCCACCAACCCCTTCTTGCGCACCGCGGAACCCAGCGTTCGCCAACAGGCCCTGCAGCGTGGGGCATCGGCCAGCGCGGATACTGTGGAAATTTTCGCCACCTTACGCCAATGGAAGGACGTTTTTTGACCAAATTCCATTGACCGGAACCAATCCCCCTCTTTAGAATCAGACAATTACAAATCAAAGCTCAAGTGTATTATTTGGCGACTTGATCCCGAGGCCACATCTGTCAGCAGCACTTTCTGCTGGAGGCCCGGGGCCTGCCAGAATCGCATCCGAGGAGCGCTGGGCGCGCTTTGCAGGATTAGAGAGCCACAAGATAACAACAGATCGTGGACACCAGAATGGTTTATAAGAAGTTTGCCGTTGCGCTACTGGCAGCGGCCGTGGGGGCCTGCACGCAGATTGATTCTGCACCGCAAAACGCAAACTCCTCTCAGAAAAATGGGGCCGCTCAAGACCTGACCACTGGCGGGAGCGAGCACAACGAAATCAGCCAGAACATCTTGAACGTCACCGAGCCGGCCCTGCCGCCGGACGATATCTGGCAACGTCTTCGACAGGGATTTACCCTCGACCGTGAAGTCCATCGCCCCAAGGTAAAAGATTACGTAAAATACTTTTCTTCCAACCAGGGCTATATGGCCCGGGTAACGGAACGCTCCCGCCGGTATATCTTCCATGTCGCCGAGCAGCTGGAACAGGATAATATTCCACTGGAATTTGCCCTGTTACCGATTGTCGAGAGCGCCTACGACCCCTTCGCGTACTCTCATGCCCAGGCATCCGGTATGTGGCAGTTTATCCCTGCAACGGGCCGCTCATTCGGACTTCACCAGAACTGGTGGTATGACGGCCGCCGCGACGTGGTGGAATCCACCCGCGCCGCATCGGAATACTTCAATTACCTGTCCGCAAAATTCGACGGCGACTGGCTGCTGGTCCTGGCCGCATACAACGCCGGAGAAGGGACTGTTCGCCGAGCCCGAGAGCGCAATGCCCGTCAGGGCAAGGGCACCAGCTTCTGGGACCTGAAATTACCTCGCGAGACCCAGCGATACGTACCGCAATTACTGGCACTTGCCGAAGTGGTATCGCGCTCAGACCACTACCGGGTTCCACTGCATGATGTTGGCAACGAACCCTATTACGCAGCGGTCAATGTGGGCAGCCAGATCGATCTGGCCCAGGCTGCCGAACTGGCCGGTGTGGAAATTGAAGAGCTGCATCTGTTGAACCCCGGGTTCAACCGCTGGGCCACAGACCCGGACGGAAACCATCGCCTACTGGTACCCCGCGATAAAAGTGCTCGATTCATTGAAGCACTGGAAAAACTCCCTGCAGACCAACGTGTCAGCTGGCAACACTATCGGGTGGCCCGCGGGGATTCTCTGTCGGTGATTGCACGCCGCTACGAAACGACAATTACAGCCATCCAGCAGGCAAACAAGCTGCGCGGCAGTAGCATTCGAGCAGGTCAGACTCTGCTGATACCCAGCGCCTCAGGACCCAACACCCAATACGCCTACGCCATTGACCAGCGGGTAAAACGCCGACAGAACTCAGGGAAGGGGCAGAAAACCAACTATACCGTTCGCCCTGGCGACACCCTTTGGGCGATCGCCCGCAAGCTGGATGTGAAAGTGCGCGAACTCGCCAGCTGGAACAGCATGGCACCGGGGGATACCCTGCGCCCGGGCCGCCAGCTGGTCGCCTACAGCAACAGTGACAGCAGCGACAGTAGAACGACCCGCAAACTCTCCTACCGGGTACGCAACGGTGACTCCCTCTACCGTATCGCACGTAAATTCAGCATCGACATCAGCGATATTGTGCGCTGGAATAAAATCAGTAAGAACAGCTATCTACAGCCTGGCCAAAGACTGACCCTGTTTGTGGATAGCGCCAACAACGGTTAACGAAACAAACTTTTCCAGCAGACATAAAAAAACCGGCGAGATTCGCCGGTTTTTTTATTCAGCAATCAAAGCTGGCAATCACTGAGCCTGTTCCGCACGGAATATTTCTACATCCGCCTTACCGGCCAGGAACTGCTGCACTGCCGCAAGCTCTGCACTACCCTGCATCGAAGCCAATTGCTGTAGTAGTGCATCTCGTTGCTCTTTGCTTTGCCGCGCCAAATCGCCCGCACGTACAGCACGTAACTGAACAACCACCACATCGCCGCTGGGCAGAGCGAACTGCTCTAGTGTGCGTGCTCCCGGGCGGGGTTCATTCATCGCGAATACTTTGCTCACGACCTCACCCCGTGCACCGAAGCCACCACGGCGAGTCTTATCACTAGTCTCCAGCGTCAGGCCTTCTGTCTCAGCGACGCTCGCCAGCCCCTCACCGGCGGCTGCCTGTTCGCGAATCTGCTCAGCCTTGCTTGCGAGTTGCTCACTGGCTTTTTCGCGTTTCAGCTGCTGGACGATCTCTGCCTTCACCTCTTCCAGCGGCTTTACACCGGCGGGTTTGTGCTCGACAACACGCAACACCACAGCGTGATTTTCGGTAAGGTTCAGCACGTCGGAAGTATTACCATCCTCCAGCACCTCCGGTGCAAAGGCCGCAGAGATTACCTGACCCTCACCAGTGATACCGCTACCTCCCTGACGAGAGAATAGTGCAGATTTCTGCACACTAACGCCCAACTCTTCCGCCGGCGCTGCCAGCGTTTCCGCGTTGTACGCAAGGTCACCCAGGCGGCTGACCGCATCGACAAATTCGCGTTCCGCTGCAGCATTGCGCAAGCGAGAGGAAATAGCCGCTTTGCGCTCTTCGAAGGTCGGTGGCTCCGCATCCGCAATTTCGATCAGCTTGATAAAGTGGGTTCCACCATCGGTTTGAACCGGGCCGGACACCTCACCTACCTGCAATTCTGCCAGCGCGTCTTCAAACGCTTCAGGGAATACATCACCAGAAGTAAAGCCCAGGTCGCCCCCCTCTTCGCTGGACACAATATCGTCGGAATACTGTTTTGCCAGCGCCTCAAAGGATTCACCTTCGTTCAGCTTTGCCTGTACTTCCGCGATCTTGGCTTGCGCGGCCTCGTCATCCCCTTCTACCAGGATGTGTGCGGCATGACGACGAACATTAGCCTCGAAGTTTTGTACCTCCTGCTCGTACTGAGCCCGTACGTCCTGCTCAGAGATATCGATATTCGCCGCAAACTGCTCAGGCGTCAGCTCGATGTACTCAATCGCTACCTGCTCCGGGCGCTGGAACGAGGCCTGATTTTCGCTGTAGAAGGCGTCTACCTCTTCGTCGGCAATTTCGATGCCCTCGAGTAATGGGGAAGCAGACAGCGTAACGTAATCAAAGTCGCGCTCCTCCATGGATACCGCCACGATGTTCTCCGCATCGGTCCGTGTGCTGAACGCAGTGTCGGACACGCTGCTTATAAACTGCTGCATCACCATTTCCTGCTCAAGCAACTGACGGAATCCTGCAGGACTGTACCCCATGCGGCGCAGCCCCTCGCGGAACATCTGCTGATCAAACTGGCCGTTTACCTGAAACCCGGGCATCTGCACAATTTCTTTATCTACAGCGCCGGTGCTCATGGCCATGCCGCTATCCAAGGCCGCCTGGCGCATGACTGCGCTATTAACAAGCTGCTGTAGCACGGGGCCGCGCAGCTGCTCATCGGTGAGCAGATCGCTTGGTACATTTTCGCCGTATTGGCTTTCGATCATCGCGCGGCGATTCTGAATCGCCCGTTGCAGATCCAATTGGGTAATCTTCTCCCCATTTACCTCCGCCACTTTGTCGGCGGAGCCACCACTGGCACCGGTGAAGAAATCAATCCCACCGATCACCATGATAAATCCGAAAAACGCCGCAACAATAATGGCGGCCGTTCCCTTCAGGTTGTCACGCATGGACTGAAGCATATTCAGCTCCGAAATTAACTCTTGTCAGTATTCAGGCAGATCAATCTTTATTGTTGTATCGATCTCAGGTCCAGGGTTTGCTGAGGCCGATCAGGACAAATTATCTGTTGATCCTGTTTACAATTTTTTCTTTCACAAACAAAAAAGGCGCATCCAGATGATACGCCTCTTTGAAGCATTGCTTTTACAAGGCTTCTTAGTTCACCGCGTCTTTCAAAGCTTTACCAGCTTTGAAGTTCGGGATTTTAGCCGCTGCGATTTCAATCGGGTCACCAGTGCGCGGGTTGCGGCCGGTGCGGGCAGCGCGCTCTTTAACAGCAAAAGTACCAAAGCCAACCAGAGCAACCTGATCGCCTTTCTTCAGTGCGTCGGTAATGCTGTCTACCATGGCGTCCAGAGCGCGGCCAGCAGCTGCCTTAGGAATGTCGGCAGACGCGGCGATGGCTTCAATCAGTTCGGACTTATTCACGCTATATCCCTCTGTTCTTTTCTAGGTCTAAATGGTCTAAATAACTAGATTCTGCATCCGGAAGATCCTTCCGGACGTGATTTCCAGGTGTCTTTTTCAGGTCTGTTGCAACCCCGTTTTACAAGGCGCAATCGTGCATTTTTAGCAGTCGATTTTTAATCGCCTGCGGCTCCCCCGCAGCGCAACAAGCCACGTTTTATACCAACTGCCTGTTGGTGGGTCAAGGAACCATGCGGCTTTGCGGGCAGTTGGACAATTTTGAAGCGCACTTGTTCAGTCAACGGTCGGCAAGTTCATTTTTTAACCTGCAGCAACAGCAGGTCGCGTACTCTACGCGACTTGCTGCCGAGGTTTCAATGGTTTTTTTGCCGACCGGATGGCTGGCCTTTTAGTGAGTTTGCACCGAGCGCTGGGAGCGCTCATCCGCCTGCTTCTGCAAAGCAGAGTACTCTTCATCACTGAGCGGGCTGGGCATTGTTTCCAGCGCGTACTCCAGCACCTGATCAATCCATTTTACCGGCTTGATCACCAAATCCTGCTGGATATTGTCAGGAATATCCTTAAGGTCACGCTCATTGTCCGCGGGAATCAGAACGGTTTTGATACCACCGCGATGGGCCGCCAGTAACTTCTCCTTCAGCCCCCCGATGCGCAACACTTCACCGCGTAAGGTAATTTCACCAGTCATTGCCACATCGGAGCGCACCGGGATGTTGGTCAACACCGATGCCAGAACCGTGCACATGGCGATACCTGCCGACGGCCCATCCTTTGGGGTCGCCCCCTCCGGCACGTGAATATGTATATCACGGGTCTCGTGGAAGTCTGGCGCGATACCCAGCGCCTGCGCACGAGCGCGCACAACGGTCAGAGCCGCCTGAATGGACTCTTGCATCACGTCACCCAGAGAACCGGTTTTAATCACCCGCCCCTTGCCGGACACCGCCGAAGACTCGATGGTGAGCAGTTCTCCACCCACTTCAGTCCATGCCAATCCGGTGACCTGACCAATCTTGTTTTCTTCCTCGGCGCGGCCGTAATCAAACTTCCGCACACCCAACAAGTCTTCTAGCTGTTCCGACTTGATCACCACCTTTTTAGTAGTGGCGTTCCGCACATGCTCGGTGACCACTTTTCGGCAGATTTTTGCCATCTCCCGATCCAAACCACGCACACCGGCCTCACGGGTGTAATAGCGCACCACATCGCGCACAGCCTCATCTGCCAGCTCCAATTCCTCTGGCTTCAAACCGGCGGCTTTGCGCTGCTTTGGAATGAGATAACGCTGGGCGATGTTCAGTTTTTCATCCTCGGTATAACCGGGGATTCGAATCACCTCCATACGATCAAGTAACGGACCGGGAATATTCATCGAGTTGGAGGTGCACACAAACATCACATCGGAGAGGTCGTAATCGACTTCCAGGTAATGGTCGTTAAACGACTTGTTCTGCTCCGGATCCAGCACCTCAAGTAGTGCCGAAGCGGGATCACCGCGGTGATCCATACCCATTTTGTCAACTTCGTCCAGCAGAAAGAGCGGGTTTTTTACCCCCACTTTAGAAATTTTCTGAACCAGCTTCCCCGGTAAAGAACCAATGTAAGTCCTACGGTGCCCGCGAATTTCCGCTTCATCGCGCACGCCCCCCAGGGCCATACGCACATATTTGCGATTGGTCGCACGGGCGATGGATTCGCCGAGGGAAGTTTTACCGACCCCAGGCGGTCCAACCAGGCAGAGAATCGGGCCTTTCACTTTTTTCACGCGCTTTTGCACCGCGAGATATTCGAGGATACGCTCCTTGACCTCTTCCAGACCGTAGTGATCTTTGTTCAGAATTTCTTCTGCCTTGATCAGGTCGTGACGCACGCGGCTGGCCTTTTTCCACGGTACACTCAGCATCCAGTCGATGTAACTGCGCAACACGGAGGCTTCCGCAGACATGGGCGACATCATTTTCAGCTTGCCCAGTTCGGCACGGGTTTTCTTCTCAGCCTCGGCAGACATCCCCGAGTCGGCGATTTTCTTCTCCAGCTCCTCAATTTCATTGGGCTCTTCGGTGATCTCGCCCAACTCTTTCTGAATCGCCTTCATCTGTTCATTCAGATAGTACTCGCGCTGACTCTTCTCCATCTGCTTTTTGACACGACCGCGAATGCGTTTTTCGACCTGGATCAGGTCAATTTCCGAGTCCATCAGCCCCAGCAGGTGCTCGAGACGCTCCTTGACACTGATCGTCTCCAGCAGCTCCTGCTTCTGGGGCAGGTCCAGGGACATGTGCGCGGCAATGGTATCTGCGAGGCGACCCGGTTCATCGATCCCGGACAGGGAAGTCATTACCTCGTTGGGCACCTTCTTGCTCACGCTGACATACTGCTCAAACTGGGACATCGCGGAGCGCACCAGCGCCTCCGCTTCCGCCTCGGGTAAATCCTCGGAGTCAATGGGGAATACGGTGGCACGGTAATGCCCTTCCCCTTCGGTAATTTCCTCCACCTTTACCCGGTGGCCGCCCTCCACCAGCACCTTCACGGTGCCATCGGGCAGTTTAAGCAGTTGCAACACACTGGCAACGGTACCCACACGGTAAACGTCTTCGGCGCCAGGATCATCTTCTGATGCCTGACGCTGGGCAACCAGCAATACCTGCTTATCACTGCGCATGGCATCTTCCAGCGCATCAATGGATTTTTCCCGGCCAACAAACAGCGGGATAACCATATGCGGATATACCACCACGTCTCGCAGTGGCAGCAGGGGGTATTCGTTCAAGGTCTCGGATGGCTGGTCCATATAACTCCTCTCGGCCTTCAGGCGGCAGGAACCGCCAGATTGGCAGCGTATTCGTCGTCGCAAGCCGCAGTTCCTGATGCGGTCTTTTGTACGGCTAGTGCCTGTTCAACAGCTAAAGTGGGGGCATACAGCAGAATAACAAGCCTGCACCGCCGTGCGCAGCAAAATTAGTTTAATTCCGCAGAGTCGGCCTTGGTCGCACAAAACTGTAGTTTCTGAATGCCGGCACTGCTTAGCACAAAACCAACTCACCTGTGAGTCGGCAGGACAAAGACGCCAGGGTCATCACCCTAACGCCCGGAGAGCCCGTCGGTGTAGGCAATGCCCAAACGGCAAACATAAAAAAAGCCCCAAAATGGGGCTTTTTCATAGGCGAATGGAGCCAGCTCAGGGCCCGAAGTATTACTCCTCGGGCGCCACTTTTTGCGCCTCGGCCTGCTCATACACCAGCAGCGGTGCGGACTCGCCCTTGATCACCGCTTCGTCAATGACCACCTTGGCCACATTGTCCATGGACGGGATGTCGTACATGGTTTCCAGCAGCACAGATTCCATGATCGAACGCAAACCCCGGGCACCGGTTTTACGTTCCATGGCCTTGGTGGCAACCGCGTCCAGCGCATCCGGACGGAAGTCCAACTCGACCCCTTCCATATCGAACAACTTGCCGTACTGCTTGGTCAAGGCATTGCGCGGCTCGGTGAGAATCTGCACCAGGGCGGCGCGGTTCAACTCTTCCAGAGTCGCGGTCACCGGCAGACGACCAACAAATTCAGGAATCAGACCGTAACGCACCAGGTCTTCCGGCTCCAGATCCAGCAGCACTTCGCCGAAGTTACTGTTGCTATCCTTGGACTTTACTTCCGCGGAGAAGCCGATGCCACCCTTCTCGGAACGATCGCGAATCACCTTGTCCAGCCCTGCAAATGCACCACCGCAAATGAACAGGATATTGGAGGTGTCCACCTGCAGGAACTCCTGCTGCGGGTGCTTGCGGCCCCCCTGAGGCGGAACAGAAGCGACGGTTCCTTCGATCAGTTTCAACAGAGCCTGCTGCACACCTTCCCCGGACACATCACGAGTGATCGACGGGTTGTCCGACTTGCGGGAAATCTTGTCGATCTCATCGATGTAAACGATACCCTGCTGGGCCTTTTCCACATCGTAATCGCACTTCTGCAGCAGCTTCTGAATGATGTTCTCGACGTCCTCACCAACGTAGCCCGCTTCGGTAAGCGTGGTCGCGTCAGCGATGGTGAACGGCACATTCAGCAGTCGCGCAAGGGTTTCGGCAAGCAAAGTCTTACCACTGCCGGTAGGCCCAACCAGCAGAATATTGGATTTACCGAGTTCCACATCGTCTTTACCTTTTACACCTTTACTGGTGCGCAGACGCTTGTAGTGGTTGTATACCGCAACTGCGAGCACCTTTTTGGCGCGCGCCTGACCAATGACATACTGGTCGAGGATTTCGGTAATTTCCTGAGGAGTCGGCAGACGGGAATCGTCGCCATCGACGGTTTCCTGCACCTCCTCACGGATGATATCGGTGCAGAGTTCGACGCATTCGTCACAGATGTATACAGAGGGGCCTGCGATCAGTTTGCGCACTTCCTGCTGGCTCTTGCCACAGAAGGAACAGTAAAGGAGTTTGCCGTTATCGTCTCCGCTGTTCTTTTCAGTCATCTAAGTACTCCGTGGTCTCATAGCCAGCCAAAACTCGGCGGCAAATAGGGTTCATAGCCAAGATGCGGTCTTTTGGCAGGATTTTCAAGCTTTTTTATTCTCTCCTCCGGGTACGGCGGTAGCGCTGCCCCACAGTTCCCGCTATGGCTTGCGGAAATCCGCGGGACAACCCTCCCCTCACCCTCGGGTATTTTAGGGATTTGGTGCGCAGTCAGTCCGACTGCAGTATTACTTGCCCAAATTCTGACGCTGGGCCAGCACATCGTCGACCAGACCATATTCCTTGGCTTCGTCGGCACTGAGGAAGCGGTCGCGGTCGGTGTCGCGCTCGATATCCGCCACGCTTCGACCTGTGTGATGCGCCATCAGCTCATTCAGGCGCGCGCGGATTTTCAAGATTTCCTGAGCGTGGATATGAATATCCGACGCCTGCCCCTGAGCACCACCGCTGGGCTGGTGGATCATCACGCGGGAATTTGGTGTCGCGTAGCGCTTGCCTTCCGCGCCCGCCGTCAACAGAAAAGCCCCCATACTACAGGCCTGACCAATACACATGGTGCTGACGTCAGGTTTGATAAACTGCATGGTGTCATAGATCGACATTCCAGCCGTCACCGAACCACCCGGGGAGTTGATGTACAGGTGAATGTCTTTGTCCGGGTTTTCCGCTTCCAGGAAAAGCAGCTGCGCCACCACCAGGTTGGCCATATGGTCTTCGACCGGGCCCACCATAAAAATCACGCGCTCTTTCAACAGACGGGAGTAAATATCGAATGAACGCTCCCCTCTGGCAGTCTGCTCCACCACCATGGGCACCAGGCCACCAGTGGCGAGAATTTCTTTGGAGTTCATTGGATTATCAAAATATGCCATGGATACGATGCTTCCTTTTTCGGCGTATTAGGCGGGTCAGAACGCATGTGCTCAAAAAAGACACACTTCTGAAAAATTCGCTCAACCTGAGCTTAACCGCTCATTCGCAATAATGCCAGATTGACACTCGCGCCACCGAGCTGAATATACAAAACCCATAAACGAAAACGGCCACCCGAAGGTGGCCGCCTTAAACACTATCGAGCGCGAATCAAGACTGCTTTTGTGGCTTGATCACATCGTCGTAGCTGCTTTCGACATCGCTGACTTTTGCTTTATCCAAAACAAAATCAACAACCTGATCTTCCAGCACTACGGACTCGACACCAGCCAGCAGCTCGCGGTTATTCAGATAGTACTCAACCACTTCTTCCGGCTGCTGATAAGTGGAAGCAAGCTCTTCAACCTTGGCTTTTACACGGTCAGCATCGACGGACAGTTTGTTTTCTTTCACAATCTCGCCAACTACCAAGCCCAGTACTACTCGACGCTTTGCCTGATCTTCAAACATGGTATCCGGCAGCATTTTCGCAGCATCTTCCGGTTTGATCTGACCGCCAAACTGCTGAATCATCTGGCCGCGCAGGGTCTGAACTTCACCCGCTACCAGTGCAGCGGGAATTTCCACCTGATGCTTTTCAAACAGCTGGTCCATGACCTGGGTCTTGACCTTATTCAGTGCCGCATTCTTCAGCTCGCGCTGCATATTGCCACGCACTTCCTCGCGAAACTTCTCTTCGCCACCCTCTTCAACGCCATAACCCGCGAAGAATTCGTCGTTCAACTCCGGCAGCTCCGGTTTCTCAGACGCAGTCACCTTGATAGTGAAAACGGCTTTCGCCCCTTTCAGGTTTTCCGCCTGGTAATCTTCAGGGAAGGTTACTTCCACTTCTTTCTCTTCGCCCGGCTTCATGCCGAGGATGCCATCTTCGAAACCGGGAATCATGCTGCCAGAACCCAACACCAGCTGCTGACCTTCGGCTTTACCACCCTCAAACTCTTCGCCGTCTTTGCGGCCAACGAAGTCGATGGTTACGCGGTCGCCTTTCTGAGCCTTGCGCTTGGTTTCTTTCCAGCCAGACTGCTGCTTACGCAGAACGTCGATCATATTGTCCACGTCCGCATCGGTTACTTCAGCCACGGGACGCTCAACGGCGATTTCTGACAGGTCCGCCAGCTCAACTTCCGGATAAACCTCGAAGGTCGCTACGTACTCCAGATTCTCACCTTCGGTCACATTCTTGGCTTCGATGCTCGGCTGACCAGCCGGCTTAACCTGCTCCTTCTGAACAGCGTCGTAGAAAGAGCGGCTCATTACTTCGCCCAGCACTTCCTGACGAACTCCAGCACCAAAACGCTGACGCACAACCTTCATCGGCACCTTGCCTTTACGGAAGCCGTTGATGCGCACGGTCTTTGCCGCTTGCTGAAGGCGCTTGTCTACTTCCTTATCAACCACTTCTGCCGGCAGATTGACGGTTAAGCGACGTTCCAGACCGGAAGTTGTTTCGATGGAAACCTGCATGTTAATCCTCGTGAGACTCTTCTCTTCACTGAATGCCGGGCTACGGGAATGCTTGCCCGCACCAGCGATTAGCGTTGCGCCGATGCTTGTTCGGCCGCCAAATACAAACAGCCCGCGCCACTACCTCCCTGAGCGCACTTCGCAAGCGCGTTGAAGGTACCGAATGAGCACGGACTGCAAAATTCCTGATTGGTGGGGACGGAGAGACTTGAACTCTCACACCTTGCGGCACCAGAACCTAAATCTGGCGTGTCTACCAATTCCACCACGTCCCCAACGACACACTCGCGGATAAGCCTTTGATTTCCCTGAACTTTTAGAAAAAAACAGGCTGCACGTCCAGCGAGGGGAGCAGATTGTGCCACAGTGGACACAGGGCTTCAATAAGTACGCCGAAAACAATCAGGGCGCCCGCAGGCGCCCTGATCTCATACGCGAATCCCGGCGACTTAGACGCGCTCGAGAATCGTGGTAATCCCCTGCCCCAGACCAATACACATGGTCGAAACGCCGAGATTACCGCCTTCATTCTGCATGACGGACAGCAAGGTTCCGGTGATACGCACACCGGAACAACCGAAGGGGTGCCCCAGGGCGATCGCACCGCCGTAGAGGTTTACCTTTTCGTCCATGACGTCCAGCAGATTCAGGTCCTTCAGCACCGGCAACGCCTGCGCCGCAAAGGCCTCGTTCAATTCCAGCTTGTCAATATCCTCGATGGTAAGGCCGGCACGCTTCAACGCGTTCTGCGTGGAGGGAACCGGGCCGTAACCCATGATGGAAGGATCCACACCAGCCAATGCCATCTCACGCACTTTGGCGATCGGCGTCAGACCGAGAGACTGGGCACGCTCCGCCGACATCACCAGCATCACGGAAGCGCCGTCGGTAATCTGCGAGGAGGTTCCGGCAGTCACCTGGCCATGTTTCGGATCGAATGCCGGCTTCAACTGGGCAAGCGCCTCCGCAGTAGTATCCGGGCGAATGGTCTGGTCGGTTTCCACCAGCATCGGCACGCCGTCTTCATCGTGTCCCTCGATCGCGATAATTTCGCGATTGAACTTACCTTCCTTGGTAGCCTTGGCGGCCAGCTGGTGAGAGCGGGCGCCAAATTCATCCATCTGCTGGCGCTGGATACCGTGCATCATTGCCAGGTATTCGGCGGTCATACCCATGGAACCGGCGGCCTTGGCCATGTTGCGCCCCAGCATCGGGTTGGGGCTCACATGTTCCATCATGTTCAGGTGGCCCATGTGCTCTACGCCACCGACCACGTACACATCACCAACACCGGCCTGGATATTCGCCGCCGCAGTGTGCAGCGCCGACATGGAAGAGCCACACAGACGGTTTACAGTCTGCGCCGGAATGGTGTGCGGAAGACCCGCGCGCAGCAGAATAAACCGCGCCACATTGAAACCCTGCTCGTCGCGCTGCATTACGCAGCCCCAGATCAGGTCATCGATTTCTTTCGGGTCCAGCTTGTCGTTGCGCTGCAGGAATTTTTTCAGCAGTTCTGCAGACATGTCGTCCGCACGCACGTTGCGGTAAACACCGTTCTTGGATCGACCCATGGCGGTGCGCGCGTAGTCGACGATTACGGCATCTCTAGGATTCAGACTCATGGAAACTCTCCTTACTTGTCGCCGTAGTAGGTTTTGCCGCTGGCAGCCATTTCACGCATACCTTTGGTCGGCTCATACAGCGGACCCAGGTCGCTGTGCTTCTCGGCCATTTTCACGAAGGTATCGAGACCAATGCTGTCCAGCCAAGCGAAAATGCCGCCGCGGAACGGCGGGAAACCGATGCCGTAGATGAGCGCCATATCCGCTTCCGCAGGAGAATCCACAATACCTTCTTCCAGGCAGCGGGCGAGCTCGGTCGCCATCGGCACCATCATACGCTCGATGATCTCTTCGTTTTCAAACTCACGGCGCTCGGCAACGTGGGGCTTCAGCAGCTCATAGGCCTCATCGGTTGCCACTTTCTTCGGACGACCTTTTTTGTCTTCTTCGTAGACGTAGAAACCTTTGCCATTTTTCTGACCGTAACGACCCGCTTCATACATGACATCAGAAGCAGCAGTGAAGGATTTACCCATGCGGTCCGGGAAGCCTTCCGCCATCACTTGCTCAGCGTGCACACCGGTATCAATACCGACTACATCCATCAGGTAAGCCGGGCCCATTGGCCAGCCCCAACGCTCCATCACCTTGTCCACCTGCTGGAAATCCGCGCCGTCGCGCACCAGCATGGCGAAGCCAGCGAAATACGGGAAGAGTACGCGGTTTACAAGGAACCCAGGACAATCGCGCACCACGATGGCCTTCTTGCCCATCTTGTTGGCATACGCCACAACGCGTGCAATGGCATTTTCGGAGGTCTTCTCACCGCGAATCACTTCCACCAGCGGCATTTTGTGCACCGGGTTGAAAAAGTGCATGCCGAGGAAGTTTTCCGGGCGGGACAGTGGCTCCGCCAGGGAGTCAATGGAGATGGTGGAAGTGTTGGAGGCTATGACGGTATCGTCGGTCACCTTGGTTTCCACTTCTTTTAGCACCGCGTGCTTCACCTTCGGGTTTTCCACCACGGCCTCGACAACAATATCGACATTGTCAAAACCGTCGTAACTCAGAGTGGGCTCGATGCGGTTCAGGGTCTCAGCCATTTTCGCCGGGGTCATGCGACCGCGATCAACCAGCTTGGTAAGCAGTTTGCCCGCCTCTTTCAGACCCAGATCGATGCCGTCCTGAGCGATGTCCTTCATCTTGATCGGCGTGCCTTTGTAGGCAGACTGGTAGGCAATACCACCACCCATGATACCGGCGCCCAGTACCGCAGCGCGCTCGATATCCTTGTCCGACTTTTTCTCCCAGCCTTTTGCCACCTTGCCCACTTTCTGATCACTCAGAAACAGACCCACCAGAGATTTGGCGGTTTCGGTTTGGGCACTGGCAATAAACTGCTGCTGCTCAATCTTCAGGGCTTCTTCGCGATCGACTTTGTAGCCCTGCTCGATAGAAGTCACCGCATTCACCGGCGACGGATAATTGCGCCCCGCCTGCTGGCCGACAAACGCCTTGGTAGTGAAGAAGGCCATCAGTGCTTCGGTGTCGTTCAGCGGGATCGGCGACTTCTTGATCTCGCGACGCTTCTCATAATTCAACTCGCCGGCAATGGCGCGTTCGAGCAATTTCAGCGCGGCGTCTTTCAGCTTGTCGGTCGGAACTACCGCATCCACCGCATGAGCGGTCAGCGCCGCATCCGGACGCTGCTCTTTACCCGCCGCAATCCACTCGGCCGCAACATCAACACCGACGACGCGCGGCAGACGCACGGTGCCACCCCAACCGGGAATCAGGCCCAGTTTTACTTCTGGCAGGCCCACCTTGGCTTTGTCGCCCATTACACGGAAGTCACAACCCAGGCAGACCTCGAAGCCGCCGCCCAGTGCGTAACCGTTGATGGCTACCGCTGTGGGGAACGGGAGGTCTTCCAGGCGATTGATATTCTCGTTGTTCTTGTTCATCAGTTCGGCGATGCCTTCCGGACCGGCGGAGAAGGCTCCTCCAAATTCGGTAATGTCGGCACCGACGATGAATACACTCTTGCCACTGGTCAGCAGTAAGCCTTTGATATCGCCCACTTGTTCAATCGCATCCAGAGCGTCGGAAAACTCCGATACCGTGAGACGATTGAATTTGTTGACGGACTCGCCTTCCAGATCGAATTTCAGTTCCGCGATGCCGTTTTCCAGCATCTGCACGGATAGCGCTTTGCCACTAAATAACATTATTGACCTCATTGATTGGTGACCCGGTGTCATTGGTATCAATGGACCGGTCCGGGGGTCGGGTTGTGCAAGACTGAGATAGGACTCGCCGCGAACAGCGTGCGGCACTCGTGTTGCCAGTTGATGACGCACTGTCCGAAATCAGTCAACGCGCCAAGTATAGCCAGATTCAAACGTGTGTTTGAATACCATTTCTGCCATATCCACTGTCCGGTTCGGTGCATGCAGGTGCAAATATTGTGGTCTTGCACCCATTCCGATCAAAATCTGACCCAATCGTTCACGAACCGGGGAATTTATTTCTACGTGGGCTCACCCCGGCAACAGCGGTGTGCGCAGCAAGCATAGCGGGAAAAAGCGGCTGTTGGGGGAGCCCGTGGGGCGAGCAATGAAGTGAGGAAAGTCGGGATAGGCGCGCGAAGCGGCAGACAGCGGAATACTCTGCCGAAGGTACCGATGCTGACCCGCTCTCACGGGCCAGCATCGGACCTACTCAGACCATATCCGCAAAGGGGTTGTCCGCATCCAGAGAAATGGCACCAGCCCCACCGGGGAGCGTCAGTGTATGGGCATCCATCTCAATGGCAGCCTCATCGATCAAACCTTCACCGAATCGGTAAATGGCGTTGAGATCACCGCGACTGGCACGCGCATCGTAGGCCGCAGACTGTTCCGCTACCGCCTCATTGCGCTTCTGGTATGCGGTAAATGCAGCCTGGCCGTGACGCTTGGTGAGCATGCGCCGGGTAACATGGGGCGCAAGCACACTGGCTGTCGCGTTGTTACCACCAAACCCCTTGGAGTTAAGGAATGCCACATCCAGAGTCTCAGGGTCGCGCTCCACATGCGTCAAAGAAAGAGCAAGATGCTCGTGATGCACATCCTCCGCTACCCGATCAATGGTGGTGATACCGGGCAGGATACCGCGGTTGAACACGCCCAGGCTGGTGATCAGTTGATCCCCACTGGCGGCCGCCACGGTATGCCCCACAAACGCCTTCACCGCACACACTGGCCACTCTTTTATCGAGAAAGCCGCCGCCAGGCGATCAAAAATTGCTGACTCAGTAACCCGGTTTTGCGGGGTGCTGGAACCATGTGCCTGCACAAAACTGCGCTGGCGCAAGCTTTCTTCACCGAGAATCGCCCGGGCTTCCGCCATGGCGCGCGCCACCGTCAGATAGTTACCCGGGCCTGGCGCAGATATGGACTTTTTGGGCCCATCGGCATTGACGAAGACATTGGCGACAGCCCCGTGAATGGGCGCACCCAGCTCAAGAGCCAGCTCATCGTCCATCAGCACCACCCACTGACTACCCTCGCCCAGGGTAAAGCCGCAGTTGTCACCAAATGGGCGACTGGCGCGGCGGAAATCGATATTCTCGCCGAATATTTTGCGCAGCCCATCCAGATTGGCCAAAGCACCCATGGTGGCGTAGCCATCGACCACTTCCGGCACCAGCGGAGCTTCCGCAGCCCCCACAACCGCAACCCGAGCGCGGCCACAGCGAATATCTTCCACCGCCGAGCGCAGATTGTAGAGATAAGTTGCACAAGCACCGGCAACCGCACCAGTAGTTCCCACGCTGCCCAGCACATAGGCATTCACAAAATCGGCCGGCATACTGGTGAGACCCAGCGCCAGCTGCTTGGAGCTGACACGGCCACCGCGCAGGCGCGACTGCAACAAGCCACCGTTGCCATTGGGATCTAACTGGCTCATGGCGGAACTGGCATAAACGGAAATTTTGTCGGGCCCGGCCTTTTCGGCGACCATGCCCCAGTCGATTCCCAGTGATTGCACCGCATCGGAGGCGCCGAGAATCGCCAACTGCAGGCCCCGGGGATGGAACCGGGAATTGTACTGCTCGCCCGGCTCAAAGCCGGTGGGCAACTGTCCCGCAGACGCCACCGCAATTTCCCGGTGACTATCAAGCATCACCGACAGGCTGCCGGCACGCACTTTTACCCGTCCGGCCTCAAGCGCCTCTACCTGCCAATCCGCTGGCAGCGGGTTTGGCAATTGACGTGCAGACATCTCAAAAGTAAAGCCTTCAGTACTCGCCAGAGAAGCCGGCTGATGGAAGTGGCACTGGCGATAATCGTAGAACCGCGGTTCAAGTGCTCGCACCAGGGTACCCTCCAGCACCCGCTGTTCCAGCTCTGCACCCAGGGGACCTGTAACCTCCGCGCCCGTGCGCAGGCCCATCAGTGCCGCCAGGTCAGATAGTACATCGGTGCGCTCTTCCGCCCCGAGACTATCCAACACCACGCGCTTGTAGCCGCGGTGGAAGGAACTGCGACCTGCCGGGTTAAATCCCCCAAACGCAGTGATAACGGGTAGGCGCTGCATCCTGACCTCCAGCCTGATACGGAAATACGAAACAAATTGACCCGGTAAAATCGGATGTGCGCCAGTTTAGGGGCTGGCGATTCGGCCTCGTTATGGGCATACTGGCCAGCAATTTTGACCATCTGGCCATTGCGCCTGTACACCCGCCGGGCTGCATTGGTACGAGGCCCGGTGGCGGCGGAGAACGTGCGGCGAATAGTGCTGAACACATCACTATCCTGCGGTCGTGCCACAAGGTCGACTGCAGTACTGAATTCCACGCTACCCTAGAGAGTTACCCCAGAGAGTTACCTGATGCCCACCGTCACTTTCCTGCTGATTGACCAAATGCTATCCACCGGCACAATGCTGCCCCTGGAAATGCTGCGCGGGGCAGAGAGCCGGGCACGGGCAGAGGGAAAATCCACCCCTCTGAAACTGATCACCGCAAGTGTCGATGGCGCCCCGGTAAGATCGCGTTCCGGATTCAATCTAGCGCCAGACATGGCCCTTGCCCAGGTCCCCGATAGCGATATCGTCTACCTCCCCGCGCTGTGGCGAAATCCCCGCCCGGCACTCAAGCGAAGCACACCACTACTGGATTGGCTCAACGATCAGGCGTGCAAAGGTGCCGCGATCAGCGCCGTTGGTACCGGCGTGTGTTTTCTTGCAGAGGCCGGACTACTGGACGGCAAGCCGGCCACCACTCATTGGCATTATTTTGAGCGGTTTGCCGCAGACTATCCGCAAGTAAAACTCAAACGTCAGTATTTTATTACCCAGACCGATAAGCTGTTCTGCGCTGCCAGTGTGAACGCGCTGGCGGATGTAACGGTGCACCTGATCCGGCAACTTTACGGTCCGTCAGTGGCGAGCCATGTTGAGCGCAACTTTTCCCACGAAATCCGTCGCCCCTTTGAAGAAATTGCCTACTCAGAGGGTGCGGTGCACCTGCATCCGGACGAAGACATCGTACAGGCTCAGACATGGCTGAAGCAGCACTGCAGCGATGACGTAAAACTGAGTGAAGTGGCGAAAACATTCGACATGAGCGTGCGATCCTTCAATCGCCGCTTCAAATTGGCAACCGGGCAAACACCCCTGCAGTATCTGCAGAATGTACGCGTGGACATGGCCAGAGAATTATTACAGTCAAGCAATCTATCGGTAAATGAAATTGCCGAGAAGGTGGGCTACCAGGACATGGGGCACTTTACCGCCCTGTTCAAAAAATTCTTATCCACCACCCCCAGCGAGTACCGTACGACCGTGCGGGCAAAACTGTTTCGAGTCAACACCTGACCCGGTCAAACCGGCCGCCGCAAAAAAACCACATCAGACGCGACAAATTCCAGCTCGGCCCCCAGATGCGCAGCCAACCAGGAAAAAGTGTCGCGACTGAAAAAAGCGATGTGAGTGGGATCGCGAATATAATGCCAGCTGGCGAAACGCTCTCTGGAGACAACGAGCTTGGTCATCAGCGCAAGCACCCCTCCCCGCCGCACCCGCTGCCACAACATCTCGATTACATCACCCGGTGCACTCAGGTGCTCTACCACTTCGGTGCTGACAATAAAATCGTAGGATCTCGCCAACACCGTTGCATCCGGCTGATAGTAAAGATCGTAAGTCGCCACGCGGTGGCCGGCGTTTTCAAGCAAGCGGGCCAGCAGAGGCGCCGGACCACAACCAAAATCCAATCCCTCCGCAGCCGCAGGTAAAGCAGAAATTAACGGATCGGCACATCGGCCCAGAAACGTTTCATAGCCGGGATCCTCCAGGCTGTTTTCGTGCAGATCGTAGTAGGCTTTTTCTTGCGCTGGAGAGAGGTGAAACTGACGGGGTACGTATACCAGGGAACAACCAGCACATTGAAAGTACAGCCGAGATCCGGCCTCAGCAACGGCGCGATACCCCTTTTTTAAGCGATCCCGGTGGTATAGAAACGGCTGTGCCGCCCGAAGGCGGCACAGGGGGCAAGACGCTGACGACGCCAGCCCATTCTGGTTCGTTTGCGACGAATCCACGATCAGGCGGCTTGCTCGTCCTTGCCTTGCTCGTCGTCCTCGGCAACAGCTTGCGGGCCTGACGGACTGGCCTGAAGTAAGTTACCACCGGAAATTTCTATTTTCCGAGGTTTCATCGCCTCCGGAATTTCGCGCACCAGCTCAATATGCAGCAACCCGTTGGAGAGTTGAGCATCCACCACTCTCACGTGGTCAGCCAACTGGAAGCGCCGTTCGAAATTGCGCGCAGCAATACCGCGGTGCAGGAAATTACGCTGGTTCTCGTCCGCAGGTTTTTTACCACTGACGGTCAGGCGGTTTTGCTCCACCTGGATATCCAGCTCTGACTGCTCAAACCCCGCCACAGCCATGGAAATCCGGTAAGCATCCTCCCCGGTCAACTCGATATTGTAAGGGGGATAGGCTGGCTGATTCTGTTCGGCACTGTTCATGGAATCCAGCAGGCTAGCCAGACGATCGAAGCCAATTGCAGAGCGATAAAGTGGAGAAAAATCGATATTACGCATTGTCATATCCTCAATTCAGAGCAATATTTGGAAGCTGCCCGTACCTTGGTGAAGCCTCGCTTCTGTACCGGGCGGTTATTGACTGGTGCTGTCCCGATAGCGAGCGCTGACCAGTATTTCAGGAGCACCTCTGTCGAGCCTGCTCCCTTACCCATAGATATAGGGCCGCCTGTTTCGGCTTCAAGATCCAAACCCAAAAAATATGCAAAAAAATGTGCGCACACATCGAAAGGCCCCGGCCTCCGATTTGATCCGACTGTTTGTAGGAGTTACTCCAGATCAGAGTACCCAGCGCTTTCTTGACGGAATCTGCCGCGAAGCGAAGCTGCGCGGCATACCGAGAAAAGTTCGCTGGACCAGCCATGGCAACCGGCACCTCACCGTGGTATTTCTCGGCGAAACGGACCCGTCCCACCTGGACGCAATAGAGCAGCGGATGGAGGAGATCGCCAGCCTATCGCCCCCTCTTTGCGGGAGAATTGTCAGTGCACACCCGTTTCCCAAAAAGCGCGCTGCACTATTCGCAGCGGAACTACTTCCCTCACCTGGACTAACCGACTTGCACCAGGCATGTCAGGCACTCATGAGCGCTACCGGAAAAAAACCCGAGCGAAAGTCATTTCGCCCACACTTCACCCTTGCACGCAGCGCAGCGGGCTTTTCCCAGCCAGCCCCCATCCCGGCAGACTTCACCTGCGCACTGGACAACCTGACGCTCTACCAGAGCCTGCTCGCGCCCGGTGGCAGCCAGTACCGCCCTCTACTGACACTGCCGTTAACGGGACCCTCGATTCCCGAAGCGAAAACTTAGGGACTTAATCAGAGGTTCCCTAGGGACAAAACAGGCACAAAACAGGCACAAAAAAGCCCGCCGGCGATCAGACCGGCGGGCTTTTGGCGGCACCCCCGCACAAGCATTAGGGGCGCAAGTTTGACCTGTCAGTCGAGATAAGACAGTACATACTCGGGGTACATGACCAGGCGCGGGCGCGATAGACGACGGGCGTCAAAAATAAACACGTACCGCTCGCCGTCATCATCAGAAGGAATAGTCCGGCGGAAACGCCAGGAATTGATTTTATAGGTCTGACGTCCGGCGCTGACCGGGGCAATCAACTTGTACTGGTTCTGACCGAGAAATTCGAACTCAATGGAATCCTCTCCCGATGGCTTTAACGTCAGATTGCGGAAAGTGTGCTTGCCATCTTCCCCCTCGTCGAGTTCCCCCAGCAGCTTCTCGAGGCGTTCGCGCTCTCCACGTACATAATCCAGCAGCTCAGGGTCGATCTCTCTCACCGACGCGTCCTCGGCAGAGGGCTCATCCGCAACCGGTGCCGCCTCAACAGGCGCCAGGGAAGCCAGTGTCGGCTCTGGAATATTCGGTTGCGACATGGCCACCGCCGGCGGGGCGCTTTTCACCTGTTCCGCTTTCTTCGCCTGCGCCTTCGCCTTGGTGTTTGCCTCCGACAGCATGGCCTTCACCATTGTGTCCACCAGCGCCTGCTGGCTGGCCAGGCGAGCCTTGCCACCCGCAACCGACTCGCGGGATTCTTGCAGCCGCAGCTCCAGCTCGGCGAAGTTGGATTGAATAATCTCAACGCGACGGTTGCGGCTATCGACACCGCGTTCCGCCATATCGTGCGCATGGCGCGCCTTGTGCAGGGCGCGCTCGGTATCGGTGCTCGGCGCACCCTTGTGCTCGCGCTCCGCCGCCTTCAATTCCATCAGGCTCTGCTGATAGTTTTCCCGCGCCTTGCTGAGCGCTTCCTGAGCACGTTGCAGCTTGTACTCATAAGCCAGCATTTCGTTCTCAACATCTTCCAACTCGACCAGTCGGTTTTCCTGAACCTGCTCCATACGCGCAAGCTTGTTCTGCTCCGCGGTCAGCGAAGAAGCTGCCTGCAGCGCGGAATTCCAGCCAATCACCCCCAACAGGCCCGCAATCAGCAGCGAGCGGCCACGGTTTACCACCATTGTCAAAATCCATTGTTTGATTTTTTACTTCGAGAGAGCGACCGCAAAATACCTTCCCGGACGCTCTTGATGTGCCGAGCGACCACTTTTCGGCGCCGACAGTATGAATATTGAGCAACCCGGCGATCAAAAGGTCCCACTACAGGACTTCAATCGGCCTAAAGTCGCCCTCAGGCACATTTTCTCATGTACCTGACAAATTTACCCCACACATTTTTACGCAGCAATGACCATGCCAACTAGAATGCTGGGCATTGAGTGACCTGTGCCTCAGTTCGCAGTTTCTTTCCCGCTGAAAAGTTCCCCGATTACTAGCAAATATTTATGACATTTTATTGATTCTGGTGCTTGATTTTTTTTCTGAGAATCGCATTATGGATCACAGGGAGTTAGTCCTGACCTGGTTGAAAACCGGCCCGAGCGCAAAACTTTATACAGGCTGCAATTGCAGCCACTACTCCGCGACCTCTGGTGACCAAATCTTCAACCCCGTCATTTTCTCCCTACAGGGCGCCCTACCTTCTTTCAGCAAACCGCGCATCGCGGCCTGCATGGACCCTTTATAACCGGAGGTATGTGCCCATGAAATCTGCGCCCTACGATAACATTGTGTTCCGCGACATCGACAAATCTGTCGCCCTCGCAGACACGGTCTCCAGAAAGCTGGACAAGCTGGAACGTTATTGTGGCGATATCATACGAAGCCGTGTGGTCCTCGAAGCCCCCCATCAACACAAGCACAAAGGAAAGCAGTACAAAGCTTCCGTTGAGCTCGCCGTGAGCGGCAACCCAGTCACCATCACCAATGAGAGCGACTCCATTCACCGAGCGGTCAATGGCGCCTTCAGCTCTGCTGAGCGCTGCCTGAAAGAACGTGGCGACCGCCGCAAAACCCGTCGCCACCAAATGCCGCAGGTAGAGGCTGTCACCGAGGAGTAGTAAACCGCTCCCCAACCGAGCTCAGACAGACTGAACACACTGACAAAATTTTCCCGCAGTGGGCTCCAGGCCCCTGCAGATGTCCAACCAAAAAGGCGGGGTAATACCCCGCCTTGTTCATACATCACCAAACGAATGCGTCAATCCGCCACTGGAGTACGCATGGTCACGAACTCTTCCGCTGCGGTCGGGTGTATACCGATCGTCTGATCAAATACAGCTTTGGTCGCACCGGCCTTCATCGCGACCGCCAGCCCCTGAATAATCTCCCCTGCATCAGGGCCCACCATATGTGCACCGACTACCCTGTCGCTGCTGCGGTCCACAATCAACTTCATCAGCGTGCGCTCATCGCGCCCACTGACCGAGTGACGCATTGCGCGGAAATCAGATCGGAACACCTGCACAGGAATACCTGCCTGGCGAGCTTCCTCTTCGGTCAGACCTACAGTGCCGATATTCGGCTGACAGAACACAGCGGTAGGAATATTGTTGTAATCAATTTCCGCGGTCTTGCCACTCTGCCAGTGTTTCACCAACGCCATCGCCTCCGCCAGGGCCACGGGTGTCAGTTCCGGCCCCCCAGTCACATCACCTAACGCATAAATGGAAGTGACACTGCTGCGGAAATTGTCATCCACGCCGATGGTGCCGTCCTTATGCACCACGACCCCAAGCTTTTCCAGGCCGAGCCCGGCTGTATTGGGCTTGCGCCCGGTGGCGTAAAGCACCGCATCCACTTCCAGCACATTGCCGTCACTGTCGCACACCCGAAGACTGCCATCGGCACACTTCTCAATGGACTCAACATGATGCTCAAAGTGCAGATGCACGGATTTCTTTGCCATTTCGTCGCGCACAAAGCGACGCACATCATTATCAAATCCACGCAGAAACAGGTCCCGACGATAGGACAGATGGGTCTCTGCACCGAGCCCGGCGAAAATCCCGGCGAACTCTACGGCAATATAGCCACCGCCGACCACCAGCACCCGCTTGGGAAACACCTCGAGGGAGAATACTTCGTTGGAAGTAATAACGTACTCACTGCCCGGAAATTCCGGCACGAAGGGCCAGCCACCGGTCGCAATCAGAATACGCTCCGCCGAGTATTGAGTCTCGCCAACCGATACCTGCTGTTTGCCACTCAGCTTTGCACGACCATCAATAATGGTGACGCCGGAAGTACCCAGCAGATTCCGGTAAATACCATTGAGGCGCGCCACTTCCTTCGCGTTATTGTCACGCAGGGTCGGCCACACGAACTCGGCGCCCACCTGGCCTTGCCAACCATAGGCTTCGGCGTCCTCGAAGGTTTCGCGATAGCTGCTGGCATACACAAAGAGTTTTTTGGGCACACAGCCGACATTCACGCAGGTTCCGCCCATATACCGATCCTCCGCAACCGCCACACGCATGCCCGCCGCAGCCGCCATGCGCGCAGCGCGCACACCGCCCGAGCCGGCACCAATCACGAAAAGATCAAAATCAAATTCTGACAAAACTCACTCCTTTTGCCGAAAAAACTACCCATATCACCACGAAATGGCCGAGGGAAACGCGGACTGGTTCCGCAATTGGCACATAAGTGACATTTCGAACTTAAAAGCCGTTGACATAAGACTGGCGTTTAGATACTTATGTGATGTTTATCACAATAACAAGCCTGATAGCGAAAACAACAGCAAGGCACTCGAAAATGAAAACGCCAAAACCAAAAACAGCACACGTAACTCAATCCAGCCAGCCGACTCTACGCCGGAAGGTAACACAGGCGCTGAGTGCCGCCATGACACTCGGTCTCCTGATGACCTCCGGACACGCCGCTGCCAACGCTCACCCGTCCTATCTCACCGAGAGCTACTGCGACGGACTGGTAGAACAGTTCGTTGACTCCGGGATGCGAAGCCTGGGCAAGTACGTTAATGAGAATTTTAAGCCGGAGTACAAGGGTGGTATTCGCAATACCATCAATTTCCTCAAGCAGCGTTCGGAGTGGCTGTCAGAATGCGACGCCTACCTCAAGGATACTGCCAGTGTCCACGTGTTCCACGATGAGAAGAACACCAAGGACATCTTTGCAGCCATTGATGCCCTTGCCAAGGAACTGCAATTGGTACGGGAAGGGGTCGAATACCCGGACGAGTCCGGGGCGAATAATCCGCACCCGTTTATCAAAAGCCGCTACGAGACACTCGCGGAGCTGATGGATCAGCACCACACCCGCATCTTGATGAAAAAGCAGTTCCAGTAATCATCCATACAAGGGGGGGGCGTTCTGCGCGCAGTCAGCTGAACGCGATCACCCCCCTTCCTTCCCTGTTTGGCGAGCCACCGGCTCGCGCTCGCCCGCCCCCTTTGCCATCTCGGCCACTAAGATATCTGGCACCCCCCCTGGGTCGCGCCCCAGAAGCCGCTCCTTGAGGCTGGCGGCGATTCTGCGCGTGAGTGCTCCGAGTCTCGGACGCTGCTTTTCGGAAAACGGGATCGGCCGACAACTGTGCACCGCGGCGAGGCCAATACGCGCCATAAACAGGCTCGCCCCCATGCCCTGCCCCAACCGCGCAGACACGGTACTCAACATACTATCGCCCACCAGCTCCGGCCACAGCTCACTCACGGCATATTCGCTCGCGCCGCTATAGGCCACCAGCGCCAGTATTTTCTTAAACAGTCGCCAGCGCACCACGATGGAAGGGCGCACGCCATAAATCTGGGCAACATCGTCGATCATGCGCATGGATTGACGCAGCGCCACCAGAACATCCAGCGTCGTGAAAGGGCTCAACCCTACAAGAGCACCCGTGGTAGTGGCATGCCGCACGATACGTCGCAATGCCTCCTGATCCAGCGCCTCAAAAAAGTTGAGTTCCAGGTGCTTGAGCAGTTCGCTGTTATCGAAATAATCCGGCGTTTCTTCCTGCACTCTGGCCAAGAGCGCCCCCTGCGGCTTGCCGTCAAACAGCTCCCGCAACTGCTGATTAAGCGGCTCAACCGCATCAGTGGCGCGACTATCGCGCACCTCGGCGGCGAGCTGCTGGGTTTTCTGTAGTTTGCGCAGCGGTTTACCTGCGCGAAAATACTCCCACACCGCACTGGCCATAGTTAGCACCAGCGCGCCAATAATGACCCCAGCCAACAGCCCGAGGCTCCAGTGCATATCGGCTGCCCAGTAGAAAAACTGCCGCAACTCCCAGAACACGGCTCCAAACGTGAGAGCCAGTGCAGCAAGTAGTGCCGGCTTCCACAGGCGCAAGCGGAATACCGGTAGACGCAGCTCGGAAAAGGAAATGGTGTTGGGCAGGGACTCACCGGTTGTGATCGAGCGCGGCAGCTGCTCGGGCTCGTCGGCGAGAGATTCCACCCGGGTACTGGCACGCTCGCGCAGGGCTGGCTCCTCGGCATCCAGATTCTCGATGCGGGTCTGACGTCGGGGCTCATTGCGCCCTCCGGGAGCTTTACCGGCAGGAATGGCGTTATCGTCGGGCAAATCCGTCACACCTTGTCTCCCAGCAGTAGATTCAGTAGCGCATCGATTCGTATATGCGGCATATAGCCCTCCCGCCCGATGCCCAACGGCGGTCGCAACTGCGGGGGCAAGCCACCATTGTAATGTTGCCAGTCAGCTTCCTGCGGCAGGTGGGCGAGGATTTCTGCGTTCTCAAAGCCGAGATAGCGGCCATCCATACCATGCCCCACCAACATGCGCCGCCCGTCGCGCACATTTTCATTTGAACAGCGCACTGCGGCGATGGCCTCGCAATAAAGGGGTAGCCCGCGGTGGCGCGCTCCGGAAAACACCTGCTGCAGCTGCTGCCCCAACAACTGGCGCAATGCGTCGTGATCAGCCGCCAGCACCTGATCCACTTTGGTTGCGGCGAATACAAGCCGGTCGATACGCGGCCGCCACAATTTACGCAACAGGCTATTCCTCCCGTAGCGGAAGGTATCGGCAATATGCCCGAACGCCTTGCGCATATCTTCCAATGCGTCTTCGCCGGCAAACAGTGTTCCGATCAGATCCACCAGTACCAGCTGGCGATCCAGATGACGAAAATGGCTATCTACAAACGGCGCTACCCGGGCCTCCACATATTCCCGGTAACGGGCCTCGAGGACACGGTAATTGCTGTTCTCCGGCAGCGCCGCCAGTTCTGTGGCGTTCTGATGCGCCAGTGCCGGTAGCGGGAAAAATCCATACTCGTCATTGTCGAGCAGCGCCCTACCGGGCTGCAGATAACTCAACCGGGCACTGCCGCGACAGTCACGCAAAAATTGCCGGTAATCCTGCCACAGGCTATCCAGCTCACGGGGATCCGCGGTTGCTTCGGGTACCAGCTTCGCCAGGCGATCCAGTAGCAGCGGTGCCAGTGCGCGACGACTCTCCCCCGCCAGTAAATCGCTCTGGTGCCTGCACCAGGTCGTAAAGTCCATGCGCAGCAACGGCAGATCCATCAGCCATTCGCCCGGATAGTCGCGGAATTCAAGAATCAGCTTCTGTCGGTAGTTGCGCCCGAGGCGGCGGCTCTGTAAGTGCAGGTGCAGTTCCAGGGCGGAGAGGTCGCGGGTCGATTCTGGCCAGCGCGGAGGATTGGCAGTCAGCGCATCTAAGCAGCGTTGATACTCGAACAGGGGTAACCCGGCGTCGACCGCGGGATGGAGCTCGGCGCCAATCAGACGACCATTCAAGGCCGGCGCAAAGCCTGGCAGCTGAGCCCTGTCAGGATGGCTCAACTGATAGATCAAACTGGTGATCAGAGTGGATTTTCCGGCCCCGCTGAGGCCGGTAATGCCAATACACAAACGCTGGTCGAGTAGGCGTTCGGCAGCCCAGTGGGATTTATCCAGCGCCTCCTTTCCCAATCGGCGCAACTGTTTCTTCAAGCCGCGCAAACGGCCGCTGCCGGTACCACCCTGGTTTTCAGAACTCACTCAAACTCCATTTACCCCATTGACCCTATACGCGACGCAAAAACAGCGCTCCAGGTCACAACCGCGCCGGCCACCGACCAGTATCACCACTCTACTCTACAAGCGCGATGTCTCCGGAACCCATCACCGAAAAATTCTCACTGGCCGGGCGCTTGAGCACGATGTCCCCCGACCCCATTACGGTGCCTCCGGCATTGGTAGCCTGCAGATTGCGGCCCACAAAGTCACCAGATCCCATCACAGTGATCTTCAGGTCGGCGACCTTGCCTCCAATAACCATATCCCCGGACCCCTTTATCTGCGCATTCAGCGCCTCACCGATAAAATTGTCCATGCGAACATCGCCCGAGCCTGTCACACCGGTATTCCCCTGCACAGCGAGAATAGTCCCGAGAATGAGGTCGCCGGAGCCGGTAACGTTGGTATTCAGTGACTCTGCCGCCACTTTCGCCACCTGAATCACCCCGGACCCGGTCACGCGTAAATCGAGTTCTGCGCTCTCGAGGGTGGTTGCGGAGGCTTTACCGGAGCCGGTAACACGTAAGGCAGTGATGGTCGGCAATGTAACGCGAAAGGCGATTTCCGGCTCACTGCTGACGGTGACTACACCAAACAGACTTTTGCGGTCAGACTCTACGGATAGAGACAGGGTGTTACCACTGACCTCCGCTCTGGCGTGTTCCAGATCATTTTTCTCCCCGTGAGCGGTCACGGAGAACTCAGGCCCCTGAACCACTTCAAGAGTGGAACCGCCCTTCAGGACAATGGCTGAGAAACCCTCCGCTGCGAAACTGCGGCTCTGTTCCGCGTAGCTACTCGCAGCCCCCGTGAGTAACAGTGGCGCCAACACCAAAGCGGTTAAAAAACGAGCAAAACTTGAAATTCTGGAACCCATGGTCCGATTACCTGTGGTCATTAGCTGATGTATGCGATGGCCCCTGGGGCTGCCACCTCCGTTCATTGCCAGTAGGACGCTACCGCGAAGGGGTTTGGATGCAGCGCAGCAACACCGACCCCGGCGCGATTATTCAGTGCTGTCGCAGTAACCGAGATCCACCAGGGCCTGGCGAATCTTCGCCGCCTCTGCAGCCAGTACTTCAGGTTCAGCCTGTTGCTGTAACGCGAAATCCAGATCGGGGATCTCGTTGATTGGTACCAGGTGGTAATGGGTATGGGGCACTTCCAGACCAGCCACCATCACCCCCACCCGCTTCGGGCTGTACACCTGCTTCTGCGCCTTGGCCACCTTGCCCGCCACGCTCATGAGGTGTGCATTCACCTCCGCGGGCACATCGTCCCAATGATCGATTTCCTCCACCGGAATTACCAGACAGTGGCCGGGTTTGATTGGTGCAATCGTCATGATTGCCACGGCCACGTCGTCGCGCCAGACAAAATGCCCCGGCAGGTCGCCATTGATGATTTGGGTAAAAATACTCGCCATTAAAGAGTCCCGCCTGGATAAAAGTGCTGCAAAGAATGCTGCGAAGTTTACCAGCGGCGATTCCCCTGTCACCAGCCCGACGCTGCGCGCCCCGATATACCACCCATGACACCTGACTCCCACGAGCTAACCGACAACTCGGAAGCCGCCAAAAATGCCGTAAAAATAGACTCCCGAAGCATACCGCGCCGCACTGTTGCGCCCAATTAAACGGGGCCTCAAACACCCGTGGAAGAGTGTGACAATTTCTTGCCATTTAGTTGGCAGTGGTATTTCCATCCCGTAATCTTGCCGCCCATATCGAAGCCGGCAGCCCCAACCTCAGCGAAAGCGGTAAATAACGCTCTCTCAATTGCCTACAAAAGCAAATACTTACAGGAAAAACGGGCGCCTGATAACTCTAGATCGACCGTCTCACAGGGGGATTTCATCCATGCCACAGGTTGTATCAGCAGTACCAGCACTCCGATCGTGCACAGACCACAACGAGCCGCGAATTCAGGCAGAGTGCAGCCTGCTCGACATCATCGGCGGCCGCGCGTTTATTGACCAGCTTGTCGGCGAGTTTTACCAGGCCATCGGCAAGTACCTGTCTGCCGAAGACGCATCCGATCACGCCAAGCAGACGACCCGCCAGGCGCTGTTTCTCAGCCACGCCCTGTCGGAACAGGCAGAGCCGGTTCACAGCGCCCGTGCCAGCTTTCTTGCCCGAGGCCTGAATCCGGCCTTGTTTGAGGCACTCATGGAATATTTTGAGGCACGCCTGCTGGAACTTGGTTTTTCCTCATCCTTCGGGGGGCAACTGGTACGTACCGTGACCGACCTGTACGACCGGAGTGAAACACCGCTGTCAATCGCCTGTTAAGGTACGCTCCGACGCCAACTGCTCCACCCCCCTTTGCCGCCCCCGCCGGCCTCGGTTGCGACCACCGAGGCCGCCCCATACAATGCACCCTCACACAGCCTATATCCCCGTTTGCTTTTCCTACTGTAAGCGGTAAGCGCTACAACTCACGCTCAAGATACAAGAGATTGCCAATGAAAATTGCTAACCACAGTGTTGTGGAGATCAACTACACCCTGAAAGATGCCGAAGGTACCGTGATCGACACATCCGAAGGTGGCCAGCCGCTGAAATACCTGCAGGGCGTAGGAAATATCATCCCCGGGCTAGAGCAGGAAATGCTGGACAAGAGCGCCGGCGACAAGTTCAAGGTTATCGTAGACCCGGAAAATGGCTACGGCCCGCAGAACCCGGAACTGATCCAGACTTTGCCGAAGAGCGCATTCGGAGGTGTGGAAGAGCTGAAAGTTGGTATGGCTTTCCGCGCCCAGAGCACCGAGGGTCAGCCGATCGAAGTTGAGATTATCGATATTGACGGTGACCAGGTAACCATCAACGGCAATCACCCGCTGGCGGGCGTCGAGCTGCACTTTGACATCGAAGTCGTTTCCGTGCGCGAAGCGACCCCGGAAGAAATCGACCACGGCCACGTGCACTGATTCGATCCCCTTCCCACAGGGCGGCTTCTCCGCCCTGTGCCCCCTCCCCTTCGGTTTATTATTCATATCCAATAGTAAGTGGTACCGGAACCCCTATGTCCGACTCTCTGCTCCAGAACAATCTGAGCGACAACTACCTCCAGCGTTTCGGCGGTATTGCAAGGCTTTATGGCACCGATGCCCTGCGGGTTCTGCACGGCGCTCATGTGGTGGTGATCGGAATTGGTGGCGTGGGAAGCTGGACGGCAGAGGCCTTGGCCCGCAGCGGAATCGGCCGAATCACGCTGATCGACCTGGATGATATCTGTATCACCAATACGAACCGGCAAATTCACGCGCTGGAGCACAGCGTAGGGGGAATCAAGGTTTCGGTGATGGCGGAGCGCCTGCGCAGTATCAACCCGGAAATTTCCGTTGCGACCGTCGAGGACTTTATCGCCAGTGATAATTTTGCCGAGCTACTGGCACCGGAACGGGATTCTATCAACCTGGTTATCGACGCTTTCGACAACGCCCGGGTCAAGGCGGCTTTGATTGCCTATTGCAAGGCGCGCAAGCTGCGTTTGATTACCGTCGGCTCGGCGGGCGGTAAACAGGACCCTGCCCAGATCACCTGCGCCGATCTCGGGCGCACGGTCAGCGACCCCATGTTGGCAAAAGTCCGCCAGCACCTGTATCGCTTTCACAATTTCCAGAAGTCCAGCAAACGTCAGTTTGGCGTGGATGCGATCTATTCCAGCGAACCCATGGTATACCCGCAGCCCGATGGTCAGGTGTGCCAGCAGAAAAGCAGCATGCAGAATGGGGTAAAGCTGGATTGCAGCGGCGGCTTCGGGGCCGCCACTATGGTCACAGGCACCTTCGGGTTTGTCGCGGCAGCGAAAGCGATTGACCGGTTACTGCAGCAAGCGCGAAAGGCGGGTTAACTAAAAACTCAGCGCGCACTCATCAAATCAAAAGCGCGCTGTACCAGTGCACGAAACCCATTACCGCGGGATTCACTCAGTTGTTGCGCCAAACCCAACTCATCGAACAGCGTCTGCAACTGCACCGCACTCACATCGCCAGACCGACAGCCCTCTAACTGCGATAACAGTAAAGCCCCCAATCCTTTCACGATGCGGCTATCGCTATCTACGGCGAAGTAATGCCGGTCGCCAACCTGACGATGCACCAACCAGGCACTGGACTCACAGCCCCGCACCAGGTTGTCGGATGTGCGGATGATGTCTTTGCGGTGAATCACCTTGGCCCACCCCATCAGGGTTCGGTAGCGATCCTGCCAATTGCGATGCCTGCGCAGCTGTTCAGCGTCCAGCGTCGAAAGATCGTCCCCTTGCCACTGCGTACTGGATATACCCTCGTCAGGCATTGCGCAAACCGGCTCTTGATCAACATCCAGCTGCTCAAGAAATTCTCGCACCGCGGCAATAAACCGGTCGAGATCCTGTCGTGTGTTGTACGCCGCTATCGAAGCGCGCAAAGTCGCGGTGTGACCAGCGGCCTGCATAAGCGGTTGCGCACAGTGATGTCCTACCCGCACCGCGATATCGCGCCCATCCAGCCACTGCGCCAGGTCAATGGCGGCACACCGGGGGTGAATAAAGCTGACGATGCCGAGATTGCTCTGCGGGCTACTGAGTAACTGCAACTCTGCAATCTGCGACAGCTGTTCGTGTAAGTAACACTGTAACTGCTGTTCGTGCCACGCCATTGCGACGCGGTCCTGCTGTGCCAGAAATGCCATACAGGCACCGAGACCTGCAATCGCCGCCAGTGACGATGTACCCGCCTCGAACTTGTGGGGCAGGTCCGCATAGTCGCTGGACAGCAGATCGACATTGGCGATCATCTCGCCACCCCCCTGCCAGGGGGGAAGTTGCTGCAGCAATTCCTCGCGCCCGAATACCAGACCGATCCCGGTAGGGCCGTAAAACTTATGCGCCGAGCAAACAAAAAAATCGCAACCGATCGCATCCACATCGACCTGGTCGTGCGCGGCCAACTGAGCGCCGTCGAGGACCCAGTACAAATTTCGGCCATCCAGTATCGCTCGCAGCGCCGCCAGGTCAGTGCGAAAACCAAGTGCATTGGAACCCGCCGTCACGGAAACGACCCTGGTGCGCGCAGACAGCACTTCATGCACCCGGTCGAACTGGGGAACACCAGCGATATCCGGCACAAAACGCAGACGCAGCCCGTGCCGCTCAGCCATCATCTGCCAGGGCACCAGGTTGGCATGGTGTTCCGCAGTGGACAGAACAATTTCATCGCCCGCAACCAAGGTGCTGCACAGACTGTTGGCGAGCAGATTCAAGCCTTCGGTCGCACCGCGGGTAAATACAATTTCACGGGGCGAGCGGGCATTCAAAAATCCAGCGGCGGCACGGCGAACGCGCTCTACCATCTCCGTTGCACGGCGCGCGAGCCGGTGACTGGAGCGATGGGTATTGGCATTACTGTGCAGGTAGAAGTCGTGCAATGCCTCAATGACACCGACAGGCTTTTGCGTGGTTGCGGCGTTGTCGAGATAGACCAGCTCCCGATTCTCCTCCTGAGCGAAGAGCGGGAAATATTGTTTGAAACGTTCGGGAGAGAAATACATGTTTGGTTAAATCCCGAAAAGTGCGCGGGCATTGTTTCCCGTCTGGGCAATCACCGTGTCCACCGGAATCCCACGCAACTCCGCCAGTGTTTGCGCAACCGCAGGCAGGTATTCCGGGCTGTTTCTTTCACCCTGGCGCCCCGCATGGGGCATATCCGGCGCATCAGACTCCAGTAGCAACTTGTCCAGCGGTACTTCGGCAAGGGTTTTGCGGGTCTTGGCCGCGCGCTGGTAGGTGATGGTGCCGCCGACACCGAGGGTAAACCCGAGTTTGATATATTCCTCCGCTATCTCGCGACTGCCGGAGAATGCGTGAATGACCCCACCTTTTTGCGGGCGGATGTTTTTCAATACCCGCTGCACTTCTCCGTGACAGCGTACACAGTGAACGATCACTGGCAGCGACAATTCCTGCGCTGCACAAAGTTGCGCCTCGAATACCGGCAACTGCTGGGCGAGGGGCGTATCAATATTGGCATCGAGGCCGCATTCGCCCACCGCAATGCAACGCGACGGCCCGGCTCGCCGCTTGCGCTCATGGGTCACCCGCTCAATCACCGCGCGCCCAACGTCCGACGGCGCCAGCGCAAGTTCAGCAACCCACCAGGGGTGCACCCCCACCGCCCCGAACCAGCCCGGTTCAGAATGCACGAGCGCGAACAGGTTTCGCCACTGGGGAATGCTCACACCGGGAATGATCAACCCCTGCATGCCCAGCGCCTGGCAGCGCGCCCATACCTGTGCGCGGTCAGCCGCGAAGGCGTCAAAATCAAAATGGCAATGGCTATCGAATAGTGCCATCAAGGCCCCCAGGAAACCTCGGACAAGGTGAATTCGCGATATTGAGGGCGTGAATTGTAGGTCGAGCGCGCCGGAAAAGCGACGCGCTCGCAAGGAAAGCTGAGCGTCAAAAGCAGCTACACACAGCCGCTACCGGCTGCAGGCGTCAGACCGCGCTGGACTGGCGCGCCAGCTTGCGCCCCTCTTCCAGCTCTACGCGAAAGTTTTTCACCATCTGGCGCAGGAAGAGACGCGGTGCCAGCTTGTACAGATAGGCACCCAGCAGGGTCTTGTCCCATGGGAACAAGCGCTCTTTGCCGGTAGCCACCGCGTTCAGAATACGTGCTGCCATCCAGTCCGCGGTGCGCACCTGGCCAACGGTACTCTGCGCGTGTTGCGCACGACCACCATCACCGGACAGCGCATTGGCGTCGATGTTGGTGGCGACAAAGCTCGGATACACCATCAACACGGAAATACCGTCTTCCCGGACTTCCTCGCGGAAGGTTTCAAAATACTGATGCAGCGCACTCTTGGCCGCGCAGTATCCTGCACGCCCCAGCACCGGCATCCACCCCGCCATGGAACTGATATTCACCACACAGCCGCCAGCGGCACGCATCGGTGCCAGCAGTCCCTGCGCGAGCTCCACCGGCGCGTGGTAATCCACGGCCATTACCCGGCGAATCACCGCATTACTGGTCTGGGTGGAAAGACTGCGGTGGGTGATACCCGCGTTATTGATCAGCAGATCGACCTGAGGGTAGCGGGCGGCCAGCACCTGACAAAGTTGCGCAACCGATGCTTCGGCAGACAGATCCGCCACCTGCACATCCACCGTGACAACCGACTGGGTTAGCTCTGCCGCGCGCAGCTGCAGCGCTTCGCCATTCATATCCACCAACACCAGACGCAGGGGCGTCCCGCTGTCCTGGGCCCGCGCGGCAAGCTGTTGCACCATGGCCCAGCCGAGCCCGCCCGCGGCTCCGGTAACAACTGCAACCTGATCGCGGTTCACCCGCTTACCACGTAAAAAACTCATGCAGCCTCCCCCTGTCGCTCTTGTGTCTTCACTGCCTCGGCCGGCGTACCTTCAAAACGGGTAACCCGTGCGTCTTCTGCGCTTACCGAAATTCCCAATGCGTTATTGGCGAAATAGGCAAACGCCTCGGCCGAGGTTTTTTGCGGCTGGTAACCAAGCTCTGTTTTCAGGCGGTGATTGAGCAAGACAGGGCGATACTGCAGGAACATCACCTGGGCGGGCTGCACATTGCCAAGACGCAGACTGAAACTGAGTGACAGAATGCATTTCAGCAACCACACCGGTGGGCGCCGCAGTGGCTTCTTCAACAGTCGCGCGATCTCAGCCGGGGTAAGCGCATCGTCACCGGCAAGATTGAAAATACCACAGGCAGTGTGAGTGACTCCGTACTCTATGGCACCGATCACATCCTGGTCCCACACAAACACAAAGGGTGAATTGTGCCCACCGGGGTCGAGAATTCCTCGTCCGGAAAACAGTGCACTGATCTTGCTATTGGTCGTTGCGCCAACAATGGAGCACGGCCGGAATATCAACTGCTTGAGCTGAGGGTGGCGCTGACGATATTCAGCCAGCATCTCCTCTACCAGCCGCTTGTGATCGGAGTAGGCAAATTCTCGATTGCCGCGCAGTGGGTCAGACTCCTGCAGCCAGGCCGGGTTATCTGCATGATAACCGTAGGCCGCGCCGCTACTGGTCAGCGTCAGATGAGAAACACCCGCTTTGACACAGGCCTCCAGCACGTTCCGCGTGCCCTCCACGTCGATCTTGTATTCGCGCGCGCGATCACGCCCGGGCGATACCACAGAAGCCAGGTGCACTACGTGCGTGATGCGCTCTGCGCGCAACAGTTCCGCCAGAGCCGCATCACAGATGTCCATTGCCAGAATGGGAAAGCCGGCGTCACGCTGCACGATATCAATACCCATCACAGACATCTGTTTATTCAGGGACTCCCCCAGAAGACGGCCCACATAACCCGCGGCACCGGTAATCAATACCCGCTTGTCAGTCATTGTTAACTCTTATTTCCCAGGCTGCGACCGATCATCGCAGCGAAATCGATTTTGTTATGGATACCCGTTTTTTATTCGAGATCTGCCACTTTGTGGGTCAAACCGAATCGGGCTGCACGGCCCGCACTTTCTGTTCTTCGAGTCGTTGGCAGCGGTTGTTGGAATAACTCCAGTAACCGGCCAGGCAAAGCCCGGACACCAGGTGCCACACGCCCCAGAAACCGGCGATCACCAACATTTCGCCCGCCTGCGGATAAAAGGTAAACAGGATGGCAAGGGCCAGGCCGGAGTTCTGGATACCTACTTCCATGGTTACGGCACGCCGGTCCCCTACCGGTAAGCGCGCCGCCCGACTAGAAAGATCCCCGATGAGAAATGCCAACGCGTTGTGCACCACCACCAGCACCAGCACGGATCCGGCGATCTGCAAAGCCGTCTGCCAGTGTTTGCTGAAGGAAATAGCCACAAACAGCAGGAATACAAAAAGAGAGGCCGTACGGAAGTAGCGCTCACTACTCTGGGAGAACCGTGGAAAACGCGCACCGACCACCATCCCCACCACCATGGGGACCGCAAGCACCATGACCACGATCAACACCATGTTCTCTGCAGGCAGAGCGATGGCTTGCAGCAGGTCGCGAGTTTGAGGGTTGAGGCTGCCGTAAAGGGCAAAGTTGAACGGGGTCATTACCACCGCGGCGAGACTGGAGATGGCCGTCATGCTTACTGACGTGGCCACATTGGCACGCCCGATCCAGGTCATCACATTGGAAAAGGTACCGCCAGGACAGCAGGACACCAGAATCATTCCCAGCGCCAGTCCCGGGCTGATGTCCAGCGCCCAGGTGGCCGCGCAGGTGACTGCCGGCAGCACCAGGAACTGCGCCACCAGGCCGGTTATTGGCGCCACTGGCCTGCGCAGCACTCGGCGAAAATCCGCGCTGCGCAGTCCGAGGGATACGCCAAACATCATAAACGCTAGGATCGCATTAAGCGCGAGCAGCGCCGCCGGTGACATCTGGAATGTGTCCAGTGAGGTCGAGAAGACAGGGTTCATTTCATTCATGGTCCAGGCGACCTCAGCGGGTCGCCGCAGCGGCACTGGCTACAAAATGATCAGTATCCGCAAACTCATACCCCTTCAGCAAGTCTTCGGTGTGACCGGCCAGTGCTTTCAGGTAAGTGTCCTTGTGCACGTAATAGGCCATGCGCTCCAGGTTCAGGTAATTCATCCCGCCATCTGCGCGGCGCCCGGCCTGGGACCGCTTGATCGCTTTCAGCTTGCGCGCGGATTCGGCGCCGTCCGCCAGCTGGCGGATATACAGGGCCACCATTTCCGCCTGACGGTTGCGCCCTTCCCATCCGAGCCCGGCAGCTTCCACCATTCCCATCAGGAAAAGGTTGTCGTATTCCGGGTGGAAGACATTCAGGTAAAGACGCGGGGCGTAAGACTCCCAGTTCAGGTGCGCGCGATCGATAAACGGATAATGCAGCTTGTAACCGGTCGCCAGCAGGATCATGTCGTACTCGCCAATGCGGCCATCGGTGAAGGTCACCCGGTGGCCGTCCACTGCAGCGATATCCTTGCGCGCCTTGATATCCCCGTGGCCAATGTGGTGGAGGATCAGCGAGTTGATCACCGGATGAGACTCGAACATCTTGTAGTCGGGCTTTGGCAGACCGTATTGCTCGGGAGAGCCCAGCATGAACTTTGACAGAGCGGCACTGATTTTCTGCTGTATGAAGCGCGGCAGCTTGATCTTGCCACCCACAGCATCGGTGGCTTTACCACCAATAAACTTGGGCAGGAAGTAGTACCCGCGGCGCAGGCTGATATCAACACTCCTGGCGCGATGCGCGGCGTCCACCGCAATGTCCGCACCACTATTCCCGCACCCCACCAGCAAAACGCGCTTGCCCTCGAAAATCGCCGGATCGCGGTAATCGGACGAGTGCAGTAGTTCGCCGGCAAATTCACCAGGTAATTGCGGTTTATTGGGGTGATGCAAGGTGCCATTGGCGATCAACAGGCCGCCGAAAACACGGGTCTGCTCTTCGCCCTTACAACGGGTGGTAATACGCCAGTCATCACCTTCACGTGCACAGTGCACCACCTCGGTGTCGAATTCATAGTGGCGATACAGGTCGAATTCCCGCGCGTACGCCCTGAAATAGGCTTTCAGCTCGCTGTGATGGGGGAACAGAGCAACCTCATCGCCCATCGGAAACTCGGCAAACTCCGTCATGCGTTTCGAGGAGATGAGGTGCGCCGACTCGTACATGGTGCTGGTGGGGCTGTCGATGTCCCACAGCCCACCGACGTCGCTGTGAATCTCAAATCCCACACAGGGGATGCCGTGCTTTGCCAGATTCCGTACACTACACAGACCCATGGGGCCCGCGCCAATCACCGCATAGGGCTTCATTATTCTTCTCGCTGTTTTTTCAGTTCATCAACGATGC
Source organism: Microbulbifer sp. ARAS458-1 (assembly GCF_045348205.1). Classification (NCBI taxonomy): domain Bacteria; kingdom Pseudomonadati; phylum Pseudomonadota; class Gammaproteobacteria; order Cellvibrionales; family Microbulbiferaceae; genus Microbulbifer; species Microbulbifer sp. ARAS458-1. Next base: position 2,262,785 of record NZ_CP155838.1, on the reverse strand, counting down.
CTGCTCCGCGCCTTGCCACGCTCTCAGACATACCGTTTGGGATCGAATTTGAATATAACGTGACATCCGGAGAGGCCGTCGTCATAATCGGGCAGTCTCTGGTTAATTTCGGACAGTGAATTTGAATACCGCTGATACTCGAAGCGTCACACTCAGCTACACCCGCGCTATTATTGCCGCCTTGGGGCGCCTGGACCTGGCACTCCCACACAGCGTGCAATCCCTTTTGGCCGCCATTAACGAGGAAGAGCGGGTGCCAATGGAGGTCCAGGAAGAGATATGGCTGGCGGTCCAGGAAGCCATTCCCGACCCCCTTTTAGGTATTCGCCTCGGCCAGGCCATGCAGGGCAGCCAGATGGGGCTGGTCGGCTACCTGCTGATGACCCAGAAAAATCTCGGCGCTGCGATCGATCAGCTGCTTATTTACCATCCGTTACTGGGCGAGGGCGGTCAGTTTGAGCTGCGCCGCAGCAGCTTCTATGTCGAGCTCTGCTACCGCCCCAACTACCTTCGCTGTGCGCGCCTGCGGGTTGAGACAGTCCTCTCTATCTGCCTGGCGCAGGCCCGCGCCATGACCGGTCGCGAGTTCCAGCCCCAGAGTGTACAGTTCGCCTACCCCACCCCCTCCCTCGCGGTGCAGCAGCAGTACCAACAATTGCTGCAGGCCCCGGTACAGTTCAACGCAGAAGTCTCCGCAATCCGCTTGCGCCCGCAGGACCTGGAGACCCCCCTGGTGGCCGCAGATCGCCAGGTCATGGCGCGACTGAAGCCGGAAGCGGATGCCCTGCTCAAGGCGCTGACCAGCAAGAGCCTGCAATTGCGCGTGGCACACCTGCTGCAGCAGGAACCCCAACTTAGCCGCGAGCAGGTGGCCGCACGCCTGTGTATCAGCCCAAGACATCTGGGCCGCAAACTGCTGGAAGAAAATGCCAGTTTTCGCGGGATACAGGATGAAGTGCGCTGTCATTACGCCTGTCAGTGGCTGCGCGAAGGGCAGAAAACCAACGTGGATATTGCCGCGGCCCTCGGCTACTGCGACGAAAGCGCTTTTGGTAAAGCCTTCCGCCGCTGGACTGGGCTCTCCCCCAAGGGATTCAAGGCACAGGAGTAAGCGCTACCGTCACAGCGGGAAAACGCTACAGTTAGGGGGACTTCCCGAAGTACAGCACTCAGGAACCCCTCATGCCACTCCCGTCAGCGCACAATACTGAGTCACCCACAACGCCCATTGTCATCGGTCGGTCCGCCTCCCCGGGCGCCGGAGACGCCCAATCCACCCTGGTGACCCTGTTACCGCAGATGCTGAATCGCCACAGCCTGATTTGCGGCGCTACTGGAACTGGCAAGACAGTTACCCTTCGCTACCTGGTGGAACAGTTAAACCGCCGCAATATCACCACCCTGGTGACAGACCTGAAAGGCGACCTGAGCGGACTCGCCGCCCCCGGCGGCGCCAACAAAAAAGTCGCGGAGCGCCTTCCCCTGTTTGCACTCGATACGCAGTATTTCACTGCCTTCCCGGTAACTCTGTGGGGGCGCAGCGGGCTCCCTCTACGCACCACACCCAGTGAAATGGGGCCTGAGCTGCTGGGCCGCCTGCTCCAGCTCAACGACAATCAGCAGGGATTGCTCCAGATGATTTTTCGCATGGCAGATCGGCAGGGGCTACTGCTACTGGACTGGAAAGACCTAACCGCCCTACTGGACCATGTAGACCAGAACCGCAAGCACCTGACCCTTGAGTACGGCAACATTTCTCCCGCGAGCCTGGGTGCGATCAAACGCAAGCTGCTTGCCCTGGAGCCACTTTCTCCAGATATTAAAGGTGCCGCAAGTCTATTCGGAGAGCCCGCACTGGCCCTCGATGACCTGATGCAGGAAGGACGCATACACCTGCTCGACGCAAGCGATATGCAGCCGGCGGTGTACGGCACTTTATTACTGTGGCTGCTTGCAGAGCTCTATGAGACCCTGCCGGAAACCGGCGACAGTCAGCTGCGCCTGGTGCTGTTCTTTGACGAGGCCCATTTACTGTTCGACGACCTCCCAAAAAGCCAGTGTGATGAGGTGGAGCAGATCGTAAAACTGATCCGTTCGAAAGGGGTGGGCATTGTATTTGTCACCCAGAATCCGCTGGATATCCCGGAAGACATCCTCGCTCAGCTGGGCAACCGCATTCAACACGCCCTGCGCGCCTACACCCCAAATGAGCAACGGGCAGTAAAGGCCGCAGCACGCAGCTTTCGCGCAAACCCAGCCATTGATACTGCCACCGTCATTGGTGAACTCGCCGTAGGCGAGGCACTGGTTTCCGGACTGGACGCTGACGGTGTGCCCCAGCCTGTGGCGCGGACCATCATTCACCCCCCAGCGAGTCGACTCGCTCCGCTCACCGACACGGAAAAGAAAACGCAACGTAAAAACGACCCTTTGCGATCAACGTACGCCAGGAAGCTGGATCGCGAATCCGCCTATGAACAACTACAGCAAAGACGCGAGCAACTAGAGGCTCAAAAAGACCCAATCTCAAAACCCGCCGCGAAAAAAAATGTGGTTAAAAAGCAGAGTCCGCTGGAAAAAAGTGTTAACCGAATGGCAAGCAGTTTCGGACGACAGATCGGTAGGGAATTGATGCGCGGGCTTATGGGAGCCCTGTCCGGTCGCCGGCGTTGATTGAGTAACCGTGTTCGGTAAAGAAGCGCCGCAGTGGTCCTCCCTCCTCCGCCAACAGAGGCGCCAGGGACTTGTAGCGAGTCTCTTCTGGCGACATCCTCAGCACTGCATCCCTCAGGGCAGCAACGCCACCACTGATCAGCAACAGATCCTCCAGTGGGTTGATCGTTACGCGAATGGTAAACACCACCGCACCGGTTGCAGGCAGGCGGCGCAGCGTCTGCCGCTCAATCCGCAGGTATAACCGCCTTGGCTGCCCCATACATGCGGACTTCGAATCGGTAACCTCGCCCGCACGCTGCAACAGTTGCGGGGAATCCACTACCGACCAGTTACTCCGCCACACGGGAAATTCGGGCTTCAAATGATCGAAAAAGCGCGCTACCCGGGCAGACAGTTTTTGCTGAAAGCCCGGTACGGGTCCGTGAATCTGGTCCAGTGGCCGCCCGATTTTTTCCTCGAGGCGCCAGTAACTTGGCGCGGCAAGCGATGCGGCGACCAGCGTATAGCCGTGCTGGCCAGGTTGCAGCAGGCAGATGTCGTCTGCGACCCAGCAGCTGGCACCCCACAGGGGTTCGGCGCTTGCGAGTTGAGGTGCCAGCCCGGGCCAACGTAGTTCACTACCGGCAGCGCACCATCGGAGCACAGAATCCGCCGCGCACAGATAGTTGGTGTGGTCATATATCAGGTGCTGATAGAGCTGCGTAGCCAGCTCCCGCTGAATCGGCAACGATGCCGGCAGTTGGGCGTATACTCTGTCGCCCATCGCGTGGCGAGCGGCAATTTTATTTTGCTGATAGTGCGGAAGAGTACGGCAGGGCAAAACCCAGTGGCGTGGGTCGAGCTTGTTGAGCCCCATATGCACCACATCGGGCACCGTAAGGAAAGGAAGACATGGGGAAGCTGAGGCAAAATCCTGCGCAAAACGCCGCGCAGTCATTTCGCCGACGTCACTACCCGCACAGGCCGGTGCGGGCGATGACGATCCATAAGCCGGCAAAACGGCCAACCGAGAAAACCTAGTGCGTTGCAGCCATTTGCGTATTGCGCGCCTGCTGCAGTGCCGCGAGGTCTTCTACCCAGATAATGTCCGACAAGCGGGTGTTGCGCCCGGTATATTCACGCAGGGCTGCGCTGACCTGCGCCAGATCACCGCTTTCCTCCGCGGTGTGCAGAGGCAGTTCAACCCAGGCCTGCCCATTTTGGTCAATGACACGCTTCACGGATTTGTCTCCGCTCAGTTGGCCATCATCCGCAGAGCTCACGTGGCGATCAATAGCGGAGGACCCGCCCGCCGGTAAATAAATCGTGCCATTGGTAAAGTCCACCGCAAACGCCACGATCCCCGGCAGAATGCCGAACAGTAATGCCGCACCATCGAGAATGACCACCACCGGGTCTACCCGGCCGCCAGTCTGCCCCTTGCGTTCCGGATACAGGAAGTAACCGCAGGCAGTCAGGTTCATCACCATTGTGAGTAGGCAGGTAGCGGCAAGGCCGCGCTTGAGAGATCGCGATGCGGGTCGGTTCGTAGGTCGGGTCATAGTGCAATTTCCTTAACGGGAGCCAGCGGTACATAGCCGGTCAATTCGAATTTCAGATGCCCGCAAGGATACCTGATTTCATAAACCGGCTGAAAGTGGCGCCATTTCATTCATTGTGCGCCAGGTCGCAGGCGTAACGGGACATCATCGGTATTCTTGCAAGGAACCTGTGCCAGACCCAGTAATAACCCCCAAGGCTTTCGGAGATCTCCCATGCCCAGTCTCAAGTACCCTGCTCTACGACCACTGACCCTGTTGTTTGCGGTACTTCAGGTCTGCCTGCTCGCCGCCTGTGCAGCCCCCGGGCGCACTCCCGAAGAGCAGCGCCAACACATCGCACAAACCGAGCGCGAGGTACTCACTGAGCTGTACCAACTGAAGCCTTCGCTTCGTAGCGAAGTGGCCAAAGCCCCCGGCTACGCCGTATTCAGCAACATCAACGTCAACCTGCTGGTTGCCAGCACCGCAAGCGGGTACGGGGTTGTGGTGAACAAATCCGGTAAGCGTACTTATATGAAGATGGGTGAGGTGGGTGTAGGCCTCGGGCTCGGGGTGAAAGATTTCCGTGCTCTGTTCATCTTCGACTCTACGGAAGTCATGGAGCGTTTTGTGGAATCCGGCTGGACCTTCGGCGGCCATGCGGACGCCGCTGCAAAATCACAGGATAAAGGCGCCGCCGTAGGCGGAGAAGTCGTAGTGGATGGCATGCGCGTGTACCAGCTCACTGAAAGCGGGATCGCACTGCAAGCGACGGTGAAAGGCACCAAGTACTGGAAAGACGCCGCACTGAACTGAATCCGCACACCGGTGACCGGGTAGTAAAGCCGGCAGACAATGCATCGGGAGCCGCCCTGCCATGTCCGCTGGCGCCACAAGTTCTAACCTGCTTAACCTGTCTAATAGTTAATTGAATCTGCGCCAACTTGCCCTTTGAATCCATGCCCCCCGCAAAAGACTGCCTAAACTTTAGTCAGCACCTGCTGAGGAATGTCAGGGAGCAGTACAACATTTCTGAAGGTGTGTTAGTGGTTCGCACCGAGCATTTGACCAGGGCAGTGAGAAGTCGTCATTGGTCCGACGCCAGAAATTTCAGGGAGCAGTAGTCTCAGCAGGTGCCGCCAAGGATTGGCAGAGGCGCGACGTCCGCAAGGGCGTCGCGCCTTTTTATTTGGTCCACTAACCAGAAAAATGTCCTGAGGAATTTCCCGCCAGCCTTCAAAACATTGTTCTCGAAACTTGCGCTACCGCAGTTATTTCTACCAAGCTGCCTTGGGCTATCCTGTTTTCCAGGCCTGAAGCTGTATCCTGCAAACCGTTCGACCACTGGCTCAAAGCACGGTGCCAAAAACCTGAACAAAATCACTGCGGAGTCTACGCATGCATATCAGCAGCGCTTTCGATAGCGGCAACATCAAAGTCATCGATAAAAACACGAATCCCGTAGAACTGGCGATCCGGATTGACAACCAGTCCGACTTTTACCAGTGGTTCCACTTCCGACTGGAAGGTGAGGTGGGCAAGGAATACCCGCTGCGCATTAACAATGCCGGTAAGGCCGCTTATCCGGAAGGTTGGGAAAACTACCGGGTATGTGCCTCCTACGATCGCCACAACTGGTTCCGCATCGACACTCAATACGACGGCAAGGTTCTGGATTTCACGGTAAACCTGGAACAGCCCGCCATTTATCTGGCGTACTTTGCCCCCTATTCCTGGGAACGGCATCTCGACCTGCTGGCGTGGGCCCAGTCCGATGAGCGGGTAGAATGCGAAACCCTCGGCCTGACCCTGGACGGTCGCGACATGACCCTGCTCACCGTGGGCGACGCGGAAAAAGCGAAGCGCAAAGTATGGATGATCGCCCGCCAACACCCCGGTGAGTCAATGGCCGAATGGTTTGTGGAAGGCTTTCTGGAAAACCTGCTGGACGAAGCCAACCCCACAGCGCGCCAACTGCTCCAGGACACGGTTTTTTACGTAATACCCAATATGAATCCGGACGGTAGTGTACGGGGCCACCTGCGCACCAACGCCGCCGGTGCCAACCTGAACCGCGAATGGCAATCTCCCAGCATGGAAAAAAGCCCCGAGGTCTATCTGGTGCGCGAACGTATGCTGGAGACCGGTGGCGATATGTTCCTGGATATTCACGGCGACGAAGCGCTGCCGTTTAATTTTGTTGCCGCCTGTGAAGGCATACCCGGTTACGACGATAAACACGCTGCGCTGGAAAACGTCTTCAAGGCCGCCTTTGTTAAAGCCAGCCCCGATTTCCAGACGGAGCAAGGATACCCCCTGGACAAGCCCGGTGAAGCCAATATGACCGTGGGCACCAACTGGTGCGGTCACCAATTTCGCACGCTGGCACTGACTCTGGAAATGCCGTTTAAGGACAACGACAATCTGCCAGATCCCATTGAAGGCTGGTCACCGGCGCGCTGTCGCCAGCTGGCCCGGGACATGCTAACCCCCATTCGTGAGACCCTGGTCTATATGGACAGCAATCAATAATTTCGACACCAATAACCACAACATCAAAAACAACTAAACCAATAACAACAGAGGTAACCCTATGCGAACACCATTTCCCTGGCGACAGCTGGCTATGCCGCTTGCCCTGTCAGGCCTGATCGCCGTTGGCGGATGCGCCAAGCAGAATGACAGCGCCACCGACAAGCCCAATGCACCGGAAGCAGCGACTGCGCAGGCCGAAGACAAAGCCTCAACAGATGCGCTGCTAGAGAATGCTGGAGCGGCGGCCGCACCGACACTCAGCGCGGAAGAAAAGAGCGAAGTCGCGGAGCTGGCAAAGGATCTGCACTCCCATATCGCGGTGCTCGCCTCCGATGAATTCGAGGGCCGCGCGCCTGCAACCAAGGGTGAAGAGCTCACGGTCAAGTACCTCGCAGATGAGTTCAAAAAGCTGGGCCTGAAACCCGGCGCGGTCGACACCGGGGGCAATCCCAGCTGGTATCAGTCGGTGCCGGTGGTAGAGATGCAGATTGAAACCACACCCATGGAAATCAGGGGTGAGAATTTTGCGAAGTCCCTTACCGCCCTGACCGACATGGTTGCCTTTACCCAGCGCCAGACCCCGGAAAGTAAACTTGTCGACAGCCCACTGGTGTTTGTCGGTTACGGCATCGTTGCCCCGGAAAACAACTGGAACGATTACGCCGGTCTCGACATGACAGGCAAAACCGCGGTGATCCTCGTAAACGACCCAGGTTATGCCACCCAGGATAAAAACCTGTTCAACGGCAACGCTATGACCTACTACGGTCGCTGGAGCTACAAATTTGAAGAAGCCGCGCGCCAGGGAGCGGAAGGCGCCATCATCGTCCATGAGACCGGCGCTGCCGGTTACCCCTGGGAAGTGGTCAGCGGTAGCTGGTCCGGTGCCCAGATCAGTCTCGCCGCCGAAGACAAGAATTCTGACCGGGTTGCCGTGGAATCCTGGATCACTACCGATGTGGCCAAGTCATTGTTTGACGCCGCCGGCCTGGACTTCGCTGCGGAATTGGAGGCCGCAAAGCAGCGTGGCTTCCAGCCCAAGCCAATGAACCTGACCGCCAGTGTCGAGTTGAAAAATCAGGTCCGTACCTCCAACTCTCGCAACGTGGTTGCCAAAGTCGAGGGCAGTAAATACCCCGACGAAGCGGTTATCTACACCGCACACTGGGACCACCTGGGAGTGAATGATCACGCCGAAGGCAGCGATCATATATTCAATGGCGCTGTTGACAATGCCACAGGCACAGCCGGTCTGCTGGCCATGGCACGGCAGGTGGCGAAGCTGCCGGAAGCACCGCAGCGCTCTATGATTTTCGTCGCGGTCACTGCGGAAGAATCAGGTCTACTGGGCTCAAAGTATTATGCGGAGAATCCGGTTGTTCCCCTGGAAAAAACGGTTGCGGGCATCAACTTTGACGCCATGGGAGTACTCGGTCCTATGCGCGATGTCATCGTGGTCGGCTACGGCAACAGCGAGCTGGAACAACTGCTGGAGCAGGCCGCGGCAAAACAGGGGCGCTACCTGGCTCCGGAAGACCACCCGGAACGCGGCTACTTTTATCGCTCGGATCACTTCAGCCTGGCGAAAAAAGGCGTACCCATGCTGTACTTCGACTCTGGCACTGACAGCTTCGAACACGGCCGTGAATGGGCACAAAAGAAAGCGGCAGAATACGGTGCCCGCGCATACCACAAGCCCGCCGATGAATACGATCCGCAGTGGAACCTGGAAGGGGCGGCGCTGGATCTGGCGCTGGGCCTTGACCTGGGGTTGGCGCTCGCCAACAGCCGCGACTGGCCCAACTGGTACCAGGGCAACGAATTCCGCGCTGCGCGGGATAAGAGCGCCGATACACGCAAGTGAATCCGCTCGCGCGGCCTCCATACGGCCGCAACGAAAAGGGGCGCCCGATCGGGCGCCCCTTTTTTATGTTGTCCGGTCTCAGTCCTGATCCTCGAGCAGGCTGCGCCGCTCTTTATACGACAGAGCTTCTTTTTTTGCCACCAACCAATAGGTTACCCCAAGCGCCAGCACCGCCGCGGCAATACCGAGAATATAATCCGGCGTCGTGTCATCGAGATCCAGCACAATCACTTTTCGCGCAATGGCCATCAGTGCCGTCGCCACCACCAACTGAATCGGAATAACATTGGAGCCGAGATAAAGTCGAATATTGATGAAAATCTCGATGGAAATCAGCACCAGCATGATTGCACCAAACACATCAAACAGATCATTGTGGTTCATGATCAGCACGGGGGCTGCCTGCAGCCGCTGATACACCACCCACACGACATCCGCCACACTCCACACAATAACCAGCGCCATCACCACGGACAGAAAACGCACCGAGCTGCGAATAACCACATGTAGCAACCGGATCAACGGGTCTTCGTGTTCCGCCGGCAGCTCCTCGTGGATCATGGTCGGCCTTTCCTGCTTCTCTGACATTGGGTGCTCTTGGGTCAACAATTTGCCCATTAGTTATAGCGCACCAGCCACCGCCCCGTATGGGGCATCACCGCACACACGTTTTTCTCAACGATCTTCCACAAAAAAAACCCGCTGCAAGCAGCGGGTTTTTCGTTTTCGAAACAGGATTCAAGCTCAGGCGCTGACTGCTGTTTCCACTTTCTTGAGTTCTTCGTCGCGAAGCTCGCGACGCAGAATCTTACCGACATTGGTCTTCGGCAAGTCATCGCGGAACTCAATATTTTTTGGCACTTTGTAGGCTGTCATATTTTCACGACAGTAGGCAATGATCTCTTCTTCAGACAGAGAGCTATCCGCTTTTACCACGAACAGTTTTACGGTCTCGCCGGTTCGCTCATCCGGAATACCAACCGCCGCGGCTTCGGTAACTTTGGGATGCGCACTGACAATATCTTCGATCTCGTTCGGGTAGACGTTGAATCCGGAGACGATAATCATGTCTTTCTTACGATCCACAATCTTGATGTAACCATCGTCCTGGATCACCGCCATATCGCCGGTTTTCAACCACCCTTCTGAATCAATGGTCTCAGCGGTAGCTTCCGGGCGCTCCCAGTAGCCTTTCATTACCTGAGGGCCGCGTACACACAGTTCCCCCGGGGTATTGTTGGGCAGATCGTTGCCGTTTTCGTCGATCACCTTCACTTCAGTACTTGGCACCGCCTTACCCACCGTGCCCAACTGCACCGCTTCTGAAGGATTGAAAGACACAACCGGTGAGGTTTCCGTCATACCGTAACCTTCCGTCACAACGCAGCCAGTCATTTCTTCCCAGCGCTTGGCCGTATCGCGGGTCAGAGCCATACCACCGGATGCGGTGGTGTGCAGCTTGCTAAAATCGAGATTGGCAAAATCCGGGTTGCGCATCAGGCCGTTGAACAATGTGTTCAGGCCCACAAACCCGGTAAAACGGACACCCTTGAGGGTCTTCACGAAGGCCGGGATATCGCGCGGGTTAGGAATCAGGATTGAATGGTTACCAGTGGCAAACAAGGCCATGCAGTGAATGGTAAACGCGTAAATATGGTACAGCGGCAGAGGCGCAATATAAATTTCCTCGCCCTCTTTCATGGAATCGCCAAGGGCTTCACGCACCTGTTCCATGTTCGCCACCAGGTTGCGATTGGTCAGCATCGCGCCCTTGGCAACACCAGTGGTACCGCCGGTGTACTGCAGCACCGCAATATCATCCGGCGTGCGCTGAACGTCCTGGTGCGGCTGCTTGGCACCAGAAGACATGGCGTCGCGGAAATTCACCTGATTGCTGAAGTGGAAATCCGGAACCATCTTTTTAATGTGCTTGGCAACAGTATTGATCAGCACCCGCTTGAGCGGTGGATGCAGATCAGCAATTTCGGACACGATCACCTGCTCGACGGAGGTTTCTTCGATCACCGCAGCGGCTGTATCGGCAATATTCGCCAGCACCACCAGCGCCTTGGCCCCGGAGTCATTCAGCTGATGCTTGATTTCCCGCTGTGTGTACAGCGGATTGGTATTGACCACCACCATACCGGCACGCAGGGCGCCGAATACGGCAACCGGGTACTGCAGAACATTGGGCAGCTGCACAGCGACGCAATCGCCGGGCTTGAGGTTGGTGTGGTTCTGAAGATAGGAGGCAAATTGGGCGCTGAGCCGATCAATATCGCCGATGGTGAGCGTTTGCCCAAGGCAGGTAAATGCCGGGCGCTCTGCATATTTGGCCGTGGCACTGGTAAACACGTCAAGAATGCTGCGTTCGATGTCCAACTTGTTTCTCCCAATACTGTTGTTTTTGTGGTGTCACCCGCCAAACGCGGCCTGCCGCACTCGCAAGAAATCGAGCAGGGACAGTTTCACTAGACTGGCAGATTATCGGCGAGTTCGCGGACTGATGATACCTCACCAAGTGATCCAGTCCGTTTATAGTCGAAATCCGCAGTTGTGATCTGAGCAGACGGGCAATTATTGTAAGTTTTGTTAGTTATCTGGTGAATGTTACTGCGAGAGGCAAATAAGCCGCCTGAATTTCACTAGAAACCCAGAACCGGCAGATTAATAATTATTTTTACGCCAGGTGGTCAACCTGACGGGGCCGCATACCCGTTATCGTTCAACGCAGACAATTTTTCTCCTGCAGAGAACAGTGTGACAGTAATCAATGTACGGTGAAAAGATCCGCCAGTGCCGCTGCCAGTTCACGATTCCCGGTGTAGCGGATATCCCCCAGCAGAAATGCGTGCCGCGCACTCAGCTGGCCGTCGATGATATCCCGCAAGGTATCGTAGGACATTTCCAGGTCCAGATCTGGTGCTTTAACCAATCCGGAAACCTGCTCGGCCTCGATAATGAAAGCCTCCCCCTCTGGGCCCTGCTGGTCCACCGCCTTGCGTTCGACACGCAGGTAGAAATCACTGCCATCCGGCAATCGAAACTGTACTCGAGTGGTCTGAGGCAGACAAGTAAGCAGCCGCAAGCGCTCGAGAATGTGCGCCGGTAATTGCATCATCACTCCGCAAATTCGGACATCCGCCATCGGCCGCCATTGGCAAAAAGCGGATTCAAAAACACCGCCGCTGTTACCAGGGGCGGTGTTTTCCAATCATGTTGCTCAGAACGCGAAGTGTTCCGCATCCAGGCTCATGAGGTTGTCGGCGCCGCTCTGCATGGCGCTGGCGTGAGTCGCGGTGCGCGGCAGAATGCGATCGAAGTAGAAACGTGCGGTGGCGATTTTTGCACGGTAGAAGTCTTCTTCACCGGCACCCGCCTGCAGTTTCTCGTTGGCGATTTTCGCGGCCTGTGCCCACAGATAGGCTTGCACGGCGTAACCGGAGTACATCAGGTAATCCACGGAAGCTGCGCCGACCTCATCGGGGTTTTCCATGGCCTTGACACCGACGTTCATAGTGAGCTCACCCCACTCCTTGTTGATTTGCTGAAGCTTGGCAACGTACGGCGCCAGCGCTTCATTATCCACCTCGGCCTGACAGAATTTGTGCACGATTTTGGTGAACTTACGCAGCAGCTCGCCCTGGCTCATCAGGACCTTACGGCCCAGCAGGTCCAGTGCCTGAATACCGGTAGTACCTTCGTAGATGGTGGAGATACGGGAGTCGCGAACGTTCTGCTCCATGCCCCACTCGGCGATGTAGCCGTGGCCACCAAAACACTGCAGACCCAGGTTGGCAGATTCATAACCGGTCTCGGTCAGGAACGCCTTGGCGATCGGCGTCAGGAACGCGAGCAGGTCGTCGGCGTCTTTACGCTCTTCTTCCGTCTCTGCGGCGTGGCTGCGGTCAACCTGTTGTGCACACAGCAGTACCAGCATGCGACCGCCTTCAGCGAAGGCTTTCTGGGTCAGCAGCATGCGGCGTACATCCGGATGTACGATGATCGGGTCTGCCGCACCTTCCGGGTTTTTCGGGCCACTCAGGGAGCGCATTTGCAGGCGGTCTTTGGCGTAAGCCAGGGACTTCTGGAAGCCCGCTTCCGCGTGCGCCACGCCCTGCAGGGCAGTACCCAGGCGCGCGGTGTTCATGAAGGTGAACATGCAGTTCAGGCCCTTGTTGGGCGGGCCGATCAGGAAGCCTTTGGCACCGTCGAAGTTGAGCACCGCGGTGGCATTACCGTGGATACCCATCTTGTGTTCCAGGGAACCACAGGTCACACCGTTGCGTTCGCCCACGGAGCCGTCGGCATTCGGCAGGAATTTCGGCACGATAAACAGGGAGATACCCTTGGTGCCCGCAGGGGCATCCGGCAGGCGTGCCAGTACGATGTGGACGATGTTCTCGGCCATATCGTGCTCACCGGCAGAGATAAAGATCTTGGTGCCGCTGATGGCATAGGAGCCGTCGTCGTTGGGCTCGGCCTTGGAGCGCAGGATACCCAGGTCGGTACCGCAGTGTGGCTCGGTCAGACACATGGTGCCGGTCCAGGTGCCCTCGACCAGCTTGGTCAGGTAGGTTTCTTTCTGCGCATCGGTACCGTGGGCTTCCAGGGTATTCATTGCGCCGTGGGACAGACCCGGGTACATACCCCAGGACCAGTTGGCAGTACCCACCATCTCGCTCAGGATGGTACCCAGAGAAGGCGGCAGGCCCTGGCCACCGTGTTCGACTTTGTGCGGCAGGGACGGCCAGCCGGCTTCCACGAACTGCTGGTAGGCTTCCTTGAAGCCATCGGGGGTAGTGACTTCGCCGTCTTTCCAGGTACAACCCTGCTGGTCGCCGATCTGGTTGATCGGGGCGAGGACGTTCTCACAGAACTTGGCACCCTCTTCCAGGATGGCATCCACCACGTCGGGGCTCGCATCTTCATAGCCCAGTGCCGCATAGTGCTGATCCCAGTTCAGCAGCTCACGCATGGCGAAACGCATGTCACGCAGCGGAATTTTGATCTCGCTCATCCTGAATACCCTCTTTAACGATTTTTACACTCGATTTTCGCGCCCACTGCCTACGTCTTGTTCACACCAGGCCGGGCTGCGCCACGGGAAGCACGGCCAAATGCCGTGACTCAACTATTCGTTTTATTCATATTAGTAGCAAATTACCAATAGTCACTATGGCGAAAAGTGTCCAAAGCACTAACAAAATACGGCGACGAAATTGCCAGATATCCACTGACGCACAGGTCACGGCTATAGCGAAAAATGGCGAGAATGTCGCTGGCAAGAGGCTGGCATACAGAAAGGAAACGCGGGGAAAATCCGCCAAGTACGGGGGTACAGTCAGGAAGACACCGCCGCTCGCGGGCTTTTACGGTATTCACCGGGAGTTACCCCGGTCCACTTTTTGAACGCGCGGAAAAAGGCACTCGCTTCGTCAAAGCCAAGCATTTCAGCTATCTGTGTATTCGACAGATCCGGACAGCTCAGATAGTGAAAAGCCGCTTCCATCCGGCACTCGTCCTTGAGCTTCTGGTAAGAGGTGTTTTCCTGCTGCAATTTACGACGCAGGGTGGTGACGGACATATTCAGACGCTCCGCCACCGCTTCCGCAGGCGGCATGGATTCGCTCACATCGCGATTGAGAATCGTCTTGACCTTGGTCTTGATGCTGTTGGCATTGCCATCACTGATGACCAGGTGATAGGGGGCTGTGCGGATAAAATCTTCCACCGTCTGCGGGCTCTGCACTATGGGGTAGTCCAGGTAGCGACTTTCATACTCCAGCGCATTGGCAGGCTGATCGAACAGCAGCTCGCCGGCCTCACTCTGAGCGAGCGTCTGGAACTCCTCCGGACAGGGAAAAGAAAAATGCAGCTTGGCCAGCGGAATCTCTCGCCCTACCAGCCAACAGTAAAACCGGTGCCACACCGCCAGGGTGGTACGAATGACTCCCGGTGTGGTTTCGGCGATCAGCTGGTCAAATTCGCCCTCTTTCAGGGAACTGATCCCGACAATCACCACTTTGTCGCGATCTCCCCGGGATGACAGCACTGGCTTGACCCGGAAGCCGCGACAGATCTCCATAAATTCCGCGCTAAGAGTGATCGCTTGACGCACGGTTGCGCAATTCACCACCGTCAGACACAGTAACCGGAATGAGCCCGAGCGCACCCGGCCACCACTGAGCATGCCGAACCACTCATCCTGGGCCAACCACATGACCCGCTGATACAAACGGCCGTACTTGATGGCAGAAAATGCCGCCGTATCTTCCAGCTCACCCTCAGAAATATCCACCGACGCGAGCAACTCTGCCCGATCACAACCGTGCCGGGCCGCTTCGTCCAGCAAGCGCTGGACGTAGGCTATGGGTATACGGATATCGTCACTCTGACCGGAACTGGAAACCGACGGGCTATCGCTGGCCATGCTCTGCCTTACCTAGCGGTCGTCGTCACGGCGGTCGTTGCGGCGCCGCAGCCAATTCAGCAACGCACCAAAACCGAATGCCAGAGTCACAATTACCGCCAGAAATACCAGCATCAACACCAGGTAGCTGAGAACATCCGCCACTGGCAGGTCCCAGCTCCAGATCGCCGCAGCGATAAACGCGATGCAGGCAAGCACACTGGTAATAAACGAACGGCGGCGTTTCTGGGCCATAACAAAACACTTTCGACGGGGAGTGAACGATTGGTCGACGGATACCGTCGACACTAGGATTCAGGTAGTGCGCAGCGCTTCACGGTGCGTCCGCTAATCCGGTTTTGCCGACTCTCTAATACTATAGGGTTGTATTATCAGAGCGATGAATTCTACCGGTTAGCAGGGATTACCTCCGCGAACTGCCAGATTACGTGCAAGACCTGAAAGGTGGGACCGGGCATTCCCGACTCCACATGGCGCCGAATCCTGCAGGATTGGTCATGGGCTGTCAACGCAGCCGGCTGGATCGGCACTTCGGCGAACCCGATCTGGGAGAATGCCATGCAAAGACGACACCTACTCCGCAAATCAGACAGGTCCACTCTCCGCCGACTTGGAATCTGGGTCGAGTGCATGGTGCTGCTCGCGGGTTCGGTATTACTGGGCATCCTGCTGCTTGCGTAGGCGGCGACCGACCTGCGATACAGGGCGTTAGTCGCCCACAATACCGCCCGCACTGAGACGCGCCGGGTCCAGCAGCTTCTCCAGCGTTTGCCGATCCAGATCGGTCATTTCTTCGGCGACATCCAGCACGGGACGACCGGCGCGATACGCGGCCTTGGCAATCTCCGCTGCCTTGGCATAACCGATGACCGGGTTCAGCGCGGTAACCAGAATGGGATTGCGGGCCAGCGCATCCTGCATCCGTGTTTCGTTCACAGTAAAATCACTGATCGCCTTGTCTGCCAGAATGCGAGATGCATTTGCCGACAATTGGATACTCTCGAGTAGACTGAACGCTATCAGCGGTAACATCACATTCAATTGGAAATTACCGCTTTGCCCCGCCACGGCTATAGTGGTGTCATTTCCCATCACTTTTGCCGCCACCATCGCTACCGACTCGGCAATCACCGGGTTGACCTTGCCAGGCATAATACTGCTGCCAGGTTGCAGCGCCGGCAGCGCAATTTCACCAATCCCCGCTAGCGGCCCACTGTTCATCCAGCGCAGATCGTTGGCAATTTTCATCAGGGCCACCGCCAGGGTTTTCAGGTGCCCGGATACCTCCACCGCCGTATCCTGACTGGCGATTGCGGCGAAAGCATTGTCCGCGGGGCGCACAGAGATCCCACAGGCTGCGCCGAGTTTACGGGCGAACACTTCGGCAAACTGCTCGTGCGCATTCAGACCACTGCCTACCGCAGTCCCTCCCTGCGCAAGCTGCTCCAGGCGGGGCAGTACATCTTCCAGACGCGAACGGCACAGCTTTATCTGCGCACTCCAGGCCGAAATTTCCTGCCCCAGGGTGATAGGGACAGCATCCATCAGATGCGTACGCCCGGTCTTTACCACAGACGCCAGGTTGTCGGCTTTCTCATCTGACACCTCGCACAGGTGTACTAATGCGGGGAGCAATTGATTTTGAATGGCCAGGAGTGCAGAGAGGTGAATCGCGGTCGGAATGACATCGTTACTGCTCTGGCACATATTGACGTGATCGTTCGCGCCAATCTCAACACCGGTTTCTTCACTGGCGAGACGGGCGAGCACCTCGTTCACGTTCATGTTGGTACTGGTGCCGGACCCCGTCTGGAAAACGTCCACAGGAAACTGACGCTGATAGTGGGCGTCCGTCAGGTTGTCACAGGCCTGAATAATCGCGCGGGCCCTCTCCTCATCGAGAATACCGAGGGTCTGGTTTGTCTCCGCAGCAGCACGCTTGATGGCCACCACGGCGCGTAAAAATGACGCGGGGAGCACATGATCACTGACGGGAAAGTTGTCGACAGCACGCTGAGTCTGCGCCCCGTACAAAGCATCTTCTGGAACGCGAATTTCACCGAGACTGTCTTTTTCGACCCGAAAAGCTCCGGCGCTCTCGGTTGGATTGTCGAGGGGCGGCTTGCGCACGGCGCAGGACCTCCTGGAAAACACAGGTAAAAAGAAAGAGGAACCGGTGCAGGCACCGGGAGAGATCAGTTACAGGGTAATGTGTGGTGGTGGGACTTGGCAATCAGCTGGAAGGTGGCACAGGCCCGTACGGTCACACGCTGACTCGCCCTTCCTGGGTCCATTCACAACGCACCTGCATATCGCCGCTGCCGGGCTCATGAAACAGACCTGCCGCCTCCCAGTTAAACGAGTGGGTGCCGGAGAGCTCTGTTTCCAGGTGGACCGTGGCAGAAACCCAGTACATGCTGCGCAACAGCTCTTCGAACTTCTGGATCCAGTGATTCCATTCATACTCGACGGCACGATAGGAGGCACCGAAATGGATGACGTCTGTCTGATACTGGGATTGTTTGACCTTGATCGTAGGGATCGAAAACATATCGCGGCACAGGAACGGCCACTCGTCCGCGCTGGGCAGCGCCAGCACGGCTTCGCGGTTGACCCGGCGGCGATCGCTGCTGCCTGCCAGGCTGTTGCTGTCTTTGATACAGCCGTAAACGATTGATTCCTGATCGCCCTGAATCACGCTGCGCTAACCCCTACGCTTCCCCCGCAGCACAGATGTGTTGTCGGGCCAATTCAATTAATGCTCCGCCAACTGTAACGGCGTGACCGGGATAATTCTACTGCCAGATGCGGGCAAATTTTCGACCCGATCGCATTTCACGCAGTTCGTTTAAATTTCGATACCCTGCGTTCGCAACATCGACATCAACCCCTCCTCGTCCAGCACCGGCAACCCCAGATCCCGCGCCTTGTTCAGCTTGGAACCCGCGCCCGGTCCGGCAACAACCGTGTGGGTATTGGCGGATACACTACCAGCCACCTTGGCCCCCAGCCGCTGCAGGTAATCCTTCGCCTCACTGCGAGACAGGGTCTCCAGCTTGCCGGTCAGCACCCAGGTCTGCCCGGCGAGCGGCTCGCTGCCGGACTCCCGAATCTCGGCCGCCCAGTGCACTCCCGCCTGCTGCAACGCAGCTATCTCCTCAAGATTGTGGGGCTGCTCAAAAAACTCAGCGACATAGTGAGCCACAATCGGGCCAACATCTTCCACCTGCTGCAGCGCTTCCGTATCCGCCTGCATTATTTGATCCAGATCACCAAAGTGCCGCGCCAGGTTGCGCGCAGTGGCCTCCCCCACCTCGCGAATACCGAGGGCATAAAGGAATTTCGGTAGCGTGGTATCTTTGCTGCGCTCCAGCGCATCCAGAAGGTTCTGTGCGGACTTTTCCCCCATCCTCTCCAGCGCCACGAGGGGCTCTAGTGAAAGATGGTACAGACCGGACACTGAGTTCAGCAGCCCCTCATCCACCATCTGCTCCACAAGCTTGTCACCAAGGCCATCAATGTCCATGGCTTTGCGCGATGCGAAATGCTTGATTGCCTGTTTGCGCTGGGCACTGCAGATAAGCCCCCCGCTACAGCGGGCGACAGCTTCACCGGGAGTGGCTTCCACCGGCGAATCACATACCGGGCAATGACTGGGGAACTCGATGTCCCGTGCGCCTTTGGGGCGACGACTTTCCACCACCGACACCACCTGTGGAATTACGTCGCCGGCACGGCGAACGATTACCGTATCGCCGATTTTCACTCCCAGACGCTCAATTTCATCGCGGTTATGCAGGGTTGCGTTGGATACGGTAACACCGCCAACAAACACCGGCTCAAGACGTGCCACTGGGGTGACCGCGCCCGTGCGTCCCACCTGAAACTCCACATCCAACAACCTTGTCATCTCTTCCTGTGCGGGGAACTTGTAAGCCGTAGCCCAGCGCGGGGCGCGGGCCACAAAACCCAGTCGTCTCTGCAGGGGAATGCTGTTGACCTTGAACACGATACCGTCGATGTCGTATGGCAGTTGCGCGCGCTTCTCACCAAGCCTGCGGTGGTACTCGATACATTCCTGGATATTCTTCGCCACCGTCATTTCACCATTGATGCGAAACCCCCAGCGATTCAACTGCTGGAGGATTTCCGAGTGCGCCTCGGGTAATTCGCCGCCCTCCACCACGCCCACGCTATAGGCACACAGCTCCAGCGGGCGCTGGGCGGTAATCCGGGGGTCCAACTGGCGCAGGCTGCCGGCAGCGGCATTGCGCGGGTTTACAAAGGTTTTGTCACCGGTGGCGAGGGCCTTTTCATTGAGAGCCTCGAAACCGGCCTTGGGCATGTAAATTTCACCGCGAACTTCCAGTACGTCCGGCACGTCTTCGGCCAACAGTTTCAGCGGCACAGAATAAATGGTGCGTACATTCTGGGTAATGTCTTCACCCACTGTGCCATCACCACGGGTCGCAGCGCGCTCCAGTAATCCGTTGCGGTACAGCAGGCTCACCGCGATCCCATCCAGTTTCGGTTCGCAGGCATATTCCACCGGCGCACTATAATTCAGCCGCTCGCGAATTCTGCGGTCGAAGTCCTCCATTTCCTCATCACTGAACGCATTATCCAGTGACAGCATGGGCATTTCGTGGCGGATCTGTGTGAAAGCCGCCAGTGGTTCCGCCCCTACTCGCTGGGTGGGAGAGTCACTGGTAACCAGCTGCGGATACTGTTCTTCCAACCCCTGCAGTTCGCGCAGACACCGGTCGTACTCAACATCGGGTAATTCCGGTGCATCCAGGACGTAGTACTGGTAATTGGCGCGGTTGAGGATTTCGTGCAGTTCAATGGCACGGGACTGGGATTCCGGGGGGATTTTTTTTGTCATTGTTGTTCCGCAAAAATGGGGGATTCTTGCCGATGAAGTTGAAAGTGATTTTTGCAGGAGCCCGGCCTGCAGACGAACACTCAACTCTCATCACGAGGTTTGTTCGCCAGCAGGGCAGACTCCTACAACAAAAAAAGATCAGGCTTGGGCGCGGGCCAGGGCTTTGCGGCGCTGAAATTCCATTACCCGCTGCCGGTAGTGTTCGGCAGTCTGCGCGGTAAAAACGCTGCGGTTTTCATCTTTGAGCTCGCCGCCCAACTGCTCGGCAATATAGCGTGCGGTGGACAGTAGCGTATCAAAGGCTTTCAACGCCTCCACTTCTGCGGGCAGCGCCAGGAACAGGCTTACACCAGGGGTGGTGAAGTCTTCCATCTCAGACATATCAAAGGTACCGGGCACCACGATATTCGCAAGACTAAACAGAGCCGGTCCTTCCCCCGCCTCCCCGCAATGGTAATGGAAAATGTTCATCTCACCGAAGCGAAGACCACTGGAGAGCAGCACGCGCAGCAGGTCGTTGCCTTCAAAGCAGTCACCGGCGGGCGCCATGATATTCAGGATCAACACTTCCTGCACATCCCGCTCTTTCAGCGCACTTTGCCCGCGCTTGCCACGCTTTTTGTTGTTCTCAACCGGCGCCACACTACGTTCATCGTGGGAAGGCGCTTTTTTCAGGTCCTGCCCTTTTTTAAGGTCCGGAAAACGGATTTCTGGCAATTTGAGATCCGCCGGAGACCAACCGGGTTTTCTCACCGGTTCGCCCGGCTCTTCCATCGGTGCCTCGTCAGGTACCGACTGCAGAGATTCGAGGCTGACAGACTCATCCAGCGAGGGCTCACGGCGGTCGCTTGCCGGCTCTTCAGACTCGGCAGACAAACCGGCCATGGGCGCCAGCTCGCCCTGGTATTGCAGATCGTCTTCGATCGTGGACACGGACTCCCCCGGTGCAGGGCTGGGGGCGATTTCCGGCTCAACCGAATCCATCAGCATTGGCACCTGCTCTTCCAGGTTCAGCGAGGCCTGCTCCGGCACCTTGGCCGCGCGCGTGGTCGTTGAAGGCTCCGCGGGGATTTCATGACGGTCTTCGCCGCGCTCTGCCACACGCTCGGGCTTGCTTCCGGCCAGCGGCTTGCGGGAAGACTGGAAATTCTGCTGCACCTGGCGATTCACCTGGCTGGCATCTTCCGGCTTGCGGCGCTGTACAACGCGCACCGTTCCCGGTAACTCGGCCGAAATCTGGCGGCGCTTCTCCGCCTCTTCCGGGTCAATGTACTCGAGCTCGGACTCGCTGATCGGATTGGATCTTTCCGGCACAACCACCGGATCCACGGCGTCCTTGAGCGTGCGCGGCGTAGAAAGGATGTCTTCGTTAACGTCATCCATCTCCTGGCGCAGGCTGCGGGACAGGTTGCGGGAGACTTTCACCGAGTCTTTATGCTTGAGATAGGCACGGCGGGCACCATCGAGCACTACGCCCAGCAGCACCAGCGCCAGCAAATTGATCAGCCAGTTGTCCATAATTACATCCCTCTCCCTGTAGCCATCACGCCGATGCCAACTCCGCGGCTTCTTCCACGTCCACCGATACCAGACGGGAAACACCCGGTTCGTGCATGGTAACCCCCAGCAGCTGATCGGCCATCTCCATGGCAATCTTATTATGGGTAATGTAGATGAACTGAACGTGCTCTGACATTTCTTTTACCATCCGTGCGTAACGACCCACGTTGGCATCATCCAGCGGTGCGTCCACTTCGTCCAACATACAGAAGGGCGCCGGGTTGAGGCGGAAGATGGAAAATACCAGGGCGATTGCCGTCAGCGCTTTCTCACCACCGGACAGCAGGTGGATTGTACTGTTTCGCTTGCCTGGCGGCCGCGCCATGATCGCGATACCGGTATCCAGCAGATCTTCGCCGGTCAGTTCCAGATACGCATGACCACCACCGAATACCTTCGGGAACAGTTCCTGCAGACCGCTATTGACCTGATCGAAGGTCTCCTTGAAGCGGGTGCGGGTTTCCTTATCGATACGGCGAATGGCGTTCTCCAGGGTTTCCAGAGCGTCGGTGAGATCACCGTACTGGGTATCCAGGTAATTTTTGCGCTCTGACTCCTGCTTGTACTCGTCGATGGCCGCTAGGTTAATCGGACCAAGACGGGAGATACGTGCGGCCACCAATTCGATATCCTGCTGTACAGCTTCGATGGTCAACTCTTCCGGGAGTTCCTCCAGCAGGCCTTTCAACTCATGACCAGCCTCCGCCAGCTGCTCTACCAGGCCGTTGCGCTGGGTTTCCAGGGTCTGTGCAGCCAGACGTTGCTGCTCCAGCTGAGCGCGCACGCCCTGCAGGGCGGACTCTACCTTGTGGCGCTCCTGCTCGTGGTTGCGGAGGGTAGACTCCACCTCTTCCATTTTCTTGCGCGCTTCGGACAGCTCGGTTTCCACATCGATGCGCTGAGCGAGCTTTTCTTCCAGTTCCGCCTGGAAATCCTGGGACGGATCCTGTGCATCTTCCATCTGACGCAATAGTTGCTCGCGGCGCTCCTGCAGGCGCTCCACCTGCTCGCGCAGCACTTGTAGGGTGCGCTCAAGGGATACCTTCTGCGTGCGCACGGACTGCTCGCGCATAGCCAGTTCGTGAGCGCGATCTTTGTCTTCGCGAGCCCGCTGGCGAGCGGCGTCCAGCGCTTCGCGCAGTTCTTCGCGGCGCGCCAACAGAGTTTCGCGGCGATCAGTATCGTCGCTCATCGCCTCCAGAGCCTCCTGCAGCACGATGCGCGCCTCGGAAATGGACTCGGCTTCCAGTTCCTGCTGCTCTTTGACTTCAGCGATTTCCGCCTCGATACGACGGCGGCGCTCGTCCATCTGCTCCTGGCGTGCGCGCTGGGCAGACAGCTGGCTGCGCAGATCACCTGCGCGACGGTTCAGCTGCTCTGCATTGTTGCGAGCCTGCTCAATACCGGATTCCAGCTCCCCGGCGCGGCTGCGCAGCTGTTCGCGTTGTTCAGCCAGATCTTCAATACGCGCTTCGCAGGCCTCCAGCTCCGCATCGAGATTTTCCAGCTCCTGCTTGCGCGCAAGCACGCCGGACTCAGCGTCGCCACCACGGCTGACTTTCAGCCAGTTGGGGCCTACCCACAGACCGTCGCGAGTAACAATAGATTCGTTGGCTTTCAGCTGATCGCGCTGGGACAGCGCAGCATTCAGATCTTCGGCGGTGTAGATACCATCCACCAGGCCACTCAGGGACGCCGGGCCTTCGACCACATCCGCCAGTTTCGGCAGATTGCCGGCAGAAGCTGTGGGCGCGTGACGACCATCGACAAACACAGCCTGACCACCGTCAAAACTGGTGAGACTGCTCTGCAAGGCTTCTATCTGATCGACACATACCGCCTGCAGCTGGGCGCCGAGGACAGTTTCCACGGCGGTTTCCCAACCCCCGCGGGCGCTGATCTGCTCGGCCAGACGCGGACGGTCCTGAAGGTTGTTCTGTTCGAGCCAGCTGGCGACACTCTTGCCCTGCCCCATGGCCGCCTGCTGCAGTGCCTCCAGGGAGGCCTGGCGGCCGCGGCTGGTCTGTAATTGCAGACGCTCCTGATCCAGCTCCGCACCCAGCTCGGTTTCCCGGCGGCGCAGATCCGAGAGCTGTTCTACCTGTTCGGCAATGGATTCGCGCAGTTCTGCCAGCTGTAGCTCCAACTCCGCCAGCTCTTCGTTTTGCTGCTCCAGTTCCGCATCGTCACCGGATCCGGACAGGGATTCGCGCTCGGTCTGCAGCTTGGTAATGCGGTCCTGCAGGCGCTGGCTGGAGGTTTCCAGGTGCTGGATTCGGGACTGCTGTACTTCCGCCCGCTGGCGGGACCCGGAGGCTCCCTGGTTGAATTGATCCCATTCATTCTGCCAGTCACGCATCTGATCTTCGGCGGTCAGCAGGGCCTGGGCAGACTCTTCTTCCGCCGCCTGTACCATTTCCAGATCGGGAATGATGATTTCCAGTTCGGCGTCAAACTCAACCGCCTTCTCCTGGTCTGCCGCCAACAGTGACTGGGACTCGTTGTATTCCTGCTCGGTGCGGGCGAAGTCCGCCTGCAACTGCGTATTGCGCTCACGGGCGTGGGAAATACTCTGCTCCAGGCGCGCAATATCCGCACCGACCGCATAGAAACGCCCCTGAACTTCGTTGAACGCATCGGACAGATCGTGATAAGCCACGCGCTGCTCTTCAATACCCGTATCAAAGCCCACCTGACGGGTCACCAGCTCTTCCACGGTGAGCTCCAGCTCGCCGATCTGCTGTTGTTTGGCATGGGCCTGATCGTCCAGGTCCTTGTACTTGAGGGCCTGCAGGTGCGCCTTGTGAGTACGCTCCTCCTCTTTGAAGCGGCTGTATTTCTCGGCAGCCGCGGACTGGCGCTCCAGGCGCGACAGCTGACGGTCCAGCTCGTCACGGATATCGGTGAGGCGCTCCAGGTTTTCCTTGGTGCGGCGCATGCGGTTTTCAGTATCCCGGCGGCGCTCCTTGTATTTGGAGATACCGGCGGCCTCCTCGATAAACACCCGCAGCTCTTCGGGCTTGGCCTCAATCAATTTCGAGATCATGCCCTGCTCGATGATCGCGTAGCTGCGCGGGCCAAGACCGGTGCCCAGAAACAGGTCCGTCACGTCGCGGCGGCGGCACTTCTCGCCGTTAAGGTAATAAATGTTCTGCCCGTCGCGGGTCACCTTGCGCTTGATGGAAATCTCGCTGAAGGCGGCGTATTCACCGGTAAGCTTGCCCGCGGAATTATCGAAAACCAGCTCGATGGAAGCCTGCCCCACGGGCTTACGACCACTGGAACCGTTAAAGATAACGTCGGTCATGGAATCGCCGCGCAGGTTTTTCGCGGAGGACTCACCCATTACCCAGCGCACGGCGTCGATGGTGTTGGACTTGCCACAGCCGTTGGGGCCGACCACGGCGCTGAGATTGGAGGGGAAGTAAACGGTGGTCGGGTCAACGAACGACTTGAATCCGGCCAGCTTGATGCACTTCAAACGCATGGTCTTAAAACTCGGTAATGCCCGGCGCCCGTGCGGTCACTATTCCGCCGCCGAACGCTCTTCGTTGTACTTTCTGGGGGATTTGCGAAGGGGGTCTGACTGGCCAGTACCCGCAAATCGCCGTTTTGTCTTTGCAAACCGCCGATTGTACATGGCTGCGGGCCGGGTTTCAGCGCTATTTTCACAGCAACACGGCTACCACGGCCACGCCTTACAGCGAAGCCGGACAATATGTTTCGCGGGGTGCCTGAATGAATTGACCCGGTAAATCAGACCGACTCATCGGGCACTTTACCGTCAGATCTGCTCGTCGATCAGAATGCTCACCGGCTTGGACCAGTCGGCCCGAGGCAATTTCTTGATCTCGCCCTGCCAGTCTCCGGGCGCCGGGCGGGCATTGCCGCCGACGGCTAGGCGGGCAACAACCTGCACCTGGTCTACCGTTTTCAGACTGCGCCCGGGCATCATCGCACGGGACTCATCCAGCACCACCCGTGCGGGCAGATCCGCCGCAGTGAGGCGAACAATCGCCAGCGGCATCGGACTTTCCGCAGTACGCGCATAAATAAACACCGGCGTGTCCGGGGTGTACGTTACAGATTCTGACAATGACACTGACACCGCAATGGCGTTTTCGGCAGAGGCCCCCGAGTCACTGATGGCCGACGGCTTCTCTACCGTACTGCCAGACCCACTGCTGCCAGCCTGTGCCATTGCTGCTTCTGCTCGCTGCACACCAGCGGCCAGAGCCTGAGCCGCGCCAGACCCCGGGGCCATCTGCGCCAACGCCTGCTGCCAATGGGTTTTCGCTGCGGCATAGTTCTTTTGCTCGAAGGCCGCAATCCCTGCCAGACCGAGCGCGGTTGTATTGTTCGGCTGGGTGGACAGAACCTGATCCACTTCGCGAATCACCTCCGCACTCATCTGTGACCCGTTGGCAAAAAACAGCGCCTGAGCAAGCTCAGCACGGATGTTGGCCGCTTGGGGTTCGTGGGCCACGATATAACGGTACTGTGACACCGCGCCCTGGACATCATTACTTACCAGCAACCGCTGCGCCAAAACGTACCGGCTGTTGAGGTCCTCAGGATGGCTGAGCGCACGCTCACGCAACTGCTGAGTAATCCGCGCTTCCGCTACCATATCCGTATCACCGGACTGACTGGCGGCCATATCCCGGTACAGAGAAAGGTCGTCGTGTGCCCCCCAGTAGACATACAGGCCGACGGCTGCAACGGGCACTACAAGCGCCAGCCCCAACAGCAGGCCGCGACCACCAGACTGGTGCTGCGACAGACGATAGGCCGCGCCCGACTCCTCAGCCAGCAACTTGCGGCCAAGCTCCGCTTTCAGGGATTCATATTGCGAAGTATCGATAGACCCACTGTCGTGCGCACTTTCGATCTCCGCCAGATGTTCCCGGTAGAGCACTGCTTGCGAATCCAGACTCTGGGCTACCGGTCTTGGCTGCTTGCGCAACAGTGGCCAGGCAATCACTGCCGCGAGGGGGAAAAGCAGCAGCGCCAGCACTATCCAAAGATCAATCATCGTTTTTACTACCGCTTTTCTGCCGGGTTACCGGGTTGGGTTCACCGGGTTGTTCTCTGCTGTCGAGCAACTGTGCCAGCCGCTGGGCTTCCTCCGCGCTCAGGGTCCCGTCGCCATCCCCTTGATCGCCACCGCGCCCGCTACGAGAGCGCGCCACAATCACAATCAGGGACAACATTCCGAGTGCGGCAAATACACCCGGCGCCACCCACAGCAACATCGTGTTGCGCTGCAGCGGGGGGCGATACAGAACGAAGTCGCCATAGCGGGCCACCATATACTCATTGATCTCTTTGTCGCTGAACCCCTCTTCCAACAGCCGGCGAACCTCGCGCCGCAGATCTGTCGCCACCATGGAGTCCGACCCGGCCAGATTCTGGTTCTGACACTTGGGGCAGCGCATCTCTTCGATTAAAACCTGGTAGCGCGCCTGCAGTTCGGGCGTGGACAGGGGCTCCACTTCTACCGACGCAAAGCTGGTAGACAAAGGTGCGACCATGGCGGTTAGCAGGGTCAGGATGGCAGCAAGTGGAGCTGCGAAGATTTTTTTCTGCACTGGCATTCTCCGGCGGAAATTCTGCCGATTATATCAGCGCCAGCGCCTACGAACACGCCCGGAAAGAAACCGTGCCGATACCGTGCGCACAAAACAGAATCCCGCTAGCGTTCCGTTAACCCATTGAATTGAAAAAAAATTTTCAAAAACCGTTGACGCCCCAAAAAATATCATTACTATACGCAGCTCCTGACGCGGGGTGGTTAGCTCAGTTGGTAGAGCGGCGCCCTTACAAGGCGTAGGTCACAGGTTCGACCCCTGTACCACCCACCACTTTCCTTTACATCTGCACGGCAGATCGCGCAAAGGAATGTCAGGAATGCGGACCGGTAGTTCAGTTGGTTAGAATGCCGGCCTGTCACGCCGGAGGTCGCGGGTTCGAGTCCCGTCCGGTCCGCCACATACAGAAAAGGCTCTCACGAAAGTGAGGGCCTTTTTTGTATGTGGTTGATCGGCGTGCGAGAACCCTCGTTCGATCAAATTGTGCAGCAATTTAAGACGCCGAAGGCGCCCGAAGGGTGAGCGGCGCAGCCGCGAATCAGTCCCGGCCGCACCGCACGCTACCTACACATCTCTCTATTTCAATTTTCCCTTTCGTTTCCACGAACCGAATTTACAGCGCATCCAAAAATTCCCGATGCTCGGTAGAAAACTCGAAGTTATTAAACTTGTCCCAGTTAATTGACCAGGTCATCAAACCACCGAGCCCGGTCCACCCTGTACTAGTATGTGGCGTGTAAGTAGTACACCCCTCGAGCTTCACCAGGCAATTCAGTGCGGCATGCACTTCACTGACGGAAGTAAACCCGCCACCGGCATTTACATTTGCCGGCAAGCCGATTAACACCTGATCCTGACGCAGCGGAGGGAAGAAATAATCGGGATTACCACCGACATTAAAGCCCGTTAATACCATGTCAGCCATGGCGATATGAAAATCCGCAACGCCCATGCTGTGATACTGATCGTCCAGCCCGATAATGGAACCGGAGTTGTAATGCTGCACTTGCAACCAGTTCAGCTGGTCGCGCATTGCATGAATGACTGGAAGGTAAGCGCCAGCACGGCGATCACAGCCGGAGCAGGAACCACCGTAAAAGCTGTAACCCAACTGCACGAAGAACGTCTCAGGTGCCATAGTAAGCATGAAGTCGTCACCATAATGGGACGTCAGAGCCTGCAGCGCCTCAATCAGATAAACGATCACCGGCGTTGTCGGATTGCGGAAATCCACATCCCCCGCATTCAACTCCAGCGAGTGCCCCTCGAAGTCCACATCCAATCCATCAAATCCGTAGCGATCGATAATCTCGATCATCGATGCGATAAAATTATCGCGGGCGGCAGCGCTTTCAAGACGAACCTGGCCATTGGCCCCACCGATACTGATAATAATTTTTTTACCGGCTGCCTGCTTGGCCTGAATACCGGTAATAAAATCCTGCTCATCAAACAGCGGGTCCAATACAAATCCAATTTCACCCGGCGCCGCCCCCGTGGGCTCCGCAAAGGAAACATTGATCGCATCAAATGCATCGGAGACTTCGGCAATGGGAATCACCCCAGAACCATTGTCGAAATTGTGCCAGTAACCGGAAATCAGCCGGGCACTATTGCCACCACTGGAACCACCCGACGAACTGCTGGACGAGCTGGAAGTCGATCCGCCGGACGAGGAGCTGGAGGACGAACTGGAAGATGTGCCACAACTGGCGACATAGGTCCATGCGTGATCCCAATAGGTCCCCTCCCCTGGCGCATACGCCCAGGCAGATTCAGATGAACACCAACCGGCAATATCGCATATGTATTCATCACCCAGGTTCTGCACCCGCTGACCTACCGCATAGCTGGTTCCCGCAACATACTGCACAGAGCTACAGCTACCACCGCCAGAGGAAGAACCCGAAGACGAACTGGATGATGAGCTGGACGAGGAGGAGCTGGATGAAGATGAACTCGATGATGACGAGCTCGACGAAGAACTCGAGGAGTTCCCGCCGTCACACTGGCCGATGATCGACCACTCCTGCCACTGGCCCGAGTTCTGTGCGGGATCTGCGCCCTGGCTCCACCAATTGGCCTGATACGCCGTCTCGATATGCTGCACCTGTGCTCCGCCGCTGTATGCATCACTGCTATTCCAGACTGCAAGACCAGAACAATCCACGGCATAAGTGGAGCCAGTGCCAACCAATCCGATGATACACAACAGCCAGCGTGTTGCGGTCGAAACCAATTTCGTTTTCATAAGTTCACCTTTATTTTTATTGAGTAATTTGTGGCCCGCCCATGCCGCAACCAGTAACACGGGGGACCACCATTCACGACGCGCCTCTAGCGCAGGGGGACAATCAGTGACTCACATTCCGCAACAGTAATATTGCGCCCACAGACAGGGATCTGGTCTGCGGGATCACCGTCGGACTGATCGACCGTCAGGCTATTCCCTAAAACATGGTTCACCGTATTGAGGTTGTAACCATTGTCCTGCTCCGCCATCCAGAAAAAGATTCCGGCCAGCCCATTGTCTTTGGCGTACTGCGCCTTCAAGGCCACCGTTCGCGGAGTTTCTACCGAGATAAATGCTCCGATTCCGTCGTTGTACAGGTAATCTGCATTGGACTCCTTGTCGGTGTACAGCCAGAACCCGTTACGTGGCTGCATGTTGCTGTCGAGGTAATTCTGGTAAAGGTCGTAACCCTCTATGACACCAGCCTCCCAAGAGCCGAGCCCGGCAATACCGAGAATCAAATCCGCCCCACTCCAGCTGGCATCACCGTAGCCCGTGTTTCCGGTAACCCCGTAAGTAAACTCGGAAATGTCGCCAGGGTTGGTCGCTTTCGACCGATGATAGTTGGCGCCGCCGATCATCAATTTATTTGCCGGTACACCAAGACTCTGAAGATAGGCAAGCGTCCAGTTAGCGGACGTCCCCGCCGAAGATCCCGTCGCCATCGGATTAATATAGAGAGGTGTGTGATGCGAGAGCTCCCGCTCCCAGGCACCGGTGAGGTCGTAGGTCATCGCGTACAGGCGATCCATATAGGGATGAACCTGAGACCAGTCGATTTTTTCAAGACGACCCAGCCCCGCAGGAATCGCGGAGGATAACCGGTATGGCTTACCGGTTTTTTCACTCAGCCAATCCATCCCTGCTCGCAGTTCGCGAATCAGTGTGGCGTAGTTTTCGCCATCGTCTTCCCGCGCCATTCCAACCACAGCACCATCACTTCCGGGATACTCCCAGTCGATGTCCACACCATCAAAGTCATAGCGTTCGAGAAAATGCACAACGGAATCAACGAAAACTTTGCGCCTTTCCGGATCATGCGCCATCCACGGGAACCCTTCCGACAAGGTCCAGCCCCCAATGGAAAGGTCGAGCTTTAATTGCGGATTTTGTTCACGGAGCTGGTACAGAACACCGAACACACCCCCGACATTATCTTTATCGAGTGCGTACATACTCTCAGTACCCACCACGCCTTTCGGCGCGACACCCACGTCACGTACGAAGGCAGCTTCAAAATCCGCCACCGCCATGGCACCATCGGGAAGCGCACTCTGACTACAGGTTCGCATCACCGCGGCCGGAGCGGATGTGGGAAAACCCCCGTCCTGTTCATTCTTTGCATCGGGGTAACAGACTCCGGCAAAGCCATAGACAATGCGGTGCAAGTTGGCCGCCGGCAACTGCGTGAAATTGTACTGGCGGCCGTAAATTGCCCAGTCGCCAATATACGTAACGATTTCCGTTCCCGAGCTCAGGCTATAGGTGTTGTGCTGCAATGGAAGGTTTCCGGGTACCAGCTTGGTACCGCGGGCTCCGTTGTCCACATCCAGTCCGCCGTGATCACCACCATTATCTGACGCCGGATTGGCACCCCCCTGATAACCGGTAATCGGCGACTGGGTATCGGCAATCCGTGCGGGCGCAATTGCACCGGTGGGGTTGACCACCCCTGCACTCAGGTTTCCATCAACAGGCTGCGGCTCTCCGTAATCAATGTTATTGGGAATGGGTACTGGACAGAGGGCATCGTCGGGGTAGCCGGCCGCCTCCCACTGCCCCGGATATGCAGTGTTGTCCGGTGCGATGGAGTGGGTATCCACCAACGCGCGATAGGCAACTCCCTGATAGGCTACCACCGTACCTTGCGTGTACAGAGTGCCGGTTTGCCACTCGACCGCACAAAAAAATTCATCCGGCACGCTGCCACCACCGCCACCACTGCTACTGCCACCACCGGAACAGGCCGCTTCGCTGCTACCGGTCCAGGCATTTTCCCAGGCCCAGCCGATGCCCGGCTCGTAAGCAGAATTACCGGAAGAACACCAACCGGCTACGGAACAGGCGTAGAAACCGCCCGCATTTGTCACAACATCTCCGGCTGTGTAGCTGCTGCCGGAAACATAGGCGGGGCAGCCACCGCCATTGCCCGAAGATCCTCCTGAGCCAGAACTGGAGCTACTGCTCCCACCGCCGGAGCTACTGCTGGAGCTGGAACTACTACTGGAGCTGGAGCTACCTGAGCCCGAACTGCTGGAACCGGGGGCATCACAGATACCGAGCACGGTCCAGGCGTGCTCCCAGGCCCAGCCACTGCCCGGAGCGTACGCCCCTCCCTGGCTACACCAACCGCCAACATCGCAACGGTACGCATCGCCCGCGCTTTGCACAGTGGCACCGGTGGTATAACTGCCACCGTCGATAAATTCCGGCGCACTAGAACAATCGTACGCCGCCGCACTTGTCACAGCCCAAAGGCCGATCAATGCAGCGCCGGTTTTCAACATCCTTTTTATTGTTGTTGTTTTCATGTTTTCTTCTTCTCCTGATCGAAGAGTCGGTAATTGTCTGGCAGAAGATTCCGCCCGCTTGAATGGATCTGTACCGCAAGGAAAGAAAACGCTAGAGGAAAGAACCCCCCTCTTGTGAACGGGGGTTTAGAAAGGAAGCCACCACCGGCCTTTAGCCGACAGCGCTGTCAACTAGCGGGGATCAAGCTAGGGGGTAGTGACAACGGTGTCAAACAATTGGAAGGGTAAGGCGCCACTTAATACAAAGATTGCCAAGTAACCCCGCAAGCGGCATCTCACAGGACAGGATCAGGTCGCGCTAGACAGAAGCGCTCAGGGCGCTGATAAAGAGAACGAAAAGCCTTCTGGCACAAGGGTTTGTTTCAAGGAGGACCACTGGTCTCGCGGCAGCTGTACGGCAATCTGCACACGGTCACTGTACTCTACGACACCGCACAGGCCACGGTGCTGTGCGACCAGAAAGCGCACACGGGACTCTCCGGCAAAGTCACATGTAATCCGCACATCAATCAGCGGCACGTGGATTTCGAGTTCCGCCAACTGCAACGCCGCACCCACCGCACCCCGGTACGCTCGCATCAAACCACCGACACCCAGCTTGGTGCCGCCAAAGTAGCGCGTGACGATAGCCCCGACATTTCCCACTTCCTGCTTCAACAGCAGTTCCAGCATGGGTCTGCCGGCACTGCCTCCGGGCTCGCCGTCATCGTCACTTTGCATAACCTCAGGGTTCGCCGGGTTGCCAATCACCAGCGCAGTGCAGTGATGGGAAGCATCTGGATAGCGCCCCCGCATGGCTTCCAGCGCATGGGAAAAAGCCGCTTTATCGGTCACCGGTCCCAACCAGCAGATAAAGCGGCTCTTTTTTTCTTCTGTCTCAGCGACAACGGGCGAGCAGGGAATCTGATAACTCACCAGAAAATTCGTCCCAATCCTGATTCTGTAACCGCTGATACAGGGGCTGCAATTTGGTTTGCCAGACCTTGTCGTCTACCACACCGACATGCTTGCAACGTATGGTGCCACCCGCGTCTACCAGAAAGGTTTCCGGTGCACCAAACACACCCAGATCCAGAGACAGGCGACCCTCAACATCGGATACGGAGAAAACATAGGGGTTCTGGAATTTTTCCAGCCATTTCTGCGCCGCTTCGTTGTCGTCTTTCAGGTTGATGCCGACAATCGGCACCCCCTGCTCTGCCAGCTCATTCAGATAGGGGTGCTCCACCCGGCACGAGATACACCAGGTCGCCCAGACATTCAGCAATAATGGACGGCGGGGCAAGTCGGCTTTTTTCAGCTCGCGATTGGACTCCACATCCAGCAGCGCAAATTCCGGGACCGGCTTATTCACCAGAGCCGAAGGCATCTCTTGCGGGTCCAGTGACAGACCCCGCCAGAAAAGTGCGGCCAGCGCCGCAAAAACAATCAATGGAAGGAAGAGCTTGAGTCTCGCCATGTAATCCGCAAATCCATATATCGTTTATTGTTCGAAGACCAATCAGGCCCCGGCTAGGGAACCACCCGCAGCTTCTGTGCGGGTCTCACCGGCCCGCGCTGCGCGCACCTTGCGGTAACGCTTATCGGCAACAGCGATTGCTCCACCCAGCGCCATCAGTGCCGACCCCAACCAGATCCAGACAACAAATGCCTTGTATTGCAGGCGTACTGCCCAGTCGCCACCGAGATTGTCTTTGTCCATGGGGTCGCCCAACGCGACGTAGAGATCCCGGAACAGACTGGTGTCGATGGCAGCCTCGGTCATGATATTGCCACCGGAGAAATAGCTGCGTTTCTGCGGCAATAACTCAGCGACCTGACGACCATTCTCACGCACCAGCACCACACCTTCCGATGCCCGATAATTTGGTCCGCGAACCTGTCGCACGCCCTCAAAGATAAACTCGTAACCCGACATCACAGCGCTTTGCCCCGGCGACATGCGCAAGTCTTTTTCCACACTGTACACAGTGGTCAAGGCCACCCCCAGCACAGACACCGCCAGGCCGATGTGGCCGAGATGCATCCCGTAATAGCTCGCACGCTGGCGCTTAAGCCCTGCGACCAGGCTATCCGCATTGCGCGATTTGGACAGAATATCCGCGACACTCGCAGCGATCACCCAGAGGCCGGCAAATAACCCCAGTGCCGCCCCCCAGTGGAAATCACCCGCCAACAGCGTCAGTAGCGGCGCGCCTATCGCCGCCGCGAGTGCCGGCACACTCCAGGACTGCAGTAATCTTCTGGTCTTGCTGTCTTTCCAGTTGGCGTGAATGCCCATACCCAGAAGCACGCACAGTACCAACATCAAGGGCACAAAAAACATATTGAAGAACGGAGGTCCCACACTGATCTTGCCCCAATTCAAGGCGTCCGCCAGTAGTGGATACAAGGTGCCCGTCAACACCACCGCCATGATCAGAATCAATAGAATGTTGTTACCCAACAAGAAAGTCTCGCGGGAGCGGAAAGAAAATACACTGCCCGCACTCACCGTAGGGGCGCGCAAAGCGAACAACAACAGGGAAGCTCCGACGACCACCGCCAGAAAAGCGAGAATAAACCCACCCCGCAGCGGATCCGTGGCGAACGCATGTACTGAGGTCAACACACCGGAGCGCACCAGAAAGGTTCCCAACAGGCTAAGGCTGAACGCGAAAATGGAAAGCAAAATGGTCCAGCTACGAAAGAGGCCGCGTTTTTCGGTTACCGCCAGTGAATGCAGCAGCGCAGTGCCGACAAGCCATGGCATAAACGATGCGTTTTCCACCGGATCCCAGAACCACCAACCACCCCAGCCGAGTTCGTAGTAGGCCCACCAGCTACCCAGAGCGATCCCCAGGGTCAGAAACGCCCAGGCCACAGCGGTCCACGGCCGCGCCCAACGCGCCCAGGCGCTGTCCAGCCGCCCCTCCAGCAGAGCGGCAATAGCGAAGGCAAATGCCACCGCAAAGCCCACGTACCCCATATACAACAGTGGTGGGTGGATAATCATCCCCGGGTCCTGCAGCAGAGGGTTCAGGTCGCTGCCATCACTCGGCGGGAACGGCAGGAGGCGATCGAAAGGGTTTGAAGTCAGCAGAATAAACAGAAAAAAGCCGATCAACAGCATGCCCATAACGGACAGCACCCGCGCCACAAGCACTTCTGGCAGTTGCTTGCTGAAGACGGCAACTGCCGCTGTCCAGCCGGCCAACATCAACAGCCACAAGAGGATAGACCCCTCGTGCCCACCCCACACAGCCGTTACCTTGTACATCATGGGCAGAATACTGTTTGAGTTCTGCGCCACGTAGGCCACGGAAAAATCGCTGTTCACAAAGGCGACAGTGAGGCACACATAGGACAACGCGGTAAACGCGAGCACTCCCAGCGAAAGTGGGCGTGCGGTATTTACCCACAGAACACGCCCGGTATAGGTACCCAGCATTGGTACCAGTGACAGAGCGACAGACAGCAGCAGGCCGACAATCAGGGCAAAATGGCCCAGTTCAGGACTCATATCTTCGCATCTCCCTGGCAGCTCGCCTGGTTTACCATGGTCTCCGCCACTTCCGGCGGTGTATAGGATTCATCGTGTTTGGCAAGTACCTGGTCAGCACGGACATATCCACCCTGCTGAAGCTTACCGGTAACGACCGCAGCCTCCCCTTCGGCAAACAGGTCCGGCAAAATCTTATCAAACACGACTTCCAGCTCTGCCTCGCCATCGGTGATCGCAAAGCGCACATCAAGAGACGCCTCGTCTCGCACAATACTACCAGGCACGACGCAACCGCCGGCGCGGATACGTTTTTCAAAAGGCACTTCGCCTGCGGCAAAAGCACTGGGCGCATAGAAAAAGTCCATGTTTTCACGCATGGCGTAGGTGACAAACCCCACCGCGACACTCGAGAGCGCCACCAGTAGAACCACCAGTATCAGTCGCTGTTTACGGGCTGGGTGCATGGTAATCCTGTTCTCATTCGCAATTCGTTGTACATTTTGCCTGCCGCCACCAGCGGTCGGCGACGCGGACATAATCAGTCAGCCAGTTCCGGCGCGGTGTGTGTTGCGCGCGCCCCTTGCGCGGCTCGACGACGCGCCTCTTCCTGTCGCACCCGGCGGGCGATCTCGGCCCGCAACGCCTTTTGCCGCAGCGTCGGCACTAGCACCAGCGCCGCCATAGCCAGGAGCGCCACTCCGTAAGCAGCCCACACGTATGGTCCGTGGCCATTCATGGCCAAAAAGCCGGCCAGGCTGTCAAATTGGAATTCCATCATTCAGATCCTCGCTGGCCGCTCAACCTCTGGCTGCGGATGAAGTGCCCATCAATTCCCGCACCCATTGGGTGCGCCACTCCCGCTGCAAAATCAGTGCGCGGGTATGCAGGGTCAGTACCCAAGCATAAAACAGGTAGAAACCCGCAATCATGGTGATCAGCGGGTAGAACATACTCGGGTCGATGGTACTCGCCTCGGTCAACTTGAGGGTGGCGGGCTGATGCAGGGTGAACCACCAGTCCACCGACTTATAGATGATCGGGATATTGACGGTGCCCACCAGGGCCAACAGGGCGCTGGCCTTATCGCCGGACTGTTCGCGACTGAACGCACCGGACAGCGCCATTACGCCCAGGTACAAAAAAAACAGAATCAGCATGGAGGTGATACGGGCATCCCATACCCAGTAGGTACCCCAGGTAGGCTTGCCCCACACGGCACCGGTAAACAGGGCAACAAAGGTGAGCACAGCGCCGATAGGAGCCGCAGCACGCATTACCACAAAGGACAGTTTCATCTTCCAGATCAGGCCGATGGCACCGGAAATGGCCATGATGTAATAACCCGCCAGGGCGAGAAAGGCCGCGGGCACATGGATATAAATGATGCGGTAACTGTTACCCTGCTTGGCATCTTCCGGAGCAAAACCCAGGCCCCAGACAATACCGACAGTAAGCAACAACAGTGCTGCCGCTCCGAGCCAGGGCAGCCAGGCGCTGGACTTTTGATAGAACCAGCGGGGCGAGCCCAATCGATGAAACCATTGCCAGGACAAATTACATACTCCTATGCCCTTTTCTCAGCCCATGCCCGTGCCGCTTATGGGAATGCAGGAAAAGGTCAGTTTTCGAGACTGATACGGATGGCACCCGCAGACGCCAGGGGTGCAAGCGCGGCCGCCGTGGCCAGAATGGCACCGAGGATCGCCAACTGGGGTCCAAAGCTGTAGCCGTCCAGTGCCGCCTGCACTGTTCCGGTGCCGAAGATTAACACGGGCACATACAGCGGCATAATAATCAACGCCAACAGCAGGCCCGGGCGCCGCAGGGCCACGGTCAAAGCCGCTCCCACCCCACCAATCAGGCTGAGACTGGCGGTGCCCAGTACAAGGGATACAAACAAAGGCCAATAGCCCGCCGCTCCCAAATTGAGCATCATTCCCAATAGCGGTGATAGCAGCGCCAGCGGTAGCCCGGTTACCAGCCAGTGCACTAGTACCTTCGCCAGAACCGGGAAGTACAGTGGCTGCGACTGCAGCGCCAGTTGCTCCAGGGAGCCATCCTCGTAGTCATTGCGAAACAGCGATTCCTGTGACAACAAGGTCGCCAGCAGCGCCATCACCCAGATCAGGCCGGGCGCCATACGGGCCAGCATCTCCGGTTCAGGCCCGATGCCCAGTGGCATCATGGCCAGCACGGTGACAAAAAACAGCAGCGGATTGACAATGTCGGCCCGTCGCCGAGCCGCGAGGATGAATTCTGTGCGAAGCAGAGTAAGGAAGCCCGGCAGCCTGGAAAAGCGGACCGCACGCCGGGCACCGCCCTGGCCTGGCACTGCCTGAGGATCCTGAGGGATTGGCGCAGAGGGCTCCCGTGCTGATGACACTGAGGGATCAACCATGCCGAACCTCGCGATCCACCGAGGAGGCAGCCAGCGGAAAGTCCCTGGCATCGTCCAATGTGCCACCCCACGGAGGTTGGAAATCCGCAAGATCGACCTGGGCCAGCGGCTGAATATGGACAGGTTGGTGAGAGGTCACCAGCAGACTCCCCCCACTACTCAGGTGCGCCTCCATGCGGGCTTCCAGGCTTTGCACGCCCGCCACATCCAGCGCAGCCAGAGGCTCATCCAGCACCCACAGCGGTGCGGGATCAGGCAGGTACAGGCGCGCAAGTGCCACGCGGCGGTTCTGGCCAGCGGAAAGCTGCTGGCACAGCAGGTCTTCAAACCCAAACAGCCCGACCGCCTCCAGCGCTTCGCAGGCCTCCCGCTCGGAAGCACCGTACCAGGCCAGGTTTTCCAACGGTGTGAGACCACGTCGTACACCGGCGTTGTGCCCGATATACAGCAACTCTGCACGCATCGACCGCACCCCCCGGGGAAATGCCCTGCCGCGCCAGGAAATATCACCATGGAAATCTGAGACGCTACCGATAAGCGTGCGGATCAGAGTACTCTTGCCCGCGCCATTGGCACCCACCACCTGAATCGCAGTCCCAGGATTCAAGCAAAACGTCAGCCCAGCGAACAGCTGCCGCCCATCGCGCTCGCAGCACAACCCCTGTACCGACAGGAGCGGACTGCCTGCGGCAGTATTGGATTCTGGGGTGAAGGAGGACATTGAGCACCGGACTGATGAAAAACTGAGCGCGATTATACCGGTACTGGCGGGGTTTGCATGGTACCGTGTTGTGATTCGGGACCATTTTCCGGTCTCGGATCCCGATTCTCCCCCCAGACCAGCGTCGCCTCAACGCGGCTGCTTCCCGTGCTAAAACACACCTCAGTGCACACAGTGTCCAGCAACGCCAGACCTCGGCCTGCGTAGATTGAGCCAGTTTCACGCACTGCGGGAAAGCCCTGACCACTGTCTTCCACCACCAGAGTCAGACGGCCACCATTCTCCCCCTCACGGCAGCACAGGGAGATACTGACCCAACCATCAGACAGACGGTTTCGTCGCTCTGCCATCAGGTCGTAATAGCGGACAAAACCATCATCGGTGCCCTTTATCGAGGAATCCAGTTCCAGCACACCGTGTTCCAGGGCATTGCGAAACAGCTCTCCCAGCGCAATGGCGAGATCCTCCTGAAAACGCGCCGCGCCGGGCATTTGTCCGAGCACACTCAAAAGATGGGGCAGTGGGTCTGACTCGCGCAGTTCAATCTCTGTCAGACGGAAATTGATTGACCAGTCACCAATTCGACCACCCTTGCGATCCCCGGTCGTTTCCAGTTCAGGACATCCACTGCGGCGCAGACCAGGGTCTGACAGGTCCAGCTCCACCAGCGACAGATCATCGTGCTGTTCCGCCGCATGCGCACTGACGGCCAGCAGTATCCGGTCGAACACCAGAGTGTCCGGGTCCAGTGCTGCCGACGTATCAGCTGTCTGCCGCAACAGGGCCAACAGCCGCGACTCTCCGAAATGTTCGCCCTTGCTGTTGCGCGCTTCATGAATCCCATCACTCCAAAGGAACAGTCGGTCGCCGGGCAACACCCGAATATTCACGATGGCGGAGCTTATCTGGTCGGATGACAGCACCCCGAGCGGTAAATGTCTGGACTCCAGCAACTTCAGTGCACCATCGGCCCGCTTGAGGCAAGGGCTCGGCATTCCCGCGTTCAGCAGGCGCAAATGTCGGCGTCGGGGGTCGTACTCCAGCATTGCCAGACAGCAAAACATTTGACGCGGCAATATGTCGTACAGTTTGCGATTGATCTCCCGGGCCACACGGGCAAAGGAAAAACCGCGCGGAATCATCGAATAGAAAATGGAAGTGAGGGGTACCGCTCCTACCGCGGCGGCGAGACCATGTCCCGCGAAGTCACCCAACATCAGCACCAGCTTGCCGTCCGGCGTATAGGTAGCGGCCAGTAAATCCCCGTTCAACACTGCACGGGGAGACAGGTGATAGCGAATGGCCGGAGTATCATCGAGACAACTTTCGTTTCCGAGGTTGCCAAAAATTTCCCGGGCGTTGGCCTGCTCCTGCAGGAAGTCCGCGTGATGGCGCCGAAGCCGGTCACGTTGCGCCATCAGGGATCGGCTGAACTCGCAAAAGCGCCGAATCGATGCCAGTTTTAGCTGTACCAGGCGTGGACTGTACGGCTTGGTAAGGATGTCATCGCACGCCGCGAGACTCAGCGTGTCGGCACCCATACCCCGCAGCTCTTGCACCGCAAGAATCGGCACCGGCTCCACCCCCATACACTGGCGCAATTGCCCTACCGCTTCACCGGACGTCGCCAGTGCCGCATTTGGGCCAAAGATCAGAAGATTGGGAATAAACTCATCATAGGCGCGCAGCGCCGCCTCGGCATCTGCGACGCACAACATCGACGCCGGTAGCACACAGCCGGCAGAACTCCGGTACTCCCATTTGGCGATTAGTTGGCGCAATGCCTCCGTTTCCTGCTGGTCACTTTCAATGATGAGAATACGGAAGGCGGGCATGACAATAATGCGCTACTCAGCGAATGCTGAATATACGGTCAAAATTTGACACGGTGAGGATGTGGGCAACGTGCGCGTTTGCATTCATTAATTCCACGGTAGGCTGTTGGCGCTCGCGGCCAATTTCGACGCAATAGTCACGCAGAAGCAGCAGCATGCCCAGCGCCGCGCTATCCAGGTGATCCGTGGCTGCAAGGTCTACCAGAAATACCTTGGGGACCGGATTCGCATTGCGGTAGGCCCGCTGAAAGTCCCGGTGAATGTTGAAGTCGAAGTTACCGGTGACATGTATCACCAGCTCCTCGCCATCCTCGGAAACTTCCGAGCGCACGCGGCTCTCGAACCTTTCGGAAATCACCATTAGAACATCCTATATCCTGCTGCATCCTGACTGTTGCAGAACCTGAGCCTCCAATATACACCCCACTGCAAGGTGTGGAAACTGGCTGGGCTTGTCCCCCAGAAATGCGAAAGGGTGCCGATGGCACCCTTTGGCGATCACTGCTCACTTAATGCACAATACATTGAGGCAGGAAAAATTTATATTCCGGGCTGATCCCGGTGCGAGGTTTTGGCCTGAGATTCCAATCCCGGTCAGAAGTCGTACTGGTAATCCATCAACTCCCGCCGCAAGCGCATCTCTTCCAACCGGTCTTCAACCAGCCGACGTGCGTCGCGAGGGCTCTCTGGGGTATAGAGCAGACTCTCTTCAAGAGAGGAATCAGTTCCATCAAAATCCATGTCATTTTCGATAACGTTGCCGCTCATAGAAAACTCCACAATCTCG
This sequence comes from Microbulbifer sp. ARAS458-1, assembly GCF_045348205.1. NCBI lineage: Bacteria > Pseudomonadati > Pseudomonadota > Gammaproteobacteria > Cellvibrionales > Microbulbiferaceae > Microbulbifer > Microbulbifer sp. ARAS458-1. Next base: position 2,221,672 of record NZ_CP155838.1, on the reverse strand, counting down.
ATCTGCCAGGGCAGAAACTCTTTGTCTGTTTTTGTTGTGCAATCGCAGATTAGCCAGCTCCGGCTTTTCCGGTCAAGCAACTTTTTCGCTACGCAGTAAGGTTTTTCCTGGGGTTACACCTGTCACCTGGATAGCACCTTCAGCACCGGGGAGACTGATCCTCACCCCCCACCTGCTGGCGCCAAAATAACGACAAATTGTTACCAATTTGCGAAATTTTTCCGCAGTTTTCCCGGTGTCTGAAAACGCCCCGAAAGAGAGCAAACCGGTAACCGATTTGAGCCGAAGCGTTACCCTAGGTGACAGTGTGAAAGCGGAGTGAAATTTGATCCGAGATTTGCAGAAACGCCCAACGCGGCAGCGTATTCAGAAAGGTCGATAGGGTCGGGCGCCATGACAGATACGACATCAGCCGCTAGAATGGCCCCCGCCCGGCCGACCACTCCCTGTGGCGCACAGGCTGGCGACCTACAAAACGCCCCCGTCGGTTAACAGGATAAACCACGGACCTCCTAAGTCCGCACTGCAGGTTCGAGTCCTGCCGGGGGCGCCAAATCTTGTGGTCAGTCTTTTTCGAATATTCCGATGACTGGCTTCTGACCTGCCACCCGACTCGCCCGATACATACCCTTGGTATTGAAGGTCAGCGCGATGTTGCCTTCCCCGTCCAGAACAATCACCCCGCCGGTACCGCCTACCGGTAACAGGATATCGTTGATCACCTCGCCCGCAGCCTGGGCCACGGACTTGCTTTGGTACTCTACCCGGCTACAGATATCTGCGGCGACGTTGTAGCGGATGAAGTATTCCCCGTGGCCGGTGGCGGAGACTGCGCAGGATTTGTTGTCGGCAAAGGTGCCGGCACCGATCACCGGGGAGTCGCCAATGCGGCCGTAGCGTTTGGCGGTCATACCACCGGTAGAGGTGCCTGCTGCGAGGTTGCCCTCATTATCCAGGGCGACTGCGCCTACGGTGCCCATGCGGAAAGGTTCCGGCAGAGCTTCGACCGCGGCCCGGTAATCCTTGTCCTGCTTGTTTTCCTTATCCAGCTTTTCTTTGACCCTTTCCAGCTGCTGGCGGCGCTGTTCGGTGTCGAAGGTTTTATTGTCGACCATGGGCACGCCGCGGCTCTTGGCAAAGTCCTCCGCACCCTGCCCGGCCAACATCACAAAGGGAGAATCTTCCATCACCATCCGCGCCAGGTTGATCGGGTTGGCAATATGCTTCACCCCGGCTACGGCGCCGGCCTGACGATCGCGGCCATCCATGATGGAGGCGTCCAGTTCGTGGGTGCCGTCGTAGGTGTAGACAGCACCCTTACCAGCGTTAAAGAGGGGAGAATCCTCAAGAATATTGATGGCGGCGACCACCGCATCCAGGCTGGACCCGCCCTGCTCCAACACCCCGTAACCGGCATTCACGGCTTCTTCGAGCTTGGTGCGGTAAGCACGCTCTTTTTCCGGAGTCATGGACGCCTTCTCGATGGTGCCGGCACCCCCGTGAATGGCGATAGCAAATGGGGGAGCATCAGACGTTTCCGCCGTGGCCACAGTCCCCATCAGGCAGGAGCTGACCAAAAAACACTTAGCGAGCTGCAGCATCATTCTGACCTCTAGCGGTTTTCCAAGCGGGCAAATAGGTTCAGCATTTCCTGCCAGGCACGCTCTGCCTGAGCCGGGTTATACGCCATGGAATCCGGCGGGCACCAGCCGTGCATGGCGCCATCGTAGACTTCCACGGTGGCATCCACGCCCGCGGCCTTGAAGGCGTTACGCAGTTCGTCTTTCGCTTCGGGCTGACGCTCGTCGTCGTTTTCAGCAATGGCTACCAGGAAATTGGCTTTGATTTCCGGGATCAGGCGATGCGGACTGTCGGCAGCATCCGTCACCAGGCCGCCACCGTGGAAGGAGGCCCCAGCGCCAAAGCGGTCCGGCATGGCGGCGGCCAGGCGGAAGGTGTAGGAGCCGGTCATGCAGTAACCGGCGGTGCCGGCTTTTTTCTGGGGATCCACCGACGGCTGCTGATCCAGCCAGGCAATGAACGCCTTGCCGTCAGTAACACAGGTCGCAGGAGAAAGCGTGCCGGCGAGCTCGCGGCCTTTGGGGAATACCTCTTTGCGCAACTCCGGACCGATGATTTTTGCATCATCCGGTACTAATTGGCCTTTCATGGTGCGGTAGTAGGGGTTTACCACCAGGACCGAATAACCGGACTGCGCCAGGCGCTTGCCCATTTCACGGAATGCCGGGCGCATACCGAAAATATCCGGCCACAGTATTACCGCCGGGTGACGGCCTTCTGTCGGGTGTACGAAATAGCAGTCAGCCTCACCATCCGGTGTGGGTACCATGACCTTGCGCTCGACAACCTTGGCTCCATTCTGTGCGGATACGGACCAAGGCAGCAAGGCCAACAGTCCGGCACCAATCCCAAGGCGCCCAAACCCTCGGCGGCTTACCCCTTTACCAGACCCATGCTGCAAAAAATAGGATTCGGCATCTTTGCTATTCAGCTCGTCACACATAACCCACTCCTTTTATTGAATGAGCATGACCCTACTGGAAAAGCCGAATTCAGTACAGATCCCTTCGGTAATGGCCATGATCAAGAAGTGAATCCACTTCCGCGTCCCCCAGCACTTGCCGCAGAGTGCGGTCCACGCCCGCGCCCATTCCCTCCCGATTCCCACATACATAAATGTCTGCACCGCGGGAAACGAAACCGTAAAGGTCCTGGGAATGGCGGGCGAGAAAATCCTGCACATATCCGGGTTCGCCGGACTCGCTCCGGGAGAAAACACGATCACAGCGGGAGAGCGTGCCCTGTGTCATCCAGGTATCAACTTCCTCCATCAGTGGGCGATCCGTTTTGGCACAACGCTCACCAAACACCATCCAGACGGGCCCGGCACTGCCCGGAGAAGCGGCCTGAGCGCTCCGCTCCGCTATTTGCGCGCGCAGGCCGGCGAGGCCGCTGCCGGCACCAATCAACAATAAGGGACGACTGTGGTCCGGGGTGTGGCAACGGCTGTTTTCCCGCAAGCGACCGGCAAACAGCTCTCCGACCTCACAGAATTCAGTCAGCCAACCGGACCCCAGCCCCAGATTTCCCTGGCCATCGGACTGCTGTCGCACGATCAGCTTGAGCACTTTTTCAGAGTGGCTGGAAGCCACCGAGTACTCGCGCACCGGTAACCGTGGAAACTCGGAGAAATCACCGCTCAGCAATTTTTCCCGATTGAAGCCACCACGCGGAAGCCAGCGCTCGCGCAACCATGCCTGCAAGGTCTGGCCGCGCTTACCAACAACTATCCACTCGTTGGCATCCAGCTGATGTTGTGCCAGCCACTCCGCAACCAATGCGCGGGGTTGGCGAGGCTGTAACTCAAAAATATCGCCGGCACGCCACTTTGGCCAGTCGCTGACCGCTCGCAGGGTAAGCTCGAAAAGTGGTTCGCCTGGGCTTCCGGAGTTCAACAGGGTACGCGCGGCCAGGCGCCACCAGACGCGCCGCTGCAGAGCCTCTTCCTTACCGGGGGAAACCGCCGCTGGCACCGGACGGAACCATTGGGGCATTGCACGGACAACACTGCTGGGATCCCCCAGCGCACTATCGACTTTATGCAAGGGCTCCAGAGCCTTGGCACCCAGCTGTGCCATACCATCAAACATACGTTGTCCGAAGGCACAAAAGCGCTCGTAAGTACTGTCCCCCAGAGCAATTACGGAATAGGAAAGATGTGAGAGGTCCAGTGCCCCCACGCCAGCGCCGCTACGACTGGGATTCGCCAAGAATTTCCTGGCAAATCGCTGACCGTTATCTGGCGCTTCACCCTCACCATAAGTCGCCACGACAAACAACGCCTTGCGCGCGACCCGCAGCGTCTCCGAAGAAACCTGGCTGAGAGGCAATAGGGTAACCGCTCGTGATGCCCCGAGGTGATCTGCACTCTGACGCGCCAGTGTTGCGGCAGTTCCACTCTGGCTCGCATAGGCGATAAGAACATGCCCCTCTACCGGGTCTTGCTGACGGTGGGCGCGGGGTATTGCCCGGCGGTGGCGCAGGTACAGGTACGCCACCCATAGAAGCCAGAGCAGCGTGCAGCCCAAGGCAAGAGCAATGCGCTGATTCTCGGTCACTGGTTGGCTCCGTGGCTTTGGCTTTACAGGGGCAGCACTTCAAAAGTTGCAGAGTAGGAACCACTGCGCACAGTCGCCGGCGCCCTGGCTTTATCATCCTCGTATTCCGCTTCCATAAAGTACTGGCCAGCGCTCGGCCAGGTCACATTGAAACGACCTTCCGCGTCAGCCTTGACCTTGATTTCGTTTTGCGAATCGCGGTACCGGGAACCGCCGGGAATCAATACGATTTCGGCGCCTTTTGCCGGTTCGCCATCGATCAGCATCTCAAAGCTGGCTTCCTCACCGGCGTAGAGATCGTTGGGGTGAGTAACCGGCACCAGTTCCAGGCCAACCCCTTCAGGCTTCAAGACATCGTTGGTCGGCGCGCCCGCGGTCACAAAAGTTTCAACCCGACGGGAGCTTTGGGTCACACGGAGATCCTTGGCATCCTTTGGCACCGCGGTCTCAAACTCGGCATCGTTGGCTTGCTGGCCACGCCCTGGCCACATCTTGCGTTTGCCCTCTGCATCTTTCCAGAAAGCGCGCAAACCGGAAGATGCAAGGCCAATTTTATAAGTACCTTCTTCTTTCAGCTGCACGTCGAAGGTAGAGCGATATTTACCACGGGACGCATTTTCCAGGGCTACGGTTTTGCCGTTGGGTGCCGTTGCGGTGACGGCGTCAACGCCCATCGCCACGTGATCCGGAAAGAAAATGGTATTGGAAACGGCTGCATCGAAGGTGACATAGGGGTCATCGCCAGACAGCACGGTGCTGCTCGGTAGAATCCATACGCGGTGCGCCTCGGCCTGCATGGCAACACCAGCCGCCAACAGTCCAGCAACCAGTACACTTGCGAAATTCGATTTCATGGGTGTGTCCTTATCAGTATCGGTCATTTCAGATTCAGGTCAGATTTCGTCAGTCAGGGATGCCAGGATCAGGGCTGCAGTGCGATGCGCACCTGGCCCAGCTCTTCACTCCCTTTGACCGACAGCGGCAAGCTGGATTTTTCCAGTGGCCATGTCAGTGGAATTTCCACCAGCTCGCGACCACCAACTTCCCGAGCTGCCTCGACCCGCAGCCGGTATTTTCCCGGTGCCAGATCAGCCAGGTCACTGCCGTTGATGGATACTTCGAATGTATGCTCACCCGGACCGTAGGTAGCGGAAGTAATGCCATCTACCGGAACATCCAGAGAACGACCACCCCGACGCCACCACTGGCGCAGGTCTTTCAGCCATTTCTCGCCTTCGTTATTGCGCATTTCCACGTCGTACCACACGGCAATCTGGGTGGCACTGCGGGACTCGTCTTCCAGCCATACCGCCACATATGGCTTGTGGTATTCGGCCACGTTCAATCGTGGGATTTCGATACTTACCTGCAGGTTCTCCGCCTGGGCGCCCATTGTCAGAAAAAGAGCACCCATGGCGGCCATGCCCGGGAGACTTTTGAACAGCTTTCTTTCCATGCTTATTCCAGTTTAATAATCAGTGAATAAAAACAAGCGCGATGACCAGGGGAATCAGAACCCCCAGGGCAGTAATTGGCCAGGTAGAGACCCGCCGGGAGGACTGCTGCCATAACAGCCAAAACCCGGTAAGGCAAAACACGATGCAGGCGACTGCAAAGAGATCCAGATACCAACGCCAGGCCGTACCGGTGTCTCGCCCCTTATGTAAGTCGTTAAAGTACGCGATCCAGCCGCGGTCGGTACTTTCGTAGATAAACTCCCCACTCTCAGTGTCCAGAGAAAACCAGGCGTCGCCGCCAGGGCGCGGCAGGGCCAGATAGAATTCTCCACCGTCCCACTCCCCGCGGCGCGCGCGCGGGATATGTATCTGATACTCCGCGGCAAGCCACTTCTTCAACACACCCGGGAGAATCCGCTGCTCCCTTCCATCGCTGGCAAGGTTGCGTACCGCCTCGATCAGAGCATCTGGCACCTGCCCTTCATGGCTGACAATTTCTGGCGTCGACGGAATTTCAGCGGCGTGATTCAACGTGACCCCGGTGACGGCAAACAACAACATCCCCACAAGACAGACAGCAGAACTAATCCAGTGCCACTGTCGCACCGACCCAAGAGAAAAAGCCACGTTGGTTCCGCCCCCGAAACTACTTATTCTGTACCTGAAAGTTTTGCGCCACGCCAGAGGTTCTTCTGAGAAGCGCTGGTTATAGCGTTTGCGGCAATCTAGCCGAAACACGGGTGAGCAAACCAGGAATGATAATGTATCTCATTAACAACATCAAAGACTTCCACGGCTGCGAAAGGTAAAAATCTGTAAAGAAACGGGCGCACAACGTCCCACCGTCATGCGATATAACGAGACTGAACCGCGAAACGCCCGCAAGTTCTTAGCCGGAGCTGCGATTACTGTTTAAAATTCGCGCCCTTTGATTCCTACACCAACGTCAAACCCAACGGTCAAAGCGGTATCAATGACTCAAAATTCAGTGCAACAGGCACATCCCACCTCCTCGCCCACACCCAAACCAACGGTACTTGCACTACTACCCCTATTACTATTCCTTGCATTGTTCGTTGGTGCTGGCCTCTGGTATCAGTGCCAGGGCGTTGAGATGGCCTTCTATCAGGTATCCGCACCAGTGGCGATTCTGCCGGCCATTGCCCTGGCGATCCTGCTCGCCCAGGGTTCCCTAAGCCGACGTATCGATACCTTTATCCAGGGTGTTGGTGACCCGACCATTATCACCATGGTGCTGATCTACCTGCTCGCCGGCGCCTTTGCCAGTGTGGCCAAGGCCGTTGGCGGTGTGGATGCCACGGTGAATTTTGGCTTGAGCGTTATTCCACCCACGCTGGTGCTGCCTGGGCTGTTTCTGATCACTGCCTTCGTGGCGACTGCCATGGGCACCTCCATGGGCACCATCGCCGCCATCGCGCCCATCGCGGTAGGCCTCAGCGATGCGACGGAGTTGCCGATGCTGCTCGCCATCGGCACCGTGGTGGGCGGGGCCATGTTCGGTGACAACCTGTCGATTATTTCCGACACCACCATCGCCGCCACCCGCACTCAAGGGGTAAAGATGCGGGATAAATTCCGCATGAACCTGCTGATCGCCCTGCCCGCCGCGGTGGTCGCATTGATCTGGCTGTACTTCTCCGGCACAACCGCGCAGGTAACGGCGCCGGGGGACTACGAACTGATTCGGGTGCTGCCCTATATCGTGGTGCTGGTACTGGCGGTCAGTGGCGTGAACGTACTGCTGGTACTGTTTATCGGGATTCTGCTGGCGGGCGCCATTGGAGCGGGATTGCAGCCGGACTATTCCATTGCGGCTCTGTCCAAGGATATTTACGCGGGCTATACCGGTATGCAGGAGATTCTGATTCTGTCGCTGATGATCGGCGGACTCGGCGCCCTGATGCACGCCGGTGGTGGACTGGCCTGGCTGGGCCGAGAGATCGACAGAATCAGCCAGCTTTGCAGCCGCGGTAAGCCCGGGCGCAAAACCGGCGAGCTGGGTATCAGCACCGCGGTGGCGCTGACCAATGTCTGTACCGCCAATAATACCGTGGCTATCTTGCTGACTGGGCAGCTCGCCAAAGATATGGCCAACCGCTACGGCGTGGATCCCCGTCGCAGCGCCAGCCTGCTGGATATTTATTCCTGCACCGTGCAGGGATTGCTACCGTACGGTGCACAGATACTGCTGGCATCGTCTTTGGCAAAAGTCTCGCCGCTGGCATTGGCGGGCAGTATTCACTACTGCTGGCTGCTGGGGATCAGTGCGTTGATTTCCATTTTGACCGGGCTGTTCAGCAGCCGGTCTACAAAAAAGTCGGCCGCAGACAAAAACTAATTCGTTATCTTTGCTGACCAAACCAGCGCTGAATGGATTCAGCAAGCGCCTGCGGCTGCTCCAGCGGAATCATATGGCCGCATCCTTCGATCAGCTGAAGCTCGGCATTGGGAATTGCCACCGCCAGTTCTTCTGCTTCTTCCAGTGAGCGCAGGGCATCGTTTGCGCTGGCGATCACCAGTGTCGGGCAATCAATTGCTGGCGCCGGAACCTGAGAGCGATCCAGCGCCGATTGCGTTGCCAGTGCCCGGTAGCCCAAGCGGCGACTCATTTCCTTGATCCTCGCAACCAGAGCCTTGTCTGCGACATTATCCGGGTGCAGCGAATGGGCAATGGTGCTGTTGCTCAGTCCCCGGAATCGCTCCGGGGTTAGCGCCTGCACCGCCTGCATTTTCGTTTTCCTCTGCTGTGTGGTGTCGTCACGCAGCGAGCTGGCAACAAGCACCAACGCTTCCACCCGCTCCGGATAATCCGCAGCCAGCTGCCTGGCGATATAGCCACCGAGAGAGAATCCGATCAGGACAAATCGTTGCGGCAGGCGGTCGGCAATGTCGGTCGCCATATCGCGAATGGTTGGACCGTCGCCGAGAGAAGCGGTATGAACACTCCAATCTCGGGGCAGATAATCCCGAAAGTCATCCCACAGTGTTTCATCCAGCATAAAACCGGGAATAAGGGCAATTGAGGCGGCGGTACTCACGGGATTCTCCATTCAAAAAATTCAGTGTTTAGCAGGCTGCCGAAACACCCCTGGCGTGGTCTGAAGCGTGCAGCTGTTGTGTCTTGTCTCGACGGGCAGGTGGCCCCTAGAGTCAAGGCGCATCAGATGTGTGTTTCAGGCCGCGCCCTCCCAGTGGGAAAAAGCGGCTGCGCCACATTACGCCAATACAGATCAACGTACACAACACGCCACTGATTATCGCCACCGCCGGGAGTCCGGTTACCTGCGCCAGAGCACCGAGGATCGACGCTCCCAGTGCCGGGCCGGCCACGGTGATCATCCCCCAGATACTGACCACACGACCGCGAAATGCGCTGTCGAGATCCGCCTGAAGTGCCGCCTGCATGCCAATACTGGCAAGGGTCGACATGGCGGCGATGCCAAAGATACTGAGTGCGGCCAGTAAAAACAGGCTGGAGAAACCAAGCAGCGCCACAAACAGTCCCTGCAGTGCACAGCCCACCGAAATGAAAGTCACCAGGGTGCTGCGCCTGGTCGTTCCGGACAGCAGTACCCCCGCCACAATGCCGCCGGCACCGGCTACCGCCATCAGGGTGGCGAGCCCGCTGCTGCCGCGCTCGAAGACGCCACCGGCAAACGCCGGTAACAATTCCAGCACACCGCGGCCGAAGGCGGCAATGGCCACCGAGAGCACAAACAGCTCAAGAAATTTCGGCACGCTGTTGATATAACGCAGCCCTTCCAATAGCTGGAAGAAGACACCGCCGCCCTTGCTGCTGCGGGCCGTCGGGCGGATATACACCACCAGAAGGGAAAACAGCGTACCGAGAAAAGTTAGGGTATTGATCAGAGAGGTGCCGCCAACGCCGATGGTACTGATGGAAATACCACCCATTGCCGGCCCCACCACACGGGTGACATTGAACACCACGGCATTGAGGCTAATAGCCTGGGTCAGGTATTCCCGCGGGGCAATATCGTGAATCAGTGTCAGCCGGATCGGCTGATAGGCGGCGTTGCCAATACCCAGCAATACGCAACAGGCGAGCAGCGCGTGAATATTGAGGAAACCCATCGCGTGGGTAACAAAGAGTCCGGTATTAAGCAGGATCTGCACCAGCAGGCAGACGATGGCATAGCGCCGGCGATCCATGCGATCGATCAGCACGCCGAACAGCGGCGCGATAAATACCAGAGGCAGGTACTGGGCGAGCACGATAAGGCCCACCCAGCTTGAGGATTCCGTCAGCTCCCACGACAGCCAGCCGATGGCCGTGCGCTGCATCCAGGTACCAATCCAGGAGACGGTATTCCCGCCCAGGTACAGCGCGTAGTTGCGGTCTTTCAGTACCTCAAAGGCCATGATGCGACTTCAGTTTCTGATAGAAATTGAAGCATAACGAATTTTCGCACTCGACAAGACCGAACTTCACCCCTTCAGCGCATCTTCCAACTCTGTATCCAACAAACTGCTTTCCACCGAGCGCGGCTTGTGGAATCGACCGAGGCCGAGGTACACCACCGGTGTGAGATACAGGGTAAACAGCGCGGCAAGCCCCAGGCCACCAAACATTACCCAGCCAATGGCGGAGCGCGCTTCCGCGCCGGGGCCGCTACTTAAAATCAACGGCAAACCACCCAGCACGGTGGACAGCATGGTCATGGCGATGGGACGCAGGCGCACCCGCGCCGCTTCAGTCACGGCGTCATAGACACTGTGGCCTTTGTCCCGCAACTGATCGGCAAATTCCACCAGCAGAATCCCGTTCTTGGCCATCAACCCGATCAACATCACCAGTCCGATCTGCGAGAAAATATTGATGGTGGTGCCGGTAAAAAACAGTGCGTACACCGCCGCAGCCAAACCGAAGGGTACGGTAACCATCACAATCACCGCACTGCTGACACCTTCAAACTGCGCGCACAGCACCAGGAATACCACCAGTGCGGCAATGGCGTAGGTCATGGCCACTTCACGGGAGCTTTCTTCCAGGGAATCTGCCTCACCGAGAAACGCGAGGCCGATATCTTCCGGCAAAATTTCGTCTGCCAGTTTCTGAATATCTTCCACCGCACTTGCCAGGGGATAACCCGGCTCCAGGCCCGCGTCGATCTCGATAGCGCGGCGCTGACCCTGGCGGTCCAGTTCGGCGGCGACACTTTCTTCGCGCAGTTTCACCATACTGGACAGTGGCAGCAGGTCACCGCGCTCACTTTTCACATAGAGATTCACTAGGTCTTCCGGCGAGGAGACGGTGGTGTTGGACGTTTCCAGCATGATGGGCACCGCCTGGTCACCCACATTCAGGTCCACTACATCGAGGCCATCCACGACGGTGCGCAAAGTCGTCGCGATACTGTCCAGGGGCACACCGAGATCCGCTGCGCGGCGGCGATCAATTTCGATAGAGAGTTGTGGCTGCGTGGGCCTGTAGCTGATTTCCGGGCGACCGAAGTGCGGCAGCCGATCTTCCATGGCACGGGCCAGATCTCTGGAGGCCTGATAAATACGTCCGTAATCGTTCCCCAGCAGTGCCACCTCAATACCACCACCGCCGCCACGTAACGACAGGCTATTGGGGCTGCCTACGCGGATACGGGCACCGGGGATTGCCTCCAGTGGGCCCTGGATTTCCCGCTTGATATCCTGCTGCGAAACCGTGCGATCATCCCAGTCCGCCAGTGGCAAGGTAATCTGTGCGCGGTTGGGATCCCACTGACCAATCTTGGTCATGATATCGGTGATATCACCGCGCTCTACCAGTGGCCGCACTACATCCTCGATATGTTCCGCCTGACGGGCGATATAGTTCTGCCCTACCCCGTCGGGTCCGGTGGCATTCACGTAGAGAATGCCGCGGTCTTCCGATGGCAACAGCTCTTTGCCGATCACCGTGTACAGGGCACCGGCGCCCACCGCGAGCAACATGGCCACCGCAAAACTGATCCAGCCGCGGCGCAGGCAGGCTTCCAGACTGCGCTGATAAATGTTCGCGAGACGTTCGCCCAGTGCCGCAATCCGCTGGTAGATTTTATTGCCGCCTTGGGACTGCTCGTTGCGGGTGACCCGCGCGGTGAGCATCGGCACCAGCGTCAGCGCCACAATGGAAGACAGTGCCACGGCGGTCGCCAGTACCATGCCGAATTCACGGAACATACGCCCGGCGGTACTGGGCAACAAAGCGATGGGAATAAATACGCTCACCAGCACCGCAGTGGTAGCCAGCACCGCAAAAATGACCTGGCGCGTACCGAGCACTGCTGCCGCCCGCGCGCCCATGCCCATTCCACGCAGGCGCTGAATATTTTCCAGCACCACGATCGCATCATCCACCACCAGGCCGGTGGCCAGCACAATGGCCAGCAGGGTCAGGATGTTGATGGAGAAACCCATCATCCAGATGCCCGCCAGCGTGCCGATCAGTGCGATCGGAATAGCGGTACTGGGAACCAGGGTGGTGCGGATATTGCCGAAAAACAGCCAGATGGCGGCGATCACAATCAGCACCGTGTAGAACAGGCTGGTGACCACTTCCTTCACCGACCCCTTGATAAACACGGCGCGGTCTTCGGTGACGGTGATAGAAAGATTGTTGAAGCGCTTGTTCAGGGACGCAACTTTGCGATGCACCGCATCGCTGATTTCGATGGTATTACTCTGTGCCTGGCGCACCACCCCCAGACCAATCACCGGGCGATCATTCAAGTACACCAGGGACTGCACATCTTCCGGTCCGAAGGACACGTGGGCCACATCGCCGATACGGATATCGCCGCGGACAGTGGTTTCACGCACCTGCTCTTCGGTCACCGTGGACGCGTCGGTGCGCACCAGTAACTGCTGATCCACGGAATTGAAACTGCCGGAGGGCACATCCAGCGGCGCGTTGCGCAGTACGTCGGCCACGTCGCTCACCGAAAGGCCAAAGCTTGTCAGGCGCAATGGATCCAGCACTACCCGCAGTACTCGCTGGCGCTGCCCGGAGATGGGCACGTCCGCCACGCCGTTGATGGAAATCAGCTCGGGGACTATGTCTTTTTCGATGATGTAGGTAAGCGCTTCATCACGCAGGGTGTCGCTGGTGACCGCCAGTTGCACCACCGGCTCCGGCTGATCCGCGGCCTTGACGACCGTCAGCTGCTCCACATCACTGGGCAGGTTGCGCTCCGCCTGGCTGACCGCTTCGCGCACGTCGGCGGCGGCGGTATCCAGATCCACATTGGAATTGAATTCGATATGGATGCGGAAGCTGTTTTCCTCACTGGAAGATTCAATCTGGCGAATGCCGGAAACCCGCGCCACCGCGCCTTCCACAATACTGGTGACTTCGGAATCCAGGGTTTCCGGCGAGGCGCCGGGCAAGGTGCCGCGTACAGAAACGATGGGCACATCCACATCCGGCAACTCACGCACTTCCACCGCGCTGAACGCAGCGATACCGGCAATGGCAATCAGCAGGTTCAGCACCAGTACCAGCACCGGACGCCGGATGGCCAGAGAGGCGAGATCCTGTTTCGCGCTATTCGCGCTTACCTCAGCGGGTTTATTCTGATCGCGCATGGTATTAAAGCCCCGCGATATTGGTAACACGCAGGCCTTCGCGCATGCGTTGGGTACCTTCGGTAACCACCTGCATACCTTCAGGCAGATCGGACTCCACCAGAATGGCCCCGGGTACCCGCTGCACGATGGTGGCGGGAATCCGCGTGACTTTTTCGTCGTTCACACCCCACACAAACGCACCATCATTACCCCACTGCAGGGCCACTTCCGGAATCAGCGGATAGCGCCCGGCTTCCAGATTCAGCGTCACGCGGAAACTCATCCCCGGGCGCAGCAGATCGCGGTCATTTACCACCAGGGCGCGGGCCGCAAAGGTACGAGTCTCTGGATTGACGCGGCTGTCGATCTCTACCAGTTGACCGGTGTGATCCGCGCTGCCATTGGACCAGGTGGCGACGGCGATCTCCTGCCCCTGCTGAATCTGCCCAAGAAACAGTTCCGGCACCTGAAAGGTCACCAGTAATTTGCTTCGGTCATCGATGGTGGTAATCGCGGTGGTGGTATCTACGCGGGAACCGGGGTCGATATTGCTGATGCCCAGGTAACCGTCAAAAGGCGCCTCGATACTGCGATAGTCCAGCGCAACTTTCGCCCGATCGAGATTGAGTCGCGCGCGCTCGACCGCGCTCTGCGCATCGTCCAGCACGCTTTCGGTCACGGTGCCGGAACCGCGGGTACGCTGGTAGCGGTTGTGCAGGCGCTTGGCATCTTCCAGTTCCACACTGGCGATTTGTACCGCGAGACGCTGGTCGCGATCATCCAGGCGCACAATGGTCTGCCCGGCCTTTACCCTGTCTCCCGCCGCAAAGGTCACTTCCACAACCTCGCCGCTGACTTCCGGATGTACGGTGACGCTTTTCAGTGCTCTGGACGTGCCTACGGCTTCAATCCGCACATTGCGCGGCTGCCACTCCACTACCTCGGTCACTACCGGTTGAGCGGCCGGTGCCCGCTCGCCGTCAGCGGGCGCCTCCACATCTCGACTGCAACCCGAGAGAGTCAGGCAGATCGCAACCCCAGCAGTTAAAGCCCGGTAAGTTGAGAAGAAGTGAGCGGACAAGGGTGAGCTTGGCATTGAGAAATCACCAGGTTGGAAATCAGCTTTAATAACAGGTTAATAGCGGCCATTTATTCCGCTGATTAAAAATATTTATTCGATTGGCACTCCGGTACCGGCTGCCAAGACTACCTGCTCTCTATGACCGTTTCCATTTTCTGGGCGGTTTTCAAGTACGACCTATATGACCAATTTCATTACTCGTGCCGCAAAGCATCAATCGGGTCCAGCTGTGCCGCCCGACGGGCGGGCATATAGCCGAACAACACGCCAATTCCCGCAGAGAACACAAAAGAAATCAGGTTGATCGCCACGTCAAACCGGTATGGAAGCCCCATTAATAGTGACAACCCCACCGATGCGACGGTCGCAAGAATAATACCCATCAATCCACCCAGCGCGGCCAACACTACCGCTTCAATCAGAAACTGAAGAAGTACCTCCCGCTCCAGCGCACCAATGGCAAGACGAATGCCGATCTCCCGGGTCCGCTCGGTCACGGACACCAACATGATGTTCATGATCCCGATACCACCCACCAGCAGACTTACAGAAGCCACCGCAGCCAGCAGCCCGGTAAGTACCTGCGTAGTACCGGAGAGTGCGTCAGCGATCTGTCGGGTGTCGAGCACATTGAAATCGTCCTCTTCATTTTCCGACAGCCGGCGGCGTTCACGCATCAACTGGGTAACTTCCGCCTTCACCTGGTCAATCTGTTCCGCACTGACAACGGATACAAGAATGGTGTCGATATTGCGCCGGCTGCCCGCCAGGCGCCGTTGTACGGCACCGAGGGGCATAATTACCTTATCGTCCTGATCACCCATGGGCGCTTGCCCTTTGGATTTCAGCACGCCGATAATTTCACAGGAAAAATTTTTCACCCGCAGGATATCGCCCACAGGTGTAGCAGACTCGCCGAATAATTCGTCGCGAATGGTAGACCCGATCACACACACGGTAGACCCCATCTGCGCCTCTTCCTCACTGAAAAAGCGCCCGGCCTCCAGTTCCCAATTGGCGGCGGTGAAGTATTCCGTATTGCTGCCGACAACTTCCGTAGACCAGTTGTTGGAATAGGCCACGACAGTGGTACTCACTTCCAGCTCTGGCGCCACCGCGGCCACGCCAGGAATGTAGGAGCGAATCGCATCGGCGTCATCCAGCTTGAACGGCGGCGGACCAGAAGAGCCGGCACTGCCCGGCGGCCCGCGGCGGAATCGGCTCTGGCGGAGCATCAGCAGATTACTACCGAGTTTTTCCACCTGTTCGCGTACGGATTCCGTAGCGCCGTTGCCCAGGGTCACCATGGTGATAACCGCCGAAACTCCGATCACAATACCGAGCACGGTGAGGAAAGAGCGCAGGATATTGCGGCGCACTTCGCGCACCGCCAGCAGCAGACTACTCCACAACATTGGCGTACTCCCCCGTTTCTCGCACGCGCGATTCTTGCGTTTCGTCCCGGGCAACACGGCCATCGACAAAGTGCACCATGCGGCGTGCGTAGGCTGCCATTTCCTCTTCGTGAGTCACCATCAATACGGTGATGCCAATATCGCGGTTCAGAGAGACCAGCAGCTCCATGATTTCGTGACTACGAGATGTATCGAGGTTACCGGTGGGTTCGTCTGCGAGCAGCAGAGTGGGGCTGGTGACGATGGCCCGGGCGATGGCCACACGCTGTTGCTGGCCACCGGAAAGTTCCGCCGGGGTGTGGTGCTCCCACCCCGCAAGCCCGACCTGAGCCAGCGCACGCTTTGCGGCCGCGGCGCGTACATCGGCCGGTTCGCCGCGATACAGTAACGGCAATTCGACATTTTCCTGAGCCGAGGTGCGGGCCAGCAGGTTGAACCCCTGAAAAACAAAGCCGAGAAAATGCCGGCGCAACAGAGCGCGCTCATTGCGGGACAGCGATTCCACCTGTACATCGCGAAAGCGATAGCCACCGGTGGTGGGAATATCCAGGCAGCCGATAATGTTCATCACGGTGGATTTACCGGACCCACTGGGGCCCATCACCGCGACAAAATCGCCCTCTTCCACTATGAGATCGACACCGCGCAGCGCCTGAAATGCGGCACTGCCCTGGCCATAACTTTTGGTGACTCCGGAAAATTCCAGCAGTGCACTCATCCGCGCGCTCCTGTCATTCCGGTAATCACCTCAGCACCCTCTTCCAGGCGGCCGCCGATGATTTCTGTATAACGTCCATCGCTGATGCCGGTACGCACACGCACGGGTTTCAATTCGCCGTTTTCCATCACCCACACACGTTGTGGCCCGCGGTTGGACATAACCGAAGAAGTGCGCCTCTGATTGCGGTCACGTGAGCCACGGAATCCACGAGGAGGACCGGAAATCAGCTGGGAGAACACGCCACCGGGTTGATTATTCCCACTGCGCTGCCGCTCACCGTCTCCCCTGGTTCTCGCCCCCATACCTTCACGGCGAGGACGCTCACCATTTTCTCCGCGACGGCCACCGGCACCTTCACCGCCTTGCTCTCCACGGGGGGACATATCCGGCATCAACTCCGCTGGCGGGGTGAAACGCAGCGCGACGTTAGGTACAAGCAGAACATTTTCACGAGATTCCGTGGTAATCGTGGCTGTTGCGGTCATCCCCGGGCGCAGGGTCTGATCCGGATTATCTACGGACAGCAGCGTGGAATAGGACACCACGTTATCGACAATACTGGAGCCAAGACTCACACGGGTGACCGTGGCGGGATACTCCCGGCCAGGCCAGGCATCAACGGAAAATGTCGCATTCAACCCTTTGGACATCTTGCCGATATCCGCCTCGTCCACGCTGACCTCCAACTCCATTTTCGACAGGTCTTCAGCAAGGGTGAACAACACCGGGGCGGAAAGTGACGCGGCCACGGTCTGGCCAGGCTCCACCACGCGCGAGAGCACCACGCCATCCACCGGTGAAACGATAATCGCCTTGGCAAGATTGGTTTCTGCCGACGCCAGATCCGCAGAGGCGGATTCCACGTTGGCTTCGGCGACGGCAACGTCGGCCCGGGCACGTCTGTCCGCCGCCTCTGCGGCCTCCAGTTCAGCGCGCGATGGCAAACGACCATCGGTGGCCTCTCTCAAATCCAGTAAACGCTTTACGTTTTGTGCGGCTTCAATCTGCGAGGCCTCGGCCTGCTGCAGACTTGCCTTGGAAGACGCCAATGCCGCGGAACTTTTGCGCACCTGATCCTGCCACTGCACAGTAACCAGGCGGGCCAGCTCCTGACCTTTTTTTACCTGATCGTTGTAGTCCACGGAAACCGTTTCCACCGTGCCGGATACTTCGGTACCGATATCCACCTGATTGACCGGCTGCAGATTGCCGGTCGCGGTTACCGAGACCTCGAGATTACCACGACCGATGGTTGCGGTGCTGAACTGTGGCGTGCCGCCCGCGCTAAAGAAACTGCTCCATCCCCAGTAGGCCACTGCGGCCGCACCGACGACACCCAGTCCGATTTTATTGCGACGGGTAATGCTCGCACTCTTCCATCTCGATTTCAGCCCGGTAAAAAAACCGTGTCTATTGCCAGACTGCGCCAGCATTTCCTGAACCGACTGGTGGCGATCACTCATCGATTGATTCTCCATGTCTTTATTCTCGAATTACCAGCTGCCGGCAAGCGCGCGGTACAGATTGATTGCGGCCAGGGAATTGGCTACCCGGGCATGCAGCAGCGCTTCCTCCGCGCTTAACACCTGACGCTGGCTGTCGAGCACCGTCTGAAAGTTCACCGCACCAGCCTGGTAACGGGTAAAGGCCAGATCCAGGGTATCCCGCGCCATCACCAGATTCTCTGTCAATTGGGGAATTCGCTGTTCGCTGCTGACCATATCCACCTGGGCGTCCGCCACTTCACCGAGCGCGGTAAGCAGTGTTTTCCGATATTGATTTACCGCCTGCTCATGCTGCGCATCGCGCACGTTTACCTGCTCTTTCAGACGACCGCCATTAAACAGAGGTACGCTAATGGAGCCGAGCAGTGATCGGACAAGATTTGCGGAATCAAACAGATCCGCGGCATCCAGGCTGCTGAAGTTCAACGCGCCACCGAGTCGAAAGCTCGGATAGCGATCTGCTTCTGCCGCATCCCGGCGGAAAGCGGCCGCGGCCACCGCGTGCTCCGCCGCACGGAGGTCCGGGCGGCGACGCACCAGCTCGGCGTCAATTGACGGATTCCCGTGCAGGTGCGCCATATAGGGTACGCCGGTAACGGTGCGCAATTGCGCGATCAATGCGTCCGGCTCTTCACCAACAAGGAGCGCGAGGCTATGCATGGATTGGCTGACCACTTTTTCCTGTTCCGGTAACTGCGCCAGCAATTGCCCGACACTTAACCTGGCCTGAGTGAATTCCAATTCACTGTCGAGCCCGACTCTGTAGCGGGCTTCTATCAACTCTGCGGTTTCCCGCTGCGCAGCGAGATTGCGGACGAGAATATCTGCCTGTGCCTGGCCCTGACGTAGAGTGATGTAATTGGTGGCCACTTCGGCGGCCAGAGAAATCTGTATGTCCTGCAGACCGGCAGTCGTTGCCGCCAGGTCAGCTTCGGCGGCGCGAAGGCTATCGCGGTTACCGCCGAATATATCCAGCTCCCACCCGGCATCCACGCCTGCACCGTAGCTGCTGCGACCATCACTCTGGGATGCGGAAGTACTGCCATCCAGCTCGGGCTTCAAGGTGGCACCGGTGATCGCCGCCTGAGATGTGGCTGCCCGCACCGCAGCCTGGGCACTGTGCAGATCAGGATTGGCAGCAATGGCACGGTCGATCAGGTCAACCATCAGGGGATCGTCGAACTGCTGCCACCAGTCGGCCGTTACAACAGCGGTCTGCTCCGCCGATTCAATACTCGCCAGCGTCTGGGCGTCAGAGAATTCAGGCTCGGTGGACTCCGGAGCGGCATACAGTGGCGCTGGAGCGGCCATTGCGAACAGCAGGATTAACGTCGTCCGTTGACGGTAGGATAGTTGGCGCACGGTGAATAACAGGTTCTTGAAAAAGGGATCTACATGATGGCCGAGTTATCCGTAAAGAAGGGTTAACCCGATGTAAATTACGTTAAAAATACCGGGAATAGACCTGTCGATTTACCAAAAAAAAACCGGCGGTTATCCATAACCACCGGTATTTTTTGGCCGATACCCACTGCCACTGAGGCAGGTATCGCAATTGGTCGAGCAATACACCAAATGGTGCTTCACCCGGCCCGATCAGAAGGACACGTTAACGCCCACCCAGAAGCTTCGTGCTTTGTCCTTCACGTTGTAATCATCGGTAAAGACCACTTCGCTGACTGCACCACGGCCCGACGCATAGGTGTAAACACCATCGCCGTTGAGATCGGTATAGGAGGTACTGTACGAAGTGAAATCCTCATCCAGCAGGTTATTGATGCGGCCGTTCACAGAGACGTACTCGTTGATCTGCAGCTGTGCACCCAGATTCAATACCTCGTAGTTTTCAAAGTACAGGGGCTTGTCGAGCACGTTATCCCAGCTGCGGTAGCGGTCGGAGCGCAATTCGGCCTGCAGATACACAGAGAGATCGCCCGTCGCCTGCCAGTCCAGCGTGGCATTGGCCATGTGCTCTGCGGTGTTGGTAAGCGGCTGCCCTTCTTCCGGACCACTTAATTGCTCACTGTCAGTCCAGGTATAGTTGGCGCGCAAAGACCAGTCTGCCGCCAGAGATACCTGCCCAGCCAGTTCCAGACCACGGATTTCCACCTCATCCACATTGATTTTCTGGCTATAGGACTCGTACCCCAGAGAGTCATATTCACCCAGGTTCACACAGGGGCGAACACCACCGGTGCGCTCACAGCTGAAGATTGTGTCGCCACTGGCAATCTTGTCTTCGAAATCTGTCTGGAACAGGGTAGCGTTGAAGTTGTGCGCCCCTGATGGCGCACTCCAGTAGACTGCAATTTCACTGTTTACGCTGGTTTCCGGCTTCAGTTCCGGGTTACCTGCGAACGGCGACGTGCCCTGGCCACCAAACCCGGTAATCCCGTCGTAGAGATCAGTGGTTTGCGGGGTCTTGTAACCGGTGCTGACGCCACCTTTTACGGTCCAGCTATCGGTCAGCGAATACACGCTGTAAAGGCGCGGCGAGACCTGGCTTCCGAAAGTGTCGTGGTTGTCGTAACGCACACCGGCGGTAAGGGTCATGTCGCCAACCGGCGTCCAGTTGTCCTCAACAAACAGCGAGTACATTTTCTGTTCCTGAACACCCCCGGCCGCGTTGTCTTCAATACCGAAAACATCGTCTTCCAGCTCACCATCAATCACCTGGCCACCAATCACCAGCATATGCTCTCCCAGCATATTGCTCAGGGGGACATCCAGGCGCGCATCCAGAGTGTACTGGTTGCTGGCCAGGGTACGCTGCGGGCGCGGCAGAAAAGTGGCTTCTGCCAATGCTTTGCGCGCGTCTTCATCCATGCCGGCGTATTCACCGGTGCCGTCATACATTTCCTGAAGTTCAAGACGTTCGGCTACGGTAAACGGAAGGGTACGGCCTTCATTGTTGGTATCAACAAAGCTCAGAGAGACGCTGCTGGTGGCGAAGCCCCAATCCCCTTCGTGGCTCAGGGACCACCAGTCGCGGGTAAACATCTGATCGGCCGCGTAACCAGTGCGCGGCTGAACCTGGCCGCCACTGTCGCGCCAGACAGACTCGATATTGTCTTTGGTACCCAGTGGATAAGTAATTTCACCGGTATTGATATCAAAGGTGGGAGTGTTGTCGTAAGACTGCTCAGAGGTGTCGTAGTTGAAGCGCACAAACTGGTTATCGCTGGCGCTCCAAGACAGGCTGAAGCCGAACTGTTCGGCAGTGCTGTCCACAGTGCGACCTCCACTGCCGAAACCCATTGAGCGCACGTGTATTCCGCCACTCGGATCAACCGCGGGCTGGAATTCCGGACTTGAGGCCATCTGCTCGTACACACTGCCATGCAGGCCGAGGGTCAGCACACCGGGAACAATCGGCCCGACCACATTGAAATCCGTGGTGATATCATCACCAAAATCGTCATTGGTCTGCAGACTGCGGCCGTACGTCATACCGCCGCCCCACTCTTCGGTGTGGCGCTTGGTGATCACGTTGATGACACCACCCAGTGCATCCGCGCCATAAAGGGTGGACGCGGGGCCGCGAATCACTTCGATACGCTCGATGGTGTCCTGGGGGGGAATATGGTTGAACTGATTTCCACCAAAGTTATTCGGATAAATATCGCCATGATTGTTCTGACGGATACCATCAATCAGAACCAGCGTGTATTCACCGGTGAGGCCGCGCATACTGATGGAGCCCTGACCGGTCTTATCCCGGGTACTGCCGATATCGACGCCTTCCTGGTATTTCACCGCATCCAATAAATTGGTGAACTGACGTGTCTTCAGATCATCGGCACTGATCACCGAGATACTGGCAGGCGCGTCGGTTATTTTCTGCTCAAAGCCGGTCGCGGTTACCACCACGGTTTCCATACTCGCGTCGGAGGCAGATTCCGTGGCAGCGGCGTCATCAGCCTGCGCTACTGCCGCCACCTGACTCGCCACAACAGCGGCCGCCAATAAATTCCATTTAAAACCCTGGCTCTTGATGCCCTTCATCCTTTCAAACCCCTTTTCTAATCATCCTTCGCGTCGCTGCCAGGTCAGCCTTTGGCCACCCTGTCATCGACCACCCCGTAAAACATGATGAACATGCTGTAAACTTGATGCGTAATGATAATGATTATCAGGTGCCCGTCAATAACTATCTGAGAAAGTTCCCCGCGCCTGCGAAATTTTTTTCCACCCTCCTGCATCCATCTAGGTGCACCACCCCGTCCATCAGGCAACCCCCTAAAAACTACGCAACAAAACTGCGAAAAAAATGAACAGAAAATCATTGAAAGTGATGGCACCGGTACTGGTACTCGCGGCAGCCTTTGGCGCCGTGCAGTGGATGTCAGCGGCAAAACCGCAACCGGAGAAAAAAGAAGAAGAACAGCGCCTGGTATCCCTGGTTACGTCACCGGCTCGCGCGCAGCCGGTTCAGCTACAGGTCACCACACAAGGAGAGGTGCGCGCGCACACCGCTATTAACCTCACACCACAGGTGTCAGGACGCATCACCGCCATCGCAAACAGCTTTGCCGAGGGCGCTGGATTCGAGGCCGGTGAAACTCTGATTCAATTGGATGATGCCGATTTCCAATTGAACGTCGCCCAGGCCAAGGCCCGGGTTGCCCAGGCAGAAGTTCTTTTGTTACAGGCAAAAGCCGCCGCGGATATCAAACGCCAGCAGTGGCTTGGCCTGAACCCCAATAAAGAACCCACCCCGCTCCAGGTAAACAAACCTCAGATGCTGGAGGCCGAAGCCAACCTGCGTGCCGCCAAGGCCGAACTGGCGGACGCGGAACTGAATCTGGCCCGCACTCAGATCCGCCTGCCTTACCGCGGCCGTGTGGTGAGCCGGGATGTGGGCGTCGGCCAGTACGTGACAGCCGGCACCTCCCTGGGACGCATATTTGCGACAGATCGCGTTGAGGTAAGACTTCCGCTGACCGACAGCCAATTACTGGAACTCGATCTTCCACTCGGCTTTGTTGCCAGCGAAGAGACACCGGGCCCAGCGGTGACCCTTTCTGCCCTGGTGGGAAACCACGAACAACGGTGGCAGGGCCATATCGTGCGCACCCAGGCCAGTATCGATCCTCAAACCCGCCTGATCTATGCAGTAGCAGAAGTGGAAGATCCCTACGGCAAAGGTGCCAGTGACGGAGTGCCGCTGGCGGTGGGACTGTTTGTTACCGCACAGGCGGAATCTACCGCCCAGCGGGACGCCATAGTAGTACCCCGGGAAGCCCTGCGCAGCGCCGATAAGGTCTATGTGGTAGACGACAATAACCGCCTGGATATCCGCACCGTTGAAGTGCTGTCCACTGCCGACAATCGCGTGGTGTTGGCCGCCGGTGTTGCCGATGGCGAACGCGTGGTGACCTCCACCGTCGCCAATCCCGTGGACGGTATGGAAGTGCAACCCATCACCCAACTGGCCCGCCGCTAAGGAAGCTCTCATGAACAGTTTGATCGCCTGGTGGGCCCGCAATCGGGTTGCCGCCAACCTCGCCATGATCGGCATTCTTGTCGCCGGCGTAATCGGCTTCTTCAGCATGGAGCGGGAAATGGACCCACAGGTGCGCTTCCCAGGACTGGAGATTCGCGTCTCCTGGCCAGGTGCCGCACCTCAGGAAGTGGAGGAGCAGATCGTCGCGCGTATCGAGGAAGCGGTGAGCGATCTGGACAATATCGACTGGGTGCGATCCACTTCTTCCGAAGGTTTTGGTGAGGTGTATATCCTTGCGGAAACCACCGTGGATTTTTCCCGTTTCATGAACGATGTAAAAATCCGCGTGGACGGTATCTCATCGTTCCCCCGGGACATTGAACCGCCTCAGGTACACCAGTGGGTAAATCGCAACGAGTTTATCCGCGTAGCCGTGCATGGTGACCTGGGCGAGCGTGAGCTCAAGCGCCTCGCGGAGCAGTTGCGCCGCGAAGTGGCCACGTTGCCGGCCATCTCGGTAGTGGAACTGTTTGGCACACGCATGGAAGAGGTTTCCATCGAGGTCAGTGAGCAGGCGCTGCGCCGCTATGGTTTGACCTTTCAGGAACTGGCGGATGCCATTCGCGCAAATTCCATCAATCAATCTGCAGGCACCGTACGCACCGAGGTGGGCAGCTATCAACTGAAAGTGCGCAATCAGGCAGACAGCGAACAGGAATTTGCCAACATTATTGTGCGCCAGACTGCCGACGGCGGCACCATCCGTGTAGGCGATGTGGCAAAAGTGGTGGACGGTTTTGAGGACAACGAGATCCTCGCCACCCTCAACGGTGAACCAGCGGTTCTGCTGCAGGTCATGAGCACCGAGACCATGGACATCGTCACCGCCTCGGACTCCATTCGCAAATGGATTGCCGAACGCCGTGAAACCCTGCCTGCCGGTGCAGAGCTCACTCTATGGACAGATAATGCAGAAGACTTCAAGGGCCGTATGGAAACCATCAGCAGCTCCGCTTTTATGGGTCTGCTACTGGTACTACTGGTACTGATTTTCAGCCTGCGCCCCAAGGTCGCCTTCTGGGTATCTGTAGGCATCGGCACCGCCTACGCCGGCGCCTTTGTGTTATTGCCCACAGTGGGTGTATCCCTGAATATGCTCTCGACCTTCGCATTCCTGCTGGTGCTCGGCATTGTCGTGGACGACGCGATTGTGGTGGGCGAAAGCATTCACAGCGAGTCTCACAATCCGGAACATCAGAAATCCGGTGGCAGTCTGAGCGCGGCGGTACTGGGCACACAACTGGTGGCCAAACCAGTAATTTTTGCAGTACTGACCACAATCCTCGCATTTCTGCCATGGATTTTTATCAGTGGCTCCACCAGTGAATTCACCCGACACATCACCTGGGTAGTGATTCTGGCGCTGCTGTTCTCCCTGATTGAATCTCTGTTTATTCTGCCCGCGCACCTGAACAACCTGAAGCCGCAGACCGAGCCCGGTCGGTTTGGGCGCGTTCAGCAACGTATCGCCAATGGCATCGTGCACTTTGCACAAAACCACTACCGTCGCGCCGGTCAATGGGCGGTGGATCGCCGCTACCTTACTGTGAGTATTTTTGTTGCGGTAATGATGATTGGTTTCGGCGCCTTCGGCAGTGGCTGGGTCAAGAAAAGCTTTATGCCGGATATCGAATCTGATCAGATTATCGTGAATGTGATCATGCCGGAGGGCGCCCCTTACAGTCGGGCACTGGAAGTCCTCGCGCAGCTTCAGGATGCCGAAAAACGTCTCGAGGAAGAGGTCAATCAGCGCGCTGCTGAACAGGGAAAATCTGGAGAAGGCGCACTGATCGAAAACTGGTACACCCGCTCCCGCCGTGACAGCGTCATCGCCATTGTGCAACTGGCACCGCCGGAGACCCGTGAAATGTCGGCAAAAGATGCGGCGTTACGCCTGCGTGAACTACTGGGCGATGTGCCGGATGCAAAAGAAGTTTCCGTACAATACACCGCCAACAACAACGGCCCCGGATTCGAGCTTTCCATCCGCCACCCAGATCTGGACATCTTGCGGGAAGCCACATCGGACCTGGAATCCCAATTGCGCACCTACGAAAGCCTGTACGACGTACGCAACAATCTGGAAGGCGCCTCGGAAGAAATCCGTATCGACCTCAAACCCGGCGCCACCAAACTCGGTCTGACTCTGGCGGAAGTGAACCGCCAGGTACGCCAGGCCTATTTCGGAGAAGAAGTACAGCGACTGCCCCGGGGCGGCCAGGATGTAAAAGTCATGGTGCGCTATCCACTGGAATTGCGCCGCTCCATCGACAGCCTCAAGGACTTTCGCGTGCGCACCAGCGATGGCCGTGAAGTTCCTTTACTCGCTATCGCCGATCTGGAATATGCGCCGGGTATCAAACGTATTCAACGCTGGAACGGCAACCGCGCGGCGCGAGTAATGGCGGACCTGAAAGACGACGTGCGCGGTGACATCATGAAAGACCTGGAAGAAAATTTCTTTCCGGAATGGGAAAAGCGCTATCCGGGTATTGTGCGCGGGGCCGTCGGTCAGGCGGAAGGTGAGAAGCGCTTTATTGCCGAGGTACTCGGGTTGTACACCATGGCCTTCTTCGCCATGTACAGCCTGCTGGCGGTGGCGTTCCGCAGCTACTTCCAGCCGATTCTGATCCTGATTGCCATTCCGTTTGCCTTCGTCGGCGCAATTCTGGGTCACGGCGTAATGGGCATGACCATGGCGATTTTCAGCTACTTCGGCATCGCCGCAGCCGCTGGCGTCGTAGTGAACGACAACCTGGTGCTAATGGACCACTGCAACCGCCTGCGGGAAAAAGGCATTGAGCCACTCAAGGCTGTTGTCGAAGCCGGTGTTGCGCGCTTCCGCCCTATTCTGCTCACCACAGTAACCACCATTGTGGGCCTGTTGCCGATGATGCTGGAACGAAGTATTCAGGCCGCCTTTCTGCAACCGATTGTGGTGGCGCTGGCGTTCGGGGTGTTTGTGGCGTTCTTTGTTACGCTGCTGCTGGTGCCGGCGCTGTATGGGGTGGGAGTGGATATCAGTAATTTTGCCGCGCGCAGTAAAGCCAAAGTAACCGGAAAGCTGAGAAACAACCCGCAAGCTGCTCCCCCGGAAAGCTCTCTGCCCAGTTAAATAGACTGTAAACCTCAAATAAAAAGGCCCGCAGATTTATATCCACGGGCCTTTTTTATTGAGCACAATTTTTTCGGGGAACTTAGAAGTTTTCGGAAGTATTCTTAAAAACTTCACCGTCTTTCATGACAAATAGTACCTGTTCCAGAACGGATATATCTTCCAGCGGGTTTCCAGGTACCGCTACGAGATCCGCCAATTTGCCCTCTTTAATACTGCCCAGGTCATCCTGCTTACCCAGAAGTTGCGCCGCATTGATCGTGGAAGCCTGCAATGCCTGCAGCGGAGTCATGCCGAAGGTCACCATACGGGAAAACTGTCGTGCATTCTGACCATGGGGGTAGACTGCGGCATCGGAGCCAAACACCATTTTCACACCGGCATCCACCGCAGCGCGGAAACTCTCCCGCTGCTGGCCACCGACACGGCGCTCTTTTTCCAGACTTTCCGGCAGGATACCGGCCTTTTCGCCTTCGGAAAGAATGTACTCGGTGACGTAAATATCCATGGAGAGCACGGTACCGTGCTTCTTTGCCAGGCGGATGGTTTCCTCATCCAGAAAGCTGGCGTGTTCCACCGAATCCACTCCCGCACGAATCGCCGCATTGATTCCCG
This sequence comes from Microbulbifer sp. ARAS458-1, assembly GCF_045348205.1. NCBI lineage: Bacteria > Pseudomonadati > Pseudomonadota > Gammaproteobacteria > Cellvibrionales > Microbulbiferaceae > Microbulbifer > Microbulbifer sp. ARAS458-1. The sequence goes on along the minus strand of NZ_CP155838.1, from coordinate 2,194,534 downwards.
CAGTGCCATGGGCGTGGGCCGCCACACTGGTACCGCGGTTGTGTGCCTCGATCACCGCTGCCTGCATTTCTTCCAATGCCAATTGCTGTGCACCCGGCTCAGTGCCTTTGGACATGACGCCGCCAGTGGCACACAGCTTAATCAGGTCAGCGCCGTATTTGAAATTTTCCCGCACCTTGGCGCGCACCGCCCAGGGACCGTCCGCCACGCCGCCGCCCTCGGCTTTGTATTCGACGGGCAGCAAGTTGTTATCACAATGCCCACCGGTGATACCGATTGCCGGACCGGACACAAACAGACGTGGACCGGGAATATCGCCAGCATTGATCGCATCCCGCAGGGCCACGTCGGCATATCCGGAAGCCCCCAGGTTGCGCATGGTGGTGAAGCCGGACTCCAGGGAAATGCGCGCATTCTTCACGCCAGTGAGCGCTGAGCGTACGGTGGAGACCGCCAGGCGGCGGTAGCCGTGGGTGTGGGCGTCCCCGGTCAGGTGTACATGCATGTCCATAAGGCCCGGGATCAGGGTCGCGCCCGGCAGGCGAATGGCATTTTCAGGGACTTCGCCATTGGCGGTTATCGAGGTGATGCGATTGCCGTCTACGGTGATGATCGGGGCTTCGATGACCTTGCCGGTTTCCACGTCGATCATGCGGTCGGCGGTGATGTGGGTTGTGGCCAGGGCTTGGGTGGTGATTAGGGTTAGGAAAATAGCGGCGCAGCGCAATTTATTGGGACGAGACATGGGATCCCCAAGGTTTCAGTTATAAACATTGTCAGAGGTGTTTTACTGGCTTTTTGCCAGACGTGTCACCTTCCGGACAAATACAGGCAAATTCTGGGCCGGAAGCCGCTGCCGATTGCCACTTGGCTATACTCCGAATTCTCAAACCCGACTTGGAGCCCTGCCATACAGAAATACCTGCTCACAGCCGTTCTTGCCGCTCTCCCCTCTTTTACGATTGGTGTCTGGTATGGATATGAGAAGGGGTTGTTAACTTCCTCGTATATGACGCACCGGGTCGGATTGCGCTTTATGACGCGACCATAAAGTCAGAGGATCCTGAGGAATTGTTGAGATCTCTTGCTATTGGGCAGGCGAAATTGATGAAGAGTCTTGAGGGTGCGGGGCTTACTGCACCGGCGTTGCTGCCCTTGAATACGACGAAGGGGTTGGAGGTTAGTTACGAGGAGTATTTGCCGTTGGCGGAGGGGTATTTGGAGTGATTTTGGGCTCCGGTCGGGATGGACTTGAAACACGCTAGGGCGTGTTTCAACCCTTCGGGCTCGGCTGTGCCTCGGTCTTAACTTGCTTCGCGAGTTAATCGAACCGGAGGGTTCTCACCCGACCTCAACGTCGTTTAACGAAAAAGCCCGGCTTATAGCCAGGCTTTTTCGTTAAATGGCGGTGAGGGAGGGATTCGAACCCTCGATGCCTTTCGACATACACACTTTCCAGGCGTGCTCCTTCGGCCACTCGGACACCTCACCAAAACTGATTGTTGCGTTTCTTTCTGGAATTTTTCGAGCTTCCAGTCCGCACGCCTGCGTGCTCGTGATGCCCTTCGGGCATGGTCTCCGCGCTGCTGCGGCTCAGCCACTCGGACACCTCTTCAAATTGTCTTGCTAATCAGTAACATAGCGCCCCGATCAGCGAGCGCGCACTTTACAGAATGGCGGCGGCGGGTGCAAGTGTATTTGGCAAAAAAAGCCGCCAAGCCATTGGGTCTGTCAGGTTACTCGCCGGTCCAGTGGCTGAAGAAGTCTTGTGTGGCAAGGTCTGGGGCAGGCTTGGCGGGTTTAGCCGGGGTTCCCATATAGATGAAGCCGCTGATCTCTTCGTTGTCTGCCAGCCCGAGCCCCTTGGCCACCTGCCGGTTTTCTGCGAGGGCCCCGGTACGCCAGTAGGCGCCTATATTTTGCGCAAAGGCCGCGGTAATCATGGCCTGTACCGCGCCGGCGGTGGACATGCGCTGCTCGTTGAACGGGACTTTGGGGTGCTCCTGCAGGCAAGTGATCGCCACAACCACCAATGGAGCCCGGAGCGGCATGGCGCGGATGCGGTCTTTCTGGGCTTCGCTCAGGTCTTCCTGCTCAGAACTGGCCGACAGGTAGATCTCACCCAACCGGTTCCGGGCGGTGCCCTCTACTACCAGAAAACGCCAGGGGCGGAGATTCCCGTGGTCGGCAGCGCGGAGGGCCGCACGGAAGATATTTTCACGCTGAACACCTTCTGGCGCGGGCTCGGTCAATAACCCAATTGAAACCCGGTTGTGCAGTGCGTCCAACGCATCCATAAATGCCTCCTGAAAATTACATAAAACGCCGTGCACACCAAGATCCAGGGCTGCTCGGGCGGATCGCAGATTCTATCCTATTGGCGGACAAAAAATTATCTGAGACGATCGTCCGCATTCTGGCCGGATGGTCAATTAGCATCGCTTTCACCTACGGATAAGGGTAAACTTTGCGCCTGTCAGTGATCTAAGCCACGCATTTCCAATAGCGCATATCTTTACTGCGTTATTGGTGATCAAAAAATAGACGGGCACACTGAGAGCCGGCATTGATGCGGACGAGAAGAAAACAACAAGCTCCCATTTAACTCTTGCAGGAACGGTTGCCAACTGCCCCGTTTATTGCAGCACAGCTTTAATTAAGACCCAGCGTTCATGCAGAACCAGCCTGAAGAAACCAACAGCACAATCTCCGATTCCCGGTACCCGCTGTATTTTCGCGCTCTGATCTGTTTCGCGGCCTCCGGCACGCTTCTGAACAGTATCTCCTGGTCCTCCCTGTTTACACAGAGCGCCCTCCTGCCTCTGGGCATGGCAATCATACTGCTCGCTTACATTCCCCTCGCCTACCACATCAGCCGCCGGGCAATTCCTGATAACCACGAGGAAGTCCATCGCTGGCTGTCGTTTACTGACGCACTACTGGTCGGCATGGCAATGGCGCTTTCCAATTTCAGCCTGCTGCCAAGCCTGCTGTTCCTGACCATGGTGCAATTCAATGCGTTGACACTGGGCGGTGGGCGCAGCTGGTTTGAGCACAATACCGCCATGTTGCTCGGCGTGGGGGTTGGCTACCTGATACACCGCCCCGCCCTGGTGGTCAACGCGGACCTGAATATCAGTGCCGCCAGCCTGATCGGTGTGTTCACCTATTTCTGCTGTCATGCCTTTTATATGTTCAAGCAGATCTCCACCCTAAAGCGCGATAACGAGCAGCTGCAGAAAGAACAGCGCATCGCCAATCTCGCCAGTTACAAGCTGTCCCGCTACCTTCCCAAACGCCTGTGGCGTGCGGTAACCACCGGCAGGGAGAAAGAAATTGTCACCGAGCGCAAATTACTCACCGTATTTTTCTCCGACATCAAGGACTTCAGTCAACTGACCGAGGAGATGGAAGCGGAAACGCTGACACGACTGCTGAACAGCTATTTGACCGAGATGTCGCGCATCGTGGCCCATTATGGCGGCACCATCGATAAATTTATTGGTGATGCGGTGATGGTGGTATTCGGGGATGACCAGAGCAAGGGCCCCAAATCAGACGCCCTGCGCTGTGTAGCCATGGCGCTGGCCATGCGCAAACGTGTGCGGGAAATGATGCAGGAATGGTACGACCAGGGCATCTCCCACCCGCTGCAGATTCGCATGGGCATCAATACCGGCTATTGCACCGTCGGGGTTTTCGGCACCGCCGATCATCAGACCTATACGGTGATGGGGACTCACGTGAATCTCGCCGCGCGCCTGGAAAGTGCCGCAGAGCCCGGCGAGATTCTGATCAGCCATGAAACCTGGGCCATGATCAAACAGACCGTGATGTGCCGGGATAAGGGGCACATTACGGTGAAAGGCTTCAGCACTCCGGTCAAGGTGTACTCGGTTTCGGATCTGCGCAAGAACCTGGGTGGCCAACAGAGCTATCTGGAAGAACATGCGCCAGGCTTTGCGATGCACCTGGACCTGGAAAAAATCCGCAATTACGATAAAGAAAAAGTATTGAAAGCGCTTCAGAAGGCGCAGGCACAACTGAAGAGCAAGACCATTATTTAACGTCCAGGCAGTTGCTCCGCCTCGTGAACTTACTGTCGGGCAAAGCGCCCGGGAAAACAAATCTCTCCGGCCGATGTTCTCAAAGGATTGATATCCAGCCCACCCCGTCGGGTATAACGCGCGCACACAGTGAGGTGCTGAAAGTCTGCCAGCGCCTGCAGGTCGCAATAGATCCGCTCTACACAATGCTCGTGAAAATCCTGGTGTTCCCGGAAGGAGATGATGTAGGCCAGCAGTGCCTGCTGATCTAGCGCCGGCCCGGTATATTCGATACTCACGGTCGCCCAGTCCGGCTGGCCGGTGACCGGGCAGTTACTGCGCAACAGGTGACTGTAAAGAGTTTCCGCCACCGTCTCGCCACCGGCCACCAGTTTTAACAACCCCGCATCCGGCTGATACTGCCGGGCTTCGATATCCTGCTGGTCCAAACAGGTCCCAGCCGGGCGCTGCACTGCGAGCTCGGCATTTTCCACGTCATATAGGGTCACCGATACATCACTGCCTGCCGCGGCGCTCAGGTCCTGCTCCAGCACCCGGCGCACAGAGTTTTCGGACTCGAACTCGGTCTGATTCAGCGAGTTCAGATACAGCTTGAACGACTTGGACTCAATCATGAACGGACTGGAAGCCGCAAACCGGAAACGAGCCACGGCAACCTGAGGCACGCCCTTGGGGTTTAGCCAGGATAACTCAAAGCCCCACCACTCATCGGCGCCACTAAACGGAAGCGCCTCCCCATCCAGCCCCAATTGCGCACGGGACACAGCGCGGGGAATGGGATGCAGTAGTGTCGGATTGTATTTCGCTTCGTAGGTGGTCTCCTGCCCTAGGGGCAGGTTTTGCCAGTCTTCTCGGTTCATGTAATTTATTTAACCTTTCCGTTAGTGGCGCAGACGCTTACCGTGGCTCATTAAGTGCAAGGCCCACGCCGACAGCGCCGCAATAAACGCCAGGACACCGGCAAACGCCCAACCCACGTTGATATCGGATACACCCAGCACGCCGTAGCGGAAGGCATTCACCATATAGAGTATGGGGTTCAGCTTCGACAGCGCCTGCCAGAACGGTGACAGCAGATCGATGGAGTAAAACACCCCGCCGAGATAAGTCAGCGGTGTCAATACAAACGTCGGGATGATGGAGATATCATCAAAGCTGTTGGCAAAGATCGCATTAATAAAACCGGCAAGAGCGAACAGCACGGAAGTCAGGAACACAATCAGGATGGTAATGCCGATATGCTGCACAGACAGCGACGTAAACACCAGTGCGATCAAGGTTACGATCAGCCCGACAATCAGGCCGCGCGCAACGCCGCCAAGCACGTAGCCCGCCATAATCACCCAGTTGGGCGTGGGCGACACCAACAGTTCTTCCACACTGCGCTGAAATTTGGCGCTGTAAAAGGACGAAACCACGTTGCCATAGGAGTTGGTGATTACCGCCATCATGATCAGGCCCGGCACCACGAACTCCATGTAGGAATAACCACCCATCTCACCGATACGCTGACCGATCAGCGAACCGAAGATCACGAAATACAGGGACATGGTGATCACCGGTGGCACCAGAGTCTGCGGCCAGATGCGGGTAAAGCGGCGCACTTCGCGACGGAAAATGGTGGAGAAGGCTGTCCAGATTAATTGCGGGCTCATTATTCGGCCTCCTTATCCGCCGACGACGGCTGATTTTCAGCCAGCAGGGAGACAAACAGCTCCTCCAGCCGATTGGCGCGATTGCGCATACTGGTGACAGCAATATTCTGTGCACTCAATTGCGTAAACAGATCACTCAGAGACTGCCCCTTCTCGATGGTCACCTCAAGGCTGTGCTCGTCCAGCAGGCGCCCGTCAAATCCGCCAAAGTCCGGCGCCTTTTCCAGAGTCTCGCGCGTATCGAGAATAAACACTTCCCGACTCAGGGTTTTCAGCAGTGACTTGATGGAAGTGTTTTCGACAATATCGCCCTTGTCGATAATGGCGATATTGCGGCACAGGCTTTCCGCCTCCTCCAGGTAATGAGTGGTGAGAATGATCGTGGTGCCCTGGGCGTTGATTTCCTGCAGGAATTCCCACATGGAGCGGCGCAGCTCGATATCCACCCCCGCGGTGGGCTCATCCAGAATAAGCAGCTTGGGTTCGTGCAACAGCGCGCGCGCAATCATCAGACGGCGCTTCATGCCGCCGGAGAGCATCCGCGCCTGGGTACTGCGCTTGTCCCACAGCCCCAGTTTGCGCAGGTATTTTTCCGTGCGCTCCTCTGCCAGCTTGCGCGGCATACCGTAGAAGCCGCCTTGGGTGCAGACGATATCGAATACTTTTTCAAACTGGCTGAAATTGAATTCCTGCGGCACCACACCGAGCATCTGCTTGGCCGCCGGGAAATTGTCGTCAATATCGATACCGAATATGGACACACTGCCGCCGGTCTTGCGCACCAGGGAGCAGAGGATGCCGATGGTGGTGGACTTGCCCGCGCCATTGGGGCCAAGCAGGGCAAAGAAATCCCCCGGCTGCACATCAAAGCTGATGCCCTTGAGGGCTTCAAAGCCGTTGTCGTAGGTTTTCTGCAAATCGCGAATAGAAAGTGCGGCAGTCATAAAAAGTACTGAATCTGTAAAAGGTAGGCGCTATTCAACGCCTGCAGCGAAAACATTTCAACCGCGGGGTGGAAAGCACGGGAATTCGAGAAGCAGATTCGCCAGAAAACAGGCAAAAAAAAGCCGCTCATAGAGCGGCTTTTTATTTTGGAGCGGGAAACCGGGTTCGAACCGGCGACCTCAACCTTGGCAAGGTTGCGCTCTACCAACTGAGCTATTCCCGCAATCCTGTGGTAAAGCTGCCAGAGCAGCTTCACAGCATTGGCATCCCCAAGGGGAGTCGAACCCCTGTTACCGCCGTGAAAGGGCGGTGTCCTAGGCCTCTAGACGATGGGGACATAGAACATTCTCAATCTCTTGGAGATTGAGTTTGGTAATCTGGAAACCATCTTGCGATCAATTTCCTTTTTACCTGCTCACTCGCAATTGCCAGTGAACAAAAATTGGAGCGGGAAACCGGGTTCGAACCGGCGACCTCAACCTTGGCAAGGTTGCGCTCTACCAACTGAGCTATTCCCGCGTGGCATCCCCAAGGGGAGTCGAACCCCTGTTACCGCCGTGAAAGGGCGGTGTCCTAGGCCTCTAGACGATGGGGACCCAGAAGCTTCTTTCGGTGCCGCTGTTTCGGTGAAGAAAGATCAGCAGTGCCTCAGAAGTGGTGCGCATTCTATGGACGGGCCGGGGGGCTGTCAACACCCGATTGAAAACTTTTTTACAAATTTTTCCTTTCCATACAGGCACTTACATAACCTGTGCACAAAACCCGCAGAAATACCCCGTCAAATTGACCCACTATTACTGCGCCACCTGCACACCTTCAGCCACCCGTCGCTTCAGCTGCCCCATAAAGGTCCGGATGGTCTCAGCATTGCTACCCAGGTCACGACTGCCGGTGCGGGATGCTGAGCGCATGTCAACCCGGGTTGAGATGGAAGCCGGGGACGCGTCCATGTTGTTGGTGCTGTTCTTGTCACTGCCCTTTGCGGCATCGCTCCGCTCACCCTCCGGCCGAATCCGCACCACTACATCCTGGGTGATACCGAGAACCGGCGTTCGCACCACGGCTTCCAGCGTTCCTTTCCCGGGCTGAACCGCAATGATGCGCCACCCCAAGTCCCGGGCGATCACTTCGGCCTGCGCAATGACCTCCGCGGGCTTCGCAGTCAAAACCAGTGGTTTGATATCCCCATACGCGGGTGTTTTCTGCTGAATCGCAGCGGCTACATTTCCCGGATAGTCAGGGCTGTGATCCCCCTCTTTGCGCAGAGACAACAGCAGGTCAAACTGGGGCGGGTCTTTGAGGTCGGTAGAGATATCGTACAACGCGGGGGTGCTGAGGTTCTGCTGGCCCACCAGCAGCAAAGGCAGGGCTACGGGTATCACCCCCATCAACATGGCCCAGAGCGCCGCCGATCTCGCCTCTGTGTGGCGCCGAACCATGCCCCAGAGGAATACCAGCATGGACAACAGCGCCAGCCCGACCATGCCAAGCCCGAGGGCAGCAAACACGGTAAATGACGAATCCAGATGCAGCAGGCCCACCCGCACGGCGACGACCGTAAGCGCTATGAGGGTCAATAGCAGCCACTGGCAGCGGTACAGCCAGCGGCTCCAGTGCCGCGGACGACCGGATCGCAGCATGTTGAAACTCCCCTTCAGGCCCCGGCAAGCCCGCTATTCGGGTTTCTCATCCGGGTTCAGTTTTACCGACAGTGAATTAACACAATAGCGCAAGCCGGTCTCGGTCGGGCCATCAGGGAAAACGTGCCCGAGATGACAGCCGCAATTGGCGCAGACGATTTCCGTGCGCTGCATGCCAAGACTGTTGTCCACCCGCTCTTCCACCACCCCCTGCTCCGCCTCAGCATCAAAACTGGGCCAGCCGCAACCGGCGTCAAACTTGGATTCCGCATTGAACAGCAGCTTGCCGCAACAACGGCACAGGTACTTACCATCCTCGAAGGTATCCCAATACTCACCGCTGAATGGACGCTCGGTCCCGGCTTCCCGGCAAACGTGAAATTCTTCCGGTGTCAGGCGTTCGCGCCAGTAGTTATCGTCTTTTTCTTTTGCCATACTGTGACTCCTTTTTTGCCTGATAAGTCAGTATCCAGCGGCATTACCCTGCCCGGCACAACGCTTTGCGGCAGCACCCCAATCCCGGTGCCAACCCTTCGTCCGGCCGGTTACCCGCCAAGATGTAGCACAGCCTACTAGGTCCGAGCGTTTGGTAGAAACGATTTTGCCAGCCCGATGCCCAGCCGGACTTTCCGGTACCCGTGCTGTCGGAATGACGGAAATAAACCCTTAGCAACAAGCTCATACAAAGAACGCAGCAATGAAGGATATTCACAAGTCGGAAAAACTCCACGGGGTCTGTTACGAAATTCGCGGACCGGTGATGGAGCAGGCAACGCGCCTGGAAGAAGAAGGCCACCGGATCATGAAGCTGAACATCGGCAACCCGGCGCCCTTCGGCTTTGACGCGCCTGATGAAATCCTTCAGGACGTGATCTACAACCTGTCTCAGGCACAGGGCTATGTGGAGTCCAAGGGCCTGTTCGCGGCGCGCAAGGCCATCATGCACGAGTGCCAGGTACTCGGGGTGCCCAATGTGGATATCGACGATATCTACCTGGGCAACGGAGTGTCCGAGCTGATTTCCATGTCCACTCAGGCGCTGTTGAACAACGGCGACGAAATGCTGTTACCGATGCCCAATTACCCTCTGTGGATGGCCGCCACCAATCTCACCGGTGCTAAGGCGGTATTGTATCGCTGCGACGAGCAGGCCGACTGGCTGCCGGATATCGACGATATCAAATCGAAGATTACCCCGCGCACCCGCGGAATTGTGGTCATTAATCCCAATAATCCCACTGGTGCCGTCTACCCCCGCGAACTGCTGGAGCAGATTGTGGAAGTCGCGCGTCAGCACAACCTGGTGATTTTTGCCGACGAGATTTACAGCAAGATACTGTACGACGACGCTGAGTTTATTCCCATGGGCTCACTGGCCGAAGACGTGCTCTGCCTCAGCTTTAACGGTCTGTCCAAGTCTTACCGCCTAGCCGGATTCCGCTCCGGCTGGATGATTGTGAGTGGCGCCAAGCACCGGGCCAAAGGCTTTATTGAGGGCATGGATATACTCTCGTCCATGCGCCTGTGTGGCAATGTGCCAGCCATGTTCGCGGTGCAGACGGCGCTCGGCGGCTATCAGAGCATCAACGACCTGGTGTTACCCGGCGGCCGCCTGCGCAAACAGCGCGACCTCGCCTGGCGCATGTTGAACGACATCCCCGGGGTGAGCTGTGTGAAACCCAGGGGTGCGATTTACATGTTCCCCAAGATCGACCTGGACCGCCACAAGATAGAAAATGATGAACGTTTCGTGCTCGACTTCCTGCGTCAGGAAAAAATCCTGCTGGTACAGGGTAGCGCCTTCCATTGGGACGCACCGGATCACCTGCGGATTGTATTCCTGCCCCGCGCGGACGACCTGACCCATGCGGTGAGTCGACTGGGGCATTTCCTCGAGCGCTACTCAAGCTAACAGACCGTACACGGGAAATATGCTGGACGATCTACACATCCACGACTTTTACCGCGACGCGGGGAGAATACTGCTGGCGCTATTCCAGCAGTTTCCCGCACCGGCCACCATCTATGTGGAAGATATCGCCGGGCCGGATACGCCGGACGAATTCGGCCTGCACTCACCCCGCCACCTGGCCTGCCTCGGCGCCATGACCTGGTTGAAGGAATGCGGTTATATCAGCTTCACCCAGCTGGTGCGCCAGGAAGCAATTGAGGACGCCACCCTGTCCCACCGCAGTTTTCTACTGCTGGTGAGCCGGGGGGATGATGGAATGAGTAACGCGGAGAAACTGGACCAGGTGGTGCGCAGTGGGTCTTCTCCCCAGCTGGAAGGGCTGATAGTGGAGCTGATGCGCTCGCTCTAACGCTCTGTACCTTTTCTAAACCTGTAGGGTGGATAACCGAAGGGCATCCACCAAAATCCCACCGCAGTTGGTGGATGCGCTGCGCTTATCCACCCTGCGGGGTCGATCAACTTCTTTTGAATTTCACGTGCAGCATTTTCAGCGCTGCATCAGGATCGCTATCGGGAAAATCCGGATTTTGCGGCAAGCGAGCCACCACGGAGTAACCCGGGTTCGCTGCCTCGATCAGCCCTCTAAAAAAGTGCTCGCTGTGGGCGGGTGAATTCAGCACCAGCAGTAAATCCGCTTCATCGGCGAGACAAGCCGGCAACTTCTCCAGCAGCTTCGCATAATTGATATCTACCTCAAATGCGCCCCGCTGTCGTGTCGGTGGATCTACCACCGCCAGCTGGAAAGGGCCACTGCGGTCGTAGCGTTTAAAATCTCGCACGGCATCCCGGGCAACAAAGCGAATCCCCTTCATCGGCAACTGGTTGAACTGATGGTTCGCCTGTCCGCGTTTCAATACGCCCTTGTTCAGGTCGATATTGAGAATCTCCAGGTCGCCGGCTGCGCGCGCCACGACCGAAAACGCACAGGTAAACGAGAACAAGTTCAGCAGCTTCAGGTTTTCTACCTTGCCGGCTTTTTCCTGCACCTGTTGCTCCAGCCACTGGCGCCCGGGTTCGATATCCAGAAAAAAGCCCACATTCTGGTGATCAAAAGTCAGCGGGAATTTCAGATCACCTCGATGCGCTACCGGTGCTTCCACGGGCTCCCCGCAGTGCCACTCAATCGGGGACCTGCGCAAGTAGCGCCGCTGCACTGCCACCCCGGAGTACCCGACTGGTTGCGCCAGCGACCACAAGGCCTCGACCAGCGCGTCCTCCCCTTCGTACTCCTCGAACAGGGTCACGAGCATCGCCGGGTGATAGCTGTCCACGCAGACCCGGTCCAGGCCGGGAAAACAGTGGCCGCGGCCATGAAAGAGTCGGCGGCTGTCTGGGGTATCCCCCACAGCGGGGTCAGTCAATTTACTGCGCACTTCCTGCAGCAGGGGTTCCCAATTCAAGGTGTCAATCACTCACGGTTGTATTTGCGGGCACTTCACCACTGCCGTCGCCAGACAGAGGGTAAAGAATTTCGTCGCGGTAGCCGGTCACTACCCGTACAAAGCCACTCCAGGCTTCGTCCAGTTGCGGATCGCCGCTGTCGATCAACAGCGGGCGGCCACCCAGTTCGGTAATTTTGGTTTTGGTGGCGATCACCATCAGATTGTCGCGTCCGACGGCCTGCAATACCGATGGATTCAGTTGCTGGTTGCCGCGGCCAATCAGGTGTCCCTGGCCGCCGATGGCGGTGAGAATAATTTTTACCGGACGTTCACGATCATTCTCACGGTGCCGGGCAATCGCGTCATTGATCTGCGGTGCGCTCACATCTTTTTCCAGCAGCGCCCCTTGGCACCAGAGATCCACCCCCAGCAAGGTTCCATCACCACCGAGCTCACTCAATACAGCAAGGGTGGTGGATCCGGGGCCGAAAACGTAAAGCGTATCAGGGTCCAGCGCGTCTATTTCTTCAACAATTTGTGCGGCGATATCCGCAACCGCCAGCTCTTCCACCTCGCGCCCGGCATTTTTTACTGCCTGCAGAAAGTGGCCCTCTTCTGGCACCAGCAGGTCTCCGTAGTAGCGGGTACTTACCCTGCCCTCACGAAAAGACTTCTCGTCGATATCCCGCACCTCGTGCTGGTGCAGATCCACCAGTTCTCCGGCCATCAACCGGCGCAACACCTCACCGCCGGCACGGGGCGAAATGGCAAAACAGGCGGAGTGCATTTTGACACCGGCGGGAATACCCAGCACCGGGAAGGCATCGCCGAGGGCGTTGACCAAATTGCGCGCGGTGCCGTCGCCACCGGCGAAGACGATCAGGTCGGCACCGGCCGCGCGAATGGCCTTCGCGGCCCGCTCGGTGTCCTCTGGCGTCGAGCGATCACCTTCTGCCGTACCCACCACATCAACATTGAACCCGAGGGAGATCGCAAGCTGCTCCCCCATATCACCGGCGAAGGTGACAATCTGCAAGGCGCTACTGAATGGCTGTAGCGCAGCGAGTGCAATAGCTGCGCGCTTGTGTGACTGCGGCACAATACCTGCCGCAAGCGCGCGCTCCACGGTGTCGGCTCCGTCGCTACCTTTCAGCCCTGCGGGGCCACCGACACCGGCCCAGGGGTTGATGATGAGTCCGAGTTTTTTCAGTTTCACTTGAGCCCCAGGATGGCCAGTTGATTGCGGGTGGCATCGTCCAGATTGGGCGCTTGCGCCAGCTGGTAGTGGGAGAACTCCAGACGCTTCGGGTATTGCTTACGCAGGTGATCAAATGCAACTTTCATCGGTTCACCATCTGCTTCAGATTCCTTTGCAGCAGCACGCAGGTGGGCATCGTCTTCCCGTGGGTCATACATGGCCAGCAGCAGCTCGCGGATGGCGGCAAATCCCGATTGTTCCGTAACCAACGCCACGGCATCCGCTTGCGACGACTCAGCGGCAACCTCACCCGGCAAACCCAGGGCGCGGTCGAGCGCCTCGCGCACCATACGTGTGCCGGCCAGTTTTCCGTCGTGACTGTAACCCGCGATATGTGGGCTACCGAGATCCACCAAGTGCAGCAGATTCAGGTCTATGTCCGGCTCGTTTTCCCATACATCCAGAACCGTCGTGAATTTTTGCTCACGCTCGCACAGGGCCAGCAAGGCTTCGTTGTCGACGACGGCGCCGCGCCCCGCACTCATCAGCACGGCGCCGGGACGGATACATTCCAGAGCGCGACCATCCAGCATATGCAGGCTGGGATGCGGCCCATTTTTCACCAGCGGTGCGTGCTGACAGATCACATCCTGTTGCAGCACGATATCGAGACTGACGCTATCCGGGTTGTCGGTTTTCCAAGGGTCGTAAATTTTGCAGGGAATACCCAGTGCACGCAGCTTGCGCTGCAGGGTACCGCCAACATTGCCGCAGCCGATAATACCGAAGCTACGCTCGCGCCAGTCGATATTCAACGCCGCCAAGGCGCAAAATACATATTCCACAACGGAGTTGGCGTTGCAGCCGGGCGCCGCGCTCCAGGCGATGCCCCGCGCCTCCAGCCACGGGATGTCCAAATGGTCGGTGCCGATGGTACAGCTACCCACAAAGCGCACAGGCGTATTCGCAAGCAGCGCTTCATTCACTTCCGTCACAGATCGCACCAGTAACACATCGGCACCCATCAGCTGCTCCCGGCTTACTGTTCGTCCGGGAACGCGGGTAATGGTACCCAGCCCTCCAAACCACTGATCCAGACCGGGAATATTTTCGTCAGCGACTATGTTGAGGCGCGGTGTTTTTTGTGAACTCATCATCTATTGGGTGAAATCCATTGTGCTGGTAGAGGAGAACTCAAGCGGTTATACCCGCCCGCTCGGCGGACAATGTGCGTATAATTTTTTTCGCCAGCCCGGCGATACCGAATTCTTCTGCGAGCGCGATAGCGAAGTCAGGGTCAACCCCACCGCCACTTAAATCAGGCACTGTTACGTCCAGTGGTACGTCGTACGCTAACTGGGCCAACGCCAAAGACATCACAATCTGCTCGCGGTATTCCGCGATTTTTTCAACAAGCCTGGTTGCACCGCGTATGTTCAGTGTCGCAATTCTGTCCGGGCAGTCGATCAACTCTGCGACGGAGTCCACACCTCCCAGTAATTGCGCCGCTGTTTTCGGGCCGATGCCGGGTACCCCGGGGATATCGTCGACACTGTCACCAACCAGGGCCAGGTAATCCGCAATCTGCGACGGGCGTACACCAAACTTGGCAACGATTTCCCCGTCTCCAATATACTGGCCTGCGGCAAAGTCCCACAAAGCAGCGGCCCCGCGATCCAGTAACTGACCAAGGTCTTTGTCGCGGGTAACGATCAACGGTGCCGCACCCTGCTCCACGCAGATCCGGGTCAGGGTGGCGAGAATATCATCCGCCTCATAGCGGTCACTGGCGAAACTGACAATCCCCAGCGCTTCGGCCATTTCCCGGCAGGCAGCCAGCTGGAAGGCCAGCGCCTCGTCCGGAAGTACCCGGCTGCATTTGTAATCTGGATAGATCTCGTTGCGAAAGCAGCTGCCCAGGGACTCATCAAACGCACAGGCAATACCATCCGGCCGACTGTCCAGCAGATCGAGGAGGAAGTTGGTAAACCCGTACACCGCTTCGGTGGTATAGCCTGAGCGGCTTTCCCAGTTTGGCGGCAACGCGAAGTAATAGCGGAAGATATAGACGGAGGCATCCACCAGGTAGATCTGCTTCACCGGAGGTCCTCCAGCCGGTAGGACCCTGGCTGCAAGGGGTCCGGCTGCCGGAAAGCCGCTGCCAGGGACTGCGCAAACAGGCGCGCGCGCGCATTCAAACCCACCAAACAGTTGCGCTGCACCTGTTGCCAGATGTCATGCCTGAAGGAATCACTGGGGCCCAGCCCCGCATCCAGATTATCGGCACTGACCCGGAAGCTCATGCCGCAGGCTCGCGAGAAAATCCACTCCAGGGCCTGGGGCTTGACCTCCACACGCTCGAATTCGATCTGCTGCGCTTCACTACGCCCGTCCGGAGCATACCAGTAGCCGTAATCAGGAAGCTGCCGGCGCTGCTCACCGGCCACACACCAGTGAGCGGCCTCGTGCAAAGCACTGGCGGGATAATCGTAGGAGAACTCGATCCGATGGCACTCCCCCGGGGCCGTCGCCGGACGGTAAAAGGGTTCGGTATGGCCTCCAACCAGGCACGTATTCAACGCTTGCGGCGCCGCGAAGCAGTCATTAAATACCCTGACTATCCGTTCAGTCACGGTTGACTCAGGCGTAGGGGGCTCGTCCCTCTGCACTGGGTCAGAGTGGTACGAAACTTGCCTTTTTGGTAAAGCTGAGGCTGTATCTGGCAAAACGTGTGGTCACTGTCGTGTTAAATCACAGGCGGCACGCCCGGTTGGCGCGGACTATAGCAGTGCCGACGGGGGGATCAAGGCCGGCGGCCGGGAGCCCCGGCCACCCGAGCTCAAGAGCGGACACCGGGTCCGCAACCACAACTTACCCGCTCAGCTAATTAGAGGAGGTACTTAGAGGCAAAGAACCCCATTCCGCTGGTTGTATTTATGCGGAACAGAATATACCTTTGAATATGGGGATACCGGAAACCTGCTGCTGCTCATTGCCATCCGTTGCGAGCGCTCTGGGTAGTTGTTTTCGGTTGCGGTACCGGCTTCCCAGGGAGGCAAAAAAGTTGCTCCCGGAGTCTGGATTTGGCGATGGCCGACAGGCCTTCGCACAGTATCTCTACGCCGGTTGCTTCTCAGAAGTACAAGACCTTCCGCCCTACTACCGGCCCTGCAAGGAGGTGCTCTATGACCGACCACAGTACTAACAACGTGGTTGACCTCTTCACCGGCAAGCCTATCGAGACTTCAGAGAACCTGCGGTTTATCCGTCTGTCTCCGGAGCTGGATGGCTTGGAAATGCTCTACTCCAACAGTTCCAGTGGAACAGATCTCTACAGTCTGAAAATCCTTTGCTGGGGGCTTCGTGCCAACGGTGAGGTAGTCGGGCTGGTTCCCTGGTTGAACTCCATCGTCGCCTGCCCGGATATTCAGGACCCTCTGGATGGACGGTTTGAAGGCTATTACGACTCTGGCATCGAGGAAATTTTCCACGAGCCACCCATCCATAAAATCGTCGAGCTGGAGACTGCGGCGGAATACTTCGAGTACGAAAGCAATCAGGCAGATGAAGTGGTTCAGGAGATCCCCGACACCATTGGTACCCATGCGGTGTTTATGGATGCGGATAAGGAGAATCTGACCCTTACGGAAGTCGTGAGCTGGCGCCTATTTGCCAGCGGAGAGATCCACGGCATGCTGATTGACCACAATAGTGTGGAGACTACACCGGTGCTCCCCGGGGACGATTGTCTGTACCCCGCTCAGGAGTCGGAGTGTTTCCGTTACTTCTTCCAACACCACATCGCCAACAAGATCAAATCCGAGGACCCTGAGGCCCTGGCTGCGATCGCGGCGCTTGTCACTTCGCCCTAACTTACTTCCCTCTCATACATGTAAAACAAGGGCGGCCAGTGGTCGCCCTTGTTATTTCAGGATTCTTTCGTTCCATTGTGGCGGCCAATCACCGGGTATAGGTTTTCAAAATCGCAGCGAAGTACCCACTGCGTGGGACCGGCTACCAATCATAGATTGGTGTCGTTCGGCTACGCGCGAAGCAGTGCTTCGCAAACGCTTGCCTCACCCATATATGCTCCGACGGTTTTGAAAACCCATACCCGATGCTCGGCCTTCGCTTCTGGCTACTGTGAGTCAGTCGGCTTTTTTGATCCAGTAGACAAACTCATCATTTTCCTCGGCGTGCTTCACAAGCTCATAACCCAGAAACTGGCAGAACTTGGGCACATCCCGCTGGGTGGAGGGGTCGGTGGCAAACATCTGCAGCACTTCGCCGGCGGCAACTTTGCGCACGGCGGTGTGGAGCATCATGACGGGTTCCGGGCACAGAAGGCCGCGGGCATCGAGGGTGTGGTGTGACTTCATAGAGCTATTGTCGGGGATTTGCACGGGCGCGTCATCTGGTATGGTAGAACTTATTGGTTTCGTCTTGGCAGTCTCGACGGGAAGAGCGACCATTAGCACCCAAGACTAAACTGCGTACACCGAGACAACCAATCCAGAGCCAGCAGGATTCAAACGCAGAAATGATTTATGTATTGATTGAGCGAGAAATCGCCGAAGACCTGGAAACCACCTACGAAGACGCGGCACGCAAGCTGCTGACTAATGCCTATCAGACCACCGGATTCGTGGATGGGCACACCTACACCGAGCTGGGTAACCCCCTGCGCCGATTTACCCTCTCCCGCTGGAAGTCGGTGCTGCACTGGCAGCAGTGGTACGACAGCGAGGAGCGGCGGGATCAGATGGCGCAACTGGCTCCAATGATGGCCAGCGAGGAGCGGATTACCATCCTTGAAGATGCAGCCATTGGCGCATCTGGTCAGCAGCCGTCTGCCAGTGTTGTGTCTGGGTAAAGCCGCTTGCCTTGCGTGGCTTGAAGTCGTGATCACCATCTTCGAGCCAATGCAGGTCGATACCGGAGCCCAACGGATACTCCGCCACTTCGTCCCGGCTGCCGAGCTTATCCCGGCTGCCCTGAATAATCACAAGCGGGCAGGTCATCGGGCGCAGGTGGTCGGTCCGCAATTTTTCCGGTTTCCCCGGGGGGTGAAATGGGTAACCCAGGCATACGGCGCCGGCAATCGCGCCCTTTTCGACATTTTTCTGCGCCAGCATGCTCGCCACGCGTCCACCCATGGATTTTCCACCAATAACCAGGGGCACCCCCGGAAACTCGGCATTCGCCCGGTCTATCTGCTCCTGAAAAAATGCCTGTAATACGTCCATTTTGTTGGGAGGCCGCCGTTTACCGGTGAGTCGACGTTCTGACATATACGGGAATTCGAAGCGAATAACACCCACTCCCCGCTGTACAAGCAATCCAGCCATAGCCTGCATAAAATCACTGTCCATCGGTGCCCCGGCACCGTGGGCGAACAGGAACCAGGTGCAGGGAGTGGACTCAGGTCGATCGACCAGCCAATCGGCAGGCGCGGCCATCAGTAGCCTCCGTCCTTTGGAAGGTCTTCCGCCAGAATCAGGTTAATGGACTCTTCCCCCGGCTCGAACCAGATCACCACGGTTTTGTTGTCCAGCTGGCGGCGCAGGTTCGCAACCTTGTCGGTCAGGCTCACCTCCCGCTCTCCGTAATCGGTGCCGTCGCGAGTTGCGTATTCCTCCAGCAGATTCTGCAGGGTGTCCGGGTCCAGTTGTTTGTAGGGAATAATCATGGTTTGCGATTCAATAAATACACGGATATTGATGGATGGCTCGACAACAAAAAAATGCCCCGAGCGTTCCGGCTCGGGGCATCTTATCGTAACGCCTGTATCAGGATCGAATCAGACTGTCGCAAGGAACCTATATCAACTATCCGATATTCACGACTTCGGCTTGCGGAACCGCAAGGTCATGCGATCACTCTCACCAATGGCCTGGTATTTATCCTTATCCTCGTCACCGAGGCGCAGTGACGGTGGCAAGGTCCAGACACCCTTGGGGTGGTCCGCAGAGTCTTTGAGGTTGGCATTCACTTCGCTCGCTTCTTCCAGTACAAAACCGGCCTTGGTCGCCAACTCAACCACGTAGTCCTGGGTCATATAACCGCTGGTTTTCATGGCGTCGCGCTCGGTACCCGGCTTGGCCCGATGCTCCACGACACCCAGTACACCACCCGGTTTCAGGGCTTTATAGAAGGATTTGAAAGCGGCGGCTTCGTTGTCACCACGCATCCAGTTATGCACATTGCGGAAGGTCAACACCGCGTCGGCGGAGCCCGCCGGGGCGATCTCGGTGTCTTTACCCGGCGCAAATTCGGTCAGCACGATATGACCGTGGGTATCTTTCTCCTCCGCCAGCCACTTTTCAAAGTTCTCACGGGAGCGCTTGAAGTAACCCACATCGGTATCTTTGGGGAAGTGAGCCGCGTAGAGCTTGCCCTCATCGCTCAGTAGCGGGGACAGAATCTCCGTGTACCAACCACCGCCCGGCCAGATTTCCACCACGGTCATATCGGGCTTGATCTGGAAAAACTCGAGGGTTTCCGCGGGATGGCGGTACTGGTCACGCTGGGTGTACTTTTCCGTGCGCTTTTCGTTGGCGACAGCGTCTTTGATGGGATCGGCCTGTACGGTACCTGCGATAGTCATGGCACAGGCCATACCGGCGAGCCAGTGAGTCAGTTTCATCAAGAATCTCCCAAGTGATTCAGGTGGTTGGAATTATTTTCTGCACTCACGGATTCAACACGTTGACCGACGCCATGTAAAGGCTACTGAGTGGCATTCTCGGCTAGTTGAGGCCTATTCACGTTTTTTGCCCACTGGGGCTCTCACTGGCTACAATTCACCAAATTGTTATCTGTGCCAGGAAGGATGTCCCTATGCAACAGCACCTCGTCATTTCGATCATCAGCGACGATAAACCCGGTGTGGTGGAGATGCTCTCCTCTGCGGTGGCGGAGAATGGTGGCAATTGGGAAGACAGCCGGATGGCGCACTTTGCCGGTAAGTTCGCGGGCATCCTGCGAGTGAGTGTGACGGCGGATGACTGCGCGCGCCTGCGGGAGGCCCTGCAGAATCTGGCGGGTGACGATTTCAAACTGCAGATTGAGGATGCTCTGGCGGTGGCGGCGGATACTCGTCAGACGTTGCAGTTGAAGTTGGTGGGTAGTGATCGACCGGGGATTGTGAAGGAGATTTCCCGTGCCCTGGCGGCACGCAAGATCAATATGGAGACACTGGATACCCGTTATGGCAGTACGCCGTGGAGTGGTGAGCCGCTGTTCTCTGCGGAGTGCACGATCAGTGTGGCGGAGGATGTGAGTATCGATGGCCTGCACGATGAACTCGATGAGATCGCCGATGAGCTGGGTGTCGAGATAGACTGCGAAGAGACTTCCTCCGCGTTATAATCCGCGCCTAATTGTTGGACCGTGGCCAATTCAGACCTCTAGCCTCTGGGTTCTTAAGCTGCTTCTGGGCGGTGCCGGTATCGGGTACTGCCTTTCGAGACACAAGCTAGGCGCCCCCCGGTAACCCATCCCTGGGGGCTCTGCACCGCCATCCTTGGCGGTGAAGGTCTCGCAAGGCAGTACCCGACACCTTCACGTTAACCGCCTGTAGTTCAGCCGCAGCTACTACTACCCCATTGCATACATGTTCAAAATCGTCCTCTACCAACCAGAAATTGCCCCAAACACCGGCAATATCATCCGCCTGTGCGCCAATACCGGCGCCGAGCTGCACCTGATCGAACCCCTGGGGTTTGCGATGGATGACAAGCGTCTGCGCCGTGCGGGGCTGGATTACGCCGAGTACAGCCGTGTGGTGCGCCACCGGGATTGGGCGGCATTTGTGGAGGCGGAGCAGCCGAAGCGGGTATTAGCGCTGTCCACCAAGGGCAGCAAGCCGCACTCGGAGGTTGCATTTGAGGTGGATGATGCGATTGTCTTTGGGCCGGAGACGCGCGGTCTACCGGCGGAGTTTCTGGCAATGACGGGGCCGGAGAATACGCTGCGTATTCCCATGTGCCCCAACAGCCGCAGTATTAATCTGTCCAACGCGGCAGCCATCGTTATTTATGAGGCCTGGCGTCAGCTGGGCTATGTGAACGCTCAGTAGATTATGCAAACAACAGACAGTTCCCACGATACGTCCCTGGCCCCAATCGGGCTGTTTTACGGTTCCAGCACCTGTTACACGGAGATGGCGGCGGAGAAGATTCGCGATCGCATCGGTGAGGAGTGGATCGATCTGCACAATGTGGCAACGGACGATGTGGCGCTGATGCAGGAGTACGATTTTCTGATTCTCGGTATTCCGACCTGGGACTACGGCGAGTTGCAGGAGGATTGGGAGAATTGCTGGGATCAACTGGCGACGCTCGATCTGAGCGGCAAAAAGGTGGCCTGTTACGGACTTGGCGATCAGGAGGGGTATCCGCAGTGGTATCAGGATGCACTCGGTTATCTGCACGCACAGGTCGTCGCTGTGGGGGCCAAGGCGGTAGGTTACTGGTCTGCAGATGGCTATGACTTTGAGGAGTCCAAGGGATTGACGCCGGATGGCAGTCAGTTTGTGGGGCTGGCACTGGATGAAGAGAACGAGTTTGATCGCACCGATGAGCGTCTGGACCAGTGGTGTGCTCAGGTTATGCGCGAGTTTGGCCTAGAGAGTGGTCTAGAGAGCGGGCTAGATGCTTGATGTGACATCTGCGATATGAGCAGCCAAGATCAGCGTTCTGTTTGCCACGCACAATTGACGTGGCGCGATAACGGCCAACCGGTTTCCAGTGCCTTCGAAGATATCTATTTTTCCACCGCCTCGGGACTGGAAGAAACCCGCCATGTTTTTCTCACGCAGAATTACTTGCGCGAGCGCTGGGCGGCACTATCGGATGATGCTGTATTTACCATCGGCGAAACCGGCTTCGGTACCGGACTGAATTTTCTCGCAGCCTGGCAGCTTTGGAGAGATACCGCCCCCGCCTCCGCGCATCTGCACTTTGTCAGCGTGGAGAAGTACCCCCTGCACCCCCGGGATCTGGCGCGGGCACTGGCCATGTGGCCGGAACTGACACCGCTCAGCGCTCATCTGATCGCCAATTACCCCGCCCAGCTCGCACCCGGTGCGCACCGCATTGTGTTCCCGGGCAATGTGCATTTGACCCTCGTCATTGGTGAGGCCAGCCGCGGGTTTGAGTCGCTGGCCCTGGAAGACGCTGACCGGGACCGACAGATGAACGCCTGGTTTCTGGATGGCTTTGCACCATCAAAGAATCCAGAGATGTGGAGCGAAGCGCTGTTCAAATCCATCGCGGTACTGAGTGCCGGGGGCGCGACATTTGCCACTTTCACCTGTGCCGGGATTGTGAAGCGCGGTTTAAAGTCCGTGGGCTTTGCGCTGGAAAAGGTGCCGGGGTTTGGACGCAAACGGGAAATGTTGCGGGGCCATTTTGCCACCGGAGACGAAGCCGGTGGCAAAGGTATCTATTCTGCCACTCCCTGGCACCTCCCCCCCTCTCTGGCAGGCAAGCCAGAACGCATTGCCGTGATCGGTGCCGGCATCGCCGGCGCCACCACAGCACGAGCGCTGGCGGCAAGGGGTTTTCAGGTTACGGTTTTCGAAGAGGGCAGCAACCCGGGCAGCGGCGCCTCGGGAAACGATCAGGGTATTCTGTACGCAAAGCTCTCCCCCAAGCCCGGCCCCAACGGCGATTTCAATCTCCAGGCCCTGCAGTTTGCCCAGCGCTTCTATCCGAATACCTGCCCTCAGGCGGCACACTTTGACGGCCTGTTACAACTGGCACAAACGGAAAAAGAGCAGCAGTTACAGCAGCAGATTTGCCAGCAACTGGATTTGGACGGCAGCAGCCTGCTGGCACAACCGGTGACCGCAGAGCAAGCCTCGGAACTCGCCGGCGTAGCGCTGGATTTCCCAGGGTTGTATTTTCCAAGGGCTGGATGGCTGCAACCCAAGCTGGTCTGCAGCAACCTGTTACAGCATGACCGCATTCACGTCCGCTTCAATACCCGTGTCATCAAGGCTCAATTCCAGGCAGATCAATGGCAATTGCAGCTGGACAGCGAAAATCAGCCGCAGTGTTTTGATGCCCTGATTCTCTGTATCGCCAACGCTAATCGCCAGTTTCCGCAAAGTGCTCCCCTGCCCCTACAACCGATCCGCGGCCAGGTCTCTTTTGCGAAGGCAACACCCGCCACAGAAAAGTTGAAGATCGCTCTGTGTGGCGAAGGGTATATTGCGCCGACGACAATTGCGGAGGGCACACAACGGGCCGAATACCACAGCTTCGGCGCCACCTTCAAACTCAAGCAGACGGAAACGGACGTTCGCGAAGTGGAACACCGAGAAAATATGGAAACCCTCGGCACACTACTTCCGGAATTTGAGAAAGCGTTTGACGGGCAGCCCCTGGAGGGTCGCGCAGCTCTGCGCGCTGCCACGCTGGATTACCTGCCGATGGCAGGGCCGGTGGCACAGTGGGATGCACTGGAAAGTACCTACTCTGCCCTCAGAAAAAATCGCAAGCAGCTGATTCCTGAGCGCACACCGTACCAACGCAACCTGTACGTGCTTACCGGGCTGGGTTCCCGGGGCTTTACCTATGCGCCGCTGGCGGCAGAGATACTGGCCGCATGGATCAATAATGAAGTGATGCCGGTATCGGTAGACCTGGTGAAGGCGCTGCACCCGATGCGTTTCGCGATTCGCGCTCTGGGTAAAAACAAGCCGATCTGAGGTTCCCTAGGCTTTCTCTTCCAGGGCCGGGGCAGCGAGCAGCTGGCCGCTTCCTGAACCACAGGCGACGATCGATTTCATGGCTGCTTCCACCGTCACATGGGGGAGGATGTCAACACACTCGGGGGGCAGGTGATACACAAATCCCGATGTCGGCACCGGCGCGGTGGGTACATAGACGGTGAAGTGGCCATCGGCGTGGGTGGATGTCACGATTGCGGTTACCGACAAAGGGTTGTCCGCACCGTGAATCCGGGCCCGCGCCACCGGCCCCGACAGCACGCCCTCGGTACCTCCGCCACCAATAAACTGCAGCACCAGTTCCTTGATAGTGTTGTAACCGGGTGCCAATTTACCCAGCCAGTGATCCAGGTGACGGTGCACCCAGCGCCCCACACTGGTTTTCACTAACAGTCCAATGAGAAAGCAGAGCCCCAGAATCACCGCTATCACGATCAGGCGGGCAAAGTTATCCTTGAACTCTGTATGTGCCTGCATCCACTCCGTGGCCGGTGCCACCAATGCACTGATCTGCCCAAACAGCCACTGGAACAGCAGGAAAAAAATGGCGATTGGCAATACAACAGCCAGGCCACCTAACAGGGTCAGCGTAATAAATGTTTTAATTCTGGTCATCTTGGTTCTAATAGCTGCACGAATTGTTATGGAACGCCGGTACTCCACCGGCAATTACCGGGAAGTCCGAATCAGACCATGAAAGCCGCCCTCACCGCTCTGCTCTTGCTCACACTGTGTGCTTCCGCTGCAGCCACCCCCTATCCTCGGCTGGTGGAGCATCAGCTACTCGAGAGCAAGTCACGCCCCGCGGACCACTTCACCCAGGGCCTGTATTTTGACGGCGAACGCTGGTTGGAAAGCAGCGGCCTCTACGGCCGATCCTGGCTCGCGGAGTATACCGATCCCGGCGGCAATCCCGTAAGGCGCAAATGGCTGGCAAGCGATCGTTTTGCCGAAGGCCTCGCGGTTTTCAATAATTACCTGTATTTGCTCACCTACCGTGCCGGTGAACTGCAGATCTACGACCGCGCCAATTTTCAACTGGTACACCTGCTGCATTATTCTGGGGAAGGTTGGGGACTCACCAGCGACGGCGAGTCACTGATCATGAGCAACGGCAGCGACACACTCAGTTTCCGTACGCCCGATGGCTTCCGGGTGACCCGCCGGTTGAAAGTGACCGGCGGCGGGGAAGATTGGTCGCGACTCAACGAACTGGAGTACGCAAACGGATTGATCTGGGCGAATATCTGGCAGGACACCCGGATTATCGCTATCGACCCGGGCTCCGGGGAAGTTCAGGGATGGGTGGACCTGAAAGCGTTGCAGGATGACAGCGTGCCCGGGCGGCGGCATGTGGACGCCGTAGCCAATGGTATCGCATGGGATAGAGCGCGCAACGGGCTGTGGGTAACGGGAAAGTTGTGGCCCAAGCTTTATCTTATTCGCCCCGACGGGCTTGGATTTGACCGGGAAAGCCAGGACGCCCCCGAAAATTGAAGGTAGATTATCCGCCCTCGGAATCCGTCAGTTCCGGTAGTAATCAATCACCGTCAGAAGTCCTCCGGGACGAAGCATCTCAAGGGCCGGGCCACGGACCTGCAGGCGGTATCCGCGCTGCCGGCGCTCCAGGGTCACACCATCCGCACCGCGACCGCCGTCGAACAGCATTGCGTGGTCACCATTGGCGGCACGCCACTGAACCCCTTCCACATTTCGCATCCCCGGCAATTCGATAGTCACCGCCTGCAGATCGCCGGGTAGCTCGCGCATTTCCATACGCGCAATGCCCGAAGACGTCGCGAGAGAGTAATTGAGCTGGTGTGCGGGGGCCGGCTTCCAGCCGAGATGGGTATCTGCCACTGCGGATTGGGCAAGACTGCGCGGATTGATCGGCTCCGGGGCCGAGCTTACGCAGCCGGCCAGGCCAATCAGTAAGGCAGTAACGCAAGTACAGGAAACTGTTTTAGACGTCGTTGTCGATGCGCGCATAGCATTATCCCTGTCTATGTCAGCGGTGCACGGATTATAGTTCAAGTTCGCATTAATTGAAGGATTCGTGCGCCAGGCTGGTGGCAGGGCGCGCCATTTTTTAGGGATGCCCGGTGGCCGAAGCTGTTCGCCTCTGACAAGATTCAGGCGGTATACTGCCGCCCATGAATGACACTGCCCCCCCTGCACCTCCCTCGCCTCGTTACATCCTGGAGCACACCTTCGGCTACACCGAGTTCCGCGGTGACCAACAAGCCATTATCGAAACCCTGGTGGATGGGCAGGATGCTCTGGTCCTGATGCCAACCGGCGGCGGAAAATCACTGTGTTACCAGATCCCCGCCCTGGCGCGCCCTGGCTGCGGGGTAGTGATCTCCCCCCTGATCGCCCTGATGCAAGACCAGGTCGAGGCACTTACTGCGGTGGGGGTAGCAGCGGCCTTCCTGAATTCATCCCTGGACTATCAGCAGGCGCAGGCTCTGGAAGCGCAACTGTTACGCGGCGAGCTGGACCTGCTCTATCTGGCGCCAGAACGCCTGCTGCAGCCGCGAACCCTGGATCTGCTGGGCCAGGCCCGCATTTCGTTATTCGCCATCGACGAAGCGCACTGCGTCAGCCAGTGGGGGCACGACTTTCGTGCCGACTACTTGCAGCTTTCCTGTCTGCATGAGCGTTTTCCCACCGTACCGCGGGTGGCGCTGACGGCCACTGCGGACCAGCGCACACAAAAAGAGATTGCCCGGCGCCTGGACCTGGAAAACGCCCGCCATTTTGTCAGCAGTTTTGACCGACCAAATATCCAGTATCGAATCGCGGCCAAGAACAACCCCAAGCGTCAACTGCTGCAGTTTCTCAATGAAGAGCATCAGGGCAACGCCGGGGTGATCTACTGCCTGTCTCGCAACAAGGTAGAAGCCACTGCGAGCTGGCTGCAACAACAGGGTTTTAACGCGCTGCCCTATCATGCGGGCCTCTCCGCCGAGGTGCGGGCGGATCACCAGCGCCGCTTTCTGCGTGAGGAGGGCGTCATCGTGGTCGCCACGATCGCCTTTGGAATGGGTATCGACAAGCCGGATGTCCGCTTTGTCGCTCACCTGGATCTTCCCAAAAGTATCGAGGCTTACTATCAGGAAACCGGCCGAGCTGGCCGCGATGGGGAGCCGGCATCGGCACTGCTGCTTTACGGTCTCGAAGACGTGGTAAAACTGAGCCAGATGGCGAGCACCTCGGAAGGCAGTGAAGAACACAAGCGCCAGGAGCATCAGCGACTGGATGCCATGCTGGGTCTGTGCGAAATCACCAGCTGCCGGCGCCGCGCCCTGTTGCGGTACTTCAATGAGGCACTATCGGAGGATTGCGGCAATTGCGATACCTGCCTGACGCCGCCCGTCACCTGGGATGCCAGCGAAGCGACCCGCAAGCTGATGTCATGTATTTACCGCACTGGTCAACGTTTCGGCGCGGCCCATGTGATTGATGTACTACGGGGTGCCGATACAGAAAAAATTCGACAGTTTCATCACAATCAGGTTTCCACTTACGGTATCGGCGCCGACCTCAGTGCCAATGAGTGGCGCGCAGTGGCGCGACAACTGGTTGTACGCGGCTACCTTCGGGTCAATCCAGAGGCGTTCAATGCCCTGCAACTCACCGAGCTATGCCGCCCGGTACTGCGCGGAGAAGAATCTGTGCAACTTCGCACCCTGCCCAAAGCCGCCAAGCACTCCGGTGCTCCGGAGCGCGGCCGCGCGCGCGCGGCGGTGGAAATCTCGCAAGAGGATCAACCTCTGTGGGATGCCCTGCGCGACCTGCGTAAATCCATCGCCGAGGAGCTGGGTGTACCACCTTACGTGGTATTCCACGATGCCACCCTGCGGGAGATGCTTAGCGCCCGGCCGCGCAATGCGCAGGAAATGCTCGCGGTTTCCGGCATTGGCGACAGCAAACTGGCGCGATTCGGTGACCCCTTTCTCAAGCTGTTGTCAGAATTTGATACGGTCACCGAAGCTGACACTTAATAACCTGTCCGTGTGCGGGCATATCGGGAATGATTTGCGGCCAAGCTGAATAACAACCAATAAAGGGTCCCGAGGGATCGCTGTTGAGGTGTCGACTCGAAATGAAAAAAATAATTCTGAGCCTCCTTGTCGTCATCGCGGCTTTAATTCTTGCACTCGCGCTTCTAGCGCCCCGGCTACTGGGGTTTTCCATAGCCGAGCTGGGTAATGCCGTGCGGGTTTCTACCGGCATGGGGGCAAAGCTCGCCTGTTCCGGGCGCTATCTCTCCGGCTTTGACCACACGCGCAACCTCAATGACCTGGCATCCTATTCTCCAGCAAACCGGTTACTGGACCTGCATTACGACGATCAGGCTGGGCGGGTTACCGCGACCCTGATGGGAATGGGCGAAACCAGTGCGACCTTTCGCCCCGGTCTCGGCTGCACACTGGATATCGGCGATACGAGCGCACTGGACGGGGTGACGGTAGCTTCGGTAGTTGCGTCCCAGGCACCCTGGCCCCACGGAAACTCCGCCCCCGATATCATCCCTTCACTGCAGGAGACGCTGGACGACATTCTCCGGCAGGACAACAGCGCAGGGCTCAATACCCGCGCCCTGGTTGTGATACAGGATGGAAAGCTGGTTGCAGAATCCTACGGTGAAAAGATTGCCCCGCAGACACCACTGCTCGGTTGGTCCATGGGTAAGAGCCTTACAGCGATACTGGTTGCCCGGTTGCAGGCCGTGCAGCCGGAGATAGACATATCCTCGCCGTTGTTCCCACATTGGCAGGACGAACGCCGCCGGATAAGCCTGGAAAACCTGCTACAGATGACTTCCGGGCTGGCTTTCGATGAAACCTACGCTCCCGGCAGCGATGCCACTAAAATGCTGTTCGGCGCCCACAGTGCATCGGATATTGCCATGCAAAGCCCGCTGGCACACCCACCGGGGGAGTATTTTTCCTATTCATCCGGCACTACCAATCTTCTTGCTCGCTGGGTATATGACCAGCTGGGCGCGCGTCCCCAGACAAATGTGGATTTCTTTCAGCAACAGATTCTCACCCCCCTGGCCATGAGCAACACCACCTTTGAGGTGGATGCCAGTGGCGTATTTGTGGGGAGTTCCTACATTTATGCCTCCGCCCGAGACTGGGCGCGCCTTGGTTTACTGATGCTGAATGATGGAGACTGGAACGGCGCTCCTCTGCTGCCCGAGGGCTGGGTCTCTGCGGCCAGCCAGCCCAATACCAGCACAAACGAACCACGCTATGGGTACCAGTTCTGGTTGAATGGCGGAGGTGAAACCCTGCGATTCCCAGAACTGCCCGAAGACAGCTACTTCATGCTGGGCAACCGCGAGCAGGCGGTAATGATTTCACCGTCCACCAGAACCGTGGTGGTTCGCCTCGGCTGGACCCGTGGCGACTACCCTACCGGCAAGAACTTCGCGCGACTGCTGCCCTGAGTAAATACCCGTCGCGCAATATCCCATGAATACCACGGCACCGCCGGCGCCAGCCCCTGCCAGCCCCAGAAAGAACCCCGGTGTCCGCGCTGCTCATCCCCCAACCACACGCAGACCCGGTTTAGCGCTGCAAGCGACGGCCAATGTCGTTACAATCGGCCCCCAAATTTCAGCGCCGCAAATGCCCCCGGTCGCGCAGCCGGGTGAACGGCCATTCAGTAACATCAAGGAAACCCATGATTCTTGCCTCGCTCGCCATTATTGCCGGATTTCTGCTGCTGATGTGGAGTGCCGATCGATTCGTCGATGGTGCTGCCGCCACTGCCAAGCACGCGGGAATGCCGCCACTGCTGATCGGCATGGTGATTGTGGGCTTTGGTACCTCAGCACCAGAAATGGTGGTATCTGCAATGGCGGCGCTGGACGGCAGCCCGGGCCTGGCACTGGGCAATGCCTACGGCTCCAATAT
This sequence comes from Microbulbifer sp. ARAS458-1, assembly GCF_045348205.1. Taxonomy (NCBI): domain Bacteria; kingdom Pseudomonadati; phylum Pseudomonadota; class Gammaproteobacteria; order Cellvibrionales; family Microbulbiferaceae; genus Microbulbifer; species Microbulbifer sp. ARAS458-1. The sequence goes on along the minus strand of NZ_CP155838.1, from coordinate 2,165,007 downwards.
TGCCAATACCGGTTTGATCCTCGGTGCCACAGCGCTGTTTATTCCGCTTACCGTCAACAGCAAAATCATCCACAAGGAACTGCCCCTGCTGTTGATCATTACCTGTCTTACCGCGGCATTTTTCTGGAATGGGACCCTGAGCCGAGCCGAGGGGCTGATACTGCTGGCAGGTTTTTTCGGCGTGATTGGCTGGTCGATTTATTCCGCAATCAAGGGAAAAGGCGACCTGATCGAAAGTGGCATGCAAGACAATCTGGAAGAGCACGACATGCCGCTGGGCAAGGCGATCTTCTGGGTGATAGCGGGCCTGATCCTGCTGATCATCAGCTCCCGCATGCTGGTATGGGGGGCCGTGACAATCGCACATCAGCTGGGCGTCAGTGACCTGATCATCGGACTGACGATTGTTGCACTGGGGACCTCATTGCCGGAACTGGCGGCAACGCTGGTTGCGGCAAAAAAGGGGCAACACGATATTGCCATTGGCAACGTGGTGGGCTCCAACATGTTTAACCTGTTGGCAGTGGTGGGCATTGCCGGAACCATTGCCCCCATGCCCGATGTGCCCCATGAACTTATCACCCGCGACTGGCCGATGGTGATGGGGCTGACCATCGCACTGTTTGTGTTTGGCTACGGGTTCGGCAAACGACAGGGGCGTATCAATCGGTTCGAGGGCGGCGCCCTGCTGACGGCCTATGTTGCCTACACCGCCTACCTGATCTATGAAATCACCAGTACCGCAGTGGCAACCTGACGTGATTGAATCACGCTAGCGGCGTTCAAGGCGCCGCACCCGTGCGCGGAGCTGTTCAATCTCATCCAACAGCTCCAATGCCAATGCCGCGCCCGCGTGATTTACCCCAAGATCCCGCTCCAGCCGGTACACTCGGCGCACCCGGCGGACACAGATACCACTAAATCGCAAGCCTGTACCTTCCTCCTGCGCATCAATAACCCCCTGCTCGACCATCGCCAGAACCTGCTCTGCACTCAGGTTGCAGGCGCGACACAGCTCTCGCAGAGTAAGTATGCTGTGCTCATCCAGCACTTCCGCAAGAATGTCTTCTGACTGATTACCCGATGGCATGGTCAAGCACCTCCTCGGCTATCTGAACGGCGGGGATCAAACTGGAAATGATCGCGAAACTGACGATAGGCCTCGCACTCTTCCTCACTGTGGGCGGGCGGCGTGACGATATCCAGAACCACGAATAAATCTCCCGGTTCTTTCGCCGGGAGGCCCTTGCCCTTCAGGCGCAATTTACTGCCACTTTTACTATTTGGCGGCACGGTAAGATTGAGCGCGCCGTCCGGTGTCGTTACAGGCACTTTTGCGCCTAACGCTGCTTCCCAGGGGGCCACGGGCAGCTCCATATACACTGTTTTACCCTCCACACTAAATCGGGAGTGGGGGTTGAAAACAATTTCGAGATACAGGTCGCCGGCTTTACCGTTGCCAATACCCGCCTGTCCCTGACCCGCAAGGCGTATTTGCTGACCTTCGGTCACCCCCTTGGGGATGGTGACATTGAGCGTGCGCTCTTTTACCGCCGGGCGGCCGTCCGCACCCAACTCAGAGTGCTTGAGCGTAATCTGCCGCTTGCTGCCCCGATAGCTATCTTCGATATCAATGGCGATACGCGCGTGAGTATTTTCTCCCTGGGCATGGAATGCCTGACCTCCCCGGCTGAATCCGCCCCCCTGAAAACCACGTTGCTGAAAGCCGCCCCGCCCAAACAGGCTCTCAAAAAAGTCACTGAAGGCCTCCGGGTCCGCTTCGGTATAGCCTCCACCGCGAAACTCAAATCCCTGATCCCAGTCAGGCGGCGGATTAAAATCTTCACCGCTATTCCAGTTTTTGCCGAGTTGGTCGTATGCGGCACGCTTTTCCGGGTCTTTCAATACTTCGTAGGCTTCATTCACTTCCTTGAAGCGATCTTCCGCATCATCCTCTTTACTCACATCCGGATGGAATTTACGCGCCAGCTTGCGATAGGACTTTTTGATTTCATCCTGTGATGCTGTGCGCTCTACACCCAGAATTTGATAGTAGTCGCGATACTCCATGGACGATTGCCATTTCTCGATGATGATCGATGAATGAAAAAAGGCACCCGAAGGTGCCCTTTTCCGTTCTTCCTTGAACGCTACTCGCTAAATCACAATAAGTGATCAGAAGGAGTAACCAACACCCAGGTTGAATACCCAGGGGCTGTAATCTACGTCGTCGGATACGCTCAGGCGCGGATTACGCGGCAGAGTGGTATCGGTGTAGTAGGTGGTCAGATCGGTGTCGGCGTCGATGTACAGTACCGCGGCATTTACCAGGAAGGCGCTGTCACGGCCAAAGCGGAAGTCCACACCCAGCTGACCAGCAATACCCCAGGAGTGACCCAGGCCGTAATCCACATCGCGGATGCCCAGATCCGGTTCCCAGTTGTTGATATCGTCGCGGAATTCACCGCGCAGATGCTCATCACTGAAATCGGTGTAGTTCACACCAATGCCGATGTAGGGCTGGCCCATGCAGTCGCGGCTCAGCGGATACCAGTTCAGGAACGCATTCGCATAGCTGGCATCGAAGCTGCCTACGCGGTAGCGGTCAGTGTGGTAAGTGATATCGCCGTAGCGAATATCTTCAATGTCCAGATCGTGCTGGGTTGAACCGATATACATCAGTTCTACACCCCAATGCTCGACCGGCAGCCACGCACCGGAAATATTCCAGGTGGTGTCGGAATCGACATCAAACTTTGCAGTGCTGTAGCGATCGCTCAGACGGAACTGATCGTCATCGTCGTTAGGATCTACCCAGCTGGCACCAACACGTACAATAAAATCTCCATCGCTCAACCAATCAGCAGAAGCCTGCTGGGCATTAACCAAAGCAGCTACAGCGATTGCAAGCGGTGTCAGAACGCGTGTCATTTTCATTGAGAACTCCATCGTATTCGGCAAATTAAACAGCAATTAACCCAATCACTTGTCAGTCTAGACACGCCTGTGAGTGGCTGTAGAAAAAACAACCGAAAAAAATCTTCACTTGTGGAACTTTTGCGCGATTCCGTCGCCACCTTCATCAATAAACCAAAGTGATACGCCAGGCGGAAGACGTAACCCGAAAGAAGACACAAATGCGCAGGAGGGAAATGGCGACAAAAAAGAAATTTTCGCCGCCAGACGGGAGGAAAAAGAGGCGGTATGCGCCAACTGTTTCAGAAAAGCAATGGGCGCTGCAGGGAAATAGGAAATTTTCCGTCAGTCATTCAGGCGACATTCAGGTCCCACAAACAGAAAAATCGCAAGCGTAAAGAAGTGTTGAGAAAGCAAAAATTGGCGGGGAAATCTTTATTTTTTTCCGCCACCAAGACACTGAGGGCTGTCCGGAGCCTGTCCTTGCCACTCCTCTCCGGTGTAAAGATGCAGGGCCAGCGCGTGAATGGGGCCCGCCATTTCTTCGGCCAGTACGCCGTATACTTTCTGGTGCCGCTGCACTTTTCGCAGCCCCTTCAGCGCCTCACTGACCAGCACAACACGGAAGTGCATTTCCGAACCTTCCGGCACATTGTGCATATGGCTTTCACACTGCACTTCGATATGGGATGGTTCAAAGGCTGCCGTCAGCTTTTCCTGAATCTGCTGCGCAAGAGACATACCTGCTCCTCTATCCAACACTCACTAACTCTCAAGATATGAATCAGGCCTGATTTACTTCGGCCTGGCGCTTGCGTGCTGCAACAATCGTATCGTAAGCCACTGTCACGCTTTTCATCTGATCTTCCGCATGGCGCATGAATTCTTCCGGCAGCCCTTTGGAGGCAATCTTGTCCGGGTGAAATTCCGCCGCCTTCCGACGGTAAGCCAGCTTCAGCTCGCGATCACTCGCGTCCGGGCTGCATTCCAGTATGTCGTAATGTGCCTTGAGGCTGTCACCGCTGGCCGCAGGCCCAGCACCATGCCCGAACTCATTGAACATGGCCGTAAATATGGAGGCGTGTAAGCCAAGCTCTTCAGGAATCCGTCGCAGGATCTGCTCTTCCGCCGGATGTAGCTCTCCGTCGGCAAACGCTACGGCAAAAAGCAGGCGGTAAACCATTTCCCGCATGGCCTGATTGCGGATCAGCTGACGGTACTGGCGTGCGTAGTCGTAGATCGAATACTGATCCGATTTGGCATTCTGAAATATCTTGATCGCCTGTTGGCGGTCCTCCGCATTCAGGCGCAGATTGTTGTTGATGAAGTCGTCGATCAATTGAACTTCGGCTTTGGAAACCTGGCCGTCCGCCTTGGCCATTTTCGCCAGCATCGAAAACAGAGCAACGATAAATACCGTCTGAGCGCCTTCGCGGTTAAGCGGGATACCGGCTTCACTGAGCTTTTTCAGGCCGGAGCCAAAAGAACTCCCCACCCAGGCCCCCAGGGCCGCACCGATAGGACCGCCAAACATCATGCCAATACCGGCACCGATACCCGCTCCCAACCAGGACATAACTTCTCCTTCCCGACACCTGCACTGGCGCCACTGACCGTAAAAACGGCGGCCATCTTACCACGGGGGGCGCTGCGCCCCTATTTTGCGCCAGCAAACAGGAACTGATCGGTCACGGAAGTTCATTCAGCCATAAAAAAACCGCTCTGGACACACTCGGTCCGACCACATCAGCCGGTCATGGCGCGCACCATGGTGATCATCACACCTGCCGCCACTGCGGAACCGATTACACCGGCCACATTTGGCCCCATGGCGTGCATCAACAGGAAATTGTGCGGATTTGCCTCCAGGCCCAGTTTATTGGATACACGCGCCGCCATAGGCACCGCTGAAACACCGGCAGAACCGATCAGAGGATTGACCTTGTTCTTACTCACGGTATTCATGAGCTTCGCCATCAGAACACCCGCCGCGGTGCCAATGGCAAAAGCAACGATACCCAGCGCAAGGATACCGAGGGTTTTCGGGTCAAGGAATTTGTCCGCCGCCAGTTTGGAACCCACAGAGAGCCCCAGAAAAATGGTGGTGATATTGATGAGCGCATTCTGTGCCGTATCCGACAATCGGGAAACCACTCCGCACTCACGCATCAGATTACCAAAGCAGAACATACCCAACAGCGGTGCTGCATCCGGCAGGAAAAGCGCTACCAGGATCAGTAGCACCAGCGGGAAAACGATTTTCTCGCGCTTGCTCACATGCCGCAGTTGCACCATTTCAATTCGACGCTCCTGCTCCGTGGTCAGGGCACGCATAATGGGAGGCTGAATCAGGGGTACCAGCGCCATATAGGAATAGGCGGCTACCGCAATCGCACCCAGCAGGTCAGGTGCCAGCAGACTGGAAACGTAAATTGCCGTCGGGCCGTCCGCACCACCGATGATGCCGATAGCGGCCGCGTCAGCGATAGAGAAATCCATAATGCCAGCGGCGGACATGGCCACCGCGCCCAGTACCGTTGCGAAGATACCAAACTGCGCCGCGGCACCCAGAAACAAGGTGCGAGGATTGGCCAACAGAGGACCGAAATCGGTCATGGCACCAACGCCCATAAAGATCACCAGTGGCGCTACACCGGAGGCAATGGCAACGTTATAGAAGTTGTACAACATGCCATTGGAGAAACCCGCATCCGCAGCGATCTGGGAGGCTCGCTCTGCGGCAGCGGCCGGTGCGCTTTCCAGAGCGGCCTTGAGGCTTTCGATGGATTCCGAGGCACCAAGGCCGAGCGCCTGTGACAGCTGCGCCAGAACACCCGCATCACCGGAGGCAATCGCAGCTTCTACCGCAGGTAGTGCCAGGTTTGCCCCAGGGATATTTGCCAGAATACCGCCGAAACCGATCGGTACCAGCAACAGCGGCTCAAAGTTTTTGCGAATGGCCAGGAACAGCAGACCAAGGCACACCACAATCATGGAGAACTGGCCGATGGTCATCTGGTTGGCGCCGGATGAAAGCCAGAGGTTCGTTAAATTTTCCACAGTGGCCCCCGTTACGCGATGGTTAGCAGGCTATCGCCCACCGCCACAGAGTCACCTTCTTTAATGGTGACACCGGTTACGCTACCGGCGCGGGGGGCACTGACGGCCGTTTCCATTTTCATGGCTTCCAGAATCACGATGTTCTGGCCTTCCGCGACCTGGTCACCGGGTTTTACCAGCACCTTGAAGATATTACCTGCCAACGGCGCTTTTACCGGCTCGCCTGAGCCCTCAGCGGGTGAAGAGCCCTCAGCGGATGATGAACCCGCAGAGCCGACCGGGGCTGCGCCACCCACTTTCACCATACCGGTGACATCGCCGCCGTCAGCCACGGTGACGGTATAACTTTCGCCTTCCACGGAAACCGTGTACACCGATTCGCCTTGGTCATTTTTGACTTCGCTGGACTCATTGCCAGTGGGTACCGGTTCGAAGGCAGAGGCATCGCCGCGGTTCTTGAGGAATTTCAGACCGATCTGCGGGAAAAGTGCGTAAGTCAGCACATCGTCGATCTCACCATCGCCATCGGTCAGTGCAATATTGTCTTCTGCAGATTTCTGCTTTAACTCTGCAGCCAGCTTGTCCAGCTCCGGGGCAATCAGATCCGCCGGGCGACAGGTTACCGGTTCACCACCGTCGAGCACTTTGTCCTGCAGCTCTTTATTCACTTCCGCCGGGGTCGCGCCATACTCACCTTTCAATACTGCGGCGGTTTCTTTGGAAATGGACTTGTACCGCTCGCCCGTCAATACGTTAAGCACGGACTGAGTACCCACGATCTGCGAAGTCGGCGTGACCAGCGGGATGTAACCGAGATCTTTGCGCACGCGGGGAATCTCTTCCAGTACCTCGTCCAGACGATCGCCGGCGCCCTGCTCGCGCAGCTGATTTTCCATGTTGGTCAACATACCACCGGGCACCTGCGCTACCAGAATACGGGAGTCCACGCCGCGCAGGGAGCCTTCGAATTTCGCGTACTTTTTGCGGACCTCACGGAAGTAAGCCGCGATTTCTTCCAACAGATTGATGTCCAGACCGGTATCACGATCGGTGCCTTCGAGGATCGCCACAACTGCCTCGGTAGGGCTGTGTCCATAGGTCATGGACATGGAAGATATTGCGGTATCGATATTATCGATACCGGCTTCCACACACTTCAGTGCGGTGGCCGTCGAAAGGCCCGTAGTGGCGTGGCACTGCATATGGATGGGAATATCCACGGCCGCTTTCAGCTTGGAGACCAGCTCGTAGCCTTCGTAGGGGCGCAGCAGGCCGGCCATATCTTTAATGGCAATGGAGTCCGCCCCCATATCTTCAATCTGGCGTCCCAGATCAACCCACATGTCCATGTTGTGCACAGGGCTCACGGTATAAGAGATGGTGCCCTGTGCATGCTTACCCTGCTTCTTCACCGCCGCCAGTGCAGTCTTCAGGTTTCGCATATCGTTCATGGCATCGAACACGCGGAAAACATCCACGCCGTTGGTGGCCGCTCGCTCGACAAATTTTTCCACCACGTCATCCGCATAGTGGCGGTAGCCCAAAATATTCTGACCGCGGAACAACATCTGCTGCGGAGTATTGGGCATGGCCTTTTTCAGTTCACGAATGCGCTCCCAGGGGTCCTCACCCAAATAACGGATACAGGCATCAAAGGTGGCGCCACCCCAGGATTCGAGAGACCAGAAACCGACCTTATCCAGCTTTTCCGCAATGGGTAGCATGTCGTCCAACCGCAAGCGGGTGGCGAACAGGGACTGGTGGGCGTCACGCAGAACTACGTCGGTAATTCCGAGCGGGGATTTTTTAACTAAAGAGTTAACCTCAGTCATAGGTGGTCTCTCTTCAAAATTGATCTTGGCAAATGAAAATTGGTGTTGCTTTTATCCGCGAGTCCACGCGAGCAGTGATTCCGCGCGGCAAGCCGGCACACAGCTCCGGCGCAACGTTTCGCAAATTATTTGCGACGGTTACGGTGCTGCTCGATAGCAGCCTGGATAATTTTGCGCAGGCGTTGATCGCCGGCGGGGGATTGGGGGGCGGACGCCGGAGAAGGCGCGGCAACGGGTTCGGGCTCGGGGAAGAAGCGCGTCATGACACGGGACATGACCGTGGTACAGATCACCAACAGCAGCAGAAATGTAAATACGATTCCCATGCCGAACAGTGTGATGTCCAGTCCTTGCTGCAGTAGTGCGTCTTGCACGGTAACCCCCTCGCTTCGTTGCTTTTATTACTCTGGTTATTGCTCTGGTTGTATACCGGACTCAGGTAGTGTCCTGGCCTAGCGATACCAGTCTTATTGTGCAGATCTCCGCAACCTGCATTCGAGCGGGCGATATTATCAGTAAAAGAACCTTTCAAAATCAAACACTTATTAGTTACAGAAGCAACCAAGAACCGCGACAAAACCCTCTATTTCGACCAATTTGCCTGCCAGATTCGACCAGTTAGCCCCGCAGGTCCGCCCCGGCGTCGCCTGTTGGGCCCGCCACCTGTGACTCTCCAGCTAGCGCCTGCGGCACTGCGCAATATCTAACCAGGCAGAAGGTTTTCTCGTACAATGCGTGCGCTTAGCCAATTCCAAGTTGTACGCACGGACCATTTTTGCCACCCATGAACACAGAATCAGCTCAAACCAAGACGCCCTTGATCTATCAGGCCCCTATGGAAGGCGTGATCGACCACCATGTCCGTGCCCTGCTGTCAAAGATTGGGGGCGTGGATGTGTGTGTCACAGAGTTTGTGCGCGTAACCCATACCAAACTGCCACGGCGCGTATTTACCCGCCTGTGCCCGGAGCTGGACCAGGGGGCAGTAACTCCAACGGGCACACCAGTGAAATTGCAGCTGCTGGGGGGCAATCCCACCGCGATGGCATTCAACGCGATCCGTGCGGTAGAAGCGGGCGCAACCGCGATCGATCTCAACTTCGGGTGCCCGGCCAAACAGGTGAACAACAGTGATGGCGGTGCCTGCCTGTTGAAATCACCATCGCGGGTGGAAGCGGTTGTGGCCGCAGTGCGCCAGGCGGTGCCCCCAGAGATCCCGGTATCGGCGAAAATCCGCCTGGGGTTCGAAGACCGCAGTGCCTATATGGACAACGCCCGCGCGGCGGAAGCCGGAGGTGCGTCGGAACTGGCGGTACACGCCCGCTCGAAAGTCGATGGCTATCGGCCACCGGCCTATTGGGAGTACATCGGTGAAATTCGCCAGGCCCTGGACATTCCCGTGATAGCGAATGGCGATTTGTGGACGCTGGCAGACTTCCAGCGCTGCCGCGAGGTTACCGGCTGTGACGCTTATATGTTTGGCCGCAGCCTGTTGGCGCGCCCGGACATCGGCCTGCAGATTCGGGCGCTCTGCGCCGGAGACAAGGTGACGCCCCTCACCTGGCCCGAGGTCGCCAGTATCCTCTATGAGTACTACACCACCACCAAGGATATCTATCCCGCCAAATACCTGGGTAATCGGGTCAAGCAGTGGCTGGCCTATCTGAAGCTGAGCTTTCCGCAGGCGCAGGTGTTCTTTGAGCAGATCAAACGCCACCGGGATCCGGAGATTCTGGAGTGGGCATTTGCTCAGCATCTAGACCAATCCGGGACGGAATTACAGGATCAACTGGCTTCGTAAGAAAAATCCCAAAAAACTGCTTGCATTGGTACAGAAGGCGCGGCAGAATGCGCGCCCTATCGAGCTGAAGCAAAGGTTTCGGCCAGCAGCAAAAGCTCGGTAACTTGCGGATTTTTAAAGAGTTTTTAAAAAATCTTTTTAAAAAAATGTTGACGAAGCCAAGGCAAGTCACTATAGTTCGCAACCACAACGACGCGCTCGTAGCTCAGCTGGATAGAGTACCTGGCTACGAACCAGGCGGTCGGAGGTTCGAATCCTCCCGAGCGCGCCATACAAGAGGCCCTGAACTCGCAAGAGTTCGGGGCTTTTTCTTTTCCGCGCTCTGCTCCCCGGCTCAACTTTTCCAAATTTGACGCACCCGTCAGCTATCCTTAGTCAGGTACCGGAAAATAAAACCTTTTCCGCCAGACGTAATCTGATAATGAAATGCCCCTGCGTGGCGGCATCACACAACAAGTATTACTGGGGGTTGTATGACCACAGAACTTATCGAACTCGTCGATGCACGAGTTTCCCCTACCGGACAGTTCGATATTCTTTCCAAATATGAGATCCACAAGCTCACCGACACCAGCCGCGGCCCGCAAAACACCATTTTCCGCAACTGTGCCCTGGCCGTTCTGAACTGCGGCAATTACATGGACGACGGCAAGGAGCTGCTGGAAAAGTTTTCCGACTTCGATATCTCCGTCATCCCCACCGAGCGCTCGGTCAAACTCAAGGTCTGCAATGCACCGGCCACCGCTTTTGTGGACGGGCGTATGATCCAAGGTATTGCTGAACATCTGTTCGCGGTGTTGCGGGACATCATTTACGTCAGAAGTGAGATTACCGGCGACCCTCGCTACGATCTGGTCTCAGCTCAGGGTGTGACAGACGCGGTATTTCATATCCTGAGAAACGCCGGCACCTTTGATCGTACCCGTGCCCCCCGCCTTGTGGTCTGCTGGGGCGGCCACTCAATTTCCAGAGAGGAGTACGACTACACCAAAAAGGTGGGCTATGAACTGGCACTACGCAGCCTGGATATCTGCACTGGCTGCGGCCCGGGCGCCATGAAAGGCCCCATGAAAGGCGCCACCATCGGCCACGCAAAGCAGCGCGATGCGCACGGTCAGTACCTGGGCATCACCGAGCCTGGAATTATTGCCGCAGAGGCACCCAACCCGATCGTCAATCAGCTGGTGATCATGCCGGACATTGAGAAGCGCCTGGAAGCATTTGTGCGTACCGGTCACGGGATCGTTGTATTCCCCGGTGGCGCCGGAACTGCGGAAGAGATTCTGTACCTGCTTGGCATCCTGCTGCATCAGGACAATAAGGAGCAGCCCTTCCCGGTTATTTTCACTGGGCCCGCCAGCGCTGCGGAATACTTTGAACAGATTGACCGGTTCATTGGCGAGACACTTGGAGACGAAGCGCAGTCACGTTACCAGATCATTATCGACGACCCGCAGGAGGTAGGCCGCCAGATGTCTGCGGGTATCCTGAAGGTGCGCCAGTACCGCAAGGACACCGGAGACGCGTACTACTACAACTGGAAGCTGAAGGTCTCCACCGAGTTTCAACGTCCGTTTGTTCCCAGCCATGAAAACATGCGCGCGCTCGCACTGCACAACAACCAGGAGCCTTACCTACTGGCGGCAAATTTACGCCGGGCCTTTTCCGGTATTGTTTCCGGAAATGTGAAGGATGAAGGTATTCGCAATGTGGAGAAAAACGGCCCCTACGAACTGCGTGGAGATCCGGCATTAATGCGCAGTATGGATACGCTGCTGAACTCCTTTGTGAAACAGCAGCGGATGAAATTACCAGGAAAAGCGTATACGCCCTGCTACACCATCGCCACAAACTAACGACGGATTTTATCAAGCTCCGCCACCGCTTCAGGTGGCGGCCTCTACGCCGCGCTCCGTGGTCGGCGACACCGCTTCCGCCTCCTCCTCGGGTGCGATCAGACTGACAATCTGCCAGTCCTCCTTAATCTCAAATTCATGCCCAATTGTGCAGATGTGGATCTTCCCCTGGGGATCTACCGCATACAGCGGGGTAGCGCGATTGCCGTAAGTTTTCCCATAGTCTTCCAGGGTAAACTCTTCGCTGAGCCGCGTTGTGCGTATGGTCGCGCCCCTTGCGGTGAGGCTCGCCAGGCGCCCGTAAGTGGCGTTTTCGGAAAACAGGATCAGCTTCCGTGCGTACTCTTCCGATACCTGATGGCTGGCCCTTCCGGCCTGAGAGCCTGGGTTCAGACCAAACACCGCGTCATCTCCCAGCATGTGCTCAAAGTGATAAGTCACCAGCGGATTGAGCTGTTTGTATGGCGACAGGACCAGCACCTTGCCAACCGTGGATATATCCATGGTCAGACTGGCGTGTTCGGAAATGGGATTACCATAATAGGTGGGGATATTGTCCATACGCGCCTCACTGATGCTATCCCAGTTGGTATCCGCGATCCGCACCGGTACCTCTTTCTGCATCAAGTCTTTCGCCAGCATCCGGGCGAATTTGCCTCCACCGAAAATCAGGAACCCATTGGGGTATGGCGCACGTACCCCCAGAAGCCTGGCAATAGGTTTAGACGTCAGACTCTGAACAACCACGGTGGTGATAATCAGGAGGAACACCATGGGTACCAGCAACTCGGATTTCGGCAGCCCGAAGGACTCCATTTTCAGTGCGAAGAGCGCAGACACTGCGGCGGCAACAATGCCGCGGGGAGCAATCCAGCTCAAAAGCGTCAGCTCCCGCCAGTTCAGACCCGAGCCCGGCGCCGACAGAAAAACCGAGAGGGGGCGGGCAACGTACATAATTGCGGCAAGTACCAACACAGCCCCCCATCCAAGTTGCGCCAGAGTGAACAATTCCACCCTGGCTGCCAACAGAATAAACAGTGCCGAAATCAGCAGCACGCTGAGGGTTTCCTTGAATTCCAGGATGTCGTCGACGTCGAGGCCCTTCATGTTTGCCATCCAGATCCCCATTACCGTCACTGTCAGCAGCCCGGACTCATGAGCCATAAGGTCGGATGCAGCATAGGCGCCGAGCATCAGGGTCAGCACGGCGGTATTGCGCAGATAATGTGGTACCCAGTTGTTGCGCAGCAAAGTACCGAGAAAATGGCCCATCAGGGAACCGAGGCCAAACCCGATCACCACCACTTTCAACAGCAGAATCAGTGAGTGCTCAAACGGATTCTGGGTGGCAACAATATATTCGTAAACAAGTACCGCAAGGAGCGCGCCGATGGGATCAATCACGATGCCTTCCCAGCGCAGGATATTGGAGATTCGGGTGTTGGGTCGCACGGTGCGCAACATAGGTACGATTACCGTCGGCCCGGTAACCGTGACGATGGCACCAAACAGCGCCGCCAGCTGCATGGGCATGCCGAGCACATAGTAAGCAACCGGAGTGGCCACCAGCCAAGTGACCAGTGCCCCCAGAGTACACAGGTTGCGCACCATGGTACCGTGGCCGGCAAGGTCTGAAAGTTTCAGGGTAAGCGCACCCTCAAACAGAATGATCGCTACCGCCAGAGATACCAGTGGAAATAAAAGATCTCCGAACAAGGCGTCCGGGTCCAAGGCTCCGGTGACCGGCCCCAACGCCAGTCCCGCCAGTAGAAGCGGAAGAATCGCCGGCAGCTTCAACATATACGCCAGGTACTGACAGGCGATCGAAACGATGCCCACCAGCACCAGCATGGCCATAGGGTTTGAAAGAATCTGTTCCATAGAAAAGCATTTGCCAAAATCCGATTACTGGCCGTTACCCTACCATATGGAACCACTCACCCATCACGGCAATTTTTACGCAGAGAACCCCTCCAGCACAATCTTGCCTACAGAGCTGTTACTTTCAACCTGCTTGTGCGCGCGGATCAGATTTTCTGCGTTAATGGCTCCGTAGTGCTCGCCCTGCGTTGACCGAATTATCCCTTTGTCGATCAGCTGTGACAGCGCGGCTAACAGGTCGTGTTGCTTCTGCATATCCGCAGTACTGAACATGGAGCGGGTATACATGAACTCCCAGTGAAGCGAGATCGACTTGGTCTTCAGCTTGAGAACATCCAGTCCCTCCTGCGGGTCATCAATCAGCGCCAGCTTGCCCTGTGGTGCCAGCACCTCTACCAGCTGATCAAAGTGCTCGCCGGTATGGGTGAGACTGACCACGTGGGTCACGCCGTCGAGCCCCAGTGCCTGTAACTGCGGCAGCATGGGTTGGTGATGATTGATCACATGGTCCGCCCCCAGATCCATCACCCAGCTTCGGCTTTTTTCCCGCGAAGCGGTGCCAATGACAGTTGCCCCCGTCAGCTTCTTGGCCAGCTGGATCAGGATTGAGCCAACGCCACCTGCCGCGCCAACGATCAGTATCCGGGCAGCCTCACCGGTGTCGGTAAAACCCTGTGCATACGGTTTCACGTCGGCGGGCAGTTGCGCGACAAACCCCAGGCGGTCAAACAGCAATTCCCAGGCGGTGATCGCAGTAAGCGGCATGGCTGCAGCCTGAGTATCGGAGAGCGACGCCGGCTTTATCCCGACAATCCGCTCATCCACCAGCTGGTACTCTGCGTTAGATCCCTGGCGCGTCAGGTCCCCCGCGTACCAGACCGAGTCACCGACCTCAAACAGAGAGACCTCGTCTCCCGCAGCCACCACCTCTCCCACAGCGTCCCACCCCAAGACCTTGTGTTCAGCTTTATCAGGGGCGACAGACACGCGGATTTTCGTATCTACCGGATTTACCGAGATGGCGCGTACCTTCACTAAGAGATCCCGCCCGGTGGCGTGTGGCATCGGCAGGTTCACATCGGCAAGGGCACCAGGCGCGTTGATATCAAGGGGCTGGGTATAGGCAACGGCTTTCATAAAGTTGATCCTCGGTTGTATCCCCATGGTATGGAGACGAATATAGGTTGACCCGGGTATTGTCGCCATGGGATTACATGCTATAAACAGATCAATACAACAAACATATTCAAAATATTTTTGATAATGAATACCGACGATCTACAACTGTTTGTGCATACGGCTGATATCGGCAGCATTACCCGCGCGGCCCAGCAAATGGACCTAACTCCTGCCGCTGCCAGCGCCGCACTCAAGAGGCTGGAAAAGCAGCTCCAGGCGCAGCTGTTCATCCGCTCTACCCGCCAGCTGCGGATTACCGAGGAAGGCGAACGGTTTCTGATGTACTGCCGAAAAGCGTTGACGGTGCTGGAAGAAGGACGCGCGTCCCTGGGGAACAGTGGTGGGAAGATCGCCGGTGAGCTGCGTCTGTCCGCCCCATCGGATCTGGGGCGTAATATCCTGCTGGGCTGGCTGGATGAGGTCATGAGCCTGCATCCGGAGCTCAGCATCAGCCTGACGCTGGGAGACTCTTTATCCGACTTTTATCTGGACCGGGTGGACCTGGCGATCCGCTATGGCAATCTCGCCGACTCCTCGCGTATCGCCTTTAAACTGGCAACAACAGAGCGCGTACTCTGTGCCTCCCCGGACTATATTGCTCGATTTGGCGCCCCGGAGAACGCCCAGGCACTGCTGCAACACAACTGCCTGTTATTCCAGCTAAGCGGTCGCGTCAATGATATCTGGGAGCTGGTTCCCGCCAAAGGCTCCGAACATAAAGCGGAAAAAATTCGAGTCACCAGCAATCGCACCACCAATGACGCTGATGTAGTTCGCCGCTGGACCATCGCCGGCAAGGGTATTTCATTCAAAGCCAGACTGGATATGTCCAATGAACTGCGCAACGGTACACTGGTGCGCGTCCTGCCAGAGCTTCAGTCGCACCCGATCGAGCTCAACCTGGTGTGCCCTTCACGCAGACAGGTCACCCCGGCGGTGCTGCTGTTGCGGGATTTTCTGCGGCAAAAATTCGCACAACAGCTGGCGCAGTAACTACGACCCTTGGCCGCTACCTCAGCCGCCCCTCTGTACTCAAAGCCCGTGCTCCCGGGCAATGGCATGCAAACCAAGTGCGGCGAAGGTATCACCGGAATAATGCCTGTACGGAAGCCTGAAATACTCCATAGCCTTGCCATAAGGTACAGCCAGAGAATCACCACAGATCAGATGGATGCGCTCTCCCCGTCGCAGTTTCCCACTCACGGCCGCAACCTCGCTGCCGATCAGAAGCCCAGAGAGATAAGAAGCACTGGCGCTTACTGGCTGCAACCCCAGCACGGATCGACTGCGGGCATTAAACAGTTGATGGATCAGCCCGGACTCTTGAGCACTGGCGGCCAGCCCGGCAACGAAAGCCGCGGAGGAAAACTGCTGCTTGTCTTGTACCAGTACACTGTGCTCGGTCAGTAGCGCGTACAATTCGCCAGTAAAGGCGGTACTGAAGCTACAGATCTCACCACCTTCCACCTGCACCCACTTGCTATGGGTACCGGGCAGGCAAAGCGTGCTTTGTGCCTGCTCCTGCTCACTCGCCTGAGTCAGCCAGCCGATTACCTGCGTTTCTTCGCCGCGCATCACCTCCGCGGTACCAAGGTCGGTAACGCACTTCACGCCCGGGACACACCAGGCGGTGAGGTGAGTATCCGGGACCTTTACCAAATCCCGGCCGAGTGACCTGCGGGACGCAGGGCAGGCCACGTAAGGCGCCTCATACCAACCAATACCGGAGCCCACCATTCCGCACAGCAACAGCGGCAGGTCATCGCTGCCCATCGCCAGTATCTGAGCCTTCAGATAGGCTTCCATCTCCGGCTGCGGTACGCTTTTCACCCCGCGGTTCGAACTGATCTGGCCGACAATTTTTCCGGCCCCATCCACACGCATCAGCCGGAAACTACTGGTCCCCCAGTCACACACCAGCACCTCATTCATTAGCGTACCCTCGGCTATCCATTTGATATATCTATTGGTTGACTGTTGACCATTGACGGATAATCCACATGGAACTGCCCTAGCACCACGGATTCTGGTTCTGTCCCGCCATTCTGGTTTGGGATTTAACCAGCATTATTGTCCATTGTTAACAATTTGATGGCGATTTTTTTACCGGCCTGCGGTACTATCCGTGTAACGGGAACCTGTTGTAGATTTGTTACAAGTTCCAGCGGCATCCACCCATGTCCCGGTGCCGCCGGCTGCCGCCGCCGGGAGCGCAACATGAGATGTGATTTGCGCGAAAGGCGGCGTACAGGGTAGGCAGCTGTATCCGAGAACCTAAGTCACGGTAGGAGGGGCGACTCCCCTGCCTCAAGATAAATGGTGAGCAGAATCCATCATGCGTGAAGCCACAAAGATTATTCCGGTACGCGAGCAGATTGCGGACCAATTACGCTCCGACATTATTTCCGGAGAACTCGCCCCCACAACCAAGCTGAACGAGCAGCAACTCGCCAATCGCTTTGGGGTGTCCCGCGGTCCGGTGCGCGACGTACTCTTGCAGCTCACCAAAGAAGGCCTGCTGGTTGCCAAGAACAACTGCGGGGTATCGGTAAACAGCGTGCTGGATCCGTCCATGCAGGAGCTGATGATTGACATTCGCCGCCGCATCGAGGTGTTCGCCATTTCCCAGCTGAAAGGCAAGCTGACCGAGATGGACTTTGCCGAACTGGAAGACATTCTGGTGCGCCTGCAGGACGCCTTCGACGCGCAGGAATTTAACGAGGTCACCAAGGCGGATATCGATTTCCACCGTTACCTGGTACACGCTGCCGGCGGCGACGAACTGACCAACCTCTGGTACCCCATCGTGCTGCGCATGCGTATGAACTACAAGCGTATCTCCAAGCCGAAAGACTGTGTGGACGAGCACCGCGCGATACTGGATGCCCTCAAGGCCAACAAGATCAACGTGGCCACGACTGCACTGCGTGCGAACATCAAGTAATCCGTATACCGAATTCTTTAAGCCCGACCAAGTGCCGTAATGCTGTTCACTTAAGTAATTCTGTGGCGGCGCCGCTACCGGGTGCGGTCTTGTGAGACACGCCGTAAACCCATCCCTGGGGGCTCTGCACCGCCATCCCTGGCGGTGAAGGTCTCACAAGACCGCACCCGGTATCTTCGCCTTCAGCTACGTTAAGTGAACAGCATTAGGCCAAGTGCCGGGCTTTTTTGCGCCTGAAACCTCGCAATAGACAGAAAAACTCGACAGGTAAAAAAAGCGGGGACATTAGTCCCCGCAAAGATGTTCATCCTGATGAGATGAAAGGAAGCCTCCGGAAGTCGCTCACACTTCCGATAAGTAAACGGTTTTCTTGTCCACGTACTGCTCAAGTCCGTAGCGACCATCCTCGCCACCAATGCCGGATAGTTTCCAACCGTTGTGGAAACCCTGATGCTGCTCGCCAATACCGCGGTTCACATACACCTCTCCCACTTCCATTTCCGCAATGGACTGGTGGATATAGCGCAGGTTTTCGGTAAACAGGTAGGCAGAGAGGCCGTACTCGCTGTCGTTGGTGTAGGCGATAGCCTGATCGATACTGGAGATCTTCACGATCGGTAGAATCGGACCGAAGGTTTCCTCGTGCACCAGAATGTTGTCCTGCTGAACATTGGTGAGCACGGTCGGCTCGTACCAGTTGCCCCCTTCGAAGCCAGCAACTTGCGCGGGCTTGCCGCCAGTTAGTAGCTCCGCCCCCTGGGCGATACTTTTCTGCACCAGCTCGTGGATATGCTCGATTTCACGGGCATTTACTTTGGGCCCCATCTGCGAGGATTCATCCAGCGGGTTACCCACTTTCAACGCCTTCACCTTGGGCAGGAACCTGGCCATAAATGCGTCGTATACCTTCTCGTGTACGTACAGGCGCTCCGCACAGGTACACACCTGGCCGCAGTTGGCATAGCGGGTCCACAGTGCGGCTTCCGCAGCCTTATCCAGATCTGCATCTTCCATCACGATAAATGGCGCCTTACCACCCAGTTCCAGCATGACCGGAATCATGTGTTTGCCACTGGCCTGGTGAATAATCTGGCCGGCGCGAGTGCTGCCGGTCATGGTGATCATCGCGGTCAGCGGGCTTTCGCACAGGGCCTGGCCAACAATGGAGCCTTCACCGTTGACGATATTCAGCACGCCTGCGGGAATACCCACTTCGTTGGCAATGCGACCCAACTCCATGGTGGTGAGCGGTGTTTCCTGAGTTGGCTTGATGACAATGCTATTGCCGGTCACCAACGCCGGGCCGATCTTGCGCCCAGCCAGAGCCAGCGGGAAGTTCCACGCGGTAATCGCCACAACAACGCCGCGAGGTACCTTGTGGATGTAGATTTTTTCGTCTGTATTATCAGAGGGCAGGATATCGCCCTCCAGCGTCAGCGCGTTGTCGCAGGCGTACTCAATAAACGTTGCGGTCGCGTTGACTTCATCGCGGGCCACACCAATCAGCTTGCCCTGCTCTTTTACCAGCAGCTCTGCCAGACCTTCGGTCTCGGCACGAATCGCCGCGGCAAACTTGCGCAACAGCGCCGCGCGATCACGAGCGGTGCGCTTCGCCCAGGCCTTCTGTGCCTGCTTGGCATTGGCCAGCGCCGCTTCCGCATCTTCCGCACAGCCTTTGGGAATATTCCCCAGCACCTCACCGGTGCTCGGGTTCAGCACTTCAATAACGCCGTCGGCCCTGGAGGCAATGTATTCGCCGTTAACGAAGTTCACGTTGTTTTTAATTGCAATTGCCATGGGTTATCTCCCCATCCAGCCACCGTCCACCAGTAGGACGCTGCCGTTCATATAGTTAGAAGCTTCGGAAGCCAGGAATACCACCGGGCCTTTAAAGTCTTCCGGCTCTCCCCAGCGGCCCTGGGGAATACGCGCGAGAATACTCGCCGCACGCTCGCTGTCTTCGCGCAGCGCCTGGGTGTTATCGGTCGCGATATAACCCGGTGCGATGGCATTCACGTTCACACCTTTGGACGCCCACTCATTGGACAGCGCCATGGTGATCTGGCCGATAGCCCCTTTACTGGCGGCGTATCCCGGTACGGTAATGCCGCCCTGGAACGTGAGCAGGGACGCGGTGAAGATAATCTTTCCGGAACCCTGCGCCACCATTTCCTTGCCGATTTCGCGGCTCAGAATAAACTGGGCATTCAGATTGACTTCGATCACCTTGTCCCACAGGTCATCCCCGTGTTCCGCCGCCGGTGCACGCAGAATCGTACCGGCGTTGTTCACCAGAATATCGATCCGGGCGTGCTCACTTTTTACCTTGTCGATAAAACCGTACAGAGAACTGCGATCGGAAAAATCGCACTGGTAAGGGAAAAATTGCTGACCTGCCGCGGATACTTCCCGGCCTACGTCAGATTCATTCAGATCCAGATTGGCCGATACACCGATGACGTCGGCGCCTGCTTCCGCCAGGGCCACCGCCATGGCTTTGCCGATGCCTCGGTTACAGCCGGTAACCAGGGCTTTTTTGCCGGCGAGGCTGAATTGTTGCAACATCGTTTTACTCTCTAAATTCTTTAATTGGCGAATCGCGGCTCAGTCTTCCGCGCCGCAGGCGACCAGCGCTTTCATGCCGGATGGGTTGCCATCCATGGACGCAAAGGCACTGCCGATATCGTTCAGCTGCGCCACCTTGCTGATGAAAGGCACCAGATCGATTTTTCCACTGGCAACCATAGCGATGGCCTGCTCAAAATCCTGCGCTTCATAAACGCGGGCACCAACCAGCTCCAGCTCGCGCCAAAAAAACTTGAACAAATCCAGTTGCGGCTTCTGGGAATGAATCGCCACCATACAGATGCGACCGCGCACCGCCGCGATCTCGGTCATGGCATCCACCGCCGGCTGCACCCCGGAAACCTCAAACACCACATCGGCACCTTTGCCGCGGGTCCAGTCTTCTACAGCCGCCTTCAAGTCCTGCTCAATTGGGTTCACCGCCAGGGCACCGGTTTTTTCCGCAAAGGCGCGACGCTCGGGGCTCGGCTCCGAGATCATTACCTCGGCGCCAATACCGAGCGCGACCTGGGCAACCAGCTGACCGATTGGGCCACCGCCGAGAATCACGGCTTTCTCGCCAGCCTTAAGACGCGCGCGGGCAATATCGTGACAGGCCACGGCCAAGGGTTCGATCAATGCGCCCTGCTTCAGGGACACATTTTCCGGCAGCTTGTGCAGAGTGCGGGCTTTCACATTCCAGTAGCTCTGAAATGCCCCCACAGAATCGATGCCCATAAATTTCAGGTTGTGGCAGATATGGCTGTGGCCGTTATCGCAGGCCGGGCAATCGCCGCAGTAATCCAGCGGGCGCACCACGACACGCTCGCCCACGGTATAGCCTTTTACATTTTCACCAACTGCATCCACCACACCCGACATTTCGTGGCCTACAACCTGCGGCGGCTGCACACGCTGATCCATCACACCATGGTAGATATGCATATCGGTGCCGCAGATCCCTACGTAACCCACCTTCAGGCGCACCTCATCCGCAGCGGGTGCCTCACAGCGCCCCTCGACAACTTCAAAGGATTTGTTACCAACATACTGAGCAGCTTGAGCTTGCATGAACATCACCTGTTAAGAGTGCTTGACCAGATGCGGTCGCAGCAGAGTTTCATCAAAGGTCACCCCGGTGCCCGGCTCGTTGGAGGCAACGGCGCGGCCGTTTTCCAGCACGATCGGACGGGTGGTGTATTCGTCGATAGGGAAGGAATGGACTTCCAGATAGCCCGCATGGGGCTGGCTCGCCATCAGGGAGACATGCAGCTCGTGCATACCGTGGCTGCACACCGGCAGGTTGTGTGCGTAAGCCAGCTCCGCCACTTTCAGCCAGCCGGTAATGCCGCCGATATTGGAAGCGTCCGGCTGCAAGAAACCGAGTTTCGCTTGCCCAATGGCATAGGTGAACTCGTGCACTGTGTGCAGGTTTTCGCCCATGGCCAGTGGAATATTGATGGCATCAGCAATACGGCCGTAACCCAGATAATCGTCGGGAATGGTGGGCTCTTCGAACCAGGTAATATCGCAGTGATCAATGGCGCGACCAAAGCGCACCGCCTGTTCGATGGTCATGGAGTAGTTGGCGTCCACCATAAAGGTGACATCGTCACCGATCAGCTTTCGCACCGCTTCCACGCGCGCCACGTCTTCCCGATAGTCTTCCTTACCCACCTTGATCTTCACGGCATTAAAGCCGCGGGCCAGGTAGCTGGAAATGTTGTCCAGCAATTTGGGCTCGGAGAAATTCAGGTCGATACCGCCGGCATAACACTTGCTGGAATTGCCGGCACCACCAGCCACCTTCCACAGGGGCAGGCCCAGACGTTTGCACCGGAGATCCCACAGAGCAATATCCACCGCAGACAGCGCAAAGCTCAGCAGGCCACCGCGGCCCACATAATGCAGATGGGTTTGAATTCCCTCCCAGATGGCAAAGATATCCGACGCATCGCGACCTTCCAGCAGCGGCTGAATATCGTCCTGTAACAGGGAGTAGATGGCGCGACCACCGCGACCACCGGTGTAGGTATAGCCAACGCCTTCCAGTCCATCCTGACAGCGCACGCGGAACACCAGCACCTCAAAATGAGTGTGGTCACCGTGGCGCGCATCGGTGAGCACTTCCGCCAGAGGAACCTGGTAATACTCAACCTTGGTGGCGGCGATAGTGCTCGAAGACAGCAGCTCTGTAGCCTGCTCTTGTACTTCCATCAACATGGAGGAACCCCAAAATCCGTGATTTTTTATAAGCACAACGTTTATTCACTGATTAGACTTCAATCAATGGAACCATTGTATATTGTTAACAATTAACATCAATCATTTTTTTTGCCCGTAGCGGCGCGAATACAGCTCCCGGTTCAGAGCCTGGGCCGCAGCTACCAGCGGCCCATAGGGCTCGTCCGCTACGGTGACAAAGCCGACGTTGTAGTTTTCCCCATCCCAGGCGCGGCCGGAGGCTGGTGAATCGATGTACTGGAACCACTGGGCACCCACAAACCAGGGGTTGTCGATGATGGTGTGCATATAGCCGCGGAACATTTCGCCGCGCTCTTGCTGGCTCTCTGCGGATACCAGGCCCGCGTGGAAGCTGCCGGAGTCCGTCGCACCCATATGGAATTCACCGATGATGGAGGGCTTGTCGATTTCCGCGAGGAATTCCCAGTTATCTGCCGCCAGCCCCTCGGTGTAGAGGTTGTAGCTCACCACATCCACATGGGCAGCAGCCCCGCGCACCACCTCTGGTGTCATTCCCCAATCCGCAAAGCGGGCGCCGAGAAAAAGGTGGTCAGGCATAACATCGGCCAGCTCGCGCTGCACCACGGAGAAGAATCGGGCAGAAAGGGATTCCAGCAGCAGAGAGAAGTCCTCCCGCAACTGTCCCTCAATTTTGGGTTCACCGCCAGCTCCTTGAGAGAGCGAAAAGCCTGCGGCAAACGCTTCCCAGGAAGGAATAGACCGGGAAGGAATAGAGGAGAACCAGGCGCGAGACAGCCCCTCCACACTGGAGTATTTGTTTTTCAGGATTTCGACAAACGCGGCCTTGGCGGGGCTCTCTGCGGCGTCACGCGTCAGAGTATGAATAATCAGGCCGTAGTGACCGGCGTCGGTTTTGGTGTTGCCCCAGCTCAGTTCGTTTTCAATGTACACGCCCATACACCAGGGATCGCCCCGCACTTCGGCAGCGACCTGTGTCACGGTGCGTTTTACGGAATTGACAAACTCCGGATCGAACGGATCATGCAGTGGCCCCCAGTAATCGTTGCCACTGCTGACGCGCTTGTGCTCGCCGCGAATCCAACCATTGGCCACATAAGCAACCTTACGGTTGTCGTATAGCGATGGATCGGCCCAGTTACCCAGGGTAGTAAATCCCCAGTTCAACTGGCGGTCAACGGTTACCTCACGCCAGCGCTGCAGATAATCCGGTCCATATTTCCGCTGCAGATTTGCCCGATAAAAACTGTATCCCTGCCCTTTCTCTACCGGCCCCATATGCACCACGGGACGATAAAAATAGTGGGCAGCGAGCGGATCGTCTTTTTCCGGCAACCACTGAAACAGGTCCCGGCGCAGCTCTGATGCTATTGTCTCTCCCCGCCCTGTGTCCGAATCCGCAAAATCCACACCGGTCATGGTGACGGTGTTGTCCATACGCATATTGTCGACGCCAGTGGCGAAAAACAGGTAACCCTCCGGGTCAATCAGCGCCCACTGCCCATCGATTTTTTGGGTCCGAAAATAGCCGGTGGATTCATAGCGCGGCCCCTCCGCCCAGCCACCAAAACGGGAACGATCCGGAAAGTTCGAAGACTCAGAAAATGCTTCTGCCTCACGCTGCGCACTTGCACGTAGCTCGTCATCGCTATGAATCTTTTCCGGGTAGTCCTGAGGTGCATACTGCCCGTACCGATCGAAGATTTTCTGCAGCTTTTGCGGCTGGAAATCGCCGTTGGATGTCAGCGCGATATCCTCAAACACCAGGGCCCGGTCACTGAGGATGCTCTTCATATTGAGCTCGATGCGGCAAATATTCGCCAGATCCAGCGACTTGCTGCCCCACATCAAGGTCATTGCCGTCGCCGCGTTGTCGTAGAGTGCCGGCGCATCCCGCATACCGGTATCCAGGGCAAGTGCCGGGCCATTCAGATCGAAATAATAAGTACCGGTCCCGCCTGCGGGCACATTGAACGAGCGCGTACCATAAGTCTCGTCATCGTAGACCGACACAAACAACTGCGCCGAGTGGTCCCCGGGATTGGTTACCTTCAGGGACAGACCGATATTCTCCCCGGCACCACTCCAGTCCCAGCCAGAATCCGGGGCAAGGTCCAGTCGCGGCTCATAGGTGTTTTTGTAGAAAACCGCGTGCAACGGGGAGATTCCGGTGTCCACCGGCAGTCGGGAAAGCGACACTCCGTGCCCTTCCACACCTGCGGGAATCCCACGGCCACCAGTCAATAAAGCCGGCGGGTATTCGTGCTCGTTGCCCGGACCCGCAACTACTGCGCCTTCATCGCCTGGCTGACCGCAGGCAGACAGCAGCACAGGAGCCACGGAAAGCCACAGTATTCCGAAACGAAGTTGCTTCAACACACATTGAACTGAGGACAAAGAGATCGACATTGAGCTAACCGGGACCAAAAGATCGTTATTCTATTTTATTAACAATATTTTGTTAACAATCTACAGTCATCCAGGCTCAATGTAAACGTTTCTATGTCCCTTGAGGGACTTAAACCCTTGTTTTACCGATAAAAAAAGCGCGATGCCCTCTCGGACACCGCGCTTTTCTCCGTCGCCCTGTTTTTGGCGCAGGTACGTTTGAACTACCTATCTATTCGAGCAGGCGTCGATGCCGGGTAGGGCTTTCCAGGACCTTCCGCGAGAGGGACCCGTGGAAAAGCCCCCATGGATGGGTTCACGGCGTGTCCTGGGAAGCCCTACCCGGCAGCGTCGCCGCCACCGAACTTTCTACAGCGCTCGAAAAATCACTCGACAGGCTTCACATCGCCAAAGCGGCGCTCGTACAGATCCTCATGGACTTCCTTGGCCGCCTTGACCAGCTCCACGTAGGGAACATCCGCTACCGACACAAACCCATTCGCGTAGTTCTCGCCGTCATAGGCGCGGCCAGTAATTGGGGAGTCCATGTACTGGAACATATGCACACCCACAAACCAGGGGTTGTCGATAAACGAGTGCATATAGTTCTTGAACATACGGCCGCGGTCTTTCTGGTCCGCAGAGATTACGATCCCCGGGTGGAAGTGGCCCTGATCGTCCGAGCCGAAGCTGAACTCACCAATCAGGCTCGGCTTGTCGATCTCTGCCAGGAACTCCCACTTGGATGGCACCAGCCCCTCCTCGTAGAGGTTATAGCTGATGATATCCACGTTCTTGCCCGCCGCCTTCACAATCTCCGGAGGCATACCCCAGCTTGGCAGACGGGAGCCGAGATACAGGTGATTCGGCATCACCGACTTCATCGCCTTGCGAATAGTGCCGAAGTACTGATTGCCGTATTCAAACAGCAGAGTCGCGTAATCTTCGCGCTGCGCATCGGTCGTGAGGCTCGAGTCCATGCCCTTCTCAAAGGCTTCCCAGGACTTCACCTCTTTGTTCCAGGCCTTATTCAAGGCTTCTATGGTGCCGTACTTCTCTCGCAATACCTTGGTGAAGGCACCCTTGGCTGGGGTGTCTGCTGCATCCCGTGTCAGCGTATTGATCACGATACCGTAGTGAAGTTCGTCGCTTTCCAGTCGACCAAAACTCTGCTCGTTGTCAAAAAACACCCCCATACACCAGGGACTGTTTTCAACCTGCTCGCTGACCGACTTTGCCGCCACTACCGAGCGCTGATAGAAACGAGGGTCGTAGGGATCAGGTACCGGATGCCAGAAATCGAAACCGCTACTGAGAGTACCGAACTCACCAATAATGTCCGCGAAAGCGACATACGGAATCCGCTCCTGCTCATAAAAGGGTTCCGCGGCCCAGTTGCCCAACGAAGTGAACCCCCAGTCCAGCATGCGGTCGACAGTGACCTTCTGCCAGGTATCCAGATAGGATTCCGGATATGTCTCGCCATAGCGACGCTCCAGGTTGGCACTGTAGAAACTGAACGTCTCACCGTGCTTGAGCGGCCCCGATTGTGTCTCACGCCGGTAGCCGTAGTGATTCCCCAGTTCATCATCATAACCGGGCAGCCAGTTAAACATTTTCGCGCGGGTTTCCGATACCAGCGTACGGGTCGCCCAGGCTGCCTTATCTACTCGGTTCAGGGGCTGATCGTCTTCCGCAATCACCTCGTCGGCGCTGCGCTTCGGGATCAATTTCTGGTCGTAATCGTAACCGGTGATGGTGGAAGAATTGGACAGACGGATGATGTCGATACCGGTGGAGAAATACAGATATCCTTCCGGGTCGACGATAGCCCACTTACCGTTGAATTTCTCGGTGCGGAAATAGCCGGTGGCTTCCAATTGGGGGCCACTCTTCCAGCCACTGAATTTGGAGCGGTCGGCGTTGGGTTTACCAGACAGGCTGGCCAGCTCTTCCTCAACCACTTTTTTCAGTTCTTCATCGGAGTGGATCTTGCCTTCATAATCCACCTTGGCGTTCTGACCATATTTGTCCAGCAGCCCGGTAAGGAAGTTTTCATCCATCGGAGGATTGGCCCGCAGGCGCAGGTTATCAATGGTGTACTGGCGATCGCTCAGACTGCCATCGGTGCCGAAGGAAATCTGGGTAATGCCAGACAGATCCAGCAGTTTTTTACCCCAGAAGGAGTGCAGCATAATGTCGTCAGACTGCCAGGTGGGCGGGTTGGAACGCAGGCCAGAGGCGAAGTTGAATTCATTCTGGGCGGCAGCCTCAGGGTCTTCCTGATCGTGTCCGTGCAATTTCGCGTAGTAAGTACGCGACAGACCATCCGCCGGCACTACCAGGCCGCGAGTATAGAAATCACCATTTTTATCGCCCATGGTGACATCGATCTGCACCGACTCTTCACCGTGGTTGGCCACATCAAAGGCAAGGTTAAAATCGGAATATTCGCTCCAATCCCAAGCCTCCGCCGGCTGAATGACCAAGCCGGCACTATTGTTATTTGCAAGATTGAGTTTGACCTGCAGCGCTTTACCGCCAGCACCGTCATCCACCAGATTGGCGGTGCCGTTATTGACCTGAACAGACGCAGGAATACCGCCCTGATCGAAGCCTTCCAGCAAGAAATCCTGAGCCAGCAGATTGGAATCGGACGCGGCGGCAACACTCGCCGCAGTCTCGTCGGCTTTCGGCTTAATACCCTTCTGCTCGCCGGAGCAGGCCGCCAGACCACCCAGGGTGGTGGCAGTGATCGCGAGGCTCAGCGCAGAGCGCATTAGGAGTTTGGAAAATCGCTTGGTGTCCATCGTAGTACTCGTTTTAATTATTGGTTGCCTGACGCAAATACTTGAAAGAATTTATTACCAGTTGGTGTAACTGCCGTCTGGCTTGTACAGCCGCGGGGCTTCCCAGAATTTGAACGACTGCTCGGCAATCATTTCCTCATGCACATCAATACCGATGCCCGGCGCATCGCCCACCGGATATACCCGATTCACTTCTTTCGGGCGGTTGATGAAATATTTATCGTGATCGGTTTTGTTGCTGTCGTAGGGCGCTATCTCACACCAGGAAAGATTCGGCACCGCCGCACACATCTGAATGGTCGCAGCGGTACACACCGGACCCAGCGGGTCGTGGGGCATAATGTCGATGTAGTGGCTTTCCGCCATGGCCGCCACTTTCATCGCCTCGGTCAAACCACCCACGTTACACACGTCGATGCGGGCAAAGTTGGTGAGGTCGTTTTCGATATAGGGCATAAAGTCCCACTTGCTGGCGAACTCCTCACCGATGGCAAAGGGCACATTCACCAGTTTGCGCAGCCCCTGGTACGCGGTAACCGATTGATCGCGGATTGGCTCTTCGAGAAAATCGAGCACACCCTCACCCAGTTTCTGGCAAAAGCTGGCCGCTTCCGCGACAGTAAAACGGTGGTGATAGTCGATACCCAGCACCAACTCATCCCCCAGCTCCTGACGGATTTCCTTCAGACTGCCGGCTGCGGCAGCAATGGATTTGCGCACGTCAAAAGTGGTGGGTTTGGTGGGCGAACCGTGTTCGCCGGTGGTTGCCCGGATCACTTCCCAGCCCTGCTCGCGCAGCGCGCGAAAGTCGTCCAGCAGCGCCTGCCCCATGGGTTTGGTGGAGGTAACGAACAGCGGAATCTCATTGCGCTGCTTGCCGCCAAGTAATTGATAGGTCGGCACGTTCAGCGCCTTACCGGCGATATCCCACAGGGCGATGTCGATAGCAGAAATGGCTGCGGTAAGCACCCGACCACCCTCGAAATACTGGCTGCGATACATCTCTTGCCACAGGGCACCAATGTTGCGTGCATCGCGGCCAATCAAAAATTCTCGGAAATGTTTTACCGCACCGGCCACCGCCAGCTCGCGACTGGATAAGCCGGACTCCCCCCAGCCATAGATTCCCTCATCGGTTTCCACCTTTACCAAACACAGATTGCGGTGCCCAACCCAGGCCGGATATACCTTGATGTCGCTAATCTTCATACTCGCATTCCGCTCATTTCAGATCGTCGGTGGGGCAGAGGCTAGCACTGAGGCCGTGGTCTGCGGTGATATTGGAGCCGGTCATGGCACCGGAACAGGGCGACAGCAGGAAGGCGGCGATATGGCCAACCTCCTCAACGGTGTTGTATTTGTTGTCCGCATGCATCTGGTCAAAAGACGCTGCCAGTGCCGGGTTTTCATCGGCGACTTTCGCCACCGCTTCGGTCTTGGTCAGCCCCGGACACAGGCTATTCACGCGAACGCCCTTTTTGCCCAGGCTCCAGGCCATGGCGCGGGTCATGGCAACAATCGCACCCTTGGTAGCAGCATACATTTCGTAGCCCGCCACGCTGGCACCGGCGTGATTGGAAGCGATATTCACAATCGTCGCACCGGGCTGCATACGGCGCGCCGCCGCCTGACACAACAGGAATACCGAGCGCTGGTTCACTTCCCAAAGGCAGTCCAGCTTGTCCAGATCAAAGTCAAGAAAGTCCCCCTCGATGGTGACACCCGCGTTATTCACCAGGCCATCGATGCGCCCGAACCTTTCGAAGACCTCGTCGATAAAGGGCGTGATGGCGGAAGCATCCCCCACATTCAGCGGAAAATAGGCGCTGTCAAAACCGCGGTCGCGCAAGGTTTCCACCCGGTTACTCGCATCATTGATATCCGCCAGCACCACCCTGGCACCCGCCTCGGCACACACCTGTGCAATTCCCCAACCGATGCCCGCAGCGGCACCGGTGACGATAACAACCTTCTGATCCAGCAAGGCTTTAGACATGAAGACTTCTCACTTTCTTGAACGGTCCACCGGTGCGCGCGCTCAGGCGCGCACCATGGCCGCTTCGATTTCTTCGATGGATTTGTTTTTGGTTTCCGGCAGCAGGCGGAACAGCAAAGCAAGGCTCACGCTGATACAGGCGGCGTAGAACAGGAAGATTTCCGTCGCGCCCATATTGTTCAATTGCCAGGGGAAAAACTGCTGCACGAAGTAGCTGACGGTACTCACAATCAGTGCAAAGAATGGAATCGCCACACCGCGAACATGAGTGGGGAAAATTTCCGAGAAGAGCACCCACATCACCGGCCCGATGGACAGGTTAAACGCGGCGATAAAACACATGATGCCCATTAATACCAACTTGGCGTCGATCTGAATAGCCTGCTGGATCAGCGCACCCTCATTGGCCCGCGCGGTCGCTTCGCCGAGCGTCTGATACATGGCCTGTTTGAAGGCCACATCGCTCTCAAAAGCAGTACCCACCAGGGCCTGCAAGCCTGACACATCAATATTCGCATCCGCCAGCGCCTGCAGCGAAGCCGCGCTCAACTCATAGCTGGCCTGACTGAACGCCCAGCTGCACAGAAACAGACTGACACCGCCCCACGCAAGGCCGAACAGCACCAGCGGGCGGCGCCCAAGACGATCAATCAGCAGCAGCGCCAGAATCGTAAACATCACGCTCACTACGCCGACGATCACCGCCTGCATAAAGGCGGCATTGGTGCCGATACCCACCTGCTCAAAAACGGTGGGTGCGTAGAACATGATGGCGTTGATACCAGTAATCGGCTGAGCGATGGCGATCACCAGGCCAACCCAGAAGGCGGTGCGCAGGCGCGGCTTGAAAATCTCCGCCACCTGCTGGCGGAAGCTGCCGGTGGGTGCGGCCGCAGCACTCTCCTGAATTTCCTGAATCTGCGGTTCGATATGTCCAGCGGGGATCAATTTGCCCATCACGGCGCGAGCCTCATCCAGGCGCCCTTTCAGCACCAGCCAGCGCGGGCTCTCGGGAATAGCCAGCAACATCAACAGCCAGATCAGCGCTGGGATCACCTCCACTCCAAGCATCCAACGCCAGGTGTACTGATCGATCCCAAGCGCGCTTACCCAGGCGGCATCCGCGTTGGACGCCTGCAGAATCAGGTAGTTGGCAAAGTACGCCGCCGACAGCCCCACTACGGTCGTGATCTGGTTCATGGAGACCAGCTTGCCGCGCATATTGGCCGGGGCGATCTCGCCGATATACATGGAGGCGAGAGACAGAGAGGTAAACGCAAGGCCACCGAGGAAGCGTGCCGCCACCAGCATTTCAAAATTGGGGGCGAGCACCGAGCCAATGGCAGAAAGAAGATAAAGAGCGGCGATAATCAGCAGCGCCGATTTACGGCCCCAGGCGTCACAAATGCGCCCGGTGACCATCAAGGCAAAAATCACCCCGAAACCGGGCGCACTGACCACGGTCCCAACCTGCAAGTCGGACAGGGTAAATTCGGCCGTAATAAAGCGTACGGTGCCGGAGATCAGCGCCGCATCCAGTCCAAAGATGAAACCGCCAAATGCCACGATCGCGGCAAATTTGAAGGCGGTCAATTGGAATCCTCTCATCGGATAACCCTCTTTATTGTTATGGGTACTCCGACCGCTGATACCTGCCACCCTCTTCAGGGCGTTAGCGTCAAGTATCTTCTGGTTGCACGGTCGGCCACCACTTGATGTTGGCCCATCATACAACCCCAATCCATTTTTGTTAACAATTAACTATATACAAATATTCCTGAATCCCTTTATACTGCATCCATCCTGTCCCGTCACTGGGAATAGATCGTAAAAAAGACCAGCAAGAAAAATCACAGGAACCTAATAGGAAACCAACAGGAAACTACGATGCTGAGCCAGCAGTTCCACCAGGCTCTGGAAGCCTGCCCTCTTATCGCCATTATCCGCGGCGTTACCCCGGACGAAATCGATATGGTTGCCAATACCCTGCTGGAAGCCGGTGTACGCGCTATCGAGATCCCACTGAATTCACCGGTAGAGCCCCTTAAGAGCATCGAGCGGCTGGCCCAGATCATGGACGAATTCGGCGAATCCACCATCTGTGGCGCCGGCACCGTACTCACATCGGAACAGGTCCAAAGTGTACAAAATGCAGGCGGAAAGATCATTGTTTCGCCAAATTGCGACCCGGAAATCATTCGGGCCACTATCGACCGGGATCTGATCTCTGTTCCTGGCTGCCTCACCCCGACCGAAGCCTTCAGCGCACTCAAGGCCGGTGCCCGGGTGTTGAAAATGTTCCCGGTGGCGGACTTCCCGGCCCAGTACCTGCAATCCCTGGGTGCGGTGGTCCCGAAAGATATCCTCACCCTGGCGGT
The DNA here is from genome assembly GCF_045348205.1 of Microbulbifer sp. ARAS458-1. Classification (NCBI taxonomy): domain Bacteria; kingdom Pseudomonadati; phylum Pseudomonadota; class Gammaproteobacteria; order Cellvibrionales; family Microbulbiferaceae; genus Microbulbifer; species Microbulbifer sp. ARAS458-1. The sequence continues at coordinate 2,133,178 of NZ_CP155838.1, read as the reverse complement.
GGGCGGCATCACCGATACCAATATGGAAGAGTACTGGAAAGCCGGTGCCCGCGGATTCGGCCTCGGCTCCAATATTTACGCCGCCGGCGACAATGCCAGCCAGATCGCGGACAAAGCGCGGATCATGGTGGACGCGGCCAACCGCGCCAAAGCACTAGGGAACCTCTGATCAAGTCCGTGATGCCTCAGGCTTTCAGAGCGGTTCACAATCAAGGCGTGGCTTCGCAGGAATGTCTAGACCTTTCAAGAAGTCACAACGCAGAGTGTGGATCGCTCTGAAAGCCCCGCAGGGCGCGACCTGAAGACAGCATCTGCTGCGTTGCAGCTCTTGTAAAGGGCCAGCCATTCACTGCAAGCTGCGCCTAACAGCTACTGCCTTCAGGTCACGCTGAGGCATTACGGACTTGATCAGAGGTTCCCTAGGCGCCTGAACAATTTCTCTCTTACACCGGAGACTCTCCCTGTGATGGAATCCGGTGCACCTTGTCAGTTGCGATTGACTCTTCGTGACCTTTGTTCGTGCCGCAACACGAACATTTCTCTCGCTTCAACGCCCCTTTTCAGGGGCGTTTTTTTATCTCTTGTATTTACTCACCACCCCGCTCAGAGACCAAGCGACGCACTGACCCGCGCTGCAGATTCCCGCACTGCCCGCACCAGTTCTTCCCGCTCCAGCTTTTTACCTACTACCGACGTCAGGCTGGATACCGCCAGTGCGGCAATGGTCGCCCCATCCGGCTGCCCCACCAATGCAGCGCAATCGGTCACGCCATCGGTCAATTCACTGGTCCGGAGTTCAAACCCCTGATCGCGCACCGACAGCAAAGACCGCTCCACCTCCGCAGCGCCATCCATATCGGGCCCTCTTTTCTGGAGCTCTTTGTCGAGAAGGCCCGCGCGGCGCCCGGCCTCGCAGTTTGCCAGCAGCACCCGTCCGGAAACGGTCTGCAGCAACGGGAAAAGCGTACCCTCATTGAACGACAGGGAAACCGGCCCGGGGCTCTGCACCTGCAGCACCACCATCAGCTGCCCCTGGTGGATCACACTCAGGTGACAGGATTGGCCCAGACGCGCCGCCAGCGCCTCCATCTCCGGCTGCGCCGCAAAGCGCAATTGCGATACTGGCGACAGGGTACGGGTCAGCTCCAGCAGCTTGAGAGACACCCGATATTTGCCAGACACTTCATCCCGCAGCAAGTAACCCCGGGACTCCAGGCCAACCAGCACCCGGAAGATCTCACTATTGGTGCGCCCGATACCCTGGGCAATATCCGACTGGGACAGCGGCAGCGATTCGGCGGCGAGAAATTCCAGTATCTCCAGCGCCTTGTCCAGCGCGGGCACCGCGTATTTATTCGCGCCATTGCCATTCTTCTGGCCGCCAACCTTTTCGCTCACTTTCTCGGGCACCACTTCCCCCTGACCCATCGAGTTTATCGGTTTGTTATACCCGCGCATTTAAGCACAGGTTGACACCACCAAAAAACGATTTTTATACTTGAACAACAATTTTAAATATAAAAACCCAATCCTGATGAGCCGCCAACCTGCGGGTGCCCCCAATCCCGGACCAGCACCCGCGCCTCGCACAGCGAGACACTCCAGAGACACTATGGAGAAAATCGAGAGAAAACTATGAGCAGCTCCGACAACGACCAACAGAAGCAAGGCGCCCCAATGCAGCAGACGGCGGAACCCATCGTCCTGCGTGGCATGACCTGGAACCATACCCGTGGCTTTACCCCCATGGTGGCGGCAGCCCAGCGCTTTGAAGAACTGAACCCCAATGTCACCATCCAGTGGGACAAGCGTTCACTGCAGGCCTTTGCCGACCACCCCATCGACGACCTCGCCAGCCGCTACGACCTGCTGGTGATCGATCACCCCTGGACCGGTTTTGCCGCACGGGAAAAGGTCATCCTGCCCCTGGACGAGCACCTGCCCGCCGCCTTCCTCAAAGACCAGGAAGATAACGCCGTGGGACACTCCCACACCTCCTATCACTACGATGGCCAGCAGTGGGCCCTGGCCCTGGACGCCGCCACCCCGGTAGCGTCATTGCGCGCGGATCTGCTAGAAAAAAAGGGACTGGAAGAACCCCAAACCTGGGAAGATCTGATGGCACTGGCGGAAAAAGGCCTGGTGGCGGTGCCCAGTATTCCCCAAGACACCCTGATGAACTTCTACATGCTGTGCTCCGCCATGGGTGAAGATCCCTGTGTGGGCGAAGAAGAAGTGGTGAGCAAAGCGGTGGGGATCGAAGCCCTGGGCATGCTGAAGGCGCTGTCCGACAACCTGGATCGCCGCTGCTTCGACTGGAACCCCATCAAGGTGTACGAGGCCATGACCCGCAGTGACGACTTCGCCTACTGCCCCTTCGCCTACGGCTACGCCAATTACGCGCAGCCCGGCTATGCCCGCAAACTGCTGGAATTCCGCGATACCGTGACTGCAGGCCCCAAAGGTGAACACCTGAAAACCACCCTGGGTGGCACCGGCCTCGCCATCTCCGCGCACACCAAGCACGCGGAAGTGGCCGCACAATTTGTAGAGTTTGCCGGCAACCCGGAACTGCAGGCCTCCTTCTATATCCAGTACGGTGGACAGCCGGGGCACCGCAAAGCCTGGACCAGTGAGTCAGCCAATCATCTGACCAACAACTACTTCACCAACACCCTGCCCACCCTGGACCGCGCCTTCCTGCGTCCACGCTACCATGGGCATATGTTTTTCCAGGACAACTCCGGCGCGCCTATTCGCAACTACCTGATGCACGGTGGCGATGCCAATATGCTACTGACACATCTCAACGAGCTGTTCGTAAAGTCCCGCCAAAACTGACAACCACTGAAACCTATGATGCAACCGTTAAAAGGCATAACCGTTCTCGAATTCAGCCAGTACCTGGCAGGCCCCTACGCGGGCCTGCGCCTGGCCGATCTGGGCGCGCGCGTGATAAAGGTAGAGCGCCCCGGCAGCGGTGACGCCTGCCGCAGGCTCGCCACCAAAGACCTGTGGGTGGATGGCGACAGCCTGCTGTTCCACACCATTAACCGCAATAAAGAATCATTTTGTGCGGACCTGAAAAACCCGCACGACCTGAATACGGTACGCGAACTGATCGCGCAGACGGATGTGATGACCCATAACTTCCGCCCCGGTGTGATGGAAAAAATTGGCCTCGACTATCCCAGTGTCAAAGCCCTGAATGCGCAGATTATTTACGGAGAAGTCTCCGGTTACGGCAACGAAGGCCCCTGGGTCCACAAACCCGGGCAGGACTTGCTGGCACAGGCGGTTTCCGGCGTGGGCTGGCTCTCCGGTAATCACAGTGACGGCCCGGTACCCCTAGGCCTCGCCATTGCTGATATGCTGTGCGGAACGCATCTCGCCCAGGGCATTCTCGCCGCCCTGGTGCGCCGGAAAAAACTCGGCATCGGCGCAAAAGTGCAGACGAGCCTGCTGGAGTCCATGGTGGATTTTCAGTTCGAAGGTCTCACCACCTACCTGAACAACGGCCGCCAGCTACCCAGCCGTAGCGAGATTGCCAATGCCCACGCATTTCTCGGCGCGCCCTACGGTATCTATCAAACCAGCGACCACTGGATTGCCATTTCCATGGGGCCACTCGGGCCGCTGGTCGAAGCACTGCAGTGCACAGCCCTGAATAAAAGTGACAGTGAAACCTTCAGCCAGCGGGACGCGATTAAAGCCGTACTGGCAGAACACCTGCGCACCCAATCCACCGACCATTGGATGACACGCCTGAATGCCGCCGGTATCTGGGCGTCGGAAGTGGTGGATTATGACCAGCTGCTCCACCACCCCGCCTTCAAGGCCGTAGCCATGGAGCTGCAGGTTTCCCGCCCCGCCTCCTCGGCTGACCACAGCTCATCTGAGAAAAGTACAGTTACCGTAAACACCACCCGTTGCCCACTGCGGATCAACGGCCAGCGCTTTACCAGTGCTAAAGCCGCCCCACGCCTGGGTGAAGATACCGATCATATTCGCAACAGCTTGCTAGAAAGTTCAAATCAGCGGGAGGCTGCACAATGAGCCAGTTCCAAAAACCGCTCGCCGGTATGCTGGTACTCGACTTCTCCCAGTTTCTGTCCGGTCCTTCTGCGGCTTTGCGCCTGGCGGACCTGGGTGCACGAGTAATCAAAATCGAGCGCCCGGAGCGCGGCGAAGACGGCCGTAACCTGTACCTTTCCGACTGCGTGCTGGAGGGGGAATCTACCCTGTTCCACGCCATCAACCGCGACAAGGAAAGTTACTGTGTCGACCTGAAAGATCCGGCCGAGCGCGAAGAGCTCAACACGTTGATCCGCAAAGCGGACATCCTGATCGCCAATTTCCGTCCCGGCGTCATGCAGCGACTGGAACTCGACTACAACCATGTAAAAGCCATCAACCCACGCATTATTTACGGTGAAATTACCGGCTACGGCGATACCGGCCCCTGGGCCGAACGTCCCGGACAGGATTTGCTGCTGCAGGCGCTCTCCGGCCTCACCTGGCTGTCCGGCAGCCGCGACGATGGCCCGGTAGCCATGGGTGTACCGGTTGCAGATATTTTTACCGGCGCGCAGCTGGTGCAGGGCATTCTCGCCGCCGCTTTTGCCCGCGAATTTACTGAAAAAGGCAGCCTGGTACAGATCAGCATGCTCGAAGCCATGCTGGATTTTCAGTTCGAGCCACTCACCATCGCCTTACAGGACCCGCAACAAACCATCGAGCGCGCCGTCGTCAATGGCGCCCATGCACTGGTGGCCGGCGCCTACGGTTTCTACCAGACCAACAACGGCTACATCGCGCTCTCCATGGGCCGCGTGGAAGACCTTGCGCGACTGCTCGACTGCCCCGCACTACTGCCCTACTGCGACCCGACCCTCGCCTTTACCGAGCGGGATGCCATCAAGCAGATTCTTGCAGATCACCTCCCCTCCCAGACAACCGCGCACTGGCTCTCGCTACTGGAACCGGCGGATATCTGGTGTGCGGAGGTACTCGACTGGAATCAACTGTTGGCACACGACGGTTTCAAAACCCTCGACATGCTGCAATCCCTGCCCATGTCTGGTGGCAGCCGGTTGACCACCAGCCGCTGCCCCATTCGCATCGACGATCAATTCCTGTGGGGAAGCCATCCAGCGCCGAAACTGGGACAACACCAGCGCGCCATCAATAACGAAATCAAAGATGAGAGATGAGAAGTGAAAATGAGAGGAACCGGTCATGAATGAGCGCCATTCGCAATCGAATGTTTCGCTATCAAAGTCTACCCCCGGGGTGGCCCATATTACTTTGCAGCTAGCACCAGCGAACGCCTATCACGAGTCATTCCTGCGGGAAATCGGCATTGTCATTCGCACCCTGGAACAGGACGACAGCGTACGCGTGGTGGTGATCAACAGCGCGCTGCCGAAATTTTTCTGTGCCGGCGCCGATATCAAAGTGTTTGAAAGCAACAGCGTACAGCAAAACCTCGCCCTGGTCGCCGCAGCACGGGAGAACGCCAACGCCATTGAGAACAGCAGCAAGATTTATATTGCCGAAGTCGCCGGCCACTGCCTCGGAGGCGGCCTGGAAATTGCCATGGCCTGCGATTTTATTTTCGCGGCAGAAGGCAACTACCGCTTCGGCCTGCCGGAAATCAAATTGGGGCTGATCCCCGGCAATGGCGGCACCCAGCGTCTGGTCCGCCGGATCGGCCGCCGCGCCGCCATGGAGATCCTGCTTACCGGGGACACCTTCGGGCTCGCCCAGGCCCAGGAGCTGGGTTTGCTGGACGGAGTTTACAGCGCGGAATCCCTGGCTGCCGGCACCGCCGAGTTTGCCGAAGAAATCGCCCGCGGTCCCGGCCGCGCCATCGCGGCCACCAAGCGTGCACTGCGTGAAGGCAGTTCCCTGCCGCTGGATCGCGGCCTCGCTCTGGAGGCGGAGCTGGCAGATTCTCTCTATGAAACCGCAGATGCGGTGGAGGGACTGAAAGCCTTCGTTGAAAAACGCGTACCAGTATTTAATCAGTAGCGTCCGACCGGTAGCACCAAACCAACAGACTCGACCGAACAACAAACAAAAAATGCGACGGAGAAGATGATGAGTACACAGATAGCGAAAACCGCCCAACAACATTACCAGTGTTATATCGACGGTGAATGGGTCGACAGTGATAGTAAGCTCCCGGTGGAAAATCCCGCGAACGGCAAAGTATTTGCCAGTGTCCCGGACTGCACCCTGGCACAGGCTGACACCGCCCTCGCCTCCTCGCAGGCGGCACTGCAGAGCTGGAAAATGCTCCCCGCCATCGAGCGCGGCCGCCACCTGTTCAACCTGATCGAAACCCTCAAACCCAAGCGCGACCTGTTTGCCAAACTGCTGGTACTGGAACAGGGTAAAACCCTTGCAGAGGCCTACGGCGAGTTCGACGATACGCTCAATTACCTCACCTATTCCGCCGAAGCGGCACGTCGTATCGAGGGCAATATCTTCCCGTCCGACAATGCCGGCGAACAGTTGTGGATTCAAAAAGTCCCCTACGGCGTGACCGTCGGTCTGTGTGCGTTTAACTACCCACTGGCACTGATTGGCCGCAAGGTCGGTCCGGCGCTGGTGACCGGCAACACCATGATCGTAAAACCCCACGAGGCCACCCCGGTGACCGCCATGGAATTTGCCAAAGCGGTGGAAGAAGCGGGAATCCCCAAGGGGGTGATCAACATCATCAGCGGCAGCGGAATCGCCGTGGGCGAGCACCTGGTAAAAAGCCCCATTACCCAACTGGTCACCCTCACCGGCAGCATCCGTGCGGGCCAGGCCATCTGCCGCGCAGTTGCGGAGAACGTCACCGCAGTCTCTCTGGAACTGGGGGGCAAGGCCTCGTTTATCGTGCTCGACGATGCGGACATCGACAAGGCCGTGGATGCGGTGGTTATTTCCCGCTACGCCAACTGCGGCCAGGTATGCATCTGTGCCGAGCTGGTGCTGGTGCATGAGAAGGTCGCGGATGAATTCACCCGCAAGGTGCTGGAAAAAGTAAAAGCGCTAACGGTAGGCAACCCGATGAACAACCCCAGCATGGGCCCATCGGTCACTGCCCAGGGTCTGGACCGCGTGGACTCCATCGTGCAGGAAACCATCAACGCCGGCGCCACCCTCGCCTGCGGCGGTGCCCGCCCGGAAGGCGCAGAGTTTGAACACGGCAACTGGTACCAGCCTACTGTACTCACCGACGTGACCGCGGATATGGCCGCTGCGCGGGAAGAAATCTTCGGCCCGGTACTGCCCATCGTCAAAATTTTATCGTTCGATGAAGCGGTAGAAATCACCAACCGCCGCAACGATGGCCTCAGCTGCTACCTGTGGAGCAACGATTACCGGGTAATTATGGACGGCATCAGCCGCCTGGAAGTAGGCACCGTATTCGTAAACAAACAGATCGTCGGTTATATCCAGGGCTACCACTCCGGCCACAAGCGCAGTGGTATTGGTGGTGAGGATGGTATCTACGGGATCGAAGGCTACTTGCAGAAGCGCGCGGTGTATTTGAACTGCAACTAGGGAGCCTCTGAATAATTACCGCGCGCGCGCCTTGAGGCGTCCGGCTGTGCTCTCAATACTCACGTACTTTAAGTACGCTCCGCTTGCTGCGCGCAGGCGGCCACCACCAGCCACTCGCTCGCTACATTATTCAAAGGCTCCCGACACTAAAACGGGGGCTATGCCCCCGTTTTGTTTTATATAAAAGCGCCCAATAAGAAATACGGCGCCGCAGAACTCCCTCCGCTTAACGCAGCTATTTAGTCAGAAGGTCTAGCGCCGCCAGGCAATCCCGGTTATAGGCTACCCGGGAAGCTGCATCCAGATCTGTCGGTCGCACGCCGATTTTCGCACCCAGATAGTCGAGCTTTTGCCAGTCTGCGGCTTCCAGAGTCAGTGCCAGCTGTTCCCGCGTGAGCAGTGAGCCTTCCGCAAATTGCCCGCCCTCAAATACTTCTGCCGGCGGCATATGAGTATCGCGCCATACGCCGTAGGGGGTTTCAACATCGGAGATGCCCGAGTACATCAGACCGCGCAACAGTCCCGCCTCGCGCACTAGTCGCAGGTGCTCCAGTGGGCCTTCCACGCTGCGTGTCTCCAGGGCCGAACGTCCCCAGTTGATGCAAATGCCCAGTTTTTGTTCGCGGTCCTGGTTCATTTCAAGCAGACAGTCGATTTCTTCCTGCACGGAAAGGAAGCCTTTTTCTGGCTTGAGACCTTCCACAAACGCATCACAATGCTCGATGACGAGGTTTGCACTACTCCAGTCCCAGGAGGTGATTTCTTCCAGCGAGCGTTTGAGCGCCGCAACAGAGGACTGAGCCGCAGTACGATTAGGACTGGTATGCAACTGCACGGCCTCTACCGCATTGCGCCCAAGGTGCCTATTGAGCTTCAGCACCGCCATATGCATCTGGCTGTAAAATTCAATCCCCTCCATGCGCCCTGCTTCATCATCAGACGCGATACCAAAGGCCGCATTCTTGCCCAGGCGCCCCATCACCCCAGGCACACCGGTAAACACGAAATCCCAAGTCGGGTCAATGTTACGCAGAAACCAATCGTCGTCATGGGCGTGCAGCTGCCCAGTGAATGGATGTTCAAGCCCCCGCAGATTTTTTAGCTGCTTGATGCCATTCAGGTAGTCCTCCTGAACTTCCGGCTGCCAGGTTTCTGTCACTGGGGCGGTAGCGTAAGCGCCAAGAATGTATTTCATATGCTGTTTGCGGTCCCTAAGCAAAGTGAGTGAGGTGAACGGGACGCTAATATACAGGAAGATGCCCGCAGAATCCCCGGCGCCGGTTTCTCCATCATCCCTTCGAATCCCGCCGCATCCGCAACCCCAAACACAATATCGCTGCACGCACTCACTTGGGCGAGAGTATCAATCCTCGGTATAGGCATAGAGCCATCCCATGGTAGGGTACAGATTGGTCTTCGACAGACCCAGCTTCAATATGTAGCAAGCAGAACAACACTAATTTGAGAACAATAAACAACCGCGGAATAACCACCATGCATGACCTCCATGAGGCACCTGCAAACCACCTGAGCACACTGCTGGACCTCTGGTTTACTAACCGGGACAGCCGTGGCTGGGTACTGGGCACCGTGTATCGGACTCGCGGGTCCAGTTACCGCAAGGCGGGCTCAATGATGTTATGTGACGACCTTGGCCGGCATTACGGGCTGCTCAGCGGCGGCTGTCTGGAATCTGACATTCAAAGGCATGCGCTGAAGGCGCTGCGCACCGGAAAGGCGGCCACCATCCGCTACGATGGCAGCGATGAGGACGATGTGGCCTTCCAGCTGGGCATCGGCTGCGGGGGCGAAGTCGAAATACTGCTGCAGCCTATTACCGCGGAGAACAACTACCTGCAGCTGGCGGAACTGAGAAACCAGCTAAAGCAAAGACAGGCGGTGGTTTTCCGCCAGCAGATCCCTGTAAATGGTGAAACCTGTACCGAACTGCAACCACTCCACAGCAAGGCTGAGAAGTCAGGTTTTCCGTCACAACGGCCGGTTCTGGCGGAAAAGGACGGCACCCTTTGGCTGAACACTCCCCTATTCCCCGCTCCGCACGTGCTGATCGTGGGCGGAGGCATTGACGCCCGGCCAATGGCACAGCAGTTCAACGCCCAGGGCTGGCAGGTCAGTCTGTGCGATCCGCGTCCGGCCAATGCACGACCCGCCTATTTTCCCAATTGTATAAGCTACCGCTGCCACCCCGACGCGCTGCCGGAAACGCTGGATCTCACCAGCATCGACGCAGCCGTGGCGATGAGCCACAACCTGAACCTGGATGCCGCCGCCATACGTCTGCTGCACCAGTACCCACTGCGCTACCTGGGGCTGCTTGGTCCAATCAGCCGCCGGGATCGCGTACTGGCGCAAAGCGGACTCTCTTCTGAAAAACAGCAAAAGCTGATTCGGGGCGTATTGCGTGCCCCCATTGGCCTGGATCTGGGGGGAGAATTACCAGAAAGTATTGCCTTGGCGACCTGCGCGGAAATTCACAGCGTGCTGCACGGTAAATCCGCGGCAGCACTCAGCGCCCCATCAACGCAGACTCGCCAGGACATGAGCTCAATCCCCTCACTGCAGGAGTGGTCATGAGCAGTGCGCGCCACGAATTGACCACCGTCATTCTCGCCGCAGGCGCCGCACAGCGGTTTGGTGACTGCAAGCACCTGCTAGTGCAGGGAGGAAAGTCGCTGCTACAGCACAGGGTGGACGCGGTGCTCGAGGCCGGGCTCAGTAACCCATTGATTGTCACCGGCGCCTGGCACAATGCCATCGAACAGATGCACCCCCACCTAAACCTTAAACACCACCATAACTGGCACCAGGGCCTTGGCTCGAGTATTGCTTTCGCCATGGGCTGTGTGCCGGAAAACGCCCGCGCAGTATTGCTGCTGCTCGGGGATCAGGTTGCAGTAAGCAATGAAGAGATTGCGCAATTGCACCGGCGGTGGCGGCAGCAGACAGATAAGGTGGTCTGCGCGCATTACCAGCATGCGCCGGGTGTACCGGCAGTTTTCCCTCGCAGTCTGTTTCCGGCGTTGCGTGAACTCGACGGTGACAGAGGGGCGAAGGCACTGCTCGAAGCGAACGCCAACTCACTGCACACCATCCCCATGCCCAGCGCGGCTATCGATATTGATACACCTGAAGACTGGCAGCGCTGGCAAAACACCCAACATGAATTAACGGAACCCCTGACCGGGCATCAGACCGAACCTCAGACGCCCCCTGAAAATAGTGGAGACGCATTATGGAATTAACCATCAACGGAAAAATTCACCAGGTGGACGTGGACGAGGATATGCCTCTGCTCTGGGCACTGCGCGATGAGCTGAAACTGACCGGCACCAAGTTCGGCTGTGGGGCAGGTCTGTGCGGCGCCTGCACGATTCATATCAATGGCAACCCCGCGCGCGCCTGCCTGACACCGGTATCCGCCGCCAAAGGGGCAACTATTACTACCATAGAAGGCCTGAGCGAAGCCGGGAATCACCCTCTGCAACAGGCATGGATCAAGCACAATGTTCCCCAGTGTGGCTACTGCCAGAGTGGCCAGCTGATGTCTGCGGCAGCGCTGCTCGCCAATAATCCGAACCCAACGGAACAGGAAATCGACAGCGCCATGAGCGGCAACCTGTGCCGCTGCGGCACCTACCCAAGAATCAAGGCCGCCATCAAGGACGCTGTAAAAAACTCCGCAGCAGGCGCCGCACTGGCGTACCCGGCAATAGGAAGCAAGACCAAAGGGAGCAGCAGTCATGCGTAAGCAGGAAACCAACATTTCTGTGGTCAGCCGCCGCAAATTCCTGCAACTGGCGGGTATTGGCAGCGGCGGCCTGATTCTGGGAAGCGGATTTACTGGCGCGCAGCCGGTATGGGCGGATGCCGACAATGCCAGCGATAGCGAACACACCCTCAATCTGTTTGTCAGCGTTGCCCCGGACGATACCGTATCCATCGTCTGCCACCGCTCGGAAATGGGCCAGGGTATCCGTACCGGCCTGCCACAGATTGTGGCGGACGAAATGGAAGCGGACTGGGAAAAAGTCAACGTAATCCAAGGGCTCGCCGATAAACGCTACGGCAGCCAGAACACCGACGGCTCGCGCAGTATCCGCAACTTCTACCACACCATGCGCACCATGGGCGCCAGCGCTCGCCATATGTTGGAGGCCGCCGCCGCACAGCTGTGGACTGTCCCCGTCGCCAGCTGTCAGGCACTACAGCACCGGGTCCACCATAAAGACAGCGGGCGCTCCATCCGCTTTGGTGAGCTGGCGGAACTGGCCGCCTCACAACCGGTGCCAGAAGCCAGTGCGCTGAAACTGAAAAGCAGTGAAGACTTCAACTACATCGGCAAACCGGTCGCTACCTATGACACGCCGGATATGATTGTCGGCAAGGGCCAATACGGGCAGGACATCCAACTGGAAAATATGCTGATTGCCAGCATCGAACGGGCTCCGGTTCTCGGCAGCACCGTCGCCAGTGTGAAACAGGACAAAGCCCGCGCGGTAAAAGATGTGGTCGCGATTGAGACCATGGATGGTGGGCAGCTGCCACCACTGTTTCACCCACTCGCCGGTGTCGCGGTGCTGGCAACCAATACCTGGGCCGCGCTGAAAGGCCGCAAAGCGCTGGAAATCACCTGGAGCGACAGCCCACATTCCGACCACAACAGCACGGAGTATATCGACACTCTCAAGCAACGCGTGGCCAAACCGGGTAAAACCGTGACTGCCTACGGCGATACGGACACTGAGCTGGCGAAATCCGAACGACACCACAGCGCGACCTACTCGGTCCCGTACCTGACCCACGCCGCCATGGAGCCCCCTAGCGCCACCGCTGTGGTTGGCGAAAACAGCTGTGAAATCTGGGCCTGCACCCAAACGCCGCAATCCGCCCAGCAGAATGTAGCCAAAGCGCTCGGGCTGAAGCCGGAGCAGGTGAAGGTAAACGTCACCCTGCTCGGCGGCGGTTTCGGGCGCAAGTCCAAACCGGACTTTGCGGTTGAAGCCGCGGTACTCGCCCGCAAAATGCAGCGCCCGGTCAAAGTGGTGTGGAGCCGCGAAGACGACATCCGTCACAGCTATTACCACGCTGCCAGCGCCGCCTACTTTGAAGCGGGCCTGAACAGCGACGGACTGGTTTCCGCGTGGCGCCAGCGCACCGCTTTCCCATCCATCAGCGGCACTTTTTCCGCAGGTGTCGACCAACCCTCTGCCGGTGAACTGAGCCTCGGTTTTGCCGACCTGGCCTTCGACATCTCCAATCGCACCTGCGAAACCGCCGTGGCCGAATACCATACCCGCATCGGCTGGATGCGCTCAGTCGCCAACATCCAGAACGCGTTTGGGATTTGCAGCTTCGCCGATGAACTGGCACACCTGTCAGGCCAGACCCCAGATGCCTTTTTGTTGGAGCTGATCGGCAAGGACCGATATGTCAATCCAAATCAGGGAGACTTCAAATACGGCAACTACGGCGCGCAGCTGAAAGACAGCCCGGTTGACACTGCTCGCCTGAAACGGGTGGTAAAAGAGACCGCCGCAAAAGCGGACTTTTCGCTCAATACAGGCAAAGGTGAAGGCTGGGGCATTGCGGTGCATCGCAGCTTCCTCTCCTACGTGGGAATTGCCACCCGAGTTCAGGTGCAGGGCGACAAGCTGAACATTGTCGAAATGCACTGCATTGCCGATGTGGGACTGGCGGTAAATCCGGACCGTGTCAATGCACAGATGGAAGGGGCGATGATCTTCGGCCTGAGCCTTGCGCTGATGGGCGAAGTGACCATGCAGAATGGCGCAGTGGAAAACAGTAACTTCCATGATTATCCGTTGCTGCGTATGCAGCAATGCCCGAAGCTGCACGTGCACCTGCTCACCAGTGACCAACCTCCCGCCGGGGTTGGTGAGCCTGGGGTTCCCCCCGTGGCTCCAAGTATCACCAATGCCATTTATGCCGCCTGCGGCAAGCGTATTCGTGATCTGCCGGTCAGCAACCACCTGACTCTGGTCTGACGCTCGCCTTTTCGGGCAGACACTAAAAAAGTCCGGCACCACTCAGTATCCTGGAAGGCTGCCGGGCTTTTTGATCACAACCTACAGCTCTAGTCTCCAGGATGTCTGATAACAATACGCTCACTTCCGATTAGTTTGCAGGGGCTGACTTAAAGTGTCGATGCTTACTACTCGATAATTTTTACCCAATAATGTGAGAAGAGGTTTCCCAGTCGGGGAAAGCGAAAGAAAATAGCAATTGTGTGCTGCTATTTCTAGTTTCGGACAATGCCTGTTTAGCAAAATTACGATGCTCATGACTTCAGACTGCGTGTCCATATCACCCTGTACTATTGACGGTTTCCTCGCTTACAGTCTGCGAAACCCCAATCTTGCTCTCATCGTAGTACCTGAACTCGGTGGCAAGATTGTCAGCCTGCGCTCCGGCTCGAAGCTACAGACCGAGTGGTTGTGGAAGAATGACCGAATCGGTTATAAGCCCGCAGAGCTGGATCACAAATACACCCAGCAACACGACACCGGCGGTATTGATGAGTGCTTCCCAAGCGTGGACGCCTGTGAACTACCGCAACGCGAGCGCAACGGGTCCGACCTCACCCTGCATGATCACGGTGAACTCTATGGCCGCCCCTGGGGCGAGCACGAATGCAAGATTGCAGAGGGTGGCTCGGCGATAGTGCGATTGAAGCAGCACTGCCAGACACTGCCGGTAACTTTCGAGCGCCGTCTGTTGCTCGCCCCAAATAACGGCACCATCCGGTTCGAATATCGTGTCGAAAACCTGAGTGACAACCCTATTCCATTCAGTTGGTGTATGCACCCAGCGCTTGCCATCACTCCCGGTATGCAGCTGCGCTTGCCGGATAACCACCATTTGTACTGCTCCTACGCCAGCGACAATGCCCCACTGACCACTGGCGACCAGTTCCGCTGGCCACTAACCTCAAACGGTACCGATATGTCGGTCATTCCAGACCCAGATACCGATAGCGGATACGCGGCGAAGTTACTTTCCCGTCAGGACCTGTTCGACTGCACCAGCGGTAATTCGCGGGCCATAGCCGGGCTGGAAAACCCGGCAACCGGTGAAGCGCTACATTTTGTGCTGCCACCGTCGGAAGTGCCCCATATCGCCCTCTGGCTCAATTACCGGGGCTGGGCCGGGGATGGCGGTACGCCCTATTTCAATCTGGTACTGGAACCGGCGATTGGCAACGCCGACAGCCTGCGGGAACTGCTGGACAGAGGGACGGCGCCGGCGGTTCCACCCCACACATCCCGCAACTGGTCGTTTGAGATTCATGCAACCACGCCACCACTTTGTTAACAATATACAAATAGAGGTACACTACCCCCGATCATTCAGCATTGGGGGGTTTCCATGTCTTTCCACAACCATACCGGCGGCTGCCCCGGCTTATTCGCCACACTGCGCGTCCTGTCCGCGTTCGTCTCGCTGATCCTGGTTTCCGCCACGGCGCAGGCCGCACAAAAGCCCAATATTATTCTGATTCTGGCGGATGACGCGGGCTACGCGGACTTCAGTTTCCAGGGCAGCGAGGTCTTCCAGACACCCAACATTGACCGCATCGCAAAAAACGGTACCCGTTTTGCGCAGGCCTATGTAAGTGCCGCGGTGTGTGGACCATCCCGTGCGGGTTTGGTCACCGGCAAATACCAGCAGCGTTTTGGTTATGAGGAAAACAATGTGCCGGGCTATATGAGTGCCAGCGGCACTACCGGAGACGATATGGGACTGCCGCTGGACGAAAAAACCATCGCCGATTACCTAAAACCACTCGGCTACCACAGCGCCATCCTGGGCAAATGGCACTTAGGCAATGCGGATCGTTTCCACCCACTCAAGCGGGGATTTGACGAATTTTATGGCTTTCGCGGCGGTGCGCGGTCTTACTTCCCGTTCAGTGAGAGCAACCCCAATTCCCGCTGGGAAGATTTTCTCGAGCGCGGTTTCGGTTCCTTTGCCGAGACACGCAAATACTTCACCGATGCGCTGACCGATGAAGCGGTCGCATTTGTGGAGCGCAACAACAGCGAGCCCTTCTTCCTCTACCTATCCTACACCGCGGTACATGCGCCCATGGATACACTGCCGGAAGATCTGGCCGCATTTCCCGAGCTTTCCGGCAACCGAAAGAAAGTCGCCGCCATGACCCGGGCACTGGACAGAGGGGTGGGGAGACTGCTCGACGCACTGGAACAACAGAAGCTGATCGACAATACCCTGATCGTTTTCACCAACGACAACGGCGGCCCCACAGATCACAATGCTTCCAACAACTTCCCCTTGAGCGGCACCAAGGCCACTCATCTGGAGGGGGGTATCCGGGTTCCATTTGTGATGCAGTGGCCTGGGCAAATTCCGGCACAGCAGACCTTTCCGGCCCCCATTAGCCTGCTGGACCTGTTACCGACATTTTACGCCGCCGCCGGTGGCCAGACGTCCACGCTGGAGGATATTGATGGTGTGAACCTGCTGCCCTTCCTGAACGGCGAAGCAAGCGGAAAACCGCACCAATCCCTCTACTGGAAGAAGGAGAGCCGCGCGGCGATTCGCGATGGCGACTGGAAACTACTGCGCTTCCCGGACAGACCCGCCGAGCTCTACAACCTAGCGGAAGATGTCAGCGAAACCCAGAACCTTGCGCTGCGACATCCGGACAAAGTTACCGCACTGTTCAAGAAATTATTCCAGTGGGAGCTGCAGCTGGAGCGCCCCAGATGGCAGTTGAAGAGGGAGTTTGAAGGGAAGGCCATGGAACGGATGGATACCTACCGCCAGGCCAAACTACCTGAGACCACCACAAACTATTAGACACCGGTATATCCCATAAACAAAAAGGCAGCCCTGCTCAATACTGGGCTGCCTTTTCTATTGCTTGTGCTTACCTTGAAGATCGATCCAATCGCCTGAATCACTTCACCGCAAGTGACGTTCTTTCCAGGGATGGGTGACATAGCCGTGGCTCATCACCACATCGACGTTTGCTAACTGATCCAGGTGTGGGGGTTTTAATGTCTTAGGAACCGCTTCATAAGAGAATCACCGCAGGTTCGGGCTGGCCTTTCACAGCATTCCGATACACCAATGTCACACCGTTGGCCACCGCCGCACCGGGTTGGTCTTCCAGCCCGACCGCTGCCGTGGTCACATACATATCGGTAAAGTCATCTCCGCCAAAGGCGGGGCATGTTGTGCGAATCACCGGTGCCTGTAATGCGTCGGTTGCACGGCCTTCCGGGGTAATGCACTGGGTACGGGCACCATCCCACAGGGAGGACCACATATTCCCCTCCCCGTCCATTACCGCCCCATCAGGGATCAATCCCTCTTTACTGAGGTCGAGAAAGACTTCACGCTCTCCGGCCAACCAACCATCGGCTTCGTTTAACGGCACTCGATAAATCACACCTCTGGCCGAATCTGCGTAATAGCCGAGGTTGCGCACGCGATCAAAACAGATACCATTCGGCACGGTCATACCGCTGTCCAGTTGACGCAACTCACCCTTGTACCAGCGATACAGATTGCCCTGATCCGGTTCCCCCTCCTTGCCCATGGTGCCGATCCAGAAGCCACCCCAGGGGTCGGCGCGGCCGTCATTGCTCCGATTGCCAGGGCGATCCGGTTCCAGGGCACACACCAGGGTTTTCTCGCCACTGTTCAGGTTCAGCAGGTTCAGGCCATTTTCACAGGCCACAATTACGCGGTCCCGATCGACCCAACCGATCGCCGAAGGCATTTCATCAAACTGCCAGGCCTGTTCACCTTCCGCGCCATTGGCAAGTACCCGCTTGTTGAGCAAGTCCACCCAGTACAGGTTTTTGCGCTCTGGATGCCACAGGGGGCCTTCCCCCAGGCTGCAGGTACGTTTATCGAAGACCTCTGCCGCACTGGACACAGCAGTGCTGTGCGAATACTCACTCACCTTCTCTTCCCCTCGACTCGTTGCATCATTATTTGATCGAATATGCGTTTTACCTGCGCTGGCTGCGACGCCCAGTGGCGAGACAGCGAAACCGGTCGACACCATCGCCAGTACTAGCTTCCGGCGCGACAATCCTTTTTTACCAAGCTGCAAATTCCTACCCTTCAGAAGTGGCGCCAATCGCACCGATTACCTTTGCCTACACCGAGTGGTCCAGACGGATACTGGCGGACTCTGGATTATCCGCGTCCAGCAGCTCCAGTCCACCGGTAGTTGTAAACACCATACGTCGTCCTTAAGACGTACGGGGCGACCATGTGCACCCATCCGGTGTGCTCTTACTCTGGCGCCACTGCCAATTTCGCTTCTCCAAAGCGGCGCTGGTACAGGTTCTCGTTCACCTCTTTGACCGCATCCACCAATGGTTGATAAGGAATGTCGGTAACAGACACAAAGCCCACGTTATAGTTTTCGCCGTCGTAGGCGCGGCCGGTCAATGGGGAGTCGATGTACTGGAACCAGTGCGCGCCAACAAAGTACGGGTTGTCGATCACACTATTCATATATTCGGCAAACTTCTTGCCACGGTCAGCCTGCGAGCTCGCGTGAATCAGGCCGGGACTCAGCAAACCAGAGTCCAGAGATCCATTGTGGAACTCGCCAATAATGGAAGGGCGGTCAATTTCTTCGAGGAAACTCCAGAATTTATTACTGACGCCCTCTTTGTAGTAGTTGTAGCTCACCACATCCGCGTATTTCGCCGCGGCCCGGCGCACCTCCGGTGTCATGCCCCAGTCGGCAAACCGTGCGCCCAGATACATATGATTCGGCATAAAGTGCTTGATGGCTTCCCGCACGATCTTGAAGTACTGGCCGGTGTAATGCTCCAGCATAGTGGAGAAGTCTTCGATCATGGCATCGCTGAATTCGGTCAGCGCAACACCATTCGCAAAAGCTTCCCAATCCGCCAGCTGAATATTCCAGGCAGTATTCAGCTTGCCGATCTCGCCATATTTATCCTGCATCAGCTGTACAAACTGTGCCTTGGTGGGACTTTCACCAGCGGCGCGGCCCAGGGTATTGATCACAATGCCATATTGGGAAGCGGTAGAGCCCTCCTGCCCCCAACTCTTCTCGTTGTCTACAAATACACCCACGCACCAGGGGTTGTTGGCCACTTCTTTGCCAATCTGCTCGGCGGTAATATAGGCACGCTCTTTGAACAACGGATCAAACGGATCCGGCAACGGACTCCAGTAATCGTTGCCGCTACTTACGGTCTTGAAATTGCCGATGATCCAACCGTTGGCAAAATACGGAATTCGATTCATCTGATAGTAGGCGGGGTCGATCCAGTTACCGAAGGAAGTGAATCCCCAGCTGAGCATGCGATCAATCGTAGTCTCCCGCCACTTCGCCATCAGCCGTTCTTCATCAGCAATATCGTACTTACGCTGTAAATTGGCCCGGTAAAAACTGAATGTCTCGCCGTGTTCAATAACGCCGGTGTGCACTTCACGGCGATAGCCAAAGTTCTGCCCCAGGGGCTCATTGTACTCCGGCAACCAGGTAAACATATCCGCACGCAGAGGCGAGCTGATATGGCGCGTTGGAATGGCCGTATCGGGCACGCGGTTAAGACCAAGAGAATCCTCCGGCGTCAGGTCGCCGGGAGTACGCTGGGGAATTCTGGCTTTGTCAAAGTCATATCCGGTAATGGTGGAGGTATTGGCCAGACGCACATTGGCAATGCCCGTGGAAAAGAACAGGTGCCCTTCCGGATCTACCAGGGCCCATTTTCCATCGACTTTCTCAGTGCGGAAATAGCCGGTAGCTTCCAGCTTTGGCCCTTCTGCCCAGCCGCCGAAGCGAGAGCGGCCATCCATTGGTGTTTTGCGCAGCTGTGATTGCTCTTCTTCAGAGATTGCGCGCAGCTCCTCCAGAGAATCTACCTTGCTAGCGAAATCCAGCTTGTTGTTCTGGCCAAACTCATCCACAAGATCTTTGAGATAGCTTTCGTCCAACGACTTGGGCTGAATCAGGCGTACGTTATCGATCACTAAGGTTTTATCTTCAAGGACGCCGATAACCGACAGGGCAACACTTTTGACAGCACTTACATCTATCTGCTTCACCCCACCGCGATAGATCATGTCCTGAAACTCCGAGTCCCAGCTCGGCGGGTTGGAGCGTATCCCGGTATCCACCGTCAGATCCGGCCCTTTCAGTTCCATATAATAGGTGCCGGAAGAGTTCTCTGGCACAGCGAAACTGCGGCTCTGGACCTTACCGTGCTTGTCAGCAGCTTTCACATACAGGTGCACCGAAGATTGCTTTGGGTTGGTAATGTCCAAGGCAAAGGCAAAATTTCCCAACCCACTCCAATCCCAGGGCTTCTCAGCCGCGAAGGTGATATTTGCCGAGTAATGGGATTTGGTACGCAGCTGTAGTTCCAGCGCCTTACCGGACTCTCCGGCAATCACGCGAGCATCCGCATTCTCCAGTTGGATTGCCGAGGGCAGCTGGCCCTGATCAAACGTCCACAGGGATTGGGTATCGCTACTTGCCGCCGCGGGCGCATCTATATTTACAGTATTCGGCGTAACGGCCGTGGAACTTACGTCATTACCGCAACCACTAATCAGGGATGCCAGGAAAATTGCTGTTGAACATTGCTTGATTGGGAGTTTCATAATTCGGCTCTTCATTATTGTCATGTAGAGGGCTCAAACCAAAGACTTGGCAGCGTCTAGATCAGAGTCTTGAACTGGACTCTGCATGGGAATCTCTTCGATCTTTCCAACCAGAAAGACGTAGGCACACAGCCCCAGGAGTGCCAGAGCTCCAATCAGCGCTAAGGCAGGACGGAAATCACCATCCTGTACCAGAAAGCCAATGGCCACGGGAATCGTTACGGCCGAGAGGCCACCAATAAAGTTGAAGCAGCCTCCCACCAAACCGACCATTTGCTTCGGGGCGATCAGGGAAACAAATACCCAGTTGATAGAGGCGAGACCGTTGCCGAAGAAGGCAAGGGATAGAAAAAAGGTAACGGCGGCAATCGAGTCCATATAGTTGGCGCCGATCACAGAGCCGGAAAGTAACAGGCCAAGGATCACTGGTGTCTTGCGTGCAAACTCATTCGAGAAGCCACGCCGCACCAGCCAGTCGGAAGTAAAGCCGGAGAGCAGCACCCCGCAAAAAGCAGCCAGAAACGGTACCGAAGCCAGTAACCCGGTTTTCAGGTCCCCCATCCCCCGGTACTCGGCGAGATAGGTCGGGAACCAGGTGAGGAAGAAAATCAGGGTACTGCCCAGGCAAAATTGCCCGATATAGATCCCCCAAAGCTTGCGACTGGAGAAGGCCAGACGGATATTGCCCCAGCTCACCGCCGCGGAACGTTCACCGACATTTACCGAAGACTTCTGATCCCGCTCCTGGCTCGCCGCAGCGCCAATGTCACTCTCGGGCTCACGATACAGCCAGTACCAGATCGCCGCCCAGACGATGCCGATCACCCCAGAGATAATAAACAGCCCGCGCCAGCCAAAACACTCCTGAATCAAAGCCAGTACCGGCATCAAAAATGCGAGACCGATAAACTGCCCGGAGGTATACACCGCAATCGCACTGGCCCGCTCCTGCTGAGAAAACCATTGGGTAACGATCTTATTATTCGCGGGGTAGGACGGCGCCTCGAAAAAACCGATCGCCATGCGGCATCCCACCAGCGCCGCCAGTGAACTGACCAGACCCTGTACGATGGTCGCCAGCGACCAGGCCACCAGAATGAAGGGATACAGGATCCGCACCTTCACCACATCCACAATCATCCCACCGGGAATCTGCATGATGGAATAGGTCCAGGCGAAGGCAGAGAAGATAATCCCCATCTGTACGGATGTGAGGCTCAGATCCTCAGAAATCGCATTGGCCGCCACCGAGATATTGGTGCGGTCCATATAGTTGATCACCACACTGATAAAGATCAGTGCCAGAACCCCGAATTTATTGGCTGCTTTCATACCGCTACTGCATCGTCGTTGTTATGTGGTCGCGACGCGGCATTGAGTGCCTGGAAATGCGAACGAGTCCCCATTCCGTACCTGCGCAATCAATGGCCACTTCAAATTGTCAACAATTAACAGTAACCTAACCGCTCCAATATAACAATAACGCGCTCATCCAGTACCAGAATGAGCGCAAGGAGCAAAGCAATGAAAACCACTCAGTGCGCCCTGGCGGCGCTCGTGTTTAGTACCCCCCTGATGGCCGCCGACTGGGACGGCACTCCGGTTCCAGCCGATGCGGGCCCCGGCAACACCTGGGAGCTACACCCGCTCTCTGATGACTTCAACTACTCGGCACCAGCTTCCGGTAAGAGCGCCACATTCTTCGAGCGCTGGAGCGAAGGCTTTATCAACCCCTGGCTAGGCCCGGGCGAAACCGAGTACTACGGCCCAAACTCCTCGGTAGAAAGCGGTAACCTGGTCATTAAAGCCAGCCGCAAGGCCGGAACCACCAAGATTCATGCCGGCGCTATCCACTCCAATGAAAGCGTCACCTACCCCCTGTATATGGAAGCGCGCGTTCAGATCACCAACCTCACCATGGCCAACGCCTTCTGGTTGCTGAGCTCTGATTCCACCCAGGAAATCGACGTACTGGAATCCTACGGCAGTGACCGTCCCAGCGAGACCTGGTTCGATGAGCGCCTGCACCTCAGCCATCACGTGTTTATCCGCGAGCCGTTCCAGGACTACCAGCCCAAAGATGACGGCAGCTGGTACCCAAACCCCAATGGCGGCACCTGGCGCAATCAGTGGATTCGAATCGGCACCTACTGGGTAGATCCCTGGACACTGGAGTACTACGTCAACGGCGAGCACGTACGCACTGTCACCGGCCCGAGTATGATCGACCCCTACGGCTATACAGGCGGCACGGGCCTCAGCAAACCGATGCAGGTAATCTTCGACGCAGAACACCAACCCTGGCGCGATACGCAGGGCACAGCGCCGCCGACAGATGAAGAACTGGCCGATCCGAGCCGAAACAAATTCCTGGTTGACTGGGTTCGCTTTTATAAACCCGTGCCTGATACCAATGGCGGTGGCCCCGGCAATGGGAGCATCAGTGTCGAGAAAGAGGCGGAAGATTTCGATAACGTTGGAGGCTATTTTTCAGACGGCCAATCGCAAGCCATTAGCACCTACACAACGGGAGCTACTACAGCGATCAATTACGTGAATCGCGAAGACTATGCAGACTACACCGTCACCGTGCCTGAAGATCGCATCTACAACATTACCTATAACATCAGTAGCGGTATTACCGGTGGACGTATTGACTTCCTTGTCAATGAAAGTGGAACCTGGAGCAACAAGACACAGACAGCGGTACCTAATGCCGGCTGGAACAATTTCCAACCATTAAGCGGAGGTACGGTTTATCTCGAAGCCGGTACACATACTGTGAGACTTTACGGGGCAGGTACACACGACTGGCAGTGGAATCTCGACAAATTTACGTTGAGCAACTGACAATCACCAAAGCAAAAGGCCGGAGCGGAAGCTCCCTCCGGCCTTTTTCTCAGAAAAATTCAGGAGAAAATGATCCGATAGAGCTCCGCCCCCACAAACCGAGCCCGGTTGCCCAGACTCCGTTCGATCCGCAGTACCTCATTCCACTTCACCATCCGCTCACTCCGGGCAAAGGAACCCACCTTGAGCTGACCGGCGTTAGTGGCCACCGCCAGGTGTGCGATGAAGGCATCTTCGGTTTCGCCGGAGCGTGCAGAGACGACGGGGAGCCAGCCGGCTTGCTGGGTCATTTCGATGGCGGCCATGGTTTCGGAGACTGTGCCGATCTGATTGAGTTTGATCAGTACCGAATTGGCCAGTTGGCTGTCGATGCCGTTCTGGATGCGCTCGATATTGGTGGTGAACAGGTCGTCGCCGATGACCTGCACGCGCTTGCCCACTTCTGTGGTGAAGCGTTTCCAGCTGTCAAAGTCAGTATCGGCGAAGGGATCTTCTATGGAGATGATGGGGTACTTGTCGCACCACTGGATCATCAGATCGCAGAATTCTGAAGGGGTGTACGAGGTACCGTCTTTCTTCAGGTGATAGCGCTCACCGTCAAACAGGTCGCTGGCGGCGATATCCAGTGAGATGGCGACATCTTTGCCCGCTTCGTAGCCTGCCAAACGTACCGCTTCCAGCAGGACCTCGAAGGGTTCTTCGTTGCTGTCGAATGCGGGCCACCAGCCGCCTTCGTCGGCGAGACCGACGCTTTTTCCACGCGCCTTCATCACTTCGCCGGCGGCGTGGTAGATATTGAAAGTCATTTCCAGGGTTTCTTGATAAGTTTTGGCACCTACCGCAATGATCAGGAAATCCTGGATATCGATGGCCCAGTCGGCGTGTGCGCCACCGCCAAGAATCTGGATTTCGTTCAGTGGCAACAGGGTGCCCTGCTCTTTGCCTCTTACCGCACTCAGGTACTCGTACAACGGTACACCGCGGGCGTTGGCAGCGGCGCGGGCGCAGGCCATGGATACGCCGAGGGTGGCGTTGGCACCGAGGCGGGACTTGTTGGCGGTGCCGTCCAGCTCAACGAGCCTGCTGTCGATGGCTTTCAGGTCGGTGACCAGCATGCCCTTCAATGCGGGGGCGATTTCTTTCTGGATATTTTCAATCGCCCTAAATACAGACTTGCCGCGAAAACGCGCTTTATCACCGTCGCGCAGCTCCAATGCTTCGAACTGGCCGGTGGAAGCACCGCTCGGCACTAGGCCGGCTCCGGTGATGCCGCTATCGAGGGTGACCTGCACTTCTACGGTCGGAAAACCGCGGGAGTCGTAAATCTGAAAGGCGTCAATACTCTGGATATTCATGATTTTCTTACCGTTATTCATTCGGCTGTCAAAAGCTCCGTCCACTGGTGCACAAGTTGGTTGAGTGTTTTGGGGGAATCCGGGATTACCGCATAAGTAAAATCCCGTACGGTCTGCTGCTGGCTGCTGTCGAGGTATTCCACCGGCGATTTCCCATCCACCCGGGCGAGCATCAGCATCGGCAGCAGATGGCAAAGACCGGCTTCGAATTCGCTGTCGACAACCGAATCTGCAGCGGTGGTGTAGCTCTCCCACACCTTCCGGCCGAGACCCAGTATTTGCGCGGCGTTTTTGGGCCGGTGCAGCGCTTTCAGCAGGAAGTGGTTCAGCAGAAAGGCGACATCAAATACCGGGTCGCCGTACCAGGCGACTTCGCAATCCAGGATCACCAGCCGGCCACTGCCCACCATCAGATTTTTCGGACTGTAGTCGCCGTGGATCAGACAGGTACTGGTATCAGCAATCCGCTCTGCTTCTGCGCTGAAGTACGGATTGAGCTGCGGGTGCCGGCTACCGGTCTTCAGTAGGTAGGGCTCCAGGCGCAGCTCGGTGAAGTCTTTGAGGGTGTCAAATTTATCCCGGGCAATCGCATCCCCCAGTGACTTGCGATGAATGGTACCGAGGTAATCCCCGGCAAGTCGCGCGTACTGACGGTCGTATTCCCCAAGCAACAGGCGTGACTTCCAGTTCTCCAGGCCACCCTCAATCATCTCCATACAGAAAAAGTAATTTTCCGCATCAGAGTAGAGAATGGCGGGTACGGATTCCGGCAGGAACTTACCAACGTAACGCAGGTATTCCTGTTCGGTGATGTTGCGTTTGATATCCGCAAACCAATCGTCTTTTACCTTGAGCTTATCCAGCGCGCGTTTCACTACGAAGCGCGACCGGCCGTCATCTACAACCAGGATTTCACAAGAAACCCCGCCGGAGAGCGGGGTAAAGGTTGCATCCGGTGAGTGCAGAAGACCTTTGTCGATCAGGTAATTACATAAGGCTACCTGATCCACAGTTATTCCTCTTCGGGTTCGGCGATCGATAAATTGCGGGTGTAGTCCAGCATGGTTTCACGACTGTTTACGCCACCGCCCATACCACTGGCACTGCAGGCACCGTAAGGCAGTCCGTAGGCGAATACGTTATGGGCATTGACCCAACTGTTACCAGAAACCATTTTCTTGGCGATGGCAATGGCACGGTCGTTATTGCCGGTCCACACGCTATTGGCCAATCCATAATCCAGGCTGTTGACCTGACGCAGTGCGTCTACGTCGTCTTTAAATGTGGTGATATAGGCCACGGGGCCGAAGATTTCTTCGCGGAAGCAGACATTTTCTTCGGATCCCATGAGCAGTGTGGGGCTGACGTAATAGCCGGAGCGCTCCGCATCGGAAATATTCTTGCCACCGTAAACCACTTCGGCGCCCTGCGCCTGGCCCTGCTGGATATAACCGTTCACAGTATTCAGTTGGCGCTCGCTGACCAGCGGGCCCATCTGGCTGTCTTCGTTCATACCGGCTTTGATCATTACCTTGTCCAGCTCCCCCTTTACCTTCTCGATAAATTCAGAGGCGACGCTCTCATGCACAATCCAGCGGGTCGCGGTGCAGCACACCTGCCCGGTATTCAGCGTAATGGCACCGGCAAGACCTGCCGCCGCCGCGCTGATATTGGCATCGTCACAAATAATGGAAGCGCCCTTGCCGCCAAGCTCGAGCTTTACCGGCTTCAGGTTCGCACCGCAGGCTTCGCCGATCAGGCGACCAACGCGGGAAGAGCCGGTAAAGGAAACAAAGCGCACTTTCGGGTGACGGGTAAACACGGTGCCCACCTCCGGACCTTCGCCGGGCAGCACATTGATGACACCCGCAGGGAAGCCGGCTTCTTCCGCCAACTTTGCGAGATACAGGGTAGAAAGCGGAGTGACCTCAGAGGGCTTGATCACTACAGTATTGCCCGCGGCCAGTGCCGGCGCGATGCCCCATTGGCACAACGTCAGCGGGAAGTTCCAGGGGAAGATAAAGCCGACCACACCGTAAGGCAGGCGTACCGTGCGCGCCTGCTTCATACCATCCAGGGCCAGCGGGGTTTCAAATTGTTCCTGCTCGCACAGATCGGCGAAATAACGCAGACACTCGATACCAAAGGGCACATCAAAACCGCGGGCGTTTTCCACGGGTTTGCCTACATCCAGCGCTTCCAGCTGTGAAAGCTCTTCCGCATCGCGCTCACACAGATCTGCCAACTTGCGCAGCAGTGCGGCGCGCTCGGCGGGCGTGGTGTCCTGCCAGGACTGGAATGCGGTGTGTGCGGCTTCAATCGCCTGCTCTGCGTCGGTGGCGACGGCTTTAGCAATCGTTGCTAGTGAGGACTTGTCTGCTGGGTTCTCCACCGGCATGGATTTACTGCCGGACATCCAGGCACCGTTGGAATAGAAAGGAACGGGGGGACTGACCGAGGAATGCCTGGACTTTCGCGCTGGTTTCAATCATCGCTTTACTCATTATTGTTGGTTATTGACTAAAGGTGGAACTGCACTAACCCAAACACTAACGCTTTTGTTAACAGTCAACAACATAAAAAGTTAGACCAGACTCTAATCTTCCACGCACTGCTCCTCTATCTATTTCGCCTCTTCCAAAGCCCTATTAAGAACACAATCTGACACAAATGGCACAATTGTTCGAACTCCAGAACATTCTGTTAACAATTCACCATTTACAGAATGCTCGCTTCCACCCTAGTATTCAAGTCGATAATAAATAAGACACTTGGAGAAAACGGATGAAGCCCCATTCCCTGCCCGCCCGCTTTGCCTTACTGACACTGACCGCAGCCCTGGTTGCCTGTGGTGGCGGCAGCGGCGGTTCCAACAACAACCCGCCCCCGGATGATGGAGGAAAAACGCAGCAGGACACACGGCCGGATGCGTTTTCATTCACCGCCGTTACCGATGCCGAAATGGGAACCGCCTACACCTCCGGTGCAATCACGGTTTCCGGTATTAATGCAGCCGCGAATATCAGTATCAGTGGCGGTGAATACTCGGTGAACAATGGGGCTTTCAGCAGCGACGCCGCTACCGTGGAGAACGGGGATAGCGTATCGGTTCGGGTAACCGCCAGCACCGAATACAGCACCACAGTCACCGCAACACTCTCTATTGGCGGCATCAGTGCAGATTACGCGGTAACGACCACAGCAGAGCCGATGCATCCCGAGCCACCGGCAGATACCGGAGTGAAAGTCGATTTCAATCTGAATATGCGTCACTCCGTAGGCGGAGAATCGGAGTTTGATCGCCGAAAGTTCATTACGCTGCACGCGTCGAATAAGGAAAACGAATGGTTCGACTACACCACTGCCCGAAATGCTCCCAACGAAGATCCGGATTTGATGACCAACTTCCTGGAAGGCTACGACGTCTATCTGGGGCGTGATACCGGAGATATGAAATGGCAATTGAGCCAACTGACCGAAGACGGAGCGCGTCCGGGCTTCATTGATGTTGATACGGCCGTCACCAACGCCGGCGGTGTTCGCTGGACTTACACCAAAAACGAAGACGCTCGCTGGCAGCTCGCGCGAAAACATGAGCACAGAGCCACCGATATGATCGTCGGCGGCCAGCAGCACCCCTACTGGCCAAACGGTGACGATACCGGCATGGGCTGGTCCTTCTCGACCACAGATACCGAAGATGAGCCATTCGGCACTGCGGTCGGGCACTTCATGGCTAACTACCTCTACGAGTATTTCAATCGTGGTGAGACCGACGAGTTCGGTCAACCAAAACCGGTCTATCTGGAGGTGATGAACGAGCCGCTCTACGAGCTGGTGGATTACCCGAAAGATGAGAAGACAGCGGCCACACCAGAAGCCGTATTCAAATTCCATAACGCCGTGGCCAATGAAGTTCGCGCATATCGCGATGCCTGGAATCAGGCCTCGCACGATAATGTGCTGATTGGCGGTTACACCGTCGCCTTTCCAGACTTTGACAAAGACAATTTCAATCGCTGGGAAGCGCGCGACAAACTGTTTATCGATATCGCCGGTGAGAACATGGATTTCCTGTCGGTGCATTTCTATGACTTCCCGGCCATCAATGGCACCCGCCAGCTGCGCCGTGGCAGCAACGTCGAAGCCACCTTCGACATGTTGGAGCAGTACAGCCTGATGGCCACCGGCGAGCGCATGCCATTTTTGGTGTCCGAGATCGGTGCTACCGTCCACAGCATCATGAACGACCCTTGGTCACCGGAGCGAGACGGCTACAAGCTGCGTGCCCTCAATGGCCTGACCATGAACATGCTGGAACGCCCGGACCAGATTCTGAAGTCGATTCCATTTGTTACCGTCAAGGCTGAGTGGGGCAGAAAATCGGAAACCGTTCCATATTCCAACCGCCTGATGCGCCAGAAGCACGAAGCCGCTGGTGAGACCGGTGATGCCTGGGTATACACGGAATTGGTGAAGTTCTATCAGCTTTGGTCCGACGTAAAAGGCACCCGTGTGGATAGCTGGGCCAGCGATCTAGACGTTCAGGTGAACGCCTATGTAGATGGCGATACCGCTTACCTAGTGCTGAATAACCTGGAGCAGGAAGATACCGAGCTGAGCCTTGCGGCGCTGGGCGTGGACGGAAACAGCCTGCAAAGCGTAACCATCAAGGAACTGCACTACGACAGCGGCGGCAAGCCGGTACTGGACGAAAGTAATGCGACAGAACTGCCGCAGATGTACACACTGAAGTCTGAAGGCACAACCATTCTTCAGTTGACCTATGCGGATGCGATCACGATTGATGGCGACGCCACAGAAACCAAGTACTACGCCGACAAATACAAACAGGCCATCACAGCCAACGCCAAGCTTCAGTTTGCAATCGACGATGTGACTGTGGGAGACAACGGCGAAGCGGTGCTGCGCCTGGGCGTTGGACGCGATCATGGCAAATCCCTCACCCCAAGCGTTACTGTTAACGGCAATGTGGTCACCGTACCGGAAGACTACCAGGGTTACGATCAATACTACGGCGGTAAAGGACGTGCCCAGTATTTCGGCGTGCTCGAAATACCGGTGGACCTGAGTTTCCTTAGCGAAGACAACGATATTGAAATCGTGTTTGAGGACGATGGAGGCTTTGTGAGTACCGCTACTTTGCAGGTATTCAACACCACCGAACCCCTGAAGCGCGGTGCGCGGAATTAAGCACATTTCTGACCCAGGCGCTTCATTCCAACATAACAACTACGACTTTCACCTTTCGCGGGCCGGTACTCACTACCGGCCCGCTTCTTTACTTCCCATCGCTTCCCACTTCACATCGCGTTTCTAGAGACAGTTCTCATCCCCGAAAGAATCAGGGAGAAAAGCACGACAAACCATCA
This sequence comes from Microbulbifer sp. ARAS458-1, assembly GCF_045348205.1. Classification (NCBI taxonomy): domain Bacteria; kingdom Pseudomonadati; phylum Pseudomonadota; class Gammaproteobacteria; order Cellvibrionales; family Microbulbiferaceae; genus Microbulbifer; species Microbulbifer sp. ARAS458-1. The sequence continues at coordinate 2,103,348 of NZ_CP155838.1, read as the reverse complement.
AATTCACATTGTCGATTGTTAACAGTTTATTGTTTAATAATTATGACGGCAGACATAACGCTAACAGCGCCGCACCCCAAAACCTGCATCAACAGGATGTACTCGCGGCAACTGCAGTCGATCTGGAGCCGCCGTCCAAGCGCTTCGCCAATCCGAGGTACCGGCAAGCGCCCGAGCGGTTCAAAAATAATAACGACACCCGATGTACCGTGTCTTAATCTCGGAGCAAGCGATGAAACTCCCCTACCCCAGGCGCCCACTGGCGCTGGCACAGTCTGTGCTGGCCGCTGGTATCGCCTTCAGTACTGCCGCGACCGCTGCAGACTATCGAATTGAAGCGGAAGCCTTCAGCAGCGTGGGCGGCACCTACGCCGATGGCCAGCCTCAAAAAATCAGCACCTACTCAGTCAATGGCGTTACCGCCATCAACTATGTGAACCGCAGTGACTACGCGGAGTATTCTTTACAGATCGCGGAAGCGGGCACCTACAACCTCCAGTACCTGATCGGTACCGGTGTCGCCTCCGGTGCAGAGATCGATTTCCAGATCGGTAGCGGCAGTAGCTGGAACTCACTGGTCAAGAAAGCCGTTCCCACCGGAAACTGGGATAATTTCCAGCCTCTGGATGCGGGCAATGTCACGCTCCCAGCGGGCACCGTGAACCTGCGCGTGGTGGGCTCCGGCAGCAACGACTGGCAGTGGAACCTGGATGCGCTGGAGCTGACCCAGGTCAACACCGGTGGTAGTTCGAGCAGCTCCAGTAGTAGTGGCGGCAGCTCCAGCAGCGGCGGTGGCAGCAGTGCGTTCACCGTGGAAGCGGAAAGCTTCACACAGGTTGGCGGCACCTACGCCGATGGCCAACCACAGAAGATCGGCACCTACACCACAAACGGCGCGACGGCGATCAACTACGTCAACAAAGGCGACTATGCGGAATACACCATTTCTGTTCCGCAGGCAGGCAACTACGACCTCACCTATTTTGCCGGTACCGCAATTAACGGCGGCCGCATTGATTTCCAGCACAATAGCAGTGGTAGCTGGCAGACGCTGGCGCAAACCAGCGTTCCCAACGCCGGTTGGGATAACTTCCAGGCCTTGGCCGGTGGTAGTGTCTATCTACCAGCGGGCACCCAGCAGATCCGCGTGTACGGCGGTGGCACCCACGACTGGCAGTGGAACCTGGACCGCTTTGAGTTGAGCTACGACGGCGCGGGCTCCGGCTCCGGCGGCGGCTCCTCATCAAGCTCCTCCAGCTCTTCTTCGTCGAGCTCTTCCAGTAGCTCCAGTTCATCTGGCGGCAGCAGCTCAAGTTCTTCCTCTAGTTCTTCGAGTTCCTCCTCCTCAAGCTCCGGCGGCTCCAGCTCTGGTGGCAGCAGCCCCGGTAACGGCAGCCCTGTTTCCGGCACCTTCACCCTGCAGGCTGAAAGTGCGCACATTGTGGGTGGTGAAATCGAGACCTATGCCATCAACGGTGGCACGGCAGTGAACTACTTCAACAGTGGCGACTACCTCGAGTACAACCTGAGCCTGGATCAGTCCGGCCTTTACCGTCCGAAATTCTTCGTCGGTACTGGCAATACTTCCGGTACGTCTGTCGGCCTGATGGCAACCGACCACGAAGGTGAGCTGGTCATCAAGAACACCACCGACGTACAAAGCCAGGGTGACTGGGACAGTTTCTACCTGCTCAATGCCTCCAGCGAAATCAATCTGTTCGCTGGCGACCTCACCATCCGTATTTATGGAGCGGGCAGCCAGGACTTCCAGTTCAATATCGACTACGCGATCTTTGAGCGTGTAGGCGACGCGGACCTGGCGCTCGATGGCGACGGCGACGGCACCCCGGATGTTTCAGATCAGTGCCCGAGCACCGATCCGGCGGAAACTGCAAACAGCGTAGGCTGCGCCCCTTCCCAACTGGACACCGATGAAGACGGCATTACCGACAACCTGGATCAATGCCCGACTACGGGTGCCGATGAGTTTGTCAACGCGGTAGGCTGTGCCAGCGCGGGCGGTGACGACGACGACTTCGACGGTGTACTAAACAGCGCCGACAATTGCGCAAACACGCCGTACGGTCAGAATGTCGACCCCTCTGGCTGTACCGGCTTTGCCGACAGCGACGGTGATGGTGTTGCCAACAGCGCAGACAACTGCCCTTCGACCCCCGCTGGCGAGTTTGCCAACGAGTCCGGCTGCTCCGCCACACAGGTGGGCAATAGCCACAGCGCAACTGTAACGGTCAACGCGAACATCAAACACAGCGTCAATGGCGTTTCCGATTTCGGTCGTAACCGGCACATCACTGCGCACACCACCATTTACGAGAATGACTGGAAAGGCCACGCGGACAAGCTTAACTATTTCCTGAACACTCTCGACGTAACCCTGGGCCGCGACAACGGCACCGCAACCTGGAAATTCCAGGACACCAAAGAAGATCCAAACAAAGCCAACTGGCCGGATATGGATTACATGGTGACACGCGGTCAGGAACTCCGCGAGAGCTACGAAGCGAATGCCTTCTACAAACGCTTCAGCCCGGAAAGCACCGAGCTGATTGCCGGTACCAACCCGCATCCAACCTACCCGACCCTGAGCTGGTACGACAACGGAAAGACCTGGCACGGCTGGCAGCCGATGGATATCGAAACCTCCGCAGCCTGGATGGGTCAATATCTGAAGCACTACTACGCCAACTCCAGCAACGGCAATGTGGGCGACCCCATGCCAAAATTCTGGGAAGTGATTAACGAACCGGACATGGAAATGAAAACCGGTAAGTTCATGGTCACCAACCAGGAAGCGCTGTGGGAATACCACAATCTGGTTGCGCAGGAAATCCGTTCCAAACTCGGTAACGAAGCACCGATGATTGGCGGCATGACCTGGGGTCAGCATGACTTCTATCGCCGCGATGGTATCTCCCGCTTCGGCGACGATAACTATGATCAGTGGATTACCAACGAAGACCCAGAAGTACAGGAAGCCGCAAGAGCCTTCTTCCGCAATGCGATGACCACAACGGTTGATGATACCCGCAGCCAAGACTGGTACCAGTGGGATGTAATGTGGAAAGGCTTTATGGATGCTGCCGGCCACAACATGGACTTCTATGCCGTGCATGTGTACGACTGGCCGGGCGTCTCCAACGATTCAACGTCCACATTACGCCGCGGTGGGCACCTACCGGCCATGCTGGACATGATGGAGTGGTATGACGTCCATCAAAATGGCGCAGCCAACCGCACACCAATCGTACTTTCCGAGTACGGTGCGGTACAGGGTGGCTGGGATTACCTGGCGCACAACAGTCGTTACGAGTCTGAGGTGGTCAAATCCTTTAACGCCATGTTGATGCAGATCCTGGATCGACCTGACTACGTCATAAAGTCCATGCCGTTTACCCCTGCGAAACCACTGTGGGGCTACAAACCATTCGGTTGTGGCTATGAAGAAGTGCGCACCTGTACCGCGCCCTACCACTACAGCATGATGAAAGAGTCTCAGCTGAACAATGACGATTGGCACTGGTCCGACTACATTCAGTTCTTCGAGCTGTGGGCCGATGTAGACGGCACGCGAGTGGATGCTGTTTCCTCCGATGCCGACGTACAAGTGCAGTCCTATGTAGATGGAAACGAAGTATTCGTGATCATCAACAACCTAGAAACCGTCGCCACCACCATCGACCTCGATGTCGCTGGCCTCGGATCGGCAGTTCAGAATGTTGAAATGCGCAACATGCATTTCAACAGCAGCTTCGACACCATCACTGATCGGCATCATATGCAGCAAGCTCCGAGCAAGCTCACGCTGGCTGCCGATGGCACAGTGGTATTGCGCTACACTCTGAGCAACAATGTGGCGATCAACCAGTCCATGAACGAGAAGAAGTACTTCGGTAACAGTGTCAGTGGTGGTAGCGAACCGCACCGTATTACAGTAGCTGGCGGAGCAAAATCACTGCAGGTGAACAATGTCGCTGTTCCCTCGGGCTATGCCGAAGCACAACTGCGACTCACGGTAGCCCTGTTCCCAGGTGAAGACGACACCCCTGACAGCCTGCTGCAGATCGACAGCCTGACCATCAATGGCCAGACCGTTGAGACGCCACTGGACTGGCGTGGACGCAAGCAGAACGCTGCAGAACGGTACTTCAACACCCTGGAGATTCCCGTTCCGGCTGACATACTGCAGGCAAACAACACGATCAGCGTGGACTTCCGTCACAACGGTGATCTGACCGTCGCTAATCTGATTATCAAAGACTACAGCACCACACCAGTGCGTAATTAAGTCGACTTACAGACTTATCGTCTCAAACAAAAAAACCCCGCCCTGATAACAGGGCGGGGTTTTTTAATGATTCAGTAAACGTCAAATGTAGAGATCGCTGGTAGTTAGTCGATGCCTTTCCCGGTCGCGGCCCAGTATATACCCCCATAAAGGTGCGACAGGAACATGGCATTACCGTAAGACGCCGGCAAATGACCGAGGCCGGTATAGAAAGCGCGGCCGCCATCGTATTGCTGGTACCACGCCACGGGGTGGAACTTACCCATCCCCTCCGAATTAACTTCACCCCATGCGGCCTGCGCCTTGTAGGTGGTTTCATCCACCGACAAAAGGTAGTTCAGAGAGTCGCTGTGTTCAGGCCCATAGGTGTAATACTCCTCCGTCCACAGGAAACGGGCAGGCATATACTCGGCACCCGGAAAGCCAGCTTCCAGCACATGCACTTTCGCGGACTGCACTGCCGGATGAATCAAAAAATTCCGCCCAACCAGGCCCCGGTACCAGGGCCAGTCGTACTCGGTATCCGCCGCCGAATGCACACCCACATAGCCTTTGCCGGAACGGATAAACGCCTGAAACGCGTCCTGTTGTCGTTCATTCAACACATCACCGGTAGTCAACAGAAAAACCACCACATCGAACTGCTGCAGGTTCTCTGCAGTAAACGCCTCACTATCATCCGTGTGCACCACCTCGAAATCGTGCAGGCGGGAGAGTTCCGTTACCGCGGCAACCGCTGCCGGAATACTCTCGTGTTGCCAGCCCGCCGTTTTGGTAAACAGCAGCGTCTTGAACTGAGCCGCCGATACTGGTGTGGTGGCCATCAGCGCGAGTAACGTTAGCGCCCGCTTCGCTGTCGAATTTTTCAAATTGTTCTTCCCGGCCATTTAAAGTAACCCCTGTTGCATCTGCTGATCGGCATAGTCTACCGCCCGCGCGGTAAATGCCATAAACGTAATCGAAGGGTTCACACAGGATACGGACGAGAAGGCTGCGCCGTCCGTGACAAACAGGTTCTTCACATCATGGCACTGGTTCCACCTGTTCAGGTACGAGGTTTCCACCGAACGCCCCATACAAGCGCCACCCATTTCGTGAATGGCGCCACCCGGGGGCGCCTCGCCCTCAAACGGGCGGATATTCTGTAAACCGGCCGCTTTCAACATCTCTACGGCGGTTTCGCTCATGTCTTTCACCATAGCGCTCTCGTTTTCTCCGTAGGCAACATCCGTCACCAGAATCGGCATGCCCCAACGATCTTTCTTACTGGGGTGGAGGGTAACCCGATTTTCGTATTTCGGCAGGCTCTCACCAAAGCCCCACATAGTGAAATACCAGTTGCCAGGTTGACTGACCTTCTCCTTGAACGCGTTGCCGATACCTTTGCCGCTCTTGGCCCAGTGCCACCCTGCGCGGCTGGCCCCGCACTGAAATCCATACCCGCGCTCAAACGCACTGTGCTTTTCACGAATATTGCGAAACCGAGGAATATACACACCCCCGGGACGCCGGCCCTTGTAATAGTCTTCGAGATAGCCGGGCACCATGCCAGAGGCCCCGCCGCCACCACAATGATCCATAATATAGCGGCCCAGCAGATCGAAGCGGTTGCCAATCCCCTCCGGGAAAGTTTCAGATTTGGAATTCAGCAGAATCTGTACAGAGGCCAAGGTGGAAGCACACATAAACACCACCCGCGCGCGCACCTGTTTGCGCTCCCCAGTGCGCGTGTCTACATAGGCAACTCCACTGGCACGCCCGGAGCCCTGATCGTAGAGCACCTCCTGAACCTGGGCATTCGCCACCAGCGTCATATTCCCGGTGCGCTCGGCGGCCGGTAGCGCCGCCGAGTTGGACGAGTAGTAGGCACCAAATGAACAACCGCGAGGACACTCACTGCGGGCCTGGCATTGCACCCGCCCAAGTTCCAGGTGCTGCTTCTGGGGCTGCGTGAGATGCGCGACCCGCGCGGGGATAAAGTGACGGTCGGGAAAGGTTTCTTCGATCTTCTTTTTCATATCCCGTTCCACCACATTGAGCGGCAATGCCGGTAGAAATTTGCCGTCCGGCAAAACGTCGAGTCCTTCATAGCTACCGGAAATTCCCACGAACGGCTCCACCCGGTCGTACCAGGGTTCGATATCCTCATAGCGCACCGGCCAATCGATACCGTTGCCATCCATCTTGTTGGATTCAAAATCCAGTTTGCTCCAACGGTAACTCTGGCGCCCCCAGATTAGCGACTTGCCACCAACAGTCGCACCGCGGTACCAGATAAACGGCTTCTTCTGCTCGTAGGGATGATCGCGATCATTGATCAGATGATGGCGGGTATAATCGTTGTAGATATACACATCCTTCTGGATATGCTGCTCCGCCTTGAACTCCTCCGGCACATTCCCCCTGAACGGCATCTGCCAGGGCGCCTTGCCCTCGGTTTTATATTGCCGGTGTTTGACCATCTCGCCCCGATCCAGCACCAGGGTTTTGTAACCCTTTTCACAGAACTCTTTCGCCGCATATCCGCCGCTCATACCGGAACCGACGACGATTACGTCATATTCGGTGTTGCTCATTATTGTTTTCCTTCAAACCTATAGCATGTTACAACCAGGCGCGCCCTACTTCTGCCAGCTTGATTTCTTTGTAGGGTCCCGGAACCGGGTCATAACGCAGCGCTTGAGTGGCGCCGACTTGGGAGGTGTAGTAGCCGATTACGATGAGCTCTTTGAGCTGTTTGTAGGTAGCGTCCTGTCCGGAAGAGCCCAGCCGATCATCCAGAGACTGAATTTTTTCTGTTTTGCGTTCATCGGATAGTGCCAGAAACTCTTTTATTGATTGATCGCACAAGCCCCTCAAGCCATCGACAAACAAATTTCTTGCTTTGAATTCCATAAATTCGCCTAGGTAAAAATCGATATACTCCGGCACCCCTGCCTGACTGGCCGAGGGTGTATCTGACAGTGGAATGACAATATCTGAGATTTGAGAAACGAACTCCAGTTCATCTGGCCCTAGAAAGCCGGACGGCTTCCCGGAAAAGTCCAGCGCAGCATCCAAAGCTGCAACATCATTGGCGAGTGCGCCGCACCCAAGTACAATAGATATATTTCTAAGAAAGCGTCTTCGATCCATACAAACACCAGACAATGGGTGAAAAAAAGCCGCGTCTGTTTCCAAACGCGGCAAGGAATGACAATCTGATTGGGGAAGACTTAGAAGCGCGCCTGCACACCGAAGCGGAAGGTACGACCGGTGCGATAGTCCACTACAGTACGTGACTTTGTCGCATCTCCATCCAGTGGGTTTCCTTCGTCAAACAACACGCTGTTTCCATCCGCATCTACCTCACCCAGGTCCATAAAGCGGCTAGTATAATAGGTGCGAACGCCTTCATCAGTCAGGTTAGTAGCCTGGAAAGACAGCGTCACATTGTCGTTTAGCGCATAGCTGGCAGACAGATCGAGAGTTTGACGACCTTCCTGCCAAAGTGCACCATTGTTCCAGCTACGCTGTGCCAACTGATCGGAGGTACCTTGGTAGGCAAGACGTAACTGGTGCCCATTCTGCTCCCAGAATACGGTCGCGTTGTAGCTGTGCTCTGGTGTGTACGCTACGGGTAGCTCCGGGAGAACGACATTCGAATCCAGTGAGGAAACTTCCTGTTCGTAAGCGCTATCCTGGAACGTATAGTTGAACATGGTACCGAGGCCACCAAATACGCCCGGGAGCATATCGTACGTTTGCGTGTACTGAAGCTCTAAACCTTGAATCTGAGCACCTTTGCCATTTTTGATTTGCGTGGTGCGGAACTGGGCACACATCTGCTCAGGATCGCCTGAGAATGCCCAATCTTCATTCAGCATCACATTGCCTTGCATACGCTTAGGCATACAGTTTTCAAGATCACCGGCTTGCTTGATCAAGTCCGCAGCCTCATAGGGCTCTTCATTTTCGTCCAGCCCCAGGTCACGCAAATCATCCATATAGGTAACGATGGTCTGCGATTCTTCGAAGTTAGTCATGTCCTTGTAGAACAATCCAGCGGCAAACAAGGCGTTATCGGAGAAATACCACTCGAAAGAAAGATCAAGGTTATTTGACTCCAGCGGATCCAACTTGGTGTTGTACAGCGTAATCACGCTACCTGTACGATCTCCCCAAATACTCTCTACCACCTTGAATCCGGGGCGAAGCGAGTCAATCTGCGGACGAGCCATGGTTTTGGACACGGCGAAACGCCCAACCATTTCATCGTTAATAACGTAGTTCAGGTTCAAGCTTGGCAAGACCGCACTATATTCATGCTCATCCTCAACCGCGAAAGAACGCTGACTCAAATCCGGGCCAGGAATGATATTGCCATCTTCATCGAACTGGCGCTCACCATAGATATTGAAAGACTCGGTGGACGTATCGGAATGGCGCCACAGCCACCATTCTGCAATTTCTGCGCCCGCCCAATTATTTTTAACGGCAAGTGGTTCAAAACAGGCACCTGCGTCAGGAAGAGGAACATCATCTTCGCGAGTTTCAGTTCCCATGGTGTCATAGCCCTGACCATCTACCCGAGACCAACGAGTTTCATCATTCCAGTTAGTTCCACCGTAAAACAGGATATCGGGGCAAAGCGGATTGGATGAATCACGCAAGGCTTCAAGGGCGAACGGGTCGAACACTAAGCCATTGTTATTCGGGTCAGAATGGAAGTTCACACCGGAATAGCCTTCAGCTTCCACAGTAGTCTTCACGTAACGAACCCCAATGTCACCAGTCAGGCGGTCATCCAGGAACGCAAAATTCCCTTTCAGATAAACAGCTTGATTATCCAGCTCGGTCAGGCGTGTTTCGGTATTGTCCGGGAGATAATCTACGTCTGTATTACCCAGGGCGGCCATAAATGCTTTTTCAGCGGAGACAACCGCCCAGCCGTCGGTGATATTATCGCGGCCGTACCCCAGCGACTCCATAAAGTTGTCAACCGGGAACTCACCACCGGCAATATTGGTACCGCTGATATCCGTCATCCCGCGAACAGTCGTGAACACCTCGCCAGTAACAGGATCGCGAGTTACGGTACCCTCTGTTACGTTATTAAAGACAGCCATTTGGTTGTCGACGAACTTCTCTCGATCGGAGAATTTTGCACCGAACTCTAATTTATTAACGCCGGCAAAATCCACATCCCAATCCACATCAAAATAGGCAGACTGCTGTGTATCTTCAACAGCTCGGTCTGTTTTCGTCAGATAACTCAGGTGTTGAGCAGCGAGATCATCCGGGTTAAATCCTGTAGTCGAATAGTTATCTCTCGTGTGCTCTGTATCTGGTGGCAACACATCGCCATGATCAACTATCCCGGTACCACCAACCAAGACGCAACGGCCAGATGTACAATCGTAGCCCACCGGCTCTAAATCATCCGGGTGGGTATTCATCATTTGCGTCGCATTGATTCGGTCAAAGTTCTGCATGTTTACATACAAAGATTGACCGGGAAGTTGCTCTGCTTTGGAATAGTTGAGACCACCAGATACAACAATCGAGTCACCAATCTGCTGAGTCAAATCCAGCGAGACAATGGTGTTCTCATTTGAAAAGTTATTGGTGCCCTGAGAAATATCACCCAACGCCGTACGGTTTACCATTTTTGTAAACGTCTGGGTTTCGGTGTCGTAGACATGCCAATTTTGCTGAGGATCAGTCCATTCAGCGGGGTCCATATTGATACCGGCGACCGTCTCCCCTTCGATCATGTTTTCGTAATCACCGATGCGAGTTCTCAGGTCGTGCATAGTAGACACGATATCCTGCTTGTTCCAGCTAACATTTGCATTAACTTCAGTGGTTTCCGTTGCATACCACTGTAAACCGAGATTTACGCCCTGGCGATCTCGTTCATTCTGAAACAGCTGCATATGTGAAAACGGAACGGCGATACCCGTGACATCTTCGATGATATTGCCATTCTGGTCACGAGCGATCCGGGAAGTCTTTGCTACAAAATCTTCAGCTTCGTACTGGTCCTTCCGGACCGAGTTCGTCTCGTCAAATGCGGTAACAATGATCCCCACAGTATCATTCAAGAATTTGCCGGTATACGTAACAGACGCTTTATGATCTTCACCTTCCGCCAGGTCGTTGTAGCGACCCTGGCCGGTAATATTCAGCCCTTCGGTAACTTCCAGCGGCTTGGCAGAAACCAAATTGATATTCGCACCCAGGGACCCCTCGTCGTGGTCCGCGCTGGGGGTTTTCACCACTTCAATTTTTGAAAGTATATCTGCGGAGTAAGCTGACAGGTCCACTGCTTGACTGAATCCCGTAGAACCCAGCTGCACACCGTTCAAACTGATGTTGTTCTGCTGCGCATTCGCACCGCGCACGGTGATAGTGGTGCCTTCACCGTCGGCAGTCTGCATGGAAACACCAGTCACACGGGACAGTGCTTCGGCGATGTTCTGGTCGGTGGTTTTACCGATGTCTTCGGCGTTGATGGTGTCTTTGATGTTGCCGCCGTAGCGTTTGTCATCAATGGACTTTTCAATACTGGCACGAATACCAGTCACCTGAACTTCTTCAAGTGCTTCGTATTGGCTTGGGTCTTCGGTTTCCTGCGCGAGTGCCTGGCCGCTACAAGCGGACAGTACGGCAACTGACAGTGCAGACATACGGAAGCGATTACGTACAGTGGACGTAGACATGGCTAACTCTCTCCATCGGATCGCATTTTTATTATCAATTCGGCATTCACTGATACCGCTAGTGGCGCCGCCCCTAGTTTTCGAAAGAAGACCCGGTTTTGTTATCTAGTGGGTTTCTTCCATCGATGGCTTAATCATCCACCAACCCCGGAAATTATGTCAACTGTTGATTGTTAACAATTAAAAACCATTGTTTAATGGTTGGTGAACGGGGCGTCAGCAGCCAGAGTGAGGCGATCCGAACCTCAATCTTTCAAGTTATTGTTTTATAAGTATTTTTTAACTAGCTACTCATTTATTGGCAGCCCGTTGTTGACAATTTACAAGGTCGCTTTGGGGGAGTAAAGATGCAATCCTCTCGCCCCAGGCACTCACCGCGCAGCGGCAAGACTTAACTGTCATTCATTCATTTGATGGCGCAAATTGTCCCAGACGGCGCGTATAAGGCAACGTATAAAGGTGACTGGTATGACAGATCTGGTAATTCTGGGAGAGAGCATGGTGGAATTCAGCCAACGGACCCCCGGAATGTTCCAGCAATCCTACGCTGGGGATGTGCACAGTGTGGCGGTGTACTTCAAGAGACTGGCCAGTTCCGGTGATCGGGTGCGCCTGATGACTGCCGTGGGCCACGATGCGGCCAGCCATGGGCTGGTGTCTGCCCTGGCGCAGGAATCCATCGATACCTCACTGGTTTTCCGCCACCCCACACGCCAGTTGGGGCTGTATATGGTCAATACCGATAACCGGGGTGAGCGCAGCTTCAGCTACTGGCGCTCGGACTCTGCGGCCCGGGAGGTGATGCCATTGTTCCGCGAAGCCACCCAGGTGACTGGGGATGGCGGTTATCTGCCCTGCGGCATCGCCCCGCGTCCGGATCTGTTTTTCTTCAGTGGTATCTCTCTGGCCGTATTAACCCCCAATTCCCGCCCTGCGTTCTGGGAATTGCTGGAGCAGCTGCACGACGCCGGCACCCGCATTGTGTTTGATCCGAACTACCGCCCCAAGCTGTGGAACTCCGTAAAAGAGACCAGAGCGGAGTACGCGCGTGCCTTTGAGTACGCGCACCTGGCATTGCCCGGTATTGAGGACCTGTCGGCTCTGTACGGAGTGAACAGCTTTGACAGTGCCTGCGATTTCCTGGACGGCTTTGATATCGAAGAGCTGGTGATCAAGGACGGCCCCAACGGGGTCTGCTACCGCGGGCCAACGGAACACTTTGTTGAGCCGATTACGCCGGTTGCCCAAGTAGTGGATACCACTGCTGCCGGGGATTCATTCAATGGCTCCTACCTCGCCTACCGCAGCCAGGGCTTGAGCCCACGCGAAGCCATTGCCTGTGCCGCCAGAGTGTCTGCACTGGTGATTCAACACAAAGGAGCGCTGGTGGATGCCGAAGTATTTCGTCATTACCTAACAATGCCCGCACGCAGCGAACAATAAATCCGATCGAGAAAACGGAAAACCAACCATGAAAAGAAGAAGCTTTCTGAAGCTCGGCTCCGGTGCCGCTCTGGCACCAGCCATATCGCCTTCCCTTGCGGTTGCCATGGCAGCGGCGCGCCCAAAGCTGGTGGAGACTACGCCACTTGGCAGCCTACCACGTGGTACTCAACACTGGCTCGGCGGCCACTTCTGGGGCAACCGCCTGCAGGACTGGCAGTGCCGTGAGGGGCGCCTGGAGTGCCTGCAAGGGGACAAAACCTTTGAGGTACGCACCGCTGCCCTGCTGACACGGGAGTTGATAAACACCCACAAACCCGGCCGCATCCGCGCCCGTGTCGGTCTGCTGACACCGGACGCCAAAGGGTTTTGCGGATTTCTACTGGGCGTCGGCGCCGGCGAGCTGGACTACCGCGGCGCGGCGCTGGCACAGCGCGCTGGCGGCACCAACGGCGGCTTTATGGCGGTGCTGGATGAAAGCGGTAATCTCGGCTTCCGCGACTTTTCCGATCAGGACCACAGCATGGCGTTTACCCAGCTGGAGCGGGAAGGCAGTGTCAGCATCGCTCAAGTCGGCCAGCGGGAAATCCTGCTGGACTGCCATATCGACCCGGTCAAAAACGGCCGCTTTGATGTGCGACTGATAGCCAGCGATGCACACAGTGGCGAGGAGTTCGGCTTTGCGGTCCGCACCGAGGTTCCAGCAGAGCAACTGACCGGCGGTATTATGCTGGTTTCCTCTCCGCCCGCGAATGCCGCCGGTGCACGCTGGTGGTTTGCGGATATCGAAACCGGTGGGGAGAAAATTGCCGAGCATCCACAGCGCCAGCTCGGGCAGGTGATGGGTTGTATGCACAGTCTGAACTGCGGTAATAATCAGGCTGTGATGAAACTTTCCGCCCAGTTTATGCCGATCGATCTGACGGCGACTGCAAACGCTATCCTGGAGTATCGAGCGGTTGGCACTAATCAGTGGCAATTGGGCGCCGAGCGACCCATCGAGGACGGCTATGTCGCGGCCTTCCGTATCGCCGGGTGGGATGCGAGCAAAGACCACGAATATCGTGTGCGTTTTACCAATAGCGAAGCGGCGCTCTACTCCGGTACCATCGCCCGTGATCCGGGCCAGTCCCGCCCACTTAAAATCGCGCTCTATTCCTGCATCATTCCCACGGCGAAAAGCCTCGATGAAACGGAGTACAAAAAGCATATTCCGGAAGAGCGTATTCTCGGGCGTTACACCAAGGACAGTATTTTCTTCCCCCACAACACCCTGGTTTCCCACTGCGACAGTCACCAACCGGACCTGTACGTGTTTGCCGGGGACCAGTATTACGAGACATTCCCCACCCGCTACGGCCGTGATACCCCCCAGGCGAAGCTGGATACCCTATACCGCTGGTACCTGTGGTACTGGACCTTCCGCGAATCCGTGCGCAACCGCCCTTCCATTGTACTGGTGGATGACCACGACGTTCTGCAAGGCAACCTGTGGGGCAATAAAGGCGATGGCAGTGGTGGGCCCCGGGAGGAAGATGGTGGCTTCAAGCACGATATCGAGCTGGTGAAAATGGTGTACCGCATTCAGAGCAGCCACACGCCGGATGCCTACGACCCGACACCCATTCGCCACGGGATTCCGGTGACCTATGCGCACTTTGTTTACGGCGGCACCAGTTTCGCGATGGTGGAGGATCGCAAGTTCAAATCCGCACCGGACTATGAAGCGGATCGTCTGACGGTTACCGGCGAGTTGCTGGGGCAACGGCAGGAGCAGTTCCTGCAGGACTGGGCGAAGATGGACCCGGGTCTGCCGAAAATCTGCCTGACCGCCTCTATCTGGGGCTCACCGCAGACGGATGAGGAAGGCAAGGGGTTGATTGATTACGACGCCAACTGCTATCCCCCCGATGGGCGTACCCGTGCGGTGAAGCTGGTGGAAGATGCGAAGGCGCTGGTGCTTGCGGGGGACCAGCATCTGGGGTTGGTGGCGCGGCAGTACAGTGGCGCCTTCCCTGTGGGTGATGAGAGCGCGGGGGCACTGTTCTTCTCAGGTCCTGCTTCGGCGGCGTTCTGGCAGCGCTGGTTTGAGGGTTTTGGCAAGCTGGAAGGCCGTTACGGTGACGATCCCAATACCGGGAACTTTACCGATCCGTTTGGCAATAATATGCGCGTGCTGGCGGCGGCGAATCCGAAGATTACTCATGCGGAGTTCAGTGATGACAATACGACTTGGGGTAAGTTTGTTTCCGATCGCAATCTGAAAAGTGAGGGATACGGGATTGCGGTGGTGGATCATTCGGAAGGGCAATATCGGCTGGAGTGCTGGCCGTGGGATGCAGATCCAGCGCGGGACCGACAGTTCGCTGGATGGCCGCAGGTGCATCCGATTGAGTCCTCGGCAAGTCCCGATCCCACCGGATAACCCGTTCTTTCCTATCCCGGTGGCGGCGCCGCTACCGGGTACAGCCGCCTTCGCATTAAGCTTTCGAAACTATCCCAATTTATTTTTTAGAAAAATTAACTTCCGTACCTGCCCCATAGAAGCCCCCAACCAGTAAGCCGCCTGTAAATATCCATGTTGATGGAAATGCACGAGCTTATCCGCGTCGAGCTTTTGCAGTTTTTCTTCGTTGACCGTATAGAGGCCTTCGTAACGCTTCTGTTCGCCACTGGCGAACTGTACGTTGATGTGGGCGGGTTCGATCAGGTCATTGTCGGCCAGGGCTTTGAGGAATGCGGTGGTGGATTCCATACCCGCCATCAATTGCCCCATAAGGTCGCTGACCTGCTGCATGAATGGTGTGTTGTTGCCTTGGTCGTCGAACAGACGTTCACCCTCCCCCCCGTTTTCGTGAATCCGTTTACTGCTCAGGTCCAGGGTAATCACTGCGCCCTTGTCTTTACCAACGTCTTCACCAGCACCGGCCTGTGGATTTTTGTAGCCAACCATAAAGGGCTGCCGGCGGACATGCATGGGAATGTATTGGGCATCCCAGCTCTCACCGCTCAGGTAGAGGTTTTCACCGGGTTCGAAACCGAGCAGTACACACAGGGAGAACTGGCCATTACTGGGGTCTTTGGTGATGCAGACCGGGTATTCGAGCACGAGGTTGCGCAGCTCGTTCGCAACTACGGGCACCAGGTGGGTGGCTTCGCCGTACTCGGCGCCGCGCTTGGTAACGACGGTAAGGTTGCGGTGGC
The DNA here is from genome assembly GCF_045348205.1 of Microbulbifer sp. ARAS458-1. Lineage (NCBI taxonomy): Bacteria > Pseudomonadati > Pseudomonadota > Gammaproteobacteria > Cellvibrionales > Microbulbiferaceae > Microbulbifer > Microbulbifer sp. ARAS458-1. Next base: position 2,087,691 of record NZ_CP155838.1, on the reverse strand, counting down.
TTTCGTTGTTGAGGGCAACCACATTGCTATTTCGTGGGTTTGCTTGTGCGCTCATGGTATTTCTCTCCTTCAGATTCTTTGTAGGCCATGCTGGCAGATTTTGTTGATCAGGTCCCGGTGGTTTTCCAGGGCGGCGAGCATCTGCTGTGTGGCTTTCTGTTTTTGCTGGAACAACTGTTGTGCTTGCTCCCGATACTGTTCCGACAGGCCGAAGGCATTGGGCTCCGTCTCGAATCCCATTCCGTAAAGCACATACTGGTAGCTGGCTGCGGGGAAGACTTCTACCGCGCGGTCGAAGTCATCGTGCCACGGGGGCTGGTAGCGCCACAAGGTAAGGAGCTCTTTCAGACTGGCTGGGATAGTTTCTGGGTCGCGATTGTCGAGCCAGAAATGGCTATCCGTGCGCTTGGTAAGTACATAGTGCAACTTGAGGAAGTCGATAATGCGGTCCCAGCGGTACAGGAAGGTATCGTTGAATCGCCGTGCCACAACATCCATTGCAGCCCGGCTTGCGGGGAACTGCTCGGCAATCATACTCGCGGAGATTTCCACCAGCACCAGCGCCGAGGCTTCCAGCGGCTCCAGGAAGCCAGCAGAGAGACCGATTGCGACACAGTTGCGGTGCCAGAACTTTTCCCGGTGGCCGGGCACGATGGGGATTTTGCGCACCCCCATTCTATCCAGCTCTGCCTCACTCAGGTTCAGATAAGCGGCGAGCTCGCGGTAGGCTCCCGTTTCATCGATATGCGCACTGGAAAATACATGCCCTACTCCGCGGCGATTCTGCAGGCCGATATCCCACACCCAACCGGCGCTCTGGGCGGTTGAGATGGTGTGAGTGGCAATGGGGCTGTCTTCGTTCTCGTACGGGATCTGAACGGCCAGCGCGTTGTCGATAAACAGCACGTCTTTGCAGGAACGGAACGGCACCCCGTAGTGATCACCCAGTAAGCGCGAGCGAAAGCCACTGCAGTCGATAAACAGATCACCTTCAATATCCCCCGCAGTCTCTGTCTGCAGGGACTCAAGATCGCCGTTCGCCAATTCGGTAACGCCGGTGACATCCGCGAGGATATGACGCACGTTCAGATGTTCTATGCAGTGTTTTTGTAGGAAACCTGAGAACTTGCCGGCATCCAGGTGGTAGGCGTAATTGGCAACGGCGGCGTATTCCGGGGTGCCGATCTGTTTGGGCGCGCGGTTGTGCTCACACAGGGCTTCCTGAGGGCACACCATATCGGAGAAAGATTGATTCCGGTCCCCACACAACCACTGGGGAGCAAGATTGAACTGATTGAAGTTCTCCGGCAGCACTAGTGGGTGATAGTAAAAATCGTCCTCTGCACCCGTGGTCCAGCGCACAAATTTGGCGCCCTGTTTGAAGCCCACGTTGCACACGCGGATAAAGTCGGTTTCACGGATACCCATTTTTTTAAGGGTTGTACGCATGGTGGGCCAGGTGCCTTCACCTACGCCAATGGTCGGCACATTCGGCGATTCCACCAGAGTGACACGAACCGGATTGGCCTGGTCCCTGTTGAAGCGTGCAGCAAGGGTGCCCGCGGTAATCCAGCCTGCGGTACCACCACCGAGAATAACGACGGATTTTATTGGATCAGTCATTTCTGACCTCTGGTTTTTATACGGTGAAAACAAAGAGGGCCACCACATCTGTGGCAGCCCTCCCTGGTACTACATGAACAATCCAGCGCTCACTTAAAACTTGGCGCGTACGCCGATGTTGTAGCGAGCCCCATACTGCTGGGCGCTGACCAGCTGATTGGCGAACCGACCGTGACGACGGATGGTTTCTTCAGTAATGTTCAGCCCCTCCACAAACACGGAGATATCCTCAGTCACATCGTAACTGGCATTCAGGTCCCACTGGCCGTAGGCTTCATTGAACACAGGCTGCCCCCCAATCTGGGATTGACGGGTAGCCAGTAGGAAATCATCGCGCCAGTTGTAAGCCAAACGCGCCTGGAATGCGTCTTTCTCGTAGAAGCCGATCAAGTTGGCGGAGTCGCTCATACCGGTCAGAGCAAACACATTTTCATTGTCGTACACGTCGTATTCGACATCACCATCGACGATGGTTGCATTAAAGATTGCACCAAATCCGGTATCACCAAACATATGTTGGACGGCCAGCTCCCAGCCGTAAACCTCAGCATCCTCCAAATTGCCGGGGGTGGCCACATTCCAGGTCACCACCGGATCACTCGCATTACCGAGACAAGCCGGGTTTGACCCACTGGCATCAGGGCAGCCCGGGCGCGGGTTAACACTCGGGTCTGTAATCGGATTGCCGTTGACGTCGGTGATCACACGGTCTTCAAACGTTGCGCCAATAAAGTTCTCAACGTATTTCTTGAAGTAGCCCACAGATGCATAGCTACCCTCGTCGTAGTAGTACTCTATCGACAGATCAAAGTTATCGGAGGTAATCGGCAACAGACCCGGATTGCCCTGAGAGGCGTTAAACGGGCCGCCGGGACGTGACACATTCAGGGACGTGGACGGGAACATCGCGGAGATGTCCGCGCGGCTCAAGGTGCGGCTGTAAGAAGCGCGGGCAACAAGTTCCTCACTCAACTCAATACTCGCATCCAGATTCGGCAGGAAGCGAGTGTAATCCCCTTCCAGAGTATCGGCGCTTGGTGTGTCATCATTGACTTCGCGCAGCTCTTCGTCGTGCCAGTAGCTAAGACCGAGAATACCATTCTGGATTGAAGTACCGACCACTTCTGTATCTTCAAATCGCAGCCCGGCGTTCAGGCGAACCGGGTAACCGTTAAATTCGGTTTCGAAATCAGCCGTAACAAAGGCCGCCAGGGTTTCTTCTTCCACCTTGTTGAAGGTTGGCGTTGCCTCGAAGTACTGACCACTGGCTTTAACTGCCTCAATGAAGTCAGATGCCTCATAGTCTGCCAGCAGCGGGAAAAGGCCAGCATTACTGCCAATTTGATCGCCAAAGTCACCCAGCTGCTCAAAGTCGATACCAAGAGATGCCAAGTCGCCCAGATCTACAAAGGCGAAAGATTGGCTATCGTAGGAATCTACCTTGTAATCCGTACTGGCAATACCAAATTTGATGGTTTTGAGTGCCCCGTCGCCCAGGTTCTCCCAAGTGCCATCCAGTTGGAACTGTTGAATCTGGTTTTCGATTTCCAGTCCTCGCTCCTGGAATAGGTCGGATACGATATTTTCTGGGGCGAACGCACCACCAGCGAGAGCAGAATCATCGAAGCTGATACCTGGCAAACCGCTACCGCTGGAAAAGTCCGCGGTAATATCCACCAACTTACCCGGGTTTTTGGTATTCGCGATGGTCTCTGCGGGAATCCCGCCCGGCTGGGAGTGAGAAGTAGAATCGTGCACGTCCAGGCCGAAGCTCAACGATTCGGTTGCATCCCATTCGACATTCAAACCGACAGAGTCGTTTTCGGTTACAAACTGATAATTCCACGCCCAGAAATTGAGCTCGTCGTTCAGGACACTCGGGTTAATTACGGTACCATTGCTGTCCGTTACACCGGTGGAGCTGTCAAACCAGACACTAGTCCGGTTCATGGAAATATCTTCGTCGTAGCGGGACGCGGTGTAATCCAGGGTCGCCGTTACGTTGTCTACCGGCGCAAACTGCACAACCAGCTGCGCATTTTGACGTTCCCGCTGGTGGTCGGCCACGTCTACGTCAAAGGTCCAGGGGGCCCAATAAGTGGCTTCCGGGTTTTTATTGCGATCAATGGCCGAAGTGTCGGCCGCACCGTAGTTGGGAACCCAGGCCTGAGTGCTCACCGATTCACTGCGGCTATCGCGCACCGCGTGGGACACCGCTACCAGGACACCAAGTTTATCTTCGAAAAAGGTGCTGCTCACCATACTGGCGATTTCCGGAGTGACGGTATCACCTTTTTCGACACTGGTGTCCATGACACCTTTCACGCTGGCGCTGGCGACAAACCCGTCGTAATCGAATGGCCGTGCGGTCTTGATATTGATGGTGGAGCCGATACCACCGGAGTAAATATCTGCCTTACCGGTTTTAAATACCTCTACGCCACTGACACTTTCCGCAGAAATTTCCGCGAATTTGAAGCTGCGGTTAATACCTTCAGACTGCAGCGCCGATGAATTCGGCATCTGCCGTCCATTCAGGGTCACCAGATTAAAGTTGGGGCCAAAGCCGCGCACAGTAACCTTATTACCTTCGTTGTTGCTGCGGTCGATGGATACACCGGTAATTCGCTGTAAGGATTCTGCGAGATTGGTGTCCGGGAATTTACCGATGTCTTCTGCCGAAATCGCGTCCACTACGCCGGCGGAGTCGCGCTTGACGTCCATGGCGTTAGTGAGGGATTGACGAATACCGGTCACAGTAATTTCTTCTAGCGCACTGGTGCCGGTTTCCTGGGCGTAAGCGCCTGCAGAAACAGCCGAGATCACGGCAGCGGACAAGGCGCTCAGGGTGAAGCGCTTGTTATAGATAGGCATGGATGCTCTCTCTCCATCTGTAGGCTCGATGCTCAGACTGCACACCAAAGCGGTGACCGAGTTTCGAGCGCTTTTTCATTATTGAGTTGAACCTTCCTCGCGGCCTACCGGGGTGAGCACCAGTCATAAAGTGCCCCCCGAGAATAGCCGCGCGCCCATCCTCTGTTTCCTGCGGCGCAATGTCAATATTTAATTGTTAACAATTCTCGATAAGTGGTCGGTCTTGCTGATGCGCACCTCTTCTCCTGCAGCTCCCGATAGTCTGTCGGGTAGCGCTTTGGTATCCTTGCCGGCTTGCTTCTTCCGCCCCACCCCGGGGGGGAACCGAATCCAACCTCCACAGCCAAACCTGACATAACCCACTGATTTAAAAAGAATTTTCTCAATATGCCCGCAACAGCCGCCAAAACCGCCAAGCCCGAACATACGCCGATGATGGCCCAGTACCTGAAGATCAAGGCTGAGCACCCCCAGGAGCTGGTGTTTTACCGCATGGGCGACTTCTACGAGCTGTTTTACGACGATGCCAAGCGCGCGTCGGAGCTGCTGGATGTGACCCTGACCGCCCGCGGCAAGTCTGGCGGTCAGCCGATTCCCATGGCGGGGATTCCCTATCACGCGGCCGAAGGCTACCTGGCGCGGCTGATTAAGGCCGGGGTCTCCGTGGCGATCGCAGAGCAGATTGGCGATCCGGCTACCTCAAAAGGGCCGGTGGAGCGCAAGGTGGTACGCATCGTCACCCCGGGTACGGTGACCGACGAGGCCCTGCTGAACGAGCGTCGGGACAACCTGCTGGCAGCGACCGTGCTCGTAGGTGAGAAATTCGGCCTGGCGCTGCTGGATGTGGGCACCGGCCACTTCGCCGTGCAGGAAGTCGAAACCCTGGAAGCCCTGGCGGAACAGGTACAGCGCTACAGCCCAACTGAACTGCTGGTTTCCGAAGACCTCACCCTGCCCGCGGAAATCGAGCGCCGCCCGGGTATGCGCCGCCGTGCGCCCTGGGAATTCGACCTGGAAAGCGCCCTGCGCCTGCTGAACCGCCAGTTTGGCACCATGGATCTGGAAGCCTTTGGCTGCAGCCATATGCACGCCGCGCTGTGTGCCGCCGGTTGCCTGCTGCAATACGCCCGCGATACCCAGCGCACCGAGCTGCCCCATATCCGCACCCTGCGCACCGAGCGCAGCGAAGATACCGTGGCCCTGGATCCCGCCAGTCGCCGCAACCTGGAAATCGATACCAATCTGAACGGCGGTGACGACAACACTCTGCTGTCCGTATTCGACGCCTGTAAAACAGCAATGGGCAGCCGCCTGCTGCGACGCTGGCTGAACAATCCCCTGCGCAACCTGCATACCCTGCAGCAACGCCAGCAGGCAATCACCGCGCTGATCGAGGATTACCGCTTCGAGCCCCTGCGCGAAGCCCTGAAACCCATCGGCGATATGGAGCGCATTCTCGGCCGCCTGGCCCTGCGCTCCGCCCGTCCGCGGGATCTGTCGCGCCTGGGTATGTCCCTGTCCCAGTTCCCCGAGTTACAGCGTCAATTGTCTGAAACCGACGCCGGCCTGCTGAAACAACTCAGCCAGGAAATGGGTGAGTGGCCACAAACCGTAGAGTTACTGGAGCGCGCAGTGGTGGAGAATCCACCGGTAGTGCTGCGAGATGGTGGGGTGATCGCGGACGGCTTTGACGAGGAGCTGGACGAACTCCGCGGTATCAGTGAAAACGCCGGCGACTATTTGGTACAGCTGGAAGTGCGCGAGAAAGAACGCACCGGGATCCCAACGTTAAAGGTCGGTTACAACCGGGTGCACGGTTACTTTATCGAGATCAGCCGCGGCCAGAGTGACAAAGCACCGGCGGACTATATCCGCCGCCAGACCCTGAAAAACGCCGAGCGTTTTATCACTCCCGAGCTGAAAGAGTTCGAAGACAAGGCGCTCTCTGCCAAGAGTCGCGCTCTGGCCCGGGAGAAGTTCCTGTACGAGGAACTGCTCACCACCCTGAACGAATCGCTCGCAGCACTGCAGACCGCCGCCGCCGCGGTGTCCCAGCTGGACGTACTGGCAAATATGGCCGAACGCGCCGATCAACTGCGCCTGATCCAGCCGGAACTGAGCGAGGAACCCGGCATCCACGTGGAAGGCGGCCGCCACCCGGTGGTGGAACAGGTGCTGGACGACCCGTTTGTGGCCAACGATATCGAGCTGCACGAAAGCCGCCGCATGCTGGTGATCACCGGCCCGAATATGGGTGGTAAATCGACATACATGCGACAGACTGCGCTGATCGCCCTGCTCGCCCACTGCGGCAGCTTCGTACCCGCCGACAGCGCACGCATCGGTTTGCTGGACCGGATCTTTACCCGTATCGGCAGCGCCGACGACCTGGCCGGCGGCCGCTCCACCTTTATGGTGGAAATGACCGAGACTGCGAATATCCTGCGCAATGCCAGCGAGCACAGCCTGATCCTGATGGACGAGATCGGCCGCGGCACCAGTACCTACGACGGCCTCTCCCTGGCCTGGGCCTGTGCCCATTTCCTCGCCGACAAGGTACGCGCCTTTACCCTGTTCGCCACCCACTATTTCGAACTGACCGAACTGCCGGAACAGTGCCCGGATGCGGCCAATATCCACCTGAATGCCACCGAACACGGGGACTCCATCGTGTTCCTGCACCGTATTCAGGAGGGCCCCGCATCCAAGAGCTACGGTCTGCAGGTGGCCAAGCTTGCGGGAATTCCGCAGGAAGTTCTGGAGGAAGCCAAGGCACGGCTGGCCGCGCTGGAAGCGGGGCATACCACTCGCGACTCAGGTCCGGGCGCCCCCCGGCAGCAGGCTGTTACCGACCCGGCCCCGGAGCCCACTCCCGTACCGGCTCCTGCTCCGGAGACAAAAGCCCCGGCACCCCAACCAAGGCCCGCCGCGCCCGCACAGGTCGACCTGTTCGGCAGCGCCCCGCACCCAGCGGTAGAGGCCCTGGAAGGACTGGACCCGGATGACCTGACCCCGCGCCAGGCGCTGGAGCAGCTCTACACCCTGCGCAAACTGTTATAAGCACCCAACCAATTCGACTCAAAAGCCACTACAATTCGCGCCAGTTATTGCTAAAATCCGCAGCTTTCAAGAATAAGGTCCGGTTCCGGCACGCGGAGCCGACCGGGCAGCGGCGACGCATCAGCATTATCGAGGGACAAGCATGACATTCGTAATTGGGGAAAACTGCATCAAGTGCAAATACACCGACTGTGTGGAAGTTTGCCCGGTAGACTGCTTCTACGAAGGCCCCAACTTTCTGGTGATCCACCCGGACGAGTGCATCGACTGCGCCCTGTGTGAGCCGGAATGCCCGGCCAACGCCATCTTCTCCGAGGACGAAGTGCCGGACGATCAGCAGGAATATATCGAGCTCAATGCCGAGCTTTCTGAGGTGTGGCCAAACATCACTGAAAAGAAAGATCCCCTGCCGGATGCGGAAGAGTGGGATGGGAAGACAGGGAAATTACAGTACCTGGAGCGATAGGCCCCGCGTTAACTTCAATAAAAAAGCCGTCTTCCGAGACGGCTTTTTTGTTCGTGAAAAATATCCGCGCACTCATACGCAATTGGCCCGACATCAGTCCGGCGTTATCCCCAACAAGGCAGCGGCATGACTCAATTCCGCAGACAGCCCGCCAACCGCCAGCGCCTCTAGAATTTCCGCATCACTGGCACCCGCCTCCCGGGCGGTATTAACCACCTTATCGCCGTGATCATGGGGTCTGCTATTTCCGTGGCGGGCGACCTCCAGTAAAGCGTGTTCTTTCTCGTTGTAATGGGCGTGATCCGGATCTGTGCGGATGCGAAGCACCTCATGGGGGTCAACGCCCAGCTTCTGTAACAGGGTGCTGTGCTGAGAAATACCGTAATCACTGTGCTCGTCTGATGCGATCATCAGAGCGATCCCCTCCTTGAGCCTTGGCGAAAGGTGCCCGGTCAGCATCACATGTTGGTACCTGTCCCAGAGCTGGGTCAAGATGGTCGGATTATTGGCATAAGCGCGGAACAGGTTGGGCACAGAACCCAATTGAGTGCGAACATCGTCGAATACCGCCGTCACCTGCGCTTCATTTGGTATTCCTGTCGTGTTGCTGACCAAAGGCATATTACTCATATCCACCTCCCTCCTGGGCTGCGAGCAGCAAAGAATCTGGTTGGCTGCGCCAAAATACTGGATATAATTCCAGCATGCGTAAAATCATCCACTGTGACTGCGATTGCTTCTACGCCTCCGTAGAGATGCGGGACGACCCCAATTTACGAGGGCGCCCGATCGCCGTGGGCGGAGCCAGTGATCGCAGGGGCGTCATCTCCACCTGCAACTACGAGGCACGCAGTTTCGGTGTGCGCTCGGCAATGCCGACGGCACACGCCAAAAAGCTGTGCCCTGATCTGATTGTAGTGCCGGGCAACATGAAAAAATATCGGGAAGTGAGCGCTCAGATAAGGGACATATTCCTACTTTATACCGACGCGATAGAACCACTATCCCTTGATGAGGCCTATCTTGACGTAACCGGTAGCTCCCACTGCAATGGCAGTGCAACTTTGATCGCCAGAGAGATTCGCGCACGGGTTCGCAAAGAGTTGGGAATCACTATCTCTGCGGGGGTGGCCCCCAATAAATTTCTCGCCAAGATCGCCAGCGACTGGCAAAAACCCGATGGACTAACCGTCATTCACCCCGATGCGGTGGAAGACTTTGTTCTACGACTCCCCATAAAAAAAATACACGGCGTCGGGCGCGTAACGGCAGAAAGAATGCAACGCGAGGGAATTCGTACCTGCAGCGATTTACGGCGATTTACTCTGGTGGAAATGGTGCAGAAATACGGCAAGTTCGGTAATCGCCTGTTTCACTTGTGCCGGGGTATCGATGAGAGGCCGGTGTCTAGTGATAGCTCCCGCAAAAGTGTCAGTGTGGAGTGCACGTTTAGCGAAGACCTTGGGCAGTTTGAAGCCTGGCAGGAAGAGATGGTAAACCTGTTCGGGCGCTTGCAGGAACGGCTGGAAAAACTCGGAGACCGCTATGAGATAGCCGGCGCAATCGTCAAGGTAAAGTATGCCGACTTCAGTCAATCCACACACGAACGATCGAGCAAAGCAGGCCGCATCAGCGAGTTCAACCAACTGCTCCAGCAGTGTTGGGAAAAGCGCAGCGACCCGATTCGGCTACTTGGGGTGGGAATCAAACTCAAAGATTTGCGCGCCGAATTAGGCCCAGAGCAATTGCCGCTTCCCTTGCGATACCGGTCATCCCTCAGCACCTGAAACTGCTCACTTTTCAGTCTACTGCCGCGCCTCTACTATCACCTTAAAGGGGCCAGCAGTGAGGTTTTGACGCCAATCCTTGCGTCTTTTCAAACACGGAACCTTTCCGCAAGATACCGGTCCAGCCACCCCGAGCTATACTCCCAACACGGTCCTCAAAGCAGTTTCACACAGTTTATGAAGCGTGTTCTCCCCAGCGCCTTTGTCGGTTGGTTTCTCAATTACGCGCGTAAACTAAAGCACCCACAGTTATTCAAGTGGATTTGCGCTCTGTTTCTGATCGACCTGATCATTCCAGATTTTGTGCCATTTGTGGATGAGATTCTACTGGGGCTTGGAACGATATTTTTGGCCTCGTGGCGCAAAAGTCGTGAGGAACTCCGAGACCCACCAGAACGCGATGAAAAAATTGTAAAAGGGAGCACAGAAAAGGCCACAAGCCAAAAAAGCAGCGCATATACGACGTCTGCAGAAAATACAAAGTACGGAAAACACTGAGTCAGAGAGTGGTATTCGCCGAATAAACACCGCGGCGAAATAACGTTAACAGAAGATTTACTGGTTCATCGATGTACTCCCGAACAGGAACTTTCGGGGGGTGTGCGACCGAGTAAGTGACAATGGGAATTGGAGCCAAGGAGGCAGATCCCATGTTTGCGGAGAAGTTGTACAGTCTCAGTGATGAAGACTTACTGCAACAGTATTGCAGTACGCGTAATCCAAAAGCTTTTCGTGAAATCTACCAGCGCTACAAAGACCCTCTGTTTCGCTACTGCGCCCAGATGAATCTAGAGCGGTGCGTGTCCTTAATGGAAGAGTTCTGGCTCAACCTGTTGCAGGAGCCACCGACATTGCACGGACAACGCCTGAAAAACTGGCTCTACACCCGCCTGAACAAAGCGCTCAACTCCACGCGCTCCGGCCAAACAGAGCAGCAGTCCACAGCAGGCTCAACATTGCAGTCCACCTTCGAAGCCTCCGATGTGCTCAGTGCGGTACAGCAACTGCCTCACCGGCAACGCAATATTTTCCTGTTGTTTAATGAGTGCAACCTATCACTTGCCACCATTGCGGACATAGAGCGGATATCTCTTGCTACCTGCCGACAGGAACTGGCGGACGGCCGACAATCGGTTACTTTCAATCTTCACGGCAGTAGCCGGAAGCCCTGGAAATCCAGTGTAACGCGCGCCCGAGAGGCTGCGGAAATGGAGCCAACCCCACAGGTTTCAGAAAAGCCGCGCCAGCCCAGAGCGCGCTTCCCATGGGGTACTCGAAAAGGTACCACGAACACAGCCACCGGCACTCCGTCCACAGTGAATTCACCTGTTGAGGCAGCGCGAGCATGAGTAAACACTGGGAAGTATCGTATAAACGCGCCATAGCGGAGGTGCGGACACCCACCGCACTGGACGAGAAAGTGCTTGAGCGCATTCGCGGGGTTAAGGCCCTTCGCCCGATTCGTCCACCGCAGAAGCACAGTGGCCTGCTCTCCAAGGCAGCATCCAGTTTTAGCGCGCTGGCAATCGTAGTGGTTTTACTGCATCCAGCCCAGTACATAGGTGCCGCCCCCGGCCAGATCGTACCGGAAAGCGCTCAGACGGGGAGCCGGGGACTGGAACGCTACCGGGCAAAACCCGGCACGATAGTGGATACCAAATCTGATCGCTGGCACGCACTGCGGACTGAGGTAGACGCCGGAAGTTATACGCAACTATGCGCTCAGTGGCGCCGTGAACAGCGCTCCAATACCAGCGACTCCCTACCCGCGGATTTAGCCAGCAAGGCCCGACAGCATTGTCGAATCCTGCCTTGATTCAGTGATCCGCTGGAACACCGGGTCAATAGGCAGATACGCCCCCATCCACGGCAAGGGCTTGCCCGGTGACATAGGTCATCGCCGGCGAGCACATCATCAGCATCGCGCTGACGACTTCTTCCGGTCTGCCCAATCGTTTCATCGGACATCCAGATGCGAAGGCAGCGTGTACCTGTTCCAGAGTCGCCCCCTCGGGGGTGTGCATTTCAGCAATCATCGGAGTCAAGGTGAAAAACGGGCAGATGGCATTGACTCGTACATTGTACCGCGCATATTCCACCGCGGCGGTGCGGGTCAGCCCCACCACGGAGTGCTTGGCCGCCGAATAAGGCGACGCTTTGGGAGCGCCGCCGATACCGGCCATTGAGCTTACATTCAAAATCACACCGCCGCCCTGAAGACGCATCCGTTTCAGTTGATGCTTCATCCCAAAGAACACCCCTTTCACATTGACCCGGTGTTGAAGGTCAAAGGTTTCTTCATCGACCTCTTCGAGGTACTGCAACGGTGGCGCGATGCCCGCATTGTTGATGGCAATATCCAGATAGCCAAAATTTTTCTGAGACAGTGCCACCAACGCAGCACAATCCGTTTCCGAAGAGACGTCACAAGCCATCGCCTGCACTTCGGCACCCATTGCTTTCAGTTTTTCCACCACGAGCATCAGGCCAGCGTTATTGATATCCCCCAGAACCAGCCTCGCTCCACGGCGCCCGAATTCTTCGGCAAGCAACGCGCCAAAACCGCTGGCAGCCCCGGTAATCAGCACTGTTTTTCCACTGAAATCCAGGAGCGGATCTCTGTAAGCGTTCACCATGATTACAGCCCTCCACAGGAAGTGAGGCCGCCATCCACCACTACGCATTCACCATTGGTATAACTGCCTGCATCGGAAACCAGATACAGAACGGTACCCGCCATTTCTTCCGGTTCCGCGTGGCGGTGCATGGGGATATGACTGATGGCGGTCTTGTATATTTCCTCATGGGAGAACAAAGCACCGGCGAATTTCGTTTTGGTCAGGCCCGGTAGCAGTGCATTAACTCGGATGTTGAACTGGGCGCATTCTTTGGCAAAGGCTTTGGTCATGTTGACCACCGCAGCCTTGGTAATGGAATAAATGCCCTGCCCGGCCCCCGGTTGTAATGCATTTATAGACGCCGTGTTCACGATGCAGCCACCACCGTGTTCCCGCATCAGTTTTCCGGCTTCTAAAGACATAAAGAAGTAACCGCGAATATTGACCGCGACAGTCTTCTCGAAGGCGCCAAGATCCGTATCCAGAATATGCCCGAAGTAAGGGTTGGTGGCAGCGTTGTTAACCAGAATATCCAATTTTCCGTAGTACTTTCGAATATGCGTGAATAACTGGTGAATATCTTCCATATTGCCGATATGGCAAGGGAGCGCTTCGGCCTTGCCACCCGCTTCGTTAATTGTGTTTGCTACCGCCTCACAGCCTTCAATTTTGCGGCTGGATACCAGCACATGAGCACCCTGCTCTGCCAGCAGCCTGGCAATGGCCTCACCAATGCCACGGCTGGCACCGGTGACCAGGGCAACTTTCCCACTCAGATCAAAAAGATTTGTCGCCATTCAATTCTCCTAACGCATGATGCTGTTAATTAAGATACTTGCTTTTGTTCAAGACTCTTTTTCGATTACATCCAAAGCCAGTGCAGCCAGAGGCGTAACAAACGCACCAAGCGTCGCTGCATTACTGCCGGACGCATTACCCTCCTGAGCACGTTTAGCGACGCCCTGAATGATTGCCGCCAGTCGAAAGAAGCTGAATGCGAGATAGAACGCCCAGTTGTCGATACCTGTGATTCCCATACGCTCACAGTACTGCGCTACATATTCCCGCTCACTCGGTATGCCAAGTCGTGTTCTGTTCACACCCATCAACCCGGAAATATTGCCACTGTCGACAGGCATACGCAGTTGCATGCACTGATAGGCAAGATCAGCAAACGGGTGCCCCAGAGTAGAGAGCTCCCAGTCCAGCACCGCAATAGCCCGGGGTTCAACAGGGTGGAACACCATGTTGTCGAGACGGTAATCCCCGTGCACCAGTGCTACCCGGCCATCGTCTTCGGGCAGGTTGTCACCCAGCCACCGAATCAGCTGATCCATCGCATCGATGGTTTGCAGTTCTGATGCGCTATATTGTCTATGCCAACGGTCGAACTGTCGCTCAAAGTAGTTACCCGGCCGGCCGTAATCCGATAGCCCGACGGCTTCAACATCGACGCTATGGAGCCTTGCCAGTACTCGGTTCATTTCGTCATAGAACCCGGTGCGCTCTTTGCAATTGAGCTCCGGTAGTGCGGCATCCCAGAATATTCGGCCGCCACAGTACTCCATGACATAGAACATCGACCCGATCACATTGCGATCTTCACACAGGTGAAAAACGTTTGGCACAGGTACATCACTATCTGCCAGTGCGCGCATCACACGAAACTCACGATCTACCGCATGAGCAGATTTCAGCAGCTTCCCCGGCGGTTGCCGCCGCAGTACATAGAGGCCCGCGTCAGTCTCCACCTTGAAGGTGGGATTGGATTGCCCCCCGGAGAATTTCGTCGCCCGTACCACACCATCAAACCCGGGGAGAATTTCTCTCAGGTAGCCGCGCAAGCTTTCTATATCCAATTGATCAACGAGGCCCGCGTGGTTTACTTCAGACATTCACTCCTCCTGTTGCGCGGTAGCAGCGTAAGCGGCGGCAAGATTGCGGCCGAGCTGCATCATGTGTACCTGATCAGGTCCATCGGCAATACGAATGGTGCGTGCATAACTGTAGGCTCGCGCAAGGTGCAGGTCCTGCCCCAACCCCGCGGCACCATGGATCTGGATTGCGCGATCGATCACTCTGCATGCCATATTAGGCGCAACGATTTTGATCATAGCGATCAGGTCACGAGCCGCCTTATTGCCATTCCGGTCCATCTCATCTGCGGCTTTCAGGGTCAGTAATCGCGCCTGCTCTATTTCGCATGCAGAGGTTGCAATATCCTCACGCACCGAACCTTGCTTAATCATCGGTCGGCCGAAAACCACACGACGTTCAGCCCGTATTGACATCATTTCCAGTGCACGCTGCGCTTGTCCTATCAGGCGCATACAATGATGGATGCGGCCCGGGCCGAGGCGGCCCTGGGCGATCTCGAACCCACGCCCTTCCCCGAGAATCAGGTTTTCTTTTGGTACCCGAACATTGTCAAACTGAATTTCCGCATGCCCTTCAGGTGCATCCTCGTAACCGAACACGCTCATCGGGCGGATAACTTTGACTCCCGGTGTATTCATAGGGACAAGAATCTGGGATTGCTGTCGATAGCGGTCTTCGCTGTCCGGTGCAGTCTTGCCCATCACGATCATGATTTGGCAGCGCTTGTTCATTGCACCACTAATGTAGAACTTGTGCCCGTTGATTACATACTCATCGCCATCACGCACAATACTCGTTGCAATATTCGTCGCATCGCTCGAGGCCACTTTTGGCTCGGTCATGGCGAAGGCGGAGCGAATTTCACCTTGGAGCAATGGCTTCAGCCAGCGTTCCTGCTGCTCTGGTGAACCGTACTGAGCAAGCACTTCCATATTGCCAGTATCGGGCGCGCTACAATTGAAGATTTCAGAAGAGAACCCGACCCGTCCCATTTCTTCCGCCAGCGGCGCGTACTCGAGATTCGTCAGTCCCGCCCCCCATTCACTGTCCGATAGGAACAGATTCCACAGCCCCGCCTCTTTAGCCTTGCGTTTGAGAGTTTTCATGATTGGCGGCTCGCCCCAACGGTCCAGTTCGAGCTGCTGATAATAAGCTTGCTCAACCGGAACTACTTCCACCGCCATGAACTGTTTCAGCTGCGTAAGCAGTGTCTGTACCTTCGGGGAATATTCAAAATGCATCGCGCAGTCCCTTATTCATTCTCATGTCAAACAGCCTAGCTGTACGTAATAAATTCTCGACGCTCGCGGTAATCAAGGTGTGGAACATGGTTGAAGGTGTGTAACGTAGTCCCACTGCGCCCGGCAAAAAAGTGACTGACGGCGGTATTTTTTATCTGCATATTCAACTGCGGCATGCAGAGGGAAGGAGCTCCCAGAGTCTGCCGCACCATCATCGCAATAGCACCACCAGAACTCACTACCAGGGTTCGCCCACCTTTACCCCCCAACGCCAACACCGCGAGTACTTCTTCAATACGCTGCTCAAACTGCTGCCAGCTTTCAGTGGCCTCGATTTCACCACTGGACCAGGCGTGCAGCGCCATTTTCAGGAACCGATAGTAATCCTCACGGACAGCTCTCGAGTGCGGCGCAGCCCGGGGATTTTTTTCGGCATAGGCGCTCATTACGCGCTTGAAATCGAATTCATTCAGTTGCGGTAGTTCTTGCGCCCCTTGGTAATCGAGCCCCAGGCCTTCACAGATACCTTGAACGGTTTGCCGGTGGCGCAGCAGGTTGCCACTTACGACGCGGTCAAACTGCAGCCCCTCTTTCGCCCAATGCTCCCCCAGCCAACGCGCCTGCTGCCAACCCAGCCCAGAGAGCTGGTCGTAGTTGTCACTGCCGAACGACGCCTGGCCGTGCCGCACCACGCATATTTCAGACATCGCCTGTCCTCCACTCCCGTTACACAACCGGTGGATACATATCTTCTTCTGACCAGGTCTCAAATGATATGTACCGCTCCGTCGTTGGCAGACAAACCTAACGACTTACCGTAGATCATTGAAATTTATTATGTAAATATCGAAACATTCACAGCAGTGATGAACTGCCCAAACGATGACGAGAGCCGTGACCATGCAGTTGCAGAAAATGGATATGAATCTGTTCCCGGTACTGGACGCGATATACACCACCCGAAATCTGACCCGTACAGCGGAGCAACTACATCTTACCCAGCCTGCAGTAAGCAACGCGCTCGCACGCTTGCGGCGCGCTCTCGGTGACCAGCTATTTACCCGTACGCCGAACGGCATGTGTCCGACACCGTTGACCGAGCAAATCATGCCCCAGGTGCAACAGGCGTTGTCGTTGCTTGCGAACAGCGTGGCAGAACACCACCGGTTTGAGCCGGCAGCGGCCACGAGGACTCTGCGGGTGTCTATGAACGATATGGCAGAAACTCTTGTGTTACCGCGATTGCTGGAGCACCTGCAGGCCCAAGCGCCGGGGATCAGCGTCGAATCTTACTACGTACCGAGAGACCAGCTGGTGAAGGAGCTGGGGGCGAACAGCCTGGATTTTGCCCTTGATGTGCCAATGATCTCCGCAACCCAGCTGAACCAGCACAGACTCTCTGCGGATCGCTACCAGTGTATGTTGCGCCCCGATCACCCCCTGGCAGAGGAGGCCAATCTGACGCTGGATCAATATCTGGATCTGGAACATATACACGTGTCCAGCCGTCGCAGTGGTCCAGGAGTCGCGGACATCGCCCTCAATAAGCTCGGGCGCCGGCGCAAGGTGAAGCTTCGGGTACAGCACTACCGGGTTGCCCCATTGGTAGTGCTAAAGACAGATCTGGCGTTGACCGTACCGCTCAGCCTGGCACAACAATACCCGGCCAAACGTTTCGAGCTACCCTTCCAGATCCCACAGATGGACTGGCATCTTCTGTGGCATCGCAGTCAGGACGAGGATGGCGCCCATCAATGGCTACGGGAGCAGATACTCGGCCTGTTTGGGTGAAACAGTGAGGTAGGAGTAGTGGAACCCGTCAAGGGATCAACACGCTATCCCCATCTCCGGCCTTACCTCCTTTCCTAGCGCTGAAAGCCAGAGGTTTCGATCGGATTGGTCACTGCGGGCTAGCCTGAACAATTGCTATCCTTGAGCCAGAATATGCAACTTTTTGCATATAAGCCTCTGAAACCAAAGCATTTGCAGCAGGCCCCATCGCCACACAAGAGTCGCATACAGAGAGAATGACCGCCATGACAAACGCCTATCCCCACCTCCTTGCGCCACTGGATCTGGGTTTTACCACTCTTAAAAACCGCGTCCTGATGGGCTCTATGCACACCAACCTGGAAGAACATCCCGGCGGGTTTGAGCGCCTGGCGGCGTTTTATGGTGAGCGTGCACGGGGCGGTGTCGGCCTGATCGTAACCGGTGGTATTGCGCCCAATGAGGAAGGTGGTGTATTTCAGGGGTCATCAAAAATGACAACCGCCGATGAGGCAGAGCACCACAAAGCAATCACTACAGCGGTGCACAACGAAGGTGGCAAAATCTGCATGCAGATTCTGCACGCTGGCCGTTACGCCTATAACCCCAATCTGGTAGCACCCTCTGCCATCCAGGCGCCGATCAATCCGTTTACGCCAAAAGAACTGAGCGATACGGAGGTGGAACAGCAAATCGACGATTACGTACGCTGCGCGACCCTGGCAAAAGAAGCGGGATACGACGGTGTCGAAGTGATGGGTTCCGAGGGATATTTCATTAACCAGTTTATCGTTGCCCGCACCAATCACAGAGGTGACCGCTGGGGCGGCAGCTTTGAAAACCGCACTCGACTGCCAATCGAAATCGTACGCCGTATTCGCGACGCGGTGGGTGAAGACTTTATTATTATCTATCGCCTATCGATGCTGGACCTGGTAGAAGGCGGCAGTGATTTCGATGAGGTTGTTGCATTGGGGCAGGCGATTGAGACCGCCGGAGCATCCATCATCAATACCGGTATCGGTTGGCACGAGGCTCGGGTACCGACTATCGCCACCAGCGTACCCCGTGCGGCATTTGCAGATATTACTGCCAAAGTGAAACAACACCTGAAGGTACCGGTTATCACCAGCAACCGTATCAATATGCCTCAAGTGGGGGAAGATGTCCTGGCCTCAGGTAAGGCAGATATGGTGTCAATGGCACGCCCATTCCTTGCAGATGCTGAATTTGTAAACAAAGCCGCACAGAACCGCGCCGATGAAATCAATACCTGCATCGGCTGTAACCAAGCCTGCCTCGATCACACTTTCGAACTCAAGCTCACATCCTGCCTGGTCAACCCACGTGCCTGCCATGAAACGGAGTTGAACTATGAGCCGGCAAAAGCAGTAAAGAAAATTGCTGTTGTCGGTGCCGGCCCCGCCGGTTTGGCAGCCTCTACCGTAGCCGCGGAGCGCGGTCACCGGGTCACCCTATTTGAGGCAAGCGATAAGGTCGGTGGGCAGTTCAATATCGCTAAACAGATTCCGGGAAAGGCGGAATTTGAGGAGACTCTGCGCTACTTCAAGCGCAAACTGGAGCTGACCGGCGTTGACGTAAAATTGAACACCGTGGCAAGCGAGGAAACTCTGGCGGAATTTGATGAGGTCATCATCGCTACCGGAATCTCACCGCGGAAACCGCCAATCGCGGGTATCGATCACGCCAAAGTGTTGACCTATCTGGACGTGCTGAAAGAAAAGAAACCCGTGGGCAAATCGGTGGCAATAATCGGCGCAGGTGGCATCGGCTTTGACGTTGCGGAATATCTCACCCACAGCGAAGATCACGCCGACGAGCTGATCGCGAGCAACAAAGAAGAGTTTTTCGATGAGTGGGGAGTGGATATCGAACTGGAACACCGCGCTGGTCTGAAACCGCAGCAACCAGTAACCAGCCCACGTCAGATCTTTCTGTTACAACGAAAGACCTCGAAAGTAGGTGCGGGACTGGGAAAAACCACTGGCTGGATCCACCGTACCAGTCTCAAGCATCGAAATGTCCAGAGTCTCGCTGGGGTAACCTACGAAAAGATTGATGACCAGGGACTGCATATTCGGCTGGGGGATGAACAGAAAGTACTGGATGTGGACAACGTGGTTGTTTGCGCCGGCCAGGAATCCCTACGCACCCTGCATGACCAATTGCAGGCCCGCGGCCAAGTCAGCCACTTGATTGGCGGCGCCTTTGAGGCCGCAGAGCTCGACGCAAAGCGGGCAATCGACCAGGGCTCCCGGCTCGCCGCAGCCCTTTAAACCCGCCGATCTCCACTTCTGCTGGGTGCCTGAGCGGCCACCCAGCAGACGCATTCGCACTCAATCTTCTCCCCACTCCTTTTCCCAATCTCTCGCCAGCATTCAGACAATCACAGCAGAATTCCACAGGCTGACTATACTCTATCGTACGGAACAGTCCGCCAGGAAAGCGGATATAGCGCCTGGATGCCGATAGCGAAAACCCAGGTCCGCACCTCCTTACCCCGAAAATAACGATCAACAGGGATAGTTTCCAAAATGGCCACCAGTGCGACCGCCGTTTCCTTTTCCGAACTGCTTATGCAGGCCAAACCTCGGGTACTGCAACATATCGCCCGACTCCCGCCGCCCTACACCGTCTTCTTTTCCCTATCTGACGGAGCGCAACGAGCCAAGGTCTGCCACGAAACTGCGCACGATATTGATGCCCTTTGGCTGAAACTCGCCAATCAGGCTCGTAAAATTATCAAAAGCGCCAAAATAACACCCTGCTGGTTCCGTATAGACTGGGTTACCCGCAGGGAAACGATGACCTGGGAGCGCCTCAATACACGATTTAAAAATACCAAGCGCGGCTACTTCCGCTACGGGCTAGCACTCGACGCTGAGTGTAAAATTGCATTTCTCGAACAGGAATTAAACGGCAACGCAATGCTCTACGGTGGAAACAAGATCCACCATGTAGTCATCAACCGACAGAAATTTCGTGCCTATACCGATACGAGGTTCGGCCCAAAGACGCCTCTCGAGTTCGACGACCAGGCGTCAGTGAGCGTATTGAGCACTGAAGGGATTTTTCTGGACTCCAAGGACATCAAAACACCTCCAAAGCCTTTATACGGGCCCGGGAGGAATGCGGGCCGCAGAATTATCGAAGAGCTCGACGAAGGATCCACCTACCAACTGATCGAATCTAGTGGTAAATACCTGGCTAGCCAGGTAAAACCCAATGGACGTTTCTACTACGGTTGGCACTGCTGCTTTGATCGCCCGATCAACACATACAACACGTTGCGTCACACCAGCTCCATCTACGCACTGACCGAAGCCTGGGAAGCCACTGGAGATGCCGAAATGAAAAAGGCTATCGACCGGGCGTTACACTATCTTACCGGGAAACTCATCCAGCACACCCAGCTGCCATCCGGTGACAAGGCAGCGTTCCTACTAGAAGCAAATGGCGAAATTAAACTGGGAGGCAATGCGGTCTGCCTACTGGCACTGACCAAATACAGTGAGGTTACCGGAACAAAAAAATATCTGAGTCTTCTTGAAGAGCTTGCGCTGGGCATCCAGTACATGCAGGACAAAAATTCAGGAAAATTCGTCCATGTCCTTCAGTATCCAGCTCTTACAGTAAAAGAAGAATTTCGCATTATTTACTACGACGGCGAAGCGGCATTCGGATTGATGCGCCTCTTTGGATTAACCAAAGACGATCGCTGGCTTCAGACTGTAGAAAAGGCATTCGACTACTTTATCGATAACAAACACTGGCAAGCCCATGACCACTGGCTTAGCTACTGCGTGAACGAGCTCACACTCTACCGCCCCAAAGAAAAGTACTACCAGTTTGGCATACGGAATGTCGCTGGCTATCTCGATTTCGTGTTAGAGCGTATTACCACTTTTCCCACTCTACTCGAACTGATGATGGCCGCTGAAAAAATGGTATCTCGACTTCGAGATCAGGAAGAGTTCACGCATTTACTCGCGCAACTTGACCTGGAAAAATTCTACAAAGCACTGCATACGCGCGCAGAATACTTGCTGAATGGCTACTATTGGCCGGAATACGCCATGTATTTCGAAAACCCGAAACGCATCCTTGGCAGTTTTTTCATTCGCCACCACGCGTTTCGAGTCCGTATTGATGATGTGGAGCACTACCTTTCCGGATTTATCGCCTATCGAAACCATTTGATTCAAAAAACACCACAAAACACCAAAGCAATCCCCCCCCTAAGTGCACCGCCAAAATCTGCCGACATTAGCCATCAACAACCTGTAAAAATTACCACAGCAGATAATCGCCCTATTCCAGTAGCAGATAACTGGAATAGGCATAACCTGACCCAGGCCACCTCGGGAGACTGGCTCACTCCACCAAAAGATTCCTGGCGGGCCACGGGCCTATGTATATTTTCCCCCGGCATGCGCCCTGGCAATATGGTGGTACTCAGGCCTGAAAACGACAAACG
Organism: Microbulbifer sp. ARAS458-1; assembly: GCF_045348205.1. NCBI lineage: Bacteria > Pseudomonadati > Pseudomonadota > Gammaproteobacteria > Cellvibrionales > Microbulbiferaceae > Microbulbifer > Microbulbifer sp. ARAS458-1. Next base: position 2,065,876 of record NZ_CP155838.1, on the reverse strand, counting down.
GTTTATCCACCCCACTCAATTGCGAAATTTACGCTACACACCACAGGCGATTATCACTGACAATCCGGAGTTCCGACCTACTGACAGCACTCCGGTATTGAAAGTCAGCGAAGTACGGAAAGCGATACTGGATATTGGTCGATTCTCAAGAAAGCAGCTCCAGGGAAAGCTGATTGGCATCACAGGAAGTTCGGGCAAAACCACCAGTGTTGCAATGCTGCAACATGTTCTGAGCCCGTGGGGCACCATTGGCAGGACCGAACACAACGCTAATCTCCCACTGGGGATATCCTGGAACCTTGCGTCGATCCCTTGGGACGCAAAATTTACCGTTCTCGAAATGGCAATCGGCAACATGCAATTGAACTCTTCAATCGCACGGCCCGACGTTGCCATGATCACCAATATCCACCCTGCACACCTGGAGTATCACCACAACACAGAGGAAATTGCGAGGAAAAAAAGTCGAATTTTCTCCGGCATGGAACCCGGCTCTATCGCAGTCATCAATCGGGATATAGCAGAGTGGCCGATAATCGAGGCCGAAGCTAAAAAGTTCAGTCTCCGGATCATCTCATTTGGCCAACACTCAGAGAGTGATTTCCACCTGAACCAATACGACTCGGCCACGGGTGCGGCGATTGCCACTGCACGCGGTGAAACACTGCCTTTCACTACCGGCGCTCCGGGTTTACACATGGCCATGAATAGCCTGGCTTGTCTGGCGTGCGTTGATGCTTTGGGCCTGGAACCTCGTATCGCGCTTCCCCTGCTCCCTTTATTTACCCCACTTCCAGGGCGTGGTAGCTTATCCAAAGTGAACATCCGGGGTAAACAAATCAATCTTATCGACGAAGCCTATAATGCTAATCCCGCGTCGATGCAGGCCGCTTTACAATTAATCAAACATACACCTCTTGCACGTGATTCCGCCAAGAAAATTCTTGTTCTTGGCGATATGTTGGAACTTGGCGATAACTCCCGCCACTACCACGAATCACTTGCCCCCCACATTAGCGAAACGGGTGCACAAAAGGTATTCCTTCTCGGTGAGCAGATGAGGAACCTAAACCCAAAGTTGGCTGAACAAGGTATAGACAGTAGCGTCTACGCCGACTCCAAGGCTCTGAAAAAAGCGCTGACCCGCTCTCTGAGTGAGGAGGATCTTCTATTATTCAAGGGTTCACACGGAAGTGGGTTACACCTTCTGGTCAAGGAACTATTGGAGCTGGATACCGCTTAGTACTGTTGAATATGGCGTGATGTAACAATCAGGATAGGTCTGGATAAACAAGTGGAAGACACTCCCCCCTCAAACCACGACTCTCTTACTGCGAAAAGCGCAATTGGGGTTATAACATCGGAAAACAATACCGGAACAACGCTGTGTTTCTACGAAAAAGAAGCAGATAGGCCCATCTCACCGGCATCGATAACAAAGCTTCTAACGGCCCTAACCGCAGTAAAGACCATAATAAATAGTAACATTCCCATAGACAGTCACCTGAAAGTTCTAGAGTCTGACGACGCAGAAGGCTCTGGAAGAAATTTAAAGGCTGGGGATCAAATTACCTTCTTGGATTGTATTGCCAATCTACTGATCTCATCATCGAATATCAGTGCGAATGTAATAGCAAGAGAACTAGGAGATGTTCTCCTGGCCACGGACCCACGTTCGGCCAGAAATCCCACTGATCGTTTCATTCTGGAAATGAATCGGATTGCGCGCCAGCTAAAAATGGAAAATTCGAGATTTTCCAACTCTCATGGATTAGCTCACAAAGCGCAGTACAGTACTGCGCGAGATCTTTCACGACTGGTATCCCAATGCTCAGAAATCCTGATAATTCGCGGACTTTGGAACAAGTTGCGCTATAAAATAACGGTTCACGGAAAAAATGAGCGACAGATCGACATACAGTCCAGCTTTATTTTTTCTACACTTGGAGAAGTTCCCACATTAGATATTCCCCTATTTCGCGGCGGTAAGTCAGGTGCGCTCTGGCCTTCGCATTTCAACCTTGCAGCGACTTCCTCACTGGGTTCCAATCTTGCGCTCATATCCGTCACATTAGGTTCCGCCTCCCCGCGGGACCGCTACAACGATTACCTGTCGATGGTCCGTTTGGCGAAACGCTTCACCGCAAAAACCGGTCAATAACCGCACATCAAATCTTCCACGAAAAATTAAGCCCAAAATGTGAAACTAACCATTATCAGACGGTAATTTCGCTGTCTTCCATATTTTTCAATTGATATCACAATCGACCGGCTTTCAGAGCGCATACAAAAACCGGGCCCTGAAGGCCCGGTTTTCGATCGGTACATAGGTTACCGTTTTATACCACCGTGATACCTGTCTCTACCCACAACTCCTGGTCCGGATCGTCGGTAGCCACATAAATGTGGTAATCGATTCCATGCGCCGTTCCTGTAGTGGATGCGGACCAATCACTGAGTATATCGACAGTGTCCTCAGTACCTCCATTAATAAAGAAGTTGTCATCGCCATTTGAGATCGATAACAAATCATCAAGACCAACGGAAAGTGTGACTGCATTCACCTGGTCCAGATCAATGGCCGCTATATCGCTAAACGAATCACTGTATTCACCTAGCGCGATAGTATCTGCACCGCCCTGCCACTGAAGCGATTCCAGCCCAGACTCGTTAGTCTGTACTACAAAATCATCATCGGAGGAAGCATCGCTGCCATCTTCCACATCCATCGCAAAGGAGCTCATTGCCATCTCACCAGACACAACCACTTCCTTGGTGACTTCAATACTCAGATCCGCCGACAGCGATTCGTTGGTATCAGTGTCAACCACTGCGACTGTGAAGATATCTGTCCCCTCATTACCTAAAACTTCGGTTGGGGTATAGACGTAGTTTCCATCACTCTGTATGACCAAAGTGCCGTGATCACCGGAAATCTCGATCTCTCCGCCAGTTGGTATCACCTCATTCCCGTTGAAAGTAACAGACTGGATCTCGAGATTACTCGTATCACCACTTGCGGATTCACTGATAAAGTTACCAGTCGCGGCCTGACTGCCGACTACCGTTTCCACTTCCAGTAGGTCCGTCGCCGTAACATCGATACTGCGGGTCAATGCCACACCAACACTGATCAGCCCCGGATCAGGCACCAGAGTTGCGCGATACTCACCAGCATCCAGGTTTTCCAGCGTTACCTGACCTGATGTACCACCAAGACCAAGCACACTGAGCGAAAGCAGGCCACCGTCGAGGTTATTTTCGGCATCGTCAACTCTTACCCAGCTGCCACCGTCGAACCGCTCAACGATCAGTACATACTGATTCAGGACACCGATTCCTACCGCGCCGCTGATTTCAAGGTCGAACACCGTTTCGTTAGTGTTCTCATCCAGACCGAACTCCACCAGTGGGTGACCAGAACCTATATCGAGACTGACAAGGTTTCCGATACTTACACCCAGCAGGTCGAACTGACTGTCGTCATCTACCTCTGGTACAGCTTCCGGCTCGTAGGTTATCTCACATTCAACGGCAGCGTTCCCAGCGATATCTGCTAGTTCGAAATCGGCGTCGGCGTCGGCGTCGGCATCAGCGTCCGCATCGGCATCAGCGTCCGCATCGGCATCTGCATCCGCATCGGCATCCGCATCGGCATCCGCATCCGCATCGGCATCCGCATCCGCATCCGCATCCGCATCCGCATCCGCATCAGCATCGGCGTCGGCATCCGCATCCGCATCTGCATCTGCATCGGCATCGGCGTCGGCATCAGCGTCGGCATCTGCGTCCGCATCGGCATCGGCATCAGCGTCGGCATCAGCGTCGGCATCTGCGTCGGCATCTGCGTCGGCATCTGCGTCCGCATCTGCGTCAGCATCGGCATCCGCATCGGCGTCAGCATCGGCATCGGCATCGGCGTCAGCATCGGCGTCAGCATCGGCGTCAGCATCAGCATCAGCATCAGCATCTGCATCTGCATCTGCATCGGCGTCGGCGTCGGCGTCGGCATCCGCATCGGCATCCGCATCTGCATCGGCATCGGCATCGGCATCGGCATCGGCATCGGCATCGGCATCAGCGTCGGCATCTGCGTCCGCATCGGCATCGGCATCGGCATCGGCATCGGCATCGGCATCGGCATCGGCATCGGCATCGGCGTCAGCATCGGCATCCGCATCGGCATCTGCGTCGGCATCTGCGTCGGCATCTGCGTCGGCATCTGCGTCCGCGTCGGCATCTGCATCGGCATCCGCATCGCCATCATCAGGAATAACTTCTTTCGTAACCTCGATGATCAAATTTGCTGACAGGGCTTCATTGGTTTCTGTATCAACAACAGTTACTGAGAAAGTATCTGTACCGGCACTGCCAGACTCTTCATCAGGCGTATAGACGTAACTGCCGTCCGTCTGTATGACCAACGTGCCGTAATCACCCTCTATTTCGATTTCGCCACCGGTAGGCGTTACCAAATTTCCATCAAAGGTTACCGATTGAATTTCCAGGTTGCTCGTATCGCCACTAGCCGACTGGGTTATGAAATTGTCCTCCGCATTCACGCTTCCGACGATACTTTCAATTTCCGTAAAGTCTGTAGCTGTCACGTCAATACTTCGCGTAATACCTACGCTGACGTCGATAAGGTCAGGATCTGGCACCAGAGTTGCGCGATATGAACCGGGCTCAAGGTTCTCCAGTGTTACCTGGCCAGACGTTCCCCCCAAGCCCAGCAAGCTGAGAGATAGCAGACCACCATCAAGATTGTTTTCAGCATCATCAACACGCTCCCATGAACCGCCTTCAAATCGCTCGACGATCAAGACGTAGTCATTAAGTACACCGATTCCCACCAACCCGGATATATCCAGGTCAAATACTGTTTCGTTTGTGTCTTCGTCCAGGCCGAACTCCACAAGAGGGTGACCTGTGCCGATATTCAGGCTAGCCAGATCCGCGATAGTGATGCCTGCGACATCAAACTGAGAGTCACTATCAGTATCCGGAGTAACCTCGGCCTCTAGCGTGATCTCACACTGCAGAACCGCTTCGTCGTTTACGTCTATTAGCTCGAAGTCAGCATCGGCATCCGCATCCGCATCGGCATCGGCATCCGCATCGGCATCGGCGTCGGCATCTGCATCAGCGTCGGCATCCGCGTCGGCATCCGCGTCTGCATCCGCGTCAGCATCGGCGTCTGCATCCGCGTCAGCATCGGCGTCGGCGTCGGCGTCGGCGTCGGCGTCGGCATCAGCGTCCGCATCGGCATCGGCATCCGCATCGGCATCTGCATCTGCATCTGCATCGGCATCGGCATCAGCGTCTGCATCCGCGTCTGCATCCGCGTCTGCATCCGCGTCAGCATCGGCGTCGGCGTCGGCGTCGGCGTCGGCGTCGGCGTCGGCGTCGGCGTCGGCGTCGGCATCAGCGTCCGCATCGGCATCCGCATCCGCATCGGCATCTGCGTCCGCATCGGCATCGGCATCGGCATCGGCATCGGCATCAGCGTCTGCATCCGCATCCGCATCGGCGTCGGCATCGGCATCTGCGTCCGCGTCGGCATCTGCGTCGGCATCTGCGTCCGCATCGGCATCTGCATCTGCGTCCGCGTCGGCATCTGCGTCGGCATCTGCGTCGGCATCTGCGTCAGCATCCGCGTCGGCATCGGAATCGGCGTCGGCATCTGCGTCGGCGTCGGCGTCCGCATCTGCATCCGCATCCGCATCCGCATCCGCATCCGCATCGGCATCGGCATCCGCATCGGCGTCCGCATCGGCATCGGCATCGGCATCGGCATCCGCATCGGCATCGGCATCGGCATCGGCATCCGCATCGGCATCGGCATCGGCATCGGCATCCGCATCGGCGTCTGCGTCTGCGTCGGCGTCCGCATCCGCATCCGCATCGGCATCGGCATCGGCATCAGCATCCGCATCCGCATCGGCATCGGCATCGGCATCGGCATCGGCATCAGCATCGGCATCGGCGTCCGCATCTGCATCCGCATCTGCATCCGCATCCGCATCGGCGTCCGCATCCGCGTCGGCATCGGCATCAGCATCGGCATCGGCATCAGCATCAGCATCCGCATCGGCGTCTGCGTCGGCGTCGGCGTCCGCATCCGCATCCGCATCCGCGTCGGCATCTGCATCAGCGTCGGCATCTGCATCAGCGTCCGCATCGGCATCCGCGTCTGCATCAGCGTCGGCATCGGCGTCTGCGTCTGCGTCTGTGTCTGCGTCTGCGTCTGCGTCAGCATCCGCGTCGGCATCCGCATCGGCATCCGCATCCGCATCCGCATCGGCATCGGCATCGGCATCGGCATCGGCATCGGCATCGGCATCGGCATCGGCATCGGCATCGGCATCAGCATCGGCGTCGGCATCGGCGTCGGCGTCCGCATCTGCGTCGGCATCGGCGTCCGCATCCGCATCCGCATCCGCATCCGCATCTGCATCTGCATCAGCGTCGGCATCGGCGTCCGCATCTGCATCCGCGTCGGCGTCGGCGTCGGCGTCGGCATCAGCGTCCGCATCGGCATCCGCATCGGCATCTGCGTCCGCATCGGCATCAGCATCCGCATCCGCATCGGCGTCGGCATCTGCGTCCGCATCGGCATCGGCATCTGCATCGGCATCTGCATCTGCATCTGCATCTGCATCTGCATCTGCGTCAGCATCGGAGTCGGCATCCGCGTCGGCATCTGCGTCCGCATCCGCATCGGCATCTGCATCTGCATCTGCATCTGCATCTGCGTCAGCATCGGCATCGGCATCGGCGTCCGCATCGGCATCCGCGTCGGCATCCGCATCCGCATCGGCATCCGCGTCTGCATCCGCGTCAGCATCGGCATCGGCATCGGCATCGGCATCTGCATCCGCATCCGCATCCGCATCGGCATCGGCATCCGCATCGGCATCCGCATCCGCATCCGCATCGGCGTCGGCGTCGGCGTCGGCGTCGGCATCCGCGTCCGCGTCGGCATCTGCGTCGGCATCGGCATCCGCGTCGGCATCCGCGTCGGCGTCGGCATCCGCGTCGGCGTCGGCATCCGCATCGGCATCCGCATCAGCGTCGGCATCCGCATCAGCGTCGGCATCTGCATCAGAATCTGCGTCTGCATCGCCATCGGGGGGTGGCGGGGCTGGTGGGTCTATGATCCGTGGGCTCGGCGTAAAGGGCTCAAAAGTATCTCTTTGCTCTCTTCCATCCGTATTGCTTCTGTCGCCATCGTCATCATCATCATCATCATCATCGTCAACTGCTTCTGCGATAGCCGCGATACCTATTGCAGACAGAGCAGCCCAAACCCAGGGGCATACTTGCTGACTCGCAGGAACGACTCCCACCAAGTCAGTGCTGCTACTTACTAAGGAGGTTGAAAAGAAGCTTCCATCGTCACCAAAGTGAGCGAGTAGTACCTCGTCAGTGTCTGGATTTTTAAGAAAAAGGTCGCTCTTTTCTTCGTCACTATGTGGAGAAAAGAACCCTTGAATTGTAATAACTTCTCCCGAGACCAATTGCACGATCAGGTTATTTCCTGATCGAGCATAAGAATCTATTTCATCCTCGGCCAAGGATAACTTGACCATCCCCGGTTCATTCAACGCCAGGGTTACGCCATCAAATTCTGCTATCTCGCCACTGGATTTCGCGACTACCTGAACCTTCATATTCATCACCTAGCTTAGGAACCTTATTTTTGAAATAGCCTTAGAACCACACAATCGAAAGCCACGTCAGAATCTGTTTGATTATTCAAAACCTGTAGAGAGCCAAGAACGTTCATATTCGACAACCAACACCAAGGCTCTGCGCGGAAAGTCAGATTTCTTACAGACTAGTAAATAAATAGTTGTCGAGAACTGTCAGGTCGAAGAAATGACACTGAATGCATCCAATAGCCCCTTCCGGAATCCGAAAGAGCCATTTACTTGGCCACTGCTTTCAATTAGGGAGGTGGATCTCTAAAAACTGTGCAAAAAGCAAAATTTCGAAATCGCTGTTGACATAGACAGGATGAGACCACCTGTCGGAATACATCAGGTGGTCGAGATGAAAACCGAACCTGGCTGACGAACTAGCGCTCCCTGAGTGCCTCGCCGGCTTGATTGATAGGTTTAACGAGGTAATCAAAAATTGTCTTGGCCCCCGTCTTTATATCTACTGACGCAATCATACCGGGAACAATTGGGAATCTTTTACCCGATTTATTAATTAAGGCTGGCGCGTCAGTGAGTATGGTTACGTGATAATAATATTCATCAGGTTTATTCTCGTCCTGAATCGTGTCAGGAGATATCGTCACCACCTTCCCTTCTAGACCGCCAAAAATTGAGTAATCGTACGCGGTAATTTTTACCTTCGCGCTTTGCCCCGGGTGAATATAGGCAATATCTCTAGGAGAGATCTTCGCCTCAACTAACAGGCGATCGTCCAGGGGTACGATTTCCATCAAATGACCATTCGGGGGTATGACACCTCCAATTGTGGTCACAGCGATGTCCTTGACTATGCCACGGACCGGGGATTTTAGGGTTAGCCGGGTAAGAGAGTCGGACCGACCCTCAATAATAGATCGCAATGCTTCGACTTCGGCGCTGACACTGGAAAGCTCCTCTCGAGCCTGCACCATATATTCTGACTTGGCCTCTTTGATTTTAAGCTCCAGCTCAGATTTTTGGCGGCTCAACCTGAGCACCTCTACATTACTCGCTGCGCCGGATTCCACCAGATCCTTGGTGATTTTCAGTTCACTTTTTACCAGATCAAGCGACTCCTCCAGGCTCTCCAATGCGTCTTTCAATCCGTTCTGCCGAATTGCGTACAGTTTTCTCTCCTTTGCAATCAAACTTTCATATCCGGCTAACTCACGCGGAAAGGCCAGCTTTCCACCACTCACTTCTGCACTTAATCGCGCGGCACTAGCCAAAGCTGCGCGAAACCGCGCTTCACTTTCATTGACATTTGATCGGATCTTCGTCGGGTCAAGCTGCGCGATGACTTGCCCCTGCTCGACAATATCCCCCTCCATCACTTTCAGATCTGCGAGAATTCCTCCCTCAAGCGACTGGATGATCTGTGCGCGAGATGTCGGTACTACCTTTCCACTTCCTCGGGACACTTCGTCGACTTCCGCGAAATACGACCATGTAATAAGGGAAATTAATAGAAGTAAAAAAATCCATACAACTCGAGTGGATTTTGTTAGTCGAGAATCATCAAGGTCGACGTTGAAATGAGCTCCGGCATTCTGAAAATCAGCTTCAAGAATTGCAACGCTACTCGCACTTTTCGATTTATCGTCGATTGCGCCAATAGCAGCAGGAATGATCATTTGATCACTACTTGGGTTCGCGCCAATTTCATTATTCGAACCTTTCGCACTATCTGTTGCCACTAGCTGACTACCTCTCTGCTCCGACTATCGCGTGAAGAAGCTTGCGCCAAACGACTCAAGGCATCTGCTTTTGGTGCATCCAGGACCAGCTCTCCATTCTCCACCACAAGAATTCGCTCGGCGAGCTGAAGTGTGCTGCTCCTATGGGTTGCGATAATCAACGTCCTTCCGACAGCCCACTTTTGCAGTTTGGCGATAAAGCGTTTTTCAGTCATGTCATCGAGTGATGCAGTAGGCTCGTCCAGCAAAACTATGCTCGGGTCGCGAATGAACAGCCTGGCCAGAAGCAGGGATTGCCGCTGCCCACCTGACATACCTAATCCCCCCTCTAGAACCATGTGATCCAATCCCTTCGAGAGTTTCCGAACAAACTCCAAGGCCCCAGACATATCCAGTGCCGCCACTATCTCGTGATCAGTCGCACCCGGTGCACCGAGAGTGATATTTTCTCGAAGCGTACCGTGGAACAAGGTCGAGTTTTGTGTGAGAAGGCCAATATCTCTCCGTGTATCCGCCGGATCAATATGGGACAGACTTACATTATCAAGTGTTATCTCGCCTTGGCTTGTCTCGAGAATTCCAGACAAGCCCTGCAGCAAGGTTGACTTTCCGGCTCCATTACGCCCAAGAATCGCAATTTTCTCTCCCGACCGAATATTCAGTTTCGATACGATGAGTGCAGGCAAAGCGCAATCTGCACTGTATTTAAACACTGCCTGATTCAAGGAGTAGTTGCCAGAGATGCTAGGAATATGTACTCGCTTACTCCCTTGTGGATGATCCACAGGTAGTTGCATGATCTGATCCAGGCCTTTCAAGGCGTACTTCGCTTGCTGCCAGCGGCTCAAGACTTGTGTAATCTGTGACATTGGTGCCATCATTCTCGAGCCCAGTATTGAAGCGGCGACTAATGATCCCGTTGTCAGATCTCCAGCCATTACCATTGGGGCACCAATCAAGACCACGATGGCGAAGACCGAAGTTTGAATGTTTTGGGTCCAGGTTGTCAGCCTGCCAATCAGATTGCGCAGTTTGAGGCTAGCCTCAGATGTCACCGCGTTATAGTGATTCCACTGTTGCTGAAAACGCTGCTCCGCCTGTAACGCCTTGATGTCCTCCATACCCTGGATGGTTTCTACCAACATTGCATTCCGCAGAGCAGCCTCCCGGTTTGCCTCTGCGACGAGGTTCGACAGCCTTTTCTGCGCGAGTAACCCAGGCACAACAAGAAGCACCAGCGCACCTAAAGGCACCAACGCAAGCGGGCCAGCCACATACCACATAACAAACAAGAAGAGAAAAAAGAATGGGAAGTCCGCAAGCGCGAGAATAGTCGTTGAAGTGACCATTTCCCGGACTCGCTCCAACTCTTTGATCTGCGAAATAAACACACCTGTTGATTTCGGCTTCGCGCTATTTCGTAACCGGACTGCATGACCATAAACAAGATCAGAGACTCGAATATCCGCCCGTTTTCCCAGAAGATCTGTGATCTTTATACGCGTTACTTGCAGAATAAAACTAAAAAGAATTGCAATTAACACACCAACAAAGAGTACGTACAACGTGGGCATGGATTCCGCCGGTATAACACGATCATATACCTGCTTAGAGAAAAGGATTCCTGCGAGAGCGAGAATATTAGCCGCTGTAGTCGCAATAACCACATGTCCATACGGTTTCAGATCTCGCAATATGATAGAGCGGAACCAGTGTTTCTCGGGCGGCTTTATGTAGTCATCAACACGAACATCTGAGACGTTGCTAGACGGCCTCATGACTACGACAGATGTCACTTCCCGGGTCAATACACTAGATTTGACGGATGTTGTGGCACCGTCATCACCACTCAGTGATAACGCTACTTTTCCCTTCCCATCGATAGTCTGGATGACTCCAACCTGTCCACCTTTCAGCTGAACTACCAGGGGCAGACGCCAAGGAGACAACATATTTTCATTGAATGTAGTAAACCGAGCAACCAGGCCAGCCTGTCTCGCCATACTCCGAATAACGCTTTCAGTCGTCCCCTTACCACTCCAATCACCGGCAATACGGACATTTTCAGCCGAGAAATCCAACCGGTAATATTTCGCAACGGAAAGTACGGCAGCGAGCCAAGGGGCGTAATCTGCGCGCAATTGATCGGAACTATTCATACTACTTATATCCACCCTTGAAATCTGTGATTCCACTGCAAGCCCGAGAAAAACGCATGGTCACGGCAGAATCTCAATGCCTTGGATCTGACGGCCATCAAGATTGAAGGCACTGCGAATCTGCCCTACGGTGTAGAGGCAATCAACTTGCAAGCTATACAGATCGTATTGTGTATTGTTTTTCTCAATACGAGCTTGCTGTACCTCTTCTTCCGAATTGAGCAATTCCACCAGAGTACGCGTCCCCAATGCCGAGTACTGCTTACGGTACAAATCTCTGGTTTCCTCAATTGCATGTAGGCGGGTATCGAGGATATTCAGACTACGTTCCAGACCGATGCTTTGGCTCTGCGCGATACGCAGATCTCTCGCAACTGCCAGCCGAGCATTGTCTTTTGCAGCCTCAGCAGAACGCATAGCAAAATTTGCAGCATCGCGATTTGCATACAACCTTCCCCCTTGGTAAATCGGCATAGATAGATTCAGAAATATCGCACTTTCATGATCATTAAGCGCATTGACGTCGACATACTCCTGGTCCAGATAGCTATTTACGCTTCCGTCCAGCGATAGTGTCGGCCAGGATTGGGCACGAGCCTCCTTCAATTGCGCTACCGCTTCCGCACGTTCTGCTTCTGCGATCAGCACTGCGGGAGCGGTGTTCGCTTGAAGAGGATCAACTGAGCAACCGCTAACAATAGACTGGGGAACTCCGTTATTTAGTACTATTGACTGCTCGACCCCCATTAGATTTTGCAAAACACTGCGCCAGCGATTGAGCTGAGCAATGGTCTGCTGTCGATTAGCGCGAGCCGATTCAATCCGCGCTTGAGCTTGCAGTACATCTGAGCGTGAACTTGCTCCACGCTGGTTTCGCATGATCACGAGATTCGAAATTGCGGAAACACCTTCTACTTGAGCATCTGCGGAGTCCACCAGCGACTGGTATCGCAGCACCTCAATCGCTGCCTGCGCTGTATCGCGAGCAATCGTGTCAATCTGTTGAAGTACACGTGCCTGGGATGCCCGGGCTCCAGCCGTTGCGGTGTCGACACTACCCGCTATCTTTCCAAAATCGTACAGAACTTGCGAAACATAGAGTTGGACTGCGTGCCCATCACCATTCCCTTCGTTTTCTGTTTCGTATCCACCTACAACACCAACGCTGACTTGTGGAAAATAGCCGGCTCGCGCGGCGCGAATATTTTCCTGCTGCCGCTGCAGTTCACCGACAGATTGCCCAACCGCCGGATGCCATCCAACCGCTTGCTGAACAGCATTTGTCATGCTGATTTGAAAAGCGCCGGTACTCGACGTGGTTACCGGATTCAAGGGCTGAGCGGAGAACAGCGGGTTAACTGCCACCTCACTTTGTAACCGGCTCGGGCTGATGGATTCGATCTCAATCTCCCGGGAAGTATCGGCAAGTAAGGGAGTGGCGCCCGTAAATACACCGATTACGAGTAGCAGAAGAAGAAATCTGGACTGGCGGGCATTACGACGCTCAGCCATCCTTAGCTCGCGGGAATCGTATCGCTGGCTCACATTTATTCACTTTTTTGTGCCGCAACTCAATCGCATCCTGGCGATTCGGTGACCTTTTGGCCCTGTGCGGGAATTTATTTCTATTGCCGCATAAAGTTTAGCTCAATAAAAAAGCACCGGGTTTTTAGCCCGGTGCTTGTGGCGCCCAAGTTATCGGGCAAATGCTGAAATCATGTTTAGAGCTCGTATGTACCGCCCTGCTGCCAAAGGTCTTGAGTTAGATCCGGGGTTTCGATCGCCACGAATTCCGGAGCAGCAAGGTCGCTCGAAATTGGTGACGCGTCTGTAGTCAACATATCGAACCCTAGCTGTAGCGGCTCCGAACTTTCGAAATGGCCCTCTAACAAATCTCCAAGGCTAACTGATAGGGCTCCCGGCGTCTCATTCCCAATGTATTGATCGTACGGGTCTTCACAGCAGCAATCGTTCCCAAAATACATACTCAACACCGTTTCCAGGCCAAGCTCGATACTCTGTTCCATTGCAGTTTCTATATGATCTTCCAATAGTGGGTCCGGACAGGGAACTGGGTTTCCATAGTCGTCAACCAGCGAATAAGCAATATCAATATCAACTTCAATATTTATCTCACAGCTATCCTCAGTTTTGATCTTGTCTAGATCAATTTCGATATCGACATCGAACTCACTTCCTTTGTATACAAATTCAAATGAATACTCAAAGTCACTATCTGAATCAGCGTCTGCGTCTGAATCCGCATCGGCGTCACATTCAAGATCTACGTCGACATTTACATTAATTTCGCATTTCTTATCGCAGTCTGCATCTGCATCTGCATCTGCGTCGGCATCTGCGTCGGCATCTGCATCCGCGTCGCCATCCGCGTCTGCATCGGCGTCTGCATCGGCGTCTGCATCGGCATCGGCGTCTGCGTCGGCATCTGCGTCGGCATCGGCGTCGGCATCTGCATCCGCGTCGGCATCCGCGTCGGCATCGGCGTCTGCGTCCGCATCGGCGTCCGTATCGGCGTCTGCGTCCGCATCGGCGTCTGCGTCTGCATCGGCGTCTGCATCGGCGTCTGCATCGGCGTCTGCATCGGCGTCTGCGTCTGCATCGGCGTCCGCATCCGCATCGGCGTCTGCATCAGCGTCAGCATCGGCGTCGGCGTCCGCATCGGCGTCTGCATCGGCGTCGGCATCCGCATCGGCATCAGCATCGGCATCGGCATCGGCATCGGCATCGGCATCGGCATCGGCATCGGCATCGGCGTCAGCATCGGCATCGGCATCGGCATCAGCGTCGGCATCGGCATCGGCATCGGCGTCGGCATCCGCATCCGCATCCGCATCCGCATCCGCATCCGCATCCGCATCCGCATCCGCATCGGCATCCGCATCGGCATCCGCATCGGCATCCGCATCCGAGTCCGCGTCCGCGTCCGCGTCCGCATCAGCGTCTGCATCCGCGTCGGAATCCGCATCGGCATCGCCATCCGGTGGTGGTGGCGGCGGGGGCTCGTTTGTTCGAGGATCGATTACCGGAGGTTCTTGGGCGGGGGGAGGTGCGGGTGGCGGTGGGGGGGCGGAAAATGGCGTAGGTCTTAAAAATGGTTCAAATGTTCCACGCTCATTGTCGTCATCATCGTCATCGACTGCATGGGCGATTGCCGCGATTCCCAGCGCCGCGAGCCCCGCCCAGACCCAGGGGCAAACCACATCTCCCGTAGGCGGAACGACGCCAGCAAGGTCCGAGCTGGTACTGACCTGAGCCATGGAAAAGATGGAGCCATCCACGCCCCTCTGCGCAAGCAGCACGGCGCCTGAATCCGGGTCTTCCAGGAACAGATCACTTTGAATATCTGCTACATCTGCGAGATAGAAATTCTCGATCGTAACGACTTCACCAGAAGCGAGCTGAATAATCAGATCATCTCCTGCCCTTGAAAACGCACGCACTTCGCTCTGCGCTAACTGAAGTTTTACGAACCCTGGTGCATCTAAAACCACGTGGGTGGAATCGAATGAACTCAAGGCGCCGCTAGACTTATCGACTACCTGGGTTTGCATCCTGCATACCTTTTCTTTCCATCACTTTCTGATGGACCCCAAAGAATCTGATGACTGCCACACCTCCGGGGCGATCACCACCTGCACAATCTGTGTAATTTTTAATCACACATACTTTGGTATGGATGAGTTATTCAGATTTTTCAAGTTAACGGCGTTCGTTTAAAAAAATGAATATATGCGAAGAAAGATATATTTGCGCCAATAGCTAAATTTATCCGCTACATAATCTGAAGTTGGTCACAATTTGAGCGGAACCGATTTTCAGCATCACCATATACAGCGCCAACAAACAAGGTCTCACGCCAAACAAAGACCTCTGGCGTGGCGATGCCTCAACCGGGATCACCAGGCGGTGATCGGAAAGACTGCCGTCCGAAATAACGACGAATGAAGTGGCGGCCCTCCGCAAGGAAGGCCGCGATGCAGGTGAATGTTGAGATCGGTGTCAGACAGCAGATTGAACCGGAGTGGGCTTTTCAGATTCAACCCCAGGACTTTTACCCACTTTCTCCTCGATCGGGGATTCGATCACCGATGATACAGCGAGTCTTCCGGCGTAAACGTACAAAAGCATTACCAAAAGACACAAGAGAAATGTCCCCAGAAACAAGACCTGCCCCCCCAGAAATTGGATTGTAAATCCACCTACCAGGGGGGCGCTGGACCAACCGAACGCATACAGACTGGTTGCGCCAAAGTAGCTACCGCGAAGATTTGCGGGCGCCATTCGGTCTATCTGGACACTCATATTTGGAAACAAAATTGCCTCTGCAATGCTGATCAGAAATGTTGCTCCCAACCAACCGTAAAACCACTGAACGGGATTGAATGCAAACCAGAGCTGACCAAACGCCAGTACAACCAGCCCTATCAAGATACGTTGATTGACGGCCAGATGACGCATGAAGCGCAGCAAAGGAAACTGCAGAAATACGATGGTCGATGCATTGATCAGGATCATACTTGAAATAAGAGATACAACCCTGGGGGCATCACTCACCGTCAGGTACTGTATCAGGCTTGAATCCATGTGCGCGTATATGAAAAGCGCGAGAATATTCGCCGAAATCGTTACCAAAAATATTGTGTCTTGAGAAAGTACACGCAAAGTGCTCGCGAAGCTCGTCGCAGGACCCTCGTTGTTTCGATTCTCGGATGCCGGCCGTAAAACGACAAACGCCCACAAAAAAGCGATAAACAGACCTAGGTAGCTCACCGCAGTTACGCCGAATGTTGTCTGTTGAGCACTTATACCAACCCATACACCAATCATCGGCCCCAGGGCACTACCCACATTAATCAGAAAATAGCGAAATTGAAGTGCGAGCTCGCGTACGCTTTTATCTGGTATCAAGTCACCAAACATTGCCATCGCCGGTGGCTCCCATACTGACCGCCCAATCGCACTTAAGGTAATCGCCACCGCGAACTCCGACAGGCTATCGGCTACGGCGAGACAACAGAAGGCAAAAACATTAATCAGCGTACCTGCCAACAGCAGGAACTTTCGGCCAAATCGATCGGACAGCGCACCGGTATAGAATCCCAGAACAGCGGCACACATCGCTGAAATACTGAGTACTGCCCCAATAGTGCCGGGAGTCAGAGAAAATTTTTCGTGCAGCATCACCGCAAGGAAAGGCCACACCATAAAATAGGTACCGCGGCCAAAAAAGCTGCCGATCAGAACGACCCAAATCAAAGGCGGTAAGCCATAAAGTGATTGCCACCACTGCCTGTCCATGCCGTTATCTCCCAAATTTGCGGCAAAAAAAAACCCGGAGGCCAAGACGCTCCGGGTTTTCTGGGGAGGGTCTTGGGAAAACCCTCCAGCACAATTCAATTTGACTGTCAGGTTAACAAATAGCGGGTCTTACGCACTTGGTGTACTTTACACACAATCGCAGAACCAACATGCGCCATTGCGGAATATTCAGTTCCCGAAGACTTGGTGCATAGCAGAGTACATAGAGACACACCGGACAAAGCGTCCGATACGTAGTCGGCCAGGGTATGTTGCACACTAGACACAGCAGTACCTACGGTCATCTTTTGATTCCGCAAGCACGTAGAGACGGCGTCTAAAAGTTTATTCAACATGAAAAATGCTCTGGTTAGGAGGGATGGCCGATTTGTCTGTGTACCTGCATTTTAGTATGAGCAGGACAGTAACCTTTTAATCATATCTCAACAGCGGGTCGATGAAACCGTATTCGTCAATTAATGCCCGGAAACATTTTCTTAATAGACGGCGCCCGAATCTGCAGGAATGTGACAGCTTCTATACTGACAGAGGCTCTGCCCAGCGCATCCCCTAAGCGGTTGCTGAACCACGACAAACACGCAGGACTGGATACCGATGCAAACCCCACCGAATGATACGCTGCTGATCGATGCCCCCTGTGGAGCAGTCAAAGGGAAACTGGAACCACAACACTCGGTGATGCAGTTTTTGGGGATTCCTTACGCTAAGCCACCAGTGGGAGAGCTTCGGTGGCGAGCGCCTCACCCCTTATCCCCCTGGGAAGGGGTACTGGAGGCCACCCGTTACGGAATGCCCGCCCCGCAAAATCCGTCATCCTTGTTCGAAATTCATGGGCCCAACGGTGAGCAGCCGGATTCAGAGGATTGCCTCTACCTGAATGTCTATGCCCCCCTGAATCCCCAACAAGAAAAGCTACCAGTCATGGTCTGGATTCATGGTGGCTCCTTTTATCTGGGCTCCGGTAATCAGGCACTCTATGATGGCAAGTACTTGGCGGCGAGCGGTCGCGCCATAGTGGTGACCTTGAATTATCGCCTGGGCGCATTCGGTTTTTTACGTTTGTGTGACATCAGTGAAATACCCGCTACCGGAAATGAGGGGCTAATGGATCAGCTGGCTGCGCTCCTGTGGGTACAGAAAAATATCGCCGCATTCGGGGGAAACCCAGGAAACATCACATTGTTTGGCGAATCAGCGGGTGCAATGAGCATTGCTTCGCTATTTTCTGCCTGCCCGCAGCAACCGGAGCCTATCTGTGGAAAGCTTTTCCACAAGGCAATTGTGCAGAGCGGCAACCCCGGGGTTTACCATCCTCCGACGGCCGCGAACGAACTGGCAGAGTCTTTTCTGGAAACACTACAGATCGATACGCACACACCCATTCATCAAGTCACAGTGCAACAGCTTTTGAAAGCACAGGCTACCTTGCTGGACGACCCTGCGACCGACAAACAATGGGGCCACCTACCATTTAAGCCAGTACAAGATGGAAACTTCCTACACAAAGCTCCCGTCGATGCGCTGAAAAATCCCGCCGCAGCCAATGTTGCGATGATGGTCGGAAGTAACAGCGATGAGTGGAACCTCTTCAGCGCGGCCAGGCCGGAGAGCTACACCCTTGATGACCAGCAAATTCGCACACATCTGCAACACATCATCCCTGCGCCACTGATAGCCCCATTGCTCGAACACTACCGCGGCCGCGCGGAGTCTATGGCGGAAAATCCGTGGCCCTTATGGAGTCGCGCCTGGAATCTGATGTTGACCGACATGGTATTCACTGTTCCCGGGCTTCGGCTTTTAAGTGCGCATCAAGGCAAGCGCTATCATTATCACTTCACCCATCCACTCAGCGCTCAGCCCCTGTTGGGCGCCTGCCATGCCGCTGAATTGGGATACGTGTTTGGCACCCATAGCGCAGAAGAACTGGCTCATTTTTATGGCGGTGAAACCGAACCACATATCCTTAGTGCATCAATGCGTGATGCCTGGCTGAGATTTGCCGAGACCGGCGAGCCAGGCGATCACTGGCCCGGGTATGAATCGGGGCACAGCCAACAGTTTGGGGATCAGTCCGATAGAGCTCTCAACCCCGCCGCATTAGAGTCTCTGTGGGCAGACCTGGACGACCAGCAATTACGCGGTTTCCTATAAAATACGTAGAATCAGTGCTCCAGATTCTAATGAAGCGTCCGACAATGCATAACATCGTACTGATCCGCCACGGGGAAGCCGCTAAGTCACCGACGGAAAGCGACCCGGACCTAACCGAGCAGGGGCGCCGGCAGGCCACGGAATTAGCGAAAGACCTGCAGCGGCAGTATCCCCATGGCGCCGGAGTCCGGCTAATCAGCAGTCCCAAAGCACGCGCACTGCAAACCGCAAGGCCGGTATCCAACCTTTGGAAAAAATCAATCTTGAGATCTGATGATTTCATCGAGATCCCATCACCGGAGAACATCCCCTTGGCCCAACGCGGGGCATGGATTCAAGAGTTTCTGAACAGCAGCTGGGAAAGCATGACCTCAGAGCAGGTTTTATGGCGTAGGCGCATATTGCAGGCCCTGATAAAGCAGGAGACCGATCAGGGGGTCCATACCACTCTGATATTCTGCCATTTTATGGTGATTAATACCGTGGTAGCAGCGATCCGCGGAGATCACCGAGTCACCCAGTTTCTTGCAGACTACACCTCGCAAACCCACTTGAGCCTGAAGTCAGGCAGCGGCAGGCTCAATATCGTCAGGCTGGGGCAGGAACGCGCCTCCAGGAACCAGATCCAGTAGCCGCTCTCTGCCCACCCTGTCAGTCCGCAAGGCTCTTACTCACTACTTCGTAGAGATCTCTGGAAAGCTCCCCGCTATCGTGCACCTGCTTCAACGCCGTTTGAATCTGTACAGATTCATCCGCACGATATTTTCGCCAGCGAGTCAGCGGGACTACTATCCGCGCCGCCACTTGTGGGTTCAGCTTATCCAGCGCGATAACCTGCTCGGCAAGAAATCCGTACCCACTACCATCTTCAGCGTGGAACTGAGTGAAATTTCGCATAGCAAAACCACCAATCACCGCCCTTACCTTGTTCGGATTCTTGACTTCAAAAGCACTGTGCTGCATGAGAGTGCGCACCTTGGCCAAGGTGCCGAACGTTGGACTACTACTCTGCAGACCAAACCAAGTCTCCACGACCTGTGTATCGTGCTGCCATTTTTCATAGAACGCATCCAGATGAGCCTGGGCCTGCTCCGCGGGACCAAATTCAATCAAGGCTGCCAGTGCCGCAGCGCTATCGGTCATGTTGTCGTCACGGGCCAACTGTGACTCCGCCAGAGCCAGTGTTTCTTTCTCACCCGTAGCGCACAGATAATACAAGCACGTATTTTTCAGGCTACGCTCGGCAATATCATCGGCCGTAGGGCGATAGGGCTTTGAGGAATCAAGTGCTTCATAACGTTTTAGCAGCTTCGCTTTTAATGCGTTAGCCAGCGCATCTCGTAAAAACTTACGTACAGCGATGATCCCCTGGGCGTCAATTTCCTCCCCGTGCTCCGCCAGTTCCTGGGCACTGGGTAGCGTCAGCATTTTTGCGATCAATGCAGGGTCCAGCTGTGCATTTTCCAAAACCGCCGAAAGCCCTTTCACCAACGCTTTCGGCACCACCAGCTCGCTCCCGCTACGGAAGGCACTCTGCAGTTTTGACAGTGCGTTAAATGCAAGCCGCTGCCCCGCGTCCCATCGGTTAAATGGGTCTTTATCGTGCTGCATTAAAAACAGCAACTGTTCCTCGCTGTAGCCGTACCGCAATTTGACCGGCGCCGAGAAACCGCGTAACAGTGAGGGCAATGGTTGTTCAGGAATATTCCGGAAGATAAATTCCTGGCTGGATTCGGTGAGGTGTAAAACTCGCTCTACATCTCCCGACTCATCCAGAGCAAGTTCACTGCCATCCCTACCGAGCAGGCCTATGGTTACAGGAATGTGCAGGGGTAACTTGTTTGACTGACCTGGTGTATTCGGGGTGTACTGACGAATGGTCAGGCGATACTCCCTGGTTTCAGCATTGTACGAGTCATCCACATCCAGTACCGGAGTACCGGCCTGACTGTACCAACGACGGAATTGTTTCAGATCCACGCCGTTGGCGTCCTCCATTGCCACAATGAAGTCTTCACAAGTAACTGCCTGACCGTCATGGCGCTCGAAATACAGATCACTACCACGGCGAAAGCCCTCAGCACCAAGAATGGTGTGAATCATTCTCACTACCTCTGCGCCTTTTTCATAGACGGTGAGGGTATAAAAGTTTGAAATTTCCATATAGGAATCGGGACGGACAGGGTGAGCCATGGGGCCGGCGTCTTCGGCAAACTGCGCGGTCCGTAAAAGAGTGACATCCTCAATGCGTTTAACTGCGCGAGAGTTCATATCTGCAGAAAACTCCGCATCGCGGAATACAGTGAACCCCTCCTTCAGGCTTAACTGAAACCAGTCGCGGCAGGTGACCCGGTTGCCCGACCAGTTGTGGAAATATTCGTGGGCGACAATTGCTTCAATACGCTGAAATGCCGCATCTGTGGCGGTCTCCGGGCTTGCCAACACACAGGCGGAATTGAAAATATTCAACCCTTTGTTTTCCATCGCGCCCATATTGAAGTGGTCTACAGCCACGATCATGAAAATATCCAGATCGTATTCCCGGCCATACACTTCTTCATCCCATTTCATGGAGCGCTTGAGTGAGATCATTGCATGTTCGCACTTGCCAATATTTTTTGGCTCCGTGTACAGTCGCAAGGTGACCTTACGTCCACTGCAGGTAGTGAAATGATCCTCTACAAGCTGTAAATCGCCTGCGACCAGAGCAAACAGATAGGAAGGTTTGGCGAAAGGATCTTCCCAGGTCACGATCAGACGGCCATCTGCAGTGGTTCCACTGTCTATTTTATTGCCGTTAGACAATAGTACGGGGTACGTCGCAGGGGCAACGATGGTCGTGGTGAACACACTCATCACGTCCGGGCGGTCTGGGTAGAAAGTAATTTTGCGAAAGCCCTCGGCTTCGCACTGAGTACAGTACATGCCATTAGACAGATACAGTCCTTCCAGAGACGTATTGGTTTCCGGTGCTATCCGCGTCTGAACTTCCAGCTCGAACTCCGCCTTATCGATACTCAATAAGAGACCGCCAGGCTTTTCTGTGTACCGTTGGGCAGGAAGCAGCTCACCATCTATCGCAATCGACAATAGCTCCAGATCTACGCCATCCAACCAAAGTGGCGGTAGTGAACCATTGATATCAGCCTCCGGATTGCGCCGCACATAAAGGCGCGATTTGACCAGGGTAGCGTGCGGGTCCAGATCGAAGGTGAGCTCTGTTCGATCCACCAGATAGTCGGGCACCTGATAGTCTTTCAGGTATATGGTGCGTGGCTGTGTATCTTTCATTCCAAACAATCTCTTGTAAAACCTGGGGGCGAGACTGCAGTGCTTTCGCTCGTCGACGCCCGACTTCCATCTATTCAGTCTACTGAGTCAACCGACCTCAATAACCAGCTGCATGCCCGTCTTTACGGCTTTCCGATGCGCCATGATATACATCATTGTCAGCCTTCAGAATGCCTTGGTACCCTCCGTAGGGGCCGCTCTCGAAGCGAATTCTATGCCCCATTTGCACCAGTTTTCGTCGGGTTTCCATGGGAAAGCCGTCCTCTAGGCTGATATAGCCGCCATCTTCCATCAACTCATCCGTGGGTTGGCTGGAACCGCTATGCAGAATGCGCGGTGCATCGCCGGCCTCTTGAACATTCAAACCAAAGTCCACCATATTTATGACAATCTGCGCGTGCATCTGCGGTTGTGTAGCGCCCCCCATTACTCCGAAACTCAACCAGGGCTTACCGTCTTTGGTGACAAACGCTGGGATAATCGTATGGAAAGGGCGCTTTCCGGGCTCGTACTGGTTGAAATGTCCCTCTTTCAGGCTGAACATCTCACCTCGATCCTGCAATATAAAGCCGAGTTTACCGGGGGTCATTCCTGAGCCCATTCCTCGATAATTACTTTGGATCAGGGAAACCATATTTCCATCTTTATCGGCGGTAGTGAGATAAATCGTATCTCCATGGCGCAGCGCCACATTACCTGCATCATAGCGTTTAGCAGCCTTATCCGGATTGATCAGTTTACGGCGCTCGTCTGCATAAGACTTAGAAATCAGTTGTTTGACTGGTAGCTGATTGAAAGCGGGGTCTGCGTAATATTTTGCGCGGTCTTCGAATGCCAGTTTCTTCGCTTCCACAAACAGGTGGACATACTCTGGACTGGTACGCCCCAACTTCTTCAGGTCATAGGCTTCCAGGATATTCAGTATCTGCAAAGCGGCTATCCCCTGCCCGTTGGGCGGCAGCTCCCACACATCGTAACCGCGATAGTTGGTGGACACCGGTTCGATCCAATCGGAGGTGTGGCTGGCAAGATCCTCATAGGAAAGGAATCCGCCATTTTGCTTCATGTAACGATCAATCTCCTGCGCGATTTCGCCTTTGTAAAACGCGTCACGACCACCTTCGGAAATTCTCTGTAATGTCTTGGCAAGGCGAGGATTACGGAATAGATCGCCCTCGGTGGGCGCTTTACCACCGGGCATAAAGGTATCGCGGAAACCTGGAAACTTCTCAAGAATGGGCACAGAGCGGTTCCAGTAATAAGCAACCAGCTGGGTCACCGGAAACCCGTCGTTCGCGTATTGAATCGCGGGGGCTAGCAGCTTTTCTATCGGCAATTGGCCAAATTTCGAATGCAATTCAAACCACCCATCAACCGCACCGGGGACGGAGACGGGCAATGGCCCATGAGAGGGGATCTTATCCAGGTTATTGTCGGCAAAATAGTCAAAAGTCAGAGATTTCGGCGAGCGACCACTGGCGTTCAGACCGTATAGCTTCTTGTCTTTTGCGCTCCAGACAATCGCGAATAGATCACCGCCAATACCATTTCCTGTAGGCTCCATTAGCCCCTGCACTGCGTTGGCGGCAATCGCTGCGTCTATGGCATTCCCCCCTTGCTTGAGGATATCCAGCGCGACCTGAGTTGCCAGGGGTTGACTCGTCGCCGCCATGCCCTGGGTGGCCAAAACCGGTGAACGGCTGGCGAACCCCTCCCCGTTGACACGGTCATACCCATACACACTGGCAGTGAACAACAGCGATGCCACAAATGCACCCGTGGCACGCAGTGCTCCAGAGCCCGTGTATCGGCGCCGATTCCCCCAGCCATGTCGCCCCCAG
Source organism: Microbulbifer sp. ARAS458-1 (assembly GCF_045348205.1). Lineage (NCBI taxonomy): Bacteria > Pseudomonadati > Pseudomonadota > Gammaproteobacteria > Cellvibrionales > Microbulbiferaceae > Microbulbifer > Microbulbifer sp. ARAS458-1. The sequence continues at coordinate 2,041,691 of NZ_CP155838.1, read as the reverse complement.
CCTGTTAATACTTTGCTGACGCAGCGGGAAATAAAAACTGTCATCTCGAATTTCACAATTACTGCCCCTATCGTTATTCTCAGGGCAAGTCTCTCCGTATTAGACATGCCGGTCAACCGAGGTATTTGTGCGTCTTGCGTCCCGTTTTATCGTCTTTACCGCAATTTCCGCGGTCGTTCTGGCTTTGCTTGGGGCCACTATCTGGGTCACACGTTATATCTGGGTCCCCAAGCTGGTAAACAGCCAACTGAATGGTGTAACTCTGACGGAGCTTCACGGCTTTACCCTGGTCCGGTCCGAGGGGGGAATTCGTGCAGATATTGAGCACCTCAAGCTAACATCAAACGACCAATATTCCATCAGAGTGCAAGACGCCCGCATCACTGACCTGTCCTCGCTGATGGGCGCACTCGTCAAACCAGGTGCCCGTGGGGCGGCTGCAAGATCCCAGCTATCCGCCGCGCAGGTATCCGTTGACACCGCGAACACTTCTCGACGAAGCAGCAAGGGTAGCGATAGAGACAATAATGATAGTTCTGCACCGCGCTCCGGTATTGAGGGTGATACAAGCACGCAACCCACGGACGCTATCGAGGCAATTAACGGCGAAGAGTATGCTCAGCGCTCGATTACCGAGATTCTGAAACACTTACGCGGTTTTCCACTCCACAAGCTCTCACTTCCGGAAATTCACTGGCCAGCTGTACTGGCCGCCCCTTTTGCCCTTTCGATAGAGCAGCCTAGCCCTGGCGAGCTGACCGCAAAGTTGCGCAGTACCCACTGCGACCGGTGCACACTGGATATCCACGCCCGAAGCGACAACGCATCAATCGTGTTTTCACTGGATATTCGAGAGAACGGACATTCGGTTGCAATGACAAGCACCAGCCTGACGCCGACTAGTGCGAGCGAAAGGTGGCAAGTAACGACCGATCTGAAGGTTGATACTCAACGAATACCAGAGCTCATAAAGAACACTGGTTTTCAAAGTGAGGCCCTGACCGGCTGGCTCCCGCAACCGGATTCAATGAAAGGGAAACTCACTCTTGCGCTAACGGGAGTGCTTCCCGACCACCCCTCCGGCATCTCTGATCTCACCCAGGTGCAAGTATCCGCCCGATCTGATGGATTTGCACTGGACCTACCAAGTGACGTACTGGGCCAATCAGCCAGTATGTTTTTTTCGACCAGTAGTCCGATTAAAGTAAAACTGCACTCTCTTTTTCCGCTATCGGCCGCTTCAATTGACGGAAAAGCCCGACTTCGCACCTCCCTCAACTCCAACCCGGCCGGAACTCTATCTCCCCTGTTCGACGGTACTTTCACTTTCGATACGGTGGAAAGAGTCTCGCGGGTCGGCTTTGCAGGAAACACTCAACTTAGCGAACTCTTTCAGCTCCTGGGTGCAGAAAAATGGCAAGCGGTCGGCAATATACTACCGATTTCACACGCCCAGGGTTCGATCGACATCCTAGGCAGTTTTTACCTGCCAGGAATCAAAACACTGGTGACCCAGACAGATGACATATCGATTGAAAGCTTTATCGCCGAAGTGAAACTGAAAGACAGCGTCACCGTACAGCTTGAATTCCCGGAGAACGCCGATCCGCTGCAGGCAATCCAGTGGGAAAGCGCCTGGGTACAGGCTTCAAGTAAAGGCACCCTGGAGCTTGCCGCCGCCAAGCTGCCGGGGCCACTGGACCTTAAGGCACCAACAATTTCTGTGCGTGCGCAGCAAGCTCGCTTTACCGAGGCTTCTTCCAACCCAGCGAACCTCAACGGTCAGCTGTCCAATATTGAATGTACCCAGCTCCCTCAGTTAAATTGCTCTCTCAGGATGGAAGCCAACCTCCAAGAGCTGACGCTACGCGACGCGCAGGCCAGTGTAACCAGGGCGGATATATCCGTTGAAAAGCTGGCCCTCCGCTCAACTGACGCTCATCCCCTAAAGTTTGCACTCGACACACTTAACCTCACCGCACATAGCTTCAAATCTGATGCACTTACCGTGGAGAATCCAGAACTGTTCGTCCCGAAGGCCAATTGCGAGCTGAGAGACGGACTGACGGTGTGCACAGCCCCACAGGTAGCCGTGAGCCTGTCACCTCTGCAAATTGACGATAATCGCATGCAGGGGGTTGTATTTTTTGATGATCTATCGCTGACTCACCATCGCGACCACCCACATCCCTTCAACGCCGAAACCGGTTTTCGCAGTGAAAACCTGAGTATCCACGCCCTAAATCAGTACCAGAGTGACTTCACAGCTAGTGGGAAGCTGGTGCTTCGCAATGAACTTGTTTCTGGTACCAGCACAATCACCGCAGGCCCATTGGCAATAGAGTCTTCCTGGAGGCACAACCTGAAAGGTGGCACTGGCAGTCTGGAAATTACTGTTCCAAGGAGCGAATTTTCACCAAAGCGCACACTAGCCAGCGCGATAAAGGGGTTACCTGTAGATCTTGTGGAGGGGGCCATCAAGGCCAATGGCGTACTGCATTGGCCCGTATCTGGGAGTGATCACCTCAGTGTTCAATGGTTGAATACCGCACTCCAGTACAACAGTAGCTTTGCCATAGGGATAAACGGCCACATAGCCCTGACCCCGCTGAATACGCAATGGGTCACTGCGGCCCCCTCCCCGGTTTCTATCGATCAGATAGATGCGGGGATCTCCCTACAAAACATAAACTTTCAGTTTTCGCTGGCGAAAAATGGTGATTTGACACTGGGGAATTTCTCCGCGGAATTACTCGAAGGTGCACTTACGTCAAATAGCCTGGTGTGGAATATTCACGGTGAGGAACGACACTCCAACCTTCAGTTCACCGGATTGGCTATCGGGGCACTTGCCCGTGAAATGGAATCCACTCATTTTGCAGCCAGCGGCCTGCTTGATGCGACTATTCCTATCACCACAGACGCACAAGGCATCACCGTCGAGAAAGGCTCTGTACAATCACGCCCACCTGGTGGGCGCCTGCGCTATTATGGCGCTTTTTCACCCTCCATGCTGGGCAGTAACCCGCAGCTCAAGCTCCTCGCAGGGGCGCTGGAAGATTACAATTATCGCGACATTCATGGCACCATTAACTACCCATTGAGCGGTGACCTGAAGCTGAATCTGAAGCTCACAGGGCACAGTAAGGCCATCGACGCCAATCGGGATCTGATTATCAACCTGAACCTGGAAAACAACGTCCCTTCGATGCTTCGGTCACTTCAGGCGAGCCGAGATCTCACCGACGTGCTTGAGCGACAGGTACAATAAATTCTGGGTATTAGACGTATACTGCGCCGGTGTAAGAGCCTGAATGAGCCTGTTCAGGTGCGGTTAATCAGACAGTATCTATAGTGATCATCAACTGCTCCCAGGTGACTCGGTTCGGGCCGATTTGCGCTACAAGAGGCCTGGCAACCCATAACCTGAGAGACACAGGAGTTCATCAGTGAAGCAATCGGGAATATTCAAGAGGCTTACCGTGTGCGTGATGCTATCGTTCGGGGGGGTGGTTACAGCCGCTTGTACACCTACGGTGGCGGTTCAAGCGCCCAGCGAGCCGATTACCGTTAACCTGAACGTAAAGATCGAGCATGAAATCCGAGTGCGGGTAGACAAGGAACTCGATGATCTGTTTGAAGATAAGGAAGGGATTTTCTAACGTCCAAGGCTTCAGAATCCCCCGCATCGAATGAGAGAAGGAATTGAAACAATGTCCAGATACCCATCCATGAAGAAACTGATAAACGGCCTGCTTGGCCTGGCCCTGCTTATCGCTCTGCCCGCCAGTGCGCTTTCGCTGAAAGAAGCGCAATCTAAAGGCTTAGTTGGTGAAGCAAACAGCGGTTATATCGCTGTCGTGCAAGACAGCACCCCTGAAGTTGAAAAACTGGTCGCAGAAGTGAACAACAAGCGCAAGCAGGAGTATGCTGCGATCGCCAAGCGCAACAATATAGATATCAGCCAGGTCGCCGCTCGCGCAGCCGAGAAGCTGGAAGCCCGCCTTTCTAGAGGGGAGTATTATCAGGATAATCTGGGCCGCTGGAAACAGAAGTAGGCCCCTTTCGATGTTCCTGTCCTATCCCAGGAAAGTTGCACATTAAAAAAACCCGCAAACTGCTCGTTTGCGGGTTTTTTATGGGGTTACTTGATTGTCTCGTCAGGCCATTACAGATTGGCAAAGAGTGACATGCCATCCAACCCTTGGCTTTCCATCACTTCACGCAGGCGCTTCAGTGCATCTACCTGAATCTGACGTACACGTTCGCGGGTGAGGCCAATCTCACGCCCTACTTCTTCGAGAGTGCTGGCTTCGTAACCACGCAGACCGAAGCGACGGGATACCACCTCGCACTGCTTGTCGGGCAGCTCCCCCAACCAACGGTTAATGCTGTCGAACAGATCTGAGTCCTGCAGCAGTTCTGCGGGGTCAGACTCCTGTTGGTCCGGAATAGTATCTACCAGCGTTTTTTCCGACGACGGCCCGATAGGGGTGTCTACCGAAGTAACGCGCTCATTCAGGCCAAGCATCCGCTCAACATCTTCGACCGGTTTTTCAAGCAGATTGGCAATTTCTTCTGCTGTCGGCTCGTGATCCAGCTTCTGGGCCAGCTCGCGGGACGCGCGCAAATACACATTGAGCTCTTTAACCACATGAATGGGCAGACGGATAGTCCGCGTTTGATTCATGATCGCGCGCTCAATGGTCTGACGAATCCACCAGGTGGCGTATGTAGAAAAGCGGAATCCACGCTCGGGGTCGAATTTCTCAACTGCGCGAATAAGGCCAAGGTTACCTTCTTCAATCAGGTCCAATAGCGCCAGGCCACGGCTGACATAGCGGCGTGCGATCTTCACAACCAATCGCAGGTTACTTTCGATCATACGCTTGCGCGCAGCCGCGTCACCACGCAGGGCTTTACGTGCGTAGTAGACTTCCTCTTCTGCGGTGAGCAGAGGGGAAAAACCAATTTCATTGAGATACAGCTGGGTAGCATCCAGATTCTTCTGTCCATGAGAATCTTCGAGCTTTCGGGAGGGTGTTTTCTGCGAGGCGCTTTTTGCTGTTGTTGATGTTTTCGGTGAGATTGTTTCAGAGCTTTTTTTTGCCGCTTTGCTCCGGCCACGGCTTGTTTTACTTTCCTTAATGGATTCTTCCTGATCCATTGCTTCGGGTGATAGTTCCGCTCTTGCACCAATGTCCAGGTGATCGTGACGTTGTGCTTCCATTTCCCCAACTCCTTGTACTTTGCCTGTATCAGCCGCATGACAACGCGCGATTGCTGAATCGGTCGCTGTCTGTGCGACAGCCTCCGTTCCCGGCAACTCACCGACGTTACCCTCGTTGGCAACCTGTCGGTAAGTAGGGTCACTGCAGGGCAGTTACTGCCGATCCCGGTGACTACCTCAAGTGGTTATAAATAAAAGTCCATTTTTATTACACAACAGCGTAAAGACAGGGAGCTCAATGCACCGACCAAGCAGGACAGTAAGCACGGGAGATCATGGTAAATAAACCAGTGGATCTACCGGCTGACCATTCTTGCGAATCTCGAAGTGGAGCATATCGCGGTCGGTACCACTCGAACCCAGTTCCGCTATCCGTTGCCCCGCTTTGATTTTCGCTCCCTCGCCAACAAGTAACTTGTCGTTGTGGGCGTAAGCACTGAGGAACTCCTCGCTGTGCTTGATGATCAAAAGCTTGCCGTAACCTCTCAGTGCGCTTCCGGCGTAAATCACTGTGCCATCCGCTGCTGCCTGAACAGATTCCCCCTTTTTCCCGGCGATATCAACACCCTTTCGCAAGGGGTTGTTGGCCTGGTAGCGGGACAGTATTCGCCCTCGTACCGGCCACTGCCACTTTATGTCAAATTTGTTTCTGTCCGAAATTGACGATTTCTTGACAACCTTGGGCGGTGCTTTGGGAGGGGCGACCACAGTCTTGCGCGTGACTTTCTTCGGTACTTGCGCTTGTCTTACTGGCGGCCTGCTTACCGGTGCAGGTACCCGCCCAGTCAGAACCAGGCGTTGCCCCGGGAAAATCCGGTAAGGCGAGGAAATACGATTAATGGCCGCTAAGTCCTTGAAATCTTTACCATATCTCCACGCAATGGAATAAAGGGTCTCGCCTTTACTCACCGTATGGTGCTGAATCTTCTGGCTAGGTGGCTGGTTGAGAGATGACGTGGGAGCCAGGTTACTGGCGCAGGAAACGATCAAAAGGGTAGCGCAAAGCAAGGGCAGCTTGGCCCCCTGAAAAAACGGACAAAGGCGCAAAATTCTTCCGCACAAAGAGAAAAACCGGTGTCCAAATTGTCGAATATTGCGCCGTTTCATTATTCTCTTTTTACATCAAAGGTGGGCATTTATGGAAAAAGTGTCTAAAGAAAACTGCTATTTCCTCGTCTGTTGACGGCCATTAAATCTGCCTTTTTCCGGATCACCGAATAATTGGCGATCTCTGCCAACTTCCCGCTATTTTGACCCTGAAGTCCGGTGGCAATTCCCTGTAATCTGCGGCTGTATGCGCAGTAAGAAATTGCCATTCAACCTTGTAAGTCTTTTCCTACGTAGTGATGGTTGATCCACTCAATCGATAATACGAGTGCCACTGCTGCAAGCGCAGCCAGGGCGCTACCGACCAGGTAAGACGGCTGCCCACTGGCCACAGCAAAGTCCCAGGGGAGAACGTTGGATAGGGTCGGCGCCAGTTTAGCGTTGCTGAGGCCTCCCGTGACACTATCCGCCAGTTTCCAGGGCCATACAATTTTCAGGCTGCCCAGCAACACTCCCACAAGAAACGACAGGGTAACGGAGGGGAATCGGTACATTAGCCAGGACAGCAGGCGACTGAACAACAGCAACCCACAACCAGCGCCGGCGGCGAACCAGACTAGCGCACTGACCTGAAACTGGTGTACCGCAGTAATGACCTGGGGATAAATCCCGATCATCAACAAAATAAAGGAACCGGAGATACCGGGCAGGATCATGGCGCAAATGGCTAACGCTCCGGAGAAGAAGAGCGTATATGGAGTAGCCGCGATTGCGGTGGGTCGCATTTCACTCACCAGAATCGCGAGAGCAACCCCGGCGACCAGGGCGACCCAGCTGGACCAGCGCCACTCAGCTACCCGGCGTGCAATGGGAACAGTGGACGCGAGAATCAGGCCAAAAAAGAACCCCCACACAAGGATTGGGTAATTATCCAACAGATAACTGATCAGCTTGGCGAGGCTGAAGATACTGATCAGGACACCCCCGAACAGCGCCAGCAAAAAGCTGCCATTGATCTGCCGCCAGGTTGCGGCAACCCCTTCTTTATACAGTGTCACCAGGGTATGGGGGCCAATCTTACTCAGGCTGCCGAGCAATTCTTGGTAAATACCCGTAATAAAGGCGATGGTTCCACCCGACACCCCGGGTACTACATCCGCAGCCCCCATCGCGAGGCCTCGTGCCCCGACGCCCCAGTAGCGGCTGCGCCAGACTGACCTGCGGTGCCGAGCATCGGCGGCGGATTTCATTTCCCGGGCATCCTCAGTCATCAACGTACCACTCCACTCAACAGAGGGACAAAACGCACTGGCTCCGCCTTTTCAACGTCATAGCGGTTTTCTTCTTCGCGGCGGGTAACAATGGTGAGATATTGGCTTTCGCTCCCTACGGGCATCACCAGTACGCCCCCAGGGGCAAGTTGCTCACGCAGTTCATCGGGAATGCTGGCGGGGGCCGCCGCACACAGAATGGCATCATAGGGGCCCTGCTCCGGCCACCCAAAGCCACCATTACTCAGTCGCATCTCCACATTGAAGATCCCGAGTTCTCGCATACGCTGGCGCGCTTTAATCAACAGTGGTTCGACCCGCTCTACGGAATACAGTTTATCGACCAGGCGCGCGAGAATGGCAGTCTGGTAGCCGGATCCGGCACCCACCTCCAATACCCGAGCCCTCGACGGAGCGCGGCTTATCAATAACTCGGTCATGCGAGCGACGATATAGGGTTGGGAAATGGTCTGGCCGTACCCAATGGGCAACGCGGTATCTTCATAGGCGCGAATGGCCAGGGCTTCGTCCAGAAACAGGTGGCGAGGTGTGGATGCCATCACATCCAGCACGTCCTCGCTGCTGATACCTTCATCGCGCAGGCGCTGAATCAGGCGGTTGCGGGTACGCTGGGACGTCATGCCCAGGCCTTCGTGTCTGAATCGATCCATTAGGACTGAAAGTCTCCCTACAAGCGGATCACCGGCCCCCAATACTGCTTTATCCGGCGATTGACCGGTGAATGGCTTTCCACACCCGGTCACTTTTGTTGTCGTTTCTATATTCGTAAGGACACTTCTAAAATCGTAGCGAGCGGGTGGCTGGTGGTGGCCGCCGGCGCAGAGGAAGCGCAGTGTACTTTAGTACATGAGCATTCTGAGCACCGCCGGACGCCGCCAGGCGCACGCGCAGTAGATTTTAGGCGTGTCCGTTTATTTTATTGCGGCGGCGGCTTGATTGGCCAGTTCCGCCACTTCGCGCAACAGTGCGGTGGCGAAAGTCCCCGGTGGTAATGCGAAGGAGAGCAACAGATCCTTTCGCCCCTCCTGTTCCTGCCACTCCCAGGCGAACCCCTGAGGCACCAGCACCAGCGGACGCCGCTCCTGGCTTAGGCCACCGTGTTCCAGCCAATCCTGCCACGGTTTCCAAGGCGCCATGGCGCCATCTTCCAGAACCAGTTGCTCACCGGTAGCCGCGTTCCGTCCCCGCCCCCACAGTGGGCCACTGGGATTAGCCTCCGGCTCACCATCAATGGACGCCAACCAGTTGTCCCGCCCGATTCTGGCAGCCAACACCTGATTGAACAGCCAGCTACGGGCGGCAGACAGTGCAAAGGCCTTCTGATTGCGCGGCATACGCCGGCGCTGGCCGGCCTGCTGATCGGCAACCGCCTTTTCTACCAGGTCCAGATTACCGCCGCTGTGGCCAAAGCGCTGTTCGCCAAAATAGTTGGGCACACCATTGGGAATCTGGTGTAACACCTGTTCCGCGGCCGCGGTGTCCCCGGTGATATTGCGCAGGCGAATCTGGAATCGGTTTCCCAGGTGCTCGCCGCGGCGCAGTTTGCGGGCACCGCGAAAGTAACTCAGCACCTGAAACTCTTCGTTATCCAGCGTCTTCCAGTCCGGTTCCGGCTTTTGTGCCAGCCATACACTGAACCACTGGGTGGTGACGGCATGGCGATCCTTGAGGCCGAAAAAGCCCACATCATTACTCTGAACACCCGCTATTTGCGCGAGCTGTTGCGCGACATAGCCGGTATTAGCCCCGCGTTTGCGGATATGCAGATAGACATGTTCGCCCTCTCCGGCCTCAGGGGCGGCGAGTTCGTCCACCACGAAGTCTTCGGGCTCGGTACGGAAGTCAGCCTGAATCGCCGCGCCGCCGAGGGCGCGGGGCCAGTTCAGGTCCCAGCTTTGTGGCAATTCTGTCACGACAGCGTTTCCAGCAGTACGACCGCCTGTGCGGCGATACCTTCGTTTCGACCGGTGAATCCCAGCTTCTCGCTGGTGGTGGCCTTGACGCTGATGGCATCGGCGCTCACCTGGCAATCATCGGCGATGTTTGCACGCATGGCGTCAATATGGGGGGCCATTTTCGGGGCCTGGGCGATCAGAGTTGCGTCCGCATTGACCAGCCGATAACCCTTCTGGTGAATCAGCCCCACCACATGACGCAACAGCACGCGGCTGTCGGCACCGGAGTAGGCGTCGTCAGTATCCGGAAAATGTTTGCCGATATCGCCCAGCGCCAGCGCGCCGAGCAGGGCATCTGCGAGGGCGTGTAACAGGACATCGCCGTCGGAGTGGGCGACGAGGCCCTTATCATGCGAGATGGTGACACCGCCGAGGACGACGTGACCACCGGGGCCGAAGGCGTGTACGTCGATGCCCTGGCCAATTCTGAGGCTCATAGTGTATTTCCAGAGGTAGGTTCAACCGCCCTGTGTTGCTGTCGGTGTCGTAACAGGGCCTCCGCCAGAATAAGGTCGGCGGGATGGGTAACTTTAAAATTACTGCGGCAGGCGGCTACCAGTTCAGGGGCGTGGCCTGCCAATTCCAGTGCGCTGGCTTCATCGGTGATCGCGTTTGGGTTTTCCTGCAGGCCATGCTGAAGGCATTCCAGCAGCACACCCAGCGGTGCTTTTTGTGGTGTCTGCGCGAGCCAGATCTGGGCTCTGGGCAGGGTTTGCCGGACCCGACTTTTTCCTTCGCTTTGTGTGGCCTGTTTTACGGTATCGCTGGCGGGTTGCGCGAGCAGGGCCATGGGGGACGCGGCGAGGAGTTGCTGAATATCGTCAGTGCTTACTAACGGCCTGGCGGCGTCGTGGACTAATACCGGAGTTTCCGCGGGTTGGTGCTCACTCAGAAATTTGAGGGCGGCGAGTACGGAGTCTGCGCGTTCAGCGCCGCCAGTGACGGTCTGGATTCTTGGATCTTGTGCGCAGTTCAGTGTTTTGAATTCTGTGTCGTCGGCGGCGATAGCGACGACGATGCCTTTCATACCCGGCCATTGGAGGACATTTTCCAGGGTGTGGGCGATGAGGGGTTTGCCGCTCAATGGCAGGTACTGTTTGGGCTTTTTGGCGCCCATACGCTTGCCGGAACCGGCGGCGGGGACGATGACCCAGTAATTTGTTTCAGCTGGGTTGCTGGCGGTGGTCATTCTTTTTCCCGTTGTGACTGCGCAGGATTTTTGTGCTTATCCTGGTCGAGAAAAATAAACAGGGTTTCGCCTTCTTTGATGAGGCCGAGGTCGTAGCGGGCTTTGGCTTCGACGCCGTCGGTGCCTTCTTTGAGGCTGCGGACTTCCCGCAGGAGGTGGCGGTTTTCCCGCTCCAGTGCAGCGTTTTTCTGCTGCTGTTCTTCAAGCTGCCGTTCGAGTCTGGTCACATCCGCAAAACTGCCCTCGCCCACCCAAAATCGATATTGGGTGACCAGCAGCATTACTGTGAGGATTGCCAGCAGCCATTTCATTTGTTTTGTTCTCTATCTGGCGTTTCGCGGTTCGCACGGTTGTAGGTCCGTGGCGGCTCCGCCGCCGGTAGTGGTTCGCTAGACACGCCGTGAACCCATCCATGGGGGCTCTGCACCGCCATCCATGGCGGTGAAGGTCTAGCGAACCACTACCGGCGTCGCAGCCTTCGCATCAGAGCGCTATGCTCTGATACGAGTTCCAGCCAGTTTACCGGGCTTACTGAATTACTTGAACTCAGCGATGCCGCGGTAAGGCGCCTTGCCTTCCAGCTCGGCTTCGATGCGCAGCAGACGGTTGTACTTGGCTACGCGGTCGGAGCGGCACAGAGAGCCGGTTTTGATCTGGCCAGCAGCGGTGGCAACGGCCAGGTCGGCGATGGTGGTGTCTTCGGTTTCACCGGAGCGGTGGGAGATTACCGCGGTGAAGCCGGCGTCTTTGGCCATTTTGATCGCGTCCAGGGTTTCGGACAAAGAGCCGATCTGGTTGAACTTGATCAGGATAGAGTTACCCACGCCTTTTTCGATACCTTCTTTCAGGATCTTGGTGTTGGTTACGAACAGGTCGTCGCCAACCAGCTGTACTTTCTCGCCAATTTTGTCGGTGAGGATTTTCCAGCCGTCCCAGTCGCTTTCGTCCATGCCGTCCTCGATGGAGATGATCGGGTAGTTTTCGGACAGCTCCTGCAGGTAGGAGGCGAAGCCTTCGCTGTCGAATTCTTTGCCTTCACCAGACAGGTTGTACTTGCCGTCTTTGTAGAATTCGGAAGAGGCGCAGTCGAGGGCGAGGGTGATGTCGTCACCCAGTTTGTAGCCTGCGGCTTCAACGGCTTCGGCGATGACTTTCAGTGCACCTTCGTTGGACGGTAGGTTGGGAGCGAAGCCACCTTCGTCGCCTACGGCGGTGTTCAGGCCCTGGGAGGACAGTACTTTTTTCAGGGCGTGGAAAATCTCGGCACCCTGGCGCAGGGCTTCGGCGAAGGTTTTGGCTTTCACCGGCTGAATCATGAATTCCTGGATGTCGACATTGTTGTCGGCGTGCTCACCACCATTGATGATGTTCATCATGGGTACCGGCAGGGTGTATTCGCCGGCGGTGCCGTTGATTTCCGCAATGTGCTGATACAGGGGGATGCCCTTGGAGATGGCGGCGGCTTTGGCGGCAGCCAGGGAGACGGCGAGGATGGCGTTGGCACCCAGCTTGGACTTGTTTTCGGTACCGTCGGCGTCGATCATGGCCTGGTCGAGGGCGCGCTGGTCGGTGGCGTCTTTGCCTACCAGGAGGCTGGCGATTTCGCCGTTGATGTTTTCAACCGCTTTCAGTACGCCTTTACCCAGGTAACGGCTTTTGTCGCCGTCGCGCAGTTCCAGCGCTTCGCGGGAGCCGGTGGAGGCGCCGGACGGTGCGCAGGCGGATCCTACCGCGCCGCATTCCAGAATCACGTCGGCGTTTACGGTGGGGTTACCGCGAGAATCCAATACTTCAAAAGCTTTAACAGCAACAATTTTGCTCATGTTTACAACGGGCTCCTTGTTAGTCGGAATTTATTGATCTGTGAGGTTTGGGGTTGGCGACCGCCTTCTCTGGGCCGCTCTTTCTAGTTATTCAGTCTTTACTTCGTATCCAGCGGCTCGAAGTTTTTCACCAGGTCGTCCACGGCCTTCATTTGTGCCAGGAACGGTTCCAGCTTTTCCAGCGGCAAGGCGCTGGGGCCATCGCACAGGGCTTTATTCGGGTTCGGGTGCGCCTCGAGGAACAGACCGGCGATGCCGATGGCGAGGCCCGCGCGGCCCAGTTCCGTGACCTGGGCGCGGCGGCCGCCGGAGGCGGCGCCACCCGGGTCGCGCATCTGCAGCGAATGGGTCACGTCAAAGATCAGCGGGGCACCACCGGTGGAGTCGATCATGGTACGGAAGCCGAGCATGTCGACGACGAGGTTGTCGTAGCCAAAGCAGGCACCCCGCTCGCACAAGATGATATTTTCGTTACCGCCTTCCGCGAACTTTTCCACCACATTCTTGATTTGCGGTGGGCTCATAAACTGCGGTTTTTTCACGTTGATCACCGCACCGGTAGCGGCCATGGCGGAAACCAGGTCGGTCTGGCGGGCGAGGAACGCGGGCAGCTGTATTACGTCTACGATCTCGGCAACGGGTGCGGCCTGGTGTGGCTCGTGCACGTCAGTGATCAGCGGTACGCCAAAGGTCTTTTTGATCTCTTCAAAAATCTTCAGCCCCTCTTCCATCCCCGGGCCACGGTAGCTGTGGATGGAAGAGCGGTTGGCCTTGTCAAACGAGGCTTTAAATACGTAAGGGATTCCCAGTTTGTCCGTCACATTGACGTAGTGCTCGGCCACTTTCATGGCCATATCGCGGGATTCCAGTACGTTCATGCCGCCAAACAGGGTGAACGGCTTGTCGTTGGCAACCTGCAGGTTGCCCACAGCAATTGTCTTCATATCGTATTCTGCCTGCTTCCTTAGACCCGCTTGTGCTTAAGCGCAGCGGCGACAAAGCTTTCGAACAGCGGGTGGCCATCGCGCGGGGTGGAAGTGAATTCCGGGTGGAACTGACAGGCGACAAACCAGTTGTGCTCCGGCAGTTCGACCATTTCCACCAGGGTGTCGTCGGCGGACCAGCCACCGATTTTCAGGCCGGCTTTCTGCAGGCGGTCGACGTAATTGTTGTTCACTTCGTAGCGATGGCGGTGGCGCTCTACGATCACGTCTTTGCCGTAAATTTCACGGGCTTTAGAGTCTTTGGCCAGGCGGCATTCCTGGCCACCGAGGCGCATGGTACCGCCAAGGTCAGATTTTTCGTCACGCTTCTCGATATTGCCTTCGCTGTCGATCCACTCGGTAATCAGACCGATCACCGGGTGCGGGCTCTTGGCGTCAAACTCGGTACTATTGGCGCCTTCCAAATTCAGTACGTTGCGCGCATATTCGATCACAACGGACTGCAGGCCCAGGCAGATACCGAGGAAAGGCACATTGTTTTCACGGGCGTAACGCACGGATTCCAGCTTGCCTTCCAGGCCGCGCTCACCGAAGCCGCCCGGCACCAGAATCGCGTCGGCGCCTTTGATCAGGTCGAGGCCATTCTCGCCCTCCACATCTTCCGCATTGATAAAGTCGATATTGACCTTGGTGCGGTTTTTGATGCCGGCGTGTACCAGGGATTCGATCAGGGATTTATACGCGTCCAGCAGCTCCATGTATTTGCCAACCATGGCAATCTTGATTTCGTGCTGCGGGTTCAGCTTGCCGTCGACCACCTCGTCCCACTCGGACAGGTCCGGTGCATCGGTTTCCAGCTGGAGTTTTTCCACCACGATCTCGTCCAGACCGTATTCGTGCAGCATACGTGGAACACCGTAAATGGTCTTGGCGTCGGGTAGCGGCACCACCGCGCGCTCTTCCACGTTGGTGAACAGCGCAATCTTGCGGCGGGAATCGTCGTCGATGGCGCGCTCGGAGCGGCATAGCAGAATGTCCGGCTGCAGGCCGATGGAGCGCAGCTCTTTCACCGAGTGCTGGGTCGGCTTGGTTTTGGTTTCACCGGCGGTGGCGATATAGGGCACGTAGCTCAGATGCATCAGCAGAGCGCGGTTGGTCCCCATCTCCACGCGCAGCTGGCGCACGGACTCCAGGAATGGCTGGGATTCGATATCACCAACGGTGCCACCAATCTCGACGATGGCGACATCCACATCACGGCCGCCTTCAATCACGCGGCGCTTGATCTCGTCAGTGATGTGCGGGATCACCTGTACGGTGCCGCCCAGGTAATCACCGCGGCGCTCTTTGCGCAGCACGGTTTCGTATACACGGCCGGTGGTGAAGTTGTTGCGCTTGGACATGCGCGTGCGGATGAAGCGCTCGTAGTGGCCCAGGTCCAGATCCGTCTCGGCGCCATCTTCGGTCACATAGACCTCGCCGTGCTGGAAAGGGCTCATGGTGCCCGGGTCAACGTTGATATAAGGGTCTAGCTTCAGGATGGTGACCTTGAGGCCACGGGCTTCGAGAATAGCAGCCAGAGAAGCGGAGGCGATACCTTTCCCCAATGAGGAAACCACGCCGCCAGTGACAAATATATAGCGCGTCATGCAAAACCTTGGTCAGTTGAATGCCCGACGGGTACGGGCGTGCGGGACTGGCTCTGGGGGCGCAGCTCGCGCAACCCGGTGCCTTTGAGATGGGACGCCAGACTACCAGAAAGGCCGTTTCTGCTCAATCTAAAAACCGCCAGATTGGCGGTTGCGGCGGCCCTTCCCCGGTGACGAAAAGATCGCCCACGGACACCAGGGTCTCGCCCCGATAGACCAGCGGCACCCGATCTCGCAGCCAGGGAGGAAGGCCATACTCCTGCAGCAGCTTTTTCAGGGTCTGGGAGTGATGGCGTTCTCGCGGTTTGGCCCTTTCGCCACCTACCCGGAAACGAACCCGATAGTCTGCCACTGGCCAGCCCGGGCTTGGCAGCAAGCCCCAGCTCCCCGGCAAGTTCAGCTCGCCAGATCCATCCCACTTGATCTCGCCCCCATCAATACCATGGAAAGGTTGCAATTGTGGTGTAAGGAACAGGCGATCGCGATAGCGGCGCAGTACCCATTCACCAAGCACAACTTCAGGAGCGGCATCATCGACCGCCCCAACCTGTTGCAACGCCTGAACCAGGTGCGAGGCTTCCGGCATTCTGGATCCCAGGTGTGCCAGCCAGCCCCGCAATAGGTTCTTACGACGCGCCTCGGTGAGTGAGGAGAAGCTCCCCAGGTCGACACTGTGACCAAATAACTCCTGCCGGTATTCACACCGCTGCAGGTCTTCATTGGCCAGGTTCTGTAAGAGTTCAGCAGCCTCGCGCAGGTTTTCCGAGGCCTGCTCCACACGAGCTTGAACTGGCCAGCGTTCGCTAATAATGGGAAGCACCCGGTTACGAAGGTAATTCCGGTCGATTGCGAGGTCTGTATTGCTCTCGTCCTGGATCCAGGTCAACCTGTGGTCGCGGGCATAGGACTCAAGCTCCGATCGAGTTGCCTTCAACAATGGTCGCAGCAGGCTCTTCTTCGTCCGCCGGTCACCAAAGGCACGGTATTCCGGCATGGCACCCAACCCCCGCACCCCGGCACCGCGCAACAGGCGCAATAAAAAGGTTTCCGCCTGATCATCACTGTGATGTGCCAGCAGAAGCTGATCCCCCGCGCCCATCAACTGGTCAAATGCGCGGTAGCGGGCATTCCGTGCGCCCTGCTCCAGCCCACCGTCTCCGTGATCCACCTGCACATGGCGGGCCACAAAAGGCACCCCCAACTGGGCCGCCACGGCCTGGCAATGATTTTGCCAGGCACCCGCCTCCGGACTCAGGCCGTGATGAATGTACACCGCCGTCACCGGCACCTGTGCATCTACCAACAGATACAGCAATACGGACGAATCCAGACCTCCGGAATAGCCCAGCCACAGCCGGCCCGAAGCAGGATAGCGCTTCAGAGAGCGGCTCAGCATTTCGTTCAGTTGCTCAGTGGGGGGCGTCACACACGAATTCCAGACGGGATTTGCCGCGAGTATACCCGGCCAAACCACACCTTGCCCGCATCTACCCGGTACCTTCCGGACTACCGGGAAAAGTTATCGCAGGCGACCGTTTATAGATCTGGTGCACAAAACCGGTACAGCGGGCGGCCCGGACCACACCATTCACACGTCACAGCGTGTGTCCAGCGTTCCCGGGCACAGCCAGTCAGGCAGTCACATCGAAATCAACAATATTAAGAGAACAGGATAGCGATGCAGATACATAAAGAAGCAGGATGTGTGCATAACCACCCCCACCCGGGCCACCATCGCCCTAAACACCGGACCCGATGGCTTACGCCACTGTTGCTGGCGGCTTGCACCAGCGCAGCGGGCAATGCGTTTGCGGGCTGTGAGTACAGCGTCAGCAACGACTGGGGATCCGGCTTTGTCGCCCAAGTGCGTGTCACCAACGATTCCCCCGCCCCAGTGCAGAACTGGCAGGTACAGTGGCAGTACTCTGGAGACAATCGTGTCACCAATGCCTGGAACGCCGAAGTCCAGGGCGACAATCCCTATACCGCCAGCAATGTATCGTGGAACGGCAGCCTGCAGCCTGGACAGACGGTGGACTTCGGCTTTCAGGGAACCTCTGGCGGTTTCGCGGAAACCCCTACGGTGAGTGGCGCCCTGTGCGACGGCGGATCGTCATCGGGCGGTTCATCCAGCAGCTCTTCGTCCAGCTCCGGCGGTTCATCCAGCTCCGGCGGTTCTTCCAGCTCCAGTGGCTCATCCAGCTCAAGTGGGTCGTCCAGTTCCAGTAGCTCGTCCAGTTCGGGCGGCTCCACCGACCACCTGTACAGCCTGGCGTCTTTCCCGATCGGTGTCGCGGTCGCCGCCGGTGACAGTGCGCGCAGCTTTCTGAAAATCCCTCAGCAGGAAATCACCATTCGCCAGCACTTCAGCCAGATCACTGCGGAAAACATCATGAAAATGCATTTTCTGCACCCGGCGGAAAATACCTACGACTTTACCGATGCCGATCAGATGGTGGACTGGGCACTCACCAATGGTCTGAGCGTGCACGGCCACACATTCATCTGGCACCACGAGTACCAGGTACCCGACTGGATGAAGAGCTACAACGGCGATTTCCGGTCCATGCTCAATACTCACGTGGCCACCATCGCCGACCATTTCGCGGGCCGCGTGGTGAGCTGGGACGTGGTAAATGAAGTACTGGATGAGACCCAGCCCAATTGCTACCGGGATACGCTGTTTTACCAGCGGCTGGGGCGGGACTACGTCAGTGAGGCGTTTATTGCCGCAGATAGCGCAGACCCGACTGCGGACCTCTATTACAACGATTACAGTATTTCCGGAGGCAACAGCGCCAAGTTCAGCTGCCTGCTGACCATGCTGGACGAAATGCAGGCGGACGGCATTCCGATTGACGGGGTCGGCCTGCAGATGCACATACAGATCGACTGGCCCACCACCGATCATTTGCGCAGCGCCTTTCAGGCCATCGTCGAACGCGGACTCAAGGTAAAAATCACTGAATTGGATATACCGGTAAACAACCCCTATTCCTCCGCGCCATTCCCGCAGCACACCCAGTTCACACCGGAAGTCGCGGCCTTGCAGAAAGTCCGCTACAAGGCCGTCGTACAAACGTATCTGGAGGAGGTGCCGCCGGCGTTGCGAGGGGGGATTTCTGTCTGGGGTCTCTGGGATGGCGACAGTTGGATACTGGATTTTGAAAACTGGCAGGGCGTGGAAGACTGGCCACTGCTGTTCAGCGGCCCCGCCAATGGCCCTTACGAAGAAAAGCCCGCACTGGAGGGGGTTGCCGAGGCGCTGACGGGACAATAGCCCCATAAACCGGCAGTGTACACCCTCACGCCGTCTCGGGAGTGACGTCGGCCCGGCGATACTGGGACGGCGTCATTCCGGCAGCCTTTTTGAAAAAAGTATTGAATACCGATTTACTGTTAAAACCGACCTCGAGATAGATATCGGTAATGGTTTTGCCTTCACCATCGGAGCTGCGCAACAGACGCATGGCTTCCCGAATGCGGTAGCGATTGATGAATTCGTAAAAGTTCACCTCGAAGTGCCGGTTGAGGATCATCGACAGATCCCGCGTCGGTACACCAAGGTTTTCCGCCAGTAAATCGATGGTCACATCAGGCTGCAGGTAGAATTTTTCAGCAAGCATCTTGCGGTCGATCTCCTCCGCCAGCGCCGGGTTGCACACCTGTTGTTCACCGGCCGCCTTGCGCGATTTATCTGGCTCACGCACGGATTCGAAACCGGCAAAATAACGCACGCCGGTAAATACCAGCAGGTTCACCAGCATAAAGACGATGTAATAGCCAGTCAGCCCGATCCGTTCAAACACCCCCAGGTCGTAGTGCTGATACAGGCCGAATATCTTGACCACGCTCAGCAACGCCTCTACCAACATCACCAGCATAAACCCGGCCACCAGAAACCGGACCCAGGCAACATCCACCCGTTCCACATTCGAATGCGTACTTTTCAGGCGCTGGATGTAATTGACGATCAGCCACAAAGACCACAGGCAGTACGCCACTCGCAGCCCTTTGCACAAAAACTCCACCAATACGTAGTGCCAGCCATACACCAGGGTTTCACTGTTGATCAGTTCCAACCGCTGCTCCAGAGGCAGGCGGAAGAACACCGCACTCATATATACCAGCGCGAGCGCGAATGGCACCAGGTGCACCCCGTCACGGGGACGCAGCTGAAAGTCGCGAAAGATCAGGGATTTCACGCAGAAGAACAGCAGCATGCCATCCAGGTAATAGGCAAAACCGCCGAGGAAATAGACCTGCGGCAACCACTCGCGCACCGCAAATTTGAATTCCGCGCCCCACAGCACCAGTTCGTGGAGCGGAATAAAGGCGTGCGCAAACAGAAAGGCGGCGAGGAAATAGGTACTGGTCTGCCTACCGGTGTTTGTGGCCAGTAGCAGTACCGCAAAAAACAGGCACTGCATAGCCGTCATCAGCAGTACCACATCGTGAAAATTAAACAAGACCTGGCTCATTTTTATGATTTTCCAGTAAAACCGGGGCGTTCGAATCCCGTGGGGCAGCCGAACGGGTTCGGCTCGCTACATGCCATACAATTTACGCCGTCAGAACGACGTGGATTGTCTCCACCTCTTAGGGTGCAGTTGGCGACTCAATCGCCCTTTTCTCTCAACATCAAATGGATAATAAAGGAAAGCATGATGAGATTTAACACCGCAAGTGGACTGGGCAGTGTTCTGACACTGCTGGTTCTCCTCTCCCCGCTCACCCCCACAGAAGACGCTCAAGCCCAGTACCTGCATACCGATGGCAACCAGATCGTCGACGGTAATGGTGACCCCATCCACCTAAACGGTATCAATCTCGGCAACTGGCTGTTGTGGGAGGGTTACCTGATGATGGGTGACTTCAACTACCGGACCCACACCCAGTTCCTGAACAGCCTTGCCGACACCTTTGGCAGCATGGCACAGGCCAAGGAGTTCGAACACCAGTGGCGCATGCACTACGTGACCGAACGGGAAATCGCAGACCTGAAAAGCCTGGGTTTCAACACCGTGCGGGTGCCTTTTCACTACAACCTTTTCTGGGAAAACGGGCAGTTGTCGGACCATGGCTTCCAGTATTTCGATCGCCTGATCGAGTTCTGCCGCACCCACGACATTTATGTGCTGCTGGATATGCACGCGGCCCCCGGCTACCAGAACCCCGGCGACCACAGTGACAATATGGATTCCAATGCGGGCCAGCCACGTGACTCGGTCAAATTCTGGGACGGCAACAACGTGCAGATTGCCAGCCAGGTGTGGCGACACATCGCCAACCGCTATAAAGAGGAACCGGTGATCTGGGGTTATGACCTGATCAACGAGCCGGTGCCCCAGGCCGGACGGGAATACGAGCTGCTCCCCTCCCTGATCGCCATGCGCGATGCCATCCGCGAAGTGGACAGTAACCACGCCATCATCGCCGAAGGCAGCTGGTGGGGGTCGGATATACAGAAAATTGACTGGACAGACTCTGACACCCAGACCAATACCGGTATCAGCGCCCGCTGGGACCACAACCTGGTGTACCAGACCCATCACTATGTGTTCGGCAATGCCGGCTGGATTCCCGACCTCTATCCGCGCGCGGCGCGCACCGACGCCATGGGTGTGCCATTGATCCTCGGGGAGTATGGTGAAGACACCAATGACATCCTACGCCAGCTCACCGACTGGTCGATGGAGAATATAGCGGGACAGTTTCCCTGGTCTTTCAAGAAGATGAGTCACCACCGCACTCTGTGGACCATCCAGCCCAACGCGATCTACAGCGCCGTGGTCGACTACATCAATCATGGCGGCACACCGCCGGCCAATGCCTATTCGGGAATGATCGACTTCGCCCAGAACCATATCGGCAACGGCGCCAGCAATGTGCAGTGGCACCAGGGCTTTTACGATGCGATCCATGCGGGCACTGGTGGCAGTTCCGGTGGCGGCCCCACCTCTCCCGAGTGCATTGAAACCAGTCCTCACACCATAGGTCGTATCGAGGCAGAAAGTTTCTGTGCGATGCAGGGTATCCAGCTGGAAGATACCGCGGATAACGGTGGTGGTCAGAATGCGGGCTGGACCGATAGCGGCGACTGGCTGGATTACCGCGTCGAGATTCCGCAGGATGGTGAATACACACTGACTTACCGTATCGCCAGCACCGCCAATAGCGGGCAGCTGCGACTTCTGGCCGACAGTACGCCAGTGACCGATACCAATCTCCCCGACACGGGCGGCTGGCAGAGCTGGCAATCGGTTTCCACCACCATCAACCTGACCGCGGGTACCCAGACCCTGCGCCTGGAAGTCACAGGCCCCGGGTTCAACCTGAACTGGTTCGAGCTGTCAGTGGGAGGAGGCGAGGAAGAACCCGAGGACCCCACCCCACCGCCATCTGGCTACATTGCCGATGGCGAATACCAGATCCGCAACCTGGCGAGCGGCCTATTGCTGGGCGTTGCCAGCAATGCCACCAGTAACGGCGGCAATGTGATCCAGGGTGGCAGCCAGCGCTGGCAGGTCACCACCCTCAGCAATGGCAGCTACCGGATTGAAAGCCGCTATAGCGGCCTGGCCCTGGATGTACAGGGTGTCTCCAGCGACAACGGAGCCAACATCCAGCAATGGGAATACGGTGGTGGCGCCAACCAGCACTGGATTGTCGAACCGGTCTCTGGCAACCAGTTCCGCATCCTGTCCGAGCTGAGCGGGAAATCTCTGGATGTACAGGACGGGTCCAACAGCGCCGGCGCCAATATTCAGCAGTGGGAATACCACGGGGGCGACAATCAGCTATGGCTGTTTGAAAACTAACCGCCGCTAACAAGTCTCCCTTCTCTCTATCACCTTGATGGGCCGCAATGCACACGCTGGCGGCCCTTCTTTCATCTGCCAAAACAGCGCAGCCCCAAGGTGACCAAAACCCCTAAGTCATTGATTTTTAGGGATTTACTCGACGTTCGAGTGCACGTAGGATAGTCGAACGTCAAAAAAATCCCGTATTTTGCGTTCGAATAACCGCAACCGGACGCCCGCCCGCAAGGCATTTGGCAAATTTCCTCCGTCGCCCACATTGGCGGCCGAAAACAATAAACATGAGAGGAATACCGATGAAGAGACTGCACAAGCCTCTGGCGCTCTCCGTAGCGCTGGTGAACTCAGGCTTCGCCTATGCGCAGCAAGATACGCAACAGGAGCCACTGAATACTCAGGTCGGCAGCCAGGACGTTTCCGCCCTGGAAGAAGTGGTCGTGACGGCCACCAAACGGGAGACCAATCTGATGGAAACCCCGATTTCCATCACCGCCTTTTCGCAGGAGAAACTGGACCGGGAAGGCCTGACCAATATCAAGGATATGGCACAAATGGTGCCGAACATGGAAATCTCCATGGATTCCTCGCAGACCGCACCGGTGGTCGCCATGCGCGGCGTGCGTTCCACTAATATCACCGAGCTGGGCGATCCTTCCGTCGGCCTGCACCTGGACGGTATTTACTCCCCCCGTCCCCAGGGCGCCATGGCGCTGATGTTTGATGTGGAGCGGGTGGAAGCCATGCGCGGCCCCCAGGGTACCCTGTTCGGACGCAACTCCACCGTGGGTAACGTCAATATCATTTCCAAGCGCCCGGACTTCAACGAGTTCGATGCGTCTGTCGGCATCGAGGCCGGCCGCTGGAATCACCAGCAGACCCGCGGCATGATCAATTTACCGGTGAGCGAGACCTTCGCCCTACGCGCCTCGTTCATGCAGGAAACCCGGGATTCCTACCTGGACGGCTACTACGATCCCAACCAGTGGGACGTGCGCTACCTGCCGGAAGAAGTCCAGAATGCGCCGGTCTACACCGGCGCCGATGAAGACCGCAGCCTGCGCCAGCGCGAACGCTGGGGCAGCGGTGAAGTCCAGGAACTGGTCAAGGCCGATCCATCCGACTTCTACAACAACTCTGACCAATACGCCTTCCGTGTGAGTGCCCTGTGGGAGCCCAGCGAAACCCTGTCGTGGATGCTCGCCTATGAGCAATTCCAGGACGACAGCGCCGGCGGTGCCGACACACTCAATTGTGACATGGCCGCCCAGCGTATCCGCAAAGACGGCGATGGCAACTACCTGGATGCAGACGGCAATATTTCCGCCACACCGGTACCCGGTCAGCTGGGCTGTGAAAGCGTGTACGGCCCCGGTGCCGACGACTTTACCGTCAACGTCAGTGTGCCCGGTTTCCTCGACCTAAATATTGAATCCATTCGCTCCAACCTGAGCTGGGATCTCTCCGAAGAACTCGCGCTGGTGTACAACGCCGGCTGGTCAGAGCAGGTGCGCTCCCAGCATTCCGACCAGGATCGCGGTATCACCGGCTGGGACATGTCCATTTTCTTCCGCGACGCCACGTTTACCTCCCAATCTCACGAACTCCAGTTGCAGTCCACCGGCTCCGGTCCACTGCAGTGGATTGCCGGCGCCTTCTACTTTGAAGAAGACAACAATATGCAAGGCGGCTGGATCAACAGTGGCGCCAATGCGGATTATTGGAACCAGCCCAATCGTACCCTCAAGTCCCAGGCATTCTTTACCCAGGGCACCTATGCGCTCACCGATCGTTTGAACGCTACCGTGGGTGTGCGCTACACCGAAGACACCAAGCAGGACGTGGGCGGCCGCAACATGGCCTGTAACAGCGATACCATCAACCCACAAACCGGCGAAGCCTGCTTCCCCGCCTGGGACCGCGACGCGTTCAATCAGCTGCCCACGGACTACTTCGACGACGCCGGTATTTACACGGCGGTCAGTGACAACCAGACCAAAGGCAGCTGGGACTTCACCAACTACCGTTTGGGCCTGGATTACATCATCAACGACGACCTGATGGTATTCGGCTACGTCGCCAACGGCTTCAGATCCGGCGGTATCGGCGATGTCTTCGTGCAATACGAACAGGACCCTGCTACCGCTGAATATCTCCTCGACGACAACGGTGATCGCATCATCAAAGAGCGTCACCGCAATACTTACGACCCTGAAGTCGTTACTACCTACGAGCTGGGCAGCAAAGGCACCTACCTGGATGGCAGCCTGAATGTGATGGCCACCCTGTTCTACAGCGATTACGAGGATATGCAGGCCGCCTCTGCCAAGGGTATCTTCCCCTACTATGTGGAAGAGCGGGCCGATGACACCGGTGAGCTGACCGGCGAAATCACCACCGAAACCCAAACCGTATTCCAGACCGACAATATCGGCACCGCCGTTATCAAGGGCCTGGAAGTGGAGTTTGACTGGGCACCCATCGAAAACGGCCGCTTCGACGGTTACATCACCTGGCTGGATACCGAAATCACCAGCGATTTTATTTATCACTGGGATTTCGCCGCTACCGATCTGTTCGAAGTGGACCACGGAGCGGCCACCAATCCAGACAACGACGCCATGAAGGTCAATCTGAAAGGCAACGAGCTGGCGGCGTCACCAAAACTCAGCGCCAAGCTGAATTACACCCACACCTTCCGCTTCAACAATGGCTTTGCCATTGTCCCTCACCTTAGCTACTTCTGGCGGGACAAGTCCTACCACACCTTCCAGAACGTGGATAAACACTACGACGTTTTTGCCACAGAAACCCCGGACGCGTTCAGCGATGTGCGCCCAGCATTCCACAGTGTAAACAGTACCCTCAAGCTGGAAGCACCGGACAACAAGTGGAATGTAGAAGCCTTTGTTTACAACCTCACCGACCAGAAAGAAACCTACTGGGCCGGTGGTGGCGACGGCGTAATCAAGGGCCCGGTTTCCATGCCGCGTTTCTACGGTATTCGCGGCAACTACAACTTCTAACCGCAATCGTCATCGTCGCTTGCCCTCACCACAGATGGTGGGGGCCTTTTTCCCCGCGCCTGTCTAACACAGAAAAGTGGCGCACAAGCGAATCGATGCCGGCATAGCAGTACCCGAAATCAGATTTACTAGAGTGAGCACCATGAAAAAGCACCCACTTACTGTCGGCGTTATGGCCGGGCTTCTTTCTCTCGCGGCCACCCTGCCCCTGCAGGCCGCCAACGAGACCTCGAATTTCAGCACCCCCAGGCAGCAGATGCTGCAACAGGAAGACATCGAGTCCCAGATCGAGCATCTGCTGGCGCAAATGTCCATTCACGAAAAAATCGGTCAGCTGGCCCTGCGCGACTGGGGCACCTTTGGTGCTTCGGACATGAAGTCAATCAAGCAGGCGGTGCGCGAGGGGCGCGTAAGTGGATTCCTGAACGTGAACTTCAGCGCTGTGGACAAGAATGCGTTTGAAGAACTGCAACGCATTGCGGTGGAAGAAAGCCCCCTCGGTATTCCTCTGCTATTCGGCCAGGACGTGATCCACGGTTATGAAACCATCTTTCCCATCCCCCTTGGCCAGGCCGCCAGCTGGAATCCGGAACTGATCAAAAACGGCGCCCGCATCGCCGCTCAGGAGGCCAGCGCCGACGGTATCCGCTGGACCTTTGCCCCGATGATTGACATCAGCCGCGACCCGCGCTGGGGCCGGATTGCCGAAACCCTTGGGGAAGACCCGTTACTCACCTCCATTCTGGGTGTGGCCATGGTGGAAGGCTTCCAGACCAGTAACCTCGCCGACCCCACCAGCCTCGCAGCCTGTGGTAAACACTTCGCCGGCTACGGTGCGGCAGAGGGAGGTCGCGACTACAACAGCGCCTATATTCCCGAACGCCTGCTGCGCGATATCTACCTGCCACCGTTCAAGGCGGGTATCGATGCGGGCATGCAGAGCATCATGAGTACCTACAGTACCCTTAACGATGTACCCGGCACCGGCAGCCCCTTCCTGTTCAAACAGATCCTCCGCGACGAATGGGGTTTTGACGGTTTCGTGGTGAGCGACTGGAATGCGGTCATGGAAATGGTGCCCCATGGCTTCGCCCGCAACGCCAGGCACGCGGCCAATCTCGCCGCCAACGCCGGCATCGATATGGAAATGCACACAGATACCTATGAGAAATTCCTGCCGCAACTGATGGATGAAGGGAAGTTCTCGGAAGCACAGCTGGATACCGCCGTTGCCAATATCCTGCGGGTAAAACTGCGCCTGGACCTGTGGAACCACCCCTACCCCCGCGCGCAATCCGAGGCCGAGCGCGAACAGATCATCCGCAGCGCGCAGTTCCTGGACGCAGCCAAAGAGGCCGCCAAAGAGACCTTCGTACTTCTGAAGAATGACAAAAAAGTACTGCCGCTGAAGAAAGGGCAGACCGTTGCGGTCATCGGTCCACTGGCAGAAGCCCCCCATGAACAGCTGGGCACCTGGATTTACAACGGTGACAAGAAACACTCCCGCACCCTGCTACCCGCTTTGCGCGCGATGGTCGGGGACGAAGGAGAGATCCTCTATGCAGCGGGTCTCGATTACAGCCGTGACATGAGCACCCGCGGCTTCAAAGCGGCCGTCAAAGCGGCCCGGAAAGCCGACGTCATCCTGTACGTGGGTGGTGAGGAGTCCATTCTTTCCGGCGAAGGCCACAGCCGCGGCGATATCCGCCTGCCCGGTGCCCAGGCCGAACTGGTGGCGGCCCTGGCCGAGACGGGCAAGCCCCTGGCCATGGTATTGATGGCGGGCCGTCCACTGCAGTTGGATGACACCCTGGAACAGGCCGATGCAGTGATGATGGCCTGGCACCCGGGCACCATGGCCGGGCCGGCACTGGCCGATGTGCTCTATGGCGAAACCTCGCCCTCCGGCCGTCTGCCACTCACCTGGCCGGTGGGTGCAGGTCAGATTCCCATCTACTACAACCACCTGGCAACAGGGCGTCCGGCCACCGATGATAACTATACCCGCATCGAGAAGATTGAACGCGAGGTGTTCCAGCACCAGCCGGGTAACTCCTCCAACCTGCTGGACTACGGGCACAAGCCCCTGTTCCCGTTCGGCTACGGATTAACCTACAGTGAGTTTGAATATTCCGACCTGCAAGTGTCCAGCACCACTCTGGATGCCAATGGCCAGCTCAGTATTTCCGCCACCATCACCAACAGCGGCAGGACGACCGCCACCGAAACCGCTCAGCTGTACGTGCGCGATCTGGTGGGCAGCGTGTCGCGCCCGGTACGTGAACTGAAAGGGTTCGAGCGGGTCACCCTCGCCCCGGGGGAATCACGACGGGTCCAGTTCCATCTGACTGCCGAGGATCTGGCCTTTCACAACGCCCAGATGGAGCAAGTCATCGAGCCCGGCGAATTCCGCTTGTGGGTAGCGCCCGATGCCCAGTCGGGTCTGGAAAGTGGTTTCACCCTGCGCTGACGCTACCCCCCTAAACAGGCTACGTCTCACAGGTTGCTCCCTCCGTCCCACCGGTCGTCCCACCGATTGCCGGCGTGCTGCGTAAACTGGGACGGATGGGGATCTCCAGTGGCGTCCAACTTTAGGTATTTTCCTAAAGTAGGACGCTTTTACGCCACCCACACGTCACTATTAAGACTGCCCCATTGCGGGTGCATCGATTACAAGAACAACCACTTACTCACAGACTCGGGCGGATACCAGCTACCCGATCACCGAAAATAAAAAATGCAGGAAGTAACCTATGCAAGCGATTGAGAACTCCGTCGATGGTATTCAGGGCACCGCCCAGAGCCATCAAGACGCCCCTCCCCTCCCCTTTATCGTGCTGATCTGTGGTGTCGCCACAATCGGTGGTTTTCTGTTCGGTTTCGACAGTGGCGTAATCAACGGCACCGTCACCGGACTGCAGCAGGCATTCAACTCCAATACCGCGGGTACCGGTTTCAATGTGGCCTCCATGTTGCTGGGCTGTGCGGTGGGTGCCTTTTTTGCCGGGCGCCTGGCCGACCGCTGGGGGCGCAAAACCCTACTGCTGATTTCCGCCGTATTTTTTATTTTAAGCGCATGGGGTTCTGGTATCGCCACCAGTTCGCAGGAGTTCGTGATTTATCGAATCATTGGGGGGCTGGCCGTGGGTGCCGCCAGCGTTATGTCGCCGGCCTATATCAGTGAGATCGCCCCGGCGGCGATTCGTGGGCGCCTTATCACGATCAACCAGATCGCCATTATTTCCGGCCTGTTCGCGGCATTTATCAGCAATTATTGGCTGGCCAATACCGCCGGCTCAGCCGTGAACGAATGGTGGATGGGCTTTACCGCCTGGCGCTGGATGTTCTGGATCGAAATTGCCCCCGCGACCCTTTTCTTCCTGGCCCTGCTGCTGATTCCGGAAAGCCCGCGCTACTTGGTGCTATCGAAGCAGACGGCCCGTGCCCGCGAAGTCCTGAGCAAACTGTACGGCGAAGCCGCAGTGAGCGAAAAACTGGACAGCATTCACCAGTCCGTTGCTACTGATCACCGCCCGCGTATGTCAGACCTGCTGGAAAGTGCCGGTCAACGGGCCGGTAAGGTGCGCAAGATCGTGTGGGTGGGTATCGGCCTGGCGGTTTTCCAGCAATTGGTGGGGATCAACGTCGTCTTCTATTACGGCGCTGTACTTTGGCAGGCGGTCGGTTTCTCCGAGTCCGACGCGCTGCTGATCAACATCATCTCCGGGGGTGTGAGTATCGCGGCCTGCTTGATCACCATGACATTGATCGACAAGATCGGCCGCAAACCGCTGCTACTGATGGGCTCCATCGGCATGGCGGTCACTCTTGGGCTGGTGGCCTTTGCTTTCGCAAATTCTTCCCTGGTAGACGGCAAATTGCAGCTTTCCCAGAGCATGGGCCTGCTGGCACTGATCGCGGCCAATGCCTACGTGTTCTTCTTCAACGGTTCCTGGGGCCCGGCCATGTGGACCATGCTCGGTGAAATGTTCCCCAACCAGATCCGCGGTTCCGGCCTGGCGGTTTCCGGTCTGGCGCAGTGGGTGGCCAACTTTGCCATCACCATGACCTTCCCGATCATGCTGACCGGCATCGGCCTGGCAGGTGCCTACGGCATCTACACCCTGTTCGCCCTGCTTTCGGTGGCTTTCGTACTGTACATGGTGCACGAGACCAAGGGCTTGGAACTGGAACAGATGCGCGGCTAATCCGCATCCCAAAAAACCCGCTGCACGGGTATTCGGGCAGCGGGTCTCTGATTACGCAATCGACAGCTTTATCTCCCTCCATCCAACACTGGATGACACCTTGGCTGAATCGGCACGGAAGCCACCTTATCACTGCACGGATGCAGTTTTTTCCGGCAGGCTCTGCCCGCGGAGCGCGTTCTTGCGGTATTCCGTCGGTGTCATACCCACCAGTTTCTTGAAGAAAGCATTGAATGTGGCCTTAGTGTTGAAGCCACTGTCCAGCAGGATATCCATGACCGTGAGATCCGCGCAGTCCGGGTCACCCAGCTTGTTTTTAGCCTCTTCAATCCGATACTGATTAACGAACTCAAAGAAATTCCGCTCAAAATGGCGGTTGATGGTGCTGGATACGCTGCGTTTGGGCACGTCCAGCTTGCTGGCCAACTGCTCCAGGGTAAGCGAGGGTTCCAGGTAAGGCTTTTCTGACTCCATAAATCCGGCGATACGATCCGCCAACGCGGTGTCCACCACCGGCTTGACCTCTTCCGCTATCTCCCCCGCATCGTTGTCTGGAACAAGCGCCTCGCCCCCGTCCTGCTTGCGATCGATCCCCTCGAACATGGACGCATAGCTGAGGCTGAAGAAGATCATCGCGCTGATCAGGATAAATACCGTGTAATTGCTGGCCAGCCCCATGATCCGGAAATCCACCGGCACGTCGGTTTGTGCAGCCAGAGTCAGGGCAACATTGACCAGCACCGCCCAACCACGCAGCAGCACAAAGCCCCACACCAGAATCAGCAGCCATTTGAAATCGATGCGCTCCACATTGGAGTAGGTATCGCGCATCTGGCGCCGACAGTTGCGAATTTCGATTAGACAGAAGACCCCGAACAGCAGGCGCAATGACTCCCGGCCAAAGCCGATAATCAGGTTCACCAGGGTTTCCCCGTAGGGGGTATACCCCTCCAGCATGGCAATTTTGGTGGCGCTATCGAAGCGGAAATAGGTGAAATACTCGTACAGGGCGTAACCGAGAAATGGCAGCAGATACACCAGATCCGAACGGGCCGGACGGTAGTTCTTATAGATCAGCGAGCGGGTGTACCACAGCAGTACCGGCCCCTCCAGCCAGTAGGCGAAGCCGAACACATAAAACAGATTCGGCGAGGTATCGATCGCCCATTGGCGCACACCGGCCCCATAGCTGATCAGCGTATCCATCGGGATCATGGCCTGGGTGACCAGAAATGCGGCCAACAACAGGAAGCTGAATTTTTGCTCACTGCGTACCGCCGTTAGCAGCAATGCGAATAGCAGGCACTGGTAACTCGTCATCATCAGGACGATGTCGTGGACGTTAAACAGAAGGATATCCATCGGAGGGGCGCTTCTCTCGGTATTGTTATTGTCTGCTTTTTAAGGCAGAGGCGATTGTCCCATAAGCCCAGGAGGCAACCGCAGTATTTTGAGGGGAGACTACCAGAATGTTTAAATAACAGCCAGAATGGCGCCATAATCAACGTAAGACTTTATGCATACCCGGTATTTGGACGTTCAATTTTGTGCAAATGTCCTAAGTGAGACGACTCGCAGCGCGCTCAGCCGTCAGTATTCTCGGGAGACTGAGAAGTACTCAATCTGACGACCAAGAAATAATCACAAACATAAAAAAGGAGTGCCAGCGATGGTGCGATTCAAGCGAGATCAACTGGCTGTGGCTGTGACCGCAGTTCTGGCTGGGTTCATCAGCAACGGGGTTCTAGCCCAATCCGACGAAGAAGCTACAACGTCACAAGCCCTGGAGGAAGTGGTAGTCACCGTTGAACGCCGCGAGCAGACCTTGCAAAGCGTCGCCGGTGTCGCCCAGTCCTTCGATCAGGACAGCCTCGACCGACTCGGTGTAGGTACCAACTTCCAGAACCTGCAAAACGTGGTTCCCGGCCTCAATATTGCCGATC
This sequence comes from Microbulbifer sp. ARAS458-1, assembly GCF_045348205.1. NCBI lineage: Bacteria > Pseudomonadati > Pseudomonadota > Gammaproteobacteria > Cellvibrionales > Microbulbiferaceae > Microbulbifer > Microbulbifer sp. ARAS458-1. The sequence continues at coordinate 2,010,567 of NZ_CP155838.1, read as the reverse complement.
AGGAAGGCAACATGGAAATCTACATCCGCGGTGTAGGTTCCAGTAACAATACCGAGCTGGGCGATCCGGCCGCCGCCACTCACCTCAACGGCGTGTACATTCCGCGCCCCCGCGGTGTTGGCGCCATGTTCTACGATATTGCCCGGGTCGAAGTGAAGAAAGGCCCCCAGGGCACCCTGCGCGGACGCAACGCCACCGCCGGTACCCTCAACATTGTGGCCAACCGTCCGGACCTAGACGACACCAGTGCGGACCTTGAAGTCTCCGCTGGCAACTTCAACAACTTCGGCGCCCGCGGTTCCGTGAATCTGCCGGTCACCGATACCTTCGCCCTGCGCCTCGCCGGTTACACCGAGCAACACGACCCCTACTTCAGCAACGCCAGCGCCAACAGCGCACTGGATGCCGCCGGCAGTGAAGACGTCCAGTCCTTCCGTCTCTCGGCTCTGTGGGAAGTGGGCGAGGACACCACCCTGTACGTGGTGGCCGACCAGACTCAGGAAGGCGGCACCGGCTACCCCGGCGCCCAGATCAAGCAGGCGCTGCAGTCGGGCTACGATTTCGATGACCTGGACGACCCACGTGCGGTGCTCTATCGCGGCACCGAGGGGGACCTGGATTCCACCCACACCGGCATTATGGCCGTGCTGACCCACGCCTTTGACGGCTTCTCTGTCGAGCTGTCCAGCAGCTACCGGGACCTGGATTTCAAGCAGACCAACGCCTCTAACGACGGCGTTTACTACCCTGGTCACGATGACGTCAACCAGGAGAACTACAGCACCCAGTACTGGGACACCCAGTCCGAGTCTGTGGTCAACGAGCTGCGCTTCTTCTCCAACGGCGACGGCGCACTGTCCTGGACCGCGGGCATCTTCCAGTTCGACGAAGACCAGCAAGCGGGCCTGATGAGCCTCACCGATGTTGCCGGAATCGAAAACTGGTACAACGCCACTGAATGGGTCATGCCCGATGTGGATGGTTCCTCCCTCGCGGTGTACGCCGATGTCTCCTATGACTTCACGGAACAGCTGACCGGTTTTGCCGGTATTCGCCGCACCGAGGAAGAGAAATACCGCTACGGTACCGGTGGCAACTACGGCTTTGGTTTCTGGGCCGGAGAGAACCGCCCCGAATCCATCCGCTGGGGTAGCCCCGGTTTCGTCTATGACGGGCTCGCCCGCGACGAGTATGACCTGAGCAAGATCGATGCACTGAGCTATCTGCTGTCCGGCATCAAAAGCTTCGGCGTCGACGACAACTTCGATGAAATCGCCGTGTGCCTGCAGGACAGCGACAGCTGCGCCTTTGGTTCCGACATGGAAGGTGGCTACTATGGCCCGCAACAGCAGGAAGGCTCCTACGAGGAAGACTATGTCGACTTCCGAATCGGCGGTACCTACCAGCTGACCGAAGACAATATGCTGTTTGCCAGTGTTGCCTCCGGTCACAAGTCCGGCGGCTTCAACGACAGCCTGGTGGACCCCAATGGCGACCTGATCGCAGTCCCCTACGCACCGGAAAAACTGGTGATGTATGAAGTGGGCAGCAAGAACGAACTCACCCTGGGTAATGTGCCCACCCGACTGAATGCTTCCGCGTTCTTCTACGACTACACCGACCAGGTGTTCCAGATGATTGTGGCCACTGCAGACGATGAGGGCGCGAGCTCCCTGCAAAACCGCAATATCGCGGACTCCGAAATCACCGGTCTGGAACTGGAAAGCAAATTCCTGCTGCCGGCCGACCTGATGCTGGATATGACCGCCCTGTGGCTCAATGCGGAAATCAAGGAAGGCACCATGGCGGATACCCGCCAGGGCTGGGGTACCGACCTGCCGATCGTGGATATTTCCGGCAAGCGCTTGCCGCAGGCTTCGGAATTCACCATGACCATGGCTCTGTCTCAACAGCTGGATACCTCCGCCGGTACCTTCGACTGGTCTGTTTCCGCCATGTACCGCAGTGATTACTACCTGAGCATCTGGAACAACACCGACTACGATCTGGTAGACGGTGAAACCGTGATCGGTAGCGATCCAGATTACGCGGACCACGTAGATGGATACGTGAATGTAGATGCCGGTATTGGCTTCACCGATAACTCCGGTAAATACCGCGTTGAACTTTATGGGGCCAATTTGACCGACATAACCGTCTCTAATAAGGGAATCATTGATCACGGCAACAATATTAGATTCACCAACCTGCCGCGCACCTATGGCGCGCGCTTCAAGGTGAATTTCTAAGCGGTTGCTGTACTCCGGGCTCGCTTTTATTGCGCGGCGAGCCCGGTTCATGACTCCCTGCTCTCTCGACGTGTAAGAAACACACGTTTCACATGTAGTGATTGCGGGGGCCTTGATCACCCTTTCTCAAGGCCCCCGCCTTTTTTGAATTAGCGACGTTCCGCACCGGATCCGTTACGGAGTGCCCATGTCTTACCTGAAATCCCTGTCAGCAAGCATCATGCTGGCAACGGCCCTTACTGCCTGCAGCGAGCCTGAAAACAGCTCCGATAACGCCACCCATTCACCGCAGGCAACGGAAAATCAGCCGATACAAACCGAACAGTATTCCCTGGAAAACTGGCCCAAACTGGCGCCGGCTTTCCCCAAAGACGAACAACTCGAAGCCCGTATTGCCGACCTGCTGTCTCAGATGACACTGGAAGAAAAAGTCGGCCAGATGATGCAGGCAGAAATCAAATCCATCACGCCGGAAGAAGTCAAAAAATACCATATCGGCTCCATTCTCAACGGCGGTGGTACCTTCCCGAACAACGACAAATTCGCCACACCCGACGATTGGCGACAGCTGGCCGACGCCTACTTTGCCGCGTCCATGGACACCTCTGACGGCGGCGTTGCGATTCCGATCATCTGGGGCAGTGACGCGGTCCACGGCCATAACAATGTGATCGGTGCGACCCTGTTCCCGCACAACATTGGCTTGGGCGCCGCGCGGGATCCGGAACTAATCCGCCGCATTGGCGAAGCCACCGCCCGCGAAGTGGCGGTAACAGGCGTGGACTGGACCTTCGCCCCAACCATCGCCGTGGTGCGCGACGACCGCTGGGGCCGCACTTTTGAAAGCTACTCCGAAGATCCGGAAATTGTCGCCGCTTACGCCCGGGAGATGATCAAGGGCATCCAGGGCGATAAAACGTCTGAAGAGTTTCTCGATGGCCGCCACCTGGTTTCCGCGGCAAAACATTTTGTCGGTGACGGCGGTACAACCCGCGGCATCGACCGCGGTGACACACAAGTGAGTGAGAAAGAACTGGCCGAGATTCACGCGGCCGGCTACTTCACCGCCCTGGAATCCGGTGTGCAATCGGTGATGGCCTCTTTCAACAGCTGGAATGGCAAGCGCCTGCACGGACATAAATACCTGCTCACCGACGTACTCAAAGAGCGCCTCGGGTTTGACGGCTTTGTGGTGGGCGACTGGAACGGCCACCGCTTCGTGGATGGCTGCTCCATCGACAGTTGTGCCGCGGCGGTCAATGCCGGCCTGGATATGTTCATGATCACTTCCGAGTGGAAGGCCCTGTTGGAAAACACCCTCGCCCAGGTCAAGAGTGGGGAGATTCCCATGAGCCGCATCGACGATGCGGTCAGCCGTATCCTGCGGGTAAAAATCCGCGCGGGGCTGTTTGAGCGGGATCGTCCGCTGGCGGGTAAAAACGGTATTCTCGGCAGTCCGGAGCACCGTGCCATCGCCCGCGAGGCCGTGCGCAAGTCCCTGGTATTGCTCAAAAACAATGATCAACTGCTGCCGGTGGATGCGCGTCAGAAAATTCTGGTGGCCGGTGACGGTGCCGACAACATCTCCAAACAGAGCGGCGGCTGGACTATCTCCTGGCAGGGAACCGGCAACACCGCCGAAGACTTCCCCGGTGCCACCTCCATTTATACCGGTATCAAACAGGCGGTGGACGCCGCCGGTGGCCAGGTTGTCTTGAGAGAAGATGGCGCGCTGGCACCAGAAGACTTTGCCGGCGAGAAGCCCGACGTGGCCATCGTGGTATTTGGCGAAGATCCCTACGCCGAGTGGCACGGGGACCTGGCCAGCATCGAATTCCAGCTGGGCAGTAAACAGGATCAGGAATTGCTGCAGAAAATCAAAGCGCAAAATATTCCGGTCGTCAGTGTTTTCCTGTCCGGCCGTCCCCTGTGGGTCAACAAAGAGCTGAACCTGTCGGATGCCTTCGTGGCGGCCTGGCTGCCGGGCTCGGAAGGCGCCGGGGTTGCCGATGTGCTGCTGACCGATGCCGAGGGCAACAAGCGCTACGACTTCACCGGCCGCCTCTCATTCAGCTGGCCGGAGCTGGTACACCAGACCGTTATCAACCGTGACGACGAAGAATATGCGCCACTGTTCAGCTATGGCTACGGTCTCGACTACGCCAGCGATGTGCAACTGGCCAACAATCTCAACGAAGATGGTGAGTCCTACGTAGATGGTGCACTGGAAGACGCCTGGCTGATGGTCTCGCGCCCACAGGCACCGTGGAAACTGTTTATTGCCGACGGCGAACAGGATCCGGTCTGGGTCAGCGGCAACCTCGCCAGCAGCGCCGATGACAATATCACCGTGGCCTCCATCGATATGCTGTCTCAGGAAGATGCCCGTGCCCTCACCTGGAAAGGACTGCGCGCCGGTAGCGTGGTACTGGAAACCCAGAAGCCCCAGGACCTCAGCCGTTACCTGAATGAAGGTGCCGCACTCACCATGGACATCCGCATCGATGAAGCGCCGGTAGCGCCGGTATTCGCGCAAATTTCCTGCGCCGGTGAAGCATGCAATGGTGCTCTGCCCCTGCAAAGTACACTTCAGGCGCTGCCGCAAGGGGACTGGTCCCAGGTCACCATCGACCTGCAATGCTTTGCCAAGGCCGGGGCGGATTTCTCGAAAGTTTCCCAGGGCCTGTCTCTGCACAGTGAGGGCAAACTGGCCATGGCTGTGGCCAACATCAAGTTTGTCCCCGGCGCGGCAGAACAGGCACAGATTCGCTGCGGGAGCTGAGCGCCATGCTGCAAAAACGCATCGGAAATCTGCCATTCATCGTGGGACTCGCTGCCGCGCTGACAGCCGCAAGCGCCGGCGCGGAGCCCTCCGGTATCCAGCTCAGCAAGGACAAGCTCTCACTGGTACTGGATCCCGCCTACGGCGGCAGGATCACGGAACTTCGGTACGGAGAAAAAGATCTGTTGTCGCTGGCCAGGCCCAGCGGCAACAACTTCGGCTCCACCTTCTGGCTCAGCCCGCAATCCCTGTGGCAGTGGCCACCGGTGCCCGAGCACGATCACCAACCCTATTCCGTCATTACCCAGGGGGATGATTCCGCGAGCCTCGCCAGTGCTCCCGGTGCCGGAGCCAAGGTGTATAAAACCGTATCGGTGGAAAGCGACCAGCATATCGCCGTGCATTACCGGATCGATGCCGAACAGGATTTTCCGGAAGTCGCAGCCTGGGAGATTACCCGCGTTCCCAACCGCGGGCTGGCATTTGCCCCGGTCAACGCCGACACGGTCAAAACCGTGCGTGGAGAAGTGGCCTACACCCTGGACAAAGACACCCTCTGGCTTCCTCTCAACGAAGATGCGCCATTGGTCGAAGGTAAGGTCATCGCCAATGGCAGTGAGGGCTGGCTGGCCTACGTGGTAGATCAACTGCTCTATCTCAAAGTCTACCCTCCTGTGGCCGCCGCAGAGATGGCCACGGGAGAAGGGGATATCGAACTCTATCTGAGCGGTGAATCTCCCTATCTGGAACTGGAGGTGCAGAGTGCAGCACACCAGCTCCGACAGGAAGAAGCCTTGTCCTGGACAGTGAACTGGCTGGTGGTGCCGGTACCGGAAGCGCTCGCGGTACACACCGGTTCACCCGCGCTGCTGGACTTTGTTCGCAATCAGGTCAGAGAGTTCTCCCACAACTGAACGCACCCATGGCGGCCCCAGAAGGGCTGTATCGATTTACTCTCCTCGTCATCTCGACATCCTGAGTAGCTTCTGCCGCGGACATCCGCGGCTTTTTTCTACGCATAAAGTGTGTTGTTGAAACGGCCTCCGAACGCCGCGCTGAAATTCGCCCCGCCTCAAAAACAATCCCTCACAGACCAGACCCGCGAACCAGTCAGTCACAAATAGTCAAGTACTTTGTACCCCGCAAACTGTGCGAAATTGTGACGAAGTGCTAAATTTGGCGACCAATTGCCTTCGGCAACGGACCAAACAATAAGAGGTACCCCGCAATGGTTCAGTTAGTCGTCGATTCCGGCTGTGATTTACCGGACGAATTCCTGCGCAAATACGGTGTTCCCGTCTTGCCACACCGTGTCAGCGTGGGAAAAGACGCGTTTGGCGATCAGCGCAACCCTGCGCAAATGAGCCATTTCTATTCCCGCTCGCTGGTCGACCGCTCCCGAGTCGTCAATTCCGGTCCCACCGGCGAACCGGAAATCGAAGAGGTGATCAGTAAACTGATCCGCCAGGGCCACACGGACATCGTCATCCAGACCATCAACGCTGCCAACAGCCCCACATACGCCAACGCGGTCGCAGTCGCGAAAAGACTGAGCGGCGATGCTGTTGAGATTCATACCGTCGATTCACATACCCTGTTTTCCGGGCAGGGTTTGCTGGCCCTTTACACCCTGTCGCTTATCCAGAAAGGTCTCACTGGTGTCCAGGTAAAATCCCGCACCGAGGAATTCGGCCGCAAGATTGCCGGCTACGCCGCAATCCAGGATGTGTACTACCTCCGTGAACGCGGTCGGCAGAAAAACGAAAAAAGCGTAAGCTGGTTGAAGGCCTTTATGGCGCGCTCACTGGATCTGCACCCGATCATTTCAATGACCTACCAGGGCTCCGCCGTAGCCGATACGGTGAAAACTTTCGATGGCAGTACCCACCGTCTGTTTCAGATCGCCGAAGAAAAGATGGCCGCCAACGCACTGTTGATGCCCGCTGTGGTGGTCAGTATCGCGGGGCCACTGGAACAGTTGGATAATATACCGGGTTTCAAGTCCTTCCTCGAAACCGCAGCAAAACACAGAGTAAAGGTTTATCGCTCGGTGATGAGCCTGTCCGGGGGAATCAACCTGGGGCCTGGCACCGTAGCATTGGCCATTGCCGCCAAGTAAACCGCCGCCCAACGCTTTCTACTGATTTCCTGCCGCTGCGTGGCGTCTATTGCTCGGTAATCGCTGTCGATAACGCCACTCAGTCATCAATTTCCATTCCGTAGTGGTCCATCGCGACACACGAAAACAATTATTGCCCGCTACATCTAGACTGAGAAAAGCTGTTTTACAACTGACCGAGATTGGTGACTAAGATGTACCGCGGTTTCGCCCCATCGCTCGTATTCATTGCGGCCACACTTACATCGCTCGTCAGCAGCGATACCCGCGGCGACGCCGACCTCGCCAAAAAGCTCAGTAACCCGGTTTCCGACCTGATCAGCGTCCCGTTCCAGAACAACTGGGACAACCGCGTCGGCCCGGTGGATGGCGGACGGAAATACACCTTGAATATCCAGCCAGTGATTCCGGTTTCCATCAATGAGGAATGGAACCTGATCAGTCGCACCATCCTTCCAGTGATGAACCAGGAAGATATTTTCCCCGGGAGCGGCGATCAGACCGGCCTCGGCGATACCACCCAAAGCCTGTTTTTCTCGCCAAAGGAGCCCACTGCCGGGGGAGTTACCTGGGGGCTGGGCCCGGTCTTTCTATTGCCCACAGGTACTGAGCCGCTACTGGGTACCGAAAAATGGGGCGCGGGCCCAACCGGTGTCGTCCTCAAGCAGACCGGCCCCTGGACCATTGGAACACTCGCCAATCACATCTGGTCTTTTGCCGGGAACGACAACCGCACCGATGTGAACAACACCTTTGTGCAACCGTTTCTTGCATACAACACCCCTACCTCCTGGACTTTTACATTGCAGACCGAATCCACTTACAACTGGGAAACCGAGCAATGGAATGTACCCGTACATTTTCTGGTGGCCAAAGTATTCAAGGTAGGGAAGCAGACCTATCAGATACAGGCTGGGCCGCGCTACTACGCGGAAAGCCCAACAGGGGGCAGCCACGACTGGGGGTTTCGACTGAACTGGGTGATGCTCTTTCCCAAGTAAACTGAATGAATGTCACGAATCGTCTGACGAAGCGGATTCCCGTTATCGTTTCGTCGCTTCCAAGTCCAGAGGGAACTGGTTATGCAGCACAAATGTGCGTTGATCGCAGCACTCTGCAAGCGATCATTACCACTCATGATCGCATTGACCGCTGTGCCGCCGGCGCACGCAGGCGGGCTTCTTCTATGGGAAATAGGCACCCCTACTCTGGGTACCGCAAGTGCCGGCTGGGCAGCGATGCCAGAAGACGCCGCCACGGCATTCACCAATCCGGCCGGTACTGTTTGGCGCGACACCACAGAAGTGCGCGTGGCGGGCCAGGCGCTCTACGGTGATGTCGGCTTCACCAATGGCGGAGAAACCAATGTGCCCGGCAACGACGGCGGCAACCCGGTGAAATGGTTTCCCGGTGGTGGCGCCCACGCAGCAGGTGTCTTCTCCGACCGTTTAGGCTGGGGCCTGGCCATGACAGGAAACTTCGGGCTAGGGCTGGATTACAACGACGACTGGGCCGGCCGACGTTTTGTTCAGGAATCCGACCTGATTGGAATGAGCCTGATCCCCTCGCTCAGCTGGAAAATTAACGACTGCCTTTCCATTGGCGCAGGCGTTAACATCATGGGCGCGTTTTTTGAATATGTTTCTGCGCCGCGAGCCGGGATTCTTCCCGACGATGCCCACCTCAAATACGAAGATATCGACGTAGGGTATGGCGGAAACATTGGAATTATCTACCGTCCGGTAGAATCTACAACCTTTGGTATCACCTATACCTCGAAAGTGGATCTTACCTTCAAAGACAACCTCCGCTTGAGTGGATTCGGCCCCATCCTTGAACCGGCAGTAGAAAGACTCAATGGCGCTCGTACAACAATCGATATGACAGTACCGGCAACGGTAACCGCGAGCCTGCAGCAAAAACTTAGCCCGGCCACAACGCTGTACGCCAACCTGGGCTGGCAGGACTGGTCCGAGTTTGCCGGAATGGAACTGGCACTGGACAACCCGAATCAGTTGTCGGTATTTGTCGACCAGGGATACAAGGATACCGGTCATTTCGCCCTGGGAGTGAGACATACTGTTTCCCAAGGATTCCTGCAGGGGTGGAACCTGTCCACCGGTTTCGCTTATGACAACTCCATGCAGAACGACTCCAACCTCACCGCCAATCTGGTCACAGGCAAAGCCTATCGGTTTGGCCTGGGGGCCGGGAAAATGCTGTGCCCCGGCGTAACCATGGACATCGGTTACACCATGCTCTGGTCCGGTGATATCGATATTGATCAGACTGGCCGCCCGCCGTTCAGCCCCAGGCTCGAGGGAAGTTACAAAGATACCTCACTGCAGTTTCTTGGCGGGTCCGTGCAATTCGAATTCTGAATAGCGCGTGGAAACGGAAGGAAACATTCAGAGTAACAAGGAAGTAAACATGAAATTTCCGAGATTAAAACCGCCATTTACCCTGCTTATAAGCGTCTGCGTAACTGCACTTGCAGTTCCCTCCGCGATGGCACAAAACGCCGCAACGGAAACCACCCAAAAATCCAACGCGGCAGTACAGTCACAGCTTCCATTCAACAACAAACAGGATTTCAAAGACGTTAAAAAAGGATTTATCGCTCCACTACCAGACAACGGAGTCATCAAAGATGACAAAGGACAGACAGTTTGGGACCTAAGCGCCTACGCATTTGCTCAGGGGAAAGAGGCACCTGATACGGTGAACCCGAGCCTGTGGCGGCAGTTGCAATTGCTCTCAGAAGGTGGACTCTACGAAGTAACACCGAGAATTTATCAGGTTAGGAGTGCGGACCTCTCAAATATCACGTTTATCGAGGGTGACAATGGGATTATCGTTATGGATCCATTGATCTCCGCAGAGACGGCAAAAGCCTCCCTCGACCTGTATCGAGAGCATCGCGGCAACAAGCCTGTGGTTGCTGTGATTTACACCCATAGCCATGTTGACCACTATGGCGGTGTACGCGGCATTGTCGATGAGGCGGATGTAACATCCGGCAAGGTTAAAATCATTGCGCCTGCGGGTTTCCTCGAAGAGGCTGTCAGTGAAAATGTCTTTGCCGGCAATACCATGGGACGCCGAGCGTCTTACATGTACGGCAATCTCTTGCCGAAAGACCCAAAAGGGACACTGGGAACTGGCCTGGGGTTGGGTACTTCTCCGGGCACCGTTACCATCATTCCGCCGACGGATACCGTCACCAAAACAGGACAGCAGATCAAGGTAGACGGGCTTACTTTCGAGTTCCTGATGGCCCCGGGAACCGAAGCCCCGGCGGAAATGCATTTTTATATTCCCGAACTGAAAGCAGTGACAGCGGCGGAGAACGCCACACATACTCTACACAACCTGTACACTCTCCGGGGCGCCAAGGTTCGAAACGCAAAAGCATGGGCCAACTACCTGAATGAATCGTTACAACGCTGGGGAGACAAGGCCGAAGTACTATTCGCGCCACACCACTGGCCGACCTGGGGCAACGAGCATGTGGTTGATCACCTAAAGAAACAGCGTGATCTGTACAAATATCTGAATGACCAGACCCTGCGGATGGCAAACCAGGGCTTCAACATGGTCGAGACCGCAGAGATGATGGAGCTCCCCCCGGAGTTATCCCAATACTGGGCAAACCGCGGCTACTACGGTAGCGTCAGCCACGATACCCGTGCCGTATGGAACTACTACCTGGGGTTTTTCGACGGTAATCCGGCCCGTTTGTACCCGCTCCCTCCCACAGAAGCCGGTAAAAAATTCGTGGAATATATGGGCGGTGCAGACAGCGTTCTGCAAAAAGCCCAAAAGGATTATGATGCTGGCAACTACCGCTGGGTAGCGCAGGTACTGGATAATCTGGTTTCCGCACAGCCGGAGAATCAGAAGGCAAAAAATCTGCTCGCCGACGCGTTGGAGCAGATGGGATACCAGCAGGAGAATGGACCATGGAGAAACTTTTTCCTCAGTGGTGCAAAAGAACTCCGCGAAGGCGTTAAGAAATTGCCAGTACCGGTTACTGCGAGTCCGGATACCATTGCCAATATGCCCATAGAAATGTTTTTCGACTTTCTTGGTATTCGTTTAAATGGGCCAAAAGCCGCTGGTAAGAAAATGGCGTTCAATATTTCACTCCCCGATATCAAGGGCAACTACGCACTGATGCTGGAAAATGGAGTTTTGAACTACGGGCCTCCCGTCGACAAGCCCGATGCCACAGTGACCATCAACCGCAGCTCTCTGGATGATGTAATCATGGGCACTGCAAAAATTGACGATAAAGTCAAAGACGGCTCTGCCAAGCTCGGTGGAGATGGGGCCAAGTTCAAGGAATTCCTGGGTATGCTCGATACGTTTGAATTCTGGTGGAACATATCCACCCCCAATCCACGCCCCAAAAGCTGAGGGCTGGCGAATCACCGATTTTTCTGCGAATCGGGCCCGCAGGTGTGTTACCGGCGGGCCCTTTTTAACCACCTAGATTTGTGATTCTATCGGTAGTCGCGACAGCAGGCGGGCCAGCAACCGTTGCCACCACCGGGTCTCCGGCTCGTGCGTTACCGTCAGATTCTCGCTCTCTGCGGTCCAGCGAATATCCCCCCCCTCATCCAGAGATAATTGCCAAGCTGCATCCGGCCCGGTCCAGGTATCAAATAACTCGTTCAACTGTCGATTGATTTGCCGGTTTTCAATCAGCACGCCAATTTCCGTATTCTGGATAATCGAGCGGCTGTCGAGATTGATCGAGCCGACGAACGAGCGGTCATCATCCAATACGAAGGTTTTGGCATGCAGACTTGCGCGGGACTTGCCTTTGAACCAGTGCAACCGCTGCTTCTGTTCTGCTACCGGGCGTAATTCCCACAGGTTAACACCGGCGCGCAACAGGGGTTTGCGGTAGCGAGAATAGGCGCCGTGCACCACCGCTACATCATTGGTGGCAAGGGCATTGGTCAGAATATCCACCTGTACCTTGGCATTCTGCAGGGCGGAAAATAAATCCACACCGGGTATACCGGGAATCAGATACGCATTGGTGATACGCACTTTCTGCTGACACTGTCTGAGCGTTTTTTCCAGTTTCGAGCCGGGATACTCACTCACCGGGACGCTCGCCCGGTCAATGGCCTTTCGCGGAGGATCGGCAAACAGTGTTCCCTTCCCCCAGAGAAACTCAATGGCACCGGTTTTAAGTTTTTCAGCCAGATCGGATTTTTCCAGCGCGCGGCTGAATTCCGATTCCCGCTCACCCGCGAGATAGTCGCTTACGCGGTCCCTTAACCCATCCAGCGAACAGGTCTGATCATTGGCTAGTGCCAGCTCCGTTACCGGAATCGCGACTTCACTGTTCCAGTAGTCATCAAAAATATCTGAGGCCTCTTTCACCACAGCGCCTACTGCAACGATATCTACATCGAGAAATTCGGTTTCCGCTTTAGAAAAATAGCCATCGGCAATATTACGCCCACCGGTAATGGCAACCTGCCCATCACACACCAACAGCTTGTTGTGCATACGGTGGTTTATGCGCCCAAAATTCAAAAGCTGCTCAAGTCCACGGCGAAAACCACTGCGGCCTTCTACCGGGTTGAACACCCGGATCTGCATATTGGGGTGGCTCTCCAGCGCAAGAATCCAGGGATTGGTGACCCGTGTTCCAAGGTCGTCAACCAACAGTCGAACGCGCACGCCACGGTCAGCGGCCTGCAGCAATAAACCGGTAAGGATTCGCCCCGAGCTATCGTCACTGTATATGTAATATTTCAGATCCAGGGAAACACCGGCTTCTTTGACCAGTGCCGCGCGTGCGACAAATGCCGACAAACCATCGTGTACCAGGTGAAAGCCGGATTGATCCTTGTCGTGAGACGCGATTTCTTCACGCAGGCCACGAGCGAGCTCTGTGCCTCGTGCCGGGTCCAGGGCCGACGAATCCGGCCCGGCGTCATATTTGGTCGTTGAGGAGTCACTCATAGGCGATGACACGGCAGAGTCCGGGGTTCCCGACTAGTCTAGCCGGTTCAAAGCGCCCTCACACCGGGTTCGTAGCAGTGGCCTCCAGTTTCCGGTCCCCGGCACGCAGTGGTGGATAGAAATTGAGAAATTCATCTTCCAGCTCCCCCTTTAGTAATATCTTTCTGTCGCGCTCATAGTCATTGAGCAAACGCCACGGGTAACGGGTGCCCTGACGCGGCAATATTTCATCGGCACGTTCCACATATCCTGACTGCAGTGCAGCCATTACCGATTCTTCCGCCTTACAGCCCTCGCGGTCGATGGGGATGAATACACCCAGTTTACGTTCCTGCAGATGATTTAACAGGCGACAGATATAGCCTGCGGAGATATCGGACTTCAGTGTCCAGGCGGCGTTGGTGTAGCCGAATACCCAGGCCATATTCGGTACGCCTTCCATCAACACCCCTTTGTACGTCAGGCGATTGCGCATATCCACATGTTCGCCATCTACGGTCAACGCCATGCCGCCAAGCAACTGAAGTCTGAGGCCGGTAGCACTCACCACAATATCCGCATCCAGTACCTTGCCAGATTTCAGCTGGATACCACTCGTGGTGAAAGTGTCGACTGTGTCGGTCACAACCGTTGCCCGGCCAGCCTTGATCGCTTCAAACAGGTCGCCATCCGGTACCGCGCATAGCCGCTGGTCCCAGGGTTGATATTCGGGAGTGAAGTGGCGCATATCTGCGTGCCCATTGAGCGCTTTGCGCACCCCTCGCAATATCAGGCGCCGGACGGTTTCAGGCCAGCGTTTTGCCGCTTTGAACATCAGGCGGTGCAAGCGCAGATTCCGCCAGCGGGCGAAAGCAAAAACCGCTCTTTCGGGAAAAAACCTCTTCAACAGGCTCAGCAGTCGATCGCGGCCTGGCATGGACAAAATATAGGTGGGGGAGCGCTGTAGCATGATCACATGCGCGGCCTTTTTCGCCAGCGCAGGTACCAGGGTCACGGCGGTAGCGCCACTACCGATTACCAGTACTTTTTTGCCGGCGTACTCCAGATCTTCTGGCCAATGCTGGGGATGAATCACCTCTCCCTGATAACGATCCACTCCGCTAAACTCCGGCGCGTGGCCCTGCGCATAATCGTAGTAACCGGCGCAGGAAATCAGAACCCGACAATTGTAGGTCACCGGTTTCCCGTGGCAGATGCCGCTCAGGGTCCAGCATTGCTCGCTGCTGCACCAGCTGGCGGAAGTCAGATTGATCCCATAGTGGATATGATCGTTCACCTGAAAGGCCTGCGCGGTTTCCCCCAGGTACTGGCGAATAGATGAGCCATCCGCAAGTACCTGGTCACCGTTCCATGGGCGGAAGCTGAAGCCGAAGGTGAACATGTCGGAGTCCGAGCGGATTCCCGGGTAGCGAAACAGATCCCAGGTGCCGCCGAGGCGGTCGCGACGTTCAAGAATGGCGAACTTGCGATCAGGGCAATGCTGCTTGAGGTGACATGCAGTTCCAATACCGGACAGGCCGGCGCCCACAATGAGGGTATCGTAATACTGTGCTCGCATGGTCGGTCGCTTTTATTAAAATTCGTGCAGCCAGTGTACCGAGATTTAGCCGGGGGAGGACAAGGCTTTTCTCAGTAGTGAATTTACTGTATCAGGGACTGATATTGCTCAGATATTTCCGTATTTCCGGCCTCCCGGTGCAGAGATACCAAGGCGGACAATATTTCCCGGTCACCCGGATAGCGCTGCAGTGCCTGCTCCAGATAAGTGATGGCCCCCGCGCTATCACCATTGGAATTGAGCGCGATTCCGTAGACATACGCATAGCGCGGCGGCGCACCGTCGCTATCGGCGGCAGCCTGCAAAAGAGGCATCGCTTCTGGCAATTTCTGCTGACGTACCAGAGACAGCCCCAGGGCATGCTGCAAGGGCGCTTTCTCGTAGGCGTTTACCAGCGCCTCCCGCAAGACCACCTCACTATCATGCTCGCGATTGGATGAGCGGTAGAGGTCCGCCAGATTGATAACCGCTGGAACATAATGAGGTGCCAGCAACCGCGCCTGCTTCAACAGAGACTCCGCTTCTGCGGTTTTACCTTCCCTCAATCGCACACCTGCCAGGTTGACCAGGGCTTCCGGACGATCTCCATTGAACCGGGCGGTATCTTCATATTCCTGCAACCCTTTCTGAAAACGCTCTGCCACTTCCGCCGGGTAGGCATCCATGGGTGCTCCCACCATCGTATTGGCGGCCAGCGCGCGAATCACACGGTCGTCTTCGTACAATAACGGGATGGCCAGTGCCGGTCTCACCTGCTGCGGAATATTATCGAGGCTTTGCGCGAGGCCAAGATGCAGGAGTGCGTCGTCCCCCTGAGCGATGACTTGCAACATTTGCGCAGAGGCTCGGGATAGATAGCGTGGCAACAGTGACACTGCCGTAGCGCGCACGATATCAGGCTGTGATTCGTCCAGAGCCAGTGCCTGCAGCGGCTGATCGACACCGGGGTATCCCTGCCGGGCCGCAAACAGAATTTCACCAAAATGAGGCTCAGGTTCACCAAATTTTTTCCGCAGAGCTTCCGCTGCCCACTGATTGGATTTTTCAGTGTGACAGCCGATACAGGCATTGGGCGAACCAATCTTGTCCGACAGGTCCGGCCGTGGTACGCGAAAACTGTGATCACGGCGGGCATCCACCTGCATATAAGTTTTGGTGGGCATATGGCAGTTGACACACTGCGCTCCCGCACTGCCCTCAGAATGCAGATGATGATCTACAGTATCGAATTTTGAGGGCAAGTGGCACTGCGCGCAGAGACCATTACCTTGTATACGGGTTTCCAGGCTGTGAGGGTTATGGCAATTGCTACAGGTGACGCCGGCTCCGTGCATTTTGCTCTGCAGGAAGGACCCCCACACATAGACTTCGTCATTGATCTGGCCATCGGCGTGGTACAGGTTTTCATCCAGCAGCGCCGGGTGGAAATAATCCAGGAAGTTATCATGGGGGCGAACTCCCGGATACTGGGTACCGCGACGGGAGTGACACTGGGCGCAGGTGGAAATCTCCTGCTGGGTGTTCACTGCCTTGTTTTCGATGTGGGCGATTCCGGTCTCGGCATCCATTTTCCAGTGCGCCCGCAACCGTCCGCCATAGCTCACGGCAAAACCACTGTTTTTCCAGCCGGATTTCTCTTCTTCTGGCAATCCCGCCCACTGTACATGTTTTGCTCCCGGCCCGTGGCAGGCTTCACAGCCTACATTGATCTCAGACCACTGAGTGGAAAAGCTCTGGGATTTCGCATCATAATTCTTGTGCAGGTTGGTAGAGTGACAGTCTGCACACTGGAAGTTCCAGTTCTGGTTGATACCGGTCCAGTGAAGTGGGTCGCCCGCCTTGATTTCTTCATCCGGGTACAGGTGAAACCAGCGCTGGCCGCCTTGTTGTTTGGGGCGCGAATCCCAGGACAGGCTTAGCGCCTGCAACCGCCCCCCAGGAAACTCGATCAGGTATTGCTGCAGTGGATATACTCCAAAGGTGTACGCCACAGGGAAGTCCTGTAGTTCACCCTCCGCGTTATCGGTGCGCACATAGTACTGGCCATCCCGTTTAAAAAAACGGGACTCCGTGCCGAAATAATCGAAAGTTGCGTTATCGAAATTCCCCACAACGGTCTCACCGTTGGGGGTCTTCATGGCGAGATCGTGGTGGGATTTCTGCCAATCCTGATATTCCGCCTGGTGGCAGCCGGAACAGACCTCGACACCCACATAATCTGGGTGGCCGTCAGGGCCCGGGGACTTAGCGGCTAACCCGCGAGCCTTCTGAGTAGTGACGTCCGCACCAGTGCCGGAGCCGCGGCCCGGTTGCTGAAGAGATGCTACCGCAACACCGGGCTCTACACCGCTCTCCACGCCTTTCGTCTCGCCATTTTTGCTACACGCACTCACAGTGCTCACCAGCAGGACAGCAAACAGAAGGCAGGACAGGCGACGCATCGAAACTCCGGATTATGTTTGTGATTGGCACCGAGTATAGCTTTTCGCACACTTTTGCTCAGCCTCGAATCTGCTAGCGTTAGTAGAGTTGCAATAACGCGAGGCGCCCATGTCGGCACGGGAACAGATCAGCGCACTAGAGCAAGGTATGAGTCGCGCCATCGTCGGCCAGCAGGATGTGATCCGGCGACTGATTATCGGTTTGCTCGCCAATGGCAATTTGCTGGTGGAGGGACTGCCAGGGCTCGCCAAAACCCGCGCCATTAAAGCGCTGGCGAATAACCTGCAAGCAGACTTCAGTCGTATACAGTTTACGCCCGACCTGCTCCCTGCGGACGTGACCGGCACGGATATGCTCTATCGGGACGAGCGGCAGTCCGCGTTTCGCTTTCACCCCGGACCGGTATTCGCCAACATCGTCCTCGCCGATGAGATCAACCGCGCGCCCGCCAAAGTGCAATCGGCGCTGCTGGAGGCTATGGAGGAACGCCAGGTCACCGTGGCCGGCAATAGCCACAAGTTGCCGCCACTATTTATGGTCATGGCCACCCAGAATCCTATCGAGCAGGAAGGTACTTATCCACTGCCGGAAGCGCAAATGGATCGCTTTCTGATGCACGTACTGATCACCTACCCGCCGGTAGAAGACGAGGTGGAGGTGATCGAACTGGTGCGCGGAGAGGAAATTGCCGCAGCCCACGCAGCCACCCCAGACAAAGGTGCAGACGGTGGCGCCACAAAGCCGCAACAAGCCGCAACGCTCGTGCCGCAGCAGGCGGTGTTTGACGCACGCTGCGAAATAGCCGGTATCCATGTATCGGACGCCATGGCGCGCTACATGGCCGACCTGATCGATGCCAGCCGGTATCCGGCGAAGCTTTCCGACGAGCTGGCGCGCTGGATTGAGATTGGCGCCAGTCCACGGGGCTCTATTGCACTGGACAAGGCGGGACGCACCAACGCATGGCTGGAGGGGCGCGATTATGTGGATCCGCAGGATATCCACGGGGTAATTCACGACTGCCTGCGTCACCGCATCGGGCTCAGCTTTGAGGCCCAGGGGGAGGGCATCAGCGCAGACCAGGTCATTGATCTTCTGCTGAAAAATGTCGCCCTACCCTGATTCATCACGATACCGCCATGTTCAATTTTTTCACGCGCCAACGTAACCGCAGCCGCGCGGGTGTCGGTGGTATCAGCTCGCCGCCAACCGGCAACGACCGCCGCATCCATGTAGACCTGTCGCATCTGCAGTCACTGGAGGACGCCGCGGAATCACTGAATCTGCTACCGAGGCAACCGACCCGCAGCGTATTGGCCGGCCGCCACGCTTCACGCCTGCGCGGTCGCGGGCTCAACTTTGAGGAACTGCGTGAATACCGACCATCGGATGACGTGCGCGCAATCGACTGGAAGGTGACTGCGCGTACTGGCGAGCCCCACGTGCGCGTGTACACGGAAGAGCGCGACCGCCCCACACTCATTGTGGTGGATCAGCGCATGTCCATGTATTTCGGTACCCGCTTCGCCATGAAATCCGTCACCGCGGCGGAGACAGCGACACTCGCCGCGTTCGCGGTGCTCAGCCAGGGCGATCGTGTAGGCGGTATTGTCATCCGGGACGATGGGCTTTTCAGCCAGCGCCCCAAACGCTGTCGCACCGCGCTGACCCGATTCCTGAGCGAGCTCGCACGCGCCAACTGTGCGCTACATGCGGATGCGCCACCAGCCACCCCCACATCTCTGGACACGGTATTACAAGCAGTGGCAAATATTGCACGTCGCGATCACCTGATTCTGCTTATCAGTGATTTCGATGTGATCGGACCGGCCAGCGATCGACTGCTCGCCGGCCTCGCGCGCCGCAATGATGTGATACTGATGCCGGTGTCAGACCCGAGTGGCGAAGTTATGCCAAAGGGGTTTGTCAGCGCGATTTCTGACGGTGATCAACAGGCGACGCTTGATACCAACATTGGCGATATTCACACGGCCATGAACCGCCTAAACCGCGAGCGCCGTGCGGCCATCGAGCGCTGGCAACATCATTATGGAATCCCCCTGGCATCACTTTCTGCAGGTGCAGAAACCCTGCCACAACTCCACCGGCTGTTGGGACTGGCGTGCCCGCTAAACAGGAGAACCGCCGGTGCAGAATGAGCACACCAAACCCACGGAGGCAACATTAGCTGATCTGATCGCTCAGCTGGTACCGCCACCGGTACCCGAAGCCATTTCACTATGGCCTCAAACGGCGCTGGCTAAGACAATGTTCACAGTGCTACTTGTACTCGTATTTTTCCTGAGCTGGAAAGCCTACCGTCACTATCGGCGCAATGCCTACCGGCGCGCCGCGCTGAGCGCTCTGGAAAACGCAGCTAATGACCCGGGAGTGATTGCCAGTATTTTACGACGCACCGCACTCGCCGTTTATCCGCGAGAGCAGGTCGCCGGACTCACCGGGAACCATTGGCTGGAATTCCTTAATCGCCAGTATTCCGGCACGGAATTTAACGGTGATCTGGGTGAGGCTTTATTGCGGGGTGCTTACCGCAGCTGCCCGCGGAACCCCCGACTGACTCAAGCGGCCAAAAACTGGGTCCGCCGTCATCGCAGCCAAATAGTGCCACCCCGTAAATCCAGGCCCGAAGGCTCGGAGGTGCCCCCGTGAGTGGATTAGCAAGCGGCCTTATGTTTAGTGCGCCCTGGGCCCTCTTACTATTACCGCTGCCCCTGCTGGTATGGTGGCTGGCTCCACCTCACCGCGAGCGCATCGCCGCTATACGCGTCCCCTTCTTCCAGCGCATCAGTGAGCGTCTGGGATTGATACGAGGCTCGGGCTCCGTTGTACGCAAGCGCCGCTACTGGCAGTGGATTATCGGCACACTGGTGTGGCTACTGCTGGTTACCGCCCTGGCGCGCCCGGAACTCGAAGGGGATGCCGTGACGCTCCAGAAACCAGCCCGAGACCTGATTCTCGCAGTGGATATTTCCGGGTCTATGGATCAGCAAGACTTCCTCAGCCCTGCCGGCGAACGGACTCAGCGGCTCGCCGGCGTCAAAAGTGTACTGGCGCAATTTCTCGGTGGCCGCGAGGGCGAGCGAGTGGCGCTGATCGTATTCGGTTCAAAAGCGTTTGTGCAGGCCCCACTCACCACTGACCTGGATACCGTACAGGAACTGTTGCAACTGACCGAAGTTGGTATGGCAGGCCCTCACACCGCTCTCGGCGACGCCATTGGCCTGGCGATCCGCCAGTTTGAAACCAGTGACATCCAACAGCGCCTGCTGATTCTGCTGAGTGATGGCAGTGACACCGCCAGCCGTATGAGCCCCATTAACGCCGCGGCCATCGCCGCACAACAGCGGGTCAAAATCCTCACCGTGGGAGTCGGCGATCCCCATGGAGAATCGGACAACAGGCTTGATATAGACACCATGACCGCCATTGCAACGCGCACTGGTGGGGAATTCTTTTTTGCCAATGATCAACAAGCCCTTGCCCGGGTGTACCAGCAGATAGACGCACTGGCACCAAAGAAAGTTGATAGCGAAACCTTTCGCCCCCGCCAAAGCCTTGCCTACTTTCCGCTGGCACTGGCATTGACGCTCGCAATGCTCAGCGTTGCATTACACATGCTCGAACGCGCAGACTGGCGCCGGGAGGCGGCCTCATGAACGGTGTCTTCGACGATGTGACCACGTTTATCTCCGCCTTCCACTTCTTACGTCCCCTGTGGCTATTGCTGTTACCTGTGATACTCGTGGTCTGGTGGGTTTTGCGGCGACCCGGCGGGCTTGAACAGAAAGAGACTTCTGGTGAACCTCATATCGCGCCACATCTCGCCAATGCTCTCCGTGTCGGAAAAAATGACAAAACCGGCTGGCCGCGCTTACTGCCCATCGACACCCTCGCCCTACTTCTGACGTTTCTCTGCGTGGCAACCGCCGGCCCTGCCTGGAGCCGGCTACCGAATCCATTGATGGCGCGCACTGCCCCTCTGGTCCTCGCCCTGGAGGTGACTTCGAGTATGACGGAGAAAGACGTTGCTCCGAGCCGCCTGGAACGCGCCAAACAGAAAATTTACGACCTGCTGGATCGCCGTGACGGTGCCCCCACCGCACTGGTCGCCTACGCAGGTACCGCCCACCGTGTCGTACCGCTGACCGAAGACCCGTACCTGATGCGCCCTTACGTGGAGGGGCTGGAAACAGATGTCATGCCGGCAGAAGGTAACAGCGCCGCCGCGGCCCTCAAGCTTGCGCAAGATATTCTGAAAAAAGAACAGACCAGCGGCAGCATCCTGTTTCTTACCGATGGTATCGAAAAACACGATATCTCCGCCTTTGCTCAGCGCACTCAGGACAATGGTCTTGGGTTTTTAATGCTGCTACCGAGCCAGTCCCCGATCCCAGGTGCAGAGCAAGTCAGCCGCGCGAGAGTCACCCGGGTAACACCCGATGCACGGGATATCGATGGGTTTGTGCGCTATTTTTCCAATAATTTCCGACAGGCATTGATAAACGATAAAAACCTGCAGTGGGAGGACCGTGGCTGGTGGTTTGCATGGCCAGCGGCAATCCTGGCGCTGCTGTGGTTCCGCCGCGGCTGGATCCTGCCAGTGTCGCAGCAAAAATCCACAGCCCTATCGACTGGTGTGGTACTCACTTTCCTTTTCACCGGACTGATAACAACCTCTTCCACCTCGCCCGTTGTCACCGCACAGTCTCTTACCTCCGCCGTTGCTCGGGATACAATGCCCGCAGAAAATACTTTTCTCACCCGTGTTTTTACCCCCGATCAGCTGGGCCAATGGCTGTCGAACCGCAAAGAATACAGCCGCGCCGCCAATGTCTTTTCCGATACCTATCGACGCGGCTACGCCCAGTATCAGGCCGGGCAGTTTGAAGATGCGGCCAATACCCTGGCAGGCCTGAATAGCCCGGAAGCAATATTCACCCGAGCCATGGCACAGGTGAAAAGCGGCCAGTATCAGGACGCCATTACCGGCTTTGAACAGGTAGTGTCGATGAATTCGAATTTCCCCGGCGCCGATAAAAATCTACGGCTTACCCGAGACATTCTTGCCTACATGGAAAAATCCCGCGGCGAGGAAGAAGAAAAAGAAGAGCAGACGCAAAGTGATCAAGACAACTACGACAAACAACAACAGGAGATTCAAGCGCCCGATAGCTCTCGCGATCCACAGCCGGTCGACCCGGAGCAGTGGATGTCGACCCTGGACACCAGCACCAGTACATTTATGAAACAGCGGTTTGCCGCTGAGGCCGCAGCACAAAAACGCGAGGGCAACACGCAATGAATCTGTTGAACCCTCGATTGCGCTGTATTCTGTGTGCGGTGATATTGCTGTGGGCAGCCAGCGCTTCTTCGGCGCAGTCCGCAAAAACTAACGCAACGCCGGCGAATATCGATACCCCCATTGTCAGAAGCACGCTCTCCCAATCCAGTGTTGTTCCCGGTCAGGCGGTCACCCTGCAGATCACCGTGCTGGTACCCACCTGGCTGACCAAACCCGTAGAGTTCCCCACCATCGACCGGCCGAATCTGTCAGTAAGTGCGCCCGATAAATCCTCTGTCTCTACCAGTGAGACGATCAACGGGACAACCTGGTCTGGGGTGGTGCGCGAATATCTGCTCGTCCCCCTTACCCCTGGTGTATTCAGGCTTCCGGCAACCAGCCTGGATATTCGCTACCGCAACCCCGATGGGGGCCCCGATATTACCCGCCAAGCTACCCTGGCGCCGGAGCCGATTACACTAACCGCTAGTGCGCCAGAAGGTGCCGAAGCGCTGGATCCCTATATTGCAGCAGATAATCTGAACCTCGAGCAGCGCATCGAAGGAACCCCCGAAAACCTGAAGCCGGGCGATAGTTTCAGCCGCACTGTTACAGCGTCTATACAGGGCTCAACGGTCATGTTCGTGCCGGCACTACTGACCACCGATGCCCCATCTGGACTGGCTGCTTACGCGGATACCCCAAGGACCAATGCGCAAAGTGATGGGCGCGTGGACGGCGAAAATGGAGGCAGCCGGGTTGAGAAAATCACCTATGTGGCCGAAACCCCACTAAAAGGCACCTTGCCCGCCATCACCCTCAGTTGGTATGACCTGAAGGACGGCGATATTAAGACAACCACTCTGAAACCGGTCAAAGTACACGTGAAGGGGGTCGCTGCCATCAGCGGTCTTCCACCCGCGCACTGGCTCGGGCTGCTGGCTCTGGGCATTGCCCTGCTCTGGCTGGCCAGAGAATACCTTTGGCCAACGATTACTCAGGTACGTGCGCAGTATCATCAAAGACGGGAAGCGGCGGGGACCCTTGCGCTTCGGCAGCTGCAATCGGCAATCAAACACCATAACTACTCCGTAGCTCTCAATGCCTCCATGACACTGAAAAAGCAGGCAGACTACGCAACCTCCGATATCCCACAGACCCTCTTCGCGCTCGGACAAGCCCATTACGGCAATACCCCGGCCTCGGCAAGCGCCGCACCACTCTGGCAAAAACTGGAACTGGCAACAGATGCCTACGTCGCTGGGCGCCGGCGTCGCGCGCTTTCATCCCCGTTGCCTCCCCTGAACCCACCCTGAGTAACCAGCGCATGCCAGGTAAGTGGAAACTGCCCAGTCTTACTCCCAACAGCGCTGTTATGAAAAAAAATTATCCGGCGCCCGCAGAGAAAATGAAAAAGACGAACTAAGGTTTAAGGAGTACCAAATTCAGAGTGGTCCCTCACTGCAACTTCTGGGGAAGTTCTATGCGTATTCCGGACAAGCTTCTCAGCCTTGCGCTGGCCACATTTATCCTTTTCCTGTCACCAGTCCTGACGCTCGCAGATTCCCCCGTTGACCCGCTTCCCTCATGGAATGAAAGCCAGACCAAGTCTGCAATCATCGAGTTCGTCAGCAAGGTGACCCGTAAAGGTTCCCCGGACTTTGTTGAACAGGGCCAGCGTATTGCCACCTTCGACAACGATGGCACCCTATGGGCAGAGCAACCCATGTACTTCCAGTTGTTTTACGCACTGGACCAAGTAAGAAAGATGGCGCCGGAGCACCCAGAATGGAAAAACCAGGAACCCTTCGCGTCTATTCTCAATGGCGATACGAGTAAGGTGATCGCCAGCGGCAAAGAAGGGCTGATGAAAATCATTGCCGCCACCCACGCCAATATGACCACAGAGGAATTCGCCAGTGCTGTGGCGCAATGGCTGAAAACCGCCCGACATCCAAAATACGACAAACCCTATAACGAACTGGTTTACCAGCCGATGCTGGAACTGCTGGATTACCTGCGGGCCAATGGTTTTCAAACCTATATTGTGTCCGGCGGCGGCGTGGACTTTATCCGTGTTTTTGCCGAGGAGACATATGGAATTCCGCCGAACCAGGTGGTCGGTTCCAGCTTAAAAGCCCGCTACGAAGTACGCGATGGAAAACCGGTAGTCATCAAGCTCCCGGAGATAAACCTGATTGACGACAAGGAAGGGAAACCGGTCGGTATCCATCAGCACATTGGCCAGCGTCCTATTTTTGTTGCCGGAAATTCCGACGGCGACTATCAAATGCTGGAATGGGCCACCTCTGGTAGCGGCCCGCGCTTTGGTGTTCTGGTACACCACACAGATGCCAAACGCGAATGGGCCTACGACCGAAAATCCCATATCGGCCAGCTCCATCGAGGCCTGGATGACGCCGGCAAACACAGTTGGCATGTCATCGATATGAAGAATGACTGGAACAGGGTTTTCTCCTTCGACAAATCCTCAACCACTTCGAATCAGGCCACTGGCCTTTCACAATTACGTTAGCACTGCCCTGGAGGGACACATGAGGAATTTTCGTTTACGCCGCCTGTTGAGGCTGCCAATTTCCGTGGCGGCAGCAGCACTAATCTCCATATGCCATACCGCTGCTCAGGCTCAGGATAAGCCCAACATCTTGGTGATCTGGGGCGATGACATCGGTGTGTGGAATATCAGCGCCAACAGCAAAGGCATGATGGGATACATGACGCCCAATATTGACCGCATAGCCAATCAGGGGTTGTCGTTCACCGACTACTACGGGCAGCAATCCTGCACTGCCGGGCGCGCCGCCTTTATGGGAGGCAATGTTCCAGTGCGTACCGGAATGACCAAAGTGGGCTTACCCGGTGCCAAAGAGGGTTGGCAGAAGTCCGATGTGACTATTGCTGCGGTAATGAAAAGTCTCGGCTACGCTACTGGGCAATTCGGGAAGAATCACTTCGGTGATCGCGATGAACATTTACCGGTCAATCACGGCTTTGATGTGTTCTTCGGCAACCTCTACCACCTCAATGCCGAGGAAGAGCCGGAGAACCGGGACTACCCGAAAGATCCGGAATTCCGCAAGAAATATGGACCGCGTGGTGTCATCAAAGCGAGTGCCGACGGCAAGATCGAAGACACCGGTCCCCTGACCAAGAAACGCATGGAAACCGTAGATGAGGAGACACTCGCTGCGGCCATGGATTTTATCAAGCAGCAGGTAAATGCCGGCAAGCCTTTCTTTGTCTGGTGGAACGCAACCAGAATGCACTTCCGTACCCACGTTAAAGAAGAGCATAAGGGCTTATCCGGTCCGACCGGTAACAACTATCAGGATGGTATGGTTGAGCATGACCAGCATGTGGGGCAATTACTGAACCTGCTGGATCAGCTGAAAATCGCCGACAACACTATCGTGTTCTACTCGACTGACAATGGCCCCCACTTCAACACCTGGCCAGATGCCGGCACCACGATCTTTCGCAGTGAGAAAAACTCAAACTGGGAAGGGGCATACCGGGTTCCCGCATTTGTACGCTGGCCGGGGAAATTCCCCGCGGGTAAAACACTCAACGGTATTGTTTCCCACGAGGACTGGTTGCCCACTCTCGCTGCAGTAGGTGGTGCTCCAGACATCAAGAACAAGCTGCTCAAAGGTGTCAGCCTGAATGGCCGCAGCTACAAAAACCATATCGACGGTTACAATATGCTGGACTACTTTACCGGCAAAACGGAAGAGTCCCCCCGCCGTGAGTTCATTTATGTAAATGACGATGGTCAGATTGTGGCAATGCGCTACGATGCGTGGAAAGCGGTATTTCTCGAAAACCGCGGACAGGCGTTCGAAGTATGGCGCGAGCCGTTTACCGAGTTGCGTGTCCCTCTGTTATTCAATCTGCGCCGCGATCCATTCGAGCGCGCCCAACACAACTCCAACACCTATAATGACTGGTTCCTGGACAGAGCCTTTGTACTGGTGCCCATGCAGGGCATGGCAGCGCGCTTCCTCAAATCCATGGAGGAATACCCCCCCAGTCAGACACCGGGTTCATTCAATCTCAAGAAGATCGAGGAACAGTTGAAGGCCGGTGCAGGCGGCAGTAACTGACTTTCTCGGCGCCATGAAAAAAGGCCCATACCTTACGGCATGGGCCCTTTTTCCTGCCGTATCAGCGACTAATTCGGCGAATACCAGATGGGTGAACTGAAAGCGCGCTCCTGTAGAACCATCGGTACTTCTTTATCCATTTCAACCCCGTTTCGCACCTTGTCGAACAGCGTCCAACGGGGCGTCGGTATCTCAAGTACCCGGGCGTAGTACACCGCCTTGTGCCTGGGATTGAATTCCTTATCCTCGAAAAAGCCGATCAGCTGGGCATCACCAATACTATTGGTGTATTCCGCCGTTTCCAGATTGACGGTATTTCCGACCTTCTGAATATGCCCGGTACCGTCATCCTTACGATTTCCCGACCATCTCACGTTGTAAACTTTCTCGTGTGCGCGACCATTTCCATCCACCCACCCTTTGACAATCTGCAGCCGATCGAGATTGGCGCCATCCGGGTCTTTTAACGCCGCCAGTAGAAAGCGGATTGATTTCGTGGAGCCGTTGCCAGTTAACTTGCCCCCCATGGGCACCCCCTTCTGATAGCCTCGCTTAACCAGGTCTGCTTCGGCATCCTGCGATACAAAATCAAAGCCACCAAAGAACCGCAGTGTCATACGCGGACCGGTGGTGGCAAATGTTTCCTTCCGCATCATGGCGTCCCAGATAGCTTCGCGGGTATTCTCCGTTGCCCAGACACCGGTCAGTCCGGATGCTGCCTGCTCCCAGCCCATGTAACTGCCACTGGGCCCGGTCAGCAACGGAAAGTCCCAGCGCTCTTTATTGCTGGGCTCCAGGGTTTTGAATTTACCAAAGAAGTTGTCTTCTTCTGTGGTACTCAATCCCACATGGTTGTCGGTACCCCCGTTCACACCGTACTGGAAGGGGTTGGTACCCAATTCGGTTTCGATTCGCATGCCATCAATCAACGCCGGGCGCCAGTACTCGTAGCGAAAGGATCCTTTCGGTTTTGGCTTCAATATCAGGTTTCCACGGTCCCAAAGATCCCAGTCCGCAAACTCATCTTCTGGAGAGAGACTGGGGTGCGACTCACTCTGCCCCTTGATTTGAGTGATCTCGTAGAGTGGCTCAAACCGCGCGCGCATTTGTGCCCACTCACTGGTCATGGGCGAGCCGTCAAAGCGCTTGTGCTCAAACATGCGGCCGTTGGACATATTGCCGTTGTGGGGAATGGCGAGTACCCGACCGCCGGTCTTGTCCTCATAGGCGGCCATCCACGCCCACAGCTTTTCCGGGTCCTGTGTTTCAAAGGTGGTCAATGGCAGTAGGCGACGGGTCTTGCTGGCGTCATCGCGGAAGATCACATTGCGGTGCAGGTTATCACCACCGTCCGCATTGACCGTCCATTCATAGGCGATAAAGGTAGTGAATTCGCCGGGACGGTAATATTTTTCTGCCGCATCGACGGTTTTTTCCCAGGCGGATTTCATCCATTTAGGGTCCATCACCGTTTTCGGCAGCCGGCCCTCGGACTGCATCACAATCAATTCGCTTTTGGCATCTGCTGCGGCCTTTTCATCGCCGGAATTGAGCGCATCGTGCCAACGCTTCAGAGTTTCATCCGCTATCATTTCCGGGTTTCCGGCAATCAGCTCGTTGATTACGCCCATCCCGTCAGAATGGTCAGTGATCATATACCAGTCGTACGGGCGGGCGAGCCTCGCCTTGAGCCCCGAATTGGATTTGACCTCCTCCCCGGTGGCGAAGCGATAGGCATCTTCCGGAGAAAGAATCGCCCCATCCATGCCTGCATCCGCAGACCAGCCGGTGTGCACATGGGTATCGCCAAAATATGCCTGCACGGGATAACCAGATGGGGAAGACTGCAACGCTGACGCTGATTTCCCAGACATTTCCGGATTTGGTAAGGGCGCTTTTCCAGTTGTATCCACATGCTGGTCATCCGCTCTACCAAGTTCTTCCTCGATCAGTGCGCCGTCTTTTTCGTCTGGGGCGGCGCCTGCACTTCTTCCATCAGGATCACCGCCACAGGCAATCAGAAAAAAACTCAATGCAAGTGCAACACCTGTCATTCCGCGCTTAAGCATGATGAATTCCCTGTTAGATAGTAAGGACGCCGGAGTTGTCTGGAAATGGACCAGTGATTCTGGTTTCGCGTGAGTATAGAACCGGGGGTAGCGCCGAACATTGCGGTGGCGCAAGAGAGACTTTGTTCCCGGAGCGTCGACACCCTATTCGGGCTTCTATAATCTTCCCGTTCGTCAGTGTGAATAATCTGCCACACACAGCACCGCGCAATCCGCACACCATTACCGTTTTATGGGGGAAACATGGCCCAGGGCTCGAGAAAGGCTGTTCTATACGCCATCTGTGTAAACGCCATCATCACAGTGCTCAAGGGAGTGGCGGCTCTCGCGACTCATTCCGCCGCAATGATGAACGAAGCGGTACACAGCCTGATGGATACCCTAAACCAGATTTTTCTGCTGATCGGGTTAAAGCGCGGTGGACGGCCCGCGGACAGCCACTATGCGTTTGGCCACGGGCAAAAGAAGTATCTGTGGAACCTGTGGAGCGCCATCGGCCTGTTCTCCATCGGCTGTGGTCTTGGCCTCGCCCATGCATGGCACGCCTGGCACAACCTCGACCAGGTTGATCGACCAGAGGCGATTTCGGTTCTCGGTTTTGACATCGCGCCGATCTGGGTTTCCGGTGTGGTGCTGTTTATCGCCCTGGTGCTCGAAGGCTACGTGCTGATGGTCGCCGCTAAAGAGTTCTTTTCACGCATGCGCGCCGAGGGCAGGAAAAACCCGTTTCGGTACCTGGCCGATGCGGATGACCCCACTCTCATCGCCGTACTGCTTGAGGACAGCATCGCGGTAACTGGCGTTATCCTCGCCGCTACGGGTATCGGACTAACCCAGACTACGGGTAATCCCATGTGGGATATCGGCTTCTCGGTTTCCATTGCGGTCATGCTGGGACTGACGGCCATCTTTCTCGGCATGATCAACATGCGCTACCTGACGAATATCCGCGACAAGGACGCCGAGCGCGCATTTCACGAGATCATCAAACATCACCGGGAGGTTGAACGGTATCACGACCTGAGATCAGTGATTGTGGATGACACCCACACGGTCGTCGTTGCGGAAATCGAGGTGCGCGAAGAGGTTTTGATGCGGGGCATGAACGACCGCATTGACCGGCATGAGCAGCAACTGCTGGAAAGAGTAGCGGAGCATCGCAGAAATGACGCCGTTCTCGAGTACGCCGAGACACGCGCCATCGTGCAGGCGACCCTTGAAGCAACGGAAGAGTTAATCGATGAGCTCGAGGCCGAACTAAAGCAACGTTGCCCCCGGGTGTTTCACCTAACCATCGAGATCGATGGTATCGCAGCACCGTCGAAACTGGATGTGCCGGAGCAACTGAGAGGGAAATCCCTCTGATCGCCCCTGTCGCGCCAATTCGCTCCGGCGACACGCGACTCGAGAGAACGGCAGTGCCTGCACAATCTGCGGGCACTGCCGTCCGGATCACTTGGGTGGTAGGGTCCCGGCAAACTCGACACCCCGGGTCACCCATCCGTCCAGGTCTGCGGCGATTGCATCTTCTTCCACATAAACCATGCCTTTCAGCGGGCGGCCGGTGAAATCCATGGGCCGTGTGTAGCGTTCGCCAAGTGCCGCCTGATAGTTGTCCGGCCCTACTCGCACCATCAATTCCTCACCCACCACGCCACAGGCCATATTGCCATTCAGCATAAAGGCCAGCCCGCCAAACATCTGCTTCTCACTCAGGCCATCTTCTTCCTGCAGTACTTCACGGACTTTTTCTACCAGTTCTTCACTGTACGACATGGCTAACTCCTTCGTTTTATATCAATTCCCTATGCCAATCACTTCACCGGGAGCGCATCTTCAGGGCAGAGGCGATTACCGGTCGCAGGTCTTCAAACGCAATATCGTCGCTGTCGCGAAAATTCAGACAACCCGTGCCGCATTTCACCGAGGGGTGCCTATCCAGGTACGGCTGTATATGCTCCCGCGCACAGGTGTAAAGCGACAGGTAGCTCTGCTGGCTCGCCAGTGCCACCCAACCGTCGCCAAGCGCACAGGTAGGCATTCTGTATTTCATCGAGAGGCTGGTATCGGGAAAGTTGGCAACAATCAGATTGTGAAGTTTTTGCAGGCGTTCACTACGCCAGGTCGAAAGCTGGCTGACGTACTCGGCAAGCAGCTGGGGGATGGTATCTGAAGCAGTCTGCGATGGTGTGTCCATGCGTAAAATGTTTTTGCGCTTATTGATTACAGTGTAGCAAAGAAACCTAATACCTGCCTACACAGTCACCAACACTCGATCACGCAATATCGTACTTGTAATAATTCCAAATCAAGCAAACCTGATGCGACAGACGACACCAGCGCAGTCTTCGCAACCCGACTTTCAAAGTTAAAGCGAAAACAGCCTATAGTTAATATTTAAGGTATATCTACAACGCTCGTCTCATAGCTCCCAAAGAAGGTACTCAAAATGTCTAAAACGCTAAAAAATACTCTTTTACTAGCAGCGCTCTTGTCGCTATTTTCATCAGCCGCTAATTCCTCAAGTGAACATAAATCAAAGGGGGATGGCTTACCAGACCCCGGGGTTAAGCTCATCAAAGGACAAACAGCAATCGTCATTACTGACCCTCAAATTGACTTTTTGTCCCCCAAAGGGGTTGCATGGAGTCTTGTTGGAAAAAGCGTCACCAAGAATGGGACAGTTAATAATCTAGAAAAGTTGATGCAAGCAGCTCAGGAAAATGACATAGTTTTAGTCATCTCACCGCACTACTATGCGCCACAAGACTTGGCGTTTAAGCATGGCGGGGCTTTAGAACATGCAATGCACGGAATTAAAATGTTTGAGGGGAACAAACGTCTGGATCAAAGCGGCATCAAAGAGAATTCTGGTGCCGACTTTATGCCACAATATAAAAAATATATAAACAACGGAAAGACTGCGGTAGCAAACCCCCATAAGATATACGGCCCTGAGAGCAATGATACAGTCCTTCAGCTTCGCAAGCGGGGGATCAACAAAGTAATTTTGGCCGGAATGTCTGCCAACTTATGCACGGAATCCCATTTAAGAGAGCTCATGGAGCAAGGCTTCGAAGTTCTTGTCGTAAAAGATGCAACTGCGGCTGCACAACTTCCCGATCTAGATGGATATGCGGCGGCAATGACAAATATACGTATGATTGCTAACTCTGTAAAAACTACCGATGAAGTGTTGGCTCAAATTAAAGAAGAAATTAAATAAAAACTACAAACTGAGGCGGTCAACGACCGCCTATTTTAAAATACTCCCGATGAAAAGGTCTCCCAAGCGCTCCAATTCAGATTAATATCTTCAGCTGACTACCAGTCAAGTGGTACATGGCGCAACGATTTTGATCATTCTCCTTCTCCATCTGCGCGAGAACCGCACTTTCATCGCGAACCTCCCCCATCTCCCGACGCACATCGTTCGCGACCACCAGGCCGACAAAGTCGGCGTTCTTGCTTTAGCGATCCACTTCATTGCGCGCAATCGAGTCCGCACAAAAATTTTCCAGAGTGGTTATAACCATCGGCCAGCGTTGGCGCGAAAGGCCACCCTGTAAGGAGCTAATTTCAGTCTGGACGAATTTGGCGATATGCAAGCGCCAAGATCGGAGTACACCACGTAGATACGAAGGCCCGGTGACGGGCCTCCACAGAAGAAATTCGGAACACCATAAAAAAAGCCCCGGGGCTACCGGGGCTTTCGAGATTAACTTAATCCACAAACACGCGCGCATTGCGGAACAGGCGCATCCACCCCGAATCCTCTTCCCAATCGTCCGGGCGCCAGCTGTTGCTGACCGCGCGGGCAACACGCTCCGGGTGCGGCATCATGATGGTCACGCGGCCGTCCTCGGAACACAGAGAGGTAATACCATTAACCGAACCATTGGGGTTGGCCGGATAAGTTTCGGTAATCTGCTGGTTATTGTTCAGGTAACGCATCGCAATGGTGCCGGACTGCTCGCAAGCCTCCAGCGCCTTCTGATCCGCAAACTCCACACGCCCTTCACCGTGGGCAACCGCCACCGGCATATAGGAACCCGCCATCCCCTTGAACAGCACAGACGGGGAATCTTCCACGCCCACCAGCGCAAAGCGCGCCTCATACTGCTCGGACAGGTTGCGTACAAAACGCGGCCAGTGGCCAGCCCCCGGAATCAGCTCCTTGATCACCGAGAACATCTGACAACCGTTACACACGCCCAGGCCAAAAGTGTCCTTGCGGTTAAAGAAGCCTTCAAACTGATCGCGGGCGCGGTCATTGAACAGAATGGTCTTTGCCCAGCCCTCACCGGCGCCGAGCACGTCACCGTAAGAGAAGCCACCGCAGCCCACCAGGCCCTTGAACTGATCCAGTTCAACACGACCGGCAAGGATATCGCTCATATGCACGTCGATGGCGTTAAAGCCCGCGCGGTGGAAAGAGTACGCCATTTCCACCTGGCTGTTCACGCCCTGCTCCCGCAGGATGGCGATCTTCGGGCGTACACCTTTCTTAATATACGGCGCGGCAATGTCTTCGTTGACGTCATAGGACAGTTTGACCGACAGGCCCGGGTCGTCCTTGGCACTCTTGGCGATTGCGTCAAACTCCTGCTTGGCGCAATCCGCGTTGTCGCGCAGGGATTGGATGCGATAGCTGGTCTCGCTCCAGATCTGTTGCAGCTCCGCTCGGCTGCGATTGAAGATATCATTGTCTTCAAACGTAATCCGCAGGCGTTCGGTTTCGTTCAATTCACCAATGCGATGCGCAGGTACACCCACCGAGGCAAACCGCATTGCCAGCATATCCGCATCGGCGCTCGGCACCTGAAGTACCGCACCCAGCTCCTCATTGAACAGAGCGGCAATGGGATCGTCACCCAGGTCATAAATTTCCACATCGATACCCACGCGACCGGCAAAGCTCATTTCTGCAAGTGTCGCGAACAGGCCACCGTCTGAACGGTCGTGGTACGCAATGACCTTTTCCTCTTCAAGCAGCTCCTGCATCACATCGAAGAAGCCTTTCAGGCGCCTGGCATCGTCCAGATCCGCCGGCTTGTCCCCTACCTGGCCGTAGACCTGTGCCAGACAGGATCCCCCCAGGCGGTTTTTGCCCGCCCCCAGGTCCACAAGCAGCAGCTCGCTTTCGCCCTTTTTCATTTTACGCAGCTGCGGGGTTACCACCTTGCGCACGTCGGTAACCGGGCTAAAGGCCGAAATCACCAGAGACAGCGGCGCAGTCACCGCTTTCTCCTCACCACCATCATTCCAGGCAGTGCGCATGGACATGGAGTCCTTGCCCACCGGGATGGTGATATTCAGTTCCGGGCACAGTTCCATACCTACCGCTTCCACGGTGCGGTACAGTTTCTCTTCCTCACCGGGGTGGCCAGCGGCACACATCCAGTTGGCGGAGAGTTTGATATCGGAAAGTTGTTTGATCGGCGCGCAGGCAATGTTGGTAATAGCCTCACCCACCGCCAGGCGACCCGAGGCCGGCGCGTCCAGCAGCGCCACCGGGGTGCGCTCGCCCATGGACATGGCTTCACCGGCAGTGCTGTCGTAAGCCACGGTAGTGACCGCGCAATCTGCCACCGGCACCTGCCAGGGGCCGACCATCTGATCGCGACTGACCTGACCGGTTACGGTACGGTCGCCGATGGTGATCAGAAAATTCTTGCTGGCGACGGTGGGCAGGCGCAGAACCCGCTCAGCGGCTTCGTCCAGTTTGATACTGCTGGTGTCGAAGGCGGTGGTTTTCACTTCCACCTTCTCAGCGGTACGGTGCATCTTCGGCGGTTTGCCGAACAGCACGGACATGGGCAGGTCGACCGGCTTGGCGTCGAACTGCGTGTCATTCAGGGTCAAGTGCTTCTCGCTGGTGGCTTCACCCACCACCGCGAAAGGCGCACGCTCGCGCTCACAAATTTTCTCAAAGCGCGCCAGGTCTTCCGGCATCACCGCCAGTACATAGCGCTCCTGAGATTCGTTACACCAGATTTCCAGCGGGCTCATGCCCGGCTCGTCGGAGGGCACATTGCGCAACTCAAAGCTACCGCCGGTTCCGCCGTCTTTCACCAGTTCCGGGAAGGCGTTGGACAGGCCGCCAGCACCCACATCGTGGATAAACGCGATGGGGTTCTTATCCCCCAGCTGCCAGCACTGGTCGATGACTTCCTGACAGCGGCGCTCGATTTCGGGGTTTTGACGCTGCACTGAAGCAAAATCCAGATCTTCAGAGCTGGAGCCACTAGCCATACTGGAGGCTGCGCCGCCACCGAGGCCAATCAACATGGCCGGGCCACCCAGTGCAATCAGCTTGGCACCGGGCTTGAACTCCGGCTTTTCCACATGTTCCTCGCGGATGTTGCCATAACCCCCGGCCAGCATAATCGGCTTGTGGTAGCCACGGCGCTCGCCGTTGAAGTCTTCTTCAAAGGTCCGGAAATAACCGCAAATATTCGGGCGACCGAACTCGTTATTAAACGCAGCCCCACCGATCGGGCCCTCGATCATGATGTCCAGCGCGGTCACGATGCGCTCGGGCTTGCCGTAATCCACCTCCCACGGCTGCAGGTGACCGGGGATCTGCAGGTTGGACACGGTAAATCCGGTGAGGCCCACTTTTGGCTTGGAGCCGCGGCCCACGGCGCCTTCGTCGCGGATCTCACCGCCGGCGCCGGTGCCTGCACCAGAGAAAGGCGCGATCGCAGTCGGGTGGTTGTGGGTCTCCACCTTCATTAAGAGGTGAATGGCTTCCTGGCTAAAACCATATTCCTTGGTTTCCGGGTCTGGGTAAAAACGACCGGCTTTGTGGCCAACCACCACCGCGGCGTTATCTGCGTAGGCGGACAGCACATCTTCCCCGCCCTTGCGGTAGGTGTTCTTGATCATGCCGAACAGGGAGTGCGGCATCTCTTCGCCATCAATGGTCCAGCTGGCATTGAAGATCTTGTGGCGGCAGTGTTCCGAGTTCGCCTGGGCGAACATCATCAGCTCTACATCGGTGGGATTGCGTTCCAGTTCTTCAAAACTGGTCAGCAGGTAGTCAATCTCGTCTTCCGCCAGGGCCAGGCCCAGGGTGACATTCGCTTCCACCAGCGCATCACGGCCGCCACTCAGCACATCCACACTACCCATCGGGCGCGGCTCTTCCACCTGGAACAACTGCTCTGCGTCACCTAATTCGGTGTACACGGTTTCAACCATGCGGTCATGCAGTTCCGCGGCCAGCACCTTGCGTTCAGCGTCGGTTAATTTCACACCGGTAAGATAGTAAGCAACACCTCGTTCCAGGCGGTGGACCGCAGTCAAACCCGCATTGTGGGCGATGTCGGTTGCCTTGGAGGACCAGGGCGAGATAGTGCCCGGACGCGGGACGACCAGCAGCAACTCGCCTTCCGGCTGGTGCTTTTCTTCGGTCGGGCCGTATTGCAGCAAACGCTCCAGCAGCGCCTGGTCCTTGTCGCCGAGCGTTTCGCTGTCGGCGAAGTGAACGAACTCGGCGTATACATCCTCTACCGCCGGCAGTAAGGCACGGAGTTGAGAGAGCAGTTTTTGATGGCGGAATTTCGACAGTGCGGGAGCACCACGCAGAACTAGCATCGCGGGAGTTGGCCTCTTGTCTGGATTTGAGCGCCTGCGGGCGGAAGCATCAGATCGGTTAGGACGTGCCACGCAGGTACACCGGGAATCGGAGCGCGCGCATTGTACCCGAAGCATCGCCGCTCCAACACTGTCAAGCGGGCATCCGGCGGTGAAACACTGCCGGCACCCACGTGAACAGAGTAAATGCGGTCGGATTGGCGCTGGCGGCAACCCGAGATTAGCGAGTGCCACACCGGACCTGACACCGTCCACTACACTGAAAAGTGGATCGAAACAACCCGATCAATCACAAACTCAGGGGACAATTCTGGTCACAATTGGTCAGACTCCTCATATATGAGGTAAAATTGCCGCGCTTTCGCCTGACCCTGTTCAAATAATAGGCAAAGCCCGGCAGCACGTGCGGTAATCAGGAAGGGTGGCAAGTTGATATGCCGCAAATGAATACCGCAGAGGATAGTCGCGAGGCGCAGCGGATCGCGCCCGCAGCAGAGCAAGGATACCGGCCCAGGACCAACCGGATGAAAGGGCTCCGCTCTGCGTATCAATAATGCTAACGAAAGGATTCGAGGGGACCGCCTATGATCATGAAAAGCCGACTGTTGCGATACAGCCGCCGCCTGTTGAAGGGGGTGGCCCTGGCCTGTTGTGCTTCTCTTTTGGTGGCAAGCAAAGCTCCCAGCCTGCTGGAGCAGGTCAAAACGTCGGGCAAGCTGGTTGTGCTGTCACAGAACGGACCCACCACCTATTACGAAGACGCCAATGGCCGCTACACCGGCTTCGAATACGGTATGTTGCGTGAGTTTGCCCGCGAACTCGGAGTGGAGCTGGAAATCCGGGACGTCCACGACCTCAGCCACCTGTTCAGTGAACTGGGCAACCCCGAGTCCGGCGCGCACCTGGCTGCGGCGGGCCTCACCGTCACCTCCGAGCGCCGCGAACAGGTGCGCTTTGCCCCTTCCTACTTCGAAATCCGCCAGCAGGTCATCTATCGTCTGGGCGAACAGCGCCCGCGCAGTGTCGCCGACCTCGAGGGCAAGAATATTGCCGTCATTGCCGGAAGCGCCCACGCGGAACAGCTGCGTAAGCTGTCCCAACGCTACGAAAACCTTTCCTGGGAAGAAATTTCCGATGTGGATGCGATGGAACTGGTGGAGATGGTCAACGAAGGCCAATACCACTACGCCGTTGTCGACTCCAATGCCTATGCGGTTCACCGGGGCCTCTACCCCAACACCCATATCGCGTTTAACCTGACCCAATTTCAACCGGTTTCCTGGGCCTTCCCCAAAGGGGAAGACGACACCCTGTACCGCGCTGCCCGCAACTTTATGTTGCGCGCCAACACCAGTGGTCTGGTGGCGGAGCTGCGTGAACTCTACTTCGGTCACGTCAGCAAAATGAATGTGGGTGGCGCCAAGACCTTTGCCCAGCTGACCCGCGACCGCCTGCCAAAATGGCGCGAAGAACTACAGAAAACCGCAGACAAATACGGGCTGGACTGGGAGCTGCTGGCAGCCCTGAGCTATCAGGAATCCCACTGGAATCCCCGCGCGAAGTCGCCCACCGGGGTGCGCGGACTGATGATGCTGACCCGCGCCACCGCCCGCGAAATGGGTGTGAATCGCCTGGACCCACTGGAAAGTATCGATGGCGGGGCGCGCTATTTCCTGCAAGTGCGCGACAAGATTCCCGCACGCATTCGTGAACCCGACCGCACCTGGATGGCCCTCGCCGCCTACAACGTAGGATACGGTCATCTTGAAGATGCACGAGTACTTACCCAGCAAATGGGCGGCAACCCCGACCGCTGGGCGGACGTAAGGGACCACCTGCCCTTGCTGGCAAAGCGCCAGTACTACAAGAATCTGAAACACGGCTACGCACGGGGCTGGGAGCCGGTGACCTATGTGCAGAATATCCGCCACTACCAGGCCCTGCTGACCTGGACCAGCCGCATCGAGGAACAGCGCCTGGCCGCAGCGGCCGCCAATGACAACGGCGAAGCGCTGGCAGAAGTACCCGCAGCAGAGGCCGCCGCATCCCAGTCGGCCCTTTAGTTCCAGCACGACACCCACTCCCCCACAGGGCGGCCATTGGCCGCCCTGCCTGTTCTCCCTCCCGCCAGCCACGTGGAAGAGGTCACAAATCCCCTCCACCACAGGTGCAAGTCACAAAATTCCTCCTATGCTTATTTCAGCGAACCGATCATTTCGGCGCCATCATCCGATAGATACGAGGAACTCTTATGATTCGTCACATGTTGCTGGTCAGCCTGATGACCACGATTGCCATCACCGGCTGCAGCCGTAAATCTGACTCCCACGACCCGGACACCACCCAGAAGCCTGAGGCCGAAGTGGTTGAGGAAACAACCGTCGTCGAAGAGGATACCAGCGCACCAGACTACAGCGCGCCCTCCTCCACTGGCGACACCGGCAGTGCCAACGACAATACCAGCGACAGCGGCGACGCTAGCGGCACCGCCGGTGACACCGACAGCTCGTCTGCGGAAAGCCCCAACAGTGAAGGCCAGCTGATCTGCAACGCCACGTGGTTCGAGTGGGTGAATTCAGAAGTGATGAAAACCCAGAGTGAGGCCATTACCGAACACTACCCATCCGGTTTACCCCTGGTCGGCTCCGACGACTGGTTTATTGCCATGGATAAACTGACCGGAGGTGACGGCGCTCACGGCCCCGATGGCGGCAGTGATGAGTGGTGCTTCATGATGCAGCAGCGACTCAACAAAACCGACTGACCACCTTCCCAGCCATAAGACATCTGTCAACACCGGGAGAAACCATGAAGAACGTGAAAAATTCCCTGCTCGCCGTTACTCTGAGCGGCTTCGCCGCAGTCGCGGCAGCACAGGCAAATGCCAACGATGAAATGCCTCCCCCCGGCGCCATGGCCCTGTCCAGCCTGCTCACAAAACTCGAACAGCAGGGTTACACTCCAGTGGTCGATGTTTCACTGGAGCGAGGCCGCTGGGAAGTGGAAGCGTACAAAGAAGGGCGAAAATGGGACCTCGAAGTAGATCCCAACAGTGGTGAAATTTTAGAGGTCAAAGAAGATAAAGACTGATCCGCAGCCCGAGGGAGAGCTCTCTTCAATGCCTCCCGCTGACACACCCGATGGCCGAGCACTGCTCCAACAACTGGTGCGGTTGCTCGGCCGCGATGGCGTGATCAGCGATGCTCAGCGCAGCGAGCACTACCGCACCGGTTTCCGCTCAGGGGAAGGCGGTGCGCTGGCAGTGGTGTTCCCCGCAAAGCTTGTGCAGCTGTGGCAGACTCTTCAGGTATGTGTCGATGCCGGCGCCATCATTATCATGCAGGCGGCCAATACCGGCCTGACTGAAGGCTCCACACCCAGCGGCAACGATTACGATCGACCGATCGTGATAATCAATACCCTGCAGATGAACGGTATTCACCTGCTAGGAGAGGGTAATCACCAGGGAGAGCAGGTTGTCGCCTTGGCCGGCGCCACGCTGCATAGCCTGGAAAAACTCCTCACACCATTACAGCGCTCGCCGCACTCGGAAATTGGCTCCTCCTGCCTTGGCGCTTCCATTGTCGGCGGCATCGCCAACAATTCCGGCGGCGCACTGTGCCAACGCGGCCCCGCTTACACGGAGCTTGCACTTTACGCACAGGTCAATGCGGAGGGACGTTTACAACTGATCAATCACCTGGGTATTGACCTGGGTGAGACGCCGCAGGAAATGCTCACCAACCTGGAAAACGGTACCTTTATTCAGGTCAGGGAGCTACCGCACCCCCACAACAGCAGCCGTACACGCATGGCTTCAGATCGGGAATATGTGGAGCGGATACGAGATGTTGAGGCAGACACGCCCGCGAGATTCAATGCCGACCCTCGCCGCCTGTTTGAAACCAGCGGCTGTGCGGGCAAGGTCGCTGTGTTTGCCGTGCGTCTCGATACTTTCCCCATACCCAGGCACACCCGGACATTCTACATCGGCAGCAATGACGCAGACGTTTTTGCACGTCTGCGCAGAGGGCTGCTGACCGAGCTACCCGAAATCCCGCTGCTGGGCGAGTACCTGCATCGCGACATGTTCGACCTGGCGGCGAGCTACGGCAAAGACAGTTTTTACACCATTGAAAAGCTCGGAACCCGCCGCATGCCCCGCTTCTTTGCACTAAAGGGGCGCATCGACGCGTGGCTCGCAAAGCGGTCGTGGGTGCCCCGATATTTCAGTGACCGCCTGTTGCAGAGTATCAGCAAACTGCTCCCCCAGCACTTGCCCAAACCCATGCTGGATTACCGGGAAAAGTATCAGCATCACCTGATCGTAAAAGTCGCGGATAGCAGTATCGAGCCAGCCGAACAGTGGTTGCAGACCTTCTTTGCGGGGACTGAAAACACCGGGGAATTTTTTGCCTGTAGTACCTCAGAGGCCAGCAAGGCCATGCTGCACCGATTCGTCTCTGCCGGCGCCGCCATGCGCTACCAGGCCGTCCACAGTAAACAGGTAGGGGAGCTGCTGCCTCTGGATATCGCGCTCAGGCGCAACGATATGGACTGGGAAGAAAAGCTGCCTGTCGAGATCGCAAGCCAGCTGGAGTATCGCCTCTACTACGGTCACTTCCTGTGCAACGTCTTTCACCAGGATTACATCCTTAAAAAAGGCGCCGATCCAGAAGCCGTCAAAAAAGCCCTGCTCCGGTTACTCGACCGCCGCGGGGCTCGCTACCCGGCAGAGCACAATGTTGGCCATCTTTATCAGGCGCCCGACGAACAAAAAACATTTTTCGAACAGCTCGACCCCACCAATACCTTCAACCCCGGTATCGGGAAAACCGACAAGCACCGCCGCTGCTGCAACTGCGGCTGACCTGCCCTAAAACGGTCATCAATTTGGTTTTCATGGCGTTCCACATTACCAATAACAGGATAACGGTAATTTGGGGAACACCATGCTGTACGCCGCAATCAAAGACAAAGCCTTAGCCAGGCTTTCGGTCGTGGCCACCCTGGCCATCATATTGACTCCAGGCCAGCTTAACGCTCAGCAACCGGGCCCATTCACCGCCCAGGACTTTCGGTATTCCGGGCCCGTATCGGGCATACCAATTCCACCACACCTCTACGGTCCGGACCTGGATGGAGGGACACCTTCCGAGATAGACCTGAGCGCGGGTGCAGTGCGGATGCGCCTGCAACGATTGGGGTTTCACACTTTTGACCAGGTTCAGTTTCGCAACGGGTACTGGAATGTGGTGGCCTATCACGGTAATAAAAAACGCCAGCTGACGGTAAACCCGACAACCGGCGCTATTCGTTCCGACAGGCCCTACTGCAACAATCGCTGTAACCGCTATCAAGCCAGTGAAGAATTCTAATCGTCCCCGGCAATGGCAAACAGCAGATCGCTGAACGCGCTGTTCGCGGAGAGTGAAGCGGATTCTTCCATGGTGTGATAGCCGGTCGTAGGAACCTGCAGGGTCGTCCCCTGCACAAACCCGGAAGACGCACTCACTATTCGCCCGAGTTCCGTACTTCCGAACGACTGTGGCTCTTGCCCCTCCGCGACTGCCTTTTTATTTTGTGCCTCGATATAACTGTCTTTGTAGCTGTAGCGGATCCCCCGGGATTCACATAACTGCGCCAGGCGTTCGGTGGTACCCGGGTGAAACTGGGCGTTCGCATCTCTACGACGCAAAACCACCTGTTGGGCGTCGGCACTGGCGCGATCCGGGTAAGGGCTGGTGTCCACCACGATCAGCTTGTCGGTTCCGCCATTGAAACGGCGGAACCATTCCAACAGGTAACGCCAGCTACTGCCAGATTCTTCCTGGGCGGTGAAAAATGCCGTGCCCTGA
The DNA here is from genome assembly GCF_045348205.1 of Microbulbifer sp. ARAS458-1. Classification (NCBI taxonomy): domain Bacteria; kingdom Pseudomonadati; phylum Pseudomonadota; class Gammaproteobacteria; order Cellvibrionales; family Microbulbiferaceae; genus Microbulbifer; species Microbulbifer sp. ARAS458-1. The sequence continues at coordinate 1,968,474 of NZ_CP155838.1, read as the reverse complement.
AAGCCGAGACTGTACAGGTGCACCAGGTGGGCCGCAGTCAGTACGTTGTCCAGCTGTGCGCTGAGAATGCCGTCGTTGATCTCCAGCCGATCAGTGAATGCAACCGGCGTTCCGGCAACGAGGTGCTCCAGGCCGGCAACTTCAAAAATAAGGTTATTGCGGTAGCCGCAGACGTAAGCGCGACGGATAACACCAGAGCCAAAATAGGAGCCGGACCAGGGCTCGTAAGCTGTTACGGTGACACCCTGGAAACGATCGACGATTTTGGTCATCAACTTTTCCGACACGGAATTACCCAACAGGTCGGAGCGGCGTCCGGAGACAAAAGCGGCGTACTGGAATTCGTTGGGGCCGGTACAGATAAGGCCATGACGATCTATATGGGCAGAAAATTTGGCACTATTGGGACGTTGCCCCTGAGCGACCAGAAGGCCCTCGTACCAAGTAACGTGCGCACCCCGCTCTTCCAGCTCGCGCTGCAGAACCCGGAAAAAAGAGTGCTCCGCCCCTACCACACTGGGGCTACGCACCAACAGTTTGAGCAGGTCGATAAATTGTTCGGTCTGTTGCATGGGCTGCAGGCTCCGCTCGCTGCCGTGGGATATTTGCGGAGTATATCCAGCAATTTCGCCAATGAGCGACCGTTTTTTATCGCTACTGCATTACCCGCTTCAGAAACCCGTAAACCCGCTCCGCAGTCGGCGTGAACCAGGGCTCAAATAGCCAGTATGGGTGCGGCGCATCCACGTGGGTCATTACTTCCGTAACAACACCAGCTTCACTCAAACGCGCTATATATTGATCCCGCCCGGCGTGAAAGCGCGGGTGGCTGCTGTTGACAAACAGCGTGGGGGGAGCGCCAGCACCCGCGTACTCAAGTGGAGAAGCCTGTTGCCAGAGATCCGGCACATTCTCGTAACGACCACCGAACCAGGCGCCCGCCGCCGAAGGTTTTTTGCGCGGATCGTCCTCATGTTGCAATGCCATGGGCGTAGTGAAACTGACAATGCCGTCCAGATTGACAATAGCCTGAACCGAGTCTTTACCCGCGGACTGTACAGTTTCAAATATGGGCAAGCCCGGGGTTACCCCCACGAGCGTGGCCATTTGCCCACCCGCAGAGGCACCGATGACGGCGAGGCGCTCAGGGTCAATGCCGTAACGACCCGCCTGCGCCCGCAACCAGCCAAGCGCAGACTTAACATCCTGTACACCCGCCGGGTAACGGGCTTCCGGCGACAGGCGATACTCTACCGTCGCGGTAACAAATCCCCGGTTGGCGAGATATCTTGCCATGGGTTCCTGCAGAGTGCGGTTACCAGAACGCCAGCCGCCGCCGTGAATGAACAGTACAGCCGGTCGTTCGGACGCGGGCTGCCCCCCCTCAGGAAGGAAGAGATCCAGATGCAGAGCGCGCGACCCGACGCGGCGATACACCAAATCCCGTAGGACTTCAGTACCCTGCCCAGGCGCCACCCGTGCAACTTGAATGTCTGGATGAGTCTTGCGGGTTTTGTTAAAGGCGGATTGAATGTTAAACGAGTCGTCGAGCGAAATTCTGACAGCCGGCTCGGCTTGCTCTAGCAACTCGCGCGATAACCGCGACAGCCAGGCATCTACATCTTCCGGTACCGCCAGGGAACGGAATACCGGCACCTGCGTGGGGTACCCCTCGACCGAATCCTGACTATCAATAATACGCCCCTGTCCCGCCATTACCTGCGCGATAATTCGTTGATCTACCGCATCCCGCTCGGCGGGCCGGGCACCGACGGTTGTCAATAGCTCGCGAGAGAGCATCTCGGCAGGTATCGTGCGCAAGCCCTCGGGCCAAAGTGGTTTCTCCTCCAGCCGCCGAATATCCCCCTGTACGATATTCATCGGCTCGCCATCGAGGTTCCACACCAGGTTATCCTCTAGATAAACATCCCCCTGATAGGACACCAGCGCGAGATCACTGTAAGTGTCGCGCCCGTACTGCAGGACATTGCCCACAACCGCGACCCGCGGATTCACCGGCGCCGCGTCAACATCCCGCCATTCGTCTTCGATATAACCCAGCTGAATTGCCGCAGAGCCCGGGTTGTAAATCAAATTGTTCACAACCACACCGGTGGTATGCGCCTTGAAATACGGATTGCGGCGATCATTGTTGGCAAACAGATTGCCGACCACCGCAACGTCACGCACAAAATCGTGTACGAGCAGCCCTTTAGAATGCTTGCCTTTTCGGTGGGTTGAGTAATCCAATCCCTCGGCGATGATTGAGTTGCTGATCGTAATTTGTCGGCTGGTGGCGTCAGGCCCATCCGTGCGCGCCCCAGAGGCCGACATATTCTCGTCAACGGCCCAACTGGTGGAGCAATGATCGATATGGATTCGATAGGCATTTTTGCCCGAAATACCAATGCCATCCGGAGCCCAGCCACTGCGGGCCGGTCGGCCGACATCGCCAGGGCGCACGCGGAGGTGTTGTACTCGCACATCGTGTGTGCGGATACTCAGGCCGCCCCGAATCAAGGTAATACCCGGGTTTGGCGCAGTCTGCCCGGCCAGGGTAAGAAACGGCTCGCTGACCACAATATTTTCCCGGTCGAGGTCGATGACACCACCCACTTCGAACACCACGATACGGGGGCCAGACTGACCCAATGCCCACCGCAGTGAGCCCTCCCCGCGATTCTGCAGGTTTGTCACCCGAATGATCTTACCGCCACTGCCCCCGGGGGTATCCACCCCGAAGCCGGCAACCCCTTCCAAGTCGATACCGGCCAACGCCTGTGAACAACCCATCAGAAACAGCACGATCAGCGCCCAGCGATCGAATTCCCGTCTAACCATTTTCATCATCACCTCGATTTATTTTCATTATCAGAAGGCTGACCAATCACCCAAAAGTCAGGCATTTTGGACTTACCAAAATACCCCAATCAGAACCTGAATTTCAAGGCACCCTCTCCCATCCTTGTTCCGGGGCCACCTTTGGCCTTACCGAAACATCAAAGCACCCGCCGGCAAGCTGCCGGATAAAGGGGTATACGGGGAGAGGGGATGCGGGGATACAGGTTGATAAGGGACCGGTAAAAGAGAACCGGAGAGGAGCGATAGAAAGTAAGACGGTGCGGCAAATACGACAGCAGCGAAGAAACCACGTGAGAAAGAAAAGCCGATCGACTCGTTACGCAGCTCACTGACGGGTTGGGAGAGGATCAATCGGACACGGGAGCTGGTAAATGGGGGCGGGCACGCGCTGATGCCGGCCCTGCCCCCACAGGCTCAGGGCAGTTTTTTCTCTCCCTGCTGAATATCTTCGGGCTTCTCCACATGGTGCTCGGCAGTTTGCGTGGACTCCTCGATGGGCGCACGGCGTAAGATCAGAAAACCCGACACCCCCGCAATTAGCGAGGCCAGCAACACCCCGGCCTTGGCCTGTATGAGCAATTCGTTTTGGCCGGCAAACGCGAGCTCCGCGATAAAGATCGACATGGTAAAGCCGATACCACCAAGTAGCGCCACGCCAATAATATGGTGAAAGGTGGACGATTTCGGCAGTTCGCCCCAACCCAGCTTCCAGCCTATCCAGGTTGCTCCGACGATACCGATCAACTTGCCAAATACCAGACCACAGATCACCCCCAGTGTCAGTGGATTGAACACCGCTGCTGCGCTGGTAAAGCTGTCAACAGGAATGCCGGCATTCGCCAACGCAAAGATTGGCACCACCACGAACGCAACCGGAGTATGCAGGCGGGTTTCCATCCGCTGCAGCGGCGACTGCACCAGGTGAATACCATTGTCCAGCGCGGTTACCCGCGCACGCAGTGCATCGTTCGCAATAATCTTATCGCCGGGGCGGAAGCAGCGATCAAAACTGCGAATAATATCCTTCACGAAAGTACTGAAAGCCACCGGGTCGTATTTCGGCTTGGCCGGGATCGCCATCGCGGTGATCACACCCGCCAGAGTTGCGTGCACCCCGGTTCTGTAGAGCGCGTACCACAACAGAATACCCACAAAAATGTACCCCGCGGAGCGGCGCACACCGGCAAACTTCAGCAGCCAGAGCATACCCACCAAAACGCAAGCCGCCATCAGAGCGGTAGTGTTGACACTTTCCGTATACCAGATGGCAATTACCAGAATTGCACCCAGGTCATCCACAATCGCCAACGCCACCAGGAACGTCACCACGGCCCGCGGCACCCGGTTACCAAGGATGGCGATACAACCCACCGCAAAGGCGATATCCGTGGCCATGGGGATACCCCAGCCACGCTCCGACGGCGTGCCGCCATTCATTAAATAGAAGATCAGTGCCGGAACCACCATCCCGCCAATCGCGGCCATCACCGGTAGTACCGCATGCTTCATCTCGGATAGCTCGCCGACCAGAAACTCCCGCTTTAATTCGAGTCCGACCAACAGAAAGAAGATGGCCATCAGGCCATCGTTGATCCAGTGGTGGAAGCTCATGGACAGGGACCAGTCACCAAAGTTGTAACTGACCGGTAAATGCAGCAGGTGTTTGTAGGCTTCCTGCCACGGGGAGTTAGCAATGATTAACGCTACCACCGCGCAGATCATCAAGAGCACACCACTACTGCTCTGGCGGTGAATAAACTCTTCAAAGGGCGTTACCAGTCGGCCGAAGGCACTCTCCAGTGGCGCTTCAAATACCTTGCCCTTGCGAATCCTGAATTTACTCAACACATTGTTTGCCATCTAACGCCGACTCCTAATATTCAGTTTCGCTATGTCACTTGCCTGGGCACAGACGTCGCGCGTCTTCCCAGTCTTGGGGGCAGAGGTTAGCATGGCAGTCATTTCCTCCTCCAGATTTTCAAAACTATAGTGCGATCCATGATCCGTCTCGACTTATTGTTGGTCCAGCAAGGTCTGGCCAGCTCCCGAACCCACGCGCGCAAACTGATTGATGCCGGCCGGGTACAAGTGGCCGATGCTGGAGGCCAGCGATGGCAAATCGTCAAAAAACCCAGCCAGACCTTGAGAGAGGACACTCAAGTCCTCGTCGAGCCACTACCGGAAGACCAGTACGTGTCCAGAGCTGGCCTGAAACTGGCTGGCATTCTCGATCATACCGGCCTGGATCCCAGCGGGTGGCACGCCCTGGATGTGGGCTGCTCCACTGGCGGCTTCAGCGATTGCCTGCTGCAACGAGGGGCAGCACTAGTGGTCGGCGTGGATGTCGGCCACGACCAACTGGCCCCCACCCTACGCCAGGACCCGCGCATGAAATTGTTTGAGGGGCTGAATGCCCGCCACCTGACCAGCGAGCAGGTATCCCCCTGGGGGAACAACGGATTTGACGCCATCGTCATGGACGTGTCATTTATCTCTCAAACCCTGATACTGCCTCAATTGCCCCCGATGCTAAAACCGGGTGGTGAGCTGCTAAGCCTCGTAAAACCGCAGTTTGAAGTAGGCCCGGAAGGTATTGGCAAAGGTGGCCTTGTAAAGGACTCCAGTCTCTATTGCGGTGTTCAGGAAAAAATATACGCCCTGTGTACGCAACTGGATTTACAGGTAAGGGATTACATTGAAAGCCCGATCAAGGGTGGAGATGGAAATCGGGAGTTTTTGCTCTGGGCAACCCGCTAATGACGCCCACCCTGCCACTGTGCTAGCGCAGAATGGCTTCCAGCTTGGCCTTGAAGCCAGGGCGGGCAACTTCCGTTGGCGACGTTCGGCGCAGCGGACGTAGCACGAGGTTGCCCTGGCAGTTCGGACACTCTTGATTCAACGCTGCCGTGCATTCGGGGCAAAATGTGCATTCGTATGAACAGATATAGGCTAGGTCAGAAAGGCCCAGGGGCGCGCTGCAACGTTCGCAGCTAGCTTTCATTTTCAGCATCGTATTCCTTCAGGCTCGCAATTCATAGCCCGCTGCCAGGGTTGTGACGGGGTGACGTCAAAGCCGTACCCGGCCCACGCCATCACGGTGAGCCGAGTTATCCCGGACATGGGCCAACTACTTCATAGGCAGGCTGCGCCGGCAAGTCTGTGGCACGGAATAGATTACTCCGCCTCCAGCTGCTTGTCCGTGCGGGCCGCCATAATAAAATCATTCTTGTGCAAACCACCGGCTTCGTGGCTCCACCAGGTCACAGTCACCTTGCCCCACTCAGTGAGCAGCGCGGGGTGGTGACCAACCTCTTCCGCAATCGCGCCCACACGGTTAGTAAACGCTAACGCCTGCTTGAAGTTCCGAAACTTGAAAACCCGCTCCAGTTGCATCACATCATTACGAACCATAGGGGTCCAATCCGGAATTTCGCGGATCAGGGTTGCCAATTCCTCATCGGATACCAGGGGGGCATCAGCCCGGCAGGCCTCACAGGCCTGCGCTGCCAGCTCGGTCATATCTGACTCCTCTGTGCACAGTACTTTATTGGTAAGGTCGAATCGTGGCACTCCGCCACAAATTCGCGATGTGCCACTTTAGCCGCCGCCCGGATATGGCACAAGGCGACCTGGATCACACAAAATAGTGTGTGGATAAAAAGTTACTCACAAGACGACTGTGCTAGGTTTTCAACAGATTCCATCAGAAATTCGAGAACATCATGAAACGACTGACCACAGCCATATTTCTGGCCACCTTCATTCACGGCTGTGGACAAAAAAGCGCGCCAGCTTCGACGACCGAGCCCAACGGCCAGAGCCCGCAAACAGAGCAACACAGAGCTGGAAAAAATGAGCTCAGCAAGGCCCCAGCCCCAAAGTCGAACATCGATGAAGAAACCTTTGAGCAACTCAGTAACCAGCTGATCGAGCGTATGTGGCACCTTTTTCCATCCTGGGCGATCAGCAACGGATACTATAAAGTCGCCTCTCAACTTGAAGTGCCAGACACTCACTATCGCCGGGAAGTCCTCAGTTTCGCGAGAAGCTCACTGAACCAGTTTTCCGGATTTGCCCCGGACAAACTCAGCCCCAATGCGCGTACCGACCTGGCGCTAATCGTCAACTTCCTGAATGAGACCATCTGGAAACTGACAGAGTTCAAGCCCCATGAGTGGAACCCCGCAGACTACAATGTTTCCCACGGGTTCGCACTGATCCTGAATACCGATTACGCACCACTGGACGATCGCCTTCGAACCTTCAGTGAACGCCTGTTGAAAGTACCGGCTTACTACGCCGCCGCCGAAAAAACCCTCAGCAATCCAGCCTCACCACAACTCATCCTCGCGATTCAGCAGAACGAAGGTGCGCAATCTGTATTTGGTGAGGAACTCGAGAGAAAACTGGCACAAAGTGGTCTCAGCGATCGTGAAAAAGAACAGTTTGCTACTCGCCTACAGGCCGCTCGCCAGGCTATCGATGAATATGTCGTCTATCTGCAAACGCTACACGCGCAGATGGAACAAGCCGACAGCTTCCGCGATTTTCGTATCGGAAAAGAGCGTTACGAGAAAAAGTTCAAATTCGATATACAGATCAGCATGAGTGGTGAAGAACTCTATAACCGTGCCATGAAAGAAAAAGACCGGCTTCACCTGAAAATGGACGAACTCGCCGACCAACTGTGGCCTAAATACTTCCCGGATGAAAAGCGTCCAGACGACATACTTGAGAAAATTCATAAGGTGCTGGAAAAGCTTTCCCTGAATCACGCAACCAAGGAAACATTCAAGTCAGAAGTAGAAAAACAGATTCCGGAACTTGTCGCCTTCGTCAACGAGAAGGATCTCGTTTCCCTGGACCCTAAAAAGCCTCTGGTCGTGCGTACTACACCTGCGTATATGCGTGGATTTTCAGTGGCATCAATCAATGCACCAGGCCCTTACGACAAGAATGCCAACACCTATTACAACGTGATGCCTGTGGAGGAACTCCCGGATGATCGGGCAGAGAGCTTCCTCAGAGAATACAACACCTACTTAATGCAAATACTGAACATCCACGAGGCGATACCCGGGCACTATACCCAGCTTGTGTATGCCAACCAGTCTCCCAGCCTCATTAAAAACATCCTCGGCAATGGCGCCATGATTGAAGGTTGGGCAGTATATACCGAACGTATGATGCTAGAAGCCGGCTACGGGGATTTTCAGCCCGAGCTGTGGATGATGTACTACAAATGGAACCTGCGCACAGTGGTCAACACTATCCTGGACTATTCAATTCAGGTCAAAGGCATGAATGAAGAACAGGCAATGGAATTGATGATGAAACAGGCATTCCAGCAAGAAACGGAAGCACTGGGAAAATGGCGACGCGCGACACTGAGCCAGGTACAACTTACCAGCTACTTTGCTGGCTATATGGACATCATGGAATTACGGGAAGAAATAAAGCAAAAACTGGGAGAAAAATTCAATTTGAAGCAATTTCACGAAAAATTTCTGAGCTACGGAAACGCACCTGTTCCAGTAATCCGGGAACTGATGCTGACGGATATCGAATCGTAAATTCTCCTTCGATCAATTCTCGAGCCAGCGGCGCGCTTCGGTAATAACGGTTTGCATGCGTTTTTGAAACCCCTTTTCGCGCCGCCCACACAGGTACAAGGTCTCACTTACCGGTGTGGGAAGCTGATGAACTCTGATCCGATCCCGCTTAAGAAACGCCTCCACTGCGTAGACTGGTAAAACCGTAAAACCGAGCCCTCTACTGACAGGCTCGAGAATAAGACCGACCTGGTTCGAAAAACCGCTAATCAGAAACTGATCGCAATGCTGGAACTGCGGAAAATTTGGCGCAAGTAACAGGTTGGCGTGATGGCGCCCATCAGGATGATCAATAAAACCGAGTCCCATCAAATTGTGCCAATCTGGCTGTGCAACACTTGCGGGAGTTACCAGTAACAAGCTCTCTTCGGCAATAGGCTGGCACAAGACCTCCGGCAGGGAAGACTCAGAAGTCATAAACCCGATATCAACCCTGGACTCGGCAATTGCCGCCTCTACTTCGGAATTAGGAGCAAATCGGTAATCGATAACGAGTTTCGGGTACTCAGACTGTAAAGCCAATAAATTCCCATACAACTTGAGCCCGACACTTCCCGGGGACATTACCCTAACCAGTCCCTCAAAGGGCCTATCTTCCTGAACCTTTTCCTCCAAACCCGAAAGAGCCAACAAAATGCCCTGCCCCTCCGCATACAGCTTTTCACCAGCATACGAGACGGAAAACTTCTTACCATCCCTTACCAGCAACTCAACACCGAGCTGTTCTTCCAGTTTACGCACGTGCTGACTGACCCCGGATTGCGTCATATGAAGCCGCTCGGCCGTTCGAGTGAAATGGCCAACCTCAACGAGAGTACAGAATGTATACAGCCAGGATATGTTAATCATTACAAATAAAGATCATATCAATTCAAAATGATAATTATAGATTATTAAAGTGCCACTGTAAGCTTGCACTACTTACCAACAGGAGGGCACAAGATGACCAACACCTACCCTAGAAACTTCTCACATATTGGGATCTCCGTACCGGACCTTGAGCAGGCAGTCAAATTCTATACCCAAGTGATGGGCTGGTATCTCATTATGGAGCCCACCCAGATCACAGAGGACGACAGCGCAATCGGAGAAATGTGCACCGACGTCTTCGGCGCAGGCTGGGGCAGTTTCCGAATCGCACATCTGTCAACCGGAGACCGGATTGGCGTCGAGCTTTTCCAGTTCCCGAACCAGAAAAACCCGGAAAACAACTTCGAGTACTGGAAGACCGGTATTTTCCACTTTTGTGTACAAGATCCAGATGTCGAAGCGCTTGCAGAAAAAATTGTCGCCGCGGGCGGCAAGCGACGCATGGAAAAGCCTAGATACTACTACCCAGGCAAAAAGCCCTACCGCATGATCTATATGGAAGACCCATTTGGAAATATTGTGGAAATTTACAGCCACAGCTACGAACTGATTTACAGTGAGGGCGCCTACTAAACCCGCGACTGGAATCCTGAGTTGAGCATAAGCCGCCAGGTTTGAGCGCGCAACTCAGGATTCTGCCGAGGAGAGACGTATTCGACTTACCGAGCAACCCAAAGTACTAATGGGAAGATTGAAGTAAGGAAACAAGAAGGGGCATCGCTATCTCACTTATTTAGCAGTCCTCAAAGTCACTATATAAGTCTGAGCCATTGATACTCTGCCAGCGCCCACGCTTTTTTCGCCAACTCTATGTTTACCCCATTCTTTCACTACCGGCTTCAATGCCACCCTGCATTCAGCACCAGAGAAACGGCTTTTCTTATTCTACACATTAATGCCGCGCTCAGCCGCGGACAACTTTGTGCACTTTATGCACGATAATGGGAGCGCAGCAACTGTGTATAAAGTGCACAAAGTTATCCGTCGGCTGCAGCTCCTTGTTAAATGCCTCCGGACCTTGAGCCCCCAGCCAATGGTTGATTTTCGGACAAGGCCGGCCTAACATAGGAATGCGCATATAAATGCGCATAACTTGGAGCGCCGCTATGACCACTCTTTTTGACGCAAATGCCCCAAAGAAGGCAACAAATCTCAGCATAAATAGTGACTTGTTGGTCAAATCCCGATCCATGCACATTAATTTATCCGCGACTTTAGAGCAAGCGCTGAGCCAGGAGCTCGCAAAGCGGAAAGCTCAGAAATGGAAAGATGAGCATAAAGCCGGAATTAAGGCCTACAACGAATTTGTTGAAGAACATGGTTGCTTCGGCGATGAGTTTAGGAATTTCTGATGCCGCAGTTCGACGTATACAAAAACCCCAGCAAGGCAACGCAGAAGACTTTTCCTTTTATCCTGGATATTCAGCACGAGCATATTTCTGATATAGGAACAAGAATCGTGCTCCCTCTCGGCCGGTTGCAATATTTTAAAAATGAAAATCTTGGGAGGCTTACCCCCGTAATTGAATATGAGGGTGACGAGCTAATCTTACTCACCCCACAGATTGCCTCCGTGCCAACGGATAGACTAAAAAACCCAATCGGTACACTCGAACATTTTCGAACAGAAATATTAGCCGCTCTGGATTTTGCTATTACCGGCATTTAACGAGCCTGTAGAAAAACAACTCCCGGCAGTCGTCGCCTCAAGGCTCTTTTCTCGTTTACATACTGACCGCCATT